>NZ_JANBVS010000022.1 GCF_024586915.1 Bradyrhizobium sp. SRS-191
ATCATCCATGAAACTGGCCTTCCAAGAGGTGACGCTACGGCCGCAACGCGACCGCTGATCCTGTCAGAGCGATGGTCGGTCCAGTGCTTTCGCCAAGGCGAGCGGATCAAACCGCCCGTCGCTCGGCTCAACGGACTTTCCTGGTTCCATCGTTAGGCCGGGCTTTTCTCCGTCCCGTTAATTTTAACGTCCGTGCAAATACGGACCGTAAATCAATCATCGGGCGCTCCAGGCTTGATGCGGGCGCCGCCTGACGTCACGGCACCGCTTCGGGCTGCACCAAGGCGTTGTCCTCACGCTCGATCAACGTACGGATTTCCTTCAGCGCCTTGTAGAGCGCGCCCTCGGTCACATGACGGTCCACCAGCTCGGCCTGGCCGGTGGCGTCCGGAATTGCCCGGCGCAATTCATTCATGCAGGCGAGATAGGACGCGCGATGGCGGATCGCGTCGTTCTTCAGATACATCGTCTGAACGCAGAGGTAGAGGCGCTTGGCCGGCGTATCGGCCGTTTCAGCGGTGACGGTGTCACGTTCGCGCAGGATGGGCGCATCACCTTCGACGATGAAGCGCGCGCGCGTGTTCGAATTCACGATGACGCTGTCGCCGATCACGATTCGCTCGAAGGGCTTCAGCTCGACCCGCAAGGGCATGGCCCAGTCTCCTCTCGGACATCCCCTCTCGGGAGTCTCCTTTCGGGAGCGGCATCGCCGGCGTGCGGCGTTCTCTTCGACGCGCGCGTGCTCGTGCACCCGCTCTCCGCGCCTGTTGCGCAGCATCCGTCGATGTCGAACCAGACCGGCGTGAATCCCGGATCCTCTAGCCGAAAGCGGCGGGGACATGCCCCGCCGCCTCCGATTGTTGATGGGTGCCGCCCGCGCCTTAGCGCAGGAGCTGCAGCACGCTCGCCTGGGACTGGTTGGCGAGCGACAGCGCGGACACCGCGATCGACTGGCGGGTCGACAGCGCCTGGCTGTTGGCCGCTTCCTCGTTGGTGTCGGCCAGAGTCAGGTTCGACGAACCGGTCTGCAGCACGTTGATCAGGTTCTTGTTGAAGTCCTGACGGACCTGCACGACCGACAGGTTCGAACCCAGCGTCGAGGCCTCGGACCGCAGCGTGGAGCTGGCGGAGTTGAGGACGCCGATCACCTTGTTCGCCGAGTTGTTGTCGAGGAAGTCGGTGCCCGAGGTCAGGCTCGAGAGGCCGAGGCCCGCCGAGTTGAACGTGACACCGGTGATCGACAGCGTCGACTTGCCGGTCTCGTTGAAGGTCAGCTTCAGCGTGTCGCCGTTCAGCAGGTTGATGCCGTTGAACGACGAGTCGGCAGCGGTCGTGTTGATCTGCGCCAGCACGTTGTTGTACTGCGAGACCAGGTTCGCACGCTGCGTCTGCGCCGTGGCATCAGCCACCGGAGCCGCCGCAGTCAGACCGTTGAACGACTGGCTGGAGCCGGCAGCCGAACCACTGATCGCACCGATCGTGGCCGAAGCCGCGTCGTTGGTGGTGGTGATCGAGATCTTGCCGGTCGACGAGTCGATCGAGGCCTGGAGGTTGTTCGCTGCGAGCTTCGAGTTGAGATCGTTCAGCGAGTTGACCTGTCCTGTCCCTAGCCCGAACGTGATGCTCGTGGCGGTGCCCCCTCCCGTGGCACCGATCGTCAGTGTCTGCCCCGACAGGCCGTCGCCGACAGCACTCAGCCCGAGCTTGCCCAACAAGCCGGAGCTGCCCGAGAGCGTCAATCCGGCCGCCGGCGGCGTCAGGGTGATCGCGCCCGCGGTGATCGACGCGGTCACGCCGGTCGCGGTCTGGATCGCCGACAGCAGGTTGCTCACGCTGTCGCCGATGCCGATGCTGGTGCCGGTCGAGGACGTGCCGGTGATGAAGCTGAAGGTCGTGCCGTTGACGACCAGCGTTTCACCGGAGGTGATGCTGGAGGCCAGGTCGTTCGACGAGGTGCCCGAGGTACCCGACAGCTTGGTCGAGCCGGTGATCGCGGCCGGGGTCGTGTTGTCGTTCTGGACGGCCGAGCCGGTGACAGCCGTCGTGCTGGCGCCCAGCAGGCTGGTGGCGGTGGCGCCGGTCAGGGCCGCCGAGGTCACGCTCGACTTGGTGGAGTAGCCGACGGAGCTCTGCAGGACCTGGTTGGCGATCGACTTGGCGCTGTCGACGAGCTTCTGCAGCGAGGTGATGCCGGTGTTGGCGGCCTGCAGCACCTGCACGCCGTTGCCGATGCCATCGAGCAGATTGGAGATGTCGGAAGCGCGGTTGTCGAGACCCTGCGCGGTGAAGAAGTTGGTCGGATTGTCGAGAGCCGAGTTGACCTTCTTGCCCGTGGAGAGGTTGTTCTGAGTGGAAGCGAGGAGCTGGGCCGTCGACTGCAGCGAGAGCAGATTCTGGCGGACCGACGCCGAGAGTACGATACCTGACATTGTCATTCCCTTCTGGATGAACATGAGATCGCCGAACCGTTCTGTCGGCGATGCGGCAGACTGTTCCCAGGAATCCTACTCGTTCCTTAACTTGACTTCGGAACGGCCGCGCAGCCGGTCCGCGACCGCCGTTAATCCTAATCGGCCGCTAATCAACTTGATTAAATGCGAGAAAACCGGCGGCATTTCGCCAATTTGGATCGGTCGACGACGCGCGGAGCCTCCGCCGGCGCGCCTTTCCGGCGGCGACGGCGCTGCGTCGTTAGGACGTTGCTAACTATGTCGGCCGGCCACGCGCTAGGTGAGATCAGGCTGCGCCCGCGGGAGAACGATCTCGACACTCGCCGCGGGCGCGCTGAGCTCGAGGCGACCGTTCGAGCGCCGGACGAAATCCTCGACCATGCGGATGTCGTCGAACATCGGAGCGGCCGACGCCGCGTCTTGGTCATGTGCCGAAGCGCGCAATACGATCCGAACCTCGCCGTCGGATGCGGGCGCATCGACGCAGACGGCCTCGATGTCGATCTTGCCGCCCGCAGCCATGCCGTTGCGCGCGGAGATCGCAAGGCAGAGCAAGGCGGCCATCAGCTGCCCCGGGTCGACGAACACGGTCGGCACGTCGGCTGCGGCCGACGTCGTGACCTCGACCTCGGTGCCGAGCGTCGGCCTCAGCAGCCGTCCGACATCCGTCAGGAGCTCGGCCAGCTCGACCTTGCATGGGCGCGGCGGGCGTCCTCGCGCGAACGACAGCAGCTGCGAGGTCAACCGTGCCCCGCGCGTTGCGGCCTCATCGATCAGGCGCGCCACGGCTGCAAGCTCCGGCCTGTCCTCGACGGCTTCGGCGAGAATGTCGATCGTCCCGGTGATCACCGTCAGGATGTTGTTGAAGTCGTGCAGCAGGCCGCCGGCGACCTGGCCGACGATCGCAAGTCCAGGATTGACGTCGTGCATCGCCGGACCGGCGCTCTCCGTCGCTGCGCGCGCAGCATGATCATCCGATGACGGCTGGTCGGCCAGTTGGGGATTGGGAAGCGCCATGAGTCCTAAGCTACCAATTGAGAAAAACGGCGGGGTTGCCGGGAAAAAGCGCACAGCGCCGGCGCTGCAGTAATCCGCTTCGCCGCCGCATTCAGCATCATCGCTGACCACTGGTCGCGCATCGATCGCTCTCCCGCTGAATGCACCATCAGCCTGAGGACCTCGCCTCGCGATGACGACGGGATCGTCACCACTGGAGCAGGAGGAGACCGATGCCATCCAGCCGAGACCAGAGTTGCATTCCGACGGACAAAGATCCGTCAACGAATCAGCGCGCTTGTTAGCGATTTTGGCCGCAGGATGTCGGCTGTCAATGACGGCGGCGGACTGGCTCGTCCTTACACCGAGCCGAGCGATGATCTGAGAATCCGCAGCACCTTCGATGGTCCCATGACACGGCTGCTTTCATGCCGGCTGGGATCGTTCGCTCCACGTCCCACCACACAAGCTGTATACAGACTGGGTTCAGCACAACGCGCCTCGTAGGAACGACGTAGCAGCAGAACAATTGGTCTGTTTGCATGCGTCTCTGCACGACAGTGAGCACAGCATCGATCAGAAGACGCAACTGGGAATCTTACCTGGTTATTTTTCTTGTCAGCAGGCAGGACGCAGTTCTATGGAACCATGAGTGCATTGAGATCCGAGAGGCACCGTTACTGCAATGCAGGAGATGGCTTTGGACCCCAGCTTGCGTTCTCCGAACGGATTCCTGTCGTCGCTGTCCGACGATGATTTCGAGCTGATCCGCCCCTATCTGCGGACCGTCGATCTGGTGCAGGACTCAGTGCTTGCCGAGGTCGGCGAGAAGCTTCCGCGCATCTACTTCCCTCATCGTGGCGTCATCTCGCTGGTGGTGAACCTGGCGCGGGGCGAACGGGTGCAGGTCGCCATGATCGGACGGGACAGCTTCTTCGGCAGCATGTCCCTGCTCACGGGCGGCGATCCGGTCGTGCTCAACAGTGCCGCCGTCCTCGTGCCCGGCACCGCATCGGTCGTCGACATCGACCGGGTCAGGATCGCTGCCGAGCAGAGCCCGACCTTCCGCGCACTGATGCTGAGGCATGCGCTCGCGATCTACGTGCAGAGCCAGCAGACCGCCGGCTGCAACGCCGCCCACACGGTCGAATCCCGTCTCGCCCGCTGCCTGCTGCAGACGCATGACCTGTCGGGCGGCAACAAGCTCTACATCACGCAGGAGTCCTTGGCGCAGATGATCGGCGCGCGGCGCAACAGCGTTTCGCTGGTGGCGAGCACGCTGCAGCAGGCGGACTTCATCCATTACAGCCGCGGCCATATCGAGATCATCGATCTGGACGGGCTGAAGAAGACCGCTTGCGAATGCTACGGAACGGTGAAGGCGCATTATGAAAAGCTGGTGCGCCCGCGCTCTCTGCCCTGAGCGCCACAGCGTTGATGGAGCGCCCCTGATCCGAGCGGCCCGTCCGCGGTTGCGAAGCAGACTTCGGACACGGTTCCGTACAACTACGGTTCACTGCACGATCAGTACCGCCACCCCCCGCGGAATTAACGCGCTGTTCAACGGGCGCTGATAATTGTCGAGGTGCTGACGAGCGCGAGTTCCAAGAAGCGTCGAATAATGTTCGTGCTGATCTATCTCGCCCGTGTTCGGCTTTTGACCAAACGCGCGGAGTAATGACATGGCCTTTGATCTGTCGATGCCGATCCTGGTGGTCGATGACTACGCCACTATGATTCGGATCATCCGCAACCTGCTGAAGCAGCTCGGATTCGAGAACGTCGACGACGCCAGCGACGGATCGGCCGCGCTCGCCAAGATGCAGGCGAAGAAGTATGGCCTGGTGATCTCCGACTGGAACATGGAGCCGATGACCGGCTACGACCTGCTGCGGGAGGTTCGTGCAAGCCCGGAACTGTCGAAGACTCCGTTCATCATGATCACCGCCGAGTCCAAGACCGAGAACGTCATTGCCGCCAAGAAGGCCGGCGTGAGCAACTATATCGTCAAGCCGTTCAACGCGGCGACCCTCAAGACCAAGATGGAAGCGGTGTTCGGCCCCGCCGACTAAGATCGCTGACCCGAGCGCTGCAGGCGACGGCCGGACGATGTCCGGCCGTTTTGTTGTTCGGATATCGAACCAACACGATCTTCGAAACCGGCGCCGGGCGCTCGAACCCGCGCACTCCGTAGTTGTACGGAAACCAAAATTTACGAGGGGGTCAGAGCCGGCCGATAGACAGGAGCGTGCTTGCCGACAACCGTGCCAGGCCGGCAACGGGACAGAGAATTCATGCGCAACGAACTCCTCGTGATCGAAGATGCCGACGTGCATCTCTCCATCTTACGGAAGATCGCGGCCCAGGCCGGCTTCAACACGACCGGCGTCACCTCGGTCGAGGCCGCCTTCGATGTCCTGCGGAGCAGACACTTCGACTGCGTGACGCTCGATCTCTCGCTCGGCGAGCGATCGGGAACAGAGGTTCTCGACCGGCTTGCGGAGCTGAAGTTCCGGGGGCCGGTGCTGATCATCAGCGCGTCCCAGGAAGACACGCTCTACGAGTCGCTGCGCCTCGGAAGCTTTCTCGAGCTGAACGTCTATCCGCCTCTCACCAAGCCGATCAATCTGACCCTGCTGAGACAGACGTTGAAGCAGATCGCACACAAGACCGACCACGAGAGACTGGTCAGAGCGGCGGGCCGGTAGAGGACAATGAGCAACAAGAAGCGTTTCCTGGGAGCGCCGGCGGCGATCGCGCTGATCCTCATCTGCATCATCGCCGGCAGCAACCTGTTCTTCCTGAGCAATCTGCGCGAGAACGCGCTTCAGCATGCAGAGGAAGATCTCAGCCGCCACAGCCTCACTTTGGCGGAGAACGCAGATCGTTCGGTGAAATCCGTCGACCTCGTGCTCTCGAGCGTTCGCGACTACCTGGAGCGCGGCGGCGCCATCGATGCGGACGCCTACCGCAAGATCGCCTCCGACCATCAGACTCATCTGCTGCTCAAGGAGAAGATCGCCGGCCTGCCGCAGATCGATGCGGTGACCCTGATCGACAACCAGGGCAAGCTCCTCAACTTCTCGCGCTATTGGCCGATCCCCAGCGTCAACATCGCCGACCGCGACTACTTCAAGGCCCTCAAGGCCGATCCGGCGCTCAAGACCTATGTCTCGACGCCGGTTCAGAACCGCGGCGACGGCACCTGGAACATCTATTTCGCCAGGCGACTGGACGATTCGAAGGGCGAGTTCATGGGCCTCATGCTCGGCGCCATGTCCGTGCCCTATCTGGAGAACTTCTTCGGCTCCACCTCGCTGGGGCTCGAGGCCGCCGTGTCGCTGATCCGCGAGGACGGCACGCTGCTCGCGCATTTCCCGCCGACCAGCGAGATCGGCCAGACGACCTCGGGCTTCGGACAGCGGACGCTGTCATCCGGCGGCGTGCTGCGCGAGCCCTCGGGACGGACCGGCGAGATGCGGCTGCGCGCGGCGAAGATGCTGCCGAACTATCCTGCGATGCTCGTCGTATCGGTGCCGGAGCAGCACGTGCTGAAGGCCTGGCGCGGCATGGCGACGCTGCTCGTCATCACCTCCCTGATGAGCGCGATGGCTGTTCTGGCCGCGGCCGTCCTGATCTCGCGCTGGTGGGAACGCCATGAGCACCTGATCGAAGCGGCCGAGGCGGCCAACGCGGCCAAATCGACTTTCGTCGCAATGATGAGCCACGAGATCCGCACGCCGATGAATGCGGTGCTCGGGCTGGCCACCACGCTGCTGGAAACCAATCTCGATCCGGAGCAGCGCCGCTCGGTGGTCGCGATCCACAACGCCGGCGACAACCTGCTCGAGATCCTCAACGACATCCTCGACTTCTCCAAGCTCGAATCCGGCCAGCTCTCGCTGGAGGACATCGCCTTCTCCGCCGAGGCCCTGGTTCACAACACGCTCAGCATCATCGGCCCGCGCGCCTCCGCCAAGGACCTGAAGCTGCGCAACGTCAGCGACCCCGCGGTGCCGCCGGCGCTGGTCGGCGACGCCGGGCGCATCCGCCAGATCCTGCTCAATCTCGTGTCCAACGCGGTCAAGTTCACCTCGTCGGGCGAGGTCGTCGTGACCACGCGCTGCATCGAGAAGGATGACGAGAAGGCGACGGTCGAATGGACGGTGACCGACACCGGCATCGGCATCGCCGAGGACAAGATCGGTTCGTTGTTCGCGAACTTCGTGCAGGCCGACAATTCGATCAGCCGGCGTTTCGGCGGCTCCGGCCTCGGGCTCGCGATCTGCAAACGTCTCACCGAACAAATGGGCGGCGACATCAAGGTCACCTCGACGCTCGGTCGCGGCTCCACATTCTCGTTCCGCCTGACATTGCCGGTGGCAGAGACCGTGGCCGTGCCCGAGCAGAACGACGACAGCATCTACGCCTCGCTGCAGAACCGGATCGCGGCCTATGGCCGTCCGCTGCGGGTGCTCGTGGTCGACGACAATCCGACCAACCGCCTGGTCGCGACCAAGATGCTCAAGGATTTCGATATCCAGACCGACACCGCCTGCGACGGCGCCGAGGCCGTGACCGCGGCCAGCCGATTCAACTACGATCTGATCCTGATGGACGTGCGCATGCCGGAGATGGACGGCTTCCAGGCGACGCGAACCATTCGCGCCCGTGGTGAGCGCCGGTCCAACGTGCCGATCATCGCCTTCACCGCGAACGCCTTCATGGAAGACATCCGCGCCTGCCGCGAGGCCGGCATGAACGACTTCGTCGTGAAGCCGGCCCGCAAGAAGGCGCTGGTGGAGGCCATCCTGCGCGTGCTGCCTGGACCGACGCCGATCATGGAGATGGTGGCGTCCGACGCCGCCCCGTTGGTGCCCGCAGGGCAGGACATCAGGCTGGCGGAGATCACGGCCGAGGCGGAGATTGCGCCCGAGCCCGCACTCGATCGCGAAGCCTATTCGGAGCTGGTGGGTGAGATCGGCGACGGCGCCGCACAGGAAATCCGCGATGTGTTCTTCAGCGAAACGGACGCGCGGCTGAAGCTGTTCCGCAAGCTGTCGCTCGATGGTGAGCGGATCAAGATCGGCCGCGAGGCTCACTCGCTGAAGAGCGCGGCCGGAACCTTCGGATACCGGCGGCTCGCGACCTACGCGCTTGCATTGGAGAAGAGCGCACCACGCTTGTCGGCCAAGGAGTATTCCGAGCTGCTGGACAACATCGACGCCGCCTACGCTGCGGCCAGGGCTCAGGAGCTGCAATACTGAAGCTCGCACGCAGCGCCGGCGACCCAGCAGGCCGCGACGATGCGGCGGCAGACTGCTCGATCGTGCTGCGATCAGCCCGGCCTCAGTGGAGTGAGACCACCAACAAATCGTTCACGGCGCGGATTCGCAGAACGCGATCTTCATATTCCCTACCAATGGGTTGACGCCGTACTTCTACGGCTCACGATTTTCACAATCAACTAATCATGAGCTGCGACACTCGGGGCCACATAGGAGATGTGTCCCATGTTTACTTTTGAAACCGCCGACCAGAAGGAAGTCAGGCGTTTCCGAATTGCGCAGTTCAACGGCCGGACCGCGACCGTGAAATCCGGCGGATCGACGATCACCGGCCACGTCCGTTCAGTCATGGAAAAGGAAGCGAGCGTGCCGCCGCGCTGGACGATTACGATCGTGCCGACGCCGCCCAAGGCCCAGGCCCCGCTGCGGCCGACCTCGCGGGTTCGTCCTTTCGCCGAGGACTACTTCTAGCCGCCACGCGGCGCGCGCCCGCTCCGTTCGTCGAACGGAGCGGCCCGTGATGACATCGGCCATTCCCCTCGGACTCGAACGCGCAGGCCGCCCGCGGCTGAGATCATCCGATCTGGTTGAGAAGCGCTGCGCGCACGAGCTCCGCGGTGTTGCGCGCGCCCAGCTTGCGCATGGCTTCGGCGCGATGGCTCTCGAAGGTGCGAGGACTGATGCGCATGCGCAAGGCGCCCTCCTTGTTCGAATGGCCTTCACTGATCAGTTTGAGAACCTCGCGCTCGCGCGGAGTGAGCGATTTGCTCGCGCGGCCGGAGCGCCCCGCGGCTGCAGGGGAAACCGGTTCACGAGCCGCCGGCCGCGAGAGCGCGCCAGATTGTCCCTGCGCACCCGACATCCTGCTCACGAGCGCGCAGACGCGCTCGGTCTGTTGCAGCGCGTTGTCGACCACCAGTTGGACGTGACGGCGCTCGCCGGGACTTCTGGCGATCTCATCGCTGCGCTGCTTGATCTCGCCCATATAGAGCATCAGCGCGGTGAGCGATCCGTTGAGCTGCTGAGCGAGCGCGAGCGTCTCCTGATCCTCGGCCGCAAGCGAGCTCTCACGGTGCGCCGGAAGATCGTGGTCGTTAACTTTCGGATCGGCCGGACGGGGTGCGGCGCGGTCGTCAGAAAGGCTGTTGCCGAGCTGTGCCATGGCTCATCATGTCGCACCCCGACTTTAACATGGTTAATATCGTCACCCGTAACAATACGGGCCGGCGCGCTAACTCGCGCAATCGTCGACAATTTCTCCCACAGGTTGTTGTATCGAAAAGTTAACCCGCGCGGAGAGTCGCCGCTTGACCATCTTCGAGGAGCCGCCCTGGGCGCAAGTTCCAAGCGGCTCCTGCATTCCTACGATTGTTTAATGATATTAATTCGGCACCAACTGTTTCGTGGTTCGATGCGCCGGTTCTCGTCCCCCGAGACGAGCAGTAAAGACCTCGAGCTGACAGCCAGATACGACAATGGGCCCCGTCGACCGGATCTGGGAATTTCTGCAGCGGTTGTCGCCGTTGACGCGGAGCTGTTTGCTCAGCGAACTCGAGCGGCTGGAGCTGAGCGGGGTCGAGATGCCGGGATCGGCCGACCTGCAGGCGCGTCTGCGCGCGGAGATCCGCAACAATGGCGTCGGCGGCCATCGGACCATCAATCCGTCGCGCTACTTCTTCATGCCGATCGAGCAGCTCCTGATCGACGGCTCGCCGGAGCATGCCAATGAAGGCCGCATCGCTCGGGGCTCGCTGACGCCGATCTGGGAGTGGATCTCGCGCGACCTGCTGCCGACCATGGCGCGCGACTACAACGCGCAGATGAAGGACCTGATCGCAGCAGACAAGCAGCGCGAGATCCGCCAGGCCGCCAGTGCATTCCAGACCAAGGTCACGAAGTCGCTGGAAGGTACCCTCGCCCGCGCCGACGGCATCGAGCAGGTACGCGCCAAGCTCAAGGCCTATACGGCCTCTCCATCCGTATTCGACGACGTCGTCAAGCTGATGAAGGCGTTGCGCGCCCGCGAGGAGCTGGCGAAGTTCGCCGACTCGCTGCCGGATCGAATCGCCGAGTTCGACGACCCGCAGGTCAAGAAGATGGCGTTGCTGCTCGATGGCCTGCGCAAGAAGGAGCCGGAAGCCGTTCCCTTCGCCCTGACGCTGGTCGCCAAGCGCCTGAAGGATCCCTGGCAGGTGATGCGGCTGGCGACCAAGGCCGCACGCAGCAAGAACGTCGCGGACGTGATCTCGGCGCCCTACGCCGCGACCGTGCCGATGGTGCTGGACCAGCTCGAGGACAAACGGCTCGCGCTCCGGATCGCCCTGAAGAACAACCGCGTGGTGACGGCCAAGGAAATCCTGACCGGCATGTACGACATTGAATATGCGATTCAGGTCCGCATCGACCGGATCGAAGAGTCGGAGTGGGGCAATCGTCTCAACGCCATCATGACCAACACCGACAAGATGGTGCAGGCAGAGGTCAAGCGCTTCCCCGATGAGGTGGGCCACGTGCTCGGCTCCAACCGGCTGCGCAGCCATCGCTCGCTGGGTGACCGCCTCACCTACTTCGCCTGGAAAGGCCGCGACGCGATCAAGACGGCCCTGCGCTCGGCGACCGGCTGACGCTCGTTCGCGCTCTGCCGCGACCGCCCGCGGAAAACCCGACCTTTCGAATCCCCCCTCGCCCCGTGGCGCGCCTCCGACCGTTAGGAACATGGCGGCATCGCCGTCGTCTTCTGTCCGAAGCTGCTCAACGTGGCCTGTCATACCGCCGACGATGAGGCGGACTATCTTGAACCGTGGAACGAGGGAGGCCGATGTGAAGGCGAGCAGGATGTTGCTGGTTGCGCTGACCATGGCATGCGCGACGTTGACGAACTCAGGCGTGGGCGCACAGACCGCGCCTGATGCGCCGGCCGCAGCGCCGACGGCGGACAACGCCGTGCTGCTGACCGTCTTGCTCAAGCACGATCAGTCACGGCCGCTGAGCGAGCTGAACGCGCAGCTCGAACGCCAGGGATTCTACAAGGCGTTCCCGCCGGCCGGCATCGAGGTCGTGAGCTGGAACGTCGTGATGGGGATCGGCCAGGTGGTGACGCTTCGCCTGCCCGCCTCGCGCCTGCGCGAGGTCAACCGCATCTTCGAAACCACGGCGTGGGGAGCCTATCGCACGGAGTTCTATCCGACCTACGACTACAAGGCGATCGGGCTCGGCAATCACGACAAGGCCTTGCAGTAGCTCAGCGCTGAGATCGTATCGATCTCTCCGCTGTTTCAGCCCTTTGCCATGCGCTCGCGGGCGGATTTGAAGCCGGCCACGAAGCGCGCCAATGTGTCCGACGTCTTGCCGCGCGACAGCATCACTTCGACCAACGAGAACCGGCCGCGGCGCTGGACGGCGCGCTCGAGCGCGGCGACGAGTTCGCCGCGGGTCGTGACCCGCTCACCTGCGCCACCGATGGAATTGGCGATGTCGGCATAGTGCCAGTCGTCGAGATCGTTGAAGCGCGACTCCGGCTGGAACACGCGTAGCATCTCCCAGCTGCAATTGTTGAACAGGACGACGATCGGATCGAGACCGTAGCGGCGGCAATTGCCGAGCTCCCAGCCGGTCATCTGGAAGGCGCCGTCGCCGACCAGGATCAACGGCCGCAAGCCCGTTGCAGCGACGCCGATACCGGCGGGGACGCCGAATCCCATGCCGGCATAATAGCCCGGCGCCGCCAGCGCCGTGTTGTCGATCTCCATCGCCGTGAACAGGCAATCGCCGATGTCCGACGTCATCGGCATCCGGCCGTGACGATCGAACATGTCGTTGATCGCGGTCGCGATGTCCGACGGCGCGATCGGCTGGTCATCGGCGGCGAGCCCGCGCGGATATGCCGAGCGCTGGCGCGGCAGCCCGCTCGCGGCCGTCCGCGGCGTGGCGCGCTGCTCCAGCGCGTCGATCAGGTCACCGAGCGGCATGTCGCGATAGGCGTGGTGGCCGATCTGCACCTCGCGGCTCGAGGCCAGGATCATCCGCCGCGCATCCGGCGCGCGGTTGGACAGCGCAAAATTGGTATCCGACAGGATAACGCCGAGCATCAGCACCAAATCGGCCTCCTCGACGAGATGCGTGATCGCCGGATTGCCGGCCGCACCGAGATAAGTGCCGGCGACCACATCGTCGGCCTTGTCGAGCAGGCCGCGTCCCATGAAGGTCGTGACCAGCGGCAGGCCGAGCTTGCGCGCCAGCGCCGCAATCCGGTCCTCGACGCCGTAGCGGCGGATCTCCACATCGACCACGATGACCGGACGCTCCGCGCGTGCGATGCGCGCCAGGATCTCGTCGACGCATTCGTCGAGCGCCTCCTTGTCCGCCCTCCGGGCCGGAAGCGGCGCGACGGGCTCGACCTCGGCATCGACCATGTCGCGCGGGAATTCGAGATAGACCGGCAGCGACATTTCCCTGGCGCTGCGCAGCACGCGCGCGATCAGCGCCGGCGCCGTGGCGGGATCCGAGAGCACGGCCTGGTCGCAGGTGATTTCCTTGAACACCGCAAGCTGCGTGTCCACCGTGCGCGCCTGGTGATGCAGCAGGAAGCCGGAGACGCGCTCGCGGGCGCCCGGAGCACCGGCGATGACGACGACCGGCGAGCGCTCGGCATAGGCGCCGGCCACCGCATTGACGACATTGAAGGCGCCGGCGCCATAGGTCACGACGGCGACCCCGAGCCCGCCATGATAGCGGGCCGCGGCATCGGCCGCGAAACCGACGGCCGGCTCATGGCTGAGGGTCACGCTCGGCAGGATGTTGCTTTCCTCGATGACTTTGAACAGCGGCAACACGAAATCGCCGGGAATGCCGAAGATCTCGCGGGCGCCGTGGTCCTTGAGAGCGGCGAGCAGCGCATGGGCAAGAGCAGGCATCCGGACCCTCCGAGTGTGCATGGCGCCCGCCCGGTGCTACACGATCAGGACCGCCCTGCCAATCGTGCGAGCCCGGGCGACGCCCACAGGTCGAGATGACGCCAGCACTTACTTGCCCGTGAGCAGAAAGGCCTGGGCGGAGGGATCGGCCGGCACTGCGCCATGCGGCGCCGCCAGAGTCACACCGAACAGCAACACGACCGCCATCATCATGCCCAGTTTCATGATGACGGTCCGGCGATCCGTGATCGGCAGAAACAAGAAGAACAGCAGCGCCGCTGCCAGCACCAGATCGAGAATGTAGAACATGGATCACCTCCTCCGTTGCCGGGGAGAATGACCCATGAGGGAGATCTCGGACTGTGCCCGTCGTCACGGAGCGAAGACATCTGCCGCGAAAGTCCGGCCCTGGGCGCAACACGGGCTGGCCGGAGGCACAACGGACCATGCTGCTGCGGTTCAATCGGGGGCACTGATCTCTTATGGCCAAGAAGCGGGCCCTCATCACCGGCGTCACGGGGCAGGACGGTGCCTATCTCGCCGAATTGCTGCTCGGCAAGGGCTACGAAGTCCACGGCATCAAGCGCCGCTCATCCCTGTTCAATACCGATCGCATCGATCACCTCTACCTCGATCCTCATGAGCCGGATCCGCCGTTCCGCCTGCATTATGGCGACCTGACGGATTCCTCCAGCCTGATCCGCATCGTCGGCGAGGTGCGCCCGCACGAGATCTACAACCTCGCGGCCCAGAGCCATGTGGCCGTGTCGTTCGAGGAGCCTGAATATACGGCCAATGCCGACGGACTCGGGACATTGCGGCTGCTCGAAGCCATTCGTATCGTCGGGCTCGAGAAGGAGACGCGGTTCTACCAGGCCTCGACCTCCGAGCTCTACGGGCTGGTGCAGGCGGTTCCTCAGCGCGAGACCACTCCGTTCTATCCGCGCTCACCCTATGCCGTGGCCAAGCTCTACGCCTATTGGATCACTGTGAACTATCGCGAGGCCTACGGCATCTACGCCTGCAACGGCATCCTGTTCAATCACGAGTCCCCGGTGAGGGGCGAGACGTTCGTCACCCGCAAGATCACCCGCGCGCTCGCCCAGATCCGCCTCGGCCTGCAGGACCATCTCTATCTCGGCAATCTCGACGCGATGCGCGACTGGGGTCACGCCCGGGACTATGTCGAGATGCAGTGGATGATGCTGCAGCAGGACGAGGCCGAGGACTACGTCATCGCCACGGGCGTGCAGCACTCGGTGCGCGATTTCGTCAATCTGGCAGCGGCCGAGATCGGTCTCACGCTGGAATGGAAGGGCCGCGGCGTCGACGAGAAGGGCTACGATGCAGCGACCGGCAAGTGCCTCGTCTCCGTCGACCCGCGCTACTTCCGGCCGACCGAGGTGGCGACCCTGCTCGGCGATCCCTCCAAGGCGAAGCAGAAGCTCGGCTGGGTGCCGCAAACGACATTCGAGGAGCTGGTGCGCGAGATGATGCACGAGGATCTCGAGTCGGCGAAGCGCGACGAGCTCATCAAGCAGCACGGCTTCCGCTATTGCGCCCGCCACGAATGAGCGGTCCGCGGCGCCTCTGATCGCGCGGAATCCGTTTGGCTCACCGGTCGAACAGCGCCGCCTCGGTAAAGGCGAGGTCGCCGAGGCGCGGGGGGTGCGGGCCCTTGGCGTATTTCCGGCCGCGCTTGTCAGAGTACCAGCCGACGAGTGCCGGCATGGCCGCGTTGGCGTCGAGCCGGACCAGGAGGCCGCCGCGCCCAAGCAGGAAACGTCCGAGGTTGCCGGCAAGCCGGGTGAGGTCCGCCATGTCGCGGCAATACAGCAGACGGTAGATCGGCAGAATGTTCTTCACGTGATGTTTCTGAAACACGAACGGCCGGGTGACCCCGGCCTCGCGCGCGACGACACTCAGGCAGCCCCAATCCGCATGCTGCCGCAGCAAATCGATCTCATAGGCGGAGAGGCCATCAACGGCGCCGGCGGCGAATTCATCGATCGCCACGCCGGCCACCGGGCGGGACAGGGCCGGCGCGGCGTAGATCTGCCCTTTGCAATAGACAGAGAATCCCTGCGCCTCGACCTGTGGCCAGGTGTGCGGGGCCGGCGTGATGTTGAAGTAAGTGACGGTCTTGTCGCGCGTCGCCGCGCGAACCAGCATCGAGCTGAAAGCCCTGAACGCCGGCTCGACATACCAGCTCGAAACATTGGCCCTGACGATGACAGCCCCGTCTGGGCCCTGCACGTTCGAGAACAGCAGCAGGATGACGCCCACCGGCACACCGCCATGATCGAGGCAGTAGCCGAAGGCAGGAAAGCCCGCCGGCCGCGGGCGCGCCGCATGACGCTCCAGCCCGCGCAGCCAATAGGCTTCGCTGCGGAAGGCAAATCCGCGCGTCAGCAGTGCCGCGACCGCCGCAAGGTCCGCGGTCCTGATTTCGCGAATGCGGACGCCGGTCAGGGGCCGTGTCTGCGCCGCCGTGTCACTCGCCATCTCAGCCTTCCTGATCGGCTGCATTCCAGCGTCACCCAAGATCTGTCCCGCGCAAGAGCTGTCCCGCGCTGGCGCGCAGGAGGGATCCCGCCACGGATGCAATTATCGTAAAAAGCCGGAGGGGCAGTGAACCACGTCGTGCCGGCCTTACCATCTGGTTAATGGAGTCAGCGAAACCTGGCCGTGGTGGATCGATCGGTGTCCTCAACGCCGATCACGGCCGCGGCACGCGAAACATGTAGGTCTCGTCGGCATTGAGGCCGTCGACGAAGAAGCGGCCGGGCGTCACGTCGATGCGGCGCTGCAGCCCGTCCCATCCCCAGACCTCGAGGCTGCGCGCCCAGGCCGGCAGCTCGATTTCGACGGCCCGGCCCGGCCGGTCGGTCCAGCCGGCGATGTTCTGCCAGACGATCAGCTCGGCATCCGGACCGCTCAGCCTGTACAGCGCGAGGCGGCGGTCGATCGACACGATCTTCATGTGGCCGGCGAGTTGCAGCACCGTCCTCAAGACCTGGCTGCGCGCCTCCGGCACCCAGGGCTCCTTGCCGCTGGCCATCGCATAAGCGAGACCATCGACATCCGGCGTGTCGCCGAGATTCCAGGGGAAGGCGATGATCGAGACCGGCGAACGGCCGTCCTTGCCGACGACGGCGAGCTGGTCCCAGATCGCACTCAGAAACAATTTCGCCGCGACCTGCTCGCTCTCCCAGGCACCAGCCCGCGCGATGTTGAACTCGGTCGTGTAGAAGTTGATGTCGCGCGTCAGGCCCATCGCCTGCTTGATGCGATCGAAACAGGTCTGCACCGAGAAGGCACGTCCCCTGGTCATCGGATACCAGCGATCGTTGTAATAGGTGTGCAGGTCGATGCCGTCGAGCCGGCCATCGGCGAGCAGGTCGGCGATCGCCGGGCCGTAGCCGCGCAAGCTGGCGTCGCCATGCGAATTGCAGGTCGCGAAGCCGCCGGGAACCACGCGCAGCTTGGGGTCGACGCTGTGAACGCCGTCAGCCAGTCCAGCCAGCGCGTCGTGATAGTCCTGGCGCGGGATCGTGGCCTGCACGTCGGGCTCGTTGATCGCGGTGAAGATCGTTGCGCCCCAGTCGGGGATACCGTTTTCCCGGCCCCAGTCGCCGCCGGGCCGAAAGCGCTTCGCCATCGCCTCTCCAGCGGCGAACCAGTCCTGATAGGAGCCGACCGGCTGCGGCGGGTTCAGCGTCTGATAGCTGCCCTCATATTCGAGCAGGATCAGCGGCGTGATGCCGTTCGTGTGCGCCTCCAGCATGGCGGCATCGAAATCATGCGGCGTCGGCACCCGCGCGAGCGTGCGCCAGCCGTAAGAATCCATCCGCCCCATTCGCGCGCCGACGCCGTGCAGCGCCTGATAGAGCTGGCTGCTCTTGCCGGCGAGATGCGTCACGAGATTACCGCCGCCCATGCGATCGCGAACTGCGGCGCCGTTCACATCGTCGGCAAGGCCTGGAATTGCCGAGCCAAACGTTAATAGCGTTATGCTAACCACCAGCAGATTGGAACGAAGCCGCAATGTCTAGTCCCGTAAATGTCCGTGATGACTTTTGAGATCGTCCAGGTCGTTCAAGAGATAAGCAATGCCGGCGGCGTGGAAACCGTCGCCATCGAGCTGGCGCGCGTTTTCGGCCGGAATGGTTTATCGAATGTCGTGCTGGCGAGCGCGGTGGCTGAGAATCTCGAACAGTCGATCAAGGTCGAGCGTGTCGCGCCATGGCTGGCGCGGATTCCGACCCGTGGATTGTTTCGTCACATCGGCCGCGCCATCGTCGTTCCCCTGTTCACTGTGGCGGCAACGCGGGCGCTGGCGCGTCATCCCCGCGCCGTGGTCATCAGCCATGGTGACAGCCTCAAGGGCGACGTGCTGATCGTCCATGCCGTCAATGCGCAGAGCCTTGCGGAGAAGCGCGCTGCCGGCCGCTGGCGCTGGCTGCTCAATCCGATGCATCTCTGGGTCGCCTTGCGCGACCGCTTCATGATCGGCGGCCTGCGCTATCGCGCCTTCGTCGCCGTCTCCGAGAGGGTGACTGAAGAGCTGCAGCGCATCTACCAGGTGCCGCCGTCGCGCATCCAGGTCATCTCCAACGGCATCGATCTCAACCGGTTCAGACGCGATGAGCGGGCCGGCCGGGAGATCCGCCGCGCGTTCAACATTCCCGCCGATGCGCGCGTGCTGCTGTTCGCCGGCCATGAGTTCAGCCGCAAGGGGCTGGCCCATGCCGTCGGCGCGCTGGAGAAGCTCGGCGATGACGTGTGGCTGCTGGTCGTCGGCTCGGACAATCCCGCCCCCTACAAGAAGCTCGCCGATAAGACACGTGACCGGCTGATCTTCGCCGGCGCGCGCTCCGACATGCCGGCGCTCTACTCGGCCGCCGACGCCTTCGTGCTGCCGACGAGCTATGAGACGTTCTCGCTTGTGTGCATGGAGGCGATGGCCTGCAGCGTACCGGTGTTCGCAACCCCGGTCGGCGGCATCGAGGACTATCTCCACGACGGCATCAACGGCTTCCGCATCCAGATGGACGCCGATGACATCGCGGCGAAGATCGCCGCCGCGTTCGCCGATCCCGCTCTGCTGGAGCGCCTGGGTCAGGGAGCGCAGGCCACCGCGCAGGCCTATGGCTGGGATCAGGTCGGTCTGAAATACATCGAGCTGCTCCGACGGATCGATGCGGCCAAGCGTGAGCCGAGCCAATCGGCGTGGGCGCTGACCGCGAAGGCCTGAGTAGCGCTAGCTCGCCCGTAGCGGCCGCGGCGCCGCCAGGCGCGATGCGCTTCTCGACTGGTCCGCCGCTCGGCACGCGGTTTCGATCGCGGTTGCGACTGCATCATAGGTGAATCGCTTGAGCACATTGGCGCGAGCGGCCTGCGATCGCGGCGCGAACTGGGTTCGGTCGGCGCCGAGTTGGTCGAGCAGCTGACGCAGGCGTTCCGGGTCCTGCTCCGGCACGATCCAGCCGCCGTCGCCGATGACATCGGGAATGGCGCCACAGGTCGATCCGATCACCGGAAGGCCGCAGGCCTGCGCCTCGATGATCACCCGACCGAACTGCTCGCGCACTGCGTTCGTCGTCCGCGTCAGCAGCAGCAGCGCATCGAGACTGCGCAGAAAACAGGCCACCTCGGCAGGTGCGGCCCACCCCTGGAAATCGACGCGGCCGCCCAGGCCGAGGTCTTCCACGCGCTGGCGCAGATGCGCTTCGTGCGGTCCCTCCCCCATGATGCTCAGCGTCGCCGCCGCAGGGCTGCGCGCGAGCGCCTCGAGCGCATCGTCGAGTCCCTTCTCGACCACGAGACGTCCGACATAGCCGAGGCGCAACGACGCATCCGCCCGCCGCGCAGCGGGCGCATCCGCCGGCGTGAAGGTCGCGAGATCGACGCCATAGCCGATCGGCGTCACCGGCCCGGCGTAGCCACGCGCCCGCACGACCTCGGTCGCATCGGGGCTGCGCGACAGGATGTGATCGGTGCGGCCGAGGACGAACTTTCGGATCGTCTCGAACGGCGGCGGCAGCCGCTTGAGAATGTTCTGGTCGACCTCGAGCACCAGCGCCGCACGGCCGCGCAGCATTTGCGCCTGCAGCGCCACGATGCTCCATGGCTCCTCCCAGAGATGGATGACGTCGGGATCGAGCTCGCGCAGCAGGCGGCGCAGCGCCGGATAGAAATGCAGATACCATTTCATCGGCCCGGCCTCGGGCAGCCGGATCGGCAGCCGATGGACCGGGAAGCCGTCATCCGAGGGCGCTGCCTCGATCGTGCGGCCGAACTCCTTCCAGACCTCGGGCATCACCAGATGCAGGTCGACGCCGGGACGTGATGCGAGGAAGCGATAGCGCAGCCGGCCGGCCTCGCTGCTGGTGGCCGGATGGGCGATCGAGACGATCCGCAGGCGCAGGCTAGACACGGCCCATCACCCGCGCGGCAGCTCCGCTGAGGCCGGTGAGATGCAGCTCCATCGCGGCCAAGCTGCGGTGGGCGCCGTTCATGGTGTTGCGCGGAATCGAGAATGAATCCTGGCCGGCATGAACCAGGCCCTTGCGTGTCGTGGCAGCGCTGGCAAATCCCGCTTCGCGCGCCAGCGCGAAATCGCGCGGGCCGCAATCGGCGGCGCGGCCATAGGGAAAGGCGAAGTGCTTGACGTCGATGCCGAGCCGCGCGTTGAGGCGCAGCCGCGCGTCGGCCATTTCCTTCAGCGCGTGCTCAGGCGACAATGACGAAATCCGCGCATGCGACACGGTGTGGGCGCCGATCTCCACCAGCGGATCGCGCGCGAGGGTCTCGAGCATGTCCCAGGAGATCGCGTGCTTCCCATGCATCGCCTTGATGTCGATGCCGTTGGCGGCGCAGAAGGCGGCGTAGCAGCCTGCGGCCTGCGGCCCATCCCAGCGCGCCGCGACCTCGGCAAACACCGCACGGCGCTGCTCGTCGCTCGACAGCGTGATGTGCTCACCGTCGATCCAGAGGCTGTCTCTGTTCAGCAGCGCATCTTCCAGGCCCGCGGCCCATAGCGGCAAGGTGCCGTCGGGAATGCCGGTGGTCACGAACAGCGTGACCGGAACATTGTGCCGGCGGAACACCGGCACCAGCAGCTCGAACGTGTCGCGATAGCAATCGTCGATCGAGACATTCACATAGCGGCCCGCGGGCGTCTCGCCCGCGGCGCGGCGCAACGCTTCCTCCATGGTCACGACATCCCAGCCCTGTTCCAGCACATAGCCGAGGAAGCGATCGAGAAAATCGGCATCGACATAGAAGTCGCGATTGGGCAGGCGCTCCCACTGTTCGGAGGGCGCCGTGCGATGGAACGTCAGGCAGCAGCCGCGCGGGCCGAGCACGCGGTCGGCGGCCTTGGCGAGTGGAAGGACGAACGCGCTGGAGGCCATCATGGCCTTGGCGGCGGCGAGGGCCAACAGGGTCAACTCAGCTCTCCCTTCATCCTCAACGTGCGACGCACATGCCGGAACGCCGCGCCCACGACGTTCGGCAGCAGAATGCCGATCGCGAAGGCAAGGCAGATGAGATAGGCGACGCCGCCGGCGAACAGCCGCGGCAACAGGCCGGGCACGGCGTTCTGGATCATCATGCCCAGCATGACCATCAGCGCGGTCGGCAGCAGCGCCAGGCCGATCACCAGCAGCAGCTTGCGCGCATCGCCGAGCACGAACACCACGCCGAGCAGCAGCACCAGGCTGCGGATCGCCTCGCCGACGCCGAGCAGCTGCATGCCGGCCGCCGGTGACGGGTCGAACAGCGGCATCAATAGATTGAAGCCCATATTGGCGAGATAGGCGCAGACGATGATCAGCGCGGCAACCCCGTTGCGGCCGGCGCCGTTGAGCAGACGGATCAGGATCCAGCCGAGCGTCGCCGCCCAGACGCCGCAGGCGATGCCCTTGAGCGCATGCGAAGTCAGCAGCAGCGCCTCGTCGCCGAAGGCGCCGCGGAAATAGATCAGGCGCACGATGTCGGTCGCGAACACCAGCAGGAACGCCGAGGCCGGCAAGGTCAGCGCCAGCAGCGGTCGCAGCAGCGCCTCGGTCTGGGCGCGCGGATCGCGCGGCGCATGCTGCGACAGCACAGCCATGCCGAGCGGCTGGCTGATCAGCAGCAGCGCGCTTTCCGTCAGCGACCGCGCGTAGTCCAGCGAGGCGACGGCGCCGGTCGTCAGACGCGATGCGGTGAAGCGCTCGATCCAGACATTGCCCTGCTCGGCCAGCGGCAGCGCAAGCAGCACGCGCAGCCGGCGGAAGAACTCGATGCCCTTGTCGACGACCATGCGCATCGTGAGACCGGAGACGCCCAGCTCACCCTCGCGCCACAGCGAGAAAAGGCCCCAGGCCGCAAGGCCATTGAAGGCGACCGTGAAGGCGCAGGCGAGCATGTAGGCGTCGCCGGTGAGCACGAGCAGGCCGATGCCGCCGATGACGGCGACGTTCAGCAGGCTGGCACGGAGATTGGTCAGCCGCGTACGGCCGAGCGCGATCTCGCCCGCCGCCAGCACGTTGAGCACGGCCGAGGCGGGCATGGCGAGCGACATCATGCGCACGAAATGCAAAGTGAGTTCGCGGCCGTCCGCCGAGAAGCCACCGACCACGGCATTCACCCAGAGCTCGCCAAGCAGCAGGATCACCGCCATCACCAGCGTCGAGACCGCGCCGATCACGATCGTCAGAGCACCCAGGCTGCGCGCCGGATCGGGACGCTGCAGTGCCTCGCGATGCATCGGGATCATGATCGCCGGCACGCTCTCGTTCTGCAGGAAGGCGAGCGGAATCAGCACGGCGGCCATGGCCGCGCGAAAGCCGTCGGCGATGAGCGTGGCGCCGAGCACATGCGCCATCAGCACCTCGCGGGCGAAGCCGAGCAGCTTGCTGGCGAGCGCCCCGCTGATCAGGAGCGCACTGAAGCGCCGCAGCGAGGGACCTGAGGCGCTCATACGGCGTCCTCCGTCGCGCTCGGCGGAACCAGCAATGCGGCGAAGGTCCAGAACAAGAAGCCGTTCTCGCCGGAGGTGATGTTGGCGAGCGGCAACTGAATCAGCGCGCCGAGCGCCAGGGCACCGACGATCACGGCGTCCGACGAGGGATCCGACCATGCCGAGGCCAGCGCATTGCCGATCGCCCAGAGCAGCGCCGCGAGGCAGAAGCCGCCGACGACGATGCCCATGGTCAGCCAGCAGGCGATGATCATGCCGTCGACCGGCATGGCGCCGGCGGCGCCGACATCGGTGATGGTGAAGCCGGTGCCGAACAGCGAGCTGTCCGGCAGATTCCATAACGTCACGAATTCTTGCAGCCGCTCCTGCGCGCTGCCATCCTTGGTGCCCTCACTGAGCGACGACAGCCGGTCCGCAACGACGTCACCGAACGGCGTCAGCGTTGCCGCGAGCACCACGGCGACGGCAAGACCGACGAGGATCAGGCCGGCGCGGCGCCGCGTCTCAGAAAACAGCAGGCAGAACAGCAAGCCTATCGCAAGCGAGATCCAGGCCGTGCGATACATCGACAGCAGAAACCCGAGACCGGCGGGCACTGCCAGCAGCAGCGCCGGCCACGAGCGGCGGCCGAAGGCGATCAGCAGCAACCCCGCCGCGGTAAAGGAGGCATAGGCCGCAGGCGCATTCATCGTGCTGAACGAGCGCACGCCGTAGGGAACGGGCTGCCCGATCGAGATGATCGGCGCGTACTCCATCCAGTAGCGATCCCAGTCCGGCGGATCGACATATTGGTAGAGCGCATAGAGACCGGTGATCGGAAGGATGATCCCGAAGGCCGAGGCGGCCGCATCGATCAGTTCGCGGCGATCGGCGCTGAGCATCAGCACGGCCGCATAGAGCAGCGGCGCCAGCCATTTCAGCGGGCCGGAGGCGGCATTGTTCCAGTCCGCCTGCGCGAGCGAGAGCAGACCGGCATAGACGACGCAGACGGCGACGATGCCGAGCGGCCAGATCCAGCGCGCCGGAACCTGCCGCTGCTCGATCAGCCGCGGCAGTGACAGCACCGGCGCGAGGATCGCGAACAACGGACCGATCAGCATCAGGCCGAGCTGATCGTAGCCGGCCGAGAGATCGACGAGCCGCCGCACGAACGGCGCGAAGCTGAACAGGATCAGCGCCGCCTGGAGATGCACGGCCGGCCCCTGCCGCCACGCGTACCAGCCGACGCCGCCGCAACCGAGCACGAACAGCGCCCGCGACGCGCCGCCGAGCACGCCGGCCGCAAGCGCCGTGATCGCGAGCACGGCAATCGCCGCCGCCCAGCCGGGCAAACGCCAGTCGTGTTCGTCCGGCGCAGACGTGAGGATCGTGCTCACACCGCTGCTCCTGCGCGGACGTTGCGGATCAACAGTCCGATCGACTCCAGCATCCGGGCGAGACTGTAATGCGAGCGTGCGCGGCGCGAGGCGTAGGCCAGCTGCGGCTCAAGGACGGCAGGCTCGGCCAAGACAGTATCCAAAGCTTCCGCCAGCGCGCGTGCATCGCCGGGAGGCACGAGCATGCCGGCGCGGCCATGCTCCAGAATGTCCGGCGCAGCGCCTGCATCGGTCGCAATGACCGGGACGCCGGCGAGCATCGCTTCGACCAGAGTGCGGCCGAACGGCTCCGGATCGATCGACGGATGAACCATCACGTCGACCGCCTGCATCAACAGCGGCACATCACCCCGGTGGCCGAGGAAGTGAATGCGACCGGCGAGGCCGAGCGCGTCGACCTGCCGCTTCAGCTGCGCCGCATAGTCCTGCTCGCCGAACAGCGCGTCGCCAACGACGATGCCATGGACGCCTGGCAGCCTGGCCAGCGCCTCGACCAGAACATGCTGGCCTTTCCATTGCGCGAGCCGACTGAACACGCCGACCAGCGGCCCCTGCGGCAGGCCGAGCCGCTGCCGCAGCTCCTGGCGCGACACCGCGACGGGTTCGACGGACAGACCATTGGGCACGACTTCGATCAGGGATCGCCGTCCACCGGCCTCGATGAACGCGGCGGCCGCCGCTTCGGACGGGACGACGACCTTGGTCGCGAAGCGGTTGGCGAGAAAGATCTGCGTCCGGCGCTGCATCGCGCCGAAATGCGCCGGGCTGATGATGTCGTGCAGGTGCCAGATCAGCGGCTTGCGCGCGACGACATTGGCGATCGCGGCCAGCACGAAGGCCTTCTGCGAGTTGGCATAGACGACGTCATGCCGGCGGGCGAGGCGGGCGAGCTCGGCGGTGATCGCGGCCAAGCCACCGGCCAGCGGCAACGCCTTGAGCCATGAGCTATCGCGCCGGAATCGCGGCAGGCCGATGCCCCAGCGCGACGTGATGACGGAGAGCCCGCGATCGGACAATGCCTTGGCGAGCGGCCCCTGCTCGAACAGGAAGGCTGACGATTCGTTGCGCCCCTGAACGACGTCGAGCAGGATCAGTTCGGCGCCGCCGATCTGCCCGGTGTGATCAACGAACAGGACGCGTTCGCCCGACATCAGCCCGCCTCGGCATAGGCTGCGATCGACGCGGTCTGTCCGACGGTCGTGGCGCGCGGCTCGGCGTCAGCCATGGTGACGACGATGCCGACATCGGTCGCCCCGAGCGCCCGGCTCTTGTTCACCGTCGCAACAGCCGGCTCGATCAACGAGCGATCGCTGCGCACACAGACGATCACCCAATCCGTTCCCGACAGAAAGTCGTCGCGCTGCGACGAGAGCGGCGTATCGACGACGACGGCGTCATAGCCGTCGAGCCCGACGAGCAGACTATCGAGACTGATCACCTCGAGGATGTCACCGACCGGACCAGTCGCGACGCCGGCCGGCAACACATCGAGCGACGGATGCTCCGTGCGCAATACCATTTCGTGCAGCGGCCTGCCGTGCTCCAGCGCGCCCAGCCAGCCCGGGCTTGGAGCGAGGGCCATGACCTGCGCGAAGCTCGCATGCTCGACGTCGCACTCGACCAGCAGCACGCGCCGGCCCGCCGCCGCGAGATGCTCGGCCAGCACGCACGCCGTCGTCGTCTTGCCGTCGCCGGCGTCAGGCGATGTCACGACGAGCCGTTGCGGCCGCGGGGACGCGTCGAGGCCCAGCTCGTGAACGAGATCGTGCAGCATCACTTGGAATTCCGCGTCCTCGGAGGCGAGGCGCAGAACCTGCGGAATAGCGAGGGGCTGATGGCCCTGCAGGATGGCGCCGAGGGCGGACATCTGGCGCAGGCTCTTCAGACGCGGCAGGCAGGCCAGGATCGAAACGTCGGCGACGCTGGGAAGATGAGATTTCGGCTCGGCCGGCGGCTCATCCACCGCGGCTGGCAGTTCAGCCTGCGGCGGCAGATCTGGAACACTGGCCGGCGCATCATCAATCGGCGCGACGAGATCGCTGCTGACGGGCTCCGGCGCGGCCGTCGTCAATTTCGGAGCGGGGCGAAGCCGTGAGAGCTGGTCGGCAAGCAACGCGGCGGCGACGCCGAAGATGATCGCGAGCGTCAGGCCGGCGGCGAGGAACGGCACCTTCTTCGGGAAGAACGGCTTGCTCGGCAATTCGGCGAGGCTGACGAGACGCGTGCTGCCGCGCAGGACGCGGCGCTCGGTCTCGAGCTCGCTCGCCTTCTTGTAGAGCTCGGCATATTGCTGGCGCTTGATCTCGGTGTCGCGCACCATGCTCTCGATCGACGCCTCGTCCAGCGTCGCCGAGCCGGCTTCGGCCTTCGCCGTCTCCATCTGCTTCTTGAGCGAGGTCACCAGCACATTGTTGGCGTCGAACGTCTTCTGCGCGCTCGCTGCGATGGTCTGCATCTCGTCGACCAGCCTCTGCTGGATCGCGGCCTGCTCGCGCGTCAGCGCCAGGATCGAGGGATGCTTGGGGCCGAGCACGCCGGCGGCGCTGGCGAGCTGCGCGCTCACGGTGGTCAATTGCTGCTTGAGGTCGGCGATGGTGCGGCTCTGCAGCACCGACGGCGCATCGGTCGGGCCACGCTCCTGCTCGGACTTGATCTCCTGCAGCCTTGCCGCCGCCTCGGCGCGCGCGGCCTCCGCCTGCGACAGCTGCTGGCCGATGCTGGTCAGCCGCTCCGAGGAGATCGGCGCATTGGCGCCGCGCATGAGGCCCTTGGTCCGACGGAACTTCTGGATCTTGTCGTCGGCGTCGCGCAGCTGCTGGTCGAGCTGTTTCAGCTCCTGCCACAACCAGGAGCTCGCGACCTCACGGCTGTTGGCGCCCTCGGTGCGCTGATCCTCGAGGAAGGTCTGCGTCAGCGCGTTGGCGAGCAGCTTCGCCACTTCGGGATTGCCCGACTGATAGGAGATGTTGATGACGCGCGAGCGGCCGGCGGAGGCGATGCTGAAGCGGCTGTCGACGTGATCGATGAAGGCGCCCGGATCGGTCTTGAGGCGCTGGCACGCATCCGCCGCGCCCCACATGCGGCCGCGCTCGCATTCGCCGACGACGGCGTCGACGACACCGGGGGTCGCCATGATCTGCCGCAGCAGGCGCGGCGAGCGGATCACCAGCAGCTGGCTTTCCATGTCGGCGGGATCGCCGATCTTCTGCGCCCACGCCGCCGACGTATTGGCGCCCGGCTCCTGCTCGGCGATGATCACCGACGCGGTCGCGAGATAGCGCACCGGGAGCAGAACCAAGGCAGCGACCGCGACCGCGAGAACGGTAGCTGCGACCAGCGCGAAGACGCCGCGGCGGCGCCAGATCTGGGCGACGGCATCAAAGCCGGACAAGGCCTCGTTGAGAGCCGCCTGCCTCATGATCTGCACTCACACCACATCGCAACACTACGCAATCAAACGCGTCGCGCGGCCCTGATGGCCGTCGCGGAAATTGTCCAGCTCCTCGTTGACCGCCGCCACGAACTGGCTGCGGAAGCGCTCGGCCGAGAAGAAACCGGCGCGCTGGCGGCAATCGAGACGCGAGATCGCCTTCTCCTTGGCCACGAAGGACCGCACGCAGGCGGCGATCCCCTCGGGCTCCGGCGAATCGAAGAACATGCCGGTCGGACGCGGGCCGGTCGTGAGGATCGATTCCCGCGCACCGCCACGGCCCAGCGCCAGAACCGGCGCGCCTTCCGACTGCGCCTCGACCGGGATGATGCCGAAATCTTCTTCCGCCGCGAACACGAAGGCACGCGCGGTGGTCATGAGATCGCGCAATTGCTTGTCGGGCACGAAGCCGGCGAATTTCACATTCGGTCCCGCGATCGACTTCAGGCGCGCCGCCTCCGGGCCGTCGCCGGCCACGACCAGTTCGAGGTCCGGCATCGTGTTGAAGGCGCGCACGATCGGCTCGATGCGCTTGTAGGGCACCAGCCGGCTCGCGGCGAGGAAGTGACTACCGACGGGAAGGATCGCATCGCGCTGCGCGATGGTCACCGGCGGATAGATCACCTTGGCGTCACGGCCGTAGATCTTCTTGATGCGGCGGGCGACGAACTGCGAATTGGTGAAGATGGCGTCGGGGCCGTGCGCGGTGCGCGCGTCCCAGATCCGCATCTTGTGCAGCAGCGCGCGGGCGATCACGCCCTTGACGCCGGTCGCGTAGCCGCTCTCCTGCAAATACTGGTGCTGCAGGTCCCACGCATAGCGCATCGGCGAATGCACATAGGCGATGTGCAGCTGCTCCGGCCCGGTCAGCACGCCCTTGGCCACCGCGCAGCTCGAGGAAATCACGAGATCGTAGCTCGACAGATCGAGCTGCTCGATCGCGAGCGGCATCAGCGGCAAATAGGAGCGGTGATACTTCCGCAAGCCCGGCATCTTCTGCAGGAAGCTGGTGTGCGACCTTTCGAACCCCAGCCTGGCGCGCTCCTCGGGACGGAGCAGATCGAACAGCGTGAAGACGTCGGCGCCGGGATAGCAGCGCAAGATCTCCTGCAGCACCTTCTCGGCGCCGCCGAGAACGTAAAGCCAATCGTGGACGATCGCGACGCGCATCGTGCTCTCCCAATTCCCGGGGTATTTAAACAAACCCTTAAGGGAGGCGTTCACGCGCACAAAACCAATCCTAAACTTCTAGTTAATTGCCCTTGTCCTCCGACCCGTCGAATCCGCTGCTATCAGGTAAGGATCGGTTAAGGATATGCCAGCCTCGCCGCGTCTCGATTTGCGACATGCGTGCCGGACCAGAACGAACAACAAGGCTATGGTCTCGCTTCGGCACACTCGGGCACCCTAGGCCGTCTTGCTTAACAGGCCCTTGCCGCACGCAACGCCTGCGCGCATGACGGCACGCGCCAGAGGGCGCGCCTTTGACACTTTGGAGCCGCACGCGATCGTGATCGCGCGGTTATCCTCAGCCTGCGATGACCAGCTGATGAACCGCGTAGCCGTGGCGGATGACGCCGTTCAGCACGGGATCGACCAGCTCGAAGTCGAAACGATCGGCCGGACGGATGCCACCCTTGGCTGCGAAGGTGCCGCCGAACATCGCGGTGCCTTCGGGCATTCCGGCCTCGCCATGGCGGCGCGCGACCAGATCGGACGGCGCCAGCATGCCGCTCAGCGCGCCCTCCTGGTACAGCACGCGCTCGCCATTGATGGTGGCGTAGGCGCGCAGCATCAGCTGGTCCCAATGGGCGGCGACGTCGTCGACCAGCCACAGCTCGGGCGCGACGGGCTTGTCGCACATCTGCTTGGAGACGGTGATGTTGTAGGTCTCGACCTTGCGATCGGTATGATCGGAGCCGACCCCGACGAGCAGCCGGCCGCCGGATTTCACCAGCACGAACTCGACCTCACCCGAGGAGTCGCCGCCGCTGACCTCGATGGTCTCGGCCACCGTCAGCCGGCTGGCCGCGACCTCGTAATAGATCGGCGTCGTCGCCGGCCGGGGAATGCCGAGCTCTTCCAGCTCGGCGATGTGCTTGTCGCGCGCGACCGGATCGCGCCCGGTCCAGCCGGCGATGACGAGGCGGTTGAACGTGACCGGCTGCCGCACCGCTGCGCCGTTGGCGTGAACCAGGAAGTCGATCGTCGTGCCGCTCATCGTGTCATTGCCCCTGTCAGATCAGCCCGCCGATTAGCCGCACCGTCGCGCGCTGGCAAGCATCCTGCCCTCACTCCTTGCCCGCCTTCTCCGCTTCGTGGTCCTCCTTCAGGTGCCGCTTGCGGATCTGGTGCGTGGTGAACCAGATCAGCGCGATCGCGACCGGCACGAAGGCGGCGGTGGCGAAAGTCGGATCGACGTGCAGGCCGGCGTCATGCGCGCCCTTGGCGAGATAGCCGAACAGGCTGACGACGTAATAGCCGATCGCGGCCACCGACAGGCCTTCGACGGTGCTCTGCAGGCGCAGTTGCAGCTTGGTGCGCTCGTTCATCGAGCGCAAGAGGTCGCGGTTCTGCTCCTCCAGCTCGACGTCGACGCGGGTGCGCAGGAGGTCGGCGGCGCGCGCCAGCTTGCGCGACAGATTGTCCTGCCGTCGCTCCAGCGTGTTGAGCGTGCGCATCGCCGGCGCGATGCGTCGCGACAGGAACGACGACCAGCTCGAATAGGGCGTGACCGGCTCGCCCTCGATCACGCTGAGCCGCGCCTGCACCAGGTCCCAATAGGCGCGGCTGGCGCCGAAGCGGAACAGCGAGCCGGTGGCGCCGCGCTCCAGCGACGCCGCGAGTTCGGTGAGTTCGTCGAGCAGGTGGTTGTTGATCTTCAGCGTCTCGGCGCCCTGCATCTCCGCCAGGACCTCGCCGAGCCGCCGCTCGATGCGATCGACCTGGGGCGCCAGCTCCAGCGCGGCGGGCAGGCCGAGCAGCGCCAGCGTCCGATAGGTCTCGAGCTCCAGCACGCGCTGCACCAGCGCGCCGAGGCGTTCGGGCGTCGGCCCCTCGATGCAGACGAGGATGCGGGTGAAGCCGTCGGCGTCGAGCCGGAAGTCAGAGGCGAGCGCGCCGATCGAGCCCTTGACGGCAACGAGCGCGAGACTGCTCTTGTCGAACAGCGCCTCCGCGCGCTTGACCGGATCGGTGGCGCTCTCGACCCCGAGCTTGACCGCGACCAGCAGCTCGCCCTTCAGCCTCAGCGACGCGATCAGCCCTTGCAGCTCCGGCGCGATCTCGCCGAAGGCGAGCTTCGGCGCATGGGCCGGCGGGCTCCAGATCCAGGTGAAGGTCGCGAACTCCGAATGCTGCTCCCAGCGCAGCCGCGCGGAGCCGATGACCACCTGATGATGCTTGATGCCCGGCTCCGGCGCCGGCGCGCCATGGCGGGCGCAGAACGAGGCGAGGCTGTCGCGATCGGCGTTCGCGCTGTCGGCTTTGGCCATGACGGCGAAGCGGATGACGGAGACCGGCTGCGTGAGCGGCGTGAACGGCCGCGCATGGACTTCGTTGAGCACGCTCTCGCGCAGGGAATGCTGGGTGAACGCGGACATGTCGAGCGCGGTCATGGACAAGCTCCGCGGCTCATGATGCGTCGGGCCGGTGGGGCGATCTGCTTCCATGGTCCCACCGCGATGCGCGACGCATCCGATGCCGTCACGCTTGAAATGATCACCCCCACCATTCCGCACTCCGCCTCCCCTTGGCTCCGCGCACGTCGCACGTGTTGCCACCACTGTAGCGCAATTCGATGACGACGCCACGGTTGGAGCGATGTGCACGGCCAGCGATGGCGCAGCGGCCCGCGCGACAACACCCGCCGTCGTCCCGGCGAAGGCCGGACCCATACCGCGTGATCTGTCGAGGGATGTCGCTGCCAGTTGCCTGCCTCATGCCCGCCGGTGGCTATGCGTCCCGGCGTTCGCCGGACGACCGGCGTGGGCCACATCGCAGCTCCAATCGGACTCCTAAGCCGGAGCGATCGCCACACCCCTCCGCTCCCCGCAAGGGAATGGGAGCAATACTGCCGCTGGGGTTCCGCAGCCCCCATGCGCGGCGCACGCAGTTGTCACGTTGGGCGTGGTAGATCATAACAGCATCGTCTTTTCCGCCCATCGCCCGATGGCCGCTCACCCCATTCGTCTGCCCAAGCCCGACAGGACTCCCATGACCACGCTTTCCTCCATCGTCGCGCGCGGTGTCGCGCTGGTTGGCAATGCGGCGCTGCAGTGGCGCAAATTGCAGGGGGACACGCCGGCGCCGGCATGGGGCGCCGCGCCGCAGATTCCGCAAGCCAAGCCGCAGGGGATGCTGCCGACCTTGAAGATGCCGACGGCGCGGGGCTGGCGCGACGGCGAAAAGCCGGTGGCGGCGCCGGGGCTGAAGGTGAATGCGTTCGCGACCGGGCTCGACCATCCGCGCTGGATCTACGCGATGCCTGACAAGTCGGTGCTGATTGCGGAAGCGACGCAGGTGCCGAGCCCGGTGCGCAACATGTTCGGCTATGCGATGCAGGCGACGATGCGCCGCGCCGCAGCCCTCGGCGTCAGCGCCAACCGCATCACGCGGCTGGTCGATGCCGACGGCGACGGCACCGCCGAGCGGCGCAACGCGTTCATGGAGAATCTCAGCCAGCCGTTCGGCATGGCGCTGGTGGGCGACACCTTCTATGTCGGCAACACCGACGGCATCGTCGCCTTCCCCTACTCTGCCGGCGCCGAGCGCATCAGCGCGGCCGGCAAGCGTCTCACCACGTTCAAGCCGGGCGGGCACTGGACGCGCAGCCTGCTGGTCAGCCCCGACGGCACCAAGATCTATGCCGGCGTCGGCTCGCTCAGCAACATCGCCGAGCAGGGCATGGAGGTGGAGAAGGGCCGCGCCTGCATCTATGAGCTGGACATCGCGAGCGGCGCCTCGCGCATCTTCGCGGCCGGCCTGCGCAATGCGGTCGGGCTGGCGTTCGAGCCGTCGACGAAGGTGCTGTGGACCGTGGTCAACGAGCGCGACGGGCTCGGCGACGAGACGCCGCCGGACTACCTGACCTCAGTACGCGAGGGCGGCTTCTATGGCTGGCCGTATTGCTATTGGGGCAAGACGGTCGACGACCGCGTGCCGCAGGACCCCGCGCTGGTCGCCACCGCGCTGACGCCGGACTACGCGCTCGGCGGCCACACCGCCTCGCTCGGCCTGTGCTGGCTGCCGGCGGGCACCCTGCCCGGCTTCCCGCAGGGCATGGTGATCGGCCAGCACGGCTCGTGGAACCGCAGCAAACTGTCGGGCTACAAGGTCGTGTTCATCCCGTTCGAGAACGGCAAGCCGTCGGGCCCGGCGCGCGACATCCTCTCCGGCTTCCTCGCGCCCGACGAGAGCTTCTCCTATGGCCGCCCGGTCGGCGTGACGCTCGGCCCGGACGGCTCGCTGTTGGTCGCCGACGACGTCGGCAACTGCATCTGGCGGGTGACGGCGGCGTGAGCAGGCACCCGCGCTGAGATCTGTCGGACGAGCCGGCCACAGCGACTTCATTTGACCTCTAACCGATGGGGAGAGGTGGTCCTCGTCCCGCGCCATCGCATGCCTGGTTAGTCGTGGCCGTAATATTGGCGATTGCAGTAGCGCCGGCCGGCTTCGCGGCGTTGCGCCTGCACGGCCGGCGAGGCATTGGCGGGCGTGAAGAAGCCGCCGTTCACGAGCTGCAGGCAGCGGATGTAGTCCTTGTTCTGCAGCCACTCCCAGCCGGCATTGGCCGGCGAAGCCGGGGCTGACGCGAGCAGGCCGGCGGTCGCAACGATGGCTGCGGCGGCGAGGAGGCGAAGGCTGGAGATCATGACCGTGTCCCTTGTTGCTTGAGGCTGCACTGTGCAGCCGATGCGGGGATCATGACGCCGGCGGCGCACGGCGTCCGTGACGGTCCGCACACAGGGGTGACGCACCTCGCGCGCCGGCACGCGGTGACGTGAGCGCCTGCGGCGAGCTGCTGGGGAACCCGGCTCTGACAGGGCCGTTGTCGCCGGGACAGCAATCACCCCGAGGAGAGAGCCATGGCCGACAACGTCAATCCGAACCAGAAGCAGCCCGGCGAGAAGCAGGAAGGGCAGTATCACTATAATCCTGGCAATCAGTCGGGGAAGACGATCGATGTGGGCAAGCCGGAGGGCGAGCAGGTCAACAACAAGGACCGCATCGAGCAGCGCGAGGAGCCGCAGTCGCGGTGAGATCTCTGGACCTCACTTCTCGTCATGTCCGGGCTTGACCCGCCTGCGCGGCCGCAGCCGCTTCGGCGCGGCGAAGGCCCGGGCATCCATCTTCTTGCGAAAAGTGATGGATGGCCGGGTCAAGCCCGGCCATGACTCTGAGAGATCACGGCCTACCCCTCCAGCAAGAACGCCAGCGCCTCATCGCACGGCGCCTCGACCTTCATCGACAACAGATCATCAGCCCGCGTGCGGCCGAGGTTGACGGCGGCGATGGGGATGTTGCGGTCGGCGGCGGCCCGGACGAACCGGAAGCCGGAATAGACCATCAGCGAGGTGCCGACGACGAGCATCGCATCGGCCTGATCGACGTGATCGCGCGCGGTCGCGACGACGTCGCGCGGCACGGTTTCCCCGAAGAACACCACGTCGGGCTTGAGGATGCCGCCGCAGGCGCGGCAGGCCGGCACGGTGAAATCAGCGAAATCGACGCCGTCCAGATCCGCATCGCCATCGGGCGCGGAGGCCGCGTCATGCGCGAGCCAATGCGGATTGGCATGCGCCAGTTCATCCTGGAACGCGGCGCGCGACAAGGTCGCGCCGCAGCCCATGCAGCGCACCCGATCGAGCCGGCCGTGCAGATCGATGACGTTGCTGGCGCCGGCGGCCTGATGCAGGCGGTCGACGTTCTGCGTCACCAGCAGCGAGCTCTTGCCCTGCGCCTCCAGCCGCGCCAGCGCGCGATGGGCGCCGTTCGGCTGCGCGCGGCCGAAGCGGCGCCAGCCCACCATGCTGCGCGCCCAATAGCGGCGGCGGGTGTCGTCGGCGCCCATGAAGGCCTGGTAGGTCACCGGCGGCGTGCGTTTCCACTGGCCGTCGGTGTCGCGGTAATCGGGAATGCCGGAATTGGTGCTGCAGCCCGCGCCGGTGAGAACGACGATACGGCTGTGACTGTCGAGGAAGGATTTGAGCGCTGAGGGATCGACCATGGCCTCGCACATGTAGTCGCCGGAACCGGCCTGCGCCAGACCGTCGCAGCGCCGGGCGATTGCGCTCTGAACCATTGCGGACGACCGGTCTTATCCTCGCGGGAGGACCTGCGATGACGCCACGCAACGGACACGACCGCGGCCTTTGGCCGCTGGAGGAGCTCGACGAGGACGCGCCTGTCGAGGAGGGACGCGACCTTGCCAACGGCGAAGGCGGCGACATCGAGCTGCCGCTCACGCCGGACGATCTCGCCGAGGACGACTAAGCCTCAGTCCGGCGGCGGCACCGTCGCGAGCCAGTGCCGGGCGATGTCGGCGCGCGGCGCGATCCACGCCGCACCGCTGCCGGTGATGTGCGCGAGAATGCGATCGAGCGCGCCGATCCGGCCGGGCCGGCCGATCATGCGCAGATGCAGTCCGATCGAGAGCATCTTCGGCGCCGTCGCGCCTTCGCGCACGAGCCAGTCGAAGGCGTCGATGACGTAGTCGGCGAAATCGGCGCCCCGGAAGCGCGAGCCGTTGAAAAACTGCATGTCATTGCTGTCGAACGCGTAAGGCAGCACGAGATGCGGCCGGCCGGCGACCTCGACGTAATACGGCAGATCATCGTTATAGGCGTCGCTGTCGTAGAGGAAACCGCCTTGCTCGACCAGCAGCCGGCGCGTGCTCGGCGAGCTCGCCGAGCGCGTGTGCCAGCCGAGCGGCGGCTTGCCCGTGACGCGCTTGATCGTGTCGACGGTGCGCGCGATCACGCGACGCTCCTCGGCCTCTTCCATGCCGGCATGGCTTTCCCAGCGCCAACCATGCGCTGAGATCTCGTGGCCGCGTGCGACCGCATCGCGGGCGAGTGCGGGCGAACGCTCCACCGCGCGGCCGCAGGCGCTGACGGTGACCTTGACCGCGTGGGCGTCGAACAGATCCATGATCCGCCACCACGCGGCGCGCGTGCCGTATTCGAAATGGCTGTCGATGCAGGGATCAGGGCCGTCCAGCCGGTGCACGACCTCGTAGATCGCCTCGTTACCAGCATCGCCGTCGGAGATGGAGAATTCCGAGCCCTCTTCGAAATTCACCACCAGTGACACCGCGACGCGCGCGTTGTCAGGCCAATGCGGATGCGGCGGCTTGCCGGCATAGCCAACGAGATCACGGCGGAAGGCGGATCGTGAGCTCATGCGATCAATCCGCGGTTCCGGCCATGCGGTGCAGCCCGACCAGGCGATCGCTGATCAGCAGCAGCACGAGTGTGCCGGCGAGAATGAGGGTGGAGAGCGCGGCGAGCGTCGGATCGGGCGCCTCCTCGATATATTGCAGCATGCGGATCGGCAGCGTCTTGGAGCGCACGTCGGTGAGGAAGATCGAGACCGGATAATTGTCAAACGAAGCCAGCAGGCTGAACAGGCCCGATATCAGGAACGACGGCGCCAGCGCCGGCACCATCACTCTGATCACGCTGCCGGCATAGGTGCAGCCGAGCGTGCGCGCGGCCTCGATCAGCGTGAAGTCGAAGCGCGACAACCCGGCGATCATGGTGCGAGCGACGTAAGGCAACGTCACCACGAGATGCGCCACCAGCAGCGCGCTCCAGGTCGCGGTGAAACCGATCATGCGGAAGTATTGCAGCAGCGCGATGCCGAGCACGAGGCCGGGCATCATCAAGGGCGACACCAGCAGCGTGCCGAGTGCGGTGGCTCCCGGCAGCTTGCCACGGGCAATCGCGATCGCGGCAAGCGTGCCGGCGACCAGCGACAGCGCGGTCGAGAGCAGCGCGATCTGCAGCGACAGGAACAGCGACGGCCAGAAGCCGTCGAGCCGGCCGATGCGGCCATACCAGCGCAGCGACGCGCCGGACAGCGGCAGGTCGAACACCGGCGTCGGTGAGAACGATGCGGCGGCGATGACGGCGAGCGGCAGCACCAGGAACAGCGCCAGGCCGATCGCGAGCACCCAACAAACGACGATCGCTGCACGCGTCATCATTTCGGCTCCCGTGACAACAGCGTGCTGAGGGCTACGACGACGACCGCAATCGCCAGCAGCACCACGCCGGCCGCGGCGCCGAAGCCGGGGTCGCGCGCCAGGAGATAGGCCTTGGCGATGGTGGTCGCGAGCGTCGGATATTTCTCGCCGATCAGCAGCGTCGGTACGACATAGGCGGACACCGAGAGCGAGAACACCAGCGCGACACCGGCGATGATGCCGGGCAAGGTCAGCGGCAGGATGACACGAAGGAACACCACGGCCGGCGAGGCGCCGAGCGTGGCCGCGGCTTCCGCATAGCGGCCGTCGAGCTGCGCCACCACGGCGTAGATCGGCAGCACCATGAACGGCAGGAAGATGTTGACGGCGCCGATGATCAGCGCGGTCTGGGTGAAGATCATCCGGATCGGGTCCTCGATGATCCCGAGTGCGATCAGCACCGTGTTGATGAGGCCGTCGCTGCGCAACAGGATCGTCCAGGCGAAGGCCTTGACGATCACCGAGGCCGCGAGTGGCAGGAACAAGGTGGCGAGCAGGGCCGACCGTAACGGTCCGCGCGCACGCGCCAGCGCGAAGGCGGCGGGATAGGAGATGACGAAGGCGATCAGCGTCGTCAGCAGGCCGAGCCGCAGCGAATTCCAGATGACACCGAGATAATAGGGCGTGCCGAGCAGCCGGACATAATGTGCCGTGGTGGGGCCGCCCTTGGAATCGAGCACGCTGACACCGAGCAGCAGCGCCAGCGGCAGCACGAACACCACCGCAATGATCAGCACGGAAGGCGCGACGAAGCCGAGGGCGGCGAGCCGCTCGCGATCCGGCGCAGGCTTGACGACGGGCGCTGATAGCACGGCTTCGGTCATGGCGCGGCCTCCGCGGCGAAGGCGAAGGTCTCCGCCACCGGCCAGGCGAAGCGGACCTCGTCATGCACGCGCGGCACCTCGGCCTCGCGCCCGGATAGTTCGGCCAACAAGCTGGCGCCTGCGCCGGCGTCGACATCGACGAGCGTGCGCGAGCCCTGGAACACGACCGAGCGCACGCGGCCGGCCGCGGAGTTCGCGCCGGCGTCAGCGCCGAGCCGGAGCTGCTCCGGCCGCGTCGCCACGATCACCGAGGCGCCCGGCTGGAACGCACCGCGGGCCGACAGCCGCCCGACCGGCGTCACGACTTCGACCATGCCGTCCTGCGCGCCGACCACCTGTCCCGCGATGCGCGTCGACAGGCCGACGAAGTTCAGCGCGAACAGGCTCGCCGGTCGCGCATACAGCTCGCGCGGTGCGGCGAGCTGCTCGATACGGCCCTTGTTCATGACGGCGACGCGGTCCGACATCGTGAGCGCCTCGTCCTGGTCGTGGGTGACGAAGATCGCCGTCGCCTTGACCTCCTGCAGCAGGCGGCGCAGCTCGACCTGCATCTCCTCGCGCAGCTTGCGATCGAGCGCCGACAGCGCCTCGTCGAACAGCAGCACGTCCGGCTCGACCGCGATCGCACGCGCCAGGGCGACGCGCTGCTGCTGGCCGCCCGACAAAGCCGAGATGCGGCGGCCGCCGAGATGGCCGAGCTTGACCAGCGCCAGCGCCCGCCGGACCGCAAGATCGATCTCCGCCTTGGGCGTGCCGCGCACCTTCAGCCCGAAGGCGACGTTGCCGGCGACGGTGAGATGCGGAAACAGCGCGTAGTTCTGGAACACGACTCCGACATTGCGCCGGTGCGGCGGCACATGGGTGACGTCGCGCCCGGCAAGAGCGATCGTCCCTGTGTCCGGCGGGGCGAGACCGGCGATCGCACGCAGCAGCGTGGTCTTGCCGCAGCCGGACGGGCCGAGCAGCGTGACAAGTTCACCGCGGCGGATGGTGAGGTCGACGCGTTCGAGCACGGTCGCCGCACCATAGCGCTTGGAAACTCCGCTGATGACGAGATGCGGCGCAGCCTCGCTCATGTCATCTCCTTGCTCCAGCGATCGACCCAGCCGGCGCGGTTCTTGGCGACGAACGCCCAGTCCGGCGCGAACAGCTTGGCCGGATCCGGGAAGCCGGCCGGGCGCGGCGTGCCCTGGTTGGTCGGCGCGACGAAGGCCTTGTCGGCGAGGATGGTCTGCGCCTCCGGGCTCAGGAAGAAGTCGATCACGGCATCGGCGAGATCGCCGGCGGGGCCGTTCGTCACCTTGGCGATCCCCGAGGGCATCGCGAAGCCGCCGTCGGCGGGAATCGCGAGATCGACCGGCGAGCCATCGGCTTTGCGGATCAGCGTGTAGGCCGAGAACTGGCCGCCGATCATCCAGGCCTCGCCCTGCTCCAGCAGATTGATGGCCTGCGGCGCGTTGGTATAGACGTTCAGCAGATTGGCCTTCAGGCTCTTCACCTTCTTGAAGGCGGCGTCGATCTCGTACTGCGCCTCCTTGTAGGGCTTGCCGGTCTCGAGATGCGCGGCGGCGAGCAGGGTCCAGAAGCCCTCGGTGTTCGACAGCGACGGCACGATGATCTTGGACTCGTATTTCGCGTCCCACAGGTCCGCCCAGCTGCCGGGTGCCGTCTTCATGCGCTTGCTGGAATAGGCGATGCCGGCCCACGGCTTCTGATAGTTGGCCCACAGCCCATCCTGGTGCACGGCGCCGTCGACCAGCTTGCCGAGATTGGGAATGCCCGAGGACGACATCTTGGTGATCAGCCCTTCGGACGCGGCCGGCAGCATCACCGGGTCATCCATGATCACGACCGAGATCTTCGGGCTCGCTTTGTCGGCCTGCATCTTCTGCAGATTGGTCAGCGAGTTCGTGCCCTCGTAGAGCACCTTGCAATCGAGCTTCTTCTCCAGCACCGGAAACAGATCGGCGTTGAAATATTTGGCGGCGCCGGCGGGACCGCCGATCACGATCTCTTTCGGGGCGGCCCGCACCAGCGAGGGCGCGGCGAAGGTGGCGGCGAAAGCCGCACCGGTTTTCAGGAGGCTGCGTCGGGAGAAGGCATGCATGAGAGGATCCCGTGTGAGCTGTCGCGTGGCTTGTCCGGAGGGATCAGCAAGCACCATGCCAAATGTGCACATTTTTTTATTATTAAGTAAATACAGAGGCTTGTCGTTCTGAAGCGCCGCGCGCACTGTCGGCCGCGGGCAGAATGTGCACATTTTTTGGAGGTGACCTGCCGCGCCTTTGGGCCTAGCAGAGACGCATGACCATGCGGGCGCAGCGAATCGGGAAGGCCAATCCCGCCGAAGACGAGGCGGTGTATCAGGCCATCCTGCGCGCGCTGCTGGAGGGCAAGCTCAAGGCCGGCACCAAGCTCGCCGAGACGCCGCTGGCGGCGATCTTCGGCGTGTCGCGCGAGCGCATCCGGAAAGTCCTGCACCGGCTCGGCGCCGAGCGGCGGCTGGAGATGATCCCGAACCGCGGCGCGCGCGTGCCGCGACCGACGCTCGAGGATGTCCGCCGGGTCTATGAGGCGCATCGCGTGCTCGAGGCGGGTGTGCTGAGCCAGCTGGTGCTGCGGATCGACAACGTCCTGCTCGCACGGCTCGACGCGCATCTCGCCGAAGAGCGTGCCGCTGCCCAGCGCGGCGACCGCGCCGCCTCGGTGCGGCTGTCGGGCGCGTTCCACGTCCATCTCGTTGATTCCCTCGGCAATCCGGAATTGTCGCGGATGCTGGGCGATCTGCTCAGCCGCTCCTCCGTGATGGTCTCGGTGTATGAGCCGGCGGCGCAGTCGATCTGCGCGGTCGACGAGCACGGCGCGATCGTCGCGGCGCTGCGCGACCGAGACCTGCTGCGCGCGATCGCGGTGTCGCGCGAGCACTTCCTGCATGTCGAGGGCCGGCTGCAGCTGGACGCCACCGAGAGCTCGGAGAGCGAGGATCTCGCGGCGATCTTCGCGCCGGTCAAACCACTGCGGCGCAAGGCGCGCTCGGCACAATCGGGATGACTGCGCCGGCGCATGGTCAACTCCGCGGCGGGCTGGTTGGCGCGCACCAGGGCAGCGCCAGACGCGGCAGGTAGTAGCCGCTCCACTCGCAGATCGGCTCGGGCCCCTGGCGCTTCAGCGCCATCTTGACCGGCTCAGCCTGGCTGACGCCGACATGCAGCACCAGCAGCGCCGCGCCGACCGGATAGGCGAAGCGGGAAAGGCTGACATCGACGAGGCGCTCGAGCAGGATCATGCCGGCGATGATGATCAGGGGATCGGTGAAGACGAAGTATTCCACCTTCAAACCGCGGCGAACGCCGAGCGTGTCGATGCCGATGGCGGCCAGCATCAGCAGCGTCGCCTGCAGCGCCACCTGCCGCTCGCCGCGCCTGAGGGCGATGGCGATGCCGGGGATGATCAGCCAGGTCAGGAACACGGTCGGCCGCGCCGAGGGCTGCAGCACGAAGGTGTAGCGCCTGACCACCCCGAGCAGGCCGGACAGCAGCAAGCCGATCGCGCCACTGATGCTGCCGGCCGCCTCCGGCGCGTCGACATAGGTGATCATCTTCTCCAGGGGATTGAGCACGACGACGACAGCGTTAAGGTCGTAGCTGAGATCGAGGGCCAGCAGGCCGATGGCCGCACCGGCCACAGCTGCGAGCAGCGCGGCGAGCGTCTCGGCTGCACTCACCCGCCACAACCGTGCGAACAACAGCATGCAGGCTGCGACGAGGCCGAGCAGCGCGAGCTGATAGAGGCCGAAGCGTCCGAGCAGCGGCTTGAGACCGGCGGCCGTGGCGTTCGCCGGAGCGAAGCCGGCTGTCAGCAACGGCCACGCGGCGCTTGCGGCAATGGTGGCAACGAGCGTTGCAGCCAGGACGACCGCCCAGGCGCGCCGCGTTCGCCAGAATGCCACGCTCGCGCTTGCCGCGCTGCCGAACGGCAGCACCAGCACGGGGATCGCCGCAATCATCAGAACCGCATGCACCTTGTTGGTGAGCCCGAGCATGCAGAGCATCGCGGCGAGCCCGACGACGAACGGACGGACGTTGCTGGCGTGCCGCGCGACGACGATCAGCAGCATCAAAGCGACAATACAGAACGAGGCCGCGATCATCTCGCTGCGCAGGATGCGCAGATGCATCTGCACCCCGCCGGAGAACGCGAAGGCGGCGACGGCCAGCATCGCGATGCGCCAGTCCGGCACCAGACGGCGGGCAAGAGCGGCAAAGGCGAGGAGGATGCCGCCCGCCGTGAGCAGCGCGGCCACGCGCCCGGCATGGACAGCGCTGATCATGGCAGCGTCGAACGCCGCACGATCCGATGCAGGCGGGATCGCCGACAAGGTCCAGGCGTCGAGCAGGCCGAACCGGTGCAGCCCGGCGAACCAGGCCTTGACCGAGAGGATGGTGAGATAGGCCGGGTGATCGAAGAACACCTGCGCGCCGCCGTCGTTCATGGCGAGCGCGTTGTAGATCACCATGAAATCCATGTCGGCGTTGCGCCAGTAGACGGTGAAATAGCCGGCGAGGAGAAACGAGAGCAGCGAGAGCAGCAGCGCCATCGCCACGCCGCCGCGCCAGCCGAACGGCGTGAGGCGGTCGAGCGGGTCGCGTGATGCGGTGACGGGCGCCATCGCGCATCCTGCCTCGGCTGCCGGCGTCAGGCGATTGAGGCGGGTCACCGCCGTCTCCCGCTGCAAAGATAGCGCCGGGTGTGGCCGTCCTTCGAGACGCCCGCCTTCGGCGGGCTCCTCAGGACGAGGACTGCCTTCGCGGTGACGCTCGAGACCCGCTCCATGACCACGCTTCTCGGCGTGCTCATGATCGGTGTGCAGTGCCGCCCTCGGCTTTTGACCCTCATGGTGAGGAGCGCCGTCTTCGGCGCGTCTCGAACCATGAGGCCCGGACCACCGCGATCGTCACGCTGCTTGCATTACCGGCAAGCGCCCCTCCCATTCTCAAATCGCCTTGATCTTGAAGAACGCGAACACGACCATCTTCAGCAGCATCCAGCCGTGGCGGAAGCGGGAGATCTGGGTTTCGCCGTAGCTGCGCGCAGCGTAGCGAATCGGCAGGTCGATGGTCTTGAGGTTCAATTTGGAGGCGCCGAAGATCAGGTCGAAATCGCCGAACGGATCGAAATCGCCGAAATAGGCTTTGCCGGCCTTCAGCCTGACATAGTCGCTGCGGCGGAGCACCTTGGTGCCGCACAGCGTATCCGTGTAGCGCTGGTTCAGGAGCCAGGAGAACAGATAGGAAAAGGTCTTGTTGGCGATCAGGTTGAGGAAGCGCATCGCGCCCTCGTCCATCGGATAAACCAGCCGTGAGCCGTTGACGAACTCGCCCTTGCCCGAGCGCAGCGCCTCGAAGAACTTCGGCAGCTGCTCCGGCGGCATGGTGAGGTCGGCGTCGAGGATCATCAGCACGTCGCCGCGCGCGGCGTCGAACGCGGTGAAGACCGCATCCGCCTTGCCCTTGCCGGGCTGGCGCATCAGCTTGATGTCGTGATCCGGAAAGGCGGCGCGGACCCGCTCCATCTCCTCATAGGTGCCATCCTTGCTGTGGCCCTCGATGAAGATGATCTCGATGTCCTTGCAAAACGCGGCGATGCGCTGCACGGCGGGCGCGATGTTGCCGCGCTCGTTACGCGCGGGGATCACGACCGTGGCCGAGCGGACATCGTCGGACACACAACGCATCGACCGCGCCACGACGTAGTGCCGCAGCGACAGCACGCGCAGACCGGGCAGCACGCTGAGGAAGCGGTTGGCGAAGCGGCCGACGCCGGCAAGCCGCAGCGGCGACAGCACGCGCTGCTCGGACTTCACCGGATCAAAATCCGCGAGAACAGCGAGATTGCGCAAATCAGCCGGCGACAGAACGTTCTGATCGGGCTGCGCCATGCGCAGGCCCATCGCCTCCGCGGCCTTCAGAAGCGGATACCAGAGGTGCGAGAAATGGCCGATGACGAGCCGGGTCTCGCGCGTGCACAGCGGATGAAGGTGCTCGATGAACCCTTGGCAGTCGTCGAGCGAGCCGATCGTGTCGAGCACCAGGATCACATCGAACGGGCCGGACACGGCCATGAACGTTGCGGGATTCTCGACGTCGCCGGCGATGAAGGTGAGATCGGGATGCCGGTCGCGCGCGATCGCGATCTGCCTGCTGCTGATATCGATGCCGACGCCGTAGGACGGCGCCAGCGCCGCCAAGGTGTCACCGATGCCGCAGCCGATCTCCAGCACGCGGCTGCCCGGCGGAATCAGGAAGCGCAGATAGCGCTCATCTTCCGCGTGGAAAAAGGCGGCCTGGTCACGCCAGATGGCGCGGGTCTCGGCGAAACGGTCGGCATGATCGAGGATGGCGGCCTTGCGCGGCGACAGGGCGATCGGCGCAGAGGTCTCGATGGCTGCGGCCCGCGGCTGCTCCCATTTGTCCTGCCGGACAGGCTCTCTCAATTCCGTCACCTGACACCATCCTTGTTGGACCGCATCCCTCTACGCCAGCCGCGTTGGGCGGAGTGATGGCGGAATTGGGGTGACGAGGCCCGGCGTCGGCGACACGCGTATCGAAGCATGACAACAAGCAGCCGCAAACCATGCCGCGGCGCATCCACGCCCGGGCTTTGCAAGTCGTTCGCACTCTCGCAAGCGAGAGGGCGCAGGGAATGCCGGGTGCTGGCCGCAACCCATGGCCCGCCTGCAACAAGAAAAGCAGGCGGCAGTCACCACAGGTCCAGCCGGTCATCCGGCATTCCCTGCGCGATGGGCTTCACGTCTGCTCCGCGCTCTCCCCGGGGACCGGCTTGTTTGCCCCCGTCACCCGATCACACGTCATGTCATCAGGGCTTGGCGCCAGCATCGGGGCGCCAGGACCACACGGCTTGAACGTCCGCGGACTGCCAATCGTCCAGCGCATGAGCACCTGACAGGCCCGCGGCCACCGCTCCCCGCCTCTACGTATCGTGACGACGCGTACGCCCCTCTGCATGAGGACGGGATGCACCGAGTAGAGCATGATTTCTGAAAAATCGCAAGAGCTAATTTCGTAAATCCGAAACCGCCCGCGCCGACCTCAACGGCCGCAACAGAACTTGAACTTCTTGCCGCTGCCGCACGGGCATGGATCGTTGCGGCCGACCTTTGCCGTCCCGGCCGGCCGCTTCGGCTCGCTGACGACCGCCCGCGTCTCGCCCGCGACGAAGCGCCAGGCGCCGTCATGGTCGCGGCGGAATTGCGAGACCTCGTGGTGCTCGACGGTCTTGCCGCCCTCGCGATAGGTGGCGACGAAGCTGACGACACCGTCGGTGTCGCCTTCCTGGCCGCTGGAGGTCGAGACGATGCGCAGGCCGAGCCAGGTTGCGCGCGCGGCCCAGCCCTTCGCCGCGACGGCATCGAAGGCGCCGCGCCGGTCGGCCGCGAGCGTCGCCTCGATGTAGCCGATGTCGCCGCGCGTATAGGCGGTGTAGCGCGAGCGCATCAGCGCCTCGGCCGTCGGCGGCATCGCATCGCCGCTGAGATAGGGACCGCAGCAGCGGTCGAAGGGAAGGCCTGAGCCGCAGGGACATTGCATGCGCAGACGCTAGCACCGATGCCCGGCGCTGAAAATCGACGGCGACAACAGCGCGCGGCTCCTGACGTTCGTCCCCGGCAGCTCTGCCCGTGACAGGCAGGCGCGAAGCGGCCGCGCATTGACGATCGCGCCGGGACGCCGGAGATTGCTGAGAACGGACGCGAGACAATCTCGGATTCCGATTCGCGATCGCTAGACAGTAGCGATGATACACCTGGGGAGTTTGCATCTTGAGGAGCACGATCGCGCGGCTCGTGTCGATTGCAGCCGCGCTCCTTGCGCTGCATGCCGCGCAAGGCGCCGCCGCCGAGGCGCCATCTCGCGGCTCATCCATCCACCGTGCCGTGTTTGCCGAAGGGCGGCTATGGCTGCTCGATACGGGAGGCCGGCTGTCGAGCCTGGCGGAAGGCGGCGAACGGAGCGACGTCCCAACGCCCGATCCGGTCATGGAGTTGCTCACTCAAGATCAGCGCGTGGTGATCGTCACCTGCCCGGAGCAGTCCTGCAGCTCGGCACCTGTCGCACGATGGATCGTGCGGCGTCGGGTTGGCGACGATTGGGAGACGGTGGCCGATATCGCCACGAAGGGCGAGCAGTTCAGGGCCGCGACGTCGACCATGTTGCTGACCGACAGCAGGATGATCGATCTCGCCGGCGGCGCCCTGGCGGAGACGGCGCTGACCTCGCGCGCCTCCGATCCGATCACCGAGCGTCCGAAACCGCAGGCGGGTGAGCATTTCAGGTTTGGAGGGTCGTGGCAGCTGACGGGCAGCGGCACGATCGATCTCACCGAAGGCATGCCATGGCAGGCGCCTGCTCGCTCGCCGCTCGTGCGCCCCAAACCGCTGCGGAGCTTGCCCGTCGCCGCGGTCCTCGTCACGCCGAGGCATGTCTTCGTCGGCTACAATGCGGGAGAGTGGGGCGGCGGCCTGCAGCGGATCGATCGAACCACCGGTGTCGTCTCCGATATCGATGATGTCGAGGGCGACCTGTGCGGCGGCAAATTGAATCCGGCCTGCGATCCGGTCAACGGGCTTGCGGTCATCCCCTGGAAGCAGGACTGCATCGCCGTCGCGGTCGGCCTGATCCACATGCTCGCGCATGGACGCATCGTCGAGGTGTGCGACCGCGCGGTTCACCTGCTCTACAGCCACGAAATCCAGGAGCGTCTATCGACGGCCGATGGGCGGCCTGGGAGCATGTGGACATACACGTCAGCGTTCTTCGGGCTGCAGCAGACGGGTGAGGAGCTTCTCGCCGTCGGGCACGACGGCTTGTACCAGATCGGTCGAGGCGACCTCGTTCGCCAAATCCCGCTCCCACGCTTCAGGCCGGCCGACGGCCTCGCCGTGAGCTTCGACATGCCCGGCCTCGTCTTGGTGTTGACCACCGCCAATCGGCGCTTCTCGCTGAGCGGCAGCACGCCGATGCTGCTACCGCGCTAGCCGCGGATGGTCCGCGGAGACGGCACGACGAACGACACCGCCACGTGAATTTCAGATGCTCACGTTCGACTATCGCACATCGACTCGAGCGCGGCGTAAACACGCGATCTAAAGGCTCGCCTCGCAGTTGTGACTCCAAAGCCGCAGCGCGCCACTCTTCACCTCGCACCCTCCCGCTACACGCTTCGCGCGGTTTCGAAACCGGCGAATCCGTGTTAACCATTGGTTAAGAACAAGGGTGTTGGGCGCACGGCTGCCCGGCCCCGCGCGGACCAAGATTTTCCGGGCGCCGCCTCATTACGTGGCGCCTGTGACCGCAGCCCACCGCATCATCGGCGGCGCGGGCGCGTGAGACGCCAACGATTTCTTCGCGCGACGCCAGCCAGGCCGCAAGAAACTAGGCCCGCCTTCGATACGGGCCGCTGCTCATCTCCCGATCCTTGAGTGACCCCGATGCCGGCGCGATCAGCGTTGCGTGCAAACGCAGACTCGCGCCCATCGCTAACCGTTGGAGCAGCCCCGATGGCTGATGAGTCCGTAGTCGCCTCGATCATTCCCTGGCAGCAGCCGAAGACGGCCAAGCCGCGTCCGAAACGTCCCAAGGTGGTCAAGCCGCGGCCGCCGCGTGCCAAGGCGGACAAGGCTGACAAATCCGAGAGGATCAAGGCGGCGCTCGACGACGAGATGCTGGCGTCCGAGACGCTGATCATGCCGGACTTCCTGGAGCTCGTGAACGAGCCCGCGAAAACGCCGGCGAAGACGCCCGCGGCCGTGGAGACGTCACGGACGGAAGCTGCCGCGAGCGCAGCCGCCGCGACGATCTCGTCCCCGGTGCCGCCGGCCATGGTGACGCCGCGCGAGACCGTGCAGCCCCTCGACGGCGAGATCGTTGCACCCAGCGCGCCCTTGGCTCCGGCCAAGGTCGAAGGTCCGCGCCTCACCGTCTCCTCGGTGCTGCTGCAGCTCGCCGCGCTGGCGATGGCGGCGGTCGGCATGGCCATGAACGGCTGGTTCGCGCATTCGCTCGGCTCGAACAGCACCGCCGGCTGGATGTTCCTGGCGATCGGCGTCACCGCCGATCTCGTCGCATTGGTCATGCCGACCTGCGCCGCAAGGCTGTGGCATGCGCGGCATCGCGCCTCGGCGCTGGCCGGCTGGATCGTGTGGCTGATGACCTTCGTGTTCGCGCTGACCGCAGGCATCGGCTTCGCCTCGACCAACATCAGCGACGTCACGCTGGCGCGCGCCTCGCGCGTGACGCCCGCGGTGCAGGCCGCGCAGACCGCGCTCGGCGATGCGATGGCGGCGCGCGACCGCGAATGCAAGGGCGGCGTCGGCAAGTTCTGCAGGGAGCGCGAGGCTGCGGTGGCCGAGCGCCGCCAGGCGCTGGATGCCGCGATGGCCGCGGTGAGCAAGACCGCCGATCCGCAGACCGAGGCCGCCATCAAGCTGGTGGCGTGGATCACGCAGGGACGGCTGACGCCGTCGGCCGACGACTTCGCGATGCTGCGCCTGATTCTGCTGGCGCTGCTGCCACAGCTCGGCGGCATCCTGCTGATGGTGGGGCGCAGGGTGTGAGCTCGACGGCGGGACCGCGCACGACGCTGTTCCCGCGCGTCGTCATCGACATCGCTGATCAGCCCGACCTGCCGCGCCAGCCGCATGAATTCGCGGCGGACCACGCGATAGAGCCACGCCGACAGCGCAGCGGGTCATCGTCGGGCTCGGTGCGGCCGCACTGGGCGTGATCGCGTTCAGCGGAGCTGCGGCCTGGTGGGTCGCCGCAGACGGCGTCGCCTTCGCCCTCACCGGCATCGTCGGCTATTGTCCGGCCTGCGCCGTCGCAGAAATTGGTCAGCGCTTCCGGACCGATCGCGGCTTCGGAGCGGGATAGGCGGCCTGCCAGGCGCTCTCGAGCGCGGTCCGCACCAGGTCGGCATCAGCCTCCGCCAGCGTCACGGTGGTCCAGCCCTGGTCGCCCCATTTGTTCGGCACGCGGCAGAACGCGCCGGGCTGCAGAGTGGCATAATGCTCCTGCTCGTCCGGCGTGAGCAGCAGGTTGGCGGAGCAGCCATCGGCCGCCAAGGTCGCAAAGATCCGCCTGGCCTTGAACGCCGTGCGATCGAAATGCGCCGCTGCCGTGGTTCCCGCGAATGACGAAGCGAGGGCTTGAAATTCGTGACCGGTCATCTCGACCATCTTCGCATACTGATGCTCGGGCGACATGATTAGCATTCGTGAAGGCGCGCCGCCATGCCGATGGAACGCCGTGTCGACAGAGCAGACACTGGCCGTTCTCGCCGCGCCATCGCGCACGGGAACGTGAAACCCTGGGCTCCCCGCGGCTTGATGCAGGTCAAAACTACACAGTGTTGTTTTCGTAGGCTCGCTGCCGTCAGATCATAGGAGATCAACGATGTCCGCGCAGAGCAGCATGAGCGTCTACCTGAACTGGGCCAAGGAACGCCTCCACGAGATGGATGCCGCACTGGACGCGCTCGATATCAAGGCAGCCGAGGCGGAAGCCGTATCCAAGGTCAAGACCGCGGAGATCATCGCGGACCTGAAGAAGCGCCGCAGCGACCTGGAGGCCCTGCTCAAGACCCAGGCGGCGGCGGGCGAAGCCGCGCTGGCGCAAGCGAAGACCGAGCTGGACCAGCACTGGGCCGGCTTCGAGGCGCAGATGAGGACCTATTTCGACACGGCCGGCCAACAGGCGGTGCAGCAACAGGCCGTCTTCAAGGACATCGCGGCTGCGCAAGCGAAGGCCTGGCACGAGGCGGCCGACCGGTTTCGCGAGGCGGCCACCCAGGTGGCCAGCACCGGGGGCGCCAATGTCGAGACTGTTCTCGATCAGCTCAAATCCGACGCGGCCCAGGCCGGAGCTCACCTCGACAAGCTGAAGCAGGCCGGCAGCGAGTCCTGGTCGGTACTGAGCGCCGCCTTGAACGAGTCCCGCAAGGCGTTCGACCAGGCCAACCAGGCGGCGTGGAATTCGCTGAAGGGCTCGGGCCCGAAGAGTTGAGCCGGAGGCTCGCGCGACGGATCGGCCCAGTCAGACTGCCAGCGCATCATCCGTCACAGACGACGAGATCGCGTTGGTCTTGAACGAGCCGATCCGGCCACCGCTCGCGAGCAGCCCTGTCGTGCTGAACGGGCTGAGCTGAGTTATTAGGAAGCCGGCAGATATTGGTCCGTAGCAGCTGCCGCCTGCAGGCTTCAACCACCCTTCGGGCGACTCCGCTTCATCGCGCCGTCGAGACCGGGGTTGATCGCCAGCGTCGCGCCGGCCGCACCGCCGGCTTCGTAGGCGGTCATCGACACCGTGCGGCTCGTGCCGCGCGAGGCGCGCAGCCTCATGTCGAGCTTGTCGAACTCGGCATCGACCACCGAGGTCTTGAGCACGACCAGGCCGCGGCCGGTCGAGGCGTTGACCTGATCGCGGCTCTTCTTCATCGCGACCAGCCGCTCGGCGATCGAGGCGACCATGCCGAGCGCGAAGGAGGCGTTGGCGAGGTGGCGGTCCTGGTGGCGGAAGCGGGCGTAATCGATCGAGGTCTTGTAGCGGCCGAGCTCGGCGCGCACGGAATTGTCGATCAGCTCGGTCAGGTAATGCGCGACCTCGACATCCGCCGGCAGGCCGAAGAACACGTAGATGTTGTCTCCGGCCGCGCTCTTCTCGCGCCAGACGCGGCAATCGCAGAACAGCGCGATGGCGCCGATGCAATCGTCGATCGGAATGCGCTTCTTGCGATGGGTCTCATAGACCTTGCGCTCGCAGGACGAGGCCTTCAGCTCAAGGTCCGAGAGCGACAGATCATGGCGGTCGAGCAGCTCGGCCACCTTGGCCGCCGCCGCCAGCGCTTCGTCCTCGGTACAGCCGTTGGCGATGGTCTTGGCGCGCAAGGCCTGGATGCGCGCCTTGAGCTTGTCGAGCGCGACCGTGTCGGCGGCCGTGGCATTGAAGGTCTGGCTCACCGGTCAATCTCCGTAAGGCGAGGACTCGAAAGACGAGGACTCGCAGCATGCGTATCGCGCCGTGCCGGCAGCGAGCTCACGAGCCCGCCACGATCGCAATCGGCTTCGCTCCTTATATCCCGGCTGATCGGCTCGTGGCTCGTCGGACGGCTCCATCAACGGCTTTTCCGCGTCGCACTCTTCGCCCCCGTCTGCCCGTCCGACCGGTGCAGCAAATTGAGACTGGCCGTGAAATGCGTGGCGGTTCCGACATGGCGGACACGCCGATGCGATGGCAAGATCGCGCTCCGCCAGCACGCGCCAATCCACGCAAGAAGGGAGCATGCGATGAAGCAGATCAAGGGCCCCGCCATCTTTCTCGCCCAGTTCGCCGGCGATGCGGCGCCGTTCAACTCCTGGGATTCGATCTGCGGCTGGGCCGCCTCGCTCGGCTATGAGGGTGTCCAGATCCCGACCTGGGACGGCAGGCTGTTCGATCTGCACAAGGCGTCCGAGTCGCAGGATTATGCCGACGAGGTGAAGGGGATCGCGGCGCGCCACGGACTGGCGATCACCGAGCTCTCGACCCATCTTCAGGGCCAGCTCGTCGCCGTTCACCCGGCCTATGATGCGGCGTTCGACGGGTTCGCCGCACCCGAGGTGCGCGGCAATCCGGCGGCGCGCACGGCGTGGGCGGTCGACCAGGTCAAACGGGCGATCATGGCGTCGCGGCGGCTTGGGCTCACCGCCCACGCGACGTTTTCCGGCGCGTTGGCGTGGCCCTATATCTACCCGTGGCCGCAGCGTCCGGCGGGTCTCGTCGAGGCGGCGTTCGATGAGCTGGCGCGGCGCTGGCGGCCGATCCTCGATCACGCCGAGGAGCATGGGGTCGATCTCGCCTACGAGATCCATCCGGGCGAGGACCTGCATGACGGCGTCTCCTACGAGATGTTCCTGCAGCGGGTGGGCAACCACACGCGCGCCAATCTGCTCTACGATCCCTCGCATTTCGTTCTGCAGCAGCTCGATTATCTCGACTACATCGACATCTATCACCAGCGCATCAAGGCGTTTCACGTCAAGGACGCCGAGTTCAACCCGACCGGGCGCCAGGGCGTATATGGCGGTTTCCAGGGCTGGGCCGATCGGGCCGGCCGCTTCCGGTCGCTCGGCGACGGCCAGGTCGATTTCGGCGCGATCTTCTCCAAACTGACGCAATACGGCTATGGCAGCTGGGCCGTGCTCGAATGGGAGTGCGCTATCAAGCATCCCGAACAGGGCGCGCGCGAGGGCGCCGGGTTCATCCGGAGCCATATCATCGAGGTTACCGAGAAGGCGTTCGATGATTTCGCCGGCTCCGGCGCCGACGACATCGCGAACCGCAAGATGCTGGGCCTGGCTTGAGGGGAGGAGCAGATGGCCATCACCGCAAGCCATGAAGCCGGTCGGCATGATCGCATCCGCCTCGGCATGGTCGGCGGCGGACAGGGCGCCTTCATCGGCGCCGTGCACCGCATCGCCGCACGCATCGACGATCAGTTCGAGCTGGTCGCCGGCGCGCTCGCCTCCGATCCGGTCCGCGCCAAGGCCTCGGCCAGGGAGATCGGCATTGTCGACGATCGCGCCTATGGCTCGTTCGAAGAGATGGCCAAAGCCGAAGCCGCGCGTCCCGACGGCATCGAGGCGGTCTCGATCGTCACGCCCAACCACATGCACGCCCCTATCGCGACGGCCTTCCTGCGGGCCGGCATCCACGTCATCTGCGACAAGCCGCTGACGACGACCGTCGCGGAAGCCGAGGAGCTGGTGGCCCTGGCGCGGTCGACGGGCAAGGTGTTCGTCGTGACGCACAACTACACCGGCTATCCGATGGTGCGGCAGGCACGGGCCATGATCGCGAGCGGCGAGCTCGGCGACATCCGCCTTGTGCAGGCCGAATATCTCCAGGACTGGCTGACCGAGCCGCTCGAGCAGACCGATCAGAAGCAGGCGGCGTGGCGCACCGACCCCGCCCGCTCCGGCCCGGGCGGCTGCATCGGCGACATCGGCACGCACGCCTACAATCTCGCCTGCTTCGTCAGCGGGCTCGCGCTGGATGAGCTGTTCGCGCAATTGTCCACCTTTGTCCCCGGGCGGCGCCTCGACGACGACGTCCAGATTCTTCTGCGCTGGAAAGGCGGCGCCAAGGGCATGTTGTGGGCGAGCCAGGTCGCCGTCGGCCACGAGAACGGCCTGACCTTGCGCATCTCCGGGACCAAAGGCGGCCTCGCCTGGGCCCAGGAAAATCCGAACCAGCTCTGGTTCACACCCTACGGACAGCCCAAGCAGCTCCTGACCCGCGGGGGCGCCGGCGCCATCGGCGCCGCCACGCGCGTCACCCGCATCCCCTCCGGCCACCCCGAGGGCTATCTGGAAGGGTTTGCGACGATCTACGCCGAAGCGGCACAGGCGATCCGCGCCGCGAGGAGCGGAGACAAGCCGGATCGCGAGGTGCTCTATCCGACCGTCGAGGACGGTCTGGCCGGCGTGAAGTTCATCGACGCCGCGGTGAGATCGTCTGCCGCGAAGGGGGAATGGATCCGGGTGACTTGAACGACTGAGGCGCGCCCCAACCTTCCTCCGGCGGGCGATCGGCGTCCCCACCGTCATGCCGAAGTCGCCATGGCCGCACTGGCCCGATGCCTGGACGTCGTCGGAGAACGGGCCGAGACCCAAGCCCGAACATTCACTTCGTCGCGGTGGAGACGCCGAGCTCCTCGTCGACCGCGTCCTCGAACGCCCGCTTCTTGCCGGAGATGAAACGCCGATAGCCCTGCGGATCGATCCAGGCGCTCAAGCCCTCCGTCTCCGCACGCTTCCGCTTGCCCTCGAAGTCGTAATACTCGTTGTGCTCCGCCAGCCAGATATCCGGCTTGATCATCTCGAGCGCGTGATGCGTGTTGCGGTAGTCGTCCGTGATGCCGGGATAGGACGGGTTTTTCGCCAGGCGGTAGCCGGGGTTGAATCCGGCTCCATCCGGGAATGCCACCACGTAGGCCTTGCCGTCGACCACCACATTCGCGATCCAGGTGGTCGCGCCTCGCGTGTGGCCTGCGGTGTGGTAGGCTGACAGCAGCACGTCGCCCAGCCTGACGGTGTCGCCGTCGCGCAGGACGCGGTCGACGTTCACGCCTTCGTAGGCCAGATCGTTGCCATACTTGAAGTCGTCACGGTCGCCGCTCTCCATCGCGGCGACATCATCCTTCATGACCGCCAGTTGCGCTCCCGTCAGCCTCTTCATGAAGGCCAAGGCCCCGGCATGATCGATGTGGGCGTGGGCGTTGATCATGATCTTGATGTCTTCCGGCTTGAAACCGAGCTTACGGATCGAGTCCACGATCATCGGCCCCGATGACGGCATGCCGGTGTTCATCAGGATGTGGCCCTCCGGCGTCGTGAACAGAAAGACCCCCAGCCCCTTCGTGCCCACGAAATAGATCGGGCCGGCGATTTTCACCGGTTCGGTCGGCTCCTCCCATTTCATCACTTTCGTGGCCAGGGAGACGAAGAGCTTGTTGTCGTTCGCGAGCTGCTCCTTGGTGGGCAGGTTCGGCGGCAGCGTCTGTGCAGCGGCGGGCCCAGCGAGAACCACAAGGAGCGCCGAAGCCATGATGGCGCGAAATGAGATCGACATGCTGCTGTTTCCTGTTGTCGAGGCGGTTGTTCATCGTTGGCGTGATCCGCGGCCGGAGGGATCTTGTTCTCCCGGCGGCGCGGCGGAGTGGCACTTGCGCGTCGTCACCACGCGACCGTGAGGCGCGCTTGCAGGATGTCCGTGCTCTTGCGTCGTTCGGCCACGTCCGCCGCGAGCGGATGCCAGATGTGCTGGTAGCTCGGGATCAGGCGCACGGCGGGCGTGATCGCGAAATTGTAGAACACCTCCATGCCGCTCTCGTCGCGAGCGGCAGCCTGGCCGCGCGAGATCGCCGTGATGCTCGTCTTCAATCTGTCGCTGATCTTGTTGAAGTAGAAGCCGATGCCGAAGCTGTCATCGTGTCGGCCGTCCAACATGCCGTGGGCGAACAGCGCGATGCTGGCGTCGCGGGTGATCGGATTGGTGTCGTCCGGGGCATAGCCGGCCCGCGCAAACATGCCGACGCCGCGGATCTGTTCGCCGGTCTTCTGCTTGTGCGCCACGGTCGCCGCGTCGTCCTTGAGGAACAGATATTGCGAGACGGTGGCCAGAGCGAACCAGCTGTCTCCCTTCAAATTGGCCGGAAGCCCCTCGTTCGAGGCGAGGCCGAGCAGGCTGCCGATTGCCTGCGTCGTTGCAGCGGCCGAAGCCAGGGGGCCGAATGGCGCGTCCAGATCGAGCTTCGGCTTGTTGGACCAGTTGTACACCGGCGAGAACTGACCGGGCAGACCGCCGATGTCGTAGGACATGATCGAGGTCAGATAGATGTTGACCTTCTTGAAGGAGTTCGGCTCGGCGAAGCGGTCGGCCTTGGTGTAGGGATCGAGCACGCCGCCTGCGATGGTGAATTTCGGGCTGAAGGACCAGACGCCGAGCAGCCCGAGGGCGGTCGGGTTGAAGAAGCTCGTCGTGATCGGGTTCTTGTTCAGATTGAAATTGGCGAAGTGATATTTGAAAGCGTCGCCGAACGCGGTCTGGTCGGGAAGCACGACGTTGCCGATCTTTCCGACCACGATGCGCGCCTGCCTGCCGAGCGCCTGCGCCAGGAAATATTCCGAGGGCAGGAAGCTGTTGGGCTGCATCGGATCGGGCAGCACGAGGCCGGTGTAATGCGGAACGACGGAGCCCGCGGTGAATGTCGAAGCCGGGTCGTCGCCGAGGCGCGACTGCGCGGTGAGGTGAATCAGGCCGCCGGACCACCACCCGGCGCGGCCGGTATCGATATTGACCGAGAGCTGGGTGTTCTGAACGAAGGCCTCGCCGGTCTTGAGGCCGCCCGAGGTCACGTTCTGATAGTAGCTCGTGGAATAGAGATCGAAGAAGAAGCCCTTGCGCGCCAGCTCGGTGCGGGTGCCACCCCAATCCCCGAGAATCTGGGTTCGCTGCGTGATATCGCCGGTCACCGTGCCCGGCAAACCGAACACCGGCCCGTCGTTGAAGAAAGCCAGGAGACCCGGCGCCAGATTGACGACCGAGGACTTGTCGGTCGGCATCGGCCCCCATGGTGCGGCAGGCGCGGGCTCGATCGAAATCGTCGTGGCTGCAGTCTTGCCGTTGTTGGTCCTGGCTTTGGTCTTGCGCTTCACCGCCGGCGCGATGCCCGGCACTGAGGCGTGTTCGGCATCGAGATGGCCGAATTGAACCAGACCCTCATTGGCGACAGCGGCATCGGCCGTCAACACGACGGCCGCGACGCCGGCCAGGCGAAGCCAGCTGGAGGTCGTTCTCTCGACGCTCGAACGAGGATTTGCGTCGCAGGACGCTCCGCATGAACCAGCTTTCAACCGCGACACGACCCGTGACTCCTTTTTCGGTGCAGCCGGAAGCGGACAAGGCAGCGCGGCCGCGGGCTTCCGACGGCCGCAACGTCTGACAAATGCCGCGCAGGGATAAGGGGAGGGTCGGCCAAACACCGGCGACGAGCGGCCAAATGACGTGTCCGCCGTCCCGGCGCATCGATCGCCGGCGTGTCGTGGTGACAGGCTCAGAGGTCAGGCAGGGACCTGGATTGGCGGCACGGCCAGGAAGCCGCAGAGCTAGCCCCGGACGGAGCGCCTGAACGCGTTGGGCGCCGTGTTCGTCCAGCGCCGAAACGCGTAGCGAAACGCCGCGGGGTCGCTGAACCCCAGCAGAAACGCGATGGTCTCGACGGTCAGGCGGGTGTCGCGGATATATCTGATCGCGGTCTGCGCGCGCAGATCGTCGATCAGCTCGCGGTACGATGTGTGCTCCTGCTGCAACCGCCGCCGCAGCGTCCGCGGGCTGAGGCCGAGCTGCCCGGCCAAGGCATCCGCATCCGGCGGGGATTCGAGGTTCGCAAGCAAGACTTGGCGGACCTTGCCGGCCACGCCCGTGTTCTGCTTCAACTCGGTCAGCAATTTATCGCAGATGTCGGCGACCTGGGCGTAGGTGACCGGATTGCCCAGCGACGGCTTCTCGTCGAGCCATCCGGCCGGAAACAGCAGCCTGTTTCTCGGCTGCTCATACAGAACCTCGCAGCCGAACTGTTCGGCGTGGCGCGCAGCGCCGGACGGCTTTGGAGAGGTCAGCTGGACCTGGGTGAGATGGAAGTCCGAGCCCATGAGGTCGCGGTGCACGCAAAGAAGCGCACCGAACTGAAGTTCAACAATGAAGTCATGCAATGCCGCGTCGAGATGCTTGAACGGAAACACCGCGATGCCCCATGCGGCCCATGACGGCTGCTCTTCGAAGGTCACCTCCACCAGCGGTGCGGTCAGTTGATAATACTGGACGGCAAAGGCGACGGTCTGGCGAAAATCGACACCGCTGAGCAACGCGAGGCCGTAGATCCCGAAGGTCGAAACGTGAAACCTCGAGCCGACGTCGAAAGCAAAGCTCGGGTTTCGGCTGCACGTCAGCGCATTTCTGTACGACTGAACGACCTGATTGGCCGACACCTTGGTCAGGGGAGACGTCAGTTCGGCTTCGGAGATGCGGATGCCCTCCAGCGCCGCCTGCGCCGGAACGCCCTCGTCCTTCAGAGCATCGACGATCTTGCTGATCTTGAAGACGGAATAGACCTTCTCGTCAGGATCGACTTCGAACATCCCTTCTCCATCGGGGATAGATGGCAGCTCTCGGACGTGATTGGCCGCAATTCGCCGGATATTGGCCGCCGTCGGACTTCTCTCCCATACCGCGTCAGGCGAGGTTTAGCCACCGGCCGCGCTCGCGATCGGCAGCTGCGGGCAGCTGTCGCGCGATGCATGACGCTGACATCAGCCATTCGAGACAACCGCAATTCACGGGTCGACGAGGCTGACTACTCATCCGACGGAAGCGATGATGGATCAGATTGGAAAAATTCTAACGGGGATGCGGCATGCCGTGCGGCAAGCACTCGGCAGTCGGTGGCGGTTGTTGCTGGTTCAGGGGGTCGCAATGTTGATCCATGGCGGCCTGGCGATTGCCGTGCCGGTGGTGGCGAGGATGCCTGTCGATCTCTTCATCGGCTGGCTGTTCGTGGTCGCCGGCGTCATCGGGTTGGCGACGATCCTTGCGACCTACGATGTGCCTGCGTTCCGGTGGATCCTGGTCACGGCAGCCCTGTCGATTGCGGCGGGCATGCTGCTGCTGAGCCGGCCGTTGGAGAGCGCAGCGTCGCTGACGATCGTGCTCGTTGCATTGTTCGCCGCCGAGGGCGTGTGTCAGATCGCGACGTCGATCGCCTATCGCAAGGTGATCGCATTCTCGTGGAGATGGATGCTCGCCAGCGGCATCGTCGACCTGGCGATGGCTGCGATCATGATCGCTTTCTGGCCGATCAGCGCGGCCTGGGTGCTCGGGTCGTTCGTGGGCGTCAACTTGATGACGTCAGGCGCGGCGATCGTGACAGCAGCGCTGGCTGCCCGCTCGTTCGCTGGGCTCGCTGCGCCGGTGCCGGCGCCTGCGCGCCTGACGTGACCATGCGGGCGTTGGTCGTTTGCCGATGTTCGTCACATCAACTAGGCTCCGGCCGTGGGCGCGAAGCCTCATCGCCACGGCCTTGAGCCTGTCCGTTGCCGGTTGTGCGTCGGTCAACCTGCCGGCCAACGTCCCCGCCCCGGCCGGCGCAAAGCGGACGACGACGCGCAGCATCGCTGATGTCGAGGGCGACACTGCGTTGGGGCTCGCCTTCTCGGGCGGCGGCACCCGGGCCGCGGCCTTCGCGTTCGGCGTACTGCGCGGCCTGCAGCAAAGCGTCGGCGCCGACGGCAAGACAGACCTGGATCGGGTCGCGTTCGTATCGGGCGTGTCCGGCGGCTCGGTCACCGCGGCCTATTTCGGCCTCAAGGGGGCGGCAGCGCTGGATGACCTCCGCGAGCGCTTCCTGATCCGCAATGCCGAGGAGGATCTGAGCATGGCGATCGACCTGGCCAATCTGGCGCGAGGCCTCGAAGGCGGCGTCAACGACTCCAGCCGCCTGCCGGCTTGGCTCGACCGCAATCTGTTCGACCACGCCACGATGGGCGACCTGCTCCGACCCGACCGGCCGATCGTGTGGATCAACGCATCGGACCTCTATCACCGGACGCCGTTCGTGTTTTCCGAGGTGACGTTCGGCGCGCTCTGCAGCGATCTCAAAGGTTATCCGTTGTCGCAGGCGGTGGCGGCTTCGGCCGCGGTACCGGTGGCGTTCGTCCCCATCACGCTGCAGACGTTTCCGCAATCGTGCTCGGCGCCGCTGCCGGCATGGACCGCTCGCGCGGCGACCGACGAGGCGGCAGGCGCACAATTGCGGGCGGTGTCGCAATCGCTGGCGAGCTATCGCGATCCGGCGCGGACGCGCTATCTCAAGCTGGCGGATGGCGGCATCACCGACAATTTCGGTCTTTCGGGCCTGGTGATCGCGCGCGCCGCGGCGTCTCGGCCCTACATGCCGCTGACCGCCGACAAAGCCGTTCAGCTTCGCCGTCTGGTTTTCGTGGTGGTCAATGCCGGCCGGCCGCCGCAGGGCGAATGGTCGCGCACGCTCGAAGGTCCAAGCGGCGCCGCGCTCCTCAATGCCGTCACGGACACTGCGATCGACTCGGCGGTCCGGAGCGGCTTCGATGCGTTCCGGCTCAGCCTGCGCGAGTGGGAGGAGGCCGTGCGCAAATGGCGCTGCAGCCTGACCGCCCAGGAGGCGCGCAAGCACGGAGCCGGCACGGCTTGGCGCTGCAACGACATCACGTTCGAGATCAGCGAGATCTCGTTCGACCGGCTGGACGCGGCAACGGCAGCACGGCTGTCCGAGATCCCGACGCGTTTTCAGCTGCCCGTCGAGGATGTCGATGCGCTGATCAGCGGCGGACTGAAGGCTGTGGCAGAGGATCGGCTCTTGCAGAAAGCGACGACGTCAGTCCGCCATTGACGACCGCCGGGTCGGCGTGGTCGGGCCGGGAAGGCAATTCAAGCCGGAGAACGACGTTCGCGGTGGATGGCGGAGAGGGAGGGATTCGAACCCCCGATAGGCTTGCACCTATGCCGCATTTCGAGTGCGGTGCATTCAACCACTCTGCCACCTCTCCAGGCGCAAATCAGGGGCGAGCCCCCGGGTCGGGCGCCGTTCTAGGGCACCGCGGCGGGGGTGACAAGGCGGGGATTGCGATATTTCCAACCGAAAGACGACGGTGCGGCCGGCGGGCGGCGCCGGCATACGGGCCCAAGCGGGTGGGACCGCCGTACGCTGACACATACCGGCGGTCCCGTGTCGCTACATCTTGGGGAAACCGACGGAAGAGACGGGGGTCAATCCGGCCGGCCTGAGCGACGCGGCGGACCCTGGGGCATCGGAGCGTGCACTGCAACGCAAACCGTTCCTTAACCTAACCGGTCAAGGTTACCGGACCTGCCGGGCTATCCGATTGGCGATACGGTCCTTTTCCGCACCTCGCGCATTCCCGAGGCGGCGGCCGCGGAGACATGCTGCAGCGGATGCGGCGCCGCGAGCGGCGCCCGTGCTCAATCCTTCTTCTTCTTGGCCGCCTTCTTGTCGTCCGCCTTCTTGTCCTCGGACTTGTCGTCCTTCTCCTTGTCCTTCCGCCCGTTCTCCTTGCGGCGGTTGGTGAAGCGGGCGTTGCCGAGCCCGGTGCCGATGGTCAGCACGCCCCAGCGCTCGAACTCCTGCATGAAGGGCACCTCGGAGAGGCCCTGGACGACGCCGTCATTGTGCATCAGCACCGCGGTGTCGTGATCGCCGATCATCGGGATCGCCTCGACCAGGCTGGCCGGCAGGTTGAACTTGCTGCTCTCCCAATTACCCGGCAGGTTCTGCGCGCCCTTCTCGATCGAGCCGTCCTCGTTGATGACGCCGGGACAGGCGATGCCGATGAAGGGCGCCAGCTTGAGCCCCTCCGCGTCGGCCTCCTCGATCAGGCCCTTCAGCATCTTGGCGAGCCGCTTCACCGCACCCTCGCGCGTCGGCTCGTCATCGGCATGGCGCCACAAATCGGACTTCCAGACCGAGGCTTTCGACAGGTCCGGCGTCTTCTTCCAGCAGGTCTCGACGACGCCGCAGCGGATGTTGGTGCCGCCGATGTCGACGGCGAGGATGCTGTCATGGGCCTCGAAGATCCAGGACGGCGCCAGATGCAGCGCGCCGATCAGGCCGGCATCGTCGGGATGGTAGCGGATCGGCTCAAGCTCGACGCCGAAACCCTCGTCCTTCAGGATGATCTCGGTGCGCGCGATCGCGAGCTCGCCCAGGCGGGAATCGCGAAAACCGCCGCCGACCACGATGCATTCCGTCTTGGCCCAGGCCTTGGTGCGCAGGAAGCGCCGGGTGACATGGGCCAGCTCCTGGGCGAACTCCTCGATCGCCGAATGCACCACGGCCGAGGCCTCGGTGTCGTCGCCGACCAGGATCGCGTCCAGCGCCTTCTTGCTGATGGTCTCGCTGTCCTCGTCGCCGAACGGGTCCTTGCCCGATTTGCGCAACGGCTTGCGCCACCGCTCCAGGATCTTGCGGAAGGCGCCCTTGGAGGCGCGGTCGCCGAGGAAGCCGTCCTCGTCCTTTAGCTCGATGTTGAAGCTGTCGATCTCGACCGACGGCAGCCGCGCGGCCCCGTGACGGGCAATGCCCGTGGTCTTGGTCATGACGTCGTCGGCCATATGGTCCCTGCCCTGTCGTGTGGTTGTGCGTTGGGCCCGGACAACGGCGGAGGGAACAGTTTGGTTGCGAGTGAGAGGCGAATAGCGAATGGGGAATAGCGACAAGCAGGGGCGGCGCAGGCTCAACTGCCGCCCCATTCGCATTCGCCCTTTTCCTTGACTCCCCGCCCCTGGCCGCTATAAGTCCTCGATCGACCGGCGCGAGCTTCTCGCGCCGATTGTCGTTGCGCGTATCGGACAGGCCGCGATGCCTGGGACACGCCGACGCCGGCCTCGATCGGGCCGGACCGGACTCTCTTGGAAATATGAACCATAACGACTGAACAAGAAGCCGACCCGGGGCGTCAGCGCTCTGAGGCCGGGATCGAACACGAAGGATGAGAACGATGTTCGCAGTCATCAAAACCGGCGGCAAGCAATACCGCGTCGCCCCGGATGATGTGCTCGAGATTGGCAAGATCGACGGTGAACCCGGCACGATCGTGCAGCTGAACGAGGTGCTGGTGGTCGGTGGCGACACTCCGGTGCTGGGCATTCCGGCCGTGGCCGGCGCGTCCGTGGCCGTCGAGGTGCTGGACCACAAGCGTGGCCCCAAGGTCATCGCGTTCAAGAAGCGCCGCCGCAAGAATTCCCGCCGCAAGCGCGGCTACCGGGACGAGCTGACCCTGGTCCGCGTCTCGGAGATTCTGACCGACAACGCCAAGCCGACCAAGGGCCCGCGCCCGAAGAAGGCCAAGGCGGAAGCCCCGGCGGCCGACGCCGCCGAGTAAGCGTGCCGGCGCGCGTCTCGCGCGCCGCATTGGCTTGATCCTCATCATCAGCGGATTTTTTTGTCCGCGCAGGTTGCAATTGTGAATGATCCCTTAGCGGAATCGCGCTAATGGTGATCTCGAGATCGGAGACGAGCGATGGCTCATAAAAAGGCAGGCGGTTCATCCCGCAACGGACGCGACTCCAAGGGCAAGCGCCTCGGCATCAAGGCGTTCGGCGGCGAGCGCGTGATTCCCGGCAACATCATTGCGCGTCAGCGCGGCACGACCTGGCATCCCGGCCTCAACGTCGGCATGGGCACGGACCACACGATCTTTTCGAAAATCGAGGGCGTCGTCGAGTTCCATGACCGTGCCAACCGCACGTTCATCTCGGTACGTCCGGTACTCGCCGAAGCTGCTGAGTAACATACGGTGGAACAATTCGCATCCGCCGGGTCCTGACAAACCGGCGGAGCACCAGATGGCTCCAGGGGAGGCGGGACAACCGGCCTCCCCTTTTCATTTTCGCTGATCGATTGATCCCGAAGCGTCGATGGAGCCCGACATGCTGCAGGACATCACCACTCCCACCTTGCGCGAGGCGAGACCTTGCGTGCTCGAGACGCCCAGGCTGACCTTGCGTCCGCCCGTGCTCGCGGACGCCGCGGCCATCGCCCGGATCGCCAATGACCGGCGCATTGCCGAGAACACCCGCCGCCTGCCGCATCCCTATTCCGAGGTCGATGCCGCCCGCTTCGTGCGGTCGCTGGAGCAGAGCGCCGAGACCGTGTTCCTGATCGCGCATCTGGATGCGCCGATCGGCATGATCAGCATCAACCGGCCGGCGTCCGGCCGGGCCGAGCTCGGCTACTGGCTGGGCGTCGACTCTTGGGGCCGTGGCTTCGGCACCGAGGCCGCGCGGGCTGTGATCGATGACTTCTTCGGGGGTAGCGAGGACAATCTGCTGATCGGGCACGCCCGCGTCAGCAACCCGGCCTCGCGCAATGTGCTGGAGAAGTGCGGCTTCCAATGGACCGGCGTCGAGCTGCACCGCTTCGAGGTGATCGGCTCGTCGGCGCCGGTCGATGCCTTCCGTCTGACGCGCGGGGCGTGGTCGTCGCTGAAGGCGCGGGCCAATACGGGACGGCGGTAGGCCCGGCTGCCGCTGCACGAAAGGTGTCGTCCCCGGGATAGGCCCAAACCGCTTGCTCCACTAATGGTGTCGTCCCTGCGAACGCAGGGACCCATAACCACCGGCCATGGCGAGGCAGGCAACTGGCAGCCCCGTCCCTCGATAGCTCCCGCGGTATGGGTCCCTGCGTTCGCAGGGACGACAGCGTTGGCGGGGTGAGAGATCGGCCAAACACTCCGCTGTCGTCCCGGCCTTGAGCCGGGACCCATAGCCACCGAAGCTGATGTTAGGCCGAGTTGGAGCGACAATCGCGCATCACCGCAGGCGCTGCGGAGTCTGGGTCCCGGCGTTCGCCGGGACGACGGCGGTGGGTGCGGCTACACCGGCGGATTTACCGCACCCTGGCCCTGCCCCAGGCTGCGCTCGCGCAAATAGATGTACAGCCCCGCGCCGATGATGATGACCGCGCCGACGATCGTCGCCGGATGGGGCACGTCGCCGAATACGACGAAGCCGAACAGCACGGCCCAGATGATCATGGTGTACTGATAGGGCACGACCACCGAGGCCGGGGCGAGCTTCAGCGAGCGGTTGACGCAGAACAGCGCGGTCACCGAGATGAGGCCGGCGGCGGCGAACAGCACCAGGCTGCCGGGGGTCGGCGTCACCCAGCCGAAGGTGGACATGGCGGCGCCGAGCAGGAAGGTGCCGACGAATTGCGAGGACGCCATCACGATGTCCGGCGTCGACCGCAGCGAGCGCGTGATCAGCATCAACACGGCGAAGGACAGACTGCCGCCAAGCGCGATCAGCGCCGGCAGGCTGAAGGTCTGCGCCGACGGACGGAGCGCGATCAGCACGCCGCAGAAGCCGATCAGGATCGCGGTCCAGCGCCGCCAGCCGACATGCTCGCGCAGCACCAGCGCCGACAGCGCGGTGACGAAGATCGGGCCCGCGAGATAGTAGGTGATCACATCGGCGAGCGGCAGATACACGGTGGCCAGGAAGAACGCCGCGACTTCCAAGGTCGACAGGATCACGCGCACCAGCTGCAGCCAGGGCCGCTCCAGCTGCAGGAAGGCGGCGCGGTTGCGCCACATGAACGGCGCGAGCAGCAGCAACGCAGCACAGGCGCGCAGCCACAAGAGCTGGCCGACGGCATAGGTCGACACCAGGAACTTGCCCAAGGCGTCGCCGAACGAGAACATCGCAATCGACAGCAGCATGAGGCCGATGCCGGCCAGCCGGGCCGAGCGTTCGTCGTTGGCGGTCGAGATTCGGGAGAGCACGCTCATGATCGGGCTGCCTTATCAGGCGAGACTGACCGGCTCCAGCCCTTCCGCCAAAGGCGTGGCGCAGCCCTGCCGCAACCCCGGCGCAACGCTCGCCCACCCCTTGCGCAACGCTGAGATACCGCTCGAAATTAAGGCTCCGGGCCGAATTAACCCCATTCCGCGGTTGCCGTGGCGGCCCGGCTCGCCTACGTAGGGCGCATCATGAAATTCCTCGATGAAGCCAAGGTCTATGTGCGCTCCGGCGACGGCGGCAACGGTTGCGTTGCGTTCCGGCGCGAGAAGTTCATCGAGTTCGGCGGCCCGAACGGCGGCAATGGCGGCCGCGGCGGCGACGTCATCATCGAGGCCGTCGACGGCCTCAACACCCTGATTGATTATCGCTACCAGCAGCATTTCAAGGCCCAGCGCGGCGGCAACGGCTCCGGCAAGGACTGTCATGGCGCCGGCGGCAAGTCGGTGGTTCTCAAGGTTCCCGTCGGAACCCAGATCTTCGACGAGGACCGGGAGACCCTGATCCACGACTTCACCGCGGTTGGCGAGCGTTTCGTGCTGTCCGAGGGCGGCAATGGCGGCTTCGGCAATGCCCATTTCAAGTCGCCGACCAACCGGGCGCCGCGCCACGCCAACCCGGGCCAGCCCGGCGAGGAGCGCTGGATCTGGCTGCGCATGAAGCTGATCGCCGATGCCGGCCTGGTCGGCCCGCCGAACGCCGGCAAGTCGACCTTCCTGTCGAAGGTGTCGGCCGCGAAGCCGAAGATCGCGGACTATCCGTTCACCACCCTGCATCCGCAGCTCGGCGTCGTGAACGCCGATGGCCGCGAGTTCGTGCTGGCCGACATTCCCGGCCTGATCGAAGGCGCGCATGAGGGCGCCGGCCTCGGCGACCGCTTCCTCGGCCATGTCGAGCGCTGCCGCGTGCTGCTGCATCTGGTCGACGCCACCTGCGAGCATGCCGGCAAGGCCTACAAGACCGTGCGGCACGAGCTCGAAGCCTATGCCGGCGAGCTGACCGACAAGGTCGAGATCGTCGCACTGAACAAGATCGACGCGGTCGATCCGGACGAGCTGAAGAAGCAGAAGGATCGGTTGAAGCGCGCGGCGAAGAAGACGCCGCTGCTGATCTCCGGCGCGACCGGGGACGGCGTCAAGGAAGCCTTGCGCAAGCTCGCCGACATCATCGTCGAGCAGCCGGTCTCCAACAAAGCCAGGAGCACGGCCGAGACGGCCGCGACCGAGGAGCCGTGGGCGGCGCCGACGCCACCGCAAGGTTGAGCTCAGCAAGGCTGAGCTGAAGCTCAACCTTGCCTCGCGGGCCCCGGCTTGCGACACTCCGCCGCGATCTCTCACTGCATAGCCCCGTCCCGCGCGGACCGCGTCTCAATCACGCAACCGCTGGTCTCGCGACGCGGGCTCGAACCGACCCCGTATCTGCCATGGCACCCCGTCTCGAAAATTTCCGCCGTATCGTCGTCAAGGTCGGCTCGTCGCTGCTGGTCGATTCTGAGGCCGGCGAGGTCCGCGCCTCCTGGCTCGCGGCGCTGGCCGCCGACATCGCGCGGCTGCATGGCCGCGGCTGCGAGGTGCTGGTGGTGTCGTCGGGCTCGATCGCGCTCGGCCGCAGCCGCTTGAGACTGCCGCGGGGGCCCTTGAAGCTGGAGGAGAGCCAGGCGGCGGCCGCCGTCGGCCAGATCGCGCTGGCGCGGATCTGGTCGGAGGTGCTCGGCGCGCATGGCGTCAGCGCCGGCCAGATCCTGGTGACCCTGCAGGACACCGAGGAGCGCCGCCGCTACCTCAACGCGCGCTCGACCATCGCCAAGCTCCTGGAATGGCGCGCGGTGCCGGTCATCAACGAGAACGATACGGTGGCGACCGCCGAGATCCGTTACGGCGACAATGACCGCCTCGCCGCCCGCGTCGCCACCATGGCGAGCGCGGACCTCTTGGTGCTGCTGTCGGATATCGACGGCCTCTATACCGCGCCGCCTGCGCAGGATCCGAACGCGCGGCTGATCCCGGTGGTCGAGAGCATTACCGCCGACATCGAGGGCATGGCCGGCAGCGCCGCGTCGGAATTCTCCCGCGGCGGCATGAAGACCAAGATCGAGGCCGCCAAGATCGCCACGACCGGCGGCACCCACATGCTGATCGCATCCGGCAAGATCGAGCACCCGCTCGCCGCGATCGCCAATGGCGGCCGCTGCACCTGGTTTCTGACCCCGGCCAATCCGGTCACCTCGCGCAAACGCTGGATCGCGGGCTCGCTGGAGCCGAAGGGCACGCTGACGATCGACGCCGGCGCCGTCAGTGCGCTGCGCGCCGGCAAGAGCCTGCTGCCGGCCGGCGTCATCCGCGTCGACGGCCAGTTCGCCCGCGGCGATGCCGTGGTGGTGCGCGGCCCCGACACCGACGAGATCGGCCGCGGCCTCGTCGCCTACGACGCCGACGACGCCGAGCGGATCAAGGGGCGGTCGTCGCCGGATGTCGCGGTGATCTTGGGAATGTCGGGACGAGCCGAGATGATCCACCGCGACGACCTGGTGATCGGCCCGGCGGGGGTGACATCCGCCGGATAGGCTAGTCCTTGCGTGTCAGCTCACGCTCGAAATCGCGGCCCCCATAGGCGATCGTGATGATCTCAACACGTGTCTTGAGGACACGAAAGGCGATCGTGACGCGGCGCTCGAAGCCGATCGTCCGCAGTCCTTTCAGGATATCGTCTCGCCGGATACCCCGTTCAGGGAAATGCTCCAGCGCCATGCAGGCATCGCGGATCCTCCGCACATAGGCGATGGCAATGGCGGGGCTACTGCGATCCGCGATGTAGTCGTAGAGAGCCGTCAAGTCGGCATCGGCTTCATCCCGGAAGACGACCTTACGCGCCACGCTTGTTGGCTTTCACACGACGGGCGTGCCGTGCCTCCAGCCGCTCGAACACGGTCTCTGCCGGAATGCTGGGCTTCTTGTTCGCCAAGGAAGCCTTGACCTTGCTGCGAAGGAAGTCGTCGTAAACCGCTCCACGCTCGTCCAGGGCACGCAGCGCGTCGGCAAAAACATCGTTAACGTTCTCGTAATGGCCGTTTTCCAGCTGGCGCTTCAGCATGTCCTGCTGTTTGGCGCTCAGCTCGACCTGAAAAGCTTTGCTCGGCATCTCGTCCTGCCTTTGATCCAAGGGCACCATAGCACAGCCATTGCTCGATTTGAGCTTCTCCGATCGCTCTCGACCAGCGTCACCCGCACTTCGCATCCGGCCGTTTTCCGTGCTACACCATGATCTTAATTCAAGGTTGAAACGCCCATGACCGCGCCTCTCAAAGCCATCGACGGCAGCGCCGATCTGCCCCAGCTGATGAACGACCTCGCCCAGCGCGCCCGTGCGGCGGCGCGGGTGCTGGCGCTGGCGCCGGCGGAGCAGAAGAACCGGGCGCTGGAGGCGATGGAGCGGCTGATCCGGGCCCGCGCTGACGCGATCATTGCTGCCAATGCCGAGGACGTCGCCGAGGCGAAGGCCACCGGCATGGCGGCGTCGTTCCTCGACCGCCTGACGCTGACGCCGGCGCGAGTCGCCGGAATGGCCGACGGCATCGCCGTGGTGCGCGGCGTCGCCGATCCCGTCGGCGTGGTCACCGAGAGCTGGCAACGGCCGAACGGCATGACCATCGAGCGCGTGCGGGTGCCGCTCGGCGTCATCGGCGTGATCTTCGAGAGCCGCCCGAACGTGGCGGCGGATGCCGGCGTGCTGTGCCTGAAGTCCGGCAATGCGGTGATCCTGCGCGGCGGCTCGGACTCGTTCCGCTCCTGCCGCGCCATCCATGAATGCCTGGTCGACGGCCTCCGCGAGGCCGGCCTGCCGGACGCGGCAATCACGCTGGTGCCGACGCGCGACCGCGCAGCGGTGGGCCTGCTGCTGTCCGGCCTGAACGGCGGCGTCGACGTCATCGTGCCGCGCGGGGGAAAAAGCCTCGTCGCGCGCGTCGAGGCCGAGGCGCGGGTGCCGGTGTTCGCGCATCTCGAGGGCGTCAATCACGTCTATGTCGACGGCGCCGCGGATCTCGACATGGCGAAGTCGATCGTGCTGAACGCCAAGATGCGACGCACCGGCGTCTGCGGCGCGGCCGAGACGTTGCTGATCGACCGCGCCTCGCAGGACAAGATCAAGCCGCTGGTCGACATGCTGATCGGCGCCGGTTGCGAGGTGCGTGGCGACGACGCCATCCGCGCCGCCGATGCGCGGGTGAAGCCGGCCAGCAACGAGGATTGGGACACCGAATATCTCGACGCGATCATCGCCGCGAAGATGGTCGACGGCGTCGACGGCGCGATCGCGCATATCCATGCGCACGGCTCCCACCACACCGATGCGATCGTCACCGCGGACAATGCCGCCGCCGACAAGTTCCTCAATGAAGTGGACTCGGCCATCGTGCTGCACAACGCCTCCACGCAGTTCGCCGATGGCGGCGAGTTCGGGTTCGGCGCAGAAATTGGCATCGCCACCGGCAAATTCCATGCGCGCGGGCCCGTCGGCGTCGAGCAGCTGACCAGCTTCAAATACCGCATTCACGGCACCGGTCAGACTCGGCCATGACAGCCGCATCCTGTGGTTGAGTTGCGGGAGCAGCAGGCGGTGACAGACGTGACCGACGCCGCCGCCATGCGCCTTGCGGTCCGCCAGGCGCTGCCGCCCTATAGCGACGGCATGCGCATCGGCCTGCTCGGCGGCTCGTTCAATCCGCCGCACCAGGCGCACCGCGCGATCAGCCTGTTTGCGCTGAAGCGGCTGCAGCTCGACCGCGTCTGGTGGCTGGTCACGCCCGGCAATCCGCTCAAGGACAATGGCGGGCTGCATGCGCTGGCCGAACGCGCCGCCGCGGCGCGCAAGGTCGCTGCCGATCCGCGCATCGAGATCAGCTGTCTCGAATCCGTCATTGGCACCCGCTACACTGCCGATACCATCGACTATCTGCGCCGGCGTGCGTCACGTCTGCGCTTCGTGTGGATCATGGGCGCCGACAATCTCGCGCAGTTCCATCGCTGGCAGAAGTGGCGGCACATCGCGGCCCAGGTGCCGATTGCCGTGGTCGATCGCCCGCCCCGCAGCTTCCGCGCTCTGAACGCGCCGGCCGCCCGCGCGCTGGCCCGGTATCGGGTGGCGGAGGCGGACGCCAGCCGGCTGGCCGACCGCGCAGCACCCGCCTGGGTTTACCTCACCGGCTTGAAAATGAGCCTGTCGTCGACCGGGCTGAGGAACCCGGACGGAAGCTGGAAGTCGTTCTGAGATGCAGCCCGACTGGTTCGGGCGGCATATGATGTGCATGAAATGACCAATCCCGTCATGGTCCGAGGCGGGCGTCGGGTGAATACCGGACCGGACAGCCGGGGGACTGGATTGTTGAAACCCTGAACCCCACATGCCTAGTATGGTCAGCAGGCCCCTATGGATTCGGCCTGCGATACAGTGAAAGGAATGGTCCCTGACCACATCTGTATTGTCCCAGTCGGCCTTACCGAAGACCAAGGCAACGACGACAAAGTCCACTGCCAAGTCTGCGCGTAAGACTCCGACCCAAGATGCGGCCTTGCAGGCGCCCTCCGACGCCGACAAGCCTGACGCGGATAAGACTCTGCGCACGATCCTCTCCCGCCTCGAGGACATGAAGGCGGAGGAGACGGTCACCATCGATCTTCACGGCAAATCGGCGTATTCCGACTACATGGTCATCACCACGGGCCGCTCGAACCGGCACGTCGGATCGATTGCGGAGAACGTCGCCAAAGGCCTGAAGGAAGCCGGGGCGAAGAAGCTCCACGTCGAAGGCCTGCCCAATTGCGATTGGGTGCTGATCGATTCCGGCGACGTGATCGTGCACGTGTTCAGGCCCGAGGTTCGTGAGTTCTACAACCTCGAGCGGTTGTGGACGCAGGGCCCGAACCCGGCCAAGACGGTCTAGGCCGCCGAAGGCAGCGCCAGTGCGAATCGGGACGCGCACGTGCTAGGGCGTGCGCATGCGCCTGATCGTGGTCGCCATCGGCCGGTTGAAGCAGGGTCCGGAGCGGGAGCTTGCGGAACGCTACCGCGAGCGCTTCGACGACATCGGCCGCAAGCTCGGCTTTCGCGGCCTCGATATCCATGAGATTCCGGAAAGTCGCGCGCGCGACGCGGCGACCCGCATGGCCGAGGAGGCCGCGGCGATCGCCGCAGCCATCCCCGACAAGGCAGCCGTCGTCTGCCTGGACGAGCGTGGCCAGAACATCGACAGCACAACCTTTGCGGGCCATCTCGGCCGCTGGCGTGACCAGGGCGTCCCCGCGACCGTGTTCGTGATCGGCGGCGCCGACGGACTTTCGCCGGAATTCCGGCGCAGAGCCAAGCTCGGGGTTGCTTTCGGCGCCGCGACCTGGCCGCACCAGATCGTCCGCGTCCTGCTGCTCGAGCAAATTTACCGTAGTGCGACGATCCTGGCGGGCCACCCCTATCACCGCGCTTGAATCAGGGACGATGGGAGCACAATAAGGACGTCGATGTTCGCCGCGCGGCCCCCTTCTCGCTTCCCGAACCCCGTCCGCCGCGGCCGGGCGTGCCGCGCGTCGCTGATCGTCTTGATGGTGGCCCTTCCTGTCATACCGGCGGCGGCGCAGAGCGGACTGCGTCCCTCGATCACCGGCGCGACACCCCAAAATCCGCCGACTCCGGAGCAGCTCAAGCAGCGCGAACAGGAGCTCGAGGCTGCGCGCGCCGCGCAAAAGGCCGCGGCCGAGGCGCAGGAGCGCCTCAAAACCGATATCGCCGCCCTCGGCGAGGATCGCGGCAAGCTCAATCAGCAACTGATCGACGTCGCCGCGCAGGTGCGCACCGTGGAGACCCGCGTCGGCGAGGCCGAGATCAGGCTGCGCGGGCTCGATGGCCGCGAGCAGGATCTGCGCAACTCGCTGGAAACGCGGCGCACGGAGATCATCGAGGTGCTGGCCGCGCTGCAGCGCGCCGGCCGCCGCACGCCGCCGGCGCTGCTGGTCCGGCCCGAGGACGCGCTGCAATCGCTGCGCACCGCCATGCTGCTGGGCTCGGTGATTCCGGAAATGCGCGGCCGTGCCGAGAAGCTCTCGACCGATCTCGGCGAGCTCGTCGCGATCCGCAAGACGATCGCATCGGAGCGTGACAAGCTCGCCGGCGACCGCGACAAGCTCAGGACGGACCAGACCCGCCTTGCCGCCCTGGTGGAAGAGCGCCAGCGCAAGCAGGCCTCCGCCGAGAAGGACATGGAGGCCGAGAGCGCCCGCGCCGCCGTGCTGGCGCAGCAGATCGACTCGCTGCAGAGCCTCATCACGACGATGGAGCTCGACCTCAAGAGCGCGGCCAAGGCCGCGTCGACGGCGAGCCTGCAGGGCGTCCCGGTCAACGCCAAGCCCGACGCGAATGCGCTGCGCAACCCCACGCGCAAGGCGCCGGCGATCGCCTTCGCCTCGACCAAGGGGATGCTGACCTACCCGGTCAACGGCAACAAGATTCGCGAGTTCGGCGCGTCAGACGGTGCCGGCGGTTCCGATAAAGGCATTTCTTTGGCGGCCCGGCCGGGCGCCCAGGTCACAACCCCGTGTGATGGCTGGGTTGTCTATGCGGGTCCCTTCCGCAGCTACGGACAACTCTTGATCCTCAACGCCGGTGGCGGGTATCATGTCCTGATCGCCGGGATGGAGCGCATTTCCGTCAACATCGGGCAGTTTGTTCAGACGGGAGAGCCGGTCGCGACCATGGGTACCACGTCCCAAGTCGCCTCCATTCTCGCAACGAATGCGAGTCAACCAGTGCTCTATGTCGAGTTCCGCAAGGACGGCACTCCAATCGATCCAGGCCCATGGTGGGCCGCAAATGAAGGCGAAAAGGTACGCGGATGATGCGTAAGACTTCGGTAATTCTCCTGAGCGCGGCCACCGGTGCGGCATTGACCCTGTTCGTGTCGCAACCGCGCGCAGTGTTGATGGGATCGACCGCGCGCGCCGCGACCTCCGATACCTATCGCCAGCTCAACCTGTTCGGCGACGTGTTCGAGCGGGTGCGTAGCGACTATGTCGAGAAGCCCGACGATTCCAAGCTGGTCGAATCCGCGATCAGCGGCATGCTCTCGGGCCTCGATCCGCATTCGAGCTACATGGACGCCAAGAGCTTCCGCGACATGCAGGTGCAGACCCGCGGCGAGTTCGGCGGCCTCGGCATCGAGGTCACGATGGAAGACGGCCTGATCAAGGTCGTGTCGCCGATCGACGATACGCCGGCGTCGAAGGCCGGCATCCAGGCCAACGACATCATCACCAATCTCGACGACGAAGCCGTGCAGGGCCTGACCCTCAACCAGGCCGTCGAGAAGATGCGCGGCCCGGTCGGCACCAAGATCAAGCTGAAGGTCATGCGCAAGGGCGCCGACAATCCGCTCGACGTCACGCTGACCCGCGACAACATCCGCGTCCGCTCGGTGCGCTCGCGCCCTGAGAGCGACGACATCGCCTATATCCGCATCACCACCTTCAACGAGCAGACCACCGAAGGCCTGAAGAAGAGCATCGCGGATCTGCAAGGCTCGATCGGCGACAAGCTCAAGGGCTACATCATCGACCTCCGCAACAACCCGGGCGGCCTGCTCGAAGAGGCCGTCACGGTGTCCGACGCGTTCCTCGAGCGCGGCGAGATCGTCTCGACCCGCGGCCGCAATGCCGAGGAGACGCAGCGCCGCTCGGCGCATGCCGGCGACCTCACCAAGGGCAAGCCGGTCATCGTGCTGATCAACGGCGGCTCGGCTTCGGCCTCGGAGATCGTGGCTGGCGCGCTGCAGGACCACAAGCGCGCGACCTTGGTCGGCACGCGCTCGTTCGGCAAGGGCTCGGTGCAGACCATCATCCCGCTCGGCGCCGGCAACGGCGCGCTGCGCCTGACCACCGCGCGCTACTACACGCCGTCCGGCAAGTCGATCCAGGCCAAGGGCATCGTGCCTGACATCGAAGTGCTGCAGGACGTGCCGGAGGAGCTGAAGTCGCGCACCGACACCAAGGGCGAGGCCTCGCTGCGCGGCCATCTCAAGAACGACGGCGACGAGAAGACCGGCTCGCAGTCCTACGTGCCGCCGGACGCCAAGGACGACAAGGCGCTCAAGATGGCCGCGGACCTGCTGCACGGCATCAAGAACAGCGCCAACACGCCGGCGCCGACGGAAAAGGCCGCGGCCGACAAGCCGGCCAAAGCTGCGAACTAAGCAGCAGACGGCCAGGCGGATATCCGATGTCAAGGGCGGCCCTCGGGCCGCCCTTTGCTTTGGCGGGTCCAGCATCGGCTCCGCCGATCTACGGGCTTACGACACTGCGCCTGCACCCGAATCCCCGCCGTGGTATCGTCGACCCGATTGATTCGGGAATTTCGATGACAGAGACGGCCGATGAGCTGAGCGCCCCGCTCGGGCAGACGGAAAAGCGTCGCAGGCGCCGCATTCGGCTTCCCTTCACGGCGCTGCAGGCCCTTGCCATGCTGCTCGGCCTGTTCCTGGTCGTGTTCGCCGGCTTTGCCATGTTCAGCGACAACCCGCTCGGCGGCGAGCCGGTCGCCCGGATCGCCATCAATGAGGGCGCCAAGCCTGACGACAAGGCGGCAAAGCCTGAGGCCAAGCCCGATGCGAAAGCCGAGCATGGGGCGGCGGCCAAGCCCGAGGGCGAACGCAAGACCGTCACCATCATCGACGGCTCCAGCGGCGCCCGCCAAGAAGTCGCGATCGGCGCCGGTGGCGAGGCGGCCGAACCTGGATCCGCCGCTCCGGCCAGCCAGATGCCCGGCGTCGATCCGCGCCTCCTCGAAAAGTCCCGCTATGGCATGATCCCGGTGATGGCCGACGGGTTGAAGCCGTTCACGGCCTATGCCGCCGACGCCGACCGCGCCAAGGCGGCGCGGATGCCGGCGGTTGCGATCGTGATCGGCGGGCTCGGCGTCGGCGCCGCCAAGACCGTCGATGCGATCATGAAGCTGCCGCCGGCGGTGACCCTGGCCTTCACGCCCTACGGCTCCGATCCGACCAAGCTGGCCGAACGGGCGCGGGCGCAGCGCCATGAGATCCTGCTGCAGGTTCCGATGGAGCCTTATGACTATCCCGACAATGACCCGGGACCGCAGACGCTGCTCGCCACGCTCGGACCCGACCAGAACATCGACCGGCTGTTCTGGCACATGAGCCGGCTGCAGGGTTACGTCGGCATCGGCAATTTCATGGGCGCGCGCTTCGTTGCGACCGAGGCGGCGATGCAGCCGATCGTGAACGAGGCCGCCAAGCGCGGGCTGGCGCTGTTCGACGACGGCGCGGCGCCGCGCAGCGTGGCCGCGTCGCTCGCCACCGGGCGCGCGATGCCCTTTGCCAAGGGCGACGTCGCCATCGACGCGGTGCCGACCTCGGTCGAGATCGACAATGCGCTGGCCAAGCTGGAGAGCCTGGCCAAGGAGCGCGGTGTCGCGGTCGGCACGGCCTCGGCGCTGCCGGTCTCCATCGACCGCATCGGCACCTGGATCAAGGGACTCGATCGCAAGGGCATTCTGCTGGTGCCATTGACAACCGCGATGCTGAAATCAAAATCCAATTGAACGCGCGTTCGCCGCCGAGACGGCGACGTGAGCGGGGCCCGTGCAATGATGCGCGGAGCACCGCAGGAAGGCCGAGACGGAATGACTCGCTACGAGGACCTGCCCTACCGCACCTGCGTCGGCATCACGCTGATCAACTCGGAAGGGCTGGTCTTCATCGGTCGCCGTGCCGGCGGCATCGAGCATGTCGACGACACCCATGTCTGGCAGATGCCGCAGGGCGGCGTCGATCCGGGCGAGGACGCATGGGAGGCCGCCAAGCGCGAACTGTATGAGGAGACCAGCGTGCGCTCGGTCGAGAAGCTGGCCGAGATCGACGACTGGCTGACCTATGACATTCCCCGCACCGTGGCGGGCCGGGCCTGGAAGGGCCGCTACCGCGGCCAGCGCCAGAAATGGTTCGCGCTGCGCTTCACCGGCAAGGACGCCGAGATCGACGTCGAGCGTCCCGGCGGCGGCCACCACAAGGCCGAGTTCATCAACTGGCGCTGGGAGCCGATGCGGAATCTGCCCACGCTGATCGTGCCGTTCAAACGGCCGGTCTATGAGCGCGTGGTCAAGGAATTCACCCCTCTCGCCGGCACCTGATTCGCCATCGCAGGGGACTCGCGACGCGCTGGCCAAAGCGTGCCATACGCTTGCACTGCAAAGAATCTCTGCAGATCCGTCGCGACAACGCCGTCACGCTGCGTTGCTATGGGTGACGAAGTCCTCTGGATGCGAGCATGACCGAAACCAGACCCTACCGCCCGAACGTCGGCATCGCGCTGCTCAATGCCGAAGGCCTCGTTTTCCTCGGACGCCGCTTCCGCGACGACGGGCCGGAAATCGTGCTGCCCGGTCTGGAATGGCAGATGCCGCAGGGCGGCGTCGATCCGGGCGAGGACCTGCAGGCGGCGGCGCGGCGCGAGCTGTGGGAGGAGACCGGCATCCGCGACGCCGACATTCTCGCCGAAAGCGATTGGCTCACCTACGAGTTTCCGCCATTCGAGGATCCGAACCACCGGCTCGCCGGCTTTCGCGGCCAGCGCCAGAAATGGTTCGCGATGCGCTTCACCGGACGTGAGGCCGACATCGATCCGGTGACGCCGCGCAACGGCCAGCCAGCTGAGTTCGACGCCTGGCGCTGGGAGCGCCTGGCGCGCGTGCCGGATCTGGTGGTGCCGTTCCGGCGCGAGGTGTATCGCGCGGTGGCGGAGGCGTTCGCGCATCTGGCTGCGTGAGTGAAGCAAGTACGAAATGATCGGTACGCTGCCAGATGCAGCGCCCTCTCCCCTTGTGGGAGAGGGCATGTGCAGCCTCTCAACATACACTGTTGGGTGAGGGGTCTCTCTCCGCTAGCGACGCTCATGGAGAGAGCCCCCTCATCCAACTGAGCTTGCCGCTGTGTCCTACATGCCCTCTCCCACAAGGGGAGAGGGCACATTCACGGGCACTTTGAACGCGCTTACGGTCCTGATCTCGTGTCGTGGTCGAATGCGCGTTGATCTATGACCGCGCGACGGCTCTCTCGCTGCCTTACTAATTATCCTCGACCGTGAACGGGCCGATCGCGATGACGCGGCAGTCGCTGTCGCGCGTGGCGCAATCGGCCAGCGCGCCGCCGATCGCGGTTTCCTCGCGATCGCCGTTCAGGCCGTAGCCGGGATGGCCGGCGGTCCCGACCGCGATCGCATTCCAACCCGAGCTTGCGGCGGCGAGGCGCCGCGCGACCTCATCGCGGGACTCTGCAGCGATCGCGGTGTGGCTGGCGACGTGGAAGAAGCCCGTCGCCTTCATCACCGTCGGCACCGGCACCACGAACGTATCGTCCAGCGCCACGATGATGCAGGCGGTTCCGGCCTGCGCACCGCAGGCTTCGAGATTGCGCCGGACTACATCGTCGACCAGATCGCCGCCGACGCTGTAGAAGAACTGCCCGCCCGGCCCGAGCGCGATCGCCTTGGTGCGCCGCGCGGTGCCGTAATTCGCCGCCAGACGGTCACGCCCGGTGTCACGAATCAGCGGCATCTCCGCCGCGCTGAAGGCGCGCTCGGTGAGCGGGTCATGACGCACCCAGGGCTGCGGCGGCAAAGGCGGCCTGCTATGCGCGTAGACGACGTCGTCGCCGACGGCATAGAGCTCGCATTTGCGTGGACCGTTCGAGGCTTCGGCGCGCTGCTGGCACTGCTCGAGCGCCGCCGTCTTGGCGGCCTCCTCGCTGGCCTGTCCGCTGACATAGGCGCTGACACCATTGATGGTGGTTGCGAAGGCCTTGTGCGACGGAGCCGGGACATAGTCGCGCGCCAGCGCGATGCGGGTGCGCTCGCTGATGAACGGCACTGCCTCGGGCGCGAATCTTTCGGCCGAGGCCGAGGACGGCGACACCGCCGGCTGAGGGGCCGGGCTGGGTTGTCCGGCCGGCAAAGCGGTTGATCCAGGTGATGGCGAGGCCGCCTCCGGCGTCGGCGACGCCGGCTTGGCGGACAGCCGCGCCAGCGCTTCCGCGGCGGCCTTGGCCGCGTCACGCTGCACGGGCTTGGACTCACGGTAATCGAGATAGAAGGACGTTCCGGCAGCGATCGCGACGAGCGCCCCGGCCGCCGCAGCCGCCATGACCAACAGGCGCCGCACGCCGCGGAGCCTGCCGTCTTTTGGCACCGGCGCGTAAGTGCCATCCTCGCGGCGCATCGCCACGCGATAGGCATGCACCGGCGTCGGAATGTTCTTGACCTCGCGGGCGCCCATGTCGGCGAACTGCACCGACAGCTTGTTGGCGACCTGCTCGTGCACGGTACGCGAGATGCAGATGCCACCGACATCGGCGAGGGATTCGAGCCGGGCTGCGATATTGACGCCGTCGCCGAGCAGATCGCCGTTGCGCTCGACGACATCACCGATGGTGATGCCGATGCGGTAGCTCATCTGCCGGTTCGGCGGAAACGCCATGTTGCGCGTCCGCAGGCTCTCCTGGATGTCGATCGCGCAACGCACGGCCTCGACGGCGCTCGGGAACTCCGCGAGGACGGCATCACCCGCAGTGTTGAAGATGCGGCCGCCGGCGCGGGCGATGAAGTCGTCGACGACCTCGCGATAGGCCGCGAGACGCCGCAGCGTTTCCTCCTCGTCCTCTGCGACGAGGCGCGAATAGCCGGCGATGTCGGCTGCGAAAATCGCCGCGATCTTGCGCTTCAGGACGATCTGCTCTGCCATGTCACCACGTCTGCTCGAACGGCCGGGAGCATGCAATCAGATCCGTGAGCACGCAACCCGCATCCCTTTGAAGTAGTCATTCCCGCGCGCGGCACGTTCGAACCGCCAAACGAAAATGGCCGGGCTGAGCCCGGCCATGAACGGTCGTTCAGACGTCGTTGGTCGATCAGTGCAGCGCCGTCGTGTTGAGCTGCTGCTGGATCGTCTTGAAGTGATCGAGCCGCTCGATCGCGCGATCGAGCTCGTTGCCCTGCTTCTCGTTCAGCTTCGATTCCATGCCGGAGATCTCGGCCGCGAAGGCAGTCTGGTCCAGCTCCTTCAGCGACGTCGCGACGTCGGCGAGGATGGTCAGACCCTTCTCCGAAATCTCGGCGAGGCCGCCGAGCACGATGATCTTCTGCTGCGAGCCGCCGGTCGTGACCGTCAGGATGCCCGGACGCAAGGTGGCGACGAACGGCGCGTGGCCTGCGAGCACGCCGAAATCACCCTGCTCGCCGGGGACGTCGACCTGATCGACCTCGCCCGAGAAGGCGATCTTTTCCGGCGAGACGAGATCGAAGTGGAAAGTAGCCATGAGGAAACCTGCTGATAGCGAGTGGCGAAGAGCGAGTTGAGAAGGGAGCGGCGAATAGTCTTATTCGCTACTCCCTGTTCACCCTTCGCTTAGGCCGCCTCGGCGGCCAGCTTCTTGCCCTTCTCGACCGCCTCTTCGATGGTGCCGACCATGTAGAAGGCAGCCTCCGGCAGGTGGTCGTACTTGCCTTCCACCAGGCCCTTGAAGCCCTTGATGGTGTCGGCGAGATCGACGAACTTGCCCGGCGATCCCGTGAAGATTTCGGCGACGTGGAACGGCTGCGACATGAAGCGCTCGACCTTGCGGGCGCGCGCCACGGTCAGCTTGTCCTCTTCCGAGAGCTCGTCCATGCCCAGGATGGCGATGATGTCCTGCAGCGCCTTGTAGCGCTGGAGCACCTGCTGCACCTGACGGGCGACCGAATAGTGCTCCTCGCCGACGACCAGCGGGGACAGCATGCGCGAGGTCGAGTCGAGCGGGTCGACGGCCGGGTAGATGCCCTTCTCGGCGATCGAGCGCGACAGCGTGGTGGTCGCGTCCAAGTGCGCGAACGAGGTCGCCGGCGCCGGGTCGGTCAAGTCGTCGGCCGGCACGTAGATGGCCTGCACCGAGGTGATCGAGCCCTTGGTGGTGGTGGTGATGCGCTCCTGCAGCGCGCCCATGTCGGTGGCGAGGGTCGGCTGATAACCCACCGCCGAAGGAATACGGCCGAGCAGCGCCGACACTTCCGAGCCGGCCTGGGTGAAGCGGAAGATGTTGTCGACGAAGAACAGCACGTCCTGGCCCTTGTCGCGGAAGTCTTCCGCGATGGTCAGACCGGTGAGCGCGACGCGGGCGCGGGCGCCAGGCGGCTCGTTCATCTGGCCGAACACCAGCGCGCACTTCGACTTCACGCTCGGATCCGGATTGTGCGGATCGGCGTTCACCTTGGACTCGATGAACTCGTGATAGAGGTCGTTGCCCTCGCGGGTACGCTCACCCACGCCGGCGAACACCGAGTAACCGCCGTGCGCCTTGGCGACGTTGTTGATCAGCTCCTGAATCAGCACGGTCTTGCCGACGCCGGCGCCGCCGAACAGGCCGATCTTGCCGCCCTTGGCGTAGGGGGCGAGGAGGTCGACGACCTTGATGCCGGTGACGAGGATCTCGGCTTCCGTCGACTGGTCGGTGTAGCTCGGCGCTTCCTGGTGGATGGCGCGGACGCTGTCGGCCTTGACCGGGCCGGCTTCGTCGATCGGCTCGCCGATCACGTTGATGATGCGGCCGAGCGTGCCTTCGCCGACGGGAACGCGGATCGGGGAGCCCGTGTCGGTCACTTCCTGACCGCGGACAAGACCTTCGGTCGTGTCCATCGCGATCGCGCGCACGGTGGACTCACCGAGATGCTGCGCAACCTCGAGCACGAGGCGGTTGCCGCCGTTCTTGGTTTCCAGCGAGTTGAGAATTGCGGGCAGGTGACCTTCGAACTGAACGTCGACGACAGCGCCGATCACCTGGGTGACGCGACCGATCTGGTTGGCTGCGGTAGCCATCTCATCTCTCTCCTTACGATCCGAATTTCGGGCCGCGGCCGGTTCGACCGCGAGAATTGAACGTGTTTGCTTAACCCAGACGCTGAGCGGTTAGACCGCCTCGGCGCCCGAAATGATTTCGATCAGTTCCTTGGTGATCATCGCCTGACGCGTGCGGTTGTAGACCAGCGTCTGCTTGCGGATCATCTCACCGGCGTTGCGCGTGGCGTTGTCCATCGCCGACATCTGCGCGCCGTAGAACGAGGCGTTGTTCTCGAGCAGCGCGCGGAAGATCTGGACGCCGACATTGCGCGGCAGCAGCGCGGACAGGATCTCGTCCTCCTCCGGCTCGTACTCGTAGAGCGCGACCGGCGCAGCGTTGGCGGCGGGCGCCTCGACCACCAGCGGAATGATCTGCTGAGCGGTCGGGATCTGCGAGATCACCGATTTGAAGCGCGAATAGAACAGCGTGCAGACGTCGAACTCGCCGGCGTCGAAGCGGGCGATCACCTGCTTGGCGATGTCCTCGGCATTGACGAAGCCGATCTGGCGCACCGAGCGCAGATCGGTATGCGCGATGATCTGCTTCTCGAACTGGCGGCGCAGCTGCTCGTAGCCCTTGCGGCCGACGCAGAAGAACTTCACTTCCTTGCCCTGGTTCATCAGGGCCAGCGCGCGCTCGCGTGCCAGACGCACGATCGACGAGTTGAACGCGCCGGACAAGCCGCGCTCGCCGGTGCAGACCAGCAGCAGGTGAACCTGATCGCGGCCGGTGCCCGCGAGCAGCTTCGAGCTCGCCGGCGAGCCGGCGGAGGCGGCCGCGATGTTCGAGATGACGGCATCCATCTTCTCGGCATAGGGACGCGCCGCCTCGGCCGCCATCTGCGCGCGGCGCAGCTTGGAGGCCGCGACCATCTGCATGGCCTTGGTGATCTTCTGCGTCGCCTTGGTCGAGGCGATGCGGACCCGCATATCTTTCAGTGACGCCATGGCTCGTTAGCTCACCCCGGCGACCGATCTCGAAAAGGATCTGGCCGCTCAACCCATCTAAATCTCAAGCGCCAGGCCGTGCGCCTGGCGTGACGTCTTGATCCACGTCTGATGACGTGGGGGTGGCCGGTCACCCGGCCACCGCCTCCCGATCGATCAGGAGAAGGTCTTGGCGAAGCCTTCGACCGCAGCCTTCAGCTTGGCCGCGCTGTCGTCCGACAGATCGCGGGTGTCGCGGATCGTGTTCAAGAGATCAGCGTGCTTGCCGCGCAGCAGCGACAGCAGGCCGTCCTCGAAGGCGCGAACCTTGTTGAGCGGAAGACCGTCGAGATAGCCGTTGGTGCCGGCCCAGATCACGCAGACCTGCTCTTCCATCTTCAGCGGCGAGAACTGGGGCTGCTTCAGGAGCTCGGTCAGGCGCGAACCGCGGTTCAGCAGGCGCTGGGTCGCCGCGTCGAGGTCGGAGCCGAACTGCGCGAAGGCTGCCATTTCGCGGTACTGCGCCAGCTCACCCTTGATCTTGCCGGCGACCTTCTTCATCGCCTTGGTCTGCGCCGACGAGCCGACGCGCGACACCGACAGACCGACGTTCACGGCGGGACGGATGCCCTGGAAGAACAGGTCGGTCTCCAGGAAGATCTGGCCGTCGGTGATCGAGATGACGTTGGTCGGGATGTAGGCCGACACGTCGTTGGCCTGGGTTTCGATGACCGGCAGGGCGGTCAGCGAACCGGCACCCTGGGTCTCGTTCAGCTTGGCGGCGCGCTCGAGCAGGCGGGAGTGCAGATAGAACACGTCGCCCGGATAGGCTTCGCGGCCCGGCGGACGGCGCAGCAGCAGCGACATCTGGCGGTAGGCGACGGCCTGCTTGGAGAGGTCGTCATAGATGATGACGGCGTGCATGCCGTTGTCGCGGAAGTACTCGCCCATGGTGCAGCCGGTGAACGGCGCCAGATACTGCATCGGGGCCGGATCGGACGCGGTCGCGGCGACTACGATCGAGTATTCCAGCGCGCCCTGCTCTTCCAGCACCTTCACGAACTGGGCGACGGTCGAGCGCTTCTGACCGACGGCCACGTAGACGCAGTACAGCTTGATCTTCTCGTCAGGCTGGGCGTTGAGCGGCTTCTGGTTCAGGATGGTGTCGAGCGCGATCGCGGTCTTGCCGGTCTGGCGGTCGCCGATGATCAGCTCGCGCTGGCCGCGGCCGATCGGGATCAGCGCGTCGATCGCCTTCAGGCCGGTGGCCATCGGCTCGTTGACCGACTTGCGCGGAATGATGCCGGGCGCCTTGACGTCGACGCGCTTGCGCTCGGTGAACTGGATCGGGCCCTTGCCGTCGATCGGGTTGCCGAGAGCGTCGACGACGCGGCCGAGCAGGCCCTTGCCGACCGGCGCGTCTACGATGGCGCGGGTGCGCTTGACGGTCTGGCCTTCCTTGATCTCGCGGTCGGCGCCGAAGATGACGACGCCGACGTTGTCGGTCTCGAGGTTCAGCGCCATGCCGCGGGTGCCGTTCTCGAACTCGACCATTTCGCCGGCCTGGACGTTGTCGAGACCGTAGACGCGGGCGATACCGTCACCGACGGACAGCACCTGTCCGACTTCGGTGACTTCGGCTTCCTGCCCGAAATTCTTGATCTGGTCCTTGAGGATCGCGGAAATTTCCGCGGCGCGGATGTCCATCAGCCTGCCTCTTTCATCGCGTGCTTGATCGAGTTGAGTTTGGTGCGAAGCGAACTGTCGATCATCCGGCTGCCGAGCTTGACGACGAGCCCGCCGATGATCGCTGGATCCACTTTCACGTTGAGCGCAACGTCCTTGCCGGTCACCGTCTTCAGTGAGGCCTTCAAGGCGTCGAGATTCTTGTCGGAGAGCGGCTCGGCGACGACGACGTCGGCCGTGGCCTCTCCCTTGTATTTGGCGACCAGCGCGTTGAAGGCGCGGATCACGTCGGCGACTGCGAACAGACGACGGTTCTTGGTCAGCACCCGCAGGACATTCGCGGCGACGCCGCCGATGCCGGCCTTGTCGAGCACGGCATTGAGCGCCTTGAGCTGCGTTTCCGCACCGAACACCGGGCTGCGGACAAGACGCTTCAGGTCAGCGCTCTCATCGAGAAGGGCATTGAACTTGTCGAGATCGGCCTTGACCGCATCGACGGACTTTTCGTCACGGGCCAGCTCAAACAGGGCCGTCGCGTAACGACCGGACACACCGGATACGGAGGGATCTTCAGCAGCCACAGGCGCGCTCTTTATATAAGTGCCCAACCCACAAGAGGGAAACCGGCGCACCGCTGCGGTGCAAACCAGTTAAGCCCTTGGAATTCAAGCAGGACTTTGATTTTCGATCGCCGCGGGAGCGGCTTGATCACGAAAAGCGGCGCTTTGCTAACATAGCGTACGCGCAGCCGCAACAAGCGGTGGCCCGCTATTCGGCACGTTGTTGCCGCGGCGCAAGCGCACGGCGCGAGCGGTGAATTCGCTCCCCCTCGCGGGGTCCACCGGACCCGACTGCGATACCGCCTCCAGCGCGCTCGGTTCCAGCTGTTGCTGCATGGCCGCTATGCGGGCATGGCCTTGCATGGTGCTCCGGTAGGGTTGGGTGCCGTTTGCCGATTTCCGGCAGGATTACTTGTCAAGAGGCTATCAAGCTCAACGAGGACTTAACTCAACAGTAATGACAAATATTAAAGAGTTAATTAAGTGTTAAATCGTCGGATTACGGAATTTTATGTGACGTAGAACACCAGTCCCAAGATAATTCGAGACGAGCGGAACAATTTCTACTGCCCCATTCGCGCCTCATTGCGCCATCAAACGGCGCGCGCCTCAATACCTGACGGGGGTCCACTGGCTGCAGAACGCAGCAATACTGTTTCGAGGGACTGATCTAGATGCTGAAACTGAAGAACCTCTCGGCTGGCAAGATCGCCGGCTCGCGTACCGCGCTCGCCGTTGCCGTCACGTTGATCGTCGGCGGCACCGCGACCGAAGCCTCGGCCCGCTCCAGGCATCACCATCATCATGCGCGCCACCATCATCATCACGCGCGCCAGGCTGCTCAGCCCGCAGCCGACTCTTTCTCCAACGGCTGGTCGAACAACTCGTCCTGGATGAACTCCAACGCATCCGTCGCGCCGACGTCCGGCACCGGCCGCACCTTCTCCGGGATGGCGTCGTACTACGGCAACGAGTCCGGCAGCCGCACCGCCTCCGGTCAGCGCATGAACGCCAACGCCATGACCTGCGCCCACCGCTCGCTGCCGTTCGGCACCAAGCTGCGCGTCACCCATGGCGGCAACAGCGTCATCGTCACCGTCAATGATCGTGGCCCGTTCATCCGCGGCCGCGTGCTCGACCTCTCGACCGGCGCCGCCCGCGCCATCGGCCTGACCCGCTCCGGCGTCGGCCGCGTGACCGCCGAGGTCGTGTCGTAAGTCACCTATCTATCCGCGCGTCATTGCGAGCGCAGCGAAGCAATCCAGGGGCCCGATCGGGACTCTGGATTGCTTCGTCGCTTCGCTCCTCGCAATGACGGTGGAGAGAGTGGTGCCCGCCCCTTACAAGAAGCTCTGCGGGTCGACATCGACCTCGAGCTTGAGGTTGCCGCGAGGCTTCTCCGCATGCGCCAGCCAGTGGCGTAAGTAATCCGACAGATCGAAATTGCGCGCCGACTTGAGCAGCAGCCGGAAACGGTAGCGGCCCTTGATCACGGCCAGCGGCGCCTCGGCCGGGCCGAGCAGCAGCACGCCCTCCTCCTGCGGCGCTGACGCCACCAGCCGTCTTGCAAACCCTTCCGCGGTCGGCCGATCGCCGGCCGAGATGATCAGGCTCGCCAGCCGCCCGAACGGCGGATAGCCGGTGCGCTCGCGCGCATCGATCTCGCTGGTGTAGAAGGCCTCGCGGTCGCAGGCGATCAGCGCCTTCATCACGGGATGCTCGGGCTGATGGGTCTGCAGATAACCGCGCCCCCGGCCCTGCTCGCGGCCGGCACGGCCGATCACCTGGTTCAGGAGCTGCCAGGTGCGCTCCGCGGCGCGCGGATCGCCATTGCCGAGGCCGAGATCGGCGTCGACCACCCCGACCAGATTGAGCCGCGGAAAGTTATGGCCCTTGGCGACCAGCTGGGTGCCGATGATCAGGTCGACCTTGCCTTCGGCGATCTCGGTCAGCTCGGCGCGCATCGTCTCGATCGAGGTGATCAGGTCGCTCGACAGCACCATGCTGCGGGCGTCCGGAAACAGCGCCGCCGCCTCCTCCTGCAACCGCTCGACTCCGGGCCCGACGGCGACCAGCGACTCCTCGGCCGCGCAATGCGGACAGGTCGGCGGCCGCCCCATGGAGAACCCGCAATGGTGACAGACCAGCCGCTGCCGGAAGCGATGATCGACCAGCCAGGCGTCGCAGATGGTGCAGGCGAAGCGGTGGCCACAAGCACGGCACAAGGTCAGCGGCGCATAGCCGCGGCGGTTCAGGAATAAGAGCGCCTGCTCGCCGCGCTCGATCGCGGTGCGAATCTCGCCGGCAAGCCGGGGTGAGATGTAGCGGCCGCGCGGCGGCGGCTCGCGCCGGAGGTCGATGGCTTCGATATGCGGCATGTGCTGGCCGCCGAACCGTGACGGCAGCGCGACGCGCTGGTAGCGGCCCTTGCGCGCATTGACCTCGGTCTCGACCGACGGCGTGGCCGAGGCCAGCACAACGGGGAATTTGGCGATGTGACCGCGTACCACGGCCATGTCGCGGGCGTGGTAATGCGCGCCCTCGTCCTGCTTGTAGGCCTGGTCGTGCTCCTCATCGACGACGACGAGGCCGAGATCGGCATAGGGCAGGAACAGCGCCGAGCGCGCGCCGACCACCACCGGCGCCTCGCCGGCGGCAATCGCCGCCCAATTGCGCTGGCGGGTGCGCGGCGTCAGCTCGGAATGCCACTCGAGCGGACGCACGCCGAAGCGCCGCGAGAAGCGTTCCAGAAACTGCCCGGTCAGCGAAATCTCCGGCATCAGGATCAGCGACTGCCGGCCACGGCGGACGGTCTCGGCCACGGCCTCGAAATACACCTCGGTCTTGCCGGAGCCGGTGACGCCGTCGAGCAGCGCGACCTGGAAGCCGCCATCGGCGGCGAGCTCACGCATCGCCTTCACGCCGGCCAGCTGCGCATCGAAGAACTCGGGCTGCGCGAAGGACGGATCCGGCGCGGGCGGCGGCAGCGCGCGGGGCATCGCCTCGACGGTCAGGGTCCCCTCGTCGACCAGGCCGTCGATCACGCTGCCGGAGACGCCGACCTCGCGCACGAGGTCGGACTTGCCGTGCAGCAGGCCATCCGAGACCGCTTCGATCACCCGCCGCCGCGCCGGCGTCAGCCGCTTCGGCGGCTCACCCACCAGCCGTACGCCGAGGCGGACGCGCTCCGGCCCGAGATGCTCGCCCATGCGCAGGCACATCCGCAGCACCATGCCGCGCGGCGACAGCGTGTAATTCGCGACCCAGTCGACCAGCGACCGCAGCTCGGGCTTGAGCGGCGGCACGTCGAGCTTCTCGCTGACGTCCTTGAGGCGGTTGTGCAGGCGCGGATCGGGATTGGCATTCTCCGCCCACACCACCGCCAGCACCTCGCGCGGCCCCAGCGGCACGCCGACGACATCCCCCGGCTTCAGATCCATGCCGCGCGGCACGCGATAGGAATAGGTGTGATCGAGCGCGACCGGAACCAGCACGTCGACCACGCCGGCCGTACGGGTTGCATCAGGAAAGAGATCGGTCGGGCGGTCCATGAGGGCGGAGATAGCCTTGCTCGGATGGAAGCGAAAGCCGCCCGGCAAAGTTAGCGAACGGTAAAGGACGACGATGCGATATATATAGATGAATCGACGGGTTGAGACCGAGCTTGTCGCCGTGAGCGCCGCTGCGCTCCCTCGCCCCGCCAGGGCGAAGCGAAGCTTCGCTAGGGCGGGGAGAGGGCTGGGGTGAGGGGCAGACGCACGGGAAGTGTTCGCCGTGAGACCTGTACCCCCTCACCCGGATTGCATCTTCGATGCAATCCGACCTCTCCCCGCAAGCGGGGAGAGGCGCAGACCGAGCTCGCGGCAGACATCGCTCCACAAGCCGTCGATCCATTCGCGGGCACCGGAGCGCCATGGCAAAAAACCAATCCACGCGTATTGAAATTGAAGCAAACGCAGACGACGCGCCCCAGGCCCCCAATCTCCTTGGCGCCGACGACGGCGTTGTCCGCGCGATGATGCAGTGGCTGGCGCATCTGAAGAGCGAGCGCCGGTTGTCGCCGAAGACGGTCGAGGCCTATGCGCGCGACCTTCGGCAATGCCTGCAATTCCTCTGCACCCATTGGGGCGAGCCGGTCACCTTGGCGCGCTTCGCCGCGCTGGAGGCCGCCGACGTCAGAGCCTTCATGGCGATGCGCCGCGCCGACGACATCGCCGGACGCTCCCTGATGCGGACCTTGGCGGGCCTGCGCTCGTTCGGCCGCTTCCTCGAGCGCGAAGGCAAGGGCAAGGTCGGCGCGCTTTCAGGCGTGCGGGCGCCAAAGATCGCCAAGAGCCTGCCGAAGCCGCTGCCGATGGACTCCGCCAAGCGGCTCGCCGACGCCGACGAGCGCGCCGGCGAGGCGCGCGAGACCTGGGTGCTGGCGCGCGACGCCGCCGTCATGGCACTGCTCTACGGCTCCGGCCTGCGCATCTCCGAGGCGCTCGGCCTGAAGCGCCGCGAGGTGCCGCGGCCGGGCGAAGGCGACGTGCTGATCGTCACCGGCAAGGGCAACAAGACCCGCATGGTGCCTGTTCTGCAGAACGTGCTTGCGCTGATCGACGAGTACGCCCGGCTGTGTCCCTACCCGCTGCCCGCCGATGGCCCGATGTTTCTCGGCGCCAAGGGGGGGCCCCTCAGCCCGCGCATCATCCAGCTCGCGATGGAGCGGCTGCGCGGCGCGCTGGGCCTGCCGGACAGCGCCACACCGCACGCGCTGCGCCATTCCTTCGCGACTCACCTCTTGTCTCGCGGCGGCGATCTGCGCGCGATCCAGGAGCTGCTCGGCCACGCCTCGCTGTCGACGACGCAGATCTATACCGGCATCGATTCTGAACGGCTTCTGCAGGTCTACGCGTCGGCGCATCCGCGGCGGTGATGGTCTAGCCTAGTTGGTCCGCATTTCGATCCTGTAGACATAGTTGGTGCCTCGGCCGACTTCGGCCCGCACGAAGGGGCTGTCTTGCAGACGCTCGTAGACAGGTGTCGTGACCTTGACCGTCCGATTGCCAATATAGGCCAGGTAGTCGGGATGACGGCCGCTCCCCCGGCCGGCCCGTGCGACGCCTTGGACCACCAGCCGGGACTCAAGAAGGTCAGGCAGCAGCCGGTGGCTCGACACCCAGACCAGCACCACGCCGGCGAGCACGCCACCGACCCGGCTCACGGGAGTCTGCAAAGGCTTCGCCATTGCGGCGCCGCCTGGCGGCGCAATGGCGGTCGCTTGCCATATCAGAAGCAGACCCAGGAGGATCGATAGAACATAGAGATCAAGGACCGCGTAGACTGACGTTTTTTCGAGCAGGAACAGCGTCATGAGCAGCGGCCCGATCGTATAGGCGCCGGCCGTCATGAGAGTGTTGCGCGAGACCTGCTCACGGATCGCGAACAGCCACAGAGCGATCAACATGATCAGCGGCCAGAACGCCGCCGCGAACAAATCAGCCAATTCCATGGCAACAGCCTAGCGCGCGCCAGAACACAAATCCCTTAACGTCACCTCAAGTTCGGCCGCCCCCCTTGCACCGACTCCGCTGTTCCGGCAATCGTGCGCCGGGTTCATTCGGGAGAGGTCAAAATGGGCGCACATGAGAGCATGGAGCATGCCGAGCATGCCGAGCACGCGTCAGGCTCGAACAAGAAGATCGCGCTGCTGATCTCGGTGATCGCGCTGTTCCTGGCGCTGTCGGAGACGCTCGGCAAGGGCGCGCAGACCGAATCGATCAGCAAGAACGTCGAGGCCTCCAATCTCTGGGCGTTCTTCCAGGCCAAGACGGTGCGACGCACGGTGGTGCAGACCGCGGCAGAGCAGGGCAAGCTGAACCTGCCGGCGCTGCCCGACGAGACCACCAAGGCTGCGCTGCAAAAGCAGATCGACGACTGGCAGAAGAATGCCGCGCGCTACCGCTCGGAGCCGGAGACCGGTGAAGGCAGCGAGCAGCTCGCCGCGCGCGCCAAGCATGCCGAGGAGGAGCGCGACCTCGCCACCGCCAAGTACCACCACTACGAGCTCGCCTCGGCCGCCTTCCAGATCGGCATCGTGCTGGCATCGGCGACGATCATCACCGGAATGCTGGTGCTCGCCTGGGCCTCCGGCGCGCTGGCGCTGGTCGGCATCGCGATGACGGTGCTGGGCCTGTTCCAGCCGCATCTGCTGCATTTGCATTAATGCCGAAGGCGGCTGATCTCCTAAGCCGCACATCCCGTCATTCCGGGGCAAGGCCGCAGGCCTTGAACCTGGAATCCCGAGCTTGGCTTGCGCTCATTTTCAACAATCTCGGGATTCCGGGGCAATCGTCCGCACGCGGACGATTGCCCCGGAATGACGCCGGTTGGGATCAGGCGACCGGAGCCGCGCAAGAGCTGTGCTTGATCAGCGCGCCTGCACGCTGCGGCGGAAGCGGAGGATCTGGCGAACGACGCGGGACGACCAGCCGCTTGTGTTGCCGCGCAGCAGGTCACCGATGATTTCGCGGATGCGCTGCTTGATCGGATCGACGAGCTCGGCCGCCTTCCGGCGCAGCGTCAGCACGGCCTCATAGAGCCAGGCGAACCAGCCCATCTGCAGCAGCTTGCCGCGCGTGACGTCGAAGATGAAGGCGGTGATGCCGACGCCGACCATCTTGCCGAAGATGATCGTGACCAGCGCCAGCTTCCACTGGTGATGCATCAACAGCCACATGCCCAGCAGCTTCAGCGGAAACAGCAGCACGACCGGCACGGCGAAAACGATCAACGTCAGCGCCGGCGAGAGCGTCTCGATGCGCGCGGCGAGCCAGTGCTTGAGGCTGCGCAGCGGAATCGCCGCGACGATGCGCGCTACGATCGGCTCGAGATGATCCCACAGCCATGCTTCGATCAGGAAGATGATCGCGAGCAGGATCCAGAACGGCTGAAGCAGGCGGCGCAGCATGGCACTCCATCTCGGCCCCGGCCTCAGCATCGAGGCCGCCATGACAATGCGACCTCGCGTCTTGCCAATTGGTTCAACGTGTCAGGCAGGCGTTTTGTCGCACCTGCCGATCACGCCGCCGGGCGTCGATCACATGTGGATGGCACGCTTGCCCACTGCAAGTGCAGCTTCCTTGACGGCCTCCGAGCGGGTCGGATGGGCGTGGCAGGTGCGCGCCAGATCCTCGGCCGAGCCACCGAACTCCATCAATACGGCGGCTTCGTGGATCATTTCGCCGGCCTCGCGGCCGATGATGTGAGCACCGAGCACGCGGTCGGTCTTCGCATCTGCGAGGATCTTCACGAAGCCGTCAGTGGTCTGGTTGACCTTGGAACGGCCGTTCGCGGTGAATGGAAACTTGCCGACGGTATAAGCAACGCCAGCCTGCTTGAGTTCGTCCTCGGTCTTGCCGACAGAGGCGACCTCCGGTGTGGTGTAGACCACGCCCGGAATGATGTCGTAGTTCACATGCCCGGCCTGGCCGGCGAGGATCTCGGCAACGGCGACACCCTCGTCCTCGGCCTTGTGCGCGAGCATCGGACCCGCGACGACGTCGCCGATGGCGTAGACGCCGGGCACACTGGTCGCGAAATGATGATCGATCTGCACGCGGCCACGGTTGTCGAGCACGACGCCGGCTTCCTGCAGGCCGAGGCCATCGGTGTAGGGCACGCGGCCGATGGCGACGAGCACGACGTCGGCTTCGATCTTCTCAGCAGCGCCACCGGCAGCCGGCTCGATCGTCGCCGAGAGCGTCGCGCCGGACGTATCGACACCGGTCACCTTGGCGCCGAGCTTGAACGCAAAGCCCTGCTTCTCGAGGATGCGCTGGAACTGCTTGGCGATCTCAAGGTCCATGCCGGGCAGGATGCGATCGAGGAATTCGACCACGGTGACCTTGGCGCCGAGGCGGCGCCACACCGAGCCGAGCTCCAGGCCGATGACGCCGGCGCCGACCACGAGCAGGCTCGACGGCACCTTGTCCAGCGCCAGCGCGCCGGTCGACGACACGATGCGCTTCTCGTCGATCTCGATGCTCTTGAGGCGCGCGATATCGGAGCCCGTGGCGATCACGATGTTCTTGGTCTCGACGGTCTGAACAGCACCGTCATTGGCCGTGACCTGGACCTTGCCGGTGCCGAGGATCTTGCCCTTGCCCACGATCACGTCGATCTTGTTCTTCTTCATCAAGAACTCGACGCCCTTGACGTTGCCGTCGATGCCCTGCTGCTTGAAGTTCATCATCGCGGGCAGATCGACCTCGGGCACCGACACCTTGATGCCCATCTTGGCGAAGGAGTGCCCGGCCTCTTCGAACAATTCCGAGGCGTGCAGCAGCGCCTTCGAGGGCATGCAGCCGACGTTGAGGCAGGTACCGCCGAGGGTCGCGTTCTTCTCGACCACGGCCACCTTCATGCCGAGCTGCGCCGCGCGGATGGCGCAGACATAACCACCGGGGCCGGTGCCGATGACGACGAGATCGTAAGTAGCCATGATCGAATGTTCCGTAAGCTTTGTAGTCAGAGATGATGACGGTCGTCAGCGTCCGCCCGACACGTCGAGAATGGCCGAAGTGACATAGGAAGCCTCGTCCGACAGCAGCCAGACGATGGCATTTGCGATTTCCTCCGCGGTGCCGACGCGCTTCATCGGCACATTGGGAGCGAGACGATGCGCCCGATCGGGCTCACCGCCGGAGGCGTGAATTTCGGTATCGATCAGGCCCGGCCTGATGGCGGCGACGCGGATGCCTTCATTGGCGACCTCGTGGCCGAGGCCGACGGTGAAGGAATCGATCGCGCCCTTCGACGCCGCATAGTCGACATAGGTGTTGGGCGAGCCGAGCTTGGCCGCGACCGACGACAGGTTGATGATGACACCGCCCTGCCCGCCATGCCGTGTCGACATCCGCTTCACGGCCTCTCTTGCGCAGAGAATGCTGCCGGTGACATTGACCGCCATCAAGCGCTCGATGCGCTCGGCGCTCATCTCGTCGACACGGGTGGTCGGGCCCACGATGCCGGCGTTGTTGATCAGCGCGCCGAGGGTGCCGAACTTGTCGGCCGCCTTGAACAACGCGAGGATGTCGTGCTCGCGGCCGACATCGCATTTCACCGCGATCGCCTTGCCGTTCTTGGCCTCGATCGCGGCGACCGTGCTCTGAGCCGCGGCCTCGTTCGACGCGTAGCCGACGACGATCTTGAAGCCGCGCGATGCGGCGGCGATTGCGGTGGCGCGGCCGATGCCGCGGCTGCCGCCGGTGATCACTGCAACCTTGTCGGTCATGAGGAGCCCCCGTTAGGTTTGAGGCGCGCTTCTCAGCGCGCCTCGCGAACATCGGCTATCAGATCGATCAGAGATCCAGCACGAGGCGCGCCGGATCTTCCAGGCTTTCCTTGACGCGAACCAGGAAGGTCACGGCTTCCTTGCCGTCGATGACGCGGTGATCGTAGGACAGCGCCAGATACATCATCGGGCGGACCTCGATCTTGCCGCCGACCACGACCGGGCGCTCCTGGATCTTGTGCATGCCGAGGATGCCGGACTGCGGCGCGTTCAGGATCGGGGTCGACATCAGCGAGCCGTAGATGCCGCCATTGGTGATCGTGAAGGTGCCGCCCTGCATCTCGTCGATCTTGAGCTGGCCGTCGCGGGCGCGGCGGCCGAAATCGGCGATGCCCTTCTCGATGTCGGCGATCGACTTGTGGTCGCAGTCGCGCACGACCGGCACGACCAGGCCCTTGTCGGTGCCGACGGCGACGCCGATGTGGTAGTAGTTCTTGTAGATCAGATCGCTGCCGTCGATCTCGGCGTTGACGGCCGGGATGTCCTTCAGCGCCTGCACGACGGCCTTGGTGAAGAAGCCCATGAAGCCGAGCTTCGAGCCGTGCTTCTTCTCGAACACGTCCTTGTACTGGCTGCGCAGCGCCATGACGTTGGTCATGTCGACCTCGTTGAAGGTCGTCAGCATCGCCGCGGTGTTCTGCACGTCCTTGAGGCGGCGCGCGATGGTCTGGCGCAGCCGGGTCATCTTGACGCGCTCCTCGCGGGCGGCATCGTCGGCCGGCGACGGCGCACGCACCTGCACGGAAGCGGCGGGCTGATTGACCGGGGTCGGGGCGGAGGCGGCGCGCTCGATCGCGGCCAGCATGTCGCCCTTGGTGACGCGTCCATCCTTGCCGGAGCCGGGCACGGTGGTGGCATCGACGCCGCTCTCGGCCGAGAGCTTGCGCACCGACGGCGCCTGCGGCGTGTCAGCCGGAAGCGCCTTGGCCGGCGCCGGAGCGGCAGCCGGTGCAGCCGCGGCGGGCTTCGCCGGAGCGGCGGCGGGAGCGGCAGCAGCCGGCTTGGCGGCAACGGCACCGTCGGTGATCTGGCCGAGCAGCGCGCCGACGGCGACGGTCTCGCCGTCCTTGGCAATGATCTCGCCGAGCGTGCCGGCCGACGGCGACGGCACCTCGATGGTGACCTTGTCGGTCTCCAGCTCGACGAGCGGCTCGTCGACGGCAACCGCGTCGCCGGCCTTCTTGAACCAGCGGCCGATGGTGGCTTCGGTGACGGATTCACCGAGCGTCGGAACGCGAATGTCAGTCATGGTCTCTATCCTCAATAACCCGTGCGGTCATAAAGCCCGTCCGCCATCGCCTTGCGGCGAGCAAGCGATGCGACCCGGACAACCAACGCGATGGACTTGTACTTGCGCCCCGCAATGATCTGCGGGGCGCCTTCAAAGGCAGGTTCAGTTCAAGGCTTCGTCGAGCAGCGCCTTCAGCTGGGCGAGATGCTTGGACATCAGGCCCGTGGCGGTCGCCGCCGACGCGGCGCGGCCGGCATAGCGCGGACGCTTGCTCTTAGCCCCGGTCTGGTTCAGCACCCACTCGATATACGGCTCGATGAAGTGCCAGGCGCCCATATTGCGCGGCTCTTCCTGGCACCACACGACCTCGGCGTTCTTGAAGCGGCCGAGCTCGGCGACCAGCGCCTTGAGCGGCACCGGATAGAGCTGCTCGATGCGCATCAGATAGACGTCGTTGAGCCCGCGCTTCTCGCGCTCGTCATAGAGGTCGTAATAGACCTTGCCCGAGCACAGCACGATGCGGCGGATCTGATCGTCCGGCACCAGCTTGGTCTTGTCGTCCGCCTGCATCTGGGCGTCATCGTACAGGATGCGGTGGAACGTCGTACCCTTGGCCAGCTCTTCCAGACGCGACACCGCGCGCTTGTGGCGCAGCAGCGATTTCGGCGTCATCACGATCAGCGGCTTGCGGATCTCGCGGTGCAGCTGGCGGCGCATGACGTGGAAGTAGTTCGCCGGCGTGGTCGGATACACCACCTGCATGTTGTCCTCGGCGCACATCTGCAAGTAACGCTCGAGACGGGCCGACGAATGCTCCGGACCCTGGCCCTCATAGCCGTGCGGCAGCAGGCAGACCAGGCCGGACATGCGCAGCCATTTGCGCTCGCCCGAGGAGATGAACTGGTCGAACAGCACCTGCGCGCCGTTGGCGAAGTCGCCGAACTGGGCCTCCCAGAGCGTCAACGTGTTCGGCTCGGCCAGCGAGTAGCCGTATTCGAAGCCGAGCACGGCCTCTTCCGACAGTAGCGAGTTGATGACCTCGAAGTGGCCCTGCTCCGTTCCCAGGTGGTTGAACGGCGTGTAGCGGCTCTCGTCCTCCTGGTCGATCAGCACCGAATGACGCTGCGAGAACGTGCCGCGCTCGCAATCCTGGCCGGACAGACGAACCTTGTGGCCTTCGAGCAGCAGCGAGCAGAACGCCAGCGCCTCGCCGGTCGCCCAATCGAGCCCGATGCCGCTGTCGATCGCCTTGGCGCGATTCTCCAGGAAGCGCTGGATCGTGCGGTGCAGGCGGAAGCCGTCCGGCACCTTGGTGATCTTGCGGCCGATCTCCTTGAGGCGGTCGAGCTCGACGCCGGTCACGCCGCGGCGAGCCTCTTCCTCCTGGTCGGCGGACTTCAGGCCCGCCCATTTGCCATCGAGCCAGTCGGCCTTGTTCGGACGATACGAGGTGCCGGCCTCGAACTCGGCGTCGAGACGGGCACGCCAATCGGCCTTGGCCTTGTCGACCTCGCCCTCGGTCATCACGCCCTCGGCGACCAGACGCTTGGAGTAGATCTCCAGGGTCGTCGCATGGCCGGCGATCTTCTTGTACATCACCGGCTGGGTGAACGCGGGCTCGTCACCTTCGTTGTGACCATGCCTGCGGTAGCAGAACATGTCGATCACGACCGGCTTGTGGAATTTCTGCCGGAATTCGATCGCGACCTTGGCCGCGAACACCACGGCCTCCGGATCGTCGCCGTTCACATGGAAGATCGGCGCGTCGATCATCTTGGCGACGTCGGACGGATACGGCGACGAGCGCGAGTAGCGCGGATAGGTCGTGAAGCCGATCTGGTTGTTGACGATGAAATGAATCGAGCCACCGGTCCGGTAGCCCTTCAGGTCGGACAGCGCGAAGCACTCGGCCACGACGCCCTGGCCCGCGAAGGCGGCGTCGCCATGCATCAGGAGCGGCAGCACCGAGATGCGCATATCCGGCGGATCACCGTGCTGGTCCTGCTTGGCGCGCACCTTGCCGAGCACGACCGGGTCGACGATCTCGAGATGCGACGGGTTGGCGGTCAGCGACAGATGGATGCGGTTGCCATCGAACTCGCGGTCCGACGAGGCGCCGAGGTGATACTTGACGTCGCCGGAGCCTTCGACCGCGTCGGGGTTGGCCGAGCCGCCCTTGAACTCGTGGAAGAGAGCACGATGCGGCTTGCCCATCACCTGGGTCAGCACGTTGAGGCGGCCGCGATGCGGCATGCCGAGCACGATCTCCTTCACGCCGAGATTGCCGCCGCGCTTGATGATCTGTTCCAGGGCCGGGATCAGCGACTCGCCGCCGTCGAGGCCGAAGCGCTTGGTGCCGGTGAACTTGACGTCGCAGAACTTCTCGAACCCTTCGGACTCGATCAGCTTCTGCAGGATGGCGCGACGGCCCTCGCGGGTGAACGAGATCTCCTTGTCCGGCCCCTCGATGCGCTCCTGGATCCAGGCCTTCTGCGCCGCGTTCGAGATGTGCATGAACTCGACGCCGAGCGTCTGGCAGTAGGTGCGCTCGCAGATCGCGACGATGTCGCGCAGGGAGCCGTATTCGAGGCCGAGCACGTGATCGAGGAAGATCTTGCGGTCGTAGTCGGCTTCCGTGAAGCCGTAGGAGCGCGGGTCGAGCTCCTCGCGATTCTTCGGTGCCTCGATCCCGAGGGGATCGAGCTTGGCGTGGAAGTGGCCACGCATGCGGTAGGCGCGGATCAGCATCAACGCGCGGACGGAGTCGCGGGTGGCCTGGTTGACGTCGGCCGGCGACAATTCGACGCCCTTGGTCTGCGCCTTGGCCGCGATCTTCTCGCCGACCTTCTTCTCGACCACGGCCCAGTTGCCGTCGAGCGCGGAGGTCAATTCGTCGCGAGGGGAGACCGGCCAGTTGTTGCGCTCCCAGGAGGGGCCCGAGGCGTTCTTCTGAACGTCGGCCGGCGCGTCCTTCAGGCTCTTGAAGAACTCCTGCCAGTCGGCATCGACCGACGACGGATCCTTCTCGTAGCGCGCGTAGATCTCATCGATGTAGGTGGCATTGGTGCCCTGCAGAAAAGACGACAGGGCGAAGGCGGCGTTCGCATCTTGGCGAGACATGGTAGCGTCCTGGTAATTTCGATGCGCCCATCAAAAACGGCGCAATGCCTGACCCACTGTGAAAAGGGGGTCAGGCTCGGTTAGGACGGTTTACCTTATTCTTTGTAAATATTCGCGCCGAAAAGCACTAAGTCCTGAATCAGGATTTCAACTTTTCGACAAGCGTCTTGCCGAGGCGCGCCGGCGACGGAGAGACTGTGATACCAGCAGCTTCCATCGCGGCCGTCTTCGAACCGGCATCGCCCTTGCCGCCCGAGATGATCGCGCCGGCATGGCCCATGCGGCGGCCGGGAGGAGCGGTGACGCCGGCGATGAATCCCACCATCGGTTTCTTGCGGCCGCGCTTGGCCTCGTCCTTGATGAACTGCGCCGCGTCCTCCTCGGCCGAGCCGCCGATCTCGCCGATCATGATGATCGAGGTGGTCTTCGGGTCGGCCAGGAACATCTCCAGCATGTCGATGAACTCGGTGCCCTTGACCGGGTCGCCGCCGATGCCGACAGCCGTGGTCTGACCAAGGCCTTCCGAGGTGGTCTGGAACACGGCTTCATAGGTCAGGGTGCCGGAGCGCGACACGATGCCGACCGAGCCGGGCTTGAAGATGTTGGCCGGCATGATGCCGATCTTGCACTCGCCGGCGGTCATCACGCCCGGGCAGTTCGGCCCGATCAGGCGCGACTTGGAGCCCACAAGCGAGCGCTTGACGCGGACCATGTCCAGCACCGGGATACCCTCGGTGATGCAGACGATCAGCGGTACTTCGGCGTCGATCGCCTCGCAGATCGCATCCGCAGCTCCCGGCGGCGGCACGTAGATCACGGAGGCGTCGGCGCCGGTGGCCTCGCGGGCCTCCTTGACGGTGTCGAAGACGGGCAGACCGAGATGGGTCGAGCCGCCTTTGCCCGGCGAGGTGCCGCCGACCATCTTGGTGCCGTAGGCGATCGCCGCCTCGGAGTGGAAGGTGCCGTTCTTGCCAGTGAAGCCCTGGCAGATGACCTTGGTGTTCTTGTCGATGAGGATGGACATCGTGCTTTCTCTAAAAGCGTTGCGGTGAGGGTGAAGCGAGCGCCTGAACCGGCGCTCAGCCTCCCTTGACGGCCTTGACGATCTTCTGCGCGGCGTCGTCGAGATTGTCGGCGGGCAGCACGTTCAGACCGGACTCGCTGATGATCTTCTTGCCGAGATCGACATTGGTGCCTTCGAGGCGCACCACCAGCGGCACCTTCAGGCCAACTTCCTTCACCGCGGCCACGACGCCCTCGGCGATGACATCGCACTTCATGATGCCGCCGAAGATGTTGACCAGGATGCCCTTCACGTTCGGGTCGGCGGTGATGATCTTGAACGCCGCCGCGACCTTCTCCTTGCTGGCGCCGCCGCCGACGTCGAGGAAGTTGGCGGGCTCCATGCCGTAGAGCTTGATGATGTCCATCGTCGCCATGGCGAGGCCGGCGCCGTTGACCATGCAGCCGATGGTGCCGTCGAGCGCGACGTAGTTGAGGTCGTACTTGGAGGCCTCGATCTCCTTCGCGTCCTCCTCGGTCTCGTCACGTAGCGCGACGACTTCCGGATGCTTGAACAGCGCGTTGGAGTCGAACGACACCTTGGCGTCGAGCACGCGGAGCTGACCCTGCTTGGTCACGACCAGCGGGTTGATCTCGAGCATCGCCATGTCCTTGGCGACGAAGGCGGTGTAGAGCTGGGTGGTCAGTTTCTCGGCCTGCTTGGCGAGATCGCCGGTGAGCTTGAGGGCCTTGGCGACGGCGCGGCCGTGATGTCCCATGACGCCGGTGGCCGGATCGACCGAGAAGGTGATGATCTTCTCAGGGGTGCTGTGCGCGACGTCCTCGATGTTGACGCCGCCTTCGGTCGACACCACGAACGCGACCTTCGAGGTCTCGCGGTCGACCAGCAGCGACAGATAGAACTCCTTGTCGATATCAGAACCGTCCTCGATGTAGAGGCGGTTGACCTGCTTGCCGTCCGGGCCGGTCTGCACGGTCACCAGGGTCGCGCCGAGCATCTGCTTGGCGAAGGCGTTGACCTCGTCGATCGACTTGGCGAGGCGGACGCCGCCCTTGTCGCCGGCCGAGGCCTCCTTGAACTTGCCCTTGCCACGGCCACCGGCGTGGATCTGGCTCTTCACGACCCAGACCGGACCGCCGAGCGTCTTCGCCGCCGCATCCGAGTCCTCCGGACGGAGAACCGGCACGCCCTTGGAAATCGGCACGCCGAACTCGTGCAGCAGTGCCTTGGCCTGATATTCGTGAATGTTCATAAGCGCTTGCTCCCCGAACCCCCGCTGGGGTGGTGACGTCTATAAGTGTTTTGCGGATGCTTGGTATACCATATACCAAGCATCCTGCAACTCATCGGAGCGGGCGGATGGCCCGCCCTGCCAACTTCAGCGGCCGAGCAGGTCGGGCGCGATCTTCTTGCAGGCGTCGACCAGGCCCTGCACGGCGCCGACCGACTTGTCGAACGCCTCGCGGTCCTTGCCGGCGAGCTCGATCTCGACGATGCGCTCGACACCCTTGGAGCCGATCACGACGGGAACGCCGACATACATGTCCTTCACGCCGAACTCGCCGTTGAGATACGCGGCGCAGGGCAGCACGCGCTTCTTGTCGCGCAGATAGCTCTCGGCCATCGCGATCGCCGAGGCAGCCGGCGCGTAGTAGGCCGAGCCGGTCTTCAGCAGGTTGACGATCTCGGCGCCGCCGTTGCGGGTGCGGTCGACGATCTCGTCGATGCGGGCCTGCGAGGTCCAGCCCATCTTGACCAGGTCGGGCAGCGGAATGCCGGCGACGGTCGAGTACTTGGTCAGCGGCACCATGGTGTCGCCGTGGCCGCCGAGCACGAAGGCGGTGACGTCCTCGACCGACACGTTGAACTCATCGGCCAGGAAGTAGCGGAAGCGGGCGGAGTCCAGCACGCCGGCCATGCCGACGACCTTCTTCGCCGGAAGGTTGGAAGCCTTCTGCAGCGCCCAGACCATCGCGTCGAGCGGGTTGGTGATGCAGATGACGAAGGCGTCGGGGGCGTACTTCTTGATGCCGGCGCCGACCTGCTCCATCACCTTCAGGTTGATCGACAGCAGATCGTCGCGGCTCATGCCGGGCTTGCGCGGCACGCCGGCGGTGACGATGCACACCTTGGCGTTGTCGAGCGCCTCGTAGGAGTTGGCGCCGGTGTAGTGGGCGTCGAAGCCGTCGACCGGCGAGGACTGCGCGATGTCGAGCGCCTTGCCCTGCGGAACGCCTTCGGCAATGTCGAACATCACGACGTCGCCGAGCTCCTTGAGGCCGACGAGGTGAGCCAGCGTTCCGCCGATCTGACCGGAGCCAATCAAAGCAATCTTGTCGCGCGCCATGGCAAATTTCCTTTTAACCCGAAGGGGTGAGGGAGGTTGAAAAGTCGAGTGGGTGGTTATCCCTTTCGCCCGGGCCGTTCAAGTCACGCTATGGCCAATTGGCGGGCGTGCCTTGATTTCGATCAGGACCGGGCGAGGTCTGCTGATGATCCTTTCAGCATGATTGACGTGGCCTTTTCGCGGCTGTGTGCCCGGCGGCGGGCGCTGCCGGAAAGGCGGTGTTTGTCAGGTTTCGACCAGGCCCGTAGAAGTCCCGGATGCGGCCGAGTCCTTCCGGCCGTGCGGCAGAGCCAGATAGGATTCCGAGCCCATCTCGATCAGGCGCGACGACGTGCGCTTGAACTCCATGGCCTCGATGCCCTCGGTCGCGACATAGAGCGAGATCGGATCGGCCTCGGCCGAGGCGATCAGCTTCACGGCGTTGTCGTAGAGCGTGTCGATCAGGGTGATGAAGCGCTTGGCGGCGTTGCGCTCGGCCAGATCCATCACCGGAACGTGGTCGATCAGGATCGTATGATAGTCGTGCGCGAGCCGCAGATAGTCGGACGCCGCGAGCGGCTTCTCGCAGAGATCGGCAAAGCCGAAGCGCGCGACGCCATTGGCCGAGCACGGGATATGCAGGATGCGCCCCTTGATCGTCATGTCGCGTGACTTGCAGCGGGCGTTGCCGGTCAGCCGCGCCCAGGCCTTGTCGAGCGCCGCGCGCGCATCGACATCAGCCGGCACCAGCCACATCTTCACGCCCGCGAGCTTCTCCAGCCGGAAGTCCGTGCGCGCATCCAGCCGCACCACGTCCATGTGGTCGGCGATCTGCTTGATGAAGGGCAGGAACAGCGCGCGGTTGAGACCGCCTTTGTAGAGGTCTTCCGGCGCGACGTTGGACGTCGCAACCACGACAGTGCCGAGCTCGAACAATTTAGCGAACAGCCGGCCCAGGATCATCGCGTCGGCGATGTCGGTGACGTGGAATTCGTCGAAGCACAGCAGCCAGGCCTGATCGAAGATCGCCTGCGCGGTGAGCCCGATCACATCCGCATCGGCGAGCTCGCCGCGCGCGATGTTCTGGCGATAGCCGTAGATGCGCTCATGCACCTCGGCCATGAACTCGTGAAAATGCCCGCGGCGCTTGTGCTCGACGGGACAGTTCTGGAAGAACAGGTCCATCAGCATGGTCTTGCCGCGGCCGACCTCGCCATGGACATAGAGGCCGCTCGGCGGCTCGGTCTTGTCGGAAAAGAGGCGACCGAACAGGCTCTGCTTGCGGGCGGGCTTGTAGGTGGACAGGCGGCGCTCCAGCGCCGCCAAGGCATCGGCGACCTCGGCCTGCGCCGGGTCGGCTTCGATCGCACCGGTGTCGACCAGCGACTGATATTGCGCGCGGAACGCGTCTGAGGGAGTGGACAGCATGAGCCCACTCTAGGTCATGAGACTAACGGAAAATGCAATCCGCAAATGGTGGAAGCCGCCATGCAGCGAGGCCGTGGGATCGTGGTATATGGCACGCAAACGCGCCGGCGCGCGTTAGTTGCGGGCTAACGACGTCTCGCTTCGGTGAGCCGCCGCGTCAGGCGGCGCACAGATCGTAGGCATCCTCCACCACATACGGCCCTCCTCCCGTGGAAGCACGGGACGAGAACAGCACGAAGCGCTCGGCCATGAACACCCGGCTCGGGAAGTAGCCGCGAACCGAGAGATAATCGGCAACATCCTGGCTCGAGGCATCATGCAGCCGCGCCAAGGTCACATGCGGGACGAATTTGCGCCCTTCCGGATCGAGGCCAATCCGCTGCATCATCCGTTCGAGTTCGGCCTGCAGCTCGATCAGCGGCCGGCTCGGCGCGATGTTGGCGACCACAGCGCGCGGTTTGCGGCCGCCGAAGCTGGAGAGGCCCTGCACCGTGACCTCGAACGGCTTGCGGTTCACCCGCCACAGCATCGCGGCGATCTCGTTGGCGGAGGCGCCGTCGATGTCGCCGATGAAGCGCAATGTCACATGATAATTTTCAGGATCGATCCAGCGGGCGCCGGGGAGGCCACCCCGCAAATTGGAGAGGGTGTGGCCGACTTCGGCCGGGATCTCCAGTCCAGTAAACAGACGCGGCATCGTTTCAGGACTCCCGATGCTGGAGGCTGATCTCGAAAGGTGACGAGATCATGCCTTGACGAGATGATCGACGACGAATCGCCAATGCAACATTCCTACCGAACTTATATGACTCCGCGACGGAGGGAGCGTTAACGCGGTGAAAACCTGCGGAAAACCCGGTCTTTAAGGTTATCGCAAATGTCCGGCCGACGGCTTCGTTCCTTCATTGCCCACGAAGCGGACGCAGGAATGCTTCGACCGTAGGCAGCATCCGGGCGACGATGATGTCGACGCCGGCAGACGTGGGGTGAATGCCGTCCGCCTGGTTGAGCTTGGCGTCAGCGGCGACGCCGTCGAGGAAGAACGGATACAGCGGCACGCCGAACTCCTTGGCGAGATCGGGATAGATCGCGTTGAACTTCGCGGCGTAGTCACTGCCGTAGTTCGGCGGTGCCAGCATTCCGCACAGCATGACCGCGATGCCGCGCGCCTTCAGCTTGGTGACGATCTCGGTCAGCGCCTTGCGCGTGACGGCGGGATCGATGCCGCGAAGCGCATCATTGGCGCCGAGCTCGACGATGACAGCCTCGGTGCCGTCGGCCACCGACCAGTCGAGCCGGTCACGGCCGCCGGACGCGGTGTCGCCGGACACGCCGGCATTGGTCAGGTCGATCGGCAGCCTCTTGGCCTGCAACGCCTTTTGCAGCTTGGACGGGAAGGAGTCCGACGCGGAGAGTCCAAGGCCGGCGCTCAACGAATCGCCAAGCACGACGAGCTTGATCGGCTTTCCAGGATCAGCGCCGGCGAGCGCCGGCCCGACTGTCATCAAGGCGAGCATCAACACGAGTATGTGCACGAAGATGCGTCCGCGCCCCTCGACCCGGCTTGCGGAGTTGCCATATGACCGAGCCATGGACAGTCTCATCGAAACCTCGCGTTTGGCCGGCACTGCGCCGGACACCATTACCATCTCCAACGTCAACCTCTCGCTCGGCACCGGCGCGGCGCGGGTTCATATCCTCAAGGACATCAGCCTGCGGGTGGGACAGGGCGAGACGATCGGCCTGATCGGCCCCTCGGGATCGGGGAAGTCCACGCTGCTGATGGTGATGGCGGGGTTGGAACGTCCGGACAGCGGTCAGGTGGTGGTCAGCGGCACCGCTTTCAATGCCCTGGACGAGGACGCCCTGGCCCGGTTCCGCGGCCGCCAGGTCGGCATCGTCTTCCAGTCATTCCATCTGATCCCGACCATGACCGCGCTGGAGAACGTCGCAGTGCCGCTCGAGCTGGCCGGCCATTCCGGCGCCGCCGAGCGCGCCGCCCGGGAGCTGGAGCAGGTCGGGCTCGGCCACCGGCTGCATCACTATCCGACACAATTGTCCGGCGGCGAACAGCAACGCGTCGCGTTGGCGCGCGCACTGGCGCCTGATCCGGCGATCCTGGTGGCCGACGAGCCGACCGGCAATCTCGATGAGTCGACCGGGCGGCAGATCGTCGACCTGCTGTTCACCAAGCATGCCGAGCGCGGCATGACCTTGGTGCTGGTGACCCACGACAGCGGCCTCGCGCATCGCTGCGACCGCGTGGTGCGGCTGCGTTCGGGGCGGATCGAAGCCGACGGCGCGCACGAGCCTGCCGACGCATGAGCACCCTGTCCGAACCGCTTCCCGGCCGCCGCATGGCGGCGCTGCCGGTGCGCTACGCCCTGCGCGAGCTGCGCGGCGGCCTGCGCGGCTTCTATGTCTTCATCGCGTGCATCGCGCTCGGCGTGCTCGCCATTGCCGGCGTCGGCTCCGTGGCCGCCAGCCTCAATGACGGACTCGTCCGCGAGGGCCGCACGCTGCTCGGCGGCGACGTCGCGTTCTCGCTGTTTCAGCGCGAAGCCAAGCCCGAGGAGATCGCCTTCCTGCGCTCGCGCGGCCAGCTGTCGCTGGCGGCGACCTTGCGCGCCATGGTGCGGGCAGGTGATGCCAAACTGGCGCTGGTCGAGCTCAAGGCGGTCGACAACGCCTACCCGCTGCTCGGCAAGGCCGAGCTGCAGCCCGACTTGCCGCTGGCTGACATCCTGGCCGAGCGCGACGGCGTGTTCGGCGCCGCCGCCGATCCGGCGCTGCTGGCTCGCCTCGACATCAAGGTCGGCGACATCGTCAACATCGACACCGTCCGTTTCCAGATCCGCAGCGCTTTGCAGGCCGAGCCGGACAAGCTGTCCGGCGGCATCGGCCTCGGGCCGCGCTTCCTGATCAGCGAGGCCGGCCTGCGCGCCACCCCGTTGCTGCAGCCGGGAAGCCTGGTGCGCTGGACCTATCGCGTCCGGCTGCCCGACAACGCCACCGACGACCACGCCGCCGCGTCCTTCATCGCCGACACCCGCCTGACCTTGCCGCAGGCCGGCTGGGAGATCCGCAGCCGCAGCAACGCCTCGCCGCAGCTGGAGCGGACGATCGGCCGCTTCACCCAATTCCTGACCCTGGTCGGCCTCGCCGCGCTGCTGGTCGGCGGGGTCGGCGTCGCCAACGCCGTGAAGAGCCATGTCGATCGCCGCACCGAGGTGATCGCGGCGTTCAAGGCGCTCGGCGCCACCAGCCGCGACGTGTTCGGCATCTACCTCGTGCAGGTGATGGTCCTTGCGACCATCGGTTCGATCATCGGACTCTGCGCCGGCGCCGCCCTGCCCTTCGCCATCGTCGGCCTGTTCGGCAAGATCCTGCCGCTGCCGGTGATCCCTGCGGTGCATCCGGACGAGCTGGCGCTGTCCTTCCTCTACGGCCTGCTCACGGCGCTCGCGTTCGGTCTGTGGCCGCTCGGGCGCGTGCGTGACGTGCCGGTGGCGGCGCTGTTCCGGGAAGCGGTCATCGCCGAATGGCATCGGCCGCGCTGGAGCTATCTGGCGCTGATCGCCGGCACCGTCGCACTGCTGATCGCCGTCGTGGTCGGCCTGTCCTACGACAAGAAGATCGCCGCGGTGTTCGTCGTCGCCGCCGCGCTGGTGTTCGTGCTGTTGCGCGGCATTGCGGCTGTCGTGATGGCGATCGCGCGCGCCGCGCCGCGCAGCCGCTTCCCGATGCTGCGGCTCGCGGTCAGCAACATCTACCGCCCAGGCGCCTTGACGCCCTCGGTGGTGCTGTCGCTCGGACTGGGGCTCGCGGTGCTGGTCACCATCACCCAGATCGACGGCAATCTGCGGCGGCAATTCCTGGCGCAACTGCCGGAGCAGGCGCCGTCGTTCTTCTTCATCGACGTGCCCTCGGGCGACGCCGACCGCTTCCGCGACTTCCTCAAGGGTCTGGCGCCGCAATCCACCGTCGACGACGTGCCGATGCTGCGCGGCCGGATCGTCTCGGCCCGCGGCGTGCGCGCCGAGGACCTCAAGGCGACAGCGGACACCGAATGGGTGCTGCAGAGCGACCGCGGCCTGACCTATACCGGCGAGATCCCGAAGGGCTCCAAGGTCGTCGAGGGCGAATGGTGGGGCGACAACTACAGCGGCCCGGCGCTGGTCTCGATCGAGAAGCGGATCGCCGATGGTCTGGGCCTCAAGCTCGGCGATGACATCGTCGTCAACGTGCTCGGGCGCGACATCACGGCGAAGATCGGCAACATGCGCACGATCGACTGGCAGGGCATGGGCATCAACTTCGTGCTGGTGTTCTCGCCGAATGCCTTCAAGGGCGCGCCCCACACCCACGTCGCCACGTTGACCGAGGCACGCTCCGACAGCGCAGAGGACGCCCGCGTCATCCGCAAGGTGGCGGACGCCTTCCCGATGGTGACGAGCGTACGGGTTCGCGAGGTCATGGAAACCGTGGGCTCGGTGGTCTCAAATCTCGCGCTCGCCATCCGGGGCGCCAGCGCGGTGACGCTGATCTCGGCCATCCTCGTCCTCGGCGGCGCGCTGGCCGCGGGCCACCGCCATCGCGTCTATGACGCCGTGATCCTGAAGACGCTGGGCGCCACGCGGCTGCGGCTGCTCGGCGCCTACGCGCTCGAATATCTCATGATCGGTTTTGCCACCGCCGCGTTCGGCGTCATCGCAGGCTCCGTCTCGGCCTGGCTGATCGTGACGCGGTTGATGACCCTGAGCTTCGCCTGGCAAGCCGGGAGCGCTGCGCTGGTGGTGCTGGCCGCCCTGGTGGTGACCGTGGGCCTCGGCCTCGCCGGTACGCTACTGGCGCTCAACCAGAAGCCGGCAACGGTTCTGAGGAACCTTTGACGCTCTGGTGTTTGAGGTATTGTGCGCTCATGCCGCACGGTTAACGGGATTTTCACGGCGCAGACGCGCGCGGAGCGACATTCAGCCGCGCGTGGAAGCTTGCACCAAATATGCTAGTTTCCCATTTAGGGAATGGGCTCAGAGAGCCGCCAAAGAGATTTGCCAAAAGATGGCGAATTTGCCGATGACGCAAATTTAATATCGATGGCAGGCTCTATGAGATAGGGTTTTTCGAGAACCGGCCAAAGGTCCTGCCAGGACCGGGCTGCCGGGCAACCAACGGGAATTCGACCATGTCGGACCTCAACCGCAACTATGCTTCACCCTTTGGCCGGGTGGCCGGGCGCGCCGATGCCGCGACCGTCGACGCCGGTCTGCGCGCCTACATGCTGCGCATCTACAACTACATGAGCATCGGCCTGGCCATCACCGGCCTCGCGGCGCTGGGCGTCTACATGGCGTCGGTGACCGGCGATCCGGCGGCGGGCGTGTTCAAGTTCGGCAACGCCTATCTGACGCAGTTCGGCTACGCGATGTTCGTGAGCCCGCTGAAGTGGCTATTCATCCTGGCCCCCCTGGTCATGGTGTTCGCGATCTCGGCCGGCATCAACCGCCTTGCGCCGTCGACCGCGCAGATCCTGTTCTGGGTGTTCTCGGCCTTGATGGGCGTGTCGCTGTCGTCGATCTTCCTGGTGTACACCCACACCTCGATCGTGCGTGTGTTCTTCATCACCGCGGCGACGTTCGGCGCGCTCAGCCTGTACGGCTACACGACCAAGCGTGACATGACGGGCATGGGCTCGTTCCTGTTCATGGGCCTGATCGGCATCGTGCTGGCGAGCCTCGTGAACCTGTTCCTGGCGAGCTCGATGCTGCAGTTCATCGTCTCGGTGATCGGCGTGTTCGTGTTCGCCGGCCTGACCGCCTGGGACACGCAGCGCCTGAAGAACGAGTACATCTACGGCTACGCCTCCGCGGGCGGCGACATCGCCGAGCGCGCAGCGATTACCGGCGCCCTGTCGCTGTACTTGAACTTCATCAACCTGTTCACGCTGCTGCTGCAGCTGCTCGGACAGCGCGACTGATCCAACGGCTCGAGCGAGCGACCTTCAAAGCCCCGGCCTCCGCGCCGGGGCTTTTCGTTTGGGGCACCCTGCAGGCGGCGGGGCTGTCGCGACGAACAATCCTAGCAGTTGGTTTACTCCGTCATGCCCGGCCATGACGATGTGGAGACGGACGGCGCACCGCTCCGATCGCCAAATGCGATAGCCCCCTCTCCACGCGGGCTGCATCCCTGCACGGCAGACCGGAGCCATGTTCGGCGGAGGTTGAACGGCTTTCGCGCGCTGGTATGTTCCGGCCATGTCCAGCATTGAAATCCGCCCGACGGCCGAGGCCGACCTTCCCGCCATCACCGCGATCTACGGCCAGGCCGTCCGCGAGGGTACCGCCACGTTCGAGCTGGACCCGCCGGATCTGGCGGAAATGACCCGACGCTTTCGGGCGCTGAGCGACGGCGGCTTCCCCTATTTCGCCGCCCTGCTGGATGGGGAGGTGGTGGGCTATGCCTATGCCGGGCCTTACCGGCCGCGGCCCGCTTATCGCTTCACGGTCGAAAACTCGGTCTACCTCGCGCCGGCCAGCCAGCGCCGCGGCATCGGGATGCGGCTGATGCGGACGCTGATCGAGGCGTGCGAGATCAGAGGCTTCCGCCAGATGATCGCGGTCATCGGCGACTCCGCCAATGCCGGCTCCGTCGGCCTGCATACGGCTTGCGGCTTCCAGATGATCGGCACCCATCCCAGCGTCGGCCTGAAATTCGGCCGCTGGCTCGATACCGTCATGATGCAACGTCCGCTCGGGAGCGGCAGCAACGACATCCCGGCTTAGGTCGCGCCGATCGACCGGGAGCGCCGGCTCAGACCAGCGCAGGCTTCGGCGCGATCACCAGCAGCACGCGCTCCAGCTCATGGCCGCGGCGCAGGATCAGGCCGGTCGCCGAGATCACGCTGTACATGCCCTGCTTGCGCGCCAGCCGCGGGTCCTTCTCGATGCGGTAGAGCGGCACCTCGGATGCGCGGCGGAAGACGGAGAACACGGCGCGGTCGCGCAGGAAGTCGATCGAGTAGTCGCGCCACTCACCGTCGGCGACCATGCGGCCGTAGAGATTGAGGATGCGGTTCAGCTCGAGGCGGTCGAACGTCACCCGGGTCGGCGCTGCGGCCGCGTTGCGCGCCGCCGCGCGGTTCTCGCTGGGGTCGGCATCCTCCGGGGTGAGGTTCATGAGCGTCCTCCTGTCATCTGTGTGACATGATCGCGCCAACCGGTGAAAGCCGCAAGGGGCGGTTTTCGTTATCGAACTTGGCAGCGTCTTTGGCAGCTTCTGCGACGAACGCGAGTTCCGCGAACACGCAAGCGTCACGGGATCGTTAGCGGAATCATAATCGCGCCGTGTTTCCGCCCAGGGACTGCCCCCGACGTTAGGCATAAGATTCGTGTGCGTTGGCCCGGTCCTTTCGGTTCCGGATTCCTCAGCCCCCAGCCCCCCGGGGTCGTCAGGATCGGGTCTATTCACAAGTAAAGGCAAAGGGCCAACGCAAGTTGGTCCTTTTGCTTTTTTGGCGTGAGCTCGCGCGAGATGCTGCGACGCGCGTGCGCCCTGGACCCGGCGAGTCGCGCCGTGGATCAAGTTGTCTTGCAAGCCGTCTTGCAGGCCGTATGAAGGTGAGCGGCGAAGAGGCTCAGCGCTCGGGAGCGCGCGTCGTCGCCGAAGTCCGGGTGAGAAATGGCAGGTCCGAGCGGGCCGCGCCGAGCATCAGGCCGGGCCGGTCCCGGCTGCCGTCCTGGACATAGACGACGGCGCCGTCGACGCCCTCTCGGGCGATCTTCTCGAGCGGGACGCTCCAGCTGGCAGACGCTCCGTTCCAGTCACCCAGCTTCATCAGACCGCGAACGACGTTATAGTAGGTCAGCTCGCGCCCGCCATTCTCGCCGCGCGCGACCTGGATCGGAACGACGCGTGAGATCGAGCAGACCCAGACCTCACCGTGCCTGCGCGGCGCGTGCTCGTCGGCCGCCGCGACCGACACGGTCAGCTCCTGGCCTTCGATCGACAGGCTGACCGGCACCGACATCACGGCGCCGCCTCGGCCGGTCTCTTCGATGGCGCCCTCGATCGCCTCGCGATCGCTGCCGATCACATGCACGGCACCGTTGACCACGGCCTGCGGGGTGTAGACCTCACGATCGCCCCGCGCCCGCGAATAAGCGCGCTGCCGGGCCGTGAAGCGGGAGTCGGCCAAGGTGTCCTTCCAGCCGAGATAGTCCCAATAATCGATCGGCAGAGACAGGGTGATCACGGAGGGGTCGCGGGAGAGGTCGCCGAGCAGCTTGTCGGCCGGCGGACAGGACGAGCAGCCTTGCGACGTAAAGAGTTCGATCACCGCACGGGGATCGGCGGCAGCCGGCCGGACGAAGGCAATGACCGCACAGACACCAAGCGCCGCGCGCGACCACCACGACATCTGTCCACTCATCGCCACTGTCCCGTCTGGACCACCGTCCGCTGCGCGCTCGCGCGCCATCACATCCGCGATGCCGTCCTCGTAGTTAATAAACCGAAAATGCAAAGGAGGCGGCCCTTGTCATAGGCCGCCTCCTTCATCACCCGCTACTCACTTCAGAGTGAGCCAAACTGTCGCATCGCGCTTTGGTTAAGCGGCGAGCTTCCGCAGCACGTAGTGCAGGATGCCGCCGTTGCGGTAGTAGTCCAGCTCGTCCAGCGTATCGATCCGGCAGAGCAGCGGCACCTGCTGCGATGCACCGTCAGCCGACACAATCTCCGCGGTCAGCGTCTGGCGCGGCTTCAGGTCGCCCTGCAGGCCCTTGATGGTGACCTTCTCGTCGCCCTTCAGGCCCAGCGACGACCAGGACGTGCCCTCCTGGAAGGTGAGCGGAAGCACGCCCATGCCGACCAGGTTCGAACGATGGATGCGCTCGAAGCTCTGGCAGACCACGGCGCGGACACCGAGCAGACGGGTGCCCTTGGCCGCCCAGTCGCGCGATGAGCCGTTGCCGTATTCGGCGCCGGCGAACACCACCAGCGGCACGCCCTCTTCCTGGTACTTCATGGCGGCATCGTAGATCGACATCTGCTCGCCGTCGGGCCAGTGCTTGGTCAGGCCGCCCTCGGGGATGTTGCCGTCGGCGCCCTTGAGCATGAAGTTCTTGATGCGGATGTTGGCGAAGGTGCCGCGCATCATGATCTCGTGATTGCCGCGGCGGGTGCCGTACTGGTTGAAGTCGGCCGGACGGACCTGGTGCTCGCTGAGGAACTTGCCGGCGGGCGAGGTCAGCTTGATCGAACCGGCCGGCGAGATGTGGTCGGTGGTGATCTTGTCGCCGAACAGCGCCAGCACGCGGGCCTCGAGGATGTCCTTGATCGGCTCCGGCTCCTTCTTCATGCCCTCGAAATACGGCGGGTTCTGCACGTAGGTCGACGACATGTTCCAGCGATAGGTCTCGCTCTCGACCGTCTTGATCTTGCGCCAGTTGGTGTCGCCCTTGAACACGTCGGCGTAGCGCTTCTTGAAGATCGAGGCCTTGACGAACTTCTTGACGAAGTCGTTGACCTCCTTCGTCGTCGGCCAGATGTCCTTCAGGTAGACCGGCTTCTTGTCCTTGCCGATGCCGATCGGCTCGACCGCGAGGTCCTTGGTCACGGTGCCGGCTAGCGCGTAGGCGACGACCAGCGGCGGCGAGGCCAGGTAGTTGGCCTGCACGTCCGGCGAGACGCGGCCTTCGAAGTTGCGGTTGCCCGACAGCACCGCCGCCGCGACGACGCCGTTGTCGTTGATCGACTTCGAGATCTCCTCCGGCAGCGGGCCGGAATTGCCGATGCAGGTGGTGCAGCCGAAGCCGACCAGATTGAAGCCGACCTTGTCGAGGTCCTTCTGCAGGCCGGAGTTAGCGAGGTATTCGGCAACCACCTGGCTGCCCGGAGCGAGCGAGGTCTTCACCCACGGCTTGGCCTTGAGGCCCTTGGCGGCGGCGTTGCGGGCCAGCAGGCCAGCGCCGATCAGCACGCTCGGGTTCGAGGTGTTGGTGCAGGAGGTGATGGCGGCGATGACGACGTCGCCATGGCCGATGTCGAAATCCTTGCCCTCGACCGCGAAGCGCTGCTCGGCGGCATCCGGCTTCTTGTACTCACCCGCCAGCGCGGTGGCGAAGCCCTCGGCTACGGCAGGCAGCGCGATGCGGCCCTCGGGACGCTTCGGACCGGCCATCGACGGCACGACGTCGGCGAGATCGAGGTTCAGCGTCTGCGTGAACACCGGGTCAGCCGACTTGCCGGTGCGGAACAGGCCCTGCGCCTTGGCGTAGGCCTCGACCAGCGCGACGCGCGGGCCCTTGCGGCCCGAGGTCTTGAGATAGTCGATCGTGGCGGTGTCGACCGGGAAGAAGCCGCAGGTCGCGCCGTATTCGGGGGCCATGTTGGCGATGGTCGACTTGTCGGCGACCGAGAGATGGTCGAGGCCGGGGCCGAAGAATTCGACGAACTTGCCGACCACGCCGAGCTTGCGCAGCATCTGGGTGACGGTCAGCACGAGGTCGGTCGCGGTGACGCCTTCCTTCAGCGCGCCGGTCAGCTTGAAGCCGACGACGTCCGGCAGCAGCATCGACAGCGGCTGGCCGAGCATGCAGGCCTCGGCCTCGATGCCGCCGACGCCCCAGCCGAGCACGGCGAGGCCATTGACCATGGTGGTGTGCGAATCAGTGCCGACCAGCGAATCCGGATAGGCGACCTCGAAGGTGCCCTTGGTCCGGCCGATCGTCATCTTCTCCTTCTTGGTCCAGACCGTCTGCGCCAGGTATTCGAGATTGACCTGATGGCAGATGCCGGTGCCGGGCGGCACGACGGAGAAGTTCGAGAACGCCTTCTGGCCCCACTTCAGGAATTCGTAGCGCTCCTGGTTCTGCTTGTACTCCTCGGCGACGTTCTTGCCGAACGCCTTGTTGTCACCGAAGTAGTTCACGATCACCGAGTGGTCGATGACGAGGTCGACCGGCACCAGCGGGTTGATCTTCTCGGCGTCGCCGCCGAGCGCCTGCATCGCGTTGCGCATTGCGGCCAAGTCGACCACTGCCGGCACGCCGGTGAAATCCTGCATCAGCACGCGCGCCGGGCGGAAGGCGATCTCGTGCTCCAGCGACTTCTTGCGCAGCCACTTCGACACCGCGACGATGTCGTCCTTGGTGACGGTGCGGCCGTCCTCGTTACGCAGCAGGTTCTCGAGCAGCACCTTCATCGAATACGGCAGCTTCGAGATGTCCTTGAGACCGTTCTTCTCGGCTGTGGGCAAGCTGTAATAGATGTAGCTCTTCGTTCCGACCTTGAGGGTCTTGCGACACTTGAAGCTGTCGAGCGAGGTCATGCGTGGGAATCCCAATTGATCTGTATACCCCGAGGGGGTATTTAAGAACCGTCAGCGCGAGGCGCCGGATGGCTTGCAGCGGGCGATTGTGTGCTGCATCAAGGTCGGGCTTATAGAAGCTTTCTAACTGCGTCGCTACAGAGACAATCAAGTCTCGACGTGGCATCACCCACAAATTCTCACACGCTAGCCATCAATTTCGTAAGGGCTGTCACCACGCGCCATGCAGCTGTCTCCAAGACTGATCGGGCACGACGTCAGATGCGTGCGTGGCGGCCGCGAGGTGTTCTCTAGCCTTGCCTTCGAGGCGCGCGCGGGCGAAGCGCTGGCGGTGACGGGGCACAATGGCGCAGGCAAGACCTCGCTGCTGCGGCTAATCGCAGGGCTCTTGCTGCCGGCCGGCGGCACCATCGCGATCGAGGGCGGCGAGGGTGAGCTGACGGTGCCGGAGCAGGCGCATTATCTCGGCCACCGCGACGCGCTGAAGCCGGCGCTCAGCGTGCGCGAGAATCTGACGTTCTGGGCCGATTTCCTCGGCGGCGGAATGACGCGGCCGATCCCGGATTGCCTCGCCGCCGTCGGCATCGCCCACGCCATCGACCTCCCCGCCGGCTATCTCTCCGCCGGCCAGCGCCGCCGCCTCTCGCTGGCACGCCTGCTCGCGGTGCCGCGCCTGCTGTGGCTGCTCGACGAGCCCACCGCTGCGCTCGACGTCGCGGGCCAGGCGATGTTCGCAGGATTGATGCGCGAGCATCTCGCTGGCGGCGGACTGATCGTGGCAGCCACGCACGGGCCGCTCGGCATCGACACGCGCGAGCTGCGGATCGGAAGCTGAGCTGATGTTGATGGGACAGGCAATTTTTCACCGCGGCATCGGTGCGCCCCCCTCCCCCTTGCGGGGAGGGGTTGGGGGTGGGGGTCCCAGCAAAGACTCCCCGTGTGGACCCCCACCCCCGACCCCTCCCCGCAAGGGGGAGGGGAGCGCAGCGACCTCGGAGCCGCAGCGTCGGTCCCAAGCATTTCTCGCCAAGGCCCGCCCCGCATGACCGCCCTCGGCGCCCTCATCCGCCGCGACATCCGGATCGCGCTGCGCATCGGCGGCGGTGCGCTGATCGGCGTGCTGTTCTTCCTCACCGTCGTCGTGCTGATGCCGTTCGCCGTCGGGCCGGACCTCGCCCTGCTCACCCGGCTCGGCCCGGCGATCCTCTGGCTCGGCGCCCTGCTCGCCAGCCTGCTGACGCTCGACCGCCTGTTCACCGCCGACCACGAGGACGGCTCGCTCGACCTGATCATCATGAGCCGGACACCGCTGGAGCTCGCCTGCGCCGCCAAGGCGCTGGCGCATTGGCTGGCCGCAGGCCTGCCGCTGGTGATCGCCACGCCCGTCCTCGGCCTGCTGCTCAACCTGGATGCCACCGCAACAGGCGCCGTCGCGCTGACCCTGCTGGCCGGCACGCCGGCCCTGACCTTCATCGGCATGATCGGCGCGGCGCTGGCGGTGACCATGTCCCGCGGCGGCCTGCTGCTCGCCGTTTTGGTCCTGCCGCTGTCCATTCCAGTCCTGATCTTCGGCGTCGCGGCGTCGCAGGCGGCCATCGTCGGTCCGCTGCCGTTCGGCGCGCCGTTCTCGATCCTGTGTGCGCTGTCGCTGGTCAGCTTCGTGATCGGCCCGTTCGCGGCTGCAACCAGCCTGCGCAACGGCCTGGACTAACGGAACACCGGCGGGGTTTGACCATGATCAACTCTTGGCCAGCCGTGCCGTGCTGATGGACTGCAACCGCTTCCGCCTTTAACAAGGTTTTCATGTCGCTGATCGACCTCGCCAATCCCACCCGGTTCCTTGCGCTCACGGCGCGGCTGCTGCCGTGGCTGGCGCTGGTCACCGTCGTGCTGCTCGGCGCCGGCCTGTACCTGTCGGCACTAGCACCTGACGATTACCAGCAGGGCGCGACCGTCAAGATCATGTTCATCCACGTGCCCAATGCGTGGCTGTCGATGTTCGTCTGGGGCGTCATGAGCATCGCCTCGCTCGGCACCCTGGTATGGCGCCATCCCCTCGCCGACGTCGCCGCCAAGGCCGCCGCCCCGATCGGCGCCAGCTTCACTTTTCTCGCGCTGCTGACCGGCTCGCTGTGGGGCCGGCCGATGTGGGGCACCTACTGGGAGTGGGACGCGCGGCTGACCTCGGTGCTGATCCTGTTCCTGATGTATCTCGGCCTGATGGCGCTGTGGCGCTCGGTCGAGGACCCCACGCGCGCCGCGCGCGCCGCCGCCGTGCTGACGCTGGTCGGCGCGATCAACCTGCCGATCATCAAGTTCTCGGTGGACTGGTGGAACACGCTGCACCAGCCAGCCTCGGTGATGCGGATGGGCGGCCCGGCGCTCGACAAGTCGTTCCTGATCCCGCTGCTGGTGATGGCGATCGGCTTCTCGTTCCTGTTCATCACACTGCATGTCGCGGCCATGCGCAACGAGATCCTGCGCCGCCGCGTGCGCAGCCTGCAGATGATGCAGGCCCGTGCCTACCAGGGCAATGCGCCGGCGAGCGGTGCCACCAGCCAGATCGTGGGAGCGGCCTGACATGGATCTCGGCCCCTACACCTCCTTCATCGCGACCTCCTATCTCGCCGCCGCGCTGGTGGTGGTGCTCCTGATCACCTGGATCACCATCGACTACCGCACCCAGAAGGCGCGGCTGCGCGCGCTCGAGGAGAGCGGCATCAGCCGCCGCTCCGGCCGCGCCGCCACGGACATGCAATGACCGACCAGACCGCTCCCGAAGCCGCGCCGCGCCGGCGCTCGCTGTTGATGCTACTGCCGCTCGTGGTGTTTCTCGGGCTGGCCGCGCTGTTCTGGTTCCGGCTTGGCAATGGCGATCCCTCGCGAATCCCCTCGGCGCTGATCGGCCGCCCTGCGCCGGCGACGCCGCTGCCGCCGCTGCCCGAGCTCGCCAAGGACGGCGGCGCCGTGCCCGGACTCGATCCCGCCGTGCTCAAGGGCAAGGTCAGCATCGTCAACGTCTGGGCGTCCTGGTGCGTACCCTGCCACGACGAGGCGCCGCTGCTGGTCGATCTCGGCCGCGACAAGCGCTTCCAGATCATCGGCATCAACTACAAGGACGCCGCCGACAACGCCCGCCGCTTCCTCGGCCGCTACGGCAATCCCTATGACGTCGTCGGCGTCGACGGCAACGGCCGCGCCGGCATCGAATGGGGCGTCTACGGCGTGCCCGAGACCTTCGTCGTCGGACGCGAGGGCACCATCGTCTACAAGCTGGTCGGCCCGATCACGGCGCAGAACATCGACGCGGTGCTGAAGCCGGAAATCGAGAAGGCGCTGAAGGCGGGGAGTTAGTTCGCTTGCTGTGAGCCGTTAGTTTCTCGTCATTGCAAGTGGACGTGACTGCCGAGCTCGTGCAACGACCGACGGTGTCGTCCCGGCCTTGAGCCGGGACCCATACTCCGCGGCCGTCGTGGTGGGCAAGATGTTAACGACGCGCCTGCCCCAAACTCAAGCCTGTGGTTCTGGGTCCCGGCTCAAGGCCGGGACGACATCAGAGTTTGCCGCAACTACCCCTTGCTCACATCCCCTTCCGCGGCATCGCTGGCTTCCAGCGAGGCCGGGTCGAGGTGGTAGCGCTTGATCAGCGGCATCTGGGCGATGGCGAAGATCATGGTCAGCGGCAGCACGCCGAAGGCCTTGAAGCCGACCCAGAAATCCGTGGTCTGCGTGCGCCAGACAATCTCGTTCAGCACCGCCATCGCGGCGAAGAACAGCGCCCAACGGAAGGTGAGAATGCGCCAGCCCGCAGGTGTCAGATTGAACATCTGATCGAACATGATCGCGATGAAGGAGCGGTTGAACAGCAGCCCGCCGCCGAGCACGGCCGCGAACAGGCCGTAGATGATGGTCGGCTTCACCTTGATGAAGGTCTCGTCGTGCAGCACCAAGGTCAGCGTGCCGAACACGATCACGACGACGGCGGTGACCAGCGCCATCAGCGGAATGTGCCGCGTCACGACATAGGACGCGATCAGCGCCGCGATGATCGCGACCATGAAGGCGCCGGTCGCGGCGAACAGATTGAACTTGGCATTGACGAAGAAGAACACGATCAGCGGGCCGAGCTCGGTGGCCAGCTTGAACAGCGGATGCGGCTGGGTCTTGTCCATTCCATGTCCTGTTGGCTGTCGTCAGCGGCGACGCAGCTGATCCCGTCGTCTTCGATGCCACCGCGCCGGAGCGGCGCGGCCGCGTCAGTCCTCGATGCCGGCGATTGCCCGCGCAAAGTCCTTGGCGGCGAACGGCTGCAGATCCTCGACGCCCTCGCCGACGCCGATGAAGTGCACCGGCAGTTTGAACTTCTCCGACAGCGCCACCAGGATGCCGCCGCGCGCCGTACCGTCGAGCTTGGTCATCACGAGGCCTGTGACGCCAGCCGTACGATGGAACGCCTCGACCTGCGACAGCGCATTTTGTCCCACGGTGGCATCGAGCACGAGCAGCACCGCATGCGGCGCCGAGGTGTCGACCTTGCGAATGACACGCACCACCTTCTCGAGCTCGTTCATCAGCTCGGCCTTGTTCTGCAGCCGGCCGGCGGTGTCGATCAGCAGGATGTCGCGGCCCTGCTCCTTGGCGGCGGTAATCGCGGTGAAGGCGAGGCTGGCGGAATCAGAGCCCTGGGCGCCGGCGATCACCGGCGCCCTGGTGCGCTCGCCCCAGACCTTGAGCTGCTCGATCGCGGCGGCACGGAAGGTGTCGCCCGCGGCCAGCATCACCTGCTTGCCTTCGGAGGCGAATTTCTGGGCGAGCTTGCCGATCGTGGTGGTCTTGCCGGAGCCGTTGACGCCGACGACGAGGATGACGAACGGCTTGTGGCCGGCCTCGACGACGAGCGGCTTCGCAACCGGCGACAGCACCTTCTCGACCTCGGTCGCGACCACAGCCTTGACCTCGTCGGCGCTGATTGCCTTGTCGTAGCGACCGGTGCCGACCGCGTCCGCAATTCGCGCCGCCACGCTGGTGCCGAGGTCGGCGCGCAGCAGCACGTCCTCGATGTCGTCGAGCATCGCACGGTCGAGCTTGCGCTTGGTGACGAGATCGGCCACCGCCGTGCCGAGCGCGCCGGAGGTGCGCTTCAGGCCGGCGGACAGCCGCCGCCACCACGACAGCTTGGGTGTTTCGGAGGTGGTATCGTTCATGGCGTGGTGTTAGCCCTTTCCTCCCGCAAACGAAAGCCTCGCACCCGCAATACGGTTTCCATGGACATTAACCAACCGACAGATGAGGAGATGCTCGCCCGCGTGCTCCACCGCGACGGGCTGATGCTGGTGATCGACAAGCCGGCCGGCATTCCCGTGCACAAGGGACCGAAGGGCGGACCGAACCTCGAAGCCTCCTTCGACGCCCTGCGCTTCGGCCTGCCGCGCCCGCCGGTGCTGGCTCACCGACTCGACAAGGACACCTCGGGCTGCCTGGTGCTCGGCCGCCACCGCAAGGCAACGGCGTCGCTCGGGCTTTTGTTCAAGCACGGCAAGATTTCGAAGACGTATTGGGCCGTGGTCGAGGGCGGCCCGGAGGCTGACGAAGGCGTGATCGAGCTGCCGCTGGGCAAGCTGAACGCGGAACGCGGCTGGTGGCAGAAGCCCGACCCGAACGGGCAGCCGGCGGTGACGAAATGGCGGGTGCTGGGACGGTCGTATTCGCCGGTCATCCCATCCACTAGCGCTCCTTCCTCTTCGGGCACCGACTCCCCTCCCCCTTGCGGGGAGGGGTCGGGGGTGGGGGTCCCCACGGGCAGTGTCGCCCGGGGCCACCCCCCACCCCGACCCTCCCCCGCAAGGGGGGAGGGAGCGCAGCCTGCCGTGGGAGAGAGCGAGCCTCAATCCGCCAAGACGCCCAAGCTCACCTGGCTCGCCATGGAACCCATCACCGGCCGCACCCACCAGCTCCGCGTGCACTCGGCCGCATCCGGCTGGCCGATCTTCGGCGACAACATCTACGGCAACGGCCCCCGCTTCGGCGAGCCGCGGCTGCATCTGCATGCGCGTGAGATTTCCATCCCGCTGTCGAAGAACAAGCCGCCGGTGCACGTCGTGGCGCCGGCACCGCTACACATGCATGAGCGGCTGCGGGCGTGCGGGTGGAATGGCGAGTGAAGCCCCCCGGTCGTGCGACGTGAGACGCAGCGCCGTCGCCACACCCACCGCTGTCATCGCCCGGTTGAACCGGGCGATGACAGCGAGTGTGGGACTAACAGCTTCGACCCATCATGGCCGACGATCATCAGCCGCTGCACGGCGCCCGGCTCGGCGCCGGTGACTGACACCGGCAGATAGTGCTCCGTCCGGCCCTGCTTCGCGCTCTCGATCAGCACCTCGCGCTCGCAGCCGATCTCGGCATCCAGACGCCGCAGCAACGCCGCCTCGCCCGCGGCGCGCAGCCGCCGCGCGCGTTCGCGGATGACGGCACCGTCCACCTGCGGCATGCGCGCCGCCGGCGTGCCGGGGCGGGGCGAATAGGGAAACACGTGCAGGAACGTCAGGCCGCATTCCTCGACCAGGTCGAGCGAGCGGGAAAACATCTCCTCGGTCTCGGTCGGAAAACCGGCGATCAGATCGGCGCCCAGCGCGATGTCCGGCCGCAGCCGCCGCACCTGGTCGCAGAACGCGATGGCGTCGGCGCGCGCATGCCGCCGCTTCATGCGTTTCAGGATCAGATCGTCGCCGGCCTGCAGCGACAGATGCAGATGCGGCATCAACCTCTCATCATTGGCGAGCGCATCGAGCAGCTCGGCATCAGTCTCGATCGAATCGATCGAGGAGATGCGCAGCCGTTTCAGCTCCGGCACGTGACACAGGATCTGCTTCACCAGCCGGCCGAGCTTCGGCGTGCCCGGCAGGTCCGCGCCATAGCTCGTGAGGTCGACGCCGGTCAGCACGATCTCGGCATGGCCGCGCTCCACAAGCGTCCGCACCTGATCGACCACCGCGCCCATCGGTACCGAGCGCGAATTGCCGCGTCCGAACGGGATGATGCAGAAGGTGCAGCGATGGTCGCAGCCGTTCTGGACCTGGACGAACACGCGCGGCAGCCCGCGCTGAAAGCCGTCGACGAGATGCGGCGCCATCTCGGTGACGGCCATGATGTCGGAGACGGCGACCTTCTCGGACGCGTCGATGCCGAAGCGCGGCGCCGCCAGCGCCTGCGCCGCCGCGCGCCAAGCGTCGGGCCGCAGCTTGTCCTCGTTGCCGATGACGCGATCGACCTCGGGCATCTCAGCGAACATGCCGGCTTGCGTCTGCGCCGCGCAGCCGGTCACGACGATACACGCGTCGGGGCGCTCGCGCTTGAGCTTGCGGATCGATTGCCGCGCCTGCGCCACGGCCTCGTTGGTGACCGCGCAGCTATTGATGACGATGGTATCTTCCGCCCCAGCCGTCTCGGCGTGCCGCGCGATCAGCTCGGATTCGAACGCATTCAGCCGGCAGCCGAAGGTGACGACGTCGACGCTCATGCGACGCTGGCGAACAGCTCTGGCGCCAACCGCCCCTCGAACTCGAACGTCGCGGTGCCCGTCATCAGCACGTGATCGTCGCGCTCGCGCCACTCGATGGTCAGTTCGCCGCCGGGCAGCGTCATGTGGACGAGACGATTGGCGCGCTTCAGCCGCGCGGCCGCAACGGCCGTTGCACAGGCGGCCGAGCCGCAGGCCCTGGTCAGCCCCGCGCCACGCTCCCAGGTGCGCATCGTGATGTGGTCGCGATCGACGATCTGGGCGAGCGTGATGTTGGCGCGCTCCGGGAAGATCGGATGGTTTTCCAGGAGCGGCCCGAAGCGCTCGAGGTCGTAGGAGTTGACATCGTTGTCGACCCAGAACACCGCGTGCGGATTGCCCATGCTGACGACCGACGGCGAATGCAGGATCGGCGCGTCGATCGGCCCGATCTGCAGCTCGATGTAGCGGGTGTCGCGGAACTCCTCGGCCAGCGGGATGTCCTGCCAGCCGAACTTCGGTACGCCCATGTCCACCGTGTAGAGACCGGGCGCCGGCCCCTGCCAGCAGTTCAGCAACCCGGCACGCGTCTCGAACGTCGCGCTGGTCTGGCCAGTCTTGCCGAACACCTGGCTCACCACGCAGCGCATGCCGTTGCCGCAGGCGCCGGACTCCGATCCGTCATTGTTGTAGATGCGAATGAACGCCTCGGTGCCGTCGAGCCGCGGCCGCTGCAGCACCATCAGCTGGTCGTAGGGTACGCGGGACGCAACCGCACGCGCCTCGTCCGGCGTCACGACATGCTTCACGTCGCGCAGGTCCAGCACGACGATCTCGTTGCCGATGCCGTTCATCTTGACGAAGCTGTGGTTGGCCAGCGCGCTCATGAAAATATCCAAATTGTGTCCGTCTTATATGGCGAAAGGCGCCGCATTGACCAGTCCGCAGGGGGACATGACGCATCTGTCATGGGACGCCGCGCCGCCGGGCATGTTAGGACCGCACGTTCGCCGGCACGCGCCCTGCGCAGGAGCAGCACGGCACTGGAGAATAGTCGCATGAATCTCAGCACTTTCCGCCTCGTTCTGGCCGTGAGCTCGGTCGCGCTCGTGCTCGGCGGACCACTCGCCCAGGCTCAGGCGCCGTCGGCCTCGCCGGCTCCGGCGGCCCCAGCCTCGCCCGCCCCGGCTCCGAGCGCGATTCCCGCCCCTGCGGCATCTCCCGCACCGGCCGCCTCGGCCAGCCCGGCACCCGCGACGGCCCCGACCCCGGCCGCCAGCGCGAGCCCGTCGCCTTCATCCTCTCCGGCGGCCCAGGCACCGGCCACTCCGCCGGCCGCCGCGCCCGCCCAGAGCGCCGACGCCTTCGGCGATGAGATCAAGCTCGAGGCCAAGAAGGTCGTCCTCGTCAAGGGCACCGCCAATTGGGACAACGCGTTCGACACGCTGATCGACTCGTTCAAGGCGCTGTCGGCCACCTTGGACAAGCAGGGCGTCAAGCCGGCCGGCAACGGCATGATCGTCTACACCTCCACCGACGACAACGGCTTCACTTATCTCGCGGAGATGCCGATCGAGCAGGAGCCGAAGACGCTCGGCAAGGGCATGAGCATCGGCCAGTCGCCCGAGGGCAAGGCGCTGAAGTTCGTTCACCGCGGCTCCTACGACAACATGGACAACACCTACGAGGCGATCACCAACCATCTCGACGAGCGCCGGCTGGAAGCCAAGGACACCTTCATCGAGGAGTACCTGACCGATCCCTTGAAGACGGCCGAGGACAAGCTCGTCATCAACGTCTACGTGCCGCTGAAGTGAGCGGCATCATGATCAGACCGCTGCTCGTTGCCGCGATTGTGGCCTCGGCCGCTCTGCCCGCCCTGGCGGACGACATCGCGCGGCAGGATACGCCCGCGATCACGGTCAGCGGCGAAGGCAGCGTGCAGGCGCCGCCGGATCTGGCGCAGATCGATGCCGGCGTCGCCTCCGACGCCAAGACCGCGCGCGAGGCCGCCGAGGCCAACAACGCCGCAATGGCCAAGGTGCTGCAGGCGCTGAAGACGGCGTGGATCGCCGACAAGGATGTCCAGACCTCGCGGCTGTCGCTGCAGCCGCAATATGCGCAGACCAATCGGCCGGGGCAGACGACGGTCACCGGCTATCGCGCCAGCAATCGCGTCACCATCAAGCTCCACGACGTCGCCAAGGTGGCGAACGTGATCGATGCGGTGGTGGCCGCCGGCGCCAACGATGTCGGCAACGTCTTTTTCAGCGTCGCCGAGCCGTCCAAGCTGCTCGACGAGGCGCGTGAGAAGGCCGTCACGGATGCCCGCCGCAAGGCCGAGATCTACGCCAAGGCTGCCGGCGTCACGCTGGGCCAGCCGCTCAACATCGCCGAGGACGGCGCGCCCGCGCCTGTGTTCCGCGCCAAGACCTTTGCCGCGCCGATGGCTGCCGGGGTCCCGACGCCGGTGGCGCAGGGCGAGGAGACGCTGTCGGTCACGGTCAGCGTCACCTGGGCGATCAAGGCGGGGCAGTAAAGCGCACTTACTTCAAGGCGCGCTCACTTCGTCACCGCGCATTCACACGCAGCCGTGAGTCTGCGCCGCAACTCCAAACTCAGTGTCGTCCCGGCCTTGAGCCGGGACCCATACTCCGCGGCGGATGTTGTCGCGTGAGATGGAGCTGCGTCCTTCGCAAAACTTGGTTCGGTGGTTATGGGTCCCGGCTCAAGGCCGGGACGACACCTGCTTTGTTGTGGCAGCGAGTTAGATCTCCACTACCTGCCCCGGCTTCAGCACCCCGAACCGCTCGCGCGGGATGCCGGCGGAATCGAGCGCCGCGTGCAGGGCGTGGACCGGCGCGTCGATGGCCTCATCCGTCAGCTGGAAGGTGCCGTGGTGGTGGGCCAGCGCAGTCTCTGCGCCGCAGTCCTGCAACGCCTGAACGGCATCCTCGGGGTTCATGTGCTGGTCGCGCATGAACCAGCGCGGCTCGTAGGCGCCGATCGGCAGGATCGCGAGGCGCAGGGGCGCATGCAGCTCGGCGACGCGGCGGAAATGCGCACCCGTGCCGTAGCCGGAATCGCACACGATGTAGACTTTGCCGCGCGGCGTCTCCAGCACGAAGCTCGCCCACAGCGCCTTGTTGCGATCGAAGATGCCGCGCGCCGTCCAGTGCCGGGTCGGCACCAGGGTCACCGCGACCTCGTCGTTCAGAGGCACGCGATCGTGCCAGTCATAGGCCTCGGCGCGGATTTTCGAGTCGGCATCGGTCATCGTCAGGTCGTTGCCGAGCGGTGTGACGACCCGAGGGGCGAAGCGCGCGGTCAGCTTCGACAGCGTGCGGATGTCGAGATGGTCGTAGTGCCCATGCGACACCAGCACGACGTCGATATGCGGCAGCGCCTCGAAGGCGATGCCGGGATCGTTGTGGCGGCGGGGGCCCGCGAACGACAACGGCGACACCCGCTCCGACCACACGGGGTCGATCAGGATGTTGAGACCGCCGGTCTGGACCAGCCAGCTGGCATGACCGATGAACGACAGCCGCACCGTCTCGCCCTCGATCCGGTGTGGCGGGGTATCGGCGTGCGGGCTGGGGGCCCAGGCCGGCCAGCGCGAGCGCTTGCCGTTGCGGTCGAACTGCCAGCGCAGCACCTGGGCGAGGGATTTGGGCGGAACGCCGTCGGGATCGTAGAAGCGCTTGCCGTCGAAATGGTCGGTGACGGGGCCGGAATAGGTCCTGGAACGGCGCAGCAAGGTCGTCCTCGCAAGGGAAAGCTGATACGGGAAAGCTGAACTGGCACAAGAGGTAAGCGGCCCCGCCGGGTCCGGCAACGGGACGGCGGGAAGCAAGTTTCCTTGACTTTTCCGGCCGCGGGGGGTTTAACCCGGCCGAATTTCGGAAAGTTTCGTCTTTTCGAGCCACCGCCCGGCCCCGGAGGCCGGAGGTCAACGCCCGACAGCGCTGTGCGCCCTCGGGCGCAAACGTGTTTGGACTGACGGTTTCGGCCGACGGGCCGAGGTCTATATGGTCGTGGTCTATATAGTCGTCATGGGCCGCAGCAAGCGGCGATGACGGGCGGCAATGAAGCGAGCGCCCGACAAGGGCAAAGGATACGGCATTGTTCGACAATCTGTCGGAAAGGCTTGGCGGCATTCTCGATCGGCTGACGGGGCGCGGTTCGCTCTCGGAAGCCGACGTCGACGCCGCGATGCGCGAGGTCCGCCGGGCGCTGCTCGAGGCCGACGTCGCGCTGGAGGTT
>NZ_JANBVS010000023.1 GCF_024586915.1 Bradyrhizobium sp. SRS-191
TCGGCCTTCTTGCCCCCATTTTGCGACAACGCGCCTTTGGCGCGTGCGCGGACCTCAGCATCGAGAGGCCAGGACCACACGACTTCGCCGTCCGCAACGCCTACGCTCGTCTGGCGCAGCCGTCACGTCCATCGCAGCCCACCTCCCGTATCGTGACGACGCGTACGTCCCTCTGCTCGAGGCGGGTTGCAGGGATAAGACCATGAATTCTGAAAAATAGCAAGATATTTTTACTTCAGCGAACAGGATGGTCGGCGTCAGCCGGTCTGGGACTGGCCAGCCCTGTCCTTCAGAACCTCGCGCGCCGCGGCCGCGATGCGCTGACACAGAGACAGCGCGGTCTCCCTGTCCCGGACATGGAAGATCTCGTCGCTGATCAGGCGGTCGTCGAGCCAGGCGCGAAAGGCCTGCTCGCTGTCGAGGGTGAACGTGCCCTCCTCGTAGAGGAAGCCGCTCAGCGGCCCCTCGATCACGAAGTCGGTATCGGCGGCAAGCTGCGAGGCGCGAGCGCATTGCGCCCAGATGCGGCCATCGGGGCCGACGAACGCCAGGACACCGTCGTCACGTTGCTCTACTCGCATCTTGGAATTCCCCGCACGACTATTGAAGCGAACTCTCTCCACGTCATTGCGGGCGGAAACAGATTGCCCTTATCGGCCACCGAGGACGCAGAGAGACAGCGAGCGATGCGCTCGCGCCACTAGCCCTGCTCCGGACAGCGGATCTCCTTGTAGACGGCATCCGCGAAGGCCTTGATGCCGGTGTTGATGCGCAGGGGCGAGGTCAAGGTCTGGTAGGTGACGATGCCACGGGTGATCGACAGCACCTTGTAGCTCTCGGCGATCCTGGTCTTGTAGCACTTGCCGACCTGGATGGCTTCCTCGGTCAATGGCATGATCCCTCCTCCTCGCTCAACCCTTCGGCCTCATGTGACGACTCACGCCGACGGCGCTGCCGCGCGGCGCGCGCCCGGGACGGGCGGCTCGCGGTCGACGGCCTTAAGCGCGTCGAGAGCCGCAAGCAGCGCCAACCGTCCGTCGGCGATCGCCTGTTGCGCGGTCTCGCCGATGCCGATGACCCCGGGGATGTCGGGAAAGATGACGAGAAAGCCGCCGCCGTCCCCGGCCGCCAACTCCGTCACGTCATAGAGATAAGCGTCGACATCGTTCATCGCGCGGCCTCATCCATGCCGTCGATCATCGCCACGAAGGCGCGGATGTGCGGCGGCCTGATCGGCGCCTTCAGCGGAATGGTCACGCAATGCGGCACCGAGGGATGCAGGAAGACCTCGTGCGTGCCGGTGATCTTGCGAAACTTCATCGCATATTGCGAGGCGATGATCTCGAGATCGACCGGCTTCCAGTCGTCACGCGGATTGGCGCGCAGCGCTTCGACGCGTTGGCTGTGTGTCCTGCCGTGTCGTTTTTCCGACATCGCGCCGGGCAACGGCGCAGCATTGTCGGTCGCAGCGCTGCCGTCCTCGGGCTGGACCAGGCGAACAAAGGCCAGGATGAAATCGCCGACGCTGTCGTTGCGATGGGCAAGCCGCCAGTTCTGCGACAACACGAGCCTCGCACCGCTGCGGGCGTTGTGGAGCGCGGCGAGTTCATCCATCATGGTCAGGACCCTGACGGCGCTGAGATTATAGGGCTCCTGCGTGAACTTGCGCTTGAGGTCGATGCGCTCCTTGCGCAGGCTGGCGTTCTTGACTAGCCAGTCGACGACCGTTCCGGCCCAGAATGCCTCGGTGTTGACAGCCTCAGACATGACCTTTCTCCGGACCACGCGCCGTGGGCGCGCGGCCGCTGCCCGGAGATCGATACAAGACCCATGCCACGGAGTCTCAACTGCCGGGCGGAAGCGCCGGCCCGGCCTATCAGTCCGTCTGCGCGAAGGCTCGCGCAGACGGCTTGCCGTGCTCCGTCAGCCGAAGCTCACCACAACGGGCCGCCCCAAGGTCCGCCACCCCAGCCGCCATAGTAACGGCGCGCATAATAGGGACGGCCGTAATAGGGCGCATAGCCGACGCCGACATAGCCGTAGGGGCCGCCGCCATAATAATAGGGGTCGTCGTCGTAGTAATAGGGCGTCGCCGCCGCCGCGATGCCCGCGCCGAGCAGTGCCCCGGCGGCCAGCGCGCCGCCGCCCCAGCCCCATCCGCCGCCACGCCAGCCACCACCGCGCCAGCCTCCGCCGCCGCGCCAGCCGCCACCATGCCAGCCGCCACCGAAACCATGGCCGCCATAGCGCACTTGCGTGGTGCCGAGCGGCGCGGCGTCGGGCTTCGCGGCTGCCGACAGCGCCGTCATCGGAGCAGACATCGCCGGCGCATTCACACCGGCCAGCAGCGCACCCGACAGGGCCAGCGCCGCCACGACATTCAAGCTTCGCATCACCAGGACTCCTCGACTGAGATCATCACGCATGGCGGCACCATCTGGATCGGGTGCCGCTGTCCGCCGCGACCGCGACGGCTTGGAGCACGTGAGTTGCTCGAATGCTACGAACGGCCGGTCCGCGCGGCCGTTCCACGCAAAGCGCCGGCCGTTGCCGGAACACGGGCGTTTGATGCAGCAGCCTGCCCCACCGCCGGTGCGCTCCCCTCCCCCTTGCGGGGAGGGGTTGGGGGTGGGGGTCTCCGGGCGCTGAACTTCGTCGTGAACAAGGTCCCCTTGACGATAGGAGAGATCACACGAGTGGCTGACGAGTCCGGTCATCATCACGGAGAGCGCGTTTCCGGGACCTCCACCCCCGCCCCCTCCCCGCAAGGGGGAGGGGAGTTCACTGCCGTTGCGGCTTGAGCTTGAATCCCAACTCGCTGCGTTGTGAGGGGCGACCAGCCAACAATGCTCACCCCGTCCGGCTTCAATGCCGGCCGAGATTGCTGGAGCTCCCGGAATTGTCGTCGCCGGTGCTCGGGCTGTTGTTGTTGAGCGAGCCGGTCGCATCATTCGGCGCCGACGGCGTGCGGCCCGATCCATTGCCGGGCGAGGCTGCGTCGTTCGAACTGCCCTGCCCCATGCCGGTCGTGCCGGTGTCGCTTGGCGCGGTCCCCGGTGCTGCCGTGGGCGCGGGATGCGAGGGCCCTGCGCTGCTGCCGCCGGTGCCGCTGCTTCCGTCCCCACTGCTCTGAGCCGCTGCGAGCGAGCTCGACAGCACGAGGGCGGCGGATGCGATCAAGATACGTTTCATGAGGACGTCCTTCGTTCGAGAAGGACGACAAGACAGGCTTGGCCGGGACGTTCCTCGGCGTGTCAGCTGCGCCGCTTGCGGCCCTGGCCCGCGGCGGCCTGCTTGCGCAGGCTCTCGGCGGCGCCGCCGACGATCTCGGAGATCTGCATCAGCTGCTTGGCGAGCGGGCTGGTCTTGCGCCAGACCATGCCGATGCTGCGCTGGGGCTGCGGCTCGGCGAAGCGCGCCAGCGACACCGAGGCCGAGCGCGTCTCGACGCCGACCGCCATCTCCGGGATCAGGGTCACGCCCATGCCGGCCCCGACCATCTGCACCAGGGTGGAGAGCGAGGAGGCATCGAGCATCTCGCGCGGCGCCTGCATGTTGCAGAACGACAGCGCCTGGTCGCGGAAGCAGTGCCCCTCCTCCAGCAGCAACAGCCGCATCTCGCGCAGGCTCTCGCTATTCGGCACCGCGGTGCCTTCATATTCGGGCGGCCGCACCAGCAGAAAATTCTCCGAGAACAGCGCCACCTCGGTCAGCGACGGTTCCGACACCGGCAGCGCGACGATGGCGGCATCGAGCCGGCCCTCGACCAGCTCCTCGATCAGCTTCGGGGTCTTGGATTCGCGGACATGGATGTCGATCTCGGGATGCTTGCGGGTGAGATCGCCGATCACTTTCGGGAGAAGATAAGGTGCGACGGTCGGGATCATGCCGAGCCGCAGCCGGCCCGTGAGCTTGTCGCGCGAGGCACGCGCGAAATCGCCGAGCTCGTCGACGGAGCGCAGGATCTCGCGGACACGCTCGGCGAGCTGCTCGCCGAACCGCGTCAGCACCACCTGGCGCGCATTGCGTTCCAGGAGGACCCCCCCGAGCGCGTCCTCCATCTCCTTGATCTGCATCGACAGCGCCGGCTGCGAGATCGCGCAGGCCTCGGCGGCGCGGCCGAAATGGCCGAGACGCGCCAGCGCGTCGAAATAGCGAAGCTGCCGCATCGTCAGATGGATCATCAGATTATCTTATCGTTCGTTGCTGCCGAGTCAAACTTTCCTGACCACAATCCCAGGATGCATCGACAACGCACAGTGCCGCGCTGCGTTGGGGCGCCGTCACATCATGTTCATCAGATAATCTTATCGTTACGATCATCAATCTCAATTTCCCCTGATCGGAGGAGCCGCGTAGGGTCCCGCCACCCACCCCAGGGGGGAACAATGCCGTGCAGGTCAGGAGGCAAACATGGATGACGTCAGCAAGTGCCCGTTTTCGGGCGGCTTGAAGGGATTCAAGAACAAGGACTGGTGGCCGAACCAGCTCGATCTGTCGGTGCTGCATCAGCATTCGAACCTCTCCGATCCGCTCGGCGAGGCGTTCGATTACGCCAAGGAATTCAAGAGCCTCGACCTCGACGCGGTGGTCAAGGACCTGACCGCGCTGATGACGGATTCGCAGGACTGGTGGCCGGCCGATTTCGGTCATTACGGCCCGCTGTTCATCCGCATGGCCTGGCATGCCGCCGGCACCTACCGCATCGGCGACGGCCGCGGCGGCGCCGGCACCGGTCAGCAGCGCTTCGCGCCGCTGAACAGCTGGCCGGATAACGCCAACCTCGACAAGGCCCGCCGCCTGCTGTGGCCGATCAAGCAGAAGTACGGCCAGAAGATCTCCTGGGCCGACCTGTTCGTGCTCACCGGCAACGTCGCGCTGGAATCGATGGGCTTCAAGACCTTCGGCTTCGGCGGCGGTCGCGCCGACACCTGGGAGCCGGAGCAGGACATCTATTGGGGTCCGGAAGGCAAGTGGCTCGCCGACGAGCGTTATAGCGGCGATCGCGATCTCGCCGGCTCGCTCGCGGCCGTGCAGATGGGCCTCATCTACGTCAACCCGGAAGGTCCGAACGGCAACCCCGACCCGGTCGCTGCCGCGCGCGACATCCGCGAGACGTTCGGCCGCATGGCGATGAACGACGAGGAGACGGTCGCGCTGATCGCCGGCGGTCACACCTTCGGCAAGACTCACGGCGCGGGTGATGCGTCGCTGGTCGGTGCGGAGCCGGAAGGCGCCGATATCGCGCAGATGGGTCTCGGTTGGGCCAACAAATACGGCTCGGGCAAGGCCGGCGACACCATCACCTCGGGCCTCGAGGTGATCTGGACGTCGTCGCCGACGAAGTGGAGCAACAACTTCTTCTGGAACCTGTTCGGCTATGAGTGGGAGCTGACCAAGAGCCCGGCCGGCGCGCATCAGTGGACGCCGAAGGGCGGCGCCGGCGCCAACACCGTGCCGGACGCACATGACAAGTCCAAGCGCCACGCGCCGTCGATGCTCACCACCGACCTCGCGCTGCGCTTCGATCCCGAGTACGAAAAGATCTCGCGGCGCTTCCTGGAGAACCCGGATCAGTTCGCCGACGCCTTCGCCCGCGCCTGGTTCAAGCTGACCCATCGCGACATGGGCCCGAAGGTGCGCTACCTCGGCCCGCTGGTGCCGAAGGAGGACCTGATCTGGCAGGATCCGATCCCGGCGCTCGATCACCCCGTCGTCGACGACAAGGATATCGCGGATCTCAAGGCGAAGATCCTGGCGTCGGGTCTCTCGGTGTCGCAGCTGGTCTCGACCGCCTGGGCCTCGGCCTCGACCTTCCGCGGCTCGGACAAGCGTGGCGGCGCCAATGGCGCGCGCATTCGCCTGGCTCCGCAGAAGGACTGGGCGATCAACAACCCGGCTGAACTGTCGAAGGTGCTCAGTAAGCTCGAGGGCATCCAGAAGGAGTTCAACGGATCGGCCAGCGGCGGCAAGAAGATCTCGCTCGCCGACCTGATCGTGCTGGCCGGTAGCGCCGGCGTCGAGGCGGCGGCCAAGAAGGCCGGCGTCGAGCTGACGGTGCCGTTCGCACCGGGCCGCACCGACGCCTCGCAGGAGCAGACCGACGTGGAGTCGTTCTCCGTGCTCGAGCCGACCCATGACGGCTTCCGCAACTATCTCAGCGGCAAGCAGTGGCTGTCGGGTGAGGAGCTCCTGGTCGACAAGGCCCAGCTGCTCAACCTGACCGCGCCGGAGATGACCGTGCTGGTCGGCGGCCTGCGTGTGCTCGGCGCCAATGCGGCCGGCTCCAAGCACGGTGTCTTCACCGCGCAGACGGAGACGCTCTCGAACGACTTCTTCGTCAACCTGCTCGACATGGGCGTTGCGTGGACTCCGGTCGACCAGGGCGAGCACACGTTCGAGGGCCGCGACCGCAAGTCCGGCGCCGTGAAGTGGACCGCGACCCGCGCCGACCTGATCTTCGGCTCGCACTCGCAGCTGCGGGCGCTGGCCGAGGTCTATGCCAGCTCGGATGCCAAGCAGAAGTTCGTCAAGGACTTCGTCGCCGCGTGGACGAAGGTGATGAACCTCGACCGGTTCGAGCTGAAGGCCTGAGGCAAAAGCCTGACTGACAACAGGCGGCGCTCCAGCGATGGAGCGCCGCTTTTTTGTTTGTTCAGGGGGCCTCATGGTTCGAGACGCGCGCAAAGGGCGCGCTCCTCACCATGAGGATCAAGAGCCGAGGGCGGCACTGCACACCGACCATGAACACGCCGAGAGGCGTGTTCATGAAAAGGAGTTGGCATTTCGCCGCGAACTCAGTCCTCGTCCTGAGGAGCCCGCCGGAGGCGGGCGTCTCGAAGGACGGAGGCGAGCACGCTGCCGGCGACAAGCTCTGCCGTTCCGGAGCAGCCCGTCAGCGCTCCGCGGCGGAGCCGCCGCCGTCGATCTGGCGGCCCATCAATGCGATGGCCTTCTGATAGACGCCGGCGGCGTTCCAGGCTTCGATGGCGGCGAAGTTCGGCTCGCCCGGCTGATAGCCGGCGCCGGCCTTCCAGCCATTGGCGCGCAGGAAGTTGGCAGTCGAAGCCAGCGCGTTCGCCGCAACGTCGAGATTGCCGACGCCATAGGCCAAGATGTTCTTCGGCATGAACTGGGTCTGCCCGACCTCGCCATGCATCGAGCCGCGGGTGTTGCCCGAGAGCACGCCGCGATCGATCAGCTTGAGCGCGGCATAGAGCTGGTCGGTGAAGAATTCCGGCCGGCGGCAGTCATAGGCCAGCGTCGCGATCGACGACAGCATGTGCTGGTTGCCGCGCTGGCTGCCGAACGCGCTCTCCATGCCCCAGATCGCAATCAGCGGCCCCGGCGGCACGCCGTAGCGCTGCTCGATCGAGGCGAACATCGCCGCCTGCGACTGCTTGAGCTGCCGGCCGCGCGCGACGATCGCAGGTGCCCCGCGCTTGGCGAGGAACTGGTCAAGCGACAGTTGGAAGCTGCGCTGGCCGCGATCGGCGGCAATGGTGGCCGAGGCGTAGTTCGTCTGCATCAGCGCCGATATCGCGGTGCCGCCGACGCCCTTGGCGCGCGCCTCCTCGCTGAACTCGCGTTTCCACGCCTCGAAGCCCGCCGGCGACGAGCCGCATTGCGCCGCCTGCGCACCGCCACCGAAAGCCGCGAACAGCGCAGCGACAGCGAGAGGAATCGTGAGAATGGCTCGGCGCTTGATCATCGATGCTCCTGTGGTGGCGTCCGGTCACGCGGGCCTCTGATGACACCGCCCGACATCGCAAGACGCAGCCGCGGCAATATCGGCCGCTGGGTTGAAACCGCGACAACCTATCGGAAATCGAAAAAAATCATAGCCGGTCACGCCGACCGCCGCGCGAGGTTTGCATGTCGACTGCGTGACACGACGTCGGCAAGTCTTGTCGACAAGTCTTGTCGGCAAGACTAGCCGGAAAGACTTGCCCGCAGGTTCCCCCACTCCGCTCCCGCAATCGTGATCAGCTCGCAACGGCGCCGCCGCCTCGCCCTTGATCAATCGGCAATAACAATACTATACGGTTCCGTTTATAGCGTTGGGAGTCAGCGGGTGCGATCGCGTTCGGTATTTGCGGCTGGTGGTCTGGCCGGGTTGTGCAGTCTCGTTCTGTTGCTCGGCGGCTGCGCCTCGGTGGAGCAGCGCACGGCCTATTCGGCCGATGATGCGAAGCGCGCCAGGATCGAAGGCTTCCAGGCGATTCGGATGTGGGCGGACGCTCCGGCCGAGAGCTTCGACAGTGCGTCGTTCAAGCCGCGGCCCCAACCCGGCAAGCCGTTCGCCTATCTGGCCTTGTCCGGCGGCGGCGGCGATGGCGCGTTTGGCGCCGGCATTCTCAACGGCTGGAGCGAGAGCGGCGCACGTCCGGAGTTCACCATCGTCTCCGGCGTCAGCACCGGCGCGCTGATCGCGCCGTTTGCGTTCCTCGGGCCGGCCTACGATCCGACCTTGAAGGAGATGTACACCAGCGGCCTCGCCAGTTCGTTCGCCGCTTCGCCCAATGCGCTGGGCGCGCTGTTCGGCTCGTCCGTCTTCGACGGCCAGCCGCTCCGCGACGCGATCGCGCATTACACGACCCCGGAGCTCCTGGAGGCGATCGCGAGGGAGCACGCCAGGGGGCGCCGGCTGTTCGTCATCACCACGGATCTCGACGCCGCGCGGCCGGTGCTGTGGAATATGGGCGAGATCGCGTCCGCACGGACGCCACGGTCGTTGCAACTATTCCGCCAAGTGCTGACCGCATCCGCCAGCGTTCCCGTCGCGTTTCCGCCGGCGCTGATTGCCGCCTCTTCCGACGGCAAGCCGATCGAGGAGATGCATGTCGATGGCGGCGTCTCGACCCAGGTCTTCACCTTTCCCGATCGCCTGCTGATGCAAACGGGATCGTCGCAGCGCCTGGCCGCCAAACCTGCCATCTACATCATCATGAACGGGCGGACGTCGGCTGATTTCCAGCCGGTCGAGAACAGCACCAAGGCGATCGCGATCCGGTCGCTCGGCATGAAGAGCAAGCGCGAGATCCAAAGTTACCTCTCGGCCACCTACCAGTTCGCCAGGCGCAACGGCATGGCGTTCAACATGACCGCGATCGATCAGTCCGTTCCCGAGAGCCAGGGCATCGGGTTCGATACCGACGACATGCGCGCGCTCTACGCGCTCGGTCACGACAGCGCGCGGTCCGGCCGGTTCTGGGCGCAGACGCCGCCGCTGCCTTGAGCTTGACAGCCGCCCGCCACGGAATTACAAAACTATACAGTTTCGTTTTATCACAACCGTTTCCCTGGGGATTGCTCTACAAGCACCGACCGAGATCGGAGACAGCAGGCCGCCATGAGACGATTCGCTCTGTTCACCATCATCCTGCTGTCCTGGACGTCGCTGGCGCACGCGGCCGTCGGCGCCGCCGCGACCGATCCCCAGGCCAGGGATCCGCAAGCCTCCACAGATCCTGCCCTGACCCAGGAGGCGATCGACCGCGAACTGGACAAGTTCCGCAAGACGGAGGTGTCCTTGCACCAGGCATTGCGGATCGCCGAGAAGATTCATCCGGGCTCCAGGACCGCGGACATCAGCTTCGAAGGCGGGCTCGACGTCCCCGTCTACAAGGTTCGCACCTTGCAGAGCGGGCAGATCTGGGAGTCCGACATCGATGGCGCGACCGCCAAGGTGCTCAACACCGCCCTGTTCTCGACCGTGCAGGGCCTGAACGAGAGCGACCGCAGCAGCCTTGCCGCGCTCGACACGATCAGCCTCAACATGTCCGATGCCATCAAGATCGCGGAGCGGTCCGCCGCGGGCAAGGCCATCAGCGGCGGCCTGACGACCAAGGACGGCAAGGTCGCCTTCATCATCGTCGTGGTCAGCGGCAAGAACCTGAAGCAGGTCACGCTCGAACCGACGCTGCGGCGGCGCTAACTCAGTCCGGGCTTCGCGCGGTCGCGGGACGCACGCCGCGACGAATGCCGATCCGGAGCTGCGACATCATGACTTGGTATGAAGGGCGAGGAAGATCTTGACTCGTTCTCGCACGAAGCCAGGCATCTCCTTACGGATCGTCTTCTCCTTCACCCCCATCAGCGCGCGCATCAACAGCGGCAGCACGATGAGGTCGATGAAGATCTCGGCGGACGCTTCCGACGTCTTGGACGGTCCCCGCTTTGCGCTCGCGGACACGCCGATCGTCTCTGCCAGCAGCACCGCGACCGGTTGAGTCGCCCGCTTGCGCGAGACCTCGTGAAACTGGCAGCTGAGATCGGGAAAGCGGTAGGCTTCGCCGATCGTGACGCGCAACAGTCCAAGCGACTGCTTCAGCACGCGGTCCACGATCGCGATCGCAACCCCAACCAGCTTCTCCTGCACCGTTCCCGGCGGAGGCGTGTAGGAGGGGCCGAGGTTCATCACCTCTTCGATCGAGCGCTCGACGATCGCGGCAAACAACGCCGGCTTGCCGGCATAGCGCGCATAGATGGTCGGCTTGCTGGCCGGGGCCCGCTCGGCGATCTCATCGATGCTGGTGCCGTCGAATCCACGCTCCAGGAAGACCTCGCGCGCCGCGTCGAGAATCCGCTCCTCGATGTTGCCGGCCAGGGCTTTCGGCGGCCGGCCCACCCGGCCGCGCGTCGTCACCGCGCGCGCGACGTCACTTCGTTTAACCTTGGCCTGGGTACGGGCCATACTCAACGACCTCGACTCGACATGTCCAACATGCCCAGCAAGGGATTACACGTTCTCTGCTGAACGGCAATAGAACGCGTGTATCGGAGCAGCTATGCGCCTTCTGTCATACATAATAAGCAATGCTTGCATGCCTTTCGATCAGGCACATCAAACAAAGAGCTCGCCGAGATCCTCCAATACCCCGAGCGCGCCATCGAACGTATCGTCATGAAAATAGAGGCTGCGCGTAATCAGGACGGGCACGCCGGCGCGGGTGGCGGCCAATAACCCATTACCGGAGTCCTCGATCGCGATGCAGCTCGCCGCGGGGAGATCGAGCTGCGACAGCACCTCCAGATAGACATCGGGCGCCGGCTTCTTGCGCGCGACGTCATCGGCCGCGACGACCGCGGCAAATCTGGTTTCCCAATCGCTGCCCAGCACGGGAGCCAGCAACGCGTCGATATTGACGCGCGTGGTGGTGGTGGCGATGGCGACACGCTGCTCGCGCGCCCAGGCGTCTTCGAGCAGCGCCTTGATGCCGGGACGTAAGGCGCATCCCTTGTCGGCCATCAAGGCGGCAAATCTTTCCGTCTTGATCCGGTGAAGCCTGGCGATCACGGCGTCGCTCAAGGGCGGACCCGAGCGCCGCATCTGGTCGAAGGCGCGAATGCGTTCCTTGCCGCCGGCGACGCGCAACAGCTCCTTGTAGACCCGCCGGCCCCAATGCCAGTCGATGCCGACGGCCACGAACGCCTCGTTGAACGCCTCGCGATGGATCTCCTCGGTCTCCGCCATCGTGCCGTCGACGTCGAAGATCAAGGCGCCGGCATCGGCAATTCTTTGCCGCAGAACATCGAATGGTGAATTCTTCACCAGCGCGAGACTCATGACTGGGCCTCCTCCTTGGTCTCACTCTTCACCTCGCTCTTGGCGAACACCCGGCTCGCCAGCACGTCGCTGGCCTCGATCGACATCACGTCGTCGGACGTCAGCACCCGGTCGAGCCGCGACACCAGCCGGTTGGCCTGGCGCAAGCGAATCCGATCCAGCGCATTCCGGATCGAGCGCGCGTTGGAGAACAGGGGCTGGGTGCGACGAACCACGATGTATTTTTCGAACGCCGCCCGCGCCTCGGGCGTGAAGCGATAATTCTGCCCCTCCAGCATCATCTCGGAAATCGTCAGCAGCTCGGCTTCGGAATAGTCCGGGAAGTCGATGTGATGGGCGATGCGCGAGCGGAAGCCGGGATTGCTCTGGAAGAATTTTTCCATCCGGTCGGCATAGCCGGCAAGAATGACCACGAGGTCCTCGCGCTGCGATTCCATGATCTGCAGCAGGATCTCGATCGACTCCTGGCCATAGTCGCGCTCGTTCTCGGGACGGTACAGGTAATACGCTTCGTCGATGAACAGCACGCCGCCCATCGCCTTCTTCAGCACCTCCTTGGTCTTCGGCGCGGTATGGCCGATATATTGGCCGACGAGATCATCGCGGGTGACGCTGATGACATGACCGCGGCGAACGAAGCCGAGCCGGTGCAGGATGCCGGCCATGCGCATTGCCACCGTGGTCTTGCCGGTGCCGGGATTACCCGTGAACGACATGTGCAGGGTCGGAAACGTCGTCGCCAGGCCCATCTTGCGACGGATCCGCTCCATCATCAGCAACGAGGCGATCTCGCGGATTCGCGTCTTGACCGGGGCGAGGCCGACCAGCTCACGGTCGAGCTGCTCGAGGACGGGCGCGATCTCGACGCTCTCGAACTCGCGGCGCAGATCGATCGTATCGACCGGCGTTGCCTCCTGGGCGTCCGCCTGCGTAGCCTGCATCATGGACTGGTGCTCCGCTTGCCGAAGTTCGCACACGCTGGCGGCAGCTCCTCCCGCGAACTCCGGCAAGCGGGGACGCCGTCAAATCGGGTCTCAATCAGTGCAGCAGAGCCGGTGCTGAAGTCCCCGCCTCGATCGGCAAGGACTTCAGCACGGCCGTCTTTAGGAGTAGCGCTCGCCTTCGGGCCGCTCGGCCGCGTAGGACCGCGTCGAGTAACGCTGATTGCGCCCGACGGTTTCCTGACGATCGAGCCGGAAGCCGGGCTCGTTCTTCGGACGGTTGACGATGAAGGAGAGCCGGATCGACTCCCAGCCGTGGGTGGAATCGAACGCCGAGATCCGGATGTAGCGGTCGCCATAGATCTTCCGGCACTCGGCGAGCTCCCGCATGATGCCGGCGGCATCCCGCAGATCGAACATCGGCAGGCCCCACATCTCCCAATAGGTGTTGCGGGGATGCGGGTCGTCGGTGAACTCGATGTTCACGGCCCAGCCCTTCTCGAGGCAGTACTGGATCTGGGCGGTGATCTGATCGTCGGTCAGATCGGGCAGGAAGGAAAAGCAGCCTTGGGTCACGCGCATGGTGAAATCTCCTGATGTTGGGCCGGGCGGGCCGGTGTCCGGCCCGCAGCGCGGCGATGCATCGAACAAGGTTTTAAGCGGCGGGAGTCACGGTCGGCACGAAGTCCGGCGTATCCGTCGATTCGTAGTTGAAGGTGACGTCCTTCCAGATCTCCAGCGCCTCGCGCAGCGGCGTGCAGGTCTGCGCCGCCTTGGCGAGGATCTCCGGGCCCTCATGCACGTAGTCGCGGCCCTCGTTACGGGCGAGGATCATGGCTTCCAGCGCAACGCGGTTGGCGGTGGCGCCGGCCGCGATGCCGCGGGGATGACCGATGGTGCCGCCACCGAACTGCAGCACGACATCCTCGCCGAGCAGGTCGAGCAGCTGGTGCATCTGGCCGGCATGGATGCCGCCCGAGGCGACCGGCATCAGCTTGTTCAGGCTCGCCCAGTTCTGGTCGAAGAACACACCATGCTCGAGCCGCATCGGATTGAAGTCCTCGCGGCAGATGTCGTAGTAGCCCCGCGTGGTGTTCGGATCGCCTTCGAGCTTGCCGACCACGGTGCCGGCGTGGATGTGGTCGACGCCGGCGAGCCGCATCCACTTGGCGATGACGCGGAACGACACGCCATGCGAGCGCTGCCGCGTATAGGTCGAGTGCCCTGCGCGATGCAGATGCAGGATCATGTCGTTGCGGCGCGCCCACTTCGCCATCGACTGGATCGCGGTGTAGCCGATCACGAGGTCGATCATGACGATGTTGGAGCCGAGCTCCTTGGCGAATTCGGCGCGCTCGTACATGTCCTCCATCGTCGCAGCGGTGACGTTGAGATAGGTGCCCTTGATCTCGCCGGTCGCCGCCTGGGCCTTGTTGACCGCCTCCATGCAGTACAGGAAGCGCTCGCGCCAATGCATGAAGGGCTGCGAGTTGATGTTCTCATCGTCCTTGGTGAAGTCGAGCCCGCCTTTCAGCGCCTCGTAGACGACGCGGCCGTAGTTGCGGCCCGACAGGCCGAGCTTCGGCTTGACGGTGGCGCCCAACAGCGGACGGCCGAACTTGTCGAGCCGCTCGCGCTCGACGACGATGCCGGTCGCCGGGCCCTGGAACGTCTTCACATAGGCGACCGGCAGCCGCATGTCCTCCAGCCGCAGCGCCTTCAGCGGCTTGAAGCCGAACACGTTGCCGATGATCGAGGCGGTCAGGTTGGAGATCGAGCCCGGCTCGAACAGGTCGAGATCATAGGCGATATAGGCGAAGTAGCTGCCCGGCGAGCCCGGCACCGGCTCGACCCGGTAGCACTTGGCACGATACTTCTCCGCGGCGGTGAGACGGTCGGTCCACACCACGGTCCAGGTCGCGGTGGAGGATTCACCGGCCACCGCAGCGCAGGCTTCGGTCGGATCGACGCCGTCCTGCGGGGTGACACGGAACAGCGCGATGACATCGGTGTCCTTGGGCTGATAGGAGGGCTCCCAATAGCCCATACGCTTGTATTCCATCACGCCGGACTTGTAGCGATCCTTGCCGCGGACGGTGATCGACGGGTCGTTCATGTGTTCCTCCTGCTTGTTTCGTTGTGGCTTGGACGTCACGCAGCTTCGGTCATTCCCCCAACTCGTGGATCGAGCGCACCGGAGCGGTAGCGCTTGGCCATCTCGGCGAGCGGAATGACCTTGATCCTGGATGCATTGCCGGCGGCGCCGAACTGCTCGAAGCGCTCGCGGCAGAGGTCGCGCATCGAATCCATCGCCGGCTTCAGGAACTTGCGCGGATCGAATTCGCTCTTGGAGGACGAACCGACCTTGCGGAAGATCGCGGTCATCGCCAGCCGGCAGTCGGTGTCGATGTTGACCTTGCGGACGCCATGGCGGATGCCGCGCACGATCTCCTCGACCGGCACGCCCCAGGTCTGCGGCATCTCGCCGCCGAACTGGTTGAACATGTCCTGCAGCGACTGCGGCACCGACGACGAACCGTGCATGACGAGATGCGTGTTCGGCAGCCGGCGATGGATCTCCTCGATCACGTTCATCGCGAGGATGTCGCCATCAGGCTGGCGCGAGAACTTGTAGGCGCCGTGCGAGGTGCCCATCGCGATCGCCAGCGCATCGACCTTGGTGGCGCGGACGAAATCGACCGCCTGGTCCGGATCGGTCAGCAGCTGATCGCGGCTGACCTTGCCTTCGAGGCCGTGGCCATCCTCCTGCTCGCCGCCGCCATGCTCGAGCGAGCCGAGCACACCGAGCTCGCCCTCGACGGAGGCGCCGACCCAATGCGCCATGTCGGTGACGCGGCGGGTGATGTCGACATTGTACTCATAGTCGGCGGCGGTCTTGGCATCGGCCTTGAGCGAGCCGTCCATCATGACGGAGGTGAAGCCGTATTTGATCGCGGTCGCGCAGGTCGCCTCGTCATTGCCGTGGTCCTGATGCAGGCAGAGCGGAATCTGCGGATACATCTCCTCCAGCGCGTCGATCATCTTCGACAGCATGATGTCGCCGGCATAGGAGCGCGCGCCGCGCGAGGCCTGGATGATCACGGGGGCGTCGACGGCGGCGGCCGCCTCCATGATCGCGAGCCCCTGCTCCATGTTGTTGATATTGAAAGCCGGCACCCCGTAGCCGCGCTCGGCGGCATGGTCCAGCAATTGTCTGAGCGTGATCCGCGCCATGTTCGTCTCCGTCCCTGTCTCGATGCTCTGTTATGCGGCGCGGCTCAGGACGCGCGCGCCCGGATGATGTTGCGCATGGCTGCATCGGCCACGGCGGCAGGCGTGATGCCGAACTCGCGGTAGAGCACGTCGGCCGGCGCCGAGGCGCCGAAGCCGTGCATGCCGACGAACTCGCCGGCATCGCCGAGCCAGCGCGCCCACTCGCCCTCGATCGCGGCCTCGACGCCGATGCGCGGCGCGCTGCCGAGCACCTCGGCGCGATACTCCGCGGTCTGCTTGCGGAACAGTTCGAAGCACGGTGCCGACACCACCGCCGCATGGACGCCTTCGGCCTCCAGCAGCCTGGCCGCCTCCAGAGCGATCGCCACCTCCGAGCCGGTCGCAATCAGCGTCACGTCGCGACCGCCTTCCGGTTCGACCACCACGTAGGCGCCGAGCGACACCTTGTTGTCAGAGGCCTCGGTCCGAAACGCCGGCAGCGCCTGCCGCGACAGGCACAGCACCGATGGCGAGGTCTCGGCGCGCAGCGCGCAATCCCAGGCTTCCGCCGTCTCGACCGCATCGGCGGGACGGAACACCAGGAGATTGGGAATGGCGCGCAGGCTCGGGACATGCTCGACCGGCTGATGCGTCGGGCCGTCCTCGCCGAGGCCGATGGAGTCGTGCGTCATCACATGGATGACGCGGATGCCCATCAGCGCCGCCAGGCGGATCGCCGGCCGGTTGTAGTCGGCAAACGCCAGGAAGGTGCCGCCATAGGGAATGAAGCCGCCATGCAGCGCGACGCCGTTCATGGCCGCAGCCATCGCATGCTCGCGCACGCCATAGTGGACGTAGTTGCCGTCCATGGTCGAGGGCGTCACCGACTTGTGCGTCTTCGCCTTGGTCAGGTTGGAATGGGTCAGATCGGCCGAGCCGCCGAGCAGGTTGGGCAGCACCGTCGCGATCACATCGATGACGTTCTGCGACGCTTGGCGGGTGGCGATCTTCGGCCGCTCGGCGGTGAGCTGCGCGATGAACTGCGCCATGCGCTCGGTGTAGGCGGAAGGCAGCTTCTTGTTCAGCGCATCGTGACAGGGCGAACGGTCCGCGGTGCATTGCTTGCGCGAACGCTCCTTCCAGGCCTGGCGAACGCTGCGGCCACGCGCGCCGATCTCGCGCCAGCTCACCAGCACGTCGGCCGGAATCTCGAACGGCCGGTGCGGCCAATGCAACGCCGCGCGTGTCTTCTCGACCTCCTCCGGCCCGAGCGGCGCGCCATGCGCCTTCTCCGAGCCCTGCCGACCCGGCGAGCCGAAGCCGATGGTGGTGCGGCAGGCGATCATGGTCGGGCGATCGCTCTGCCGTGCGGCGGCGATGGCGGTCTCGATCGCCTGGGGATCATGGCCGTCGATGCGGCTGGTCGCCCAGCCCGACGCCGCGAAGCGCGCGAGCTGATCGTCGGAGCAGGCGAGGCCCGTCGAGCCGTCGATCGAGATGCCATTGTCGTCGAACAGCACGATCAGGCGGTTGAGCCGGAGATGGCCGGCGAGCGACATCGCCTCGTGGCTGATGCCTTCCATCAGGCAGCCGTCGCCGGCGATGACATAGGTGTAGTGATCGACCAGATCGTCGCCATAGCGCGCGTTCATCAGGCGCTCGGCAAGTGCCATGCCCACGGCGGTCGCGATCCCCTGCCCGAGCGGCCCGGTGGTGGTCTCGACGCCCGGCGTGTGACCATATTCCGGATGCCCCGGCGTCTTGGCGCCCCATTGCCGGAACGCCTTGATCTCGTCGATCGTCACCGCCTCATAGCCGGTGAGATGCAGCAGCGCATAGAGCAGCATCGAGCCGTGGCCGGCCGAGAGAACGAAGCGGTCGCGATCCGGCCAGGCCGGATCGGCCGGGTCGAACTTCATGAAGCGGGAGAACAGCACGGTGGCGACGTCGGCCATGCCCATCGGCATGCCCGGATGACCGGACTTCGCCTTTTCCACGGCGTCGATCGCGAGGAAGCGGATGGCATTCGCCATCTCGGCATGCGCCGGATCGGCCTTGACGGCAGGCTTGTGCAGGGCGTTGGCGGTCATAGCGTGCGCCTCTTTCGGTCCATCAGTTGCATGATCATCGGGGTGAGAATGAGCTGCATGGCGAGGTCGAGCTTCGAGCCATGGATCACGATCGAATTGGCGCGCGACATGAAGCTGCCGTGGATCATCGAGAGCAGATAGGGAAAGTCGATGCCGCGCGGGTTCTTGAGGCGGATCACGACCATCGACTCGTCCGGCGTCGGGATCCAGCGCGCGATGAACGGATTGGAGGTGTCGACCGTCGGCACGCGCTGGAAGTTGATGTCGGTCTCGGAGAATTGCGGGATGATGTAGTTCACATAGTCAGGCATGCGCCGCAGGATCGTGTCGGTGACGGCCTCGGTGGTGTAGCCGCGCGAGGCGCGGTCGCGGTGCAGCTTCTGGATCCATTCGAGATTCATCACCGGCACGACGCCGATCTTCAGGTCGGCATGCTGCGCGATGTTGACCTTCTCGGTGACGACGGCGCCGTGCAGGCCCTCATAGAACAGCAGATCGGACTCAGCCGGCAGCTGCATCCACTCGGTGAAGGTGCCGGGCCGGGCGTCGTAGAGCCGCGCCTCCTCCTCGTCATGCACGTAGTGGCGCGTGGTGCCGGTGCCGGTCTCGGAATAGTCGCGAAACGTCTTCTCGAGCTCCTCGAACAGGTTGGTGTCGGGGCTGAAATGGCTGAAGTGCTTGTTGCCGCGCTCGGCCTCCTCGACCATCTTGCGGCGCATCTCCTCGCGGTTGTAGCGATGGAAGGCGTCGCCCTCGATGTAGGCGGCCTTGACGTTCTCGCGGCGGAAGATGTTCTCGAAGGTCTTCTTGACCGACGTGGTGCCGGCGCCCGACGAGCCCGTGATCGAGATGATGGGATGACGACGTGACATGACTTTTCTCCGGAAGTCGCGCTGAACGTGGCGCGTTCAGCAGTGTTCGCTCAGCGGAACAGGCCGCGGCGGGCGAACAGGGGCGCATCGCTGGTTTCGAACAGCGGCTCGACGCCCTCATGCAGCTGATCGACATCGCGGACGAGACGGACGTCACCCATGATCAGCGGCGCCCGCTGGTGCGGCGAGCGCGCCGACAATTCGAGGATGCGCGCGCGGCCGCTCGAGGCCGAGCCGCCGGCCCATTCCATGATCAGCGCCATCGGATGCGCTTCGTACACCAGCCGCAGCCGGCCTTCGCGATAGCCGGGACGAGAGTCGGCGGGATAGAGAAACACGCCGCCGCGCATCAGGATGCGATAGGCCTCCGCCACCAGCGAGGCGATCCAGCGCATGTTGAAGTCGCGGCCGCGCGGGCCGGCAGCGCCCGACAGGCACTCGTCGACATAGTTGCGGACCGTGCCGCTCCAGTGCCGGCGGTTCGAGGCGTTGATCGCGAACTCCGGCGTATCCTGCGGGATGCGGATGCCCGACTTGGCGAGAATGAAGTCGTGCAGGGTCGGGTGCAGCACATAGAGGTCGACGCGATGGTCGATTGCGAGCACGAGGCAGGTCTGCGGCCCGTAGACGAAGAAGCCGACGGCGAGCTGCGCGGTCCCGGGCTCGAAAAAGCTGGAGAGCACGTCGCGGCCGCGCGGCCGGATCGAGAAGATGGTGCCGACGGAGATGTTGTTCTGCAGGTTCGAGGAGCCGTCGAGCGGATCGATCGCCACGCAAAGTGGGGCAGCCTCATTGACCGTTTCCGGCCGATCGCCCTCTTCCGAGAGGATGCCCGCGACCGGCGCCCGGCGCAGCGCGTCGCGCATCAGATTGTCGGCGACGATGTCGAGCGCCTTCTGGATGTCGCCGTCGGTGTTGACGGTGGCTGCACCTTCGTCGACGCCGGAGAGCGGCGCGATGGCGATCTGGCGCGCGAGCTCGCGCGCGGCGTCGGCGAGGGCCTCGATGACCGCAGCACAATCGGCGTCCGCGCCCTGCGCAGCCAGATGGGCCTGCAATGTCTGATGATGATCAGTCTGGTCATTCATGGGCCACTCCCTCGCCATCAGCTCCTCTGCCGGGAACTTGATGAAGCCGCACGAAATGCGTCGTGCCGCACTGCTATGAACACTCGATTTGCCTGATTAGGGAAATTTCAATATCTTTGGATCGACCAAAGTTTTCCTTATGCGATCGATAGCACGAAGGTTCCATGAGCCGCCACTTCTCCCGCGACCTCACCATCCGCCAGCTTCGCGCGCTGGTAGCCGTCCAGAACTCGGGATCGGTCACGTCAGCGGCCGGGCGCTTGAACCTGACCCAGCCGGCCGTGACGCTGCAGATTCGCAATCTTCAGGAGCTCGCCGGGCTGCCGCTGATCCAGCGCACCACAGACGGCATGATCCTGACCGAGGCCGGGCGCAGCGTGCTGGCGCTGGCCGAGCGCGTCGAGGCCGCGCTGCAGGATTGCGAGCAGGCGCTCGACATTCTCGCGGGGCGCAGCGGCGGCCGGGTGGCGATCGGCGCGGTCAGCACCGCGAAATATTTCGTGCCGTTCGCGATCGCGGAGTTTTCGCGGCGTTTCCCCAAGATCGACGTGACGTTGCGGATCGGCAATCGCGACAGCCTGCGCGAGGCGTTGCGCGGCTATGATCTCGACATCGCCATCATGGGCCGGCCGCCGGCGGACATTCCCGTCGACATGCGGCCGTTCGGCAAGCATCCGCACATCATCATCGCGCCGGCGGGCCACCGCCTGGCGCGGCGCAAGCGCATCGCCGCTGAGGATCTCGCCGGCGAGGTGTTCATCACCCGCGAGCCGGGCTCGGGAACCCGGCTGCTGATGGAGACCTTCTTTGCCAAGCACGGCCTGCAGCCCAAGACCAGCATGGAGATGGACAGCAACGAGACCATCAAGCAGGCGGTGATCGCCGGCCTCGGCATCGCCTTCATCTCGCAGCATACGGTGGCGCATGAGCTCGGCGAGGGACGGCTGGTGATGCTGAAGGTCGCGGGCCTGCCGATCATCCGGCACTGGCACGCCGTGCGGCGCGCCGACAAGCTGCTGCTGCCGCCGGCGCAGGCGATGCTGGACTTCCTCGGCAAGGAGGGCGCGCGCTTTTTGCCCAAATGACCATCTGAATGAGCGCCGGTTCCGAAGCCATGACCTTGTCGCTTCGGGCATGGCTTGGTCTCACCAGTCGATCTCGAAGCGGCAGGCGGAAGCGCCCGCGGCTTCGCAAGCAATTTCACGCGCCCGGGCTTCGGGATGCACCAGCGTCCTGAACAGTGTCTCGAATGTCGCGGCGTAGAAGTCGCAGATCGCATGATCGCCGTGATGGCCGCGGCACAAAGGACAATGGCTGATCTCGTAGACGGTCGGCCGTCCCGCACGCGCGGTGAAAATGCCGGTGCCGGCGAAGGTCCAGGCATGCGCCGAGATCGCGCGCGATAGCGCCCGGCTCGACAGCCGCGCCGGCAGCAGCCTCAGCACGCGCTGGGCAGCCTTGGGAATGCGATTCGCGAGCAGATAGGCGGCGGTCAGCTGCCCTGCCTTGCCGCTGACAGCGCGCGCGGTGTCGTCGTCGAGCAGCGTCCGAAGCGCACCATGCAACCTGATGACCTCGGCCTCGTCGACCATCTCGGCCGGCGGCGTGCTGAGATAGTCTTTAAGCCGCGCGGCTGCGAACACGCGGCCGGTTGCATCCTCGCCCAACAGCAGACGCAAGGCCTCGGCCGTCTGGATGATCGCATTGGGGCCGATACGCCCGGCTGCATGATGAGACGCATCGGCAGCGCGCGGCAGCTGAAGGGGCTGGGCGCGCGTGCCGTGCATGTCAATGCACCCTGGTCTCGGCCTCTTCGCTCATCTGCTCGGTGCCGCCGCCGCAGGCCATCGCCTGCGCCTGCTGCGGTCCGGTCAGCTTGCGATTATGGCTGGTCTTCCATTCGATCTTGCCGGGATCGGCGCGCTTGCGCGAGTTGTCGAAACCGAAATCGACCTTGCCCTTGGATTGCGGTCCCCAATAATTGACGCGGCCGAGATCGTAGAACTTACGCTCGAAGCCGGACTTCAGGAACGCCTTGAGGCAACCGAGCAGATAACGCCGGCGCTCGCCGGAGCCGGCCCAGGGATACGAGAACAGCGCCTTGTGCATGTAGAAGCGCCGGTAGTTGTTCATGACGCCGTCGAGCAGCTCGCCGCGGTCCATCGCGTCGGGCTTCATGATCGGGGTGACGAAATTGTACTTCTCGTAGTCGAAGATCTCGACCTTGTCGCCGAGGTCGCGGAACAGGTCGGAGAACGGCCATGGCGTGTACATCGCCCAATTGGCGAGGTCCGGCTTCCAGTCGCGCGCCATCTGGTAGGTCTCTTCCAGGGTCTCGCGGGTCTCGTTCTCCAGCCCGACGATGAACTGCGCCTCGACCACGATGCCGGCGTCGCGCAAGAGCTGGATCGCCTTCTTGTTCTGCGCGACCGTGGTCTCCTTGTTGAAGCGGTCGAGCTTCATCTGCGCGGCGGCTTCGGTGCCGAGCGAGACGTGGATCAGACCCGCCTTTCGATACAGCGGCAGCAGCGCCTCGTCGCGCAGGATATCGGTGACGCGGGTGTTGATGCCCCAGAGGATCTTGAGATCGCGGCGGATCAGCTCCTCGCAGAACGCGACGAATTTCTTCTTGTTGATGGTCGGCTCCTCGTCGGCGAGGATGAAGAAGCCGACATCGTGCTCGCGCATCAGGGTCTCGATCTCGTCGACCACCTTCTTCGGGTCGCGGATGCGATAGTCGCGCCAGAACTTCCACTGCGAACAGAAGCTGCAGGTGAACGGACAACCGCGCGCCATGTTCGGGATCGCCACGCGCTTGTTCATCGGGATGTAGATGTACTTGCTCCATTCGAGCACGCTCCAGTCGGGCGTGATCGCATCGAGATTCTTCACCGTCGGCGCCGCGACGGTTGCCACGACCTCACTGCCGTCGCGATAGGCGATGCCCTTGATGCTGCGGCGGTCGCTGTCCCAGCGGCCGTCCTCGCGGGCCCGCATCAAATCGACGATGATCTCCTCGCCCTCGCCGCGCACGATGGCGTCGATCCATGGCGCTTCGGTCAGCACCTGCTGATACATGAAGGTGGCGTGGATGCCGCCGAGCACGGTGAGCGCGTCCGGATGTTCGTCCCTGGCGATCTCCAGCAGCCGCTCGGCCTTGTAGATCGAGGGCGTGATCGCGGTGCAGCCGATCACATCGGGCTTCTCAGTGCGCAGGATGCTGCGGACCTGCTCCTCGGAGAGATCGTTGGTCATCGCGTCGATGAAGCGGAGGTCGGTGAATCCGGCCGCCTTCAGCGCGCCGGAAATATAGGCCGCCCAGGCTGGCGGCCAGTTTCCGGCGATCTCGGCACCGCCGGAGTGATAATTCGGATGCAGCAACAAAATCCGCACGGCGTTCTCCCCCGATTATCAATTTGTACTCCCAGCTTAACGTCAAGCTGAATTGACAAATTGATCTGGCTCAAACGCCGCGCGAATGATGCGCTGCGATCAGGCCGCCAGGGCGAGACCCATCTCGGCCCAGATCTCCGAGAGCGCCGACACCAGGTGCTCGATATCGGCATCGGAGTGATAGGGCGACGGGGTGATGCGCAGCCGCTCGGTGCCGCGCGGCACCGTCGGGTAGTTGATCGGCTGCACGTAGATGCCGTAGCGATCGAGCAGGATATCGCTGATGCGCTTGCACAGCACGGCATCGCGCACCATCACCGGCACGATGTGGCTGGGATTGTCGAGATGGCTGACTCCCGCTTCATCCAGACGGCGGCGCAGCCGCGCGACACGGTCCTGATGGCGCGCGCGCTCGACATTGCTGCCCTTCAGATGCCGGATGCTGGTGAGCGCGCCGGCCGCCACCGCCGGAGGCAGCGAGCTGGAGAAGATGAAGCCGGAGGCGAAGCTGCGGACGAAGTCGCAGACGGTGTTGGAGGCCGTGATGTAGCCGCCGATGACGCCGAACGCCTTGGCCAGCGTGCCCTCGATGACGGTCAGCCGGTCCGCGACGCCGTCGCGCTCGGAGATGCCGCCGCCGCGCGGGCCGTACAGGCCGACAGCATGGACCTCGTCGAGGTAGGTCAGCGCGTTGTATTCGTCGGCGACGTCGCAGATGTCCGAGATCGGCGAGATGTCGCCATCCATCGAGTACACGCTCTCGAAGGCGATCAGCTTCGGCACCTTCGGGTCGAGGTCGGACAGCTTGTCCCGGAGATCGGCGACGTCGTTGTGGCGCCAGATCCTTGTCTCGCAGCGGCTGTGGCGGATGCCCTCGATCATCGAGGCATGGTTGAGCTCGTCGGACAGGATCACGCAGCCGGGCATGCGCGCCGCCAAGGTCGACAGCGAGGTCCAGTTCGAGACGTAGCCGGAGTTGAACAAGAGTGCCGCCTGCTTGCCGTGGAGATCGGCGAGCTCCTCCTCGAGCAGGATGTGATAATGGTTGGTGCCGCTGATGTTGCGGGTGCCGCCGGCGCCGGCGCCGCAGCGGTCGAGCGCCTCGTGCATCACCTCCAGCACCTTGGGATGCTGGCCCATGCCGAGATAGTCGTTGGAGCACCACACCGCGACGTCACGCTCGCCATGCGGACCGCGATAGGTCGCGATCGGGAAGGCTCCCGCCTTGCGCTCGAGATCGGCGAACACGCGATAGCGTCCTTCGCGCCTCAGGCCGTCGAGCTGGCGGCGGAAATAGTCTTCGTAGTTCATGGTACTCCCCCCTGTGCTGTCGTGTTCGGATCGACTCCGGTTGCGATGGATGCGGTCAATCCGGTGATGGTTTGCGCCTGCGCGTCGGCGCGAGACTGGCGATAGGCCTGGCGAAACTGTTCTTCCAGCCGCTGCCGCGCCAAGGCGGCGGCCGTCTTCTGCGCCGACATGGGGCGCGCCGCCTGCGGCGGAGCCGGCACGACCGCGAGCACCGGCCGCGCCAACGGCGTCACCGGCGCGGGCAGGCCTGCGGGAGAGGCCGCGACCGTCGCCATGGCGGGCTCGGCCGGCGCGCTCCAGCGCCACATGTTGATGACGGGCATCGGCAGCGCCATGAAGCCGTGTTCGAGCAGGCCCAGCGCGATCAACGATGCCAACAGCGACAGCGCGACGCCGTCGAAGGTCGATTTGGCACCTAGCGCCGCGGCGGCGACCAGCACCGTGGCGGCTGTGGCGCCGGCGATCGAAAACGGAAACAGCAGGTTGATCGACTTCTTGGCGAAGTAGCTGCGCATGAAGCGCACCTGCTGCGGCAGCAGCTCGTCGTTCAGGGTGCGCACGCCGAGGAACAAATTGATCTTCGCGCTTTGCCTGAGCACCAGCAGTGCAGCGAAGGTCCACCAGCTCAGACGGTTCGGCGCGCCCGACGTCACCGCGAAGACGAGACCCGCCGTCGCGATCAGCGCCAGCTCGTGATAGGCGATCGCCTGCAGCGCGAAGCCGACGCGCGAGGCCGGCGTGCAATCCCGCGGACAGGGCTCGGGCCGCGGCCCAGTGATCCAGCCGGCGAGCAGCGACATCTCCACCGTGCCCCACAGCAGGATGGCGCAGGTGAAGGCGCAATAGGCATTGGCGTCCTCGGCGGCCTGGCTGGACACCGCGACGCCGGACAGGGCCGCGACGAAGGCCGCGGCCGTGCCCCATTTGAACGCGGCCGGATAACGGGCGGCGAGCCCGACCAGCGCCAGCACGGCGCCGGTCGAGAACCACCAGACGAACACGACATAGGGAATGGCAATCGCGGTCGCGCCCATGGCCGGCTCCTTGTCACCAGGCGGGTTGCAGCCTGATCTCCCGTGGCAGCGCGTTGCTCTTGGCCGGCAGCAGATACAGCCGGCCGAAGGTCAGCGCCGCCTTGAGCGGCAGCACGGCACGCTTGATCGTGCCCATGATGCCGCCCTGTGCCTTGGCATCGGCAATCGCTTCCGAAATCTCGCGCAACCGCTTCAAGCCTTCCCAGAAGCGCGGATTGTCGATGTCGAGCATGACCGGGAAGACCTGGCGCGAAATCTCCGAGGTGATGCGGAATACCCGCATGTCGTACTCGTCGACCGGCATGCCCAACGCCTCGTAGAAGGCGGGGCGCATGTGGTCGCGGACATGCATGGTGGCGAACACCGCGAGCAGGAAGAACTTGATCCAGAGCTTGTTGAGCCCGCTCAGGAGCTTCGGATCGGCGCGCATCAGGAGCGCGAACGCCTCGCCGTGGCGGAACTCGTCGTTGCACCACCGCTCGAACCACTTGAAGATCGGGTGGAACTGGCGCTCCGGATGCCGCTCCATCTGGCGATAGATGGTGATGTAGCGGGCGTAGCCGATCTTCTCCGACAGATAGGTCGCGTAGAAGATGAACTTCGGCCTGAAGTAGGTGTACTTCTTTGTCTTGGTCAGGAAGCTCAGGTCGACGCCGATGCCGTGATCCTTGAGGATTTCGTTGATGAAACCGGCGTGGCGGGCCTCGTCGCGGCTCATGAACTGGAACAGCTCGCGGATGTCGGGGTTGGTGATCCGCTTCTTGATCTCGGCATAGAGCACGCAGCCGGAGAATTCAGCGGTCAAGGACGACACCAGGAAGTCCTTGAACTCGGCGCGAAGCGCCTCCGGCAGCTCGTTGAGATCCTTGTCGAACTCCGGCGTGCGCACGAAGTGCTTGCGGTTGTGGTCGGCGCGCAGTTCGGCCATCACAGCATCCCATTCGCGGCGCACCAGGTCGACATTGAGCCGGTCCATCGCCGCGAAGTCGGTGGTGTAGAAGCGCGGCGTGAGGATCGTATCCTCCAGCGCCATCTTGGTGGAGATATTGCCGGATCCGCCTTCCATTGCGATCATCTGACCCTCCCGTCCGAAAAGCTGACGTCGTACAATTCCGTGAGTTCGAGATAGCCCGCGACATGCATCATCATGCGCTTCAGCGGCCCTGCCCGGACCACGGTCGCGGTGCGCCGCAGGTTGAGCTGCTCGCCGAACTTGACCGTGATCGGGTCACCATGAATGACCACCTCGTCGCCCGGGCGGATGCCGACGTCACGGTCGAGCGTGACATGGGCATGCAGGGACTCGGAGGTCTGCTCGACCTCGATGCTGCAGCCGATGTTGAAGCTGCGGGGCTCGTTGGCCCATAATCCTCTCATCGCGTTTCTCCCATCGTCATCAGCTCCGTGAACCGGCGCTTGCTGTCGTTGCCGAACGGCCCGAGATCGACGCGCCGTCCGGTCGACGGATCGTCCAGGCTCATGCGGCCGTCGGCCCAGCGATTGATCGTAAAGGCCGGCCCCGAGCCGATCGCGTGACGCTGGCGGTCGAACGCCATGCTGCGCAGGACCGTGCGCAGCAGGCCGTCGCCGCCGGCCTCGACGATTCCGACGACCTTGCCGCTGTCGGGCGACACGACGGAGATGCCGCCGTCGGGACGGTCGACGAAGCGCAGCGCCACGGTCTGCACGGCGGCGACGTGATCGGTGTGGACGGTGCCTACGCCCGTCCAGCGGCCGGCGCCGGCTGCGACCAGGGAGAAAATGACCAGCGCGAAGGCCGCGCGCAGCGCGCCCTTCGGAATGACGATCTCAGGTTCGGCGTGAACATCGACATGACGTCCGACATGGCCCTCCGCTTGGCTCATGACACCCTCCTCACGCCGCGCTGGCGACAGCGCCCGCAGGCGACGCGCCTTGCGGCTGTCCATTGCCCGCGGCGATCGGCTGCGCCGCCACCGCGCCATCCGAGGCCGCGACCAGCGCCTTGGCGAGGATCTCGGCCGCTTCGCGGGCGTTCGCCACGCCGCGCAGCATCGGCTCGACCTCGTTCAGCCGCCAGGGACGCGCATGCGGCCACAGCAGCAGATAGGACAGCCGCTGCTGGGCGGTGACGCTGAGCGGCAGATCGCCGGAGCCGTCGGAGAACAGCTTCACGTCGGCGCGCGAGACCTGCTTGAACGGCACGTTCAAGGTCATCGGCAGCACCGCGCCGAACTGCAACAGGACGCGGCGGCTGGTGATGGTGTAGCGCGTGGTACGGCTGTAAAGCACCGCGAGCCCGGTGAGCAACACCGTCGCGATCGCCACCGGCATCACCAGCGACGACGCGCTGGCGAGCGAGGCCGCGAGCGGCTGGTGGTCCAGCATGCCCGTCACCACGCGCGCGCCGAACAGCGCGGCGAAGTAGGCGAGCACCAGGCGCAGGTGGAAGACGCGCAGCAGCAGCGCCTTCACCGTGGGCTGTCCCTGCCAGAGCAGGCGCTCGCCTGCCGGCAGCATCAGCTGATCCTGGTCCCGACGCGTGCTCACAGCAGCGGCTCCTGGCGCGCAGCGGTCGCATAGAGGTGTCCGCCGCCATAGTAGCCGACGATCTTGTCCTCCTCGAGCTTCGTCACCTGATCGGGCTTCGCGAGGCCGGGCACGTTGGCGAATTGCGAGCCGAGGATGGCATCGACGAGCACCGCCTTGCGCGACTTGTCGACGACGCACATGGTCATCGGCAGCAGCACGTGACGTCCGACGATGCCGTCGACCTCGACTTCGAGATAGCGGATCAGCATCTCGGCGCGGTCGACCCAGACTTCGCGGATCTTGCCGCCGAGCCTGCCATCACAGCCGAACACCGGCATGCCGCGCGGATCCGGATCTTCCGTGGCGATGAAGATGCTGCCGTCGACGCGCAGCGGCACGATCGCCGGGATGTTGTCCATGGTCAGCTCCGGCTCGTCCTTGCGCGCGGCGAAGGAGCCCGGTCCGACGCCGTCAAGCATCGGATTGCCGGTCGGCAGATACGGCGTGCCCGGCCAGGCATACATCGGCGTGACCGGCGCATCGGCGCGATCGTTGTCCCAATTCGGCAGGGTCGCGGTGCGGCCGCCATGCATGTGATAGGTCTTCGGGCTCGGCGGCGTCGGGAAGCCGTTGCCGCTCGAAGGGACCTGCCGGCCGATCCGGCCCTCGAACTGCAGCGGATAGCCTTCGCGCTTGTCCTCGGTGCGCAGGTAGAAGATCAGGCCTGCGAAGAATATCCAAAAGCCGTAAAGCACGACCTGGGCGACATCGATGTAGCTCGTGAAAGACGTCATGGCTTCCTCCCCGACTGGGTTAACCTGGAAATTCCGCTATTCCGAATTGTAGTTGTTGGGGCGCTGACTGGCGCCGCACCAGCGGCCCGATGACCGCGAGCGTGACGAACAACAGGCCGATCTCGATGTGGTAGACGATGCTGTAGCCGGTCGCGGGACCTGCGAGCGCAACGCCGAGCCGGCCATCCAGCGCCAGCTGCGACATCACATCGCGAATGGCGCCACCACCTGCGATGGCCACACCCGCGGCAGTCGCCTGCACCGCGCCCCAGGCGCCGAGCGCAAGCCCGCTCTCGCCATTCTGCACCAGCGCCATCGCCGCCGTCAGCGTGCCCACGGCGAACAGGCCGCCGCCGAAGCCGATCAGCGTGGTGCCGATCCGGAACACCAAGGGCGAGGCGAGCGGTGCCGAGAAGATCACGGCAGAGAAGGCGAACAGGCCGACGAGCCCGCCGAGCGCGGCGATGCGATAGGGATCGGAGCCCTTGCCGAGCCGGCGCGCAGAGAGACCGAAGCCGGCGAGCGTCCCCGCGGCGAACAAGGCCGTCAGCGCGGTGGTCTCGCCGACGGTGAGATGCAGGATCTCCGCGCCATACGGCTCGAGCAGGATGTCCTGCATCGTGAATCCGGCAGTGCCGAGCCCGACGGCGACCAGCACGCGCATCGAGCCGCCGGCCGCGCGGAACTGGCGCCAGGAATCGCCGAAGCGCGGCCGCTCGCGTGAAGCCGACGTGCGCGAGGGATCACGCGCCTCCTGCTTCCACAGCGCGATGACGTTGAGCACCATCTCGGTCAGCGCCGCGCCCTGGATCACCTGGATCAGCCGCATCTCGCTGAAGTCCGCGAGCAGCCCGCCGAAGGTCAGCGCGCTCGCCATCATGCCGAACATCAGCATGACGTAGAGGAAGGCGACCACGCGCGGGCGCGAGTGCTCCGGCGCGATGTCGGTGGCGAGCGACAAGCCGGCGGTCTGTGTGGTGTGCAGCCCGGCGCCAACCAGCAGGAAGGCCAATGCCGCGCCGGCGCGGCCGGCGATCACCTGGGCCGGCGCATCGGCCGCGGACAGCAACAGCAGCGCGAACGGCATGATCGCGAGGCCGCCGAATTGCAGCAAGGTGCCCATCCAGATGTAGGGCACGCGGCGCCAGCCGAGCACGGAGCGATGATGATCGGACTTGAAGCCGATCAGCACGCGCAAGGGCGCGAACACCAGCGGCAGGGCCACCATGGTCGCGACCAGCCAGGAGGGCACGCCGAGCTCGACGATCATGACGCGGTTGAGCGTGCCGTTGAGCAGCACCACCGAAATTCCGATCGAGACCTGGAACAGCGACAGCCGCATCAGGCGCGGCAGCGGCAGCTCGGTCGAGGCGGCATCCGCAAACGGCAGATAGCGCGACGACAGCCGCGTCCACAGTTGCAGAACTGATGGTGCGCGCACGCTCATGACGGGCGAAGCTCCAGCGCTTGCGAGATGTAGAAGCCGTTGGCGATGCGGCTGCTGCGCGCGCAGCGCCAGTCGGCGAGATCGGGGTGATCGGCGATCAGGCGAGACAGCTTCTGCTCCGCGACCGGCTCGATCGCCGGGGCGCGATTGCCGCGCGGAAACAGGCCGCCGACGGCATGCATGACGGCCAGCAGCGGCGTCCGCGGGGCATAGGTCATCAGGATCGATTCGGAGGTGCGCGCCGCGAGGCCTGCGACGATGCGCACCGCATCCTCGGCGCGGTAGTGGATGAACGAATCCATCGCCACGACGAAGTTGAAGCCGCCATGCTTGGGATCGAGCATGTCGCCGGCGACGAAGCGGATGGCATTGCGGCTGATGTCGTCGGGCAGCCGGCGCTGCGCGATCTCGATCAGGGTCGGCGAGATATCGACCGCCACGACCTCGGCGCCGCGGCGTGCCGCCTCGATCGAGAAGCTGCCGGTGCCGCAGCCGGCGTCGAGGATTCGCGCGCCGCGCAGATCGAGCGGCAGCCATGACAGCAACGTCCGCCGCATCTCGTCGCGGCCGGCGCGCACGGTGGCGCGGATGCGACCGACAGGCGCGTCCGAGGTCAGCCGCGTCCAGGCGGCGACCGCGGTGCGGTCGAAATAGGTCTCCACTTCACTGCGGCGGGCGAGATATTCCGCTGTCGTCATCGGCTAGCCCCACTCAATCGAAGCCAAGGAGATCGAAGATGTCGCGGTCCTTGAGCGGCATCGCCTGGATCGGCTCGACGCCGGCGAGCAGCGAGGCGGCGAGCCGCAGATATTCATTCTGGGCGCGCTCGACGTTCGGCGACGGCTCCATCTCGAACAGCGTGCACTTCTTCAGCCGGCTCTTCCGGATGACGTCGAGATCCGGGAAATGCGCCAGCGTCTTCATGCCGATGCGCTCGTTGAACTTGTCGATCTGATCGGTCGCAGCACTGCGGTTGGCGATGACGCCGCCGAGCCGTACCGGATAGTTGCGCGACTTGGCCTGGATCGCCGCGACGATGCGGTTCATGGCGAAGATCGAGTCGAAGTCGTTGGCGGCGACGATCAGCGCGCGATCGGCGTGCTGCAAGGGCGAGGCAAAGCCGCCGCAGACGACGTCGCCGAGCACGTCGAAGATCACCACGTCGGTATCCTCGAGCAGATGATGCTCCTTGAGCAGCTTCACGGTTTGGCCGACGACATAGCCGCCGCAGCCGGTGCCGGCCGGCGGCCCGCCGGCCTCGACGCACATCACGCCGTTGTAGCCCTGGTAGACGAAGTCGTCAGGGCGCAGCTCTTCGGAGTGGAAGTTGACCTGTTCGAGGATGTCGATGACGGTCGGCACCAGCCGCTTGGTGAGCGTGAAGGTGGAATCGTGCTTGGGATCGCAGCCGATCTGCAGCACGCGCTTGCCGAGCTTCGACAATGCCACCGAGAGGTTCGACGACGTCGTGCTCTTGCCGATGCCGCCCTTGCCGTACACCGAGAACACTTTCGCGGTGCCGATGACCACGTTCGGATCGAGTTGCACCTGGACGCTGCCGGCCCCGTCAGGGCGGCGCGGCGCCGTCGTCAGCGGAGGTCTCAAGGTCACGTTCATGCGGCAACTCCCACGCCTTCGAGGCGATCTTCGAGCTCTTCCCCGGCCTTGCGCAGCACGTCGAGCATCTCGGGGTCCGGGGTCCAGTAATTGCGCTCATGCGCCTCGATCAGGCGGTTGGCGATCTTCGCCGACGCGGCCGGATTGAGCGAGGCAAGCCGCTCACGCATCGCGGGGTCGAGCACGAAGGTCGTCGTGATCTGCTGATAGACCCAGGGCGCAACCTGGCCCGTGGTGGCCGACCAGCCGACGGTGTTCGTCACATGCGACTCGATCTGGCGGACGCCCTCATAGCCGTGGGCGAGCAGCGCCTCGTACCATTTCGGATTGAGGGTGCGGGTGCGCGTCTCCAGCGCGACCTGCTCCGACAAGGTCCGTACCGTACCTTCGCCGCGGGTCTGGTCGCCGATATAGACCGGCGCCGCCTCGCCCTTGGCGCGCTTCACCGCGCGGCTGATGCCGCCGAGCGTATCGAAATAATGATCGATGGTGGTGACGCCGAGCTCGACCGAGTCGACGTTCTGGTAGGCCGCGTCAACGCCGGCCAGGACATGGCCGAGCAGCGCGTCGCGCCGCACGGGCCGGCCGTCGGTGCCGTAGGCAAAACCCTTGCGGCGAGTGTAGACGTCGGCGAGTTCGTCCTCGTCGGTCCAGGCGCCGCAATCGATCAGGTGATTGACGTTGGCGCCGTAAGCCCCCTCGGCATTGCCGAACACGCGGAGCGCGGCATCCGCGATCTCACCACCATGCGCCGCCTGGAAGGCCAGCGCGTGCTTGCGGACGTAGTTGAATTCGACGGCCTCATCCGCCGACGCGGCGAGCAGCGCGGCTTCGGCCAGCAGCTTGGTCTGTAGCGGCATCAGGTCGCGGAAGATGCCGGACAGCGTGATCACGACGTCGATGCGCGGGCGTCCGAGCTGCTCCAAGGGGATCAGCCTGGCGCCGCACAGACGGCCATAGCTGTCATGGCGCGGCGCGGCGCCCATCAGCCACAGCGCCTGCGCGATCGGGCCGCCCTCGGTCTTCAGATTGTCGGTGCCCCACAGCACCAGCGCGATCGTCTCCGGGAGCTTGTGGCCCTCGCCAGCATGGCGATCGAGCAGCCGCTCGACCTGGCGCTCGGCATCCTTCAGCGCGAAAGCGCTGGGGATGCGGAATGGATCGAAGCCGTGCAGGTTTCTGCCGGTCGGCAGCACGTCGGTGTTGCGCAGCAGGTCGCCGCCGGGCACGGGGCGGATGTAGCCGCCGTCGAGCGCATGCAGGATCGCTGGCGTCTCGCTGTCGGTGGCCAGCAGTTTGTCGAGCTCGGTGCGCTTGGCCGCGTCGGTGATGCCGGCGAGGTCGAGCAGCTCGGCGCGCTGCTCTTGCGGCAGCGGAGCGCCGACGACGTGCAGACCGTGCGGAATCAGCGAATATTCCAACTCCAGCACGCTCGCTGCCAGCGATGCGATCCGCGCGGTGCGCTCGTCGCCCCAGAGCGGCTCGGCCACGGCGAGATCGACCGCCGCCGCCTGTGCCTGGATCAGCGCGGCACTGTCTGCCCTCACCTGCTCGGTCGCATCCGGCGACAGATTGCGCCAGGCGTCGAGTGAAGACTTCAGGTCGGCGAGGCCCTTGTAGAGCCCCGCGCTGGTGATCGACGGCGTGAGATAGCTGATCAGCGTCGCACCGCCGCGGCGCTTGGCAAGCGCGCCCTCCGACGGGTTGTTCGAGGCATAGATATAGAAGTTCGGGAGATCGCCGATCAGCCGCTCCGGCCAGCATTCGGCGGAGAGACCGGCCTGTTTGCCCGGCATGAATTCGAGCGCGCCATGGGTGCCGAAATGCAGCACGGCATTGGCGCGGAAGTCCTCGCGCAGCCAGCGATAGAACGCGGCGAAGGCATGCGTCGGCGCGAAGCTGCGCTCGAACAGCAGCCGCATCGGGTCGCCCTCGTAGCCGAAGGCGGGTTGCAGGCCGACGAACAGATTGCCGAACTGCTCGCCCAGCACCATCAGGCTGGCGCCGTCGGTCTGGTGACGGCCCGGCGCCGGGCCCCATTGCTTCTCGATTTCGGCGAGATGCCGCTCGCGCCGGACATGCTGATCGACCGGGATGCGCGCAGCGACATTGGCCGCCGTGCCGAACCGCTCGGCATTGCCCTTCAGCACGCGCGCGCGGAGCTCATCGACCGTGGCGGGCACGTCGATCGTGTAGCCGGCTGCCCGCAGCGAGGTCATGACGTTGTGCAGTGACTCGAACACCGACAGATAGGCTGCGGTGCCGGCGCTGCCGCCGTTCGGCGGGAAGTTGAACAGCACGGCCGCGATCTTGCGTTCGGCGCGCGCCGAACGGCGCAGCTCGACCAGCCGGGCCACGCGCGCGGCGAGCTGCGCGGCGCGCTCCGGCAGGCTCGCCATGTCGCGGCCGGCGTCGGCCATCGCGGAGCGGCCGCCGAACACGGTCGGACCGACGGCGCCGTCGAGTTCGGGGATCGCGACCATCATGGTCGCCTCGACCGGCGTCAGCCCGCGCGCATCGTCGTGCCACTGCTCGACGGTCTGGAATTCCAGGGGATGCGCTGCGATCAGCGGCACGTCGAGGCCGGCCATGACCTCCTCGGCGGCGCGGGCGTCATTGTAAGCGGGGCCGCCGACCAGCGAGAAGCCAGTCAGCGACAGCACGGCATCGACCGTGGCGACGCCGTCCTTCTGGAAATAGCGCTCGATCGCCGGACGCGAGTCGAGCCCGCAGGCGAAGACGGGGACGACCGCGAGGCCGCGCGCTTCCAGAGCGGAGATCACGCCGTCATAATGCGCGGTGTTGGCGGCGAGCAGATAGGAGCGCATCAGGATGACGCCGACGCGGCCGACCGGCTTCTGCGGCAGCGGCACCTGGTCGGCACGCTCGACGATCCGCTGCGACAGCCGCGGATGATAGAGGCCGACATCCGGATAGGTCACGGGCTCGGCGGCATTGGTCTTGCCGCGCAGCGCGGCGCGCGGGCCGTCGGCGTAACGGCCGACCAGAAAGCGCACCATGTTCGCAAAATTCTGCTCGGAGCCGGCGAGCCAATATTGCAGCGTCAGGAAGTAGGCGCGCAGGTCCTGCGCGGTGCCGGGGATGTAGCGCAGCAGCCGCGGCATCCGCTGCAGCATCTTCATCTGGCCCTGGCCACTGGCGCCGTTGCCGGAGCGGTTGCTGCCGCGCAGCCGCTTCAACAGGCCGAGCACGCCGGTGGCCGAGCCCGACATCGTCAGCTTGCCAAGGCGGGTGAGCCGCACGACCTCGCCGGCCGACAGGCAGCCGATCATCGCGTCGCAATGGTCGCGGCGCGCCTGCAGGGCCGGCAGCACCGGCTGGATGTGATCCTCCATGAACAGCATGGTCGCAACGACGATGTCGCCCGTGGCAATGTCGCCGAGGCAGTGTTCGAGCGCGGTCGGGTTGCAGCCCCACTCGTCGGCCGCATGCACCTTGAGATCGAGGCCGGGCAGCTCCACCTGCAAGGTCGTGCGCGCGCGCACGGCCGCGGAGGCGAGATGGCTGTCCATCGTCACGATCACCACCCGGATGGGTGTGACGTCAGCGACCGAAATGCGCTTTGGCATCGTACAAGGTCTCGAGCGTGATCAGGTTGACGTTGCGCTCGCGCGCGTAGCGTTCGGTGTTGCGGCGCGCCTTGCCGCGCACGAAGAAGGGAATCTTGGTCAGCTCGCGCTCGGCGTCGGACGCCCAGGCGAGCTCAGTGGATGCGACGGTTTCGACGACACGCAGCTGCGGCTGCTGCGGCGGGGCAGCGGGCGCAGCGCCGAGATGCGACGGCGCGTGATCGGCGAATTCATGATCCTCGCGGAACATGCCGAGCAGATGCTCCTCCAGGCCCATCATCAGCGGATGCACCCAGGTGTCGAACAGCACGTTAGCGCCTTCGAAGCCCATCTGCGGCGAGTAGCGCGCCGGAAAATCCTGCACGTGGGTCGGCGACGAGATCACGGCGCAGGGAATGCCGAGGCGCTTCGCGATATGGCGCTCCATCTGGGTGCCGAGCACCAGCTCCGGCCTGAGCTCGCTGACGCGGGCCTCGACCTCCAGGTAATCATCGGTAATCAGCGGCTCGACGCCGTAGGTCGCGGCGGCCTCGCGGATCTCGCGGGCGAACTCACGCGCATAAGTGCCGAGGCCGACGACCTCGAAGCCGAGCTCCTGGGTCGCAACGCGCGCGGCGGCCACGGCGTGAGTCGCGTCGCCGAAGATGAAGACGCGCTTGCCGGTGAGATAGGTCGAGTCCACCGAGCGCGAATACCAGGGAAGTCTGCTCTCGGCGCGCGACAGAACGGGCGCTGCATCGACGCCGGCAAGATTTGCGACCTCCTTGATGAAGTCGCGCGTCGCGCCGACGCCGATCGGAATCGTGCGCGTATAGGGTTGGCCGAACTGACGCTGCAGCCATTGCGCAGCGGTCGCGGCGATCTCGGGATAAAGCACGATGTTGAAATCGGCTTGCGGCAGGCGGGCGAGATCTGATGGCGTCGCGTTCCATGGCGCGACGACGTTGATCTCGATGCCGAGCTCCACAACCTGCCTGGTCACTTCCGCGAGATCATCGCGGTGACGGAAGCCGAGCGCCGTCGGACCAAGCAGGTTGCAGACTGGACGAGCGCCTGTCTCCTTCTCACGGCGGGGGGAGCCATCAGCGGAAGACGCAGCCAACGCCCGTACAATCCGGTAGAATGTTTCCGAGGCGCCCCAATTCTCCTTGCGCTGATACGCCGGCAGCTCGAGCGGGATCACCGGAATCGGAAGCTTCAACGCCAGCGCAAGGCCGCCGGGATCGTCCTGGATCAGCTCGGCCGTGCAGGACGCGCCGACCAGCATCGCCTGCGGCTGGAAGCGCTCATAGGCAGCGCGCGCCGCGCTCTGCAGCAGATCCGCGGTGTCGCCGCCGAGATCGCGCGCCTGGAACGTGGTGTACGTCACCGGCGGCCGGCGGTCGCGGCGCTCGATCATCGTGAACAGCAGATCGGCGTAGGTGTCGCCCTGCGGGGCATGAAGCACGTAGTGCACGTCGCGCATCGCGGTCGCGATGCGCATCGCGCCGATATGCGGGGGGCCTTCATATGTCCAGACCGACAGCTGCATCTCACACCGCCAATCTGGTTTGGCGCAGCAAGGGCCGCGCGAACAGCTCGGCGAGATCGCCGGCCTGCTCGAAGCCCTGGATGGGCGTGAAGATCAGCTCGATCGACCATTTGGTCGTGAGGCCCTCGGCTTCGAGCGGATTGGCGAGGCCGAGGCCGCAGACGACGAGATCGGGACGCGCCGCGCGACAGCGATCGAGCTGGCGCTCGACGTCCTGCCCCTCGCTGAGCTGCGTGCCCGCGGGCAGCATCGCGAGCTCGGCGGCGAGGTGATCGCGGTGCAGATAGGGCGTGCCGACCTCGACCAGCTCCATGCCGATCTCGCGCGCCAGGAAGCGCGCCAAGGGGATCTCGATCTGCGAGTCCGGAAACAGGAAGACGCGCTTGCCGGCGAGCTGCGCGCGGTAACGGGCCAGCGCCTTCTCCGCCCGCGCCTTGAGCGGCGCGATGGTGCGCTCGACATGGCTGCGCGAGACGCCGAACGCGTCGGCCGCGGCCGCGAGCCACAGCGCCGAGCCTTCGCCGCCGAGCGGGAACGGCGCGGCGATGCGCTGACAGCCGCGCTCCTCCAAAGCGCGCGCGGTGTCGCCGAGGAACGGCTGTGCCAGCAGCACGCGCGTATTCGGACCGATCGCGGGAAGCTCTGACGAACGGCGCGGAGGCAGGAAGGCAACCTGGTCGATGCCGAGCGCGGCGAACGTCCGCTTGAACTGATCCTCGACCACATCCGCGAGCGCACCGACCACCAGCAGCGATGGCCGCGCGTTGCGATCGGCGGTCGGCAGCACCGGCACCAGCGCCGCGAGGCAGGCGTCCTCGCCCTGCGTGAACGTCGTCTCGATGCCGCTGCCGGAGTAGTTGAGCACGCGAACGCCGGGCGAGAAGCGCTGCGACAGCCGCAGCGCGGCGCGCGACAGATCGAGCTTGATCACCTCCGACGGACAGGAGCCGACCAGGAACAAGAGCTTGATGTCCGGCCGCCGCGCCAGGAGCTGCGCGACGATGCGGTCGAGCTCGTCATTGGCGTCGACGAGACCGGCGAGATCGCGCTCCTCCATGATCGCGGTCGCGAAGCGCGGCTCGGCGAAGATCATGACGCCGGCGGCCGACTGGATCAGATGCGCGCAGGTACGCGAGCCGACGACGAGGAAGAACGCGTCCTGAATTTTCCGGTGCAGCCAGACGATGCCCGTGAGGCCGCAGAACACCTCGCGCTGGCCGCGCTCGCGCAGCACGCCGTCCGGGGACGCGGTCGATGTCACGGCACAGGCTTGCGCATGAGCATTCATGACGCACGCTCCGCACTGGCTCGCGCCATCGCCTGCTCCTGCAGCCGCGCTGCGCGCAGCTTGAGCAGGAATTGCGTGGCGTTGATCGCGTAGGCCGCGTAGGCCGCGAGCACCAGCAGCATCTGCTGCTGCGCCGAGCCGATGTGCCCGATGATCGCGGCCAGATAGGCCGTATGCAGCGCGATCACCAGCATCGAGAACACGTCCTCCCAGAAGAAGGCCGCGGCGAACAGATAGCGCCCGAACACGATCCGCTCCCAGATCGAGCCGGTGATCATGATGGCGTAGAGCAGCGTCGTCTTCAGAACCACCGAGGCCGTGGCGAGCCACAGGCCCTCGCCCGTCGCGAGATAGCGCGCCACCAATCCGAGGCTGATCAGGAAGACGAGAAACTGCAGCGGCGCCAGGATGCCCTGCACCAGGGTCCAGGGCGTTTCGTCCCGCCGGCGCTTTTCCTCAGGCGTGTAAAGCGCTTGCCGCTTTGCACGCGGCGCGGCCTCGGGTGTGAAGCAGAGTTGGCCCCACAGCGACGGATCAGCGGCGGACGTGAATTGCGCGTCACACGATGTGTAAAGATGATTTGACAACATCGGTGCCCAGTGGTGCGATGACGACAACCACAGGGACATTTGTGGTGCACCGCACTCGGTCTGGTCAACGTGACGTTGTGCAGTTTGCAGGTGGCGCATCGCAAATCCCCGGAGTGCGGGCCCGATGGGGAAAAAGCTAGACCCGGGTCGGAAGAGTGTCAACCAAAATTGACGTCAAAGAATATTGACGCAACGAGTGACGTGCGCTCATATGGAGGGGAGGCGCTTATGACCGAGCTCAATGAAACAGCCCGATTCTCGCGAGCCCGCTTTCGGACGAAGCGTGGCCAGGCCGGCTTTCATCCGCCGGCAGCGCCGCGCGTCAACATTCCCTTACACAGCACGCGTCATCCCCAGCTGAACGGAGCGATCGAAGCCGAGATCATTCCGCGGCTGGTGATGGCGCATGCCTCCGCGCTCGAGCGCGTGCCGGCGATCATCACCGCCTCAGCCCAGGACGCCGCCCACTTCGCCGAGCTGGTGCTGGACGCCGACGAGGACGGTGCGGTGGCCTGCATCCAGGCGCATCGCGACCACGGTGAAACGCTGGAGCGGATCTATCTCGATCTGCTGGTGCCCACCGCCAACCATCTGCGCCATCTGTGGGCCGACGACGAGCGCGACTTCGCCGATGTCACGCTGGCGCTGTGGCGGCTGCAACAATTGTTGCGCCACTTCAGTCCCGCGTTCTGCGCCGAGCTTGGTGTCCCGCCGACCGGGCTACGCGTGCTGCTGACGACCGCTCCGGGTGATCGGCGCGAGATCGGCCACATGATGTTCGGCGTCCTGCTCGCGGGCGAGTTCTTCCGCCGCGACGGCTGGGACAGCTGGATCGAGCCAGATACGGCGGATCGCGGCTTCGTCGATGCGCTTCGCACGCAATGGTTCAACGTCGTCGAGTTTTTCGCCACGAGCGACAAGAAGCTTGACGATCTCGCCTCAAACATAAGGATGGCCAGGCGCGAGTCCTCCAACCAGGACATCGGCGTGCTGGTCTGCGGTCCTGCGTTTATTGAACGGCCTGAACTCGTTCTTCTGGTCGGCGGCGACGGTGTCGTCTCCGATCCGAGCAGAGAGGCTTCGCAAGCCCGGCACGTCGTCAGTCTTCTGACCGAACGGCGATAGCTGAGGGTGCAGTGAAGATGAATGCTGGAACGAGACTTGCCGCGCGAAGGCTCCTTGATTGGGAGGACAACGGCGTTGGTGAGGGCGTTCAGAGCTCCGAAAGAGTCGCTTGGCGATCTCAATGCGGACGTTGCGGCCATGCTGGTGGCCGCAGCCTCCGACATTGCGCTCGCGCTCGACGCCGACGGCAACATCCAGGACCTGGCCTTTCAGCAGGCCGGCCTACCCCTTGAATTGAGAAACACAGACGAGTGGATCGGCCGATCCTGGCAAGCAACAGTGTCCGAGGAAAGCCAGACCAAGCCAGAGCTGATGCTCACCGAAGCCTCGGAGCGCAAGGTGTCGCGCTGGCGCGAGGTGCGCTATCCGGCCGCGCGCGGGCCTGACATCCCGATCCTGTTCGCGGTCGTCGCGATCAAGGGCGCGGCCCGCTACATCGCGGTCGGCCGCGACGTCCGCGCCACGGCCGCGCTCCAGCAGAAGCTGATCGAGGCGCAGGTCGCGATCGAGCGCGACTATTCGCGCATGCGCAATGCCGAATCGCGCTACCGGATCCTGTTCCAGATCACCGCCGAGCCCGTCCTGATCATCGACGCGACCAGCCACCGAATCGTCGAGGCCAATCCGGCCGCCGCCACCCTGCTCGACCACGGCGCCGCCAACCTGATCGGCAAGTTGTTTCCGGATGCGCTGCTGATCGACGACCTCTCGATGTCGCAATCGCTGTCGCTGACGATTCGCTCGCAAGGCAAGATCGAGCGCGCCAAGGTGACGCTCGACGGCGGCCGCGACTATCTGCTCGACGGCACCTTCTTCCGCCAGGACACCTCCGCCTTCTTCCTGCTGCGGTTCTCGCCGCAGCATGGGCAGCCGGCGCTGCCCAAGGCGTCCGACGTCAACACCCAGCTGGTGCAGTTCGTCGAATCGGCGCCCGACGGCTTCGTCATCACCGACATGGACGGGCGGCTGCTGCACGCCAATGCCACGTTCCTGCAGCTCGCTCAGATCGAGAACATGCACCAGATCATCGGCGAGACCATCGACCGCTGGATCGGCAAGTCGGCGGTCGACTTCTCGGTGATGCTGAGCAACCTGCGTCAGCACGGCACCTTGAAGCTGTTCTCCAGCGTCGTCCGCGGCGAGCACGGCTCGCCGGTCGACGTCGAGATCTCCGCCACCACCGTCGGCGCGCCCGGCCAGGCCCGGCTCGGCTTCACCATCCGCAATGTCGGCCCGCGCATCTCCGCCGACGGCGGCGACCACGCCTTCATCCCGCGCTCGCGCGAGCAGCTCGCCGAGCTGATCGGCCGCGTGCCGCTGAAGGAGCTGGTGCGCGAGACCACCGACGTGATCGAGCGGATGTGCATCGAGACCGCGCTCAAGCTCACCGGCGACAACCGCGCCACCGCCGCCGAGATGCTCGGGCTGAGCCGTCAGAGCCTGTATGTGAAGCTGCGGCGCTACGGCCTCGCCGAGCCGAGCGAAGAAGACAGTCAGTTGGAATAGTCGCAGTTGGAAGAGTCGCAGCTGGAAGAGTTGCAGTTGGAAGAGTTGGATCGCTTGCCCATGACCGAGATCGCGCCCGTCCCGCTCGTTTCAAGGCTTCCCTCGAGGCTTCAGCCCGCGGCCGTTCTCGAATTGTTGAAGCCGATCACCTGGTTTCCGCCGATCTGGGCGTTCGGCTGCGGCGTGGTGTCGTCGGGCGCGCCGCTGGCGCCGCGCTGGCCGATCGTCATTGCAGGCCTGGTGCTCGCCGGCCCAATGGTGTGCGCCACCAGCCAAGCGGTCAACGACTGGTTCGATCGTCATGTCGACGCGATCAACGAGCCGGGCCGGCCGATTCCCTCGGGCCGCATCCCCGGGCGTTGGGGGCTTTACATTGCACTGATCTGGACCGTGCTGTCGCTCGGCGTCGCCACTTTGCTCGGCACCTGGGGTTTTGCCGCAGCAGCGCTCGGCCTCGCGCTCGCCTGGGCCTACAGCGCGCCGCCGATCCGGCTGAAGCAGAACGGCTGGTGGGGCAACAGCGCCGTCGGGCTGTGCTACGAGGGCCTGCCGTGGATCACGGCGGCAGCGATCATGAGCGGAACGGCGCCGTCCTGGCCCGTGCTCGCGATCGCGCTGCTCTATAGCGCGGGCGCCCACGGCATCATGACTTTGAACGACTTCAAGTCGATCGGCGGCGACCGCGTCAGCGGCGTCAACTCGCTGCCGGTGCTGCTCGGGCCAGAGCGCGCCGCCCGCCTCGCCTGCATCACCATGGCGCTGGCGCAGGTCGCCGTGCTCATCCTGCTGGTGATGTGGAGCCGCCCTGCGCATGCCATGATCGTGGCCGCGCTGATCGCGGCCCAGCTGGTGCTGATGCGACGGCTGATGACCAATCCGCGCGAACTCGCGCCCTGGTACAACGGGACCGGCGTGCTGCTCTACGTGCTCGGCATGCTGGTGACCGCCTTCGCTCTCGCCGGAATGTCGGCATGACGACGGCGCCCGCTCCCCTCTCCTGGTTCGGCATCATCAGGCTCGGCCTGGTGCAGACCGCGCTCGGCGCCGTCGTGGTGCTGACGACCTCGACCCTGAACCGCGTGATGGTGATCGAGCTGGCGCTGCCGGCCATGATCCCCGGCCTTCTGGTGGCGATCCACTATGCGATGCAGGTGCTCAGGCCGTGGCTCGGCCACGGCTCAGATATCGGCGGGCGCCGCTTCGCCTGGATCGTGGGCGGCATGGCGGTGCTCGCCGCGGGCGGCCTGCTTGCCGCTGTCGCCACCGCGCTGATGGCGAGCCAGCTCGTCCTCGGCCTCGTCGTTGCGGTGATCGCCTTCATCATGATCGGCATCGGGGTCGGCGCCGCCGGCACCTCGCTCTTGGTGCTGCTCGCCAAGCGCACCGCGCCAGGGCGACGCAGCGCCGCCGCCTCGATCGCCTGGATCATGATGATCGCGGGATTCATCGTCACCACGGCGGTCGCCGGCAAGGCGCTCGATCCGTTCTCCGGCGAGCGGCTGATGCTGGTGTCCGGCACGGTGTCGGCCATCGCGATGGTGCTGACCCTGCTCGGCGTCTGGGGCATCGAGCAGCCTGAGATCTCCACCGAAGCAGCGTCGGCACACGCCCAGGGCGGGGGCTTCATGGAGGATTTCCGCGAGATCTGCCGGGAGCCGCAGGCGCGGCGCTTCGCGATCTTCATCTTCGTCTCGATGCTCGCTTATAGCGCCCAGGACCTCATTCTCGAGCCGTTCGCCGGCAGCGTGTTCGGCATGACGCCGGGCCAGACCACGCAGCTCTCCTCGGTGCAGCACATGGGCGCGCTGATCGGCATGATCCTGATGCCGGCCATGGCCAGCCTGCACGCCGACTGGCGGACGCGGCCGCAGCCCTGGATCATCGGCGGCTGCCTCGCCTCGGCGCTGGCGCTGCTCAGCCTGGTCGCCGCCGCCACCGTCGGCCCCACCTGGCCGCTGCGCGCCTCGGTGCTGCTGCTCGGCATCACCAATGGCGTCTACGCGATCGCCGCGATCGGCGCGATGATGAACATGGTCAGCGAGGGCCGCGACAATCGCGAGGGCACAAGGATGGGCCTGTGGGGCGCCTCGCAGGCGATCTCTTTCGGCATCGGCGGCTTCGTCGGCACCGCAGCGGCGGACGCCGCGCGTCATTTCATGCCGTCGACCGCCTCGGCCTATGCCGCGGTGTTTGCCGCCGAAGCCGCCCTGTTCGTTCTCTCCGCCTGGCTCGCGATCTGGATCAAGCGCCCGCGCGAGCAGGCCTCGACGCTGCAGGCGCAGCCGGCCAATCAGGGAGCCTAGCGATGAGCACCTCGTCCGAGACGTTCGATGTCGTGGTGGTCGGCGGCGGCCCCGCCGGCGCCACCGCTGCCAATGATCTGGCGCGCCAGGGCCACCGCGTCCTGCTGCTCGACAAGGCCGGCCGCATCAAGCCGTGCGGCGGCGCCATCCCGCCGCGGTTGATCAACGAGTTCGAGATTCCCGACCATCTGCTGGTGGCGCGGATCTCGTCGGCGCGCATGGTGTCACCGAGCAACCGCGACGTCGCCATGCCGATCGACGGCGGCTTCGTCGGCATGGTCGATCGCGAGCATTTCGACGAATGGCTGCGCAAGCGCGCCGCGGACAGCGGCGCGATCCGCCTCACCGGCACCTACAGCCATATCGCCCACGATGATGACGGTACGGCCGTCGTCCACTACGAGCGTCGCATGGACGATGGCAGCCTGCGCGGAGACTGCGTGCGGGCCCGTGCCGTGATCGGGGCCGACGGCGCCGTGTCGGCCGTGGCGCGCCAGTGCATCCCGGAAGTCGCCGAGATGCGCTACGTCTTTGCCTATCACGAGATCATCCGCTCGCCCGACTGCGGCCATCCGCTGTTCGATGCCACCCGCTGCGACGTCGTCTACCGCGGCCAGCTCTCGCCCGACTTCTACAGCTGGGTGTTCCCGCACGGCCCGACCACCAGCATCGGCACCGGCAGCGCCCACAAGGGCTTCTCGCTGCGCGGCTCGGTCGCCGCGTTCCGCAAGGCCGCCGCCTTCGACGATCTCGAGACCATCCGCCGCGAGGGCGCGCCGATCCCGCTGAAGCCGCTGTCGCGCTGGGACAACGGCCGTGACGTCGTGCTCGCCGGCGATGCCGCGGGCGTGGTGGCGCCCGCCTCCGGCGAAGGCATCTACTACGCGATGGCTGGCGGCCGCGCCGCGGCCAACGCCGTCGCGCTGTTGCTGAAGACCGGCGACGCCGCGGCGCTCGCCACCGCGCGCAAAGCCTTCATGCGCAAGCACGGCGCCGTGTTCTTCATCCTCGGCATGATGCAGCGCTACTGGTACACGAACGATGCCCGCCGCGAGCGCTTCGTCGCGATCTGCCGTGACAAGGACGTCCAGCAGCTGACTTGGGACGCCTACATGAACAAAGAGCTGGTGAAGGCCAAGCCGCTGTCGCACGTCCGCATCTTCGTCAAGAACATCGCCCACCTGACCGGGCTCGCGAAGGCGGCCTAGCAGCTCACGCGATGGATGAGCTGTTTCGCAGCCCTGAGGTGGTGGACCTGATCCTGCTGGTGGTGGCGGTGGAGTTGATCGCCGTCACGCTGGTCTGGCGGCGCTATCGCCGCGGCATCAGCCCGCGGGCGCTGCTGCCTAACCTGCTCGCCGGGGTTTTCCTGCTGCTGGCGCTACGTTGCGCGCTGACCGGGGCGCCATGGTTCTGGCTGGCAGGCTGTCTGGCCGCCTCGGGCGTTGCCAACATTGCCGATCTGCGGCAGCGGTGGCGATGAGGGCGTGGTGGCCGAATGACCAGGATCGGCAGCTCCGCAGCTGCCGTTCGTAGGTCCCTGCCACCAACGGCACCCAGAGCTGTGATTCCGGCGAACCCCGGGATCCATAGCCACAGGCGGTCAATTGAGGCACGAAAGGTTCAACGCGCATCGTGCCTCAAGGGAGATCACGCGGTACGGGTCCCGGCGTTCGCCGGGACGACACGGGTGCGTGCGGATGGCGCGAGGGCAACTGCTCAGGACCAGAGCGGCGCGCCGTCGCGGCTCACTTCTTCTCCGAGAACGTCTTCAGATAGGCGATGACGTCCTTGCGTTGCTGCTCGTTGGCGAGCTTGAACACCATCTTGGTCGAGCCGGTGGCCTGATCGGCCTTGCCCTTTTCCGTCAGGTATTTCTTGAGGAACGCGCTGGGGTCGACGAGGTATTCGAAGATGTTGTCGTCGGTCCAGACCAGCCCGGCTTCGCCGGCGTGCTTGTTCAGCTCGGAATAGGCAAAGCCCGGATAGGTCCCGGTCGGGCGCCCCACGACGCCGGTGAGAACCGGGCCGACGGCATTCTTGGCCTCCGGCCCAATGCGGTGACAGGTCATGCACTGCTTGAAGACCTGCTCGCCCTTGGCGGCGTCACCGCCTTCCAGCGCCGACGCGGCGCCTGCCGACGTTGCAATCACGACAGCCGCAACCAAACCTGCCTTCAGCATGCGTATCCTCCTGATGTGCCGTTTCGTTAGTGCATGTAATTTTGCATTACAGCTATCAATGTCATGAACGCTTGTCATGCTCATATGAAAAGAAAGTGAGCGAATAAGTCGCAGTTCGACCATGCAATGGGCGCAGGAATACCGACGAAAGTTGGATGCTTGGAAATAAGCCTTGACACTGAAGGCGCTGCGTGGACTAACGACATTCTCAAGACTCTCAATACGTTAGCGGGATGCGGCGCAATACCTTCAAAATGCGCGCCAAACCGATCGGCCGCGATCCTGTGAGCGTCTTTCGAGGGTGCCAAGATAACGGGTGCCAAGACCATGGCCGAGTTTCACGGTCCACGAGCCGACGTGACATTGCTGCTCGACATGGACGGTGTCATCCGTGAGGCGACGCTGTCTCCCAACATGTCGGCTGAGAATGTCGACGTCTGGCTCGGCCGTCAGTGGTCCGAGATCGTGGATGATGCGAGCGAGAAGATCGAACGCATCATGCAGGACACCAAGCGGACCGGAATTTCCGCCTTCCGCCAGATCACGCAGCGGTTCCCGAGCGGCCTCGAGCTGCCGATGGAATTCACCACCGTGCTGCTCGGTGGTCGGGCCGGCATGCTGGCGATCGGCAAGAACCTCCAGGCCGTCGCCGAGTTGCAGGCGCGGCTGATCTCGGCCCAGCAGACCATCGAGCGCGACTATTGGAAGCTGCGCGAGATCGAGACTCGCTACCGGCTGGTGATTGAGGATTCCAACGAGGCGGTGCTGCTGACCAAGGTCTCGGACCTTCGCATCATCGAAGCCAATCGGACCGCCGCCGCGGCGCTCGGCGCATCCGCGCGTCGCCGGGACAATCTCGTCGGCCGCGAATTCCTGCATGAAATTCCGCAGAAGGAGCGCGAGCCGGTCGAGCTGATGCTCAGGCGGGTGCGCGATCAGGGCAAGGCCCCGGGCATCGTGATTCATCTCGGCGAGGACGCCGCGCCCTGGATGCTCCGGGGATCGCTGATGACCAGCGATACCGCGCCGATGTACCTGCTGCAGATGGCGCCGATCGGCAAGTCGGCGCAGCCGGGACCGGTGTCGGACGACCCGGAAGGGCTGATCGACAATCTTCCCGACGCGGTCATCAGCATCGACGGCACCGGCACCATCAAGCGCGCCAACCGCGCCTTCCTGGAGCTCGTCGAGATCGGCTCGAAAGAGGCCCTGATGGGCGAGAAGCTCAGCCGCTGGTTGACCCGTCCCGGCGCCGACCTGTCGGTGCTGATATCCAACGTCGAGCGCCATGGAACCGTTCGGCTGCTGTCGACCACCATCCAAGGCGAACTCGGCAGCGAGACCGAGGTCGAGATTTCCGCTGCGGCCCATGGACTGGACGGCCAGCGCCGCATCGGCCTGATCATGCGCAACATCGCCCGGCGTTTGTCGCCTGCGGCGGAGCACGACAATCTGCGGGCGGCGCTCGCCGGACTGAACGAATCGGTCGGCAAGACGCCGCTGCGCGATCTCGTGAGGAGCACCGTCGAGGTCGTGGAGCAGCATTACGTGCGCGCCGCCCTGGAACTGGCCAACGGGAACCGGACATCGGCCGCCGAAATTCTCGGCCTCAGCCGCCAGAGCCTTTACGCCAAGCTCGATCGGTATAATCTAAGTCAGCTCGAAGAAAGCGACGAGGAAACCGAAAAGGGGAGCTGATTGCCCGTTCCGCTGACAACGCCGGCCTTCGGCCACGCTACTCTTGCGGATTGCGAGCGCGAACAAATTCACCTCGCAGGCTCGATCCAGCCGCATGGCATTCTGCTGGCGGTCAAGGAGCCGGACAACGTCGTCATTCAGGCCAGCACCAACGCCGCCGCCTTCCTCGGCGCCAGCTCCGTCGTCGGCCGTCCGCTGCGCGATCTCGGCGGCGACCTGGCGCTGCAGATCCTGCCTCACCTGAGCGGCCCGCTGCACCTTGCGCCAATGACCCTGCGCTGCAACGCCGGAACGCCGCCGCGCCGGGTGGACTGCACGATTCACCGGCCCTCCAATGGCGGACTGATCGTCGAGCTGGAGCCGGCAACCAAGATCACTGACATCGCGCCCGCGCTGGACGGCGCCTTCCACCGCATCACCTCGGCCTCCTCCCTGATCGGCCTGTGCGACGAGACCGCGACCATCTTCCGGGAGATCGCCGGCTACGACCGCGTGATGGTCTATCGCTTCGACGAAGAGGGCCATGGCGAGGTGCTGTCGGAGCGGCGGCGGCCGGATCTCGAGGCGTTTCTCGGCAATCGTTATCCGGCCTCGGACATTCCGCAGATCGCGCGGCGACTCTACGAGCGCAACCGCGTGCGGCTGCTGGTCGACGTCAACTACATGCCGGTGGCGCTTCAGCCGCGCATCTCGCCGCTCAATGGCCGCGATCTCGACATGTCCCTGAGCTGCCTGCGCAGCATGTCGCCGATCCACCAGAAATATCTGCAGAACATGGGCGTCGGCGCCACCCTGGTGTGCTCGCTGATGGTGAGCGGCCGTCTCTGGGGGCTGATCGCCTGCCATCATTACGAGCCGCGCTTCCTGCCGTTCGATATCCGCGCCGCCGGCGAGGCGCTGGCCGAGACCTGCGCGATCCGGATCGCGGCGCTAGAGAGTTTTGCCCAGAGCCAGTCCGAACTCGTGGTGCGCAGGCTCGAGCAGCGGCTGGTCGAGGCGGTGTCGCGCGATGGCGAGTGGCAGGCCGCGCTGTTCGACGGCTCGCAATCGCTGCTGCAACCGCTCGGCGCAAGTGGCGCGGCGCTGTTGTTCGAAGGCCAGGTGATGACCGCCGGCGACGTCCCGTCGACGCAGCGCATCCGCGATCTCGCCGCCTGGCTCGACCGCCGTCGCAAGACGCCGGACGCGCCGGCGCAGGGGCTGACGGTGACCGCCTCGCTGACGCTCGACGAGCCGTCCTTCGCCGACATCCGCTCGGTCGCCAGTGGCGTGATCGCCGCGCCGCTGTCGGCAAGCGAGGGCGAGTATCTGCTGTGGTTCAGGCCGGAGCAGGTCAGGACCGTGACCTGGGGCGGCGATCCGCTCAAGGCGGTCATCATCGGCGATGATCCCTCCGACCTGTCGCCGCGCCGCTCCTTTGCGCAGTGGCATCAGCTGGTCGAGGGCAAATCCGAGCCCTGGTCGGCTGCCGAACTCGCCTCGGCGCGAGTGGTCAGCGAGACCGTCGCCGATGTGGCTCTGCAGCTGCGCTCGGTGCGCATGGTGATCGCGCAGGACCAGCTCGCCACGATCAGCGCCCAGGTGCTGCGCTCGGAGCAGCCGGTGATCATCGCCGACGTCGAGGGCCGCATCCTGCTGATGAACGAGGCGTTCGAGCAGCAGCTGCGGGCGTCGCATCCGCATATCCCCTATCTGCGCGATCTCGGCGCGTATTGCACGGCGCCGGCGGAGTTCCGCGCCAATCTCGACGACCTCATGCGCAACAAGCGCAGCTGGCGCGGCGAGCTGACGCTCACCGGCGGCACTTCGCCGCAACGGCCTTTGATGGTGCGCGCCGATCCGGTGATCGCGCCTTACGACCGCGTGCTCGGCTTCGTGCTGATCTTCTCGGACCTCACCGAGCGCAAGACCGCCGAGGAGGCCCGCGCCCGCTTCCAGGAGGAGATCGACAGCGCGCGCCGGCCGAGCCTGCGCCTCGATCAGAGCGCCAGCCTGATCTACAAGGAGCTCGCCGCATCTACGGTCGAGAACGCGCAACTCGCCGCGCTCGAAGTGACCCACGGCGCCCAGGCCGGCAGCATGCCCGACATGCTGGAGAGCATCCGCAATTCGACGGCGCGAACGCTGGGCATCCTTGAGCACTTGGTTTGGTATCGCTCGCAAAGCGAGGAGTGAGACCAGGCGCGGTCGCATTGGGTGCGTGAGCGATGTGGGGACATCGTCATTCGACACAGCAGGCGCACGCTGATGATGTGATCCGAGGATTAGGTGACCCGAGATCGTCCCACGATCGCGATGCGCCCCCCTCCCCCTTGCGGGGAGGGGTCGGGGGTGGGGGTCCGCGCACTCCGAAGGCAATGGTGGGCGCAACACCTATTCAGGCGCACCACAGCTTACATGGGCGATGATCTCTCGATGTCACTACTTCGAGGCACACAAGCGCAAGAATACGGAGATCAATCAGAAGCAGCGCGCCCCGTGGACCCCCAACCCCAACCCCTCCCCGCAAGGGGGAGGGGAGCCGACCTGTCACGGAAGCTGATCGGCTCCAACGAGTTGTGTTCGATCGCGTCGTCGAAACAGCGCCCGGTGTGAGTCTGCCACTCGCCTGAACCTAACCGCCGAGCCCCGCCGCCACCTGCAGCGCCTGCGAGAGGGTGATGTTCAGCTGAAACGCGATGGCGGCTTCCTCGACGACGTCGTCGTGATCCGCCATGCCCGCACCGGCCCGCTCCAGCGCGTCGCGGTACTCGGTCTTGAAGCGCGGGATGTCTGCGATGGCTGGAAACTCATAGAACGACAGCGCCTCGGGCTCCAGTGCGAGCGAGCGCGCCAGAATCTTCTTGATGATCTGGCCGCCGCTGAGATCGCCGAGATAGCGCGTATAAGCATGCCCTAGCAGCGCGTGGCCCGAGCCAGATCCCGCGTCCTTGACGGCACGGGCATATGCGATCGCTTCGGGCAGCAGCGGCAGATCGCTTGCGTCGAGCGCGGCGAGATCGGCCTTGATCGCCGGGCACCTGTGCAACTCGGGCCGCACCGTCGGGCCGATCACGGCAGATGACTGATGACGAATGAGCTGCGCTTCGAGCGCCTCATATACCGGCAGCAGATTGCGCAGCAGCAGCGCGTAAGCCCGAACCGTGCCGCGGCCACGCAGCAGCTCGGCGACGATCCCGGTCCGCTCGGCGGTCACATGCAGCGTCTTGGTCCGCTCGCGCATCGCTTCCAAAAGACTGGCCGGGCGCGTGCTGCGCCCGGCCATCTCGATCTGTTCAACTCTGTCCAACATCTCTCGACCTGAAGGACTTAGCGCGGCGGCGCCAGCCCGTGTTTCACGCCCCAATCGAACCAATTGTCGACGACGGTGCCCGACAGTAGGATACCGATGCCGCCGGTCAAGGTGCAAAGCACGGCGAACCACCAGGCCCAGCGATGGATCGACTCGGCCGTCGCATTGAAGCCCATCGTCCAGCGCCAGAACAGCGCACCGCGTTCGAAGGCCGTGCCGCGGTCGACGATCTGCTCCAGCTCGCGCTCGCCGCCGTAACGGCTGATCGCCAGCACCGTCGCACCATGCATCGCGAACAACAGCGCCGACCCGTACAGGAAGGCGATCGAGAGCATGTGGAACGGGTTGTAGAACAGGTTGCCGTGGGTGATGGAGAAGTTGTTGGTCCAGTCGAGGTGCGGGAAGATGCCGAACGGCACCGCCTCGCTCCAGCTGCCCATGAAGATCGGCCGGATGAAGCCGAGCACCAGGTACAGCCAGATCGCGGAAGCGAACGCCCACGACACATGCGTGCCGAGGCCGAGGGCGCGAGCGCGGCGATAGGTGCGCGCCCACCACAGCAGGATCGACGTCGTCAGGAAGAAGCCGGCCATCAGCCACCAGCCGCCCTCCTGCAGCGGCGGGAAGATCTGCAGGCCGTATTCCGGCGCCGGCGGCTGCAAGGACAGCCAGAAGAACTGACGGATGAACTCCAGCGGACTCCAGTTCACCGAGGCCAGCATGTTGAGACCGATGATCTCGATCGCAACGAAGCCGGACATCAGCGAGGCCAGCCCGAGGAAGCCGAGATAGACCGGGCCGACCTGGGCGTCGCCGAGCTTGCCGAACCAGTAATTGAAGCTGCCCTTGCCGAGCCGCTCCCAGACGCCGGGCTCGATCGGAATGCCCGGATAGATCGCACTACGGACTTGGATCTGCGTGAAGATGTTCTGGTATTGGGCCATGACGACCTCTCCTTGAACTCATTGCGGCGGCGACCAGATCGGGACGTGACGCCACCAATCCCACCAATCCGACCAGGCATTGCCTTCCGGCATCAGCCAGGCGGGGCCGGAGATGACGATGCAGACGGCGCTGAAGAACACCGCCGAGAGCGCCAGGAACAGGCCCAGGCGATGGATGCCGAGCGTGCCGATGGAGTAGCCGAGGAGATCGCGGAACATGGTGTTCTCATGCTCCGGCGACTTCATTTCCTGGCCCTTGCCCGGGTTGGCGGCCGACAGGATCAGCGAGCCGTGCAGCGCGAGCGCGAGACACGTCGTGAAGAAGAACGTGATCGCGATCATGTGCGCGGGATTGTAGTGGAAGTTGCCGAACTGATAGCCGGTGTTCGACACCCAATCGAGATGGGTGATGATGCCGTAGGGGAAGGCGTAGCTCCACGAGCCCATCAGCACCGGACGGATCACCTCCAGCGTGAAATAGGCGAAGATCGCAAAGCCGAAGGCGAACGGCACGTGATAGCCGATCGCGAGCTTGCGGCAGATCTCGACCTCGCGCAGCGCCCATGAGACGAACGCGCCATGCGCGCACACCGTGATGAGCTGCCAGAAGCCGCCCTCCGTCAGTGGCGCGAACGAGAGTCCGTATTTGGCGTCGGGCGGATTGATGCTGATCTGCCATAGGTTCCACGTCGGTCCGAGCGCCGTGGCGTAGAGGATCAGCGCCACGCCGACGAAGGTGAAGAAGATCGTCGTCACGCCGAAGAAGCCGACGTAGAACGGTCCGACCCAGAAATCGAAGAGATCGCCGCCGATCAACGTGCCGCCGCGGACGCGGTATTTTCGTTCAAAGCTGAGCATTGCCATCGGTCCTGCCTCCGCTGCCCGTCGCTCGATATATGACGTGTCGTATCGCGAGGTCGTGAACTCGGAGAGCCCCAGAAGAGTTGGAGCCCTCGAGATTTGAAAGCGTCAAAGATTTGGGAAGCGGGCGAGCAAGGTCTGCCGCCGAGCCTGCGCCCGCTTCCCATTGTTGGAGCCGAAGCTCTAGGTGAGCTTCACCGGCGTGACCGGAGCGGAGATCGACGACGTCTTCGCCGCGCGAGGTCCTTCCAGCCAGTTGAAGCGGTTCGTGCTGAGCAGGATGAAGTGAATCACCAATGCCAGACCGAACAGGAAAACCCCGAGAGCCACGAGAACTCTGCGCGGATCGAACAGCAACCACAAGCGCCACATAGTTTTCTCCTTTCGATCAGGTCAGGTAGGAGATCGCGAGAGTGGCGTAGTGGGTTGCCCCTTCCAGCGCCGCCTTGTAGCCAGTCGGTCCGGGCAGCCATGGACGCCACATCCAGGCGAGAATGTGGGCGACGATCGCAACCGCCGTGAAGACCACAAAGCTCGTCATGAAGATGCTATGGAATTCCCTAGCCTCCGATTCGGTCAGCCCCGACAGAGAGCCTCCCTTGTTTGGTTCCACCATAGTAGTACCTCCTGGTGTTGGCCTTTCGGCCGGATGCCGCTCACCGAGATGAGCGGCGTCGAAGCGCCACCCCGTTGCCGGGATGACATCCGTGCGGCGAGCCGCACGAATTCCTTGCAAGACTTGCGGAGCTCGAACTCACAGCCCCGAGACTCGAAACCGCAGGGCGCGCGTCACAGCCCCATGAAGGACGAGGTCGCGCAGTTCGCCGCCTTGAGCCGCGCCTCGCCGAAGATCGTGCCGAGCGGCGCCGGACGATGGCCCGTGATGATCGAGCCGACCCGGCGCAGCACGCCTTCGACCATCAGCACGGCGAAGCACACCGCGTAGACGAGAAGATAGTCGATCCGCTCGCGCGATTTCGGCGCGACGTCACGATCCATGCGTTCGTATAACGACATCGTCCTCTCCCTCTCCGCCTCGTCCCCTTGCCTACGCTGCCTGGCCCGTTGCGAGCCGTGACCGCGCCTGCGCGAGAACGTCCTCCGTCACCGTGTCTAGCCCCGCCTGGCGCGCGCCGCGCTCAGCCGCGTCGCGCAGCCGCTTCGCCGCCGAAATCCGCACCAGCACCGGCTGTGTCTCGATGATCTGGTCCAGCGCCAGCCTGGCGCCGTCGTCCCATGGCAATTCGCGCTCGAGACGCGCGGGGGTCGCCGCGATCTGATCGAGCTGGGTTGCGAGCGGCAGGATGTTGAACAGCGCATCGAACAGCGCGTTGCAGACCTCCTGCACGATGTAGGTCGCGCCGGCATAGCCCATGAACGGCGTGCCAGTGTGGCGGCGGATCACCGTGCCCGGGAACGAGGCCGGGATGTAGATCGCGCGGTTTCCCGCTTCCGCCGCATACATGCGCTCATTGTAGCTGCCGAACAGCACCAGCGGCGGCCGCTCGTGGATCATCTTGCGGATCGCGTCATTGTCGGTCTTGGCGCCGGCGCAGCGGGAGATCGCGAAGTGGCAGGGCAGCCCGAGCTCGGTCTCCAGGAAATTGCGCAAGCCCCGTGCGTAGGTCTCGGAGGCGACGATGCCGAAGCTCGCGGTGCCGAAGAAGTCCTGCGTCACCGAGCGCCAGAGATCCCACACCGGCTTGATGGTGGTGTGCTTCTCACGCGCAATGAACGGCTCGGGATCGAGCCCGAGCATCTCGCCCAGCGTGCGCAGGAACTTGGTCGTCGAATGCAGCCCGATCGGCGCCTGCAGATACGGCCGCTCCAAGGTCTCGCACAGCAGCCGGCCGAACTCGCGATACATACAGATGTTGACGTCGGCGTTGACCAGCTTCGACACGTCGGCGAGGTGACTGCCGAGCGGGAAAACCATGTTGATCTCGGCGCCGATGCCCTCGACCAGGCGGCGGATCTCGGCGAGATCCGACGGCATGTTGAAAGTGCCGTAGATCGGCCCGATGATGTTCACGCGAGGCTTCTCGCCCTCGGCGCGCGGCTCGCGCTCGGGGATCTTGCGCGAGCCGTATTCGCTCCATAGCCAGCTCAGCGCGCGGTTGGCGCTCTGCCACTGGTCCTCGTCGATGGTGCGCGGCAGGAAGCGCTTGATGTTGGAGCCTTCGGGCGTGACGCCGCCGCCGATCATCTCGGCGATCGAGCCGGTGACGACGACCGCCGGCAAATCCGGATCGAGCGCGGCGCGGGCGCGCTTCATCGCCTGCTCGGTGCCCTTCTGGCCGAGCTCGTCCTCGCCGAGGCCGGTGACGACGATCGGCAGCTCGTGCGGCGGCAGGCCGTCGGTGTAGTGCAGCACCGAGGTCACCGGCAGGTTTTCGCAGCCCACGGGGCCATCGATGATCACCTGCAGGCCCTTGATCGCGGTGAACGCGTAGACCGAGCCCCAATAGCCGCCGGCGCGATCGTGGTCGAGGATCAGCATCACACCATCTCCTCGGACTTGCGCTTCTTGGCCTGCGCCGCGACCGCCTTGCGATACTTGTCGCGGAAGTCAGGACGCGCGACCGGAGTGCCCTGCCACACGCCCGCAGTGTCGCCCTCACCGACACCTTCGAAGAACTCGCGCATCTCGTCGAAGCGCGCCTTGCCTGATATCGCGGCATTGACGACCTGCGCCAGCGAGCCGGCGCCGGAGACGCCGAACAGCGGGCGCGCCGAAATCAGATTGGTGAAGTACAGCGACGGAATCGCGCGCGCCTTGGCCTTCTGGACGACCGGCGTGGTGCCGATCGCAAGATCCGGCGCGAATTCATCGACCGCGGCGAGATCCTGCTCCAGCGAGGCACGATATTGCACGCGCACGCCGCGCTGTTCGAGCCAGGCACAGTCGGCCTCCGACCAGCGCGTGCGCGGGCAGGCGGTGCCGACATAGCGCAGATCGGCGCCGCTCTCGACCAGCAGACGGCCGACCAGAAGCTCGGAGCCTTCGTAACCCGACAGCGTGATGCGGCCGCGGATCGGCTTGTCAGCGAGCGCGCCGCGGATCGCCGGCAACACCGCATTCTTGGCAGCATCGATCTGCGCGCGTCCGACGCCACAGACACTGCCGACCGCCTCGAGCCAATCCGCGGTGCCATCGCAGCCGACCGGCGCCGAGCCGATGATCGGCCGTCCCGCCGCCTCGAACTCGCGGATCGAGGCCGTGTAGAACGGATGGATTGCCGCGACCGCCGCGCAGTCGAGCGCGCCATACAGCTCGCGCCACTCGCGCGTCGGCACCGTTGGTCCGGCGGCGAGGCCCAGCGGCGCCAGCAGCATGCCGACGCCGACGGGATCGGCGGGGAACATCTCGCCCAGCAAGGTGATCGTCGGCTTGTCGCCGCGCGGCGCGCGTGGCGCCTGCACCGGCCCCTGCTCCGCCTCGCGCCGCGCATAGTTCAGCATCGCACCCGCAAGCACGTCCTTGGCCTCGGCATGGGTCGGCACGCCGAAGCCGGGCACGTCGATGCCGATCACGCGCACGCCGTTGATCTCCTTCGGGAGAATCTGCAGCGGCACGCCGGAGGCGGTGGGAACGCAGAGATTGATGATGACGACGCAGTCGTAGTTCGCAGGGTCCGCGAGCTTGAACACCGCGTCGCGGATGTCCTCGAACAGTTTTCCGGTGACCAGCGTCTCCGAGTTGAACGGGACGTAGCCGACGCTGCGCCGCGCGCCGTAGAAATGCGAGGTGAAGGTCAGGCCATAGACGCAGCAGGCCGAGCCCGACAGCACGGTCGCGGTGCGCCGCATGCGCAAGCCGACGCGCAGCGAGCCGAACGCCGGGCACATGCTCTGCGGCTGGTCATGCGGCCCGGCCGGATAGTCGGCCGCGTAGCGCGCGAGCACCTCGCTCTTGCCGGCCGCCTCGGCGGCCTTCTTGAGCTCGGCCTTGCCGGCGTGGCAGCCAAGCGCCTCGGGCTGCGCCGGCATGACTGCCACCGCGCCGCTCTCCACGCTTACCGCCTGATGGACCACTGCATCGCTCATTGCACGAGATTCCACTACTCAATTCCGCTGCTCAGAACGCACCCATCACACATTGTCGTAGATCACTTCGAGCGAGGGCTTGGCGACCGCCGTGCTGCCGCACATGTCCTCGAGCGTCGCCTGCTCCAGCACCACGTCGCGGCCGACCTCCGAGGCCTTGAACAGGCCGAGCAGGCCGTCCTGCGTCAGGGGATGCGGATGCTGCGGCGGCGCCTCGGCGACGTTGGTCGCGAGCTGCTCGAACAGCGGCGCCCAGGCCGTGCCGGGCTTGCCGATGATCTGATAGCTCGCACTCTTGCGGCGGATGTCGTCATCGGCCGGGATCGAGGCCAGCACGGGGATGCCGACGGCATCCGCAAATGCCTGCGCCTCGCCGGTGCCGTCATCCTTGTTGATGACGATGCCGGCGACGCCGACATTGCCGCCGAGCTTGCGGAAATACTCCACCGCCGAGCAGACATTGTTGGCGACGTAGAGCGACTGCAGGTCGTTGGAGCCGACGATGATCACCTTCTGGCACATGTCGCGCGCGATCGGCAGGCCGAAGCCGCCGCAGACGACGTCGCCGAGGAAATCGAGCAGGACGTAGTCGAAACCCCAATCGTGGAAGCCGAGCTTCTCGATCAGCTCGAAGCCGTGGATGATGCCGCGCCCGCCGCAGCCGCGGCCGACCTCGGGCCCGCCGAGCTCCATTGCGAACACGCCGTCGCGCTTGAAGCAGACGTCCCCGATCTTCACCTCTTCGCCGGCGAGCTTCTTCTTCGACGAGGTCTCCAGGATGGTCGGGCAGGCGCGGCCGCCGAACAACAGCGACGTCGTGTCGCTTTTCGGGTCGCAACCGATCAGCAGCACCTTCTTGCCCTGCTGCGCCATCATGTAGGACAAATTGGCGAGCGTGAAGCTCTTGCCGATGCCGCCCTTGCCGTAGATCGCGATGATCTGCGTGGCCTTCTTCGGCGCAGCCGTCACCGGCGCATCCGGCTCGATCGCGGCCTCGGCACGCAGGGCATCCGTCATCGCAGCCATGTTGGCGCTGATCTTGGTCGGGGCGTTCATGCGGCTGCTCTCCAGTCCAGGACCATCTTGAGACATGACGGATCGTCGAACGCGGTCCGGTAGGCGCTCTCTGCGGAAGACGCTTCCGCGTGATGCGTGATCAGCCCGTCCAGCGACAGCCGGCCGGTGTCGATCAGATTGCGCACCGCGAGCAGATCCTCATGCTTCCATTCGGCGGCGACGCGGATCGCCGCCTCGCGCATGAAGGCCGGCGGATAGGAGAAGGTCAGCGGTGCGCTGTAGAAGCCGGCGAGGATGATCTCGCCCCGCGGCGCCAGACGCGCAATGAGACTGTCGAGCATGCCGGCATCGCCGCTGGCATCGAAGATCAGGCGGTAGTCGCGCTTTTGGTCGTGAGCAGGATCGATGACGCGATAGCCCATGGCGCCGACAGCGCGCTCGGGATTGCTCTCCCACACGACCGGCGGGTCGCCGCCCATCGCCACGATCAGCCGCGCGAGCAGACGACCGAGCACGCCATGACCCACCACGCATTCGGCCTGGCCGTCACCGCCGATCGACAGAGCATGATACGCGGTCGCCGCCAGCGCCATCAGCACGCCGCGCTCGCCGGTCGCCTCGTCGATCGCCACGATGCGTTGGGCTGGAACGGTGAGACGCGAGGCAGCCGCGCCGAACAGGCTCTTGACCTCGCCGAAGCAGCGCGCCGCGCCCGGCACAAACACCCGCTCGCCCTTCCGAAAACCGGAATGCGGTGCAGCCTGCGCGACGCGGCCCACGGCCTCGTAGCCCGGCACGAGCGGATAGCCCATGCCCGGGAACTGCGGCATACGCCCTTCGTACAGCAACCGCTCGGTGCCGGTGCTGATCGCGCTCCATTCGATGTCGACGGTCAGGCAGTCCGGGGCGTCTGCGAGCACCAGGTGCTGCAGCGACAATTGCCTCGGCCTCCCTAGTACGACGGCGATCGCGTCCATTGCCCAACTCCCCGGCGACGCCCGCTTAGTTACGGGTGTCAGGTTAGTCGGACCACACAAAGTGTCAATATAAATTTACATTCCAAGTGTCAGCTTTTCGCGACAATCACGCTGGCGATCAAGGGGATCCGCGTGCGAAGCACTCGCACCTGCGAAAAGCCTGCCAGATTCAGCAGCTCGCGCAGACGGTTCGCGCTGCGCGGCCGGCCCTGCCCCATCGCGCGGAGATAGATCTCGAAATAGGCGCTGACGCCGTCGCTGCCCCCGGCCGCGGCGCGCATCGGCTCGCCGAGCAGCAGCACCCCCTCATCGGGCAACGCCGCCCGCACCTTGGCAAGCAGGTGCGCCACCGCGTCGTCGTCGTGATCATGCACCACGCGAATCAGCGAGATCACGTCGGCGCCGGATGGCAGCGGATCGTCGTAGAAGCTGCCCGGCGTGATCGTCGTGCGATCGGCCAGCCCGGCCTTCGACAGGCGCTCCCCGGCAATCGCTGCGACCCCGGGCAGATCGAACAGCTGCAGTTGCAGCTGCGGCGCTGCCCGCGCGGCGGCGGCGAGGAAGCTGCCGTCACCGCCGCCGACATCGAGCAGGCAGCGATGGCCGGTCAACGGATAGGCTGACAGCACCAGATCCGCGATCATCGGCTGCGACGCCGCCATCAGCGCCGTGTAGGGCGCGACATCGTCGCGCGTGAGCGAGGCGCCGCCATGGTCGAGCGCATAGGGCCAGTAATGCGCGAGGCGACGCTCGCGATCATGGCCGCGCAGCAGCGTCAGGGGATCGCCGAGATCGGCGTAGAGCGCGGCGTGATGCCGGACCATCGCGGCAATACCGGGATTGCCGAGCAGCGCCGCACCGAGCGGCCCGAGGCCATAGCGGGCCGCGCCGCGACGCTCGAGCAACTGCAGGGCGCAGGCGGCCTCGCACAGGCTCTCCATCGACGCGACAGGGATCGCCCCGCGCGCGGCCAGCGCCGCGAGGTCGCGCGGTCCCGCACGCAGCGTCTCGAACAGATCGAGCTGCACGCAGGCGGAAAGCGTCTGCGAGTAGACGAAGCCGGCGCACAGATCGAACAGCTCCGCCGCCCGCCGGCGCGCGATCGGCCGCGTCAACGGAAACGCCGCAGCCCAGCGCTGGAACGCGGCACTCGCCAGCAGCGCATCGCGCCAGCCGCGCCAGCGATCTCCGAAGCTCTCCGGCGCCGGCGTGTCGTGGCGGATCGCGGCGGGCATCGCGCTTAAGGCTCCAACGAGAGAATCTGTGTCTGCGCTGGCTGGCGCGACTGATTGGCTCGAAAGGATCGACAAACGAAGCTGCCCACCCTCCCCTGGAGGGGGAGGGTCGTCGCGCGCAAAGCGCGCGGCGTGGTGGGGTGAGCCCGGAAATAAGTGCGGATGAGGCCAGCGGTTCTCAGTTCTGACTGTCTCCGGTCATGGGGCATCACGAGCACCGCGTGCGCCGATAGTCTGTCACCCCACCCCGGCGCGCATGCGCGCCGCCCCTCCCCCTCCAGGGGAGGGTGAACATCGCACGCGTGGCGGGACGTCAACATCCCGGTCCTGTTCTGATGCTCACGCCGCCGACGCCGCGAGGCGGCGCGGCACCAGGCGCTTGGCTTCCTGCTCCATCAGCATGCGCAGCTCGTGCGCGTGGGCGCAGGGCGGCATGGTGCGGATGCCCTCGGCGACGAGATCGTGCAGATAGGTGACAGCACCGCTGAGGCCATAGCGCAGCACCGCATTGGGCCGCCCGAGGGCTGCATCCTGCCCGACCGGCTTGCCCGCCTCCTCCTCGTCGCTGGCCGCATCACGAATGTCATCGGCGACCTGATAAGCCTCGCCGATGGTCTCGCCGAGCGTGCGCCACGCCTCCGGATTCTCATGACCCGCCGCGGCGGCGCCCGAGACGGTGGCGGCCGCAAACAAGGCGCCGGTCTTCGACCGGTGATAGCGCGACAGGTCGATCTCCGGTTCGCATTCCCAGGCCTGTCCGGCGGCGATGCCATGCGGCACGCCGACGGCATCGCCGATGGTAGCAATGAGCTGCGCCAACCGCAGCGGCGAGCAGCGTGACTTGGCAAGCGTCTGGAAGGCGAGCACGATCAGCGCGTCACCGGCGAGCACCGCGAGCGGCTCGCCGAACGCGGCATGCACCGATGGCCGGCCGCGCCGCAGCTTGGCATTGTCGAAGCACGGCAGATCGTCATGCACCAGCGAGGCGCAGTGCAACAGCTCGATCGCCGATCCCGCCGCGTCCGTCGCGGCCGGCTCGTCGTCGCCGCAAGCCGCGGCCACCGCGTGACAGAGTCGGGGCCGCACCCGAGCGCCCTTGGGAAAGACCGCCGCCTGCATCGCCGCTGAGAGCCGTGGCGGACATCCGGGCCGGTCGGCCAGCGCGACCGCAGCGACGAGGGATTTTTCGATCCGGGCCATCACGTCCATGCCAGCCTCCCCTGCCGCGAGGCCCAAGGTATCGAGGGCTCGCTATGTAAATTTCAGCTTACACCCATACTGTAAATCATGCTAGACATTTCCGGCGTCAAGTCCCGCGGACAGGAGTGCGAGCAATGGCCGATCACCGCGTGATCGTGGTTGGCGCCGGGATTGCCGGCCTCAGCGCTGCGCTCACCCTCGCCGCGCGAGGAGCCGAGGTGACGGTGCTGGAGCGCGCGCCCGCGCCCGGCGGCAAGATGCGGCAGGTCGCGATCGGACCCGCGCGCATCGACTCCGGTCCCACCGTGTTCACGATGCGCTGGGTGTTCGACGAGTTGTTCGACGAGATCGGCACCTCACTCGATGATCATCTCACGCTGACGCCGCTCGACATCCTCGCACGTCACACCTGGACCGATCGCCGCACGCTCGACCTGTTCGCCGACGAGGACCGCTCGGCTGACGCGATCGGCCATTTCGCCGGGCGCGGCGAGGCCGAGGGCTATCGCGCGTTCTGCCGCGACGCGCGCCGCATCTTCGAAACGCTCAGAGATCCCTTCATTCGCACGCCGGCGCCGAGCATGACGCATCTCCTGCGCAATGCCGGCTTCCGCGACCTCACGGCAATCCGTCCGTTCCAGACCTTGTGGAAGGCGCTCGGAGGTTATTTTCGCGATGCCCGACTGCAGCAGCTGTTCGGGCGCTACGCCACCTATTGCGGCTCGTCGCCGTTCCACGCACCGGCGACGCTGATGCTGGTCGCCCATGTCGAGCAGTCCGGCGTCTGGCTGATCGATGGCGGCATGCACGAGCTCGCTTCATGCTTGGCCGCGCTGGCGCGGCGCCACGCGGTCAGCATCCGCTATGACAGCGAGGTCGCCGGCATCGTCACGCAGAGCGGCCGCGCGACAGGTGTCCGGCTTGCCGATGGCGAGCAGATCGCGGCCGATGCCGTGATCGCAACCGCCGATGTCGCCGCGCTGGCGCAGGGCCTGTTCGGGACGGACGCGGCGCGCGCCCTGCCCGCGATCCCGGAGTCGGCGCGCTCGCTCTCGGCCATGACCTGGAGCTGCCTCGCGCGCGCCGACGGCTTTCCGCTCGTGCGACACAACGTGTTCTTCTCGCGCGACTACCGCGCCGAGTTCGACCAGCTGATCGAGCGCCTGATGATGCCGGCCGAGCCGACAGTCTACGTCTGCGCGCAGGACCGCGACGACCAGCCGCGCCAGCCCGGCACGAACGAGCCGCTGTTCGTGCTGATCAACGCGCCCGCGTCAGGTGATCATCATCGCTTCGCTCCCTCGGAGATCAGCCAATGTGCCCGCCAGACCTTCGACCTGTTGCAGCGCTGCGGCCTGAGCATCGCGACGACGCCGGAACTGACCCGCGTGACGACGCCGGCGGATTTCAACCGGATGTTTCCGGGCACGGGGGGCGCTCTGTACGGCCGCAGCTCGCACGGCTGGATGGCCTCGTTCCAGCGGCCGGGCGCGCAGACCAGGCTGCCGGGGCTCTATGTGGCGGGAGGCAGCGCGCATCCGGGACCGGGCGTGCCCATGGCGGCACTGTCGGGCCGGATGGCAGCCAGCAGGGTGATTCTGGACCTCGCTTCGATCGCCCCGTCCCGAAGGACGGCTATGCGTGGTGGTATGTCGACGCGCTGAGCGATGACGGCCGTTTCGGACTCACCATCATCGCCTTCGTCGGCAGCGTGTTCTCGCCGTATTATGCATGGGCGCGGCGACGCGGTCCGGCGGATCCGGAAAATCATTGCGCGCTCAACGTCGCGCTCTATGGCGAGCGCGCGCGGCGCTGGTCCATGACCGAGCGCGGCCGGGGCGCAATCGCGCGCGATCAGTCCCGCTTTGCCATCGGGCCGAGCAGCTTGAGCTGGAACGGCCGCGAGCTGTCGATCGACATCAGCGAGGTCACGGTGCCATGGCCGCTGCCTCTGCGCGGCAAGGTGCGCGTCGTCCCGACCGCGCTGAACCCGGTCGCGTTCACGCTCGATGCCGAAGGACGCCATCGCTGGCAGCCGATCGCGCCGTGCTGCCGCGTGGCGGTCGACTTCGATCATCCGGAGCTGCACTGGCGCGGCGACGGCTATTTCGACCTCAACCACGGCGACGCGCCGCTGGAGCGCGACTTCCAGAGCTGGCAATGGTCGCGCGCCGCAACGCGCACCGGCACGGTGATCTCCTACGACACCGTGGCACGCGCCGGCGCCGACAGGACGATCGCCCTGCACGTCGATCCCGACGCGCAGTTGAGGCGCATTGCGCCGCTGGTCGATACTCCTCTGCGCAAGACATTGTGGCGCGTCGACCGTAGCGCCCGCGCCGATGCGGAGACATCCGTGCGCGTGGCAAGCACCTTGGAGGACGCCCCCTTCTACGCCCGCAGCCACCTCGCCGCCCGCATCCATGGCGAGGACACAGCCATGATGCATGAAAGCCTCTCACTCGACCGCTTCCAGATGCCGATCGTCCAGGCCATGCTGCCGTTCAGGATGCCGCGGCGGGCGGGATGGAGAGGATGACGTTGATAGATTCGCGCCAACGCCACCGGCGCGCGCCACTCGGGTGGTAAACGCTGACTTGAGCGACAAACACTTACTTGTGCGACAAACACTCGCGTTCGCAACAAACAAAGCCGTCGTCCCGGACAAGCCGTGATGCGCGCCAGCGCGTCACGGCGCCGATCCGGGACCCATACGCCGCAGCGGACGTGACGGGCACAAAAGCTAATTGCCAGCGTGCCTCAAACATCTCCCTGGGGGTATGGGTCCCGGCTCAAGGCCGGGACGACAGCGGTGCATGTGGATGCGCCGGGGCCAATGCTGACAATTCCAGAGTGATGCTGCCGTAGTCCGTAGGGTGGGCAAAGGCGCGAGCGCGGCGAAGCCGCGGGCGCGACGTGCCCACCATCAGCATCAAACGTGGGGGACGGTGGGCACGGCGCGCGTGCCGATCTGCACTTACCGCCACCATACCGGCGCGCCTTTGCCCACCCTACGAGGACTTCTCGTGGGCGGCACGTTCCCTCGCCTCGCGCTCGGCGCGCTGGCGGTCGAGGCGGCGGCCCTGCCATTCGAGCACGAGCCAGCCGAGAACGCAGAGCGCGACGACGACGAATTCGAGCAGGCCGCCCATCTCGCTCATGATGTCCTACTCATGAAGCACGTCTCACGCGCTGTTGAGGCCGCCAGACCGTCAAGACGTCCGCGCCGAGCGCGACAATTGTTCACGCCGCTCCAGCCGCTCGAACAGGTCGATGACCCACAGCGCGCGGTCGTGCATCGTTCGTCGGGGCGGGGCGAGCGCATGGGGACGCTGCGCATCGGCTGCGACCACGGCGTCGATCAGGATCCGTGCCTCGGGGCGCAGCGGGGCGAGCGAAGGCTGCGCCTGCAGCAGCGAGACCGCGGCTGCCTTGCCGAGCAGTTGCAGCTTGCGCGACATCGAGACGAAGGCGCGCTGCGACATCGAATCGAACGCGACACGCGCCACTTCGCGGCCGATCTCGGCATAGATCAGCCGCGCGGCGTGAATACCCGGCCGGCAGGTCCACGGCAGGTCGGCAATGCCGGCCGCAGCGCGCGCATAGAACACGTCGGCGACAGCGAGCAGCCGGGCGGTAACGCGACCAATTCGGTCATCGAAGAACGGTGCGGCGCGCCAGGTCTCGACGTCGAGACCGGCCTCACGCAGCCATTGCTGCGGCAGATACAGCCGGCCATTGCGCGCATCCTCGCCGACGTCGCGGGCGATGTTGGTGAGCTGCATCGCAATGCCGAGATCACAGGCGCGCCCGATCGTCTCGGGGTCGCGCCGGTGCATCAGCAGCGACATCATCACGCCGACCGTCCCTGCGACGCGCACCGCATAAGCGAGCACGTCGCTCAAGGTCTCGTAGCGGCGCCCCTGCGCATCCCAGGCAAGACCTTCAAGCAGCGCCTCGGGCAGCCCGCGCGGAATGACGAAATGCGCGACGACGCCGGCGAGCGCCCGATCGACCGGATTGTCGTCTGGTGCGTCATCATAGATCCGGTCGAGCCGCTCATGCAGAACCTCGACGGCATCGACGCGTCGCGCGGGACCGTCGATCGCATCATCGGCCTCGCGGCAGAACGCGTAGAGCGCAATCGCTGGATCGCCGACCGATCGGGGCAAGACCTTCGATGCGGCAAAAAACGTCTTCGATCCGCCCCGCAACATCCGCCGACAGATCGCGATGTCCTCAGCCCAACTCATCGCCGCTCCAGCTCATGCGGCGCCGGTACGAGCTCATCGAGCACGCGCGCCGAGGACAACACGCCGGGCAGGCCTGCGCCGGGATGGGTGCCGGCGCCGACGAGGTACAGCCGCTCGACCTCTTCGCTCTTGTTGTGCGGCCTGAACCACGCGCTCTGCATCAACACCGGCTCGAGCCCGAACGCCGCTCCGCGATAGGACGACAGGCGATGCTCGAAATCGTCCGGCGTGAGCAAACGCGAGGTCACGATCTGGTTTGCAAGATCGGGCAATAGCGATTCGCTCAACGCGGTCTCGATCCGCCTGCGGAACGGCTCGGCGGCAACAGTCCAGTCAATGCCGCTTTCCTGATGCGGCACTGGCGACAGCACGTAGAACGCATCGCAGCCGTCGGGCGCCAGCGACGGGTCGGTCGCGGTCGGCCGGTGCAGATAGAGGCTGAAATCATCCGCCAGCACCTTGCGGCGGAAGATGTCGTCGAGCAGCTCGCGATAGCGCGGGCCGAGCAGGATGGTGTGATGCTCGACGTCGTCGTAGCGGCGCTTCGTGCCGAAATACCAGACGAACAGGCTCATCGAGTAGCGCGCGCGATCGATGCGCGCATCGGTCCAGCGCCGCCGCGGCACTGATGGCAGCAGATGCTTGTAGGTCCAGGCGGCGCAGCCGTTGGACACGACGACGTCGGCCGCGATCGCCTCGCCCGAGGCGAGCCGCACGCCGGTGGCGACACCGTTCCTGGTGGTGATCTCGGCCACGGGCGCCGAGCACCTCACCTTGCCGCCCTGCCCCTCGATGAGACCGACGAGACCCGTCACCAGCGCGCCGGTGCCGCCCATCGCGAAGTGCACGCCCCAGCGGCGTTCGAGATAGGCGATCAGGCAATAGATCGAGGTGGTCGTGAACGGATTGCCGCCGATGAGCAGCGGATGGAAGCTGAGGATGATTCGCAGCCGCTCGTCGCGCACATGCTGCGAGACGAGGCCGTAGACCGAGCGGAAGCTCTGCAGCTTGATCATTGCCGGTGCGATCTTGGCCATGTCGAGCAGCGACAGGAACGGCACGTCGCCGAGCTCCTCAAAACCCTTCTTGAAGATCGCCTCGCTCGCCTTCATGAAGCGCTCGTAGCCATCGACATCGCCGGGCGAGATCCTGTTCACCTCGGCGCGCATCGCAACCGGATCGGCCGAGCAGTCGAAGATCGTGCCGTCGTCGAAGCGGATGCGATAGAACGGCGAGATCGGCTTGAGCGTGACGTCGTCCGACATCCTGCGCCCGCAGAGCTGCCACAGCTCCTCGAACAGGAACGGCGCGGTGACGATGGTCGGTCCGGCATCGAAGGTGAAGCCGTCCTGGCGATGCACATAGGCGCGGCCGCCGGGCGCATCGAGCTGCTCGAACACGGTGACGCGATATCCGCGCGCGCCGAGCCGCACCGCCGTAGCGAGGCCGCCGAAGCCGGAGCCGATCACGACCGCATGCGGCCGGTCTCCGAGCGCAGCCGGAACAGCGGCCTTGATGGTGGAGACGTCGAGCATGGCCAAAGCGTAAATTGAAATTGACGCTTTCGCCAGCCAAAAATGTCAATCTAGTTTGACATTTCCTGCTGCGCTGCGAGCACGCCGGCGCGCTCCGCGGCCGCGACGATCAGCTCCGCGACCCGCGCCGGCTGCTCCTCATGCGCCAAATGGCCAAGTCCATCAAGGAGTTCGAGCTGCGCCTGCGGCACCAATTGGCGCACGCGCCGGGCGACGTCAGGCGTGATGGCGTGGTCGTGCGTGGCGGCGATCAGCAGCAGCGCCGTCTTCAATCGCGGCAGATCGCGCACCAGCGGATTGAGGTCCCAGTTCGCCATCATCTCCAGCGCGGCGCCCACGTGACCGGGGCTGCCGACGAGGCGGCGATACAGCCGCTCGCCATTGGCATCGAGCGTCGAGCCGGTCGCCTTGAGCAGCCGGTGCACCGCCGCCGGATCGCGGCCGCGCCAGGCGAACAGCCGCGGCACAAACGGGTTCAGCGCCATCATCTTGGCGAGCGGCGACAGGAACTGTGCCGCGACGCCGCCGAACGGCAGGTAGGCGCCATTGAGGCTGACGATCAGCTTGGGCGCGATCAGGCCGTCGAGCGTCATCCGGGTGAGGATCGCCGCGCCCGCGGAATGACCGATCGCGATCTCCGGCGAGATCGCGAGCTGCTCGCACAGCGTGGCGAGATCGCGCGACATGCCCGGCAGAGACAGCCGCTGCCAGCTCGGCGTCGAGGTGAAGCCATGGCCGGAGAGATCGGGCGCGATGATCGTGAAGTGCCTGGCCAGCAGCGGCGCGAGATCGCGCCAGGAATGGGTCGCCGCACCCGTGCCATGCGCCAGCAGCGCGACCGGACCCTCGCCCATCACCTGGACGTGCCAGCGTAGGCCGCCGGCGTCGACGAAGCGGCTTGCGTCGCGGTTAGGCCAGGTGCGGCCGTCGATGCTCCAACTCGGCTTGTCGCTCATGCCGACGACCTGTTCGGACGGCGCGCGCCCCCGCGCCGCTGCGGCTCACGCGCCGGCGGCGCGCGCCAGGAAATCATCGTAGCCCGCGATGACTTTATCAAGCTGTTCGAAATGCGGCATCGCCCCGGTTTGCATCACCTGGATGGTCCAGTTCGGCAGCCCCTCGACGGCGTGCTTGCCTTTGTAATCGACGAAATCGCCGCGCACGCCGTGCACCATCCAGACCGGCATCGCCAGTGCCTGGTAAAGCTTCAGGGCATGGGCGCTGAACAGATAGCCGGAGACGAAGGAATACGGCGCATTCTCCGCGCCCGGCTGATGCGTGGTGATGTAGTCGTACTCCAGAAGGCCCTCGTCGATGTCCTTGCGGCCGAAGGTCTTCTGCAGGAAGAAACGGATGCTGGCGCGTGACGTCAGCAGGGTGAAGAAGCCGTGCTTCCACAGCGGCACGTTGAGAATGTTGCGGACCCACGGCATGGCCCGCGTCGCATCCTTATTGCCCGCCTTCTTGGCTGCGGCCTCAGCGCGGCGGTCGAAGCCGGTCGGGCTGACCAGCGCCAGGGTGCGAAACAGGTTGGGTGCCTCGGTGCCGGCGCGAGCCGCGAATTCGCAGCTGAGCGACAGTGCGATCGCATCGATCGCGACATCGCCGTGACGGCGACGAATCTCATTGGCCGCGAGCAGGATCGCATCGGTCATGATGCGCGGCGTGTAGACGCGGTCGGCCCGGTCCGACAGGCCGAAGCCCGGCAGGTCGAGGGCGTAGACCGGACGCATCGTCCGATAATGCTCGAACAGCGGCCTCATCTCGTAGGCGGTCGCCGCCGCATTGACGCTGTGGATCAGCAGCAGCGGCCGTTGCTCGGAAGCTCCGGGAAGATCCTCGCCATAGCAGGTAATGCGGCCGACACGGGCGTCTGTGAGCTCGAAACGCGGCGCCGCCAGCGGCGGCGGCATCGTCACGGCGCGCGAGACCGCCGCAGGGTCACTCTGTGTGGTCGAGGCGACCTGCATGGCCTGCTCCTGTATGATGCATTCGTGTCGAGTGGCGCGATCATCGGCCGCCGAGACGGAGCATAGCGATGACTAGCCGGCTTGTCAGTCGTCGTTGGGAACGCGTCCTGACGCCAGGGGTTCCACGCTGCTCAGGCGCGGCCTGTTTCGGCCATGACGGCGCGCGACAATCGCGTGGCGTCGGCATGAGGAAGCGCGACATAGCGCGCATGCATCGCACCGGCGAGCTGCGCCGCCTTCTCCTGCGGGCGCGGCGAGGAATCGACCAGCACGACCGGGATGCCGGTGAGCGCGAGCTGCTTGGCGGCGACCAGCGCCTCCGCCTCGGCCTCACTGCGGCCGCCACCATTGCGCGCGACATTGCCGCGGCCGTCCGTCATAAGCACGATGGTCGGCGCCTGGCCCTTGGCCTTCACGGCGAGGGCGAGCTCGGTTGCGGCGAAGATCGCGGATGACAACGGCGTGCCGCCGCCGCCCGGCAAGCCGGCGAGGCTGCGCTTGGCGCGCGTCAGCGAGCGCGTCGGCGGCAGCAGCAGTTCGGCCGTCCTGCCGCGAAACGCGATCAGCGCCACCTCGTCACGGCGGATGTAGCATTCGGCGAGCAGCAGCTCGACGGCCCCCTTCACTTCGGCCAGCCGCTGCAGCGCCGACGAGCCGGAAGCGTCGACAACGAAAATGGTCGTGGTGCCGGAGCGCTGCTTGAAGCGGGTGATGCGGATGTCGTCCTTGTGCACGATCAGCCGGCCGCCCTTGCCCGCGCGTCGCGTCCTCCGCCGCAGCGGCTGCCACGGCGCTGCCGCGCGAAGAGTCTCGAGCACGTTGAGGCGCGCGCCGGCCCGCCACTCGCCGCGCCGCGCGCCGATCGGACGGCCGCGCTTCGGGGCCTTCTGCGCGGTGCCCTGCCGGCCGGCGCTGCTCGATCGCGTGCGCATCGCCCGCTCGTCCTGAAGGCGCTTCAAGAGATCGGCGGGAATGGCAGCCTGCGCTGCTTCGAGCACGCGGTCTTCGAGCGGACCGTCATCGCTGCGATCGTCCTCCGCGCTCTCGGCCTGATCGTTCTGCGGCTCCGGCGCCTCGTTGCTATCGGCATCGTCCTCATTGGCAGGCAGCCGCGTGGCGCGTGGCGCCAGCACCAGCCGCGCGGCGCAGGCGATGTGCTGCTCGGCGACGATCGTCTCGCCGTCGAGGGCGGCTGCGATGCGGGCCACACGACAGGCCAGCAACGGCGCGCGCAGCGAGTCGATGCCGAGCGCCACCGCCGTCGTCGTCAGCGCGACGATCGCGTCGTCGGACAGACGGACCTTCGACAGCAGCGCGCGCGCCGCGATGACGTCCGACGATGTGAACAGGCTCTCGCCGAGATCGGCACGGGCGACAATGCCGAGATCGAGATGGCAGGCCAAACGATCCGCCAAGGCAGGCGACACGCGCTCATCATCGATCCCTTCGTCGAGCGCGATCAGGCCGAAGCGCCCCGGCGCGCGCAGCGACAGCCCATCGCGCTCGATACTGATCCAGCCGGTGTCGAGCGCGACGGCGAGATGAGCAACCGTCGATGGCGAGATGCGTTCGGCCATCACGGCGATCAGCACGCCGCCATCAGTCTCGGCGAGCAACCCGCGCTGCATCACCGGACGTCCTGCCTGCAAGGTGGCGGCGAGATCGAGACCGCCCAGCAGGCGATCGTCGGAGATAGACGGCGGTAGCTTACGCAGCTGTACCGACGGCGGTATCAGCTCGCGCAAAAGCTCCAGCCATTGCTCGCGCACGGGACCTGCTCCTGCACGCACCAGCACCGATGCAGAACAGTCGATCGCGGCCAGCGCGGCCGCGATCATCGCATCGGCCCAGATCGCGGCACCGTCGCTCACGGCGCGAACAGCTCATTGAGCGCGCGCTCGACCCGTACCGACGAGCCGGAATCGTCGAGCGGATTGCGCCGGAGACGGTGCCGTAGCGCCATCGGTGCGACCGTCTTGAGATGGCTATCATCGACCGCCTTGGCCCCATCCAGCGCCGCTGCCGCGCGCGCCGCGCGCATCAGGGTGAGCTCGCCGCGTAGACCATCGGTGCCGAGTGCCATGCAGAGGCGTGCGGCCTGCTCCAGCTCGCGATCGGCGACCTTGACCGAACCGATATGCTCGCGCGCGGCGAGAATCCGCTTGCGCTGCTTGGCCTCCTCCTTCTCCCAATGCGCGACGAAGGCCGCGGAATCCGTCTCGAAGGAGTCGCGCCGCTTGATCACCTCGATGCGCGTCGGCAGATCGCCGGGCGTCTTCACCTCGACCGAAAGCCCGAACCGATCCAGCAGTTGCGGCCGCAACTCACCCTCCTCCGGATTGCCGGTGCCGACCAGCACGAGCCGCGCGGGGTGGCGGATGCTGAGACCGTCGCGCTCGACGACGTTCTCACCGGAGGCGGCGACGTCGAGCAGCAGGTCGACGAGATGATCCTCCAAGAGATTGACCTCGTCGATATAGAGAAAGCCGCGATTGGCGCGCGCGAGCAGCCCGGGCTCGAACGACTTCTCGCCATGCGCCAGTGCACGCTCCAGATCGAGCGCGCCGACGACGCGATCCTCGGTGGCGCCGAGCGGCAGGTCGATCACGGGCACGGGCACCTGATGCGCCTTCAGCGCGGCCGGCTTCTTGCCCTTGCCGGCTGGCTTGGAGCGCGCGCGGCATTGCGCGCATTGCGCGGCGGCATCGGCCGGATCGCATTGATAGGGGCAGCCGACCACGGCGCTCATCGGCGGCAAAAGCGCGGCCAGCGCACGCACGGCGGTGGACTTGCCGGCGCCGCGATCGCCGAATGCCAGCACGCCGCCGACCTTGGGATCGACGGCGGCAATCATCAGCGCCAGCTTCATCTCGTCCTGGCCGACAATGGCCGAGAACGGAAAGGCAATTCCCATGAGCGTCCCCTGCATCGCGGCATCTCGGCCGCGTTTGACGGCATGAGACCACAATCAGGGGCCGCTCTTCAACCCGTCAACGGTTAACGGGCGAGGCTCGGCAGATCGAGCCCGTTGGCCTCGGCGCAGGCGATGGCGTCCTCGTAGCCGGCATCGGCATGGCGCATCACGCCGGTCGCCGGATCATTCCACAGCACGCGCTCCAGCCGCCGCGCCGCGTCATCCGTGCCGTCGGCGACGATGACCATGCCGGCATGCTGCGAATAGCCGATGCCGACGCCGCCGCCATGATGCAGCGAGACCCAGGTCGCGCCGCTGGCGCAATTGAGCAGCGCGTTCAGCAACGGCCAGTCCGACACCGCATCCGAGCCGTCCTTCATCGCCTCGGTCTCGCGGTTCGGGCTCGCGACCGAGCCGGAATCGAGATGATCGCGGCCGATCACGATCGGCGCCTTCAATTCGCCGCGCGCCACCATCTCGTTGAAGGCAAGGCCAAGGCGATGGCGGTCGCCGAGCCCGACCCAGCAGATCCGCGCCGGCAGCCCCTGGAACTTGATCCGCTGCCGGGCCATGTCGAGCCAGTTGTGGAGATGCTTGTTATCCGGCAGCAGTTCCTTCACCTTGGCATCGGTCTTGTAGATGTCCTCGGGATCGCCCGACAGCGCCGCCCAGCGGAACGGACCGATGCCGCGGCAGAACAGCGGGCGAATATACGCCGGCACGAAGCCGGGGAAATCGAACGCATCGGCGAGGCCCATGTCCTTCGCCATCTGGCGGATGTTGTTGCCGTAGTCGAGCGTCGGAATGCCCATGGCATGGAAGTCCAGCATCGCCTGGACGTGCCCGACCATCGACGTCTTCGACGCCTGCTCCACCGCCTTGGGATCGGTGGCCCGCTTCGTCTCCCATTCGGCCAGCGTCCAGCCCTTCGGCAGATAGCCGTTGATCGGATCATGCGCGCTGGTCTGGTCGGTGACGATGTCGGGACGGACGCCGCGACGCACCAGCTCAGGAAAGATCTCCGCGGCGTTGCCGAGCAGGCCGACCGACACCGCCTTCTTCGTGGTCGCCGCTTCGGCCATCAACGCCAGCGCCTCGTCCAGCGTGGCCGCTTGGCGATCGAGATAACCGGTGCGCAGCCGCATCTCGATGCGGCTGGGCTGGCATTCGACCGCGAGCATCGAGGCGCCGGCCATCGTGGCCGCCAGCGGCTGCGCGCCGCCCATGCCGCCGAGGCCGGCGGTCAGAATCCACTTGCCTGAGAGATCGCCATGATAGTGGCGGCGGCCGACCTCCACGAACGTCTCATAGGTGCCCTGCACGATGCCCTGGCTGCCGATGTAGATCCAGGAGCCGGCCGTCATCTGGCCGTACATCATCAGGCCCATTTTATCGAGCGCGTTGAAGTGATCGAGCGTCGCCCAATGCGGCACGATGTTGGAGTTGGCGATCAGCACGCGCGGCGCATCGGGGTGGGTGCGGAAAATTCCGACCGGCTTGCCGGACTGCACCACCAATGTCTGATCCGCCTCGAGCTTGCGCAACGACGCGACGATGCGGTCAAAGCTGTCCCAGTCGCGGGCGGCGCGGCCGATGCCGCCATAGACGATCAGCTCGCTCGGCTTCTCGGCGACATCCGGATCGAGATTGTTCATCAGCATGCGCAACGGCGCTTCGGTGAGCCAGCTCTTGGCGCTGATGTCGCTGCCATGCGGCGCGCGGATCACCCTGTCATTGTCGAGGCGTCGGTTCATGGGTCCCTCTCATCCAAGCCTGGGAAACGGATCGCGTCCGAGCAAATCGGCAGCTGCGCGGGCCAGAGCGCCGGCCGCGACGAGCGCTGCGGCCTTCGCCAGATCGTCCGCCATGTAGCGGTCATTCTCCAGCGCCGGCACGTGCACGCGCAGCGCACCGATCACCGCCGAGAGCGCGGCGCTGGTGCCATGCGGCACGCGCAGCTCGATGCCTTGCGCTGCGACCAGCAGCTCGATGCCGACGATATGAGCAAGATTGTCGGCCATGTCATGCAGCCGCCGCGCGGCATGCGCGGCCATCGACACGTGATCTTCCTGGTTGGCGCTGGTCGGCGTGGAGTCGATGGAGCACGGCAGCGCGCGCTGCTTGTTCTCGGCGAACAGCGCCGCCGCGGTCACCTCGGCGATCATGAAGCCGGAGTTCAAGCCGGGCTCCGGCGTGAGGAACGGCGGCAGGCCGAAGTTCAGCGCGGGATCGACCAGCGTCGCAATCCGCCGCTCGCTGATCGCACCAAGCTCGGACAGCGCGAGCGCGATCTGGTCGGCGGCGAAGGCCACGGGCTCGGCGTGGAAATTTCCGCCCGAAATGATTTCGCCGGTCTCGACCAGCACCAGCGGATTGTCGGTGACCGCATTGGCCTCCGTGACGAGCGTGCGCGCCGCCTCGGTCAGCAGATCGAGCGCGGCGCCGGCGACCTGCGGCTGGCAGCGCAGGCAATACGGATCCTGCACGCGCTCGTCGCCCTCGAGATGCGACAGCCGGATGGCGCTGCCGTCGAGCAGCTCGGTGAGCACGCGGCCAGCCTCGATCTGGCCGGGATGACCGCGGAGCGCCTGGATTTCGGGGCGGAACGGCGCCGTCGAAGCCATGGCCGCATCGACCGAGAGCGCCCCGGTGACCAGCGCGGCGTTGAGCAGGTCATGCGCGCGGAACAGGCCGGCGAGCGCATAGGCCGTCGAGAACTGCGTGCCGTTGATCAGCGCCAGCCCTTCCTTCGGCCCGAGCGTGACCGGCGCAAGCCCTGCGCGCTCCAGCGCCTCGCGACCGGAGATCAGGCGGCCGTCGACGAACGCTTGCCCCTCGCCGATCATCACCGCCGCCATATGCGCGAGCGGCGCGAGATCGCCGGAGGCGCCCACCGACCCCTGCTGAGGCACGAACGGCAGCACGCCATGCGCAAGCATCGCCTGCAACTGCTCGATGATCTCACGCTGCACGCCGGAGGCGCCGCGGCCGAGCGAGATGATCTTCAGCGCAATCATCAGCCGGACGACCGGCTCCGGCGTCGCCGGGCCGACGCCGCAGCAATGCGACAAGATCAAGTTGCGCTGGAGCTGTGCGGTCTGATCCGGCGGAATGCGTTTGGAGGCGAGCTTGCCGAAGCCGGTGTTGATGCCATAGACCGGCTCGGCGCCCTGCGCAGCCTTGGCGACGATCGCTGCCGCAGCTTCGACCCGCGGCCAATAAGCGGGAGCCAGCGCGAGTGGCGCGCCCGCGCAGACGTGCAAGAGATCATCGAGGCTGACGCGGCCCGGCGCTGCAACGATCGTGCTCATTGGCCTCTCCACACACGCCGATGCAGCGGATTGAAGCCGATGCGATAGACCAGTTCCGCCGGGCGGCCGATGTCCCAGATCGCGAGATCGCACCATTTGCCGGCGTTCAGCGTGCCGGTCTCCCCCAATACGCCCAAGGCACGGGCGCCTTCGCGCGTGGCGCCGGCGATACATTCATCCACCGTGATACGGAACAGCGTCGCGGCCATGTTCATGGTCAGCAGCAGCGAGGTCAGCGGTGACGAGCCGGGATTGCAGTCGGTCGCAAGCGCGAGCTTCACGCCATGCTTGCGAAACAACTCGACCGGCGGCTTCTGCGTCTCGCGGATGAAGTAGAAGGCGCCGGGCAGCAGGACGGCGACGGTGCCGGCCTTCGCCATCGCTGCGGCGCCGGCGTCGTCGGTGTGCTCGAGATGATCGGCCGACAGCGCGCCGAACCCGGCCGCAAGCGCCGCGCCGCCGAGGTTCGAAAGCTGATCGGCATGCAGCTTGACCCGAAGGCCGAGCGCGGTGGCCGCAGCAAATACGCGCGAGGTCTGCTCCGCGGAGAAGGCGATGTTCTCCATGAAAGCGTCGACCGCATCGGCAAGCTCCGACTTGGCAACCGCCGGCAGCATCTCGTTGCAGACGAGATCGATGTAGCGGTCCTTGTCATCATCGGCCTCGACCGGCAGCGCGTGGGCACCGAGAAAGCTGGTGCGCACGCTGATCGGCCGCTTGCTGCCGAGCGCACGGGCTGCGGACAATTGTCGCAGCTCCGTCGCGGTCTCCAGCCCATAGCCCGACTTGATCTCGATCGTGGTGACGCCTTCGGCGAGCAACGCATCGAGCCGCGGCAGCGCGCTGGCGATCAGCACGCCCTCGCTTGCCGCGCGCGTTGCGGCTACGGTCGACACGATGCCGCCGCCGGCGCGCGCGATTTCCTCATAGCTCGCGCCGGCCAGGCGCAGTTCGAATTCGTGGGCACGGTCGCCGCCATAGACCAGATGGGTGTGGCAGTCGACGAGGCCCGGCGTGATCCAGCGCCCCTCGCAATCGATGCGTTCGGGCGCGTCGGCATCCGTTGGAAACTCGGATTGCGGACCGGCGAAGGCGATGCGCCCGTCGCGGGCGGCGATCACGCCCTGCTCGATGACGCCGAGACCTGGTTGTCCCTCGCGCAAGGTCGCGAGCCGCGCATTGCGCCAGATCCGGTCGAAACGCTCGGCCATGTGGCCTCCCCCCTTCACGAAAGCTTGACGGGCGATATGTCTATACATAAACTCAGCTCTGCCGTCCTGTCCAGCGGGTCTCTCGATCATGGCGTCACTGCACTTCGCATCCGCGCTTCTGCCCCATGGCTGGGCTGAGGACGTGCAGGTCGTCATCGGCAACGGCGTGATCACACAGGTCTCCGCGGGCGTGCCGCCGACCTTCGACGACGAGCAGCACGAGGTCGCGATCCCCGGCATCGCCAGCCTGCACAGCCACGCGTTCCAGCGCGGCATGGCCGGGCTGGCCGAGATCAGCGGTCCCTCGACTGATACGTTCTGGACGTGGCGCGAGACGATGTACCGCTTCGCGCTGTCGATGCGCCCGGAGGATGTCGAGGCGGTCGCCACCTTGCTCTATGTCGAGATGCTCGAGCGCGGCTTCACGCGGGTTGGCGAATTCCATTATCTGCACCACGATCGCGACGGCACGCCCTACGCTGATATCGCCGAGATGGCCGGCCGGATCGCCGCGTCGGCCCAGACCTCCGGCATCGGCCTGACCCTGCTGCCGAGCTTCTACGCGCATGGCGGCTTCGGCGGCGCCGCGCCGCATGACGGCCAGCGGCGCTTCATCTGCGACGTCGATCAGTTCGCCAAGCTGCTGACGGCGTCCCGCAAGGCAATCAGCTCGCTTCCCGGCGCCAATCTCGGCATCGCGCCGCACAGCCTGCGCGCCGTCGCGCCGGATGAGCTGACGGCGCTGCTGCCGCTCGCCGACGGCGGCCCGGTCCACATCCACGCCGCCGAACAGGTGAAAGAGGTCGAGGACTGCCTCGCCTGGTCGAGTCGGCGTCCGGTGCAATGGCTGCTCGATCATCATGCCGTCGATGCGCGCTGGTGCCTGATCCATGCGACGCACATGACATCGGACGAGACGGCCGCGCTCGCGCGAAGCGGCGCGACCGCCGGCCTCTGCCCGGTCACCGAGGCGAGCCTCGGCGACGGCATCTTCCCGGCGCGCGACTATCTGCGCGCGGGCGGGCGCATCGGCATCGGCACCGACTCCAACGTGCTGGTCGGCGTCAGCGACGAGCTGCGCCAGCTCGAATACGGCCAGCGGCTGACGCATCGCGAGCGCAACGTGCTGACATCGGGTCCGGATGCGTCAACCGGCCGCACGCTGTTCGACGCAGCTCTCGCCGGCGGCACGCAGGCGCTGGCGCAATCCCACGCCGGGCTGCAGGTCGGCGGCCGCGCCGATATCGTCACGCTCGATCTGTCGCATCCCTCGCTCGCGGGGCGGACGCAGGATGCGCTGCTCGACGGCTGGATCTTCGCGACGTCGCACGAGGCGATCGACTGCGTCTGGTCAGGCGGCGCCAAGGTGGTCCAGGGCGGCCATCATCGGTCGCGCGAGGCGGCGCGGCGCGGCTTCAACACAGCCGTGCGGAGGCTGCTCGCATGAGCCTCGCCGAGGATCGGACGAAGCCGGGCGCCGGCACGCTCTACAAGACGATCCGGCAGGACATCGAGCGCCGCATCCTCACCGGCGAATGGCCGCCGGGTCATCGCATCCCGTTCGAGCACGAGATCATGGAGCATTATGGCTGCTCGCGCATGACCGTGAACAAGGCGCTGTCGGAACTCGCGCAGGCCGACCTGATCGAGCGCCGCCGCCGCGCCGGCAGCTTCGTGCGTCGGCCGCAATTCCTGTCGGCGGTGCTGAAGATCCCCGACATCCGCGCCGAGATCGGCGCGCTCGGCCGCGCTTACGGCTATGAGCTGATCTCATCGGTGCGACGCGCCGCGAATGCGTCGGATCGCGAGCGCCTCGGTGTGAAGAAGCCGTGCAAGGTGATCGCGATCCGCTGCCGCCACAGCGCAGATAACGTGCCGTTCGCGATCGAAGACCGCCTGATCGACCTCGACGCTGTGCCCGACGCAGCGAAGGCGAACTTCAAGATCGACCCGCCCGGCTCATGGCTGCTGCATCACGTGCCGTGGACCGAGGCTGAGCATGCGATCAGCGCCATCGTCGCCGACGACGCGATTGCCGACGGTCTCCACATCGCCGTCGGCGCACCGTGCCTCGTGATCGAGCGACATACCTGGCGCCAGGGCCAACCGCTCACGGCCGTCCGGCTGGTCTATCCCGGCGAGCAGCACCGCCTCGTGGCGCGGTTCAGGGGCAGCGAATGACAGCTGCGCCAAAACTGAGCACGAGATTTGCACGAGCGGCGACGAACATGGCGCCGAACACGCTGAAACAAATGCGCTCCCTGCAACCCATTCCGACAACTTCTTTCAACAGCAAAGGATGATGACGATGCGCAAATTCGGACTTCTTACCCTGACGGCTGCGCTGCTGGCCTCCACCGCGGCCTTTGCCGACGACGTCAAGGTCGGCATCGGCATCTCCGGCTGGACCGGTTTTGCGCCGCTGACGCTCGCGAAGGAGGCCGGCATCTTCAAGAAGAACGGCCTCGACGTCACCATCAAGAAGATCCCGCAGAAGGACCGTCACCTCGCGATCGCCGCCGGCGACGTGCAGTGCGCGGCGACCACGGTCGAGACCTGGATCTCCTGGAACGCCAACGGTGTCGCCACCAAGCAGATCTTCCAGCTCGACAAGAGCTACGGCGCCGACGGCATGGTCGTGCGCAACGACATCGCGGCGATCAAGGACCTGAAGGGCAAGACGGTCGCAGCATCTGCGCCGGGCACCTCGCCCTATTTCGGTCTGGCGTGGATGCTGAAGAAGAACGGACTGACGGTGAAGGACGTCACCGTCGTCAACATGGAGCCGGGCCCCGCGGCGCAGGCTTTCGTGGCCGGCCAGAACGATGCGGCGATGACCTATGAGCCGTATCTCTCGACGGTGCGCGCCGCCCCCGACAAGGGCAAGATCATCGCCACCACGCTCGACTATCCGATGGTGATGGACACGTTCGGCTGCACGCCGAAATTCCTCACCGAGAACCCGAAGGCCGCCAAGGCGCTCGCCGACAGCTACTACGAGGCGCTCGACATGATCGCCAAGGACCAGGCCAAGGCCTATGAGATCATGGGCGCGGACGTCAAGCAGAGCGGCGAGCAGTTCGGCAACTCGGCCAAATATCTGCGCTGGCAGGACAAGGCCGCGAGCCAGAAGTTCTTCGAAACGGAGTTCAAGACCTTCAACAAGGACGCGGCCGAGCTGCTGCTCGAAGTCGGCATCATCAAGCAGATCCCGAATGTCGAGGATCTGTATGACGCGAGCTTCATCAAGTAGCCGCTGAAGCCTGCTCAGCCGTCATTGCGAGCGCAGCGACGTGTCCGCCGAAGCTCGAAGAGCGAAGGCGGAAGCAATCCAGGAGCCCAGGGTGCCACTCTGGATTGCTTCGTCGCTGAGCCTGTCATCGGGCCGCGCTTCGCGCGGACCCGTTGGCTCCTCGCAATGACGGTGTTGATGCATCAAGCCCAAAACTGCGTCTGTCTTATTTAGAGCTTCCTCGAACGCCCCCGCACCAGCCCACGAAAGCCTTCTCCGTGATCCGTCCTCTCGATCCCGTCAGCGCCAGATCAAGAACCGCTCTCGGCCTCGCCTTCTTTGTGCTTTTCGTCGCGGCATGGTCGCTGGCGACGTTCGGCGGCTATGTCTCGAAGACGTTCCTTGCCGATCCGCTGACCATGCTGCGCGAGGGCTGGGATCTGCTCGTCAAATTCGGCTTCCTCTATGATATCGGCATGACCGTCTGGCGCGTGGTCGGCGGCTTCGTGCTCGCGGCTGCCGTCGCCGTGCCGCTCGGCCTGCTGATGGGTGCCTACAAGCCGGTCGAGGCCTTCCTCGAACCGTTCGTCTCGTTCGCACGCTATCTGCCCGCCTCCGCCTTCATCCCCTTGCTGATCCTGTGGGCCGGCATCGGCGAGTTGCAGAAGCTCTTGATCATCTTCATCGGCTCGGTGTTCCAGATCATCCTGATGATCACGGTCACCGTCGGCAACACGCGGCGCGACCTGGTCGAAGCCGCTTACACGCTCGGCGCCGGCGACCGCGGCATAATCGCCCGGGTGCTGCTGCCTTCGGCTGCGCCCGATATCGCCGAGGTCCTGCGTCTCGTGCTCGGCTGGGCCTGGACCTATGTCATCGTCGCCGAGCTGATCGGCTCCTCCTCCGGCATCGGCCACATGATCACCGACAGCCAGGCGCTGCTCAACACCGGGCAGATCATCTTCGGCATCATCATCATTGGCCTGATCGGGCTGATCTCGGATTTCCTGTTCAAGGCGTTCAACGCCTGGCTGTTCCCGTGGAAGCTCGCATGACCACGCTCGTCATCGATCAGGTCACCCGCACCTTCCCGGCGCGCCAGGGCCACGCGCCGACGCGCGCGCTGGAGCCGGTCGAACTCACCATCGGCAACAACGACTTCGTCACCATCCTCGGCCCCTCCGGCTGCGGCAAGTCGACCCTGCTGCGCATCGTCGCCGGGCTCGATCATCCGACCAGCGGCAAGGTGCTGCTCGACGGCCGCGAGGTCGAAGGCCCCGGCGCCGATCGCGGCATGGTGTTCCAGTCCTACACGCTGTTTCCCTGGCTCACCGTGCGCGAGAACATCGCCTTCGGCCTGCGCGAGCGCGGGGTGCCCGAGGACAAGCGCAATGCGGTGGCCGACCGCTTCATCCAGCAGATCGGCCTGAAGGGGTTCGAGAACCACTGGCCCAAGCAGCTCTCGGGCGGCATGCAGCAGCGCTGCGCCATCGCCCGCGCCCTTGCCAATGATCCAAAAATCCTGCTGCTCGACGAGCCGTTCGGCGCGCTCGACAACCAGACCCGCGTGCTGATGCAGGAGATGCTGCTCGGCATCTGGGAGCGCGACCAGAAGACGGTGCTGTTCGTGACCCATGACATCGAGGAGGCGATCTTCCTCGGCAGCCGCGTGCTGGTGATGAGCGCCCGCCCCGGCCGCATCAAGGCGGATATCAAGATCGACCTGCCGCATCCGCGGTCGTACAAGATCAAGACCTCGCCGGAGTTCGTCGCGCTGAAGGAGCGGCTGGTGGAGGAGATCCGCGCGGAGGCGTTGAAGGTGGCGGCGGAGGCGTGAGAGGCGCGTCTCAGCCGAAGTCAGTGCGGGGATGAGACCCTCTCGCAGCGAAGTTCGCGGAGACATACCCCTCACCTAAGCGAGTATGCCGCTCTGTCCTACATGCCCTCTCCCGCAAGGGGAGAGGGCGCAGTCACGGGCACCGCGCGCTAGGCGATCATAAGCTATCGCGTTCCCAATAGGTGCTGCAGCAAGACTGCGCAATGCAGTGCCCTCGCCCCCAAGCGAAGCGGAGCTTCGCAAGGCGGGAGAGGGCATCGCCAGCCTCTCCGCGAGCTCGCTCGGGTGAGGGCTTCTCTCCGCAAGCGATACTCGTCGACACACAGCCAACCCAGCCTTCAACAAATCAGGCGTCATCCTGACGCCATCTCTGCAAGCCTGCCACGCGCTTCACCCACGGCACCAGGTGAAACCCGCTCATCAGGAGATACATCACCGTCATGCTGCCGAGCGGGGCCCCGGCCGGCATGGCCGAGCAGATCACATCTGCCCGGCCGTCCCGGCCCATGGCGTTCAGCACGGCCATCACCGCGAAGGTCGGCGACGCGGCGAGGCGGAGAGCATCGGCGACATCCGGCATCACGCGCCGCTTGGACAAAAAGAACGCCATGGCTCCACTTCCTTCTGTTAGCGTGCCGCGTATTCGTCGCGCCGCCGCCACCACACGCCCTGCTCGTTGCGCCCCTTCGGCGCGCGGTCGAGCCACTGATAGGCGCCCCACAGGCCGTCGAGACCGCGGGCGTAGCTCGAATAGGTGTGATAGACGACACCGTCTTCGACGATGAACGCGCTCATGCCGGGACGATCGCGCATGAACGTTGCTCCATCCGTGCCGGCCGTGGCGGCGATCTCGGAGACCATCGGCGGCACATCGGACGCGTTCATCGGCGGGCTGGTGCGATAGTTGTACTCGGTGCCGCCCTGGCGCTGCTGCTCCTCGGTGATCGCGACATTGAAGTCGAAGTTGAAATCGCTGCTGGCCGACGACGCCCATGGAAAGCTCCAGCCCATGCGGCTCCTGTAGGCCTTCAGCTTCGCCAGCGGGGCGCGCGACACCGCCCACAGCATCACGTCGTGATTGGCGAGATGCACCTGGAAGCCGTTGAAGCCGTCGGCGATCATCGAGCAGGATGGGCAGCCGGCCTGGAAGTCGGGCCCGAACATGAAGTGATAAACGAGCAGCTGCGAGCGGCCCTTGAACAGATCGGGCAGCGTCGCCGGCCCCTCCTCCGTGTCGAAACGATAGCTCTTGTCGACGCGAACCCATGGCAGTTCCTGGCGGCGTCGCGCCAGTTCGTCGCCGCGGCGCGTAAAGTCCTTTTCCGCCTGCAGCAGATCGAGCCGCGCCTTGAGCCAGTCTTTGCGAGTTCCGATGAGATGCATGGTCATGTCCGTCTCCTTTTGCGTATTGACCGCAACTGAGACTAGGATCGGCGCCGGAGGAGCCGGGAGTGACAAGTTTGGCGGGATTTGCATGGACTCGCTGATCTCAGCAGCGGCGCAGGCGCTCGCCGCGGGTGATCCGCTCGGCGCACTCAATCGCGTTGCGCTGCGCGACGATCCGCTGGCGCTGGCGCTGCGCGGGATCGCGATGGCCAGGCTCGGTGACGTCGTGCGGGCGAAGACGCTGCTGCGTCAGGCCGCGCGAAGCTTCGGTCCGAAGGCGGCGTTGGCGCGCGCCCGCTGCGCGGTCGCCGAGGCCGAGATCGCGCTTGCGGCACGCGATCTGTCATGGCCGACCAAGGCGCTGGCAGAGGCGCGCGAGATCCTGGAGCAGCACGGCGACCGCACCAATGCCGCCTACGCCCGCAGCCTCGAGATCCGGCGGATGGTCCTCATCGGGCATCTCGACGACGCTGAGCGTGGCCTCGCCGAGCTCGACCCCTCGCCGCTGCAGCCGGCGGCACGCACGATCTACGAGCTGATCGTCGGAGGCCTGGCACTCCGCCGTCTGCAGACCAAGACCGCACAAGCCGCGCTGGAGCGCGCCGCGCGCACCGCCCGGCTGTCGCGCAGTCCGGAATTGTATGCGGAAGTCGGCCGGCTATCGGCGAGTCTGTCCGCGCCGGCCGCTCGTCTCATCCAGGAAGGCGAGCAGCGGATGCTGCAGCTCGATCAGGTCGAGGCGCTGTTCCGGTCGGACGCCTTGATCGTCGACGCCTGCCGGCTGGCGGTCCGGCGGGGCAACCGCATCGTGCCGTTGGCGCGACGCCCGGTGTTGTTCGCTCTCGCCCGCCGGCTGGCGGAGAGCGCGCCGGATGATGTCGGGCGATCCGAGCTGATCGCGCACGCGTTTCGCGGCAGGGAGGCCGACGAGTCGCATCGCGCGCGTCTGCGTGTCGAGATCGGGCGCTTGCGTCACCTGCTGAAGGACCTGGCGGACGTCAACGCCACGCGCGACGGATTTGGCTTGCTGCCGGGCGCAGGCAGCGACGTCGTCGTGCTGGCGCAGCCGATCGAGGACGAGAATGCGTCCGTGCTGGCGTGCCTCGCCGACGGCGAGGCGTGGTCGAGCTCCGGCCTTGCGCTGGCGCTCGGCGCCAGCCAGCGCACAGTGCAGCGTGCGCTCGACGCGCTCGCGCTGTCGGGCAAGGTTCAATCATTCGGCCGCGGCCGGGCGCAGCGCTGGACCTGTCCGGTGGTGCCGGAATTCGCGACCAGCTTGTTACTCCCGGCGTGGTCGTCGCTCGACTAGCGTGCGGCCGTCAGCAACGGAATGGATCACCACATGACACGCGCACCTGCAGAGATCATTCGCGAATATGGCCCGTTCGACGACGCAGACCGCGTGAACGGCGTCAGCTTTGACGGCGAGCGGGTGTGGATCGCGACCGGCGGCAGCATCAAGGCGTTCGATCCCGCCGATGGCACGGTGCGCAAGTCGCTGGATGTGCCCTCCCATGCCGGCACGGCCTTCGACGGCCGGCACCTTTATCAGATCGCCGAGGATCGCATTCACAAGGTCGATCCCGTCAGCGGCCGCGTGCTCGCGACGATCCCCGCGCCCTCCGGCGGCGGCGATTCCGGGCTCGCCTGGGCGGAAGGCTCGCTGTGGGTCGGCGCCTATCGCGATCGCAAGATCCACCAGATCGATCCCGCGACGGGACAGATCCTGCGCAGCATCCCCTGCACGCGCTTCGTCACCGGCGTCACCTGGGTCGATGGCGAGCTCTGGCACGGCACCTGGGAGGACGATATCAGCGACATCAGGCGGATCGATCCGGAGACGGGCGAGGTGCTCGATCAGCTCGACATGCCCCAGGGCACCGGAGTGTCGGGCATGGAATCCGACGGCCGCGAGATGCTGTATTGCGGCGGCGGCGGCAGCGGCAAGGTGCGCGCTGTCAGGCGTCCAAAGGCCTCACGCGGCTGAGCGGGTGGACTCCGGCCGTAGAGCTGCTCGAACAGCTCCGCGGACGCCTACTTGCCGATTGACGTATACGCCGCCTTGCGGAAGTTGGCGTTGGCCTCCTCGCGCGTCTGCAGCTGCTGGCCGGTGCCGCCGCCGACCGGCTTGGTCGGCGTGATCACCGAGAACAGCACGAAGCCGCCGGCCTTGCGCGGGAAGATGAAGTACTCGGCGATATCCGATTTCTCGCTGTCCTCGCAGGAGGACATGCCGCGGAACACCACCGCGCTGTCGACCAGTTCGCTGTTGCGCGCCGAGATGAACTTGCCTTTGCAGTCGCGTGCGTCGTTGCCGATGATCGTGGCGGCGACCTCGAGGCCGTCGAGATTGCGCTGCGGCGGCACGATGCGGACGAAACCGGTGGCGTTGTCCGACTTCCAGGCGACGCCGCCCGCCGTCAGCCACACCGGCCGTTCGCCGCCGCCCAGGATCGCGGGATGCGACAGCGCAGCCTTGAGGATGAAGTTGGAGGCGATCTGCATGGCTTCGAGCTGCAGCTCGGGAGAATCCTCCGAGGCTCGTGCCGGCTGAACGCTGGCCACTGCAGCAGGCGCGGTCGTGGCGGGCGGCGCGGCCGGACGCTGCGCCGTGGCAGCGTTGGGCTGCACAGTGAAGTTCGTCGCTGCTGCCATTCCACCGGCATTGATCATGCGTACGCAATTGGCGAGCGACAGCAGCATCACGGAGGTGCCGTTGAGATCGAACTGGAACAGGTTGCCTTGCGCGAAAGCCGACATCGTCCGTGCCGCCCGGAACGTCTTGATCAGCGTCGAGTCATTCGGCATCGGCACGACGACCATGTTGGCCGACCACACAGAGCCTTCGACATTGTAGGAATTTCGTCCATCGAAGCTGAGCACGATGGGAAACTTCTGTCCCTGCGTGAGCGACCAACCGGGATGGATGAACGCGAGCGCCCAATTGTAGGTCGGCAGCGCGAGCACGCCGAAACTGATGCCGCTCTTGTAGCTTGCGGACGCGATACAGCTCGAGAACTTGCCGGTGTTGTCGTCGGTATAGGCGCCGCCCGACCAGCCTGCCACTGAGATCGTGCCATAAGGACCTTTGGCATACGCCGGCTCGATCAGCGCGGCCGACGCCAGCCCAAGAACCGAAAGCATCGCTGCAAAGATCGCCCGCCGCACCGTCATCTGACATCCCCTTTTTCGCCGCATTGTTGCAATTCCGGCGGCCACGTCAAGTAGATGCGTAGAGCGACTTTCTACTCAAGGGATAGACCGGCTGCGCCCGATCGCGGGCAGGTACACACAACATGTCGCGGTCGCCGTCCACAGTCCTTCATGGGAACGTCATCGAACTCCGCTAGCGCTCACGAGGTCTCAAGAAGGGATCTCGCCAAATGTCCGCCACGCTGCCCGTCCTGGGCGCCGCCCTCTCCGTCAAATCGATTCCGGCCCACACCGACTGGCTGCTCGAGTGCCAGCGCGATCTCGAGATCCAGGATTTCTTCCGCGCCGACCTGCTCGACAGCGACTGGCGCAGCACGGCCAAGGAGATCAAGTCGATGCTCTCGGGCCATACCGGCCGGCTCGGCATCCACGGCCCGTTCTGGGGCTTCACCATCGCCAGCCACGACCCGATGATCCGCCGCGCCGTGACCAAGCGGCTGCTGCAAGGTCTGGAAGTTGCCGAGTTCCTCGGCGCCACGCAGATGGTGATCCACTCGCCCTACACGACCTGGGACTACAACAACATCGACATGCTGCCGGACAATCGCGAGGCGCTGATCGAGCGTGTTCGTGCGACCTTGTCGGACGTGATCGCCTCCGCCGAGCAGGCCAATTGCGAGCTTGTGATCGAGAACATCGAGGACAAGAATCCGCTGGATCGCGTCGGCCTCGCCAAGGCGCTGGGCAGCAACAAGGTGCGGGTATCGCTCGACACCGGCCACGCCAACTACGCGCATCATTCCACCGGCGCTCCGCCGGTCGACTATTATGTCGATGCCGCCGGCGACATGCTGGCGCATGTGCATCTCCAGGATACCGACGGCTATGCCGACCGCCACTGGGCCCCCGGCGAAGGCAATATCCGCTGGATTGCCGTGTTCCGCGCGCTGGCGAAGCTCTCTTCCAATCCGCGCCTGATCCTCGAGCTGCGCAACCACGATCACGTCAAGCTCGGCGCGGCGCATCTCGCCTCGCTCGGCCTCGCCCAATAAGCAACGACCTCTTTTCCTGACAACCTCAAGAGAGATTGCCATGACCAAGCTCACCCGCCGCGGCCTGCTCGGCGCCGGCGCCGCGATCGGCGGCAGCTTCATCCTGCCGCGCGTCTCGATCGCGCAGGCCGACAACCGTCCCTCCGTCACCATTGCCGTGCAGAAGGTGACCAACTCGAACGTGCTCGACGTGCTGCGCGAGCAGTCCAATGTCGGCGAGCGCGTGTTCTACTCCTCGCTGTGGGAAAGCCTGATCTCGAAGAACTTCCGCGGCAATCTCGAAGCCGTCCCCGGCCTCGCCACCGAGTGGAAGCGGATCGACGACCAGACCGTCGAGCTGAAGCTGCGCCAGGGCGTCAAGTTCCACAACGGAGACGAGATGACGTCCGAGGACGTCGTGTTCTCGTTCAGCCGCGAGCGCATGTTCGGCGACAGCGAAGCGAAGAGCCGCAGCACCATCAAGGCGTTCGAGAAGATCCCGACGCCGCGCCCCGGCAAGGAGCTGCCGCCGGACGTGATCGGCGTCGCGCGCCGGATGTGGCCGGACCTCGTCCGCGTCGACGCGGTCGACAAATACACCGTGCGCTTCGTCAACGCGACGCCTGACGTGACCATCGAAGGCCGCCTGATGCGCTATGGCTCCGACATCATGAGCCGGCGCGGCTGGGAGGAGGCGGCGAGCTATCTCGACTGGGCGCGCAAGCCGATCACCACCGGTCCCTACAAGATCGTCGAGTTCAAGCCCGACGTGTCGCTGACGCTCGAAGCCCATGACGAATATTGGGGCGGCCGTCCGCCGCTGAAGCGCATCCGCTTCCTCGAAGTGCCTGAAGTCGCGAGCCGCATCAATGGTCTCTTGTCCGGCGAATATCAGTTCGCCTGCGACATCCCGCCGGACCAGATCGCCGGCATCGAGAAGAACACGGCGTTCGAAGTCCAGGGCGGCACCATCCTCAATCACCGCCTCACCGTGTTCGACAAGAACCATCCGCAGCTCGCCAATCCCTTGGTGCGACGCGCCTTCACCCACGCGATCGACCGCCAGGCCATCGTCGACAGCCTGTGGGCCGGCCGCACCCGCGTGCCGAAGGGCCTGCAATGGGAGTTCTACGGCGACATGTTCATCGCCGACTGGAGCGTGCCGGCGTTCGACCCGAAGCTGGCGCAGGACCTGCTGAAGCAGGCCGGCTACAAGGGCGATCCGATCCCCTACCGCCTGCTCAACAACTACTACACCAACCAGACCGCGACCGCGCAGGTGCTGGTCGAGATGTGGCAGGCCGTCGGCCTCAACGTGCAGATCGAGACCAAGGAGAACTGGTCGCAGATCCTGGAGCGCGCGCCGAACCGCGCCGTGCGCGACTGGTCGAACTCGGCGGCCTTCAACGATCCTGTCTCCTCGCTGGTCGCCCAGCACGGCCCGAACGGCCAGCAGCAGCAGGTCGGCGAATGGACCAATGCCGAGCTGAACAAGCTGTCGGAGTTCCTGGAGACCTCGACCGATCGCGCGGCGCGCAAGAAGGCGTTCGGCCGCATGCTGGAAATCGCCGAGCGCGAGGACCCGGCCTACACGGTGCTGCACCAGAACGCGACCTTCACCGCCAAGCCGAAGTCGATCAAGTGGAAGGCCTCGCCGGCCTTCGCGATGGACTTCCGCACCGGCAATTACGGAGTCTGATGCCGTGGCGCCGCTAGTCAGCATCTCCGGCCTGAAAGTCGCCTTCAACGGCACCCCTGTGCTGCATGGCATCGATCTCGACATCGACAAGGGCGAGGCCGTGGGTCTCGTCGGCGAGTCCGGATCCGGCAAGTCGGTGACCTGGCTCGCGGCGCTCGGCCTCCTGCCCGCCAAGGCGAAGGTCGCCGGCTCCGCCACGCTCGACGGCCGCGAGCTGATCGGGGCCGATGGCAAGGTGCTGGACCAGGTCCGGGGCCGGCGCATCGCGATGATCTTTCAGGATCCCGCGAGCGCGCTCAATCCCGTGCTCACGATCCGGCGCCAACTGTGCGAGAGCCTCGCTCTGCATCGCGGCCTGCGCGGCGAGGCCGCGCGGATCGAGGCGCTCCGGCTGCTCGATCTCGTCGGCATTCCCGATGCGAACAGGCGGCTGTCGGCCTATCCGCACGAATTCTCCGGCGGCCAGGTCCAACGCATCATGATTGCGATCGCGCTCGCCGGCCAGCCGCACCTGCTGATCGCGGACGAGCCGACCACCGCGCTCGATGCCACCATCCAGGCGCAGATCCTCGACCTGCTGGCGGCCGTGCGCCGCGAGTTCAACATGGCGATGGTGCTGATCAGCCACGACCTCGGCGTCGTCGCCGAGAATTGCGATCGTGTCTGCGTGATGTATGCCGGCCGCATCGTCGAGCGCGCGCCGGCCACGCGTCTGTTCGATGATCCCTGGCATCCTTACGCGCAAGGCCTGATCGGCGCGCTGCCGCCGCTGGATGGCGCGCGCCGGCGATTGCAGGCGATTCCCGGCACGGTGCCCGATCCGCGCGCGTTGCCGAGCGGTTGCGCCTTCGCGCCACGCTGCAGTTTCGCCGGCGACGGCTGTCATGCCGGCGTGCCGCTGCTGGCGCCGATCGTGCAGGATCGCGCGGTCGCCTGCCTGCGGCCGCAGCGGCTGCCGGTGGAGCTCGCCGCCGAATGACCACGCCGCTGGTCGAGATCAACCAGATCTCGCGAACCTATCGGATGCGGACCGGCCTGTTCGGGCGCACGACTTCAGTCCACGCCGTCGACGGCTTGAGCTTCTCCATCGTCAAAGGCGAGACGCTCGGCATCGTCGGCGAGTCCGGCTCCGGCAAATCCACCACAGGCCGCATGGTGCTCGGACTCGAGCCGCCGGACGCGGGCACGGTCCGCTTCGACGGCGCGCCGATTGCCGCGCCGGGCACGGCCGCATGGCGCGCTCAGCGCGCGCGCATGCAGATGATCTTCCAGGATCCGCTCGGCGCGCTCGATCGCAGGCTTCCCGTCGCCGAGCAGATCCGCGAGCCGCTCGATATCCACGACATCGGCACCAAGGACGAGCGCGACGCGCGCGTGCGCGAGCTGCTGCTGTCAGTCGATCTCAATGACAGCCATGGCCGCCGCTATCCCGGCGCGCTCTCCGGCGGCCAGCGCCAGCGCATCGTGCTGGCGCGCGCGCTCGCGACGAGGCCCGACTTCCTGGTTTGCGACGAGCCGGTCAGCGCGCTCGACGTCTCGATCCAGGCGCAGGTCGTGAACCTGCTGGTCGACCTCCAGGCGCGGCTCGGCCTGACCATGCTGTTCATCAGCCACGATCTCCGAGTCATTCGCCAGATCAGCAGCAAGGTCGCGGTGATGTATCTCGGCCGCATTGTCGAATATGGCGATGCCGACGATCTGTTCGCCAAGCCGCAGCATCCCTACACACAGGCGCTGGTGTCAGCCTCGCCGGCCCCGGGCCGCCGCAGCATCGGTCGCATCGTGCTGACGGGCGATCCGCCCAATCCGGCCGCGCGTCCCTCCGGCTGCGCCTTCCATCCGCGCTGCCGCCATGCGAGCGCGCGTTGCGCCATCGAGGTGCCCGCACTCGCTGCGCTCGATGCGCAGCGCCAGGTCGCCTGCCACCTTGTGACGGGTTCACAATCGCACACCCAGGACGCCGCGTGATGCTCCGCTTCTTCGCGATCCGCATTGCCCGCGCGCTGCTGACGATCGCGCTCGTCGTGACCTTTGCGTTCATCGTGCTGCGGCTCTCCGGCGATCCCGGGCTGATGATCATGGGGCCCGAGGCGCCGCCGGAAGTCATCGAAGCGTTCCGCAAGGCGTGGGGCCTCGATCATCCGATCTGGGTGCAATATCTCGACTACTTCAAGGCGATCGGCCAGGGTGAGCTCGGCCGCTCGATGCGCGACGGCCGTCCGGCAATCCAGCTCGTGCTTGAGCGCATCCCCGCCACGCTCGCGCTGACGATTCCGGCGTTCCTCGTGAAGGTGCTGCTCGGCATCCCCGCCGGCATCTACGCCGCCCTGCGTCGGGGATCTGCGATCGACCGCGCCGTGATGATCACGGCGGTCGCCGGCTTCACGGTCCCCAGCTTCGTGCTGGCGCTGCTGCTGGTGCTGATCTTCGCCGTGCAGCTCGGCTGGCTGCCATCGGGCGGACAGGACTCGTGGCGTCACGCCATCCTGCCGATCGTGACGCTCGGCTTCGGCGGCGCCGCCGTGCTCGCCCGCTTCACGCGCAGCGCGATGCTGGAGATTCTCGGCCAGCCCTACATCCGCACGGCGTCCGCGAAGGGCGTGCCCTGGCGCCGCGTCATTACCGATCACGCGCTGCCGAACGCCGCGATACCCACCGTCACGATCCTCGGCTTCATGGTCGGCAGCCTCATCGCAGGCGCCGTGGTGGTCGAGAGCGTGTTCTCCTGGCCCGGGGTCGGCCGGCTGCTCGTCGTCGCCGTCGCCAATCGCGACCTCGCCGTCGTGCAATGCATCCTGCTGCTGGTGGCGATGACGATGGTGACGTCGAACCTGATCGTCGATTTCCTCTACGGCCTGCTCGATCCGCGGCTGCGCAGCAAGGGAGCCGAGGCATGACCGATGTCGCGATGAAAGCGCCGGCCGCAAGGCGGCCGCGTTGGCCGAACATCCCCGTCTCCGTCAGCATTGCGATCGGCTGGATCGCCGCGATGCTCGTGCTGGCCATCTTCGCCGATCAGATCGCGCCTTACGGCTTCACCAAGTTCGACCTGCGCAACCGCCTCTCCTTGCCAGGAAATCCCGCCCATTGGCTCGGCACCGACGAGCTCGGTCGCGATGTCCTCTCCCGCCTGATCGTCTCGATCCGCATCTCGCTGCTGATCGCGTTCGGAGCGACCGCCATCTCGGCGATTGCCGGCACCACGCTCGGCTTTCTCGCCGCGCATTTCCGTGGCCTCGTCGAGCAGTTCGTGCTGATGCTCGCCGACTTCCAGGCCAGCATGCCGTTCCTGATCCTCGCGCTCGCCGTGCTCGCCTTCTTCGGCAACTCGCTGCCGCTGCTGATCGGTCTGATGGGCCTGTTCGGCTGGGAGCGCTACGCGCGCATCGCCCGCGGGCTCGCGATCTCCGCCAATGCTCAGGGATATGCCGCCGCCGTGCGCCAGCTCGGCGCCACGCCGCAGCGCGTCTATCTCAGGCACATCCTGCCCAACATCGCCTCGACCTTGATCGTATCGATGACTCTGGTGTTTCCGGAAGTCATCCTGCTGGAATCAGGCCTGTCGTTCCTGGGCCTCGGCGTACAGCCGCCAATGACCAGCCTCGGCAACATGGTCGGCTATGGCCGCGAGTATCTCACGCGCGCCCCGTGGATCATGCTCGCCCCGGCGGCCACCATCGTGGTGACGACGCTCGCGGTCTCGGTGATCGGCGACTGGCTTCGCGACAAGCTTGATCCGACGCTGCAATGATCCCGTTCAGCGGCGGGCGTCGGGGCTCGCCGCGGCGTGATCGCAGACGATCAGGGCATGCCCCGCCTGCTCACCGGCGAGCGCCATCCATTTCGACGCCTGCTGCAGCCAGAGATCACGCCGGGCGGGATCACGCTCGGCCTCCTCACGGCAGCTGGACGCAGCTGCCAAACATGCCGACTTCCTGTCCATGGGTCATGGTCCGACACGTCAACGTCAACGGCAACGGCACTCACATACGATATCGCGATTTCAGGTTGCGATCAATTTCGCTCGCGGATTGATCGCCCGTTTCCGCGTAGCGCATTGGCAGCGAATGATGGGCGTGGCATGCCGCGACTGCAGCATGACCAAACGCGACCGCGATCTGATGCAGGTCGGTGACGACATCGCCGATGCCATAGAGCCCTTCGACGCCGCAACGCTGCTTGGCATCAACGTCCAGAAAGCCCTCCGACGTATGCCGCGCGCCGAGCCTGATCGCGAGGTCGGACCGAACATCAGCGCCCATCGCCGGATACACGATCTCGAACCGTTCGCTGCGGCCGTCTGCGAACGCGGCCGCGATCGCGTGCTCCTCACGATGCAGCGCCTGAAGCGTCGGCGTGATGCGGACGCCCGCGGCCTGCAGCTCTCGGCGCTTGTCGTCGTTCTGTTCGTCGCCGACGGGGATCAGCGTGACGTCGGAACTGTAGACGCGCATGAACAGCGCCTTGCCGGCGGCATGTCCGAGCGGCCCAACGATGGCGATCTTGCCGCCGCGGGCCTCAAAGCCGTCGCAGACGGGGCAGTAGCGTAGCTGGCCATCGCGCACGGCCGATGTCCAGTCGGCCAGCGGCGTCTGTTTGTCGACGATCCCCGTGGCCAGAATAGCGCGCTGTGCCACAATCGAATCGCCCTGATGCGAGGCGATGATCGCTCCGTCCCGCTGCTCGAGCGCGGTCACCGTACCGGTGATGATGGGCACGCCGAGCTCCTCGGTCTGCCGCTGCATTCGTGCGAGCAGCTCGGTTCCGGGAAGGCCGTTCGGAAACCCTGGCAGATTGTGGCTTCGAGGAATGAGCGCCGCGCGTGATGCCCCGCTATCGACGACCACGACATGGCGCCGGAACCGGGCCAGATAGATTGCGGCCATCAGTCCCGCAGGACCGCCGCCGATAACCAGAACTTCGGTGCGCATCGCCGCCCTCGCATTGGATCGACGGAACCAAATGCCGAAGGACGGAACGGTTCCTGTTACACGACGCGTCAATCAAACCGGACACAGGGAACACAAATGGAACCATTTGCGGCAGGGAACGTTAACCTATGTCGCTGCCGCGGCGGAAAAGCCGTGCAAACTTGGCAGCGAGGGGGATCTGTTGCGAGGGCGCGTGGATGCGATTTGTGAATTCGACTGATGAAAGCTTGATGGCGTACTACGAAAGTGTTCGCAAGCAGGTGGCCGCTGACAGCCGGATCGGGGGACCCTACCGGCTGATCGGCGACCGGGCGAAGCAATACGCCCAGGAGCTTCAGGCCGAGATGCGGCGCCGGCAATTGCGGTTCACGCCGATCGAATGGCCGAATTGAACTGATAGAACAACGCGAGGTGGATCCACGGCTAGACGCCAATTGTGATCCAGGCGCGCTGGCAGTTACTGCGCCCTCTCCCCTTGCGGGAGAGGGCATGTAGAACAGAGCGGCAAACTGGCTCGGGTGAGGGGTATCTCTCGGCGCGCGCCGCTCACGGATAGATACCCCTCACCCAAGCTCGTGCGCGGATAGGCCTGCGATGCCCTCTCCCGCAAGGGGAGAGGGCTTTGTATCTGGCAGCGTCACTGCGGCGTCGTGCGAACAGCCGTAACACTCACTCCCAACTCCAGCTCGAGAAATCATTCTCGAACTGCGGGACGTCCTTCCAGACGCCCTTCAGCTTCTTGTTGATCACGGTGATCCATTGCGGCTGGAACAGGAAGCCGGCAGCGGCGTCGGTCGCCAGCATGCGCTGGGCGTCGCCGAGCAGCTTGGCGCGATCGGCCTCGTTGGGGGTGTCGACGATCTTCTGATAGAGCTTGTCGAACGCTTCGGACTGATAGCCGAAATAGTAGCTCTTCTCGGTGAACTTCACGAGGTCGAACGGCTCGACATGCGATACGATCGTGAGATCGAAATCGTGCGGGCCGTTGAACACCTGCGACAGCCATGCGGCCCATTCGAGGTTCTCGATCTTGGCGACGATGCCGACCTTGGCCAGCTGCGCCGCGAGCACCTCACCGCCCTGCCGCGCATAGGCCGGCGGCGGCAGCCGAAGTGACAGCTGCAGCGGCGTGGTGACGCCGGCTTCCGCGAGCAGCTTCTTGGCCTTCTCCGGATCGTAGGGGTTGATGTCCGTGGTGTCGACGTAGCCGAGCGAGCCCGGCACGTAGAAGCTGCCGATCGGCGTCCCCAATCCATCGACGGCGCCCTCGATCATCGCCTTGCGGTCGATGGCTGCGAGGATGGCGCGACGGACGCGGACGTCGTCGAGCGGTTTCTTCTTGTTGTTGATGGTGACGATGGTCTTCGCCTTGGAGCCGCCGATCAGCACCGTGAAGCGCGGGTCGGACTTGAACTGCGCGATGGTGCGCGCGGTGGTGCCGCGCGGGAAGGCGTCGACATCACCCGACAGCAAGGCTGCGACCTGCGCCGCCGGATCGGAGATGAAGCGGATCGTCACCTTCGACAGCTTCACGGAAGCGGCGTTGCGATAGTCGGGCCATTTGGCCAGGGTCAGCGATGACCCCTTGGCCCAGGCGCCGAGCGTATACGGCCCGGTGCCGACTGGCTGGGTCGCATTGGTCGGCGCGCTCTTCGGCTCGACGATCGAGGCCGTCGCTTGACCGAGCAGGAACGGCAGGTTGGGCTCGGCATATTTCAGCTTGATCTCGATGGTCTCGGCGTCGGGGGCGTTGACCGCCTCCATCGCCTGGAACAGCGCCTTGTCCTTGTTGGTGCTGTTCGCCGCGCCGGCGCGCTCGAACGAGAACTTCACCGCGGCGGAATCGAACGCCTCGCCGTTCTGGAATTTGACGCCCTTGACGAGCTTGAACGTGTAGCTCTTGAGGTCGGACGTCGCCTGCCAGCTCGCGGCCAACAGCGGCGACACCGAACCGTCCTCGTTGATCTTGGTCAGCGTCTCATAGACATTGTAGAGCGTGACCTCGGCAATCGCGGCCGCCGCCGCGCTGGTCGGATCGAGCCCCGGCGGCTCCAGGGTCATGCCGACGATGACGCTGTCCTTCTTGCTCTGCGCCGAGGCCGGCGCGACAACCGCGACGAGCGCGGTCAAGGCGATGATGGATAGTTTTTTCAACATCTGTTTGTTTCTCCCGGACGGAACCAAATTACGCGTCAAAGCGGCTTCGAGACAAGAGGCGGAAGTTCCGCGGTGGCCGGCGCCGGCAGCGCCATGACGCTTTCCGCATGGTGGCAGGCAGCCGAATGTTGCCCCGTGAGCGCCCGCAAGGCAGGGGCGGTCGCGCGGCAATGAGAATCGGCGAGCGGACACCGCGGCGCGTAGGCGCAGCCGACCGTGCCCAGGGACTGCGAGGCGATCGCAACATCCGCGCGCCGGCGCCTGGCAGCACCGGCCTGCGCCCGTGGCACCGCCTCCAGCAGCGCGCGCGTATAGGGGTGCGCGCATTGGCCGAACAGGTCCTCGGGACGTCCCCGCTCGACGATGCGGCCCAGATACATCACCGCGACCTCGTCGCAGAGATAATCGACCACCGCGAGATCATGGCTGATCAGGACGTAGCTGAGACCGAACTGCTCCTGCAAATCCTGCATCAGATTCAGCACCTGCGCCTGCACGGAGACGTCGAGCGCCGAGACCGGCTCGTCGGCGACGATCAGCTTCGGCTGTGTCATCAGCGCACGCGCGATTGCGATACGCTGGCGCTGGCCGCCGGAGAATTCGTGCGGATATTTATCCATGTCGGCATCGCGCAGGCCGACCTGCCGCAGCGCGGCGGCCACCCGTGCGCGCAAGGAGTCGCGATCAGGTCTTTCCAGGACAGTCAGCGGCTCGGCGACAATCCGGGCGATGGTCTGGCGCGGATCGAGCGAGCCATACGGGTCCTGGAACACCATCTGGAAGTCGCGCCGCGCGCGGCGCAGCTCGTCCGCCGAGAGCTCGTTCAGATCGCGCCCGGCCATCAGCACCGAGCCCGATGACGGCCGCTCCAGCGCCATGATCAGCCGCGCCAGTGTCGACTTGCCCGAGCCGGACTCGCCGACGATGCCGAGGCTCTTGCCTGCCATCAGCGAGAGCGAAACACCGTTCAGCGCAAGCACCTGCCCCCGCGGCCGCAACAGGCTCTCGCGCGGCAGCGTATAGCGCTGCACGAGATCGCGAACCTCGAGCAGCGGCGTCGCTGCATGCTGCTGTGCGACGACGCTCACGCGACCACTCCCACCGGAACGCGCGCGAGCGCGGCATCGGTCCGGATGCAGCGGGCCTGGTGCCCATCACCGATTTCGATCGCCGGCGGCAGCGCCGCGCGGCAGGCGTCGATGACCAGATCGCAGCGATCGGCGAACGGACAGCCGGCGGGCAGATCCGCGAGCTCCGGAACGGTGCCGGCGATGGTCGCAAGCCGCATGCCCTTGCGCGCGCCGAGCCGCGGCCGCGCGCGAAACAGGCCCTGCGTGTAGGGATGGCCCATGCGCGAGAACACAGCGTCCGTGCTGCCGCTCTCGACGACCGTGCCGCCATACATCACGATCATGCGCTGCACGTTTTCGGCGATGACGCCGAGATCGTGCGAGATCAGGATCATCGCCATGCCCTGCTCGGCGACGAGGTCGGCGATGAGGTCGAGGATCTGGCGCTGTATGGTGACGTCGAGCGCGGTGGTCGGCTCGTCGGCGATCAGCACGTCGGGCTTGCAGGCAAGCGCCATCGCGATCGTGATGCGCTGGCGCTGGCCGCCGGAGAACTGATGCGGATAGGCGTCGAAGCGCCTGACAGGGTCCGGCAATCCGACACGGTCGAGCAGCGCGATCGCCTCGCGTTTCGCCTCCGCAGCCGAACAGCCGGTGTGGCGCAGCAGCGGCTCGGCCACCTGATGACCGATCGTGTGCATCGGGTTGAGCGCGGTCATCGGCTCCTGGAAGATCATGCTGATCCGGTTGCCGCGCAGCTTGCAATAGTCGGCGTCCTCGAGCCCGACCAGTTCACGCCCGTCGAGCCTGATGCTGCCGCTGACGACCGCGCTGTCGGGCAGCAGCCCGAGCAGCGCGAGCGCGGTGATCGACTTGCCGCAGCCGGACTCGCCGACGATACCGAGCGTCTCGCCGCGCTTCAGCGCGAACGAGACCTCGCGCACGGCCTGCGCCGGACCGCGACTGGTGTTGAGCCGGATGCCGAGACCGGAGACGTCAAGCAGAGGATGATCGTTCGCGCTCATCGCTGCCTCGCCAGCCGCGGATCGAGCAGGTCGCGCAGACCATCGCCGAGCAGGTTGAGGCCGAGCACCGCGAGCGCGATGGCGGCGCCCGGATAAACGGCCAGGCTCGGCGACTGGAACAGCAGGGTCTGCGCGTCGTTCAGCATGCGTCCCCAAGACGGCTGCGGCGGCTGCGTGCCCAGGCCGAGATAGGACAATGCGGCCTCCGCCAGGATCGCCAGCGCGAACTGGATCGTCGCCTGCACGATCAGGATCGACAGGATGTTCGGCAGCACGTGCTCGACGGTGATGCGGAAGCGGCCCTTGCCGGCGGCGCGCGCCGCCAGGATGAACTCGCGTGCCCAGATCGCACCGGCCGAGCCGCGGGTGACGCGGACGAACACCGGGATCTGGAAGATGCCGATCGCGGTGATCGAGGTCACCATGCCCGGCCCGATCACGGCCGCCAGCATGATCGCCGAGAGCACCGCGGGAAAAGCAAAGGTGAAGTCGCTGAAGCGCATGATCAGCTCTTCGCTCCAGCCGCGCTGAGCGGCGGCGACGAGCCCGAGGGCAACGCCGCAGGTCAGCCCGATACCGACCGCGATGACGCCGACGAGAATGGTCGCGCGGGCGCCGACCAGCAGCAGCGAGACGATGTCGCGGCCGAGCACGTCGGTGCCGAGCCAATGCGCTGATGACGGCGGCCGCAGCTTCGAGGCGACGTCGATCTCATAGGCCGACCACGGCGTCCACACCAGCGACAGCAGCGCGGCGCCGAGCACGACGAGGCAGAGCAGCGCGCCGACGGTGAAGCTGCGATGCCGCAGCGCCCGGCGCCAGAACGCGTTCGGCGCAGGCGCGCCGGCTTGAACCATCACCGACGCACTCACAGCTCGTGCACCTTGATGCGCGGATCGATCACCGCATAGAGCACGTCGACCACGAAGTTGACGATGATCACCATGGCGGCCAGCAGCATCACGCAGTTGCGGACGACGATCAGGTCGCGGTTGGCGATCGACTGGAAGATGAGGCGGCCGAGACCCGGCAGATAGAACACGTTCTCGATCACGATGGTGCCGGCCAGCAGATTGGCGAATTGCAGCCCCATCACGGTGAGCACCGGGATCATCGCGTTGCGCAGCACGTGCTGCCACAGCACCTCGCGCTTGCTGAGGCCCTTGGCGCGCGCCGTGCGCACGAAATCCTCGCGCAGCACGTCGAGCACCGCGGAGCGCGTCACCCGCGCCAGGATCGCGGCCTGTACCACCGCGAGCGCCACCGCCGGCAGCAGCAGCGAGCGCAGCCCCGGCCAGATGCCGTCCTCCCAGCCGGGAAAGCCGCCCGCCGACAGCCATTGCAGCTTCACCGCGAACAGCAGGATCAGGAGAATGGCGAACCAGAAGTTCGGCAGCGCGATGCCGATCTGGGTCAGCGACATCACGCCGACATCGCCGATGCGGTTGTGGTTGGCGGCCGTGTAGATGCCGGCCGCGAGCGCGAGCACCGTCGTCAGTGCCATCGCGAGGATCGCCAGCGGGATCGTCATCGCGAGCCGCTCGCGGATCAGCTCCGCCACCGGGGTGCCATAGGCATAGCTGTTGCCGAGATTGCCGGTGGCGAGCCCGCCGAGCCATTGCAGGTAGCGCAGCGCCAGCGGCTGATCGAGCCCGAGCTTGATCGTCAGCGCCCTCACGGCATCGGGCGAGGCGTCGGCGCCCATCAGCATCTGCGCCGCGTTGCCCGGCAGGGCATCGAGCACCAGGAAAATGATCAGCGACGCACCGACCAGGGTCGCGAGCAAAGTCAGGCATCGCCGCAGCAGAAACACGCTCATTCGAGCCGAAACTCCTCATTCTCGGCGGCCGCACGTTCTACAGCTTTGGCCCGGGATGCAAGCCCGTTGCCTGCATGATCGCCCCCCGCAAGCGCAGGACACCGCCGAGACGCTTGATCCCCGTCAACGGCCCGACGGCCGCGATCGGCATCATCCGCCCGACCGCAGCAACGCAGGCACTCTTCCATCATGACCACACGTCCGAACTTCGTCTGGGGCGCCTCGACCTCGGCCTTCCAGATCGAAGGGGCGGCCCATCTCGGCGGCCGCGCCGACAGCATCTGGGACGTCTATCTGCGCGCGCCGGGCCGCATCAAAGGCAATGAGACCGCGGAGGTCGCCTGCGACCACTATCATCGCTATCCCGAGGACGTCGCGCTGATGCGCACGCTCGGGCTCAACGCCTACCGGTTCTCGATCGCATGGCCGCGCGTGCTGCCGCAGGGACACGGCGCGGCCAACGAGGCCGGCCTCGCCTTCTACGACCGCCTGATCGACGCGCTGCTGGCCGCAGAGATAGAGCCCTGGCTGTGCCTCTACCACTGGGATCTGCCCCAGGCGCTGGAAGCGCTCGGCGGCTGGCAGAACCGCGACATCGCAGGCTGGTTCGCCGACTACACCGCGCTGGTCGCGCGTCGCTATGGCGACCGGGTCAAGCGCTTCGCCACCTTCAACGAACCCTGCGTGTTCACGCTGTTCGGCTATGGCCTCGGCTGGCATGCCCCGGGGATCGCCGACAAAGCAGCGCTGCACAGAGCCATTCACTACGTCAACTTGAGCCATGGCCGCGCCGTCGACGTGCTGCGCAGAGATGTCGTCGGCGCTTCGATCGGCGCCATTCACAATCGCCAGCCGTGCTATCCCGCGACCGACCGCCCCGAGGACGCTAAGGCAGCGTTGCGTCTCGCCGCCTATTGGAACGACGCCTTCCCCTTCCCGCAGGCGTTCGCCTGCTATCCACCAGGGCTGCAGGACGCGGTTGCGCCCTTTATCGAGCCCGGCGACATGGCCGACATCGCGCGGCCCGTCGACTGGTTCGGGCTGAACCACTACTCGCCGCATTACGTGAAGGCCGACACCAACCTGATCGGCGCCGGCTTCGGCCCCGCCCCGGCGACCGTGCGGCGCAGCGCCATCGGCTGGCCGGTGGTGCCCGACGCATTCCGCGACACGCTGACGGACATTCATCAAAGGTTCCATCTGCCGATCTACGTGCTGGAGAACGGAACGGCCGCGAACGACGTGATCGATGCCGCGGGTGGCATCCCGGACGAGGACCGGATCGGCTACCTGAAGGCCTATACCGCGGCGATGGAACAGGCGATCGCCGCCGGCGCTGACGTGCGCGGCTATTTCGTCTGGTCGCTGCTCGATAATTTTGAATGGGGAGCGGGCTATTCGCAGCGCTTCGGCATTGTCTATGTCGATCACGCCACGCAGCGCCGCATTCCCAAGGCATCGGCGCGGTGGTATGCGGAGAAGATTGCGGCTCACCGGGCATCCGACGATCCCGCCGGGCGGCACAACCGGGCGGAAGAGTGAGGAATGAGCGAGCGCGTTCTCCTGGGCGACATCGGCGGCACCAATGCGCGGTTCGCGCTGCTGACGGACGGCACGATCAGCGACGTCGCGCATCTGAAGGTCGCGGACTTCCCGACCATCGCCGATGCGATCACCGACTTCCTGTCGCGCCACGCCGGCGGCGGCCCGCCGACCGCGGCCGTGCTCGACATCGCCGGCCCGATCGAGCGCAACCGCGGCATGCTGACCAACTCGACCTGGGTGATCGACGGCGCCGAGCTGGCGACGCGGTTCAATCTTCGCTCCGCAAAACTCCTCAACGATTTCGAGGCCGTCGGCTGGTCCCTGCCCGCCTTGCATCCGGATGATCTCTTTTCCCTCGGCGGCACCGCGGCTGTGGAGGGCGCGCCGATGCTGGTGATCGGCCCGGGCACCGGATTCGGCGCGGCCTGCTACCTCCCCGGCGACGGCCGTCCGACGGTCGCGGTCACCGAAGCCGGCCATGCGACCCTGCCAGCGACGACGGCGCGCGAGGCCGAGGTGCTCGCCAAGATGCGCGAGCGGTTCGGCCACGTCTCGATCGAGCGCGCGCTGTCCGGCATGGGGCTCGAGAACGTCTACCAGGCGATCGCAGCCGTCGACGGCGCCGCCGTGCCGAAGCGTGATGCGGCGGCGATCACGCATGCCGCGCTCGACGGCAGCTGCGCCACCAGCCGCGCCACGCTCGACATGTTCTGCGCCTGGCTCGGCGCCGTCGCCGGCAATCTGGCGCTGACCTTCTGCGCCCGCGGCGGCGTCTACATCGCCGGCGGCATCCCGCCGCGCTTTCCCGACGCGTTCGCCAGGTCCGACTTCCGCCGGCAGTTCGAGAGCAAGGGCCGCTACGACAGCTACCTGCGCCCGATCCCGGTGCACCTCGTCACCAAGCCTGATATCAGCTTCCTCGGCCTCAAATCCTTCCACGAGTCCGGCATCACTACGAGCGGCGGGTCCTCCGCGAACTGATCCATGAGCGACATCATCACGATCACGCCGAACCCGGCGGTCGACGTCTCGACGACGGTCGAGACCATCGTGCCGGTGGCGAAGCTGCGCGGCACCACGCAGCGGCGCGATCCCGGCGGCGGCGGCATCAATGTCGCGCGCGTCATCACCCGGCTCGGCGGCGACGTGACGGCGCTCTATCCGGTCGGCGGCCCGACCGGAGTGCTGCTGAAGCAGCTGGTCGACAGCGAGGGCGTCATCAGCCGCACCTGGACGACATCAGAGGATACGCGCGAGGACTTCTTCGTGCAGGAGCGCAGCACCGGCCAGCCTTATCGCTTCATCCTGCCGGGGCCGACGCTCAGCGAGGCGGAATGGCAGGCCGGTCTCGCGCTCGTGAGCGCACTCGATCCGTTTCCGCGCTTCGTCATCGGCAGCGGCAGCCTGCCGCGGGGCGTGCCGAGCGACTACTACGCGCGCCTCTCGGCAATCGCGCGGGCGCGGGGCGCGCAATTCATTCTCGACACCTCCGGGCCGGCTCTGGCGGCGGCTGTCGCCGGCGGCGTCGATCTGATCAAGCCGTCGCTGCGCGAGATGCATGATCTCGTCGGCGGCGATCTGCCGGATGCGGCGGCCTGGGAAGCCGCGGCGCGAACGCTGGTCACCAGCGGCAAGGCACGAATTGTCGCGCTCACCATGGGCCATCTCGGCGCTCTGCTGGTGACGTCGGATCGCGTGCTACGCGCGCAGCCGCTGACGATGGTGCCCGTCAACGCCGTCGGCGCCGGCGACAGTTTTCTCGGCGCCTTGATCGCCAAGCTCGCCGCCGGCGAGCTCATCGACGAGTCGTTCCGCTTTGCGGTCGCAGCCGGTGCCGCCGCGCTGCTACGCACGGGCACAGCGCTGTGCGATCCCGCCGACATCAGCCGTCTGCTGGCTGACGTTCGGCTGCAGACAGCGTGACCTTTTCGACGGCATCACCATTCAGCTCGTCGAGCGACAGCAGCAGACCGCCGACCCGCTCCAGCGACGACATCCAGTCGGCCACGCGGCCGTAATTGTCGACCAGCCAGTTGAACGAGCCCTGCACCAGCGTGAACGCCGCCGCTGCCTGCGTCAGCTCACCGAGCGTCATCTGGCCATCGAGGAATTTCGGCGCGCACAGCACGAGGCCGATGATCGGCGCGACCAGCGAGTTGGTGTGCGACACCAGCGTCATGCGCATCAGCCGCCAGCACAGCCGCCGCCATTGCCGGATGGTGCGGTCGAGCGCCTGCCACAACGCGGCGATCACGCCGCGCCTGTCCTCCTTCGGCGTCACGCCCTCGCCGATGTCGCGCAGCCGATGCGCCGCCGTGATCAGCTCCGACTCCGCCTGGTTCTTGACCTGGATGACATGCGTGAGCGGCGCGCCGACCCACAGCATCGCGCCGGTGACGAGCGCGGAATAGGCGATGACGCTGACGACGAGATAGCCGGGAATCCACAGCCGAAGGCCGGCGACGGAGAAGCCGATCGGGCCGCCGACCTGCCACAGCACCTGGAGGAAGATGATTGCCGTCAGAAGCGAGGAGATCACGTTGACGGCGAAGTCGACCGGCGCGTCGGTGGCGATGCGGACGTCCTCGGCAATGCGGTATTCGGGAATCTTCTGATCCCCCTGCACCAAGGCCAGCCGCGCATAGCGGTCGTTCTCGATCCAATAGTCGATCACCCTGGCTGCCAGCCATTGGCGCCAATTGCGCTGCATGGCCATTCGGCCCCAGACGGAGGCGACCGCCAGAGCCACGCTCGCGAGACACAACGGCGCGAGCAGGGCGGCCTGCTCGCGCAGCCGCGCGGGGTCACGCCCCTCCAGCGCATTGAAGAAGTCGCGGTTCCAGGTGTTGAAGCGGAACTGCACATAGAGTTGCAGCATGACGATGCCGACGAGAATTGCGCAGAGCAGCCAGACCCGCCACGCCGGCCATCCGCACCAGAAATTCCGCGCCGTCAGCCAGAACCGCGACCATTCGCGATTGCTGTCCTCATTGCCGTCCTCGGACAGGCCGGCGGAGCGGAGGTCGTCGGGTTCATCGGCAGCGAACGGATCTCGCCGGGGAACTTTTGTCATGGGGGCATCTAAGAAGGCCCGACGGCCTGGCGCTTGATCTTGCGCAAGTCGGCTGCCGCGCGACGCGACAAACTATGGTCTGCGCTGCGATGCGGGAGACAGGCCATGACGGCATCCGGTTACATCCGCTGGTTCAAGGATCTTCGGATCGAGGACGTGCCGGAGGTCGGCGGCAAGACGGCCTCGCTCGGCGAGCTGTATTCTGCGCTGACCTCGCAGGGGGTGCGCGTGCCCAACGGCTTCGCGCTGACGGCGGCGAGCTATCGCGATGCGCTGCGCGCCACGGGTGCCGACGACGAACTACGCAAGCTGCTCGCCGGCCTCGACAAGCGCCGCATCGCCGATCTTGCCAAACGCGCTGCGAAAGCGCGCGCCATCGTCTTCGAAGCCACCGATCGCGATGACCTGCGGCACGAGGTGGCGAAGGCCTATAAGCAGCTCGAGCAGCAATATGGCCGGGGTGTCGCGGTCGCCGTGCGCAGCTCGGCCACGGCGGAGGACCTGCCGAATGCGAGCTTCGCCGGCCAGCACGAGAGCTTTCTCAACATCCGCGGTGCGACGGATCTGTTCGAGACCTGCCGCCGCTGCTTCGCCTCGCTCTACACCGATCGCGCGATCTCCTACCGCATCGACAACGGTTTTGCGCATGACAAGGTCGCGCTGTCGGTCGCCGTCATGAAGATGGTACGCTCGGATCTCGGCGCCAGCGGCGTGATGTTCTCGCTCGACACCGAAAGCGGCTTTCGCGACGTCGCGTTCATCACCGGCGTGTATGGGCTCGGCGAGACCATCGTGCAGGGCGCGGTCGATCCTGACGAGTTCTACGTCCACAAGCCGACCTTCGCGGCCGGCTTCCGCAGCGTGCTGTCACGCCGGCTCGGCGCCAAGAGCAAGCGCATGGTCTACGCCAAAGCCGGCGCGCGCGGCGCCACCACGCGCATCGAGGCGACGCCGCCGGCCGACCGCGCCAAATTCTGCATCGATGACACCGATGTGCTGGAGCTGGCCCAGGCCACCATCACGGTCGAACAGCACTACTCGCAGAAGGCCGGGCGTCCCACGCCGATGGACATCGAATGGGCCAAGGACGGCCGCGACGGCGCGCTCTACATCATCCAGGCGCGGCCCGAGACCGTGGCCTCGCAACGCCGGCCGGAGTCGGTCGAGACCTATGTGCTGAAGAAGGCAGGCAAGGTGCTCGCCGCAGGACGCGCCGTCGGCGAGAAGATCGCCGCCGGCAAGATCCGCCTGATCAAATCAGCCAAGGACCTGCGCGCGTTCAAGCCCGGCGAGGTGCTGGTCGCGGCCTCGACCAGTCCGGACTGGGAGCCGGTCATGAAGACCGCGGCTGCGATCGTCACCGATCATGGCGGCCGGACCTGTCATGCCGCGATCATCGCCCGCGAGCTCGGCGTGCCCGCGGTGGTCGGCACCGAGGATTTTGCGAAGCGCGCCAGGACGGGGACGACGGTCACGGTGTGCTGCGCCGAGGGCGATGCCGGTCACGTCTATGAGGGCGCCCTGCCCTTCGAGGTCGAGCGCCTCGCGATCGACAGACTGGACAAACCGCACACCCACATCATGGTCAACCTCGGCAATCCCGAGCTCGCCTTCAAGACCGCGCTGCAGCCGAACGACGGCGTCGGCCTGGCGCGCATGGAGTTCATCATCAACCAGTCGATCGGCATCCATCCGATGGCACTGGCCGCGCCCAGCAAGGTGAATTCGGCCAAGGACCGCGCGACGATCAAGCGCCTCACGGCGCGCTACAAGAAGCCGGCGGACTTCTTCGTCGAGCGGCTGTCGGAAGGCGTCGGCACCATTGCCGCCGCCTTCTATCCGCGTCCCGTCATCGTCAGGCTGTCGGACTTCAAGACCAACGAATATGCCAGCCTGATCGGCGGCGCCGATTTCGAGCCGAGAGAAGAGAACCCGATGCTCGGCTTCCGCGGCGCCTCGCGCTATGCGCATCCGGCCTATGCGGCCGGCTTCGCGCTGGAATGCGCCGCTCTCAAGCGCGTGCGCGATGCGATGGGGCTTACCAACCTGAAGATCATGATCCCGTTCTGCCGCCGCGTCGAGGAAGCGCGCAAGGTGATCGCGGCGATGGCGGAGCACGGCCTCGTCCGCGGCGAGAACGGACTCGAGATCTACATGATGTGCGAGATCCCGAACAACGTCATCCTGATCGACGAGTTCGCCAAGCAGTTCGACGGCTTCTCAATCGGCTCCAACGATCTCACCCAGCTCACCCTCGGCGTCGACCGCGATTCCGACATCGTCGCATTCGATTTCGACGAGCGCGATCCCGGGCTGCTTGCGATGCTCAAGCTCGCGATCGAGGGCGCGCATCGCAACCGCCGCCATGTCGGCATCTGCGGCGAGGCGCCGGCCAACTATCCGGACGTCGCGCGCTATCTCGCCGAGCTCGGCATCGACTCCATCAGCGTCAATCCCGCGAGCCTCGTGCGCACGATGGAGATCGTCCGCGCTGCGGAGCAGGAAGTGGTCGCACGGACTCCGCAGGCGCTGGCAAGCTAGGACGAGGGGCAGCGCCGCGGAGCGTGTCGTCAATGGCTGCGCGGGCGGGGATCGTCCGTGGGCGCGCCGCCGTCGTCGCGGTCGCAGACATCGGCGATGGCGCGCTCGGCCTCGGCAATCAGCTGGCGGATCGGACGCGACTGCTCGCTTGGAACGGCATGGCCGTCGGCCTTGGCAAGCTCGTCGAGCCGGCCGAGGATCTGCCGCCACGCATCGAGCGTCCGCCTGAGCTGCCCGAGCTGGATCGCAACCGCCATCTCGAGCGCGCGGTCGATCCGCTTCGCGCGCGCGATCCGCACTGCTGCCGTCGGGAATGGGATGATGTCAGCCAACGGCGCTCCATGACATGCCCTGCAGCACGGCTGCCGATTCACCGGATGTGAACCGCCGCCGACTCCGCATGGCCGCGTTCTCCGTTGAAGCGGCCCAGGGCAGATTGCGGCGCATTGTCGTCAGGGAGCTTAAAGAACCCTGTACTTTCGTCGCCCGTGGAACTCCGGGCGAACGCACGATAGCGATCAGATCCCGTAGCCCTGCGGGGATGAAATCACTCTGTCGTCATCGTTGCACGCCGCGCTGGTGCCGCCACACCGTCATGAGGCCGCCCTCGACCGCCAAGCCCGCACCAACTGATAGCAGAACATCGCGCACAGCGCGGCGAAGACGAACTGCGAGGCTTCGACATTCGCGAACGCGCAATCCGGCCCGTAGCTCGGTTGAACCCACCATGCGGGATGACCTGCCGCGAGCAGCGGCGCTGTGATGACCAGCAACGAGCGAGGCCGGCGCCTGATATCAACGATGACGACGGCGGCTGCCACGAGCACGCTCGCGAGCCACCAGGCTTCCGCGGCAAGAACGGCATCCGCGATCGATGTCTTGACGTCGACCAGCGAGCAGGCAGACGCCGTGCGAGGCAACAGGCTGATGCCGAGCTGGCCTATGGCGAGTGCTGAAAGCCGTCCTCGCAGGCACGCCGCAATCATCATCGACCCGCATCCCGCAAGGCCGCGTCACCGCGCTTCTTCGAAGCCCGCCAGCACGGCCGTCAGGTTCTGCCCGAGAATGTCGGAGAGATAGCCGCCCTCCTGCACGAACACCGTGGGCAAACCGAGCCGCGCGATCGCAGCCCCGATGCGCCGGAAGCCCGGCGTCGTCACTGCGAGACCTTTCAGCGGATCATGCTCGGACGCGTCGAGGCCGAGGGCGACGACCAGCGCGCCGGGCGCGAAGGCGTGGATGGTCTTGGCCGCCGTCTCGAACGCCTTGAGATAGGTGTCGTCGCCGCTCTTCAGGGCCAGGGGAATGTTGAGATTGGCGCCGAGCCCCGCGCCCGCGCCTCGCTCATGTGCATAGCCCCATACGAACGGATAGTAGTGCGTCGGATCGGCGTGGATCGAGATCGTGAGCACGTCGGGCCGCTCGTAGAAGATGCCCTGCGTGCCGTTGCCGTGATGGACGTCGACATCGAGGATCGCCACGCGCTCGTGGCGCTGGCGCAGATGCGCCGCCGCGATCGCGGAATTGTTCATGAAGCAGAAGCCGGAGGCGATATCGCGATAGGCGTGATGCCCCGGCGGACGGCACAGCGCGTAGACGGCATCCTCGCCGTCGAGCAGCAGCTGCGCCGCGGTCGCGGCCACGTCGGTGGCGGCGCAGGCGCCCTCCCACGTCCCCGGCCCGATCGGCGCCGAGGTGTCGGTCGTGTGCCAGCCGAGCCGTCCGACGATGTGGGTCGGATAGGTGGCGGCGTTGCGCACGGGGTGCATGTTCGGGATCATCTCTGTGCCGGCATCGCCGAGCGCGGCCCAGGCCTCCCACGCCTCTTCCAGAAAGGTCAGATATTCCGGACTGTGGACGCGGGCGCGCGCCTCCTGGCCGAAATGCAGCGGCGCCACCAGCTCGTGATTGCCCGCTTTCACCCCCGCAAGCAGACGATCAGCCCGTTCAGGCTGCTCGGTGGTCCGCTTCACGACTCCGCGCACGAGATAGAATTGCGGATCGTGGCTGCGATGCAGCTCGGTGTAGACGGCCTTCACGCGTCGGGACTCCTGTTTGGTCGCGAACATGATTGTGCATGGAGCTGCCGTCGAGACAAGCACAGATGGTTTGCATTCCCGTCGTTCCGCGCAGGCAGCTTCCAGCCGGCGGAACGGATCGCGGCGTCCTCTCCGTGAAGACGCCTCTCGGCGTGGTCATGGTCCGGTGTGCAGTGCCCCTTGGCGCTGGAGACTCATGATGTCGACACCGAGTTCGCCGGCATCAAGGCGATCCGGCGCGTGAGACACGGTGGATGTGGGGAGAGATCCGTCCGCCATTCAGCCGGCTGCGGGGGCCATCAGGGAAAATGCGTCGAGACCTCGGCAAAACCCGAGCGTGCAAGCCTGACCAGCTCATGCGTTACAGAGCGGCCAGAGCCAGGGCATCAAATGACGCTCCGCCATCGCCGGTATGAACACCCCACGATCAATCCAAAACTTGCATCAATCGATACAGGCTTCGGTTTGGACCCGGACCGGTCACCTCATCTAGGACAATCCTTGAGGAACGTTTAAGAGAGGTAGAGCGCATGAGCGCAATCGTAACTACGGCCGAATTGCGCCGATCGCGCGTGCGGCTGTTCATCGTGACCATGCTGTTCCTGGTCACGACCGTGAACTACGCCGACCGCGCGACGCTATCGATCGCGGGCCCTTCGCTCTCCAAGGAGTTGCATCTCGATCCCGTCGCCATGGGCTACGTGTTCTCCGCCTTCGGCTGGTCCTATGTGCTCGCACAGGTGCCGGGCGGCTGGCTGCTCGATCGCTTCGGCTCGCGCTGGGTCTATGCCTGCAGCATCGTCGTCTGGTCGCTCTTCACCATGCTGCAGGGCTGGATCGGCTTCTTCTCCGGCGCGGCTGCCGTCACCGCGCTGTTCGCGCTCCGCTTCCTCGTCGGCCTCGCCGAGGCGCCGAGCTTCCCGGCCAATGCCCGCATCGTCGCCGCCTGGTTTCCGAGCAACGAGCGCGGCACGGCGTCGGCCTTCTTCAACTCCGGGCAATATTTCGCCACCGTGATCTTCGCGCCGCTGATGGGCTGGATCGCGCATGAATTCGGCTGGCGTCACGTCTTCACCGTGATGGGCGCGCTCGGCATCATCATGGGCCTGATCTGGATCAAGACCATGTACGGGCCGAAGGAGCACCCCGGCGTCAACGAGGCCGAGCTCGACTACATCAAGCAAGGCGGCGCGCTGGTCGACATGGAAGGCGCGAAGGACAAGACGGCCCAGGGCGGACCGACCTGGTCGCATATCGGCCAGCTGCTGTCGAACCGCATGATGCTCGGCGTCTATATCGGCCAATACTGCATCAACACGCTGACCTACTTCTTCCTGACCTGGTTTCCGGTCTATCTCGTCAAGGAGCGCGGCCTGTCGATCCTGCAGGCGGGCTTCGTCGCCACCTTGCCCGCGCTGTGCGGCTTCATCGGCGGCGTGCTCGGCGGCTTCATCTCCGACGCCATCCTGCGCAAGACCGGATCTCTGACGCTCGCGCGCAAGATCCCGATCGTCGGCGGCATGCTGCTGTCGATGGCCATCATCGGCTGCAACTATGTCGACGGCCAGGCGCTGGTGGTCGGCCTGATGGCGCTCGCCTTCTTCGGCAAGGGCATCGGCGCGCTCGGCTGGGCTGTTGTTTCCGACACCTCGCCGAAGGAAGCCGGCGGCGTCTCCGGCGGCCTGTTCAACACCTTCGGCAACCTCTCCAGCATCACGACCCCGATCGTGATCGGCTACATCCTGTCGGCCACCGGCTCCTTCAACGGCGCGCTGGTGTTCGTCGGCCTGAACGCTCTCGTCGCGGCGTTCGCCTATCTCTTCATCGTCGGCCGCATCCAGCGCGTCCAACTCCGAGCCTCCTGAGCACCACGCCCCCTTGCGTGGTCTCAAACTCGAACGGCGGCCTCGGGCCGCCGTTTTTTTTTGCGCTTCGTATGAGGCCCGCGAAGCCTGCCGCAAAGACCGTGCGCTCCCCTCCCCCTTGCGGGGAGGGGTCGGGGGTGGGGGGTCCACGAGTCCGCTTCGCGTGATGCGCACTGATCTCGCTGAGCATCTCAAGTGAGCGCTTGAAGACGTATCGTTCGACGCATCTCACTGAGTTCAGCGCCCGGAGACCCCCACCCCCGCCCCCTCCCCGCAAGGGGAGGGGAGCCGGCCGCCGCCGGGGCAGATGCTGCAAAACAAAATCTTCTTGCTATTTTTCGGAATTCATGATCATCTCCCCGCATCCCGCCTCATCGCAGTAGGGGCGTAGCGCGCGATCGTCACGACACGCGAGGCGGGGATGCGGTGGCCGCGAGAGATCGCAGCGCCCTCTCGCGAGGGCGCGGACGAACGATCTGTTGCGGACGTGAAGTCGCAGCGTCCTGACACCCCGAAGCTGGTGTCCCGCGCGATGCGCGAGAGCGCGTCGTCGCGAATGGTGGCCAACAAGCCGGGCACCAGGGAGACTGCGTATAAGCGTGAAGACCACCGCGCAGGGAATGCCGGCG
>NZ_JANBVS010000024.1 GCF_024586915.1 Bradyrhizobium sp. SRS-191
CCGGCTTGTTGCCCCCATCGCCGACAAGACGCGTCTTCCGCATCATCAGCCAGCTTGACCTCAGCCTCGGGAGGCCAGGACCACGCGACTTGACCGTACGTCCCAGGCTCATTCGCCGGCCCGCTTGCGCGAAAGCCCCAAGCCCGACACGTCCACCGCTCCCCGCTTGCTACGCTCCGTGACGATCGGCCGAAACGTCCCTCTTCATCGCGAACGGGATGGCCGAGAGCATCGATCTGATTTGCCCGACGATGCAAGGCGCGCTGCATGCGACAAACTGGCTCGACGGGCAGGTGGTGCATGAGAGCGATGCGAGAATTGCCCGTCGGGCATGACGGCGAGCACCGCCCGTAACAATGAAGGACATCGCCGGTGATGACGTCGCTCGGAGTCCAACCATATGCTTGAGCACGCGGTGGACGGATGACAGGTTGAAGGACAGGTTCATGACGTCGACGACCTTAACCGTGCAGGTCGATGCCAACGTGAATGAGCGCCTGGAACGGTTGGCCGAGCACACCGGTCGGAGCCTCGACGCAGTCGCGGCTGAACTGATCAACGACTCGCTTGAAGTTTATGAGTCGCAGGCAGAGGGCATCCAGCAAGCCATCTCGTCGCTCAATTGGAGTGAAGGTATCCCCCACGACGACGTCAGGGATTGGCTTGCGTCCTGGGGAAGTCCAACCGAAAAGCCGGTGCCTGGGAACGCGCTCAAGGGTAGCTCCAAGCGGCCATGACCCGACCTGGTCTCCGGAGGCGATCGCCGAACTCGTCGTTGGCCAGAGTCCTTTTGAACACGTGCCATCCAGAGGTCAGGACAGAACTCCCGCAAAGCCCCGCCAGCTTCCGCCTCTTGGTTGCTCAAGACATCCGTCGCAAGCGTTCCACCTCGTCAATCAGCCGTTCGATGTCCGTTCGGGCATGCGAGTTGAATTCCTGGTCCTCCGCCGTCGCTCCCGTCAGATGGATGTCCGTCGCGGCAGTTCTTATGAAGCTGGAGCCGACGAAAGTGGCCGGGTTTTCGATGAACGACGTCCATGGGCCGGGAGTCGCTTGCCGCAGTCGCAGGCGAATTTCAGCAAGCTCGTCATCACTCAACATCGCTTCGATCTCCGACATGCTTTCGTAGATGGCCGAGAATGATCCAAGCTAGCAGCTCGAATCCCCGCTGGCCCAGCGGTAGATGCGGCTGCTGAGGGGGCCGGCTCCCATGGGGTTGCTGACCTTGATGGTCACGCGCGATCCAGAGCCGGACTTTTCGATGCGCGCCGCGACGAAGTAGTTCATCCGGATGCCATAGCTGCCTGCGACCAGGCGAAACTCCGCGAAGCCGCGGTCGCGGTGCAGCTCGCCTTCGGCTTCGATCTGTCCCCCGCCCGGGTTGCCCGGATTGCCAAAGACCTGGACGGGCGGATTACAGCTTTTGCCGGCGTCCATCAGGCGGCGGTAGATCTCCTCGTAGCTTTCGGAAAAGCTTCTGCTGTCGGCAACGTCGCGCGAGTTCAGGCCCTCCGGCGACGCCGCACATCCACCGAGCAGCGCCATGACGGCGGCGGCCGCCGCCGCACGCAAAGCGAAGTTCATCCCCATGAATCGTCCCCCAGCGCCCGACGGTCGCCTCGTCCCCGAGTGGTCATCGCCGTATTCGTGCTATCAAAAGATATGCGAGTTCCCGTGAACCGTGCAACAGGCGACGCATCCAGACCTGGTGCTTTCGCCGCGGAGGCATCTCGGCTTGGGGACGCAAAACGAAGTCAAGCTCATCAAGCCGGTACGCGTCATGGTCTATCGGCAGGAGCGGAACGCGCAGACCATCCGCATTGTCGATGCGTGAGCAATCGGCGGCGCATCAATTGGCTCCGATGAGCCGGTGTCCGGAACGATCGCAGCCGGCTGTCGTTGACTTCGATGCCTCGGATCGAACTCGCAAAACCGCTCTCTCGAGCGATGCAGATCTATCGCCGCGTGGCCAGACACGATCTGGACCAGGGAATGCGGCGTGCGCTGGCGCGACACATGCGTGGGATGGCCGAACAGGGCGTGCACGATCCCGGCCGACTGACCGTCTGCGGCCTGAGCTATTTGCGCCAGTTGGAACGACAGCGCGGTCGCGAGCGATCCTGACCTGCCGCGGCACATGGACGGCGATCGATCGTGAGCGGGCCGCGTCTCGGATCCGCCCGATCGTCTGGCATCGATTTTCATTCAGGCGAGCGGGACGTGGATGGCCGCGGCAGGCACGGCCATGACGACGTTGAAACAGCCGGGATCATCGTTCGAATCGGCTGATGCGATTGCCCTGTTCCCGGCTATCGATCGTCTGCCGTCCACCCCTCGGCTTAGTTCGCGCTGATGGCGTGCAGATGCATCGCGAGCATCATCGGATCATGATGCGGCTCGGCGGAATAGCCGGCGTAGGCTGCGGTATGGTCGTGGGCCGGTCCGGCATCGGTGCCGTTGGCCGCGGCCGCATCGGCCTGCGCATTTGCAAGCACCTGTGCGGCGCCGGCGGCGTCGCCGAGCTTGGTCAGGCTGGCGGCGGTCTCCGCGGCGACAGCGGACGCGATCGCGGCGGCCTGCGCGGGCGTCTGCAGCGGCGCGGCGACGCCGGCGGCGTGCGGCAGCTGCGCGAGCAGCGCCTGGGTATCCGGCGTCTTGATGTTGTAGCCGAGCGTCTCCAGCACCACGAGGTCGATCGGCGACAGCGTCTGCGACGTGGTGGGATTGTAGAACTCGTTCAGCGGATCGCGGGCGCCCTGGATGCCGGTGTTGAGGAAGTCGGCCGGGTCCGACATCTGGCCGTAATCGGCGATCTTGGTGACGCCGCCGTCGAGCGAGAAATAGGCCGGAGGGCCGGCGGCGATGTTGTTGTTGATCAGATGCTGGCCGGGCTTGGTGAAGTCGAACAGGTCGAAGATGTCGAGATTGCCCGGCGATGGCACCCGGCCCAGCGCATGCGACAGCTCGTGCAGCGCGACGCCGACCAGCGACTGGTTGGGGATGTCGGTGTTGAAGACGGCGAAGCCGTCCTCCGTGGTGGTGTTGTTCGGATCGATCAGGCCAAGCACCTTGGCCTGTGCATTGGCCACGAACACCTGCGAATGGCCCTGCACCGCCCGCGTGGTCGGCAGGTTGTCGAACACGGTGTCGCCGGCCGCGGCGTGATCCTGCAGATCGGTGCGGAGCTGCGTGTAGTTGGCGAGCACGCCGTTGCTGACATTGGCGCCGGCGCCGCCGCCGGTGCCGGCGAAGTCGATCGCGAGATTGACCGTGGCCTTGTCGGTGATGGCCGAGGACAGGATCGCCGCGGCCTGCTCCACGCCGGCGCGGAAGCTTTCAGGCGCGGCTGCCGCGGCGGCATCGAAGTTCAAATTGAAGGTGAGGCCTCCGGTGTGGACCGAGACGGTCTCCGAGCCGTCGGCATGCACGACCGGAGCCGAGACCGCACCAGGCGGCAGCACGAACGGAGTCGCGGCAGCAGCCGTCGTGGTCGGCGTGTTCTTCGCAGCAGCCGTGTCCGGCATCAAGGCGTCGGAGCTCAGTCCGAGCTGGTCATAGGTCAGCGTGTTCATTGGACGGACTCCTTCAACCTCGCACCCCCCGGGCCTCGCATCCTCATCTGCGAAGCGCTCGCAATGGGCGGACCATCATCGGCAACTGAGTGCAAAGTCTGACGTCGTCGGAACCTCTTCGGGGCAGACTGCGCCATGGTTTGGCTGCGGCATGGCGGCCCCGCCATGCTCCCGCCGCGCTGGTCACACCAGGCGAATGGAGGCAATCTGCCGCAGGCATTCGCCATACAAATACTCAGCTCCCTCCAATCGAGAGACCTTCATGAAACACCGTCCGCTCGGCCGTTCCGGCCTCAACGTCCCGCCCCTCTGCTTCGGCTGTAACGTGTTCGGCTGGACCGTGGACGAAGCGGCGTCATTTCGCCTGCTCGACAAGGTCCTGGACGCCGGGCTGAGCTTCCTCGACACGGCCGACGTCTATTCGCGCTGGGTGCCCGGCCACACCGGCGGCGAGTCCGAGACCATCATCGGCAAATGGATGAAGCAGCGCGGCAACCGCGACCGCATCATCCTGGCCACCAAGGTCGGCATGGACATGGGCGATGGGAAGGTCGGGCTGAAGGCCGACTACATCGCGCGCGCGGTCGAGGACAGCCTGCGCCGGCTGCAGACCGATGTGATCGATCTCTATCAGTCGCACAAGGACGACGAGACGACGCCGCAGGAGGAAACGCTGGCGGCCTATGACAGACTGATCAAGGCCGGCAAGGTGCGCGTCATCGGCGCCTCGAACTTCTCGGCCGAGCGGCTGCAGGCCGCGCTCGACATCTCCAAGGCCAACAACCTGCCGCGCTATGAGAGCCTGCAGCCGGACTACAGTCTCGCCGAACGATCGGTGTATGAAGGCGCGCTGCAGCGCGTGTGCGAGCAGAACCAGGTCGGTGTCATCACCTTCTTCTCGCTCGCCGCCGGCTTCCTCACCGGCAAGTACCGCTCGGAGGCCGACTACGGCAAGAGTCCGCGGGGACAGCGCGGCATTCCGAAATACATGAACGAGCGCGGCATGCGCATCCTCGCCGCGCTGGACGAGGTGGCGAAGGAGACCGGCGCCCAGCAGGCCTCCGTCGCGTTGGCCTGGCTGCTCGCCAAGCCCTCGGTGACGGCGCCGATCGCGAGCGCGACCAAGCCGGAGCATGTCGATACCTTGGTCGCAGCGACGCAGCTGGTGCTGACGCCCGATCAGGTTGCGCGGCTCGACGCCGCAAGCGCTTGAGTTGTTAGTCCGTTCATTCAAAGCACGGCGCGACGCGTTGACGCATCGCGCCGTGCTCGCGCAGATCTTCCGCACGACGCAATTCCAGCACAGGCGTGGGGCTGGTTGGACTAATTTGCAGCGTGATCGGTAGCATCTTAGGCGTCGCCTCGCAGCGGCCAAAATTCGGCCCGGATCGAAACGTTAAGTGCACTGCCAAATTAGAAGAGCTCAAGGGAAGCGTTGGGGGCAGGTGTGGCGCGTGTTCGTCTTTGCGCACTCGTTTCGACAATCATGCTGGCGGCGGCTGCGGCATTCGGCGGCAGCGCTGAGGCGCAGCAGCAGCCGCGTCCGGCGGCCGGCGCGGCCGCTGTGGGCAATCTGCCGGACCGCGACTCGCTGAACTCAGGCACCGTCACGGTCATCACCGCGCCGATCGGCGGGCCGATGTCGGTGATGGGCTCGGACATGGCCGCGGTGCTCGACGACGGCGAGAATCTCCGCGTGCTGCCGATTCTCGGCAAGGGCTCGGCGCAGAACCTCGTCGACATCATCATGTTGAAGAACATCGATATGGGCTTCGTCGCCACCGACGCGCTGGAATTCGTCAAGACGGAATATAACATCCCGGACATCGCCCAGCGCGTCCGCTACATCGCCAAGCTGTTCCACAACGACGTCCACATCATCGCGCGGCGCGAGATCCGCTCGCTCGAAGATCTCAACGGCAAGCGCGTGTTCGCCGAGCGCTCGATCGGCCTGCCCGCCGCGCACACCATCTTCCGCCGCCTGGGCATCCGCGCCGACATCGACTCCGTGACGGACCCGACCGGCGGCCTGCAGAAGCTGATCGACGGCCAGGGCGATGCCTGGATCGCGTCGGTGTCGAAGGACGCGCCGATCATCAAGGGCATCAAGAACGAGGGCGGCCGGCTGCATCTGTTGCCGGTTCCGTATGACCGTTCGCTGCAGGACATCTATCTGCCGACGTCGTTCTCGTCGGAGGAATATCCGAACCTGGTGCCGCCGGGCACCAAGGTCGACGCGGTCGCGGCGTCCACCGTGCTGATGGTTTATAACTGGCCGGAGAACAGCGACCGCTATCGGCGCACGGCGCGCTTCGTCGATGCGCTGTTCGGCAAGATCCAGGTGCTGCAGTCGCCGCCGCGGCATCCGAAATGGCGCGACACGGTGCTGTCCGCGCCGGTGCAGGGCATGATCCGCTTCAAGGCGGCGCAGGACTGGCTCGACGGCGCCCGCGCGGTGCAGTCGCCGGCCTCGGACGGCAACCCGGCCGAGTTCCGCAAGTTTCTCGACGAGCGCAAGGCGCAGGCTCGGATGTCGTCGGACGAAGCGGCGAAGCTGTATAGCGACTTCCTGAAATGGCAACGAACCAAGGACGCGCGCTGAGGCTGCGCATCGAAGCGGCACGCCGCGGCAACTAGGCCTTCACAATGGAGCGGCGCCGGAGCGGCAAGGCGGCCTCGCCTGCCGCCGATGCGCTCGACGGCTGCGCCGCCGCGCGCGCAAAGCTCAGCTCGACGGTGGTGCCGCCGCCCGGCGTCTCGCGCAGCGCGACGCGGCCCTGATGGGTGGCCATGACCTGCGACACGATCGAAAGCCCGAGCCCCATGCCGTCGCCGCGCGTATGTCCGCGCTCGAACGGCTGCAGCAGGCGCTCGGGCTGATCAGAGTCCAGTCCGGGGCCCGAATCGATCACGCTCAGCTGCGCGGCGGGGTTGACGTCGACGAGGATCGGACCGCCGGTGCCGGCATGCGTGACCGCATTCCTGATCAGGTTCGAGAGCGCCACCGCGATCGCGGGCTCCGAGCCTTGGATCCAGACCGGCGTCTCGGGCGCAACAAAACCGATCTCTAGCTCCGCCTTCAGCGCCATCGGCACATGCTCCGCGGTCACGCGCCGCGCCAGCGCGACGAGATCGATCTCGGCCAGCTCCACCGGCTCCAGCGAGATGCGGGCGAGCTGCAGCAGCATGGTGACGATCGACGATAGCTTCTGGTTCTCGGCCACGAGCCGCGTGCGCAGGCCGGGATCCTCGATCGTCTCCAGCATCGTGCGCGCGTTGGTCAGCGGCGTCCGCAGCTCATGCGCCGCGTTGGAGAGGAAGTTGCGCTGCGCTTCCGCGGCATGATCGATGCGCGACAGAGCGCGATTGAACGCGGTGACCAGCGGCAGCAGCTCGGCCGGGGCATCCTGCTCGGGCAGGCGGCGGCCGTCAGGCACCCCGTCGATCAGCTCGGCCGCCCTCGCCACTGCGCGAACCGGGCGGGCGATCAGCGCCGGCATGAAGACGAGCGCCGCAACCACGGTCGCCAACAGGACGAGAATGATCGGAAGCGCGACGATCGTCGCATCGGTCAACGTGCCCAGCATCAGCTGGGTCGACGTGTAGGCCACGCCGCCGGTCTCGATCCAGACCTCGCCGACCGGTGTATTGCGAACCGCGGTCATGCGCTTGAGGTTGCGGGTCTCGCCGTCGATGGCATAGGCCAGGAAGCTGGTGCCGTCCTGCGTCGACGGGTTCTTGTGCGGCCGCCATTTCGGGATCGGCCCATAGCTGACCTCGCCGCTCTTGTCGGAGACGACGTACCAGAAGGTCGGAAAGTCCTGGATGATCTTGTCGAGGCGGCCCGTCTGCTTGACCAGCAATTTGCCGCCGGCGTCGCGCGCCACCGCCTCCTTCAAGGCATCGGCGACATCGGCGGCGCCCCAGGTGCCGTCATCGTCACCGCCGAACCGGATCAGCAGGGCGGCGGCGCAGATCAGCATGATCGTGCTGACGATGCCGATCAGCGTCGCCGACAGCAGCGTGATGGAGCGCCGGATGCGCGCGAGCTTCTGCCACCTGACCTGCATCACTCGCCGCTCATGAGATAGCCGAGGCCGCGCACCGGCTTGATGGTGGCCTTGCAATTGGCCTCGCGCAAACGGCGGCGCAGCCGCGACACATGCGCCTCGATCGCATTCGACTGGATCTCGTCCTCGAAGCCGTAGGCCGCCGATTCCAGCGTTTCGCGCAGGACGACGCGGCCGCTGCGGCGGACCAGCGCCTCGAGGATCGCCAGCTCGCGACGCGGCACGACGATGGGCGCCTGATCGACGGTGACCGCGCGGTTGACGATGTCGTAGGTCAGATTGGCGATCGAGACCATCGCGCCGCGATCGAGCGACAGGCGGCGCAGCACCGCGCGCGCCCGCGCGACCAGCTCGATCGGCTCGAACGGCTTGGCGACATAGTCGTCGGCGCCCTCGTCGAGCGCGCGCGCGATATCGGCGGGATCGTCGAGCGCCGTCAGCACGACGGTCGCCGGGCTCGGCTTCTGCTGCCGCAGGTCCGGCAACAGCGCAAGCCCGTCGCCATCGGGCAGGCCGCGATCGATCACGACGAGCTCGAAATTGCGCACGGCAATCGCTGCGCGTCCCTCGTCCAGCGTCGTGACGACGTCGGATGAGCCGAAGGCCGTCGCGAGCGTATCCCGCAGCCAGATCCCGAGCTGCGGATCATCCTCAACGACCAGTACGCGCACACTATTCTCCTGCATGATAGGCAAGCCGAGGTCTTCTATCATTACGGACGGATTACAATAGGATTACGTCGCCAGCATTCATCTACCATTCTTTCAAGCTCCTGAGATAATAGCGTTTTTTCACGGACCTCGCCCGGCGCGGATCTTTTTTTACACGCCTCGTGGGCGGCGAGCCGACACTGCGGCGATGGTTTTCACCGCATCTTCGACGACGCGAACACGGTTGGCTTGTGCGCCGGAGGCCTTGCAATCGTATGACGTGAGGACAACGGCCGGAGGTGACGCTCCGCTGTTAGATCGCGCTAGAGCTTGACGTCAGTCTGTCGTAATCGTCTCCGGCAAGACTTGAACAAACAAGCAAGCTCCCAAGGATTCCTTCTCATGAAGCCGGACGCATGATCGACTGCACGGCGCGGCAGCCAGCTCCGATTCCATCTGTGGCGGCGGCGCGACGATCGTCGCGGCTCGGGTCTCGGCTCTGCAGAGACGCTCAGGCGCGGCTGCACGTCGGCCGCCGAGCTCCGGCAGCGCCCCGGCGACCACCGCATCCGACGCACCGTCATTGATGCAATCCGGAATGTTCTACGATCTGTCTTTCTCCGCGGCCGCCGAGCGGTCGGACCGGAATCCGGCGACGTGGCGCCGGCCGCTGCTGTGCTGGCTGGACGCCATCGAGGCCGGCTGGGCCGTGCCGCTGCTGCTGGCCATCTTCGTGGCGGTGTGGACGGCCTATCTGTCGATCGCCTATTGCGGCGCCGGGCTGCACCCGGATGTGCTGGAGACCTGGACCTTCGGACGGGATTTCGACTGGGGCTACGCCAAGCATCCGCCATTGATGGGCTGGATCGCCGGCGTCTGGACCACGCTATTTCCTGTGGCGGACTGGTCGCTTCACCTGATGGCCATGACCAACGCGGCCGTGGCGCTGTGGTTCGTCGACCTGGTGTCGCGGCGCTTCATGACCGGCGACAAGCGGGTCATCGTGCTGCTGCTGCTGATGCTGACGCCCGCCTATCAGTTTCATGCGCAGCGCTTCAACGCGAACTCGGTGCAGCTGGCGACCTGGCCGCTGGCCACCTACTGCTTTCTGCGCGCGTTCGAAACGCGCAACCTGCTCTGGTCGGTCGCGACCGGCGCAGCGGCCGCGATGACCCTGCTCGGCAAGTATTATTCGATCTTCCTGCTGCTCAGCTTCGCGCTCGCCGCACTGGCCCATCCGCAGCGCCGAGCCTATTACGGCTCGGCATCCCCCTGGATTTCGGGGGCCGTGGGGGTGGCCGCGTTGTGGATGCATCTGGACTGGCTCGCCACCAACGATGCAGCCCCCATTCATCACGCGATGACCCATGCGAGGTCGGACATCTCGACTTCGTTGCGGGATTCACTGTTCTTTGTGCTCGGCCTGGTGGCGGCGATGGCCGTCCCGGCCGTGACCTGGATCCTGGTGGCCGGCCGCCGGATCAAACGCATCGGCGCGGAGATGGCCGCGCTGGACGATGGCCTGCGGCTTCTGTTCTACGTCGCGATCGGCACGGTCGCCCTGCCCGTGATCAATGCGGTGGTGATGGGGACGGACCTGCCCTCGCTGTGGGCGCTGCAGGGATTGTTCCTGTTCGTGGTGGTGATCGTCGGCGGCGCAAGTTACGAGATCAAGCGCTTCCACACCGTCAACATGGCGGTGATGACCGCCGGAATTGCCCTCGCCGCCGTCACGATCGGCGCTCCGCTGCACGCATACTACCGCAACAGCTCCGGCTATGAAGAGGGCCGTACGTTCTATCGGCAGGCCGCGGAGGAGGCGACCCGCCTTTGGCGCGCGCAGACGGGAAGGCCGCTCGAGCATGTCAGCGGCACCGAAAGCCTTGCGCTGGCGACCGCGTTCTACAGCCCGGATCATCCGCATTACGGCCTGCTCGCGACCGCGCAGCGCCACCTGCATGATACCGACGCGAACATCAACGGCACCGAAGGCTGGGCCCTCCTGTGCTTCGAAGACCAGCAGGATTGCATCAAGGCCGCCGAGGCGACCGCCGCTGCCGGAAGCAACTCGACCCGGCACGCGTTCACCGTGCAATCGCGCCTGTTCGGCCGGCCGGGGCGGACGCGCGAGGTGGTCGCCTTCCTGGTCACCCGCTGAGGGAGGCTGCAGATCGCCAAGCCCATAAAAAAGAAAGGTCCCGCACCGGCGGGACCTTTCACGATGTTCAGGCGTCGGTCTCAGTAGGCGTCCCACGCTCCGTCTGAGTAGCCGTCGTGGTAGCCGGACATGTAGCCGTGATCATAACCGCCGCCATAGCCGACGTCATAATCGTAGACGCGGTGACGGCGATGAACGACGCGGGGCGGCGGGTAGTCATCATAGCTGTACACATAGGTGGGAGCGGCACGGCTCGTCGCGGCGGATCCGATCAGAGCTCCGATCGCCAGCCCACCGACGACACCGGCTGCGACCGCCGCTCCGCGGTCACCGGCATGGGCCGGCATCGCCGTCATACTCGCGATGAGCGATGCCGCAATCACAAGCGCGCCAAGTCGTTTCATTCCATTCTCCTTCACTCGCTGAGCGATGTGTGGAGGAGACTCATGGCTGGCGCTTACCGCATCATTACGCGGGACATGCGCTGTCTCGCAGACTTTCCGATCGCCAGAGATCGGCGATGTCGACAGCGCCAGAGGCCGCCGTCGCGAACGGGAACACGCCAGGCGATGCGGTGACGACAGGATGAAACGCACTGCAGCGCCATCATTGCAGGTCGCCCGGGAGCATGGGGCTGGGGTCACATCCCGGACGACCTGCTCGCTGGAGTCCGACGACGTTCGAAGCCATACGGCACCAGCTCATGATGGAAGGCGCTGCAGTCGGGACGGAGCCGACCAGGAGAGATCGGACTTCAGCTCTGCAACGCTGCTCCAATGTCTTTCCGGTCGAACCACACACATTGCGGATCGGCGAGCTCTCAATGCCGATAGACGCAATTGATTGCGAATTGGTGCGCAATCGACCGCAAAGACCTCAGGATATTGGCGGCTCGGCCTTACCGCAGCATTACATCGCGTGCGTCGATGCCAAGGCTACGCCTCGCCCGGATGACATCGCTTCGGGCACGCCGCGTGCCGTTCGCGGCGAGATATCTGTTCCGTCACATGCGGGCCGTTTTCCCGGCGATGGATGGGACAAGTCGCGTCGGACGTCATGGCAAGCCGGACACGGCCGCCGTCCATCGTCGGCCACTTGCGCGCAGCGCTGCCACCAGATTCTCTCATTCATCGTTGCAACGTCGCGGCGAGGCGAACCGCAGAGCATCACGCCCGAATTATTGTGCGGCTCTCCTGCCATCTGCTAGGGAGAGCACAATTGCGATCGACCGGTTGGGAGAGTGAGTGTCTCTGACACGCGAACGGATCGAGGGGCTGGCCCCCGACCAAGCCTCGCTTGCCGCAGCGCTGAAGCTGGTGAAGCCCACCAGTTGGCCGGTGCTGGCCGCCAGCTCCGATGCCGACACGCTGTGGGGCGAGTGCCAGGGTTCCGGCGCGACGCCGTATCGGGTCGTCACGGCCGCCGACGGCGGCGGCTACAAATGCAGCTGCCCGAGCCGCAAGTTTCCCTGCAAGCACGTGCTCGCCGTGCTCTGGCTGCGCGTCGACAAGCCGGAGCGGTTCGAAACCGCGAGCCCGCCACAATGGGTCGAGGATTGGAGCGCGCGGCGGCGCGGCAGCGGCGGCCGGCCCGGCAGGCCAAAGACCGAAGGCGACGGGGCAGCCGCAGCGCCCTCGCTCGATGCGGCGCTGGCCGAAGCTGCGACGACGACCACGGCCGATCCGAAGGCGGCCGCGCGCGCCGAGGCGCAGCGGGAGCGCATCAAGGCCGAGCGCGAGGCCGCGATCCTGGCCGGCCTCGACGAGCTCGACCGCTGGATCGCCGATCAGCTCAATCAGGGCCTTGCCGATTTCGCCACGCGCGCGGCGGCAGCCGGGCGCACGCTCTCGACGCGTCTCGTCGATGCCAAGGCCGGCGGCCTGGCCGGGCGGCTCGATGCGCTCGGCACCGAGCTGTTTCGCGTCGGCGACGAGCGCCGCGCCGATCTCGCGATCGAACGGCTGGGCGCGATGACCTTGATCGCCTCGGCCTATCGGCACCAGGACCGCCTGCCCGCGCCATTGCGCGAGGATGTCAGGCGCGCGGTCGGCTGGTCGGTACGCCGCGAGGAGCTGCTGGCCGACACCGCTGCGCCGCGCGCCACCAGCGTCTGGATCGTCGCGGCCAATCGGTCGGAGGTGCAACCTGACAAGCTGCGACGTCTGGAGACCTGGCTCGTCAATGCAAGTCACGATCTCAGCCAGCCACGCACCGCGGTGCTGATCGACTTCGTGCCGGTGTCGGGCGGCGGCGCCGGCTTTCCATTCGCGCCCGGCGAGGTCATCGGCGGCGAGATCGTGTTCTATCCGTCGGCCGCGCCGCTCCGCGGGCTGCTGGCGAGCCGCAAGACCGGCGCCGCCGCGGCGTGGCCGCGACCGCTGCCGGGCCTCGCGCCGGCGCTGCAGGACTACGCCGCGAAGCTCGCGGCGTTGCCGTGGCTGGAGCATTGGCCGCTGCTGCTGTCGGACGTTGCGCTACGCACCGCCGGCAAAGGCACGCTCGTGATCACCGACGCCGGCGGAGCGGCGATCGCCGTCGAGCGCAGCCAGATCGATCAGCTGGTGCCGCTGCTCGGTCTCGACCACATCTCCTTGCTGTGTCTGTGGGACGGCCGCACCGCGCAGGTGCTCGCCGCGGACACGCCGCTCGGCCGCTGGCATCACGAGGATTGAGGATGGCGAGTCCGATCGATCCGCAGACACATGCGCGGCTGCGCCAGTCCTTCCTGCTCGGCCTCGCTCGACAACCGCTGACTGTTCCGCCGGCGCTCGCCGAGCTGCTGCCGCGAGAGCGCGAGCCGGCGCTGCCGCTGCTCGCGCTCTCCGCTCAATGGCAGCGATTTGGCGGCGCGCCGGCGCCGGTCGCCGATGCCGTTCCGGAGGCCGCGCGGCGGCTGCATGAGGACGCGCGGCCGATTCTGCCGGAGCCGGCGCGGCGAATATTGAAGGCACTGGCGCGCAACGTCGAGAAGTCGCTCGCGTCGAACGTCCTGCCGCTGGCGCTGCGACGTATCAACGCCAGCGGATGTCGATTGCATCCATTCGACCTGCCGGACTTTGCAGCTCACCTCAAAGCCGAAGCGAGCGATCAAGGTCTCGCCGAGCGCGCCTTTCTGGCGCTGATCGCCTCCGATTCCGATGAGGACGCGGCGAAAGGCCTGTTCTTCGAGCGCATCAGCGCCGAGAACTGGACGACCTTCCCACGAGCCCAACGCCGATCCTTCATCGCCGGAATCCGCCGGGACAATCCTGCCGAAGGCCGCGCGCTGATCGAGACCGTCTGGAAGAGTGAACCCGCGCCGGTGCGCGCAGCGCTGCTCGATGCGCTGGTGGTCGGCCTGGGCGAGGCGGACAGACCGTTCCTGGAAAGCCTCGGCACCGATCGCGCCGACAGCGTCAAGCAGCTCGCGGCTCAATTGCTGACGCGGATCGACGAACGTGCCCAGCGCGGAACACGCCTCACGGAAGCCGCGCAATGCTTCACGCGCGCGGGCTCCTTGCTGGCCAAGATCGGCCTCGGCCCGGCATCGACGCTGACCTTCAAGCTGCCCAGCGACGGGCTGAAATGGCAGGAGACCGAAGCGCTGCGCGAGCGGCTGTTCGGCGGCCTGCAGCTCTCCGCGCTCGCCAATACGGTCGGGGCCCCGCCTGACATGCTGATCGCGGCGCTGCCGCCTTCCGAGCACCGTGTGCTGATGCTGCTGATGGATGCCGCCGCAGCCGAGGGCGACGACGACACGGTCATGCGCATCATCGGCGCGCGCCTTGGCGCCGGCGAGCAGCTCAACGGATACACCCTGATGTCACTTGCCGCGAAGGCCCGCCAACCGCTCGCGCCCGCGATCGCCGAACGTGTGATCTCATCGGCAGCGTGGCGAAAGGCTGTGCAGGAGCTCACTGAGGCGACCACGCCTTCGGCACAGAAGGACGACGGCCGGCTGGTGCTGATGGCCGCGCTGATGCCATCAGGTGCGATCCCCGCGTTCACCGCCTCGCTCGCTGCGTTGCCGCTCTTGACGAGCCGGGCAGCGAAGGACTTCACCGATCTCGTTCTCGCGCTGCCTGCGTGAGCGCGCCACATGACGCCGGGAGTACGCCCATGACCACCGCCGATGCGAGCCCAAAAGACGCCCAACTGCGCCGCTCCGCCGAGGCGCTCCATGCCCATGAGCTCGAGGCGCTGGCGCAGGAGGATGTCAGGCCTCGGCCGACGCAGTGGCGGCTGTCGCCACAGGCCGTGGTCACCTATCTGATGGGAGGCCGCACCAAGTCCGGCGTCGAGATCTCGCCGAAATATATCGGCAGCCGCCGGCTGATCGAGACCGCGGTGGCGACGCTCGCGACCGATCGCGCGCTGCTCATCCTCGGCGTGCCCGGCACGGCCAAGTCGTGGGTCTCCGAGCACCTGGCCGCCGCGATCTCCGGCTCGTCGGAGATGATCGTGCAATGCACGGCCGGCACCGACGAGAACCAGATCCGCTATGGCTGGAACTACGCGCTGCTGCTGGCGAAGGGCCCGTCGCGCGAGGCGATGGTGGCGACGCCGCTGATGCGGGCGATGGAGGCCGGGCGGATCGTGCGCTTCGAGGAGCTGACCCGCATGCCCTCGGACGTACAGGACACGCTGATCACGGTGCTGTCGGAGAAACTGATGCCGATCCCGGAGATCAACGACTCCATTCACGCCACGCGCGGCTTCAACATGATCGCCACCGCCAATGCGCGCGACAAAGGCGTCAACGAATTGTCGTCGGCGCTGAAGCGGCGCTTCAACGTCGTGGTGCTGCCGCTCCCGGCCGATCTCGACGAAGAGGTGAGGATCGTGACCAAGCGCGTCGGCGAGATCGGGGGCGGCCTGGAGCTGCCGACAATCGCGCCCGCAGATCAGGAGATCATGCGCATCGTCACGGTGTTCCGCGAGCTGCGCGACGGCCAGACGCTCGACGGCCGGCTGAAGCTGAAATCACCCTCCGGTTCGCTGTCGACGGCGGAGGCGATCGCGGTGACCATCGGCGCCTGGGCCGAGGCCGGCCATTTCGGCTCCGGCGTGATCGATGCGCAGAGCATGGCGGCCAACCTGGTCGGCGCGATCGTCAAGGACCCGGTGCAGGACAAGGTCGTGCTGCAGGAATATCTCGAGACCGTCGTACGCGAGCGCAAGCCGTGGGCCGATCTCTACGGCGCCATCCGCGACGTGATGTGACATGGCGTCAGCGCAGCCAGATCGCCTGCATCTGCTCGGCATCCGGCATCACGGGCCGGGCTCGGCGCGCGCCGTGCTCGCGGCGCTCGATGCCGCCGATCCCGCGGTCGTACTGATCGAAGGGCCGCCGGATGCCGACGAACTGATCAGTTTCGCCGCGTCTTCAGCGATGATGCCGCCGATCGCGCTGCTGGTGCACGCGCTGGATGACGCGGCCAATGCGAGCTTCTTTCCGTTCGCGGTGTTCTCGCCGGAATGGCAGGCGATCCGCTGGGCGCTGGCGAAGCAACGCCCGGTCCGCTTCATCGATCTGCCGGCGTCGCATCGGCTCGCCGAACGGGCCAAAGCGGCCAAGCAAGCGGATGACGAGGGCGAGGCCTCGCCGGAGGACTCCGGCGCAGCCGCGCCGGATCAGCCTGAGGCGATCGATCCGGAGCTCGCTCGGATCCGGCGCGATCCCCTGGCCTATCTCTCGACGCTGGCCGGCTATGACGACAGTGAGGCTTGGTGGAATGCGCTCGTCGAGCAGGGCACGCACGGACCGGAGATCTTTGCCGCGCTGGAAGCGGCGATCGGCGCTCTGCGCGAAAAGATCGATCCCCTGCCCTATCAGCCCGCGCACGAAGCGCAGCGCGAGCTGCGCCGCGAGGCCCATATGCGCCTGGAAATCGCCGCCGCGCTGGGCGCGCAGGACGGCCCTGTTGCCGTGGTCTGCGGCGCCTGGCACGTGCCGGCGCTGCGCAAGAAGGTCGCGCTGAAGGATGATCGCGCGCTGCTGAAGGGACTGCCGCAGGTCAAGGTGACCGCGACCTGGGTGCCGTGGACCGAGACGCGGCTCGCGGCGTCCTCAGGCTATGGCGCCGGCGTGATCTCTCCCGGCTGGTACGCGCATCTCTGGCACGGACTGGAGCATAAGGACGCCGCCACGCTCGACGCCGCTGGTTTTACGACCCGCTGGCAGGCGCGAGTGGCGGAGCTGCTGAGGCGGAACGGCCGGCCGGCATCGACGGCGTCCGTCATCGAGGCGTCCCGGCTGGCGATCACACTCGCCGCGTTGCGCGACGTGGCGCTGCCGGGACTGGCGGAGATGCGCGAGGCGAGCCTTGCCACGCTGTGCGAAGGTGAGACCGCCCGGTTCCGGCTGATCGAGCAGCAGCTCATCATCGGGCAACGTGTCGGCGAGATCGACGACAGCGTGCCGCAGATGCCGCTCGCCGCGGATCTCGCGCGCTGGCAGCGCAAGCTGAAGCTCAAACCCGAGGCGCTCGACAGCGACATCGCGCTCGACCTGCGCAGCGAGGCAGGCCTCGCCAAGTCGCAACTGCTGCATCGCCTTGCATTGATCCAGGTGCCATGGGGACGGCTGCAGGGCTCCGGACAGAGCCGCGGTACATTTCGCGAGAACTGGCGGCTGCGCTGGGAGCCTGAATTCTCAGTGCGCCTGGTCGAGGCCCTGGTCCACGGAACGACTGTCGCGCAGGCCGCCGGCAATGCCGCGGTCACCAACGCGCAGGCGGCGACGTCGCTGAACACGGTCGCCGGCATCGTGCGCGGCTGTCTCGAAGCCGGCCTGAGCGAGGCCGCCGAAACGACGATCGCGCTGCTGCAGCAACGCTCGGCGGCGACCAGCGACGTCGGCGATCTCACCGAGGCGGTGCCGCCGCTCGCTGAGATCCTGCGCTATGGCACGGCGCGCGAGCTGCCGACCGAGGCGCTGCGCCTGCTGGTGATCAGCCTGGTCGAGGCGATCTGTGCGGGCCTCGTCTATGCCTGCCGCAATCTACAGGCCGATGTCGCGGCCGAGCTGCGCAGCAGGCTGGCGCGGCTCGACGTTGCGATCGGGCTCATTGACGATTCCGGCCTGCGCGAGGGTTGGCGGCGCGCGCTGGCGTCGGTCGCCAACGACGCGTCGGCGCATCCGTTGCTGAAGGGGCTGGCGAGCCGCGCCCTCTACGATCACGGCGTGATCTCGCCGGAGCAGACGGCGCTCGCCTTGTCGCGCGCACTCTCGCACAGCGTGCCGACATTGCAGGCCGGCGACTGGCTCGACGGGTTTCTCGGTCAGAGCGGCCAGGTGCTGCTGCACGATCACGCGCTACGCCGAATCATCGACGGCTGGCTCGCGGCGATCGACGGCGAGGCGTTCAACAATCTCTTGCCGGTGATGCGCCGCGCCTTTTCGAGCTTCGATCGCAACGAGCGACGGCGTTTGCTCGATGAACTCGCGAGACAGCGCCCGCTGGCTGTGGCTACGATGACCGAGGCCGCGCCGTTGCAGCCGCTCACGCCCCTGCCTGCCGGCACCGCGGATTTCGAGGCCGCCCTGCCCTTGCTGCTGACCATCCTGGGCGCGGACCGGCCGATGAAGGATGCCCTGCGATGAGCGATGATGCTGACGCCGAGCGTAATCGCCGCTGGCGCCTCGTGCTCGGCGGCGATGATCAGGCGGGACTGTCCGATCGCGACCGAAGGCTCGATGCGGCGCTGGCCGGGCTCTATGATGCCGGCTCAGGCGGCAAGCGCGGCGGCGGACGCCGTGGCGGGCTCGGCGGCTCGGCGCCGCGGGTGGCGAGCTGGCTCGGCGACATCAGGGAGTTCTTTCCCGCGCCCGTCGTGCAGGTCATCCAGAAGGATGCTTTCGAGCGGCTCGGGCTCAAGGAGATGCTGCTGCAGCCGGAATTTCTCGCGGCGCTGGAGGCCGACGTGCATCTCGTCGCCGACTTGATGGCGCTGCGCGCGGTGATGCCGGAAAAGACCAAGGCGACGGCGCGCGAGGTGGTGGCGAAGGTCGTGAATGAGCTGATGGAGAAGCTCGACGCCCGCACCACCGAGACCATCCGCGGCGCGGTCGATCGCCGCCGCCGCACACGGCGGCCGCGCGCTGGTGACATCGACTGGCCGCGCACCATCGGAAAGAACCTGCGCCACTGGCAGGCCGAGCATCGCACCATCGTGCCGGAGACGCTGGTCGGCCATGCCCGCGCGGCGCGGCGGACCAACCTGGAGGAGGTCATCCTCTGCGTCGACCAGTCGGGCTCGATGGGCACCTCCGTGGTCTACTCCTCGATCTTCGCCGCGGTGCTGGCCTCGATCCCGGCGATCGCGATGAAGCTCGTGGTGTTCGACACCAGCATCATCGACCTCACCGAGGAGCTCGCCGATCCCGTCGAGGTGCTGTTCTCGGTGCAGCTCGGCGGCGGCACCGACATCAACCAGGCGCTGGCCTATTGCGAGCGCCAGGTCGCCGAGCCGTCGCGCACGCACATGGTGCTGATCAGTGACCTGATCGAGGGCGGCATCGCCGAGCAGATGCTGGCGCGCGCCAAAGCGCTGGTCTCCTCCGGCGTGAACCTGATCGTGCTGCTCGCGCTCAATGACGACGGCCGCCCCGCCTACGACGCCAGGCATGCCGCCATCCTCGCCTCGCTCGGCTGCCCGGTGTTCGCCTGCACCCCGCACCAGTTTCCCGAACTGATGGCCACCGCGCTGAAGCGCCAGGACATCTGGTCCTGGGCGGCCGCGCAGGACATCAAGCTGGTGCGGCCGGAGGATGGTGGTGATTAGTTCGATGTACCGGGCACTGACGGGAAACAGGTGAGAGGGACAACATGGCGCATGTGATCCATTTCACGACGGACCGTTTCGATCCTGCCACCGAGCCGGCCAATCCGATCAACCCGATTCCGGGACAGGCCGTCCTGGCGTGGCTGTGCTCCGAACTCCAGGCCTCGGACTACGACACGACCGACACGGCGGCTGAAGACTGGGGCTGGTATGCCTACACGCAGAGCGGGTCGATGTCCTACATGCTCGGCGCGAGCGGCGAACCGGAGTTCGCCAGCGGCGCCCCGAAGCCGGACAAGTATTTTCACTGGGTCATCGCCATCACTGAACGTCGCAGCTTGCGCGACAGGCTTTTCGGCCGCAACAAGATGCTGGCCGACGACGAGCTTTCCGCCACCGTCGTGCGACTGCTCCGCGCCCAGGGCGACTTTCGGATCACGGACATCGAGAGGGAAAAGTGAGGTGCAGGATATCAACGGGTCCGGCAGCGCGAAGCAGCGATGAAGCGTCTCGTTCTGACTTCCATCCTGCAGCTCGGTCGTTACGCGGTGCTGCCGCTGGTCGCGCTGGCGAGCGGATTGCTGTTCGCCTGGCTGATGTTGCTGGACGACTATACGCGGATCGCTCTGATCACCGCCCCCGTCATGTTCTGCGTGGTGGCGGCCGCTGTCGCGCTGGCGCTCGGGATCCTGTTCGTGCCGGCGCAACGCGAGCAAAGCAATGTCCTGGACGAGGCCTCCGCGGCTGCCCTCTGGCGTAGCTGGCAGGAGCTCGACTCGTCGTTCGTCAAACGCAGGCGTACGCTACGGTTCGATGCGGAGTTCAACGCGTCGATCAGCGAAGTACGCGGCTTTGCCGGGCTCTTCGGACGGCACGTCACGATGACCGTCGGCCTGCCGCTGCTGATGGTCCTCGACGACCGTGCGATCCGTGCCACCATCGCCCACGAGGTCGCCCATGCCGAGCTGCGGCACACCAGCGGGGCGGCCAATCTGTTCGACTTCCTCGGCGCCTGTGAGAACGTTCTCCAGTACGCGGATCCGGACCGCACCGTTACCGGCCGCATCGCGGCGCTGCTGCTGCGTGGCGTCCTGGAATGGGTCAGCCAGGAATTCCGCGTTCTCTCACGTTTGAACGAATTGGCCGCCGACCGGCGCGCGGCCGAGTTGATGGGGCGATCCGAGATGGCACGCTCGCTGGTTCTGATTGCCGGGGCTACACGGCGACTGCGCGATCTGGTGTTCTCTCCGCTGCAAACCGAGATGCTCGGCGCAATCAGCCTGCCGGCCTCCCCGCTGCAAAGGATATCGGTGCTGCTCGCCGAAGTTCGCGATCCTGATGAGCTTGGCGCCGCAGCCGCCGGGATCATGGCGGAGGAGCCGGAGGACGCCGATACAACTCACCCGCCGCTCGCAGCCAGTCTCGCCAATCTCGGCTATGCCATAATCCCAGCTGTCGATCCGATCGGGGCTCCGGCTATCGAGCAATTGCTAGCGCCAGACGCGGTACGGGACTTGGCAGCGAAACTCGACGCAGAATGGCGCAAGACGGCCGAGAGGTGGCTTCGGGTCGGCGAGTGACATCGGGTCGCTCCGGGGGGTGCCCGCAGTGGAACTCAGCGCGAAGGCATGCTATAATGTTTTCGTGCACGATCTCCGAGACCCGTCGGTACAGCGCGCGCAGCTCAAGGTCGATGTCCAGGCCGACGAGCCGGACTGGACACCTGCGCGAGAAGAATTATGGCGGCGCATCGCCGCGCATGATTTCGAGCCGGCTACGCCGTTCAACTTCACACAACGTTTGGCCCGCGACCATGGCTGGAGCCTCGACGAGGCTCGCGCTGCGATCGAGGCCTATCGCCGTTTCTGCTTTCTCGCGATGGTGTCTCCGACTCCGGTGACGCCGAGCGAGGGGGTCGATGAGGTGTGGCACCAGCATCTGATCTACTCGCGCGACTATTGGACCGTCTGGTGCGGCGAGCGGCTGCACGCCCCGCTGCATCACGATCCCACGCCCGGCGGCCCGGACGCACAGATGACCTACCGCCGCCAATATGCCGAGACGCTGGCGCTGCACGAGCGCTTCTTCGGACCACCGAGCCCCGATCTGTGGCCGGCGACACACATCCGTTTCGCCGGCCCGCGCTATCACGTCACCGACCGCAATCATTGGTTCATCCTGCCGCGGCCCCGCGCATGGCTGCGGCGGCTATTCAGGAGATGACTATGGCGCTCAATCCGTTCGACTGGACGGCCGGCCCATTCCTACTCGTCTACATCGTTCTCGGTGCCATCGTGTTTCTCAAGGGCTTCGTTCTGCGCGGCACGATCGGCCCGGCCGCGGCCACGCCTCCGCCGCCCTTGAACGAGCTCGAACTGGCTTATCTGGCCGGCGGCACAGCACGCCTCGGCGACACCGTTCTGCTCGGCTTCGCGGCAAACAATGCAGCGACGTTCACGGCGCGCGATCACAAGATCACGGTGACGGATCAGGCGCCGCTCGCAGCGCTGCTGAACCGTCCGCCGAAGCTTGCGCTCCGCCCGGAGATGACACGGCAGGAATTCCAGGAGGCGCTGGCGCCGCTCACCGCCCGCATTCAGGCGCGCCTCGAGGCGCTGGGCTATGCACCGACCAACAGCCAGATGACGGCGTTCCGCAAGTCCGTGTTGCCGTTCGTCGGCGCGCTCGTCCTGTTCGGACTCATCAAGGTCCTCGTCGGCGCTTGGCGGCAACACGACGTCGGCTTTCTGATGATCCTGATCGGCGCCACGGTGCTGGGCGCGGCCGTGCTCGCCCGGACTCCGACGCGGACGCAGGCCGGCAACGACGTGCTGCGGAGCTATCAGGCGAGGCATGCGCGCGCAGCCCGCGCGCCGCGCGAGCACGAACTGCTGCTGGCAGTCGCTCTGACGGGCGCGGCCGTGCTGTCCGGCACCGCCTACGCCGCCGTGCTCGCAACATCCAAGGCGCTCAGCAGCAGTGGCGGTGGTTGCGGCGGAGGCGGTTGCGGAGGTGGCGGCGGAGGCGGATGCGGCGGCTGCAGCTAATACTCAGCCTGGCGGTGCTCGCACCTTGGGGGCAAGCCAGCGCCGATTGCTACCAAAAAGAGAAATTCAAAAAAGATCACACCCGATGTAGCAGGTCGGCCACATATGATCGATCTCTCATCGTTTCCCAACGTTTCCCCTCTCGCGCCATGTTTCAGATGATAGGTTCCCTCGGGGGAACACCGTTGTCGTTGCGTGGTGTGAGGGGAATTAGGATGGGATTGCAACTCAGTCAGGATGTCTGTGCCTCGCGCGCACCGAGCATGCAACGCCGGCGGCTTCCTTATGAGAGCAGCGTTTCGGCGCTGGCGCTCGGGCTTGCAGTGCTGGCGCTCGGGACCAGTGCGGCCCATGCCGACTGTACGCCGGCCGCCGCCGACAACGTCACCGCGTCCTGCTCCGGCACGACGACGAACCAGGGCGCGGGCGCGCCTGGAACGAGCGGCAGCACCTTCGGTTACGGCACCGGAGCCGAGAGAGGGGTCACCGTCAGTGTCGTCTCGGGAGCCACGGTGACCGGCTCGGACGCCGGGCTGAACATCCACGACGGCAGCATCATCAATGCAGGCGCCATTACCGGCATCGGCTGGCAAGGTATCCAGGGCTACGATCTCGCCATCTCGAACGCAGCCGGCGCCACCATCACCGGACACAACAACGCGATCGAAGCCTACTCATCCTTTATTGTCGTCAATGCCGGCACCATCTCCGGCGCGGCGGGCTTTGTCAGTCCATTCGGCTCGGGCACCGTCACGAACCTCGCCGGCGGCCTCATCACCGGGACCAATCTGGGTGTCGGGGGAGGCAACGGTGTCCTCGCAGTTCTCAATTCGGGCACGATCAGCAGCAGCTCAGGGGGTGGTGTCTTCCTCGGCAGCAACTCTCTGATCTACAATGACGGCACGATCAGCGGCGGCGCCTATGGCATTTCCGCCTCCGGCTCCGCGATCGTCAACGCCGGCACGATCAACGGCGGGATCAGCTTCTTCGGCCCCGGCAACACGCTGACGCTGCTGCCGGGATCCGTCATCAACGGCCTCGTCGGCGGCAGCCTCAACAACACGCTGCAACTCGGCGGCAGCGGCAGCGCGACCTTCGACATCTCGCAGCTCGGACCGGCCGCGCAGTATCGTGACTTCTCCACCTTCGACAAGGTCGGAGACTCCACCTGGACATTGACCGGCACCAGCACCTACACCGGCGCCGTCAACGTCAACGCCGGCACCTTGCGCGTCGACGGCAACTTCGCGTCTGCCGGCGGCCTCACCGTGAACACGGGCGGCAGCCTCAGCGGCACCGGCACGATCGGCCGCACGACCGTTGCAAGCGGCGGCACGCTGGCGCCCGGCAACGGCACCGCCGGCAGCTCGATCAGCGTCTCCGGCAATCTCGCCTTCCAATCCGGTGCGATCTACCTGGTGCAGGTCTCGCCCACGACCGCGTCCGCGACGAATGTCAGCGGCACCGCGACGCTCGGCGGCGCAACCGTGAGCGTCGCCTTCGCGCCGGGCAACTATGTCGCCAAGACCTACACTATCCTCACCGCGAGCGGCGGGGTCTCCGGCAGCTTCGCACCCACCGTCGTCGCGAACTCGACGACGCTGACGAGGTCGCTCAGCTATGACGCCAACAACGTCTATCTGAACGTCGCGCTGGGCTATGCCGGCATCGCCGGCCTGAACGGCAATCAGCGCGCCGCCGGTGACGCACTGACAACCGCCTTCAATACCGCCGGCGGCATTTCAGCGGCCTACGCGTCGCTGACGCCAGCCGGCCTGACCCAGGCCGCCGGCCAGCTCGGCACCTCGCCACAGCAGACGACGTTCGGCGCGATGGGGCAGTTCATGGGCCTGCTGACCGATCCGCAGCGCAGCGGCCCGACGGGCGCTGGGGGCGCGGCGACGGGTTATGTCGAGGAAGACGATCGCGCCAGCGCCTATGCGGCACGCCGGCGCGGCGACGCGTTCGCGATGGTCACCAAGGCGCCGGCGGCACCGTTCGCTTCGCGCTGGAGCATGTGGGCAGCCGGCTTCGGCGGCTCTCAGACCACCGACGGCAATGCAGCCGCCGGCTCGACCAACACGACGAGCAACCTGTACGGCACGGCCGTCGGCGCCGACTATCAGATGTCTGCGAACACGCTGGCCGGCTTCGCGCTCGCGGGCGGTGGCACCAACTTCAACGTCTCCGGCCAGGGTTGGGGTCGCTCAGACCTGTTCCAGGCCGGCGCCTACCTGCGTCATACGCAAGGCCCGGCCTATGTCGCGGCGTCGCTCGCCTATGGCTGGCAGGCGGTCACGACCGACCGCATCGTCACCGCTGCCGGTGCCGACCATCTGAGCGCCGCGTTCAACGCCAACGCCTATTCCGGCCGTGTCGAAGCAGGCACCCGCTTGGTCACGCCGTGGATCGGCGGCATCGGCTTCACGCCTTACGCTGCGGCCCAGGTGACCGCCCTGGATCTGCCGGGCTATACTGAGCGCGCAGTCTCCGGCAGCGACGCCTTCGCGCTTGCTTATGCAGCCCGGACCTCGACCGACACGCGCACCGAGATCGGCCTGCGCAGCGACAAATCCTATGCCATGCAGGACGCCGTGCTGACCCTGCGCGGCCGCGCGGCGTGGGCGCACGACTTCAATCCAGACCGCACGGTCGCAGCGACCTTCCAGGCGCTGCCGGCAGCAAGCTTCGTCGTCAATGGCGCGGCGCAAGCCAGCGAATCCGCGCTGACCACGGCTTCCGCGGAGCTGAAGTGGACGAACGGATGGGCTGCAGCCGCGACCTTCGAGGGTGAATTTTCGAACGTCACACGTTCCTACGCCGGCAAGGGTGTCGTGCGGTACGCTTGGTAAGTCTGTCGGTCGGGACCTTGCCCGCGAGATTGGTCAGCCAGATCCGACGCAAGCCGGCAGCCTCGCTGTATTGATCGAGCGGCTGTCGAGCGGAGGTCGGTGACGCGGTCGTATTGTTGGCCCAGACAATCTCAGCCTTATCTGCGCCGGCACCTCGCGCAGCGCCTCTGTCAGCGGCTCAGGCTCCGAGCCGACCACGATGCGCAGATGGTCCGCCATGCATCAAAGACGCCGCCAGCTGCGGCGATCGGCCGCGCTGACGACGTCCGACAGGCTCCATCGGATCACCCCGGATCTTACCGGTCGTATTTCAACGGAGCCAACGCTGACCCTCTCAGGTCAGCGACATCGATTGCACGGTCCATGGGCGGCGATGATCCCCCCACCGGTAATTCATAGCCAACGACACGAGCTTCCTTCCGTGAAAGCCCGGATACGAACGAGGCGTCGTATCTGCGCGGCGCACATCAATGATGCACAACGAGCAGCTCATTAGATCGTCCGATTTGAGTCGAGTTAGCTGGATGCGCAAAAAGCGCAATGCACTTTAGTGAATCTCTAATTCCCGTTTTGCACGATGCCGCCACGACGTGCTCGCTGGAGACGTGATGGTGTCTGAGTATCTGAAGTCGAAACAGGCCGTAAAACTACCGGCCGATTGCAGCATTTCTGCAATCCGGGAAGTCCACGGCATGATCCGCGACGCGTTCGAACAGCCTGCTGCGCTCGAGATCGACGGCTCCTGCGTCGATAAGGCGGACGTGACCTCGATCCAACTTCTCATTTCGACCGCGAAGACCGGACGCGAGCATGGCCGCGCTGTCGCGCTGACGGCCCCCTCCGAAGCTCTGCGCAACGTCATTCGCCGCGCCGGCTTCGCAGGCGACGCCGCGGTCGATCATCACTTCTCGCACAAGATGGATGGCATCTGATGGCGACCATCCTGACCGTCGGGGAGAGGGTGAAGTCCACCGTCGGCGCAGTGGGCTGCAGGGGCGATCGACTCACATGCGTCATGAGCCGGCGGACCCGCTCATGAGCAGCCCCGACTGGACCGAATCCTTCCGGCAGGAATCATCCGAGCTGCTCGAGACGCTCGAAGGCGCGCTGCTCGATCTATGCGATCAGCCTGACGATCGCGAGCTCATCGACTGTGCGTTCCGCGCCCTGCATACGATCAAGGGCTCGGGTTCGATGTTCGGCTTCGACAAGGTCGCCAACTTCACGCACGAATTCGAAACCGCCTTCGATCGCGTCCGCAAGGGCGAGATCCCGCCCACGCGCGAGCTCATCACGGTGGCGCTGGCCGCCAAGGACTACATCCGCGCCCTGATCGAGGCGCCTGACAGCACCGACCAGATCATCGGCGACGGCATCCTCGATGACCTCCGGCGGTTTGTCGCGCCGAGTTCGGAACAAGAGACAGCTTCGCCGCAGCCGGCCGCGTCTCCCGTCGCTGCCGATGAGGATACGAACGACGATACGGACCTGGCGGGATGGCGCCTGCATCTGGAATTCGAGTCGCATATTCTCCGCAACGGCTCGAACCCGCTGCATTTGCTCGATGATCTCTGCAAGCTCGGCCCCTGCTTTGCCGTCGCTCTCATTGATGACGTGCCGCTGCTCGACGCGCTCGATCCCGAGGAATGCTACCTGAAATGGGACGTGACCCTGCACTCGGCCTGCAGCAGGGACATCATCGACGACATCTTCATGTTCGTCATCGATGAGATGACGCTGACGGTTACGCCGTTGACGCGTCGCGAGCTCTCACCTGCGGCCCTGACGCCGACGCCGAAAACTCCCGCGCCGCGCACCGCGATTGCCGATCCGACACCGCCGCCTGCCCCCAAGGAAGCAGAACGGGCGCAGGAGCCGCGCCGCGAGGAGCCCAAGCGGAGCGACGATCGCGGCATTGCGACCGTGCGCGTGCAGGCGCGGCGCCTCGACGAGATGATGGACCGCGTCGGCGAGCTCGTCATCGCGCAGGCCCGGCTCAGCCAGCTCGCATCAGCGAGCTCCGACCCGTCGATCAAGATCATTGCCGAGGAGATCGAGCGCCTCGCCGGCAGCCTGCGCGACACCACGATGGGCGCGCGCATGGTGCCGATCGGCTCGCTGTTCGGCCGCTTCCGCCGCCTCGTCCACGACCTCTCGCTCGAATTGTCCAAGCCCGTGGATTTGATCACGTCCGGCGAGGACACCGAGCTCGACAAGACCATGATCGAGTGTCTCGCCGACCCGCTGGTGCATCTGATCCGTAACGCCATCGATCACGGCATCGAGCAGACCGCGGTGCGCAACGCAGCCGGCAAGACCGATAAGGGCCGCATCGAGCTGCATGCGATCCATTCCGGGGCGCAGGTGCTGGTGACCGTGCGCGACAACGGCGCCGGCCTGAACACGGCGCGCATCCGCGCCAAGGCCGAGGAGCTCGGACTGCTTTCGACGGACGCCGAGCTGCCGGACGCCGACATTCACCAATTCCTGTTTCATCCGGGTTTCTCGACGGCGCAGACGATCTCGGCGCTGTCCGGTCGCGGCGTCGGCATGGATGTCGTCAAGCGCACCATCGAGAACATGCGCGGATCGATCGACATGGCCACGAGGCCCGGCGAAGGCACCACCGTCACGCTGCGCCTGCCGCTGACGCTGGCCATCATCGAGGGGCTGATGATTCGGGTCGGCGAAGGCCGCTACATCATCCCACTATCGGCGGTGGAGGAATGTGTCGAGCTCACCGCCGACGACCAGCGCGCCCGCGGCCGCAACTTCCTCAACATCCGCGGCGACCTGGTGCCGTTCCTGATGCTGCGCGATATGCTGTACGCCACGGGCGCGCCGGACGAATACCAGAAGACGATCATCGTCTCGACGGGCGAGACGCGCGTCGGTCTCGTCGCCGACCAGATCATCGGCAGCCATCAGACGGTGATCAAGTCGCTGTCCAAGCTGCATTCCGACGTGACGATCTTCTCCGGCGCCACCATTCTCGGCGACGGCACCGCGGCACTCATCCTCGACGTCGCGCAGTTGGTCACCCTCGCGCAGGCGCATGCCGACAAGCAACATCTGAACGAGGCCGCCTGATGAAGCAGCAGACCGACCACGCGGCCGATGACGGCCAGACGATCCAGGTCGTGATGATCGGCCTCGGCGACGAGAAATTCGCGTTGGATGCCGCGATCGTGCGCGAGATCATCGACCCCGTGCCGGCGACGAAAGTGGCCGGCGCCAAGCCGTTCGTGCACAGCATCATCAACGTGCGCGGCAACATCGTGCCGCTGGCCGACCTGCGACTCCGCTTCGGCATGCCGCTGACGGAGGCCTCGACCGATACGCGGGTCGTTGTCATCGAGATTCCCATCGACAACGAGCCCGTGTTCGTCGGCCTCACTGCCGACAAGGTCTATGAGGTCACGGAGATATCCCGCAGCGACACCCAGCAGACACCGCGCGTCGGCGTCAGCTGGAAGCCGGAGTTCATTCGCTTCATCGCCAAGTGGCGTGACGAGTTCGTCATCGTTCCGAACATGGAACGCATTCTTCATTAGTTCGACATTCCTGAGGGGCTACAATGAGATTTTCCATCAAGGCCAAGCTGGCCGCATCGTTCGGCGTCGTGATCCTGCTGTCGATCATTGCGGGTGGGATCGGTTACCTGAAGCTCTCGGAGACGATCGCGACGACACAAAGCATCGTGAGTGCCGCCGGGCGCATGGAAAGGGCGATGGAGCTGGAGGAAACGCTGCAGCTCCAGGTTCGCAACGAGAAGAATGCCCTGCTGACGACATCTGATGCTGAATTTGACCGATTCGCGGCCGAGATCCAGACGCTGCGTACGAACATGGGCAAGATCAAAGATCAGATCTACGCGGTCGCGACAGAGAGCGGACGAAAGCTGCTCGATCAGTTCGCGGCGCAGTATGTCACCTTCAGTGCGATCCAGGACGAAGCCCTCAAGATCGGCAAGACCGATCGCGCCAAGGGCGCGATGATGTCGATGACCGAGGGACGCAAGGCCGTCGGAGAAGCGAACCACGCGGTGGCAGAATATGTGCACTACGTCAAAGGTCTGATCGCCGAGCGGGCCGAACAGGCGCGGGCCGAGGGAGCTCGCGCCGAGATGATGCTGATGAGCATCGTGGCAACCTCGCTCGTGATCGGCATCGCATCCGCGTTGTGGATTGCCATCAGCATCAGCCGCGGCCTCGGCCGTGCCGTCGGCCTCGCCGAGGCAGTCGCAATTGGCGATCTCAGCCAGACCATCGAGCACAGGAGCAACGACGAAGTCGGCGACCTCATCAAGTCGCTGAACGTCATGACGACAAACCTGAACAACATGGCGGCGGTGGCCGACGAGATCGCCAGCGGCAACCTCACCATCGAGGCCAAGCGGCTGTCCGACAAGGATACGCTCGGCATGGCGCTGGAGCGCATGGTGGAGAGGCTTCGCCAGATCGTCTCGGAAGCGCTGACGGCGGCGCAGAACGTCTCAGCCGGCAGCCAGGAGCTCTCGGCCAGCGCCGAGCAGCTGTCGCAGGGCGCGACCGAGCAGGCCTCCTCGGCCGAGGAAGCGTCGTCCTCGATGGAGGAGATGGCGGCGAATGTGAAGCAGAACGCCGAGAACGCCAGCCAGACCGAGAAGATCGCGGCGCAGTCGGCTAAGGATGCGGAATCCAGCGGCACGGCCGTGGGCCGCGCGGTGGAGGCGATGCAGACCATCGCCGGCAAGATCACCATCGTGCAGGAGATCGCGCGGCAGACCGATCTGCTGGCGCTCAACGCGGCGGTGGAAGCCGCGCGAGCCGGCGAGCACGGCAAGGGCTTTGCCGTCGTCGCGTCAGAGGTCCGCAAGCTGGCCGAACGCAGCCAGGCGGCGGCGACCGAGATCGGGCAGCTGTCGAGCGAGACGGTCAAGGTCGCACAGGAGGCCGGCAGCATGCTGGCGAAGCTCGTGCCCGACATCAAGCGCACCGCGGAGCTGGTCGAAGAGATCACCGCCGCATGCCGCGAGCAGGACGTCGGCTCGGCGCAGATCAACCAGGCGATTCAGCAGCTCGATCAGGTCGGTCAGCAGAACGCCAGCGCCTCGGAGCAGGTGTCGGCCACCTCGGAGGAGTTGGCAGCGCAAGCCGATCAGCTGCAGGCGACCATCGCTTATTTCCGCATCGACGGGAGCATCGCACAGAACCGGGCCGAGTCGTCGGCCCCGATCGACGCCGCCGTCACCCAGCTACGAACCAAGGCGGCCAGCATGGCCGCGGCGGACCGCAGCCCCAAGAAGCCGTCTCCCGCAAAGGCCAGGCCTGCACGCGCGGTCAAGGCGGCCGGCGGCGGCGGCTTCGCCTTCAGCCTTGCCGACGGCGAGGACGAGCGCGACGAAGACTTCCGGCGCTAGGTCGAAGTATTGTATCGCGAGAGCAGAGGATGGGACTCAGCATGGCCGAGACCTCACAATATCTGACGCTTGGTCTGGCGGGTGAAACCTTCGGCATCAGCATCCGCAATGTTCGCGAGATCCTCGACATGAGGCCGATCTCGCGGTTGCCGCACGCACCGCACTTCCTGCTCGGGATGATCGATGTGCGCGGCAGCGGCTATCCGATCGTCGATCTCAGGTTGAAGCTCGACCTGCCGAGCGTGCCCGCGACGGAAGCGACGCGGATCATCATCCTCGATGTCCCCGTCGGCAACCGCCTGGTCGGGGTCGGCTTCGTCGCCGATTGCGTGTTCGAGGTCACCGACATCGACGAGAGCTCCGCGGAGCCCGTTCCGGAGGTCGGCGGCCGCTGGACATCCGACTACATCGCCGGCATCGGGCGGAAGGGCGACAAGTTCGTCATTCTGTTCGATCTGGCGAAGCTGATGGCTCAGACCAGCCTGCCCGGCGCAACCCTCGGTGACCATGCCCCAGCCGCAGCTTAAGCCCGGCTGGGCGGAAACATTCGGTGTCGCCGGATCCCTATCGGATCCGCATTTTCGCGCGCTCGCGCAACTGATCGAAGCGCAGGTCGGCATCAAGCTGCCGCCCGCCAAGCGCTTCATGCTCGAGGGGCGGCTGCAGAAGCGCGTTCGCGCCCTCGGCCTGTCCGACATGGGCCAATATGTCGATGCCCTGTTCAACGCGGATCAGTTCGAGGACGAACTGGTTCACCTGATCGATGTCGTGACGACCAACAAGACCGACTTCTTTCGTGAGCCGGCGCATTTCGATTTCGTTCGAAACACGGCGATTCCCGAACTGATGAAGCTGCGTGGCGGCGGGCCGCAGCGCAATCTGAAGCTCTGGAGCGCCGCAGCCTCGACCGGGATGGAAGCCTACACGATGGCGATCGTGCTGGATGACATGATCCGCGCGGGCTTGCGCGCCGATTTCCGTATTCTCGGCACGGACATCTCGAACCCCGTTCTGCGGATGGCGCAGAAGGCGATCTACGACATCGAGGCGCTCACGCCGGTGCCGGAGCATCTGGCCAAACGCTATTTCCTGCGCTCGCGCGATTCCTCACGGGCAGAATGCCGCGTGGTCCCCGAGTTGCGCAGCCGCGTCAATTTCCAGCGCATGAACCTGATGGACACGACCTACCCGGTGGACCGCGACGTCGACATCATCTTCTGCCGCAACGTCCTGATCTATTTCGACAAGCCGACCCAGCGCAAGGTGGTCACCCGGCTCTGCTCGCATCTGCGGCCCGGAGGATACCTGATGGTGGGACACTCCGAATCCATGGTTCACAACGTCGTGCCGGGTCTGAAGCAGATCCGGCCGACGATCTTCACCGTGTAGACGAGGCGATCGCATGACCAAACAGAAGGTGCGTGTGCTGATCGTGGACGATTCCGCGTCTGTCCGGCAGATCATGACGTCGATCCTCGGCGAGGATCCGGAGATCGACGTGATCGGGACGGCAGCGGATCCCTTCGCGGCGGCGCGCCGGCTGCAGAACGAGCTGCCCGATGTCATTGTGCTCGACATCGAGATGCCGAAGATGGACGGCCTCACCTTCCTGCGCAAGATCATGGCGCAGCATCCGATCCCTGTGGTGATCTGCTCCTCCGCCACCGACGACAGCTCGCAGCTGACCTTCGAGGCGCTCGAGGCCGGCGCCGTCGATATCGTGCCCAAGCCACGCGTCGACACCCGCCAGGCCTTGCTGGAGTCGTCCGGACGGCTGCGCGATGCGGTCAAATCCGCCGCGCGCGCACGGGTCCGGCCGCGGTCGGAACGCCGCATGCTCGTCGAGAAGAAGCTGACTGCCGACGCCATCATGCCGCCTCCGGTGGAGACGCGTTCGCGGCCGACGACGGAACGCATCGTCTGCATCGGCGCCTCGACGGGCGGCACCGAGGCGCTCGCCGACGTGCTTGAGGCGCTGCCGGCCGACTGCCCGGGCATCCTCATCGTTCAGCACATGCCGCCGGGCTTCACCGCAGCGTTCGCGCGCCGCCTCAACTCGATCTGCGCGATCACCGTGAAGGAGGCGGAGGACGGCGAAACGGTGCATGCCGGCTGCGCCTATATCGCGCCGGGGGCACGGCACATGCTGCTGCAGCGCTCGGGCTTGCGCTATCACATCGCGATCAAGGACGGGCCCCCAGTGTCGCGTCATCGCCCCTCGGTCGACGTGCTGTTTCGCTCCACCGCGCAATATGCGGGGCGCAATGCGCTCGGCGTCATCATGACCGGAATGGGCGACGACGGCGCGCGAGGGTTGCTGGAAATGCGCAAGCTGGGCGCGGCGACGCGCGCACAGAACGAGGAAAGCTGCGTGGTGTTCGGGATGCCCAAGGAAGCGATCGCTCACGGCGCGGTCGAGAAGGTCGTCAGCCTGGACCAGATTCCGCGCGAGATCATCAAATGGCATCAGACGGGTCACGCAGCGGCAGCGAGCTGAAGGAGCTACGCGACGCGATCGCATGTCGCTATCGCAACAGCGGCCCCCTTTGGTGGAGGGCTGGCGCGCGGTTGGTCTGTCAGATCCGCCGCGAGGCGGCAGCCTGGTTGCATGGATCGAGCGGCTGTTGGGCGAAGGTCCCTAAGGCGCTCCTGCTGCTGGCGCAGACAATCTCACCCGTTCTGTGCCAGCACCTCGCGCAGCGCGTCTGTCAGCCGCGCCAGCTCCGCTTCCGAGCCGATCGTGATGCGCAGATAGTCCGCGATGCGCGGCGCGGTGAAGTGGCGGACGAGCACCGCACGCTCGCGCAAGGCAGCGGAGAGGGCCTGGCCTGAACGGTCAGGATGTCGCGCGAAGACGAAATTGGCGCTCGACGGCAGCACCTCGAAGCCGAGCCGAACCAGCGCGGTAGTGAGGTCGGCGCGGTTCCGCATGATGGCCGCGCGGGTCTGCTGGAAATGCGCCTTGTCCTCGATCGAGGCGATCGCACCGGCCTGGGCGGGGCGGCCGAGCGGATAGGAGTTGAAGCTGTCCTTCACCCGCGTCAGGCCCTCGATCAGTCCGGCGTCGCCGATCGCATAGCCGACGCGCAGGCCAGCCAGCGCGCGCGACTTGGACATCGTCTGCACCACCAGCAGATTGGGATGCTCGGCGATGAGCGGGATCGCCGTCTCCGCGCCGAAATCGACATAGGCCTCGTCAATCACTACCGCCGTGTCGCTGCGCGCCGCGGCGAGCCGCGCGATCTCCTGGAGCGGCAGCGCGATGCCGGTCGGCGCATTCGGATTGGCGATGATCACCGGGCCCGGCCGATCGAGATAATCGTCGATGCGCACGCGCATCTCGGCATCGAGCGGAACGGTCGTGGCGTCGATCCCGAGCAGCCGGCAATAGACGGGATAGAAGCTGTAGGTCACGTCGGGAAACAGCAAGGGCGCCGGCTGCTTCAACAGCGCGGCAAAGGTGTGCGCGAGCACCTCGTCCGAGCCGTTGCCGACGAACACCTGCGCCGGCGAGACCTTGTGATAGTCGGCCAGGACCTCGCGCAGGCGGGTGGCCTGCGGATCGGGATAGAGGCGCAGCGCGTCGGACGCCGCCGCGCGGATCGCCTCGATCGCCCTGGGCGACGGCCCGAACGGGCTCTCATTGGTGTTGAGCTTGACGAGGCCCGGGATCTGCGGCTGCTCGCCCGGCACGTAGGGCGACAGCCCGCGGGCCAGCTCTGACCAGAAACGACTCACGACTATTCTCCAGCGGACACGAGCGTCGGCGCCCGATGCAGCGCCAAGCGGCCCGGAAGGTACGGATGCGATGGGCAGGGTTTCATCAGCAAATGGCGCGCCCGGAACGATTCGAACGTCCGACCCTCAGATTCGTAGTCTGATGCTCTATCCAGCTGAGCTACGGGCGCGTTTTTCGCTTTTGGCGGGCTCCAGGCCAGGACGGCCGGATCCCGGAAGGCCGGAGCGGCAAATGCCGGCTGGCCTCGCGAAGGGCCTCTGACTAACGGCTCGGAGGCCGCTTGGCAAGGCTGCAGCAGGACATTTTGTGCCCCTTTTTTGGGGGCGGCTCCGGCGACCGGCCGGTGGGCCGCCTTGCGATTGAGAACGCTTGAGATTGAAAACGCTGGGGATTGAGAACGGGCAGGCTTCGATCAGGCGCTGGCGCGCTCGTTCCAGAACGTCTGGAGTTCGACCGGGCGGTCGGGAATCGTGATCCGGAAGGTCGCGCCCAATGTGCCTTCGACCAGCTGGATGTCGCCGTCATGGGCGCGCACGAGCTCGGCCGCGATTGCAAGGCCCAACCCCGAGCCGCCCGGACGACCGGCGCCGCGAAATGCCTCGAACAGGTGCTCCCGCACCTTGGCCGGCACGCCAGGGCCGGTATCGGACACTTCGAGAATCGCCACGGCCCCCTCGCGGCGGCCGGTGATGCGGATCTGGCGCACGCCCTCGTCGGCAGCGAGGCTGTCCAAGGCCTGCGCGGCATTGCGCACGAGGTTGAGCAGCACGCGGAACAGCTGGTCCGGATCGGCATCGATCTTCAGCCCGCGCTCGATCGCAGCGATCCAGGTGATCGAGGCATCCGGCGACAATCCCGCGGTCTCGCGCACCTCGGCGACGACCGACTCCACCACCACCATGCGGCGGTCCGGCGCCGGCTCCTGCACCTTGCCGTAGGACAAGGTCGATTGGCAGAACGCGATGGCGCGTTCCAGCGAACGCATCAGCTTCGGGGCGAAGCGCTGCACCCGCGGATCCGGCACGCTGGCGAGCTGGTCCGACAACAGCTGCGACGAGGCCAGCAGATTGCGCAAATCGTGGTTGATCTTCGACACGGCAAGGCCGAGCGCGGCGAGCCGGCTCTTCTGATGCAGCATCGAGACGAGGTCGCGCTGCATGTCGGCGAGCTCGCGCTCGGCGACCCCGATCTCGTCGGAGCGCTGGCTCGGCACGATGATTCGCGCCGCGCTCTCCGGATTCTCGTGGAAACCGACCAGGCTCGCGGTGAGCCGCCGCATCGGCCGCACGAACAGATAATGCAGGGCCAGATAGACCAGCGCCGCCGTCAGCATCGCGAGCAGCAGCGATACGCCGAGCAGGTTGCGCGAGAAGCGGTACATCGCCCTGCGCAGCGGCTTCTCGTCGGTCACGACCTCGATGAACTGGGCGCGGCCCGGAGACGGTCCTATCACGCGCATGGTGTGATCGCCGGTCTCGGTCATCATCTTCAGCGAGTTCACGATCGACGACCATACCGTCATATCGCGCATGTCGTAGTCATGATCGATCGACGCCGGCAGATCGGCGCTGGCGAGCAGACGGCGCTGCTGGCCCATCTTGATGGCGACACCGCGGGCGTTGATCGAGGTCAGGATCTGCCGCGCCAGGGAATCCGGCACCATGCCGGACGGCGCAGCGTCGAGCACCAGCGCGGCGGTATTGGCGGCGGCCAAGCGGTCATTGAGCCGATTGGTCCAAAAGTTCGCGATGGCGGGCACGTAGACCAGCACCGCCGCGATCATCACCAGCGGAATCGTCAGCAGCAGCAGCTTTCCGGACAAGCCGAGGCGGCGCGACCGTTTCGGTCGCAGACGCTCCAGGATCGGCTGGTTGTCGCTCTCTGTCACGTATCGCCCTTGTAAGAGACACCCCCACCCTTACGGGTCCGCAAGATGGGACTGCACCGGAGTCCGGTCAAATTACGGATCGCTCATGTTGAGGTTTCCAATTCGTTCATAATGGAACCCGGAATTGCTCAATCCTGACTGTTACGGTTCTCACGGAGACTGATCTCGCGCTCCCTGCTCTTGTGCCGGCTGGCGCGGTCACATGACACGACGCTGACCGGCATCGGTGACGAAGGCGTTTACGCCGCCTCCTTAGCCCTTTGTCAGAGAGGCGCATCGGACGTCTTGCCGCGATTGACGAAGGCAGGAGGCTCCCTTATAAGCCGCGCCAACCGTCCGCGATGACCCGGCTTGTCCGGGGCGGCTCGATTTCAGGGCCCACAGCGGTCCATTTCGGGCCAGGAAGCATCACCGGACATCCTCGACATTTCAAGCCGGCAAGTTGTCAACTGGCAAATTGCCCGTCAGCGGAGATCGACCCGTGAAGCGGACCTATCAACCCAGCAAACTGGTGCGCAAGCGCCGTCACGGCTTCCGCGCCCGCCTCGCCACCACCGGCGGCCGCAAGGTCCTTGCCGCGCGTCGCGCCCGGGGCCGCAAGCGTCTCAGCGCCTGAAGCCAGGGCGTCCGTCCCGGAGATTTCCATCATGGATCGGCTGCGGCAGCGGGCGGACTTCCTCGCCGTTGCCGATGGCGTGCGGGCGAACAGCCCTGCCTTCGTGGTCCAGCGCCGTGAGCGCGCGGACCAGGGCCCGATCCGGATCGGCTTTACCGTCACCAAGAAGAATGGCACCGCCACGGAGCGTAATCGCATCCGTCGGCGGTTGCGCGAGCTTGTGAAACGGCTCGATCCCCTGTCGATGCGCCCGCACAGCGACTATGTGCTGGTCGGCCGGCGGGACGCGCTGTCACGCGACTTCGATATCATGCTCGCCGACCTCCAGGCGACGCTCCGCCGCCTCGACCGGCCGCAGGCCAAGTTGCAGCCCAAGTTACAGCCCAAGCCGCAGCCTCGCAGGCCGTCGGATGCTAACAAGCAAAACGCTCCCGCGCCGGAACGCGCATTCCCGCCAACCGGAATGAATGACGAGACGATAAGAAAACGATGACCGACAATCGCAACACCATTCTCGCCGTCATTTTGTCCGGCGTCGTGCTGATCCTGTGGCAGGTCTTCTACAATGGCCCGCAGATGGAGAAGCAGCGCGCGCAGGCTCAGCTGCAGGCGGAGCTCGCCAAGAAGCAGGCCCCGGCCACGCAGCCCGACAGCACCGCGCCGTCGGCCACGCCGCAGCCGAATGCGAGCGCCTCCGGCAGCCCGAGCGCGCCGGGTGGCGCGACCGCCACAGCCACCGGCGTGGTGCCGCGCGAGACTGCGATCGCAGCCAACCCGCGCGTCAAGATCGACACGCCGCGGCTGAGCGGCAGCATCTCGCTGAAGGGCGCGCGCATCGACGATCTCGCCTTCGTCCAATACCGCGAGACGGTCGACCCCAAGTCGCCGGCGATCGTGCTGTTCTCGCCGTCGAACACGGCTGAGCCCTATTACGCCGAGTTCGGCTGGGTCAACGCCGCCGGCGCCAAGATGCAGGTGCCCGACCAGAACACCGTCTGGCAGCAGGACGGCTCGAATGCGCTGACGCCGTCGACCCCGGTCAAGCTCACCTATACCAATGGCGACGGCCTGACCTTTCAGCGCACCATCAGCGTCGACGACCATTATCTCTTCACCATCAAGGATGACGTCACCAACGCCGGCAATGCGCCGGCGACGCTGTATCCCTACGGCCTGATCTCGCGCCACGGCACGCCGCACGTGTCGGGCTATTACATCCTGCACGAAGGCCTGATCGGCTATCTCGGCGAGAAGGGCCTGCAGGAATTCACCTACAAGAAGATGGATGACGAGAAGGCGGCGAAATTCGACGTCACCAATGGCTGGCTCGGCATCACCGACAAGTACTGGGCGACCGCGCTGCTGCCGATGACGGATGCGCGCCTGACGGCGAACTACTCGTCGAAGCTGGTCGACAACCAGCACCGCTACCAGACCGACTATGTCGAGACCCCGCAGACGGTCCCCGCCGGCGGCTCGGCCTCGGTCTCCACCCGGCTGTTCGCCGGCGCCAAGGAAGCCGGCGTCGTCGGCATCAATTTCCCGATCGGCGGCCTCGGCGGCTACAACCAGAAGCTCGGGCTCAACCATTTCGACCTGCTGATCGACTGGGGCTGGTTCTACTTCCTGACCAAGCCGATGTTCCTGGCGCTCGACTTCTTCTTCCGCTTCTTCGGCAATTTCGGCGTCTCGATCCTGCTGGTGACGGTGCTGGTGAAGCTCCTGTTCTTCCCGCTCGCCAACAAGTCCTACGCCTCGATGGCCAAGATGAAGGCGATCCAGCCGCAGCTTCAGGCGCTGAAGGAGCGCTATCCGGACGACCGGATGAAGCAGCAGCAGGAGATGATGGAGATCTACAAGAAGGAGAAGATCAACCCGGTCGCCGGCTGTCTTCCCGTCGTGCTTCAGATCCCGGTGTTCTTCTCGCTGTACAAGGTGCTGTTCGTCACCATCGAGATGCGGCACGCGCCGTTCATCGGCTGGATCAAGGACCTGTCGGCGCCGGATCCGACCAATCTGTTCACGCTGTTCGGCCTGATCCCGTTCGATCCGACGCAGCTCCCGCTGTTCGGCCACTACCTCGCGCTCGGCATCTGGCCGATCATCATGGGCATCACGATGTGGTTCCAGATGAAGCTGAACCCGACGCCGCCGGATCCGACCCAGGCGATGATCTTCAACTGGATGCCGCTGATCTTCACCTTCATGCTCGCGGGCTTCCCGGCCGGCCTCGTGATCTACTGGGCCTGGAACAACACGCTGTCGGTGCTGCAGCAGGGCTTCATCATGCGCCGGAACGGCGTGAAGGTGGAGCTGTTCGACAACATCAAAGGCACGTTCAAGAAGAAGCCGGCGTGACGAGGAAAGCGGGCGAGAGTTCACCCGCTGAAACGATGAAGATTGCGTCATGGCCGGGCTTGTCCCGGCCATCCACGTCTTGAGAGCCGGCAATGACGACGTGGATGCCCGGGACAAGCCCGGGCATGACGGAGAGGCGAGAACTATGATGACCACCAGCGGCGACACCGACGAGCGCCTGATCGAGAAGGGCCGCAAGCTGTTCGCGCAGGCCTGGCGCTTCACCCATGCCTCGCCATCGATCGCGAGCCTGCCGCCGATGTCCGGGCAGATCGAGATCGCCTTTGCCGGCCGCTCCAATGTCGGCAAGTCCAGCCTGATCAATGCGCTGACCGGCCAGAATGCGCTGGCCCGCACCTCGCATACGCCGGGCCGCACCCAGGAGCTGATCTTCTTCGAGGGACCGGCGAATGCGTCGCTGCGTCTCGTCGACATGCCCGGCTACGGCTATGCCGCCGCGGCGAAGACCAAGGTCGCGTCCTGGACCGAGCTGATCCACCAATTCCTGCTCGGACGCACCTCGCTCGCGCGCGTCTACGTGCTGATCGACGCCCGCCATGGGCTGAAGGAGGTCGATCAGGAGATCCTCAAGACGCTCGACAAGTCGGCCGTCAGCTACCAGTTGGTGCTGACCAAGGCCGACCAGATCAAACCGGCCGAGCTGGTCGGTCGCATCACCGAAACCGAGGCCGCGCTCGCCAAGCATCCGGCGGCATTCCCGCAGGTGCTCGCGACCTCGTCGCGCTCCGGCACGGGCATGCCGGAGCTGCGCGCGGCGATGGTGCGCCTGCTCGAGGAGCGCGGCGCATGACCGCGCTGTGGCGCATCCTCATAGCGCTGGCCGGGCTGATGGGCGCTGCCGGCGTGGCGCTGGCCGCCAAGGCCGCGCATGATGCCGATGCAGCGCGGCTCGCGACCGCCTCGACGATGCTTTTGTTCCATGCTTGCGCCCTGCTCGGCACCGTCGCGCTGGCCGAGCGCGGCATTGTTGCCAGGCGCATCGGCCTGCTTGCGGCCATCGGCCTGGTGCTCGGCGCCGCTCTCTTCTCCGGCGATCTCATGATGCGGCAATTCGCCGGCGACCGGCTGTTTCCGTTCGCCGCGCCGACCGGCGGCATGCTCCTGATCGGCGGCTGGCTGGTGCTCGCCCTCGCCGCGCTGTGGCCGCGCCGGGCCTGATCCGGCGCTTTGCGCGCGCCCGGCAATCGGATAGAACCGCGCCCGACGTTCCGACAGCCGAGATCCCCCAGACATGACCGACGCGACCACCATCAGCCCGCTCGATCAGGCCCGAATCCTGTCCGAAGCGCTGCCGCACATGCAGGAGTATGACGATGAAACCATCGTCATCAAATATGGCGGCCACGCCATGGGCGACGAGGACACCGCGAAAGCTTTTGCGCGCGACATCGTCCTGCTCGAGCAGACCGCGATCAACCCGGTGGTCGTGCACGGCGGCGGTCCCCAGATCGCAACCATGCTCAAGCGCCTCGGCATCGTCTCCGAATTCGCCGCGGGCCTGCGCATCACCGATGCCGCCACGATCGAGATCGTCGAGATGGTGCTGGCCGGCTCGATCAACAAGCAGCTGGTCGGCTACATCAACGAGGCCGGCGGCAAGGCCGTCGGCCTGTGCGGCAAGGACGGCAACATGGTGCGCGCGGTCAAGGCGACCCGCACCATGGTCGATCCGGACAGCCACATCGAGAAAGTGGTCGATCTCGGTTTCGTCGGCGAGCCCGACAAGGTCGACCTGACGCTCTTGAACCAGCTCATCGGCTACGAGCTGATCCCGATCCTCGCACCGCTCGCGACGTCGAAGGAAGGCCAGACCTTCAACGTCAACGCCGACACCTTCGCCGGCGCCGTCGCCGGTGCGCTGAAGGCCAAGCGGCTGCTGCTGCTGACCGACGTGCCGGGCGTGCTCGACAAATCGAAGAAGCTGATTCCGGAAATCTCGATCAAGGATGCGCGCAAGCTGATCGCCGACGGCACCATCTCCGGCGGCATGATCCCGAAGGTCGAGACCTGCATCTACGCGCTCGAGCAGGGCGTCCAGGGCGTCGTGATCCTCGACGGCAAGGTGCCGCACGCGGTGCTGCTCGAGCTGTTCACCAACCAGGGCACGGGCACGCTGATCCACAAGTGATGGGCACGATCGCCACACAGCCAGCTCTCGTCATGCCCGGGCTTGACCCGGGCATCCACGGCGCTCTCTCCGGTGGCGAAAAAGGCGTGGATGGCCGGGTCAAGCCCGGCCATGACGACGGAGAGAGATGTGGACGAGCAAAGTCAGTGAACACGGGCCGCTGGCTCGCTTTGGCGACCATCCTTCTTCCACTCCTAGCTTTCGCCACCCCCGCCCGCGCCGACCTCAAGCTCTGCAACCGCATGAGCTACGTCGTCGAGGCCGCGATCGGCATCGACGAGAAGGCGGCGACCGCGACGCGCGGCTGGTTCAGGCTCGATCCGGCCACCTGCCGCGTGGTGCTGCAGGGGACGATGACGGCCGATCGCATCCTGCTGCATGCGCGCGCGCTGAGCCTGTACGGCGCCTCGCCGATGGCCGAGAACGGCAACGATCAGCTCTGCGTGGCGGCGTCCGACAATTTCGTCATCGCCGCCGCGCGGCAATGCCGCACCGGGCAGACGCCGGCCGCGTTCACGCAGGTGACGCCGACCAAGACCGATGACGGCACCTTGATCGCCTATCTCGCCGAGAGCGCCGAATATGACGATGAGCAGGCGCGGCTCGCCGGCATCCAGCGGCTGCTTGGGATCGCCGGCTACGACGCCTCGCCGATCGACGGCGTTGACGGGCCGAAGACGCAAGGAGCGCTGGCAGCGTTCCTGAAAAGCCGCGGACTGGCGTCCGATGTCGTGGCGCAGCCGACATTCTTCGCGACGATGGTCGACGCGGTGCAGACGCCGTCTCCGGTGGGACTGACCTGGTGCAACGATACCCCGCACAAGGTGATGGCGGCGGTCGGCACCGATGACGGCCGCACCGTGGTCAGCCGCGGCTGGTATCGCATCGACGCCGGCAAGTGCCTGCATCCCGACATCACGGGGCAGCCGAAGAAGGTGTACAGCTTTGCGGAAGCGGTCGACGACGAGAACCGCGCCATCAAGCTGAAGAACAAGCCGCTGAACTGGGGCGGCCTGGTGCAGCTCTGCACCCGCGAGAACAAGTTCGAGACCACCGAGCAGGGCGATTGTCCCAGCCGCGGCTTCACCGCGACCGGCTTCACCGCCGTCGACATCACCCGCGGCGGCAAGACGCTGCGGTTTGCGTTGCCGTGATGGGCATAGCAATGTTGGCCCGTATGCAGCGGCACCCTCAGCTGTCATCCCCGCGAACGCGGGGATCCATAACCACCGGCCGTGGTGTAGGCCACCGGCATCAGCCATCATGCCTCAAGACAGATCACGCGGTATGGGTCCCGGCGTTCGCCGGGACGACAGCGGAGGATGCTGCCCCATCCAGGCATGATGACGCGACACATGTTGGACCCAGGCACCTATGACAAAATCCCCCCGCGCCTTCGATCACGTCGACACCTGGGTGTTCGATCTCGACAACACGCTGTATCCGCATCACGTCAATCTGTGGCAGCAGGTCGATATCAGGATCGGTGAATTCGTGTCCAATTGGCTGAAGGTCGATGCCGACGAGGCGCGCCGCATCCAGAAGGACTACTACAAGCGCTACGGCACGACGATGCGCGGCATGATGACCGAGCATGGCGTGCACGCCGACGACTTCCTGGCCTACGTGCACAAGATCGACCATTCGCCGCTGGAGCCGAATCCGGCGATGGGGGCTGCGATCGAGAAGCTGCCGGGGCGCAAGCTGATCCTGACCAACGGCTCGGTCGACCATGTCGACGCCGTGCTGGCGCGGCTCGGCATCGCCGGGCATTTCCACGGCGTGTTCGACATCAAGGCTGCCGAGCTGACGCCGAAGCCGGCGCGCGAGACCTACGACAAATTCCTCGGGCTGCACGACGTCGATCCGGCCCGCGCCGCGATGTTCGAGGACCTCGCCCGTAACCTCGTGGTGCCGCACGACCTCGGCATGACCACGGTGCTGGTGGTGCCCGACGGCAGCAAGGAAGTCGTGCGCGAGGACTGGGAGCTGTCGGGCCGCGACGATCCGCATGTCGATCATGTCACGGATGACCTGACGGCGTTCTTGCAGCGACTGGTGGCCGCGTAACCCTCGACGTCGTCCCGGTCAGGCGACCGGCTGGCTGGTCATGAGTCGCGACGGCGGTCCGCCAAATTCGGTGTCGTCCCGGGCTTGACCCGGGACCCATAACCACAGGCGGATGTGTAAGGCACGCAAGTGGCTCCGGATGTGCCCAATCCATCTCCCTGTGGTTATGGGTCCCGGATCGCGCTCGCGCGATAGCGCCGTCTCAACAGCGTCAGCCGGGCGCTCCGCTTGTCCGGGACGACGGCGGGTGCCTTGACTCCCCTGCCCCAAACTCCGAAAAAGCCGCCCTGCCCTTCATGCTCGGCCATGACCGACCCAGGCGACGCGCCCGGGACCTAGCGAGGATCGACCGATGTCACTGTCCGCCCTGGAATCCACCATCAACAGCGCCTTCGATGCCCGTGACGGCGTGTCGACCTCGACCAAGGGCGAGGTGCGCGACGCCGTGGAGAGCGCGCTGGAGCTGCTCGACAAGGGCGAAGCGCGCGTCGCCGAGCGCGGCACCGACGGCACGTGGAGCGTCAACCAGTGGCTGAAGAAGGCCGTGCTGCTGTCGTTCCGCCTCAACGACATGAGCGTGATCCCCGGCGGCCCCGGCCAGGCGTCGTGGTGGGACAAGGTGCCGTCGAAGTTCGAGGGCTGGGGCGAGAACCGTTTTCGCGACGCGGCCTTCCGCGCCGTGCCGGGCGCGATCGTGCGCCGCTCCGCCTTCATCGCCAAGAACGTCGTGCTGATGCCGTCCTTCGTCAATCTCGGCGCCTATGTCGATGAGGCCACCATGGTCGACACCTGGTCGACGGTCGGCTCCTGCGCCCAGATCGGCAAGCGCGTGCACATCTCCGGCGGCGTCGGCATCGGCGGCGTGCTGGAGCCGCTGCAGGCCGGGCCCGTGATTATCGAGGATGATTGCTTCATCGGCGCGCGCTCGGAGGTCGCCGAGGGCGTGATCGTCCGCAAGGGCGCGGTGCTGGCGATGGGCGTGTTCCTGGGCGCCTCGACCAAGATCGTCGACCGCGGGACCGGCGAGACCTTCGTCGGCGAGGTGCCGGAGTATGCGGTGGTGGTGCCGGGCGCGCTGCCGGGCAAGCCGATGAAGAACGGCCAGATCGGCCCGAGCACGGCCTGCGCGGTCATCGTCAAGCGCGTCGACGAGCGGACCCGCTCCAAGACCTCGATCAACGAGCTGCTGCGCGACTGATCGTCCGGCTGCGGGCGGCCGCACTAGCCGCCGCCCGAACGGCCATGATAAGCGGAGGGCATGACCGATGCCCTCACCATCACCCGCGACCTGATCCGCTGCCCCTCCGTCACCCCGGCCGATGCCGGGGCGCTTGGCGTGCTCGAAGCCCTGCTGAAACAGGCCGGCTTCGAGACCCACCGTGTGACGTTCTCGGAAGCCGGCACCGCCGACATCGACAATCTCTACGCGCGGATCGGCAGCGAAGGGCCGCACATCACCTTTGCAGGCCATACCGATGTAGTGCCGGCGGGCGACGAGGCGGCGTGGAGCCTTGGCGCCTTCTCCGGGGAGGTGAAGGACGGCTACATCTATGGCCGTGGCGCGGTCGACATGAAGGGCGGCATCGCCTGCAGCGTCGCGGCGGCACTCGACTATCTCCGGGACAACGGCGGGCAGCCGAAGGGCTCGATCTCGTTCCTCATCACGGGGGACGAGGAGGACGTCTCGATCAACGGCACCATCAAGCTGCTGCAATGGGCGGCCGCGCGCGGCGAGACGTTCGATCATTGCGTGCTGGGCGAACCGTCCAATCAGGAAGTCATGGGCGACTGCATCAAGATCGGCCGCCGCGGCTCGCAGTCCGGCACCTTGATCGTCGAGGGAAAGCAGGGTCACGTCGCCTATCCGCACCGCGCATCCAACCCGGTGCCGGACATTTCGCGCCTGATCGTGGCGCTCTCGGATGAGCCGCTGGACAATGGCAGCGCGCAATTCCAGCCGTCGAATCTCGAATTCACCACGGTCGATGTCGGCAACACCGCGACCAACGTCATCGCCGGCCTGGCGCGGGCGAAGTTCAACATCCGCTACAATGACTGCCACAGCCAGGAATCGCTGCGCGCGCTGGTCGAGCAGCGGCTGGCGAAGGCCTGCGGCAACCGCATCCGCGCCCGCATCGACTGGCTGCCGTCGAACTCCAATGTCTTCCTGACCAAGCCCGGCCCGTTCACCGACCTCGCGGTCGCCGCCATCGAAAGCGTGACGGGGCGCAGGCCCGATCTCTCCACCACCGGCGGCACGTCGGATGCGCGATTCATCTCGAGCTACTGCCCGGTGATCGAGTTCGGCCTGGTCGGCCAGACCATGCACCAGATCGACGAGCGCGCCTCGGTCGCCGACATCGAGACGTTGACGAAGATCTATCGCGGCATTCTCGATCGCTATTTTGCGTGAGCGGCGCGCCTGAGTCTGATCAGGCGGCCTTCACCTCCGCCAGGAACTGATCGACCTCGCGACGCAGGTCGGTGGCCTGGCCGGCGAGACTCGCGGCGGAATCCAGCAGCGAGCGTGCCGAGCCGCGGGTGTCGGCAGCGGCCGCGCTGACCAGCGCAATCGAGGACGAGACATCGTTGGTGCCGCTCGCGGTCTGCTGCACGCTGCGGGCGATCTCCCGCGTCGTGGCGCTCTGCTCGGCCACCGCGCTCGCGACCGCGCCGGTCACGCCGCTGATGGTGTTGACCACGGCGGCGATCTTCTCGATCGCAGCGACCGTGCTGCCGGTCTCGTTCTGGATCGCCGCGATCTGGCTCTCGATCTCCTCGGTGGCCTTGCTGGTCTGCGACGCCAGGCTCTTCACCTCGGAGGCGACCACGGCAAAGCCCTTGCCGGCCTCACCCGCACGGGCCGATTCGATCGTCGCATTGAGCGCAAGCAGATTGGTCTGCGATGCGATGGCGCGGATCAATTGCACGACGTCGCCGATGCGGGTGGCGCTGCCGGCGAGCGTGCGCACCTTGTCGGTGGTGTCGAGCGCCTGGCTGGTCGCATTCGACGATTCCGACGCGGCTTCCGCGATCTGGCGGGTGATCTCCTTCATCGATGCGTCGAGCTCTTCGGATGCAGCCGCAACCGTGTTGACGCCGGAGGTCGCCTGCGCCGCGGCATCCGCGACAGCCGTGGCACGGGACGCCGTGGTGCTGGCCGAGCCGTCGAGCGTTTCGGCCGACTGCTTCAGCCCGCTGGCCGCATCGCTCAACCGGCCGCACAGCGTGTCGATCACCTCGCCGAAACGGCGGGTGAGCCCCTCGATCTTCTGGCGGCGCGCATCGCGCCGCGCCTCGGCATCGGCGCCCTGCAGCGACAGCCGGTCGGCCTCGGCAGACTTCTCCTGCAAGATACCGATGGCATTGGCGAGGGTGCCGACCTCGTCGGTGCGGTCGCGATAGGCGATCGCTACGTCCCGCGCGCCGCCGGCGATACGTTCGATCAGCTCGGTCAAGATCGAGAGCGGCTTGATGACGCGGCCGTTGAACCAGATCGTTCCGAGCGCGGCAGCGGCGATGTTGACCACCAGCAAGACGAGCGCCAGCACGAAGCGAGCCTGGGCTTCGCTGATCGCGGCTTCGCTCTGACGCAGCGCCTCGGTGAGCGCGGCATCACGCAAGGGCAGAATGGTGTCGAGGATGGGGAACAGCGAGCGCAGGAACTGATCGGGGTCGAGCTCCAGCACCTTGCCGCGGTTCGGCGCCACCTGCGATGTATAGAGTTCGCCGCCGCGCGCCCAATAGCCATTCTCCACCTCGGCGATCGCCGCGAAGATCGGCTTCTGATCGATCTCTGCCGCGGCGAGCTTGGCTGTCGCCCAGATGCGCTCGATGCGTCCTTTGAATGCGGCGAGCGCCTCGGCCGGCTCGCCGGCCATCGGCTGCTTGGTCGCGATCATGCGAATGAGCGTGGTCGTGGCACGGCCGGCCCAGTCGCGCAGATCCCAGCCGATCACGGCCAGCCGGGCCGCCTGGCCGACGGCGGGATTGGCGGCATTGATCCGGCGGACGATGACCTCGACATGGCTGCCGGTCGCCTCCTGCACGGTGAACATCTGCGGCACGTAGTCGCGCACGATCGCCTCAGGCCGAGACGCCTTGGGCTGGGCCACCGCGTCGAGCGCAGTCCCACGCAGCGACTTCAGCTTCTGCTCGATCGAGTCCAACGCCGCCAGATCGTCGCGCAATTGCGCGAGGCTGCGCGCCTTGGCCAGCGCTTCGTCCGATCCACCGGTGATCTTCTTGAGGGCCGCCAGTTCCTCGGCCGTCGCCGGGTTGGCCGATGCGAGGCGCGGGTTGACCCAGGCCCGCTCGATGTTGAGCTTCTCGGGCAGCCGAAGCATGGCCGCGAGCAATTGCGCGTCGCTGCCCGCGGTCCGCGCCGCCTGCAGCGAGGTCAGTTGCTGCCAGGCGAACAACACGGTGGCAAGCAGACCAATCACGGCCCCGAGCAGCAAAGAGAGCAGGAACACTTGACGAATGCGCACGACGGACCTCGCTGAACAGCAGCCTGGAGGTCCGGATACCAGCGAGGATTTCAATTTGGAGTTAAGAATGTCCGTTCTGCGCTGCGCAGCCGGAACTAATCAGGACGAAGATTCTCATATGTTAAAAACACAAGCCGCCGGCCCGCCGTGGAACCGATCTCAGTAGTCGACCTTCACGAGATACAATCCCTCCGGCGGAGCAACGACGCCGCAGGCCGCGCGGTTGCGAGCGGCCAGGGCAGCGGCGAGGTCGTCGGGGCTCCAGCGTCCCTGCCCGACCCACACCAGCGAGCCGACCATGGATCGCACCTGGCTGTGCAGGTAGGACCGTGCCGAGGTGAGGATGGTGATCGCATCGCCGTCCCTGACGACATCGAGCTGATCGAGCGTCTTCTCCGGCGACTTGGCCTGACATTCTGTGTCACGGAACGTCGTGAAATCATGCTTGCCGGTCAGGCGCTGCGCGGCGACGTGCATCGCGTCGGAATCGAGCCGCTGCGGCACCCGCCAGACTCGGCCGGCTTCCAGCGCGAGGTTGGAGCGGCGATTGACGATACGGTAGCGGTAGTGCCGCTTGCGGGCGGAGAAGCGAGCTTCGAAGGTCTCGGGCACGATCTCGGCGTCGAGCACGGCAACCGGATTGGGCCGCAGATGCGCGTTGAGCGCATCGCGCAGCTTGTCGGGCCGGAATCCCTTTGCGATGTCGCAATGCGCGACCTGCCCCGTGGCGTGGACGCCGGCGTCGGTGCGCCCGGAGCCGTGCACGCGGGTCGGCACGCCGCAGGTCGCCTGCACCGCGGCCTCGAGCGCACCCTGGACCGACGGCAGCGTCTCCTGCAGCTGCCAGCCATGGAACGGCGCGCCGTCATATTCGATGGTGAGCTTGTAGCGGGGCATCGCCTCTACTGAGTTCGCCGTCATTGCCGAGCTTGACCCGGCAATCCATCCAGGGACGTAGCTTGTTCGCGAGATGGATGCGCGGGTCAAGCCCGCTCATGACGAGCTGATATGATCAGCCGAAGCGCAGGCCCGGCGCGACAGGCGTGCCGCGCAGGAAATCTCCGGCCTTCATCGGCCCCTTGCCGGCGCGCTGCAGTTCGGTGACGCGGATCGCGCCGCCGGCACAGGCGATGGTGAGTTGTTCGTCGAGCACGGTGCCCGGCTCGCCCGTGCCGTCGGCAAGAGCACAGCGCAGGATCTTCAGGCGCACCGCCTCGCCGTCCAGCAGGACCTCGCTCCAGGCGCCGGGAAACGGCGACAGGCCGTGGATGTGGCGCAGCACGGCGTGCGCCGGCCTGCTCCAGTCGATCCGCGCCTCGGCCTTCTCGATCTTGGCGGCGTAGGTCACGCCGTCCTCGGCCTGCTTCATCAGCGTCAGGCCGCCACGCTCCAGCGCGGCCATCGCGCGCACCATCAGGTCGGCGCCGATCCGCGAGAGGCGATCGTGCAGGTCAGACGCGGTCATCGCATCGGTGATCGGGAGGCGCTCGGCCATCGCCACGTCCCCGGTGTCGAGGCCGACATCCATCTTCATCACCATCACGCCGCTTTCGGCATCGCCCGCCATGATCGCACGATTGAGCGGCGCGGCGCCGCGCCAGCGCGGCAGCAGCGAGGCATGAAGATTGTAGCAGCCGAGCCTGGGCGCATCGAGAACGGCCTGCGGCAGGATCATGCCGTAGGCCACGACCACCGCGGCATCGGCGTGATGCGCGCGAAACTCGGCCAGCGCCTCCTCGGTCTTCAGCGTCTTCGGCGTGAACACGGGAATGCCGAGCCGGCGCGCCTCGGTCTCGATCGGCGTCGGCACCAGCGCCAGGCCGCGGCGGCCGCCGGGTTTCGGCGCGCGCGTGTAGACGGCCACGATCTCGTGGCCATGGCCGGCGAGCTCGAGCAGGGTCGGCACGGCGAAATCCGGCGTGCCCATGAAGATCAGGCGAAGCGGCATGTGGTCGGAGACCCTGCAAAGCCTCTGCTCTGCCGTCATGGCCGGGCTTGTCCCGGCCATCCACGTCGCGCGACCAAGACAAGCGGCGAGACGTGGATGCCCGGGTCAAGCCCGGGCATGACGGAAGAGAGAGTTTAGTCGTTACTCGCCCGCGCGCTTGGCGGCCTTGGTGAACTTCTTCATCACGCGGTCGCGCTTCAGTTTCGACAGATAGTCGATGAAAAGCACGCCGTTGAGGTGGTCGATCTCGTGCTGGATGCAGGTGGCGTAAAGCCCCTCGGCGTCCTCCTCGCGAACCACACCGTCGATGTCGGTGAAGCGGACGCGCACGCGTGCCGGCCGCTCGACCTCCTCGTAATATTCGGGGATCGACAGGCAGCCTTCCTCATACACCGACAGCTCATCGGACTTGGCGATGATCTCCGGATTGATGAAGACGCGCGGCTCGCGCTTGCCTTCGCCATTCGCGTCCGGCTTGGCCAGATCCATCGTGATGACGCGCAGGGGTTGCGCGATCTGGATCGCCGCGAGCCCAATGCCGGGCGCGTCATACATGGTCTGGAACATGTCGTCGACCAGCTGCCGGATGTCCGGCGTGACCTTCTCGACAGGCTTGGACACCAGCCGGAGCTGCCGGTCCGGCAGGATGATGATTTCTCTTAAGGACATGGCGCGCGATTTAAGCCGCGGAACAGGCGCGGTCAATGTGATGGCGGGCGGTTAAGACTTCGCTAACCATGAATTTCAACGATCCGTTAACCATACTCCTTAACCCGGCCTTAACCATAAATGTTCTCTCTTCGTTCGCGACACCGAGCGAATCGGATAGACGGGGGTGATGACCGCCAGCCAATCGCTGAATCCCGCGCTCAATCCTGTCGTCGTCATGATCGGCGACCTGCCCGTGCGCGCCAGCGACGCGCTGATCGGGTTCGGCGTGCTGGTGTTGCTCCTGCTTCTGATGATCGTGGCCGCGGTGGTGCGCTCCGGGCGGCGCGGCGCCGCGCTCGCCGCCCAGCAGGCGATGCGCGCAGACGAGATCGAACAGCGGTTCGGCGAGATGATCCGGGTGCAGAGCGAGGCCTCGGGCCGGGTCGACGCCATGGCGCAATTGCTCGCCGGGAGGCAGGTCGATCTGGCGCGCAGCGTCAACGAACGGCTCGATGCGGTCACCCACCGCGTCGGCCAGTCGATGGAGCAGACCACACGCCACACCATGGACAGCTTGCGCGTCCTCCACGAGCGGCTCGGCATCATCGACAACGCCCATCGCGATCTCAGCGAGTTGACCACGCAGGTCTCGACGTTGCGCGACGTGCTTGCCAACAAGCAGTCACGCGGCGCGTTCGGCCAGGCGCGGATGGAGGCGATCGTGCAGGACGGGCTGCCGAAGGGCAGCTACGCGTTCCAATACACGCTCGCCAGCGGCAAGCGGCCGGACTGCGTGGTGTTCCTGCCCGACACCAGGCCGCTGTGCATCGACGCCAAGTTTCCGCTGGAAGCCGTCACCGCGCTGCATGATGCCGAAACCGATGAGGAGAAGCGTGCCGCCGCGCAGCGCCTGCGCACCGATGTTCTCCGCCACGTCAACGACATCGCCGAGAAGTACCTGGTCGTCGGCGAGACGCAGGACACCGCGCTGATGTTCGTGCCGTCGGAGTCGGTCTACGCCGAAATCCATGACGGGTTCGATGACGTCATCCAGAAGGCCTATCGCGCCCGCGTGGTGCTGGTATCGCCGTCGCTGCTGATGCTCGCGATCCAGGTCATGCAGCAGATCATGAAGGACGCCCGCATCCGCGATGCCGCCGACCAGATCCGCAACGAGGTGATCCATCTCGGCGACGACCTCGGCCGCCTGCGCGAGCGCGTGCTCAAGCTGCAGAAGCATTTCGGCGACGTCGGCGAGGACGTCCGCCAGATCCTGATCTCCGCCGACAAGATCGAGAAACGCGCCGCGCGCATCGAGGAGCTGGATTTCAGCAAGCAGGACGCAGCGGTGGAGTCGCCGCGGATCGCGCCGGGCACGGGTGCGACGCCGGACCTGTTTCCGCTGGCTGGACGCCTGCAGGCGGGGGAGTGACGGCGAGTTAGCCGTATTGCACAAGCCGGCAGTCCAGACAAAACTGTCATCGGTGCTTGTGGCTCCGAATCCTGCTACCACCGCCCTATGACCGCACCCGACGCGACATCCGACATCGCAGCGACCGCCGCAAAGCCCGAGGCCCAGCCCGCCCCCACCTGGCGCGAGAGCATGGCCGTCTATCTCCAGCCGCGCGTGCTCGTGGTGCTGTTCCTCGGTTTTTCCTCCGGCCTGCCATTAGCGCTGTCGGGCTCGACCCTGCAGATCTGGATGCGCGAGCTCGGCGTCGATCTCGGCACGATCGGGCTGTTCGCGCTGGTTGGTACGCCCTACACCCTGAAGTTCCTGTGGGCGCCGCTGGTCGATGCGCTGCATGTGCCACTGCTGACGCGCGCATTCGGGCGGCGGCGCGGCTGGCTGCTCTTCGCGCAGCTGCTGCTGATCGCCGCGATCCTGCTGCTGGCGCTGACCGACCCGGCGCATGCGCCGTTCATGGTGGCGCTGGCCGCGCTGCTGGTTGCCGCGACGTCGTCGACTCAGGACATCGTCGTCGATGCGTTCCGCGTCGAGAGCCTGCCGGAGAGCGAGCAGGCTGCCGGCATGGCGTCCTACGTCGCCGCCTATCGCATCGGCATGCTGGTCTCGACGGCCGGCGCGCTCGTCGTGGTCAGCGCGTTCGAGAATTCAGGGTTGTCGCGGCCAGCGTCCTGGATGTGGGGCTATGTCGTCATGGCGGCCCTGGTGCTGATCGGCACGATCACCGCGCTGGTCGCGACCGAGCCGGCGCAGTCGAAGCAGGCGGAAGCCGAGATGAGCGCCGACACCGCGCTCACCCGTGTCGTGCATGCCGCCAGCGGCGCGTTCCTCGAATTCCTCGGCCGGCGCGATGCGCTGGCCGCGCTCGCCTTCGTCGTGCTCTTCAAGTTCACCGACGCCTTCTCCGGCACCATGACCGCGCCGTTCGTCATCGATCTCGGCTTCACCAAGGTCGACTACGCCGCGATCGTGAAGGGCGTCGGCCTCGCCGCCACGCTCGCCGGCGGCTTTGCCGGCGGCTTCGTCGCGCGGCGCTATTCGCTCGCCACGAGCCTCTGGATCGGCGGCGTGGTGCAGGCGCTCGCGAACCTGTCGTTCTCCTGGCTCGCGATCGTTGGCGTCAATCAATGGGCGCTGGCGCTGGCGATCTCCGCAGAGAACTTCACCAGCGCGATCGGCACCGTGATCTTCGTCGCCTATCTCTCGGCCCTCTGTAAGAACCCGCTGCACACGGCGACCCAATACGCCCTGCTCACCGCGCTCGCCGCGGTCGGACGCACTTACCTGTCGTCAGGTGCAGGCTACGTCGCCAAGGCGACGGGCTGGCCGCTGTTCTTCGTAATCTGCGTGATAGTGGCGATCCCGAGCCTCGTGCTGCTCGCGTGGCTGCAGCGGCGCGGGCATTTTGCCGCGTTGGGACCGGTCAAGGTCTGACAGCGGGAGGCCAGCGCTCCAGCGAAGCCGCATCATCCCGCGGCTGCCGATCGTCTGATGCGCCGGCCGCCTGCCGCTCGTCGGTTTGCGGGCGAAACGGCGTTCGTCCCATCCAGGGCTGGACCTCCAGATGTTGCAGCCAATCCTTGACGGTCGGGATCCACCCGAGATCGTCCTTGACGTGCTGCTCTCCGATCGTCCGAACAGGAACGACCTTGCCAATGCTGTTGGTCAGGGTGGCACCGAAGATCGCCTCGCACAGGAAGATCCCTTCGCTGTGGTGCCGCAGGGCGCGATGGCGAACGTCGGCGAGATGCGCCTTGCTCTCGTCGAACCAGTCGTGGATCGCCAGATAGTCGGCAGGCTCTCCTCCGAACAGGCGCGCAGAGCGAACCGCGTGGTGATAGGGATGCGCCATGATCGCCTCTGATTGGCCGCCTCTATTTAGCGATCGTGATGTTCTGCACGATCGGATCCGCTTTGCGGTCATCGATGATGGTGCAGGCCTCGAGATCGACCCAGAACGCCCCATACATGCAATACTCGCCGGTCCCGTATCCTCCACCGAACAGCAGCATCGCCCACTCCTCGACCACCTCATCCGAAATGACGGCGCGCAACTCGGCGAGCTTTTGATGCTTGAAGGTGGCTGCGGATCGAAAACGGGATTTCACCCTACGCAGCTGATCATGAACGCCCATGTCGAGAAGCCGCGCGACCAACGCATCAAGGTCGAGGCGATCCCCGGCTTCGTTCTCGTAGTGATCGAGCCAGGAAAATCCCTCGTCGTGACCGCCATCGTAGCGACAATAGGCCCGCTTGACGCCAGCGGCGCGTAGCGGCGGAACCAGGAGCCCGAACAGCAGCTGCTGGCGCTGCTGGTTGTCCAGGATCTCACGGCTGATCTGCGCAGACGACCGCCGCCGGCTGAACAGACCGTAGAAAATGCTCCACATGGCCGGCGCGGCGTCGGCCGGCGCTGCGGCGGTTTCACCTGCAGGCGTCAGCAGTGAGAACGGGACCGGCTCCTGTTGCCCGCCAAATTCGGGCGCAGGCAGATAGACGAAGTCGCTGGCCCGCGGATCCGGCGGATCAGAGTCCTCGTCGTGCCACTCACGCTCAGACTCGTCGTAGATGAACGGCATTGTCTTCTCTCCTCGGCGGCGCGGCACGCTAACCCGCGGCGGTCGAGGCAAGGAAGGACCATCGCGCAACAGCCATGACTGAGCGAGGATCGCTCGCTCAGCGCTTCACGAGGCTCCACTTCGTCACGACCGCCTCGCTCAACTGCCCCGCATCCTGCGCGCAGGCGATCTCGTCGACCTTGACCGCGATCTGCTTGCCGAGCAGACCCTTCAGCTGCGAGGCCTGCGCGGGGCTGGCAGTGACCAGCTGGAATGTCTCCGGGCCGGTTTCCAGATTGCACAGCCCACTCGGCGGCGGCAGGCGGCGCGGCTCGCTGGTGATCTGATAGGCTGATGACGGCTGGCCCGGCTTGGCGCCCTTGACCTTCAGCGCGCTCAGTTCACCTGACAGCACGTCGCCGGCGTTGAGCGGCTTGCCGGCCTTCTGCGGCGCTTCGCCCTGCTGGGCCAGCACGGAGGGCGCCGAGAGCGCCACACAAATCGCGCCCAAAGCCAGCCGTTTGCCGAATCCGCGTTTCGTCATCATTCACTTCCGTCTGTGCTTAGAACAAGGTCCGCTGCCGCATCGCGGCCGAGAGCGTGCCTTCGTCGAGATAGTCGAGCTCGCCGCCGACGGGCACGCCATGTGCCAGCCGCGTGACCTTGACGTTCGCCTCCTGCAGGAGGTCGGTGATGTAATGCGCGGTGGTCTGGCCATCGACCGTCGCGTTCAATGCGAGGATGATCTCCTGCACCTCCGGCGCATGCGCGCGCTGCACCAGCGCATCGATCGTGAGATCCTGCGGACCGACGCCGTCGAGCGGCGACAGCGTGCCTCCGAGCACGTGATAGCGGCCGTTGGAAGCCTTGGCGCGCTCCAGCGCCCAGAGGTCGGCGACATCGGCCACGACCACGATCATTGCGGGATCGCGCCGTGGGTCGGTGCACACCGTGCACGGGCTCTGCGTGTCGATGTTGCCGCAGGTCTTGCAGACCTGGATGCGGTCGATCGCGACCTGCAGCGCCGACGCGAGCGGCACCATCAGCGCCTCGCGCTTCTTGATCAGATGCAGCGCGGCACGTCGCGCCGAACGCGGCCCGAGGCCGGGCAGCCGCGCAAGCAGCTGGATCAGGCGCTCGATTTCAGGACCGGCGACGGCCATCAGTTCAACAACAGGTACGAGGGACAGCCCGTCATTGCGAGCCGAACAGGCCGCCGCGAGCGCGCTTCACATCTCCCCGTTGGGGAGAGGTGGATCTCATCTGCCGCACCCGACGAAGGCATCATCGACTAGCCGAAGCCGAAGCCGGGCGGCAGGCCGAGCTTGCCGGTGATCGCCTGCATCTTCTCCTGCATCGCGGCCTCCGCCTTGCGGCGCGCATCGCCATGCGCGGTGACCAGCAGATCCTCGAGGATCTCGGCCTCTTCCGGCTTGAGCAGCGACGGATCGATCTTGATGGACTTGACGTCCATCTTGGCGGTCATGCGCACGGCGACGAGACCGCCACCGGAGATGCCCTCGACCTCGACATTGCCGAGCTCCGCCTGCATCTCCTGCATCTTCGATTGCAGCTGTGCCGCCTGTTTCATCATGCCGAGAAAGTCAGCCATCGGAGCACCTCATCATCAGTCATTCTTGTAGAGCATGATCTGTCGGAAACCGGATCCGACTTTTCCGGATCATGCTCTAGAAATCATCATCATCCGATTCGTCCGGCGGCTCGACAGCACTGGCGTCGGATTCAGGCGGCTCGGGGGCAAGCCGGCGTACTTCGATCACCTTGGTGCCTGGGAACCGCGCCAGGATCTCCTGCACGCGCGGATCAGCCTCCGCCGCCGCCTCGCGCTCGCTCTTGGCGCGCAGGTTCTGCTCGCGCAAGGTCGCCTGACCCTGCTCATTGGAGACGATCACGGTCCAGCGCCGCCCGGTCCAGTCCTCCAGCTTGCGCCCGAGGTCGGAGACAAGCGAGCGCTGCGCGGTCCGTTCCAGCGCGATCTCCAGACGCCCCTCCTCGAAGCGGACCAGCCGCACGTCCATTTCGAGCGCGCTCTTGGTGATTAGGTCGCGATTCTTGCCGGCGAGCGCCACGAGCTCCTGGAAGCTCCCGAGCCGCAGCGCCGGCTGATCCTGTGACGCCGGTGACGGCTGCGACGCCATCGCTTGTGGACGCATTCCGCCACCGACGGCGGCAAGCGTCGGGCCCTGCGCACGCGGTGCCTGCATCGGCGCTGAGCTCATCACCGGCGGCGCTCCCGCGCTCATGCTCGGCGCCGGTGCAGAGCGCCCGCCGCCGTTCGTGACAACCGGTGATCCGCCGCCATTCTGGTCGATCATGCGGATGGCTTCGTCCGGCGTCGGCAGATCGGCCGCATAGGCGATACGCACCAGCACCATCTCGGCGGCCGCCGCGGGGCGCGTCGCGCCCTGCGTCTCGGCGATGCCCTTGAGCAGCATCTGCCACATCCGCGACAGCACCCGCATCGACAGCTTGGTGGCGAAGTCGCGCGCCCGCAGCCGCTCGGTCTCGCTGAAGGCGACGTTGTCGGCGGTGGCCGGGACGACCTTCACACGCGTCACGAAGTTCACGAACTCGGCGAGATCCGACAGCACGACCACGGGATCGGCGCCGACGTCGTACTGCTCGCGAAATTCCTTGAACGCCGCGGCGATGTCGCCGCTCGCGAGATGATGGAACAGATCAATGACGCGGGTGCGATCGGCCAGGCCCAGCATCTGCCGGACGTCGTCGGCGCGCACCTCGCCTGCGCTGTGGGCGATCGCCTGGTCGAGCAGCGACAGCGAATCGCGCACCGAACCTTCGGCGGCGCGTGCGATGATGCCGAGCGCCTCGGGCTCGATCGTCACGCCTTCCTTGGTCGCGATGCCCTGGAGATGCTTCATCAGCACGTCGGCCTCGACGCGACGCAGGTCGAAGCGCTGGCAGCGCGACAGCACCGTCACCGGCACCTTGCGGATCTCGGTGGTGGCGAACACGAATTTGGCGTGCTCCGGCGGCTCCTCCAAGGTCTTCAGGAAGGCGTTGAACGCCGCCGTCGACAGCATGTGGACTTCGTCGATGATGTAGACCTTGTAGCGCGCGCTGGCCGGCGCATAGCGCACGCTGTCATTGATCTGGCGGACGTCGTCGACGCCGGTATGCGACGCCGCGTCCATCTCCAGGATGTCCATGTGCCGGCTTTCCATGATCGCCTGGCAATGGGTGCCGAGCACCGGCATGTGGATGGTCGGGCCCTTCACCGAGCCGTCGGGCAGCTCGTAATTCAGCGCACGGGCAAGGATGCGCGCGGTGGTGGTCTTGCCGACGCCGCGGACGCCGGTGAGGATCCAGGCCTGCGGAATGCGGCCGGTCTCGAACGCGTTCGAGACGGTGCGCACGACGGCCTCCTGGCCGATCAGATCCGCAAAGCTGGAGGGGCGGTATTTGCGCGCCAGCACCCGGTAGGGCTTGGCGGGAGCGTCGGCGCTGTCGGGCGGAACAGGTGGGGCGCCAGCGTCAGTCATCGAGCGATCCGCAAGTGAGTATTCCAGGCCGGCATCGATCGCGGTCGTCGACGCAATCGGCCTCGACACAATCAACCGGAGTGCGGTCGAGCGCCCGCCCTGCGCGGGGTCCCCGCCAACTTTGCGCGATTCGCTCGAGAAAACAGGTAGGAGACTGACGAGCGACCCGATCCGGACCTCGTTAGGGCTGCTTCCTTCCGGACCTGACCCGGTTGGCGAGTGGCTCGTCCACCGCCAATCTCCCGCTGCCTATTTGGGGCCAAACGATCCGGAAAGCAAGCGCGAGCTTCGAAGGTCCCGCCCACCGCCCCGCGGGCTTGTGCCGCAGCTCGGAAAGGCTTTAGGTGCCGCCAAAGCTCCCCGCCAGACCGCCTGCCAGGAACACCGCCGCATGCCCGAATCAGCCTGGTCGCTGCATCCGCAACTTGCGAAGGATACGATCGATATCGGCGACCTGCCGCTGTCGCGCGTGCTGGTGATCAAGGACGCCAATTATCCCTGGCTTTTGCTGGTGCCGCGCCGCGAGGGCGCGGTCGAGATCATCGATCTCGACGAGGTCGCCCAGGCCCAGCTGATGACCGAGATCACGCGGGTGTCGCGCGCGGTGAAGGAGATCACCAAATGCGACAAGCTCAACGTCGCCGCGCTCGGCAACATGGTGCCGCAACTTCACATTCATATCATCGCCCGCCGCACCAGTGACGTGGCCTGGCCACGTCCGGTGTGGGGTGTCGCACCGCCCGTGCCGCATGATGCGCAGGAGCTCGAGAGTTTCATCAGCGCCATCAGGCGCAAGATCTGGCTAGGGTGAGAGATGTCGCCATTCGACTTGTTTCCGCTGGGCAAGCCGGCCTTCGTCGGCCATTCGATCGAGCGCGCCGCGCATCTGCGCTTTCATGACGACAAGCTGCTCGCGTTCGAGAGCAAGCCGTCGACGCGAGCCTATGTGGTGCATCGCGATGCGCTGGTGTTGAAGCGTGACGGCGACCAGCTCCGGGCGCTGCTGACGATCGACGAGGCGCTGACGTTCGGCGCCAATCCTGGGACGATCTTCCTCGGCTTGCAGGACGGCGCCGCCGTGTTCGGCATGGGCATTTCCCCCGCCGCCGCTGAGAAGCTCGCCGGGCGTGAGGACGTGTCCGTGACGGAGCTGCGCGGGATGGCGATGCAGGGCGCGATCCCCGTGGACCAGCTCGCGACCATCGCGATGGCCAAGTCCATGGTGTCCTGGCATCAGCGCCATGGTTTCTGCGCCAATTGCGGAGCCAAGACCGCGATGCGCGAGGGCGGCTGGAAGCGCGAATGCCCTAGCTGCAAGACCGAGCATTTCCCGCGCACCGATCCGGTCGTGATCTCGCTCGTCGCCTCCGGCGACAAGTGCCTGCTGGGGCGGCAGAAGCAGTTTCCGGCCGGGATGTATTCGTGTCTCGCCGGCTTCGTCGAGGCAGCCGAGACGATCGAGGACGCCGTCCGCCGCGAGGTGTTCGAGGAGTCCGGCATCCGCTGTACCGATATCACCTACTACATGACGCAGCCCTGGCCCTATCCGTCGTCGCTGATGATCGGCTGCAGCGCGCGGGCGCTGAACGAGGACATCGTCATCGATCGCACCGAGCTCGAGGACGTCCGCTGGTTCAGCCGCGAGGAGGCCCGGCTGATGCTGCAGCGGCAGCATCCGGACGGGCTGGCGGGACCGCATCCGTTCGCGATTGCCCACCACTTGGTCGGCCGCTGGCTCAAGGACGAGGCGTAAGGGTATCGAGAGACCATCGTTGGCCAGTCGGTCATCTCGCCTGACACGCGCCGGACGGCCTGAACGGCGAATCCTTGCCTTGGAACGATTTTCTCTATATGAGGGTTTCTCGACCTTCATATGGAACAAATTTCTCCATGTCCGACGTCTCCGCCCAGAGCCCTGAAGCCAACCGCCGGCTCGACGCCATCGACCGCAAGATCCTGATGGTCCTGCAGGAGGATGCCTCGCTGTCCGTCGCCGAAATCGGCGACCGGGTGGGTCTGTCGTCGACACCCTGCTGGAAGCGCATCCAGCGGCTGGAGGCCGACGGGGTGATCCTGCGCCGGGTGGCCCTGGTCGACCAATACAAGATCGGGCTCGGCATCTCCGTGTTCGTCTCGGTGGAGAGCGCCGATCATTCCGAGGCGTGGCTCAAGAAATTCGCCGAAGCCGTCAGCTCGATGCCCGAGGTAATGGAGTTCTACCGGATGGCCGGCGACGTCGACTACATGCTCCGCGTCGTGGTCGCGGACATGCAGAGCTACGACGTGTTCTACAAGAAGCTGATCAGCGCCGTGCCGCTCAAGAACGTCACCTCGCGCTTCGCGATGGAGAAGATCAAGTCGGTGACCGCACTGCCGGTGCCTCCGGTCTAGCCCGGCCACGCCGCTCGGCCGACGTTTTCTCCACGTCCATCGCTCGGCGCTCGCGAGAGTTGCGCGGCTTTTTTGAGCGTTTCCAATCATCGTTTACTGGAAGTTATTACCGTCCATCTATCATCCAACGTGATGATGTCCGGTGCCACCATACCCTCGTCCTCGCGGGCCTGGCTCAACGCCATGGCGCTTTTGGTCGCGAGCTTCATCGGTGTGGCAGCGCTGTCGCTGCAGGTAGCTCCCGGGCGCGAGATCGTGGCCATCGCTTTCCCACCCTGGTGGAGCGCGCAACAAACAATGCTTGCTGCGGCATCTGCTGACGCAGCTCTCGTGCGAACGACGAATCTGTCGTGGCTGCTGGTGGTTCGCCCCGGAGACCACGATGGCTTGACGCGACTCCGCAAGTCCGGAGCCTGGCTCGTCATCGATCCGCAGGCGGTGGCTGCCTGCTTCACGGACTGAACAAGATCAATATTGGGGGACGGAAATGACGGGCGAGACCGACGATCTGGCGATACTCCGAGATACGACCAGCAAGGTTCTGCTGGCGGTGCTGTGGATCCACGTTCCGCTTGCGCTCATCATCGGACTGTCGCGCGGCGACTGGATGATGCCGACCATGATGATGGTCGCCTTGGCCCTCGCCGCGACGCTGTCCTGGCGCAGCGCCGGCGACGGCCTGTCGACGCAGCTCACGGTCGCCGTGGCCCTCATGGGCGGCGTGTCCGTGCTGGTGTACCAGATGTCCGGACATGCATGGCAGATCGACATGCACATGTATTTCTTCGCGGCGCTGGCCTGCCTCGTCGCCTATTGCGACTACCGGCCCATCGTGGCCGGCACCGTCGCGGTCGCGCTTCACCATCTGGTGCTCAACTTCGTCCTTCCCGCCGCCATCTACCCGGGCGGCTCTGATTTCGGCCGCGTGGTGCTGCACGCCGTCATCCTCCTGATCGAAGCCGGTGTCCTCATCGCGCTCGCATTGAAGCTGACGCAACTGTTCGAGACGAGCACGCGCAAGACGGCCGAGGCCAATGCGGCGATGGCGGCCGAAGCGCGCGCCAATGCCGAGCGGATCGAGGCCGAGCAGCGCAGCCAGCAGCAGGGCGATGTCGCCCGGCGCGAGCTCGCAGAAGGCTTCGAGCGCAAGATCGGCGGCATCGTCGAGGCGGTGGCGGTTGCTGCCAATGAAGTGCAGAACCTGTCGTCCTTGATGAGCAGGAACAGCGCCGAAGCCTCGCGCCAGACCTCGGCGGCGGCCCAGGCCTCGCAGCGGGCGTCCACCAATGTCGAGACGGTTGCGGCCGCGACCGAGGAGCTGACCGCCTCCATCGGCAGCATTTCCCAGCAGGTGACGCGCTCAGCCGAAATCGCCGCGAAGGCCGCCGAGGAGGCGCGCCGCACCAACAGCGTGGTCGAGAGCCTGGCCGCGGGCACGCAGAAGATCGGCGAGGTGGTGACGCTGATCCAGACGATCGCCAGCCAGACCAACCTGCTGGCGCTCAACGCCACCATCGAGGCCGCCCGCGCCGGCGAGCACGGCAAGGGCTTTGCCGTCGTCGCGAGCGAGGTGAAGGCGCTGGCCAACCAGACCGCCAAGGCCACCGAGGAAATCTCCAGCCAGGTGCAGAGCATCCAGAGCGCCACGGGCGACGCCGTCAGCGCCATCCAGATGATCGGCGGCACGATCGCCGAGATCGACGGCATCTCCAAGGAGATCGCCACCGCCGTCGAGCAGCAGGGCCTCGCGACCGGGGAGATCTCGGGCAATGTGCAGCAAGCCTCGGAGGGCACGCGCCTGGTCAGCCAGAGCATGGGCAGCGTGACCCACGCTTCCGATGAGACCGGCAGCGCCGCGTCACGACTGCTGGACTCGGCGAACGGCCTGTCCTCGCAATCCGGCCGACTCAAATCCGAGGTCGATCAGTTCCTGAGGTCGCTGCGAGCGGCTTAGTTCACTGCCTCGCTCAACTTCGGCGAGCATGCTTCGCGGAGAGGCATGCTCGCTCTCGCGCGTCAGATAGTGTGGTTGTAGGCGCCGGCCGTCCGGATGCATTGCGCGGCGCGGCGTTGACCGCCTCATCATGCGGACGCCGGTGGTCCTACAGCGATTTCCCGTCTGTCTCCTTCACGGTCACAGGTTCTGAAGCCAGGAGGCAAGAAGCGCGCCCTTGGGCCGGATGGCCGCTTGTGGAAACGTTCGTTTCACCTGGCTGGGGTTGACGCCATAGCGGCGGCGAAAGGCACGACTGAAGATCTTCTCGGACTGGTAGCCGCAGGCGTAGGCAACCGTCGACACCCGCTGAGCCGCCCCACCCTCTGCGCAGGCCAGGATCCGCATGGCATGCGCCATGCGACGATCCCGAATATGATTCGCGACGCCGCCATCCGTTTCGAACAATTTGTACAACGGAGTTCGAGAGAGGCCGAACGTCGCACAGAGCAGCTCCACGCCAAGATCAGGCCGATGCAGGTTCTGCGCAACGAACTGGCGAACCTGCAGCTCGAGCGGCGCGACATCGCCGCACCGATTGTCCTCGTCCGCGGTCAGGACCGCGTTGCAGATCGCAAGGGCTGCCGAGGTGAGATGATTTCTCTGCTCGGAACCGGCCCGCGTCAGACATGGCCGCATGTTCAACAGATGGTCGGCCAATAGCTTCAGCAGCGGATTGCCGCGCGACGGCAAGACTTTCGCAGCCGGTGAATTCGGAAGGCCGGCATATTGCGCGATATGGCGCCTGGGGATGCAGATCTGGATGGCGGACATGCCCTCGGTCGCGAGCTGAAAGCTGCGCGCAAGATCGAGGACGACGAAGTCACCGGGTGTCGCCACCAGCTCGCCGTCGACATGCGCCATCCGAGTGGCCCCCGCCGTCAGCAAGGCAATGAAGATGTGGTCGACGCCTTGCGTGACGATCTGCGACTGCGTGCGCTCCGCACGGTGCGCGCAGGCCCTGTGGTCGAAGAACAGCATTCGCTCCAGATGATAGCAGCGCAGGAAGATGTCACAGGTTGACGGTGCCGGATTGGCCTGATCGGTGACGAACAAGCTTGCCGTGAGCTCCTGCCACGTCCGGAGCCGGATTAGATCGTCGTCGCCCTCCCAGGATCTCAGATCTATCAGTTTGAGCGGCATGTCCGCGGCGCCCGATTCGTCCTTCGCAGTCATCATCCGCGGGCGCATTACCGCGAGATTACCGGACGTATCGGTCCAACGCTTTTCGAGATGCGAGACGGCCGCGTCCCGGCCGGAGGATGAGATGCTGATCATCGGAGGTAGTTGACGAGAGACAGCTTCGAGATCATCGCGGTGACTTGGTAGCTCGCCTGCAACCTGTTCTGCAGGCTCACCAACTCGGTCACGATCGTCTCGGCCGGGACGGTCTCGATCCGGTCGAGAAGGGTCCGGTGGATCGTCCGGATCACCTTGTTCTCCGATTGCGCCTCCGAGAGCGCGGCCTGGGCCAGTCCGAAATCATTCGCGATTCCGTCGACGGCCTCTCGTGTCGGCAGCAGAGCCAATGTGCGGGATGCGAGCGACTTCGAACGCTCGGCGGCGGCAGCGGTGGTCGCCCCGGATCCGCTCGCGGCGATCGAGGCAAACCCGACCAAGGCCGCGCGAAGGGAGTCCTCGTTGGCCCGGGCACCGACGGCAATCGCGCTGGTGGATGAGGTCCGTACGACCTCCGCTTCGCGCGGCGCCGTGGTCGATGCCTCGCCGCGATACCAGGCGACGGTCGAGGTGGACGCGACCTGGGCGTAGGCCGGCGTGGCTGCGCTGAAATCGATCCGTCGCGCAGCCAGCCCCGGCGCGCTCTGTCCGGCGAAGAAGTCCTGCGCCGCGCGCGCCGTCGAGCTCGCCGCCAGCACCGTATCGGCGGCGCGAGCCAAGGCCCGGCCCAGCGCGACGGAGACGTTCTGCGCAGTCTCCGCGAGAGTTGCGCCGATGGCGAAGTCCGACGTCGAGTCCGGGTCGACCCTCGACTGCGCCTGCAACGTCACCGTGGTCGTGCTGCCGTCGCGCAGGGCCAGCTTGATGGAGAGCTGGTCACCCGCCGCGGGCTGTCGGCCGACATCGATGGTCAACGCTCCGGCCGCACCGCTATTGGCAAAAGTCGCCTGGAGTCCGGGAGGCGTTGCACTCTGCACGCTGGCAATCTTCCCAGTACCGAGCAGCGTCAGCAGGGAAGACGTCGCGTTGGCCGGCGAGCTGATATCAGCCAGATCGGCTCCGCTGAGGTCATACGTCTTCTGTGCGCCGGACGGCAGGTTGACCACGACACGGAAGCGATCGTTCGGGAGCGGCGCCTGGACGAATTGCGGCACCGCGCCTTCGATGGTGCCGGCGGAATAGCTGACCGCCGCGAAACTGCTCGACACCACGGCAGCTCCCGCAAGCGTGAAGCCGAAATTCGCCCGCGCGCCGGGGTCGGTCTCTTCCCTGAGTTGCAGGCTGGTCGAGCTGGGCCGCGACAGCGCCAGACGGCCGATGCCGTCAACTTTGTCCGCCCTGATCTGGTCCGCGACCAGAGCCTTGAGTCCGGCCAGCGGCTTCGAGGGATCGCTGTTGTCGCCGTCGAGCAGCACGGCGGCGCTCGCGAGCGGCGGACGTCGGTCCTCCCGTCCGCCAAACACATAGCGACCGCCGATCTGCGGGTTGAGCGCGGCAATCGTACTCTCGAGGGCATCCCGGGCAAGCGCCTCGCCGGCGCCGGCTCCCGGAGGATTGTTCGCCAGCGCGTTGCGGAACGTGACGACCGATTTCGAGATCTGGGCGATGCTGGCCGAGATCAATTGGACGCGCGGTTGAGCGCTGGCGATCCCGGCATCATAGCCGTCCAGCGCGCTCAGCACCGCGCGGGCACTGAGGCTATCCGAGCGACTTGGCCCCAATTCGGCGAAAGTCTCGCCGACGCGGCCGCTGCTCAACTGCGACGACAATTGATCGATCTGCTGCTTCAGCGCCACCAGGTCGGCGGCGCTGCGGCCGATCGGGGAGCTGTTCGTCGGGATCGTGGGGGAGATCGAGGTCATGACAAGCCTCATGCCCTGAGCAGAAGATCGATCATCTCGCGAGCTGCCGTCAGCACGCGAGCGTTGGCGGCATAGGCCGTCTGCAACGCGATGAGCCGCGACATCTCCTCGTCGATGTTCACGCCTGCGCCTTTGGAGAACCAGGCCTCGGCGTTCGCCTTCGCGACGCTTTGCTGATCGGACACCGCCGCAGCTGCTGCTGCTTCGGAGCCCGCGGACGCCACCATGTCCCGCGCAAACGACATGACGGTCGTCCAGAACGGTGACCGGCTGCTACCGCTCGGCGAAGGCAAGCTCTGCTTGTCGGAGGCCAGCGCGTCGTAGAGAACCTGCGGGCGCGAGAGCGTCGACGCCGACGAGCCGGCCGCCACAAGGGCCGACGTATCGGCCTTCAGCGCTGTGTTCACTGCGAGCCGGGCGGCCAGCCCGAGACGCTGCGAACCATCATCCATCGATCCCGTCACCAGCGCGTTCGCTGCGCCATCGACGAAAACCGCGAGTTTCGGATAGCCACCGGAGAGGTCTCCCGCGTTCTTCGGCTGTGTGACGCTCGCGGCGACGCCCTGGATGTCCGGTCCGTCGATCTTGATGGTGCCGGAGCCGCCGCTCGTCACCGACAAGCCTGAAGCGGCCGCAGTCAGCGCGGTGGAAAGCGCGGCGGCATACGCCTGCGACGTTGCTGGCAGCGTCGGAATCGCGAACGTCTGGACACGGCCGGACGGCTCAGCGTCCAGCGACTTCGAAGCGAGATTGGATGCGACGAGAACGATGCTGCGCGCAGTGTCGCCCGAGCCCACCGAGATCGTGATCGTATTCCCAGGTTGCATCTTCGCCAGGTCATCGAGACGAAGCTCGAAGCCAGCGCCGCGCCGGCCGGCGGTGACCGTCGTGTTGGTGAACGCCTGGGCGAGCCCGAAGGCGAGATCATCGAGCCGGCGCTGGGCGCGTGGCAGGATAGCATCGCGAATCTCGAGGTTGGCGGAGATCGAGCCCGACGAGAGCGCAGCGGCGTCGAGATCGATCCCTGCTCCGCCGGGCAAGGTCGCCACGACGGTGCCGCCTCCGGCCGCCGGCGCCCGGTCGTTGAAGGACAGCCGCGTCGCGGCGCCGCGCTCGACCAATGTCAACCCCGAGTTGGTCATCAGGGTGACGCTGCCGTCGCTCTGGGAGATCGTCTTGACCTCGATATAGCGAGCGAGCTCGTTGATCTGCTGGTCCCGGCGATCAAGAATGCCGGCGCGTGTCGAAGCGTCGGAGATCGTGGTAGCCTTGACGTTCAGGGCCGCAATCGACGTCAGCAGGCCATCCGCGGCGGATACTTCCGCAGCAACACGCTTGTTGGAGCCCTCACGCAATCCGTTCAGTGTATCCGCCATCCCGCGGATCTTGTCGGCAAGAACGGACGCGGCGTCCATCACCGTGCTCCGGCTGCTCGCCGAAGCACTATTCGACGCCAGCGCCTGCAACGATTTCGCCAGCACGTTCATGCGCGCATCCAGCGCGCTGGAATCGGCGGGCCTGCCGTTGAGCTTGTCGATCTGTGCCAGCATCTCCGCTTTGGTCGACGCATAGGCGGCGTGCGAGCTTTCGAGCCGCATCTGCTTCAGCGCCACCTCATCGAAGGTGCGGTCGATCCTGGCGACCGCAACGCCCGAATTGCCGGGTCCTGCAGACTCCGTCGACACGGCGCGCCGCGTATATCCGGCGGAGCCGGAGTTGGCGACGTTCTGCGACACCGTTCCGATGGCCAGTTGCAGCGTCTGCAGCCCGGCGGTCGCGGTATTGAACGCGTTCGTCAACATCAGGCGTCTCCTGCCCAGCGACAGCGCGCGCGATCAGCGGATCGCGTTGAGCAGGTCGGACATCATCTGCTGCGAGGTCGTCATGACCTTGACGTTGGCCGAATAGGCCTGCTGCGTTGCGATCAGCTTGGAGAACTCGCCGGCCACATCGCTGTTCGACGCCTCGATGTTGCCGCCAACGATCGTCGCGCCATTGAGGCCGGCAATCGGCGGACCGGAGTCGCGCGTCTGCTCGTAGCTGCCGCCGGACGCAGGCTTGAGCGCGTTCGGATTGGCGAAGTTCGCGACACCTGCCACCGCCACGGAGGCGGTCATGTCATTGGTGAAGGTGCCGACGATCGTTCCCTCTGACGTGACCGAGAGGCTCTTGAGACTCCCTGCCGGATATCCGTCCTGAGCAAGTGTGTTGGTCGTCACGGTCCCGGAGGACGTCGCCAGCTGCGTCAGCCCACCCGAGCCGATGTTCAGCGCGACATCGCCCGAATTGACGCCGTCGAGGGTCAATTGCGGGATCTTCAACGACACGCTGCCATCGCCCGCCACGGTGGCCGCGGCAGGCGGCACGAACTTTCCCGATCCATCGAAGGCGAAGGCATGGCCGACATTGGTCCAGTCGCTGGCCTTCGACGCCGTCGAGCTCGACGCGTAGAACAGATTCCAGGTCGCGTTCTTTGGCGGAGTGGCCGCCGTGTTCGCGTCCTGCACCTTCGCCCAGCGTGTCGACAGCGAGACCGGCGTGCCTCCGGCGCCGTACAGCGTCAAGGACGGGCCCGGAAGCGACTTATCAAGCAAGGCGGCGGCCTGAGCGGCCGGCACCTTCTTGCTGGTGTCAGGTGCCGTGAGGGTCGGATCGGTCACGACCGCACTGGGAATGGCGTACGGCGTGGAGTCCCCTGCTGCTCCGGCCGTCGTCACCGGCGCCTTCGGCAGATTGGCGCCATAATCGATTCGCGAGGTCTGCCGGCCCGGCATGTTGGCGTTGTTGATGCGGATCGGACCGGACGAGACGGCGCTGCCCGTCGCGGGATCCAGATTGGTGCCGAACAGATACAAGTCGGCTCCGTTCATCAGATAGCCGTCCTTGTCGATGGTGAAATCACCCCGGCGCGTATAGAGTGGAACACCCGAGAATTTGCTGTCGCCTGTCTTCTGTTGAACAGAGAAGAACGACGGACCGTTGATCGCCATGTTGGTCGACGTTCCCGTCGCGCGCAGCGCGCCCTGCAGCGAGTTGGTGGACCTCGCCTCGGCAACGACGCTTCCAGCCACCGTCTGCCTCCTGCTCTGCGAACTGACGAGATCGGAGAAGGTGGTGTCTACGTATTTGTAGCCCGGCGTCTGCGTATTGGCGATGTTGCCGGAGATGTTGGCCATGGCGTAGGACTGCGCCTTCATGCCACTGAACGCGGTCGTCAGAGCGGTGGAGATGCTCATTTGATGTCTCGTATCAAGGATTGGAGATGAGGGAGGATCTGCGACGGCCGATCCATCGTCCGGCCGCCGCATGTTGTTGTTCCCCTGTGCTCCGCCGCTTCACCGCGCGCGACGCAGCGAGCACCAGGGCATCATCGAGACGTCCCCGATCGCGCAGGTGCTTCGTCGTCACGCACGCGACGGAGCGCGCGAGGACGAGGCGGAGGCCAGCGCTAGCGGAGAAGCTGGAGGATGCCCTGCTGCGCCTGGTTGGCGAGAGACAAGGCCGAGATGCCGAGCGAGTTGCGCAGGCTCAGCGCGTTCTGGTTCGCGGTTTCCTCGTTGAGATCGGCGATCGTGAGGTTGTTTGCGCCGACATCGAGAATGTTGATCATGTTCTTGGTGAAGGCCTGCCGGTTTTGAATCACCGTCAGGTTCGAACCGAACGTCGAGGCCTGGCTGCGCAGCGTCGACGACGCGTTCATCAGCTGGCTGAGCGCGGTCTTGACCTCGTCGTTGGTTGCGAAATTGCCGCTCGACTGCGTCACGCCGAGGCCGGCCGCGTCGAACTTGACTCCCTTGATGTCGAGGTAGCTCGAGTCCTTCTCGTTGAAGGTCATGTGCAGCGTATTCTCTTTCGGATCGCTGCCGGTGCGGTAGAGCAGGTTAGCGCCTTGAAACCGTGCGTCCTGTGCCGCCATGGTGATCTGGTTCAGCAGCTCGTTGAACTGCTGCGCCAGAGCCGCGCGCTGATTGGTCCCGTTGGCGGCGGTCGCGCCTGCGCCGGCCGCGGTCCTCGCCTTGGTGACGTCGCCGGCCGTGCCGAAGCCGATATCCTTGGTGCTCGCGGCCGCTGAGGTCACCGTAAGCTTCTGGTCACCACCAGAGGCCGTCGTGCGGAGCGAGACCGTGCCCGCAGCATTGTCGTAGGTCGCGATCACCTTGCCCGAAATGCCCGTGTCGGCATTGAGCTGACGGTTGATCGCAGCCGCGATGTCCTGGGCCTTCAAGGTGGCCACGCCGAGCGCGGCATCGGCCGTCTTGTTCAGATTGATGGTCTTGGTGAGACCGTTGCCGAGCTGAACCGTGAGCGAGGCATCGCCCGCGGTCAGATCGAAATTGCTGGCCGTTCCGAGCGCGGCGACGGCAGCGCCGGTGACGGTCGCCTTCGCCGAGCCGTCGGTCGCATCGATGCCGGACGCGGAAACCGTGGTCAGCGTTCCGGTCCCGAAGCCCACATCCACGGTGTTGCCGGCGCCGCCGCCCGAGATCGTGATCTTCGCATCGGAGCCGGTGAGGGTCGAGGTGAACGTCAGACGTCCGTCATTCGTCAACGACGCGGTTGCAAACGCGCCCGCCTGGTTCAGTTGCTGATTGATCTGGGTAAGGATTTCGGTCGACGACACCTTCGAGATGTCACGCACGCTCTGCGCCAGACGAGAGCGATCCAGCGTGATCGTGGTGGCGTTGCCGAAATTGTCGGTGACGGTGAAAGCCGAGGCCGCAGACGCCGCGCTGTAGTCGTGCGTGCCGTCAGCCGCGGCACCGGTGCCTGCGCCGAGCAACGACTTGCCGCTGGCAGCTGCGACGACTGCGCCCGTAGCGGCGGAGCCGGATGCGGTGTTCTGCACCGCAAGCGCCTGCTGCGCGGTGCTCTTGGCGGAATCGACGAGTCCCTGAATGCGCGTGATGCCCTGGTTCGCGGCCTGGATGGTCTGAATGCCGTTCGAAATTCCGTCCATCAACGACATCAGGTCTGCGGAGCGTGCCGTCATGCTCTGCGCCGCGAAGTAGTTCACCGGATTGTCCAGCGCAGAGTTGACCTTCTTCTGGGTCGACAGGCGCGACTGGGTCGTCGCCAGCAGGGACGCCGTGTCCTGCAACGACAGCAGGTTCTGGCGCGTGGCAGCAGACAGTGTGATTTCGGAGGGCATGGCTGAGATCTTTCTCTTCTCGTTTCGCCGCTTCATGCGACGAGCGAGAGCCTCGCCTTCCACGATTTACGACATCGAAATTCCTGGGGCCCGCTCAGCGCCGTTTCGACTCTCTCCGTCCTCAACAAGGTACTTTTCGTACTTCATCCGTGAAAAAGCCGACGGCGTTGTTAGTATTGTCGTCTCTAATTTGCGGCGCGCGAATGCTCAGCGCCGCACGTCGTACGACGCTGTTAGCTCGAATGACAATTCTCTCTGGGGATGCTGGCTGGAGCGCGCCGGCTCAGCCGACGGCAGCGCCTGGCAAGTTGCAACAAGCGATCGCGCGGCTGGCGGACCAATCGACGGAAGGTCGTTCCATCGCCGGCACGGCAGGCCGTTGGTTTGAGCGAAAGGCTGTAGTCAATCTGATCTGCGCTGACGGGGAGACTGACAGACACGTCCCGCGCTCGCTCGCCGCGAAGAAGATCGGGATATCGTCCGCGGCCAGGTTTCGGTGGACCGCTGTTGGCCTGACGACCGATCGCTCTGCATCACACGCGGCACGCAGCCTGCGTGTCGGACGGAGTGGTCCACGCCAATTTCTCGGCTCGCGACGATCTCGCGCGCGTCCCGTCGTGCAGCAGCGCAAAGGCTTGAAACGGTCTGAGCGTACACACGCTTGGTCGCGGATCGTGCAACTACGATCGTATGGAGTTCGGCTCCTGCGGTCACCCGCCCCCGTGCAGGACTCGCCTGACACTGCCAAGGGCATAGTTCCGTCCCCCGATCGACAGCATGATTGGATTCTTCGTGAGGTCGACGGATTCGACGACGCCCTGCGCCTCTGCCGACACGGCAACGGACCTTCCCGCAGCATCCTTTGCGTCGACGACTAATTTGTATGGGCCAGGAGGAGAGGCTACCCCATTGCTCGCCTGGCCATTCCAGGCGAAGCCGTTGTCGCCGGAGTTCAACACGCGTGTTCCTGAATAGACGAGTTGGCCGGTCGCATTCGTCACGGACACCGTCGCCGTGACGCTCTTGGGGGATCTCAGATTCCACACGGCTGAGCCCTTCGCGAGGGTCGCCTCGCTGCCATCGACCACCGCGGTCCTGCCGACGAGCATCAAGGCCTGGGTTGATTGCGCGGATTTCTGTGCCTCGACGAGCCGTTCGAGGAGCGTGTTGCCCTTGAGCTGCTGCTCGACCTGGGCGAATTGAACAAGTTGCTGAGTGAACTGATTGACGTTGAGCGGGTCGAGAGGGTTTTGGTGTTGCAACTGCGTCGTGAGCAGCGTCAGAAACGACTGAAAGTTGTCCGCTATGCCGGATCGCGCACCGGCCGCCGGATTGACCGCGCCCTCCGTGCGCACCTTCGGCGCTGCCGCTGCAGCCTTCTGTTGACGTGATGAGGTCGGCTCAATGCTCATGTTGTCCTCACGCCCCCATGCGACGTAGCAGCTCGCAATCAGCAGGATCGCGTGAGGGATCGATTCGATGCTGCCAGTCCACACCTCCTAGCTTGCGGCAACATTACGACGAGATGCGAGCAGCCCGATTGCGATCAGATTCTCGCACCTCGTCTCCGACGAGGCCGTCCATTATGACGGACGTGCTACGGCCTCGTGGCTGCGTCGACCGCTGCCGACGAAACGACGGCGGCCGCGGCGTCCGTATTGAGGGTGTATCTCAGATGGTCTGGTTGTAGGCACCGACCTCGGGATGGGTGCGCAGCACGACGTTCACGGCTTCGAACATGTCGTGCATCCGCTGCTCCGACACCGGGCTCTCAACCACGACGACGAGCTCGGGCTTGTTGGATGAGGCCCGCACCAGGCCCCAGCTGCCGTCCTCGACCGTGACGCGCACGCCGTTGACGGTGACGAGGCCGCGGATCGCCTGACCCGCGACCTTGCCGCCCTGCTGCTGCAGCGTCTGGAAGTGCTTCACGACGCTGTCGACCACGCCATATTTGAGCTCGTCGCCGCAATGCGGCGACATCGTCGGCGACGACCAGGTCTTGGGCAGCGCCTCCTTGAGGTCGGCCATCGTCTTGCCCGGCGCGCGATCGAGCATCTCGCAGATCGCGATCGCCGAGACGAGACCGTCGTCATAGCCGCGGCCGAACGGCTTGTTGAAGAAGAAGTGGCCCGACTTCTCGAAGCCGGCGAGCGCGCCGAGTTCGTTGGTGCGGCGCTTCATGTAGGAATGCCCGGTCTTCCAATATTCGGTCTTGGCGCCCTGCGCCTGCAGCACCGGATCGGTCATGAACAGGCCGGTCGACTTCACGTCGACGACGAACTGCGCATCCCTGTGGATCGCCGACATGTCGCGCGCCAGCATCACGCCGACCTTGTCGGCGAAGATCTCCTCACCGGTGTTGTCGACGACGCCGCAACGGTCGCCGTCGCCATCGAAGCCGAGGCCGACATCGGCCTTGTGAGCAAGCACGGCGTCGCGGATGGCGTGCAGCATCTCCATGTCTTCGGGATTGGGATTGTATTTCGGGAAGGTGTGATCGAGCTCGGTGTCGAGCGGGATCACCTCGCAGCCGATCGCCTCGAGCACCTGAGGCGCGAACGCGCCGGCGGTGCCGTTGCCGCAGGCCGCGACGACTTTGAGCCGGCGCTTCAGCTTCGGACGATTGGTGAGATCGGCGATGTAGCGCGCGGGGAAATTCTCGTGGAACTGATAGGAGCCGCCGCCGGCATTCTTGAACTCGGCGTTGAGCACGATCTCCTTCAGCCGGGTCATCTCCTCCGGGCCGAAGGTCAGCGGCCGGTTGGCGCCCATCTTCACGCCGGTCCAGCCATTGTCGTTGTGCGAGGCGGTGACCATGGCGACACAGGGCACGTCGAGGTCGAACTGGGCGAAATAGGCCATCGGCGTCACGGCAAGGCCAATGTCATGCACCTTGCAGCCGGCGGCCATCAGGCCGGAGATCAGCGCGTATTTGATCGAGGCGGAATAGCCGCGGAAATCATGGCCGGTGACGATCTCCTGCTTGACGCCGCGTTCGGCGATGAGCGCGCCCAGCCCCATGCCGAGCGCCTGCACCCCCATCAGGTTGATCTCCTTGTTGAACAGCCAGCGCGCGTCATATTCGCGGAAGCCCGTCGGCTTCACCATCGGCTCGGATTCGAAAGCGTAGGTGTTGGGGACCAGAAGGGGCTTCGGCTTGGGAAACATCAGGGGACGGCCTCGGGAATAATCACATCAATGGAAGAACGGAGTCGTGCGCTACACGACCTCATACGACAATCGCAGAAGGCAGATGAATGCAGGCAACAATCGGGCAGACCGCCTCATTCCCTGGGGCGATCATGCCTGCCGGTATATGGGAGCCGTCAGCGGCTGAGCCAAGACGCGGTCGTGGCGGGGCCTATTGCTCCAGCACCATCTGGCCGTTGGCGTAGGCGAAGCGCTTCAGCTTCGACAGGAAGGACAGGCCGAGCAGGTTCTCCGACAGCGCCGCGTCGGGCAGCACCAGGGCATCCACGTCGCGGACGGTGAGTTCGCCGAGCTCGACCATCGCGAGCCGGGCCCGCGCAGCCTTCACGGTCCCGTTGGCCGTGGTCACATTGGCAGTGTAGTCGCCGCGCGCCGGGCGCAGGCCGAAGCGGGCGGCCGAGCTCTCGTTCAGCGCGACCATCGAAGCGCCGGTGTCGATCATGAAGCTGATGCGCTGGCCGTCGATGCGGCCATCGGCGCGGAAATGACCGCGGCGGTCGGTCGGGATGTTGAGGCTGCGCTGGCCCGCCGCGGAGGTGTCCACGGTCGCGCTGCGCACCGACGTCGTGGCGGACGCCGGCGCCGGCGTCAGGCGATCGGCCAGTTGCGCCATGAAAGTGCCGAGGCCGACGAGAACGGCCGCGAAGATCATTATGTTACGCATTACGCAACGCCCGACTTTACCCCGCAACCGACTTGACCATGAAAGCCGCTGACGGGCGACTGAGGCGGAGCGGCTGCCGCTGCCATTTTGGCGAAAACGATGAGCGAAGCGTTAACGATCGCGGTGCGGGCGGTATAATTTGCATCAAGTCCCCCGCGGCTTGGCCCGCCGCGTCGGCATGGCGCTGGCGGGATCCTCGGGCCAGGGATGCCTCGGATAGCGGCCGCGCAGGTCGGTGCGGACAGCGGCATAGGAGCCGCGCCAGAAGCCGGGCAGATCGCGCGTCACCTGCACCGGCCGCTGCGCCGGCGAAAGCAGTTCCAGGACCAGCGGCACCGCGCCGCGGGCGATCGACGGATGGACGTTGAGCCCGAACAACTCCTGCAGCCGCACGGCGATGGTCGGCCCCTGCTCGGCCTCGTAATCGATCGCCAACATGGTCCCGGTCGGCGCCTCGAAATGCGTCGGCGCCTCCTTGTCGAGCCGCGCGCGCAGGTCCCAGGGCAGCAGCGCCATCACAGCGTCCGAGACGTCCCCCGGAGAGACATCCCTGAGGGAGGTCTTGTCAGAGAGCAGCGGCACCAGCCAGTCGTCGCGCCGCGCACTCAGGCCGGCATCTGAGAGGTCGGGCCAGCTGTCACCCTCCGCCTTGCGCAGGAAGGTCACCCGGTCGCGCCACTGCTTGGCGGCCTTCGACCATGGCAGCCGGTCGAGGCCGGCGGCGCAGATGCCCTCGCCAAAGATGCGCGCGGTCTCCTCCGACGGCGTCAGCGCCACCGGCGCATCCGCCATCACGATCGCATGCAGCCTGCGCCTGCGCCTGGCGCGCAGCGCCATCGCGTTGAGATCGAAGCTGACCTCGTCCTTCGCTTCGATCTGCGCAGCGAAATGACGTTCGATGTCCTCGATCGCGAGCGGCGCGGCCAGAAGGATGCGGCCGCTGGCGGCCGTGCCCGTCAGCTCGCCCACCGCGATATAGGGCACCCTAGCCAACGAGGAGGTCTGTTCGACAGCAGCGCCGCGGCCATTGGCCAGCACGAAGCTGCCATTGCCGCGGTTGCGGGCGACACGGTCAGGGAAGGCGAAGGCCAGCATCAGGCCAGTGGTCAGCTCTCCTGCCGCCCGCGATGAGCCCGACGTTCCGACCTGCTGCGCCCAGCGCCGCGCCATGTCACGCGCGCTTTGCGCCCGCTGCGAGCGGTCGCGGCGGAACTGATCGAGCCGGACCTCGAGGTCGACGCTATCGCCGCCGAGCCCGCGCTCGGTCAGGATCGCCGCGATATCGGCGGCCTGCGCGGCCGCTCCGTGATCGGCGGCATCGACGATCATGCGCGCCAGCCGCGGCGGCAGCGCCAGGGCCCGCAGCCGCCGGCCCTCGTCGGTCAAGCGGCCATCGGCATCGAGCGCGCCGAGCTCGTTGAGCAGGTCACGGGCCTCCTTCCACGCCGGCTGCGGCGGCGGATCGAGGAAGCTCAGCGTCGCGGGATCGCTGACGCCCCATTGCGCGAGGTCGAGCACCAGCGAGGACAGATCGGCGCTGAGGATTTCCGGCTGGGTGTAGGCCGCCAGCGAGGCCGTCTGCGGCTCGTCCCACAGCCGATAGCAAACACCGGGCTCGGTGCGGCCGGCACGGCCGCGACGCTGATCGACGGCGGCACGCGACGCCCGCACCGTCTCCAGCCGGGTCAGGCCGATGTCCGGCTCGTAGCGCGGCACGCGGGCGAGGCCGGAATCGACCACGATGCGGACGCCCTCGATGGTCAGCGAGGTCTCGGCGATCGAGGTCGCCAGCACCACCTTGCGGTGGCCCTTAGGCGCCGGCGAAATGGCGCGGTCCTGGACGGCGGCATCGAGCGCGCCGAACAGCGGCACGATCTCGATCGCGGCATCGTGGACGCGCTCGGCCAGCATGGTCTGGGTGCGGCGGATCTCGGCGGCGCCCGGCAGGAACGCCAGCACAGAGCCGGCATCGGCGCGCAGGGCGGTCGCGATCGTCTCGGCCATCTGCCGCTCGACCGGCGCATCCGGCTTGCGGCCGACATAGCGCGTCTCCACCGGAAAAGCGCGGCCCTCGCTCTCGACCACCGGCGCATCGCCGAGCAGCCTGGCGACACGGGCGCCGTCGAGCGTCGCCGACATCACGAGGATGCGGAGGTCCTCGCGCAGGCCCTGCTGCGCATCGCGCGCCAGCGCGAGGCCGAGATCGGCGTCGAGCGAGCGCTCGTGAAATTCGTCGAACAGCACGGCCGCGACGCCGGTCAGTTCGGGATCATCGAGGATCTGCCGGGTGAAGATACCCTCGGTGACGACCTCGATGCGGGTTGCGCGCGACACCTTCGAGCCGAAGCGCACGCGATAGCCAACGGTCTCCCCGGCCCGCTCGCCGAGCGACTTCGCCATCCGCTCGGCGCTGGCGCGGGCCGCGATGCGGCGCGGCTCCAGCACGATGATCTTGTTGGTCCCGACCCATGGCGCATCGCGCAGCGCCAGCGGCACCCGCGTTGTCTTGCCGGCGCCGGGCGGCGCCACCAGCACCGCGGTGTTGCTGCGTTCGAGCGTGCCGGACAATGCGTCCAGCACGGCGTCGATGGGCAGCGGTGTGTCGAAGCGAAGGGGCAATCAATCAACCAATCATCACCCGCCGAAGCGGGTGATCCCGTCAGTGCAGACCGCCTGGCTCATGGCGATCAGTCGTCCTGCATACCCCGCTTGCGCGGGATATGACAACGCCATGTCATTCGGCCTTCACCGACGGCCGGCCGACGCTCTCGTAGACGAAGCCGTGGGCGGCCATCTCGTCGGGGCGGTAGACGTTGCGCAGGTCGACGACGACGGGACTGGCCATCACCTGCTTGAGGCGGTCGAGATCCATGGCGCGGTACTGCACCCATTCGGTCACCAGCACGATCGCGTCGGCGCCCGTCGCGCAATCATAGGGATCGTCGTAATAGGCGATCTCCGGCAGCTCCTTCTTGGCCTGCTCGATGCCGACGGGATCATGCGCGCGCACCTTGGCCCCCATGTCGAGCAGCCCGGTCACCAGCGGGATCGACGGCGCCTCGCGCATGTCGTCGGTCTCCGGCTTGAAGGTGAGGCCGAGCACGGCGACCGTCTTGCCGCGCAGATTGCCGCCGACGGCGTGCGCGACCTTGCGCGCCATCGCGCGCTTGCGATTGTCGTTGACCGCCAGCACGGATTCCACGATGCGCAGCTGCGTGTCGTAGTCCTGCGCGATCTTGATCAGCGCGCGGGTGTCCTTCGGAAAGCACGAGCCGCCGAAGCCCGGACCGGCATGCAGGAACTTCGCGCCGATGCGGTTGTCGAGGCCGATGCCGCGCGCCACTTCCTGCACGTCGGCGCCGACCTTCTCGGCGAGGTCGGCGACCTCGTTGATGAAGGTGATCTTGGTGGCGAGGAATGCATTCGCCGCGTATTTGATCAGCTCTGCCGTGCGCCGCGCCGTGTACATGACCGGCGCCTGGTTCAGCGACAGCGGCCGATAGATGTCGCCGAGCACCTTGCGGCCGCGCTCGTCGTCGGTGCCGACGACGATCCTATCAGGCCATTTGAAGTCGCGGATCGCCGCACCTTCGCGCAGGAATTCCGGATTGGAGGCGACCACCACATCGGCCGCAGGATTGGTCTCGCGGATGATGCGCTCGACCTCGTCGCCGGTGCCGACCGGCACGGTCGACTTGGTGACGACGACGGTGAACCCGGTGAGCGAGGCCGCAATCTCACGCGCGGCGGCATAGACGTAGGTGAGGTCGGCATGACCGTCACCGCGCCGCGACGGCGTGCCGACGGCGATGAAGACGGCGTCGGCGTCGGCCACGGGCTGCTTGAGATCGGTCGTGAAGTCGAGCCGCCTGGCCTTCACGTTGGTGGCGACCAGCGCATCCAGGCCGGGTTCGAAGATCGGAATTTCCCCGCGATGCAGCGCGGCGATCTTGCTCTCGTCCTTGTCCACGCAGGTCACCTGGTGACCGAAATCGGCGAAGCAGGCACCGGACACCAGACCCACATAGCCCGTGCCGATCATCGCAATTCGCATCGAAACCCATCCTTCAAGGTTAATACTTTCGCGTCTTAAACCATTTGCGGTTCAAGGGGAATTTAGAAAACGGCATGACGTTTGGATGACAAAGAGGAGTTTTAACGGCTCTGCTCCACAATGCGGCAGCTCCGCGCCAGAGAGGGACAGCATGACCGCGAATGGTACGCCGAAATCGGCCGGAACAGAGGCACGGATCGACTGGGTCGACTACGCCAAGGGTATCTGCATCATCATGGTGGTGATGATGCACTCGGTGCTGGGCGTCGAGCTCGCCGCCGGCGAGACCGGCTTCATGCATGCCGTCGTCGCCTTCGCCAAGCCGTTCCGGATGCCCGACTTCTTCCTGATCTCCGGCCTGTTCCTGCCGCTGGTGATCGACCGCGACTGGCGCACCTACATCGATCGCAAGGTGGTGCACTTCGCCTATTTCTACATCCTCTGGGTGACGATCCAGTTCGGCTTCAAGGCGCCCGGCTTCGCCGCCGCCTCCGGCTGGCAGCACGCCGGCTATCTGTACCTGGAGTCCTTCATCGAGCCGTTCGGCACGCTGTGGTTCATCTACCTGCTGCCGATCTTCTTCGTCGTCATCAAGCTGACACGGAAGGCCCCGGCGCCGGTGATCTGGGGCATCGCGGCCGGCCTCGAAATGGCGCATATCGTCACCGGCTGGACCGTGATCGACGAGTTCTGCGCCCGCTTCGTCTACATCTACTCCGGCTATCTGTTCGCGACCTATATCTTCGCCTTGTCGGAACGTGCGCGGGCACAACCCATGCTCGCGATCGTCGGCCTGCTCGCCTGGGCGGTGGTCAACCAGGGGCTCGTCAATCTCGGCGTCAGCGAATGGCCGGTGATCTCGCTCTCGCTGGGCTATGCCGGCGCGGTCGCCATCATCATCGCCGGCACGCTCTTGGCCCGCGCGCAGCTCCTCAATGTGCTCAGGTTCTGCGGCGAGCATTCGATCGTGATCTATCTTGCCTTCTTCCTGCCGATGGCCGCGACGCGCACCGTGCTGCTGAAGACGGGGATCATCACCGACATCGGCATGATCTCGCTGCTGGTCACCATCGCCGGCGTGCTCGGCGCGCTGGCGATCTGGCGCCTTGCGCTGCGCGTCGGCGCGCGCTTCCTGTTCGAGCGCCCGATCGCGTTCTGGATCGCGCCGCCGAAGCCGCGTGTCGCGATCCAGCCGGCAGAGTAACCCCATCCTCGGTGTCGTCCCGGGCGAAGACCCGGGACCCATAACCACCGTCCTCTGTTTGTGGCACGCTGTGGCTCCAGCCTGCCGCCTCACCACCGCTGCGGAGTATGGGTCCCGGGTCGGCGCCCCGCCGGCGCTTCGCGGCGTCGGGGCTTGCCCGGGACGACGGCGGAGTTTGAGGCGCCGATCCAGCGTTACAGCGGCACCGAATTGCGTGGGGAACGCGCCGGATTCTGCCGTTCCGAGGGTGTCAATCCCGGCCAAATTCCCTACATTGCGGCCATGCCCAAAGCTCCCCATAAAGCCGCCGTCACGTCCGCCACCCCCGCGCCTGCCGCCACGAGCGCAGCGAAGACTGCCGCCAAGGGCGACCATGTATTCCTGGTCGACGGCTCGTCCTACATCTTCCGCGCCTATCACGCGCTGCCGCCGCTCAACCGCAAGTCCGACGGCCTGAACGTCAATGCCGTGCTCGGCTTCTGCAACATGCTGTGGAAGCTGTTGCGCGACATGCCGGAGACCGACCGGCCGACGCATCTGGCGATCGTGTTCGACAAGTCCGAGGTCACGTTCCGCAACAAGATCTACTCCGAGTACAAGGCGCACCGGCCGCCGGCGCCCGATGACCTGATCCCGCAATTCGCGCTGATCCGCGAGGCCGTGCGCGCGTTCGACCTGCCCTGCCTGGAGCAGGGCGGCTTCGAGGCCGACGACCTGATCGCGACCTATGCCAGGCTCGCCTGCGAGCGCGGCGCCACCACCACCATCGTGTCCTCCGACAAGGACCTGATGCAGCTCGTCAACGACTGCGTCACGATGTACGACACCATGAAGGACCGTCGCATCGGCATTGCCGAGGTGATCGAAAAGTTCGGCGTGCCGCCTGAGAAGGTCGTCGAGGTCCAGGCGCTGGCCGGCGATTCCACCGATAACGTGCCGGGCGTGCCCGGCATCGGCATCAAGACCGCGGCGCAGCTGATCAACGACTACGGCGATCTCGAAAGCCTGCTGACGCGCGCGCCCGAGATCAAGCAGCCCAAGCGGCGCGAGGCGCTGATCGAGAACGCCGAGAAGGCGCGGATCTCGCGCCAGCTGGTGCTGCTCGACGACAAGGTGGCGCTCGAGGTGCCGCTCGACGAGCTCGCGGTGCACGAGCCCGATCCGCGCAAGCTGATCGCCTTCCTCAAGGCGATGGAGTTCTCCACGCTGACGCGGCGCGTCGCCGAGTATTCGCAGATCGATCCGGCCGACGTGACGGCGGATGCGCAGTTGAAGAGCGGGGCAGGCTCGGCCACGGCTGCCGCTGAGCCGTCCCCGGCAAACGGCGGAGCAAGCGCACCGAGCAAGCCGGCGGCTGCGCCGAGAACCGGCGATGTGCGGACTGACAAGTCGGCGATGAGCAAGGGCACGCCCGCGGCACTCGCGCAGACCCGGGCCGAGGCTGCCAAGAGCGCGCGCATCGATCGCGACAAGTATCAGACCGTGCGCACGCTGCCCGAGCTGAACGCCTGGCTGGCGCGCGTGCACGATTTCGGCCGGGTCACGATCGACGTCAAGGCCAGCTCGATCGATCCGATGCAGGCCAGCCTGTGCGGTCTTTCGCTGGCGCTGGCGCCGAACGAAGCTTGCTACATCCCGCTGGCGCATCGCCAGGCCGGCGACGGCGGCGGCCTGTTCGATGCCGGGCTCGCGCCCGACCAGATCAAGGCGAGCGAGGCGCTCGCCGCGCTGAAGCCGGTCCTCGAATCCGCCGGGCTCTCGAAGATCGGCTACAACATCAAGTTCATCGCCGTGCTGCTGGCGCAGCACGGCATCACGCTTGCGAATGTCGACGACGTCCTGCTGATGAGCTACGCGCTCGATGCCGGGCGCGGCTCGCACAAGCTCGACTCGCTGGCCGAGCATGTGCTCGGCCACGCTGTCCTCAGCGAAAGCGAGCTGATCGGCAGCGGCAAGAACAAGCTGACGTTCGAGCAGGTGGCGATCGACCGCGCCACGTCGCACGCGGCGGAAGCCGCCGACGTCATCCACCGGGTGTGGCGCGTGTTGAAGCCACGCCTCGTCGCCGAGCGCATGACGGCCGTGTACGAGACGCTGGAGCGGCCGCTGGTCTCGGTGCTCGCCCGCATGGAGCGGCGTGGCATCTCGATCGACCGCCAGGTGCTGTCGCGGCTGTCCGGCGACTTCGCCCAGACGGCGGCGCGCGTCGAGGCCGAGTTGCAGGAGCTGGCCGGCGAGCCGATCAATGTCGGCAGCCCGAAGCAGATCGGCGATATCCTGTTCGGCAAGATGGGGCTGTCGGGCGGCACCAAGACCAAGACCGGCGCGTGGTCGACCTCGGCCTCGATCCTCGACGACCTCGCCGAGCAGGGCAATGATTTCGCGCGCAAGATCCTGGAATGGCGCCAGGTCTCCAAGCTCAAATCGACCTACACCGATGCGCTGCCGACCTACGTCAACCCGCAGACGCACCGCGTGCACACCACCTACGCGCTGGCCGCGACCACGACGGGCCGGCTGTCCTCGAACGAACCGAACCTGCAGAACATCCCGGTGCGCACCGAGGACGGCCGCAAGATCCGCCGCGCCTTCATCGCATCGCCCGGCCACAAGCTGGTGTCGGCGGACTACTCGCAGATCGAGCTGCGGCTGCTCGCGGAGATCGCCGACATCCCGGTGCTGAAGCAGGCGTTCAAGGACGGGCTCGACATTCACGCGATGACCGCGTCCGAGATGTTCGGCGTGCCGATCAAGGACATGCCGAGCGAGGTCCGCCGCCGGGCCAAGGCGATCAATTTCGGCATCATCTACGGCATCTCCGCCTTCGGCCTCGCCAACCAGCTCGGCATCGCCCGCGAGGAGGCCTCGGCCTACATCAAGCGCTATTTCGAGCGCTTCCCGGGCATCCGCGACTACATGGATGCGACGAAGGAGTTCTGCCGCAAGAACGGCTATGTCGTCACGCTGTTCGGCCGCAAGTGCCATTACCCGGAGATCAAGGCCTCCAACGCCTCGGTGCGCGCCTTCAACGAGCGCGCAGCGATCAACGCGCGGCTGCAGGGCACGGCGGCGGACATCATCCGCCGCGCGATGACCCGGGTCGAGGAGGCGCTGGCTGCGAAGAAGCTCTCGGCTCAGATGCTGCTGCAGGTGCATGACGAACTGATCTTCGAGGTGCCCGAGGACGAGGTCGCGGCGACCTTGCCGGTCGTGCAGCACGTCATGCAGGACGCCCCCTTCCCCGCCGTGCTGCTGTCCGTCCCGCTGCACGTCGACGCCCGCGCGGCGGATAATTGGGACGAGGCGCATTGAGCGGATTGCGCTGCCCTCTCGTCCGTCATTGGCCGTAGGTGGAAGGCCGCCATATCGACAACCACCCCTGTCGTCCCGGCCTTGAGCCGGGACGCATACCCCCAGCAAGCGGTTCGAGGCACACTGGTCATTGGCCTTTTGCCCAATACAACCGCCGCGGAGTATGGGTCCCGGCTCAAGGCCGGGACGACGGCGGAGGACGAGGATGCATTCACGATTCAAACAGCTGAGGACATGAGGAGCACGGCTTCGCCTTCTCGCGGCACTTCTTGCCCGAGGCTTGCGATCAGTCCGCCCCTTGCAAGAGCGCAAAGGGCGCAGGGAAGGCCGGACCTCGACTGAGGCCCGTGGCCCGCCTGCTCAAAAAATGCAGGCGGCAGATACCACAGGTTCAGCCGGACAGACCCGGCCCTCCCTGCGCGATGGGTTTAACGTCTGCTCCGCGCTCTCCCCGGGGACCGGCTTGTTTGCCCCCGTCACCCGATGACACGTCATGTCCTCGAGGCTTGGCGCCAGCTTCGGGGCGCCAGGACCACACGGCTTGAACGTCCGCGAGCTGTCCATCGTCCAGCGCATCAGCACCCGACAGACCCGCGGCCACCGCTCCCCGCCTCAACGTATCGTGACGACGCGTACGCCCCTCTGCATGAGGACGGGATGCGCGGAGTAGAGCATGATTTCGGAAAAATAGCAAGTCGATTCTTACGCGGCGGCCTGCCGCCCGATGCGGACAACGGCCGCCCCATCGAGGTCGCGCGGCCTGCGGCGGCTTTACCCATCGTTAGGCACGATGAGATCACGCCTGGTCATCCGGACCGCCGGTAACACGGCGTGCAGCGGGCCCTGGCAGACTTGGCCGGGCACCGGTGCGAGCGATCGCATGGCGGCGCTGATCATCCTCTTTCTCCGACCGTGCCGATGGCGCCGAACACCCTGGCCTCGACGAGCTCCATGCCCGTGTCCGCATCCGCAGCTCACCGGACGACGCGCGACCGGCGCGCGGTGCTGATCCTGCTGATCGCCGTGGCGCTCTATAATGGCGCCTATCTCGTCAGCTGGGCCCTGTCCTCGCCTCAACCGGCGTTCGGTGACTTCTTCGGCCTGTGGTCGTTCGGCAAATTCGCCGCGCTGTCCGGCGCCGGCATCTATGATCCGGTCGCGCTCGCGCGCTATCAGCAGACCCTCGATCCTGCGCTGGGCGGCGGCGGGTTTCCCTATCCCTATCCGCCGACCTTCCTGCTGGTGCTGATTCCCCTGGGCATGCTGGCGCTGCCGGTGGCCTATGTCTGCTGGATCTCGGTTACGTTCGCACTCTACGGCCTCGCGACGCTCGGCCGCGACTGGCGGTCGCTGAGCGGCCTGGCGTTGCTTGCGGCGCCGACGACGCTGATCAACGCGATCACCGGCCAGAACGGCTTTCTCTCGGCGGCGCTGCTGATCGGCGGACTGCGCCTGCTCGCGCGTCATCCGGTCATCGCAGGCAGCCTGCTCGGCCTGCTCGCCTACAAGCCGCAATTCGTGCTGCTGATGCCCGTCGTGCTGCTGGCATCGCGCAACTGGCGCGCCATTCTGTCGGCGGTTGCGATGACCGCGATCGTCGGCGTCGTGACCAGCGCCGCGATCGATCCGCTGATATGGCTGCAATGGATCACCGGATTTCCGAGCTATCAGGCGCAGCTCGGCGCCAACCAGGCCAGCCTCGACCACATGATGCCGACGGTCATCGCCGGCCTGCACGCGCTCGGCGCACCGCCGCCGGTCGGCGTCGTGATCCAGCTCGTGTTGTCCTGCTCGATCGTCGTAATGGTCTGGGATGCGTGGCGACGCGGCATGACGGACCAGGCGATCGCGCTCGTTGCGGTCGGCAGCGTCCTGGCGACCCCCTATGCGATGATCTACGACATGCCGATGGTGGCGGCGGGGATCGCGATCCATTGGAAGGCGCGAAGCGACGCCGGCGAGCCGATCGCGCCGCTGGAGATCGGCCTCGTCATCGCGCTGTCGGCCTGCCTGCTCGCGATGATCGGGCACTCCGTGCCGCTCGCGGCCCCGCTCCTGCTGACGCTGCTGGCCTTGAGCATCGGCGGCATGTTCGACCGCTCCGGCCGCACCGCGCCCGCGCTGAACGTGCTGCCGCCGGCGGCCGGCTGAGACGACCATCGTCGTCTCTTCCGCGAGCCGCGCCCTTGGATCAATCCGTGCTTCTCAATCCAGCTTCGCCTCCATCCCGCGCTTGACGGCGGGGCGGGTCATCAGGGCCTCGTACCAGCGCTTGACGTGGGGGAAGTCGGCCAAGTCGACCTTGTGGCGGGGATGGCGCCAGGCCCAACCGAGGATGGCGAAGTCGGCGATCGAGAGATCGCCGGCGACGAATTCGTGCTGCGCCAGGCGGCGGTCGAGCACGCCGTAGAGCCGGACCGTCTCGGCCATGTAGCGCTTCAGGCCATAGGCGCGGTCCTGCTCGTTCTCGAGCGCGATGAAATGATGCACCTGGCCGGGCATCGGGCCGAAGCCGCCCATCTGCCACATCAGCCATTCATAGACCGGGATCCGCTCGCTAAGCGATTTCGGCAGGAACCGGCCGGTCTTCTCCGCCAGATAGAGCAGGATGGCGCCGGATTCGAACACGCTGACCGGCTTGCCCTCGGGGCCGTCGGGATCGACGATGGCGGGGATCTTGTTGTTCGGGCTGATCGCCAGAAACGCCGGCGCCATCTGGGCGCCCTTGGTGATGTCCACCGGGATGACGCGGTAAGGCAGGCCCATCTCCTCCAGCGCGACGCAGATCTTGCGGCCGTTCGGCGTGTTCCAGGTGTGCAGGTCGATGGTCATGCGGCGCGTCCCCACGAAATGTCTTGCGAAATGTCTTGCTTGGGCTCTCGCTTCCCCTTAGCTCGAAACCGCGCCCGGCTCCAAACGTAGCGTTGTTGATGGGACATCCTGGCCGCTGGCCTCGGCCGTCCGGCCCCGATAGATTGCGCCACCCAGAATTCACTCAAGAACCGACCCTCAGGGGAAACGCCGTGTCCAAATCCGCCTCCCGCGCCCGCCTCCTCGAGATCATCCGCAGGCGCTCGTTCGGGCGCGGCGATGTCACCTTGGCGTCCGGCCGCAAGAGCGATTTCTACTTCAACCTCAAGCCGACCATGATGGACCCGGAGGGCGCGACGCTGCTCGCCGAGCTCACCTATGAGGCGCTGAAGGACGAGGGCTTCGATTATATCGGCGGGCTGGAGATGGGCGCGGTGCCGCTGGCCGGCGCGATCGCCCAGATCTCCTGGATCAAGGGCCATCCGATCGCAGCCTTCTTCGTGCGCAAGAAGCCGAAGGAGCACGGCGCCAGGCTCGCGATCGAGGGCCTGACGCGCGACGAGACCCTGGCGGGAAAGCGCATCGTCGTGGTCGAGGACGTCACCACGACCGGCGGCTCGGCGATGAAGGCGGTCGAGGCCCTGCGCGAGGCCGGCGCCGAGGTGTCGCTGGTGTTCACGATGGTCGATCGCGAGGAAGGCGCGGCCGAGGCGTTCGCGCAGGCGGGCCTGCCGTTCCAGGCGCTGTACAAGGCGCGCGAATTCCTCTGAGAGTTGACGGCGCGCCGACTTTCGCGCTCCGCACACACCGCTCATTTACCAACGCCCATTAAGGTTACCGCAAAGCTGATGGCGCCATGCCGTGGGCATGGCCGGCCCGTTCGCGCATGATCGGCGTGGATTCGCCGCAGCGGCAGACCTTTGCGGTGAGAGATGGAGTGGGCGTTGCGTCACGTGTTGTCGTTTCGGCGGTTGCCCCGCCGCGTCGCCGTCGCCACCATGATCGGCCTGGCCGCGCTCGCGCTGGCGCCGCAGATGGCTTCGGCCGAGGGCCTGTTCGATTTCCTGTTCGGCGGCTTCAACAAGCCGCAAGCGCAGCGGCCGGCGGCCCAAGGCAGCTTCTTCGCCGATCCGTTCGGCACCAATCCGCAAGGCCCGCCACAGCCGCGCGCGGCCTCGAGCGGATCGGGCGCCGCGTTCTGCGTGCGCAGCTGTGACGGGCGCTATTTCCCGCTGACCCGTGGCCTCGCCTCGCCGGCGCAGATGTGCCAGGCGTTCTGCCCGGCGAGCCCGACCAAGATCTATTACGGCTCCAACATCGACTACGCGACCGCGGCCAATGGCGAGCGCTATGCCGACAGCGAGACCGCGTTCGCCTATCGCCAGGCGCTGCGCGCCGACTGCACCTGCAACGGCCGCGATCCCGCGGGGCTCGCGCCGGTCGACTTGTCGCTCGACACCTCGCTGCGCCCGGGCGATGTCGTGGCCACCAGCGACGGGCTCGTCGCCTATTCAGGACCGCGCAGCAGCGGCGGCCAGGCGGCCGACTTCAAACCGGTCGCTTCCTATCCCGGGCTGAACTCGGACATGCGGGCCAAGCTGAGCGAGATGAAGGTGGCGCCGGTGCGCGCCGAGATGCTGGCGGCCGATGCGCTCGCCGCCATGCCACCGCCGGAGGCCAATGCGGGCAATGTCAATGCCGGCAATGTCAGCGTGGCGCCGCCACTGACGATTGCGCCAAAGCCGGCCGCGGGCCGCGCCAAGCGCGCGGATGTGGATTGAGCTTTGGTCCGCGTCCTTGCGAAATAACGGGTCCGCGCAAGGCGCCGCCCCGCTACGCTCGCAACGACGGAATGCTGGGCTAGCGCCCGACGATGACGCCGATGACGTTGGGCGCTTCGAGGTACTTTTCCTCGATCGCCGCGCGCGCGGCGGCGCGGTTGTCCGGCGTCAGCAGGCCGCGCTTTTCGGCCAGGATCATCCAGCAGAAGCCCCACCAGTCGCTCAGCATGCCCTCGTCGTCGACGAGGTCGTAGCCCTGCTCGGCGGCAAAGATGCGCGCCCGAGCCTCGTCGAGGCCGTCGAGGAAGGTGTGGTCGGTGGCCGAGAACAGCTCATCCGAGATGTCGTCGGTGGTGTAGCCCCAGACCGACATGCAGACGGCGTTGAACGCACGGTCGATCTGATCGTCGTCCACGGCGCGCCGGCGTGCCGTCTTGTGTAGCCGCGTCAAGGTGCGCGCGAAATCGGCAATGCGGGTCAGGGCCAGGGGATCGAAGGCGGTGTTGGACATGGTGTCCTCACGAGATGCACTGATGCCGGGGTGGGCAGATCGAATCGCCATAGGGATAACGATCGCTTGCTAAATTGTTCTTAATTTGTTCTGCTGAGAAAAGAAAGTCAATTGCCGTCGTCCCGGCCTCCGAGCCGGGACCCATAACCACCGCAGCCAATTGTTTGGCACGCCCGATGAGCACCGAGGCTGAGTGGACGGCCTATATCCTCGCCAGCGGCCACCACAGCACGCTTTACGTGGGCGTGACCAATGATCTGAGGAGGCGGCTCGAGGACCATCGTGCTGGGCGAGGTTCCAAGTTCGCAGCAGCTACAAGGTTTTTCGCCTCGTTCACGTCGAGCGCTTCGCAAGCCCGCTCGACGCCATCGCCCGAGAAAAGCAGCTAAAGAATTGGCATCGCCATTGGAAGGTGGAGCTCGTCCAACGAGACAACCTCGATTGGAGTGACCTGTCGGGCCTGATCCTTGAACGGTGAGTCTGGATCCCGGCGTTCGCCGGGATGACGACGGGGAAAGACCTCGAATCCATCTCCCCCACGCACCCGCAGCAACAGCCATCCGCGTTCCAGCCGCGGAACTCCGGCCCGAACTTTGCATATTTTTCCATCACCTTGCTGTGCGGACCAGCCTTTCCCCGGGTTTCGGACCGCGCGCAACCATCGTATGCTTTTACCGGTTCCTCGTAGCATCACAGGTTTCAAGGTGACAGATCAGCCGTCCCAGCGCAGCTTCGTAAGCACCGGCCAGCCCGTCGACGAACTGGCCGTCGCCGAGATCAAGAGCGACATCCTGGCGAAGCTTCGGCTCGCGATCGGCAAGGAGGCGAGCCAGGCGACGCAGCAGGACTGGTATCACGCCGCGGCGCTGACCTTGCGCGACCGCATCGTGCATCGCTGGCTGACGGCGGACAAGGAGAGCTACGACGCCGGGCGCAAGCGGGTCTATTATCTCAGCCTTGAGTTCCTGATCGGCCGCCTGTTTACCGACGCGCTCAACAACATGGGCCTGATGAAGGTGTTCGAGACCGCGCTCGGCGATCTCGGCGTCGGCCTGATGGATCTGCGCAAATGCGAGCCGGATGCCGCCCTCGGCAATGGCGGCCTGGGAAGGCTCGCGGCCTGCTTCATGGAAAGCATGTCGACCTTGCAGATCCCGGCGATCGGCTACGGCATCCGCTACGATTTCGGCCTGTTTCGCCAGGTCATCGTGGACGGCTGGCAGCACGAATATCCCGACGTCTGGCTGTCGTTCGGCAATCCCTGGGAATTCCAGCGGCCCGAAGTGGTCTATCACGTGCATTTCGGCGGCGGCGTCGAGCATGTCGACGACAAGGGCCGCGACCGCGCGATCTGGCATCCCGGCGAGACCGTGCAGGCGGTGGCCTATGATACGCCGATCGTCGGCTGGCGCGGCCAGCATGTGAATGCGCTGCGGCTGTGGTCGGCGCGCTCGCCCGATCCGCTGAAGCTCGACGTGTTCAACTCCGGCGACTATCTCGGCGCGTCGGCGGAAGAAGCGCGCGCGGAAGCGATCTGCAAGTTCCTCTACCCCAATGACGAGAGTCCCGCGGGGCGCGAGCTGCGGCTGCGGCAGGAATATTTCTTCGTCTCGGCCTCGCTGCAGGATCTCGTCAAGCGCCATCTCGGCTCCGACGGGCAGCTGCGCAGCCTGTCGCAGAAGGCCGCCGTGCAGCTCAACGACACGCATCCCTCGCTCGCCGTGGCCGAGCTGATGCGCATCCTCGTCGACCTGCACAATTTCCGCTGGGACGAGGCCTGGAAGATCACCGTCGCAACACTGTCCTACACCAACCACACGCTGCTGCCCGAGGCGCTGGAGACCTGGCCGGTCGAGCTGTTCGAGCGGCTGCTGCCGCGGCATCTCGAGATCATCTACCGCATCAATGCGCAGCATCTGGCGCTCGCCGAGCAGCGCGCGCCGGGCGACATCGACTACCGCGCCTCGGTGTCCTTGATCGACGAGAAGAGCGGCCGGCGCGTGCGCATGGGCCAGCTCGCCTTCGTCGGCTCGCATCGCATCAACGGCGTCTCGGCGATGCATTCGGACCTGATGAAGGAGACCGTGTTCCACGATCTCAACCATCTCTATTCCGGCCGCATCACCAACAAGACCAACGGCATCACCTTCCGGCGCTGGCTGACGCTTGCCAATCCGAAGCTGACGAGCCTGCTGTGCGAGGCCTGCGGCGACGCCATCGTCGACGATCCGACCTTGCTGACGAGCCTGGAGAGCTATGTCGCGGATGCTGGCTTCCACCAGAAGTTCCGGGCCGTGAAGCACCACAACAAGATCCAGCTCGCGCGGCTGATCGGCGAGCGCATGAATGTGCGGCTCGATCCGGGCGCGCTGTTCGACGTGCAGATCAAGCGCATCCACGAATACAAGCGGCAGCTGCTCAACATCCTCGAGGCGGTGGCGCTGTATCTGGACATCAAGGACGATCCGCAAGGCAATTGGGTGCCGCGGGTCAAGATCTTCGCCGGCAAGGCGGCGGCGAGCTACCGCTACGCCAAGCTGATCATCAAGCTGATCAACGACGTCGCCGAGGTGGTCAACAACGATCCCGCGATCGGCGGCAAGCTGAAGGTCGTGTTCATGGCCGATTACAATGTCAGCCTGGCGGAAACGATCATTCCCGCCGCCGATCTGTCCGAGCAGATCTCGACCGCCGGCATGGAAGCCTCCGGCACCGGCAACATGAAGCTGGCGCTGAACGGCGCGATCACCATCGGCACGCTGGACGGCGCCAACATCGAGATCCGCGACAATGTCGGGGCCGACAACATCGCGATCTTCGGCATGGAGGCCGGCGACGTCATGCTGCGCCGCCAGCAGGGCCTCGACGCGACCGACATTATCCGCCGCTCGCCGCGGCTGGCGCGCGCCATCGACGCGATCGCCTCGGGCCTGTTCTCGCCGGGCGAACCCGGACGGTTCGAGCCGATCGCGCATGCGCTGCGCCATCTCGATCACTACATGGTCTCGGCCGATTTCGATTCCTACTACGAGGCCCAGCGCGGCGTCGACGCGCGCTGGCAGACCACGCCGGCCTGGACCCGCGCCTCGATCCTCAACGTCGCCCGCATGGCGTGGTTCTCCTCCGACCGCACCATCCGCGAATATGCCGACGACATCTGGAACGTGCCGGTCGGGCCAGCTGCGGTGCTGCCGCATGCGCAACGGGCGTGAGGCGGGGAGCCATCCCTCCGCGTCAATGACCTGTGACGTCATTGCAGGTCCGGCCGAATTGCATCTGACCTGACGACCATCATACGATGATCGTCAGGAGAATGGCATGACCGATACGCCGACCACGCACCTGTTCGACGAGGCCACCCGCGTCACCGCGGGTGACAGTCGCTGGCAGGGCCGGACCAGCCCGGACTATTGGGCCTTCGTCGGGCCGTTCGGCGGCGTCACGGCAGCGACCGTGCTGCGCGCGTTGATCCAGCACCCGCAGATCGCGGGCGATCCGCTTGCGGTCACCGTGAACTATTGCGCGCCGATCGCGGAGGGTCCGTTCGATCTCGACGTGCGGCTGGTAAAGGCCAACCGCTCCTCGCAGCATTGGTGCGTGGAGCTGAGCCAGGGCGATGCGGATGCGGCGACACTGGCGACCGCCGTGTTTGCAGAGCGCAGGCCGTCCTGGTCGCATCAGCCGGCCGTCAGCCCGGAAGCGCCGCCGTTCGACCAGGTCAAGCGCCATCCCGACACCAACATGTCGTGGACCAAGCAATATGATTTCCGCTTCATCGAAGGACGCCCGGCGTTCGGCGCCTCGGCCACCGGCACGCCGCACAGCAGCTATTCGCGGCTGTGGATCTCCGATCGCAAGCCGCGCAAGCTCGACTGCCTGTCGCTGCTGTCGATGTCGGACGCCTTCTTCGGCCGCGTCTTCCATGCCCGCGGCGAGCTGGTGCCGTTCGGCACGGTGTCGCTGACGACCTATTTCCACGTCAGCCGCGACGAGCTCGCGGCCGAGGACATCACGCATGTGCTGGCGACGGCGGATGCCAAGATCTTCAACCGCAGCTATCAGGACCAGCATGGCGAGCTGTGGTCACCGTCCGGCCGCCTGCTCGCGACGACGACGCAGATCGCGTATTTCAAGGCGTGAGAGCGGGGACGGCGCTCAGAAAACGGTGTCGTCCCGGCCTTGAGCCGGGACCCATAGCCACCGTCCGTCATTTGGCGAAGGCCGGAGCTGCTGGCGTGCCACATCACTCCGCCCTGTGGTTATGGGTCCCGGCGTTCGCCGGGACGACGACGGTGGGTGAGGCGCGACTTCGGCTGCATCTTGCGACGTCAAAGCGTCGCCGCAGAGGCCTACGTGCAGAGGACCAAGACGGGGTCAACACCATCGGTGTCGTCCCGGCCTTGAGCCGGGACCCATAGCCACCGTCCGTCATTTGGCGAAGGCTGGAGCTGCCAGCATGCCGCATCACTCCGCCCTGTGGTTATGGGTCCCGGCGTTCGCCGGGACCACGGCGGGGGGTGAGGCGCGACTTCGGCCGTTCCATGCGCCGGAGGAGAGCCGGCGAAGGTCCAAACGGGTCAGCCGCACGCGGCTGACCCGTCAGTCTTTGCAGCTACTCCGCCGCGAGCTTCACGTCCGGCGCGGCGGCGCGGACGTCGGCGTCGACCTGGGCTTCGAACTTGGCGAAGTTCTTCTGGAACATGCCGACCAGCGCGCGCGCGGTCTTGTCGAACTCGGCCTTGTCCTTCCAGGTATTGACCGGATCGAGGATCTCGCTCGGCACGCCCGGCAGCGCCGTGGGCACCGCGAAGCCGAAGTACTTGTCGGTGCGGAATTCGACGTTGCGCAAGCTGCCATCGAGCGCCGCGGTCAGAAGCGCGCGCGTCACCTTGATCGGCATGCGCGAGCCCACGCCGTACTTGCCGCCGGTCCAGCCGGTGTTGACCAGCCAGCAATCGACATTGTGGTCGGCGATCAGCTGCCGCAGCATGTTGCCGTAGACGGAGGGATCGAGCGGCAGGAACGGCGAGCCGAAGCAGGTCGAGAACTCCGGCTGCGGCTCGTTGCCCAAGCCGCGCTCGGTGCCGGCGACCTTGGCGGTGTAGCCTGACAGGAAGTGATACATCGCCTGCGCCGGCGACAGCTTGGCGATCGGCGGCAGCACGCCGAAGGCGTCGGCGGCGAGCATCACCACGTTCTTCGGATGCGGCGCGCGGCCGGTGCGGGACGCATTCGGGATGTAGTCGAGGGGATAGGCCGAGCGGGTGTTCTCGGTCTTGGAGCCGTCGTCGAAATCGGGAACGCGGCTGTCCTCGTCGAGCACGACGTTCTCCAGCACGGCGCCGAAGCGGGTCGACGCGGCGAAGATCTGCGGCTCGGCCTCCTGCGAGAGCTTGATGCACTTGGCGTAGCAGCCGCCCTCGAAGTTGAACACGCCGGACGGACCCCAGCCGTGCTCGTCGTCACCGATCAGGGTGCGGTTCGGATCGGCCGACAGCGTCGTCTTGCCGGTGCCGGACAGGCCGAAGAAGATCGCGGTATCGCCGTTCGGGCCGACATTGGCCGAGCAGTGCATCGGCATCACGCCGCGCTCCGGCAGATAGTAGTTGAGCGTCGTGAACACGCTCTTCTTCATCTCGCCGGCATAATAAGACCCGCCAATCAGGACGATCTTGCGGGCGAAATCGATCGCCACGACGTTCTGCGAGCGCACGCCGTGGCGTTTCGGATCGGCGCGGAAGCTCGGCATGTCGATGATGGTGAGCTCCGGCACGAAGGTGTCGAGCTCGATCGTCTGGGGACGGATCAGCAGCGTGCGGATGAACAGCGAGTGCCAGGCGAGCTCGGTGAAGACGCGCGTCTTGATGCGGAACGAGGGATCAGCGCCGCCATACAGGTCCTGCGCGAACAGGCTCTTGCCTTCAGCGTGCTTGAGGAAGTCCTGATACAGCGCTTCGAACTGCTCGGCCGTGATCGACTGGTTGCCGGCCCACCACATCTTCTCGGTGGAGGCATCGCGCACAGTGAACTTGTCCTTCGGGCTGCGACCGGTGAACTCGCCAGTATCCGCGCACAGCGCTCCGTCGGCCGACAGCGTCGCCTCGCCGGCCGCCAGCGAGTACTGATAGAGCTGGGGAGCGCCGAGATTCCAATGCACCTGCTTGAGGTTCTTTAAGCCGAACTTGTCGGCACCGAAGGCACCGTTGCGAATACCCGTCTCTTGCACGAAGATCCCTCCTGAGAGCCCGCATCGGTTGCGCACGAGATGGATGGCGCCGGATGCGGTGACCGTTACCGTTTACATCGCCTTACCGAGGCGCGGTCGCCGACCTAATACTGATCAACGCTGGTCTTGCCAAGACGATCCGGCCGAATTGGTTATTGCTAACAGCTGATGCACGTAGCTCAAATTTTCTGCGCAAATGCACATGGCGGCGGCAATTGCTCACACGCGCACGCATGCTGCATCGCAACAGATATATCAGCGCGCTTCGGTTTCACTGCGCAACACGAACGGCACCAAGCCGAAGGATACGCGCCATCAGGCGAAGATTTGTCGTCTCGCAACGCCAGCCTAGCCTGCGGTAGCGCCGCGGCGGTGATGGGTGCGC
>NZ_JANBVS010000025.1 GCF_024586915.1 Bradyrhizobium sp. SRS-191
TTTCAGCGCGGCGTTGTCGTTAGTGGCGCTGGCTTGGGGACATTATCCGAGTGCAACTTGGCTGGGTGGTGTCGGCGAGGCTGAGATGCTCGCCGAGGCCGATCTATGGATGGCCGATTGCCGCCGTCCGTCAGGAGACACCGATGGCCGGGACCAGACCGGAGCCGCATCGCTTGAGCGCGATCGCGAGCTTTCACGCCCATGTCTACTATGATCAGGACACCCACAGAGAGGCGGAGGAATTGCGCCACTGGATCGGCGAGCGATTCGTCGTGACGCTCGGGCGCTGGCACGACGCGCCGGTCGGCCCGCATGAGCGCGCAATGTACCAGGTCGCCTTCGCTGTCGAGGTGTTTCCAGTGCTGGTGCCGTGGCTGATGCTCAATCACGGCCGGCTCAGCGTATTGGTTCATCCGAACACCACGCAGCCGCTCGCCGATCACACGGAGTATGCCCTGTGGATCGGTCGGCCGCTCGGAATTCGCGGTGAGAAGCTTCTCGAGACCGCGGAAGCCGAGCTCCCACTCATCCCCAACACCACGCCGAGCCTGCCAGCTTGAGCCGATCGGTGACGGAGCATGCAAGGCGCCGTGGCGCGCACCACGACTCGGACCTCCATGGCGCCGGGCGAGATCGAAGGCGCTCAGAAGCACCTACCCCCCCTGGAGACATCGGACTTGCCGAATCTGCTCAAGACCAAGGTCGGCGACCGGGCAGGGCGCGCGGCCTCCGACCGTGTGAGGAGACAGCGTCTTTTTGGCGTCGGGCCGAACGTGTGTGCTCAGGTCTGCATGTTGCGCGCGATCATGGCCGGGCCCGGCGCGCAACCGAACCGCGCCGGAAAAGCCTGTCGATCGCCGTCACCACCTGGTCTTCGTCGCCGCATTGACGTTGGTCACCGCCGCGGCGGTGTTGGACGTCGTCGCCGCCGTGTTGTTGATCAGGGTCAACAGCTTGTAGTAGTCGACGACCTTGGCGTTCGCGACATACATCACGTCCTTGCTGCGCATCTGGAAGCCCGAGGCCAGCAGCATGCCGGAGGGATCGCGCAGGTTGATGTGATAGATCGTCGGAATGCGGTCGTAGACGAAGCGCGTGGTATCGATGCCGAGCTTCTGCAGCAGCGGCCGCTCCTCATAACGATACAGGAAGACCTCGGCCGGATCGGATTGCTGGTCGTTCAGGCCGCCGGCCTTGCCGATTGCCTGCGCCAGGGTCAGCGTCTCGGTATCGAACGAGATCTCCGAATTGAACCCGAAGACGTTCTGGTTGAGCGCGCCGAGCGCCGTGAAGGTCGGGGATTCCCTGGTAATGTAGACGACGTCGTTCGGACGGATGAAGATGTTCTCGCGCGGATCCTGCACGACGCGGGCGAGCAGCACGCGGACGCGCCGGCCGTCGCGCTGCAGGGTCACGTAACTCTCGATGGCCTCGTGCTTCGGCCCGCCGGCCCGCGCGATCACGGCCAGAAGCCGCTCGCCGACGCTGTTGAGCGGCAGCACGCCCGGCGTGTTGACGTCGCCGAGAACGCTGGCCACGCTGGAATGCTGCTGGTTCAGGCTGACGACGACCTGCGGCTCGAGCGCGCGCTTCTGCAGGCGAAACACGATCTCCTGCTCGATCTGGGGCAGAGTGCGGCCGGCCGCGGCGATCTCGCCGGCATATGGAACGCGGATGTTGCCTTGCTGATCGACGGCCTGCGCCGGCAGATCGACGAAATTGCCCGGACGGGCGCCGGCGGCGGTCGGCGGCGTGAATAATCCGCCGGGGGCTGCCTCGAAAATGGACACGTTCAGGACGTCGCCGACACCCGCGACCTGGACCGGCTTCGGCCGCTTGTCCGGAAACACGCCCTGGAAGGTGACCAGGTTCGGCTGTGACAGGAAGCCGATCGTCTCTGAGCTGACATCGACCAGGGCATAGGGCAGGGCCGTGGTCGACCGGACGCTGGCCGTGGCGTTATCGCTGACCGCGTCGCTCGTCGGACCCGTCCCGGGCAGCCAGGAGCAGGCCGGCAGAAACGCCAGGCATGCGATGGCGGCCAGCAAGCGTGAGCCGCCGCGCAGGCGGCGAAAACGGCCCGACGTCGCTGCGCTGTGGCGGATGAGAGATCCTGCACCGCCGGCCGATCCGAACGACCCGAGCGGACTGATCAAGCTCTTCAAACGCATTTTCGGATACAACAAAAAATCACGTTGCCCCACGCCACTCCCTCCCCCAAGGAGGAAGACGCCCCTCTTGGTCCCAAGCCTACCCGGCGCCCACCCCGGGCGAAAGCGCACCACCGTTCGTCCCCACCCGCTTTTGCCGCATCGTGCTAATTAGGTCACAGTCCATCCTCACCGAGGTACCGTCGTCGCCGGCGCACGTCGCGGCCGCTTCGGTTGCGAGGGAGTCCCTTGCGGAAGACCTCCTGAAATCCATAAAAATCTAGGCATAAAGCCGTTGAGCAACGGTTATCTGAGTCGCTCCCGATCGTTTGCGACATGAGCCGTGGCGGATCGGACGGCATGCAGAACCCGGTCATCCCCCAGACCGGTTGTCGATGACCATCATCCAAGTCTAAGGTGGACCCGCCCGCCACCGATCCGCTTCTGGGGAGCATGCCATTGTCGAACCTGATCAGGGGCACCGCCGCCCTCGCGCTCATCTTGGCTGCCGTGTCGGGCGAAGCCGCCGCCCGTGGGCTTTATCCCTTGACCGAGTGCGGCCCCGATCTCAGCCGTCTCTGCCGGCTCCGCGGCGCGTTCGATGCCACGCCGTTTCACTACAATCTCGCGATCTATCCTGGATGCATCAGGCGCGTCGCCGTCGAGACGCCCCGCGGTGTGCGATATCGGCGCGCCGTGGTCTGCGGGGCGCCGGAGCGGGCGATGGTGTGGTGAGACGGACCTCGTGCCGGAGGCACAGAGATGGTCTGCGGAGTGCGAGTGGGAACTCCAATGGAGTGCCTGTCACATTAAATAAGCAGGTTGCGCGGTCTGTTTTGTGCAATCTAAAATTAAATATTTACTATGAACCGGACGGACAACGCGAGATACGAAAAAGCGTGCTCTGAACAAACTAAAGCTTTAATTGTCGTCGACCAAGGGTGGTTAATAAGTCCTTTCGGGGACGCGGTAAAAATATACTCCAAGCCGCTTCCTGCGCCGGACGTATTTAATGTCTTGCCTTGCAGATGGTAAATTAACTTGTCGCGAGTGGTTAATTTAATTCCGGTCATCGGAGCCGGTCCGTCGTCGCGATTGCAATTCGCCGGCGTTCGAGAAAAGTCCTGCAAATCTCGCCAACGAGTGGGGTCCGTCCTTGTGTGACGAGCTTGGTACAGCGTTGAGTGACGATGAGTTGGACGTTGGAAGCAGGGGCGCCCTCCAGGCCGTCCTGACATCATTGAACAAGATCCGGAGCGCCAAATCGCGCTTGCAGGTGCGATCGTCGGACAATGCGACGCCCGCCGCGCTGATGGCGCAGATCGAACTCTGCAACACTCTCCTCGACGAAATTCAATCCATCAGTTGCAGCCTCGACAAGCGTGTCGAGCACGCGGGCGCTGCTCCCAGCCGCCGTCCGGTCGCAAACAGGCGGCATCGCGGCACGGCTCACCTGATCGTGCCGCGCCGCGCGGCGCCCGGCCGCACCAAGCAACAGCGATAGGCACGGCGGGGACGTCATCGCCCGCCGGGTGTGCTGGACCTATACATTAGTGGGGCCAGCGGACACCCGCGGTCGGCGCCGCGGTGCGGTCGCCACGGCGCCGACCGCGGCAAGTTCAAGGCCCGACCGGTTGGCATCATCATTCTCGGGGATCGCCGACCAAGGGGAGGTCGACGCGACCGACCGCTTTGCGATGGTTCGAAGAGCCGCTGCTGCCGGGCCGTTGCGCCCAAAGAGAACCTATCAGCCGATGTCGTCCCGAGGTCGCGGATCTGTTCGCGCTGGCAAAGGGCCCGGCTGCGCGCCGTTCACTCCGCCTCCGACGAGCGCCGTCCCGCCGGCTTGGAATCGTCATCGCAACCAAGGATCGCGCGGCGCGACCGTTCTCCGTGAACACGCCTCTCGGCAGGTTCATGGTCAATGTGCAGGACCCTCTCGGGCGTCAAGACGTCAGGACGATCTCACTGGGCGCAGCGCCTACGATTTCCGATCGTCCACAGGCGGCGCGTCGGCGCGCCGCCTGCCGGCAGATGAATGGATCTCGACCGTTTCGCGGCATATTCCTGATGCCGTGCGTAATTAAACCGTGATCTGGCATTTTGTGCAGGGGCATAAATATCCCGATCCTTGTTATCGGGGAGGCCGCGCGAATAGGTTGTGCACGTTATCGGGCGTTCTGAAAAATGCTCTCGTGCAAATGGTGCCTTGAACCGGAATCAGCCGGCCTGCGCCGTGATATGCGCGTAATGACTGCGCCGTTCTGCCGCAAAATGCGAAAATCCCTTGCAGATCGTGTCGATTCGGCGTTTTTTCGTGAGGAGAATTTTCGTGGACGTCATCTTGTCCGAACCGCGTGACACATTATCGGAATAGGGTTGCAGGTTGATATTTTATCGAGCTACAACCAAATCCATCGCCGGAGCGGGTATAACTCAAATATTACGTTTTTCCGACAGCGAACCACTTGCGGATCGAAATACCGAATTATATGACATTAATCCGGCAGGATAGAGATCACAGATAAAGGTCGCTGTATGTCCACCAAGAAGATCGATTTCGAGGCGATGTCTTTCGATGACCTCTGGTCTCTCCATGAGCAGATCAGCCAGATCCTTGCCGAAAGGATCACATCGGAAAAGCGCGAGCTCGAACGTCGTCTGGCGGTGCTGAACCGCAGCCGCGGGGTCATCGAGGGGGCGAATGGCGACGGCGCTCAGTCCTACAACGGCAATGGCAAGGCGCGTCGCAAATATCCGCGGGTCCTGCCGAAGTACCGCAATCCGCAGACGTCCGAGACCTGGTCAGGCCGTGGCAAGCAGCCGCGTTGGCTGGTCGCTGCGATCAAGACGGGGCGCCGGATCGAGGAGTTCGCGATCAACGGCAGTGCGCCGAAAGGCCGCCGGCAGCGCGCCTGACCGTTCCGGTGCGTTCGGCTTCCTTCACCGCCATTCTCGGTCGGCCTGTAACGTTGCGCGCGCCTCTCTCTATCTCTGTCGGATGGCTCTCCGTTCAACGCTGAAGGACGCATCGTCGATACGTCGGCGCGGCGGGTGCGAGCAACGGCCTGGGCTGGAGTTTCAACTCGCCTGAAGGCCGTCTCTGCGGAGCTGGCTAGTAGGCGTTGTCTCCGCGAATCAGCTCGAGCGGCGTCCTCAGCAGGATCGCGATGTCCAGCGAGAGGCTCCAATTGTCGATGTACCAGAGGTCGAACTCGACGCGCTGCTCGATGGAGGCGCGCGTCGGCGTCGGCCCCCTGCAGCCATGCACCTGCGCCCATCCCGTCAGTCCTGGCTTGACGCGGCGCCGGAACGCGTAGTTGCGCACGAGCTTGTCGAACTCGTTGTCATGGGCCAATGCATGTGGGCGCGGGCCGACCAGGGACATGCTCCCGTTCAGCACGTTGAGCAACTGCGGCAGCTCATCGATGCTGGTTCGCCGTAGCCACGCGCCGATGCGCGTGAACCTGCTGTCGCCGAGCTTGGCCTGGATGAGGGAAGGACCGTCTTCGAGCACGGACATCGTGCGGAACTTGAAAATCTGGAACGCCCTGCCATTGAAGCCGCAACGCTGCTGCCGGAACAGCGCCGGACCAGGCGAGTCGAGGCGGATGGCGATCGCGACCAGCATCAGCAGCGGTGAGAGCAGCGTCAGCGCCAATCCCGCCAGCAACACGTCCATGAGCCGCTTCGTCGCGTGCTCGACCGGACTCATCAATCCCCGGTGCAGCTCGATGCAGACGGCGCTACCGATCTCGCGGCGCGGACGCTTGAACATTTCCGAGGCCGTTCCGACGGGCACGAAGCTGACCGGGAAGGGGAGGACCCTCAGCTCGGCGCCGAGCGTGCGCAGATCGGACCACGGATCAGGATTGGCGCCGACCACGATCTCTTCGATGTCCGAGCCGCGAACGTAATCGATGACGCTGGTCACGATCCGCTGGCGCTGATCCGGGCCGGCTCCGGGCTCGGGAAGCAGGAAGTGTCGCTTGACGCGAAAGCCGGTGTCCGTGAGCAGCTGCGTCAGGCCCGCATTGTCCTTGCTGTCCTCGTCGGTGATCAGAACGATGTTCCGCCCCGAGAACCGTTTCTCTGCCAGCCCCTTCACCAGCAGATATTCCGTGATCCGGCGGTTGATGATCAGCGCCGAGAGCCCCAGCAGGGCGAACACGACGCTCGTCCCGCGCGAGAACTCGCTGCCGATCTTCAGCGCAAACAGCGCGCCGGCCAGCACCAGGAAAGCCGTGACCCAGGTCAGGCACGTCGCGCGGACCTGGCGCGGCAGGATCAGCAGCTCTGCCGGGCGATACATGCCGCGAATCTTCATCAGCGAGACGAACAGCGCCGAGACCAGGATCGCCAATCCCACCGATTTGCTGACGTCGTTAGCGCCGGCCGCGTCCTGCAGGTGGTAGAGAAAGCCGGACAGCACGCTGGATGTGGTGATCGTCGCAATGTCTGCCGCGATCGCGAAAGGCTCGACCGCGGCGTAATGCACGGGCCATTTGCGCGCCTGGACTTGCCGCTCCGCCAATAACGCGGTCGGCATTCCGTTCCGATCGAGAGTCTCGGGCTGATCCACGTAATGCATGGGATAGGGGTGTTCGAAACTCGGTTAAATAGCGGATTGGGGTGGATGATATAATCGAATATTTAATTTAACAAATAAAATCGTCGTCCGTTTAATTTCCGCGCGGATGGTCTCGAAATACCGGAGGGATGTGCTGGGTGTGCGGCTGGCCAGGGCCGCGCCGCATCATGCGTGTGGCCGATTAATGTCCGCCGCGGGAATATTTCAATATCCAATCCAAAAAATATCATTTAAAATGGAATTTAATGTGATTATTAATCGTCGGGTGCTGGCCGGCGCGAGATGTCGATGTCCGCGGCCGGCCCGTCGGGGCCGGAGTGGATGGCGCGACGAGAGCGCCCGAGCAGGGCCGGCGGAGTTGATCGATCGTGATGCTCATTTCCAAGATTATGCATCTGAAGGACGTCCAGTCATGAAGGTTGTATTGTTCTGCGGAGGACTTGGGACGCGGATCAGGGAATACTCCGAGAGCGTTCCGAAGCCGATGATTCCGATCGGCCACCAGCCGATCCTCTGGCATGTGATGCAGTACTACAGCCAGTATGGACACCGCGACTTCATCCTGTGCCTTGGTTACAAGGCGAACGTGGTGAAGGATTATTTCCTGAACTACAACCAGGCTGCGACCACCGACTGTACGATCTCGCAGTTCGGCAAGAAGATCGAACTGCTGGGCGAGCGCCCGGCGGATTGGCGGGTCTCTCTGGTCGACACCGGCATCTGGCGCAATATCGGTCAGCGTCTGCGGGCCGTCCGGCATCTGGTCGAGGGCGAAGAGATCTTCCTGGCCAATTACAGCGATGGCCTCACGGATGCGCCGCTGCCGGACATGATCGACCGCTTCAAGCGAAGCGGCATGATCGGCTGCTTCATCGCGATTCATCCGCCGATCAGTTTCCACCTCGCCGAGTTCGACGCCGATGGCAAGGTCGGCCGCATGGCGGCGAGCAACGATTCGGACATCTGGATCAATGGCGGCTATTTCATCTTCCGCAAGGAGATCTTCGACTACATCGAGGAAGGCGACGAACTCGTCGTGCAGCCGTTCAAGCGGCTCATCGATCGTGGCCTCCTGATGGCCTACCGCTACGAAGGGTTCTGGCGGGCGATGGACACGCTGAGGGATCGCCAGGTGCTCGAGGAGATGATCGAGCGCGGTGACACGCCCTGGCATCTCGGCGCCAACCTGCCGGCCGTGGTGAACGGATGAGAGCGCTGCAGCTCGCCGGTCGCGGCGACCGGCTGTCGGTTCTTTGCCTGGGCGCGCACTCCGACGACATCGAGATCGGTGCCGGGGGGACGCTGCTGACCTGGCTCGATCAGGGCGTGCGCCTCGACGTGCACTGGTGCGTGCTGAGCGGCAATGGCGAGCGCGAGGTCGAGGCGAGGGCATCTGCAAATGATTTTCTCGCCGAGGCGGCTGGCCGGACGCTCGAGATCAAGAATTTCCGCGACGGCTTCTTTCCGGAGCAGGGCGAAGACATCAAGGCCTGGTTCGAGGAATTGAAGGGGCGCATCGAGCCTGACGTGATCCTCGCGCACCGGCGCGACGACGCGCATCAGGACCATCGGCAGGTCAACCGGCTGGTCTGGAATACATTCCGCGATCATCTCGTCCTCGAATACGAGATTCCGAAATGGGACGGCGATCTGGGACGGCCGAACGTCTACATGCCTGTCTCCGAGCGGGTCATGAAGCGGAAGGTCGCGCTGCTGATGTCGCACTTCGGCAGCCAGCGCTCCAAGCAGTGGTTCGACCCCGAGACATTCATGGGCCTGGCCCGGCTGCGCGGCATGGAATGCCGGGCGGCCGAACGCTACGCGGAAGCCTTCGTCGTCCGCAAGCTCGCGTTGAGCTGATCGCAGCCGAAGCGATCGGGCGCGACATTCGCGCGCCGCGATCCCGCGTGTGGAGCGGCTGGCCGTTGCAGCATTTGGCAATCGGCTGATGAGCCGGGACGTGGCTGCGGGGCGTCAGCCCGTGGCGCGCCTGGGGAGGTCGACAGCCTCCTCCGTAGGGGCGCGCTCGATCGCGGAGGCCGGCACCTTTTCCAGCCAGACCTCGCGCCACCAGGCAAAGATGCCGCGCGGGCAGAACAGGCGGTTTTCGCTGTAGCGCGACTGGCAGTAGACGCCGTCGAGGATGACCGCCGGCGTCTTCATCCGCCGGATGTAGCCGGTGCGCTCGTCGATGAATTTTTCCACCCGTGTGCGGACCCGAAACACCTTTCCGCAATAGGGCACCATCTCCGCATCGAAGCCCATGCCGCGGTTGTTGGTCTGCTTGTCGATGGTGGCGAGGATCTCGTTGTGCGGCCGGACGCGGACGAGATCGCCCGGCTGCAGGCCGAGATGGGCGATCGGCGCGTCCTTGTCGGTCGCGAGGTCGCCGCGTTTCCGCGGAAACGGCACGCCGCCCCATAGCGATTGGATGCGATCGTAGATCCAGCGGGCCGGACGTCCGAGCCGTGGACGGCGAGCCATGGTGGCGCCGACATAGGCGAAGTAGAGGAGGCCGCGGAACATCTTGCCGGCGGACACATTGCCGGACGCGATGTCTTCGGCATATTGCCGTGCGTCCCACCATTTCAGCGGCTGGGTGTAGTTCGGCAGCTCGGTGGCTTGGCAGGAATATCTGGGACCTTTGCCGGCCGCCTGATCGGGCGATTTCGTTGCGTCCCACACCGCGCGGGCGCTGCATCCGCCGGATGCCTGGCGTGCGGCGGCATGCGCCTGATTGGCCGCCGCGGCCTGGGCCGGATCCACTGGAGACAGCCACGCCTCCTTCCAGAAGATCAGGCACGCGGCCTGACAGCCGCCATAGGCCTCGCCGTCACAGCGCAGGTCGAGATGCACCGCGTTGGGCAGGCGCCGTCCGAGCCATTCGCCGGTGTTGTATCCGGTCACCGTGTCGCAGGTCTTGTGGGCGCGCTTGTAGACCTGCAAGCGCTGGCCGCACCATTTGAACATCTGCGGCATGAACGGCAGGCCCTCGAGCCTCCCATTCGCATCGAGCGTGGCCAGGATCTCTTCCTTGCTGCGGACTTCGACCCAGTCGCCGGCGGATAGCGTCATGCCTTGTCTCTCAAATCTTCAACGAAACGACCGAAATAAAGCTGACGAGGTTTGAGGTTCTCGTTTGTCCGATTCATGGCGTTATTTAATTTGGTGAATATAATTAAATCGCGGGGACGGCAAGCGCGAGGTCCGGGCGACCGCGGTCGAGGGGCGCTCATGCAGAAAAATGCCGCATTTCGGATGGTTGTACCAGCCGTCCGGATGAATGCCAGGTCCCGCAATGACTCGGTCATTGGATTTGCTGGACGCGGCGTGATATTATATTTTATAATCGCTCGTGGTATTTAAATCGTGCTTTGTTGACGGCGTAAAGGGGTAGCGATTTTGCGAGTGCTCATCACTGGAAACATGGGCTATGTCGGTCCCGTGGTCGCAAGGCACCTGCGGGCGCGGCGGCCGGATGCGACGCTGCACGGTTTCGACAATGCCTATTTCGCGCACTGCCTGACCGGGGCGCCGGTTCTTCCTGAGCGGTATCTCGACGAGCAGATCCATGGCGACGTCCGCGACATGGCGGTCGATCTCCGCGGCTACGACGCCGTGGTGCAGCTGGCGGCGATCTCGAACGATCCGATGGGCAACCGCTTCCAGGACGTGACGCTCGACATCAACCAGAACACCACCGTCTCGCTCGCCCGGGCGGCGGCGGCGGCGGGCGTGAAGAACTTCGTGTTCGCCTCGAGCTGCAGCGTCTACGGTGTTGCCGATGGCCCGCCGCGGAAGGAGAGCGACCCGCTCAACCCGATCACCGCCTATGCCAAGTCGAAGATCGGATCCGAGCAGGAGCTTGCGTCGATCGATACCGGCATGACCATCACCTGCCTGCGCTTCGCGACCGCGTGCGGCATGTCGGACCGGCTGCGGCTCGACCTCGTTCTCAATGATTTCGTCGCCTGCGCGCTGACGCGCCGGCAGATCAGCGTGCTCTCGGACGGCACGCCCTGGCGCCCGCTGATCGACGTCGCCGACATGGCGCGGGCGATCGATTGGGCGATCGACCGGCCCGCTGATAACGGCGGTCGCTTCCTCACTGTCAATGCCGGCTCTGACGACCGCAACTACCAGGTCAAGGATCTCGCCGACGCGGTGGCGGCGCGCGTCCCGGGGACGGCGGTGTCGATCAACACTTCCGCACCGGTGGACAGCCGCTCCTACAAGGTGGATTTCGGCCTCTACCGCTCGCTCGCGCCCGATCACCAGCCGCTTGTGTCGCTGGACCAGTCGATCACCAATCTGGTCGACGGCCTGACGCGGATGAAATTCAAGGATGCCGAATTTCGCTCGTCGGATCTGATCCGTCTCAAGGTCCTGCAGGACCATATGGAGACCGCGAGGATCAACGACAGGCTGCAATGGACCTGACGCGGCCGCCCTCCGGGCCATCGCTTCGCCAGACAGGACAGTGACGGAGACACCATGGAACTGAGCCTTCCCACCGCCGTGGGTATCGCGCCCAAATGCCGGCATTGCGGCGATGAGCTCACTCTCAAGCTCATCGACCTCGGCGCTTCGCCGGTCGCGAACGACTATGTGGATCCCGCCAATTACATGCGGGCCGAGCCGTTCTATCCGCTGGAGACGTTCGTGTGCCGCGAATGCCGTCTGGCGCAGACCCGCGACCTGCTGGCGGCCTCGGAGATCTTCCGCGCCGACTACGCCTATTTCTCGTCGCACTCGACCTCCTGGCTCGAGCACGCCCGCAGCTATGTCGAGGCCATGGCCGCGCGTTTCCGGCTCGGTCCGTCGTCGACGCACATCGAGATCGCGTCGAATGACGGCTATCTTCTGCAGTACTCGTTGCAGAAGGGGATCAACTGTCTGGGTGTCGAGCCGTGTGAGAGCGTCGCAATGGCCGCGCGTGCCAAGGGCATCGCGACGCGGATCGAGTTCTTCGGCCGCGAGTGCGCGACCGGTCTGCGGGAGGAGGGCTGGTCGGCCGATCTTCTCACCGCGAACAACGTGCTCGCCCATGTTCCTGATATCAATGATTTCGCGGGCGGCGTGAAGATCCTGCTGGCGCCCGAGGGCGTCGCGACCTTCGAGGTGCAGCATCTCCTGACGCTGATGCAGCGGCATCAGTTCGACACGATCTATCACGAGCACTTCTCGTATCTGTCCCTGATCGCCGGCCTGCGCATCTTCGCCCGGGCGGGCTTGCGCGTGTTCGACGTCGAGTTGCCCGAAACCCATGGCGGCTCGATCAGGTTCTTCGTCTGCCATCAGGCCGCCTCGCACGTCGAAAGCCCTGATGTGGCCGATGTGCTGGCGCGGGAGCGCGCCTACGGCCTGCACGAGGACGCGATCTATGTGGCCTGGAACGAGCAGGTCAAGGAGACCAAGCGCGCTCTCCTCGAGCTGCTCACCGCGCTCAAGCGCGACAACAAGAAGATCGTCGCCTATGGCGCGCCGGCCAAGGGCGTCACGCTGCTGAACTACTGCGGCATCCGGACCGACTTCCTCGACTTCACCGTCGATCGCGCTCCCTCCAAGCAGGGCCGCTACATGCCGGGGGTCCGCATTCCGATCCTGCCGCCGGAGGCGATCTTTGAAGCGAAGCCGGACTACGTTCTGATCCTGCCGTGGAACATCAAGAACGAGATCAAGACTCAGATGGCGGAGATCCGCAGCTGGGGCGGCCGCTTCATCGTGCCGGTGCCGAAAGCGACCATCGAGGACTAGGCTGTCGCCATGAGGTTTGTCCAACTGGGACGGTCGGATGCGCGGCTGATCGAGCTCACGGTTCGCGCCGATGAGCGCGGCAGCTTCACGCGGACATGGTGCGCCAAGACCTTCGCCGACGAGGGCATCACCTTCCAGCCGGTTCAGGGCAACAGCTCGGTGACGCGCATTCGTGGCAGCGTGCGCGGCATGCATTTCCAGCGCGCGCCGAAGCGAGATGCCAAGATCGTCCGCTGCACGGCGGGGCTGATCCACGACGTCATCGTGGACATCCGGCCGGACTCTCCGACGTGCGGCGAGGTCTATGCCTGCGAGCTCGGCCCGTCGACCGCGCGCATGCTCTACATCCCGGCCGGCTTCGCCCACGGGTTTCAGACGCTTACCGACGACGTGACGGTGGAGTACCTGATGGGCGTCGACTACGCCGAGGAGCTGTCGGACGGCTTCCGCCACGATGATCCGATGTTCGGGATCAACTGGCCGCAACCGGTGACCGTGCTGTCGGCGAAGGATGCGTCCTGGCCGCCGATGGCGGAGCGGGGTCTGTGATGAGCGTCATGAGATGGGTTTTCGGGCCAGGAGCTCTCGCGTGATGCTGGACAGATTGACGTCGCCGATGGCCGGGAGAACGCCGGAGATCGATCTCCACGATCTCGTGACGCAGCTGTTTCCGATCAATCGCAGCCTGACCGGCGCGGGCGTTCGCCAGACGCTCGAGATCGTCGGCCGTCATATCGATCTCACGATGCATGAGGTCGCCACCGGGACGCCGGTCCTCGACTGGCATGTGCCGGCCGAGTGGAATATCCGCGGGGCGACGATCTCCAGCATGGCGGGCCGTCGTCTGGTCGACTTCGCCGACAACAATCTTCATGTCATGGGCTACAGCAAGCCGGTGAGCGCTGTGATGAGCCGTGCCGAATTGGCAAGGCATGTTCACACGCTGCCTGACCAACCCGACCTGATCCCGTACCGGACCGGCTACTATGCCGATGATTGGGGCTTCTGCCTGCCGGATCGTCTGTGGCGGGAGATGACGGATGACAGCTATCGCGTCGAGATCGACAGCGATCTGGCGCCGGGATCTCTGACCTATGGCGAGTTCTTCGTCGCCGGCCAGTCGGACAAGGAGGTGTTGATCACCTGCCACATCTGTCATCCGAGCCTTGCCAATGACAATCTCTCCGGCATCTCGGTGATGACAGCGCTGGCGATACGGCAGGCGCGGCTGAAGCCCAGGCTCGGGTATCGGTTTCTGTTTCTGCCGGCGACCATCGGGGCGCTGGCCTGGCTCGACCGCAACGAGAGCCGCCTGGGCCAGGTGGAGCATGGACTCGTCCTGACCTGTCTCGGTGATACGAGCTGCTTCCACTACAAGCAGAGCCGCAAGGGCGCACCGATCGACCGCGCCGTGGCGCATGTCCTCAAGCACTCCGGATTGCCCCACGAGATCATGCCGTTCAGTCCGTATGGCTATGACGAACGGCAGTTCTGCTCACCGGGATTCGACCTGCCCGTGGGCTGCCTGATGCGCGGGGTGCATGGAACGTTTCCGGAGTACCACACCTCGGCGGACAATCTCGATTTCGTCAAACCGGATTGCCTCGATCAGTCCTATGCCGTCATCGCCGAGGTGCTCGACCTGCTCGATCGGGACTGCGTCTATGAGCGCGTCGATGGGCGCGGCGAGCCGCAGCTCGGACGGCGCGGGCTCTATCGGGCGATTGCGGGCCAGCGCGAGGCGGGCGGGGCGACGCAGATGGATCTGCTGTGGGTGCTCAACCTCGCCGATGGCAGGCACAGCCTGCTGGACATGGCGATCCGCGCCGACGTCCCGTTTGCCCGCATCGAGGCGGCGGCTCGGCTGGCGTTGGACGCCGAGCTCATCCGATCTTTCCAAACGGCAAGTGAGGCGCCATGAGCTCGCAATCGGACACGTCGCGCGTCCTCGTCTTCTCGCTCCGGAACATTTTCGGCAAAGCGCTCAATCGCGGTCCCCATGTCGAGCTCGAGGACATCATCTGCGAGATCGATTCCGCAGATTTGCTCGCGCCCACGCTGGATCCGTCGAGCCGGCGGGCCAGCTTCGCGACCCGGCTGGGCTATCATGCGCCGGTGCTGCTGAACCCGGGTCTGCCGCGCATCCCGGCCAGCCGGCAATATGACGTCCTGTTCGCCATCTGCGGCTTCCCGCAGGACCTCATCATGTTCGACGCGATCGCGGATCTTCGTGGGGCTTGCCGGACATCCGTATGTCTGCTGGACGAGATGTGGGTGAAGGAGATCGCCAAGCACCGCCATTTCCTGAAGGTGCTCGCCAAGTTCGATATCGTGATGCCGTTCCAGATCGGCACGGTGAAGCCGCTCAGCGAGGAGATCGGGCAGGCCTGCACGCATCTGCCGCTCGCGATCGATGCGATCAAGTTCTGTCCCTATCCCGATCCGCCCGAGCGGGTCATCGATGTCTTCAGCATGGGGCGCCGATCCCGTGTCATCCATCAAACGCTGCTCGCGATGGCCCGCGACAGCGGTCTGTTCTATCTTCACGACACGATCGGCGGCAGCCAGGCAATCGACCTCGCAGAGCATCGGGCGCAGGTCGCCAACCTCGCCAAGCGCAGCAGGTATTTCCTCGTCAATCCCGGCAAGTTCGACGAGCCGGGCGAGACGGGACGACAGGTGGAGTTCGGCTACCGCTATTTCGAAGGCGCGGCCTCCGGCGCCATCATGCTCGGCGAGCGCCCCGACAACGAGCTGTTTCCGAGACTGTTCGACTGGCCCGATGTCATGGTCCACGTGCCTCACACCTCTGATGGGATCGATCGAGTCATCAGGGAGCTGGATCGTGATCGGGAGCGCCAGGAGGCGATGCGGCGCACCGGCATGGTGCAGACGCTGTTGCGTCACGACTGGGTCTATCGGTGGGAAACCATCCTGGACGCGACGGGCCTGCAGCCTCTCCCGGGCCTTTCGGCCCGGAAGGACCGGCTCAGGGCGCTGGCCGAGATGGTCTCCGGCCCTGGTCCGTCCGCGATCCCGGATTTAAAGCGGGAGCCGGCATTGTTGGCAAAATGAGGATTTAAATCCTTTTCTCCGCCACAATGGACCGTCATCGGTCCTGTATTGCTGCGGTTCCGACCGACGTGATGATTTCGAAAAAACCGCCGTTTGGTGCCGGATGTTTCCTGCCGGCGACCGGTCCCTGCGACAGCGCAGCCGTTGGCGTACCTCGATGATTGAAGGTGATTGACCTCATATGTCGGAAGCCGTCGCCGCCTATTTCGAAGAGCATCGGGAATCGAGCGATCTCGGCCGCCGCGCCCTGCGCGGCGGCATCGTGTCCATCGTCATTCAGTACGGCAATGCCGCGCTCCAGATCGTCGCCGCCATCGTGCTGGCCCGGCTGCTTGCGCCGGAGGATTTCGGGCTCGTTGCCATCGTTACCGTGCTGACGAGCTTCGCGCCGCTCCTGATCGATTTCGGCCTGCTCGATGCGACCGCGCAGCGAAGCCGGGTGACGCCCGCCCAGGTCAGCGGACTGTTCTGGGTCAGCGCCGGCATCGGCATGGCCGTTGCCGTGATCGTCGCGGTGTGCAGCCCGCTGATTGCCTGGATCTACGATGATCCACGGCTGCTGCCGATCTCGCTCTGCATCGCCGTCACCTTCGTGCTGGCGGGGCTGACCAATCAGCACATGGCGCTGCTGCGGCGGACGATGCAGTTCGGCCGCATCGGCCGGATTCAGCTGTTCGGCACTTTCGTCGGAACGATCGTGGCGATCGCGGCCGCGATGGCAGGCTACGGCTATTGGGCGCTGGTGCTTCGTCCGGTGACGAGCGCGATCTGCGTCGTCATCGGCACGTGGTTGGCCTGTCCGTGGCGTCCGGGGACGCCGGTGTTCGACGACGAGGTAAAGTCGATGGTGCGGTTCGGGCTGCACGTCGTCGGCTTCACAGTGGCCTACACGCTGTCGCGGGCCGTGGACCGGATTGCGCTCGGTCTGCTCTACCGGCCGGATCAGGTCGGCTACTACCAGAACGCGATGAACCTGTACGACAATTCGATCTATGCGGCGCTCAATCAGACGCATGCCGTCGGAAGCTCGGCGCTGAGCAAGCTGCAGGCGAACCCCGCCGTGCTGCGCCAGAAATATGAGGCGGCGCTGTCGATCCTCGCCTTCTTCCTGATGCCGGCGGCGGCGATCCTGTCCGTCACGGCCGAGGACCTGACCGTCGTCCTGCTCGGACAGAAATGGCAGGCGGCCGGTGCGCTGCTGAGCATCATGGCGCTCCGCGGCATCTCGCATGTCGTCGAAGGCTCGCAAGGTTGGCTGCATCTGTCGCTCGGGCGGGCGGACCGCTGGCAGACCTGGGGGGTCATCTCTCTCGTGGCGCAGGTCGTAGCGGTGCTGGCGGGGCTGCCCTTCGGGCCGGTCGGCGTCGCCTGGGGCGTCGTCATCGGCTATTCGCTGATCGCCTTGCCGTCGGTGATGTATGCCGGCCGGCCGATCGATATCGGCGCGGCGCTGGTGATCCGGGCGGTGGGTCCACAGACGATCGGTGCTCTCGCAACGGTGGCTGCCGGATGGTGGCTGCAGGCGACGCTGCTTGCCGGTGTCCCGGCGCTGATCCGCATGGTGCTGTCGGGCGGATTCTGCGCGTGTGTCTATCTGGCGATCGTCGTCGGTGTGTTCCGCCATGTCGGACCGTTGCGGATCGCAGGTACGATCATCCAGGATCTGATGAGGAAGCGGTGACGGCCGGCCGCAAGGACGCGGAGCAAGGCCAACAGGACGGATCAGATAATGATCGCCAAAAATTAAATAAGATATATAAGGGAGCGTAATTTAATAATTTAAATGAGCATGACCCGCGATACCCCAGCCTCGGATGTCTTGGACCCTGCGCCGCCGGCGCAGGGCAATCTCCGGCGTTGCCGGGGCGGTGTCGGGAACCCGCGGCGCCTCAGCATCTTGAGCGTCTCGCATATGCCCGCAAGTCCGCCGCGGTTCGGGGCGCAGGCGCGCATGCACGGGCTGATGACGCAACTGGCGCGCCGTCACGATCTCACTGCCGTAGCGCTGGTGGACGACGCTTTCGACATCGATGAATGCCAGCACGCCATGCAGGCCTATTGTCGCGACGTCGTACTGGTGCGCAACCCGCTTGGTCGTGACGGGCTGGCCAAGCGCCTGCTGCAACTCCGCTCGCTGGCGTCGTCCTGGAGCTTCGACCGCCTGCGCGTCGCGCTGCCGGAGTTGCAGCGCGTGCTGGACAAGCTGCTGCAGGCGACGCGCTTCGACATCGTCAATCTCGAGTTTCCCTATCTCGGTCATTGCCTGTTGAAGCAAGCGCCGGCGGGCGAGATGCCGCCGCGGCTGATCGTGGATTCGCATGAGATCGCCTACGATCTGGCGCGTCAGTTCGCGGCCACGGGTGCGAGTCTCGGCCGCCGGCTCTATGCCGGGGCGAACTGGCGCAAGCTGCGGCGCGAGGAGCTCGCGATCTACGGGCAGGCCGACGGCGTCTACCTCTGCAGCATCGATGACGAGGCGCGCCTGCGTCAGGACCTTCCGCATGTTCGCACGGCGGTGATCCCCAACGCTGCCGACATCGACTTCTATCAGCCGCGCCGCACGGATCCCAAGCCCGATGGACGCACCGTGGTGTATTTCGGATTGCTGTCGACGGTGCCGAACATCGACGCGGTCACGCATTTCGTCCAGGACGTCTGGCCTCTGATCGCCGCGAGACATCCCGACGCACGCTGTAAGATCATTGGTGGCCGGCCGCCGTCGTCGCTGCTTGCGCTTGCAGGCGCGCAGATCGAGTTCACCGGCTTCGTGCCGGATCTCCGGCCGCATCTCGCCGAAGCCGCGGCCGTGGTCGTGCCGCTGCGGCTCGGCGGCGGCACGCGGCTGAAGATCGTGGAGGCCATGGCGATGGGCAAGGCGATCGTCTCGACCAGCCTCGGCGCCGAAGGGATCGAGGCGGTGCCCGGGCGCGACATCCTGATCGAGAACGAGCCTGTCGCCTTCGCCGGCGCCGTGAGCCGGCTGCTCGCGGAGCCGGCGTTTGCGGCCGGCATTGGTCATGCGGCGCGGCAGATGGCGGTCGAGAAATACGCCTGGAGCGCGGCGGCACGGGCGCTGGAAGAGTTTTATCTCGAGATCCTGGAGACAACCGCGTGATGAAGGCCGCGCTCATCGGTGCCGGGCAGATCGCCCGCCAGCATCTCGCCTGTGTCAACACCCTCCCTGGCGTCCAGCTTGCCGCCATCTGCGATCTGTCGCCGGCGACGGCCGAGGCCGCGGCCGAGCGCTACGCCATCCCGTCCTGGTTCACCGATCACCGTACGATGCTCGAGACGGTGCGGCCCGACGTCGTGCATGTCACGACGCCGCCGACCTCGCATTTCCGGCTGGCGATCGATGCGCTCCAGGCCGGCGCACATGTCATCGTCGAGAAGCCGGCGACCTCGACTTTCGAGGAGCTCCAGACCCTGACGCTGCGGGCCAGACAGGTCGGCCGCCATGTCGTCGAGGACTACAACTACGTCTTCAACCGGGCGCCGCAGGAGATCCTGCGCCGTATCGAGACAGGCGAGTTCGGAGCCGTCACCCATGTCGATGTCCTGATCTGCCTCGACATCCTCGGTCCCGACGGTTTTGCCGATCCGAACGCGCCGCATCCGGCGCTCAATCTCGCTGGTGGCGCCATCGCCGACTTCCTGCCGCATCTCGCCTCGCTGGCGCACGCTTTTGTCGGCCCGCACCGCAGCGCGCAGACCGTCTGGAGCAAGCGCAAGCCATCGCTGCTGCCCTTCGACGAGTTTCGCTGCGTGGTCGAAGCCGAACGCGGCACCGCGACGCTCGGCTTCAGCGCCAGCGCGCAGCCGGACGCGTTCTGGCTGCGGGTCTATGGCGAGCGGATGCAGGCGACGGCCAATCTGTTCGAGACGCGGCTCACCTTCGATGGCCCGCGCAGCGTGCCGAAGCCGCTGCGCCCGTTCTTCAGCGGGTTGGAGGAGGGGAGCGACATCCGCCGTGCCGCGCTGTCGACCCTGCTGCGCAAGTTCAAAGGCCCCGGCGCCTATGAGGGGCTGTGGGAGTTCCTCGCGCTCACCTATCAGGCGCTCGGTTCGGGGGCGCCGCTGCCGATTACCGCAGAGGACGTTCTCGCGGTCAATCGAATGGTCGAGGCGATGAAGCCCACGGAGCGGGTTGCGATCAAGGAGCTGGCGATATGAAGGCCCTCGTCACCGGCGCCAACGGTTTTCTCGGCCGTCACGTGGTGAACGCGCTGCTCGCGCGGGGCATCGCCGTCCGCGCCATGGTGCGTCCCGCAACTCGTGTGGAGCCGCTGGGCTGGCCGGCCTCGGTCGATATCGTCAGGGCGGATCTGCGCACCTCGCGCGAGCTCGCAAGCGCCTTCGACGATGTCGACGTGCTGATCCACCTGGCTGCCGTGGTGTCCGGTGGCGAGGACGCGCAGTTCGCCGGTACGGTCGGCGGAACGGAACGGCTACTCGAGGCGATGGCGAGCAGTGGCTGTCGCCGGCTCGTGCTGTGCAGCAGCTTCTCCGTCTATGACTACACGGCAACGCGCGATGTCCTCGATGAGACGGCGCCGCTGCAACAGACGCCGGATGTCTATAGCCGCGGCGGCTACACCGTCGCCAAGTGGTGGCAGGAGCGGGTGACGCGCCGTTTTGCCGAGACGCATGGCTGGGATCTCACCGTGCTTCGCCCTGGCTTCATCTGGGGGCGGGATCACGGTTATCTCGCCGCGCTCGGCCAGCAGATCGGGCGGCATCACGTCGTGATCGGCCCGTTGACCCGCATCCCGATGACCCATGTCGAGAATTGCGCCGATGTTTTCGCGCTGGCGGCTGCGGATCCGCGTGCGAAGGGGCACACGCTGAATATCGTCGATGGTCCCGGCGAGCGCGTCTGGACCTATCTGTCCGACTACATCAGCGGCACCGGCAAGCGCGGCTTCCGGCTGCCGATTCCGCATTGGCTTGCCAGCGCGGCGGTGCGGTTGGCGTTCGTGACGGTGTTCAGGCGGGCGACGAAGGTCCCTGCGATCCTGACGCCCAAGAAGTTCGACGCGATGCTCAAGCCGCTGCGCTTCGACAATCGCAGGCTGAGGGAGACGCTCGGTTGGACGCCGCCGCTCGACTACCAGCAATGTCTCGCGCGTACTTACGGCCCTTCGCCGGCGCCGGCCGAGGCGCTGGCGTCGTGGTCGTCAGGCACCGCGGCCTCCACGTCAGCGCAGCGATGATCCCTGCAAGACGAAGATCGTTCGTGGCATTGACCTCGCATATGGCAGGTGAGTTGCTCTGATGTGTGGCATCGCCGGGATCATCGGCCGCGTCGACGACGACAATCGTGCAGCGCTGCAGCGGATGAACGACGCGATGCTTCATCGCGGCCCGGACGCTGGGGGAACGTGGACGTCCGAGCCGGACGAGCGCGGTTGGGGTGCGCTGCTGGCGCATCGCCGGCTTGCGATCCTCGATCTGTCGCCTGCCGGTGTGCAGCCGATGACGGACCCTGTCACCGGTCACGTCATCGTCTTCAATGGCGAGATCTACAACTTTGCTGATCTGCGGCAGCGGCTGATCGGGGAGGGCCAGCAATTCAGCTCGACCGGCGACACCGCGGTGATGTTGCGTGCGCTCGGCCTGCATGGGCCGGAGGCGGTAAGCTGGCTGCGCGGCATGTTCGCGTTCGCCTGCTGGGACCCAAATGCCCGCCGGCTGCTGCTCGCCCGGGATCCCCTCGGCATCAAGCCGCTTTATGTCGCGCGCCCGGCGAATCCGGATGCCGGCTGGTCGCTGGCCTTCGCATCCGAGCTGCGCGCGCTGCTGGCCTCGGGCCTTCTCGGCAAGCCGCAGCTCGATCCGCAGGCGGTGGCGAGCGCCGTCTGGAACGGTTTTGTCGCCGGTCCCGGCACCGCCGTGAAAGGCGTCGCGCTGTTGTCTCCTGGCCATCTGACGGCTTTCGATGGCGCCGGCAATGTCATCCGCGACGAGGACTATTGGACGATCCCCGGCCATGCGCCGGAGCAGGCGATGGAGGAGGACGAACTTGCCGCCGTGCTGGAGGAAACGCTGCGGCTGCATCTCGCCAGCGACGTGCCGCTGGCGGTCTTCCTGTCCGGCGGCATCGATTCCTCGGTCATGGCCAATCTGGCGCAGCGTGCCGCGAAACATCCGATCCACACCTTCACGCTCGCCTTCGAGGAGCAGGAGCTCAACGAGGGGCCGATCGCGCGGCGCATTGCCGACGCCATCGGCACCGCGCATCACGAGGTGGTGCTGACCGAGCAGCATTTCGTCGGGAATCTCGAGGCTGCGCTCGACAGCCTGGATCAGCCGACCTTCGACGGCTTGAACGCCTACTACATGTCGCACGCCATTCGCGGCGCAGGCTTCACGGTGGCGTTGTCAGGCACCGGCGGTGACGAGCTGTTCGGCGGCTACACCTCGTTCCGCGATCTTCCGGTCATGCGGCAATGGTCGCAGCGCACGGGAATGGTGCCGCCGGGCTTGAAGGTCGTAGCCGCCGCGCTGGCCGCGCGGATGCTGTCGCCCTCGCGTGGCGCGGTTGCGTCGCAGACCCGATGGGCCAAGCTTCCAGAGATGGTCCGTCGCGGCGATGATCTTCTGGCGCTGTATCAGATGGCCTACGCGCTGTTCCTGCCCGATTTTCAGCGCGAGCTGCTCGCGCCGGATCTGGTCGCGACCCTGAGCGACGGCCTGTCGGCGCCGATGCGGACAAAGATCACCGCGGAGACGCGCGCGCGCACGCCACTGTCGGCGATCAGCGTCATGGAGCAGCGCCTGTTCCTCGGCGAGCGGCTGCTGCGCGACAATGACGTGGCGAGCATGGCAGCCTCACTGGAGCAGCGTGTGCCGTTGGTCGATCAGGTGCTGTTCGAAGCCGTGGATCGGCTGCCCGACGAGGCCCGCTATCAGCCGCTGCGCAGCAAGGCGATGCTCAGGCGGATCGGCTTGCGGGGGCTCGATCTGACGCTGTTCGACCGGCCGAAGAGCGGCTTCGTGCTGCCGATGGATCGCTGGATCCGGCGCGGCTTGCAGGACGCGATGGACCGGACGCTGCGTGATCCGGAGGCGATCGCGCCCGTCGGCCTGAATCCGGCCGCTGTCGCGCGGCTCTGGCAGGCTTTTCTCGCCGGCGCGCCCGGCATCTATTGGTCGCGCGTGTGGTCGATCTACGTGTTCGTCCGCTGGTGCCACCGCCACCGCGTTTTTCGGTGACGGACCAGGTCTCAGGCTTCAGCTTCCGCGAAATTGCCAGCCGATACGGGCGAGGTTCTCCGTTCGCTTTCCGCGGGCGAAGGCCGGGCCGACGCCGGCCTCAACCTGTGCCTGAGCTCTCTGAAATATGGCTCGACGAACCGCTCGATCGCGGCGGCATAGAGGATCGAGATCAGCAGAGCGAGCGGAAAGAGAAGGTAGGGTTTGGCTGCAATGGTCGGAAAGGTCTTGTCGATCGCCCTGATGACCACGTTGTGGATCAGATAGATCGCGTAGGAATAGGTGCCGAGCGTCATTACCCAGGAGCGATTGAGAGGACGAAACAGCGGTGCGTCGGCGAAGCGCACGGCAAAGTAGAACAGCGGCATCAGGGCGAGACCCTGGAGGCTGTAGCGGGCCGTCTCTCGAAAGGCAGGATCACGGTAGACCAGGGTCAATAGCAGCACGGCGGCGGCGCTCAGCAGCAGCACCCATTGCGCGGCTGACATGGTTGCCGTGGGTGACCGCTGGCGCGCCGGGTTGATGACGAGCGCGAGAATGCAGCCAAAGGCGATCGAATCGATGCGGGTGTCCGAGGCGTAATAGGTCCGGTCGGAGAAGAAGCCGGGAGCATGGACGAGATGGATGCGCCAGGCGAGAACGGCCAGGCAGAGCGCGCCGAGCAACAATCCGATGGTCCGCGGTCGCAATGCCGCGCCGAGCAACCCAATCATCAGCAGGGGATAGATGATATAGAAATGCTCCTCGACCGCGAGCGACCATAGAATGCCGGTGCCGTCGGGGACGGTGTTGCCGGGGTCGAAGAACAGGCCGTAGTAGTTGGCGAAGTACAGCAACTGGGCGGCCAATCCCTTCCAGGTGATCCCACCGTCGAGCAGGCCAGCGGAGGTGAGGCCGTAGGCGATCGCCAAGGTGATCAGCAGCGGCGGCATCAGCCTGAACGCGCGGCGCGCGTAGAATTTCGAGATCGCCAGCGTGCCGGTCCGCTCATGCTCGGACAGCATGAGGGTGGTGATCAGGAAGCCGCTCAGAAAGAAGAAGACGGTGACGCCGAAGCCGCCGGGAATCTGCGCCTGGAGCCCGGAATGGCCGAGGACGACAATCAGCACCGATAATGCGCGGATGCCGTCCAGCGATGGGATCGTGACGGACATGCCGGCCTGCGCCTGTGCAAGGGTGTGCCCGTCGCTGCTCTCGAGAGGCGAGGCGGCGGAGGCGGCGCGAAGCGGGCTCAATTCGAGAATATTGGCCATGATGTCCGGAAAATTCGGAGATGGATTTCAGCTTCGCGGATGTCCAATCGACACCGCCGCCATCGTGGGTCTGATCACCTGGTCTCGGTCAGGGGATGCGTGGCCTGCCACAGCGCTGCGCGCTCGGCATTGATCCGCGCCGTGGCCGCCCGCTTGCCGAGGCGCAGGCAGGCGCGCTGATAGGTGCGCAGGAAATGCCGGAATTCGAGATCGTCGTAGCGCGGCAGCCCCTTCAGCCAGCTCCGGAAGTAACCCCACAGCATCGCCATGCTGCCGATCAGGGCGGGATAGGCCGGCAGGTGATAGACGGCGACCGCGAGGTGGTAGAGCGGCGACGTGCCCATGAAATACTGACCGAAGCCCTTGCGCAGCCGGCCGGTCCAGATGCCCTTGTGACTGGCGCCCTGCGGCCGCAGATGGATGAAGCGCAGCTCCTCGCTGTCGATGCTCTCCGCGATCCAGCCCAGCATGCGGCAGCGGTGGCAGTCGATGCCGTCCCACATCACCTGGCGCACGAAGCCGCCGATCTCCTGGAAGCAGGCGACACGATAGAATTTGGTCATGCCGACCGACATCTCGTCGCCGCAGATCTCCGGCTCCAGCGCGCCGGTCTGCGGATGGACGAACCACGGCTTGCCCGAGGTGGTTCCGACCCGCGGATCCGCCTCCATCCGCTCCATCAGCAGCTCGAAATAGCGCGCGGGCAGATCGAGGTCCATGTCGAGCTTGCAGACATAGTCGAAATCCTCGAGACGCACCGTGTCGAGCCCGGCATAGAAGGCCTCGATGACGCCCGGCCCGACCTTGCGTCCGCCGCGGTCGGCGCGCCGCACGACGCGCAGATAGGGCAGGCGCTGCGCGTATTCGTCGAGGATTTGCGGCGTGTCGTCGCTGGATCCGTCGTCCACGACGATCCACAGCGCGGGAGGCACCGATTGCGCTGCCACGCTGTCGAGCGTCCGGCGAAGATAATCTGCCTCGTCCCGGCACGGCGAGATCAGCAGGTAGCGGCGCGATGGCGTCACGTCTCAATTCCTCCGTCGAAAGCCGCGGCGACCGGCCGGCTTTCAATAAATTAAATAACGATTTAATATTATGTCGCTGCGCGTGTCAAAATCATGGTGATTTTAAATCGGCGCGGCCTCGGCAGACTGCGCTGAGCCTGCCGACGCGGAGGAAGGCTGGTGGCATGGGCGTCATGAACAGAACAGCTCTCGGCGCGGCGTTCCTGGCGGCGCTGGCGATCTCCCACCCGGCCGGCTGCCGGGCCGACGCCGCGGAGCCGGCGACGCCATCGCTGCCGGCAGGATCGGTCGCGACATTGTTGCCGGCAGATCGAGCGGTCGCTTGGACGCCGGGCCTGATGTCAGCAGGCGGAATTCCGAGCCGCACCGTGATCTATCGAACGTTGTCACCCGGCGGCGCCGACGACACCGCCGCGATCCAGGCGGCGCTCAACGCCGCGCCGATCGGGCAGGTGGTGATGCTCGGACCGGGCACGTTCATTCTCGGCGAGCCGCTATTGATCAATCGACCAGTGACGCTGCGCGGCTCAGGTGCGGGTGTGACCAAGCTCGTCAAGCCAAACGGCGCAAGGATGAGAACGTCTGCGATCATCGCCGGCACCAGTGGGATTCTTGCGCCGGTCGATCCGAGCTCGTACGCCTATGATCCCAAGCCCGTCATCATCATCGGTCCATCCCGATGGAATAACGGCCCCGACAGCACCGCCTCGCGGAGCTTGGCGGCCGATGGCAGCCAGGGGGCGACGAGCGTTACGCTGGCCACTGCCGCGCAGCTGCGGCCGGGTGACATCGTCCTGCTCGACGAAGTCTCCGGCGCGTCGTGGCAGGCGACGCCATCCGGCTTTCCGTCGAACGCCAGAGTTTGGCAAGGCGACCGGGTCGCTTGGAACATGCACAATCCGGTGCAGCCGGGCGACGACAATGGCGCGGCGAATGCCTCGGGTCCATATGATCAGATGCCGGGCGTGCTGCCGAAATCGATGTCGTGGTTCGCGCGGACCGACCGGGCGACCTCGGAGATCAAGGAGATCGCATCGGTCTCAGGAGCCACGGTGACGTTCACCTCGCCGCTGACGATCAGTTACCGCACCAGCCACCAGGCTCAGCTCACCCCGTACAGCACCGATCCGAACAGCGCCGGCCACGCGGCCAACAACCGCGACATCCATGTCGCCCATGTGGGCGTGGAGGATCTCACCATCGTCGGCGGCGCGGATGGAGCACTGAGGTTCGAGACCGCGGCCTATTCATGGGCCAAGGCGATCGAGGTCACGCAGTGGCTCGGCGAGGGCGTGGCGATCAACAATTCGTTCAGGGTCGAGCTGCGCGACTCCTACATTCACGCAGGCTCATGGCCTCAGCCCGGCGGCGCCGGATATGCGCTCAGCCTTGCCTGGGGGTCGTCTGAGGTCCTGATCGAGAACAATATCCTCGTCGACGTCTGCAAGACCATGGTGTTCCGCTCGTCCGGCGCCGGCAGCGTCGTCGGTTACAACTACGCCGACGATTCGTTCGATTTCGACAATCCCGGCTGGGTCGAGGTCGGGATCAACGCGTCGCACATGGCGGGCTCGCACCACGTCCTGTTCGAGGGCAACCTGTCCCACAACGCCGACAGCGACTTTACGCACGGCAACGCCATCTACCTGACCTTCTTCCGCAATCATCTGACCGGCCAGCGCCAGCGCTTCGTCGATCGTTCCGGCGTCCGCGCTGTCGGCCTCGCTTATGGATCGTGGTGGGATTCCTTTGTCGGCAATGTGCTGGGCCAATCCGGCCGCATGAGGGGGTGGAGCTATGATGATCCCTCGATGGTCGCCAATACGGCACGCTGGGGGCAGGGGGGAGCGGGCAACATCTGGATGCTTGGCTACGATCCGGAGCGATGGACGATGGCGCCGGATCCGAAGACGCTGGCGACGGTTATCCGCGGTGGCAATTTCGATTATCTCACCAACAGGATTGTCTGGACTGAGGGGCTGCAAGCGCGGCCTTTGCCGCCTTCGTTGTATCTCAGCGCAAAGCCCGCGTTCTTCGGCGATCTCTCCTGGCCCTGGGTCGATCCGGCCGGCAATACCAAGCTGCATACGCTGCCGGCCAAGGCGCGGCTCGATGCGGGCACACCGTTCGCGGTAGCGCCAGCGACGTCACGATAGCCCGCCAGGGACGGTTCAACAGCGGACGCCGAGTCGCGGCTTCCACAGTGGGCGTGCGCGAGCGAAACGGGCAGAGCGCCCGCTTGCCGGTTGCCGGCCGGGCATCGTGAGCGGCGACTGCCGCCAATAGCGCGCGGCTTCCACGGTCACGAGCACGAACACGACCCAGGACACGTCGAAGGCGCGCAGCCATAGCGTTTCGAGAAAATTGTAGGACATGACGAACAAGGCGACCGACAGCAGGATCCATGCGCGCCTGTAGTCATGGTCCATCACGCGGCCGATGACGTGAACGGTCGTTGCGAGGAATACGATGAGGAAGGCGAAGCCGACATAGCCGAGCTCCAGCATGGCGTCATAATAGCCGTTGTGCGAGTTCGGCATGGCTTTCACCCAACCGGGTGCGTCCGTGATGCTCGGCGCATCCGCGCCGACGAGCCAGAAGCTCTGATACCCCCAGCCCAGCAGCGGCCGCTTCGCAATCTCCATTTCCGAGAAGGCCCAGATCGTCGTGCGGCCAGTGAAGCTGGAATCCCCGGTCAGCAGATAGGCGATGCGGCTCGTGGTGAAGCCGGCGAGCTCGCCGAACACGAAATAGCCGAGGATGAGAGCCGCGAGGATCAGGACCGGAGCAAGCCGGAATGTCCTGGAGACCAGGAGCGTCAGCAGGGCGAGGACGGGGGCCACGAGGGCGAGGCCGAGCGCCGTCTTCGAACTCGAGAGGAAGATCAGGACGACCGCGGCGATCGCCACGACGATGCCAAGGGCGCGACGAAAGCCCGGGTGCAGCAGTTCGTGAACCGACAGCAGAAAAGCGATCGCCGCGAACTCGCCGAGCAGGTTCTTGCCCGAGAAATAGCCCTGGTAGCCGATGTCGACGACCGCGGAGCCGTATTGCGCATAGGTCGCATAGCCGCCGGGGATCAGCGCGACGTTGAGGATCACGCCAGCCGCGAAACAGAGAAATGCGCCGCGCAGGATGTCGGCGCGCGGATTCGACAACAAGGCTGGCAGCACGACGGCCATCAGCACCATCGCCTCCTGCACGAAGCGGACGAAGGCGAATTCCGGCTTGAACGCCCAGGCGATGCTGGCGCCGGCGAAAGCAAAATAGGCGCAGAGGCTGACGATGTTCGGGGGAACGACGAGGCGGCCGCCGCGCGCCAGCCGGTGAGCCGCAACGATCATGGCAACGGCCGCCAGCGCCGGCCAGAAGATTCGGTTTTCGACGCGGCTTTCCAGCAGGCCTTGAAGTCCCGGCGACGGTGGGAACATGAAATAGATCAGCGGCTGAATGAGCGCGGAGTAGGCGAAGGCCAGCACCGGGATCAGCGCGAAGATGTCGAAGCCCGCCCCGCGAGCACGGGGTGAAACAGCCGCTGTCAATGTCGTCGCCTGGACTCTGGGCATTGGCGCTCTGTTTTCAAACCATCGGAATCGAACGTCCGGCACGCTGCGTAGCGGCAGCCGAATAATCATGGTCTGGATCCCGAATTAAATAAAGACATTTCATGAGATGGGGCGAGTCTTGCTGCTAGCCCGTCGAAAATATGCTTTGTCATTCACAATTAAACCATATTAAATGGATCGGATGATTTAAAATTAAATGATGGTTTGGGGCCGCCGTCTTCAGGCAGGGCGATGGCGAGGCCGGGATCCCCCCGGCACGGCATCCTCGTGCAGCAAGGCGGATTGAGGGAGAGCGGTCGATGCTGACCACGCAGGACTTGCAGGAGGCGGGGCGCTCCTCCTACCGCGTGGACCGCGTCCGCGCGGGTCGAGGCTGGTCCGAGGTCGAGACGCCGACGGCCGATTCTGCTGTTCCCGACGACCTGGCGCGGGATGTCTATTGTGTCCTCGGTGTGCCGGTCGACGCCATCGGCATGCGCGGTGTTCTGCGCCGTATCCGCGACGCCGCCCGCCGCAAGACCCGCTATCTGATCTCCACGCCAAATCTCAATTTCCTGGTGGCGAGCCAGTCCGACCGGAGCTTCAGGGAGTCGCTCATCTTGAGCGACCTCTGCACTGTCGACGGCATGCCGGTGGTCTGGATCGCCCGGTTGGTCGGGATTCCGATCAAGAGCCGCACGGCCGGCGCAGACATTTTCGATGCACTGAAGTCGGATGAGGGGTCGGCGAGCGCGCTGAATCTGTTTCTGTTCGGAGGCCCGCAAGGGGCCGCCGAACTGGCTGCGCGGCGGCTGAACAGCCAGCCCAGCGGACTGCGATGCGTCGGCTGGTCGAACCCCGGCTACTGCTCCGCCGAGGAAATGAGCCGGGATCACATCATCAATGAGATCAATGCCAGCGGTGCGGATTTTCTGGTTGCGTCCCTGAGCAGTCAGAAGGGGCAGTCCTGGCTTCAGCGCAATCATGAGCGCCTCGAGATTCCCGTTCGTGCCCATCTCGGGGCTGCGCTGAATTTCCAGGCCGGTACGGTGGCGCGGGCGCCGGAGATCCTGCGCCGGCTCGGCCTGGAGTGGCTGTGGCGCATCAAGGAGGAGCCGTATCTCTGGCGACGCTACTGGCATGACGGCACGGCGATGCTGCGCCTCGTGGTCACCCACGTGCTGCCCTTCGTGTTCTGGGCCTGGTGGATGCGGCGGACGCATGAGCGGGGAGAGGCGCTGACGATCACCCAGGACTACGGTACGCGGGCGGTCACGCTGAGCCTGTCGGGCCCCGCGGATGCGCGTCATGTCGACCGCGCCATTCCGGTCTTCCGGGCCGCGGTTGCTGCCCGCAAGCCGGTGACGCTCGACTTTTCCAATGTCTGCGCCATCGATGCGCGCTTCCTCGGGCTGCTGTTGATGTTGAGGAAGCAGTTGGCCGCGAACGGGTCCGGCGCTGCCTTCGTCGGCGTCTCCCCGCTGCTGGCGAGGATCTTCCATTTCGGCGGCCTGGATCTCCATGACCGCCCTTGAACCATCCCGGCGATCCGCGCGTTCCTTCGCGCCGTCGTGCCCCGATTGCCGTAGCGGAGACGAGCGGTGAGCGCGGCAGGACAGACACGGCGCGAGGTGCTGATCGACTTCTACCGAAGCTGCTCGATGCTGTTCGTGTTCTATCACCACACTGCAAACGTGTTTCCCGACTCCGTCGATCTGTTCACGAAGTTCAATCCCTTTGCGGAACTGTTCGTCGTGATCTCTGGCTTCATGGTCGGCTACGTCTACCTGCACAAGGATCACTACGGGGAGCTCGTCAGCCGCGGGCTGAAAGTTCTCGCCGCTTACTTCGTGATCTCGGTCCCGGTTGCCATCGGCATGGCCGTCCTGGGCAAGAAGCGCGAGCCGGTTGGGCAGGCGATCTTCGACGTGATCACGTTCCAGTCCGAGCCGACCAGCATCACCATCCTCAAATTCTACGGGATGATGTTCCTGCTGCTGCCGCTGATCCTGCCGCTGTTCAAGCGCAACAGGGCGCTCGTGCTCGCGGTGTCGGCGGCCATCTTTGTGGTCTGCACCTGGTTCGCGAGTACCGAGGCCGGCGGGCTCGAGAACCCGGCCGCGATCCTGTTGCTGTTCTCGCTGCAGATGCAGCTGTTCCTGATGATCGGGACCTGGCTCGGAGACCTCCATCGCCGCGGCCGCCTGATCGGCCGGCCGTTCTACATGGCGATGGCGGCTGTCTTCGTCTTCGGGGTGCTGCTCGACGGGTGGCTGGGCTTTCCGAGCAATGGCGAGAAGTATCCGTACCGGTTCGACAAGCTCATCAACCTGTTGTGGACCCTGCCGCTGCTGATGGCGCTGCTGTGGGCCATGTTCGCGCGCACCAGGCGGTCGCCGGCGGTGTCGCTGGTGCTCAATGTCGGCCAGAACTCGCTGATCGCGTTCCTGGGGTCGGAGGTCGTTCGCCAGTCGGTCAAGCTGGCGCTCCTGATCGGGGGAATTCACCCGCAGGTGCTCGGCCAGACCCTGGTGGGCCTCGTCGACGTCATCGTGGTCACGGTCGCGCTCTGGCTCTACAGCACGCATTGGCGGCATCAGGCCCCGTTGCTGCAACCGCAGGGTGGCCGGTAGCGGCGTTTTCCGCGGTGCGGTGTTGCTCCCATGCGCTTGTTCGAATCTCCCGCAGCGGCTTAGCTCATCGCTAACCAATCGCCGCTAGCCTCTCGCCGACGCCGAGGAGGCATGAACATTGATGTGGGTGATCGCGCTTCATTTTGCAGCGGGAGCAGTGGCCGGAGCGATCTTCAAGGTTCGCACGCTGCTGGCGCTCGTCGCGATCAGCTTCGCGGAGTTCATCGCCGTCTCGATCCTGAGCGGCCTCTCCGCGGCACTGCCCTGGATCGGTGGTCTCGTCGCCGTCCAGGTCGGCTATCTCCTCGGCATCTCTCTGCGCGGCGTGCTGGAGCGCGCCGGCATCGCGCATCCCTCCATCCGTCCCGAGCATCAGCGTTGAGCCTCGGGCGGACCGCCGCTACGGCGGACGCCGCGCGGCGGCGTGCCTCACCCGGATCTACTCCGCCATGACGCTCCCGTAGCGGGCGTAGTATTTGTGGTTGTAGTAGTCGCCGAAATGATCGGCATAACGCTTCAGCGCCTTCATGTCGGTCTTGTTCAGCACCACGCCGAGCAGCGCGTCGTAGACGTTCGGCGCCGTGTTCAGGGCATGCTCGACCACGTCCGCCGGCGTCCGCCCCCATTCCACCACGAGGACGAAGCTGTCGAGCAGCCCGGAGATGGCGCGGGCATCGACCACGGGAGCAAGCGGCGGCAGATCGACGATGACGTAGTCATAGCTGTCCCGCAACTGCTCGAACAACCTGCGCATCTGCTCGTTGGCGAGAATGTCGCTGCTGCCGCTCGCGGCACCCTTGGCCGGCAGGAACTGCAACCGCGTCACCGGATCGGTCCACAGCGCGTCCTCGAGCGGGCGCGCGCCGGTCACGACGTCGACGACGCCGGCGCAGGCATGCGGCGCCAGCATGGCGGACAACGACGGATTCCTGAGGTCGCAATCGACGACGATGACCCGCTTGCCCGAGCTGGCGAACAACTGGGCGAGCGAGGCGGCGATCACGGACTTGCCCTCGTCGGGCAGCGCCGAGGTGAGACCGAAGACCTTGCGCGAGCTGCGGCTCGGATCCTGCTCGATGGCGACCTTCAGCGAACGGATCGATTCCGCGAAACGTGAGGATGGCATGGCAGAGGCCGCCCAGCAGGTCCCCGGACCACGCGTCACCAGGCGCTGGCCGTCGTCCGCCGGCGTCGTAGCGGGCAGCTTGAGAGCCGCTTCCCGGGTGACCCTGTCGACATCAGCGAGATTGAGCAGAGGCACGACCGAAAGACAGGGCAGGCGCAGCCGATCTTCGACCTGATTGGTCGTGCGGAAGCTGCGATCCTTGAATTCCCGCAGCAGCCCCAGCCCTCCGCCGAGCGCGAGGCCGCCGAACAGGCCGATGCCCAGCAGCACGATCGACTTCGGCTTGCTCTTCTTCTTGGGCGGGGTCGCAGCGGAAATCACCCGCGCCTTCGCAATCGGAAACGAACCCTGCTGGACCGAGCCCATGTAGCGCTGCAGGAAGGTGTCGTAGAGGGCGCGATATCCCTTGGCGCTGGTCTCGAGCTCCCGGATGCTGACCTCGGCGGCCCTGGTGTCCTGCGACCGTGCCACGGCCTGCGCGAGCTGCTTTTCGATCTCCTGCTGCTGCTGCTTGGCCTCCGCATAATCGTGCCGGGCAACGTCGGCGAGGCGTCGCACTTCGTCGAGAATGGCCTGGCGGATGCTCTTCATCGTGGCGCGGATGTTGACGACGGCCTGATGATCATTGCCGAACTTGGCGGCGTACTCGTATTCCCGCTTCGCATTGTCGAGATATTGCTGGCGCAGGCTGTTGATGATCTGTGTGCTGTTCGAATTGCTGAGAGACAGGCCGTCGGGCGGATTGAGATTGCCGCTCAGCTCGGCCGGAGAGAAGTCCGAGACCGAAGCAAAGCTGTCGATCGGCTTGTCGGAACCGCTGGACGCCAGCATCTCGTCGAACCGGTTCAGCCTGGTCATCAGCGAGGCTGCGTGCGTCCGGGCGGCGACCAGGCGATTGGTCAGTTCGGTGACCTGCTGCTGGTCCATGAACCGGCCGTCGGCGGAGATGATGTTGTGCCGGCTCTTCAGGTCGTTCACGGCGCGTTCGGCCGCCGTGGCGTCGTTGCCGAGATCCTGCAGGCGTTCGTGCAGCCAGGCGGTGACGGTCCGGTGCTCGTTGGCTTCCGCCTTCACCTGCTGGTCGAAATACTCCTTGACGATGGCGTTGGCGATCATCGCGGCGCGCTGCGGATCGCTGGCACTGTAGTCGACTTCGACGACCGTGCTGGTGCCGATCCGGAATGCGTTCATCCGGCGCTGGAATTCGTCGAGCAGATCGTCCATCGACGGCGTCACCGGCTCCGGTGCCGCGCCGGACAGCCGGCGCATGGCGTCCACGACGCCGTGCAGCGGACTCGCCTTGCCGCTGTAATCGGGATCATCGGCGAGGTTCAGCTTGGTGATGACGGCGGTTGCGATCGACTTGGATTTCAGGATCTCGATCTGGGATTCCATGTCGAGCGGCGGGTCGTCCTGCGCCGGTTGGGGCTGCAGGACCGGCGGCTTCGCGCTGCCGAGCATGATCTTTACGTCAGCCGAAAAGGTCGGGGGGATCATCTTCAGGACGGCGAAGCTGGCTGCGAGCGACGCGGCGGCGGTGATCGCGATCACCAGATAGCGCCGCCGCAGGAAGCCCAGCGCGAGGTCGAACGGGCCGGGACCGGCGCGCTCCCAGCCCTGGTCCTGCTGGGATGTGAAGGCCACCGTGCTAGCGTTTGGGTTGTGCAGCATGTTCGTGAAGCTTCATCAGTTGCGCTTCGGAGGTCGGAGCCGTCCGGGGGCCTGCCAAAACAAGGATTTGATTGTCTGAGACTTTAAATGATCGATCGGGCGCGTGATTTAATTTATATTAAATCCAATTTTGCCCAGCAAGTGGCGTTTTAAAATTAAATAACGTGTGTGACGAGAGCGTGAGGCGCGGGCTGATGCGGATCGGGACGCGTTGGCGGAGGTTCATTGGGGGTGGGCGCCGGACCATGTGGCCGGGGTGGCCGGGCAGGCGGGATGGTCCGTCTGATCTCATGACTGCTCCGCTCTTGTGCCGGCGGCGTGGCATTGCGGCCTCGCGGCGCCGTTGCGTCCGAGCTGTCCAGGTCGTTTCGCCCTTGCAAACAGAGGGCGCGGGGAATGCCGGGCGCTGGCCGCACCCATGGCCCGCCTGCAGAAAAAAAGCAGGCGGCAGTCACCACAGGTTCAGCCGAGACATCCCGGCATTCCCCGCGCGATGGTTTTAGCGGCTTATACGTCATCTCCCCGGGGACCGGCTCTCTTGCCCCCGTCACCCGCGCAACGCGAAAGCGTTGTCGCGAACTTGGCCTCGGCGTCGGGAGACCAGGACCCTACGATTTCGCCGGCGCATCAGGCCCGTTCGTCCGCATGACCCATGGCCATGCTGCGCGCCGATACGCCCACCGCATCCCACCCCGCGCGTCGTGACGATCGCGATGCGCCCCTCTTGGCGAGGCGGGACGAGGGCATACAAGCACAAATTCGTATAAGACGAAATACATTTATTTCTGGCGAGACGACTGGACAGAGGTCATGTGACTGTGATGACGGACGAAATTAGTTTTTCGGCGCCCGGCTCTGGATTGCGCGGCGGGTGCAGGCGGGAGCCTGCGGCGTGCGTGAGAGACGCGGCGTGGGGACGTGAGTCGCCCGTCGGGCAGGTGTGCGGTCGATGGTCGGTCGGCGAGGCCGTCGCGGCGCGGCGGCGGGCCGGCCTGACGCATTGCGCATGCCGATGGTGCGATCCGCCGAGCTTGGAGGGGCATGCGGTCCCTCGGGTCAGGCACCCAAGCTCGCCGCCGGCGGCTACCTGCCGTAGGCCCCCTGGTAACGGCCGGCACGGATGCTCGCCAGAATCTCCGCCTCCCGCTGCTCCTGCGCGCGCGCCGACTCGAGCAGCAGCGAAGCGCGCTGGGGCGCGAAGGCAACGACGCCGTCGGCATCGCCCACCACGACGTCGCCCGGCGCAACCACAAGGCCGCCGATGGAGACCGGCTCGTTGATTGCGCCCGGTCCGTTCTTGTAGGGACCCCGATGATTGGCGGCGCGAGCGAACACCGGAAACGGTGACGACATCAGCACACCGGAGTCGCGAATGGCGCCGTCGAGCACGATGCCGGCCGCGCCGCGTTGCTCGGCGATCGCGGCGATGATCTCGCCGACGAGCGCGCGCGTCTCGTCGCCGCCTCCATTGATGACGAGCACCTGACCGGGCTTGATCACATCGAGCGCGCGATGGACGAACAGGTTGTCTCCCGGCGCGGTGTTGACCGTGAGCGCGGTTCCGGCCATCGCCTGTCCCGTATAGAACGGCTTCAGGCCGGCCGCGCCCGGCAAACGCTCGAGGTTGTCGCTGATCACCGCCGTCGGGATCTGTCTGAAGGCCGCGATCAGCCCGGGATCGACCGCCGCAATCGGCGCCCGCTCGTTCTCACTCATTGTCGCTCTCCTCCTCGATCACCAGGCTTGCCGTCGGATGGCTGCACAGGCAGCGGTGTAGGACTCGCGCCAAATTCAGAAAACAGATAAATGACGATGTCATATCATCGCTTTTGAGAATGTCTCATGATCACGCTGAAGCAGCTCGAGGCTCTGCATTGGATCGCGGAGCTCGGTACGTTCGAGCGCGCCGCGGTGAAGCTCAACACGACGCAATCTGCGATCTCCAAGCGTGTCCAGGAGCTCGAAGCGTCGGCGCGCGTTCCGCTGTTCGACCGCAGCCAGCGCGGCGCGCGCCTGACCGAACGGGGCGAGGAAATCCTCGCTTTGGGCCGCCAGATGCTGACGCTGCAGGAGCAGATCCTCGCATTGAGGGACGGGCGGCAGCCCCCAGCGCGCCGGCTGCGTCTCGGCGCGACGGAGCTGTCGGCGCTGACCTGGTTGCCGCGCCTGGTCTCCGCCATCCGGGAGGAGCATCCGGCCGTGGTGATCGAGCCTGAGGTGGAGACCACCCGCACGCTCTACGATCGCCTGATGGACGGCAGTGTGGACCTGATCGTGATTCCGGAGGTGTTTTCCGACCCGGATGTGACCTCGGTCAGGCTCGCCGAGGTGCAGAACGTCTGGACCGCGCGCCCCGGTCTGGTTCGGTCGCGTCGCCGTCTCGGATTCGAGGAGCTCGGGGAGTACACCCTCCTGATGCAGGGGCGCCGTTCCGGGCAGGGGCTCTACATCAATCGATGGCTGACGGCGAACGGCGTCGCCTTCAAGCGTGCGATTACGATCGACAATCTCACCGCTCTCGTCGGTCTCGCCGTGGCCGGCCTCGGAATCAGCTACCTTCCGCAACGTTGCTTCCGGCCCCTCTTTGCCGAGGGAAAGTTGTCCGTCGTGCCGGTGAGCCCGGCGCTTCCCGCCGTGCCGTATTCGGCGATGTATCGCAACGACAGGCCGTCGGCGCTGACGGCCGTCGTGGCCGAACTGGCGCGCAGGACCTGCGACTTCAGCCGCCAGCTACAGGGCTAGACGTTCGGGATCCAAAAGACATCACTTTTTGGAATGAACGCGGGAGCGTTTTTATCCCTTTTCATCGCGGTCGGCCGAAGCGAGGCTGCGGCCCGCTGCGGTATGCAGGGAATGACGACGAGGAGAGGCTTCGATGCGCCGATGGGGATGCGTCCTGACACTGGTTCTGGCGGCGAATGCCGCCTGCGCCGAGGAGCTGAGCGGGACGCTGCAGAAGATCAAGGAAACCGGCCGGATCGCGGTCGCCTTCCAGGAGTCCGCGGTGCCCTTCAGCTATCTCGACGGCAACCAGAAGCCGGTCGGCTACGCGCTCGACATCTGCGCGCGGATTGCCGACGCCGTGAAGCGGGAGCTCGGGCTGCCCAACCTCGTGGTCGAGACCGTTCCGGTTACCTCGTCCACCCGCATTCCGCTGATGACCAACGGCACCATTGACCTTCTGTGCGCCTCCACCACCAACAACGCGGAGCGCCAGAAGCTCGTCACCTTCACCAACACGCATTTTCTGAGCGCGACGCGCTTCGCCGCCAAGGCATCGAGCTCGCTGCGGCGGATCGACGATTTGAAGGGCAAGACGGCCGTTGCGATCGCCGGGTCGACCAACATCGCGCAATTGAACAAGGTCAATGTCGAGCGCAAGCTCGGCGTCACCATCGTTCCGGCCAAGGACCAGGCCGAGGCTTTCCTGATGCTCGAGACCGATCGGGCCCAGGCCTATGTGCTCGACGACGTCCAGCTTGCGGTCGCGATCGCCCGCTCCAAGGAGCCGGCGGCCTACGTCATCAGCGAGGATGCTTTCTCGAAGGCCGAGCCATTCGGCATCATGCTGCGCAAGGATGATGCCCCGTTCAAGGCCGTCGCCGACCGCGTCACGGCCGAGCTGTATCAGAGCCCGGAGATCGAAAAGCTCTACAAGACGTGGTTCGAATCGCCGGTGCCGCCGACCGGGACCAATTTCAACTATCCGATGCCGGCCGCGTTGCGGGCTGCATTCAAGAAGCCCAGCAGCAGTCCCGATCCGGATGCCTATGCAGCCGAATGAGGCGACGGATCGCGTCGGGTGATCCGGCCGGCGGTGACAATTCTCGTCGGCGGTTCGCCGTTTACTGTCGCGCGGCCGTCAATTGCTGCCGGTAGCGTTCGGCGTCCCAGTTGAGCAGCATCTGCTCATGATGCGACGACAGATAGCGGATGTCGGCTGACAGCGGCAGGCGGCTGGTCACCAGCGCGAGGCAGCTCAGCATCGCCTCGGCGCCAGGGTTCGCGTCGCTGCGGATGATGGCGCCGAGACCCGGCGCCAGTGCCGCGACGGGCGCGGGGAGGCCGGTTGCCTCGGCGCGGGCAAGCATTGTGGCGAGACCGTCGGCGCCTTCGATCGTCGGCAGGCCCGGGCCGAGAAACACGACGTGGTCCGGATATAGCGAGCCGCCGGTCGCGATGGCGCGGCTGAACGGATCGGTGGCGATGCCGTGGCACGCGGCATCCGCTGGCAGGCGATACGCGGTGCCGGCACAGAGACGTTGCAAGGCCGCGTCATCCGCCGCGGGCGTCGCGCGCACCGGCAATGCCAGCCGCGTCTCCACGTCATGCACCAGCGCCTCGGCCGCATCGCTGGTCTCGGCGCCGACGACGAGGCCGTGATTGCCGAGGATCAGGACATCGACGGTCTCTCGCGCCACGATCGCGCTGACCGCGCGCGCCAGCGGCAGGCCGGGGTGGTAGTAGTCGAGATCGCGCCACGCGAGCCCGTCGAGCCGCGCCGCGAACTCATCGCGCGCATCGCGCCGTGCCGCCCAGGCAATGGTATTGACGGCATGAACGTGCAGCACGACCCGGTGCGGCATCAGCGCATGCAGCGAGGTCTCGATCGAAGCGCGCAGGGGGCCGGGGGCGGCGAGCGGGATGCGCTCGTCGTCGCGAGCGAGCGCTTCGCGCGCCGCCGTCAGCAGCACCGGCACGAAGATGTCTTTCTCATTGGCGTCGGACAGCCAGGTGCCGGACGCCTTCACCCAGAGGACATCGTCGTCCTTGACCGAGGAGTTGCCGCCGGCGCCCTGCACCAGCAGCATGTTGCGGCCGACGCGCGCCGACATCCGGCGCAACGCACTGAGCTCATCGGGTTCGCGCATGGTTCGTCTCCTTCACCAGCTCAGCTGCTGCATCGTCCAATTCGGCATGCGACTGGCGGACGCCGCGAGTTTTCGCGTGGCCGCGGCCAGATCAGGCGCGCCCGCGAGAGCCGTGCGATGCACGCCATCGGCGAGCAGCAGGCTCTGCAGGCCCATGGCGCGCGCGCCGGCAACGTCGTGGTCGAGCGAGTCGCCGATCATCAGCACGCGACGTGGATCGGGATGCCCGAGCTGCTCCAGCGCCGCCTCGAAGATCGGGGCGTGCGGTTTGCCGACGAAGGTCACCGCGCCGCCGAGCCATTCATAAGCGCGCGCCAGCGTGCCGGGCGCGGAGACGAGGCCGCTCGTACCGAACATCATCAGGTCGGGATTGGCGCAGATCATCGGCAGGCCGCGCGCCGCCGCCTGCGCGAAGGGTTCACGCCAGAGATCGGGCTCGGCGAGATCGTCATCCAATCCGCCGAGCAGGATGAAGTCGGCCTCCCTGATGTCGTCGACGGTCACGATGTCCAAGTCTTCGATCAAGGAGCGGTCGCCGCCGCGGCTGATCAGGAAGCAGGTGTCGCCGCAATCCGTGAAGGGCGCGCGCGTCCGGTCGCGCAATCCGGCCCATGTGACCTCGCCCGAGGTCAGGATGCCGTCATAGGTCGCGCTGGACACACCGAGGCGCGCCAGCCGCTCGGCATTCGAGCGCGCCCGCTTGCCGGAATTGGACAGCACCAGGATGGGCTTGTGAGCCCGCTTCAGTTTGGCGAGGCAATCCAGCGCGGCGGGAAACACGGTGCGGCCGTCATGCAAGGTGCCCCATTGGTCGAGCAGCACGTGATCGAACCGGTCGGCAATCGCCGAGAGGCCGCCGATCTCACAAGCCGCGGCGGTCATTGCGGCGGCCCCTGCAAGGCGAGCAGCGCGGTGCCGTAGCTCGCTTCCGTCTGCGTGGCGACGCTGACGGGCACGCCGATGACGCGTTCGCGGATATCAGTCCAGGCCGGATTCCTGGCGCCGCCGCCGATGCTGATCACCCGCCGCAGCGCGGGTGCGCCGAGCGCCTGCAGGCGTCGATAGGCGAGCGCCTCGACGTTGGCGATGCCTTCGAGCAGCGCCTGGAAGAAGCGGAGATCGTCCGGCGGTCGCGGCGTGATCCGCGGCGCCAGTGCGGGATCGGCGATCGGGAAACGTTCGCCGGGCTTGGGCAGCGGATAGTAATCGAGCCCGGTCGGATCGTTTGGCGATAGCAGCGGTGTCATCCGGTCCATGTCGGCGGTGGAGAAATGCGCCAGCAGCGCGGCGCCGCCGGTGTTCGATGCGCCGCCGGCGAGCCATTTGTCGCCGAGCCGGTGCGAGTACACGCCCTGATCGGCGGCGAAGATCGGCTGCGTCGCGACCAGCTTCACCACCATCGTCGTGCCGAGCGAGGTTACCGCATCGCCTGGTGTATCGGCTCCGGTGGCGATGAAGGCAGCCACGCCGTCGGTGGTACCGGCCACGATGCGCGCGGACGGGGACAGCCCGAGCGCACGCGCGATCCCCGCATCGATGTCCGCGAACGGCGTGCCCGGCACCAGGATGGTCGGCAGGACGCCGCGGGGGACGCCGAGCTGATCGAACCAATCCGGCCAGCAGCGTTTGACCGGGTCATAGCCGAGCTTGAGCGCGTTGTTCTCGTCGCTGACGCCGTGCCGCCCCGCCAGCCGTCCGGCGATCCAGTCGGCCTGATGCACGACGCGCCATGCGCCTGACGTCGTGGACATGAGATGCAGCAGCTTGGCGAGCGGGCTGCTGGTGCCATGCGCGCCGCTCTCCGGCGGCGCGACCGCTGCGATACGTCGCGCCTCTTCGACCGCGCGCGCATCGTTGTACATCAGGCCGGGTGAGCAGGGCCGTCCGCCGGCATCGATCAGCAGCAGCGTGCCCGATGTGCCGTCGACCGCGATGCGCGCCACGGCGCCGAGATCGACGCGCTCGCCGAGCTGGTGCAGCGCGGCGACCGTGGCCTGCCACCACAGCTCCGGATCCTGCTCGACCGCGTTGCCGTTCTGAACAGGCGCCGCGAGCGGCACGGCGGCGGTGCCCTGGATCGCGCCGCTGCTATCGAGTGCGGAGGCGCGCACGCCGCTCGTTCCGACGTCGATCCCGACAAACAACTCCCTCATGCGACCTCTTCTCGTTCTGATGGGGCGAGCATGCCGATGCTCGCCTGGACCGTCATCCCTGACGCACCGCAGCACGTTTGGGGGATTGACGGCCGGATCGGCGTCTGCAATTTTTTGCAAGACGTGAAGAAATTTGCAAGCAGGCAATCCGGCGTGACGACAGCTTCCGACAGGGCGCCCATGATCGACGGCGAGGCATCGCTCGCGACGCGCGCGGCGTGGCTGTATTTTGCGGCCGGGCTGACGCAGTCGGAGGTCGCGGACCGCCTGAACATCCAGAGCACCAAGGCGCATCGCCTGATCGCCCGCGCCAGCCGCGAGGGCATGATCCGCGTCTTCGTCGAGGGGCCGGTCGCCGAATGCGTGGCGCTGGAGAATGCATTGGCCGATCGCTACGGCCTCGATTTCTGCCGCGTCGCGCCGGATCTCGGCGAGGGCGATCTGCCGCTGAAGGCGCTGGCTCTCGAGGGCGCGAGCTTCCTGCGCCAGGTGCTGGAGCGCGGCGACGACAAGATCATCGGCGTCGGCCATGGCCGCACGCTCGCAGCCGTGGTGGCGCAGTTGCCGCAGACGCCGGCGCGCGACGTGCAGTTCGTGTCGCTGCTCGGCGGCCTCACGCGCAAATTCGCCGCCAATCCGTTCGACGTGATCCATCGTCTCGCCGAGCGCACCGGCGCTGAGGCCTATCTGCTGCCGGTGCCGGTGTTTGCGAACTCCGTCGCCGACCGCCGCGTGCTGATGCAGCAGTTCGGCATCGCCGACGTGTTCGCGCTGGCGCAGCAGGCGTCGCTGCTGTTCGTCGGCATCGGCCAGATCCACGCCGACGGCTTCCTGGTGTCGAGCGGCATGATCAAGCCCGACGAGGTCGTCGAGCTGAAGCGCGCCGGCGCCTGCGCCGACCTGCTCGGGCACTTCTTCAATGCCCAGGGCGAACTGCTCGATCTCGATCTCTCCGCGCGTGCCACCTCGATGGCCGCGAGCGATTTGAAGAAACACCGCATCGTCGCCATCGGTGGCGGCGAGGCGAAGATCACGGCCCTGCGCGCGGTGCTGCGCAGCGGCTTTCTGAACGGCCTCATCATCGATGAGGTGACCGCTCAGGCACTATCTACCGACAAGCCGGAGAAAACATCCGGTCAGACTAAAAACAAAAGTCGGAAGGGCAGGTAACGCGACCAACTTCTATAAAAACAAAGGGAGGGTTGAATGTACGATCGTGAGAAGAATCTCTTTGCGTCCTATGCCGGCAAGCGCATCAGCCGGCGTGATCTGCTCGACGGCGCCGCCAAGCTCGGCATCGCCGGCGCCGCAGCCAATGCCGGCTTTGCCTCCGCGATGTCGCAGGCGATGGCCGCGGATTTCAACTGGAAGGCCCAGAGCGGCAAGACCGTCAAGCTGCTGCTCAACAAGCATCCTTACGTCGACGCCATGATCGGCGACATCGAGGCGTTCAAGAGCCTGACCGGCATGAACGTCACCTACGACATCTTTCCGGAGGATGTGTATTTCGACAAGGTGACCGCGGCGCTGTCGTCGAAGTCCGACCAGTACGACGCCTTCATGACCGGCGCCTACATGACCTGGACCTACGGCCCGGCCGGCTGGATCGAGGACCTCAACACCTACATCAAGGATCCGGCCAAGACCAATCCGTCGTTCGCCTGGGACGACGTGTTGCCGGGCCTGCGCTCCTCGACCGCCTGGGACGGCGTCGCCGGCTCGGAGCTCGGCTCGGGCAAAGCCAAGCAATGGTGCATCCCGTGGGGCTACGAGCTCAACAACGTCACCTACAACCGCAACATCTTCAACAAGGTCGGCGTCAAGCCGCCGACCAATCTCGATGATATGCTCGAGGTCGCGGCCAAGATCACCAAGGACGCCGGCGGTCCCTACGGCGTCGGCGTGCGCGGCTCGCGTTCCTGGGCAACCATCCATCCAGGCTTCCTGTCGGCCTATGCGAATTTCGGCCAGAAGGACTTCGTGATGGAGGGCGGCAAGCTCAAGGCCGCGATGAACACCAAGGCCTCGAAGGACTTCCACGAGAAGTGGGTGAAGATGATCCAGGGCTCGGGCCCGAAGAACTGGTCGACCTACACCTGGTACCAGGTCGGCACCGATCTCGGCGCCGGCGCCTCCGGCATGATCTTCGACGCCGACATTCTCGGCTACTTCATGAACGGCGGCGAGAACAAGGAGCGCGGCAATCTCGGCTACGCGCCGTTCGCGGCCAATCCGGCCGCCAAGGCGCCGACGCCGAACGTCTGGATCTGGTCGCTGGCGATGTCGAGCTTCTCCAAGCAGAAGGACGCGGCGTGGCTGTTCATGCAGTGGGCGGCGTCGGTCGAGCACGACCTGTTCGGCGCGCGCAAGATGGACTTCGTCAATCCGGTCCGCACCTCCGTGTGGAAGGACAGCGAATTCCGCGACCGCATCGCCAAGTCGTATCCGGGCTATCTCGAGCAGCATGACCTCTCGGCGCCCGGCGCGAAGATCTACTTCACGGCACAGCCGCTGTTCTTCGATCTCACCACGGAGTGGGCGGCCTCGCTGCAGAAGATGGTGGCCAAGGAGATCACCGTTGACGAGGGCCTCGACAAGCTTGCCGAGAGCATCAACCGTCAGCTGAAGCAGGCCGGCCTCGGCTGAGGCTGCGCCCGGCACCTCCTTGGACCGCCCGTCGGTCCGGACGCTCCCCACAAGCGTCCGGACCGGCCCCATCTTCTTCCCGCGATGATGTGATCACGCCTGTCATGAGCATGGCCCAACTTGTCGAGACCGAGGCGGCGCCGCGCCGCGCGAAACGCTGGAGCGGGCGGCTGCTGCCGTATCTCCTGAGCCTGCCGGCGCTGCTGGTCTGCATCGCCATCCTGGTGCCGTTCGTCACCGCCGCGGTGTATTCGCTGCAACGCTACCGGCTCAATCTGCCGTATCTGCGCGGCTTCATCGGCGTCGACAACTACATCGATTTCCTGTCCGATCCGGCGTTCTGGAACACGCTGCGCATCTCGCTGGTCTACACCGCCGTGACGGTGATCGCCGAATTGCTGCTCGGTCTGGGCATCGCGCTGCTGCTGCGGCGGCCGACGCGTTTCCACAACGCGGTCTCGATCATGCTGCTGCTGCCGCTGATGACGGCGCCGGCGATCGCCGCGCTGATGTGGAAGCTGATGACCAATCCGAGCTTCGGCATCCTGTCCTATCTGGTGGGCCTGCTCGGTGCGCCCGATTTCAAATGGGCCTCCGATCCCTCGACCGCGCTGTTCACGGTCGTGCTGGTCGACGTCTGGGTCTACACGCCCTTCATCATGATCCTGCTGCTGGCCGGCCTGCGCTCGCTGCCGCGGCAGCCGTTCGAGGCGGCCGCGCTCGACGGCGTGCCGGCAAGCTTCGTGTTCTTCCGCATCACCTTGCCGATGCTCGCGCCCTACATCATCACGGCCTCGCTGTTCCGGCTGCTCGACTCGATCCAGCAGTTCGACATCGTCTATGCGATGACGCAAGGCGGGCCCGGTGACCGGCTGATGGTGTTCCAGGTTCAGGCCTATCTCGAATTCTTCCAGTACACCAATGTCGGACGCTCGGCGGCGTTGCTGATGATCCTCTGGCTGATCACCAACATCCTGTCGAACATCTTCATCAAGAACTGGCTGCGGCTGCGCGAACGCGCCCACGGTCACGCCTGAGGAGAGAGGTCATGGATCACTCCAGTCCGGCTGGACGCATCTTCCGCGGCATCGCGCTGGCGCTGGTGCTCGTGTTCTTCATGTTCCCGATCGTCTGGATCCTCCTGATGTCGTTCCAGACCAACGAGCAGATCCTGCGCATCCCGCCGCGCATCCTGTTCGAGCCGACGCTCGCCAATTACGAGGCGCTGATTTCCGGCCAGCTCAAGACCGCCGCCGGCAATCTGCAGATCTCGTTCATGCGCAACCTGATGAACAGCTTCCTGCTGTCGAGCGCCTCCGTCATCCTGGCGCTACTGCTCGGCGTGCCCGCAGCCTATGCCTTCGCGCGGTTCAAGTTCCGGCTCGGCGAGACCATCGCGTTCACACTGCTGTCGTTCCGCTTCGCGCCGCCGCTTCTGGTACTGTTGCCGCTGTCGCTGTACTACCAGCAGCTCGGCCTCAACGACACTTACTTCGGCATCGTCTGGGTGTATCAGCTGATCGCGCTGCCGCTGATCCTGTGGATCGTGCGCGGCTATTTCGAGGACATCAGCCCGGATATCGAGCACGCCTATCGGCTCGCGGGGCATTCCTGGCGCGAGGCCTTCACGCGCATCGCCGTGCCGCTCGCCGGTCCCGGCATTGCGGCGGCAGGCCTGTTGTCCTTCATCTTCTGCTGGAACAATTTCGTCTTCGCGCTGATCCTGGCCTCCGCCGACAAGCAGCCGGTAACGGTCGGCGCGCTCGCCTTCGTAACCGCGTCGGGCATCCAATACGGCCAGATCGCTGCGGCCATCGTGCTCTCGGTGACGCCGACCTTACTGCTGGCGCTCTATGCGCAGCGCTATCTGGTCGAAGGTCTCTCGCTCGGTGCAGTCAAGGGTTGAAGCATGGCGCGTCTCGAACTCAAATCCGTCGACAAGAGCTTCGGCGCCGCGAGCTGCGCCAAAGGTGTGTCGCTTGCGGTCGAGCCCGGCGAGATCGTTGCGGTGTTCGGTCCGTCGGGCAGCGGCAAGACCGTGCTGCTGCGGATGATCGCCGGCATGTTCGAGCCTGATGCGGGCGACATCCTGGTCGGCGGGCGCTCGATCGTCGATGCGCCGCCGGAGCAGCGCGGCATCGGCATGGCGTTCCAGAACTTTGCGCTGTTCCCGCACATGACCGCGCGCGACAACATCGCCAGCGGCCTGCGTGCGCGCGGCGCCGCCGACGTCACGGCGAAGGTGGCGGCGATGAGCCGGCTGCTGAAGATCGAGCACGTGCTCGGCCACAAGCCCCGCGAATTGTCCAATGGCCAGAAGCAGCGCACTGCGCTCGCGCGCGCGCTGATCGGCAATCCCGAAGTGCTGCTGCTCGACGATCCCCTGCGCAACGTCGACGCCAAGCTGCGCTACGAGATGCGGCTGGAACTGCCGACCTTGCTGAGGCGTGGTTCGGCGGCGGTGCTGTATGTAACGCAGGACTATCGCGAGGCGATGGCGATCGCCGATCGCATCGCCGTGCTGATCAACGGGCGCCTGGTGCAGGTGGCCCGCCCGGAGGAGATCTATGCGCGGCCGGCCTCAGTCGCCGTGGCCAGGCTGTTCGGCGATCCCAGCATCAATCTCTCCGAAGTCACGCCGACGGTCGGGCAGGGCGGCTTGATCGCCACAGTCGCCGGCACGCAGGTCCGGCTCGATGCTGACGAGCTGCCGTCCGGTGCGCGCGGGCGCTGCTGGCTCGGCGTACGTCCCGATGATGTCTTGGTGACGCGCCATGGCGGCGAGGACGCGATCCCCGCGCGGATCGTCGCGGTGACACCTCTCCATGAGCGCGCCGTGGTGCTGCTGCGCTTCGCCGACGGTGGCGAATGGCTGGCGGCTCTGGCTCCGGAGGCGCTGGGTGCGGGGGCCGACGAGGACGTGTTCGTGCGGTTCGCGCCCGATGCGGCGCTGCTGTTCGACCATGCCAGCGGCGAGCGTATCGGGCTGCCGTCGCGGCGGCAGGCGGCGTGAGGATCTGATATGGGCATGCTCGAAATCCGCAACGTCGACAAGGTCTATCACACCAGGGGCAAGCCGGACGTCCATGCCGTGCGCGCGCTCGACATGGACATCAGGTCGGGCGAGATCGTTGCGCTGCTCGGCTCCTCCGGTTGCGGCAAGACCTCGACCTTGCGCATGATCGCCGGGTTCGAAAGCGTGAGCTCGGGCTCGATCGCGCTGGCGCAGCGTCCCATTCATGATCTGCCGCCGGCCAAGCGCAGGGTGGCGATGGCGTTCGAGGGCTATTCGCTGTATCCGCCGCTGACCGTGCGCGAGAACATCGCCTTCGCGCTGAAGGCGCAGCAGCTGTCGCGGGCCGAGATCGCGCGGCGCGTCGACGACATCGCGCGTCTGGTCGAGATCGAGGATATCCTCGATCATCATCCGCGCGCGCTCTCCGGCGGCCAGCAGCAGCGCGTCTCGCTGGCGCGTGCGCTGGTGCGCGACGCCGATCTCTATCTGCTCGACGAGCCGATGGGGCAATTGGAGCCGCAGCTCCGCGCGGTGCTGCGCGGGCGCATCAAGGGCCTGCTCGCCGAACGCGGCATGACCGCGATCTTCGTCACCCATGACCAGACCGAGGCCAGCGCGCTCGCCGACCGCATCGCCGTCATGGAGGACGGCGTATTGCAGCAATTCGCGAGCGAGCGAGAGCTGAAGAACCGTCCGGCCAATCTGTTCGTCGCGAGCTTCATCGGTGAGCCGCCGATGAATCTGCTGGAGACGGCGGTGGCGGAGGAGGACGGCGGCTTTCGCCTTACCGCGGGCTCCGACGTCTCCTTCCACATTTCCCGGCAGACGCTGGATGTGTCGGCGCAGCAGGCGCTGGTGCAGACCGATCGCATCAAGGTCGGCATCCGGCCGCAGCGGATCGCGATCGGCAGCGGCGAAGCGCGGCTGCGCGTCGTCTCCAACCAGTGGCTCGGCGATCAGGCGCATATTGCAGGCGAGTGCGCTGGTCATCTGCTGGTCGCCGTCACCTCCAGCAAGGTCGCCGCGCGACCGGGCGATGTCGTTCCGTGCGCGCTGGAGTCGCGTCACCTCCATATCTTCGGGACCGACGGCGTCTGCGTTCGTCATGCGGAGGCCCGCTGAGCGATGGCGTCATCCGCGACCCGCGACGTGATCATCGGCATCGACGCCGGCACCTCGGTGATCAAGGCGGTCGCGTTCGCGCGGGACGGTCGCCAGCTTGGCGACTTCGCAATTCCCAACAGCTACACGACCCTGCCGGGCGGTCGCGTCGAGCAGGACATGGATCGGACCTGGAGCGATACGGTGGCCGCCCTGCGCGGGCTCGGCGCTGCGCTGCCTGATTTGGCGGCCCGCGTCGCGGCGATCGCGGTGACCGGGCAGGGCGACGGCACCTGGCTGATCGATGCCGACGGCGAGCCCGTCGCGCCCGCTCTGTTGTGGCTCGACTCGCGCGCGGCCGGCTTCGTCGAGTCGTTCCGATCGGGCGAGCGCAACGCGGCGCATTATCGGCGCACGGGATCGGGACTCAACGCCTGCCAGCAGGGGCCGCAGCTCGCCTGGCTGCAGGCGCACGCGGCCGCGATCCTGGATCGCGCCAGCACGGTGTTCCACTGCAAGGACTGGCTCTACTTCCAGCTCACCGGCGCCCGCGCCACCGATCCGTCGGAGGCGGCGTTCTCCTGCGGCGATTTCCGCAATCGCTGCTTTGACGGCGAAGCCGCTGATCTGATCGGTATCAGCGACTCCGCGCGGCTGTTTCCCGACGTGGTCGACGGGGTCGTCGCGACGCATCCGCTGTCGGAGATGGCTGCGGCGGAGACCGGCTTGCCCGCGGGCGTGCCTGTGTCGCTCGGCTATGTCGACGTCATCTGCAACGCGCTCGGCGGCGGGCTCTATGATCCGAGTCCGGATGTCGGCTGCACCATCATCGGCTCGACCGGCATGCACATGCGGCTGGCGCGCACGGCCGATGCGGTCAAGCTGAATGCGGAGGCGACCGGCTATACGATGCCGTTTCCGGTGCCCGGGCACTACGCGCAGATGCAGTCGACGATGGCCGCGACCTTGAACATCGACTGGCTGCTCGATGTCGCCCGCGGCGTGCTCGCGATGGAGGGTATCGCGCGCTCGCGCAACGACCTTATCAGGCGGCTCGATGAGCGCGTGCTCGCTGCGAAAGCAGGCGAGCTGCTGTACCATCCGTTCATTTCGGAGGCGGGCGAACGCGGCCCGTTCGTGTCGCATGAGGCGTCCGCGCAGCTGATCGGGTTGCGCACGCGTCACGGCTACTGGGATCTGATGCGGGCGGTGATGGAGGGGCTGGCCTTTGCCGCACGCGACTGCTACGCGGCGATGGGATCGCTCCCGGCCGAGATCCGTCTGACCGGTGGCGCTGCGCGCAGCCGTGCGCTCGGCGCCATTCTTGGTGCGGCGCTCGGCAGCACGATCAGGGTCTGCCGCCGCGAGGAGGCCGGCGCATCGGGCGCGGCCATGATCGCAGCGGTCGCGACCGGACTTTATTCGAACATGATGGACTGCGCGGAGGAGTGGGTGAGGCCCTATTTGGACGAGCCGCAAGCGCCGGATATGGCGCTGGCCGAACGCTATGAGCAGTTATTTCCGGCCTATGTCGATGCGCGCCTCGCGGCGCGGCCGGTGTGGAAGCAGCTCGCTGCGCAGCGGACGGGGGCCAATCATGTCTAGGTCCATCGCCATCATCGGCGACCGCTTCATGCTGCCGTCGGTGTTCGCCGAGCGCATCACCGCGACCTGCGGCGACAGTCTCGACATCCGCACGCTCGAGCAGCCCTGGCCGGACGAGCCGATGGAGCACGGCTATGCCGGCTCCAAGCTCGATGGCCTCAAGGAGTTCATGGGAGATCCCGATGAGCTCGCCGCGTTCATCGGCGAAGCGCCGCTGCTGGTGACGCATCTCGCGCCGATCTCACGGGCGATGCTGCAGCGGCTGCCCCGTCTGAAATTCATCGCGGTGTCGCGCGGCGGCCCGGTCAATGTCGACATGCAGGCGGCGCGCGATCACGGCGTGCTCGTGGTCAATACGCCCGGACGCAACGCCAGCGCCGTGGCCGAATTCACCATCGGCGCCATGCTCGCGGAGACGCGGTTGATCCGCAGCGGCCACGAGTCGTTGCGCGGCGGCGACTGGCGCGGCGATCTCTACCGCGCCGACCGGACCGGCCGCGAGCTTGGTGAGATGACCGTCGGCATCGTCGGCTATGGTGCGATCGGCACCCGCGTGGTGAAGCTTCTGAAAGCGTTCGGCTGCAAGATCCTGGTCACGGACCCTTACGTGCAGCTTAGCGCCCAGGATCGCAACGACGGCGTCGAGCACGTCGCGCTCGGCGAGCTGCTGGCGCGGGCCGATGTGATCAGCCTGCATGCCCGCGTGACCGCAGAGACCACCGGCTTCATCGATCGCGACGCGCTGGCAAAGATCAAGCCGGGCGCGATCCTGATCAACACGGCCCGCGGCCCGCTGGTCGACTACCAGGCGCTCTATGACGCGCTCAGCTCGCAGCGGCTGGCCGGTGCGATGCTCGACACCTTCGCCGTCGAGCCGGTGCCGCCGGACTGGCCGCTGCTGCAGCTCCCCAATGTCACGCTGACGCCGCACATCGCCGGCGCCTCCGTACGCACCGTCACCTTTGCCGCCGACCAGGCGGCCGAAGAGGTTCGCCGCTATCTCGCCGGCGAGCCGCCGCTCAATCCCTGCTGACGAAAGGTTTTTGCAATGAATCGCGAGGAACGACTGATCCGCGAGAACATCATCGCCAAGTGCCGGTGGATGAATGCGTCGGGTCTGAACCAGGGCACATCGGGCAACATCTCCGCCCGCTACAAGGACCGTATGCTGATCACGCCGTCGGCGACGCCCTACGACTCGATGAAGCCGGAGATGATCGCCTCGATGCCGCTCGAGGGCGAGTACGGCTCCTGGGACGGACCGCTCAAGCCGTCGACCGAATGGCGCTTTCATCTGGACATCATGCGCGGACGGCCGGATGTCGGCGGCGTCGTGCACACGCATTCGACCTACGCTACGGTGCTCGCGATCGCGCGCAAGTCGATCCCGGCCTGCCACTACATGATGGCCGCGTTCGGCGGCATGGACATTCGCTGCGCCGGCTATGCACGGTTCGGCACGGCTGAGTTGTCCGAGCTTGCGCTTGAGGCGCTGGAGGGACGCAACGGCTGCCTGCTGGCCAATCACGGCATGATCGCGGTGGGCGCCAATCTCGACAAGGCGATGTGGCTGGCGGTCGAGCTCGAGACGATCGCGAAGCAATATTATCTGTCGCTCGCGCTCGGCCAGCCGCACATCCTGGGTGACGCCGAGATCGCCGAGACGGCGCAGGGGTTCTCGACCTACGGTCTTCAGGACCCCAAGACACAGACGAAGGCCAAGTCGAATGCCAAGTCGGCGAAGCCGGCCAAGAAGGTTGCAAAGACGCCGGCCAAGGCCACCAGGACGCGCGCAGCAGCCGCCGGCCGCAAGCTTGAGACGAAGCACAGCAGCAAGCGATGAACGCGCCGGTTTCACGCAGCGGATCCGATTACGGCTTGTTGGACCTCGCCGTGATCGGCGGCGGCATCAATGGCGCTGGTATCGCCCGTGATGCCGCCGGCCGCGGCCTGAAGGTGCTGTTGTGCGAGAAGGATGATTTCGCGCAGGGCACCTCGTCGCGCTCGGGCAAGCTGATCCATGGCGGCCTGCGCTATCTCGAATACTACGAATTTCGCCTGGTCCGTGAGGCGCTGATCGAGCGCGAGGTGCTGCTGGCCTCGGCGCCGCACATCATCTGGCCGATGCGCTTCGTGCTGCCGCATTCGCCGGAGCAGCGCCCAGCCTGGCTGGTGCGCACCGGGCTGTTTCTCTACGACCATCTCGGCGGCCGCAAGCAACTGCCGGCGAGCCGCAACGTCGACCTCGTCCACGAGCCGGAGGGCGCGCCGCTGCGGCCCGAATTCCGGCGCGGCTTCGAATATTCGGATTGCTGGGTCGACGATGCCCGGCTGGTGATCCTCAATCTCATCGATGCCGCGCGCAAGGGCGCCGTCATCCTGCCGCGCACCCGCGCGGTGAGCGCACGCCGCGAGGGCGATTGCTGGCGATTGGAGATGCGCTCCGAGACCGGCGAGCTGCGGAGCGTCCGCGCCAAGGCGCTGGTGAATGCCGCAGGTCCCTGGGTGCAGGACGTCGTGCAAGGCGTCGCCGGCCTCAACTCGGCGCACAATGTGCGGCTCGTGAAGGGCAGCCATCTGGTGGTGCCGAAATTCTGGAGCGGGTCGCAGGCCTATCTGCTGCAGAACACCGACCGCCGCGTCATTTTCGTCAACCCCTATGAAAACGATCTCGCCCTGATCGGCACCACCGACATCGTGCATGACGGTCGTGCGGAGGACGTCGCGATCGACGGCGGCGAGATCGACTACCTGCTGGCGGTGCTCGACCGCTACTTCCGCGCGGCGCCCGGCAAGGCGGATATCATCCACGCCTTCTCCGGCGTGCGGCCGCTCTACGACGACAACGCCGACAATCCGTCGGCCGTGACACGGGACTATGTGTTCGAGGTGCACGGCACGGCGGGACAGCCGCCGCTGCTGTCGATCTTCGGCGGCAAGATCACGACCTTTCGCAAGCTCGCCGAGCACGCGCTGGAGCGGCTCGGTCCGTGGTTTCCGCAGATGGGACCTGCTTGGACGTCGGGGGCCTGTCTGCCGGGCGGGGATCTCGGCGTCTCGTTCGAGCAGTTTCTCGACGATCTTGCAGCCGAGTATCAGGCCTTGCCGCGCGAGGCGGTGGCGCATTATGCGCGTCTCTACGGCAGTTGCGCCCGCGACCTGCTCGGGCCGGCGCGCACACGCGACGATCTCGGCCGTCATTTCGGCGGCACGTTTTATGAGCGGGAGCTGGCCTACCTGCGCGAGCGGGAGTGGGCACAGACGGCAGCCGACGTGCTGGACCGGCGCACCAAGCATGGGCTGCATCTCAGCCGCGCCGAGCGCGCGGCCTTCGAGGCGCAGCTTTGATTGCTAAGGGCCGTGTGCCGGCTGCACGAGCGGCTGTCCGCGACAGCTCAGCGGATCCAGTCCAAGGCCTTGTAGTACGCGCCGACGAACGGCAGAAACCATGGCTTGCCGAAATGGCCGGGTACGACCGGCCAGCCGGCCTCCTTCATCGGATTGCGGTCGGGCCGGCCGAGCATGGCATCGGCCATGATCATGCCGAGATGGGTCGAAAGCTGCGCGCCGTGGCCGGAATAGCCCATCGCATACCACACGCCGTCCTGGCGGCCGGCACGCGGATAACGGTCGGCCGTCATGTCGACGAGCCCGCCCCAGCAATAGTCGATATCGATGCCTTTGAGCTGCGGGAACATCCGTTCCATCGCGTCGCGCAGGATCGCGCCGCTCCTGGCGTCCGACTGCTGATCCGAGGTCGCCGAGAAACGGGCGCGGCCGCCGAAGATCAGGCGGTTGTCCGGCGATAGACGGAAGTAGTTGCCGATGTTCATCGAGTTGACGTAGGTGCGGTGGCCCGGCAGCACCGAAGCCGCCTCGGCCGCCGTCAGGGGGCGGGTTGCGATGATGAAGCTGCCGACGGCGATGATGCGGCGGCGGAAGTAGCTGAAGGTCGACGGGGTATAGGCGCCGGTCGCAAGCAGCACCTGATCGGCTCGCACCGTGCCTTTGGCGGTAGTCAGGCGAAACCCCTTGGCCTCGGGGACCTGCTCGGTGACCGCGGCGTGCTCGACGATGACGGCGCCGCGGCGGCTTGCAGCCGTGGCGAGGCCGGCTGCGAAGCGGCCCATATGCATCATCGCGCTCTTCCTAAACAGCATGGCGCCATGGAAGGGCGAACCGATCTCCGATTCCAGATCTGCCGCCGAGAGCAGTGCCGTGTCCGGATCGACCTCGCGGTTGATGGCCTCGAAATTCCGGGCGATCGCATCGAAATGGGCGGGCTTGGACGCCAGCTTGAGCTTGCCGGAGCGGCGGAAATCGCAGGCGATGTTCTCCTCCGCGATCAGGCGCTCGAGCGTGTCGATCGACTCGTCGAACGCCTTGTAGAGGGCGATCGCGCGCTCGGCGCCAAGCTCGGCCTTCGCGGCCGGATAGCTGTGCGCCAAGCCGTTGTTGAGATGCCCGCCATTGCGGCCCGACGCGCCCGAGCCGACGGAACCGGCTTCGAGCACGATGACCTTGGCGCCGGCCTTGGCGAGCTGCAGCGCGGCGCCGAGGCCGGTGAAGCCGCCACCGATCACGGCGACGTCGTAATGCCCCTCCACGGGCCCGGTGTGACCGCCGAAAAATGCGGCCGCAGTATCGCGCCAGTAGGAGACATACTTCATCGCGGGCACTCTGCTTAAAGACCGAACACGCCGGGCAGTTCGGAGACGTCCTTGATCTCGGTGTAGCCGTAGTAGGGATTGGCCGGCTCGTGGCCGCGGTTGACCCAGACCTTGCTCTTGATGCCGAGGTCGTGCGCCGTCATGAGATCGTAGCGGAACGAGGAGGAGCAGTGCGTGATGTCCTCAGGGCCGCAGCCGAGCATGTCGAACATGTATTCGAAGCCGCGCATCCGCGGCTTGTAGGACTGCGCCTGCTCGGCGGTGAACACGGCATGGAAGGGGGCGCCGAGCTTGGCGACGTTCGAGGGGATCTGCCCGTTCATGGCGTTGGAGAGAATAACCAGCGGAATTTCCTTCGCCAGCTTGGCGAGCCCCGCCGGCACGTCCGGATGCGGTCCCCAGGTCGGCACGCGCTGATAGACCATCTCGGCGTCCTCCGGCTTGAACGGGATGCCGATCTTGCGACAGCTGCGGGCCAGCGCATTGCTGACGACCTCGGCATAGGGCTTCCAGGCGCCGAGGACTTCGTCGAGGCGATAGGCCGAGAAGACGCTGACGAACTCGTTCATCGCCGGCTCGGGGAGCGTTGCGCTGTAGAGATCGCGTGCGGCCTCAGCCATCTGGAAATTGGTCAGCGTGCCGTAGCAGTCGAAGGTTACGTATTTCGGACGAAAGCGGCTCATGGATCCTCACGCGGGCTATGATCTCGGCGTCCGATGATAGGCCGGCAGGCCAGCATAAGATGCGGCTTTGCCCCGGTTCTACGGCGGAAGATGTTGTTGGCATCAGCGCCTTCAGACGATTTGCCGGGGGATGCTCCCTCAGACTCCCGGTGGATTGGGAGTACATGCATGATGTCCAACGCCGCGAACCTGGTGGCTTTCAGCAGGGATCACCTGGATGCCGCGACGGAGTTGTCGCGTCAGGCCCGCTGGCCGCATCGCCGCGAGGATTGGCAGATGGCTCTTGCGCTCAGCAAGGGCTGCGTTGCGGTCCGCGCGGATACGCGCGTGATCGGGACCGTGCTGATGACGCCCTATGGCGGCGACGCCGGCACCATCAACATGGTCATCGTCGACGAGGCCGAGCGGGGGCAGGGGCTGGGACGACGCCTGATGCAGCAGGCGATGACGCTTGCGGGCGACCGCCGGCTGCAGCTCGTCGCGACCGAGGATGGCCTGCCGCTCTATGAGAAGCTCGGCTTCTGTCGGTCGGGCGAGATCGTCCAGCACCAGGGACATCTCGTGCAGGCGGTCGCGCAGTGCGATGCCGTGCGTGCGGCGACGACGGAGGACGTTGCCGCGATCACCGTGCTGGACGCTGCGGCGTTCGGCGCGGACCGCGGCGTACTGATTGCACATCTCGCTGTTGTCGGCGAGTTCGCGGTGCTCGAGCGAGACGGTCGATTGGCCGGCTTCGCGGCGCTGCGTCGCTTCGGCCGCGGCCTCGTGATCGGTCCGGTCGTCGGCGCGGGTCTCGACGACGCCAAGGCCCTTGTCGCGCACTTTCTTTCCGGGCGGCAAGGCGAATTCATCCGCGTCGACACCGCCATCGAGAGCGGGCTTGCGCCGTGGCTGACAAGCCTCGGCTTCGATCATGTCGGCGGCGGCATCGTCATGCGCCGCCCCGCGGCAAGGGACGGGACGCGGCCGTCCGCAACCTCATTTGCCTCGCCATTCGCCTCAACATTTGCCTTGGCCAGCCAGGCGTTCGGCTGAACCGGAGATCGTCATGCTCAGCAACTCGCTCATCGAACTCGATCGCGCCCATCTGGTGCACCCCGTCGCATCCTATCGCGGACATGAGGCCTCGGGCGCGCGGGTCCTCGCTTCGGCCAAGGGCGCTGTCGTCACGGACGCCTCCGGCCACCAGCTGGTCGATGGCTTCGCCGGCCTGTGGTGCGTCAATGCCGGCTATGGCCATGACAGCATCGTGGAGGCTGCGGCGCGGCAGATGCGCGAGCTGCCTTATGCGACCGGCTATTTCAGCCTCGCATCGGAGCCCGCCATCCGGCTCGCCGCGGCGTTGGCCGAGCGTGCGCCGGGCGATCTCAACCACGTCTACTTCACGCTGGGCGGCTCGGACGCGGTCGACAGCACGGTCCGCTTCATCCACTATTATTGGCACGCGAAGGGACAGAAGCAGCGCGACCAGTTCATCACGCTGCAGCAGGGTTATCATGGCTCCTCGACGGTCGGCGCCGGTCTGACGGCGTTGCCTGCCTTCCACACCAATTTCGGCGTGCCGCTGAGCTGGCAGCACAAGATCCCGTCGCATGATTGCTATCGCAATCCGGTCGGCAGCAATCCCGAGGCGATCATTGCGGCGTCGCTCGCCGCGCTCGAGGCCAAGATCGCCGAGGTGGGCGGGCCGCAGCGGGTGGCGGCGTTCTATGCCGAGCCGATCCAGGGCTCGGGCGGCGTGCTGGTGCCGCCTGACGGCTGGATGAAGGCGATGCGCGAGCGCTGCCGGCAGCATGGCATCCTGTTCGTTGCCGATGAGGTGATCACCGGATTCGGCCGCACCGGTCCCTTGTTTGCCTGCACCGATGACGACATCGTTCCCGACTTCATGACGGTGGCCAAGGGCCTGACCTCGGGCTATGTGCCGATGGGCGCGGTCCTGATGTCCGATCATGTCTATGGCGTGATCGCCGACGGGGCAGGGATGTCGGCGGTGGGGCACGGCTATACCTATTCGGCGCATCCGGTGAGCGCGGCCGTCGGCCTTGCCGTGCTCGAATTGTATGAAAGCGGTCTGCTGGAGAACGGCCGGCGTGCCGGTGCGCGGCTGATGGCCGGCCTGCGTGCGCTGCAGGATCACCCGCTGGTCGGCGACGTTCGCGGCCGTGGCCTGCTGGCGGCGATCGAGCTCGTCGTCGACAAGGAGCGCAAGACGCCGCTGCCGGCGAGCGCCGAGCCGTCGCGCCGCATCTTCGATCGCGCCTGGGCGAACGGGCTGGTCATCCGCGCCTTCCCGACGGGGGTGCTCGGTTACGCCCCGCCGCTGTGCTGCACCGATGCCGACATCGATGCCATCATCGAGCGGACCGCGCGGACGCTCGACCAGACCCTGGCCGACCCGGACGTCCGCCAAGCCATGGCGTGAAAGATGGCGTGAAAGCGGGCAAGGACCGCTCGCTGCTTATGCAGCAACGCCGATATGTCGGGGCCCGCTCCTATTCGCAATTTTCTGCCGTCGGGTCCCGGCAATTCGGAAGCTTTCGCCGAAACCCGGCTTCACACTAGGATCGACGACGCGGAAGGCCTCGCAGAATGACCCAGCTCGATCTCGCTCAATTCAGGTACCTGACCTTCGACGTGGTCGGCACGCTGATCGACTTCGAAGGCGGGATCGTCTCCAGCCTCGCCGAGATCGCGGCGGATGCGAACAGGGCTGTCGACGGCGAGCAGGCGCTCAGCCTGTACCGCGCTGCACGCTATGCCGCTGATGCCGACCGCTTTCCGGATGATCTCGTCCGCGTCTATGACATCATTGCCCCGCAGCTCGGTCTGCCCCGGCAGACCGCGCTCGGCGAACGTTTCCGTGATTCAGCCGCGCGCTGGAAAGCCTTTCCGGACAGCGCCGCAGCGATGGCCCGTCTCGCCAAGCGCTACAAGCTGATCGCGATGACGAACGCGCGGCGCTGGGCGATGGATCATTTCGAGCGCGCGCTGGGCTCGCCATTCCATGCAACCTTCACGGTCGACGACACCGGGACGGAGAAGCCGGATCCTGCCTTCTTCGCCCAGGTGCTCGCGTTTGTCGCGCGCGACGGCGGCAGCAAGTCCGAGATCCTGCATGTCGCGCAGAGCCAGTATCACGACATCGGCATCTCCCGTCAGCTCGGCATCGCCAATTGCTGGATCGAGCGCCGCCACGACAAGCAGGGCTATGGCGGCACAATCGAGCCGGCATCGTTCACCAGGCCGGATTTTCATTTCCGCTCGATGGCCGAGCTGGCCGACGCCGTGGACCACGTGCCCGCCACGTGAAGCGCGCGACTGACGAATTCATTCTGCCGGATCGAAACAGGGGACGGATGACATGAGCCACGAGATCTCCAACTGGACTGCTGCGGATGATGGGCTGGTCGAGGCTGCGATCCGGCGCGGCGCCTCGCGCCGCGATCTCCTGAAGATGATGCTCGCGAACGGCGTCGCATTCGCTGCCGGCAGCACCATCCTCGGCCGCGCCGAGCGCGCATTCGCGGCGAGCCCGAAGCGGGGCGGGGCGATCAAGGCGGCGGGATGGTCGACCTCGACGGCCGATACGCTTGATCCGGCCAAGGCCTCGTTGTCGACCGACTATGTTCGCTGCTGCTCGTTCTACAATCGGCTCACGACGCTGGACAAGAGTGGCGCGGCGCAGATGGAGCTTGCGGAGTCGATCGAGTCCCAGGATGCGCAGACCTGGACCGTGAAGCTCAAGAAGGGCGTCACCTTTCACGATGGCAAGCCGCTGACGGCGGCCGACGTCGTGTTCTCGCTGAAACGGCACCTCGACAAGGCGATCGGTTCGAAGGTCGCCAAGATCGCGGCGCAAATGACCGGCTTCAAGGCGGTCGACAAGACCACCGTCGAGATCACCTTGGCGAGCCCGAATGCCGACCTGCCGATGATCCTGGCGCTGCATCACTTCATGATCGTGGCCGACGGCACCACCGACTTCTCCAAGGCGAACGGCACCGGCGCCTTCGTTCGCGAGGTCTTCGAGCCGGGCGTGCGCTCCGTCGGCGTGCGCAACAAGAACTATTTCAAGGACGGTCCCTATCTCGACCAGGTCGAGTTCATCGCGATCACCGAGGAGAATGCGCGCGTCAATGCGTTGCTCTCCGGCGACATCCAGCTGGCCGCCAACATCAATCCGCGCTCGCTCCGGCTGATCGAGGGCAAGGAGGGGATCGCGCTGTCGAAGTCGACGAGCGGCAATTATACCGACCTCAACATCCGCCTCGACATGGCGCCGGGCAACAAGAAGGATTTCATCGATGGCATGAAGCACCTGGTGAACCGCGAGCAGATCGTCAAATCGGTGCTGCGCGGCTTCGGTGTCGTCGGCAACGACCAGCCGGTGTCGCCGGCCAACTTCTTCCACAACCCCGACCTGAAGCCCAAGCCGTTCGATCCGGACAAGGCGAAGTCGCTGTTCCAGAAGGCCGGTGTGCTCGGCACCTCGATTCCGGTCGTGACCTCGGAAGCCGCGAACTCCGCGATCGAGATGGCCATGGTGATCCAGGCCTCGGCGGCCGCGATCGGCCTCACGCTCGACGTGCAGCGCGTTCCCTCGGACGGCTATTGGGACAATTACTGGCTGAAGGCGCCGGTCCATTTCGGCAACATCAATCCGCGCCCGACGCCGGACATCCTGTTCTCGCTGCTCTACGCCTCCGAGGCGCCGTGGAACGAGAGCCGCTACAAGTCCGAGAAGTTCGACAAGATGATGCTCGAGGCGCGCGGCCTGCTCGACCAGGCCAAGCGCAAGCAGATGTATGCCGAGATGCAGGTGATGATCGCGGAGGAGGCGGGCACCATCGTGCCGGCCTACATCTCCAACATCGATGCCACCTCGTCGAAGCTGAAGGGCTTGGAGCCGAGCCCGCTCGGCGGCATGATGGGGTATGCCTTCGCTGAATATGTCTGGCTCGATTCGTGAATGCCGTTTGAGACGCGTAGCGCCGGTCACGCAGACCGGCGCCGCGGCAACGACCATCATCCGCTGACCAGGCTAACGGGCGCATCGTTTGAAACATCGGATCGTATCACTCGTCCTGTCCCGGCTGGCCCTCGCGCTGGTCACCGCGATCATTGTTTCATTCGCCGTGTTCTTCGCCACCGCAATGCTGCCGGGCGACACCGCCACGATCCTGCTCGGCCAGGCCGCGACGCCGGAAGCGGTCGAGGGCCTGCGCAAGGCGATGCATCTCGACGATCCCGCGATCTTCCGCTTCCTGCGCTGGCTCGCAGGCGTCGTGCATGGCGATCTCGGAGTCTCCTACGCCAACAACATGCCGGTGGCGAAGCTGATCGGCGGACGTCTGATCAACACGCTCAAGCTCGCAGGCCTCACCGCTGTCATCGCGGTGCCGCTGGCGCTGACGCTCGGCATCACCGCGGCGATGCTGCGCAATACGTTGTATGACCGCTGCCTCACCATCGCGATCATCGGTGTGGTGTCGGTTCCGGAGTTCATGATCGCGACGCTCGCCGTGCTGCTGTTCGCGGTCTATCTCAACTGGCTTCCGGCCGTGTCCTTCACCAGCGAGATCCGTACCGTCCATGATTTTGCCCGTGCCTATGCGATGCCGGTCGTCACGCTCACCATCGTGATCTCGGCGCAGATGATCCGGATGAGCCGGGCGGCCGTCGTCGAGACGCTGAATACGCCCTACGTCGAAATGGCGCTGCTGAAGGGCGCCTCGCGCGGCCGGATCGTGCTGCGCCACGCGCTGCCGAATGCGCTCGGGCCGATCGTCAACGCGGTCGCGCTGTCCTTGTCCTATCTCCTGGGCGGCGTCATCATCGTCGAGACGATCTTCAACTATCCCGGCGTCGCCAAGCTGATGGTCGATGCGGTGTCCACCCGCGACCTGCCGCTGATCCAGAGCTGTGCCATCATCTTCTGCTTCGGCTTCCTGCTGCTGACCACCACGGCGGACGTGATTGCCATCCTGTCGAATCCGAGGCTGCGATGACGAGCGTCACGACATCCGCCGGCCGCAAGCCTGGCCCCACGTCGCTGTTCGGCTACCGCATCAATGCGGTCGGCGTCGTCGGTGCGCTGATCGTGACGTTCTGGATCGTCGTGGCGTTCGCTGCGCCCATGATCATCCCGCATCCGGTCGGCGACATCGTCGACACCGACTATTTCGGTCCGATGAGCCGTGAGCTGTGGCTCGGCTCCGATTATCTCGGCCGCGACATGACCTCGCGCATCCTGATGGGCGCGCGCTACACGCTCGGCATTTCCGTGGCCTCGGTCATCATCGCCGGCGCGTCCGGCGTCACGCTCGGCATGATCGCCGCCATTACCGGCGGTGTCGTCGACATGGTGCTGAGCCGGCTGCTCGATGCGCTGAGCTCGATTCCGAGCAAGCTGTTCAGTCTCGTCGTCGTCGCGGCTGTCGGTTCGTCGATTCCCGTTCTCATCGTGACCATGGCCGTGATCTACATTCCCGGCGCCTATCGCTTCGCCCGCGCGCTCGCGGTCAACATCAACACCATGGATTTCGTCGTGGTCGCCCGCATCCGCGGCGAGAGCCTGTGGTACCTGATCCGTGCGGAAATCCTGCCCAACATCATCGGTCCCGTGCTGGTCGATCTCGGCTTGCGCTTCGTCTTCATCGTGCTGCTGCTCTCGGGGATGTCGTTCCTCGGCCTGGGCGTCAGGCCGCCTTACGCCGATTGGGGCGCGCTGGTGCGTGAGAACATCGGCGGGCTGCCCTATGCCGCGCCGGCGGTGATCTTTCCGTCACTGGCGATCGCGAGCCTGACGATTGCGATCAATCTCCTGATCGACAATCTGCCGACCAAGATCCGCGACCGGGAGGCGTCGTAGATGACGAGCCTGGTTCAGATCCGCGATCTGCGCGTCGAGGCCACCACCGACTCCGGCCGCACGATCGAGATCATAGGGGGCGTCGACCTCGACATCGCCGAGGGCGAGATCGTCGCGCTGATCGGCGAGAGCGGCTCGGGCAAGACCACCATGGCGATGAGCCTGATGGGCTATGCCCGCGCGGGCTGCAGGATCGTTGGCGGTTCGGTTGTGGTCGACGGCGTCGACATGGTGGCGCTGCCGGAGAAGGACAAAGCGGCGGTGCGCGGCGCCAAGATCGCCTATGTGCCGCAGAGCGCGGCCGCGGCGTTCAATCCGGCGATCCGCATCATGGACCAGGTCATCGAGGTCGTGCGCATCCACGGCGTGATGCCGCTGGAGGAGGCGCGCACCAAGGCGGTCGCACTGTTCCGCGCGCTGTCGCTGCCCAATCCCGACCGGATCGGCGATCGCTATCCGCACCAGGTGTCCGGCGGCCAATTGCAGCGGCTCGCAGCGGCCATGGCGCTGATCGCAAGCCCCAAGGTGCTGATCTTCGATGAGCCGACCACGGCGCTCGATGTCACCACCCAGGTCGAGGTGCTGCGTGCCTTCAAGTCGGTGATCTCGGCGCACTGCATCGCCGGCATCTATGTGTCGCACGATCTTGCGGTCGTCGCCCAGATCGCCGACCGCATCGTGGTGCTCAGGAATGGCGAGGTGCAGGAGAGCGGCACGACGGCCGACATTCTCGAGCGCGCGCAGCATCCCTATACGCGCCAGCTGCTGGCGGCCGTCGCGCCGGATCATGAGCCGCGGCGTGATGCGTCCGGGCCCACGGCCGAGGCGCTACTCGAGGTGCATGAGGTCTCGGTCGGCTACGGGCCGCTGCGCTCGGACGGCCAGCCTGCGATCGTCGCCGTCGACAATGTCAGCCTGCGCGTGGCGCGCGGGCGCAATCTCGGCATCATCGGTGAGTCCGGTTGCGGCAAGTCCACACTTGCGCGCGCCATTGCTGGAATCCTGCCGCCGTTCTCGGGAGGCGTCGTGTTCGACGGCCACGAGCTCGGGCGCAGCGCACGACATCGCAGCCCGGACCAGCTGCGCCAGGTGCAGATCGTATTCCAGCACGCCGACACGGCGCTCAATCCGGCGCATACGGTCGAGGACATTCTCGGGCGTCCGCTGACATTCTACCACGGCATGCCGCGCAAGCAGCGCAGCGGCCGCATCGACCAGCTGCTCGACATGGTAAAGCTGCCGCGCGCGTTGCGGCAGCGCCGGCCGGCCGAACTGTCGGGCGGGCAGAAGCAGCGCGTCAATTTTGCCCGCGCGCTCGCCGCCGATCCCAAGCTGATCATCTGCGACGAGATCACCTCGGCGCTCGACACCGTCGTTGCCGCGGCGGTCATCGATCTGCTCAAGGAGCTGCAGCGCGAGCTCGATCTCGCTTATGTCTTCATCAGTCACGATCTGTCGGTGGTGGAAGCGATCTGCGACGACATCGTCGTGATGTATCGCGGCCGCAAGATCGAGCAGATCACGCCCGAGGACATGGCGAAGCCGGAGCATCCCTATACGCAGCTGCTGCTGTCGTCGGTACCGAAGCTCGATCCGACCTGGCTGGATCATCTGCGCCAGGATCCCGAGCAGGTCCGCGCCTATTGCCAGCGTTGAGCGTGCGCCTACATCTGGAACAGGCTGGTCAGCGGCAGATAGGGCTTCACGATCGGCGATTTCAGCACGACGAAACTGAAATATTTCTCGATGCCGATGTCCATGTCGGTCAGCCGCTCCATGATCGTCTGATACTCGCCGATCCCCGCGGTGACGAACTTCATCATGTAGTCGTAGCCGCCGGAGACGAGGTGGCACTCGATCAGCTGGTCGATCTTCTCGACCGCGGTCAGAAACCGGGCGAAGTCGATCTGGCGATGGTTCTTCAGGGTGACCTCGGTGAAGACGGTCAGCGTCTGGCCGAGCTTGGAGACGCAAATCTGGGCCGAATAACCTTCGATATAGCCCTCCGCCTGCAGCTTCTTTACCCGCATCAAGCAGGGGCTCGGCGACAGGTTGACCAGTTCGGCCAATTCCACATTGGTGACGCGGCCGTTCTTCTGCAGTTCGTGCAGGATCTTGATGTCGATGCGATCGAGCTTCATGCCGCCGGGGTCCCGTGTCGCGAGGCGTCCTGGTCCCATTACAGCAGAAAATTCTGCGTTTGGGGGATTGAACTTCTGCAAAGCAAGAACGGGGCCGTATGTGTCCGGATTAAGCGATGCAAAACAATACACTGGGGACGTGGGGGCTTGCAGAACGATATGCCGTCCGGCTGTCGAATCCGATGCCCGAAGTGCCTGATACCGCTTTAACCTGTGTCAGCCGAAAGCCGGAGAAAACACATGCCCGCCCCCCTGGTGCACGTCGAGACATCGCCCACGCTGCCCGAGCGTGCAGACGCCGTGGTCATCGGCGGCGGCATCGTCGGCGTGTTCGCCGCTTATTACCTCGCGCGGCGTGGGCTCTCGGTCGCCTTGATCGAGAAGGGGCGGATCGGCGCCGAGCAGTCCAGCCGCAACTGGGGCTGGTGCCGGCAGCAGAACCGTGATGCGCGCGAGCTGCCGATGGCGACATGGAGCCTCGACCTCTGGGAGCGTTTTTCCGCCGAAAGCGGCGAGACGACCGGCTTCTCACGCTGCGGCCTGTTCTATCTGAGCAATGACGAGGCCGAGCTCGAGGGCTGGGCGCGCTGGGGCGAGTTCGCCAGGACGGCCGGCGTCACCACGCACATGCTGGACAGCCGGCAAGCTACCGAGCGCGGCGCAGCCACCGGGCGTAGCTGGAAGGGCGGCGTGTTCTCGCCGACCGACGGCACTGCCAGCCCCGCGGATGCGGCGCCGGCGGTGGCGCGCGCGATCCTGAAGCAGGGCGGCACGGTGCATCAGATGTGCGCGGTGCGCGGCATCGAGACCAGCGGCGGCCGGCTGTCGGCCGTCGTCACCGAGCGCGGCACGATCCGCACTCCGCTTGCGGTGCTGTCGGCGGGCGCGTGGGCCTCGTCGTTCTGCCATCAGCTCGGCGTCGCGCTGCCGATGGCCTCGATCCGCGCCTCGGCGCTCGCGCTGTCGCCGTCGGCGGAGCCGTTGCCGCCGGCGCTGCACACCGCCGCCGTTTCCATCACCAGGCGCGGCGATGGCGGACATACGGTCGCGATCAGCGGACGCGGTCGCGTCGATCCGACCCTGCAGCAGCTGCGCTTCGCGCCGCAGTTCCTGCCGATGTTCGCCAAGCGCTGGCGCAGCCTGCTGCCGGGCGGCCTCGAAGGCTTGCGCTCCGGACACGAGACGCTCGGTCGCTGGCGGCTCGATGAGCCGACCCCGATGGAGGTCACCCGCATCCTCGATCCCAAGCCGGACGGCGCCTCGATCCGCCTGATGCATGCACGCGCGCTTGAGCTGCTGCCGGCCCTGAAGCAGAGCCAGATCACGGCGACCTGGGCGGGCTATATCGATTCCACACCGGACGGCGTGCCTGCCATCGGCGAGCTCGCCGCGCTGCCCGGCCTGATCGTTGCCGCCGGCTTCAGCGGCCACGGTTTCGGCATCGGTCCGGGCGCCGGCCATCTCATCGCCGATCTCGCCACCGCTGCAACACCGATCGTCGATCCCCAGGCCTATGCACCCGAGCGCTTTGCGCGGCATGGCGGCACCAAGGTCGCGGACTTCTGAAACGAGCAAGGCCGGGTGCACGATAGACCGAGCGCCTGGCGGCTGCGCAGTTCGTCACGCCTTCTGGCGGCCGTAGATCAGCAGCATCAGGATGATCACTGCGCCGTAGATCAGCTGACGACCGGCTTCGCTGATCTGCATCACCGACAGGATCGATTGCAGCAGCGTGATCAGGATGACGCCGGCGATCGTGCCGAGATAGCTGCCGCGGCCGCCGAGGATATGCGTGCCGCCCAGCACGACGGCGGCAATCGAGGGCAGCAGATAGGCATCGCCCATCGACTGCGCCGCCTTTGACGCATAGCCCGCGAGCAGCACGCCGCCGAAGGCGGAGAGGGCGCCCGACAGCGCGAAGGCCAGCATCGTGATCCGGCGCGTGTCGATGCCCGAGAGATAGGCGGCGCGCTCGCGGTTGCCGATGGCGTAGATGGCGCGGCCGAAGGTGGTGCGCGACAGCAGCCAGATCGCCGCGCCGCCGATGATAGCCCAAGCCAGCACCGCATTGGGCAGGCCGGGCACGGCATTGCCGGTGGCGAGATAGCGCATCGCCTTCGAAGCGGAATCCTGCGGGGCAAAGCCGCCGGTGTAGGCGACCATCAGCCCTTGCGCGACCGCGTTGGTGGCCAGCGTGATGATCATCGAGGGAATGCGCAGATAGGCGACGCCGATGCCGTTGAGCAGGCCGATCGCGGCGCCGCAGAGGATGCCGCAGGGAATCGCGAGGATGGCGCCGGTCGTGCCATGCGCGGCGGCAGCGCAGGCCATCATCGCGCCCGATGTCACGACCCACGGCACGGAGAGATCGATCTGGCCGAGCAGGATCACCAGCATCATGCCGGTGGCGATCACGCCGAGGAAGCTCGCGACCTTCAGCTGCTGCAGCAGATAGTCCGGCGACAGGAAGCTGCGCGAGTACAGGCTGCCGACCAGCAGCAGCAGCACAATGCATCCGAACGAGGCGGCCACCGCCGGATCGATCCGGCGCAGCATGCCGGCGCCACGAGAGGCCGGCCGGGTTGCCGTTGCATCGCTCATCCGAACCACTCCAGCCGATTGCGCACGCGAAGCAGCCCGAACGCGCCGATGGAGACCGCGAGCATCAGCACGATCCCCTGGAACAGCGGCTGCCACAGCGGATCGAAGTCGAACACGAACAGGAGGTCGCCGATGGTGCGGAAGGCCAGCGCACCGAAGATCGCGCCGATCGCGCTGCCGCGTCCGCCCATCAGCGACACGCCGCCGAGCACCACCGCTGCGATCGAGAATAGCGTGTAGGCGTTGCCGCTCGCATAGGCGGCCTCGCCGGTGTAGGAGAAGAAGGTGAGGAACAGGCCGCCGATCGCCGACAATAGGCCGGCGAGCGTGTAGGCCATGAATTTGGCGGCGCGGATCGGTGCGCCGGACATGTAGGCCGCGACCTCCGACGAGCCGGTGGCGAAGGCGGCGCGGCCGATGACCGAGCAGCTATAGGGCACCCAGATCAGGACCGCCGTCGCGGCCAGCGCCACGAGGCTGGTCGGCAGCACGCCGAACAGGCGGCCCGTCAGCGCATCGGCCAGCGTCTCGTTGACGGCGCCGCCGGGATTGGGCCTGAGCATCAGCGCGACGCCGTAATACATCGCGCCGGTGGCGATGGTAGTCACGATCGGCTGCAGGCGGCCGAAGATCACGATCGCGCCGTTGATCATGCCGCACAGGATGCCCGTGCCCAGCACGCCGACGACCCCGAGCGCGGTCTCGGTGGCGGTGCCGACGACGATCCAGGAGGCGAGGCAATTGGTGAGCGTCAGGATCATGCCGACCGAGAGATCGATGCCGGCGGTGATCACCACGATCGCCTGCGCCATCGCGACGAAGGCGAGCAGGGTCGCCTTGTTGGACGCGGTCTGCACCATGTTGGCGCTGAAGCCGGCCGGATGGTTGGTCGCATAGATCAGGAACATCGCGACGAAGATGCCGATCGCGAGCAAGGTGCCGCGCTGCTCGGCGAGCCAGTACCGCCATTCGGTCATGTCAGACTCGCTTCCGCCAATTCGCCGTCGTCGACATTGAGGGCGCTGCTGACCAGCGCGCGCTCGGTGATCTCTGCGCCCGCGAGCTCACGCCTGACGGCGCCGTCATACATCACCAGTACGCGGTCGCAGCAGCCGATCAGCTCGTCATAATCGGTCGAATACAGCAGGACCGCGGCGCCCTCGTCAGCGAGGCGGCGCAGCAGCCGGTAGATCTCCTGCTTGGTGCCGACATCGATACCGCGGGTGGGATCGTTGAGCAGGATGATGCGCGGCTTGTTCATCAGCCATTTCGCGATCACGACCTTCTGCTGGTTGCCGCCGGACAGTGCGCTGACGGGAAGGTCAGGCGAGGCGGTCTTGATCTCGATCAGGCGGATCATCTCGTCGATCAAGGCCGATTGGCGCTGCCGGTCGATGATGCCGAATCGCGCGAAGCGGTCGAAGGCCGCGGCCGAAAGATTGTCGCGCACCGACATCGGCAGCATCAGCCCCTCGGTCTTGCGATCCTCCGGAATGAGCGCGAGGCCGATGCGCTCGGATTTGGCGGCGACGGGGCTGTCGATCGCAGCCTTGTCGCCATCGATGAGAATGTCGCCGCTGGTGTCGCGGAGCACGCCGAACAGCGCCAGCAGCAATTCGCGCTGGCCCTGGCCGTCGAGGCCGCCGAGACCGATGATCTCGCCGGCATGCAGCGAGAAGGAGATGTCCTTGAGCCGGTCGCCCCAGCGGAGCTTTTTGCATTGCAGGGCCGGTGGCCGCCCGTCGGGCTTACGCGCCGGCTTGTCCGGAAAGACATGCTTGTACTCGCGGCCGATCATCAGCTCGATCACCTCGGCATCCGTCCTGGTGCCGGCGGCGAAGGTCGAGATGCGGCGGCCGTTACGGAAGACGCTGCAGTCGTCGGCGAGCTCGGCGATCTCATGCATGCGGTGGGAGATGTAGAGCAGCGCGAGGCCTTCGCTGCGCAGCCGCTTCAGCACCTCGAACACCTTGGTGACGTCGGAGGCCGTCAGCGCCGATGTGGCCTCGTCGAGGATCAGGATCTTCGGCTGCCGTGCCAGCGCCTTCGCGATCTCGACCATCTGCCGGCGCGACAACGGCAGGTCCCTGACCAGCGCGCGCGGGTGAATGTCGCCGGCACCGGCGCGATGCAGCGCCTCCTCAGCGATGCGCCGCTGGGCGCGCCGGTCGATCATGCCGAGCCGCGTCGGCGGATGAGAGATCATGATGTTGTCGGCGACCGACAGATCGGGGATCAGCGACAGTTCCTGGAAGATGCAGACGATCCCGGCGTCGTTTGCCGCCGAAGGACTGGCGAAGGCGACCTCGCGTCCCCCGAGTGTCATGCGGCCTTCGTCCGGCGCGACCACGCCGACCATGAGCTTGATCAAGGTCGACTTGCCGGCGCCGTTCTCGCCGAGAATGGCGTGGATGCGCCCAGGGTGAACCTCGAGGTCCGCCCGGTCCAGCGCGACCACGCCGCCATAGCGCTTTGACAGCCCTTCGGCGCGAAACAGCGGCTCGGCCGCGATCATGATACTCTCTTCCTCAGCGCTGGCGCGACAGTCACATCCCGATCCGCCGCGCCATCCATCGCACGGCGCGGCGGCTTCGGGCCTCGTACTACTGATTTTCCTTCGACTGGCCCATGATCTCCTGCGCCGTGAAGTTGATGCCGCAGGTCGGGAAGGAGTTGCCGACGAAGAAGTTGTCGGACTGCGACGGGAAGTAGTCCTCATCCTTCTTGAAGTTGGGGTCCTCGACGACCGCAAGCGGCAGCTTGACCGATTGCGGCACCACCTTGCCTTCGAGAGCTGCGAGCGCAACCTTGATCGCAACCGCGACCTGCGCGGGACCGGTACCGGCCGAGGAACACTTCAGGCCTTCCGATGACTTGGCAGCGCAGAACTTGCGGAAGCCGTTCTCGGTCTCGCCGCCGAACGGCACCATCTCGTGCTTGGCGTCGAGCATCGCCTGCACGATGCCGGTGTCGCCGCCCTGGCCGGAGATCGCATCGAACGGGCCATTGGTGGCGATCGCATCGGCCGTTGCCTTCTGGGCGACACCGTCGTCCCATTTGCCGACGACTTCGGTGGTCTGCCACTTCTTGCCGGAACCGCTCAGGATGGATTGGAAGCCGTTGTGCCGGTCGGTGTCGACCGAGGTGCCGGCGACGCCGCGCACTTCGAGCACCTTGCCGCCATTTGGCACGTTCTTGACCAGCCACTTCGCCCAGAGCTCGCCGAGGCCCTTCTGGTCGACGTTGACGTTGATCGCATCTTCCGTGGCGAGAATGTTGTCGAAAGCGACGAGGATCACGCCGGCCTGCTTGGCGCGCTTGATCACCGGGCCGAACGCCGTCGGGTTCTGCGCGTTGACGACGATGGCGTCATAGCCGGAGTCGATGAAATTGTTGATCGCCGAGATCTGCGCCGGCACGTCCTCGCCGGTCGAGACCACCTTGAATTCCTTCAGCTTGGCCTTCACCTCCGGCTGCGCCGCATAGGCCTTCGCCGTCTGGATCATCTGGATGCGCCAGGTGTTGGCGATGTAGCCATTGGCGAGCGCGATGCGGTAGGGACCCTTCTTGGCGGGATACTTGAAGAACTTGGTGTCGCCGGTCCACGGCACCATGCATTCGGGCTCGGCCGCGGGACCCTTGACCATTTCCGGCTCTGCAAGCGCCTTGCTCGCGAACGCCGAAAGCAGCACCAGCGATGCACAGGTCGCAAGGCATCGCGCCTTCATCGATTTGGAAGACATTCGTGACCTCCCCATTGTTGCAGCGCCAATCATTGACGCATGTGCGAGACGCCTCACTTGTTCTTGGAGGTTGTTCGAGCGTCGCTCGTCGTCTCAACGATCGCAGCGATACTGGCCAATGACAGCGCTGTCAATTACCGGCGCGCGGCTTCTGTCGTGCGAGCTGACGCGAAGGGTATTGCCCATTGAAGCCTTTGTTGATGCCTCAGAAGTGGCCGACTCACACCGCGTCCTGCGCGCATCCCTGATGTCAGCGCTACCACGGCGGCATTTTTGCGTCGCATCGAGGAAAATGAGACTGCCCGTCAAGGTGGCGGCTGGCCGCGCGATCCGGTGCAGCGCGGCGTCAGCTAGCCTTCGCAGCGATGGGGCTCACCCTGCTTACCAGACATGGTGAGGAGACGGTGGGGCCTGCCGCTAATACGGCCAGCAACGACTGGCCGGCACAATCGTGTGCTCCAGCAATGGGCGACAAGGGAGGAGTTCGATGCACATGCGACGCGTGGGGTTCGCCGTGGTCACGGCGCTTTTGCTGTCCGGTACGGCTGCGTTCGCTCAGGAGAAGATCAAGGTCGGAGTCACGGCGACGCTCGAGGGCACCTATACGGTTCTCGGCGAGGACGGCATGCGCGGCCATGTCACTGCGCTGAACGTGCTTGGCAAGAAGGTCGGCGACAAGGAGCTGGAATTCGTCGTTGCTTCGACCGATGCCACGCCTGACTCGGCAGTGCGCGCCGTGCGCAAGCTGATCGAGCAGGACAAGGTGCAGATCCTGCTGTCGCCGCTGTCGGGCGACGAAGGCATCGCGGTCAAGAATTTCGCCAAGACGCATCCCGAGCTGACCTTCGTCAATGCGGCCTCCGGCGCGCAGGAAACGACCTACGTCGATCCGGCGCCGAACTTCTTCCGCTTCAACATGGACGGCGCGCAGTGGCAGGTCGGCCTCGGCAAATATGCCTACGAGACCAAGGGCTATCGCAAGATCGCGACCGTGGGGGAGGACTACTCCTTCATCTACACCCAGGTGTTCGGTCTGGCGCTCGAGTTCTGCGGCCTCGGCGGCAAGATCTCGAGCCGGCAGTGGGTCCCGCTCGGCACCAAGGACTTCGCCTCGGTCATCGCCGCGCTGCCCGACGATGTCGACGCGATCTATCTTGGCCTCGGCGGCGCCGACGCGGTGAACTTCCTCAATCAGTACCAGCAGGCAGGCGGCAAGGCGCATCTGATGGGTGGCTCGATCATGATCGACCAGACCATCCTGTCGTCCAAGGGGAACGCCAAGAACGCGCTGATCGGCACGATCGCGGCGTCGGGCCAGGCCGATACCTGGGAGGATCCGCGCTGGCAGAAGTTCGTCAAGGCGTATCAGGACTCGTTCCCGCCGGAGAAGCGCTTCCCGAGCCCGTCGCTGCTGGCGACCAACTACTATGACTCGACCATGGCCCTCATTCTCGCGCTGCGTGAGGTCAATGGCGATCTGTCCGACAACCAGTCCAAGCTGAAGGCGGCCCTGGCCAAGATCGAGATCGATGCGCCCAACGGCAAGATCAAGCTCGACTCCAACCGCCAGGCCATCGGCACCAACTTCGTCACCGAAGTGGTTGATGACGGCAAGGGCGCGCTGTTCAGCAAGGTCGTGAAGGTGATCCCCGACGTCAACCAGACACTGGGTTATGATGCGGCCACCTTTGCCAAGATCGGGCTGCCAAGCCGGACCGTGCCTGAATGTAAGAAGTACTGACCAATCGGGGTCAGCAACTCACGCGGCCGGAGGCTTGCTCCGGCCGCGTCGTCGCGTCGCTTGCTTTCTGTGCAGCAATGGCCGACGCTGACGAATAATCAAAAAGTCATATCGGTGGGGAAGTGATGAGTAGGGCGCTTGCCGTCTTTCATGCCCGCTTCGGTCGCGCGACGGTCTATCAGCTCAATCGGCCGTTCAATGTGCATGCCCATCGCGAGGGGCATCTGATCTTTCACGTGGGCGGAACCCCGGCCAACATCGATGTCTGCGATCAGCGCCATGTCATCGGCGAGGACTCGATCGTCGCGGTCAATCCATGGGAACCGCATAATTTCCTGCCGAACGATATCGACAACGGCGCGATCTTCTTCGTGCTCTACGTCAATGCCGAATGGTTCGCGCCGCCAGCCATGCGCGAGGGCCTGAAATTCGGACGGACCTGGTTCCGCCGCACCGCCGCGCTCGACCGCTGCATTCGTCGCACCGCCGCGCTCGTCTGTGGCGCGCCATCGCTCGGCTGCCTGGATGGCGAGCTGCGCCAGCTGATCGAAAGCTGCTACGAGGAGAGCTGGCGTGTTTCCGAGCTGACGCCGGAGCGGCCAAGCACCGAGGTGACCGATTTCCGGGTCCGCAAGTGCATCAAGCTGATGTCGGACAGCCCCTGTGCCGAGATCGAGCTCGATCACATCGCGCGGGAATCGGGACTGTCGCGCCCGCATTTCTATCGTCTGTTCCGCAGCCAGACCGGCGTGACGCCGAACCTGTATCTGAACACGCTGCTGATGGAGCGGGCGCTGGACGCAATCGTCGCAACGGAGTCGCCCATTGCCGACATCGGCTTCGATCTCGGCTTCTCGTCGCAGAGCGGCTTCACCCGCTTCTTTGCAGGCAATGTCGGCATGGCGCCGACCGATTATCGCCGCGCTGCAAAAGTGCTGCGGTCCTGACGTGCTGCTGCGCATCGCGCGAAAAGAGACTGTCGATCAAACAGGCGTTCTCGTCTGCGGCTAGTCTTGTCGCAGCGTGATCCGGCAAGGGATCCGACGAGGGAGGACCTGCGATGGCCGGCGTCACCGGCGATCTTCGGCTGCACGCGCGACGCCGTTGTGACGACGGCGCCGGTCTCGCCGACGCGAGGGGATGCCGATGAGCCGCTTCATCGAGCGTCACCCGATCTGGTCCCTCGTCATTCTGCTCGCCGTCGCGTGTCTCGCTTGGCTCATCATCGCGGTATGGCCGCCGGGGCTGGAAGAGGCTGTTGGCCGCAAGAAGGTGTTTCTGAGCGCGGTGTTCAACGGCATCACGTTGGGTGGACTCTACTTTCTGGTCGCCAGCGGTTTCACCCTGATCTTCGGCCTGATGCGCAACGTCAACCTCGCGCACGGCTCGCTGTATCTGTTCGGCGGCTATGTCGGCTACGGCATCTCGACCGCGACCGGCTCGTGGATCCTGGCTTTCATTGCGGCCTTCATCGTTGTCGCTGTCGTCGGCGTGCTGCTTCAGCTGCTCGTGTTTCGCCGCATGGAGGGGCAGGATCTGCGGCAGACCATGGTGACGATCGGGCTCTCGATCGTGTTTGCGGATCTGATGCTGTGGGCGTTCGGCGGTGACTTCTATCAGATCCAGACGCCGGCCTGGCTGGTCGGACCGGTCCAGCTGCCGCTGATGACCGCAATGAAGTCGTCCGGCGAGGCGGTGTTCCTGCAATATCCGCTGGTGCGGCTCGTGATCTTCTGCGGCTCGGTGGTGATCGGCGTGCTGATGTGGCTCGCGTTGAACCGCACGCGCGTCGGCATGATCGTCCGCGCCGGCGTCGACGATCGCGAAATCCTCGCCGCGACCGGCGTGCAGATCCAGCTCGTGTTCGTCCTGGTGTTCGCGTTGGGTGCGGGATTGGCCGGCATCGCCGGCGTGGTCGGCGGGACCTTCCAATCGATCTCGCCGGGCGAGGATACGCGCTTCCTTCTCGCGTCGCTGGTCGTGGTCATCGTCGGCGGCATGGGATCGATCCCGGGCGCGGCGCTCGGCGCCGTCATCATCGGGCTCGCCGAGCAGCTCGGCTCGGTCTACATCCCGACCTATGCGATCGTCGTGACGTTCCTGATCATGGTCCTGGTGCTCGCGCTGCGGCCTCAGGGCCTGTTGGCGAGGCGCTGACATGTCGCTGATCCAGGAGGCGCGGACGAGAGAGGGGGGGCTGGCAGCACGGGGCGCGGTGTCGCAGCCGGCGGCGTGGTCGGTCACCGAGCATCCATGGGCCTGGGCACTGGCCGCCTTGCTGCTCATCATGCCGCTCATCGCCAACGGATTCTTCCTGATCGAGATCTTCGGCACGACCCTGATCCTCGGCACCATCGCCCTGAGCCTGATGTTCCTCGCGGGCTATGGCGGCATGGTGAGCCTGATGCAGCTGACGATCGCGGGCTTTGCCGGCTACATGGTCGCCGTCTTCGGCGTCAGCGGCAATGCCAATATCAGCCTGGGCTGGCCTTGGTGGCTGGCGACGCCGACGGCGCTGGTGCTCGCGATGCTGTTCGGCACGCTCGGCGGCGCGCTGGCCGTGCGTACGGAGGGCATCTACACCATCATGATCACGCTCGCGATCGGCGCGGCGTTCTATTATTTCACCAACCAGAACTGGGCGATCTTCAACGGCCACACCGGTATCAACACGATCGCCACGCCGCATGTCCTCGGCATCAACTGGCGGACCGACATCGCGTTCTATTATCTGATCCTGGCGGTGGCGGCGCTGTGTTACTTCGCCGTGCTTTATCTCTCCCGTGCGCCGTTCGGCCTGGCCCTGCAGGGCGTGCGCGACAATCCCCGGCGCATGGCCGCGCTCGGCTTCAACGTCAATGCGAATCGGATTGCGGCCTATGCCTTCGCCGCCTTGATCGCGGGGCTTGGTGGCGTGCTGCAGGTCTGGAACTATCGGCAGATCTCGCCGGGATCCGTGGCCGTCGAGCGCTGCATCGACATTCTCATCGTCGCCGTTGTCGGCGGCATCACGCGTCCCGTCGGCGCCTATATCGGCGCCTTCATCTTCGTCATCCTGCGCACGTTTGCGCTCGATTTCCTGGTCAAGGTCGGGCTCGACGGCAACCGTTTCAGGCTGCTGATCGGCCTCGGCTTCCTCGTCATCGTGTTGTTCTCGTCCGACGGCGTCATCGGCCTGTACGAGCGCTGGCGCAAGCGCGGCCAAGCCGGCGGGGCGCGGTCCCGTCCAGGAGGGCACGGTCATGGATAGGGTCGCGGATCGGCTCTCGGCCCTTGGCTCGACCGCTGCGCTCGAACTGCGCGGCGTGACCCGGATGTTCGGCGCGTTGGCCGCGCTGACGGACATTACCATCACGGTTCGCCCGGGCGAGCGGCGCGCGGTGCTGGGCTCCAACGGAGCAGGCAAGACGACACTGTTCAACTGCGTCACCGGGGACTTCCTGCCGACCTCGGGCACGATCCGCTTCTTCGGCGAGGACGTCACTGGGTTTCCCCCGTATGAGCGCATCCGCCGCGGACTGCGACGGACGTACCAGATCTCGGCGCTGTTCCTCGGCCTGACCGTTCGCGACAACGTCTATCTCGCCTGCCGTGGCGTCTCGCGCGCGCGCTTTTCGATGCTGCGCCCGAGTGTCAACGACGCGCTGATGCAGGCGACCGAGCGTTTGATCGAGGCGGTGCACCTGACCTCCGTGCGCGACCAGTTGGTCTCGGAGCTGGCCCACGGCCAGCAGCGCCAGTTGGAGATCGCGCTGGCGCTCGCCGGCGCCCCTCGGTTCATCCTGTTCGACGAGCCGGCGGCCGGCCTGTCGCCGACCGAGCGGCGCGAGCTGGTCGAGATCCTGACCGCGCTGCCGTCGCATATCGGCTACATCATCATCGAGCACGACATGGACGTGGCGCTGCGCGTCGTCGAGAGCGTGACGATGATGCACAACGGCCGCATCTTCAAGGAAGGCGCGCCGCAGGAGATCGAGTCGGATCCCGAGGTGCAGGAGCTGTACCTGGGAGGCGGCCATGAATGATATCCGCCGCTCCGCGCCTGCGCTCGAGGTCCGCGGCCTCGACGTCTATTACGGCCATTCGCACGCGCTGCAAGGCGTCGATCTTCGTCTGGACGGCGGCGTGTTCTCGCTCGTCGGCCGCAACGGCATGGGCAAGACCACGCTGTGCAAGGCCATCATGGGTCTGCTGCGGCCGTCCGGCGGATCGGTGCGGTTGCGCGGTGAGGATATCACCGGCCTCAATCCCGCGCGCATCGCGCGGCTCGGCGTCGGCTATGTGCCGCAGGGGCGTCGTCTGTGGCGCTCGCTGAGCGTCGACGAGCATCTGCGGCTTGCGGCCGGGCTGCGCCGGGGGGCGTGGACGGTGGATCGCGTCTACGAGACGTTTCCGCGGCTTGCCGAACGACGCAGCAATGGCGGTGGTCAGCTCTCCGGCGGCGAGCAACAGATGCTGGCGATCTCGCGCGCGCTGCTGACCAATCCGCAGCTCCTGATCATGGACGAGCCGACCGAGGGGCTCGCGCCGGTCATCGTCGCCCAGGTCGAGGAGATGCTGATCCGGCTGGGGCAGGACGGCGACATCGCGGTGCTGGTCATCGAGCAGAATATCGGCGTGGCCACGGCGATCTCGCCGCGCGTGGCGATCATGGTCAATGGCCGCATCAACCGCATCATCGATTCCGCGCGGCTTGCGGCTGATCGCGAACTGCAGCAGCGGCTGCTCGGTGTCGGCCAGCATGCCGGCGACGAGACCGATCTCGGCTCGGAGCAGGTCAGAGAGGAGCCGGTCGTTCGAGCCGCGACGCCTGCGGCCCCGAAGGCCGCGCCCGTCAAGGTCTACGTGTCCAATCCGGTGGTGCCGACGCGCTGGTCGCAGCCGGTCCCGATCGCGCAGATCGAGTCCAAGGCGCGGACGGTCTCCACCAGCGTCACCCGTCTCGATGAGGCCGCGCGCGTGGGGCGCGAGCGCGTTGCGCCGGTCTCCTCCGGTCCGCCGGCGGTGATCGTGGCCGGTACGCTCGATACCAAGGGCGAGGAGCTGCGCTTCATCCGCGACATCATTGCCAGCCACGGCCTGCGCACGCGGCTGGTCGATGTCTCCACCAGCGGCAAGCACGCGAGCTGCGACGTCTCGGCTCAGGAGATCGCGCTCAATCATCCGCGTGGCGGCTCGGCCGTGTTCGGCGCCGACCGCGGCGCCTCCGTCACGGCGATGGCCGACGCCTTCGCGCGCTGGCTGCGCCGGCAGGACAATGTCGCCGGGATCATCTCCGCTGGCGGCTCCGGCGGCACGTCGCTCGTGGCACCCGGCATGCGCGAGCTGCCGGTCGGCGTGCCCAAGCTGATCGTCTCGACGGTCGCGTCGGGAGATGTCGGCGCCTATGTCGGCCCGGCCGACATCGCGATGATGTACTCGGTCACCGATGTTCAGGGCCTGAACTCGATCTCGCGGGCCGTGCTGAGCAATGCCGCCAATGCGCTCGCCGGCATGGTCGCGGCGCGGCAGCAGCCGTCTGCCGCGGTCGATCGCGCCACGCCGCAACGCCCCGCCATCGGCATCACCATGTTCGGCGTGACCACGCCGGCGGTGCAGAAGATCACGGCCGAGCTGCGCGACGACTATGAATGCCTGGTCTTCCACGCCACTGGCGTCGGCGGCCGCTCGATGGAGAAGCTGGTCGACTCCGGCATGCTTGCCGGAATCATCGATCTCACCACCACCGAGGTCTGCGACCTGCTGATGGGCGGCGTGTTTCCGGCGACGGAGGACCGCTTCGGCGCCATCATCCGCTCGCGCGTGCCCTATGTCGGCTCGGTCGGCGCGCTCGACATGGTCAATTTCGGCGCGCCGGACACGATTCCAGAGCGCTATCGCGGCCGCAGGTTTCACGTCCACAATCCGCAGGTGACGTTGATGCGCACGACGGCTGCCGAGAACACGCAGATGGGGCGCTGGATCGGCGAGCGTCTCAATCGTATGGACGGACCCGTCCGCTTCTTGCTGCCGGAGAAGGGCGTCTCGGCGCTCGATGCGCAGGGCCAGCCGTTCTTTGATCGCGAGGCGGACGAGGCGCTGTTCCGCAGTCTCGAACAGACTGTGCGGCAAACGTCGAACCGGCGGCTCATCCGCGTGCCGCATCACATCAACGACAATGAGTTCGTCGCAGCCATCATCGGCGCCATGAGGCCGATGCTCGGGCGGCTGCCGGCACGGCGTAGACAGGCGAGGTGATGGGTCATGCCGCGATATGAGCGTGCACCACTGCTGAAGAAGTTCCGCGACATGGTCCGTCGCGGCGTGCCGATCATCGGCGGCGGCGCCGGCACGGGTCTGTCGGCGAAGTGCGAGGAGGCCGGCGGTATCGACCTGATCGTGATCTACAACTCCGGCCGCTACCGCATGGCCGGGCGGGGCTCGCTCGCCGGGCTGATGGCGTATGGCGACGCCAATGCCATCGTGGTCGAGATGGCCGCCGAAGTGCTGCCCGTCGTGAAGAGCACGCCGGTGCTCGCAGGCGTCAACGGCACCGATCCGTTCCGCGACATGGATGTCTTCCTCGACGAACTGAAGACGCTCGGCTTCGCCGGCGTGCAGAACTTTCCGACCGTCGGCCTGATCGACGGCACCTTCCGGGCCAATCTGGAGGAGACCGGCATCTCCTATGCGCTGGAGATCGACATGATCGGGCGTGCGCACGACAAGGATCTGCTGACGACGCCCTATGTGTTCAACGAGGCGCAGGCGACGGGCATGGCGATCGCCGGCGCCGACATTATCGTCTGTCATCTCGGCCTGACCACCGGCGGCTCGATCGGCGCGCAGACCGCGCCGAAGCTGGAGGACTGCCCGGGCCTGATCGACAGCTGGGCGTCGGCGGCGCTCAGCGTGAACCCGGAGATCCTGGTGCTGGCGCATGGCGGGCCGATCGCCGAGCCGGCCGATGCCGACTTCATCATGAAGCATACGAAGAACTGCCACGGCTTCTACGGCGCCTCCTCGATGGAGCGGCTGCCGGTGGAGCGGGCGTTGACCGAGCAGGTGCGACATTTCAAGGCGATCAGCTCGCGGCCGCGCCGCCTCTGACACGACAATACGAGATCCGGCAGCGATGGCGCCTGGCGCCGCGCTCGCCGGACAGAAGACTGAGGGAGAAATGCAATGTCCGGAGCATTGATCGGTGAGCTGATCCTGTGGCTGATCATAGCGATCATCGTGATCGTGGTCGCCGTCTACATCGTCAACTGGCTGTACCATCGCTCCTCGAAGGAGGTCTCCTTCGTTCGTACCGGCTTCATGGGCGAGCGTGTCGTGATCAATGGCGGCGCCTTCGTGATGCCGTTCATCCACGACTACACGCCGGTCAACATGAACGTGCTGCCGATGGGCATCACGCGCGCCCGGCAGGACGCCGTCATCACCCGCGACCGCATGCGCGTCGATGTCGAGGCCGACTTCTACGTGCGGGTGCAGCCGACCCGCGACGCGGTCTCGATCGCAGCCGCGACGCTCGGACGTCGTACCCTCGAACCGGAGAAACTGCACGCGCTGCTGTCCGGAAAGTTCGTCTCTGCGCTGCGCTCGGTCGCGGCCGAGATGACGATGGAGCAGATGCACGAGCAGCGCGGCGACTATGTCGCGCGCGTGAAAGCGGCGGCCGCCGAAGCGCTGGCCCAGAACGGCCTGGAGTTGGAATCGGTCGCGATCACCGATCTCGACCAGACCGATCTCGAGTTCTTCAATCCCTCGAACCGGTTCGATGCCGAAGGCCTCACCCGGCTGATGGAGGACATCGAGAGCAAGCGCAAGCTGCGCAACGACATCGAGCAGGACTCGATGATCAAGATCCGCACCCGCAACCTCGAGGCCGAGCGCGAGGCGCTGGAGATCGAGCGCGAGAGCGAGACGGCGCGGCTCGAGCAGGAGCGCGATATCGAGATGCGCCGGGCGCTGCAGCGGACGGAGGTGGCGCGCGAGCGCGCGCTGCGCGAGACCGAGGCCGAGCAGGCGCAGATTTCGGCCCGCGAGGCGATCGAGAAGGCGCGCATCGCCAACGAGCTGACGATCGCGGAGGCGCGCATCGCCGCAGAGCGCGACACGCGGCAGCGCGAGATCGAACGGACGCGCGCCGTCGAGGAGCGCGAGCTGCTGGCGCGCGAGGACATCGAGAAGGCGCGGATCGCCAATCAGCGCGCGATCGATGCCGCACGGATCGAATCCGAACGCGAGGTGCGCCAGCGTGACATTGAGCGGACCCGCACCATCGAGGAGGCCGAGATTGCCGCGCGGGAAGCGGTGGAGAAGGCGCGTATCCAGCAGGATCGCGTCGTCTCCGACGCGCGGATCGCCAATGATGAGGAGACGCGGCGGCGCGAGATCGAGCGTACCCGCGCCATCGAGCAAGCCGAGATTGCGGCCCGCGAGGCGACCGAGAAGGCGCGCATCGCGCAGACCACGATCGTCAATCTGGAGCGCATCAGTTCCGACGAGCGCACCCGCGCCACCGAGATCGCGCAGGTCCGTGCCATTCAGGAGGCGGAGATCGAGGCGCAGAAGGCGGTTGAGGCCGCCCGCATCGCGCGCGAGCAGGCATTGTCGGCCGAGCGCATCGCCGCCGAGCATGCGACACGCAAGCTGGAGATCGAGCGCAACCAGGGCATCGAGATTGCCGGCATCGCCGCGCGGGAGGCCACGGAAGCCAGCCGCATCGCGCAGGAGGAGCGGGTGCGCGCCCTGGAGATCGCCCGCGTCAGGACCATCGAGGAAGCCGACATCGCATCGCGCGAAGCGATCGAGGCGGCGCGGATCGCACAGGAGCAGGCGGTCGCCGCCAAGCGCATCCTGTCCGAGCAGGAGACGCGCAGCCTCGAGATCGCGCGCACGGAGGCCGTCGAGGCCGCCGATCTCAAGCGGCGCGAGGCGGTCGAGCGGCGCCGCATCGAGGTCGAGCTGGCGCTGGAGGCCGAGCGCATCGCCTCGTCGCGCACCCGGGAAGTGCTCAACATCGATCAGAAGAAGGCGATCGAGCTGGCCGATGAGACGCGCGTCATCGAGCTCGCGGCCAAGCGCGCCGAGCGTATCGACGCCGACCGCCAGGTAAAGGAAGCCGAGATCGTCGCGCGCAAGCAGGTCGAGACAGCCGATGTCTCGCGCGAGCAGGCGCTGGAGGCCGTCCGGCTGGAGCGCCGCCGGGCGATCGAACAGCTCGAGGTCGCGCGCGTGCAGTCGCTGCAGGAGGCCGAGATCGCCGCCCGCGAGGAGGTCGAGCGTGCCCGCATTGCCTCTGATCGCGGCCTCGACGAGGCGCGTATCGGCCGTGAGCGCGAGCTGCGCAAGCTCGAAGTCAATCGCGAGAAGGACGTCGAGACCGCACTGATGGAGAAGGCGATCGCGCTGTACCAGAAGTCGCTGGAGGAATCGGCCGCCAAGGTGACGGCGGAGGAGGCGCGCACGCGTGCCACGGAGGCGGCGGAGAAGGTCATCACCGCGCGCGAGAGCGAGATCGCCCGTCGCCGCAAGACCGTCGAGGTGCTGCTGGCCGAGAAGCAGGCGGAGGAGACCCGCATCGCGGCCGAGGCCGAGCGCGTGCGCGCCGCCGTCGAGGCCGAGGCGCAGCGGCTGCTCAACGAGGCCGAAAACGTGCTGACCGACCAGGCACGCTATTCGTTGTTCCGCCGCAAGCTGCTCGACCGCATCGAGGGCATCGTGCGCGAGAGCGTCAAGCCGATGGAGAAGATCGAGGGCATCCGCATCCTCCAGGTCGACGGCCTGAATGGAAATGGCGGCAACGGCAATGGCGGCCGCAGCGCGACCGACGAAGTCATCGACTCCGCGCTGCGCTACCGTGTGCAGGCGCCGCTCATCGACTCCATCCTCTCCGACATCGGTGTCGAGGGCGGCAGCCTCGCCAAGATGCCGGGCCTGATCCGCGAAGCCAGGGACATGCAGGGCATCCGCAAGGACACGGCGGCGCGCAAGGACGCGGGAGGCGGAGCCGGCGACGGCGCGCCGTCTGAGCCGCCGGCCGATCGCGGTCCGCGCAAGAAGGGGTGATGCGAGATGGCGAGGGTCTACGTCTCCACTGTCGTCAATGCTCGCAATGACCGGGTCTGGGCGCGTGTCCGCGACTTCAATGGTCTGCCGAACTGGCACCCGGCGATTGCCGAGAGCCGCATCGAGGGCGGCGAGCCCGCCGACAAGATCGGCTGCGTCAGGGATTTCCGGCTGCGCAACGGCGACCGCATCCGTGAAAAACTGCTCGGCCTGTCCGACTACGACATGTTCTGCACCTATTCGATCCTGGAATCGCCGATGGGCGTGTCGAACTACGTGGCTACGCTGCGGCTGACGCCGGTCACGGACGGCGACAAGACGTTCCTGGAATGGACCGCCGAGTTCGACTGCGCGCCGGAGCGTGAGACCGATCTCGTGGCGTCGATCGGTGGCGGCGTGTTCCAGGGCGGCTTCGATGCGCTCAAGCGCGCGTTCGGAGGCTAGGCCGTGCCGCACGTGGTCAAGAGCACCATCATCGATGCGCCCTCCGACAGGGTTTGGGAGCTGCTGCGCGACTTCAATGGTCATGATCGCTGGCACCCGGCCGTGGCGACCTCGGCGATCGAGCGTTCGCAGTCGTCCGACAAGATCGGGTGCGTCAGGCGCTTCCGGCTCAAGGACGGCTCCGAGCTGCGGGAGCAGCTGCTGGCGCTGTCCGACCTCGAGCAGAGCTTCAGCTACTGCCTTCTGGATACGCCGGTCCAGCTCTTCAACTACGTCGCCCATGTCCGGCTTCTGCCTGTCACCGATGGCGACCGAACGTTCTGGCATTGGGAAAGCCGCTTCACCGCGCGTCCGGAGCAGGCCGAGGCGCTCACGCGCATGGTTGCGGAAGACATCTATCAAGCCGGCTTCGAGGCGATCCGGTCGCATCTGAAGCCGGCGGCATGAGCAAGAGGTGAGCCGATGCCGGTGACGGTGAAGACATTCCAGGCGCTGAACGAGGCGGCGTCCGCGCTGTCGTCGGACCGCGCCGCGCGCTATATCGGCGGCGGCACACTGGTGATGCGCGATCTCAACGAGGGCGACGTGTCGATTGCCACCGTTGTGCGTGCCACCGACCGCGCCTTGCAGGGCATCGAGGCGGCCGGCGCGCGTGTGCGCATCGGCGCCGGTGTGACCTTCGCGCGCGTGCTGGCCGAGCGCGATCTCGCCTTCCTGCATCCGGCCGCCCGCTCGATCGGCGGACCGGCGGTGCGCAATATGGGCACCGTCGGCGGCAACCTGTTTGCCCCGGCGCCGTTCGGCGATTTCACCGTCGCGCTGCTGGCGCTCGACGGCATGGTCTCGCTGCAGGGCGGCTTCGGTCTGCGGGATCTGCCGCTCGAAGAATTCCTGCAATCGCGTGACCGTCAGGCCGGAGCGTTGGTCGTCGCCATGTCCTGCATCCGGCCCGCCTCGGCCGATGCGTTCCGCTACCGCAAGATCGCGCGCATCAAGCCGAAGGGCGGCTCGGTCATCACGCTCGCCGCACATCTTCCGCAGAGTGGGGGGCGCGTCACCGGCGCGCGGATCGCACTGGGGTCGATGGCGCCGACCGCCATCCGTGCCAAGGGCGCTGAGCGCGCGCTCGAAGGTAGGCCGCTCGATGCCGGCGCGATCAATGAGGCGGCAGCGGCCGCAGGCGAGGGCACGGCGCCCACGGACAATTCTCTGGCGAGTGCGTGGTATCGCCGCGAGGTCGTCGGCGTGCATCTGCGGCGGCTGCTGTCGGGACAGGAGAGCTAGACCATGGCGAAAACCCCGCTGCAGTTCCGGCACAACGGCCGCGACGTCGCGCTGTTCGTCGACGGCGGTACCAATCTCCTCGCCGTGCTGCGCGAGATGCTCGGCGACGTCACGCCGAAGTTCGGTTGCGGGCAGGGCGGCTGCGGCGCCTGTACCGTGCTGATCGATGGTGACGCGCATCTCTCCTGCCTGACGCTCGCTGAGACCGTCGAGGGCCGCGCTGTCGAGACGCTCGATGGCATCAAGTCCGGGCCAAATCTGCATCCGCTGCAGCGCGCGTTCGCCGAAGGCTTTGCCGCGCAATGCGGCTATTGCACGCCGGGCATGCTGATGGCTGCGAAGGCGCTGCTCGATCGCAACCCGCAGCCGAGCCGCGAGCAGGTGGTGGAGGCGATCTCGGGCAACATCTGCCGCTGCACCGGCTACGAGCCGATCATCAATGCCGTGCTGGCTGCGGCGTCGTCGTCGCGAGCGAGCGCGTAAGGAGAGATCGCGATGCTTGAACTGCGCAAGGACATCTTCGCCGACGAGCGCGACGACAATCTCAACGAGGTTGGCAAGGGCACCCAGCGGCAGGACATGCTGGGGCACGTGACGGGAACCTCGACCTATTTCAACGATCACAAGCTGCAGGGCATGCTGCATCTGCGGGTCGTGAGGTCGACGCAGCCGCATGCCCGGCTGCGCCGCATCGACATCAGCGAGGCCGAGCGCAGCGAGGGCGTCCGGCGGGTCATCCGCGGCGCCGATGTGCCGCGCAATCTGAATACGCTGCTCAGCCTGATCAACTTCGGCAAGGACGACGAGCCGACGCTCGCGGTTGACAAGGTGCGCTATCGCGGCGAGCCGATCGTCGCCGTCGTCGCCGAGACGCCGCGCGCAGCCGCCGAGGCGGCGGCCAAGGTGCGCATCGACTATGAGACCTTGCCGGCCGTGTTCGATGTCGAGGAGGCACTGAAGCCCGGCGCGCCGACGGTCAATGAGACCTATCCGAAGAACACCTTCACCTATCACGAGCGCTACGATCATCAGAAGCTCCGGTTTGGCGATGTCGAGCGCGGGTTTGCGCAGGCCGATCATGTCCTGGAGCAGCGTTACCAGATGTCGCCGATCGAACACGCGCCGGTCGAGACCAACGGCTCGATTGCAGCGCCCGACACCAATGGGCGCTACGTGGTCTACACATCGACCCAGGCGCTGTTCTTCTCGCTCGACACCTGCGCCAAGATTCTCGATCTGCCGTCGAACACCTTCCATTTCATCGGAGGCACGGTAGGCGGCGGCTTCGGCGGCAAGGTCGACACCTTGACCGAGCCGCTCGCGATCCTCGCGGCGATGCTGACCGGGCGGCCCGTGCGCTACGTGTTCGGGCGCGAGGAAGAGATGCAGTTCGGGCCGCCGCGCGGCGCCGAGCGCATCTACATCAAGGATGGCGTGATGCGGGACGGCCGTATCGTTGCGCGGCAGATCCGCGGCTATTTCGACTCCGGCGCCTACACGCGGCTGTCGAGCTACGCGGTGGTCAAATGCGCCGCGCATCTGCCTGGGCCCTATACGATCCCGAACGTTCATGGCGACATCTACTGCGTCTTCACCAACCGGACGCCGGCCACCGCGATGCGCGGCTTCGGCATCACCGGCATGGACTTCGCGCTCGAATGCCAGATGGACAAGCTCGCGCATCTCATCGGCATGGATCCCATGGAGTTCCGCATCCTGAATGCCTATCGCGACGGCGACATGAAGGCGCATCGCCGCGAGGCCAAGAACACCGCGCTGATCGAATGCGTTCAGGTCGCGGCGGAGAAGGCCAAGTGGCCGATCCGCGAGGAGTTTCGGCGCATGTCCTCGCGCAGGGACGGCGGCGGGACGCGTGCGGAAGTGCCGGCCACGCCACGCGAGCCCAACTCACCGCGCATTGCAGCGGCGCAGCAGCGCACCAGCTACGACCGCGGGCTCCCGATCTCGCCGCCGCCCGAGCCGCCGCCGCCGCCGAGCCCGGCGCCATCGCCGGGACATGGCGCGACGCGGTTCTCATCGGTGTTCGGCACAAGGAGGCGCTGAGATGACCAGGCACCGCGGCCGCGGTATGGCGGCGATCAACTATCCGATCGGCATGAATCTCGGCGGCGACCCGAGCCAGGCGCTGGTGCATTCCAATCCGAGCGGCAAGTTCACAGTGGCGCTGTCGTCGATCGATCTCGGGCAGGGCATGAAGTCGGTGACGCGGCAGATCTGCGCCGAGACGCTCGGTGTGCCCGTCGAGGACGTCTATGTCGACACCGCCGATTCCGACACCGGCCCGCATTGTATGGGCTCGTTCGCCTCGCGTGGCACGCACCGGGTCGGCAATGCCGTGATGGCCGCAGCCAAGGAGGCGCGCGGCGTGATGATGGAAGCGGCCGCCGAGGAGCTCGAGGTCAACGCCAGCGACCTCGAGACCGACGGCCGCGGCAACATCCATGTCAAGGGCGCGCCGCACCGGTCGATCTCGGTCAAGGACGTCGCCATCGCCGCGCAGTTCCGCCAGGGCAAGACCATCTCCGGCCGCGGCATCTTTCTGGTACCGCTGTCGGACGTCGATCCCGAGACCGGCGAGATGTCGCCGGCGACTTGCTACGCGCATGCATGCCTGGTCGCGGAGGTCGATGTCGATGACGAGACCGGCGAGGTCGGCGTGGTCAGGATGGACTCGGCCTACGAACTGGGCCGCGCGCTCAATCCGCGACTCGTCGAGCAGCAGCTGGTCGGCGGCGCCTGGATGGGGATGAGCCACGCGCTGTATGAGACGACCGAGCCGTATTATCCCGACCCCCGGCAGGGCCCGCGCGACTTCGTCGAATATCTGATGCCGGGGCCCGGCGACATCTGCCCGCACGACATCGCCGTGCTGGAGCGACCCGCGCCGGACGGTCCGTTCGGCGGCAAAGGCCCGGGCGAGATGTGCGCCAATCCGGTGCTGCCGGCGATCGCGAATGCCATCTTCAATGCGGTCGGCGTGCGCATCGACGAGCTGCCGATCACGCCGGAGAAGGTGCTGCGCGCGATCAAGGCCCAGGGCGGCGCGCGGCCGCAGACGCGGCGGTGACGGCGCATGGTGGTCCGCAGTAACATCGTCGGCATCGACTCGCCGCAGGCGCTGGAGAAGGCGCTGCGCGCGGCGTACTACCTCGCCGACGATGGGCTCTCCACCGCCGCCTATCTCGCGCTTGCGCTCGGTAAGCCGCTGCTGCTCGAAGGTGCGCCCGGCGTCGGCAAGACCGAGGCGGCGAAGGCGGTCGCCGCCGTGCTCGGCCGCAAGCTGATCCGGCTGCAATGCTATGAAGGCATCGATGCCTCTGCTGCGCTCTACGAGTGGAATTATCCGCGCCAGATGCTGGCGATCCGTCAGGCCGGCGAGGAGAGCATCGACATCTACGGCGAGAGCTTCCTGATCGAGCGGCCGATGCTCGCCTGTCTGCGTGCGCCGGATTCGACCGTGCTCCTGATCGACGAGATCGATCGCGCCGACCAGGAGTTCGAGGCCTTCCTGCTCGAATTCCTCTCCGATTTCCAGATCTCGATTCCCGAGCGCGGGACCGTGCGCGCCGCCGAGCGGCCGATCGTCGTGCTGACGTCGAACCGGACCCGTGACCTGCACGAAGCGCTGCGCCGTCGCTGTGTCTATCATTGGATCGACTATCCCGATGCAGAGCGCGAAGCGCGGATCGTGATGATGCGCGCCTCGAGCGTCGCCGAGGCGACCGCGCGCGCCGTGGTATCAGCGGTGGCGAAGCTCAGGCGCGAGCCGCTGAGCAAGGCGCCGGGAATTGCCGAAGCTGTCGACTGGGCGGAGGCAGCGACCTTGCTGAACCGCACCGGCGCGCGCTGGCCCGACGCCTTCAAGCGCTCGATAGGCGTTGCGCTGAAGGATGAGGAGGACCTGTCCTTTATCGCGCCGCGCCTCGACGCGCTGCTCGCGGAGGCGACGACATGAGCGAGCTGCGCCTGCCGCGGGCCACCGAGATTTTCGTCACCTTCGCCGCTCTGCTGCGGCGGAACGGCTTTGCCGTCGCGCCCGAGCAGACCACGGCCTTTCTCGCAGCGATCGAATTGCTCGGGCCGGCTGGTATCGACGACATCAGGCGCGCCGGAGCCGCGACCCTGGCGCCGCCGCCGGAGCGGCTTTCGACCTATCATCTGCTGTTCGACATCCATTTCGGCGTGACCGAGGCGGCGGCCCTCGGCGAGAGCGACCAGCAGGACGACGTCATCAGGCTGCAGGAGGAAGGCGACGACGGCATCGATCCCGACAGCGCCCAGGAGCAGAACGAGTCCGGGCTCGCGGCCACCCAGGCCGAGGCGCTGGTCGCGCGCCGTCTCGCCGCGATCAGCGGCGGCAACGCCTTGCAGCGTCTCGCACGTCAGGCGCGCGCAAAACTGCCGAAGCGGCGCGGCCACCGCCGGATGCGTGCGCGGCGCGGCAGCTTCGTCGATCTGCGCCGGACCTTGCGTGAGAGCGTGCGGCGCGACGGCGAGGTGCTGTCGCTGCGGCGGCTGAAGCGCCGGCCTCGATTGCGGCGGTTGCTGCTGCTGATCGACGTTTCCGGCTCGATGAAGGCGCGTACCGAGGACAACATGCGCTTGGCGCATGTGCTCGTGCAGGCGGTGCCGCAGGCCGAGGTGTTCACACTGGGCACGCGGCTGACGCGGGTGACGCGGCCGCTGCGCCTGAAGCGGCGCGAGCAGGCGCTGCTGGCGGCCTCGCATCTCGTCAGCGACTGGGACGGCGGCACGCGCATCGGCGAGGCGCTGCAGGCGTTCCTCGCGGTGCCGCGCTTCTCGACCTACGCGCGCGGAGCCGCCGTGCTGGTGCTTTCCGACGGACTGGAGCGCGGCGATCACCAGGTGCTCCGCGAGGCCGTGTGGAAGTTGTCGCTGCGCGCCTGGCGCGTGAGCTGGCTGACGCCTTTGGCGACGGGGCCCGGCTTCAAGCCGCAGACCGAAGCGCTGCAGGCGATCGCGCCGTTCGTCGACGACATCGTTCCCGGCGGCTCGGACGACGTGATCGTTTCGCACGTGCTGTCGCTGGCGCGGAGGAGGGCGGCATGAGCGGTTACGTCGATGCGCATCATCACATCTGGCGCCGGGCCGATCTGCCCTGGCTGGTCGGCCCGATGCAGCCGCGGATCTTCGGGCCCTATGAGCCCATTCGCCGCGACTATCCGATCGAAGAATATCTCGAAGACATCACAAGCAGTGGCGTGACGCAGTCGGTCTATGTCCAGACCAATTGGGCCAAGGAGGGTTTCGAGGACGAGGCCGCCTGGGTGCAGCGAACCGCTGACCAGCACGGCTTTCCCCACGCCATCGTCGCTTATGCCGATCTCGCCGTCGACGACGCGCGGCCGCAATTCGATCGACTCGCGCGCTATCCGCTGATGCGCGGCGTCCGGATGCAACTGCACTGGCATGAGAACCCGTTGTACCGCTTTGCTGCGTCCCCGGATCTCTGCAACGATGCCACTATCCGCGCCAACATCGCGCGGCTGGCCGACTATGGCTGGTCGTTCGACCTGCAGGTATTTGCTGGACAGATGACCGGCGCCGCTGCACTGGCCGAGGGCTGTCCGTCCGTCACGTTCATTCTGCAGCACGCCGGCATGTTGGAGGATCTCTCTCCGGCTGGCCGCGATCAATGGCGCGCCGGCATACGGCGGCTTGCGGCCTGCCGCAACGTCGTCAGCAAGCTCTCCGGCCTCGGCACCTTCATCCGTCGCAACGATCCGGCGCATGTCGCCGATGTCGTGCGCGAGACGATCGAGATGTTCGGCGCCCAGCGCTGCTTGTTCGGCTCGAACTTTCCGATCGAGAAGCTCTGGACGGACTATCGCACGCTGATTGGGGTCTATGCGGCTGCGATCAAGGATCTCGACGAGGACGCGCGAGCCCAGGTGATGGGAGAGACCGCGCGGCGTGTCTATCGGCTGGGATGACGCTGCGCGCAACGACGACAAAAGCAACAGGGAACGCTCATGGCGCTGGAAATCAAGGTTCTCGACTATGGTGATATCGAGCTGGAATCGAGCTTCCTCGTGCTCGGCCGCGACTGCGGCCGCACCCGCCGGGTGCTGACCCTCGGATTCCTGATCCTGGGCGGGCCTTACCCCGTCGTGGTCGACACCGGCTACCGCTCCAATCAGATCATGGAGACTTTGGGCATGCGCGGCCTGCAGTACCATGAGAACATGATCGAGAACCAATTGGCGCGGCACGGCGTGCGCATGGGCGACGTCCGCTATGTCTGCCACACCCATCTGCACATCGACCATGCGGGCAAGGACGATCTGTTTCCGATGAACACGACCGTGGTGCTGAACCGGCGCGAGCTGGAGTATTCCGTCTCCGGCCTGATGCATCCGCAATATCCGGCGCCCGACATCAAGCATCTCATAGATCGGCTGCACACCAAGAGCGCGCTGCGCTTCCTGGATCTCGAGCTGACGGGGCCGGTCGAGTTGATGCCCGGCGTGTATTGCGACGCCGCCAATGCCCATACCGAGGGCTCGATGAACATCCACGTCCATACCGCCGACGGCATCGCCACGATCTGCGGCGACGTCATCTACGACTTCAACGATCAGATCGTGACGCCGTTCAACGAGATTCAGGACGCCGAGCCGCGCACCACCGGCAATCACGGCACCTCGAAGCGCGCCGAGAAGGCGGCCATCAAGAAGCTGCTGTCGAGCTCGCGCTATCTGCTGCCGGTCCACGATCGTCCCGCGAAGATCGAAGGCGGCATGGTCGTGGGACGGCTGCACGACCAGGTGCCGGGCCCGCTCGTGCAGTCGCTGCCGCAGCGACACTGGTTTCCGGCGTGAGGACGGGTCATGACCCACGTCACCTTGCGCCCTGAGTTCGAGAGCCTGATCGACCCCTACGCGCCGGTAGCGCAGGTCGCGACCGGATTCGACTTCACGGAGGGGCCCATCTGGCATCCCGCCGAGCAGTTCCTGCTGTTCTCCGACATGCCGGCCGATGTCCGCCGCCGATGGGACGCCAAGCGCGGCGTCGTGGAGATGCGACGTCCGTCCAATAAGTGCAACGGCATGACCTACGATGCCGAGCTCAACCTCATCGTCTGCGAGCACGCGACGTCGTCGCTGGTGCGCGAGCGTCCCGACGGACGGCGCGAGATCCTGGCGTCGCATTATCAGAACCAGGAACTCAACAGTCCCAATGATGTGTGCGTGCACTCCAGCGGCGCGATCTATTTCTCCGATCCCTGGTATGGCCGCATGCCCGTCTATGGCGTCGAGCGCCCGCGGCAGCTCGGCTTTCAGGGCGTGTACCGCGTGCCGCCTGGCGGCGGCGCGCCGCAGCTGCTGGTCGATCGCTACATGTTCGATCAGCCGAACGGGCTGTGTTTCTCGCCCGACGAGAAGCTGCTCTATGTCAACGACACGGTGCAGGCTGTCATCCGCGTGTTCGACGTCGGCGGCGACGGCAGCCTGTCGAGCGGCCGCGTCTTCGCCAGCGGCATTCGCTCGGAGCTGGAGCCCGGCGTGCCCGACGGCATGAAATGCGACCAGCGCGGCAACGTCTGGGTCACCGCGCCGGGCGGCGTCTGGGTCTATGCGTCGACCGGCGAATTGCTCGGCAAGGTGCGCGTGCCGGAATTGGTCGCCAATCTCGCTTGGGGCGGCGCTGATTTCCGCACGCTGTATCTCACCGCGACGCATTCGGTCTATGCTGTGACCACCAAGGTCGGCCCGCGCCACGAGCCGTATATGAGCGCGCGGCGGACGGTCGGGCCGGCATCGGCCGCATCGTCTTCGTCGACAGCTCCCGCGGCGCCGCAGCTCGCGTCCGGCGATATGCAGCTCGATCCGCGCCGCTGCGCCATGATCATCCAGGACCTGCAGAACGACGTCATCATGGAGGGCGGCGCGTTCGCGGATTCCGGTGCGCCCGGTCATGCCAAGCAGCAGCGCGTGGTCGACAATGTGCGGCGCCTCGCTGAGGTCGCGCGCGCGCGCGGCGTCGTCATCGTCTTCGTCTGGTTCGTGGTCGAGCCCGGTGCGCCCGGGGTGACGCTGAATGCGCCGCTGTTCGAGGGGCTGGTTGACAGCAGGGCACTCGTCCGCGGCAGCTGGGGCGTGGCACCGGTTGCCGGCCTGGAGCCGCGCAGTGGGGACTTCGTCGTCGAGAAGATGCGGATGAGCGCGTGGGAAGGCACGAGGCTGGAGACCATCCTCAAGGCGACCGGGCGCGACGTCATCATCAACACCGGCGCCTGGACCAACATGTCGGTCGAGCACACCGCGCGCACCGGCGCCGACAAGGGCTACTTCATGGTCGTGCCGGAGGATTGCTGCTCGACGATGAATGCGGACTGGCACAATGCCGCGATCAACTTCGCCCTTCAGAACGTGTCGGTCGTCACCAATGCCGATGCGGTGATCAAGGCTCTGGGGTAGGGGATGCCCAAGCTGTTTCATCTCGTCGCCTCGCCGCGCGCAGACTCAGAGTCGAGCGCCGGCGCGCGCGCCTTTCTCGACCGCTTCAGGCAGGCGCGGCCGGAATGGGAAGTGGACGAGATGGACCTGTGGCGCGAGCCGCTGCCGGAGTTCGATGGCGAGATCCTGCAGGCGAAATATGCGCGAATGGGCGGACGCGCCTTCACCGACGGCCAGCGCGCCGCCTTCGCGGTGGCCGAGCGCATGGTGGTGCGGCTCGATCTCGCCGAGCGGGTCGTGATCTCGACGCCCATGTGGAATTTCGGCATCCCCTACAAGCTCAAGCACTGGCTCGACATCATCAACCAGCCCGGGCTCACGTTCAGTTTCGATCCTGCGCGCGGCTATCTTCCACTGTTGAAGGACCGGCCGACGCTGGTGATCCTTGCCAGCGGCGGCGATTTCTCCACCGGCATGAGCCGCGGCCGCACCGATCTTGCGACGCCCTATCTGCGCGAGGCGCTGCGCTTCATGGGTCTGCGCGACGTCACCTTCGTCGCGATCGGGCCGACCAGCGGGCCGGCCGAGCACACCGGCGCGGCGCGCGACAGGGCGCACCGGCGGCTCGTGGAGCTGGCCGCGCGTTTCTGATGCATCGGCGCCCATGCATGACGCCCCATGCATGGGAGAGCCTTGCGCCGCGCCCACGGCGCGGGGCATGTTGGCCCGGAGTGACGTTGAGTCCGGTGTGCTCGGCCTGCGCCAAGACCTGCCGCAGCCCGGGCTGCGCGATGGTGCTGCTGGCGTCATCCGGACTCCCCCTGAAGGACCCCTGGTCCTGTGCAAGGAAATTGCCGATGCCGACGATCCTGTTCGAGAATGCTTCGCTGCTCGATCCGCTGCAGCCCGAATTGAGCGAGGGGGTGCATGTGCTGGTCGAGGACAGCGTGATCAAGGAGGTCTCGGACAGGCCGTTGCAGGCGACCGCGGGGCAGAGGATCGACCTCAAGGGCAAGACGCTGATGCCTGGCCTGATCGACCTGCATGTGCATGCGATCGCGGTCGAGCTCAACCTGGCGCAGCAGGTGCAGATGCCGAACGTGCTGGTCACCTTGCGCTCGGCTCTTCTGCTGCGTGGCATGCTGCGGCGGGGGTTCACCACGGTGCGTGATGCCGGCGGTGCCGGCTACCCGCTTAAACAGGCGGTCGACACCGGGATTACCGAGGGCCCGCGGCTGTTCGTCTCCGGCCGCGCGCTGAGCCAGACCGGCGGTCACGGCGACATGCGCGCGCGCACCGATTTCCTCTCCGACAACGCCCCGTGCCCCTGCTGCGTCCGGGTCGGCGCGCTGGCGCGCGTGGCCGACGGTGTCGACGGAGTGCGCAAGGCGGTGCGCGAGGAGCTGCAGATGGGCGCCGATCAGATCAAGATCATGGCCTCCGGCGGCGTGGCCTCGCCGACCGACCCGGTCGGCGCATTCGGCTATTCCGAGGACGAGATCCGCGCCATTGTCGCCGAGGCGAGGGGACGCGGCACCTATGTGCTGGCCCATGCCTACACGGCGGAGGCGATCGCGCGCGCGGTGCGCTGTGGCGTGCGCACCATCGAGCACGGCAATCTCGTCGACCTTCCAACGGCGCGCCTGATGGCCGAGCACGGGGTCTATGTGATTCCGACGCTCGTCACCTACGAGGCGCTCGCCAATGAGGGGGCGCAATACGGCCTGCCGCCGGAGAGCGTCGCCAAGATTGCCGACGTGCGCGACGCCGGCCTGCGCTCGCTGGAGATCTATCGCGAAGCCGGCGTCAAGATGGGCTATGGCAGCGACCTCCTCGGCCCGTCGCAGCGGCTGCAGAGCGACGAATTCCGGATTCGCGCCGAGATCCTCGGCCCGCGCGAGGCGATTGCGAGCGCCACGGTTGTCGGGGCCGAAGTGCTCGGCATGGCAGGCAAGCTCGGGCGGATCCAGCCCGGCGCGATCGCCGATCTCCTCGTCGTCGACGGCAATCCGCTGCGCGACATCTCCTGTCTGCTCGGCCAAGGCGACCGCATTCCCCTGGTGATGAAGGCCGGCAAGATCCACAGCGACAGGCTGAACGCCTGAAGGCTCCTGTCACTCGAGGGCGGCCGCCTGCCGATCCCGCGAGACGCACGACCACAGCCTCGCGACGCCTCTCGCGTCCGAGCTGTGCGGATCGTTTCGCCCTTCATGAAGAGAGGGCGCGGGGAATGCCGGGTGCCGGCCGCACCCATGGCCCGCCTGCGAAAAAAATGCAGGCGGCAGGAACCACAGGTTCAGCCGAGACGACC
>NZ_JANBVS010000026.1 GCF_024586915.1 Bradyrhizobium sp. SRS-191
CTCCCCGTAAGAACGGGGAGAGGGAGCGCAGCGGCGCCCGGAGCTGTCCGCTTCCGACAAATGAGCAATTCCATGTTCACACTCGCTGAGCTCGAAGCTGCCCACGCCATCGTCGGTGCCGCCGTGCCGGCGACGCCGGCGCATGCGTGGCCGTTGCTGGCGCAGCGGCTGGGCACCCACGTCGTCGTCAAGCACGAGAACCACACGCCGGCCGGCGCTTTCAAGGTGCGCGGCGGGCTGGTCTATGTCGACGCGCTGAAGCGCGCCCATCCGGATGTCCGCGGCCTGATCACCGCGACGCGCGGCAATCATGGCCAGAGCGTCGCCTTCGCCGGCCGTCGCAATGGCCTGCCGGTGACGATCTACGTGCCCAGGGGCAACTCGGTCGAGAAGAACCGCGCGATGGCGGCATTCGGCGCCGAGCTGATCGAGCATGGCAGCGACTTCCAGGAATCGCGCGAGGAGGCCGGCCGCCACGCCGCGCGCGAGGGCCTGCACATGGTGCCGTCGTTCCATCGCGATCTCGTGCGCGGCGTTGCCACCTACGCGCTGGAGCTGCTGCGCTCTGCCGGTGATCTCGACGTGCTCTATGTCTCGATCGGGCAGGGCTCCGGCATCTGCGGCTGCATCCTGGCGCGCGACCTGCTCGGGCTGAAGACGGAAATCGTCGGCGTGCAGTCGACGGGAGCGCCGTCCTATGCGCTGTCGTTCGCGGCGCGCACCGTCGTGACGACCAACAGCGCCGATACCAACGCTGACGGCCTCGCGACCCGCAGCCCGGACGCCGATGCGCTCGCGATCATCCTGAAAGGCGCGTCACGCATCGTGCAGGTCAGCGACGCGGAGATCGCCGACGCCGTGCGTATCCTCTGGACCGACACCCACAATCTCGCCGAAGGTGCCGGCGCGGCCTCGCTCGCGGCCGCCTTGCAGGAGAAGCACAGGCTGGCCGGCAAGCGTGTCGGCCTGGTGCTGACCGGCGGCAACATCGATCTCGACCTGTTCAGGCGCTGGGTGATGCCGGCGGCCACCGAAGAAATGGCGGAGTTGTCGTAATGGGCACTCCGCTCACTCCACATACCGCCGTCATGCCCGGGCTTGACCCGGGCATCCACGAGCCGCGCCCGCGATGCTCGACGTGGATGGCCGGGACAAGCCCGGCCATGACGACTTGGCTAACACGGGGATACCAATGAACCAGCCAGCGTCAGCCTATTTCATCGAAGACCGCCACGACCCGAACGAGACCCACACGCTCTCCGTCCTCGTGCAGAACGAGCCCGGCGTGCTCGCGCGTGTGATCGGCCTGTTCTCGGGGCGCGGCTACAACATCGAGAGCCTCACCGTCTCCGAGACCGAGAGCCAGAAGCATCTGTCGCGCATCACCATCGTGACCACGGGCACGCCGATGGTGATCCAGCAGATCAAGCACCAGCTCGACCGCATGGTCCCCGTCTACCGCGTGGTCGACATGACGTTGACGAAACGCGCGATCGAGCGCGAGCTGGCGATGATCAAGGTGCGCGGCATCGGCGAGCCCAGGGTCGAGGCGCTCAGGCTGGCGGATGCGTTCCGCGCCCGCGTGATCGACGCGACCACCGAGAGTTTTGTGTTCGAGATCACAGGTAACACCGACAAGATCAGTCAGTTTATCGATCTGATGCGTCCGCTCGGCCTGGTCGAAGTCGCCAGGACCGGCATTGCGGCGATCGGGCGGGGACCGGAAGGGATGTGAGCCATGCTGGCGCGCGACTGGTACTACAACGAACGCAACCGGATCGGGCTCGATCATGCCGTGGCCTCGATCTACGGCTCGGGCGATGATGCCGACGAGCGCGCGCGCGCCGCGTTGAAGATGCTCGGCGTCAAGCCGGGCTGGCGGGTGGCCGACATCGGCTGCGGCAACGGTGTGCTGGCGACGGAAGCGGCGCTGATGGGCGCGGTCGTCGACGCCATCGACATCTCGCCGGCGATGCTGGCGCTGACCAAGATCTACACCCGCGACCGCCGCACCGCGGTGCGGATGCATTCCGCCGGCCTGCTGTCGTTTGCCTATGCGCCTGCGACCTACGATCTGATCGCCAGCGAGTTCACGCTGCATCACCTGCCGGATTTCTGGAAGGCGGTGGCGTTGGCCCGGATCTTCGCGGCGCTGAAGCCGGGCGCCCAGTTCTTCCTGCGCGACATCGTCTATGTCGCGATGCCCGACGGGGCCGAGCGCTCGGTCGAGCAGTGGGCCGATTTCAACATCAAGAACCACGACCTCGCCCGCGACAGCGTCATCACCCACATGCGCGACGAGAACTCGACCTTCGCCTGGGTGATGGAGCGCATGCTGAGCGAAGTCGGCTTCGTGACGATGTCTGCCGACTACCACGCCCCGATGCACGCGACGTATGTGCTGCAGAAGCCGGCGGGGCAGGGCTAGCAATGAACGATTTCGCTATTGCGCCGGTAACGGTGCGCTCCCTCTCCCCGTTCTTACGGGGAGAGGGTTGGGGTGAGGGGCAGCCGCACGGGGATTGTACGTGGATAGACCTGTACCCCCTCACCCGGATTGCATCTTGCGATGCAATCCGACCTCTCCCCGCAAGCGGGGCGAGGTTGCACTGCCCGCGCCGCGATAGGCGCGCACACCTCGCAGACTTCCACGGGATGGTGCAGGCTCCCCGTGTGACGAGAGCGTCCTGATGTCCCAGCAGCTCCTCATCGCCTTCGTCACCTTTGCCTTCGTGATGTCGTTCACCCCCGGGCCGAACAACATCATGCTGCTGTCGTCCGGCGTCACCTACGGCTTCCGCCGCACCGTGCCGCACATGATGGGCGTGAGCTTCGGCTTCGCCTTCATGGTCGGTGCCGTCGGCGTCGGCCTCGCCACCGTGTTCATCACCTATCCGGTGTTGCAGGAGGTGCTGAAATATCTCGGCGCCGCCTATCTGATCTATCTGGCGGTCGCGATTGCATTCTCAGGATCGACCAGGCCGGAGGAGGCCACGCTGCGCGGGCCGATGTCGTTCTGGGGCGCGGCGCTGTTCCAGTGGGTGAACGCCAAGGGCTGGGTGATGGTGATCAGCACCATCACCGCCTATGCCGCGATCGCGCGCTTTCCCGCCAATGTTGCACTGCAGGTCGCGATCAGCTTCGTCATGGCGATCGGCTCGACCATCACCTGGACCCTGTTCGGGACCGCGCTGCGGCCGCTGCTCAGCTCCGAGCGCGCGGTGCGTGGCTTCAACATCGTGATGGCGGTGCTGCTGCTGGCCTCGCTCTATCCCGTCTTCATGGACGCATGAGGGAGGGCGCCGCCATGCGAGATCGGGGTTTCCAACAGGGCCCAAAATGCTCTAGACACGGGCCGGATTTCGTCCGGGCGCAGCCGCCCGTGCCTCACCCAAGCGTCTGACTTTTCAGCCAATTCCGGCATCTCACAGAGGAAACGACAATGCGTGTCTACTACGATCGCGACGCCGATCTGAACCTGATCAAGGGCAAGAAGGTCGTCATCGTCGGCTACGGCAGCCAGGGCCATGCCCATGCGCTCAACCTGAAGGATTCCGGCGTCAAGGACGTCGCGATCGCGCTGCGCAAGGGCTCGGCCTCGGCCAAGAAGGCTGAAGGCGCCGGCTTCAAGGTGATGGAAGTCGCCGAGGCCGCCAAGTGGGCCGACCTCGTGATGATGCTGACCCCGGACGAGCTGCAGGGCGACATCTACCGCGAGCACCTGCACGACAACATGAAGCAGGGCGCCGCGCTGGTGTTCGCGCACGGCCTCAACGTGCACTTCAACCTGCTCGACCCGCGCGCCGACCTCGACGTGCTGATGATCGCGCCGAAGGGCCCCGGCCACACCGTCCGCTCGGAGTACCAGCGCGGCGGCGGCGTGCCCTGCCTGATCGCGATCGCCAAGGATTCCTCGGGGAACGCTCATGACCTCGGCCTGTCCTACGCCTCGGCGATCGGCGGCGGCCGCGCCGGCATCATCGAGACCACCTTCAAGGAAGAGTGCGAGACCGACCTGTTCGGCGAGCAGGCGGTGCTGTGCGGCGGCCTGGTCGAGCTGATCAAGGCCGGCTACGAGACCCTGACCGAGGCCGGCTACGCCCCGGAGATGGCCTATTTCGAGTGCCTCCACGAGGTGAAGCTGATCGTCGACCTGATCTATGAAGGCGGCATCGCCAACATGAACTACTCGATCTCCAACACTGCCGAATACGGCGAGTACGTCACCGGCCCGCGCATCATCACGCCGGAGACCAAGGCGGAGATGAAGCGCGTGCTCGACGACATCCAGTCCGGCCGCTTCGCCCGCGACTGGATGCTGGAGAACAAGGTCAACCAGTCCTCGTTCAAGGCCACCCGCGCCCGCCTGTCGCAGCACCCGATCGAGGAAGTCGGCGCCCGCCTGCGCGACATGATGCCCTGGATCAAGAAGGGCGCGCTGGTCGATAAGAGCAAGAACTGAGTGGTGTGATTGATGGTCGAGACTGCATGATTTGCGGTCTCGCTCAATCAGCTCGATCAAAGCCTCCGTCCTTCTTGGGCGGAGGCTTTTTCGTCATAGGCGGTGCGAAGAGGCGTTGTTGGCCCGGCTGCTCGCAACGCTCACAGCTGTCGTCCCTGCGAACGCAGGGACCCATAACCCCCGGCTTTTGTTTTGCGAAGGACGACGATCCAGACCGTTTCCGCCAACTCACGTCACGCGGTATGGGTCCCTGCGTTCGCAGGGACGACAGCGGAGGGTGGGGAGGCGGCGTGTGCTCAAACCGCGGATGCTAACTCCGTCAGGACACCGCGCGGCGTGATACGCGTGGCGTGACCATGCGGACGATCTCACAGGCGGCGACGAGGCCGACCAGCCAGGCGGCGCTGGTCAGGCCGAGGCGGGCGACGATCGGCAGCGTGAAGCTCGCGGCGCCGCCGAGCGCCGGCGTGGCGGCGAGCAGCACCAGCTCATAGGCCGCGTAGGCGGCGAGCAGGGCGGCGGCGAAGGCGAGCGATGCGGGGCTTGTACGCAGCGCCCGGAGAACGCCGCGGGCCGCGACGGTGGCGACCAGCGCGGCTGCGCCGATCACCGCGCCCCAGGCCAGCGTGGTGGCATCGACCGGGTAGTGCAGGGCGCCGAAGCCGATGCCCTGGTTGACCAGCCAAGCGCCGAGCACGGCCGGCAGCGCCGCACGCAGCGGCAGCATCGCAGCCGCGATCACCGCGAAGGCCGCGAACGGCGTGGCGCAGGCGAACACGAAGCTCGCCAGTGCGCAGGCCGTGGTCAGCAGCGCGAAGCAGAACGCCGCGGCATGCCCTTGCGAAACCGGCGCGAGGCGGACCCCGGAAGGAGAGTGGGCGGGAATGTCGAGAGCCATGGAATATCTCCTGTTGATGGAATTGTAGTCCGATTTTGGGGCGGCGTCAGCCGGCCCGGTGTGGGGTCATTGCACGCCTGATGTTGCCACCCGGATGCCGGCAAAGACGCCGAGGCCGGGCGCCAGGAACCCGGTCGGATTCTGGTAATGCCGGTTGAACAGATTATCGATCCGTCCGAACAGCTTGACCTGATCGGACAGCGCGTAGTCGCCGCGCAGGTTCACGATGGTGTATCCCGGCGCGACGAGGCCGGTGGTCATGCCGTCGCGGCTGACGTCGAGCCAGTTGCCGATCCGCAGCAGCGTCGCCGACAGCGTCAGCGCATCGAGCGGCCTCCATACTGCGGTCGCGCTCCACTTCTCCTTGGGACGGCGCAGCAGCTGCTGGCCGGTGGCCGCATCGATCGCGCGGGTGAAGGTGTAGTCCGCGCGCAGCGAGATCCGATCGGTCAGATCGGCCGCCACGAAGCTCTCGGTACCTTCGGTGGTGGCGAGGCCGACATTGGCGTAGGAGGTGAACGTCGTGTTGAAGTTGATCAGGTTGGTGATGCTGTTGTGGAAGTAGGTCGCGCCGAAGCGCACGCGACCCTCGAACAGCGGCTGCTCGAACCCGGCATCCCAGCCGGTGCTCTCCTCCGGCTTCAGGTTCGGATTGGCGAAGAAGTTGAACGCCGGAAAATCCTGGTGCAGCTGACTCAAGGTCGGCGCCTTGAAGCCGGTGCCATAGCTCGCCTTCAGCTTGGTCTCGGTCACCGGCAGGATCACCGCCGGCGCGACGCGGTACGTGCCATGGCCGCCGAACTGATCGTTGACGTCGTTGCGCAGGCTGGCGACCACAAACCAGCGCCTGGCAAACTCGGTCTGCAGCTCGATGAAGCCGGCCTTGTTGCTATTCTCCGCCGAGAGCTCGGCCGTCTTCAGCCGCTCCGTCTGCTGCTCCAGGCCGAGGACGAGGTTGTTATGCGGCGCGAGCTCGGTCACCGCATGCCAGTCATATTTGATGCGCTCGCCGGTGGCGACCGAAGCGACGGGATTGCCGGCCGTCAGGTCCGACGACCAGTTGTTCACATAGTTGACGCCGAAATAGTTCCTGATACGGCCGCCGAGCAGTGACCAGACCGCTTCCTCCCGCGTCGCGAGCTGATGGACGGTGTGACGGCTCTGGGCGGCATCCGGGAAGCTGGGAAAGCCGCTGTCGCCGGTGAACAGCAGCGTCGCGTCGGTGTAGCGGACCACGGAGTTCAGCGTCCACGCCTCGTTCAGGTCGACGCCGAGCTTGGTCGAGGCGGTCACGTTGTCATAGGCGTTGCCGATCGCCTTCTGCCCTGGCGGCAGCAGCTGCCACGGCGTCACCGGCACGTCGCCGGCATGCAGATGCGCGACATTGACCGCGTAGTTGAGATTGTCCTGGGAGCCGCTGAGGCCGGCGCTCTGGTTGAACGTCTTGAACGCGCCGCTCTCGAGCGCGGCGGTCGCCCGCGCCGGACCGTCGCCTTTGCGGGTGATCACGGAAATCACGCCGCCGATCGCGTCCGAGCCATAGAGGCCGCTCTGCGGCCCGCGCAGCACCTCGAGCTGCTGGACGTCGGCGGCCAGCAGATGGGCGAAATCGAACGCGCCATTGCCGTTGGTGACGTCGCCGACATCGATGCCGTCGATGATCAGCTTGGTGTGGTTGGCATTGGTGCCGCGCATGAAGACGTTGGTCACGCCGCCCGGGCCGCCGGCCTGCACGACGTTCAAGCCAGGGACCGTGCTCAGGATGTCCGGCACGGTGCGGGCCTGCTGCGTGGCGATGTCCTTCTCGGTCACGACTGTGATCGCATTGGCGACGTTCCCGACTGGTGTGGCGACGCCGGTCGGACTGACGGCGACGAGGCTGCTATCTGTTGGGGTCGGGTTGGCAGCCGAGGATGGATGTGCAGCGCTGCGCGTCTGAGATCCGCGCGGGACCGCCGGCTTGGCAGTCGCGGGCTTGCGCGGCGGGTCGACCTCGACCGGCGGCAGCAGGTTGGGCGAGGCGGATTGCTGTGCGGCGGCCGGGAGAGCTCCAGGAAGCGCAAATGATGTGAGGACGCAGAACGACACGACGGCGCGGCGGCGCCGGGCACGGAACAACGATGCAGACACGAGGAACCCTCGGCAATGACGTCAGTGGCACGTCACCGCGAACGAGGTCCCGCGCCGGCACATCGTGCGGCGTGAAACGATGCCAATAACTCCCCGACCGGCATCCTCGCGTGTGACCACGGCTGACGGCAGGTCTCCTGGCTCGCGGGTCATCACCTCCACGTCGCCTTCCCGGGACCGAGATTCCCAGTGGCCTGTGACGCGAGATTCACCGCTTACAGTTGCGGGGGCAGCTGCGGCCTTCGATCACGTCACTTGCACGACGTGTCCGGCACCGCATTCCCTTTTGAGCCCCGGTTAGGGGGCACCGTCGCCATCACAGTAGGTGTGCGGATCTGCCCGAGTCAATGGCGACGATGATCGCGCGGAGGGCTCCGGTCATACCGTCCGCTCCGAATAGCAAAGTGCGGCGGGGGAGCGCCCCCCGCATGATCGCGATCTCCAGGCCAGCCTGATGGCATCGTCACTGCACCCCGGAAGTGGCCACCCGGATGCCGCCGAACACGCCCAAACCGGGCGCCAGGAAGCCGGTCGGGTTCTGGTAGTGGCGGTTGAACAGATTGTCGATCCGACCGAACAGCTTGACCTGATCGGACAATGCATAGTCGCCGCGCAGGTTCACCAGCGTATAGCCTGGCGCGGTGAGGCCGGTGGTCAAGCCGTCCCGGCTGACGTCGAGCCAGCTGCCGATGCGCAGCAGCGTCGCCGACAATGTCAGCGCATCGAGCGGCGTCCAAAGCGCGGTGGCGCTCCACTTCTCCTTCGGCTGGCGCAGCAGCTGCTGGCCGGTGGCTGCATCGACCGCGCGGGTGAACGTGTAGTTTGCGCTCAGCTTGATGCGGTCGGTCAGATCGGCCGCGACGAAGCTCTCGGCGCCTTCGGTGGTGGCGAAGCCGACATTGGCGTAGGAGGTGGCGTTGGCGTTGAAGCTGATCAGGTTGGTGATGTTGTTGTGGAAGTAGGTCGCGCCGAAGCGCACCCGGTTCGCGAACAGCGGCTGCTCGAAGCCGGCATCGTAGCCTATGCTCGTCTCCGGCTTCAGATTCGGATTGGCGAAGAAGTTGAACGCCGGAAAGTCCTGATACAGCTGGCTCAAGGTCGGCACCTTGAAGGCGCTGCCATAGCTCGCCTTCAGCCGGGTCTCGGTCACCGGCAGGATCACCGCCGGCGCGATCCGGTAGGTGCCGTGGCTGCCGAACCGGTCGTCGAGGTCGTCGCGCAGGCTTGCGACCATGAACCAGCGCTCGGCGAATTCCGTCTCCAACGCGACGACACCGGTCTTGTTGCCGTTTTCGGCCAGGAGGCCGGTCGTCTTCAGCCGCTCGGCTTGGTGTTCGAGGCCGACGACGAGATGATTGCGCGTCGCGAGCTCGGTCACCGCGCGCCAATCGTATTTGATGCGCTCGCCGGTGGCAATCGTTGCAGCCGGATTGTCAGCCGCCAGATCGTAAGACCAGTTGTTGACGTAGTTCACGCCGAAATAGTTCCGGAGACGGCCGCCGAGAAGGGACCAGACGGCCTCCTCGCGGGTCGCCAATTGCCGGTCGGTGTGATGGCTCTGCGCCGCATTCGGAAAGCTCGGAGTCCCGCTGTCACCGGTGAACAGCAGGCTCGCCTCCGTGTAGCGAACTACCGAATTCAGCGTCCAGGCGTCGTTGATGTCGACGCCGAGCTTGGTCGACGCCGTGACGTTGTCATAGGCGTTGCCGATCGCTTTCCGTCCCGGCGGCAGCAATTGCCATGGCGTCACCGGCACATTGCCGGCGTGGAGATGCGCGATGTTGAACGCGTAGTTGAATCGATCCTCCGAGCCGCTCAGTCCCGCGGTCTGGTTGAAGGTCTGATACGCGCCGGTCTCGATCGAGCTGGTGGCCCGCGGCCGCCCGTCACCCTTGCGGGTGGTGATCGCGATCACGCCGCCGATCGCGTCCGAGCCGTCAAAGCCGCTTTGCGGCCCGCGCAGAACCTCGATCCTCTGGACGTCGGCCGCGAGCAGATGCTCGATATCGGGCGCACCATTGCTGTTGGTCACGTTGCCGAGATCGATGCCGTCGACGACGAGCTTGGTATGGTTGGGGCCGGTGCCGCGGGTGGAGACGGTGCTCTGTCCGCCGGGACCGCCGGCCTGCACGATGGTCAATCCGGGAATGGTGCTCAGGATGTCCGGCAGGCTGCGGGCCTGCTGAGCGGCGAGATCCTTCTCAGTCACGACCGTGATCGACGTGCCGGCCTCGGCGGTCGGAGTGACGATGCCCGGCGGGCTTAGGGCGGCCGGGACCGCCGCCGCCTGCGACGGGGCTGCGCTGCGAGCGTGAGATCCGCCGGCGACGGTCGGCTTCCGGGCGGTCGGTTTGCGCGGCGGATCGACCTCTACCGGCGGCAGCAGACTGGCGGAGGCGGATTGCTGCGCGGCCGCAGGCGAGACGCCGAACAGCACAACGAATGTGAGCACCGAGGACGACGACAGGCCGGCGCGCCGGCGCCGGGGACGGACAACGGGAGACGATGAACTCGGCATGACGTCAGCGGCACGTCAACGCGAAACGGGTCTCACGCAGGTCCTTGCGGGCCAGCCGGACAACGATGCCAATACCATCCGGACCGATATCCTCGCGCGTGACCACGGCTGACGGCGGGTGCTCGGGCTCGCGCGTCATCGCCCATCAGGCCGGACCGGGAGCGGGGGTCCGAGAAGCCTATGATGCGCAACTGCGACACTTGCGGGGACATCTGCGGTCCTTGATCATGTCTCCTGCGAGACACGTCTGACACCGCAAGGCCTTTGACCCAATAAAAGGATACCGTCGCGGGGAACTGTAGGATTGCGGTCGCGACCGAGTCAATCGGGCGCGCGCAATGTCCCGACGATCATGCTGGATGTGGTGCGCAACGTCCTCACTTGTTCGGAGGACGCCGGCCTGTTCACTTCTCGACCTTGTTATGCACCATCCAGAACCGCAGCGTGCGCTGGGCGGTGTCGAGCGAGAGCCGGCCGTAGTCGCGCTCGGCGAGCTTGAGGGTGTCGCTGTCGATGGCGTGCTTGATCGGGCGGTGGGTCAGGATCTTCGCCACCACGGACCAGGTCAGCCCCGCCGCGCGGCAGGGGATCAGCACGATGTCGGTGCGCGGGCCCTCCAGAACCTTGGCCATCATCTCGGTCGGCACGTTGTTGAGCAGGCCAAGGGCCGCGGCGACCTCGCCGAAGCGGCGGGTCTCGGCGAAGAAGCCGATGGCGGAGTCGTTCAGCTCGTTCAGCCCCTTCATCCGCTTGACGGCCTCTTCGGCCAGCGAGAAGTCGCGGCCGATCAGGCCGCCGTCGCTGCGCGCGACGTCCGCGATCGCCTTGATGACCTTCTTGATCTCCTGCTGCAGCGCCGGCGGCGCCGAGGCCATCAGCTTGGTGCGCACGGACTCGGTGGCGCGGCGCAGGAGGTCGCGCAAATGCTTGTTGGGCAGGTCGACGCGCAGGCCGATGATCTCGGTCAGTTCGTCGTCGTCCTCGGCATGCGCCATCATCCCGGAGTAGCCGGTCTCGGAGAACCGCGCGGTCTGGTTGTTGGCGAGCTTGCGGATGACCCGGCGTTCGCCGCGGTCGACGATGATGTCGGTGACGGCCTCGGTCAAATGCGGGCGGCTCGAGATCGCCATCAGGTGATCCTGGCCCTTGGTCGCGGCGACCTCGACCAGCGTGTGCTCGGTCAGCCGGGTCGAATGCATCAGCACGTTCTCGGCGACCGAGATTTCGTCGTCGCGGGCGAGCTGCTGGATGACGTCCACCGGGGCGTAGTCGACCGGCGCGAGATGTTTGCTCAGCTCGGCCCGGGCCCGGGTCTCGACCCGCGAGACCAGCATGCAGAGCACGTTGTCGAACACCTTGATCTGCTCCTCGCTCAGGCGTTCGCCGTCATGCAGGAACAGGTTGGTGACCTGGCGCAGGGTGTGGACGCGCTTCTCGGACGAGCCGCTGCGGACCGCGTCCTCGAGCTCGGTGATGATCGAGTTTTCTGATGCTGGAAGCTGTTCTGGCTGATGCACGTTGGCGCTCGTCTGGTCCGGATGTCCGGGAGCGGCGGCCACACGGGTCTGGTCCGCAAGAGCTCTCGGCGGCACCATTTTTGGAGACGGGCCATAACAATGTGTTAGGGAGGGAGGACGTAGTACTCCGGAGAAACACGGATACGGAAAATTAACACCAAGCCTGTATCGCTCGATACGGAGTGCGACCCGCGCCCCATGCTGGTGCCGCCGGGCAGCTCAGTCGATCACGCCGCTCGGCTCTGGTGAGAGATCGAAAGGTTAATGATCTCATAAGGTCATCCGCCTTCCTTCATCCGGTTTGCCCGCCTCCGGCGATGTCACGTCAGCTGTCATCTCCCCAAGCATCGAATTTTAAATCACATTCTTAGCGCGGTCCGTTTTGATCGTGCTCGCGCGCGCCGGCATGCCCGCCGGGGTCCCGAATGACGGCGAAGGCGGGCCCGCGCCCGTCGTTGAAAACAGCGCCAGCATGTCGCCGCATCCCGTGCGATAATCGCCGCGCAAATCTTTGAGGTCGCCATGAAATCCGTCGTCATCACCGGAGCCTCCACGGGCATCGGCTACGCCTGCTCCAAGCTCCTGCTCACACGCGGCTTCCGCGTCTTCGGCAGCGTTCGGAAGTCTGAAGATGCCGAGCGGCTGCGCGGCGAGCTCGGCACGAGCTTCACGCCGCTGCTGTTCGATGTGACCGACGAGGCGGCCGTCAAGTCGGCGGCGCAGGAGGTGAGGGCGGCGCTCGATGGCGAGGCGCTCGCGGGCCTCGTCAACAATGCGGGCATCGCCGTCGCCGGTCCGCTGACGGAGCTGCCGATCGCGCAGTTTCGCCATCAGATAGAGGTCAACGTCGTCGGCCCTGTCATTGCGACCCAGGCGTTCGCGCCGCTGCTCGGGGCCGACCCGGCGATGCGCGGAGAACGGGGGCGGATCGTGATGATCAGCTCGGTGGCAGGCCGCAACGGCAATCCGCTGCTGGCGCCATATTCCACCTCCAAGCATGCGGTCGAGGGGCTGTCGGAAAGCCTGCGCCGCGAGCTGATGCTGTTCGGCATCGACGTCATCATCGTTGCGCCCGGCGCGGTGAAGACGCCGATCTGGGCCAAGGCGGAGGAGATCGACCTCGCGCCCTACCAGGCCTCGCCGTTCTTCCCGGCCCTGCAGAAGATCCGCAGCTTCATGCTGCATCTGGCCAAGACCGGACTGCCGGCCGAGACCATCGCCGAGCGGGTCGTCGCGGCGCTGACGGCGCCGGCGCCGAAGGTGCGTGACGAGATCGCGCCGGATCCGTTGCGGCAGTGGATCGGGCGCGCGCTTCCCAAACGGATGGTCGATCGCATCATCGCCAAGCGACTCGGCCTTTTGCCGGCGACCAAGCCCTGATGCCGGAGGTGACTACGACGGGCAAGACCCAGGCCGAGCTCACGCGTCTGGTCGAGGACGCGATCCGTCAGCAGCCGGGATGCGAGACCGCGCGGGTGCCCGCCGTCCACGCGCTCGAGGTCCGCAGCGGCCGCAACTGGGAGATCCCGCACGTCATCCTCGGCGACAGCCTGATCAGCGACGTCGACCGCGCCGTGATGAGTGTGCAACGCCGGCTGGGGCGGGAATTTCATCTGACGGACGATCACGCGGCGGAGACGATGTCGGACGTGGCTGACGCGCCATGCCCGGCCGCGGATGAATCCTGACGGCTTGCCGCGGTTCAGCACGAGCTGCCGCATCGGTGCCCGTCGCGATCGGGCGAATCAAGCGTATGCACGCGCAGGGTCGGGTGTGGGAAACCGGCGACACCGGCCGGCAAGTCGTGAGCGGCGCGCAGCTTCGAATGCGGCGCCGGACGAGGTGTAAGCTGCGGAATTGACTCGCCTATCGGATTGGCTGCAGGCGTGATCGCCCGGTTGTGCAGGATTTGCGTGTCGTATTTTACCCATGATTGGTTTTTTCGATGCAGCTTTCGGCGGGGGCATTGGAATGTTCGATCATCATTTCCTGGGTGGGCTGGCTCACGACCAGATTGCGCTGCTGTTCATGGCCGCCGCGGCGAAGGCGCCGCGCCGGTCCGCCGTGCGCATGTCGACACGGGTTGCCGGCATCAGCGCGGCCATTCTCGCCATCGCGACCATCGTCATGGCTTGCTACATCGCCCATATGGAATTGACCGGGCTGCGGGCCGCCGGCCAGGTGATCGCGATCAGGGTCGACGCCGCAGGCCTCGATCGGGAGCCGACCTATTATCCGGTGATCGAGTTCGCCGCGGCGTCCGGGGCGCTGCTGCGCTTCGAGGATTTCGGCGGCGGCTCGCCGCGCTATCGCGTCGGCGACCCCGTCGCGGTGCTGTATCGCGGTGACGAGGCATCGTTGTTTGCGATCGTCGATCGGGATCGCAGCTCGAATCTGCTGCTTCCTTTGCTGCCGCTCTGCGGAGCGCTGTGGTTCGGCTGGCCCTTCGTCCGCCGCATCCGGCTGCGTCTGCTGGCGATGGCGTCTGGCCGCACGTCCTCCCTGGCCATGCCGGGTGCGATGCGGTCGCGGCGGCGAATGATGAACGTCTGACAACGGCGCGCGGCCGCGGCTGTCGCTGCGACGCGAGACAAGCTTCCGCACTCCGGGCATATCCGGACGGTTGTTATTTGTGACGATTTCATTACGGTCGCATGACAGGATCTGATGTCCTTGATCTGCCGGCAGGCGCCGGCGAAGGGCGCCTGCTGTCGACCGCCTGATGTCACTGACGCCGAACGAACCGATCACGACGCTCACCGCAGCCAGCGCCACCCGTTCAGCCGCGGTGCGGCTCTCCGCGGTGGCGGCGCCGCATGTGGCCGCGCTGGCCCTGATGCTGCACACCGAGACCGATTTCGGCTCGCGGCTCGGCTTCGTGCTGGCCTGGGGCATCCTGAACGGGTTCTGGCTGGTGCTGCTGCGGCGGCCGGCGGTGTCGGGCGCGCTGGCGCTGACCATGGTCGTGGTGCTGGTGCTGCTGTCGCAGCTCAAGCACGCCGTGGTCCAGATGACCGCGAACTTCGTCGACGTGATGCTGATCGACCATGACAGCGCGGCGTTTCTGTTCACGATCTTCCCGAACCTGAAGCTGTCGGTGCTGGTGGCGGCGGCCGTCGTGCTGCCGCTGATGGGCCTGTTGTGGTGGGCCGATCCGTTCCGCGTGGCGCGGCTGCCGGCGCTGGCCGGCAAGCTCGCCTGCCTCGCCGCGCTGACGCTGTATTCGCTGAACTGGCGCGACGAGGCCTGGCGCGGCTATTACGACGACGGCTATCTCTCGAAATTCGCCCGCTCCGGCGTCACCGCGGTGTCGGACTTCCTCGCCAACGGCTTCATGGAGTCCGATGCGACCGCCGACCGCAGGCTGGCGGCCATCGTCCCGGATTCCTGCCATCCGGCCGGACGGCGCCCCAACATCGTCCTGATCCACGACGAGTCGAGCTTCGACATCCGCTCGGCTGATGGCATCAAGGTGCCCCAGGGCTATGGCAGCCACTTCCAGTCGTTCGACGGCAAGGCGCGCCAGTTCATGGCGGAGAGCAATGGCGGCCCGAGCTGGTTCACCGAATACAACGTGCTCGCCGGCCTGTCGTCGCGCTCGTTCGGCCGCTTCGCCTATTTCGTGACGCGGATCGCCTCCGGCCGCGTCGAGCGCGGACTGCCGCTGGCGCTGCGCAATTGCGGCTACGACACCGTGTCGCTGTATCCCGCGCACGGCGCCTTCATGAGCGCGCGCAGCTTCCAGACCACGGTCGGCGTCGACCGTTTCCTCGATGCGCGCGACCTCGGCGCCAAGGGCGTCGAGCCCGACGGCTTCTTCTACGACGCCGCGCTCGACCTGATGCAGCAGCGCAAGCCGAGCAAGCCGCTGTTCATGTTCGTCTACCTGGCCGCGAACCATTTCCCCTGGGAGACGACGTTCCGGCCCGATCTGACGCCGTCCTGGCGCGCGCCCGGCAACAAGCCTGCGATCGACGAATATCTGCGCCGCCAGGCGATGAGTGCGTCGGACTATCAGCGCTTCCTGGCCAGCCTGAAGAAGCGCTTCGGCGACCAGCCGTTCCTGATCGTGCGCTATGGCGACCACCAGCCGGAGTTCTCGCCGCACATTCTCGATCCCAAGCTGGACGAGGCCGGCATCGGCGAGAAGCTCGAGAGCTACGACCCGCGCTATTATTCCACTTACTACGCCATCGACGCCGTCAATTTCGAGCCGCGCCAGAGCAGCGTCGTGATGGACAAGATCGACGCCGCCTATCTGCCACTGGTCACCTTGGAAGCCGCCGGCATTCCGCTCGATCCGTCTTTCGCCGAGCAGAAGGACATCATGCTCCGCTGCAAGGGCGTGTTCTACGCCTGCGGCGACGGCGCCGAGGCCCGCCGCTTCAACCGCATGCTGATCGACGCCGAGCTGATCCGCGGCCTCTGACCGGCTGACGCAGATGTCGGCCGGGCAGGGCGGATGCCTGCGCTCCGGCTACTCCGCAGCCGCATCGGTGACGATGCCGCCGATGTTCTGCCAGTGCGCGCCGTCGAACTGGATCATCTGCAGCTGCTTGTTGACGCGATAGTCGGTCGGCGACGTCGTGATGCTGATGCCCGGCAGCAGCATGCCGAGCTCGACATGGTCGAGATGCGTGGCCTGCTTCAGCACATTGTCGCGCGTCAGCTCGTCGCCGCATTGCTTCAGCACCTGGACCAGCAGCTCGGCGGTGATGTAGCCATAGACGTTGAAGTTCGAGCCCTTGTCGCCGTCTGGGTAATATTTCTCCATGAAGGCGAGATAGCGCTGCACGCCCGGGTCGCTCTTGAACGCCTCCTCGAGCGGATCCTTGACGTAGCCGACGCTGATCAGGCCCTTGGCGTTCTCCAGCCCCGCCGGCTTCAGCGTCGCGCCCAGCGAATTGGCATTGATGTCGACGATGTGGACCGGCTTCCAGCCGAGCTCGGCGACCTTCTTGATCGCCTGCGCCGCCTGCTTCGGCGTGGAGGCGCTGAACAGCAGGTCGGCGCCGGCGTCCTTCAGCTTGAGGATATGCGAATCGATCGTCGGCTCGGTGATCTCGTACGAGGATTCAGCCACGATCATCTTGCTCGCCTTGTCGCCGAGCCCGGCCTTGAGGCCGGCGAGATAGTCGCGGCCGAGATCGTCGTTCTGGTAGAGCACGCCGATCTTGGCGTCGGGATGGGTCTTGAGAATGTATTGGCCGTAGATGCGGCCCTCGACGACGTAGCTGGGATTGAATCCCATCGTCCAGGGGAAGTTCTTGGGATCGGTGAAGCGCGAGGCGCCGGTGGCCGCGAACAGCTGCGGCACCTTCTTCGTGTTGAGATATTTCTGCACGGCGACGTTCGGCGCAGTGCCGATGATCTGGAACGTCAACAGCACCTCGTCGCTCTCGACCAGCTTGCGCACCTGCTCGACCGTCTTCGGCGGCGAGTAGGCGTCGTCATACTGGATCAGGTTGATCTTGCGGCCGTTCACGCCGCCCTGGTCGTTGACCATCTTCATATAGGCGGCTTGCGCCTTGCCGATGGTGGCATAGGCCGAGGCCGGGCCGCTCAGCGGCACGGTCTGGCCGACCTTGATCTCGCCGTCGCTGGCGCCGGTGTCGTACTTCTTCTCCGCGCCCAATCCCGGCGCGGTCGATGCAAGCAGCAGCGCGAAGGCGGCCAGCGCCGCAAATCCAGTCCTCATGACGGTCAACTCCCTAACGACTTTGTTGTAAAACTCATTCGGCCTTGATGGCGGCGTCGCGGATCACGGCGCTCCATTTCTTGGTCTCATCGGCGATGAACTGGCCGAACGCCGCGGGATCGCGCGGCTGCACGTCGAGGCCTTGTGCGATCAGCTTCTGCTTCACCTCGGGGGCGGCGAGATCGGCGAGGATCTCGCGCGACAGCCGGTCGACGATCGGCTGCGGCGTCGCGCCCGGCGCCATGAAGCCGTACCAGCCCGACGCGACCACGTTCGGCAAGCCCTGCTCGCGCAGCGTCGGCGCCTGCGGATAGATCGGGCTCGGCTCGGCCGAGGCGACGCCGAGCACGCGGAACTGGCCGGCCTGGATGTAGGGCAGCGCCGTGCTGATCGCGGTCAGCGTCGCATCGACGCGACCGGCGAGCAGCTCGGTGTAGGCCATGGAGTCGCCGCGGAAGGGAATATTGAGCCCGGTCACCTTGGCATCGCGGAACAGCAGCTCGGCCGCAAGGTGCGGCTGCGAGCCGGCGCCCGGCGAGGCGAAGGTGAGACCTTCCGGCTTGGACTTGCCGTAGGCGATCAGCTCGGCCAGCGTCTTGAACGGCGCCGTCGCGCTGATCATCAGGAAGATCGGCGCGACGATGGTGCCGGCGACGGGCCGCAGGTCCTTGACGGGATCGTAGGTCAGCTTGCCGAACAGCGCTTCGGCGGTGACATAGGGCGCGGCGGCGTAGAGTAGGGTGTAGCCGTCGGGCGCGGCGCGGGCGACGACGTCGTTAGCAATGCGGCTGCCGGCGCCCGGCTTGTTCTCGATGATGAACTGCTGGCCGAGATGGTGCTCGAACTCGGCGGCGAGGATGCGCAGCGAGATATCGCTGGCGCCGCCTGCGCCATAGGGACAGATCAGCCGGACCATGCGGGTCGGCCAGTCGCCCTGGGCGCGGGCGCGATGGCCATATCCCAGCGCCAACGCGGCGCCTGCGCCGAGCAGGCCGCGGCGCGTCATCCTCGATGAGCTCATCACGCATCTCCCTGTCTGCCGCATCCCATCTGGGCTGCTCCGGCGCGTTGTTTGCCGCGCCTTGTCGTCATTGCCCGCGCCGCGTCAGATCACCTTCCTGCGGGCGAGATCGTCCATCTCCTGGTCTGATAGTCCGAGCCAGCCCTGGTAGACCGCGCGGTTGTCCTGGCCGACATCGCCGGCGGTATGGCGCAGCGCCGTGGCATCGTTGCCGAAGCGCGGCACGACGTTCGACATCGCGACCGAGCCGAAATCGCGATCGGGCACGCGCGTGATCATCTCGCGCGCCACGGCCTGCGGATCGGCGGCGATCTGGTCGATGGCGTAGATCGGCGCGATCGTTCCCTTCGCCGCGGTGAAGCGGGCGAGGACGTCATCCAGATCGCGCGCGGCGCACCAGGCCGCGAAGATCGCGTTGAGCTCGTCGGCGTGCCTCACGCGGGAGGTGTTGTCGGCGAAGCGCGGATCGTCGATCAGATCGGGGCGATCGATGGCGCGGCAGTTGGCGGCGTAGAGCGCGTTGGTCGAACCGGCCAGGGTCACCCAGCGATCATCGCGGGTGCGATAGACGGCGGCGGGCGCCGAATAGCCGTTGGCATTGCCGATCCGGCTGCGGCTGAAGCCGAGCTGGTCGTGCTCGACCGGCAGCACGTCGAGCAGGCGGAACACCGCCTCCGTCAGCGAGAGGTCGATCTCCTCGCCCGGCGCGTTGGGATCACCAGCGCGTTTCCACAATGCGGCCAGCACGCCGAGAGCACCGAATGCGCCGCCGATGGCATCGCCGATCGGATAGCCGGGATGGGTCGGCTCGCCATCCGCTTCGCCGGTGATGTAGGTGAGCCCGCCCATCGCCTCGAAGATGCGGGCAAAGCCCGGGCGGTCCCGGTACGGTCCGTCCTGGCCGAAGGCTGTGGCGCGCAGGATGACGAGGCGCGGCTGGATCGACCACAGCACCTCCTTCGACAATCCCCAGCGGTCGAGCGTGCCGGGACGGAAGTTCTCGATCAGCACGTCGAAGCGTGGCAGCAGCCGCTTGAACAGCGCAAGCCCGTCAGGCGTGCGTAAATCGAGCGTGGCAAAGCTCTTGTTGCGATTGGCGGTCTTCCACCATAGCGGCTTGCCGTCCTTGAACGGCGGGAAGGTGCGGACGCCGTCGCCCTGGCCCGGCATCTCGATCTTGAGAACATCGGCCCCGTAATCGGCGAGCAGCGTGGCGGCGAACGGCGCGGCGATGATCGTCGCGATGTCGAGAACCTGCAAACCTGCGAGCGGCCCGGCCATGGCGTTCTGTGCCTCTCAGCCCGCGTGCGCCGGCATCGGCGTGCGCCTGCTGACCTTGGGCTCGGCCTCGTTGATGAGCGCGCGAATGCTGGCCGCGAGCGCGGTGATGCGCGGACCGATCTCGGCCTCGAGCTGGCCGGGCTGCAGGCGGAAGGCGGGAATGCCGCAATTGATCGCGAAGGCGCGGCCGGAGCTCGCCGCATAGTGCAGCGGCGCGGCGACCGCGTGGATCGCAGGCATGTACTCGCCGACGCAAGTGCAGAAGCCGCGCTCCGCGCATTGCGCGATGCCGCCGAAATAGAGTGCGGAAAAATCGCTCCATTGCTCGGCATCGCCGGCGGCGAGCTGCGCGTCGAAACGAGCGGCCTCATGCGGCGGCAGGATCGACGAGGCGGCGCGCCCCATCGCTGTCGCGAGCACGGTGATCGGCATGCCGATGTCGGGAACATGCGGACCGACGTCGCCGGAGCGCGCCGTCTCCACATACACGACGGAGCTGCCATCGAGCAGGCCGATCGACACCGTGCCGCGCACGCTCGCGGCGAGATCCTGCATCAGCGGCCGCGCGACCTGCCGGAACGGCATGTCGGCAAGCAGCGGATGCGCCATCCGCAGCGCGCGAATCCCGAGGCGATATTTCGCGAGCGCCTGATCGAACGAGAGATAGCCGAGCTCGGCGAGCGTGTGCGTCAGCCGGGCGACCGTCGGCCGCGGAATCCCGGTGCGGATCGAGATGTCCATGTTGCCGAGCACCGCCGATCCCATCCCGAACGCCTCCAGCACGAACAGGCCTTTGGCCAGCGTGGTGGCAAACGCGGCATCGCTGGCGCTGTCGGCCAGCATCGTTTCGACGGCGCGATCGCGGCTGGGGAGAGAGGATCGTGAGACGGCGGTCATGGATCAAGCATGGCCGATGACGGTGGATGAGTCCATATGTTTGTCGAATATATCATATTTCGTCCACTATGTGGACATCAGCCCAGTGTCGACATTCCATCTGTCCCCTGATCGAGGGTTGTGGGAGAGCGGCCGGCCCGCTACCGCTGTCCACCTTAACGTCCGGGAGGAAATCGATGCCGACCTCAGTCAAGCAGATGATGGAAGCCGCCAACGCCGCGGTGCCGAAGATCACGCCGGCCGAGGCGCAGGCGATGATCGCCAAGGGCAACACGCTGGTGCTCGACGTGCGCGATGCGCCGGAGGTCGAGAAGAGCGGCAAGATCGAAGGCGCTCACCACGTCTCGCGCGGCATGCTCGAATTCCGCGCCGACCCGGACTCGCCGTATCACGACAAGGCCTTTACGAAGGACAAGAGCATCATCCTGTATTGCGCGTCCGGCGGCCGCTCGGCGCTGTCGGGAAAGACGCTGAAGGATCTCGGCTACGACAAGGTCTTCAATGTCGGCGCGTTCAAGGATTGGGCCGAGAGCGGCGGCGCGGTCGAGAAGCCGATCGAGCCGGGGATGTAGCTTGTGTGAATGGTGAGGCGAAAGCCTGCTCCAACCACCGCCGTCATCGCGAGCGTAGCGAAGCGATCCAGGGGCAGCACAGACGATGTGCATTTTAGCCCCTGGATTGCTTCGCTACGCTCGCAATGACACGCTGAGGCAGCGGGGCTTACTTCGCAATCTTGCTCCACAGCCAGCGCGCCACCGCCTGCGGCGAGGACTCCGCGTCGCTGCCGGAGGCGCGCAGATTGGCCTGCTGCATCGTCGCGATGTCGATGCGGCCGAGCAGGGGGCGCAAGGCGTCCTGCAGCGCGCGATCGTCGCTGCGCTTCGGCGACAGCAGCAGGATGGCATCGTAAGGCGGGATCGCATGCTTGGGATCGTCGAGCACGACGAGATCGTATTTCGCGATCAGCCCGTCGCTGGTGTAGCCGGCGATGATTTCGACCTCGCCGGAGGCGACCGCGGCGTACATGAAGTCCGGCTGCATCTGGCGCTGGGCGCGGAAGGTGAGGCCGTAGGCGTCGCGTAAGGCGGCCCATTCGGGACGCGAGAAGAACTCGTAGTCGCCGGCGATCGACATCTGCGCGGTATGGCGTGCGAGGTCTTCGATCGAACGGATGCCGAGCGCTTCGGCCTTCTTGCGCGGCATCACCAGCGCATAGGCGTTCTCGAAGCCGAGCTCGCCGAGCAGGATGACCTTGTCCTTGGCGAGATCCTGCTTGAGTGCTGCGAGCAGGGCTTCGCGCGGCAGCTGTTCCTGGTGATGAAACTGATTGGCCCACAACGTGCCGGAATAATCGACATAGGCATCGATGTCGCCGTTCCTCAGCGCCTCATAGATCACGCTCGAGCCGAGCCCGGCGCGCGACGTGGCCGAGAGCCCTGCCGCCTGCAGCCGCTCGCTGATCAGCGCCGACAGCACATACTGCTCGGTGAAGGTCTTTGCGCCGATGACGTAGCGCGCGGATGTGCCGGCGAGCGAGGGCAGCAGGCTGGCGCCGACCATCAACGCGATCGTTGCCGTCCCAAGCCCGACGCGGGCACGGCTGCGCGTGCGCAGCCCATGCTCGATCAGCGCCAGCAACTGATCGACCGCGAGCGCCAGCAAGGCCGCGGCGACGCAGCCGAATACGACCAGCACCCAGTTCTGGGTCTGCAGTCCCGCAAAGATGTAGTTGCCGAGCGAGGTCTGGCCGATCGGCGTCGACAAGGTCGCGGTGCCGATGACCCACACCGCGGCGGTGCGGATGCCGGCCATGATCACCGGCAGAGCGAGCGGCAGCTCGACCATCGTCAGTGCCTGGCGCTCGGTCATGCCGACGCCCTTGGCGGCCTCGATCAGGCCGGCGTCGACGCCATTCAGTCCGGTGATGGTGTTGCGCAGCACCGGCAGCATCGAATACAGCGCCAGCGCCAGCACCGCCGGCAGGAACCCGAATGCGGAGAACGACAGCCCGAACCAGCGCAGGCTCAGCGCGGCCAGCGCCAGCAGCAGCGGGTAGAACAGTGCGAGCAGCGCCAGACCGGGCACGGTCTGCACCACGCTGGCGAGGCCGAGCAGCAGATTGCGCAACGACGGTCTGTTGCGCGCGAGCAGCGCCAATGGAAAGCTTATCACAAGGCCGAGCGCCAGCGCGGCGATGCTGACGCGCAGATGACTGCCGAGATAGTCGGCGAGATGCGACAGCGCCTCGGCAAAGCGCGGATCTGACAACAGGCTCATGCGGCGCCGCTTTCGGGCAGCAGCGCAGCGAGCCGCGCGGCCTGGCGCCGCGGTGTCGACATCAGCTCCGTCACGTAGGGCTCGCGGCTGGCCGCAAGCTCCGCGGCCGTGCCGACCTCGACCAGGCGGCCCGTCCGCATCACCGCAATGCGGTCGGCCAGCAGCAGGGCCTCGGTGATGTCGTGGGTGATCATCAGCGTGGTCAGTCCGAGCTTGTCATGCAGCGCGCGATAGTCGTGACCGAGCGCATCGCGCGTCAGCGGATCGAGGGCGCCGAACGGCTCGTCCATCAGCACGATCCGGGGCTTGGCGGCAAGCGCGCGGGCGACGCCGACGCGCTGGCGCTGGCCGCCCGAGAGCTCGTCGGGTAAGCGGTCGCGATAGGCCTTGCGATCGAGCTGCACGAGGTCGAGCAACTCGTCGACGCGGGGGGCAATCTCGTTGGCCGGCGTGCCCAGCAGCCTCGGCGTGATGCCGACATTGGCCGCAACCGTCATGTGTGGAAACAGCGCGCCGTTCTGGAACACATTGCCGATGCGCCGTCGCAGGGCGACCGGCTCGAGGCCGCCGATGTCCTCGCCGCCGATGCGGATCGTGCCACCGTCCAGCGCGATCAGTCGGTTGGTCAGCCGCAGCAGCGTCGTCTTGCCCGAGCCGGAGCCGCCGACGATCGCCAGGAACTCGCCCTCGGCGATATCGAGCGAGACGTCGTCCACCGCGACCACCGGACCGGGGAAAGTCTTGCGGACACGATCATAGGTGATGAGGGGCGTACGCGGCATGCGGCCTTTCGGGGCGAGGGGCCTCGGCTCCAGACCTAGCACGTCCGAGGGCTGCGTTGAACTTCACGGCGCAAGCGGCTAAGCCGTCCGGGCCATTTTCGGGGAGGAACTTGGACGTGACGCAGTCAACGGCCGCCGCGGTGTCGCTGGAGCGAACGACGGTGGCATTCCGTCTCGCCGGCGGCCGCACCTACACCGCCGTGGAGACGGCCGATCTCGCCGTCGCCGACGGCGAGTTCGTCGCCATCGTCGGGCCGACCGGCTGCGGCAAGTCCACTTTGCTCAACGTCGCGGCCGGCCTGCTCAAGCCGGCGGCCGGCAGTGTCCGCATCTTCGGCCAGCCGCTGGCAGGCCTCAATCGCGAGGCCGGCTACCTGTTCCAGGCCGATGCGCTGTTTCCTTGGAAGACCGCACTGGAGAATGTCGCGATCGGGCTCGTGGTCGCGGGCACGCCGGCCGCCGAGGCCGCCGTCAAGGCGCAGCAATGGCTCACCTCGGTCGGCCTCGGCGCCTTCGGCAATCGCTATCCGCACATGCTCTCCGGCGGCCAGCGCAAGCGCGTCGGCCTCGCCCAGGTCTTGATCCGCAATCCCCGGATCATCCTGATGGACGAGCCGTTCGGTCCGCTGGACGCGCAGACCCGGCAGATCATGGGCAATCTTCTGCTCGATCTCTGGAACGCCGACCGCAAAGCGGTGCTGTTCGTGACCCATGACCTGGAAGAGGCGATCGCGCTCGCCGACCGCGTCGTCATCATGTCGGCGGGACCGGCCTCGCGCATCATCGGCGATTGGCGCGTGACCCTGCCGCGCCCGCGCGACATCTTCGAGGTGCGCATGAAGCACGAGTTCCACGAGCTGCATCGCGAGATCTGGCAGACGCTGAAGGCCGAGGTCGAGAAGACCTACAAGCAGGCGGAGGCGGTGTGATGTCGCGCCTCGGTCTGCTCGCGCTGCAATTGCTGGTCGCGATCGTCGCCATTGCCTTGTGGCAGTTCTTCGCCACCGTGCCGGTGTTCGGCCGCATTCTGCTGCCGCCGTTCTTCTTCTCCAACCCGGTCGACGTCTTCAGCCAGGTCGTCAAATGGTTCTCGACCGGCGCGATCTGGAAGCATCTCGCGATCACCTTGTGGGAGTCCATCCTGGCCTTCGCGATCGGCTCGCTCGGCGGCGTGCTGGTCGGCTTCTGGTTCGCGCGCAAGCCGCTGGTCGCCGCAGTGTTCGATCCCTACGTCAAGATGGCCAACGCGCTGCCGCGCGTGGTGCTGGCGCCGATCTTCACGCTGTGGCTGGGCCTCGGGATCTGGTCCAAGGTCGCGCTCGGCGTCACGCTCGTGTTCTTCATCGTCTTCTTCAACGTCTATCAGGGCGTGAAGGAGGTCTCGACCGTGGTGCGCGACAACGCGCGCATGCTGGGCATGAGCGAGCGCCAGCTGATGCGCCATGTCTATTGGCCGTCGGCGCTGTCCTGGATGTTCTCCTCGCTGCACACCTCCGTCGGCTTCGCCGTGGTCGGCGCCGTCGTCGGCGAATATCTCGGCTCGGCTGCCGGCCTCGGCTACCTCATCCAGCAGGCCGAAGGCGTGTTCGACGTCGCCGGCGTGTTCGCCGGCATGTTCGTGCTGTCGGCCTTCGTCATCCTGATCGACATCTGCGTCACGCTGGTGGAACGGCGGCTCTTGGTGTGGCGGCCGGATGCGGCGGATGGGCGATGAGGGCAGTGCTCTCACGCCACCCTCCGCTGTCGTCCCCGCGAACGCGGGGACCCATAACCCCAGGGAGCGGTTTGGGGCAGGCGGGAGGACCAGTCTTTTCTCACCGCGAGATCACGCGGTATGGGTCCCTCCGTTCGCCGGGACGACGGCGGAGGTTGTGGCCGGCCGATGCGCGAATGACGCCATCGGACTCGGTGCTTCGACACCCTCCGCTGTCGTCCCCGCGAACGCGGGGACCCATAACCCCAGGGAGTGGTTTGAGGCAGCGGGACGACCAGTGTTATTCCACCGCGGCATCACGCGGTATGGGTCCCTGCGTTCGCAGGGACGACAGCGGAGGATCTGGCCGCCTTCTCAACTCCACCGCACAGGCCTAGTCTGATCGACAACACGAACGGAGGAAACAACATGAACAAGATCATCGGCCGGGTCACCGGCGCGCTGCTGGCGCTCACGCTCAGCACTGGGCTCGCCAGCGCGGCAAACAAGGTCACCATCGCAGTCGGCGGCGGCGCCTGCCTGTGCTATCTGCCGACGGTGCTGGCCAAGCAGCTCGGCGAGTATGAGAAGGCCGGGCTCGACGTCGAGCTGGTCGATCTCAAGGGCGGCTCGGATGCGCTGAAGGCCGTGCTCGGCGGCAGCGCCGATGTGGTCTCCGGCTATTTCGACCATTGCGTCAATCTCGCCGCCAAGAAGCAGGAGATGCAGTCGTTCGTGGTGTACGACCGCTATCCCGGCCTGGTGCTCGTCGTGGCGCCGTCGCACAACAAGGAGATCAACTCGATCAAGGATCTCGCCGGCAAGAAGGTCGGCGTCAGCGCGCCGGGCTCCTCGACCGACTTCTTCCTGAAGTACATGCTTAAGAAGAACGGTCTCGATCCCGCAGGCACTGCGGTGATCGGCGTCGGCCTCGGCGCCACCGCGGTCGCGGCCATGCAGCAGGGCCAGATCGACGCGGCAGTCATGCTCGATCCGTCGGTGACGGTGCTGCAGGGCGCCTATCCGGACCTCAAGATTCTCTCCGACACCCGCACCCAGCACGACACGCTGGAGGTGTTCGGCGGCGAGTATCCCGGCGGCGCGCTGTATTCGACGGTCGCCTGGATCGCCGGCCATGAGAAGGAGACGCAGGCCCTGACGAACGCCATCCTTGCGACCATCGCCTGGATCCACGCGCATACGCCGGAGGAGATCATGGCCAAGATGCCGGAGGAGCTGGTCGGCAAGGACAAGGCGCTGTATCTGGCCGCGCTGAAGAACACCATTCCGATGTATTCGCAGACCGGCAAGATGGACCCGAAGGGCGCCGAGGCCGTGCTGGCGGTGTTCTCGACCGGCTCGCCTGATGTCGCCAAGGCCAATATCGACGTCAGCAAGACCTTCACCAACAAGTTCGTCGAGCAGGCGAAGGGCGCGAAATAAGGGATGACCGAGGTCGTCATCCATCGCGTCACCGCGCTCGACCTCAAGGTCGAGCCGTGGGACTGGCCGTTCGCGCATGAGCGCCGCGATGACATCGCGGCGCATTTCGCCGAGCGGCAGCGCGAGAAGCCCGGCCTCTGGAATGGACGCATCCTGCTCGGACGCGACGCGCGCTTCGCTGACGGGCAGTTCTCGGCGAGCTACTTCGAGACCGACTTCGCAAGCCTGCTGGCGTGGCGCGACTGGGGCTTTCCGGACCGCACCGCCTTCAACGGCTTCGGCATGGGCGCGCTGCGCTCCGCCGACGGTGCGTTCGTGCTCGGCGAGATGGGCGCGCACACCGCCAATGCCGGGCGGCTGTATTTCCCGGCCGGCACGCCCGATCTCGACGACGTCGATGGCGGCACGCTCGATCTTGCGTCCAATGTCGCGCGCGAGGTCGAGGAGGAGACCGGGCTGACGCCGGCGGACTATCGCGCCTCGGCGCATTGGGACTGCGTCGTCACCGGCGCCACGATTGCCCTGATGCGCGTGCTCGACGCGGCCGAGACCGGGGAGGTCCTGCAGCGTCGCATCGAAGCGAATCTCGCCGCGCAGGACGAGCCGGAACTTGCAGGCGTCCGGCTGGTTCGAAGCAGGGACGATCTGACGGCGGCGATGCCGCGTTTCGTCACCGCCTTTCTCGAAACCCAGTTCAGCGCCGGAGAGCCTTCCGCATGAGCAAGAAAGCCCGCACGCTTGCCACCGAGCTCGACGCCTACATCTCGCCGTTCCGGATCGACGGCGGGCACAAGTTTCATCTCAAGTCGCACAAGACCAAGGTGAAGGGCGGGCTCGACAAGGAGCAGGGCGAGGCGATCATCGAGGAGAACCGCAAGCGGCTCTCCGACTTCCAGGAGAAGTTGTACGCGCAGGACCGCTGGTCGGTGCTGGTGCTGCTGCAGGGCATGGACGCCTCGGGCAAGGATAGCGCGATCAAGAGCATCTTCGAGGGCGTCAATCCGCAGGGCTGCGAGGTGACCTCGTTCAAGCAGCCGACCTCCAAGGAGCTCGATCACGACTTCATGTGGCGCACGGTGCTTGCGCTGCCCGAGCGCGGCCGCATCGGCATCTTCGACCGTTCCTACTATGAGGAATGCCTGGTCACGCGCGTGCATCCGGAAGTCCTGAAAGCCGAGAAGCTGCCGCCAAAGCTCGTCACCAAGAACATCTGGCGCGAGCGCTTCGAGGACATCTCCGCCTTCGAGCGCTACCTTACGCGCAACGGCACGGTGATCCTGAAGTTCTTCCTCAACATCTCCAAGGAGGAGCAGCGCGAGCGCTTCCTCGACCGGCTCGAGCAGCCGGCGAAGAACTGGAAGTTCTCGATGGGCGACGTCACCGAGCGCGCCAAGTGGCAGCGCTACCAGGCCGTCTATCAGGACATCGTGCGCCACACCTCGACGCCCTATGCGCCATGGCACGTGGTGCCGGCCGACCACAAATGGTTCGCCCGCGTCGTCATCGGCTCGACCATCGTCGCCGCGCTCGAAAGCCTCGACCTGCATTTCCCACGCGTCGACCCGGCCTCGCTGGCCGAGTTCAAGGCGGTGCGCAAGGCGCTGGAGAACGAGGGCAAAAGCGGGAAGAAGGACTGAGGGCGCTCAGCACCAGCCGCATCTCTCACCATTCGGCAGCGCTGCTTAACTCGTCATGCCCGGGCTTGACCCGGGCATCCATCCGCTCATGAAGCCATTCAAGAAGCTGGATGGCCGGGTCAAGCCCGGCCATGACGGAGCATTGAGCTGGGTGCTCGCTTGCTCTCATCATCGAACAAGAGGGAGAATTGACGGCCAGTCCGGACGCGCCGACTGGCCGTCTCACCTCACGCCGCGCCGGCTTGCCGTGTCTCTTCCATCTGCAGGAAGCGCTGCTCGAATTCCGCTGCCGGCATTGGCTTGCCGAAATGATAGCCCTGGCCCTGCTCGCAGCCGAGCCGGAGCAGGAACTCGGCGGTGGCCTGGTTCTCGATGCCCTCGGCGATCACGGAGAGGCCGAGCTGCTTGCTGAGGCTCACCGTCGAGCCGACGATCGCGGCGTCGTCGGTCTGCGTCAGCACGTCGCGGACGAAGGAACGATCGATCTTGAGGCCGTCGAGCGGAAACTTCTTGAGATAGCTGAGGCTCGCATAGCCGGTGCCGAAATCATCGAACACCAGGCTCACGCCGAGCGCCTGCAGGCGGTTGAAGGTCTGCAGCACGCCGGGCTCGTCATGCAGCAGGATGTCCTCGGTGACTTCGAGCTCGAGCAGGCCGGGCGACAGCCCGGTCACGGTGAGCAGCTTGCTGACGAAGGCCGCGAGGTCGCCCGACTGGAATTGTGACGGCGAGAGATTGACGCCGACGCGGACCTCCTGGCCGGCCAGCTGCCACTCCCGCGCCTGCCGGCACGCCGTCGCCATCACCCAGGTCGCAACAGCCTCCGACAGCGGCGAGGTGTTGACGACCGGAATGAAATCGCCTGGCGGCACGAGTCCGCGCGTCGGATGCCGCCAGCGGATCAAGGCCTCGGCGCCGATCACGCGCCCGCTCAGCAGATCGACCTGGGGCTGGTAGAACAGCTCGAATTCGTGCCGCTCCACCGCAAGCGCAAGCTCGGCCTCGAGCGTCAGCCGCTGCTCGAGCTGCTGGCGGATCGCGCTCTCGAAAATCACGTGGCTGCTGCGTCCGTCGGTCTTGGCGCGGCACAAAGCGAGATGGGCGTTGCTGAGCAGCTCGTCCGCCGTGTGCCCGCCCTCGGGATGAACCGCAACGCCGAGGCTGACCTTGACGCGTTGCTGGCGGCCCGCGGCTTCCAGCGGCGCATCGAACAGCCGCCCGAGATGTTCGGCGAGCTCGGCCACGGTGCCGCCGATCGCGGAGCAGGGAATGGCGACGGCGAATTCGTCGCCGCTGAGACGGGCGACGCGGCCCATCCTGCCGATCTCGGCGCGGAGCCGCTCGGCCGCCGCGCGCAACACGCTGTCGCCGAAGCTGTGGCCGAGCATGTCGTTGATGTGCTGGAAGGCATCGAGGCCGATCACCAGCAGTACGACCCGATCGGCGGCGCCATCCGCCGTCTCGATCATGGCCGCGAGCTCGGTCTGCAGCGTGTTGCGGTTGATCAGCGCGGTCAGCGTGTCATGCTCGGCGAGATAACGAATACGTTCGGCCTCGCGCTTGCGCAGCGAGATATCGCGCAGGATCACGCCATATTGCAGGCCGTCGGCGCCGTGCCAGGCCGAGAAGCTCGCCTCGACCGGAAACACCTCGCCGTCCTTGCGGCGGCCGTCGAACTCGACGCTGGCTCCGCCGGGCAGCAGGGTGGCCGGCAGCGCCGCCTCTTCCCGCGGGAAGAGGTCGTCGGCCGCGCAATCCGCGCGCAGGCGCGCGAAGGGCTGGCCGATGATCTCGTCGGCGCCGTAGCCGAAGATTGCGACCGCACCGGGATTCCACACCGTGATCCGCTGGTGCTGGTCGGTGCACACCAGGCCGTCGCCGATCGACATCGCGATCCGCTCGAAGCGGCTTTCGGCGACATGCCGCAGCAGGCCGCGGAAGTCGATCTCGTCGAGCGCGGTGGCGGTGAGATAGGCGACCAGCGCGATCTGCAGCAACGACGTGTCGAGCACCAGCGCGTAGCGGTCGTGCAGCACCAGCGCGATCGTCTCGATGCCGACGCCGATCAGCACGATCAGCAGGCCGCGCCTCGCCGCGGAAAGCCGCCGCCAGCTGGCCAGCATGACCACCACGATCAGCAGCAGGGCGGCGACGGTCGCAACCGTCGTGGTCTTGAGCAAGGTGCGATGCTGCAGGATCGATTCCGCCGCCAGCGCCTGCAGCACGACGCCGGGCAGGACGCGCCCGTTCGGCACGCTGTAGTAGTCGCCGAGCTCGATCGCGGTCGCGCCGACGATCACGCGCTTGTTCTTGATCGCGGCCAGCGCGTCCGGGTTGCCGCGGAGGACGTCGACATACGAGACTTTCGGCAGCGACGACGGATCGATGCCGTAGTCGATCAGGAATGAGCTGTCCTTGACCGCGCTGCTGCCGGCGAGGAAGGCTCCGAAGGACTGCACGAACGTCCTGTCATGGCCGTATTCGCAATATTCGCCGAAGGCGTAGCTCCTGACGCGGCCGTCACGGGCGACCTCCACGTTTACGAGTGCGGACCACGCCAGCTGCTCGAATTGCGGCAGCGGCCGGTTGACGTGAATGGCCGTTCCCTGCTGCGTCCCGTTGAGCTGCCTGAAGGCGGGCAGGACGACCGCGCCCTTGGCATTCTGTAGCGCGTCCTGGAAGGCCCGGTCGCCCGCCGCGTCCGAGGGCGAGCTGAAGTCGACATCGAAGGCGACATCGCGAACGCCGGCGCGCTGCAGCTGGTCGAGGAGGCGGGCATGGGTGGTGCGTGGCCACGGCCAGATGCCGAGGGCCTCGATCGAGCCGGGGTCGATCGTCACGACCGCGATCTCGCCGCTCGCAGGATGCTTGTTCAGCCGAAAGCGCAGATCGACGAGCGCGTTGCCGAGCAGCTCGTTGCAGCCGGACAGGCCCACCGTGAGCAGCGCAACGACGACCAGAATATGCGGCATGAACCGCCTGAACATGCCCCCTCCCGCCTGTTCGCGGACGGGCTTGTCGTCCCGTGTCCGCGATCCCGGATTCATTGTTGTCTCCCCACCTCCAGGGCGTGCATTCGTCCTGGGAGTTCTGCTTGCATCACGACGATGGCATCCCCGGCAGCGGACGCATCGCTTCAGTTCTTGTTGTGACCGTAAGCGTAGGCATTGCCGTTACCGCTATTGCCATTGCCGTTGTTGCCGTGGCCGCTGCTGCCGTTCCCACTGTTCCCGCGACCGTTGCTGTTGTCGCTATTTCCACGACCGTTGCCATTGCCGCTGTTGCCGTTCCCGCTATCGTTGCTGCCGTGGCTGCTTCCGTTTCCTCGTCCGCCGCCGTTGCCGCCACTGTCGCCAGCGCTGTTGCCGTTCCCACTGTTCGTCGCGTTGGCGCTGGCGGAGCCGCTTGGCGAGCCGACCGCCGCGGTCAAGGCGGCGGCAAACGAGGAATCTCCCGCGGTGCCGCCCGTGGTCGGCGAGTTGCCTGCCGCGTTGCCGCTATTGCCTCTCGCGTCGGTCCAGGCGGTGCTTCGTCCTGCGCCGTTGGCCGCGGCGTTTGCGCCATGCGCGAGGCCGCGCGTCGCCTTGTTGATGTTGAGATTGACCTCGCCGATCGAACTGGAGATCCGGACCACGTTCGGCCGCGCCGCGACGGACGTCGTCGCGGAGCGTTGCGGTGCCAAGGCGACGGACCGCATCGAGCCGGCATTGCCGTTGAGCGCGTGGATCACGCTGCCCTTGGCCTCGCGCGGCGCATGCAGGCCATCGCGCGGCACCGGAACCCGGTCGAGCGTCGGGGTGCGCGGACGGCCCTGCTCGATCGGCATGAAGGTGCCGCTGCCGGAGAGGTTGAGGCCCGACCGGCCGTTGGCGAATGCGGTCGCTGCCTGGCCGGGCAGCACCTGGGCGATCTGTCCACTCTTGAAGTCGGAGACCTGCACCTGGCCGCGGCTGACCTCGACCTTGGCGGTGCGGCCCGAGATCGTGACGCTGAACTGCGTGCCCTTCACGACGGCGGCGAGATAAGGCGTCTCGACCTCGAAATGCTGCACGTTGCGCTTCTCGACATCGAGCAGGATCGAGCCGGCGCGCTGCAGGATCGTGGTCGCCATGCCGTCCTTGGCGGCGGCGGGGAGGCCGACCTCCGAGTTCGGCGCGATCATCATCGTCTCGGCGCCGCGCGTCAGGCGCACGCGTCCGTTCGGACCGGTGCGGATGGTGTCGCCCGGCTTGAGGGCGTCCTCGCGGCCGAGCGAAACCTGCGCCGCCCCCTGCGTGGCGACCCAGACCTCACCGGATGATTTGCTCACCAGCCACGGCTCACCGTCCGCGGCGAAAGCAACCGGCGTCGCGCCGAAGAGGCACGCGGCGATCAGTCCCGATCTCAGGAGGCGCTTGGATGACATGGCACGAACTCGCGTCGTTGGCAGCCTTTGAAACTAATCCAAATGTTTCAAGAGACCCTTAGGAGTTGCAGCGGTGTTTCCTTCACGCGTTTACGCTTCATTGACCTTAACAAATTAAGAACGAACCATGGGTCGCCGTTGTGTCGGAAGCGTTGGGAGGTCTGCGGAGCGGCGCGCCGAGGCGATCGCGCCGCATGGCGTGCGCCTGCGTCACCGCGTCATCGCTGCGGCCGGTGTCTCCCTGGCGGCGGCCCTGGTCACGAGCGGCGTCCATGCGCAGCAGGTCAGCCAGCCGGGCTTCGATCCGCGTCAGACCGAGAAGTATTTCGACGAGCAGTCGCGTTCGCCGCAGCCGGCGCCGTCGCGCCCGCGCGCGCCTCAGTTCAGCACGCAGGGTGGGGGCGATCATAAGCCTTTGTTCACCATGCGCGGCGTCATCCTGACGGGAACCTCGGCACTCCCAGCCGAGCAGCTCGCCGCGACCTATCAGCCGTATATCGGCAAGCCGGTCTCGCAGGCCGACCTCGCCGCGATCGCATCAGCGATCAGCGATCAGTACCGCGCCGCCGGGTTCCATCTCAGCCGGGCGATCATTCCGCCGCAGGACATCAGCAACGGCCGGGTGCGGATCCAGGTCATCGAAGGCAGCATCACCGAGGTGACGCTGAAGGGCGAGGGCGCGGAGGAGTTCGGCATCCGGCCGATGCTCGGCCCGGTGCTCGCCGAGCAGCCGTCGCGGCTTGCGACGCTCGAGCGTCAGCTGCTGCTGATCAACAGCCGCGGCGGCGTGCGCCTGGTCGATTCCGCGCTGGAGGAGATCGGCGGAGCCACCGGCCGCTTCCGCCTCGTGCTCGAGCTCAAGACCTGGCACGTCTACGGCTTTACGGGGCTGGACAATCTGGGCTCGTCGACCGTCGGTCCCTGGCAAAGCTACGCCACGGCGGCGTTCAACTCCTATCTGTTGCCGGGCGACACGCTCACCGCCAATCTGTCGACCACCCCCGGCGATCCGCGCCAGCTGGTGTTCGGACGCCTGTCCTACGACGTGCCGGTCGGCACCGATGGTGTCCATGTCGGCGCGTCGGCGCTGTATAGCGAGGTGCGGCCGGGCGACATCAGGCGGCGCTTCAACGACAACACCGTCACCGAGACGGTCGAGCTTCGCGGCGGCTTCGCGCCGATCCAGTCGCAGTCCGCCTCGTTGAACCTGACGGTCGCCGCGGCCTTCAGCGATGTCACCGAGCGCGACGTGTTCGGCATCTGGTATCGCGACCGCATCCGGACGCTGACCTTCACCGGCGATTATCGCTGGAAGGATGAGCTCGGCGGCGACAGCTATCTGACCCTGGCCTACCGGCAGGGGCTCAACGGCTTCGGGGCGACACCGGCCGGCGATATCCTGGCCTCGCGCCCCGACGCATCGCCGAGCTTCTCCGTCGTCAACGGCTGGTTCACGCGCTACCAGACGTTGTCGGATGCTTGGTCGCTGAAGATCGCCGCCGCCGGCCAGCTCGCATCGGGGCCACTGTACAATTCGCAGCAATTCTATCTCGGCGGCCTGTCCTATGGCCGCGGCTATGGCAGCGCCGAGCTCAGCGGCGACAATGCCGTCGCCGGCACGTTCGAGGTCCGCTTCGAGCAGAAGCCGGACTGGACCTACCTGAAGAGCTATCAGCTCTACGGCTTCTTCGATGCCGGGCTGGCCTGGAACTATGGCTTCCGCCCCTCGGACGGCGTGGCGCTGACCTCGGCCGGCGGCGGCGTCCGTTTCACCTTCCCGAACGACTGGCGAGCGGATCTCGGCGTCGCCGTCCCGCTCGGCTACCGCGCCCCCGACAACACGCAGCGCAGCGCGCGCTTCCTGCTGTCGCTGTCGAGCGTGCTCAAGCTGTGCCCGCAACGCGGGCAGGGGCCGTGCATCTGAGAGAGGGGCGGCGGCGGCAGCAAGGATCCGTTTCTTCCATAGACGGCCTTTGATTTGTACACGGAAGCAATATCTGGCAAGCTATCGCAGAACGTGAGGCCGCCGTTATGAACACGCTCACTTTTGATGAATATTGGCTCGGCTATCTTGCTGGCCATGCCCGTCAACTCACTCGAGTTTTCCATTATTACGGGCTGTTTTTCGGGCAGCTGCTTGGCCTCTTGTTGTCATTTTACATTGCTTGGTGGCTGGCGCTTGTCGTTTGCCCGTTGAGCTACATGATTGCTTATTTCAGTCATGAGTTCGTTGAGGGCAACAGTAACAAGCCCTATGCGACAAGACCAATTTGGAGTGTCGTAAGTTTTTTTCGAATGCTTGCGCTTGAGCTCACAGGACGACTAAATACCCAAATCGTTCGGTTGACGCCTGCGCATTTTGCGGCGGAGCACCCGTGACGCAGCTGATCGCATTGCTCGTGGGGGCGTTTCTTGCGGTCGCAATTGCATTTCATTTTTACTGGGGGATTGGGGGCCAGTACGGTTGGAATGTCGCTGTGCCGCAGCGTGAGGACGAGACCCCGCTATTTGAGCCAACGGCTACCGCTACGCTGGCGGTGGCAGCCGCCCTTTCTGTCGTACTCGTTGCGCTGGTCGTCTATGTCATGCGCGTCAATGTGCAGCTACCACGTAGCCTGCTTCGATCGGTCATGGCTTTGTTCGGGGTAATATTCTTAGGGCGTGGATTGAGTTGGCACCCCTACATCGGACTATTCAAGGCGGTCCGCACGACGAACTTCGCCCGCAATGACACTCGCTTCTACAGCCCTGGCTGCATCGCCGCTGGGGTCGGCTTTCTCGTTCTGGCTTGGGAAGGCTGAAGGCCAGTCGGAATCGCCGTCGCTTTCGATGCCGGCTTGGGACAACGAGAGACGCCGCTATGAGAATGATTATTTTCACCGTCATGCTGCTCGGCGCCCTCCTTCGGCTCGGGCCAGCCACTGCCGAAGACGGCTTCCCAGCAGCGGAGTGGCAGCGCGTCAGCCCGGCGGAGTCGGGCTGGTCGGAGGCCGGATTGGCCGAGGCGCGCTCGTTTTCGGATCAGCTCCGCTCGAGCGCGGTCGTGATCGTTGAGCACGGAAAGGTGGTGGCCGAGTGGGGCGATACGACGAAGCCGATGGAGCTCGCGTCCATCCGCAAGAGCCTGCTCAGCGCCCTGATCGGCATCGCGGTGTCGGATCACCGGGTCAAGCTCGACAGCACGCTCGGCGAGCTCGGCATCGATGATCATCCGCCTGGCCTGAGCGAGATCGAGAAGGGCGCGACGGTGCGCGAACTCCTCGAAGCGCGTTCCGGAGTCTACCACGCGGCGCTGTATGAAACCCCGGACATGGCCAAGATGAGACCGCCGCGCGGGAGCCACCCGCCCGGCACCTTCTGGTACTACAACAATTGGGACTTCAACGCGCTCGGCACGATCTACGAGCACGCAACCGGCACCGGCATCTTCGAGGCGCTCGACCAGAAACTCGCAAAGCCGATCGGCATGCAGGACTACCGGCCACGGGATGGCAGCTACATCAGCGGCGAAGCATCGATCCACCCCGCTTATGCGATCCGCATGAGCGCACGGGATTTGGCGCGCTTTGCGCTTCTCTATCTTCACAAGGGAGATTGGGCCGGACGGCAGATCGTGCCGCAGGAGTGGGTGGAAGAGAGCACGCGCAGCTATTCGACGGCGACGTTCGGGTTTGGCTATGGCTATCTGTGGTGGATCGGCTTTATGGGCGGCGCCATGGCGCCGACGGTGACTTTGCCCGAGGGCAGCTTTTTGGCCCAAGGTGCAGGCGGTCAATTCGCCCTGGTCGTGCCCGCACTCGACCTGATCGTGGTGCATCGCGTCGACCGCGACACGCCCTATACCGAGCCATCCATGCGGAGCATGGGCAGACTGTTCTGGCTGATCCTCAAGGCTGGCGGCTACGATCCCGGGCCCGACGCCTCGCTCCGCGCAGCGACAGGCGAACGCCCGGCAGGTGAGACCCTGGCCGCAACTTTCAAGGGCATGACGATCAGCTTCGGTGCCAAGCTCAGGAATGGTCCGTTCACGATGCGCTTCGAGCCCGACGGCCGGATGACCTATCCGCACTGGGACGCGTCCCTTGGACCCGAAGCCGGGACATGGACGGTCGCGAACGACAAGCTCTGTCTCCTGGTCTCGGATGCCAGACGTCGCTGCTACTTTCCAGTGCTGAACGGTGATCGGATCGAACTGTTCGACCAGCTTGGTGTCATGCAGATCGCCGGGGTGGCGCTGCCTCAGTAATCCTTCGGGCGTCCGCCGGCTTTCGTTCGGTTGTGAATTTCGAAAGCGGACATCTGCCGGCCGGGGCCGGCATTGATCATAAGGGGATCTGGTCCGACGAGGGCCGCCTGTACCGTTCGACCACGCCGCATGCAAAAAGCGCAACGTCACGCCATGGTGAGTTATGGCAAACGGCTGGAGGGCTCCGGGCTGATTTGTGCCGATGACAAATCTCAATCGTTCTGCTACCTTAAGCTGCAGTTCATTGCGACGCCGCATTCAAGAGGCGAAAATGACCGAAGCAGCACCAGCGAAGGGCAGTGATCGGGCACCAAGCACTGGCGCCGCGCATGATCCAGAAAAACAACCTGACAAGGCCGAAATAAACGCGAAAACCTTCAGTGTCGAAATTCCGGATAGTGCCGGACACAAGGGTACGATCACAGTCAACGACAATGCTCCCATAGAGAGCATCATCATCACATACAGGGCTGCGCGCAATCTTGCTCATCATATCGCCAAGCGCGTGGTGAGGATAAACAAATTGGCGCCGCAAGAAGCGGTCCTCCTTCATAACGCGACAGAATTCGCGTCTCTCGGGGAATTGCGCGCCTTTCTAGCCATAAGAGACGACTTCGCGGCGCTATTCGATGCACTCCTCAAAGCGAAAGATCTTCTGCCGAAGCAAGAGGAGCCGCATCTAAAAACCTTAGTCGGAGAAATCGCGGCGGCGACCGCGCTCTTCAGCGGTCTGCTGAATACCGGACTTCAATTGTTCTCACTGTTTCGAACGGATCAGGATATCAAGAGCTTCAAAATCGACATTGAAGATCAGGTCTTTGCCGTCACGGTCGCGGGCCAACTCAAGCTGCTGTCCGAAGGAAAGTTCAAGGTTTTTCATTCGGCGACTGTACCCAGCCTGGCGACGGGGTCGGGCGTATTAAACAGCCTTCTACGTCTGGATGAAAAGCGAAGAGAGGTCGCTGAAGCCCTCGAAACACTCACCCGCGGGACTGCCAAGACGACGCCCTCGACAGACTCGAATGACTTGAAAGCCCAACTCGAGGCCTCGGCAATTCTGCAGCAGACATTAGCGCGGGCGCAACGACGTCTTGAACACGACAAGAGTGCTTCGGATCAAGCCGGCGCTGCTGATGACGGCAGAATAGATCCAGCCGTTACCCGCACTCAATTGATTGCCCGCATCACGAAAACCCTGGAGGCATTCGACGCCTTCAAGGAGGGATTGACCAAGGTCGACGACAAATCGGCAAGCAGCAGATTGTCACGGATACTTTCCGCGGAGAATTTGAGAGCTTGGCTGGACAAAGGCGCCTACATCCTGTGGGTCAAGCCCGTTGCGGCTGGCGGCATGTCGCACGCCAAGGTTTCGACAGGAAAGAGCGAGCTCTCCTACGGGGGTGGTGTTGTCGCCAGCTATGAAATCTTCAACGGGGACGGAGAGGTGGTTGAAGCCGATACCATTCCGCTCTACGGCGGAAAGGTCAGCGTGCCCGACCTTCCCTCTGTGACACTCGGCCTGGGGCCCTATGGTTTCAAGGACGGCAGTTTCGATGCCGACGGCGAAATTCCCGGCGAGATTCGCTATGGCGGCTTATTCGGCTAGCCGTCAGTCCTTGTGATCCCGCGTTTCCGTGCGCTGCCGGGCCATTGGAGCATGATCCGGAAAAGTGGAAACCGGCGTTCCGAAAGGGCATGCTCAAACAAGGAGTCGGGTCATGATGCGTTTCGCCGAAACGCATCATGATCTCGGAAGACATGTGACTCGGCCGCGCACTCGAAATCGCTTGCTTCGACGCAGGACGTTCATCCGCCACAGACGGGAATGTGGCGCTGTTGGGCAACCGCCAACGGCACCCGATACTCGACGGGATGGCCGTCCTGCCAAACGGTCACCCAGCTCTCTCCAGGAGCCTGCGTGTAGCAATAGACTGCAGCGGTTTTGGCACTGCCAGTCAGGGTCTTTCTGAAGTTCAGCGTCGACGCGCAACGCAACATGATGTCGGCGAGGTCGTCATCGTGGAGAGAGGCAATGTCCAGGTTCTCAAGCAGTTCTTTGAGCTTCTTGGGCTTAAGACGAGTGGGCTTGGATCGAGCTTTCTTTGACGGTGCCAAGGCTTCCTCCTCTTGCTTATCGGCCTATCAGATTGTCACGCAAACCAGCTTTCAGCTGTTCGTTCAGATGAAACTGCTCGGCGAGTGGGTTCAAGGACTTCTGGCCGGGTCCTAGCGGTCCAAAGGTAATGACGAGCTGATGGGTGCGGTCGCGACCCGTATTGAACAGCTTGCTGGATTGATTGACCGAACCGGTGGTGAATTTCCACGCTGGCGTGATGTCCCCGGAAACGCTCTCTTTGATCGACACGGTCTGCGTGAGAACGTTTTTTGCTCCCGCTACGGGGACAGTTCCTGGCGAGTCCGCCAAACGAAGCTGGACGATTTGACTACGCGACCACAGCAATTCCACAACCCGGAGGTCGATGTCGACGAGAAGCGAGCCCTCTTTTCCGCCTTCCGGGTATCGGCATGGTCGCTCAGTCGAACCGAGCTTGAAGGCGGCTGGCTTGTACAGATCGGCAACCGTGTAAAAAATGTTGAACTTGTTCGCGTTGGTCGCGGTAAAGCCGCCGCCGATGCCGCCGCCGAGCGTGAAGACCGCGGATGCCGGAGATACCGGCGCCCAGAGCCCCGATGAGGCGAGACCCGTGTTTGCGGTAACTGTCAGGTCCGCCGCAACCTCGACGCCCCAACCATACAAGAAGTCAGCGTATTGTCTGCGATTCGGTCGAAGCTTGGACTGCGCGACATCTGTTTCGATCACGGTCGTGACGGCGTAGCTCAGCTCGCAAACGATGCTGCGAACGAGAACCGTATTCATATTGGCGACATCGCCAGTCCCGTCATTGGGCCAGTCCCGCTGACTGGGGATGAAAGTGCCGCAGCCCGTCACCAGGACGCAGAGCGACACGACGAACAAACGCAAAGGCCTCATCGAAAAAACTCCGATTGGCGATTGATCGAACAAAGAGGTGGCTCAAGCCGGGAAACAAGATCAGTTTATAGATGCGTTTCTAATTAGCTCGACGTTATCTGTGGCCAGCCGTAGAGTCTGTGACCAGAATGCAACATCGTCGCAATCTTTAGTTGTGTCAAGATTGCTGCCAATTGGATGGGGGCGTTTCAGGCGTGGATAGCCGTTTGCCGAATTTGCGCAGAGATCGCGTCGACCAGCTTGGCCTCATGCAGATCGCCGGGGTGGCGCTGCCTCAGCGATCATGGCCAGCTTGAAGAAGACCGTCCGCTCTTTGGGAAGTCGCGGACCTCAAAATCAGAAGTGAACCCGATTACAGGGAGGTCAGCGACCTCCGCGCCATCGAAAGCAGGCCCATCGACCAGCAGACCGGGCATCCTCGAAAGGCGATCAAGGATACGAGCCCCAGAGCGACGGAGCCTAGGACTGCAGGCCAACCTGCACCTGTCCCGACCCACACCGCCGTTGAGAGAGATGCAATTCCGACAAGACCTCGGACAAGGTGCTCGGTGAGTGAACTGCTGGCGAACATTTTTAATCCTCAGCGCGTCATATATTCACGCACGAGCGCCCGGCCGCGATGCAGTCGGGCCTTCACGGTTTCCCGGGTCAGCTCCAGCGATTGCGCGATTTCGCCAATCGTCATTTCGTCCACATCCCGCAAGATGAGCACCTGCCGGTAGTGGCTCGGCAGCGATTGGATCGCGGCAGCTATATCGATGCGAAGTTCCGATTCTGGCCTGTTCGCAAGCTGCAGGTCGTTTTCCAGGGAAGAGACGTCATCGGGAATGCCAATATGCTGCTTTGCCAATCTCAAGCAGGTTCGATGAACGATCTGAAAAAGCCAGATCGAAAAGGCTCCGGCTCGTTGGAGACGGCCGATGCGGCGGTACACGATCCATAACGTTTCCTGAACCGCGTCTTCCACATCGCTTGTCGTGCGGCAGGTTCTCCGCGCGTACCGGCGTATGTCGGGCTGCGACAGTTTGAGCAGGGTCAGGATGGCGTCAGCGTCCCCGCCGATTGCCGCTTCCATCGTGCTCGGCGATAAGAGACGAGTGCTCATGGTTCGGCGCGCAGCTTTCGGCCCGCGACTGCGCAAGCCGGGCAGTATCCGAAAACGCCCGTCAGCGCAGTCATGACTCCGACACCGACGATCAGGTATCCGACGGGCATACCTTTAAGTCCGAGCAGCCCACAAGCGATCATCATTGCCCCGGCTAACAGCCGGACCCAACTTTCCCATCCAGCCACATTCTTCCTGTAAAGCATCGTCACCTCCTGCCTTAGTCGCGTCGTTTCTGACGCTCCGGAGACATAGAGGCTTGAAAGCCGAGAAACGGTTCGCGGCTCCGGAAAAAAATCTGAGTCAGGCTGGGACAAAAGCTGGCGGTCGGCGGGCGGCGGGCGGCGTGAAAAGGTCTGCTGTCTATAGCTGCCTTCTGGTAGCCGATGGCTTGCTTCCGGTTGAGCCTCGGGAGCGGACCTCGCCGGGGGGCGATCAGAGGTCCGGTATGGGCCAGAAGCGGCCTATCGGCCCTTTGATTGCTGACTTCCGGTCATGCCCCATGAGCGGACATACCCAGCGCGGGCGGCAAGGTACGGAATGGGCCAGGTTAGGCGGCACTCCCTAAAGCCGTACTCATTCTTCACGCAAACTGCGCTGTTCAGAAGGTCCATTTGCTTCTGCGCAAAATCCTTGGACCATGCGAGCACCTTTGCGTCTTGAACCGCTTCCAACTTCGTACCGTGCACAGGATCGTCTTGCAGCCGGCCGAGGACGATGCCGTGGCCAACGCCGGTGCGGGTGCATCTTTTGGCGTCGACAACAATCTTCAAGGTCCTAACATCGATATCGCCCTTGATCACGCGATCGATCCGCGCCCTCATAACGACCATCTGGCTGACTCCGTCGTTGCTTAGGACCGTCTCGTCCTGGATTGTCGCTTCGACGATGACCGGGGCATCAATATCGGTCGGGACTTGTTCGAATGTGATGGCCCGCAGAGCCTCTGGCATGCAAGGAGCTGTGGCGGCAACCGCGCCTGTGCAAGCAGTCGAGTAAACGGCCCACAGGACGGCCCATCTTCGCAGGTCGGCAAGCGATGTCTTCATCATTGCACAATGGTGCCAATTCATTGCGACGTCTGCAATGGGTCAAAAGCGGTCCCGACCTTCCGCGCTCGCCAACGCCCGGTTGCACCCAACTAGCGAGCGTTGCCGACGCCGGCCGAGAGGTCAGAGATGGGCCACTAAGCCACATTGCGATGTGACCGTTCAACGGCCCGCTTTAACGCAAACATCGAACCTGGCGCGAACACAGATCAAGCCCCAGTGAGCGCGCGCTCGATTTGCGAACCTTTGGCGGTGACTGCGTGACCCACGTAGACAAAGACGTGTGAGCTATGCGTCGGTAAATCGCGACTGAAGCTTAGTGTGGCATCCTACTCTCGTCGAGTTCGTTGTTCACTGGCATATTTGACTGGTGAAAGTCCACCGCAAGCGCAGCAGGTAATGAAGGTGCCTCGCGAAAGCAAGACGTCGTGGTCCGGAGCGGCTCTTTGGGCTGCCTGCGATCCTTCCGTGTGGTTTTGCGTTTTCATTTTCGCAGAATACTGGAAGGTTGGTTTGATCCTTTTGGCCATTCTCGCAAGCGTAGCACTGATATCGGGACTAATGGTTTTGTGGGCAAGCCGCTGGGACAGTTGAGCCCAGGCCAGACACGACCGCGCTCACTTCACGAGCGGTCAAAAGGTGCCCCCTTTGCTTAGACATCGCGCCAGTCAGTTCCGATGTCGGCTTCGGGTCAAAAGCTGCCTTCCGGCAGTGCGGTGACCTGCTTCCGGTTGAAGCCCGAATGCGGACATCCACGGTGCCCGGCATCGTGTTCGCTAGTCGTCCTGCGGTTGACAGCAGATGCGGCGAGACCCTCGCACGGCGCCGCGCACCGGCCTCTTCGCCGCTTGAGATAAACGAGACCGCGCCCGGCGCTCGGGTCGGTCTTCTGGATCGGACCTAGACCGGCTTGCCCGAGCCGTGGAACAGCCGGCCCTTCTCCGTGATCAGCACGATGACCAGCGCTGTCGCGGTGCAGGCGAGGAAGCCGGTGGCGAAGGGCAGCGGCGTGCCGTCGAAGGCCTGGCCGACCAGGGCTCCGGCGGCCATGCCGAGCAGCGTGGTGATCGAGCCGTACAGCGAGGAGGCAGTGCCGGCATTGGCGCGCTGCGGCTCCATCGCCAGCGCAGTGAAGTTCGCGAACATCAGGCCGAACGAGAACATCATCCCGGCCGACAGGATCATGAACAGCCACAGCGGCAGCATGCCCAGCATCGCGGTGCTGAAGCAGACCAGCGCAATGAGGACGGCGCCGACCAAGGCGCCATGCGAGATCATGCGCATGCCGAGCCGGCCGACGAGGCGGGCATTCAGAAAGCCGGCGACCGCGATGGTCACCGCGATCGCTGCGAAGGCGAGAGGGAAGTAGCGACCGAGCCCGTAGAAGCCGGTGAACAGCTGCTGCGACGACAGCACGTAGCCGAGCACGGCGCCGAAGATGCCGCTCGCGGCCAGCGCGTAGCCCAGCGTCTGGCGATTGGTCAGCGTGGCGCGGAAGGCGCCGCTGATGGCGGCGACGGAGAACGGCTTGCGCTCATTGTCCGGCAGCGTCTCGGGCAGGCGGAAGACGGTCCACAGCAGCGCGACGATGCCGTAGACGGTCAGCACCACGAAGATGCCGCGCCATTGCGTCAGCAGCATCACGGCCTGGCCGAAGGCGGGCGCGATCACGGGAATGGCGATGAACACCATCATGGCGAGCGAGACGACGCTGGCCATGCGGCGGCCCGCATAGCAGTCGCGCACGATCGAGGTCGCGATCACGCGAGTCGCGGCGGTGCCGAGGCCTTCCAGGGCGCGCGCCAGCAGCAGCGTCTCGAACGACGGCGCGGCGATCGCGAGCAGACTGGCGATGACGTACAGCACCATGCCGCCGAGCAGCACCGGGCGGCGGCCGAAACTGTCGGACAGCGGACCGATGGCGAACTGGCCGAAGCCGAATCCGATGATGAAGGCCGACAGCACCATCTGCACCCGGTTGGCGGAGCCGATGTGGAAGGCCGAGCCGATCTCCGGCAGCGCCGGCAGCATCATGTCCATGGCCAGCGGATTCAGCGCCATGATCGCGGCGATGACGATCACGAACTCGGTGAAGGCCATCGGCCGGTGGCGGACGATCTCGATGGTGTCGGCACTGGTATCAGCCAAGGCGCAGGCCTTCCGTCGTATATCTGGGGCAGCGGGGGTGATGCTCATCTGTACCGGACTTGCTGCGGCGCACAAGGCGTGTTTCGGAATGGCTGGTCATCGGCCTTTTGCGGCCGCGCTGGCGCGATTGTGACCGGGTGTGAGCCGGTGAAAATTGCGCCGGTCCGGCGGCGATGGTAACGCGCGTGTGATCCTCTCGCGGGGTTCGGCGCGCATGAAGACCTACAAGATCGTCGTCTATGTCCCCACCGCCGACGCTGAGGCCGTGCGCAATGCCATGGGCGAGGCCGGGGCCGGGCGGATCGGCAACTACGATTACTGCTCGTTTACCATGACGGGCACCGGCCGCTTCCGGCCGCTCGCCGGCCCCCATCCGGCCATCGGCGCCGTCGGCCGATTGGAGACGGTCGCGGAGGATCGCATCGAGACCGTGTGCGCGGAGGACCGGCTGAAACCCGTGCTGAAAGCGATCCGGGCCGCGCATCCTTATGAGGAGCCGGCGATCGACGTCTATCCGATCGAAATGGTGGATTAGCATGCGGGCATTTGGATCCGTTCGCGCAGGGCTCGCGGCCGCCATCATCGCGCTCTCCTCTCCGGCCGCCATGGCGCAGGACGCGGCGCCGGCCGACAAGATCTCGGCGTTCCGCCTCCAGCATGGCGAGGGCCGCGTCACGCGCGACGCCGTGCTCGACCGGATCGCCATGGAGCAGGCGCGGGCGATGGCCGAGAAGGACGATCTCAGCCACGAGGTGCTCGGCCCGTTCACGCGCCGCGTCGCGCCGTCGAAGGCCGGCCGCGCCGCCGAGAACATCGCCTATGGCTACGACAATTTCGACAAGACGCTCGGGCAGTGGATCAACTCGGCCGGCCATCGCAAGAATCTGCTGCTGCCGAAGGCCACCAAGGTCGGCATCGCCAGCGCCAGGAACGCGAGCGGCAAGCGCACTTATTGGGCGATGGTGATCGCGGGCGACTACGACACCGACAAGCCGAAGGGCAGTCCGAAGACCAAGGGCAAGCCGGCCGTGGCGCAGGCGAAAGCCGAAGCGAAGCCGCAGACGACGCGCTGGGGCGCCAAGCCGCCGGCCGCCAAGGACTGCCATCTCGCCATCAAGGTGATCGGGCTCTGCATCTGAGGCGCGCGGCCCTGAGTCGCAACGCCCGCCCTGTTTGCAACCATCACGCTCTTGTGCGCAGCCGCGCCGTTGATCGCGCGAGATTGGTTGTGTATGCAATTTCAGGTTGCCGTTGTGGCAGCCGTTCTCGTCAATTTTTTCAACTCATTTCCAATGGAGATAGTCATGTCAGTCATCGATAAGGATTCCGCCGTCAGCACCAATCCGCAGACCGCGTCGGCGTCCTATCCGTGGACGCTCACTTCCTATGAGGAGCAGGGCAATCTGTGGCTGAAGTGGAGCACGGGTGCTCCATTCCGCGCCCAGCAGGGGCAGATCGCCGTCTATAACAGCGGCTTCCCCGCCGATCCGCAGAAGGAGCGCAAGGCCTGGTCGTGGGACAACGAGCACGGTGGCGGCTCCGGCTGGGACACCGGCCTGCGCTACGGCTCCGACTGGCACTGCGCCTGGATCGCCGAGAAGAGCCCGAACGGGCCCTACACCTACGTCGTCAAGCTCATCACCAAGCTCAGCTGATCGCTGCGGGATGGGATGCGGGCGGCGTCGCCCGCATCCTCGTCCTGCGCGAGGCCTCAGCGCGGCTGCTTCTTCAGGTGCAGGTAGCCGGGGTCGAACTCGCCGACCACGCAGAGCCGCGGCCAGTTGTGCATCGTCAGCGTGCCGCTGCGGAAGTCCACGGCGCGGCTGGCGCGGAGTTCGACGAGGGTGCGGTTGACGGTTGCGATCGCCATGCCCAGGGCTTCGCCGAGTTGGACGAGGCTGAGCGGCAGGCGCAGCTGATCATCATGCACATGGCCCAGCGCACGGGCGCGATAGAACAGCTCGCAGAACAGATGCGCCATGCGTGCCGGCTTGGACCGCGCGCTGTTGTTGGTGATAGCCTCGCGGAAGATCGAGGCATCGATCAGGGTCTCGCGCCAGATCGCGAAGCCGAGCGCCGGCCGCCGGGTGATGGCGCGCGTCAGCTCCTTATGCAGGATGCCCGCGATCACCGCCGGACCGATCGCGCAAACCGCATGATCCATGCGGTCGAGGAACAGCGCCTGCGCATCGGGCCAGTCGCCGGCCATGTGAAACGAGAGATACTGGCGGCCGCCGCCCCGGAGCAAATGATAGCGCGCCACCCATCCCGAGATCACGACCACGGACCGGTCCGGCTCGTCGCCCTGGCGGATGAGGTCCTCCTGGTCGGCCAGCTCGCGTGGTGCGAAGCTGAAATCCCTGATCTCGGCGATGTCGTCGGCTGACAGCCGGGAATGCTCCTTGAGCTTGTTCACGACGATCTTGTCGGCCTCGATCTTGTCGGCATCGGTCTTGTCGGAAGCCATGGGAAGTCGCGCCCGTTGATCTCTGGACGTATCAAATGAGACGACGCACTCGATAGTTCCTATTAAAGTCGGTATGGTATCAGGGGATGCGGATGGAGTTGCCGGTCGCCGCATCGGGAGAACAGCCGTGCCCCACATCGCGTTCCTCTACCGGCTTCGCCGATTGTTCGGCGGCAACGAGCCGCACCTCGAGACGATCGCCGCCGCGCTGAGCGACGGGCGGCTGAAGCAGCCCGCGCATCCGATGTCCGATCAGGAGCTGTCGCGCGCGATCCGCGAATTCCAGAGCCTGCCGCCCTCGGAGGCAAGCTTGAAGAAGCTGGCCCAGCGGCTCGGCGACCCCGATCCCAGCTAGTCCCGGTGGCCGGCGTCGCCGTGTCCCCCGGAGGAACCCGGCTTGGCAAGTCCTCCCGAGTCGCGCATCACTAGGGGATGCTCGACCTTCTCACCCGTCACTGGGTTGCCGGCGCCGTGTTCATGGCCGCCGCGCTGCTGGCCCTGGTGCCGCTGCTCGCGGCCGACTGGCCGCTGGCGCTGCTGCTGATCTTCCTGCATTCGCCGGGCTATATGATCCACCAGGTCGAGGAGCACACCGGCGACCGCTTCCGCCGCTTCGTCAACAACGTCATGTTCGGCGGCCGCGAGGCGCTGACCACCGGCGACGTGCTCTGGGTCAATTGCGGCGCCGTCTGGGGCATCGATCTGGCCGCGCTGTACGTGGCGTGGATCGCGGGGCCCGCCTGGGCGCTGGTCGCGCCCTACCTGATGCTGGTCAACTCGCTCGGCCATATCGGTCCGGCCCTGCGCTTCCGCAGCTACAATCCCGGCCTCGTCACCGGGATCATCCTGTTCATTCCGCTCGGCCTCGTGACCGTGCTGGTCATACCCGCCACGATGGCGCAGCACTTGCTCGGCTTCGGCCTGTCGCTGCTGCTCCACATCATCATCGCGGCCAATGCCATCCGGCGCGCCTCGCACGCCGCGGTGGCGTGAAGCGCGCGGTCTATTCGCCCGGCACGAGGTGGACGGTTGTCAGCGGCGGCATCGGCCGCCGCAATTTGCGCCGGGAGACATAGAGCAGCACGCCGGTCACCGCGAACAGCGGCATCAGCGCGGCGGCGAGCATGAACAGCAACTGCCCCGGCCAGCCCAGGATGCTGCCGCGATGGATGTCGAGGATGCGCGCCAGCACGCGCTCGCCCGTCGTCTTGTCGGCATAGCGTTCGGCGGAGATCAGCCGGCCGGTCGCGCCGTCGATGCGGAATTCGTCGCGACGGCCGTCATTCTGCTCGCTCGGCCAGGTGCGCACGCGCAACCCCGTCCCGCCGCCTGCGGGCAGGGTCAGCTGCATCACCGCGAACCGATCGCCAACCTGCTCGCGCAGCGTCGCCCAGACGAGGTCGAGCGCGAGGGGCTTGGCCTCGGCTGCGGGGCTCGCCCCGCCGCGCGCGGCCTTGCCGGGCATCTGTGTCTGGGAGGCCGGCGCAAGCAGCCATGTCAGCCCGTCCTTGTACCAGGCATAGGAATAGGTCAGTCCGGTCAGCGCGATCACCAGATAGACCGGCAGCACCCAGGTGCCGACGACGCTGTGCAGCGAGCGATGCAGGCCGCGGCCGCTGAGGCCGAGCTGAGGCTTCAGCCAGGCGTTCGCGCTGCTCGCGCGCTTCGGCCAGCGCAGCACGATCCCGGTGATCAGCAGCACGACCAGGCCGAGCACGGCGGCTCCGGTGATCTGCCGGCCCGCGCCGTTGCCGTCGCCCGGCAGCAGCAGCCAGCGATGCAAATGACGCACGGTGGTGAAGAAGCTCTCGCCGCTGGGCTCGCCGAGCACGCGGCCGTCATAGGGATCGACCAGCAGCGAGGAGGGGCGGCCGCCGTCGCCGTTGCGCGCGAAGCGGATGCGCGCGGCGGCCGAGGGATCGCGCGACAGCGTGATCGCGGCGACCTTGCCGAGCTCCGGATCCGCCTGCAGCCGTGCGACGAGCTCGGCCGGCGTCAGCGGCGCTTCGGTGCGCGGAGCGACATGCGCGAGCGAGCTGTTGAGAGCAGCCTGGATCTCGTCCTCGAAGCCCATGATGGCGCCGGTGAGGCCCATCAGGGAGAGGATCAGCGCGGCCACGAGTCCGAGGATGGAGTGGATCTGCAGCAGCGCTGGCTTGATGCGGATGGGCGTCACGCGGGGTCCTCTCTTTAGCCTAGAACTTCACCGTCGCCGACAGCGACACCCGCCTCGCATCGCCGACGGCGACGTTCAGCACGCTGTTGGCCGAGGGGTAGTAGACGCTGTCGAACAGGTTCTTGACGTTGAGCTGGTAGATCACCGGCAGGCTTTGGTGCTTGGTCTCGTAGCTCGCGAACATGTCGGCTACGACGTAGGACGGCAGCACGAAGCTGTTGGCGGCGTCGCCGGCGCGGTCGCCGACATAACGCGCGCCGCCGCCGAGCCTGAGCTGGCCGGGTAGCGCCGTGCCGAAATCATAGACGAGATAGAGCGAGGCGGTGTTGAGCGCGACGTTCTGCAGCCGGTTGCCGCGATAGACCGGGTCATCGGTGACCCTGGCGTCGGTGTAGCCGTAGCTGCCGATCATGGTCCAATGCTCGGCAATGCTGCCGGTGACGTCGACCTCGGCGCCGCGCGAGCGAACCCTGCCGGCGGTGGTGTATTCCAGCACGCCGTTGCCGTTGAGCTGCGATACCAGCACGTTCTGCTTGTCGATGTCGTAGACCGCGACGGTGCCGGACAGCCGCTTGTCGAGGTCGAACTTGAAGCCGGTCTCCCAGGACGTGCCTTGCTCCGGCGCGATGTTCGAGCCGAGCACGACGCCGCCGGTGAGCGGGGCGATGGTCGAATTGGGCTTCAGGCTTTTCGTGTAGCTGGCGTAGAGCGAGAATTGCTCGTTGAGCTTGAGAATCGCGCCCCCGAGCGGCAGCACGGTGTCGGCCGCGACGTTGGTATTCGCCTTGAACGGCCGGCCGCGGCCGGCGATCTGCTCATAATCCATGTAGCGCACGCCACCGACCAGCGCGAGCTTGTCGGTGAGGTGCAGCGTGTCCTGCAGGAACAGCGAATATTGGCCGAGCTTGTCGGTCTGGTCGCTGTCGCTGGCCGAGATCGTCGAGCCCGGCTGCAGCAGGCCGTAGACCGGATTGTAGACGTTGAACGGGGTCGAGGCCGGCACGGTCTTGCGCAGGAGATCCTGGCGATAAATCGTCCGATATTGCGCGTCGCCGCCGAACAGCACCTCGTTGCGCAGGCCGCCGATCCAGAATCCGCCTTGCATATAGGAGGTGCCGTAGCTGACGCGGCTGAGCGAGCCGAACGTGCCGTCATTGCTGCGACCCTCGAGGCCGGTCTTCGGATCGAAAGACGTGATGCGCAGCTGGTAGGCGTTGAAGCTCTCGGTGTTGTAGCTGTAGGCCGCGGTGAGCTTCCAGTCCTCGTTGAGCTTCTGCTCGACCGAGGCCTGCACCAGGTCCGACTGACCCCACATGTTGTTGAAAGGCTCGTCGAGCCGCCGCGTCGCGGGGATCGCCAGCGGCGCGCCGTTGACGAAGGCGGTGCCGCGATCGAATGGGGTGATGAATTCGCGGTGCTCGTAGTTGAGCTGCACCGTCGTCGTGTCGCCGTACCAGGCGAGCGACGGCGCCACCAGCATCTCGCGATGCCGGCCGAAATTGCGCCAGTAATCCTCGCTGACGCCGTAGCCGATGAAGCGATAGGCGAGGCCGCCGTCACCGATCGGGCCGGTGATGTCGAGCGTGCCGTCCGCGCCGGTCCTCGTGTTGGCATAGGCCGAGCCGAGCAGCGTCACCGAGCCGTGCTGATACAGTTCGGGCCGCTTGCTGATGGTGTTGACGATGCCGCCGGGATCCATGATGCCGTACATCAGCGAGGCCGGGCCCTTCAGCACCTCGACGCTCTCCACCGCGGCATTCAGGCTGCGGCCCTGCACCAGCGGCAGGCCGTTGCGCATGATCGAGCCGTCACGATTGTCGCCGAAGCCACGGCGCATCACCGCATCCTGCGTGCCGGCAAGCGTGTTCGCCTGGGTGACGCCGCTGATATTGGCCAGCGCATCGTCGATGTTGCGCGGCAGCTGGTCCTTGATCACCTGCTCGGGCACGATGTTGACGGATTGCGCCGTGTTGAGCGGCGAGGCGCCGGTGCGCAGCGTGGTTGCGCTCGGCATCGCCCGATAGTTGAGCTTCGCGGCATTGAGCACCACCGCTTCCGCGGCCGCGCGCTCCGCACGTGTCGGCATCGGGGGCGGCTGCACCTGACGCCGTGACGGCGTCGCCCGAGCCTGGCGCTGCGGCGCGCTCACGGCACTCGCGGGCTTGCGCTTTTGCGCCGGCGCATCCACCGTCACTGGCGGCAGCGAGGCCTGGGCATGTCCAGGAGAGGAGGAGCAGGCCAGCTCTGCGGTCAGCGCGCTCGCAATCGCAATCGCGCGGCGCATGCCGGTACGAGAGCGAGCCTCGCGCCGGCCGTCACACTTCGTCATCGTTCACTTCACTTTCAAGTCACGCCGTTCGCGGGAACGGGTCGCTTGAGGTGAGGTCTAGCAATGCGATGCAGCAAAGAACACGGCGCGCAGGCTTGAATAGCTCTAAGTCGCCGGGTGTTTCGTTGTTGGAATTGGTTCGAACCTGTGCCGCTCGCGGCGCCTTTGCGGCATCGCGCGGAGCGTGATCAGGGCGCGCTGCAGGATCGAGCACGCTGCCCGGTCGACGCGCAAACAACAACGCTCCATCCGGCTTGCGGATGAAGCGCTGTTCGTTTCATTTTTTGGAACTAATTGCGTTGAGCTCAACGCTTCGGCGTGATCGTGCCGGAATGCGGGCTCATCGTGCCCATGCTGCCGTTGTCGGTGCCGTCACTCATACCAGTGCCGCCACCGGTGCGGCCGCCGGTCGCACTGGTGTCGGTACCCGCAGGCGTGCGGCCCATATTGGCCCCGGTGGTGCCGGTGTCGGTCGAATGCCCCATGCCGGGGCTGGTCGCGGTGCCCGAGCCGCCGGTGCCGGTGTTGGCGCCCGCGCCGCTGCTGCTCTGGGCGAGGGCGAGCGAGCTCGTGAGTGCAAATGCGGCGGCGAGCGCGACGGTGGTCGTGGTCTTCATGGTCGGTCCTTTCTCTGCTTCGGAGCGGAGCTAACAAGACCGCGTTGCCGCCGTTCCCATCCGCTCGCGCGTAGCGCCGTCTCAGTTGGTCGCAGCGGCCTGCTCAGCCGCGGCCTCTGTTGTCGTTGTGATCCTGGAACTGCTCGGTCTCGACCCAGCGGCCGTCCTGGCCGCGCTCGCGCGAGCTCTCTGTCTTGTCGCGGTTCGACAGCACCATGTTGTCGCCGACCAGATCCTCCTGCAGATCGGTCATCGCGCCGGAGCCGTCTCCCTTGGCCTTGATGCGGGGCGCGGGCGCGCCGTCGGCATTGCTCGGCTTGGCCTCGACCACGCGGGTGCGGTTCTGATCCCGCTCGATCTCGCGCGCGAGCTGGCCGGAGTCGGGATGATCAGGCTTGCGCTCGAGCATGCGCAGCTGCTGCTCATGCGTCCTGCGGCCCTGCAACTCCTTGTGCCGCGGCGGCTGGTCGCGGTCATGTTGCGGCGGCCCGCGGCGGCGGTCCATCACCTCGGCCTTGTCGATGCCGCCCTGCGCATTGGTGTCGTTCTCGACGTCGCCTTGGATCGTGTTGGCACCTGCGAGCTCCTCGAGATCCTCCAGGCTCGCCTGCGCCATCGTCACGCCCTTGGATCCGCCGATCAGTGGATTGCGCACGAGGTCGACATTGGTCGGGCGCGGCATCTTCGGATGCTTGTTGCTCATCGGCTGGCCTTTCCATGCGCCGGATGGGTGTTCCCGCCCTTGGCCTCGGACTCGTGCGCATGATGCGAGTCCTGCTCGCCGCCGCCGCCCGAGACGCGGCTGTGGTGCCGTTGCGGATCATCCGCCCGCGGTTTGTCGATATGCAGGGGTTCCTTGGCATTCTCATGCGACGCGCCGGGGCCGCCCTGGCGAATGCTCGCTTTGGTCTTGGTCGAGGTGGACATCCAATCCTCCGCTCAGCGATCCTGCTGATAACCCTGGTTGGTGGTGTTCTGCTTGATGTTGCCGGTGCGGCCCTGCTGATCGGCATTGCCAGTCACGGCGCTGCGCGGCTTCGACGCCTCGTGAGCGTTGCCGCTTTTCGCATCGCCGGTGCCCATCGGGCTCTGGTTCTCAGGAAGAACGGGGGGCGACTTCGTCATGGCCTGCTCCTTGTTGTGACAGGAGCTGGACCAACGTGCTGGCCGAAGCGAGGTTCTAATCAGGTCACGTGATCGCTGGTTCGTGAGCACGACGGGGGTTCCCGTCGCGACATCAGCAGAGTGAGGTCTTCAGCAATTCCGCGAGCGAAACCGATCGAGAGCTTCAAGGCTGCGCGTGGCCCTCGACCGCGACGTCCTTGCCGTAGCGGCCCTTCGTTCGGAACGTCACCTTGTCGCCGTCGCCGTCGAAGCTGAGCCGCCAATTGCGCTCCTCGCCCTGGCCGATGAACTGCACGTCGATCGCGAATGTCGTGGCATCGACCCAGTTGCCCTTCATGGCCCGGTAGGTGAAAGGCTCCCAGGGATGCGGCGGCGCGGTCTTGCGATAGAGGCCGTCGAGGCCGATCGGGCTCTGCAGATGCACCGCGCCCCCGGCGCTGTCCCGCGAGGGAATATCCCAGGTGACCTGCGGTTCCGCTCCCGTGATATCGAGCTTGATCGTGTTGATGCCGAGCGGCCCCCGTGGGAAGCTATAGGTCTTGCCCGAGATGGACGCCGCGATCTCCGGCACCGCCCCGACCGGGCCTCGTGTTTCCGTTGCGGCCTCGCGGATATCGGTGGCCAGCGCGGCCGCCGCCTCGGGCGCTGCCGGCAGGGCGCTGTCGGACGTCGCGGTCGCCGCGATGGCATTGGCGAGCTTGCGGAACGGACAGAACTCGCGCGCGGTCATCACCGCCACGATGTCGCGGTCGGGCATGATCATGATGACCTGGCAGTGATAGCCCACCGTCATGAACACGTGTTTGTCCGGCAGGGCCCAGAACTGATCGGCGTAGGAGAGCCCCGGATCGAACTTCGCATTCATGCTCACCGTGGCGTGGTTGACGGCCTCGATCCAGTCGGACGGCAGCAATTGCTGCTCGCCCCAGCGGCCGCGACGCAGATAGAGGTAGCCGATCTTCGCCATGTCGCGCGGCTTCAGCGCCAGCCCGAAAGCGCCGGCGGAAATTCCCTTGGAATCCTTGAACCACGCATGCTCGGTGATCCCGAGCGGTCCGAAAAGCCTCTCCTTCGCGAAGTCCTCAGCGCTCTTGCCGGTCAGCTTGGTGACGATTGCCGAGAGCAGATGCGAGTTGCCGCTGTTGTAATAGAACGTCTCGCCGGGCGCATGCGCCATCGGCCGGTCCAGAATGTACTGAACCCAGTCGGGGCTCCGGCCCATATCGTAGAGGGATGTCTCGGCGCCGCCATCATAACCTTCGTCCCAGTCGAACCCGGAGGTCATGTTGAGCAGATGCTGCACGGTGAGCGCCTGCTTGCGTGCGTCGACATTGTCGATCTTGCGATCTTTGAAGAAGTCGAGCACCGGATGATCGAGGCTGTCGAGCACGCCGTCCTTGAGCAGGATCGCGATCAGGGTCGACACCACAGCCTTGGTCGACGAATTGATGATGTGCGGCTCGTCGGCATTGTAAGGCGCGTAGGACGCATCGAGCACGATCTTGCCATGGCGCGCGATCAGCAGGCTGTCGAACCGCATCGCCTTGCCGGAGGCGACGAGCTTTGCCAGCGCCGCCGAGTCCATGCCTTCGTCCTCGGGCGTGGCGGTTGCCCAGTCGGGCTGGGGGAAGCGGGCGAGGTTGGCGTCTTCGGCCGAGGCAGCGCCGGTGAGCAGCCGCGCCACCAGCAGCGCCGAGAACAACCAGAGGCCAGTCTTGAGACGCGCCATGTCGAATGTCTCCGATGAGCGACATTCAGGATAGGGTATCGCAAGACCGCGATCCATCAAAGATTGTGTGATGGCCGATGCGCACGCCGCAAAAGCGGAGTGTTGCTTCCTTCGAAACAGCGCTCATTCGCCGGATGCTTTATAGTCTGTCTGGCCATCTCTGTGCGGCGTGCATGACGGCCAGAACCTCGATGCTTCCGGGCATCTCGCGATAGGCAACGATGTATGGAAAGTCTGTGAGCACGAGTTCGCGCGTGCCGCTAATGCGCCCTGGCCGTCCCTTAGCAGGATGCTCGGCAAGGGTGTCGACGCCAACAACGATGCGCGCCACGACACGCGCGGCTGCGGTGGGGTTGTTCTCGGCGATGTATGCGCCGATCTGGTCGAGGCGACTTAGCGCCCGTATGGTCCAACGAATGGCGAGTCGGCTCATCCTTGAATAGCAGGCTTCACGTACTTGGCGATCACATGCGCCACTTCTGCGCTGCTGGCGAAGTCACCGCGTTCAGCTTCCGCTAGCCCTGCCTCGATCTCGGCAAGTTGCCAGGCTTCCCGCTCGACGAAATCCTCGATCGCTCGCGCGGCGACGTCGGCGCGGGGGCGGTCGAGCCTCTCCGCCAGCTCATCGAGCTTCGCGGCCGTTGCTTCCGAAACGTGGACGGTGAAGGTGGTCATGGGGCTGCTCTGAGATTCACGCGGATTGTGGGTGAACGGAAGAGGAGCGTCAATCCTCTCTCCGTTCTCACGAGGACCTGGTGATCAATCTGCCCAATGGGCCCGCAGTGCCGCCACGATGCTCTGGGGCCGCTCGACGATGCTCCAATGACCCGCGTTCTGCTCGACATGCAGCCGCGCGGCGTGCGCTTGCGCGAAGCGGCTGAGCGTGTCGAGCGGCACGAACGGATCCTGCGTGCCCGAGATCACGAGGCCACGTTTCGGCAATTGCGTGAGACGTGCGATCCAGTCGCCGCCGAAGCGAAGCCCGTCCGCAGAGCGATACAGCGCGAGGATTGCGCGCCGCATCGGCGCCTGCCACGCCGCGGCTTCGTGCGCCGCCAGCTCCGGCGGCAGCCCGCTCTGCCGGAACATGCGCGCCATGGCCCGCTGCGACGACACCGCCATGACGATCTCGCCGAGCATAGGCGTCTTCCAGATCCGCGCGATGGGATGGCCGCGATAATCCGGATCGAGCGCACCGCCGGCAACCGCCCAGGAGCGCACCAACTCCGGCCGCAGCGATGCCGCGCGCAACACCAGCAGCGCGCCCCAATCATGCCCGACCAGATCGAGCGGCCCGAACGCCGCATGCTGTGCTTCCATCAAGGCGACCAGCCAGTCGGCGTAGGCGTCCTTGGTGCAGGCGAAGCCGGAAGGCGCATCGCCGTCGAAGCCGGGCAGGGCAGGCACTGCGACGGTCTCTCCAAGCGCCGCGATTAGCGGGCCCCAAATCGCCGGTGTATCGGGCACGCCGTGGAGGAAGATGCGGTTGGTCATGAGTTCATGTTATCACACCCTCGATCTTCGTATTCGGCGAAATTTTTCTTTCCTTTTTTCAGAAGTCATGATTGTATGCGCCATCCCGCCTCATCGAAGAGGGGCGTACGCGTCGTCACGATACGTGGAGTGCGGGGAGCGATGGCCGTGAGGCGCCGGTGGACGACCGGCGGTTTGCGGACGGCGAAGTCGTGTGGTCCTGGCGCCCCGAAGCTGGTGTCAAGCCGGCTGCGTTCATGACGAGCGCGCCGGTGACGGGGGCAATCAAGCCGGTCCCCGGGGAGAGCACGAAGTAAGCCGTAAAGCCGTTGCGCAGGGAAGGCCGGGATGTCCTGGCCGATCCTGTGGTTCCTGCCCCGTGCACTTCCTTCCGCACGGGGGCCGCGGGTGTCGGCAGACGCCCGGCCTTCCCTGCACCCTCGATTGGCGAGGGTTTCGATATCGATGATCAGCCCGGGCACGGACGTGTCGCGGGGATGGAGAAGTGCGTGCGGATGCTTGTTGAGTTGCCGACCTCCATCATGCGTGATGCGCGACGCTGGTTTGTCGAGCCCCGTGTCGCTGTTGAAGACGTAAGAGCGAGCGCAGTGCACGGTGCGCTCCCTCTCCCCGTTCTTCACGGGGAGAGGGGTGGGGTGAGGGGCCACAACCACCGACCCTGCGGAGAGCCCCTTCACCCGGATTGCATCTGGCGATGCAATCCGACCTCTCCCCGCAAGCGGGGCGAGGTGTACCGAGGCCGCCGCGACGTCGGGGCCCAATTATCGACAATGCGAGAAGCAGCCGCGGGGCGCGGTCCCAGCGCTTATCGGGTATGTGGACTCAATACGTCACCCCTCCTGACCCTTATTCGGCGTTGCGAGGCCCTCCCATTCCCGGTAAAAGCACCATCGAGGACACCTCGGCAACGAACCATCAATGGTTTTGCCGCACCATTTTCGTGTCTTCGCAAAAGGGTTTGGCAATGCTGATTCGCAGCGCAGAGATCGAGGCCATCGCCGGGGCAGACGCCCGGTCGATCGCGCTCGCCTCGTTTGCGACTGCTCGCGGCCTGACCGGCGCGCTCGAGCTTCTGCTTCTTAGCTGCCCCTGAGGGCCGGCTGGGCGGGATGCGCCTGGGCACTCAGGGGGCTGCTTCGACACCGAAACACCCTTCAGCGCCCAATGTTCAGAGATCCTGACAGCCAGGCGCACCACCTTCAGACTTCGAGGAAAGCCAATGTCCAATCCCGTTCAGTCCGACAAGGACCGCGTCGTCATTTTCGACACCACCCTGCGCGACGGCGAGCAGTGCCCCGGCGCCACCATGACGTTCGAGGAGAAGCTCAACATCGCGGCGATGCTGGATGACATGGGCGTCGACATCATCGAGGCGGGTTTTCCGATCGCCTCCGACGGCGACTTCGAGGCCGTCAACGAGATCGCAAAGCGGTCGAAGAACGCCGTGATCTGCGGCCTGTCGCGCGCCGGCGCCAAGGACATCGACCGCTGCGCCGAAGCGATCCGGCCCGCCAAGCGTGGCCGCATCCACACCTTCCTGTCCACCTCGCCGGTGCACATGAAGTACAAGCTGCAGATGGATCCGCAGCAGGTCTATGAGCTGGTCGTCTCCTCGGTAACGCGCGCGCGCAACCACACCGACGACGTCGAGTGGTCGTCGGAGGACGGCACCCGCACCGAGTTCGATTTCCTGTGCCGCTGCGTCGAGGCCGCGATCAAGGCCGGCGCCACCACCATCAACATCCCGGACACCGTCGGCTACGCCGTGCCGGAAGAGTATTACGACCTGTTCAAGCGCGTGCGCGAGACGGTGCCGAACTCCGACAAGGCGGTGTTCTCCGTCCACTGCCACAACGACCTCGGCATGGCGGTCGCCAACTCGATGGCCGGCGTGCGCGCCGGCGCCCGCCAGATCGAATGCACCATCAACGGCATCGGCGAGCGCGCCGGCAACGCGGCGCTCGAAGAGGTCGTGATGGCGATGCGCGTGCGCAACGACAAGCTGCCGTTCTGGAACAAGATCGACACCACGCAGCTGACCCACGCCTCGAAGGTGGTGTCGGCGGCGACCTCGTTCCCGGTGCAGTACAACAAGGCCATCGTCGGCCGCAACGCGTTCGCGCATGAGAGCGGCATCCATCAGGACGGCATGCTGAAGAACGCGCAGACCTACGAGATCATGCTGCCGGAAACTGTCGGCGTGAAGCAGACCTCGCTGGTGATGGGCAAGCACTCCGGCCGCCACGCCTTCATCCACAAGCTGGAGGAGATGGGCCACAAGCTGTCGAGCAACCAGGTCGAGGACGCCTTCGTCCGCTTCAAGGCGCTGGCCGATCGCAAGAAGCAGATCTATGACGAGGACATCGAGGCCCTGATCGACGAGGGCATGGTGAGCGCCCATGACCGCATCAAGCTGCTGTCGCTGAGCGTGATCGCCGGCACCCGCGGCCCGCAGCGCGCGACCATGAAGCTCGACATCGACGGCGTGACCAAGATCGAGGAGAGCGAGGGCAACGGTCCGGTCGATGCGGTCTTCAACTGCATCAAGTCGCTGGTGCCGCACGAGGCCAAGCTGGAGCTGTACCAGGTCCACGCCGTCACCGAGGGCACCGACGCGCAGGCCGAGGTCTCGGTGCGCTTGTCGCAGGATGGCCGCTCGATGACCGCGCGCGCCGCCGATCCGGACACGCTGGTGGCGTCCGCCAAGGCTTATCTCGGCGCGCTGAACAAGCTGGTCATGAAGCGCCAGCGCGACGTCGCGCAGGGGCACGGTGCATCGGCGGCGGCTGCGAGCTGACGCCACGAGTCGTCATTCCGGGGCAGCCGCGAAAGCGGCTGAACCCGGAATCCCGAGCTTGGTTTGCACCGGCCCTCGCAATCTCTAGGTTCCCCGATGCGCAATTGCGCATCTGAGGTTCGGCGCTCCGCGCCGCCCCGGACCGGCGGTGGCGCGAGTTGCTGCATCGCAGCGCGCGAATCCCGCTCGTGCTGCTAACGGTCAATGGCATTCCCGGCCGGCACCCGCTAACAATGTCCTTGGCATACAAAGCGGGGGCGTCATTGCAATGCCCCCCGAATTTCGGGAGGACACCTTGCAGCAGTTCAAGTTCCGTCACGTGATCGCCACCGCCGCCTCGCTCGCGGTGCTTGCGCTGGCCGGCCCGGCATGGGCGGCCGACAATCCGATCGTGATCAAGTTCAGCCACGTCGTGGCCTCGAACACGCCGAAGGGCCTCGCCGCCGACAAGTTCAAGGAGCTCGCCGAGAAGTACACCGACGGCAAGGTGAAGGTCGAAGTCTACCCGAACTCGCAGCTCTACAAGGACAAGGAAGAGCTCGAGGCGCTGCAGCTCGGCGCCGTCCAGATGCTGGCGCCGTCGAACTCGAAGTTCGGTCCGATCGGCATCAAGGAATTCGAGGTGTTCGATCTGCCCTACATCCTGCCCGACCTCGCCACTCTGCGGAAGGTCACGGATGGTCCGCTCGGCGCCAAGCTCCTCAAGCTGCTCGAGCCGAAGGGGATGATCGGCCTCGCCTACTGGGACAACGGCTTCAAGCAGATGAGCGCCAACAAGAAGCTCGTCGATCCCGCCGACTACAAGGGCCTGAAGTTCCGCATCCAGTCGTCGAAGGTGCTGGATGCGCAGTTCCGCACGCTCGGCGCCATTCCGCAGGTGATGGCGTTCTCCGAAGTCTATCAGGCGCTGCAGACCGGCGTCGTCGACGGCCAGGAGAACACGCCCTCGAACATCTATACCCAGAAGATGCACGAGGTGCAGAAGTACATCACGCTCACCAATCACGGCTACATCGGCTACGTCGTGGTCGTGAACAAGAAGTTCTGGGACGGCCTGCCGCCGGACATCCGCGCCGCCTGCGACAAGGCGATGAAGGAAGCCACTGCCTATGGCAACAACCAGTCGGCCAAGGAGAACGACGACGCGCTGGAGGAGATCCGCAAGTCCGGCAAGTCTGAGCTCGTGAAGCTGGCGCCCGCGCAGGACGAGGCGATGCGCAAGGCGATGATGCCGGTCTACAAGGACGTCGCGGGCCGCGTCGGCCAGCCGCTGATCGACGAGTTCCTGAAGGAGACGCGCGGCACGACCAACTGAGGATCTGAGTGAAGCACGCGCGGGCCGGTAGGCCCGCGTGTGGCAATGGGGAAGGGGCTCGGCGGGGTGCCAGGCCAAGCAGACGGCGCAGTCAAGCGTCGCAGGCGTTTGATTGTGGGGGAGGGGACTTGAGCTTGCTGTTGCGCATCCTCGATCGGCTCGAGGAGATCCTGATCGCATTCCTGATCGCGGCGGCGACCTCGATCATCTTCGTGGCCGTGCTGCACCGCTATCTGGTCGGCATCCCCTTGTTCTATCCGATCCTGTTCCCGATCGACCTGTCCTGGGCGCAGGAGCTGTGCATCTACATGTTCGTGTGGATGGCGAAGTTCGGCGCCGCCTACGGCGTGCGCACCGGCATCCATGTCGGCGTCGACGTCCTGGTCAACATGCTCAGGCCGTCGCTGCGCAAGGTGACGATCCTGTTCGGCCTGCTGTGCGGCGCGCTGTTCACAGCGATCATCGGCACCATGGGCGCCAAGTTCGTCTACGGCCTGTCGCAGACCGACCAGGTCACACCGGACATGGAGCTGCCGAGCTGGCTGGTCTATCTGTGCATCCCGCTCGGCTCCTATCTGATGTGCTTCCGCTTTCTCCAGGTCGCCTGGCACTATCTCCGCCACGACGAGCTGCCGCATCATGACCACGCCTATGTCGAAGGCGTCGATGCCCAGGCTACGGAGGCCTCGCGATGAGCAGCCTCCTCATCTTCAGCCTGCTCATCTTCCTGATGCTGACGGGCATGCCGATCTCGATCGCGCTCGGCCTCACGGTGCTGTCCTTCGTCTTCTTCATGACGAACGTGCCGACCGAGTCCGTCGCGCTGAAGCTGTTCACGGGCATCGACAATTTCGAGATCATGGCGATCCCGTTCTTCATCCTCGCCGGCAACTTTCTGACCCATGGCGGCGTCGCGCGGCGGATGATCAATTTTGCGACCTCGATGGTCGGGCATTGGTATGGCGGCCTGGGGCTGGCCGGCGTCATGGCCTGCGCTCTGTTTGCGGCCGTGTCCGGCTCGTCGCCCGCGACGGTGATTGCGATCGGCTCGATCATGCTGCCGGCGATGGTCAAGCAGGGCTTTCCGAAGCGCTTCGGCGCCGGCGTCATCACCACCTCGGGTGCCCTGGGCATCCTGATCCCACCGTCGATCGTGATGGTGGTCTATTCGGTCGCGACCGGCGGCAGCATCGCGCTCGATCCGGCCGGCCACCGCGTCTCCTCCGCCTCGGTCGGCCAGCTGTTCATGGCCGGCGTCATCCCGGGCCTGATGCTGGCGAGCCTGCTCGGCTTCACCACCTTCTACCGCGCCTGGAAGAACGACTATCCGCGGCTGCCGCGTGCCAGTTGGGCGGAGCGCTTCACCGCCTTCCGCAAATGCATCTGGGGCCTGCTGCTGATCGTCATCGTGCTCGGCGGCATCTACACCGGCAAGTTCACGCCGACCGAAGCCGCCGCCGTCAGCGCTGTCTATGCGTTCGTGATCGCCGTGTTCGTGTATCGCGACATGTCGCTCAAGGACGTGCCGAAGGTGCTGCTCGGCTCGGCGAACATGAGCGCGATGATCCTCTACATCATCACCAACGCCGTGCTGTTCTCGTTCCTGATGGCCAATGAGAACATCCCGCAGCAGATCGCCAACTGGATGGCGTCCGCGGGCGTCAACTGGGCGGTGTTCCTGCTGGTCGTCAACATCCTGCTGCTGCTCGCCGGCAACGTCATGGAGGCGACCTCGATCGTGCTGATCATGGCGCCGATCCTGTTTCCCGTCGCGGTCAAGCTCGGCATCCACCCGGTGCATCTGGGCATCCTGATGGTGGTCAACATGGAGGTCGGCATGTGCCATCCGCCTGTTGGACTCAACCTCTACGTCGCGTCGGGGATCGCCAAGATGGGCATCACCGAGCTGACCATCGCCGTGATGCCGTGGCTGCTGACGATGCTCGGCTTCCTCGCGCTGGTCACCTACGTGCCGGAAATCTCGCTCTGGTTGCCGCGCACGTTGGGAATGCTTTGAGGCGCGGCAACAAACTGAAACTCATTTGCAAAAATCGAAAGGTATTTGAAGCAATTACATCTCCGTAAGGTCGTACACTCTGTCCAAACTGTAAGTTGAATGCCGAGGTCAGCAAGCTCATGCTGATCCGGCTTTCCAAGGAGGTTGGCATGAGAAAGTTCACGATTGCCGCTGTCGCCGTGCTCGCCATCGCCGGTTCGACTGCGGTCTACGCCCAGCGCGGCTGGATTCACGATCACATGCATCATGCGCGCATGAACCCGGAAGACCGCGCCGCGATGCTCGACGCGCGCATCGCCTCGGTCCATGCCGGGCTGAAGCTGAACGCGGATCAGGAGAAGCTGTGGCCGCCGGTCGAGGCCGCGGTGCGCGATCTCGTCAAGCTGCGCTTCGACCGGGCCAATGCGCGGATGAAGGCCGCTGACGATGCGCAGGACAAGGACGTCGATCCGGTGGCGCGTCTGCGCGAGCGGGCCGATACGATGGCCGTGACGGCGGACGCGATGAAGAAGGTCGCCGACGCTGCCGATCCGCTCTACAAGACGCTCGACGACGGCCAGAAGCGCCGGCTGTCGATGCTCACCCGGCCGATGGGGCGCATGATGGGACCGGATGGTCCGCGCCATCACCGCTGGATGGAACGCGGCGAGGGCGACGGTCCGCGCTTCGGAGAGAACCGATTCGGGCCGGGGCCGATGGGCCACCCGCCGATGGACCGCATGGGCTGGTCCGACGAGGACCGCGACTCCGGGCGGCTCTGAGGATCGGTTAACGATCCCTCTGAATCCGCTGGAATTTCCGCTTGGGAAAAACCGCCGCACGCCGGCGGTTTTTCTGCATCGAAAATGCCAAATAATCGTCAGGGATCGCTGGACATCCCGGAATCGCTTTGCTAAACGACCGGCTCTCGCGGGGGCTTTCTCCGGATGCAGATCCGGGCGCATAGCTCAGTTGGTAGAGCAGCTGACTCTTAATCAGCGGGTCCTAGGTTCGAGCCCTAGTGCGCCCACCAAGCCCTCCGAACTTCCTCAATCTTCGTCCGAATCGTCGAGCGCGCTGAGCGCGCGGCGAACCGTCTCAACCAGATCGAGCGCCACCGGCGACGGGCTGCGTTGCGGCGGAAACACCGCAGCGAATTCGAAGTCGATGCGCGGCGTGAACGGTCGCGCCACGACGCCGCGGCCATCGAACTCGCGCGCGGTAAAGGGATCGCAGATCGCGACGCCGAGGCCTGAGGACACCATCCCGCACATGATCTCGGACAGCGTCGTCTCGACGCGCAGCACCCGCTGGATGTCGTCGCGGTGGAAGACCTGATCGATCAGGTGACGGCTCGTCGAGCCGGCGGACAGTGAGATGAAGGTCTCGCCCTCGAAGTCACGGGGCGCCAGCGCGTCCTTGGCCGCGAGCCGATGTCCGGCCGGCAGCACGGCGACGCGCGGCAGCGCCGGCAGCTTCACGCTTGGCAGGCCGGCATGCGCAATCGGCACCTCGGCGAAGCCGACGTCGCATTGCGCGTTCAGCACCCAGTCGATCACGATCGGCGAGATCACGCCGAAGAAGGCAAGGTTGAGATTCGGCCGCTCCTGCAGGAAGCCGCCGGCGAGCCGCGGCAGATAGCCGTTCGACAGCGCGGGCAGGGCTGCGATGCGCAGCGTGCCGGTGCGGCGGCCGCGGATTTCCTCGGCGGCGGCGGTGATGCGATCGAGCCCGACGAAGGAGCGCTCGACCTCCATGTACAGCGCGGTGGCGGCCGCGGTCGGCACGAGCCCGGTGCCGCGCCGTTCGAACAGCTCCATCTTCAGCAGCGCCTGGAAGTCGCGCAGCAGCCGACTCACCGCCGGCTGTGTGACCGCCATCAGCTTGGCCGCCTCGGTGACGCTGCCGGTCAGCATCATCGCCCGGAAGGCTTCGACCTGTCGCGAATTGATCCGGGCCATGATCCCTCATCCATAACATCTCGGCATGGAGAGGGTGCCATTATTCATTGGACGATCAAACCCTCCACTGCGATCTTTTTTAGCAGGGTAGGGGATGGCTCGTTTTTTAGGCTGTAGACCGGGTCCAACAGCCGACGGCTCAATCCGATCTCCCTGGCGGTTTTAAAATACCGTCTTGCATCCAGAGCAAAGGGAAATCGGTCCAATGAAGTACCTTCACCTTCTCACCGCCGTCAGCATGCTCGCGCTGGCCGGCACAGCGCAGGCCCAGCAGAAGACACTGTATGTCGCCGGCTATGGCGGTTCGTTCGAGAAGACCGTCCGCGAGGAGGTGATCCCGCCATTCGAGCAGGCCAACGGCGTCAAGGTCGAATACGTCGCCGGCAACTCCACCGATACGCTCGCCAAGCTGCAGGCGCAGAAGGGCAATCAGCAGATCGATGTCGCCATCCTCGACGACGGTCCGATGTACCAGGCCATTCAGCTCGGCTTCTGCGACAAGGTCACGGGCCTGCCCGGTGATCTCCTCGACATCGCGCATTTCAAGGACGACAAGGCGGTCGCGATCGGTCTCGTCGCGACGGGCCTCGTCTACAACAAGAAGGTGTTCGCCGAGAAAGGCTGGGCTGCACCGAATTCGTGGAATGATCTGAAGGATCCGAAATACAAGCAGCAGCTGGTGATCCCGCCGATCAACAACACCTACGGCCTCAACGCGCTGCTGATGCTGGCGAAGATGAACGGCGGCAGCGAGACCAATGTCGATGCCGGCTTCAAGGTGTTCAAGACCGAGATCAATCCGAACGTGCTGGCCTATGAGCCGTCGCCGGGCAAGATGACCGAACTTTTCCAGTCGGGACAGGCGGTGATTGCGGTGTGGGGCTCTGGCCGCGTGCAGAGCTTCGCCAACACCGGTTTCCCCATCGACTTCGTCTATCCGAAGGAAGGCGCCGTGAGCCTGCTGACGACGGCATGCCCGATCGCCAAGCCCTCGGTCTCGCCACTTGCTTCGAGCTTCATCAAGCTGCTGCTCGATCCTAAGATCCAGCTCACGATGCTGAAGGAATATGGCTATGGCCCGGTGGTGAAATCGGTGGTCGTGCCCGAGGGCGTCGGCACGATGGCCCCGATCGGCGAACGCGCCGCCAAGGTCTATGCGCCGGATTGGACCGTGGTGAACGAGAAGCGCGAGGAGTGGACCAAGCGCTGGAATCGCGAAGTCGAGCGCTGATAGTACTCTCTATGCCGGACAGCGGTGTGCTCCCTCTCCCCGTTCTTCACCGGGGCGCGACGAGCTTTGCTCGCGCTGAGAGGGTCGGGGTGAGGGGCAGCCGCACGGGCAGTGCGAATTGTTAGACCTGTACCCCCCTCACCCGGATTGCATCTGACGATGCAATCCGACCTCTCCCCGCAAGCGGGGCGAGGTGAAGGCCAGCGCGATGCATTCCCACCTGAGCCAGCAGATTCATTAGTTCCGGATCCCCTATATGTCCTTCCTCGAGCTCGATCGCGTCGGCAAATCCTTCGGGCCCAACGTAGCGGTCGAAGAGTTCAGCCTCACGGTCACGAAAGGCGAGTTCATCTCGTTCCTCGGCCCCTCCGGCTGCGGCAAGACGACGACGTTGCAGATGATCGCGGGCTTCCTCGATCCGTCGCATGGCGCGATCCGGCTCGAAGGCAAGGATCTCGTCGCGACGCCGCCGGCCAAGCGCGGCCTCGGCATCGTGTTTCAGAGCTACGCGCTGTTTCCGCACATGACGGCCGCCGAGAACGTCGCCTTCGGCCTGGAGATGCGCAACGTCGCGCGCAGCGAACGCGAGGAGCGCGTGCGCGCGGCGCTCACGCTGGTTGGGCTTGCCGGCTATGAGGACCGTCATCCACGCCGGATGTCCGGCGGCCAGCAGCAACGCGTCGCGCTGGCGCGGGCGCTGGTGATCCGCCCGAGCGTGCTGCTGCTCGACGAACCCTTGTCCAATCTCGATGCGCGGCTGCGCGAGGGCATGCAGATCGAGCTGCGCCAGATCCAGCGCAATTTGGGCACCACGACCATCCTCGTCACCCATGATCAGATCGAGGCGATGTCGCTGTCCGACCGAATCGTCGTGATGAGCAAGGGCCGGATCGAGCAGATCGGCACGCCGCAGGAGGTCTATGAGCAGCCGGCCTCGGCCTTCGTCGCGCAATTTCTTGGCAAGACCAACGAATTTGCAGCACATGTGGAGCGCGCGGCGGGACAAGCCAGGCTGCTTGCCGGCTCGTGGAGCGCGCCGGCGCCGGCCGGGGTGTCGGGCGCGGTGACGCTCAGCGTGCGACCCGAGCGCATCAGCTTCGGCGACACCGGTCTGGCTGGACGCATCACCAGTCGTATCTTCCAGGGCAATCATTGGCTGTTCCAGTGTGACACCGAATGCGGACCCGCGATCGTCATCCGGCAGAATGACGGGCAGCCGCAGCCGGAGCAGGGCGCCGCGGTTCATCTCAACTGGCAGGCGGCGGACATGAGTCTGCGCGCCGCGCGAGTTGCGGCATGAGCACGACCGCAACAGCCGACACCTCCGACGCCCGTGCGGGCCTGTCGCTGGCGCTGCCGGCTTTGATGCTGTTCATCGGCGTCGTCGTGATCCCGCTCGCGATGACGGTGATGCTGTCGTTCCACGATTGGGGGCAGTACAAGGGTATCGAGCCGGTCTTCATCCTGAAAAACTGGATGGAGATCATCGACGATCCCTATTACTTGGAAATGTTCTGGCGCACCTTCCGCGTCGCCGTGCTCGCAACGCTGATCACGGCGGTGTTCGGCGTGCCCGAGGCTTACATCCTCAACCGCATGCAGGGGCCGTGGAAGGGCCTGTTCCTGCTCGTCATCATCGGCCCGCTGCTGATCTCGGTGGTGGCACGCACGCTCGGCTGGGCGCTTCTGTTCGGCGGCAACAACGGCCTCGCCAACAAGCTCTTGATGACGCTTGGGCTGGTCGATTCGCCCGTCCGTTTCATGTTCACCGAGACCGGCATGATCATCGCGCTGGCGCATGCGATGATGCCGTTCATGGTGCTCGCGGTATGGACCGCGCTGCAGCGCCTCGATCCGCAGGTCGAGAACGCGGCACTGTCGCTCGGCGCCGGTTCGCTCACCGTCGTCCGCCGCATCGTGCTGCCGCAGATCATGCCCGGTGTGCTGTCGGGCGCGATCATCGTGTTCTCGCTGTCGGCGAGCGCGTTCGCGACGCCGGCGATCATCGGCGGCCGCCGGCTGAAGGTGGCGGCGACGCTCGCCTATGACGAATTCCTCAACACGCTGAACTGGCCCCTGGGGGCTGCAGTTGCCGTGCTGCTGCTGATCGCGCTCGTCCTGATCGTGGTCGGCTCCAACGCGCTGATCGAGCGCCGCTACCAAGAGATGTTCCGATGAGCCGGAATGGTCCTGTGGCATTGATCTTCCACACGCTGTTCGTCGTGTTCATGGTCGCCCCGATTCTGGTCGTGTGCTGGGTCGCGTTCACGCCGGAGGGCTTCCTCTCGATCCCGATCACGCAGTTCTCGCTGCGCTGGTTCAAGGCGCTCGCCAACTATCCGGAGTTCGTCCACGCCTTCGGCGTCAGCCTCTGGCTCGGCGCGCTGTCGTCCTGCATCGCGCTGCTGTTCGCCGTGCCGGCGGCGCTGGCGCTCAGCCGCTATCGCTTCCGCGGCCGTGACGCGCTGTCGGCGCTGTTCCTGTCGCCGCTGATGATCCCGCACGTCGTGCTCGGCATTGCCTTCCTGCGCTTCTTCACCGCGGTCGGGATCGGCGGCACCTTCGTGGCGCTGGTGATCGCTCATGTCGTGGTCGTGTTTCCGTTCGCGCTGCGGCTGACGCTGGCGTCGGCGACCGGCATGGACCGTTCGGTGGAGATGGCCGCGATCTCGCTCGGCGCTGACGGCTGGACCATGTTCCGCCGCGTGACCTTGCCGGCGATCCTGCCCGGCATCGTCAGTGGCTGGATGCTCGCCTTCATCCAGTCGTTCGATGATCTGACCATGACCGTGTTCCTGGCGACACCCGGCACCGAGACTCTGCCGGTGCGCATGTTCCTCTACATCCAGGACAACATCGATCCGCTGGTGACATCGGTATCCGCCAGCGTCATCGCCATTACCATGACCGTCCTTGTTCTGCTCGACCGCCTGTACGGGCTCGACCGCGTGCTGACCGCCAAGGGCGGCGACGCAGGACGATAGGAGACATTATGATGAAAGACTACGACGTCGCCGTCGTCGGCGGCGGCCTACTCGGCTCCGCGATCGCCTGGGGACTGGGCCGGCTCGGCCAGCGCGTCGCCGTGCTGGACGAGGGCGATATCGCCAAGCGCGCCTCGCGCGCGAATTTCGCGCTGGTGTGGGTGCAGAGCAAGGGCCTGGGCATGCCGGCCTATACCGGCTGGACGGTGCGCGGCTCCAAGGCCTGGCCGAAGCTCGCTGAGGAGCTCAAGGCGCAGACCGGGCTCGACGTGGTGCTGCAGCAGAACGGCGGCTTTCATCTCACCCTGGGGGAAGCCGAGTACGAGCAGCGGACGCAGCTCGTCGCGCGCATGCACAACCAGGTCGGCGCCGCGGACTATCAGATGGAGATGCTGTCGGTCACCGAGGTGAAGAAGATGCTGCCGCTGATCGGCCCGGAGGTCTCCGGCGGCAGCTTCTGTCCCTATGATGGCCATGTGAATTCGCTGCGCACCTTCCGTGCGCTGCATGCCGGCATGAAGCAGTTCGGCGTCGACTATTTGCCGGAGCGCGCGGTGAGTGCGATCGCCCGCGATGGCGATGAGTTCAGGCTGACGTCGGCGCAAGGCGAGATCCGTGCGGCGAAGGTCGTGCTCGCGGCGGGCAACGCCAACCAGACGCTGGCGCCGATGGTCGGGCTGTCCGCGCCGATGGGACCGACGCGCGGCCAGATCGTCGTCACCGAGCGCACCATGCCGTTCCTGCCGCATCCCCTGACCACCATCCGCCAGACCGACGAGGGGACGGTGATGATCGGCGACAGCAAGGAGGACGAGCTCGACGATCGCGTCCAGAACCACCCGATCAACGCCGTGATGTCCGATCGCGCCCAGCGCACCTTCCCGCATCTGGCGCGGCTCAACGTCGTCAGGAGCTGGAGCGGCATTCGCGTGATGCCGAAGGATGGCTTTCCGATCTACGAGCAGTCGCAGACCCATCCCGGCGCCTTCGTCGCCTGCTGCCATTCCGGCGTGACGCTCGCCGCCAACCACGCCTTCGAGATCGCGCGCATGGTGAAGGAGGGCGCGCTGGACGAAGAGCTGGTCGGCGCATTCACCGCCAAGCGCTTTGAGACCGCGGCTGGAGTCGGCGGCAGTGGCTACTACTGAGATGACGGCGCAAGGCGCCATGGAGACGACGATGTTCAAACGAGCTGAAGGTGATGCGAGGCGATCGGTGACGATCCATGTCGAGGGCCATCCGATCACTGCGCGCGAAGGCGACACGGTGTCGGCGGCGCTGCTCGCCTCTGGCCTCGACGTCCGGCGTGCGACCGCGGTGAGCGGCGCGAAGCGGCTGCCTTACTGCATGATGGGCGTGTGCTTCGACTGCCTCGTCACCATCGATGGTGTCGGCAACCGCCAGGGCTGCCTCGTGCCGGTGGCCGAGGGCATGCAGATCGATATCCAAAAGGGCAAGCGGGAGATCGGCAAATGAGCGCCGTGCCGAAGCATGAGAACTATGACGTCGTGGTGATCGGCGCCGGTCCCGCGGGCCTCGCCGCAGCGGAAATGACCGCTGGTTTCGCCCTTTCCACGCTGCTGCTCGACGAGAATGCCGGTCCCGGTGGCCAGGTCTGGCGCGCGATCAACTCGACGCCCGTGAAGAGCGAAGCGCTGCTCGGTTCCGACTACTGGTCCGGTGCCGAGATCGCCAAGGCGGCGCGCGACAGCGGCGCGGAGATCATTCATCGGGCCACGGTGTGGAGCCTGGACCGCAATCTTGAGATCGGCGTCTCGGTCGGCGGCGGCTCGGCCTTCATCAAGGCCAAGCGGGTGATCATCGCGACGGGCGCGCAGGAGCGTCCGTTCCCGATTCCCGGTTGGACGTTGCCCGGCGTGATGACGGCCGGTGCGGCACAGACGATGCTGAAATCCTCAGGCTTGGTGCCGGATTGTCCGACGGTGCTGGCCGGGCAGGGACCGCTGCTGTGGCTGCTCGCGGCGCAGATCTTGCGTCTCGGTGGCCGCATCGATCACATCCTCGACACCACTCCGCGCGCCAACTACATCGCGGCGCTGCCTCATGCGTTCGCGTTCTTCACTTCACCCTATTTCGGCAAGGGGCTCGCGATGATGCGCGAGGTGCGCGCGAAGGTGCGCGTCACCAGCGGCGTGACCGAACTGGCTGCCTCGGGCAACGGCAAGCTCGAGAGCGTGACCTATGTTGCGGGCGGCAAGCGCGAGACGCTGCCCGCCGAGCTTCTGCTGCTGCATCAGGGCGTGGTGCCCAACGTCAATCTGGCGATGGCTGCGGGCGTCGAGCATCGCTGGAACGAGCTGCAGCTGTGCTGGACTCCGGTGCTGGACGCCTTCGGCAATAGCTCGATCGCCGGCATCGCGATCGCGGGCGACGGTGCGGGCATCGGTGGAGCGCAGGCGGCCGTGTGGCGTGGTCGCGCTGCGGCAGGAAGCGCAATCAAGGCAGCGCGGTCCAATGCCAAGGTGTCTGATGTTTCCCCGCAATTGAGGCGCGCCGAGCGTGGCCGCGCCTTTCTCGACGTGCTGTTCCAGCCCGCAAAGCAGTTCCGCATCCCGCAGGGCGACACCATCGTCTGCCGCTGCGAGGAGATCACGGCCAAGGACGTCCTCGACTCCGTGGCGATCGGCGCGACCGGGCCGAACCAGCTCAAGGCCTATCGCCGCACCGGCATGGGTCCGTGCCAGGGCCGGCTGTGCGGTCTGACCGTCACCGAGCTGATGGCCGAGGCCCGCGGCAAGACTCCGCAGGAGATCGGCTATTATCGTCTGCGCGCGCCGGTGAAGCCGATCATGCTCTCGGAACTCGCCAGCCTGCCGAAGAATGACGAGGCCACCAAGGCCGTGGTGCGCGGATGATCAGAGGCGTGTGGCATTCCCCAATCGTTGTTGCTGCCGAGCGAACGTCGCATCGGCATCTGCGAAAGACGAGCCGCACGCGAATCTGCCTTTCTGGAATGTGGGTGACAACCGACGGTCGGGAGCGCAATCGACGATGAGTCAGTTGAGAGACTGGACATTGGTGGATGTCATCATCATCGGTGGCGGCATCCATGGCTGCTCCACCGCGCTGCATCTCTGTCTCGCTGGGTTGAAGCCGGTACTGATCGAGAAGGACTATGCCGGCCGTCACGCTTCCGGCGTCAATGCCGGCGGCGTCCGGCAACTTGCGCGCGATGTCGCGGAAATTCCGCTCTCGATCCGCTCGATGGGGATCTGGGAAAACATTGCCGATCTCGTCGACGACGATTGCGGCTTCGAAAGCCACGGCCAGGTGCTGGTCGCCGAGAACGAAGCCGAGCTGGCGGACTTCCGTGCTCGCGTCGCCGATTTGAACGCGCGTGGCTTCACTCATGAGGAGCTGATCGACGGCGCCGAGCTGCGCCGGCTGGTGCCGGCGGTAGCGGAGAGCTGTCCGGGCGGCGTGGTTTCGCGGCGGGACGGCGCGGCGCAGCCTGCCCGGACCACCGCCGCATTCCGCCGCAAGGCCGAGCAGCTCGGTGCGATCATTCATGAGGGCGTGCCCGCGACCAACATCCGCAAGGACGGCAAGCTCTGGCGAGTCGATGTCGGCAGCGAGAGGTACGCTGCGCCGGCGCTGGTCAATGCCGCCGGCGCATGGGCCGGGCACATTTCTGCCGAGCTCTATGAGGGCGTTGCCGTCGAGACCATCGCGCCGATGCTGATGATCACCTCCCCTGTCCCCCACTTCATCGATCCCGTCGTGATCTTGCGCGGCCGCAAGCTTTCCTTCAAGCAGTTCAAGAACGGCACCGTGCTGATCGGCGGCGGCCATCTCGCGACGCCCTACAAGGAGCTCAACGAAACCGTACTCGACTGGCGCAAATTGGCCGAGAGCGCACGCACTGTGTTTGAGCTGTTTGCGGTGATGCGCAGCGCTACCATCGTGCGCGCCTGGGCCGGCATCGAGGCCCGCATGCCCGACGACATCCCGGTGTTCGGCCCGAGCGCCGTGCATGAGGGGCTGTATCATCAGTTCGGCTTCTCGGCGCATGGTTTCCAGCTCGGCCCTGGCGCCGGGGCCGTGATGGCCGAGCTGATCGCCCATGGCGGCACCCAAACTCCCATCGGGGGGCTCAACATCAGCCGCTTCAGCAAACCAACCCCTTCGGCAACAGCATGAGGACAGTATGACCATCACCCGCAAGATCCGCTCGGCCATTCATCACCGCATCGTCGAGGCCAACGGCTTCGTCTTCATCGGCGGCACCATCGCCGACGACACCTCGGTCTCGATGGGCGAGCAGACGCGGAACATCCTCGGCAAGATCGACGGCTTCCTCAAGGAAGCGGGCACCGACAAGTCGCGCGTCGTCTCCGGCCAGATCTTCGTCACGGATCTCTCGAAGAAGAAGGAGATGGACGCGGCCTGGACCGAGTTCTTCGGCGACGATCTGCCGGTCCGCGCCACGGTCGGCGTCTCCGACCTCGGCGGCGGCGCGTTGATCGAGATCGTGATCACCGCGGTCAAAGGCTGAGCAGCGCAATCAGACGGTCGGTCTCTTGATGACGCGCGGAGCTTGCTCCGCGCGTCATTTGCTTTCCTCGCGATTTCGATCAAACATGGCGCATCTCGTCACCGCTTTCGCTGAGGGAAGCCGCCCGCATGATCGACGCGCCCAGCCTGCCATCTCCCTCCGCCGGCCTGGATGCGGTGTTCGCTCACATCGACAGCCGCAAGCAGGATTTCCTCGCGCGCGTCATGGACTATGTCCGCCATCCCTCGATCAGCGCGCACAATGTCGGCATCACCGAGGTGGCCGCGTTGCTGGTGACGATGCTGCGGGAGATCGGGCTCGAGGCCGACACGGTGCCGACGGCGGGGCATCCGATGGTGCTGGGGCGCTGGCACAACAAGCCTGATGCGCCGACCGTGCTGCTCTATGGCCATTACGACGTGCAGCCGCCGGACCCGCTCGATCTGTGGCTGAGCCCGCCGTTCGAGCCGACGATCCGCGACGGCCGAATCTATGCGCGCGGTATCGGCGACAACAAGGGCCAGCATTTCGCGCAGCTGATGGCGATCGAATCCCATCTCAAGGTGCATGGCGAGCTGCCCTGCAACGTCATCGTGTTGCTCGAAGGCGAGGAGGAAATCGGCAGCCCCCGCATCGCCGACTTCGTCGCCGCGCATCGTGAGCGGCTGAAGGCCGATTTCGTGGTCACTGCTGACGGCCCGATGCATCCCTCGGGACGGCCGACGATGACCTATGGTGTCCGCGGCATGTGCTCGTTCGAGCTGCGCGCCCGGCATGCGAATCGTGACGTGCATTCCGGCAATCTCGGCGGCATCGTACCGAACCCGATCTGGACCCTGGTGCATCTGCTCGGCACCATGAAGAACGCCGCCGGCGAGATCACCATCGAAGGTCTGCATGCCGCGATTGTCCCGCCCGGCGAGCTCGATGTCGCGGCCGTGAAGCGCCTGCCGCTCGATCTCGACGCCGCCAAGGCGAGCCTCGGTCTCAACCGCCTCGATGCGCCGGCCGAACGCGGCTACTACGAAAGGCTGATGTTCCATCCGACGCTGACCATCAACGGCTTTCATGGCGGCTATGGCGGACCGGGCAGCAAGACTGTCCTTCCTTGCGAGGCCTTCGTAAAGTGCGACATCCGCCTGGTCGAGGCGATGACGCCCGATGACGTGCTCGCGAAGGTCGAGGCGCATGTGAAGAAGCACGCGCCAGAGGTCGAGTTCATCCCGCGCGGGGGCATGCTGCCGTCGCGCGTGCCGCTCGATTCGCCATTCGCGGCGATTATCCGCGATGCGATCGCGCTGGCGCAAGGCGTGAGGCCGCTCGAATTCCCCTGCACCGGCGGCAGCCTGCCGGACTACGTCTTCACCAAGATCCTCGGCGTGCCCGCCTTCGTCGTCCCCTACGCGAATGCCGACGAGGCCAACCATGCGCCGAATGAGAACATGACAATTGATTGCTTTCATAACGGAATCCGAACCGGAGCGGCGCTGCTCGACCGCGTTGGCGCGAGCCGTGGCTGATGCTGGCGCCCGCTCATCACGATTTTTTGCGCCGCCGGTGTGGTCATCGCGCGGCCACGAAACGATGGCATTGAGCCCGCGTTCCCTGATGGTGCGGTCCGAATCGATCACGCGCGGCGACATCGCGCATGGATTAACGCAGTTGATATCGCCTAATCTCGATGCGAATTAGTAACCGTGGCTTCAGGGCTCGGAGCTGGCAGATGCACGACCCCGTTGACCTTTCGCGTGATCATACGAGTTCCATCGGAGCCGCCGCGCATGGCGAGCTGGAGAGCGCCGCGGCCGTGACGATCGCGCCTGAGATCCAGCTCGACAAACTCCCCGCCATCGGTGCGACGACGGAGTGTCACGACGCGACCGATGCGCGTGACGACCGTGACGGCTCGGAGCGCACCGCAAAGCCCGGGCTCGTCACGCCGACGATGTGGCGGTGAACCGCGCCCTGACCTCGCAGGCGCCGATCAGGACTTGCGTTCCGTCGGCGCCGTGACCGGATCAGCCGTCCCCCCTGACGATCTCTGGTCCTGCTGCTTCAGCTGCTTCTCGATCGTTTCGCGCGAGCCCTCAGCCGGCTCCTTGTCGAATGGGCTCTGTCGTTCCTGCGTGGGCTGCTCCTTCATCTCGCTCTCCTTCTGCATGTGAGGCGAACGGCGGCGTGGGGGAGGCGTTCCAACCAGCTACGTGGTCCGCGCGGCGTGCGACAAAGAAGCGGCGGCCGGATTGGAACGTTCGGCCGGAGCGGCCGGTTGGGCGGACAGGAGTTACGCTCTCACCAACGACAACAGGAACGCGAGACATGAGCAACAAAGCGCGGGATATTTTCATCCTCGGCCTCCGCAACGCCCATGCCATGGAGATTCAGGCGCGGGAATTGATGGAGCGGCAGTCCGAGCGGATGGACGACTATCCGGAGGTCAAGGCAAAGCTGCAGACGCATCTGCAGGAAACCAATGAGCAGTTGAAGCGACTCGAGCAGTGCCTGAGCGCATGTGGCGAGAGCAACTCGACGCTCAAGGACACGATGCAGTCCGGGATGGCCAATCTGATGGCCATGGGACATGCGATGTCCGGCGACGAGATCCTGAAGAACACCTTCGCCAACAACGCGTTCGAAAATTTCGAGATCGCCGCCTACAAGTCGCTGATCGCGCTCTGCGGCGCTGCCGGCGTCGAGGAAGCCCGTGGTCCGCTGCAGCAGTCGCTGCAGGAGGAGGAGCGGATGGCGGAGTGGGTGGATTCCAACGTCGAGAAGGTCACGCTGCAATTCGTCCAGCACGAGGAGCGGCAGGCAGCCTGATCGGCGGTATCTCGAGGCTGGTTCGGGAACCCGTCAACTTGACAGCAACCTCCGGTATCATCCGGATACCCGCGACTCAGTTGATGAGGTACACCAGATCCAGCCCTTCTTGGGGCGTTTCCTCCCTGGACTTGGGCCGCCTGCACGGAATGTGCGGGCGGCTTCTTTCTTTGGAGGTTGGCCGGTCAATCGCTGTCCTGGATCTGCACCCAGGGCCGCGCGCCGGCGTCTTGCTGCTCGAAGCGCGAGATATCTCCGGCCAGTGATGCCGTGAGATCGAGATCATCCCAGCCGTTCAAGAGCTTGGTGCGCCAGATTGGATCGACGGCGAAGGTAAACGTGCGGTTACCTAATCGGATGAGACTGTCGCGGAGATCGACCGTGATGTGGGAGGCCGTCGTCTGCAGCAGAGTCAGGATCTCCTCCGCATCGGTCTCGCTCACCTGCGCAGGCAGCAATCCGTTGTTGACGGCATTCGAGGCGAAGATGTCGCCGAAGCTCGGCGCGATCACGCAGCGGAAGCCGAAATCGACCAGCGCGTAGACCGCGGCCTCGCGCGAAGATCCCGCGCCGAAATTGCGCCGCGTGACCAATACCCCGGCGGCCTGCGCAGAGGTTGAGTTGAGCGGAAAGTCGGGCCGCCTCTCGCCGCTCTCATCGAACCGCAAGTCATGGAGCAGATATTGCCCGTAGCCGTCGGCACGCGAGCGCTTCATGAAGCGCGCCGGGATCAGCTGATCGGTGTCGATGCTGGCGAGCGGCAGCGCGCAGGCCGATGTCGTGAGGATCTCGAACGGCTTCATGCATCGCTCCTCAGCAGCGGCCGCACGTCGGCGAGATGCCCGGTGATCGCGGCGGCGGCGACCATCGCCGGCGACATCAGGTGCGTGCGCGCGCCGGGCCCTTGGCGGCCCTTGAAGTTGCGGTTGGTGGTCGACGCGCAGCGCTCGCCAGATGGTACGAGATCGCCGTTCATGCCGACGCACATCGAACAGCCCGAGCCGACCCAATCGAGACCGGCGTCGATGAAGATGCGGTCGAGGCCTTCCTGCTCGGCCTGCTGCTTGACGAGATGCGAGCCGGGCGACACCAGTCCCGGCACGCGCGCCTTGCGGCCGGCGAGCACGCTGGCGGCCGCGCGGAGATCCTCGATGCGGCTGTTGGTGCAGGAGCCGATGAAGACGCGGTCGATCCTGATCGTGTCGAGCGGCTGGCCCGGCGTGAGCCCCATATACTCGATCGCCTCGCGGATATGGCTCGCGCGCGAGGCATCGTCCATGGCCGCCGGATCCGGCACGGAGGCTACGATCGGCAGCGCGTCCTCGGGACTGATGCCCCAGGTCACGGTCGGCGCGATGTCCATTCCTCGAAGCACGATCTCGCGATCGAACACAGCGTCGGCATTCGTCGGGAGCTTGCGCCAGGCGGCGATGGCGCGATCGAGGATATCTCCCACGGGCGCGAACGGCCGTCCCTTCACATAGGCGAAGGTGCTCTCGTCGGGCGCGATCATGCCGCAGCGGGCGCCGCTCTCGATCGAGAGGTTGCACAGCGTCAGGCGGCCTTCCATCGACAAAGCGCGGATCGCCGTTCCCGCATATTCGATCGCATGGCCCTGCGCCCCGTCGGCGCCGATCGTGGCAATGATGGAGAGCGCGATATCCTTGGCGGTGATATCAGGCGCGGTGGCGCCGTCGATCGTGATGCGCATCCGCTTCGGCTGCTTCTGCCACAGGGTCTGCGTCAGCAGCACGTGCGCGACTTCGGAGGCGCCGATGCCGAACGCCAGCGCGCCGAACGCGCCATGCGTCGAGGTGTGGCTGTCGCCGCAGACCATGGTGAGGCCGGGCAAGGTCAAGCCTTGTTCTGGACCGACGACGTGGACGATGCCCTGGCGCGGATCGTCGAAGCCGAAGATCCGGATGTCGTTCGCCCGGCAATTGTCGTCGAGCTGGCGGATCATGCCGGCGATGTCAGGCGCGATCTCGCTGAGGACGCGTGTGCGCGTCGGCACGTAGTGATCGGCGACGCCGATCGTCAGATCCGGCCGCCGCACCTTGGCGCGCTTGTCCTTGAGCTTGTTGAAGGCATGGAACGAGCCCTCATGCACGAGGTGGCGGTCGATGAACAACAGCTCCGCGCCGTCCTCGCGGCGCGTCACCACATGCGCATCCCAGACCTTGTCGAACAGCGTTCGCGGCTGCCCTGTTCCCGTCATTCTCGAACGTCCTCAGTTGAGCGCCTCATCGACGCAGCAGGTCGTGTCGTATGTCCGAGCGCCGCAGGGAAGGGGGCGCGCGCGGCCATGTGGCCCTGATAGATCGCTTCGAGCGCCGTGCGCGGCGCATTGTTGTCGCCCACCTGCAGCACCGGCAAACCGGCGCGCCGCAGGGCGAGATAGAGCGACTGATCGGTGCTGTTGTGATCGACGGCGACCAGCGCCGAGAAGCCGGCGAGGCGCTCGACATCGCCGGTCGAGAGATCCTCGACCTCCAGGGTCTGACCATCATACGCGCGAACGGCGCGCAAGGTCGCGATCCGCACCTTGCGCTCACGCAGGCGGCGGCTGTTCGCCAGCGTCGAATAGATCGTCGTACGCCAAGCATAGCTCGTGGCCGGAACGAACAGGGTCACGGCCTTGCCGAGATCGGCGAAATGTTCCAGCGCGGCGAGCGTGCCCCATTCGCCGGTGCGGTCGAACACCGCAATCGATCCACCGAGCTTCTCCGGCTGATGCAGCGCATCGGGCAGGGTGAATACCGGACCGCCGCCCGCAATGGGCATGGCGGTCGTGGTCGAGCCCGTCGCCAGGACGATGCGGTCGGCGCCGAAAGCAACGATCTCGGCCGCGTTCGCTTGCGTGTTGAAGACGATGGTCACGCCGAGCCGCGTCAGGGCCGCGACCTGGAATTCGATGAACGTCTTGAAGTTCGCGCGTTTGGGCATCAGCCAGGCCGTGCGCAACTGCCCGCCGAGCTGATCCCCACGCTCACACAAGGTCACGTCATGCCCAAGCGCAGCCGCGACGCGCGCCGCTTCGAGGCCAGCAGGACCGCCGCCGACCACCAGGAACTTTCGGCGTGCACCGCGCGGCAGAGCCTCCGGCTCCTCGATTGTGCCTTCCAATCCCGCGATCGGATTGATCAGGCAGCGGATCGGCAGGTTCCGCTCGAGCATGCCGGCGCAGCCCTGGTTGCAGCCGATGCAGCGGCGGATCTCGTCGACGCGGCCCTCGATCGATTTCCTCACGATCGCCGGCTCGGCGAGATGCGCACGCGCCATGCCGACGGCATCGGCATCGCCCGCGGCAATCATCGCGTCGGCCTCGTCGAGTCCCGTAAAACGGCACACGGCAAAGACAGGCGTTGCGAAGCCCTCCATGCGCAGCGAGCTTCGGATGCGCGCGGGCAGGGTGCGGAACGGCGACGGATCGAACGCCATGTCGGCCATCTGCGTCGCCAGCGAGTAGCTCGCGACATAGGCGGAGTGGGAGACGTTGACGAAATCGATGCGCGCGTGCCGCGCCAGCATCGGCACGATGCGTTCGGCCTCGTCGATGCCGAGGCCGCCGTCGACATATTCGTCGCCGCTGATCCGGATGCCCAGGCAGAATGTGTCGCCCAGCTCGGCGCGTAGCGCAGCCAGCACGCGGGCAGGGAAGCGCAGCCGGTTCTCCAGGCTGCCGCCGTACTCGTCATCGCGTTTGTTCGACAGCGGCGACATGAACTGCTGCAGCAGATGACCATGCGCCATCTGCAGCTCGATGCCGTCGAAGCCGGCCGCCACAAGATTGCGCGCCGTCACCAGATGGCCCTCGATCACCTGCTCCATGTCGAACTCGTCCATCGGCCGCGGCGGCAGCGCAGAGATCGACCATGGGATGGGCGAGGCGCCCCATGAAACCGTGCGTTCGAAATCGCCTTCGACCTGCCGTCCCAGGTGAATGATCTGGCCGAGCATGAAGGCGCCCTCCGCCTTCACCGCATCGGTGATGCGGCGGAACGGATCGATGCAGGCGGGGTCGAAGCCGCACACCGCTTGCGGCCGGCCCAGCGAATTGGCGTGGACGCGGATGGATTCGAAGATGATGGCGCCGACGCCGCCGCGCGCGCGGGCGCGATGATAGGCGAGGTGCTGCGCGCTCGGGAGATGATGCTCGCCGAAATTCGTGGTGTGCGCAGGGACGAAGATGCGGTTGCGGAAGCGCAAATTGCCGACGTCGAGCGGGCTCATCGCCCTCGCATATGGCTGATGCTGCGACAAATCGCGTGATCCTCCCAGGAAGCCGCCCATGGCTTGATCCTTGCTTCGATTGGGGGCGATGGAGCCGGTTGACCGAAGCTGTCATATTTCCTATACACCTGATGTATTGAAAGCAAGATAGCTCTCATCCACGGGACTCCTCGCCCTTGCGCACCGCGTCCGAGCCACTGAAGGCACGACGAATCTACCTGCTGCTGAAGGACAAGATCGCATCCGGCGAGCTTGCGGACGGCGAGCGGCTGCCCGGTGAATTCGCGCTGGCCGAGGAGCACAACGTCTCCCGTGTCACCATCCGCCAGGCGCTGGATCTGCTCGCCTCGGAAGATCTGATTCAGAAGAAGAGCGGGCTCGGCACCTTCGTGCATCGTCCTGCCTCGAAGGTGCGAACCATCCTCGCCGACGTCTCCAACGTGTTTGCGCATCTCATCGAGATGGGGCGCACGACGGATGTCCGGCTGTTGTCGTTTGATTACGTCACCCCGTCCGACCAGATTCGCGAAGCCCTGCGGCTCGCGCCCGACGAGCGCTCGCAGCGCTCGGTGCGCGTCCGTCTCGTCGATGGCGTGCCGTTCTCCTATCTCATCGCCAACGTCCCCGAGCGCATCGGCCGCAACTATTCGCGCGAGGATCTCGCGCGCATGCCGTTGCTCGAACTGATCGAGCGCTCCGGCTTGACCAGCGCCTCGGCGCGCCAGGAGATCAGCGCCGTGTTGTCGAGCCCCGATGTGGCCGAGGCGCTCGACGTCGATGTCGGCATGCCGCTCGTGGCCCTGCGCCGCACGGTCTACGGCAAGGATGGTCAGCCGATGGAGCATCTGCAGGCGCTCTACCGGCCCGATCGCTACACATTGCAGATGAACCTCGAACGGACGGGCGACGAAGGGCACCGGCACTGGAGCCCGACCGCCGAGGTGTACCGCAGGGAGCGCCCGCGCCGGCGGCCGCCAGTCAGGAAAGTGGGGAAGTCATGACGTTGAGCTCGAAGTCGCTGTCACGCCGCAATGTGCTCAAGAGCGGTGTCGCGCTTACCTCGATGCTGGCCGCACCGGGTCTGCTGCGCGCCGAGCCGGCGCCGGTCAAGGTCGGCCTGCTGCAGCCGATCTCCGGCGCGTTCGCGCTCGACGGCGACCTCGCCAAGATCGGCGCGGAGTTCGCGATCAAGGAGATCAACGACGCCGGCGGCATCAAGGCGCTCGGCGGCGCCAAGCTGGAGCTCGTGATCGGCGACAGCCGCTCCAATGCGGAGGCCGGCGCCCAGGCGACCGAGGAGCTGCAGTCGGCCGGCGTTGCCGCCGTGCTCGGCGGCTTCGCCTCGGGCATCGCGCTGACCGCGACGCAGACCGCGTCGCGCTACGATCTTCCGTTCGTCGTCGACTGCGCGGTGGCCGATACGATCACCGAGCGCGGCCTGAAGAACACCTTCCGCTTCAACCCGAATTTCAGCATGGCCACGTCCGTGGCGCTGAAGAACCTCGTCAAGCTCAACGACGACGCCGGCAAGCCGATCAAGACGGTGGCGATCGTGCACGAGGACGGGTTGTTCGGATCGGGCCTCGCCAAGATCATGCAGGAGAAGCTGCCGCCGCTCGGGTTCCAGATCGTCGAGACCATCGCGCATCCAACCCCCGCGCGCGACATGACCAACGTCGTGCTCCGGCTGCGCGCGCTCAATCCCGACCTGATCGTGCCGTCGCACTACTTCAACGAGTTCGTGCTGATGGCTCGCACGCTGCAGCAGCAGCGCGTGCGCCCGAAGGGCATCTACGCCGTGTTCGGCGGCGCCGCCTCCAGCTACCGCTTTGTCAACGAATTCCCCGAGGCCGCCCAGGGCGTGATGGACTGCAACCATTGGGGCGATCCGAAGAGCCCGATCACCGCCAAGCTGCGCGAGACCGTCACTGCCGCCGGCAAGTTCTACGCCTACAACACGCCGATCAACTACTCCCTGGTGAAGGTGTTCGCCCAGGCCGTCGAGAAGGCCGGCAGCGCCGATCGCGCCAAGATCATCGAGGCGCTCGCGGCGAACGAGTTCGACAGCGGCATCATGCCCTACGGCAAGACCAAGTTCGACGCCAAGGGCCAGAACACCAGCGCGCTTCCGCTGAATACGCAGGTGCAGGGCAAGGACATCAAGGTGATCTACCCGGCCGAATATGCCGACGCGAAGCCGATCTTTCCGATCAACGGGTGATTGGACCGATCAGTGTGCAGAGACACGGTCGAACGACTGCATCTCTGCATTTTGAAATCTCGCACCCGCCCCTCGGATAGTGCGCTCCCTCTCCCCGTTCTTCACGGGGAGAGGGTTGGGGTGAGGGGCAGCCGCACGGGTGGTGCGCGTGGTCAGACCTGTACCCCCTCACCCGGATCGCATCTGGCGATGCGATCCGACCTCTCCCCGCCCTAGCGAAGCTTCGCTTCGCCCCGGCGGGCAGAGGTGAAGACCGAGCAAGCGGCGAGTGGGTCGCGTACCAAGCAGATCACATGCCGCATCTGCTGAACCAGAGGATCTAATGTACTCGCCCCAGATCGTCGTGGAGGCGCTGTTGAACGGGCTGATGCTGGGTGCGATCTATGCCTTGATCGCACTCGGCCTGACCTTGATCTATGGCGTGCTGCACATCGTGAATTTCGCCCACGGCGCGCTGCTGACGGTGGCGATGTTCATGGTGTGGCTGGCCTGCGCGCGCTACGGGCTCGATCCTTATCTCGCGATCCTGTTCGTCGCGCCCGTGATGTTCGCGCTCGGCTATGTCCTCCAGCGCTTCATCATCGGTCCGGCCAGCCACGGCAAGGACAACGGCATCCTCCTGGTGACCTTGGGTCTTTCGATCATCATCGAGAACGCGCTGCTCGCCGCCTTCCAATCCGACACCCGCACGATCACCACCGATTACTCGTTCCGCGTCGTCGAACTCGGCCCGCTCTTGCTGTCGTTTCCGCGCGTCATCGGCTTCGGCGTCACCATCGCCACCACACTGCTGCTTTGGCTGGTGCTGCACCAGACCGACATCGGCAAGGCGATCCGCGCGGTGGCCAAGGAGAAGCTCGGCGCCAGCCTGGTCGGCATCAGCGTGCCGCACGTCTACGCCATGACTTTTGCGATCGGCTGCGCCTGTCTCGCGGTCGCGGCGGGCCTGTTGATGCCGTCCTTCTATGTCAGCCCGAAGACCGGTGCGGCCTTCGTGCTGGTCGCTTTCACCATCGTCGTGCTCGGCGGCATGGGCTCGATCCCCGGCGCGCTGATCGGCGGCCTCCTGATCGGCGTCGTCGAAGCCGCGTCCAGCCTGTTCCTCGGCGACAGCCTCGGCCAGATCGGCATCTTCCTGATCTTCATCGTCACCTTGCTGGTGCGCCCGACCGGCCTGTTCGGAGCGCGCGCATGACCAGGCCGCGTCTCACGACCCTCGCCATCATCGTCGTTGCGCTTGCCGTGGTCCCGTTCCTTGGCCTGTCCGGCGCATTGCTGAACCTGATGATCTTCATGATGATCATCGCTTTGGCCGCGCAGGGCTGGAACATCCTCGGCGGCTATGCCGGCCTGTCGTCGTTCGGCCACGCCGCGTTTTTCGGCGCCGGCGCCTATGCGATGGCGGTGCTGCAGACCCGCTTTGGGGTCAATGCGTGGATTGCGCTGGTGATCGGCATCGCGCTCGGCGCACTGGTCGGCGCCTTCATCGGCTTCCTCAGCTTCCGCTCCGGCCTGAAGGGCTCGTATTTCGCGCTGATCACCTTGGCCTTCGCCGAGGTCGCGCGCATCCTCGCCAATAGCTGGAATTTCACCGGTGGCGCTGCCGGGATCCTGCTGAAGCTGCAGACAGGCTTGCCATATCTGCAATTCGCCGACCGTCGCTACTTCCTGCTGGTCGCGCTCGGCTTCGTCGCGATCGGCCTCGTCGTCAGCTGGTGGCTGGAGCATTCGCGCTTCGGCGCCTATCTCGTCGCGCTGCGTGAGAACGAGCAGGCGGCGCAGGCACTCGGCGTCGACGTGTTCGCGGTCAAGATGAAGGCGATCGCGATCTCTGGCGCGCTGACGGCGGCCGCCGGCTGCCTGTACGCGCAGAACTATCTGTTCATCGACGCCAATGTCGCGTTCGGCTCGTGGATCTCGATCGAGGCGCTGTTCGCGGCGATCGTCGGCGGCTCCGGCACCGTGCTTGGTCCGTTGCTCGGCGCCATCGTGCTGCTCGGACTCGGCGATCTCACCAAGAGCGTGTCGGGCGGCATTCCCGGCATGGACCTGCTCGTGTTCGGCATCATCCTCGTGCTGTCGGTGGCATTCTCGCCGAACGGTCTGGTGATGCTGATGAAGAGCCTCGGCCTGCGTGCGCCGGCCAAGGCGAAGGAGGCGTGATGCTCGAGGTCAACTCCCTCACCAAGCGCTTCTCCGGCCTCGTCGCGGTCGACCAGGCTTCGTTGTCGGTTGCCAAGGGCTCGATCACCGGCCTGATCGGTCCGAACGGCGCCGGCAAGACCACGCTGTTCGCGATGGTCGCGGGCTTCCTGAATCCTGACGGCGGCAGCGTCAGGTATGATGGCCGTGACATCACGCAGCTCGCCCCGCATGTGCGGGCGCGCGCGGGCATCGCGCGCACCTTCCAGATTGTGCAGCCGTTCGAAGGCCTGAACGTGCAGGAGAACATCGCGGTCGGCGCCTATCTGCATACGGCTGATGCCAATGAGGCAATGCGCCAGGCCGCTGAGATCGCCAGGCGCGTCGGGCTTGGCGCCGATCTCGCCAAGGCCTCCTCCGATCTCACCGTCGCGGGCCGCAAGCGTCTCGAAGTGGCGCGCGCGCTTGCCACGAAGCCGAAGCTGCTGCTGCTCGACGAGGTGCTCGCCGGCCTCAACCCGTCCGAAATCCGCGACGTGCTGCCGCTGGTGCGCGACATCCGCGATCAGGGCGTGACCATCCTGATGATCGAGCACATCATGCAGGCGGTGATGAACCTCTGCGACAAGGTCTATGTTCTCTCGCAAGGGCGCATGATCGCCGAGGGCGAGCCGCGCGCCGTGTGCGAGGATCCCCACGTGATCGAGGCCTATCTTGGCCACGGCGCCGCGGAGCGGCTGCGCGCGGAGCAGGCCCATGCTTGAGATCCGCGATCTTCGCGCCGGCTATGGCGGGACGGAAGTGCTGCGCGGCGTCAGCCTCGACGTCAACGCGGGCGAGGTCGTCGCCGTGCTCGGCTCCAACGGCGTCGGCAAGACCACCTTGAACAAGGTGCTCTCCGGCGTGGTGCCGGCCACTGCAGGCACCATCCGCTTCAACGGCGCATCGCTGGAGAATGCGGCAGCGCCTAAGATTGTCACCGCCGGGCTCATTCACGTGCCCGAGGGACGCAAGATCTTCCCCAATCTGTCGGTGCGCGAGAACCTCGAGCTCGGTGCCTATTGCCGGCCGCGCCGAGGGCGCGCCGAGCGCATCGAGCAGATCTATGCGACCTTCCCGAAGCTGAAGCAGCGCGCGCGGCAATATGCCGGCACGCTGTCCGGCGGCGAGCAGCAGATGCTGGCGATCGGCCGCGGCCTGATGGGGGAGCCGAAGCTTCTGATCCTCGACGAACCGTCGCTCGGCCTGTCGCCGCTGATGGTCGAGGAGATGTTCGCGCTGATCGCGCGGCTCGCGGCCTCTGGCCTCGCCATCATGCTGGTCGAGCAGAACGTCGTGCAGTCGCTCGAGCTCGCCGGCCGTGCCTACATCATGGAGAACGGCATCATCACGCTCTCCGGCCAGGCTTCCGAGCTGAAATCCAATGCCGAGCTGAAGCGCGCTTATCTCGGTCTGTGACCAGCGCTTCCGCTGATAGTTGAGACAAACAAGGAAACGACAATGAGCCTGAGATCCACTCTGGCATCTGCCGAGACGACGATCGCGCCCGGCGTGTACGATGCGCTGACCGCGAGCATCGCCGCCGAGGCCGGCTTCAAGGCGCTGTATCTGACCGGCGCCGGCATCGCCTACACCAAGCTCGGCCGTCCGGACATCGGCCTGGTGTCGATGATGGAGGTCGCCGACACCATCGCCATGATTCGCGACCGCGTCGACACCCCGCTCGTCGTCGATGGCGACACCGGCTTCGGCAATGCGCTGAACGTGCAGCGGACGATCCGGCTGTTCGAGCGCATGGGCGCGTCCGCGATTCAGCTCGAGGACCAGACCACGCCGAAGCGCTGCGGCCATCTCACCGACAAGACCGTCATCAGCGCCGGCGAGATGGTCGGCAAGATCAAGGCCGCGCTCGATGCCCGGCAGTCCGCCGAGACCCTGATCGTCGCGCGCACCGATGCGCTGGCGATCGAGGGCATGGAGGCCGCGATCGAACGCGCCGAGCGCTATGCCGAGGCCGGCGCCGACGTGCTGTTCGTCGAAGCCCCGAAGAGCAATGAGCAGCTGTCCGCGATCGCCGGCCGGCTGGCGTCGAAGCGGCCGCTGCTCGCCAACATGGTCGAGGGCGGCTCGACGCCGATCCATGCGGCGTCGGAGCTCGGCGCGCTCGGCTTCAAGCTGGTCATCTTCCCCGGCGGCATCGTGCGCGCGCTCGCCTTCGCCGCGCGCGCCTACTACACATCGCTGGCGCAGGCCGGCTCGACCAAGCCGTTCGCCGACCGCATGCTGGACTTCAGCGGCCTCAACGCGATGCTCGGCACCGCCGACATCCTGGCCAACGGCGCCCGCTACGCGGCCGACGACGCGGAGGCGCGGGCATGACGACCTTGGATCCGATCACGCTCGCCGTGCTCAAGGGCCGGCTGGAGCAGATCGCCGACGAGATGGACGCGACGTTGTATCGCTCCGCCTTCAACCCGACGATCGCCGAAGCGCGCGACGCCTGCCACGGCATCTATCATGCGACCACCGGCGACACGCTGGTGCAGGGGCAGGGTGGTCTGCCGATCTTCGTCGGCGCGATGGCCTTTGCCGTGCGCGCCGTCATCGCCAAGGTCGAGAAGGACGGCGGGCTGGAGGAGGGCGACACCTTCATCTTCAACGATCCCTATGACGGCGGCACGCATCTCAACGACTTCCGTCTGGTCCGTCCGGTGTTCCGCGACAACAGGGTGTTCTGCTGGATCGCCTCGGTCGGCCACTGGCTCGACATCGGCGGCAATGTCGCCGGCGGCTACAATCCGAAGGCGGTCGAGAGTTTTCAGGAGGGCATGCGCATTCCGCCGGTCAAGCTGATCGCGGCGGGCCGCATGAACCACGACATCCTCGGCATCATCGAGGCCAATTCGCGCGTGCCCATGTCGAACTGGGGCGATCTCAACGGCCAGCTCAACGCGCTCGATCTCGGCGAGGGCCGCCTGCGCGCGCTGCTCGACGATTACGGCGACAAGACCGTCTCAGACGCGTTCGAGGCCTTCTCCGATCGCGCCGAGACCCTGATGCGTGCTGCGATCGCCTCGCTGCCCGACGGCACCTATTCGTTCGAGGACGTGCTGGACAATGACGGCATCGTGGACGAACCGCTGACGGTCGCGCTCGATGTCACCATCACCGGCGACACGCTGACGCTCGATTTCACCCGCTCGTCGGCGGCCTGCAAGGGTCCGATCAACATCTCGCGCTCGACCACGATCGCCGCCTGCTACGTCGCGCTGAAGCATGTCTTCACCGAGGTGCCGGCGAATGCCGGTTGCCTGCGGCCGATCTCGTTCGATATCACCGACGGCTCGCTACTCGCGGCGGGGCCGCCGAAGCCGGTCGCGGGCTACACCGAGACCATCCTGCGCCTGATCGGCGTCGTGCTCGGCGCCCTCGCCAAGGCCGATCCGTCGCGCGCGACCGCCGCGCCGTTCGGCACCATCAACGCGCTGTCGATCGCCGGCCATCGCAAGGACAACAGCCGCTTCGTTATGTTCTCGTTCTTCGGCGGCGGCCTCGGCGGCAACCCCGCGACCGACGGCCTCAACCACGCCAACAATCCGATCTCGACCGCGACCATCCCGCCCGTGGAAATTCTCGAAGCAGCCTATCCCGTGATGTTCACGCAATGGGCGCTGCGCCCGGATTCCGCCGGCGCCGGCACCCATCGCGGCGGCGTCGGCGCGGTCTACGAAGTGGAGTTGCTGGCCGATGCCGACGTCGCGCTGCTCGGCGAGCGCGGCAAGGCCGCGCCGTTCGGCGTCGCGGGCGGCGGCAGCGCCGCGCTCAATCATTTCGCGTGGCAGACCGAGCAGGGCGAGGCGAGCCCGCCGATGGTCTCCAAGATCACCGATCTGCATCTGAAGGCAGGCAAGCGCGTGCGGTTGGAAACCCCTGGAGGCGGCGGCTGGGGGCCGCCCGAGGCGCGGCCGGTCGCCGCTGTTGCTCATGACGTCGCGCTCGGCTTCGTGTCGCCGGCAAAGGCGCGCGACGTCTACAAGGTCGCAGTCAACGCTGACGGCGCGGTCGACGAGGCGGCGACGCGCACGCTCCGCGCCGGAGGTGCGGCATGAGCAAGCTCGGCACCATCGTCGGCGTCGATGTCGGCGGCACCTTCACTGATCTGTTTTATTTCGACGAGGCGAAGCGCAGCTTCCGCACCAACAAGGTGCCGTCGAACCGCGGCGACGAGGCCGTCGGCTTCCTCGAAGGCCTGCAGGGCTTCGGCGCGGTCGCGCATCTCACCTCGATCGTGCACGGCACGACCGTCGGCACCAATGCGTTGCTGGAGCGCAAGGGCGCGCGCATCGGCCTGATCACGACGCGGGGCTTCCGAGACGTATTGGAAATGCGCCGCCGCGACCGCCGCAACACCTGGGGCCTGTGGGGCGACTTCATCCCCGTGGTCGAGCGCGACATGCGCGCCGAGGTGGATGAGCGCGTGCTGTCGGACGGCACCATCCGCACCGCCGTCGATGTCGCGCAGGTCGAAGCGACCGCGCGTGAGCTGCTGGCCAAGGGCGCGCAGGCGCTGGCGATTGTATTCGTCAATGCCTTCGCCAATCCGGACAATGAGCGCCGCGCGCTCGAAGCCGTGCAGGCGATCTGGCCGAACGACAACGTCGCGTGCTCCAGCCAGATCCTGCCGGAGATCCGCGAATTCGAGCGGACCTCGACCACGGCGCTCAACGCCTATCTTCAGCCGGTGGTCGGCTCGTATCTGCAGAAGCTGCAGAACGCGCTGGCCGGCGAGGCGTTCGACGGCCGCTTCCACATCGTGCAGTCCAATGGCGGCGTGATGTCGACCGATGCGGCGCGGCGCTTTCCGATCCGCACTGCGCTTTCAGGCCCGGCCGCCGGCGTGATCGCGGCGGCGGAGATTGCCAAGGCGGCCGGCTTCCCCAACGTCATCACCGGCGATCTCGGCGGCACCTCGTTCGACGTCTCGTTGGTGGTCGATGGCGCGACGTCGCTGGCGGCGCAGACCACGATCGATTTCGGCCTCGTCGTGCGCACGCCGATGATCGAGATCACCACGATCGGCGCCGGCGGTGGCTCGATCGCCCATGTCGATGCCGGCGGCCTCTTGCAGGTCGGCCCTGAAAGCGCGGGCTCGCGGCCGGGTCCTGTCTGCTATGGCGGCGGCAATGAGCGTCCGACCTTGACCGACGCCAACGTCGTGCTCGGCCGCATCAATGCGGACAGGCCGATCGGCGGCAAGCTGAAGGCGCTCGACGTCGAGGCGGCGAAGCGCGCAATCGCGAGGCATGTCGGCGAGCCCTTGGGCCTCGGTGTGATGGAAGCGGCGGAAGCGATCGTGCGCATCGCCGATAGCAAGATGGCCGGCGCCATCCGGCTGATGTCGATCGAGCGTGGCCATGATCCAGCGCGCTTCGCGGCGGTGCCGTTCGGCGGCGGCGGCGCGCTGCACGTCTCGGCGCTGATCAAGGACGTAGGCCTGAAGGCGGCGCTGGTGCCGCGCTATCCCGGCGTCACCTCGGCGCTCGGCTGCGTCATCGCCGACATCCGCCACGACCAGGTGCAGACGCTCAACATGTTCGTCGACGGCCTCGACATCGCGGCGCTGACGCGCTGGATGCTGTCCGAGGCCGAGCACGCGCAGGGCGTGGTGAAGGACGCGCGGCTCGCCGTCGAGCGCATCGACACGCTGTTCGAGCTCGACATGCACTATGTCGGCCAGACCCACACCATCCGCGCGACTTTGCCGGCCGAGATCCGTGACGGCGCCATCGCGTTGACGGTCGAGGACGTCCGCAAGGCGTTCGAGACCGCTTATCAGAAGAGCTTCAGCCGGCTGCTGCCGGGCGTGCCGATCAAGATCGTCAACCTGCGCACGGCCGCGATCGGCGTGCGTCCGCGGTTCGACCTGGCGACGCTCGCGCCCGACAGCAGCGCCGACCTCGCCAAGGCGAAGCTCGGCAGCCGCAACGCCTGGTTCGATGGCAAGTGGTGGGACACGGCAATCTACGCCCGTCTCGATCTGCCTGTCGGCACCGAGGTCGCGGGCCCTGCGATCCTGGAGCAGCCGGATGCGACGACCGTGATCGCGCCCGGCTTCAAGGCGCGGGTGGATCAGTTCGGCAACGTCATCGTGGAGCGCAGCGTATGAGTGATCACATGGTGCCGGCCGCGCAGACCGCTGTGCTGATCGTCGATCTGCAGAACGACTTTCTCGATCCGAAGGGCGCCTATGGCCGTGCCGGCCAGACGGCGGCCGACATCGCGGCGCTGCCGCTGCGGCTCAAGCCGTTCGCCGACCTGATGCGGTCCACGGGCGGCTTCGTGATCTCGACGCAGTTCACGCTTGTTCCTGGCAAAGGCGGTGAGCCGCTGATCTCGCCGCATCTGAAGCAGTTGCGGCCGTTCCTCGCTAAGGGCGACTTCCAGCCCGGCGCGTGGGGACACCAACTCGTCGACATGCTGCAGCCGGCGGATGTCACGATCGAGAAGATCGCCTATTCGGCGTTCTACATGACACGGCTCGAATGGGTGCTGCGCAAGTGCGGCATCGAGAAGCTCTATGTCGCAGGGATCGTCACCAATGGCGGTGTGGCGTCGACCGTGCGTGATGCGCATATCCGCGATTTCGAAACCGTCGTGCTGGAAGACGGCTGCGCGGCCTTCACGGCGGAGACGCACGCCACCGCGATCGCGGCGCTGAAGCCGGTGTGCCGGGTGACGTCGATCGCTGAGGCGATGACGGAACTGGCGGCGTAATGAGGCAAGTTGCCAAGTCTTCCCACCTGCGGGGCCTCATGGTTCGAGACGCGCCCAAGGGGGCGCTCCTCACCATGAGGTTTTGGCACCTAAGGGGGGCCTGCACACCGACCATGAACACGCCGAGAGGCGTGTTCATGGAGAGGGGAGAGAGCGTCGCTGCGGATTCAATCCTCGTCCTGAGGAGCGCGCCGCAGGCGCGCGTCTCGAAGGACGGCCGCAAGCGCCGTGAGGGGCGCACATGAGCTCCATCGAAACCATCGATCGCGTTCCGGAGGTTCAGGTCGACTGCCTGATCATCGGCGCCGGCGCGGCCGGTCTCGTCGCGGCGTTGTCGGCCATCGAGACCGGTAAGAGCGTGCTGGTGCTGGAACGCGATGCCGTGCCGCAGGGCTCGACCGCATTGTCGGCCGGACTGATCCCCGCCGCGGGGACGCGCTGGCAGGCGGCACTCGGTATCAATGATAGTCCCGGGCTGTTCGCCGCCGACATCATGCGCAAGGCGCATGACGAGCCGGATGCTGCGCTGGTGAAGCTCGTGACGACCACGATCGGCCCGACCCTGGAATGGCTCGCCGACCGGCATCAGCTGCCGTTCTCTCTGGTCGACAATTTCACCTATCCCGGCCATTCGGCCTTGCGCATGCATGGCCTGCCGAGCCGGGCCGGGCGCGAACTGATCGATCGGCTGCGCAGCGCCGCGGAGATCGCCGGCATCGACATTCTCTGCGAGGCGCACGCCACGACCTTGTTGCTCGATCGCGCGAACCGCGTCGCCGGTGTGCGTTTCACGCGGCCCGACGGCACCACCGACGAGATCGGCTGCCGCCGCCTTACCCTCGCCTGCAGCGGCTATGGCGGCAATCCCACGCTGGTCGCGCAGCACATCCCGGAGATGGCCAGCGCCACCTATTTCGGCCATGTCGGCAACCAGGGCGATGCGCTGACTTGGGGCGAGCAGCTCGGCGCGGCAACGCGCCATCTCGGCGGCCATCAAGGTCATGGCTCGGTGGCGCATCCCGCGGGCATCCTCATCAGCTGGGCCACCATCACGGAGGGCGGCTTTCAGGTGAACGCGCGGGGCGAGCGCTTCTCCAACGAAGCGTCAGGCTATTCCGAGCAGGCGGCCAACGTGCTGGCGCAGCCGGATGGCATCGCCTGGACGATCTTCGACGCGCGTATCGCCGGCATCGCTGCGCAGTTCGAGGATTTTCGCAATGCCGTCGCCCATGGCGCCGTGCTCGAAGCCGAGGACATCGCGGGCCTTGCGGCGGCCTTACGAGTGCCGGTGGAAGCCCTCGCCGCAACCTTCGCCGACCTCGCGGCCGCGAAGTCGGAGCAGCGCACCGATCGGCTCGGCCGTAGCTTTGCTGGCGTCCCGCAGCTCGTGCCGCCCTATTGCGCGGTGCGGGTGACAGGTGCATTGTTCCACACGCAAGGCGGCCTCGTCATCGGCGATCACGCACGTGTCCTGCGCACCGATGGCACTGCGATCGACAATCTGTTCGCGGCCGGCGGCGCGGCCTGCGGTGTGTCCGGGGCCGATGCCTCCGGCTATCTGTCCGGCAATGGCTTGCTCACGGCGGTGGCGCTCGGCCGGGTCGCGGGGCTGGCGCGCTGAGCCCTGAGGGGCGACAATACCGCTCTCGACAACGAGAGAGGACCGCCCATGGCGCGCAACATGGCCCGCAGACTGATCGACATCTCCGTCCCCTTGCAGAACGACGTGCCGGCGGATCCGCCGGGCACGCATCCGACGATCACCTATATCGATCATCAGCAGGGGCTGCCGCGCATGTTGCAGTTCTTCGACGGGCTGAAGGCCGAGGACCTGCCGGATGGGCAGGGCTGGGCGGTCGAGCAGGTCAACCTCTCGACCCACAATGGAACCCATCTCGACGCGCCCTGGCACTTCCATCCGACGATGAACCGCGGCGAGTGCGCCTGGACCATCGACGAGGTGCCGCTGGACTGGTGCCTGCAACCGGGCGTGAAGCTCGACTTCCGGCATTTTCCCGATGGCTATGTGGTCACGGCCAAGGACGTCGAAGCCGAGCTCACGCGCATCGGTCACACCCTGTCGCCGCTCGAGATCGTCGTCGTCAACACCTCCGCCGGCGCGCGCTACGGCCATGCCAACTACGTCAATTCCGGCTGCGGCATGGGCTATGAGGCGACGATGTATCTGCTCGAGCGCGGCGTCCGCCTGACCGGCACCGACGGCTGGAGCTGGGACGCGCCGTTCGTGTTCACCGCGCAGAAATACGCCGAGACTCGCGACGCCGCGCTGATCTGGGAAGGCCACAAGGCCGGCCGCCACATCGGCTACTGCCACCTCGAGAAGCTGCACAATCTGGAGCAGCTGCCGTCGACCGGTTTCATGGTGTCATGTTTCCCGGTGAAGATCGAGCGGGCGTCGGCGGGGTGGACGCGGGCGGTTGCGATCATCGAGGGGTGAGGCACCCTCTATCAGCACGGACGCTGCAAACCTCTCCCCGCC
>NZ_JANBVS010000027.1 GCF_024586915.1 Bradyrhizobium sp. SRS-191
TCCCGGCATTCCCCGCGCGATGGTTTTCACGCTTATGTCGCGCTCTCCCCAGTGTCCGGCTTCCTAGCCACTGTCGCCCGGAGATCATCGCCCCCGGACTTGACGCCAGCATCGGGGCGCCAGGACCACGCGTCTTCACGTCCGCAAGCCTGCCGTTCGTCCGCGGGCACAAGTCCCGCTGCGACACGCAAGCAGCCACCGCATCCCGCGCCCAACGTTCCGTGACGATCGCGAAGCGTCCCTCTCGAGGAGCACGGGATGCCGCACCATAGACATGATTTCCGAAAATTCGCAAGCAAATTAATTTTCGGAGAAATATTCGCCGACACTCCTTCGGACGTCATTCCGGGCTCATCGCTTCGCGATGCCTCGGAATGACGCGCGGAGAGAGGGTCGGCTGCCTACCATCGTCGTCCGCGCGGGCACGATGCGACGCGGCGGTGCCGCGTGCGCCTCTTTGCCGGCCCTACGGCACCTAACGGTGCGGCGAACGACGGCTTCGTTCCGGCGGGCTTTGCCCATAAGGGTTAAGCAGGCACATGGCTGAAAGGCTTGCAGCCGCCACCTTGCACGCGTCCCACGACCTGTACTGGCACGAGATCGTGGTGGAGCCGCCCCACTCCCATATCTGCAGGCAAACAGGATCTCTGCCATCGAACTGCTGAGCCGCGGCTGGAACGGTTGCCAGCACGGTGATCGAAGCCATGACGAGAAGCGCGCGCATCATGGCCCATCTTGGCACGAGGATGCCGAATTCGAAAGGGTCTGAGGCAGCCGTCGCCTTGGCGCGGAGCTCCATCAGCCGATCGGACCTGCCGTCAGCCCATGGCACGAACGTGCCATGGCGATACCCGCCCGCGCGGACGAAGATCAGGCGGACAGCGGCGCGGGCCCCGAGCACGTGTCGCTTCGAACCCCCAGGCGAATATCCCAAAGCGGAGATGGGAGATGACCGACGAAGTCCTCTGGACTGCCATGCGCCGCAAAGCAGTGACCGCAGCGGCGGCGCTCGGGGCCGTCGCCAACCTGCTTTGCATCATCCTCACCTTCCACAGAGGTGCGCTGACAACGAATGATTTCAATCATGGGTTCTACGCGGGCGTGTGGCTCGTGGTTCTCTTCGGCACCCCTCTCCTGACCCCCAGCTTCGCGCTGTTCGTCTTCCGTCGCTCCGCGCCGGGCGTGATCCTGTTGACCACGCTCCTGCTCTCGATCCTCACGATGAATGTCAGTGAGCTCATTCGCTACCGGGATATCGGCGTCTTCGAGCGCTTTCCGAAGTGGGACTCGCCCGGTGTGGCCCTGCTCTTTCTCAGCATGTTTGCCGCCGCGATGATCGTGGTGCGGGCCATCATCTGGCTCGTCCTTGTGCTTCAGGTGGACGATCCCGACACATCCGCCTCATGACTGCGTGATTGAGCGGACCTCCTATTCGAATGGGCAACCATTGGATTTTTCGTGGGCTTCGATGCAGCGGATCTCGAACGAAGCAGGGTGTCGAAGGCAACGCCCCCCACAGCTGTCGCCCCGCGAACGCGGGGGCCCATAGCCACAGGGCCGGGTTGCCTTGCGCGGGACTTGCGGCATGCCTGTTTCAGACATCACGCGGTATGGGTCCCTGCGTTCGCAGGGACGACACCTGTTGTTGTTGCTTGTTGGGGCGCCCTATCCGAACAGATGCGCCAGCCAGAATGCCGCGCCGGCGGCGAGGCCGCCGACGAGCGCGGTCTGCAAGGCGGACTTGATCTTGTTGACGCCGGTGAAGTGCCCCTTGATGGCGCCGAAGATCAGCAGCGCGACGCCGGTCGCAACCACCGAGATGCGCATGGCCGGCGCGATGTCGTGGACCAGGATGTAGGGCACCAGCGGAATCAGGCCGCCGATCACATAGGATCCGCCGATGGTCACGGCGCTGACCGGGGCGCGCTTCGGGTCGGGCCGTTCGAGGCCGAGCTCGAAGCGCATCATGAAATCGACCCAGCGCCTGCGGTCGGCCGCGATGGCCTCGACCACCGTCGTCAAGGCCTGGCCTTCGAGACCGTAGCCGCGAAAGATCTCCGCCACCTCCTCGATTTCACGGCCGCGAAGACGGTCGATCTCGTCGTGCTCGCGCCTCTCCTCGGCGGCGTAATGCTCGGCATCGCTGCGGGCGGCGAGATAGCCGCCGAGGCCCATCGCGATCGCGCCGGCCACGACTTCCGCGAGGCCGGCGGTGACGATCACGTCGGTCGTGGTGACCGCCGCCGACAGGCCCGCGGCGAGCGCGAACGGCACGGTGAGACCGTCGGCCATGCCGATCACGACGTCGCGGACGGTCTCGGAGGCGGTGAAATGCTTCTCGACATGAGGCGTGGCCGGCATGGGACCTCCGATTGGATCTCTGATGGAGTCCCTTTAGGCGGATTCGGCCAGCGTCTCGATGACATGAATCATTACCGCAGCAATCATCACCGCAGTCCCGGCACCATCCGTTTCAGGGTCCGGTCGTGCAGCCAATAATGATGCAGCAGGGCTGCGGCCGCATGCAGGCCGATCAGGATCATCAGGCCGTTGGCGAGCGCCTCGTGCATCTCCTTCATGTCGTGGGCGAAGCCGCGGTCGCCGACCCAGGGCGAGGCGATCTCGAACAGCCCGAACACGGGAAGCGCATAACCGCGGGCGAACTGCGTGAGGATGCCGAGGACCGGAATGGCGAACATGATGCCGTAGATCATGAGATGCACGATCTCGCCGGCGTGGACGGTCCACGACCCGAACCTGGTGGCCTCCGGCACCGGCGGCGGATCGGCGAGGCGCCAGGCGAGGCGCGCCAGCGCGAAGCCGAGCATCGACAGGCCGAGCGAGGCATGCATGAACAGGCCGATGTCATGGGAGCCTCGCGGCAGCATGTCGCCGAGATGACCGGAGATCCAGGCCGCGGGCACCAGAATGGCGACGATCCAGTGCAGGCCGATCGCGACGGAGCCATAGGTCTTGGCGGAGTTTCGAATACGCATAAACAGCTTCCTTCGGACAGGGGGCCCTGGCATCCGCCGGCGGACGCAGGGGGCATGGCCGAAGGGATAGCTGATCGGCGGCGTCGCGCGGCTGACGCCGGCCGTCAGCCCGCTGTCAGGATGGAACGCGGCGTCTCAGGCGCACGCGCCGGCGATGCGCTGCCGCGCAGCGCGGCGATCAGCGCCGGTGCGATCGTGATCTTCGCGCCGCCCATCGCGGAGCGCCCGATCTGCAGGCGCCAGCCATAGGCCTCGAGCACGTCCTGCACGATCGCAAGCCCGAGGCCGCTGCCCGGGCCCTGCTCGTCGAGGCGGCCGCCGCGCTCGAGCACGCGGCCGATCTTTGCGTCGGGAATACCCGGACCGTCGTCCTCGACGGTGACGATCACAGGAGCCGCGCTCGCGGCGATGCGCACGGTGCTCGTCGCATGGCGTGCGGCGTTCTCGAGGAGATTGCCGAGCACCTCGGCGAGATCGGTGCGATCCATCGCCACCCGCAAGCCGGCGGGCACCTCGCCATCGAAGCTGACATGGGCGGCGGCCGGCGTGCGCGCGAGCGTGCCGAGCAGCGCATCCACCAACGGAGCCAGTTCGGTCGCGGCCTCCGGCCCGCCGCGCGCCTTGCCGCGCAGCCGTGCCAGCGCCAGCTCGCGATCGACCTGGCGGCTCATCGCCTCGGCAACGTCCTCGACATTGCGCGCCAGCTCCAGCTGGCCGAGCTCCTTCAGCCGCGCGGCATCGGCCGTGAGCGCCGCGAGCGGCGTCTTGAAGCCGTGAGCGAGATCGGCCGCGCGGCTGCGCGAACGCAGGATCTCGCGGCTCTGCGCATCGAGCAGCGCGTTGACCTCCTCGACCAGCGGCGCCACCTCGGTCGGCACCTCCACCGGCAAATGCTGGCGCTGACCGCCGCGAATCTCGGCGACGCGACGGCGCAGCACCGCCAGCGGACGCAGGCCGAGACTGACCTGCACGGTGGTGCCGATCGCCAGGATGATGGCGAGCACGGCGAGCGCAATCGACAGATCCTTGGCGAAGGCACGCACCGCGCTCGTGGCGCCGTCGAGATCATAGGCGACGGCCGCGCGGACACGGATCTGGCTGCCCGGATTCATCACGATGCCGCGCTCGGCGACCAGCACGCGCGCCCCGACCGGTCCAGTCAGCTCGTGCTGATGCACGTCGCTCGGTCCGGGCTCGTCGATCGGCAGCGGCAGGATCGTGTCCCACAAGGAGCGCGATCGCAGCAGCTGGCCGTTATCATCGGAGATCTGCCAATAAAGGCCCGACAACGGCACGGTGAAGCGCGGATCGGCCGGCGGCCGCGCGACCATGATGCGGCCATCGGCATCGACCTCGAGCCCATTGAGCAGTTGGCGCAGATGCACATCGAGATCGGATGCGAGCGTCCGCGCGACATGGCGCTTGAACAGCACGACCATGCCGGCCCCGGCGACGCCGAGCGCGACCAGCAGCGCGATGGTGCCCGCCGCCACCAGCCGCAGCCGCAGCGAGCCGAGCTTCATTCCACCGTCTCCGGGATCATGTAGCCAAAGCCGCGGCGGGTCTCGATGATGTCGGCGCCGAGCTTCTTGCGGACGCGGCGGATCAGCACTTCGAGGGCGTTGGAGTCGTGGTCATGGCCGAGGCCGTAGACGTTCTCCTCCAGCTCGTGCTGCGGCACGACGCGCCCGCTCTGGCGCAGCAGATAGGCGATCAGCCGGTATTCCAGCTGCGACAGCGCGATCGGCACCCCGGACAGGCTGACCTTCATCTGCCGCTCGTCCAGCGTCAGGTCGCCCGACGACAGCACCGGCGCGGCGTGGCCTGACGACCGCCTGACGATGGCCCGGAGCCGCGCCAGCAGCTCCTCGTTGCGAAACGGCTTCGGCAGATAGTCGTCGGCGCCGGCATCGATGCCGTCGACACGCTCGGCCCAGCTCGCGCGCGCCGTGAGGATCAGCACCGGCATGTGCCGGCCCGCACCGCGCCAGCGCTTCAGGACCGACAGGCCGTCCATGCCGGGCAGGCCGAGATCGAGGATGACGGCGCCATAGTCTTCGGTGTCGCCGAGAAACCAGGCCTGCTCGCCATCGCCGGACGTCTCGACCAGATACCCCGCCGCCTGCAGCGTCCGCGACAGATCGGACGACAGCCGCGGATCATCCTCGACCAGCAGCACACGCATCTACTTTTCCTCGACCCGCTCGATCTCCCCGCTGCGCGCATCGACATAGACCTCGCGCACGCGGCCGTCGCGGCCGATCATCCGAAACTCATAGCGCCAGCGGCCGCGCTGGCGCTCGATGTCGATGCCCGTCACGTCGCCCGCGATCCGGCCACGCACGCGCGGCAGGATCTGCGACAGCGGCAGGACATCGCCCGCCTCCACCGCATGACGCACAGCATCGCGGCGCTCACGATCGTCCTCGCGGGCGTCGGTCGCCGCCGACGCCGCCGTCGAGATCAGCATCGCCAGTGTCGTGATGCGCATGAACCGTCCTATTTGAGGCAAATGCATGATCTTTCCGGGGCTCGGCGCTGGGATTGTCGAAGCTCTTCGTCATGGATCGCGCCTTCGCCGGCCGATTGTAGATTGCGGAGCATTCGCAAATGCTAAGAAGGCCGCGTGGATTTTAGTGTGGACTTGCGATGTCCAAATTGCGCCTGAGATCGATGCGGATGTCGAGACTCGCGCTTGTGCGGCATCCTGCCTCAGACAAGCTGACAAATCGCTGACGCGACACGACAGGTTGTCGTAAGCCTCGATGCAACAGACTGCCACACGCCCCCGACGCAGAGCGGGGCACGGATGAGCTCGGAGTGTGTGGGTATGCGTAGGACGTTGACATTGGCGGTGTTGCTGGCGGGGATCGGTGGAATTATCGCGGTGGCGCAGGCCAGCCAGGAGCCGGAGCTCGTGCCGGTGAGCCGCGCCCCCATCGGCGTCATGCATCTCCCGGCCGTGCACGTCCACGACGATGCCCGGATGCTGAGCTACGAGCCCGCCCGCCGCGAGCGCGAAGGCGACGACGACGATCAGGACGAGCCGCGGCGCTGACGGCAGTCTAGGCGGCCAGCCCCGCCTCGTACCAATCCCGGCTCGCCTTGACGATCCGCACGACCGACAGCATCACCGGGACTTCGACCAGCACGCCGACGACGGTCGCCAGCGCCGCTCCGGACTCGAGGCCGAACAGGCTGATGGCGGCGGCGACAGCCAGCTCGAAGAAGTTGCTGGCGCCGATCAGCGCCGCCGGAGCCGCAACGCACCAGGCGACGCCGAGCCGTCGGCTGAGCCAGTAGGCGATGCCTGCATTCAGATAGACCTGGATCAGGATCGGCACGGCGAGGATCGCAATGACGACCGGCTGCTTGAGGATCTGTTCGCCCTGAAAGCCGAACAGCAGCACCAGCGTGGCCAGCAGCGCCATCAGGGAGACCGGCTGCAACACGCGCAAGGTCCGCTCGAAGGCGTCGCCCTCGAGGCGCAGCAGCGCCCGGCGCCAGAGCTGCGAGACGATCACCGGCACCACGATATAGAGCAGCACCGACAGCAGCAGCGTCGTCCAGGGCACCGAGATCGAGGCGACGCCGAGCAGCAGCCCGACCAGCGGCGCAAACAGGAACACCATGATGACGTCGTTGAGCGCGACCTGGCTCAGCGTGTAGTGCGGCTCGCCCTCGCAGAGGTTGGACCACACGAACACCATGGCCGTGCACGGCGCCGCCGCGAGCAGGATCAGGCCGGCGATGTAGGACGATAGCTGCCCTGCCGGCAACATCGGCGCGAACACATGTCCGATGAAGAGGCTGCCGAGCAGCGCCATCGAGAACGGCTTGATCGCCCAGTTCACCAGCAGAGTGACGCCGATTCCGCGCCAATGCTCCTTGACGCCGCCGAGCGCGGCGAAGTCGATCTTCAACAGCATCGGGATGATCATCAGCCAGATCAGGCCCGCGATCGGCAGATTGACCCGGGCGATTTCGGCGGCGGCGACAGCGGCAAAGACGCCGGGCATCAGGTGGCCGAGAGCGATGCCGACGGCGATGCACGCCAGAACCCAGATCGTCAGATAGCGCTCGAAGTTCGTCATGGGATCAGGCCGCGTCGCCACGGAACGAGGATGCGCCCTCGCCTGCCCCGATCTCACGCAGCCGCGTCCCGAGCGAGAGCCGGTCGATGCGATCGAGCGGCAGGTTGATGAAGGCGCTGATACGGTTCTTCAGATAGCGGAAGGCGGTCGTGAACGCCGCGAGCTGTTGCAGCTCCGAGCCTTCCACCGCCGCCGGATCCTCGATGCCCCAATGCGCCGTCATCGGCTGCCCCGGCCAGATCGGGCAGGCCTCGCCGGCGGCGTTGTCACAGACGGTGAAGACGAAATCCATCACCGGCGCCCCCGCCACCGCGAACTCGCTCCAGCTCTTCGAACGCAGCGCCTCGGCCGGATAGTCCATGCGTCCGAGCAGCTCGATCGCAAGCGGGTGCACCGCGCCCTTCGGCGCGCTGCCGGCCGAGAACGACCGGAAGCGGCCGGCGCCGTCCTTGCGCAGGATCGATTCGGCGAGCACCGAGCGTGCGGAGTTGCCGGTGCAGAGAAAGAGAACATTGTAGTTGCGATCAGGCACGGCTCTTCTCCTTCCGCTTCGGCGGACAACAGGGCGTGAGACTTGCAATGAGGGGCGCGCAGACCTCCGGCCTGCCGCCGCAGCAATCCCGGAGCAGGAACAGCGTGACCTCCTGGAATGCCGTGAGATCAGCCCGGTAGACGATCGAGCGGCTGTGCCTGATGGAGCTGACGAGGCCGGCGCGCGCCAGCACCGAGAGGTGCGATGACAATGTGTTCTGCGGCACTTCGAGCAGGCGTGCGAGTTCGCCGGCCGGCAGGCCCTCAGGCTCGTGCTGCACCAGGATGCGGAAGGCCTGCAGCCGCGTCGACTGCGCAAGCGCGGCCAGCGCCAGGACGGCATGTTCGTTTTCCATATATCGAGAATTATCGATATATGTGGCGAGCGTCAAGGACCGGTTCGGTGGTGTCGTCGTTGAGAGGTCGCGGCCTCGTCCGCCGCCTCAGCGCAAACGGAGGTGGGTGTCGCGCACGGTGAGCTCGCCGGACCGCTGCATCCGCGCCAGCGCGCGATAGAGCGCTTCATGGGTGATGCCGAGTTCGGCAGCCCAATCCTTCTTGGTCCGGCCGAGCACGATGGCGGCGCCCTCCCCCTCCGTTTCGATGAAATGCACGATCCGCTCGCGCGCGCTCTTGAGGCTGAGCCGCTCCGACTGTGTGCGGACCCGGCGCAGCTCGCGCGCGAGGTGGTCGCTCCATTTGTCGCGGATCTCCGGCCGGCGCAGCGCATCCGCGAAGGCTTGGCGCTCGATCGCGAGCACGGTCGAATCCTGGGCGGCCACCGCATCGCAATGATAGGCCGGCTGGTCGAGACTGGCCTCGGCCAGAAAGCCCTGCCGCGCACGCTGCAGGATGACATCGTCGCCGACGCGCGAGCGGCGCAGCAGCCTCACCTCCCCGTCCAGCACGAAGAACATCGCCTGAGGCCGATCACCCCGGCAGAACAGGCTGCCATGACGTTGCAGCTCGATGCGCCGCGTGCGCAGCCGCGCGGCGGCCGGCAGCGCAGCCAGCAGCGGCGACAACCGTGCGAGGGCTCGCCAATCGAGCTGCGGCAGGCCATTTGACGAACCGCCAGCCGCGCGATGGTCGGTCGAAGGCATATGATCCGGATCATATGCCTTGACCGGCCGCCCGGTCTACTCCAGCGCGCGACGACCGATCGGAGGAAAGACCTCATGCGCCTGCCTTGCCGCCACCACACTGGCGTTCGTTGCCGCCGCCGGCATCGCCAGCGCGCAGCATCACGGCCATCACGGCCTCGGCAGTGACGGTCCGCCAGTGGCTGACGCGCGCGAACGGGTGGCCTTTCCGCCTGAAATGACCGAGCACACGCTCGCCAATATGCGCGACCATCTGCTGGCGCTGCAGCAGATCAATGACGCCCTCGCAGCCGGCGAGATGGACCAGGCAGGCCGCATCGCCGAGCAGCGCCTCGGCATGACCTCGCTGCGGCTGCATGGCGCGGCCGAGGTGGCCGGGTTCATGCCGCAGGGCATGCAGGACGCCGGAACGGCCATGCACAAGGCCGCGAGCCGCTTCGCCATCGCGGCACAGGACGCAGGCGTGACCGGCGATCTCAAGCCGGCGCTGAAGGCGCTGGGCGAAACGATGGCGGCCTGCGTCGGCTGCCATGCGGGCTACCGGTTCAAATAGCGGAGGGCCGGACGACGGCGTGCCCACACTGCAGCCTCCCCGACTATTTCCAATATTCTAGAAATAGCGTTTGACTCTCGGCGTGCCCCGTTCCATCCTCGACATTATGAAGCTCGATGACGCCGCCGCCCGCCTGGAAGCCCTCGGCAACACCACCCGCCTGAAGATCTACCGCGCGCTGGTGCGGGCCGGGCATGCCGGGATGGCGGTCGGAAAGCTGCAGGAGCGGCTGAAGATCCCCGCCTCCACCCTGTCGCATCACGTCAAGACGCTGGTGGCCGTCGGCCTGATCTCGCAGCAGCGCGAGGGCACGACCCTGGTCTGTCATGCGGAATACGACGTGATGCGTTCCCTTCTCGGCTTTCTCGTCGCCGAATGCTGCGTCGAGGAGCGCGGCTGCGGCGCCGCGCAAACGGCCGCATGATATTGGCTTTTAATTCGATCCTTCTAGAAATATAGGAGATGAGACATGACGGAAGCCAAGACGGTCGCGATCATCGGCGCCGGCCCGGTCGGGCTCGCGGCGGCAGCGCATGCGATGGAGCGCGGCTTGAAGCCGATCGTGCTGGAGGCAGGTCCCGAGGCCGCGCATGCGGTGCGGCAGTGGCAGCACGTGCAGCTGTTCTCGCCGTGGAGATACAATGTCGACACGGCGGCAGCGCGGCTGCTCGCTTCGACCGGCTGGAATTCGCCTGATCCCGATGTCTATCCGACCGGCCGCGAGCTGATCGAGTCCTACCTCGCACCGCTGGCGACCCGCACGGCGCTGCGCGACGTCATCAGGACCTCGCATCGCGTCACCGCGATCAGCCGCGCAGGGTTCGACAAGGCCAAGTCGAAGGGACGCGCCGCGGCACCGTTCGAGATCCGCACCCGTAACGGCAAGGGCGACGCGGCAATGCAGGCCGATGCGGTGATCGATGTCTCCGGCACCTGGTTCTCGCCCAATCCGGCCGGCGGCAACGGCCTGCCCGCGCTGGGCGAGCGCGAACATCAGGGGCGCATCGCCTATGGCATGCCCGACCTACGCGGCGCCCAGCGCGGCCGCTATGCCGGCAAGACCGTCGCCGTGCTCGGCGGCGGTCATTCGGCCGTCGGCACCTTGATCGACCTTGCGGCGCTCGCGCAGGACGCGCCGGGCACGCAGGCGATCTGGCTGCTGCGGGCCGACGATCCCGCCAAGTCGTTCGGCGGCGGCAGCGCCGACCAGCTTGCTGCGCGCGGCGAGCTCGGGATGGCCTTCGCGGCGCTGGTGCGCTCGGGCCGCATCCGGGTCGAGAGCGGATGTCACGTCGCCCGCATCGCCGATGACAACGGACGGCTGCAGATCATCACGAGCGGTGATCGCAGCATCACCGCGGACGAGCTGATCGTCGCGACCGGCTTCCGTCCGGATCTCTCGCTGTTGTCGGAGCTGCGGCTCCGGCTCGATCCGGCGATCGAAGCACCGATCGCGCTGGCGCCGCTGATCGACCCGAACGAGCATTCCTGCGGCACGGTGCGGCCGCATGGCGCGCGCGAACTGGCGCAGGCCGACGAGCCCGGCCTGTATCTCGCGGGCATGAAGAGCTATGGCCGCGCGCCGACCTTCCTGATGATGACCGGCTACGAGCAGGTGCGCTCGATCACTGCCGATATCGCCGGCGACAAGAAGGCGGCCGCGCGTGTCGAGCTGCAGTTGCCGGAGACCGGAGTCTGCACCCGCGGCGGGGTCGGGAGCATTGCAGCCTTGCCCGGCTGCTGTGGCGGACCGGCGCCGGCAGAGGTAGACAGTTGCTGTGCCGACGACGCCAAGGCCAAAGCGGCGGGGCGCACCGGCTGCGGCTGCTCCTGACGTCGCGCGAACGAGAGGTTTTGGGGAATGCAGGCACGACGGCTGGGCGTGGTCATCGCTCTCGGCACCGCCCAGACGCTGGCCTGGGGATCGAGCTACTATCTGCCGGCGATCCTCGCCGATCCGATCGCGCGCGACCTCGGCATCTCCGACAACTGGTTCTTCGCCGCCTTCTCGGCCTCGCTGATCATCTCCGGTCTGCTCGGCCCGCGCATCGGTCGGCAGATCGACCGCGTCGGCGGCCGGCAGGTGCTGTGCGCCTCCAACCTAGTTCTGGCAGTCGGGCTCGCGCTGCTCGGCCTGTCGCATTCGCTATGGGTGATGGCGATCGCGTGGCTCTGGCTCGGCGTCGGCATGGGGCTCGGGCTCTACGATGCCGCGTTCGGCGCACTCGGGCGCATCTACGGCAAGGACGCGCGCGGCTCCATCACCGGCATCACCCTGATCGCGGGCTTCGCCTCCACGGTCGGCTGGCCGCTGAGCACCTGGGGGCTCGCGACGATCGGCTGGCGCGAGACCTGCTTCGCCTGGGCGATCGCCCATCTCGTCATCGGCCTGCCGCTCAATCTGTCGCTGCCGCGCGCGACGCAATTGGCGGCAGGTGAGGCGCAGACCGCCAAGCCGAACATCCCGCTCGACCGCCCGATGGTGCTGATCGCCTTCGCGATGGCTGCGGCCTGGACGGTGACCGCGGCGATGGCGGTGCATCTGCCGCGGCTGATGCAGGCGTTCGGCGCGACACCTGCGCAGGCGTTGTTCGCCGGCATGATGATCGGGCCGGCACAGGTCGCGGCCCGCGTATTCGAGGCGGGCTTCCTCAGCCGCTTCCATCCGCTGGCCTCGGCGCGGCTCGCCTGCATCACCCATCCGATCGGCGCGCTGACGATCGGATTGTTCGGCGGCGGCGCGGCCGCCGCCTTCGCGCTGCTGCATGGCTCGGGCAATGGCATCCTGACGATCGCCCGAGGCACGCTGCCGCTCGCGATCTTCGGCCCGACCAACTACGCCTATCGGCTCGGCCTGATCGGCGCGCCGTCGCGGATCTGCCAGGCCTTCTCGCCGCTGCTGTTCGGCCTGCTGATCGACGCGCTCGGCCGCGGCGTGCTGATCGTGTCGGCGAGCCTCAGCCTGTCGGCGCTCACAGCCCTGATGCTGCTGTCGGCCGAGCGCGCGGACGCGGCCGTGCCTAGTGGAGCGCCGGACAAGGCGGCCTGAGCGCTTTAAGATCTGCTTAACCAGCTTTCGGGTCTTCCGCACCGGCGTGGCGGCGGCGCTGGGCATGATGACGCGCATATACGGAAAGTTGAAGCTTCGGCGAAACGATGCTCCGTGGTCATACGGGGGGCGTTCACGACACGATGGCATTGCAGCGCAAACACATGCTTCGTGCCGGAGCCGTAGCCGCCTGTGTCGGGATCTTCCTGGCCGGCGCCGATCTCGCCGTGACCGCACTGATCGGCGGCCAGACGACACGGCAACTCAGCGAACTCAGCAAAGTGGCGCTGCGCCGCTCCGAGGCCGCGATCGATTCCGCCGGCGCGATCCTCAACCGCCTGATCGCCAAGGGACCGATGGATTGCAGCGCCATCGCGCTGCAGGCGCTGCGCCTGAACGTCTATCAAGGCACGATCATCAAGGACATCCGCACCGTCAATCGCGATGGGTCGGTGCTGTGCTCGGCCTATCCCGAGACGCTCGAATTCGACAATGGCTGGGCGCGGCAGGAGGAGATGTTCAAATCCGCCGACGGCGAGCTTCGGCTGTTCCAGGTCGAGCAGTTCACCGGCGCGGCCTTCGCCGTGATGCGCGAGATCGACGCGACGCGATCGCTGGCGGCCATCCTGCGCATCGACGGCAATCTGCTCGACGTGATGCCGGTCGGCCTGCGCGGCGAGAGCGACATCACCTTGACCCTGCCCGATGGCGAGCAGGTCGCCGGCTATCATCCCGGCGCGGCAGCCAAGCCGTCGGCGCAGTCGGTCGCCTTCACCACCGTGTCCGACCGCTACCCGCTGCAAGCCACCATCCATGTGCGGCCGCAGAGCCTGAGCGCGCGCCAGGAGACGGCCTATCTGTTGACCATGCTCGCCGCCGGCGTGCTCGGCGGGCTGTTCGGCCTGCTGCTGGCGAGCTACTTGAACCGGCCGGTCGATCCAGTCGCCGAGCTCGATCGCGGGCTCGCGGCCCATGAGTTCAAGCCCTATCTGCAGCCGACCTTCCGGCTGAAGACCGGCGACATCGTCGGCTGCGAGATCCTGGCGCGCTGGGAGCGGCCGGATGGCCGGGTCATGCAGCCGATGAGCTTCATCCCCCTCGCCGAGAGCACCGGCCGCATCGAGACGCTGACCTGGCAGATCCTCAAGACCGCGCTGCGCGAGCTGCAGCCGGAGATGAAGCAGGACAAGCTGTTCAAGATGTCGGTCAACATCACGCCGCGGCATCTGCTCGGCGACGGCTTCATCGACGAGCTGCGCAAGGTGGTCGCATCGTCTTCCGTCTCGACGCGCCAGGTCGTGCTGGAGGTCACCGAACGCGAGGAGCTGGCCGACCTCACCAAGGCAACCACCGTGGTCAAGGAGCTCAGCGATCTCGGCTTCCGCATCGCGCTCGACGATGTCGGCATCGGCCATAGCGGCCTGTCCACCATCCAGCGGCTCGGCGCGCGCATCCTGAAGATCGACAAGTTCTTCGTCGACGCGATCACGCGCGACCAGTCGGCGGCCGTGGTGGTGCAGATGCTGGTGGCACTGGCGCGCGAGCTCGACATGTCCGTCGTTGCCGAGGGGATCGAGCACCAGGAGCAGGTCGACGCGCTGCTCGCCTGCGGCGTCGAGGAAGGCCAGGGCTATCTGGTCGCGCCGCCGCTGTCGCTCGACCGGTTCAAGCAGTTCCTCGACGTGCGGCGCGCCGCGGCTGCGACCGGCCGCGTGGCCAAGCCGGAGCTGGCGGCCTAGCCGCGCGCTCTATTGCTTCACCATCTGCCCGCGGATCTCACCGCCCGGATTGGCCTGGGTGTGGATGTTTGCGTACCATTTGCCGGCAATGAGATCGGCGGCCTGCGCGTCGGTGAGCGCAGCCGCGCCGGTGATCGGCGGCTCCGGGCTCTTGAACGGCAGCACGATGCCGGCGGTCTTGCCGGGCTCGCTGGGGCCGTGGAAATGCGCGCCGATCGGCGGTCCGCTCAGGCCCGAAAACGTGATCTTCCAGGTCAGCGTCTTGGTCGCGGTATCGAAGCTCGCCTCCGCAGTTCCGGACGCCGTGCTGCCATTCGGCGGCACTTCGTTGGCGGCTTTCAGCTCCGATGTCAGGACAATGGTATCGGCGTGAGCGAGCGGCGTGGCCGCGAGGCAGGCGGCGAACACGAGCAGCGCCCAGCCAGACTTCCGATGCATGGTTTCCCCCGGTTGTTTTGCGCAGTCTGGAGTCTGACGACCCCCGAGGCAAGCCGTTATTCCGCCGCACGCACCGAACCAACGGCGACCGGCTTGATTGATCAATGCGGGCCGCTGTGCCAAACAGGCGGACCCTCACAAGGAGCACGACAGAAGGCGATGGCGGAACGGATGGCTGCTTCCAAGACGGCGCGCGGCAAGGTCGGACGTCCCTCGCTCGAACGTGCCGGTGAGGTCGAGGAGCGCATCCTGGATGCCGCCAAGACGGTGTTCCTCACTCAGGGCTTCGAGGGCGCGAGCGTCGACGAGATCGCGCAGACCGCGCGCGCCGGCAAGCCGACAATCTACGCGCGCTTTCCCAGCAAGGCGGCCCTGTTCGCGGCGGTGATCTGCCGCCAGGCGGCGAACAATACGCAATATGAGAACCTGGTGCCGCAGGGCCGCAGTTTCCGTGCTCGCCTCGTCAACCTTGCCATGACGCTGATCGAGCGCGCCTTCGTCGGCGAAACCATCGGCCTGATGCGCACCGCGATCGCCGAGAACCCACGCTTCCCCGAGCTGACGCTCGAGATCCAGGACTCGGCACGTGAGCGCGCCACGCGGAATGTCAGCCATGTGATCGGCGAGCTGGCGCGCGCCGAAGGTCTTTACGGCAAGGGCGCCTTCGCTGCCGACAGGCTCGAGGAGACCACGAAGATCTTCATCGATCTCGTCGTGTTCTCGATGCTGTTCCGCGCTTTGCTCGGCGAGGACATGCGCGCGCTTAAGAAGGAAGCACAGGCCTATGTCGAAGGCCGCGTGGATTTCTTTTTGTCGGCGGCGACGTAAGCCATAGCTAGTCCCGCTCGGTGACGCGCAGCTCCGGGAAGATCGTCTCGTCCTGAAGGATGACGTCGGCGGTGCGCTGATAGTGCGCAGTCAGAAGCGCGACGGCACCCTCGACATCCGCGTTCAGCACGGCAGTGACGATCGCGGCGTGCTCGTCGCCGACCGCGCGTGACGGAAACGCCTTGCGGATCGAGAGCCGGCGGTAGCGATAGAGCTGGTCGGCGAGCTGGCCGCAGAACGCGACGAGCGATTGCGAGCCGCAATTTGCGATCAGGACACGGTGATAGATGCGGTGCAGCCGCTCCCACTCCGGATTGTCCTCGAAGGTGGTGGCGCTGAGCGAACGCGGCGCGCGGCTGAGACGGTGCTGCGCCAGCACCAGCTGCTCCTCCCATTGCGGCGTCTTGGCCTTCATCGACTCGCGCAGCGCCAGCGCCTCGACCCAGCAGCGCGTCTTGGTCAGCTCGGCGAGCTCGGCGCGGCTGATGTCCTTGACGTAGAAGCCGCGCTGCTCGCGCACCTCCACCAGGCCGTCGGCCGTAAGGCGGTTCAGCGCCTCGCGCAGCGGCGTCTGCCCGGTCTGATAGGCCTCGGTCAGGAAGCGCATCTGCAGCTTGCGCGATGGCGCCAGCCGCCCGGACAGCAGGTCCTCGCGCAGCCGGTCATACACATGGCTCGCCTGGGTCGACGGGCCCTGCCCCTCGGCCTCCACAACCGCATCCACGTCCGATCTCCTCCGATTCCGCTTCGAAATATAGAGCTTTGCCTCAAAACACAAAATTTATAAATTCTGATTGATTTTGATTTTTTATGTAATAATGAAGATCGAGCCGGATCACCGGCCACGGCACAAAAAACTTGGCGCGCACCCCACGGTGTTCGCGCGGGAGGACACGTCCATGACCCGGTTTCCGGTCACGGCTCTGCGCAGCGTCGACCTCGGCACGCCCGATCTCGAGCGGTCCGAGGCGTTCTATCGCGAGGTCTGGGGGCTGGAGCGGGTTGCGACGGCCGACGGCGTGGTCTATCTGCGCGCCACAGGGAGCGATCATCACGTGGTCGCGCTGCATCGGAGCGAAAGCACCGAGCTGAAGGCGGTGACCTTCCGCTTGGCCGAGGCAGCCGATTTCGACGCGGTCTCACGCAACGCCATCCGCGCGGGTGCAACGTTGATCGCGGCGCCCGCGCCGAACGCAGCGCCCGATGGCGGCGAGATCATGAGCCTGCGCAGCCCGGAAGGCTGCGTGTTGCGCTTCGTGCATGGCGACGTCCCGCATGAGGCCCGGCCGTCGCGGCCGGAGCTGCCGGAGCGGCTCGCTCACGTCAATCTCAACAGCAGAGATGTCGACCGCACCGCCGCGTTCTACGAGCGCGCGCTCGGCTTCAAGCTGACCGACCGTTCGGCCGCGATGGCCTTCGTCCGCTGCAATTCCGACCACCATGCCGTGGTGATCGCGAGCGCCAAGGTCGACGGTCTCAACCACGTCGCCTTCCTGATGCCGACCTGGGAGGGCGTGATGCGCGGCGCGGGACGCATGATCGACGCCGGCTATCCGATCGCGTGGGGCGTCGGCCGCCACGGGCCCGGCGACAATGTGTTCGCCTATTTCATCGATCCCGTCGGCACCGTCATCGAATACACCGCCGAGGTGCTGCAGGTCGACGACGACTACGTCGTGCGCGGCCCCCAGCATTGGGTCTGGCCGCCCGGCCGCACCGATCAATGGGGCATCGCGCCGCCCAAGGCCGATCACGTCAAGGCCGCGCAGCTTGCGGTCGGCTTCGCCTGATCCCTTCTCATCCACGAGTTTCGACATCCATGTCCGCCAAATCAGAGCATTATCAGGTCGTCATCATCGGCTTCGGCCCGACCGGCGCCGTCATCGCGAGCCTGCTCGGCCGCGCGGGCATCGCCACGCTCGCGATCGACCGCGCCCGCGAGATCTACGACAAGCCGCGCGCGATCGCGCTCGATCACGAGATCATGCGGCTCTTCGACAATCTCGGCATCGCCGGTGAGGTCAGCCGCTACGTCGCGCCGTTTCCGGCCTCGGAGCATTTCGGAGCCCAGGGGCAATTGATCCGCCGCATCGACATGGTCGGCGAGCCCTACCCGCTCGGCTACACGCCGAGCATGGTGTTCACCCAGCCGCCGGTCGAGCAGGTGATGCGCGACCGCGTCGCGCGCTGTCCCTCGGTGACCGTCGAGCTCGGCACGACGCTGGTCGACATCCGGCAGGATGCACAGCGCGCAACCGCCGTGCTGACGCGCGAGGACGGCGCCACGCGCGAGGTGAGCGCCGACTACGTCATCGCCTGCGACGGCGCCTCCAGCACCGTGCGCCAGACGCTCGGCATCCACTTCGACGATCTGGACTTCGACGAGCCCTGGCTGGTGGTGGACCTGCGCGTCAACGTGACAGGCGCCGGCAAGCTGCCAAAGACGGCTGCCCAGTTCTGCAATCCGGCGCGGCCGACCACCTTCATCATCGGCCCCGGCAACCATCGGCGTTTCGAGATCATGCTGCGTCCCGGCGAGGACCGCCATGCCATGGAACAGCCGGAGCAGGTCTGGCGATTGCTCGCGCCCTGGCTCTCTCCAGATGATGGCGAGCTGTGGCGCGCGGCGAGCTACCGCTTTCACGCGCTGGTGGCGAGCCGCTGGCGGCAGGGCCGCGTGCTGCTCGCCGGCGATGCCGCGCACCAGCAGCCGCCCTTCATCGGCCAGGGCATGTGCCAGGGCCTGCGCGACGCGGCGAATCTCGGCTGGAAGCTCATCCGCGTGCTGCGGGCAGAGTCGCCTGACACGCTGCTCGACAGCTACGAGGCGGAGCGCAGCACCCATGTGCGCGAGCTCACGACCCGCATCAAGGCGATCGGCCGCGTCATCTGCGAGCAGGATCCGGCGGCCGCGGCGGCGCGCGACGCGCGCATCCTCGCCGAGGGCGGCGGCGCGCCGCGCACCATCACCCGCCAGGAGATCGTGCCGCCGCTGACGACGGGGTTGCTGGCGACGAAGGCGAATGCCGCCAACGGCACGCTGTTTCCGCAGCCCTGGATCGTGCGCGACAGCGGGCGCGCCCTGCTCGATACGATCGCGGGCAGCGGCTGGCGCCTCGTCTGCAATGGCAGCGCTGATATCGCCGATGGCGCCGCCATCCCGCCGGCCGGGATCACGACAGTCGCTATCGGCGGCAGCGGCCTGCAGGAGGAGAGCGGCGTCGTTGCGCGCTGGTTCGAGCGCCACGGCTGCGGCGCCGCGCTGGTGCGGCCCGACCACTACGTCTACGGCCTCGCCAAGGACGCGCCGGAGCTCGCCTCGCTGCTGAGCGAGCTGAACGACCGACTGAACTAATCAAAACAACAATATCACACGGGGAAACGCCATGACGACACCAACGGACGCCACGACAGGATCAGCGGGAGGACGCGCCATCGCCGTTCTCGTGATGCTGTTCCTGTTCCAGACGCTGAACTTCTTCGACAAGCTGGTGTTCGGCCTGTCGGCCGTGCCGATGATGAAGGAGCTCGGCTTGAGCCCGAAGGATTTCGGCCTGATCGGCAGCAGCTTCTTCCTGCTGTTCTCGCTGTCGGGCATGGCGGTCGGCATGTTCGTGGTCGGCCGCTTTCCCGTCAAATGGCTGCTGCTGATCATGGCCGGGATCTGGTCGGCGACGCAGCTGCCGATCTTCTTCTCCAGCTCGATCACGGTGCTCGTGATCTGCCGCATCATCCTCGGCGCCGGCGAAGGGCCGGGCCTGCCGACAGCGCTGCACGCCTGCTACAACTGGTTTCCGCAGGACAGACGCAGCGTGCCGAGCGCCGTGGTGCTGCAGGGGATCAGCGTGGGCTTGCTCGCCGGCGGTCCGATCCTGACCTATGTGATCGTCAACTACGGCTGGCGCACCGGCTTCCTGTTCTGCGGCCTGCTCGGGCTCGCCTGGATGGTCGGCTGGTTCTTCGTCGGCGGCGAAGGCCCCTATTCCGCCCATGCGCCGGAGGCCGCGACTGCAAAGGACAAGGCGCTGCCCGCGCGGGTGCTGTGGGGCGATGCCACCGTGATCGGGGTCATCATCATGTCGACCGCGTCGTATTGGATCGTCGGCATGTCCGCGACCTGGCTGCCGCCCTACCTGCAGCTCGGGCTCGGCTACAAGCAGGTCGACGTCGGCTGGATCATTTCAGCGATCTATCTGTTCCAGTCGCCGCTGCTGCTCGGCGGCTCCTGGCTGACGCAATTTCTGCAGCGGCGTGGCGTCAGCCTGCGTGCCTGCCTTGGCCATGCCTCCGGCCTCGCCCTGCTCGCCGCCGGTTGTGCGCTGCTGCTGTCCATCGTCACGACCGGTCCGCTGCAACTCGCCTGCGTCGCCATCGCCTTCGCAGCACCGAGCCTCACCACGATCTTCGGCCCGGTCGCGCTCGGCGCCATTGCGCCCGCCGTGCAGCGCGGTCGCCTGATCGTCGTGATCTATTCGGGCAACGCCGCGTCGGCGCTGATCTCGAACGCGCTGACCGGCTGGATCGTCGGTGAAGCAGGCCCCAACGCGCCGCTCGGCTACGCCCACGCCATGACCTTCACCGCCGGCGTGCTGATCGTCGGCGCCCTCTCCGCCTTCGCCCTGATCTTCCCGGAGCGCACCATTGCGCGCTTCGCGCGGACGGCGCAGGAACCAGCCTCCCCCTCCGCCGTCGCGGCGGTCTCGACCTGACCAGAGGACATCAGATGAAATTTGCGAGCTTCACGATCAACGATACGCCGTCCTGGGGACTGGTCGAAGGTGACGAGATCGCCGATCTCGGCGCCGTCTGGCGCGACCGCTTTGCTGATTTGAAGTCGGTGATCGCAGCCGATGCGCTCAAGGACGTCGCCGCGTCGGCGACGCGCGCCAGGCGGCATCCGCTGGCGGCCATCACCTTCCTGCCGGTGATTCCGAACCCCGACAAGATCCTCTGCATCGGCCTGAACTACGAGACCCACCGCAAGGAGACCGGCCGCACGGAGGTCGAGAACCCCACGGTGTTCGGCCGCTTCGCCAACAGCCAGACCGGGCATCTCGGCAACATCATCCGCCCGCGCGTCTCGACCGATCTCGATTTCGAGGGCGAGCTCGCCGTCGTCATCGGCAAGCCCGGCCGCTACATCCCGCGAGCTGAGGCCTTCCAGCACATCGCCGGCTATGCTTGCTACAATGAGGGCAGCGTGCGGGACTTCCAGCGGCATACGCATCAGTTCACGCCCGGCAAGAATTTTCCCGACACCGGCGCGTTCGGTCCGTGGCTCGTCACATCAGACGAGATCGACGATCTCGGCCCGCTCAGGCTGCAGACGCGGTTGAACGGCGAGGTCGTCCAGGAGGCGACGATCAGCCAGATGATCTTCGATATCCCGCGCCAGATCGAATATTGCTCCTCCTTCACCCGCCTCGAGCCCGGCGACGTCATCGCCACCGGCACCCCCGGCGGCGTCGGCTCCCGCCGCACGCCCCCGCTGTGGATGAAGCCCGGCGATGTGGTGGAAGTCGAGATCGACCGCATCGGCTTGCTGCGGAATGGGGTTGCTGACGAGGCGATGTGAGCTTGCCTCTCGGAAATGCCCCCGTTCTCATCACCGTCATTCCGGGGCAGCCCGCCAGGGCTGAACCCGGAATCTCGAGATTCCGGGTTCGATGCTGTCGCATCGCCCCGGAATGACGGCGGAGAAACCAGTTCCTCCTCAATGCGCCATCGCCGCGCCGCCGCCGAGCTTCACCTTGCGCAGCGTCAAAGCCAGCGGGATGGCTGACAGCGAGATCAGCATCAGGGCCCAGTAGACGTCGACATAGGCCAGCAGCGACGACTGCGCCTGGACGGTCTGGCCGATCCAGGCGAGCGCCTGCTGCTTGGCCTGCACCATCGAGCTGCCATGGGCGGCGAAGTAGTTGGTCACCTGGTTCAGCGTATCCTGATAGGCCGGGTTCGACGGAATGGTGTTCTCGACGAGACGGTTCTGGTGGAACTGGCCGCGGTGCGCCAGGATGTTGGCGGCGAGCGACACGCCGATCGAGCCGCCGGTGTTGCGCGCGGCATTGATCAGGGCCGAGGCCTGGTCGGTTCGTTCAGGCGGAATGCCGTTGTAGGACGCTGTCGTGATCGACAGGAAGATCAGCGGCAGGCCGATGCCGATCAGCATCCTGGACTCCGCGAAGAACCAGAAGTCGACATTGGCATAGACCCGGGTGAGGTCGTACATCGCGAAGGCGACGACGGCGGCGCCCGTCATGATCATGTATTTCGGCTGCACCTTGCCCGATAGCTTTCCGACCACGAACATCATGGCCATGGTGACCAGGCCGCCCGGCGACAGCACGAGGCCGGCCCAGGTGGCGGTGTAGCCGAAATCCTGCTGCACCATCTGCGGCAGCATCTGCGTGGTGCCGAGCAGGATCGCGCCGGTCGCCAGCATCACCAGGAAGCAGGCGCCGAACTGGCGCGAGGCCAGCATGCGCACATCCACAGTCGGGTTCTTCTGGTTCATCTCCCACGGGATCATGGCGACGAAAGCCGAAACGCAGACCGCTGCGGTGATCACGATGAAGCGCGAGTCGAACCAGTCGTCCTCCAGGCCGCGGTCGAGCATCAACTCGAGCGCGCCGAGGAACGTCGCGACCAGCACGAAACCAATGACGTCGAAGCCATGCGCCTGCTTGCGCCGCTGCTCCGTCACCTCCTCCGGCTCCTTCAGGATCAGCCAGATCAGCAGCATCGCCGCGACGCCGACGGGGCCGTTGATCAGGAAGCACCAGTGCCAGGAGGCGTTGTCGGAGAGATAGCCGCCGAGCGTCGGACCGACCACGGGCGCGACGACGACCGCGACGCCGAACAGCGCGAACGCCTGGCCGCGCTTTTCCGGCGGGAAGGAGTCGGCGAGGATCGACTGCGCCACCGGCACCATGCCGCCGCCGCCGAGCCCCTGCAGGATGCGGAACAGCAAGAGCACCTGCAGATTCCAGGCGAAGCCGCACAGCACCGAGCTCGTGGTGAACAGCCCGAGGCACATGATGAAGAACGCCTTGCGGCCGAAGCGCTTGGCGAGATAGCTCGACGCCGTCAGGATGATCGCGTTGGAGACCAGATAGGTCGTCACCACCCAGGAGGATTCGTCCTGGCTGACGCCCATGCCGCCCGCGATATAGGGCAGCGCGACGTTGGCGATGGTGGTGTCGAGCACCTCCATGAAGGTCGCGAGCGCAACCAGCACCGCGATGATCCACGGACTGCCGGCGCGCGGCGCGGAGAGAGCAGCAGCCTTGCTCATCGCATCAGCCTTCTCACAGCACAGCCTTCAGCCGCTCGTAGAGCGACGGCTTGGGATCGACGCGCACCTTCGGCACCACCGACATGCCCGGCCCGAGCGCGACGTCGGTCGGCGGATCATCCATCTCGATCTTCACCGGTACGCGCTGCACGATCTTGACGTAGTTGCCGGTCGCGTTCTGCGGCGGCAGCAGCGAGAACGCCGGGCCCGAGCCGGACTGGACGCTGGCGACATGGCCGCGGATCTCGCGCTCCGGATAGGCGTCGATCTCAAGGCTCACCGGCTGGCCGGGGCGCATCTGGTCGAGCTGGGTCTCCTTGAAATTGGCCGTGACCCAGACCTCATCGGGCACGAACATCGACAGCGCCGTGCCCTGAGCTGCGAACTGGCCGTCAGCGGCGCTGAGATTGACGACGCGGCCGGGCTGCGCCGCGGTCACCGTCGTGTAGGACAGATTGAGCTGCGCCTGATCGCGTTGCGCCTGCGCCTGGGCCAGATTGGCGTCGGCGCTCTCGCGCTGCGCCTTCAGTGACTCCAGCTGACGCTGCGCGACCTGCAGATTGGCCTGCGAGGAGGTCAGCGCCGCCTTCGCCTGCTGGAGCTGCGACGTATATTGCTGCTCGCTCTGCACCGTGCCGGAGCCGGTGCGGGCGAGGTCCTGATAGCGCTTGGCCTGCTGCTCGGCGAACGTCTCCCCGGCCTGGGACTGTTCGACCTGGGCCTGGCCCGCGGTGATCTGCGCCTGCTGGACCGCGATCTGGGCGTCGATGTTATGGATCGCCGCCTCCGCGGACCTGACCTGCGCCTCGGCCTGCGCCAGCGCCGTCTTGTAGTCGCGGTCGTCGATGCGCGCGATGACGTCGCCGGCCTTGACATGCTGGTTGTCGGTGACCGGAACCGAGGTGATGTAGCCCGACACTTTCGGCGCGATCGAGAACTGGCGCGCGGCGATGAAGGCGTCGTCGGTGCTCTCGAAGTGGCTGGCGGCGTCGTAATAGACGTAGCCGCCAGCGGCCGCGGCAAGCAACAGAACCAGCCCGAGCGCCGCCCCTGCAGGGTGCCGCCGCAGCAGCCCCCTCCGCGGCTTGTCGCCCTGCTCGCTTTGTCCCTCTTGCGCGGGAGGCGGCTCGTCCGGCTGCTGCGTGTCGCGGTCGGTCTCGCGGCGGAGCTCTTTCACGGCATCGCCGCGCCATTGCTTGAGCGCGCGCTCGCGCGCCGGAACGGTCTGATCGGCTGGCTTGGATGGGGGTGTGGGCTCGGTGGTGGACGACGACTGCACAGCCATACGGCTCTCCGAAAAGAACGATACTGTTTCGTTCTGAAATAGACGATCCTTCTGAACAAGCAAGCCCGTGAGCCCGCTTTGGGATCGATAACTTTTCGTGAGCCGCACCTAAAATTTCCGTCATCTGATCGTAGGCACGATCAGATGACTACCCCCGATCCGGGGAACTCAGCGCCCAGGCTGCGGACCGGCGATGCGCGCGACGAGGGTCGACGCGGCGACGACAGGCGGAATCACGAAGCACCAGCTGCCGAGCCGGGTAAACAGCAGCGCGGCCGCGCCGCAGCCCAACGCAAACGCCGCGACGTTCACCGCCATCTGCACCAGCCGTCCCGGCGGTGGCGCCTGGCCCTTGTCGCCGAGATAGATCTTGTCGGCGATGTCGATCATCACCTGGGTGGTCGTGCCGGTCATCAGCGTCGAGGGCGGCGCGGTCGGCAGATGGATGCGATGAACGGCGTTCTGAATCGCCATCGCCGCGACCAGCACCATGCCGGTGAGGATCGCCTCATGGCTGTCGCCGTTGTGGAACGGACCGAAATGGATCGCGAGGGCGGCGCCGAGGATGAGCAGCACCAGCTTGACAGCAATCAGGATCTCGAAGGCGCGCGACCATTTGCGTGACAGCAGCGTACCGGTCAGCCGCGTCGCGATCACGACGACGCAGAACACCGGCAGCGCCAGCAGCTTGGCGATGGCCCCGGAGGTGCCGAGCGCCAGCGCCGCGCCAAACGTCACGAAGTTGCCGGTGACATGCGCCGTGAACAGGCCCTGCAGCGCCAGGAAGCCGGCGGTGTCGACGTAGCCGGCATTGACGCTGAGCAGCAGCGGGACGATGCGCGAGTCGGTGGTCGCCATGGGGTTCCTGCCTTCGTGGGTCAGAGCGCGTATTTCAGCTCGATGCCGATGTAGTTCGAATCGTGCCCGCCGGCGCGGCGCAGCGTGTCGCCGATCTCATAGTGCACGGCCTCGAGCGCGCCGGTGAGATTGGCGTTGAAGCGGTAGTCGGCGCGCAGCTGTCCATAGACGCCGGACCAGAGGCTGCCCTGCCCGGCCGTGCCGGCCACCGCGACGTTGGGCTGGACGTAGATCGCGTCCGCCGTCGTCGCGCGCCATTGCAGGCCGATTGCGGCCATGAAGGACAGCGCGGCCGTGGGCTTCACGGTCAAGGATGGCTTGAGGTGGATCAGGTTGGTGTAGCCGGTGAAGCCGGCCAGCGAGAAATAATAGCCGTTCGGGAACAGCGGATTGAACGTCTCGATCTTGCCGTCGCCGGGATGGCGGTCGCCGGAGGCGACGTCGAGCTGGAGGCCGATGCGCGGCTGCCAGGCGACATCGGTGAACGTATAGCCGGCCCGGGCGCCGGCGCCCCAGGCACGGATCTGCTTGGCGCCGACCGAGCCCGCCTGCCCCATCGCCTCGAGATCCCAGTCGAAGCCGGCGAGCTTGCCGGCGAAGCGGAGGTCGAGCACGTGCCGCTGTTCGAGGCCTGCGGCATCGAGGAAGCGCGCATTGTCGCGCTGATAGTAGGAATAATACGCCGACAGCTCGTTGGTGCCGAGCACCTGGCGCTCAACGCGGAAGGTATGGAACAGGAGCTTGCCGTTCGAAATATCGTCGAACGGACGCACCAGATTGTACTGCACGGGCTGGCTGACGAAGCCAATGAAGCGCCAGGGACCGCTCTCCCAGTCACCCCAGAGCGCATCGAAGGATTGCCGCACGTTCGGGCCATCACGCGACGAGACGAAGCGCTGCAGGTCGAAGTCGAAATCCTGCCGGCCGACACGGGCCTTGAACGTGCCCTGCTCGGTCGCATTGACGTAGGCCAGGAACGCGAGCCGGAGATCGAGCGGGTCCTGGTCGACCGAGGTGATGTTGGCCTTACCGAACGCGCGGTCGTCTTCGAGCTGCACGAACGCCTGCCAGTGCTCGTCGAAATGCGCGTCGGCATGAATCTGCAGGCGCTGCAGCACGTGAGAATCCGGCTTGGCGCCGCCGATGCCGAAGCTCGCCGCATCCAGGCTCTCGAACCGCTCGCGCAGGGTCATGCCGAATGAGACGTAACTCTGCGGCAAGCCCGGTTGCAGCGGGATGTACTTGATCGGATCAAACGGCCCGGTGCGCAGCGCCGGGTTCGCGAGGACGGACCAATCTTCCTGCCAGCGGTTGGTGCGGATGGCGGGACGAGCGTCCTCGGCAACGGCGAGGCCGCACGACGCAGCGATCATCGCAGCGGCGGCCGCCATCGTCCTCGTCAGTGCCTGAGAGATTCCCACGCGCATCCCCATCCAGCTACTTTACCAGCGCGTGGATCTCCGCGACATAGCCGCCGGGAAACTGCACCAGCGCCTGGTCGCGCTTGTCGGCCGTGAACGGCTCCACCAGCACAATGGCCCCCGATCCTTTGGCCTTTTCGAGCGTGGCCTTGAGATCGGCGACCTCATAGCCGGTCATCTCGCGGCCGAACGGATACGGCAGATGGCCATCGGTGACGAGCACGGTCATGCGGCCGAACACTGACTCGATGCGGATGCGCCGGTAATGATCATTGGGACGGCCGATCTCGACGCCGGGCGCCTTCGCCTCGTCGGAGACGACCTTGCCCTTCGCAAAGCGCAGGAAGGCGCGCGTGAACGCCTCGGCGCGATCGGGCGAGACATAGACGCGGTTCTCCGGAACGGTTTCGAACGCCGCATAGGACGGCTTGGTCGTATGCCAGTAGAGCTGCATTTTGACGCCGCCCGGCCACTGGATCACGGCATCGCGGCCGATCGGATCGGGAAACGGCGCCACGACGACATCGGCGCCGGCGGCCTTCGCCGCCTTGATTGCCGCGTCCAGGTCGGTGACGAGATAGCCGGTGCGCTCAGCGCCGAACGGATAAGGGATGCCAGTCTTGAAGCCGAACAGCGACACGGTGCCGACCGGCGTCTGCAACAGCTGCGAGGTCGTGCTGCTCGGCGTCGGCGTCACCGTCGCGACCACCTGCTTGGTGCTCTGGCCGCCGAAGGTGGCGAGGAAGCTCGCGGTGAACTTCTCGACATCGTCGGGCGCGACATAGACATGCGTCGTGTCGTATTGCGCGCCGACGCCGACGAGCGGCGCAACGTCCTTGGCGAGCGCGGGAGCGGCGAGCAGCGCGGTGGCGACAAGTGCGCCGAGCAGATGACGGGAGCGGACCATGGTGACCTCGGACAAATAGGAGCTGGGATCAGGCACGGCGGGCGCGCCGGGACATGATGGAGACGAGCACGAGGCCTGCGATCAGGCCGAGATGCTCGAAGAAGGCGTTGAGCGCCATGAACCGGTCATGGCCCTCCAAGTGCCAGAAATCATTGGCGGTCAGCATGGCGACGAATGTCAGCACGCCGAGCCCGCCGGCGCCGAGCCAGACGAACCGGTTGACCACGACCAGCACCGAACCGATCAGCTCGACCGCAATCGCGGCGACCGCCCACAGCGCCGCCGGCTTCAGGCCGAAATGGGCCTGTTCAGCGATGGCGCCGGAGACGTCCGTGAGCTTCTGGACGCCGCCTATCAGATAGGCCGAGATCAGCGCGAACCGCGCTGCGGGCCAGAGCCACGGCCAATCGAGCACCGCAGCGATCGGCCGGGGCGTGTCGGACATCGCCGCCATCTCAGACCGCCCAGCAGGCGCAGCCGAGCGCGCCCCAGAAGCTCTTGAGATCGGCGACCGGCAGCTGGCTCGACCACGACCGCGCATGGTCATGACCGTGCATGCCGCAGGCATTGGCGCAGCCGCACATCTGCATCGCCTGGGCGCGCACAGCGCCGGTGTCATCCTTCGCAAGCCACGCACCGTAGCCGCCGAAGCGGCGCACCGGCGACCAGTCGGGCATGGCCGGCGGCGGTGCGGCATCGTCGAGTGTCTTGAAGTCGGAGGCCGCGTAGACGACGCGGCCGCCGACCATGGTGAGGTGGCTCGTGATGTCGGCGATCTCGGCCTCGGCGCAGGAGAAGAAGTCGCGATCCGGCACGATGAGATCGGCGAACTGACCGACTTCGATGCGGCCCTTCCTGCCCTCTTCATTGGAGAACCAGGTGACGTTCTCGGTCCACATCCGCAACGCGGTCTCGCGATCGAGACAGTTGCGCTGCGGGTACAGCCGCAAGCCGCCGACCGTGCGGCCGGTGACCAGCCACGACAGCGAGACCCAGGGATTGTAGGACGCGACCCGCGTCGCATCGGTGCCCGCGGAGACCTTGACGCCCTTGTCCAGAATCTTCTTCACCGGCGGCGTCGCCTCCGCCGCGCCATGGCCGTAGCGCTCGACGAAGTACTCGCCCTGATAAGCCATGCGGTGCTGCACGGCGATGCCGCCGCCGAGCGCCGCGATGCGGTCGATCGACTGGTCCGAGATGGTCTCGGCATGGTCGAAGAACCATTTGAGGCCGTCGAGCGGCGTGTCCTGGTTGACCTTCTCGAACACGTCGAGCGCGCGCGAGATGGTCTCGTCATAGGTCGCGTGCATCCGCCACGGCCATTTGTTCTGCACGAGGATGCGCACGACGTCCTCGAGCTCGCCTTCCATTTCGGCCGGCATATCCGGCCGCGGCACGCGGAAATCCTCGAAATCGGCGGCCGAGAATACCAGCATCTCGCCGGCGCCGTTGTGCCGGAAATAATCGTTGCCCTGCTTGTAGGCCGAGCTTTGTGTCCAGCGCAGGAAGTCGTCCTTCTCGCCCTTCGGCTTCTGCGTGAACAGATTGTAGGCGAGCCGGATGGTGAGCTGGCCATCATCCGACAGCTTCTGGATCACGGCATAATCGTCGGGATAGTTCTGGAAGCCGCCGCCGGCGTCGATCGCGCCGGTGACGCCGAGCCGGTTGAGCTCGCGCATGAAGTGCCGCGTCGAGTTGAGCTGATAGTCGAACGGCAGCTTCGGGCCCTTGGCCAAGGTAGCGTAGAGAATGGCCGCATTCGGTTTGGCCAGAAGAAGGCCCGTGGGATTGCCCCTGATATCGCGCATGATCTCGCCGCCGGGCGGCTGCGGCGTGTCCTTGTCGTAGCCGACGGCGCGCAGCGCGGCGCCGTTGAGGATGGCACGATCGTAGAGATGCAGCAGGAATACCGGCGTATCCGGCGCCACCGCGTTGAGCTCGTCGATCGTCGGCAGCCGCTTCTCGGCGAACTGATGCTCGGTGAAGCCGCCGACCACGCGCACCCATTGCGGCGGCGGCGTGATCGCGACCTGCGCCTTCAGCATCGCCATGGCGTCGGCCAGCGAGCGCACGCCGTCCCAGCGCAGCTCCATGTTGAAGTTGAGCCCACCGCGGATGATGTGCAGGTGATTGTCGATCAACCCAGGCAGCACGCGCCGGCCTTTCAGATCGATCACCTTCGTCGCGGGGCCGGCGAGTTTCATGACGTCCTGCTCGTGGCCGACGGCCGTGAACACGCCGTCCTTGATCGCGACCGCGTTGGCCTGCGGGTTGGAGCGGTCGAGCGTCGTGAACAGGCCGCGATGCAGGATGAGATCGGGATGGTCGCTCATGAAGCCTTCTCGTCTGGCGCAGCGTGGTTGGTGGTGTCTGCCCGGCCGTGATGGCCGGGCAGCAGGCCGAAGATGTGCGTGGCGCAGGCCGCCTTCTGCCAGGCAGCCGCGATGCTGCTGCCATCCAGGAGTTGCCTGCCCACGGGGATCACCTGCTCTCCGACGAGGATGCCGAGCAGGCCGACCAGCGCCACCAGAGGCGGCGCCGGCGAGCGGACCTGAAGCAGGCTGTAGATCACGCCGACCAGCAGCCCTGCCCCGAGCGAGAACAGATAGATCTTCATGGTGCGCCCCGATTACTTCGCGCCGCCCTCGGAGGCATGCTCGCCGAGCGCCCACTTCGAGAAGCGGATCTGGATGCCGTAGGGCGAATGCGCCTTGAGGATCTCCATCATTCCGTCGTAGGTCTCGGCGCGCGCCCAGTCCTGCTGCAGTTCGAAGGCGAACTGGCACGAGGTGATCGGCACCGCGCCGGCCTGCACCGCGCGATCCATCGCGCGGTTGTGCGCCTCGAGCGACAGATCGCCGCAGGCATCGGCCGGGATGTAGATCTCATAGCCCTCGCGCAGCATGTCGAGCGTGGGGAATAGCACGCAGGCCTCGGTCCACAGTCCTGCGATGATGAACTTCTTGCGGCCGGTGGCGGCCACCTGCTTGCGGAAGCCGGCGTCGAGCCAGGAGTTCATCGCCGTGCGGTCGACGATGTCGTGCTCCGGAAACAGATCGGTGATCTCAGGCATGAACGGGCCGGAGAACGAATCCTTGGCGACGGTCGTGATCACGGTCGGCAGCTTGAACAGTTTCGCCGCCTTGGCGACGATCTGGATGTTGTTGAAGACGCCGAGACGGTCGTGCGACTGCACACCCTGATACATCGCCGGTTGATAGTCGATCAGAGCCACGGCGCAGTTCTGCGGCGTGAGCATTTCGAGCTTGGACATGGATATCTCCGTGACAGGTGTGTGATGCGGAGGGCGTCAGCCCTTGATGAAGGCCAGGAGGTCGGCGTTGATGGTCGCGGCCTCGGTGGTCGGCATGCCGTGCGGGAAGCCCTTGTAGGTCTTGAGCGTGCCGTTCTTCAGCAGCTTGGCCGACAGCGGCGCGGAGTCGGCGTAAGGGACGATCTGATCGTCCTCGCTGTGCATCACCAGCACCGGCAGCGTGATCTTCTTCAGGTCCTCGGTGAAGTCGGTCTGCGAGAACGCGACGACGCCGTCATAATGCGCCTTCGCGCTGCCCATCATGCCCTGCCGCCACCAGTTCTGGATCACGGCCTCGGACGGCTTGGCGCCAGGCTTGTTGAAGCCGTAGAACGGGCCGGCCGCGATCTCGCGATAGAACTCGGCACGGCGGGTCGCGGTCTGGGTCTGGAAGTCGTCGAATACCGACTTGGGCAGGCCGCCGGGATTGGCGGCGGTCTGCAGCATCAGCGGCGGCACTGCGGCGATGATTGCGGCCTTGGCAGCGCGGCTCTCGCCGTGACGCGCGAGATAGTGCACGACCTCGCCACCGCCCGTCGAATGGCCGACATGCACAGCGTTCTTGAGGTCGAGATGCGCGGTCAGCGCCGCGAGGTCGTCGGCATAGTGGTCCATGTCGTGGCCGTCGGAGACCTGGGCCGAGCGGCCGTGGCCGCGGCGATCATGGGCGATGACGCGGAAGCCGTGATTGAGGAAGAACATCATCTGCGCATCCCAATCGTCGGATGACAGCGGCCAGCCATGGCTGAACACGATCGGCTGACCGGAGCCCCAATCCTTGTAGTAAATCTCTGTGCCGTCGTTGGTTTTCAGAACGGGCATGATTGTCTCCTGCGCCAGCCGCACGATCGCTCCGACAAATTTCGTATCGCGATCGCCAATTCCAGGTGCTATGCAGTCTCATGTGCACCTGCACAATGATCCGAGGATGCCAAAGCACTGGCTTCGGAAGGCCATGGAGTAAGCCGAGGGGATGGCTCAGCAGCTTCGATCCACATCGTCAGCCTGGATGCGTGGCGTCGCGAGCACGTTGAATGAGCAGGGGCTCGATGCGGCCGCGCTGTTCGCCGAGGTCGGCCTGTCCGTCGCGGATCTCGAGGATTGCGATCACCGCTGGCCCACTGAGGCGTTGAGCCGGCTGTGGGTGCTGGCGGCCGAACGCTCGGGCAATCCCGATATCGGCCTCGTCAATGTCGCAGCACCCCGTCCGCACAATTATGGCGTCGCGGGCTACGCCATGATGTCGAGCCCGGATCTGCAGACGGGGCTGATGCGCCTGATCCGCTACATGTGCCTGGTCAGCGACGCCGTCGCGATCACGCTGGAGGACGGCCAGGGCGGCCGCTGGGTGCGCACCGACGTCTATGGCGGCGAATGCCCGATCCCGCGGCAGCGCTACGACTACGGCATCATCAATCTGCTCAATCTGTGCCGCTGGATGCTCGACCGCCCCCTGACGCCGCTCGCGGCGCGCTTCTCGCATTCCGTGCCACTGTCGATCGCGGCCTACAACAAGGCGTTCCAGTCACCGCTCGAATTCGATGCGCCGTTCAACGGCTTCCTGGTCTCGGAGGAAGATCTCGCCTGCAAGCTGACGACGTCAGCGCCCGAGCTGATGCCGATCCATGATCGCATCGCCGACGAGGCGCTGGAGCGCCTGGTCAAGACCGATACCGCCTATCGCGCCCGGACTGCCATCGCCAGGCTGCTGCCCGACGGCAGCCCGCTGCGTTCGGCCATCGCCGCCGCGCTGGGCTTGAGCGATCGCACCTTCCAGCGCCGGCTCGCCGACGAGGGCATCTCTTTCAGCGATCTCGTCGACGATACCAGGCGCGAACTCGCCCAGCGTCATCTCGCCGACTCCCGCATGACGCTGGCCGACATCGGCTATCTGCTCGGCTATGCCGATCAAAGCACGTTCTTCCGCGCGTCCAATCGCTGGTTCGGCGAATCGCCGGGCGAATATCGGGCGCGCATCAGCAACGGCCATCCGCGCGAGATCGAGGCCGCTCAGCAGAAGTGAGCGGCCGCGCGGCTTCAGAACATGCCGTTGGTGTTCGCCGACTGCTCGGGGATCGGCTGCACCGAATCCCAATGCTCCTCGATCCTGCCGTCCTTCAGCCGGAAGATATCGACGATCGCATTGCCGCGGGTGCCGGGCTCGCGAACGGCATGCACGCGCAGGATGACGAAGTCGCCGTCGACCAGCACCTTGGTGATCTCGCTGTGCGACTGCGGATACTTCGCCTTCAGGAATTCGATGAACTTGCGGAAGCCCTCCGGACCGTCTTCGGCACTCGGATTGTGCTGAATGTATTTGCCGAGATATTTCGAGGCTGCAGCGAAGTCCTTCCGGTTGAGGCCCTGCTCATAGAAGTCGAGCACGATCTTCTTGTTGCGCTCCTCGTCCGCCGAATAAGCGCGCTCCGCCAGCGCGGGCGTCGCAAAGATACCGGCAAGCGCAACAGCCAGAGCCGCGACGATACCTGTCCTCATCAAGTCATCCCCTGATACCAAGCGCCGTCCGTGATGACCGACGGCCCGTCTCCACCTGGATCATGATGCGTTTCAGCGGAAACGCATCATGACCTCATCTCTTTGTTTGAGCATGATCTTCTCGGAAAACCGGTTTCCACTTTTCCGGATCATGCTCTAGCATGACCGACCGCCATCACGCGGATCGACCGCAGCCTGCGGCCTCAAAACCGTGTGACCTCAATAGAACCGATAGAGATGATGCACCGGCCCGTGGCCGTGCCCGACCGTGAAGCGATCGGCCGCCGCAATCGCGCCGGAGATGAAGGCCTTGGCGTTGCGCACGGCCGTCTCGAGGCCTTCGCTCTTTGCCAAGCCGGCGGCGACCGCCGACGACAGCGAGCACCCGGTGCCGTGCGTGTTCTGCGTCGCCACGCGCGGCGCCGGCAGCGCGATGCAGCTCGCTGAGGTGATCAGGTAATCGGTGCTCTCGGCGCCCTGCCCGTGGCCGCCCTTGATCAGCACCGTCGGACAGCCGAGCGCGAGCAGGCGCCGGCCCTGCGCCGCAATCGCTTCGTCGGTGTCGGCGATCGGCTCGCCGAGCAGCGCGGCCGCCTCCGGCAGGTTCGGCGTGATCAGCGCGGCCTGCGGAATGAGCCGGCGGCGCAGCGCGTCGATGGCGTCCTCCGGCAGCAGCCGGGCGCCAGATGTCGCGACCATCACCGGATCGAGCACGACATGCGCCGGCTTCCACCGATCGAGGCTCGCCGCGATCGCCTCGGCGATCGGCGCCTGCGCCACCATCCCGATCTTGACTGCGCCGACGGCGAGATCGTCGAACACCGCGTCGATCTGGGCCGTCACGAAATCCGGCGGCACCAGGTGCACCCCGGTCACGCCGGTCGTGTTCTGGGCCGTCAGCGCGGTCAGCACCGAGGCTCCGTAAACCGACAGCGCGGCGAAAGTCTTCAGATCGGCCTGAATGCCGGCTCCCCCGGAGGAATCCGAGCCGGCGATGGTAAGTGCGACGGGGGTGCTCATTCCCTACTCCTAGCGCGGGCCGGCCGCGCCCGGCAAGCAGCCCCGACCGCCGGAGAAAGCGTATCGACTTCGCAGGAAAACGCTATATTGAGGCCTCAAACGTCTTCCGGAGACCGCCCGCAATGGTTCCCTTCTTCGTCCAGATCAAGTGCAAGCTCGGCCAGTCCTATGTCGTGGCCAATGCACTGGCCGAGGCCGAGATCGCCTCGGAGATCTATTCGACCGCCGGCAATTACGACCTGCTGGTGAAGTTCTACGTCGACAACGAGACCGACATCGGCCACTTCGTCAACGAGAAGGTCCAGGTCCTGCCGGGCATCCAGGACACCCACACCATCATCACCTTCAAGGCCTTCGGCGCGAGCTGAACGCGCGGGCCGCGCCCGTGGAGAAAGGCGCCCGTCGTAACCGACGAGCGCCGAAATCCTCAAAATGGCACAAGCATGATTTCGTCATGAAAGCCGGAGAGCGGCCCCGCCGCATGCCGGATGGAAGCCTTGCGGGCAGTTCGGAAAGCCGGACCTTTCGATCGCGAGGGGGCAATGTGGGGACCATCGAACGGCCCGGCTTTCCGTCAGGGCAACTTGGCGTTAGGCCTCCTTTAACCGGTACGCGCAGCATCGGGTCAAGGCGAACGGGCCGTCGGATACGGTTGATCAAGAAGTTGAGACGAAAGCTCAATCAAGTCGGCGACGTCGTGTGAAGAGTGAGATGAAAGCCGTTTCGTCCCTGCTGCCGAGCTATGGTTTCTCGGCCGAGCAGATGGACACCGCAACCAACATCGCAGCCTGGCGGGAAGCGACCTCGACGTTCTTCGACGTCGACGAGCTCGCAGCAGGCGAGCCGACTCCGTTCGCGGCCGACGTCCTGTCCTACGCGCTGGGGTCGGTGCTGCTCGGCTCGGCGCGCGCCAGCGGCCAGCGCTTCCGGCGTTCCGCCGAGACGATCGCGCGCAGCGGCGTCGACCACATCATCCTGCAGCTCTATGTGAGGGGCGGCTACGAGGGTGTCGCCGGCCAGCGGCCGATCAAGGTCGAAGCCGGCGATCTCTGCGTGCTGGATCTGGCCCAGACACTCGAGACGCGTGCGAGCGCATTCGAGAACATCACGATGGTCGTTCCTCGCCCGATGTTCGACGCGCGCCTGCTGCAGGTCGATGATCTGCACGGGCTGGTCTTGCCGCGCAGCGGAGCGATGGCGCCACTGCTGGCGCGGCATTTCGGCGCACTGCTCGATTGCGCGCCGCGCATGAGCTTCGACGAGTGCCAGGCCGTGGTCGACGGCACGATCTCGCTGATCTCGGCCTGCCTGCGCGGCGAGCTCGAGCGGCGCGATGCCGATCGCAGCGTGACGGCCGATGCCTCGCTGCTGCGCATCCGGCAATACATCGAATCCCAGCTGGCCAGTCCCGAGCTCAGCGCCGACGCCGTGGCGCTGCATTTCGGGATGTCGCGGGCGTCGCTCTATCGGCTGTTCGCACCGATCGGCGGCATTGCCGACTACATCCGCAGCCGCCGCCTGCACCGCGCATTCTTCGATCTGGCCGGCAGCAGCTCGCGCTCCCTGCGCATCAGCGAGGTAGCGCGTCGCTGGCAGCTCGGCACCGACGCGCATTTCACGCGGCTGTTCAAGACCGCCTACGGCATCACGCCGAGCGCCGCGCGCGAGGCGGCCATGCTGGGCCTGCCGCAGATGCCGTTGGAGGGCGACGCCGAACCGGCCTCGCCGCTCAGCCGTTGGATGCGAGGGATAGCAGCGCCCCGGACCGCGGAATGAGCGCGACCACCGCGCCCGGACGCGGCTCGTCGCTCTCGGACGCCTCGGCCTCCGGCTGCGCGTCCTCGTCAGGCAGCGACGCCTTGCGCGAAATGTCGAGGTGCTGCTCGAGCTGTTCGACCGGCATCGGCCGTCCCAGCAGATAACCCTGCGCGAAGTTGACGCCGAGCGCGCGCAACTGCGACAGCTGCTCTTCGGTTTCGACGCCTTCGGCCGTGATCTGGATGCCGAGCCCGCGCGCCAGTGTCACCACCGACGAGATGACCGCCGCACTTTCATCGCGCACGCTGAGATTGGCGACGAAGGACTTGTCGATCTTGATCTTGTTGAACGGGAATGCCGTCAGCGAGCGCAGTGACGAATAGCCGGTGCCGAAATCGTCGAGCGCCAGCGAGATGCCGAGCCCCTTGAGCCGGTCGATGAAGCTCTCGTTCTCCGCGGCACGCTCCAGCAGGACCGACTCGGTGATCTCGATCTCGAGCCGTTTCGGATCGAGGCCCGACCTTGCGAGCGCCGACTGGATGACGTCGAACAGTTCCGCCTGCTTGAACTGGACCGGCGAGAGGTTGACCGCGACCTTGACGTCATCAGGCCATGCCGTCGCATCGTCGCAGGCGCGGCCGATGATCCACTCGCCGAGCGGCACGATCAGGCCGGTCGATTCCGCCAACGGGATGAACTTGTCCGGCGGCACCAACCCCTTCACGGGATGGCGCCAGCGCACCAGCGCCTCGACGCCGCGGCGCTCGCGGGTGTCCGCGTCGTAGAACGGCTGATAGTGCACCTCGAACTGGCACTGCGCGATGGCGTCGCGCAGATCGCCTTCCAGCGTGTTGCGCGCTTCCAGCTCGGCCGACATCGCATCGTCATACATCGTGTAGCAGCTGCGGCCGGCGGACTTCGAGCGGTACAGCGCAAGGTCGGCCTTCTTGAGCAGATGCTCTTGATCGCGGCCGTGCTGCGGCGCCAGCGAGATGCCGATGCTGGTGCCGATCTCGACGCGCTGGCCGGCGATCTGGAAGGGCTCGGCGATCAGCCGGGTGATGCGCTGCGCGAGCTCGATCGCGGCCGCGCGCTGGTCGGTGAAGCCGGCCTGGATCAGGGCGAACTCGTCGCCGCCGAGCCGGGCCAGTACGTCCTCGTCGCGCAGCTGCGAGCGCAGGCGCTGCGCGACCTGCACGAGCAGCTCGTCGCCCGCGCCGTGGCCGAGCGAGTCGTTGACGTTCTTGAAGCGGTCGAGGTCGAGCAGGAAGACGGTGAAGCGCCCGTTCTTCTCGTCGTTGATGCGCTCCATCTCCTCAAGAAAGAAGGCGCGGTTCGCGAGGCCCGTCAGCGCATCGGTCTGCGCCAACTCGAGCACGCGACGATTGGCGAGCGCCAGCTGCAGGGCGTTGCGGCTCGACAGCGCGAGATACACGGCAAGGAAGATCGTCGTGGCCATGCCCGCCGCGTACAGCGCCAAAGCGCGGTTATGACTGGCCATGAGTCCGCCGGCGGGCGCGGCCTGGAATACCCAGTCGGCATCGCCGATGCGCAAGGTGGTCGACCAGATGTTGGGATCGGCCGGCCAGCGCTGCGGATCCACGCCGGAGGCATTGATCACGCGCTCGGGCGGCAGCAGGTTGATCTGCAGCGCGGGACTGTTCGGATTGTTGGCCCGCACCGACTGCAGCAGCATCGGCAGATCGAACACGCCGACGATGAAGCCGGAGAGATTGCGGCGGCGGTCGGCGACCGTGGTGCGCGACGTCCCCTTGGCATAGACGGGGATGCCGATCATCACGGCATTGTTGCGCTCGTTCTGATTGATCAGGTTCTGCCGCGTGCGCAGCGCGCCGATCATGTCGTAGTCGCGCGACTGCTCCAGCACGGCGCGATGATCGGGAATGCTCCAATAGTCGAGGCCGTACACCGGCGAGGTCTTCGCCTCGGTGGAGAAGTAGACCGGGTAGTACTCGTCGCTCTCCGGCGCGACCGTGCCGTCGGGATACGACTTGATACGGAAGGCGGGAACGCCGTCGGTGATTGCGGCGGCTTCGTACTCGCCCCGTTCCTTGCGCTTGATGCGCGGCAGCCAGGCGAGACGCAGCATGCCGCGATGCGCCTCGAACAGGCGCGCGCTGAACGTCTGGTACTCACTACGTGTGATATCGTCGTTGGCGGATTCGAAACGGGTGCGCAGCGCGGTCAAGCGGCTGACATATTCGTTGACGCCATTCTGAACCAGGATGGCCTGCGCCTCGGCAATTCCCTCGAAATCACTTCGCGCCAGCCGGTTTTCCCAGCGTCCGACGGCAACCGTTCCGGCAATCGACAGAACGACGCCCACGCATGCGGCGATGATCGCAGGTCGATAGAGACGGTATCGCGATAGTGACGCGCGCAGCCTCTCGCGCCCGCTACCGATGCGAGCACTGTCCTGTTCCTGCAGCGTCGGTGCGCTGTACTCTTCAACCTGCAATATGGCCCCCGCCAAACGGCTGCCCCTCACTACGCGTGGCCTGATGGTCAACGGGCTAAGTTAAAGACGGTCAAAGATGATCAGTGGTGGAGTACCAGAAACCCCGGCTTGGTTAACGACTGACTTTTCCAGGCCGCCTAAAACGCGATCAAGCGGGAGGTACCTCTTTAGCGAGGTCTTCATTCAACGCATGTAGGCTGAGTTGTCATCAAGCGTACCGGTGCAACGAAGATCGCTATGAGCTGGCTTGCAAGTTTCCGAAATTCCATCGTTCTCGTCCTGCTGGCATGCGGCGTTCCGCTCGCCTCGGCAATGGCCGACGAGCTTGGTGTCACCAACGACTCGATCCTGTTCGGTCAGGTGGCGGCGCTGGAAGGCCCGTCGGCGGCGCTGGGCCAGGCGGCGCGGCAGGGCCTGCTCGCAGCCTTCAGCGAGCTCAATGCCAAGGGCGGCGTCTATGGCCGCAGGCTGAAGCTCGCGAGCCGCAACGACGGCTACGATCCCGACCGCTCGGTCGTGGAGACGATCAAGCTGATCTACGAGGACAAGGTGTTCGCGCTGATCGGCGCCGTCGGCACGCCGACCGCGATGGCGACCGCGCCGATCGCGGCCTCGAACGACGTGCCCTTCATCGGCCCGGTGTCCGGCGCCGAATTCCTGCGCGCTCCCGAATTTCAGAACATCGTCAACATCCGCGCCAGCTACGCGGCGGAGGCGGAAGCCACGATCAAGCACCTCACCGAGGAGCTGCGTCTCACCCGCATCGCGATCTTCTATCAGGACGACGCCTTCGGTCGCGACGTGCTGGCCGGCGTGAAGACCCATCTCGATCGCCGCGGCCTGGAGCTCGCCGCCGAAGGCACGTTCGAGCGCAACACCCGCGCCGTCGGCGCCGCACTCAAGGTCATCCGGCGCGCCGAGCCGGAAGCCGTCATCCTGGTCGGCACCTACGGGCCATGCGCCGAGTTCATCAAGATGGCCCATCGCTCGGGCTTCAACCCGACCTTCTCGGCGGTGTCGTTCGTCGGCGGCAATGCGCTCGCCAAGGAGCTCGGCTCTGAGGGGCGCGGTGTCATCGTGTCCGAAGTGGTGCCGTTCCCGTGGGACACCGATCGCCGCGTGGTGGCCGACTACCAGGCGGCGATGAAGGCGCTCGATCCGAGCCAGACGCCCGACTTCATCGGGCTGGAGGGTTACATCACTGGCCGCGTGGTGGCGCGTGCTCTGGCGATGACCGGACCGAACCCGACCCGCGCCGAGCTGTTGCGGATCATCAACGAGGTCGGCCAGTTCGATATCGGCGGCCTCGTCGTCAGCTTCGGCAGCGCGCGCAAGGACAACCCGCCGCCGGTGTCGCTGGTGGTGATCCAGAGCGATGGCAGCTTCAAGCCGATCTAGTCCGCATCAGCTCGCCGGCTCAGCTCGCCGGTTTTTTGGGTTTCGGCGGGCCTTCGACCGGCGGCAGCGATTTCAGATAGACCGCCATCGCCTTGCGATCCTCAGCCGTCAGCTGCGAGGTGTTGCGGATCACCCGCGCCATCGAGCCACCGGCGCTGTCCCCGTCCGGCAACTGTCCCGTCTCCAGGAAATAGCTGATATCGCTCTCGCTCCAGTCCGCGAGCCCCTTCTGGGTGATGTTCGGCACGAAGCCATGGCCTTCCGGATCAGGACCGCCTGCCAGCCGCTGGGCCGTCTTGATGCCGCCGAGCGGGTTGCGCGGGCTGTGGCATTCGGCGCAATGGCCGAACGTGGTGACCAGGTAGGCGCCGCGATTCCAGTCGGCGGAGCGCGAGCTATCCGCGACGAACGGCTTGTCGTCGAAGAAGAGCAGCTTCCAGACCCCGACGGTGCGGCGAATGTTGAACGGGAATGGCAGATCGTGCGGGCGCGAGGCGCCGCTCACCGGCGGCAGCGTCTTCATGTAGGCGAACAGATCCCTGACGTCGTCGACTTTCGCTGCGGCGTAGGAGGTATAAGGAAACGCCGGATAGTAGTGACTGCCGCCGGGCGACACGCCGCGCACGACGGCGTTCACGAATTCGGCCTCGCTCCAGCGCCCGATACCATCGTTCGGATCCGGCGAGATGTTGGGCGCATAGAACGTCCCGAACGGCGATTCCAGCGGCAGGCCGCCCCCGAGCTTCAGCCGGTCCTGCTGGTTCGGCACCGCATGGCATGACGAGCAGCCGCCGATGTTGAACATCTCCTGCCCGTTGGCGAGATCGGGCGCACGCGTCGCCGCCGCGAGCGTGATCGTCGAGGGCTGTGTCAACCACCAGAATACCGCGAGACCGGCGACGCCGAGCACACACAGAGCAAGCAGGAGGCGGCGTAGCATGGTGGCTCCGTCACTGCGGGGGAAGGGATTGCGATCGAGATGCGCCCACGAGAATAGGACGCCGACGCCGGACAAACAAAGAGGGGGCGAACGCGCAGCCCGCGTCCGCCCCCTCAAACTTGCGTCAGATCAGCTGTTCTTGAGACGGAAGGTCTCGTGGCAGCCGCCGCATTCCTTGCCGATCGCAGGCGCTGTCGCCTTCAGGCTGTCGAGATCCTTGATCTTGGCCTTGGCCTCGGTGACGACCTTGGCGAAGCTGTCGATCTTGGCCTTGAAGCCGGCCTGATCTTCCCAGATCTTCGGCGAGGCGCTGTAGTCGCCCTCGAACTTCGCGCCCTTCATGCTCGCCGGATACATCGTCGGCAGCTTCTTGGCGGTCTCGTCGAGCTGTGCCAGAGCAGCATTGACGGCGGCCTGGTCATACGGCTTCTCGCCCTTGACCATGGCGATCAGGACACCGCCGAGGTTCTTTGCGTTCGCCTTCATGGTGTCCTGGCTCTGCTTGACCAGATTGTCCTGTGCCATCACGGCGCCGGCCCCTAGCAGCAACGCTGCTGCTACCACGACAGTCCGCTTCATCAATTCGCTCCTTTGTTGTCACAATCGCGTCCAGCCCACCTGGACGGGTCGCGCCTGGTTGGTCAACCCCTGTCCCGGCGGGTTATTCCGGAATTGAGGCGGTTCTCGGAGAGTTCGGGGATAAGGTACTCAGAGACTGTGACGGCGGTGCTGCTCCCGGATCGCGATCCAGACGCGCTCCGGCGTCGCCGGCATGTCGATGTGATCAATTTTGTACTCACGCCAAAGTGCTTCGACGATGGCGTTGACAATGGCCGGACAGGAGCCGATCGCGCCCGCCTCGCCCGCGCCCTTCACGCCCATCGGGTTGGTCTTGCAGGGCACGTTGTGGGTCTCGAAGGTGAAGGTCGGCGCATCGGCCGCGCGCGGCAACGCGTAGTCCATGTAGCTTCCCGTCACCAACTGAGCATCGGAGTTGCTGTAGACCACCTGCTCCATCAGCGCCTGGCCGATGCCCTGCACCGCGCCGCCATGCACCTGGCCGGCGAGCAGCAGCGGATTCAGCGTCACGCCGAAATCGTCGACGATCACGTAGTTGACGATTCTGATGATGCCGGTCGCCGGATCGAGCTCGATCTCCGCGACGTGCGTGCCGTTCGGATAGGTGCCGTCGGCGCTGGCAAAGGTGGCGCTGCCGTTGAGCTTGGCGGGATCGACGCCCGGCCGCTTGGCAAGATCGGCGAAGCTGATCGCGCGGTCGGTGCCGGCGACGCGGATCACGCCGTCGGCGATCTCGAGATCGCCCAAGCCCGCTTCGAGGGCTTCGGCCGCGATCTGCTTGAGCTTGTCGCCGAGCTCATGGGTGGCGCGCTGCACGCTGACGCCGCCCGACGGGATCGAGGCCGAGCCGCCGGTGCCGAGGCCCGTCGGAACCTGCGCCGTGTCGCCCTGGTGGATATGGACGCGCTCCGGCGGCAGGCCGAACTGCTCGGCGACGATCTGCGCGTAAGCCGTCTGATGGCCCTGCCCGCTCGACTGCGTGCCGATCAGGATCGTGACGTCGCCGTTGGGATCGAGCTTCACATGGGCGGTCTCCTCGCCCATCGTGCCGCAGACCTCGACATAGCTCGCAAGGCCGATGCCGCGGACCAGCCCGTTCTTCTTGGCCGCCTTGGCGCGCTTGGAAAAATCCTTCCACTCGGCGATCTCCATCGCGCGCTTGAGATGCGCGTTGAAGTCGCCGGAATCATAGACCTTGCCGGTCGCGGTCTTGTAGGGCAGCGCGCGCGGCGGGATGAAGTTCTTGCGCCTGATCGCATCGACCGACATGTCGAGCTTGCGCGCGCAGGCATCGACCAGACGCTCGACCACATAGGCCGCCTCGGGACGGCCGGCGCCGCGATACGCATCGACCGGCACGGTGTGGGTGAAGATCGTGCGGACCCGGCAGTGGAAGGCCTGGATGTCGTAGAGGCCCGGCAGCATGCCGGCGCCGCCATGCGGGATATAGGGCGCAAAGGTCGAGAGATAGGCGCCCATGTCGCCCATCAGATCGACATCCATCGCGAGGAACTTGCCGTCCTCGGCGAGCGCCATCCGCGCTGTCGTGACGTTGTCGCGGCCCTGCGCATCGCCCATGAAATGCTCGGAGCGGTCGGCGGCCCAGCGCACCGACTTGCGCAGCCGCTGCGCGGCGACCGCGACCAGCGCGTATTCCCGGTACGGAAACAGTTTGGTGCCGAAGCCGCCGCCGACATCGGGGCAGATCACCCGCATCTTGTCGGTCGGGATCTTCAGGACGTTCTGGCAGAGGATGTCGCGCAGGCGGTGGCTGCCCTGGCTGCCCGCCGTCAACGTCAGATGATCGCGCTTGGTGTCGTATTCGCAGACCGCGGCGCGCGTCTCCATGAAGCTCGCGACCACACGCGGATTGACGATGCGGATCTCGGCGACCGCATGCGCTTTCGCAAACGCCGCCTCGGTCGCAGACTTGTCGCCGATCGACACGTCGAACAGCACGTTGTCCTTGTGATCGGACCACACCTGCGGCGCGCCCGGCTTGATCGCATTGACGACGCCGGTGACGGCCGGCAGCGTCGTCCATTCGACCTTGATTGCCTCGAGCGCGTCGCGCGCATGATCGAGCGTGTCGGCAACGACGAACGCCACGGCGTCGCCGACATGACGCACCTCGTCCTTGGCGAGGATCGGATAGGGCGGCGCGGTGAACGGATCGGTCTCGAGGTTGAACAGGCACGGAAGACCACCGAGTTCCGCGGTGTCCTCGGCGGTCAGAATCAACGCCACGCCCGGCAGCAGCCGCGCCTGGGCGACATCGATGGTGAACTTGGCATGCGCCTGCGGCGAGCGCAGCACCAGCGCATGCAGGGCGGCCGATGGCGCGAGATCGTCGGTATAGCGGCCCTTGCCGCGAATCAGCGCGTCATCCTCTTTCCGGAGAACGCTTTGTCCCATACCGAACTTGATTGGAGCTGCCATCTGGTTTCTCGTCCCGCTTCGTTTTGGCGATGTTGGCGCCATATTGCAGCGGAACGAGGCCTCGCGCAAACGGCAACTCCGCCGCAGGGGAACACGACCGGTCAACTCTCGGCCAGCGCTGCATCGGACCATGCTGCGCTGCAATCAGGCCGCTCGGAGCCCGCATCCGCCGAGCCGCCCTCGTCCGCCGTCAATGATGCGCGTGCTCTGCCTTGGCGGCGTCCTGCTGCCCAGGCGCCTGCGCGCCGACGCCAAGCACGTCGAGCAGCACGGCCATCTTGCCGGCGCGCTCGAACTGCAAGGTCACCACCACCGACTTGCCTTCGACCAGCGGCGCCTTTAGGCCGGTGAGCATCAGATGCATGCCGCCGGATGTCAGCGTGACCGTCTGTCCCGGCGGCAGCGCAAGCCCCTCCTCGATCGGCCGCATCACCATGACGCCGTCGCGGGTCGACATCTCATGGATCTCGACCGTCTCGGCGATATCAGCGCTGGCTGACACCAGCCGATCCGGCTCGCGCCCCGTATTGGAGACCGTGACATAGCCGGCACCGACCTTGGCGCCGCCGGGCGTGGCGCGGCTCCAGCCTGATGACACAATGATGTCGCCCTTCGCGACACCGCGCGGCGGCGCTTCGGCGGACGTCAGCCGCAGCAGCGGCGCGGGATATTTCAGCGCATGCGGATCCTGGCCGGGAGCCGCGATCTCGACCCATTTCGCCGTGCCCTTCTCACAGTCCTGGACCACGGGAATGGACAGGACATCGCCCGGCTTGAACGTGTCGGCGACGAATCCCGTCAAGGTGAACTCGTCGTAGAAGCCGTCCTCCAGACGGCCGCTCCAGCTGATCTCCTTGACGCCTTCGCTGAGCTGGGCGCCATGAAAGAAATTGTAGACCCGCGCGTAAGCGCCCTTCTTGACGTCGATGCTCCAGCCCGGCTTCGGCATCGGCTTGACCGCGATCAAGCCTTCGGGAACCTGTACCGTCAGACGCACGGTCGCTGCGCCCTCGCAGCCATGCGGCACGGCGAGCACGGACTTGAAGGTCTTGCCGATGCGCGCCTCCGCTTTGTCGAGCACGACGTGGGCCTGCGCCGGGACACTGACGACGGCGGCGGAGAGAGCGGCGAGGCCGATCAGGATCGATTTCACGAGCGCAGTCCTTTGAGTGATCTGGGTGGTGTGAGCGTGCATGATGCAGTTCCTCACAGCTTGTAACGAAGGCCGGCATAGACGCCGCGGCCGTTGCCGGGATTGAACAAGGTCGAGGTCGGCGTTGCCCGATCGATGATGCTGGTGGTCGCGATATAGGCCTTGTTGGCGAGATTGCGGCCTTCGAGATAGGCGGAGAAATTCCGGCCGTCGTCATAGGTCGCCTTCAGGCCCCACAGCAGATAGGAGTCCGTGCTGAGCGTATTGGCGCTGTCGACGAAATAGGATTGCGGCACCCACTCGACGTTGGGACCGACGGCAAAGCCCGCCGGATGCTTGTACAGCAGCTCCGCGCGCAAAAAGTGCGGCGGCGCGCCAGGCAGGCGGTTGTTGCCCCAGGTCGCATCGTTGCTGTAGCGGAAGTCGTTATAGGTATAGGCGACATTCAGCCAGACGCGGTCGGGCGCATCGCTCTTCACCGCGAGCCCCTTCAGCAGGCTCAAGCCGAGGCCCGCCTCGACGCCCTGGTGCATGGTCTTGTCGGCATTGGTGACGTTGCAATTGCCGAACGACGAGTAGAAGCATTGCAGCTCGTTGCGGATGTCGGCGTGGTAGAGCGCGAAGTCCCAGGTGACATCAGGCCGCCGGCCGCGGGTGCCGATCTCGTAGGTCGTCGCGGTCTGCGCCTTGATGTCGTAGAAGCGGACGAGCGCGCCCCTGCCTTCGCCGAAGCTCGGCGCCTCGCCGCTGCGCGAGATGTTGGCGAACACCTGCCAGGCCGGATCGACGTCCCAGAGCACGCCCACCTTCGGGCTGGCGAGATCATAGGTGGCGGTGCCGGCCGCGTCGCCGTTGAGCGTGAAATTGACCTGCTGGCTGCGCACCGCGTGCAGAAACTGCGCGCCGGCGATCAGCGAGACGCTCGGCACCGCGTACCAGGCATTCTCGGCATAGAGCGTGTAGTTCTCCGGATTCTGCGTCAGCGAGGACATCTGCATGCCCTTGTTGCCGCCGGTGTTGACGAACTGGTTCGCGTCCGTCGTGCCGTTCTGGATGTTGAGCCCGACGGTGAAGCGGTTGCGATGGCCGCCGAGCTCGCGATCGTCGACGGCGCGCACGAAGCCGCCATAGTCGTGATAGCGATAGTCGAGCCACTGGAAGATCGGATGCATCAGATGGCGGTCGACCGCGAACACGCCGAACTCGACATCGGTGTTGTCGAGATGAAGCGTCGACTTGTTGGCGATTCGCACCGTGTCGATGTTGCGCTGCCAGTCGTTCAGCACGTTGTTGGCCGCCGCGGCCTGCGGCGAGTTGAGCGCGCTGGTCTTGCTGACCTCGCCGGGGATGCGCTGCCGCACCGTATTGGCGTTGAGATAGAAGCGGGTCTCGAAGTCAGGCGAGACCTGGTAGCCGAGATTGGCGCTGCCGCGCTCGGACTGTCCCCAGCTGTGATCGCGATAGCCGTCGACGCGCGACGCCGAGCCGGTCACGAAGTAATCGGCCGCGCCGTAAGCGCCGCCGGTCGAGGCCTGGCCGCGCAGGAAGCCGAAGGCGCCGCCATCCAGCCGGCTCTCGAACGCGGAGGCATCGCGGCCGGTCGGCGTGACGAAGTTGACGGCGCCCCCCAGCGAGTTGGCGCCATAGCGCAGCGCATTGGCGCCCTTGTAGACTTCGACATAGCGGTAGGCGGTCGGATCGATCTCCTGGAAATCGCCATAGCCGTCGGCGGTGTTGATCGGAATGCCGTCGAGATAGAGCTGGGTGCCGCGCAGATGGAAGTTGCGCGACAGGCCGGAGCCGCGAATCGACAGCCTGGTGTCGTCGCCCCATTTCGGCTGCGCGAACACGCCGGGCACGTAGTCGAGCATGTCCTTGATGGTCTGTGCCGAGCCGTTCTTGAACGCGGTGTCCGGCACGACGGCAACGGCGCCCGGCGTCTGCTGGATGCGCTGGGTCGCCGTTTGCGTGTTCGGCGCGGTCCGGCTCGGGGCCGGACCGACAGGGGCCGTGGCGGCCGTCTGCGGTGCGGCTGTTGATCGGGCAGCGCGCGCCCTCCGCGCGGACTGATCGTTGCCGGCGGGCCTCGCCGGACGCGCCGCTGCGGGCCTGGCCGGATCGACGGTGACCGTCGGCAGATTGCTTGGAGCGCGGGCTTGGGAGAAACAGGGAGACGACAACGTGACAAGGCACGTCGCCGCGCAAAGCGCGGTTACGGAACGGGACATGATGAACCTCTGGACGAACGAAAGCTGACGACAAACTTCGATCAGGCGTACGCGGGAGGTCCTTGCGACAGACGGGGTTCACGGAGGCGGGAATCGCGCGCAGCCCAGGCGGCGAAGCTCGCAAGCCGCAGTTCGCCGGCGCTGCGCACGAGCATGGCGACGACCGGTGTCGGCACCGGCGCGGCATGGGCGGAGAAGGCGCAGACCGCGCAGAAGTCCTTGTGCAGAACGGCGGAGTCCGGCGCGCTGGTGCCGTGGACGGTGCCATCAGCGTCGGTGCAGATCACGCCGAGATCGTTGGCGGCTGCGGCCGCCATCTGCGCCGACATTGCGCCAGCGAGCACCATCTGCAACGCGATCAGATAGGCGGCCAGAATGCCGACCGCCCTCCGCGCCCAGTTTGCAGTTTGCCGCCGTCGCGCCACGAATGATCTCCCCGCGCGCGACAATATTCGCGGTGCCCTGGTGGCGCAAGGCATAACAGACGCGCACGCATGATCTCATCAGTTCGCGCAGTCGCGTCTCATGCAACGCGCCGGCCTCAGCGGCGCACGAGCGCCTTGAGCCAGCGCAGGCCGAACAGCCCGAGAATGGCCGCCGCATAGATCACCGCGCCGATCATGATCAGCAGGCCCAGCATCGCCTCGTCCCGCAAGCGGCCGAGCGCGGCGAAATGCGGCGAAACCACGAAAACCGTCAGCCAGAGTGCCGCAGCGAGCAGCACGCCGGTCGCGGCGAACTTCAACAATGACAATGTGAGACGGCGATCGACGACGAGGTAGCGCTTGTGCACGGCGAAGCCGAGCACCAGCAGCAGATTGATCCAGGCGCCGACGGCGGTGGCCAGCGCGAGGCCGACCTGCGCCAGCGAGCCCATCAGCAGCACCTTCAGCACGACGTTCACGGCCAGCCCGGTCAGCGAGGCCTTCACCGGTGTCGCCGTGTCCTTGCGGGCGTAGAAGGTCGAGACGGCGCTGCGGATCATCACGAACGGAATGAGCCCGACGGCGTAGGCCGCGAGCGTCGCGCCGGCGGCCGCCGCATCACCCTTGGTGAAGGCGCCGCGCGCGAACATCGCCCGCGTGATGACGTCGGGCACGGCAAGGAAGGCGGCGACGAACGGCACCGAGAACAGCAAGGTGAACTCGAAGGCCCGACGCTGCTGCTCCATCGCGCCCTGGTGGTCGCCTGCCGTCAGCCGCCGCGACATCTCCGGCAGCAGTACGGTGCCGATGGCGATGCCGATCACGCCGATCGGCAGCTGATTGAGACGGTCGGCATAATACAGCGCCGAGATCGCACCCGCGGGGAGAAACGTCGCGATGATCGTGTCGGCGAACATCGCGACCTGGGTGCCCATCGATCCCAACGTCGCGGGCCCCAGCGCCTTGAAGAAGGCGCGGATGTCGTCGTCGAGCTTGAGCGGCGCAAACCGCGGCAGGCCGCCGTGACGCGCGAGATCACCGGCGAGCAGGACATATTGCAGGAAGCCGGAGATCAGCACGCCCCACGCCGCGGCATGTCCGGCGTTCGGAAAGAACGCCGCGAGCGCGAGCGTCACCATCATCGCGAGATTGAGGAAGATCGAGGCCGCCGCGGCGCTCGCGAAGCGCTGCATCACGTTGAGCATGCCACCGTACAGCGTCACCAGCGTGATCAGCAGCAGATACGGAAAGGTGATCCGCGTCAGCGTGATCGCCATCTCGCGCTGCGCCGGATCATCTGTGAAGCCCGGCGCCAGGATCGTCATCGCCTGCGGCATGAACACCCAGGCCAGAATCAGCAGAACGACCTGCGAGGCCAACAGCAGCGTGAAGATGCGGTCCGCAAACAGGCTCGCGGAGGCCGGGCCCTTCTCGCCATGCACATGCGCGTAGGCGGGAACAAAGGCCGCGTTGAACGCGCCTTCCGCAAAGATCGCCCGGAAATGGTTCGGCAGCCGGAACGCAATGAAGAACGCATCGGCGATCGGCCCGGCGCCAAGAATCGCCGCCAGCATGATGTCACGGGCAAAACCGGTGAGTCGCGACAGCAGCGTATAGCCGCCGACGGTGAAGATACGTCCGAGCATGGGGGGCTTCTAGAGCATGAAGAGCCCATGTTGAAGCAGTGTGTGCCGAACCGCAGCGTTCAAAAACGAAGAGAACGTGGTCAAATCCGTCACAACGACGGGTGCCGACGGCTGATGCTGAAATCCCGGTGGCCTAAGCGAGGCCGCCGCAAGGGCATCGCCGTTTGCGATTGACGCATTTATCGCAAAGTGCGATTATCGGACATGAAGGCTGTGATCTACAGCAGAAAAGCACTTCGCGCTTTGCGCCAGCACGCGAACCGCGCTGCGTTGATCCGGGAGAAGATCGAGCAATACGCCCACGATCCCACAACCCAAGCGAACAATGTGAAACAGCTGACTGGTGTCGATGCGCTGCGCCTGCGCGTAGGAGATTTCAGGGTCGTGTTCACCGAGACAACCGACACGATCAACGTCCTCAACGTCGGCCCGCGCGGCGACGTCTATAGCTGAGAGAGCCCAATGACCCACGTCAGAACCAAAGCTCCCAATGGCGACGGGATCGTGATCGTTCCGGAGGCCGACTACGACCGCATGATCGAGGAACTCGAAGACCTCCGCGACAGTCTGTCGGCGCGGCGCGTGCTCCGTGAGATCGAGAGCGGCGAGGAGGAGATGCTGACCTCGGCCGAGGCCGACGAACTCCTGGCCGCAAAGACTCCCCTCGCCTTCTGGCGCAAGAAACGGGATCTGACGCAAGCAGCGCTTGCCGATGCCGCGGGCATTTCCCAGGCATTTTTATCCGAGATCGAAAGCGGCCAGAAGCCCGGCACCGCAGCGACGTTGAAGAAGATCGCCGACGTGCTGCGCATCACGGTCGATGATTTGATTTAGACCGATATGGAAAGTCGATGAGCGGAGCGCAATAACCGCGTCCAACATCGACCATCGCCCAATATTGCTCGCCGTAGATCGAGAACGAGCCCTCGTGGTTGTCACGCGTGAATTCGCAGACACCGTCGATATAGGACGTCCCATCGACGACGAGCGTGCATTGCACGGGTGTGGTCTCCACGCGCACAGGGCTTGCGGCAATGATGAGAAGCGCGAGCGTGGCGAGATGCGCCCGACATCTATGCAAAATAAAAGTCGCTCTGGTGCGCGAGCAACTGCGCGGTCGTGACATGCTGCAGCGTGATCGTATCGTGCGCGGCGTCCGTCACCACGGCGTTGCCGGATGCATCATCATGCGTTGCCGCCAGCAGCGCGGTGACGTCCGAAAATACGGTCTTGCTGAATTGAAGAGTATCCGTCGCGGGCGCAAAGTTCGCGAGGATGACCTGACCAAAATTCGGGGCGAACACGAACGTGTCGTGCGCGGTCGAGTTGGCGACCTGACTTGCGGCTCCCTGCCCTGGAGATGGCGCGACAGAGATCAGCGTCCCGCCGTTGCCGTCACTCGCGAAATGGAAGCTGTCCTGCGAGTACTGGCCGAGGATATGGAGAGACGCCGTGATTGAGCCGTCGGTCACGGAAAGCGTCCCGGAGGCATTGTCGAAGGTGGCGTGAGCCTTGCTGAAATCGACGCCGTGAAGCTCGATCTGATCGGCCCCCGCGTTGCCGCTTGCGACGATAACAGCGCTCAACGCAGACGGCGTAACCGGAGTCGTTCCTTCGATCGTCACGTCCGCCGATGTCGCTGCAACAAGCGTGAAGGTCGCCGAGCTTGCGACGCCAGAACTGCTCGGCACGCCGATCACGCCGTCGCCGTTGAGGTCCTGGTGGAAGATCGTCTCGAATTGTTCGGCGGCGGCGCTCGTCCCGGACACGAGGCCCGTCAAATTGCCGGTATAGTTGCCGTTGCTGTCCGTCGACCAGAACGTGAACTCGCTGGTGCCCGGGATCTTCCAGGCAATGTCGTACCCGGTCGCGGTCTGAATCGCTCCAACTGGCGCAATACTGCCGAACTCGCCGACGACCACGGGAGCGCCGGAATATTTCAACTCGGGCCCTGATCCGTTGATGTACATGTAGTAGTTGTCGGCGATCGCCAGCAGGCTTGTCGTGACATTGGTCTGAATGACCGACGCCGTGACACCAATGCTGCCATCGCCATTCAGGTCCCGGCCGAACGCAGATTCCGCCGACTCGACCAGGAAGTCGGTCCCGTGCACCAGGCCCGTGATGTTTCCGGCGTAGTTGCCGTTCGTGTCGACCGTCCAGAATGTGAACTGCGTGGTGCCGGGAATCTGCCAGACGATCTCATAGCCGTTGGAGGTCGCGATCGCCCCAACGGGATTGATGTTGCCGAACTCGCCGGCAACCACCGGAGCACCGCCGTATTTCAGCTCGGGCCCCGAACCATTTGTGTAGATATAGTAATTGTCCGCGATGGCCAGCAGGCTGGTTGATCCCGCGGTCTGGATCAGCGATGACGTGACGCCGACTGTGCCGTCGCCGTTCAGGTCCTGGCCGAAGACGGTCTCGAACTGCTCGGCTGCGAAACTGTTGCCCGACACCAAGCCCGAAAGGTTCGAGTTGTAGTTGCCGTTGACATCCGTCGACCAGAACGTGAACTGGTTGGTGCCGGGAATCTTCCAGGCCACGTCGTAGCCGTTCGCGGTCTGAACGGCACCGATCGGACTGATGCTGCCGAACTGACCCGCAGTCACCAGACCGCCGCCGTACATGAGCCCGAACTCGAGCCCGGTGTTGCCATTGATCAGCAGGTAGTGGTTGCCACCTTGAGCAAGGCTGGTGGATCCATCGGTCTGAAGGATAGCGGGCGTCGTGTTGAAGCCGATGGCATCGAGCACTTGCCTGTCGACCGTTGTGAGCGACTGGATTGTCTTCGTATTGCCAAACTCGTTGAAGGGATCGTTCGCCCCCTGCACGCCGCTATTCAGAAAATCGCTTGGATCGGAGGTCTGACCGAAATCGGCCAGCTTCGTGGTGCCGCCGTCGACCGAGAAATAGGCCGGGACCGCCGTGTCGCCGGTCGTGTACAGGTGGTTGCCCGCACTCGTGTAACGTACGAAATCAAATGTGCCTGCGGCCCTTGCGGCGCCGACACCGGATACGCCGGAAACGGGCTCCCGTCCCATCGCATGGGTGAACTCGTGCAGAGCGGCGCCGACCAGCAGATTGGTCGGAATCGACGGGTCAAAGCCGACGGCTCCGTCGATCTCGGAGGTCGTTGGCGACATCAGACCCAAGGCTTTCGCAACCGCGGGGCTTACGCCAAAAGCATAGCTATTATCGATGGTCGATGTGTTCGGCAGTGCGTTCACGACCGACTGATCGAGCGACGAGGTCTCGTGGGCTGCGAGCGCCGACCTCAGATCCGGATAATAAACGAAAAGGTCGTTCAAGGATCCGCCGAGCGCTTGGCCCGTTTTGGTTTTCACCGCCCCGTTGTTCCAATCGCCGTACCCGACAAGAAGCGTGACTGTGATGTTGTCGAGGACTTCCGCATCCAGAATGTTGGCCGCGGTCTGCATAGCGTCCCTGAAGCTCTGAGGAGCCGCGAGGGCGGAACTTTCGTATTGGAGGACGAGATTCATTCGTGTGCCTAAGGTCTGGCTTCTGCCGGGCAGCGACTATCGTGAGCGGATCTGGTTTTGTAAATGATGCCCCTTGGTTGTACCGGGGAATTGTGTCCTCAAGTAAGCCATTATTTTCCTTTGTTTCTTCGGCCTGTCACACAACTTTCACGCGAGCCAATGGCTGCATGGTCACGATGCGCCTGCAAAATCAAGACGCAACTTTGCATTTTGAAATGGGCGTTCAGCTGATGCCGATCGTCCTCGCCGACAAGGCACGCGAGAACGGCCCCACCGCTGTCACCGCGGACGAGCCTGCCGGCGCGAAGCGGCGGCGGGCGCTGATTCGGGACCATGGGCCCCCACGCGGTATAGGTCCCGGCGTTCCCCCGGCGTTCCCCGGGATGACGCAAGCCCGTAGCAAGCGGGCGGACGTGGTCTTAATTCCGATAAAAATAATCATCTTGCTATTTTGCAGAACAAGTGATTATCTCTCGCCATCCCGCCTCATGCAGAAGGGGCGTTGCGCGCGATCGTCACGACACGCGAGGCGGGGATGCGATGGCCGGGAGAGCTCGCAGCATGTCCTCGTGGCGTGCGGACGAACGGGCTGTCACGGACGGTCAAGTCGCGTGGTCCTGGCCTCCCGAAGCTGAGGTCCGCGCAATGCGCGCAAGCGCATTGTCGCGATACGGTGGCCAACAAGCCGGTGCACCGGGGAGATCGCGGAGCAGCCGTAAACCCATCGCGCAGGGAATGCCGGAATGTCGGCTGAACCTGTGGTACCTGCCGCCTGCATTTCTTCCGCAGGCGGGCCATGGGTGAGGCCTTCACCCGGCATTCCCTGCGCCCTCTGCACTGTTGGCGAGGGTGGACTGATCGCAGACCTCGGGCGTCACATGCCGCGAGAACGCGTTCCCATGTCGTTTGCTGTTTGAAATGTAAATCGGAAAGAGATCCACGCTGCCGTAGGGTGGGCAAAGCAGCCGCCCGCAGGGCGGTCGCGTGCCCACCGTGCATCCGCATCGGCGGTGGCAATGGTGGGCACGGCGCGCGATGGATCAGCGAAACAAGCACGCGGGTGTGCGAGCCTTTGCCCACCTACGGACTGTCGCAAGCACACCCACCGCTGTCGTCCCGGACAAGCCACGACGCGCGAAGCGTAGCGTGGCGCCGATCCGGGATCCATACGCTGCGGCGGACGTATTGGGCAAAAGGCCAATGACCAGCGTGCCTCAATTCGCTCCCTGGAGGTATGGGTCCCGGCGTTCGCCGGGACGACACTGTTAGTTGGGGCGCGCAGCGGGGCGATCACGTATAGCTACGCCTTCGTCACAGCGCGAGCGAGACGAGCGGCCGAGTGAGCAATCAGCCGAGCAATGCGTAGAGCCTTACGCCGCCAGCGCGCCGCGCACCACCTCGATGATGCGGGCCTGCGTCGCTTCATCCAGATACGCGTGCATCGGCAGGCTGATGACATCCGCCGAGAGCTGCTCGCTCACCGGCAGGCCGCCATCGGCGCTTGGGAAGATGCGATACGCCGTCTGCTGGTGCATCGACTTCGGATAGTAGATCGCGGTCGGGATGCCCTGCGCCTTCAGCGCGGCGGCGAAGGTGTCGCGGTCGACGCCGCGCGGCAGGCGGATGGTGTATTGCGCCCAGACCGAGGTGCAGCCCTCGACGAGGCGCGGCACCTTGACGATGTCGGCCAGCGCCGCGGTGTAGCGCTCCGCCACCTCGTTGCGCGCACGAATCTCGTCCTCGAAGATCCTGAGCTTCTCGATCAGAACCGCGGCCTGAATGGTGTCGAGCCGCGCGGTCAGGCCGAGGCGGACGTTGTCGTATTTGTCGCTGCCGCCGCCATGGGCGCGCACGCTGCGCAGGCGCTCGACCAAGCCGGCATCGTCGGTGAGGATGGCGCCGCCGTCGCCGAAGCACCCGAGCGGCTTGGCCGGATAGAAGCTGGTGGCGGTCGCGAGCCCGAAGGTGCCGATGCGACGGCCCTTGTAGCTGGCGCCAAAGCCTTGGGCTGCGTCGTCGAGTACGAACATCCCCTCGTCCGCAGCGATCGCGGCGACCGCATCATGGTCCGCGGCCTGACCGAACAGATCGACCGGAATCACCGCCTTCGGCTTCAGGCCGAGCCGCTTCGCGGTGGCGATGCCGCGGCGGAGCGAGGCCGGATCGATGTTGAAGGTGTCCTCCAGCACGTCGACGAAGACGGGCGTGGCGCCGGTCAGCGCGACCGACTCGCCGGTCGCGCAGAAGGTGAAGGACGGGCACAGCAAGGCGTCGCCCGGGCCGATGCCCTGCGCCATCAGCACCATCAGCAGTGCGTCGGTGCCGCTGGAGCAGCTCACTGCATATTTGGCGCCGCAGAACTCGGCCAGCTCCTTCTCGAGCTGGATGACCTCGGGACCACCGAGAAACTGACAGTGCGCGAGCACGCGGGCGACGGCCTCATCGAGGGACTTGCCGAGCCGCTGGCGCTGCGCGGCGGTGTCGATGAACGGAATGGGCTGACGACGCAAATGCTGGTTCATGAGCTCTGACGACTTTTCGAAAGACGGGAATGGGGGAAAGCAGGGATGCGACTAGCCGGCAGCGGCGCGGCGCTTGGTGGCGGCCTCGGCCGGGCGATGGCTGGAGGTCTCCAGGCACTGCGTGGCGATCGCGAGACTCGCGACGCCCTCGTCGCCGGTGACGGCGGGCGACGTGCCCGAGCGCACCGCGTGCAGGAACGCGATCAGCTCGGCGCGCAGCGGCTCGTCGTGGCCGACGGGGAGATGGCGCATCGAGTAGCTGCCGTCAGGCTTGAAGCCGAAGCATTCGGTGACCTGGCGGGTGAGCAGGTCGCCCATGATGTACTTGCCGCGCGTCGCCACCGTGACGTTGCGCGCCTTGAACGGCGTCAGCCAGTTGGTGTTGATGTGGGCGAGCACGCCGGAGGCGGTGCGGAACTGCAACAGCGCGATGTCCTCGCGCTCGGCCACCGCGCTCGACAGCTGCGGCTGCACCTCGATGATGTCGGACTCGGTGAACCAGCGGATCAGGTCGATGTCGTGCACGGCGAGATCGATGACCACACCGACATTGGACATGCGCGGCGGGAACGGGCCGACGCGGGTGATCGCGATCGACAGAAGGTCCTCGCCGGCGATCGCCTTCTTGATCGCGGCCACGGCCGGATTGAAGCGCTCGACATGGCCGATCATCAGGGTGACGCCGGCGCGATGCGCGGCCGCGACGATCTCCTTGCCCTCCTCCACCGTGGAGGCGATCGGCTTCTCGACGAGCAGATGCACCTTGCGCGCGATGCAGGCGAGCGCGAGCTCGTGATGCAGATGGGTGGGTGCCGCGATCGTCACGGCGTCGACGCCCTCGGCGGCGAGCTGATCGAGGCTCTCGAAGGTCGGGCAGTTCGCAAGTTCGGTGACGCGGCTGCGATGCGCCGGCAGCGGATCGACCACGCCGACGAGGTGCACGTCCGGCAGTCCGGCCAGCACGCGGGCATGATTGCTGCCCATCACGCCGGCTCCGATCACGCCGACGCGCAGCGCCTGCCTCAGCTCGGCCTTGTGGCCCGCCCCCTTCGAACTCATGTCGCTCGACCCCATCGATGTCACGGTTTGGCCATAACAGTTAATGAACTGCAAATCAGCCGGTCGAAGCTCTCCTAGCATGTCACTTCAGGCGAGGCGAACGCGGAAACCTTTTTCAGGACACGATTTGATTCAGAAAGTTACATTGGAGGCGAACGAAAAACGGAGCGTTTTGAAGGACCTGCGAGGTCGTCCTCGCGTGTGCCGCGCGCCTTCTCACGCATCGCGACAGGCGGTGAACAGACTCGTCGACCGACATCACGCCTGCGTGTGGGCAGCTCGCGGAGGTAACGAGATGGATCGGGCTTGCGAAGGAGGTCGTGTCACCTCGCGGGAGAACGCCATGTCCTTGCCCCACGCCTCGCTACGCCACGCGTCTCACTTCGCCATTCTGCTCGCCTCGTTTGCGCCCTGGTCGCCCTCGGCCGCGGCTGATGTGAAGCGGCCTGTCGTGATCGAGCTGTTCACCTCGCAGGGCTGCTCCTCCTGCCCGCCTGCAAATGCCTATTTGAATGAATTCGTCCGCCAGGGACGCGATGTGCTGCCGCTCGCGTTTCATGTGACCTACTGGGACCGTCTCGGCTGGAAGGACCCGTTCTCGCTGCCCGCCGCGACCGATCGCCAGGCCCGCTATGGCAGCCGCTTCGGTGACGGCTCCTACACGCCCGAAATCGTCGTCGACGGCCTCACCAGCCATGTCGGCTCCAACAGGGCCGAGGTGGGGCCGGCGATCGATCGGGCCAAAAGCGCGCGAACCACGGCTGCCGCCATCCGGCTCGCGCGCAATGGCGACAAGCTCACGGTCGAGGTCGGCGGCGGCGAAGGGCGCGGGCGCGTCCTGCTCGTCGGCTTCGACCACCAGCATGAGACGGCCATCCGCCGCGGCGAGAATGGCGGCCGGACGCTGGAGGAGCTGAACGTCGTGCGCTCGGTGCGCGCGCTGGGCGATTGGAACGGCACGGCGCTGCGGCTCAATGAGCCGATGCCGGAGGGCGAGGATGCGGCCGTGCTGCTCGAGGCCGCCGACGGACGCATCGTCGGTGCCGCGCGGCTGTAGCTCAGCCGGACGCGCAATGGCGGCGCCAGAACAGGCGGTAGCCCTCCTCGACCTTGCGCGTGTAGGTCTCGACATTGCCGGCGGCGGAGTTGGCCACCATGACGGGGAGCTCCGCCCGCAGCTTCGCCAATGCGGCCGGGTTGCGCGCATGGTTCAAGGCGATTGCGATGTAGCGGCCGTCATCCTCAGCGACCCAATCGGACAGCCCGACCGCGGTGTTGATGGCGGCTGCCGCACGGCCCGCCGCGCTGTGGCCGAGCTTGCAGATCACGGGCACGCCGGCCTGCAGCGACTCCCAGGTGCTGACGCCGCCATTCTGCGGGAACGGGTCGAGCGACATGTCGATCGCGGCGAACTCAGCGATGTGCTGATCGCGCGTCGACAGGCCGAGGCAGGTGATCCGCTCCTGGGGGATGCCATGCGCGACGAAGCGGGCCAGCAGCGCGTTGCGCACCAGGGAATCATCGAGCGCGCCGTTCTTGATGACGATCCGCGAGTCCGGCAGCTCCGCCATCAGCCGCGCCCACAATGCGAGCGCGGGCTCGGAGATCTTGTCGATGCGGTTGAACACGCCGAAGGTGACGTAATCATTGCGCAGCATCGGCAGCGGCGTCGGCAGCCATCCCTGCAGCGGATCGGTGGTGATCACAGCCGGCAGGTCGTAGACCTGCTCGGCGAACAGAGGGCGCACGGCCTCCGGCACCGTGACGGGGTCGGCGAAGAAGTAGTCCATCGTCGGCACGCCGGTGCCGGTGCCGCTGCCCCAAGCCGTGACCTGGACCGGCGCCGGCTTGCGGGCGAACACCGGCAGGCGGTTGCCGGCGGAATGGCCGGAGAGATCGACCAGGATGTCAACCTCATCGGCCGCGATGCGATCAGTCAACTCCTCGTCGGACATCTGCGAGGCATCGACCCAGACGTCAGCCGCCGCGCGGCACTGCGCCGTCATCATGTCCTGCAGCGGCGAGCAGGAATAGCAGATCACCTTGAACGCCCCGTGATCATGATGGCGCAGCACCGGCAGGAACACCAGCGCCGCCGAATGCGTCCGGAAGTCGGACGAGACATAGCCCACGGTGAGCCGCCGCTCCGGATCACGGTCGCGCACCGGCGTCGGCCGCCGCGCGATCTGGGCGCCGATTCTCGTCCACCATTCGCGCCGGACCGCCTGGTGCTGGGCGAAGTCGGTGTCGGGCATGAAGTCGAGCAGGAAGATCTTGGCGGTGATCGCGTCGCCGAAGTCAGGCTTGATCTCGAGCGCGCGCTCGAAGTGCTGCAGCCCCGTGGCCAGATCGCCCTGTTTGCAGAAGCATTCGCCGAGCCAGGTCCAGGCGACCTCCGAGTGAGGATTCTGCTCCAGCACCTTGCGGCACGCATCCATCGCCGGCGCGATGTTGTCCTTGACGACGCTGAGCTGGGCAAATCCGAGCAGCGCCGGCTCGTGACGCGGATCGATGGCAAGCGCCGCCTGGAAATCCGCCATCGCCGGATCGAACCGGCCGGCCTGCTGGTGCAGCCGGCCGCGCTGCGCCCGCACCTGCGCGGCTCCCGGCCTGATCGCGAGCGCGGCGTCGAAGGCCGCGAGCGCGGCGTTGGAATGGCGCAGATTGATGCAGGCAAGCCCCTTGCCGAACATCGCCTCCATGTGGCGCGGATTGAGCGACAAGGCGCGATCAAAACTGTGATCGGCCTCAGCATTGCGATTGAGCGTCAGCAGCGCCATGCCGCGATTGCAATAGGCGTCGGCGTAGTCCGGCTTCAGCGCGATCGCCCTGTCATGCGCCGCGATCGCCTCCGCCGGCAGGCCAAGGCGCATCAGCGTGTTGCCGAGGCCGGTGAGCACGACCACGAGATTGGGCTTCAGCGCGATCGCCCGCTCCTGGCACTTGCGCGCCTCCTCGTAGCGTTTGCGATTGAACAGCGCGAGACCAAGATTGGACAGCGCCTCGGCGTGGCGCGGCTCGATCTCGACCGCCTTGGTCAGGGCCTGCTCGGCGAGCTCGATCTGGCCGCTGTCGAGCGCCACGACGCCGAGCAGATGCAGGGCATCGAAATGCTCCGGCAACAGCGCCAGGATCTGGCCGCAGATCGCCTGCGCATCGGCCGGACGTCCGGCGCGATAGGCCGCGACGGCACGCGGCATCAGCTCATCGGCCTGCTTGCGATGCTTCTTCTGCAACCGCGCATTCTGAAAGGCACGGGACCCGACATCGCTTGCCACCGAGAGGCTCCACCAAGATTTCGCACGACATTCACCGGGGGCTGTGACTCGCAGCCTCGGACGCACTCAACCCGGGCTGGCGCAGTAGCGCCGCCAGAACAGCCGGTAGGCTTCCTCGACCTTGCGCGTGTAGGTCTCGACATTGCCGGCGGCAGAACCTGCAACCCTCGCCGGCAGCTCGGCTCTGAGCCGGGACAGCCTGCCCGGCTCCGCGACATGCTTCAGCGCGATCGCGACATAGCCGTCGTCGTCCGCGGCCACCCAGTCGTCAAGTCCGAGCGCGGTGTTGATCGCGGCAGCCGCGCGCGAGGCCGTGCTGCAGCCGAGCTTCGCAAGCACGGGCACGCCCGCCTGTAGCGACTCCCAGGTGCTGACGCCGCCATTCTGCGGGAACGGATCGAGCGAGATGTCGACATGGGCGAATTGCGCGACGTGCTGCTCGCGCGTGGTCGAGCCGAAGCAGATGACGCGCTCCGCCGCGATGCCATGGGCGACGAAGCGCGCGACGAGGCCATCGCGGAGGAAGCCGTCATCGATCGCGGAATTCTTGACGACGATGCGTGCCTCCGGCAGTTGCGCCATCAGCCGCCCCCACACCGACAGCGCCGCATCGGAGATCTTGTCGATCCGGTTGAACACACCGAAGGTGACGTAGCCGGTGCGCAGCATCGGCAGCTCGGTGGACGGCGTCACCGGGAGCGGATCCGTCGTGATCACCGCGGGCAGATCGTAGACCTGCTCGGCGAACAGCGGGCGCATGTCGGCCGGCACGGTCACCGGATCGGCGAAGAAGTAGTCGATCGTCGGCAATCCAGTTCCGGTGCCGTGGCCCCACGCCGTGACCTGGATCGGCGCGGGCTTGCGGGCGAACAGGGTGAGCCGGTTGCCGGAGGAATGGCCGGAGAGATCGACGAGGATGTCGACGCCGTCCGCCTGGATCCGCGCGGCCAGGTCATCATCCGACATCTGCCAGGCCTCGACCCAGCCGTCGGCCGCCGCCCGGCAGCGCGCCGTGACCTCGTCCTGGCGCGCCGAGCAGGAATAGCAGATCACCTCGAACTGAGCGTGATCATGATGGCGCAGCACCGGCAGCACGGTGAAAGCCGCCGAGTGATTGCGGAAATCCGCCGAGACATAGCCGATGACCAGCCGCCGTTCCGGATCCCTGTTACGCGGGGCCAGCGCAGCGCGTGGAAGCTGCGTCCCGATCCGCTCCCACCATTCGCGTCGGACCGCCTGTTGCCGGGCGAAATCAGCGTCGGGCAGGAAGTCGAGAGTAAATATCTTCGCAGCGATCGCATCCCGATAATCGGGCTTGAGCGCGAGCGCGTGGTCGAAGTGCTGCAGGGCCGCCTCGATGTCCCCCTGCTTGGCATAGCAGCCGCCGAGCCAGGTCCAGGCGGCCTCGGACGCCGGGTTCTGTTCGAGCACCTTGCGGCAGGCCGCCATGGCCGGCGCGACATCGTTCTGGTGCACGCCGAGATGAGCCCTGCCGAGCAGTGCGGCTTCGAGATTGGGCTCGCGCGCCAGCGCCGCGTCGAAATCCGCCTTGGCCTGATCGAACCGGCCGGCCTGCAGATGCACCTGGCCGCGCTCGGCAAGAACGCTTGCCGCATCCGGCCTGATCGCGAGCGCCGCATTCAATGCCGCGAGCGCCTCGTCGAAATGGCGGAGCTTCAGGCCGACGAGACCCTTGCCATGCAGCGCCTGCACGTGACGTGGATTGAGCGCCAGCGCGCGATCGAAGCTCTGCAGCGCCTCGGCGCTGCGGTCGGCGAGCAGCAGCGCCATGCCGCGATTGCAATGCGCGTCCGCGTAGTCCGGCTTCAGGGCGACCGCGCGATCATAGGCGGCGAGCGCCGGCTCCGGCTCCTGCAGGCGAAGGAGCGTGCTGCCGAGGCTGTTCCAGCCCGCAGCGAAGTTCGGGACCAGCGCCACGGCACGTTCCTGGTGCCTGCGCGCCTCGGCATGACGTCCCAGATTGGACAGCACGATGCCGAGATTGGCGTGGGCATCGACATCGCGCGGATCGATCTCCACCGCGCGCGTCAGTGCCGCCGCGGCCTCGCTCAGGGCACCGGAATCGAGGGCAACCATGCCGAGCAGCCGCAAAGCGCCGGCGTGGTCCGGCAGCAGCGCCAGGACCTGGGCACAGAGCGAGCGCACCTCGGCCGGCCGCCGGGCGTGATACGCAGCCGACGCGGCCGCCAGCAACGGCTCGGCCTGCTTGCGGTTCTTCTTCTCGAGTCGGGCGTTCTGAAACGCACGCGAGCCGACATTGCCAGCCAAGGATTGTCTCCAGATCAGATGAGCCGGGGTAAACAGACGCAACTGATTCGGCCGGTGGCTCCGCCCGAACAAACAAGCGAGCCGGTGGACGGCCCGCCTGCGAATACCGCGCGCGAGACTAACACAGGGCGCTTGATTCGCGGGACATGTGGCCGGCCGGGCTCAAGCCCCAGTCGCGCAATAGCGCCGCCAGAACGTGCGGTAGCCTTCCTCGACCTTGCGCGTGTAAGCCACGACATTGCCGGCCGGTGAGCTCGCCACGCGGGCCGGCAGCTCGGCCCTCAGTTGCGCCAGGGCAGCGGGGTCGGCAGCGTGCCTCACGGCAATCGCGATGTAGCCGTCGTCGTCCTCGGCCACCCAGTCGTCGAGGCCGACCGCCTTGACGATGGCGCCGCCCGCGCGCGAGGCCGAGCTGTTGCCGAGCTTGGCCACGACGGGCACGCCGGCCTGCAGCGATTCCCAGGTGCTTACGCCGCCGTTCTGCGGGAAGGGATCGAGCGAGATATCGATCTGGGCGAAGGCGGCGATGTGCTCATGCCGCATCGACGAGCCGAGACAGGTGAGCCGGTGCTCCGCGATGCCATGGGCCGCGAACCGCGCAATCAGCCCATCGCGCAAGAAGCTGTCGTCGAGCGCGCCATTCTTGACCACGATCCGCGCATCAGGCAGCGCCCGCAGCAAGGCGGACCAGACGCCGAGCACCGGATCGGAGATCTTGTCGACGCGGTTGAAGACACCGAACGTGACGTAGCCATTCTGCAGCATCGGCAGCGGCGTCGGCTGCGCATCCGGCAGCGGATCCGTCGTGATCAGGGCCGGCAGATCGTACACCTCTTCCGCAAACAGCGGCCGGACGGCCTGGGGCACCGTGACCGGATCGGCGAAGAAGTAATCGATGGTCGGCAGCCCGGTGCCGGTCGCATTGCCCCACGCGGTGACCTGGATCGGCGCGGGCTTGCGGGCGAACAGGGTGAGGCGGTTGCCGGCCGAATGCCCGGAGAGATCGACCAGAATGTCGACCTGATCCGACCGGATGCGCGCGACCAGCTCCTCATCCGACAATTGCCAGGCATCGACCCAGCCATCGGAGGCGGCCTTGCACTGCTCGGTCACGGCATCCACCAGCGGCGAGCCCGAGTAGCAGATCACCTTGAACGCCTGGTGATCGTGATGGCGCAGCACCGGCAGGAAGGTCAGAGCCGCCGAATGGCTGCGGAAGTCGGACGAGACGTAGCCGACCGTGATCCGGCGCTCGGGATCACGATCGATCGCCGTGAGCTCACACCTTGGGATGTGCACGCCGATCCGGTCCCACCACTCGCGCCGGACCGCCTGGTGCGCGGCCACGTCGGCCCCGGGATAAAAGTCGAGCGCGAAGATCTTCTTCAGAATGGCATCCTCGAAATCCGGCTTGATTTCGAGCGCGCGCTCGAAATGCTGGATCGCGGTGGCGGTGTCGCCCTGCCGGGCGAGGCAGGCGCCGAGCCAGAGCAGCGCGACCTCCGACGACGGATTGGTCTCCAGCACGCGCTTGCAGGCGAGCATCGCCGGCGCGATCCGGTCGGTGAGCACGCCGACATGCGCCTTGCCGAGCAGCGCGGCTTCGAGCCGCGGATCGGTCGAAAGGGCAGCCTCGAAATCGGCCTCCGCCTCGTCGAACCGGGCCATCTGGACGTAGAGCCGGCCACGCTGCGCGATGACGGCGGCCGCCCCCGGCTTGATGGCGAGCGCCGCGTTGAAGGCCGCGAGCGCCTGATCGAAATGCCGCAGATTGATGCTGACGAGACCCTTGCCGAAGGTCGCCTGCATGTGGCGGGGCGCCAGCCCCAGCGCGCGATCGAAGCTCTGGCGGGCCTCCTCGTTGCGCTGCATCAGCAGCAGCGCCATGCCCCGGTTGCAATAGGCGTCGGCATAGTCGGGCCTGACGGCGATGGCCCGGTCATGCGCCGCGACCGCCTGCTCGAACAGCTGCATGTTCATCAGCGTATTGCCGAGGCCGGTCCACGCGGTCGCGAAGGCCGGCTTCAGCGCGACGGCGCGCTCCTGCGCCGCGCGCGCTTCCTCGTAGCGCTTCAGGCTGGCCAGCACGAGACCGAGATTGGCGAGGGCTTCGGCGTTGCGCGGCTCGACGGCAATGGCGCGCGTCAGCGCCTGCTCGGCGAGATCGAACCGGCCGCTGTCGAGCGCAGAGGCGCCGAGCAGGTGCAAGGCCTCGAAATGATCGGGCACCAGGCCCAGCACCTGCCCGCAGATCGCCTGGGCATCCGCATGCCGGCCCGCCCGATAGGCTTCGACGGCCTTCGGCAGCAGGCCGTCGGCCTGCTTGCGGTTCTTCTTCTGCAGGCGCGCATTCTGGAACGCGCGCGATCCGATCGTGCTCGACAAGGAAAGCTCTCCGGCGGACGTCCGGGGCTATCTAGCACGGCTCGCGTGATTCGCGGGGAGCGTGCCGCCCTACTCGCGGCGGTAATCGTCCTCGATGCGGATGATGTCGTCCTCGCCGAGATAGGAGCCCGTCTGGACCTCGATCAATTCGAGCAGGATCTTGCCGGGGTTCTCCAGCCGGTGAACCGCGCCCATCGGGATGTAGATCGATTCGTTCTCGTGCACGGTCTTCACCGTCTCATTGACGGTGACCCGCGCGGCGCCGCGCACCACGATCCAATGCTCGGAGCGGTGATAGTGCTTCTGGAGCGACAGCCGCTGGCCGGGCTTGACGATGATGCGCTTGACCTGGTGGCGCTCGCCATTGTCGACCGACTGATAGCTGCCCCAGGGGCGATGCACCTTGATGTGCGCCTCGGTGACCTCCGGCGCGACGGTCTTGAGCTTGGCGACCAGCCGCTTCAGCCCGTTGGCATCACGCTGGCGCGACACCAGGACGGCGTCCTGCGCGGCCACGACCACGAGATCATCGACGCCCTCCAGCGCGACCAGCGCCTTGTCGGTGACGACGTTGCAATTGCGGGAATCCTCGAACACGGCAGTGCCCCGCGCGGCATTGCCCTGCCCGTCCTTGTCGGACAGCTCCCAGACCGCGTGCCAGGAGCCGACATCGGACCAGCCGCAGGAGACCGGCGCCACGGCGGCGCGCTCGGTCTTCTCCATGACCGCATAGTCGATCGAGATCGGCTTGGCGGCGGCAAAGGCGTCCGCATCCAGGATGATGAAGCTGAGGTCGCGGCCGGCCTTGGCGACCGCGTCGGTCACCGCCTGCACGCTGCCGGTATCGAACTTGCGGTATTCGTCGAGCAGGACGGAGGCGCGGAACATAAAGTTACCGCTGTTCCAGAGATAGCCCTCGCGGATGTAGCGCTCGGCGGTCGGCTGGTCCGGCTTCTCGACGAATTTCGCGACCGACCGCACCTCTCCGGATACCGCCGCGCCCGGGCTGATATAGCCATACTCGGTCGCCGCACGCTCCGGATTGACGCCGAAGGTGACGATGCGGCCGGCCTCTGCGGCCGCAAGCCCGGCTCGGCACGCCGCCAGGAAGGCCGCGGTATCGCGCACGACGTGGTCGGCGGCCAGGGCCAGCACGACCGCCTCCGGGTCACGCGACTGCGCAAAGGCCGCACCGGCGGCGATCGCCGGACCGGAGTCGCGCCGCATGGGTTCGAGCAGCACGTCGGCCTCGATGCCGATCTCGGCCAGTTGCTCCAGAACCATGAAGCGGTAGGCGGCATTGGTGATGATGATCGGCCGAGCAAACAGGCCGGCATCGGAGACACGCAGCAGCGTGTCCTGGAAGGTCGAGCGGGTGCCGAACAGCGGCAGGAACTGCTTGGGCCGGACTTCCCGAGATGCCGGCCACAGCCGGGTCCCGGCGCCGCCGCACATGATGAGAGGAATGATGCGTCCGGTCATGAAATCAATCCGTCAAATCCGATGATAGTCGCGATACCATTTTGCGAACCGGCCGATGCCGTCCGCGATCGACGTCGCCGGCCGGAAGCCGATGTCGCGCTCGAGATCGCTGACATCGGCATAGGTCGCCTCGACGTCTCCGGGCTGCATCGGCAGCATCTCCTTGATCGCCGGCCGCCCGAACTCCTTCTCCAGCAGCGCTATCACGTCCATCAGCTGTTCGGGGTGATTGTTGCCGATATTGTAAATTCGCCAGGGCGCCCGGCTGCTCGAGGGATCCGGCTTGTTTCCGTCCCAATCCGGGTTTCCTTGTGGCGGACGGCCGATCAAACGAACAATCGCCTGCACGATATCGTCGACATAGGTAAAATCGCGCCGCATCCGGCCGTGATTGAACAGCCGGACGGGCTGCCCGGCGAGGATGGCGTTGGCGAAGATGAACATCGCCATGTCGGGCCGGCCCCACGGGCCGTAGACGGTGAAGAAGCGCAGGCCAGTCGCCGGCAGCCGGTACAGGTGGCTGTAGGAATGCGCCATCAGCTCATTGGCCTTCTTGCTGGCTGCATAGAGACTGATCGGATGATCGACGTTGTCCTTGACCGAGAAAGGCAGCTTGGTGTTGGCGCCGTAGACCGACGAGGACGAGGCGAACAGCAGATGCCCGCAGCCGTGGTGCCGGCAGCCCTCGAGCACGTTGATGAAGCCTTCCAGATTGGCATCGACGTAAGCGTGCGGATTTTCCAGCGAGTAGCGTACGCCGGCCTGGGCGGCGAGATGCACCGCGACGGGAAAGCGATGCTGAGCAAACAACGACTTGATGCCGGCGCGATCGACCAGGTCGAGCTTGTGAAAGGTGAAGCCGGGCTGCGTCTTCAGGATCTCGAGACGCGCGTCCTTCAGCTTCGGATCGTAGTAGGCATTGATGTTGTCGATGCCGATCACCTGGCGTCCTTCGGCGAGCAGCCGCTGCGTCAGATGGAAGCCGATGAACCCGGCCGCGCCGGTCACGAGGATAGGATCGTCTGCCATGGTCGCTCCGTCAGGGCCGCCACAGCTCGATGGCGCCGGGTTTGCTCGCGCGGTCGAGCTTCATCTTCACGTCGAGCACGAGACCGCTCTCCTCGCGCAGCAGGCCTTGAACGAGAGGCCAGCCGCCGGCGAGGAACTGCTCGTGTGACACGGCGAGCACGACGGCGTCAGCCGGACGCAGGGCCTCCAGTGCCGTCAGGCCGATGCCGTACTCCTCGTGCACGGCCGCGGCATCCGCCAGGGGGTCGGCGACCTGCACCTCGACGCCGAACGACTGCAATTCGCTGATGATGTCGATCACCCTGGAATTGCGGATGTCCGGCACGTTCTCCTTGAAGGTCATGCCGAGGATCGTGACGACGCCGCTGCGTCCTCTCCGCTTCAACAGCCCGCGGATGCATTCGCGCGCGATGCGCCGGCCCATCTCGTCATTGATGCGGCGGCCCGCCAGGATCACTTGCGGATGATAGCCGGCCTTCTCGGCGCGATAGGTGAGGTAATAGGGATCGACGCCGATACAGTGGCCGCCGACGAGGCCCGGCGTGAACGGCAGGAAGTTCCACTTGGTCGCGGCGGCCGCGAGCACGTCGCCGGTGTCGATCTCCAGCGCCTGGAAGATCAGCGACAGCTCGTTCATGAAGGCAATGTTGAGATCGCGCTGGGTGTTCTCGATCACCTTGGCGGCCTCGGCCACCTTTATCGAGGGCGCGCGATGGATGCCGGCCGTGACCACCGAGCCGTAGACGTCGGCCACGACCCGAAGCGTTGCCGGATTCTGTGCCGATACCACCTTGGTGATGGTCTCGAAGCGATGCGTCTTGTCGCCGGGATTGATGCGCTCCGGCGAATAGCCGACGTTGAAATCGGCGCCGGCCGTCAGCCCGGAGCAGCTCTCCAGCAGCGGAACGCAGTCTTCCTCGACTGCGCCCGGATAGACGGTCGACTCATAGACCACGATGTCGCCGCGCTTCAGCACCGCACCGACCGTGCGCGTGGCCGCCAGCATGGCGCTGAGGTCAGGCCGGCGTGCGCTGTCGATCGGTGTCGGGACGGTGACGATGAAGAAATCGGCGGCGGCCATCTCGCCCGGATCGCTGGTAAAGCGCAGTCCCGGGCGCCGGAGATCGGCCGTATCGACCTCACAAGTGCGGTCGCGCCCCTCCCTGAGCTCGGCCACCCGGCCGGCATCGATGTCGAATCCGATGATCGGGCAGCCCGCGCGCGCAAACGCTGCAGCGACCGGCAGGCCGACATAGCCAAGGCCTATTACCGCAATCTTCCGGCCATGAGACATAAATTGATATTCCGGTCGTTTCGGAGGCCATTGACGCCACCCCTGCGACTGTTTAGCCACCGGGGCATCAGGACCGCAAGGGGTCGGCCGTCGCGTCGGCCGGGACCCGCCCGAGGTCCGGTCCTGCCAGGACGGGGAGTTGCGCGTCTCGCACTCGGCTTGGGACCTCTCAAGTCTGGGACCTCTCAACCAAGAGCGAAGCCGGCCCTCGCATGCGTGCGTTTTTGATTCTCCTCCTCCGGATCGTGGTGTCGCTCGCCCTGCTGTATCTGGCGCTGCGCGGGATCAACTTTGCGGCCATCCGCGAACGGCTCAGCCAGATCAACATCGCCTGGATCGCGCTGGCGGTCGCCATCACGCTGCTGCAGATCTTCATCGGGGCGCTGCGCTGGCGCGAGATTTCCGCGCTGTGCGGGGCACCGCTGACCGATCTCACGGCGTTCCGCTACAACATGATCGGCGCGTTCTTCAACCAGACCCTGCCCTCCTCGATCGGCGGCGATGCCGTCAGATTGTGGCTGATCGGCCGCACCGGCGCCGGCTGGCGCGCGGCGAGCTACTCGATCCTGACCGACCGCGCCGTCGGCTTCATTGCGCTGGCGCTGATCATCGTCGCGAGCCTGCCGTGGAGCTATGGCATGATCGCCGACGAGCACGGGCGATTGGCGCTGGTGCTGGTCGATATGGCCGCGCTGGCGGCCGGCGTCGGCTTTCTCGTGATGGGCTATCTGCCGGCCAAATGGATGAAGGCCTGGTGGCCGACGCGGCACGTCTACGCGTGCTCCGTGATTGCGAACAAGGTGATCTTCGGCCGAACCACCGCCGCCAAGATCGCCGTGCTGTCGCTCTCGATTCACGTGCTCGCCGTCGTGATCGCCTGGTGCGCTGTGCGCTCGATCGCGGCCCCGGCCGCGTTCGAGCAATTATTCCTGCTGACGCCGCCGATCATGCTGATCACGATGCTGCCAATCTCGATTGCCGGCTGGGGCGTGCGCGAGGCGACGATGATGGTGGCATTCGGCTATGCCGGGCTGGCGCCCGCCGACGGCACCGTGGTCTCGATCCTGTTCGGCGCCGTGTATTTCATCGTCGGCGGCATGGGCGGCCTGGTCTGGATCCTCAGCGCCGAGAAGGGCAAGGGCGACATGACCGTTCCGGCGACGGTCGAGGACTGATTACCGGGCCCCTGCCCATTCGTCGTGCCAGGCTTCGGCCATCAGCACGTTCCACAGCCAATAGGAATGATTGTGGCGACGGCTCAGATGCTCGTCGAACATGCGGCTGACACGCGCCGCATCGAACAGGCCCTGCCGCTTCAGCCGCGCCGGTGACAGCAGATCCGCGGCCCATGCTCTCAGCGGCCCGCGCAACCAGGCATCGAGCGGAATGCTGAAGCCGGTCTTCGGCCGGTCGATCATCTCGGCAGGCACGTGGCGATACAGCACCTGCCGCACCAGCCATTTGCCGCGTCCATCGCGCACCTTCATGTTGGCTGGCACGGTGGTCGAGAACTCGACGACGTCCTTGTCGAGGAAAGGCACACGCGTCTCCAGCGCCACCGCCATGGCCGCCCGATCGACCTTCTGCAGGATATCGTCGCTGAGATAGCTGAACGAATCTGCCAGCGTCATGCGATCGAGCGGATCGAGCTGCGTGCGCAATTGCTGCATCTCCGCGCCGGCCCAACTCATAGTCTCCTCGCCGCCGATGACCGTGCGAAGCGGATCCTGGTCGATCGAGCACAGCGTGCGATAGAGGCCATCGAAGCCGTCGGCCGCCAGAATGCGGCCGAGCTTGGCGACCTGGTCGCCGGCATGCCGTACTTTCAATCGGGTCGGCAGCACCGGCTGCAGCAGCTGGAGGATCGTATCGGCCGGCTCCGGCGCGATCGCCCCGAGCACCGCACCGACAGCCCGCCGCAGCGGCATCGGCACGCGCCCCAGCCGCGCCTGCAGCGCGCCACCCCAGACATGACGGTTGTAGCCGCCGAACAACTCGTCGCCGGCGTCGCCCGACAGCGCGACGGTGACATGCCGGCGCGCCAGCTGGGCCACCAGATGCGTGGGGATCTGCGAGGAGTCCGCGAATGGCTCATCGTAGATGCGCGGCAGCTTTGGAATGACATCCATGGCGGTCTGCGCATCGACATAGAGCTCGATATGATCGGTGCCGAGATGCTGCGCGACCCGGCGCGCGTCCTCAGCCTCGTTGTAGCCGCCCTCGGCAAAGCCGATGCTGAACGTCCGCACCGGCTGGCTCATCTGCGCCTGCATCAGCGCAACGATGGTCGAGGAATCGACGCCACCGGAGAGGAACGCGCCGAGCGGCACATCCGACAGGCACTGCCGCTTGACGGCCACCGACAGCAGCTGTTCCAGGCGCGCGACCGCCTCCGTCTCATTGCCTATGCGGGCGCTCTGCGCTGCGACGACACGGTCGCGCAGCGACCAATAGGACTGGGGCACAGCCGCGCTCCGCGGCGCTGCGTCGGCGGCGAAGCTCACGAACGAGGCCGGCGGCAATTTGCGGATCCCGCTCCAGATGGTGGCCGGCGCGGGCACGTAGGAGTAGCGCATGAACGCGGTGAGCGCGGCGCGATCGAGCGAGGGCGCCCATGCCGGATGGGCCGCGAGCGCCTTCAGCTCGGAGCCGAACACCAGGTCGGCCCCGCTCCAGCCGTAGTACACGGGCTTCTCGCCGAAGCGGTCGCGCGCCAGAACCAATTGCCGGACTTCGGCGTCCCACAGCGCGAAGGCGAACATTCCGATCGAGCGCTGCAGCGCCGGTGCGACGCCCCATTGCCTGATCGCGGCCAGCAGCGTTTCCGTATCGGAATGCCCTCGCCAGTTCGGCGCCGCGCCGGCGGCTTCGAGTTCGGCGCGAATGTCGAGATGATTGTAGATCTCGCCGTTGAACGTGATCGTGTAACGGCCGCAGGCGCTGTGCATCGGCTGCGCGCCCGCTTCGGACAGGTCGAGAATCGCAAGACGGCGCTGGCCGAAGGCAACCCCGGCATCAGCACGCGTCCAGATCCCCGACGCGTCCGGGCCCCGATGCGCCAGTGCCGCGGTCATCCGCGCGACGGTGCCTGACAAGCCGCTCTCATCGGCTCCCCCAGGTCGCATCAGACCGGCTATGCCGCACATGACGTGCTCCCAGATGCTGCGCGACGCCGCATCGCTCAGCCCTCGCTCGCCGCTTCGAGGAGAAATTCCTTCTCGTGCCGCGCGAGAAAGCCGAGGCTCGGCCGGCTCGTCCCGTAATAATAGGGTAATGAGAGCGCCCGCCTCCATAGCGAGAGGACTCTCTCGGCATCATGAGCGGCATCGAATTCGGCCGTCCGGCCATCGGCGATCGCCAGCACCTCATCGACCGTGTGCAGGATATCCTCCGCCGAATTGTTCTCCGGCCGCGCCCCGCTGCGGCCAAGCACGGCGGCATCGAACACCCGCCAGCGCCAAGGCGTGCTCGTCAGCTGGCGCTGCGTCAGCATGGTTCCGCCGGCGAGCCGTACCGGCTTGAGAGCGAACCGAACGTTCTTGTTCCACAATTGGGCGTCGGTCGTGATCGCATTGACGATCGCACAAGGGATGCCAAAGCTGACAGCGACATTCGTCAGTCCGGACGTCGTCCCGATGAATGCGCGGGCATGCCGGATCAAATGGATGTCCATCAGATCGGACCTGAACTCGCTCAGCGCATAGTCGATCGTCCGCGTCATCGGCGGCAATTTCGGCGAGTTCGGCCCGCCGAGCTTGATCACCCAGCCGCCGCGGGACGTGATCAGGCGAATGGCATCCAGCAACGTCTCGATCGGCGCATTGCGATGAGTCTGGCCCGTCCCCATGAACTCGAAATAATGCGCTGCGTCGCGCGTATGCAGGCAGACATACCAGTCGCCCGGCTTCATGCCGAAGGCGGAGCGCAACTGCTCGAAGCGCGCCGCTGCGGCCATCGATGTCCGATCATACGCGACGCATAACGGGTGTCCCCTGCCTTCGCGCTCCCATTGATCGAAGGCCATGGCCCCCGCATCCTGCCAGGGAACGACCTTGCCGTCGGGCAGCCGGAATGCGTTGAAATTCATGCCGCACCAGCGCTGCAACGACAGCAATTCTTCGCCCAGCCGCTCCGTCACGGTCTCGCCGATCACCACAACCTTGGCGAGACGGTCAAAGAGCTTGAAGAAGATGTCGTTGGCAACCAATCCGGGACGGACAACGATCACGGCTTCGCCCGACCACCAGCCCAGCTCACGCATGCGAAACAAGATGTCGAGCATCCCCAGATGGCCGATCTGCGTCACCCATTCCTCCGGAATGAGCCGCAACGCATTCAAGGACACGCCCAGCCCGTCGAGTAGTTTCCTCAATTCATGAGAAACCTCGGGCAGTGACGTCCGAAGCTCCTGCTGCGCATCCAACGCCCGCTGATACAGCCGAACTCCGATCTCGCCGCGGCCGACGTGCGTTACGCGCTGTCCGGCGAAATTGCACAAGTCGAACAGCCGTCCGGGCGTGCCACAGAGGACGTCGAGGCTGTTCGGGACGTATCGAGGTAGATGCCGGGCCGCAATATTCTGGTGAGGCCGGAAGAACTGCAAACTGCCGCGGCAGGCCCAGAACATTGCATCGAGTGCCCCGGCCTCATCCCCGCCGATCACGTCGACCATCGCCTTGTGGAAAGCGAGGTCGACCAACCTTTCCAGCTCTTCCGCCTTCGCCCCCGCTGCAGCATCACGCGCTTCTGCAAACTCGCCCAGTTCAAATCGCGATCGAACGAGCGCATATCGGGACTCTGCAGTCCTTGCCTCCAAAGTACCGCTGCCGACGTTCTCGATCACTTCGCCATAGGCGCCGATGCCGCACAAGACCTGGATCGAAGCGTCAGGGAAGTGTCGGCTGAGAGCGCTCGAGAAACGAAACTCGGGCTGTGCAGCAAGGTACGAGGTCACGTATGGAAAATACGCCTGACAGAGCCGCCGCTGGACGGGAAGCTTCATGGCACCGGAGACCACCAGCGCAAGAAACACCAGGCGTCGCGGCAATAGATTGAGAAACGCTCCAACGACGACGAAGGCCAAATAAATCAAACGCCGACGACCAAAGCGTAACGACCTTTGCCTCTGCAGTTTCATGCCACCAAGTTCCACACACCTGGGCTCCCGACTCCCCACATCCGGCTCAAGGCAGCGCTGACGCGGCCGATATTGCAAGTCGCCCGCGACGGGCGTTCCAAGAGCCGCTCTCAAAAGGAGCTGGCAGTCGCCAGTCCGGAGCGACCGTTGCTCGACCACGCAAACAGCGCCGCCGACGCCAGCCAAGGTTGAACCTATCCTGTCGCTCTCAGCTATAACAGAGGTGCTACAAACAAGCCAAGCCGAACATGGAGATGAATATCAGCGAACCGCGCCAGGAAATTAATTCAGGACACCACACGCAGGCAGAGCGCCTATGGGAGCAACCGTGAACCACTCCGTCGCCTGGGTCTCGATGAGGATGACGTCATTTGCTCTCGCGTGGGCCAGCCTGAAATGCTCGCTTGAAGGCAGAGGTATTGACGATCTCGCGGACAAGATAGCTCGTAAACTTCTTCGCGCCTTGCTGGTCGAGATGTCCGCCACCGTCGATGGTCGTGAGGCCGTTAAACGGCGGCGCGATCAGCTCGACATTGAGCGCCTTGGCGAGCTCTGCCGCCTGCTGGACACAAGACTGGCTATGCGGGACCAGTGTGAGCAAGACTTCGCCTCCGACCTCACCAACGAAGGCTTTGGCATAATCGATCACCGCCTGGTTCGTGTGGCAATCGGGATCGCGGGCCGACAACATGGGCCTGTTGCCCAAAGCGACATAACCGGGGTTGGCGTCCAAACCCATGTCTCCATTGACTACATTGCGGTAGAGGCCCGACGGCGAGAACTGACCGGTCCGGTAAGCAGCGATCGCGTCCTCGATGCGCCAGTGCAGATTTCTCCCCAGGACCGTGAGATAGCCGCGGAGCCGATTGCGCTGGGCAGCAGCGATCAGCTGCTTCTCTGGCCCGAGCGTGACATTCAGATCATTGCTGAAGAAATGGACGAACTGATCGTCGGCGTTGATCACCCACAGGCGCGGACGGATGCTCCAGCGCTTGATGACCTGGCGGGAAAACTCACCACCGCGCACGCCAACGAAAGCCATGTTGAAGATGTTTAATCCGCCGATTGCCGGCGACTCCTGGAGTGTCTGTCGATCAAGAGCGTAGCTGACGAAGGATGGCCCCAGAAAGACGATGTCAGCCTGCCTGGCTGCATCGACCGTCCCTCCGAGATTGCTGTAGAAGATGTCCTGATCCTGAATCTGCGGAATATTGCGGCCGCCGAAATCGCGATACCAGCTCGGGTTTCCCTGACGCGGAATCTGCATGAGGGCATCACCGAATTTCCAACCGTCGAACGAAAGCAGCGAGAGGCAGAACGACAAAGCCACGACAACCGCGAGACCAAAGATCGCGACCAGGGCAACGTAACGTTTGAAGATGACCGCCTCAGACATCAGCTGCGCTGGCCTGGCCACTGTCGACATGACATAGATCTCACTTGAGCGTCTGCATTGATGGGCCGATTGTCATCGCTGATTGGCGTTCGCTCGAGCTGTCGCCGGGGAGTATGACAGCGATGAAAGAGGACGTCAGACCCCCGTGCACCGCGGCTCACATCGCGGCGCGCCAGCCCATTGGGAATAGCGGCTTCTCGGCGAGACGCGCCGTCGCCGGGCTCGCGCTCGACGAGGAGCCCTCTGTAAGACATTTCACAAATCATCGCTGAAGCCGGTCGCGCCGTTCCCGGCATCTATGACCATAGCGGCCCCGCTCGAAGAAGCAATCAACAGACGCAACCCGAGAGAGCGGACCTGATCACATCCGTGGCTCCTGGTGGGAATGTGCATGGAAAGAGCCGCGCGTCGAAATCTGGAGAGACTGCATGAACGGGTGCGCAATGGGCCCTCGCGAGTGCGGCCGCTCGGCCCCGGCTTGCCATAACAGAAGAATTCCGTGCAGAAAAGCCTCCGCTGCGCTGCCCAATTGAGGGGTCGTGGATTGCAGTGTCCATCTTGTGCGACGGAATCATCCCCTGAAAATCGGGACGAACGCCGCACTGCCCAACTTGGCACGCCGCACAATCGTTGGTAAAGCAACCTCACCCGGGGCAACATCAAGAAACTTTGTTATGCTCTTCACGCAGTTTGAGTTTCTGTTCTTGTTCCTGCCGGTGACCTTCGCCGGGTACTTCCTGTTGGCGCGGTTCGTGGCTTCGCCGGCGGCTCGCTTGAGCTGGCTGGCCGCGGCCTCGCTCACCTTCTACGGCTATTGGGACATTCACTTCGTTCCGATCATTCTCGTCTCCATCGTCTTCAATTACACGATGGGCCTTTTGATCGCCGGACAGAACGGCAAGGCGCGAAGCGGATTGTTCGCGGCCGCAATCACGCTCAATCTCGGCGCGCTGGCGTTCTACAAGTACACGAATTTCGGCATTCAGATCCTCAATGCGCTGACCGCATCGAAATACCCTGCGCTGGCGATCGTGCTGCCGCTCGGCATCTCGTTCTTTACATTCACGCAGATCGCCTATCTCGCCGACGTCTATGGCGGCTATTCCAGCGAACGGAGCTTCGTCAAATACGGCCTGTTCGTCACCTATTTTCCGCATCTGGTCGCCGGACCCATCCTTCATCACCGCGAGATGATGCCGCAGTTCGGCTCGGAGGACAGCCGAAAGATCTCGATCGAGAACGTAGCGATCGGCCTCACCATTCTGACCATCGGCTTGTTCAAGAAGTCGTTCATCGCCGACGGCTTCGGAATGGTGGCAAATCCTGTGTTCCAGGCCGCCAATTCCAGCCATCTTCATCTCATCGATGCCTGGGGGGGCGCCCTCGCCTATTCGCTCCAGATCTATTTCGACTTCTCCGGCTACTCGGACATGGCGATCGGCATTTCGATCATGTTCGGGATCAAGCTGCCGTTCAACTTCGATTCCCCCTATAAATCGCAAAGCATCGTCGAATTCTGGCGGCGCTGGCACATTTCGCTGTCGCGGTTCCTGCGCGACTATCTCTACATCCCGCTCGGCGGCAACCGTCATGGCGAGCACCGGCGAAACGCCAACCTGTTCACCACGATGCTGCTCGGCGGCCTGTGGCACGGGGCCGGCTTCACATTCATCATCTGGGGCGCCCTCCATGGGCTGTTCCTGATCATGAACCATCGCTGGAGCAAGTTCGTTGAGAAACACCCGGCGCTGTCCCGTCACACCGGAACCGTCTGGTACGCTGTGGCAGCGCTGCTGTTGACCCAGTTGGCCGTCGTTCTCGCCTGGGTGTTCTTCCGCGCCGACAATCCGAACGCGGCCGTCCGGCTGATCAAGGGCATGATCGGGCTGTCCTCGCCCGAGAAGATCACGATGACCAATCTGGTCGATCCTCGCGTGATGATCGCGATTGCCGCCGGCTACGCCGCCTGCCTCGTGCTCCCCAACGTCAACGCCATGTTCGAGCAATGGAAGGTTGGACTGGAGACCTATCACAATCCGCGTCCGTGGAGCATTCTGGGCTTCAAATGGCGACCATCCCTCACCTGGGCGATTGGCACGTCGGTGGCACTTGTTGCGGCCGTGCTCATGAACATCATCGCCGGTGACACCTCCCAGTTCCTGTATTTCCAGTTCTGATCGACCACCGTCGATGTCCAGCGAGGGGTCGCCTGGCCTCGCTGCGCAAGGGTCCGAACGGCAGTCGCATGAATGATCAGCAGCAGTCGCCAAAATCGTCGCGGCCGACGAATCCGACACGGCGCTACGTCATGTCGGTGCTGGCAACGGCTGCCCTTGCCGGCTACCTGCTGCCAGTCGGGCTCTTCCGCTTGGCCCGTCCGTTCGGCGCGGCGGCTCGGCTGGAGGATCTCGCCGATTCGCAACGGGACAATCCGGACCAGATCGTGCTCCCCTTCGATCTGCGCTACAATGCAGCGTTCAAGCTGGCGAGGCTTGAGCAGGAAAATCCCGAAATCGTCTGGATCAGCAGCTCGCGCGCCGGGGCCTTTCGCGCGTCGCTATTTGCACCCTACCGCTTCTACAATCTCTCGTTCACAGCCTGGACCACGTCGCAGTTGGCCGACCTGTTCGACCGCGCCACCCAACGGCTGCGTCCACGTGTTGCGATCCTTTCGCTGGATCATTTTCTCTTCGCTGATCGGTGGGAAGAATGGTTCGCGACGACCCGACGGATGCATTACGATCATTCCCTTACTTACCTGAGGGGGAGCCTTCTGGATTTCGCGCGGACCGCGACACGTCATCCGGAGGCGTTCCGCGACTATCTGCGTACTCCCAGCACCTTTGTGGGTCCCCAATCCATCGTCCATCAGGAAGGATTCCGCAGTGACGGCTCCTATGTCTACTCGGCCGGTCACGTTTCCGACGCGCGCTCGCGCTTCATGAATGCGGAGACGCTGGCCCAGACCCTGCCCCGCGCGCCCGGCCTGTCATCCAGACTGAAGCAGCCGATTGCGCGGATCGCGGAGATGGCAAGATCGCGCGGCATCGCGCTCATCGGGGTTCAGTTGCCGTTCATTCGCGCCGGCGTTCAGCTGCTCGATCGCGAGCAGCATGGGCCCCTCGGTTTTGGCGCTTGGCGCGAGTTTGCGTCCAACGAGACCAGAAGCTGGCTGCACGACCTCGGAATTCCATTGTTCGATCTCGGGCGCTTGGCGATGACGGACGAGAGTTCCAGCTTTGTCGACGCCTATCACCTCGCCGAAGCCGGAGCCGCAAGGGTGATGCTGCATCTGCTGAACGCCCCCGATTTCCGGGCGGAGTTTCCGAGAATAGACCCTGCCCGCATCGAACTTGATCTTGCAGGGCTCGCCGGCCAATGAGACCTTGACTATTCGTCGGGCGCGCTTGCCTACCGGCTGCTACGGAGTGTACGACGAGCAGGAGGCACGAGTTGTGGAAAGACCCGTTGCATCCATAAGCTTAGGAATACCATCGAGTGGGTATGAAGCCGTGACGCGGTATGTTGCGATCTTGCTAGCGCTATTTGCTGCCGTTTTCGTGCCTCTGCTCGCTGTTCTTGAATGGGTCGGATGGCGTCTGGGAGCGACCGTTCCGCTATCCATCATCGCGGCGGAGCAGTCCGGCAACGATCGCCTCCTCTGGCTCGGCGGCTTCAAGGATTATGCGCCTTACAAGCTCGAGCGCATCAAGCAGGTCCAACCCGAGGTGTTGCTGGTCGGCAGTTCGCGCTGCGGCCAGGCACGCGAGCAGATGTTCAGGCCGTATGTGGCCTACAATGCCTGCCTGACGGCTTGGCCGCTCACCCACGTGGTCGACTTCATCGACCGCGCGACGACGGTTTCCAAGCCGCGCGTGGTCATCGTGGCGCTGGATTATTTCCTGTTCGGCGATTTCCTCGCCGAGGCCTGGCAGAAACAGCGCACGATGGACTTCAGCCAGGGTATCGACTCGCATCGACGGAAGCTGCACGACGTCGCCGACTTCGCCATGCGGACAGGCATGGACGCGAATGCATTGCTCTCCACGGTCAAGACTCCCCAGTTCGAACAGGTGGACAACAACCGGCTGATCGGAACGGAAGCGATTCGCGGGAAGTTCGGCTTCCGCAAGGACGGCTCGGTCATGGTGGCTCCGCCCTATCGTGCCATTGCAGCGGAAACCTTGTCGCGCGGGGCTCAATATGTGACGTCATCGTTCCCGGGCGCTCCTCATCTCAGCGAGCGACAGTTGGGCGAGATCGAGCGGCTGTCTAGGCTGGCGCGCGAACGCGGCTTCGCGGTGATCGCCATCCAGTATCCCCTGGTGGAAAGTGCCGCCGCGTTCCTCGATACGGACGAAGCGTATTGGCCGTATTCGGGGCTGTGGCGCGAGCTCCGAAGCAAGCCGACCGTCGAGCGGTTTTCGACGCTGGGCGTCTCGTTCTTCGACATGAGCCGCACCCAGATTTCTCAGGATGATGGCAACTTCTTCGATCCCGCGCATCCCTCGGAACGAGGAATGCTCAAGACCTATCTCGCACTGCTCGCCCGGCCTGAGTTCGCCAAGTTCTTCCCGAAGATCGATCGCAACACACTGGCGACTGACCTCGAGCGCTCGAAGGGTGAGCAGTTCGATCTCTATCACTGAGACGCGTCGGCGAGTCCAACAGTCGATCTCACTTGCTCATTCGCGACGACAAAGCGTCCCTGAAAGCGCGCGTCTTGACGAGTTCGGCCGCAAGATAGCGCGTGAACTTTTCCGCGCCCTGCTTGTCGAGATGCCCACCACCATCGAGGGTCGTCAGCCCGTCGAACGGCGGCGCGATCAGTTCCACATCGAGCGCCTTCGCCAATTGCTCGGCCTGGCGCCGGCAGGACTGGCTGTGCGGAACCAGCATGAAAACGGCCCTGCCGCCGATCTCCTTCAAGAAAGCCCTGGCATAGTTGACGGTCTCGGCAGTGGTGTCACAAGCCTGATCGCGCTCGGACCGCATCGGCTTGTTGGTGGTCGCCACGTAGCCGGGATTGACGTCAAGCGCCATGTCACCGTTCGAGACACTGCGATAGAGGCCAGTATCCGAGAACTGCCCGGTTCGAGCCGTCGCAACGAGGTCTTCGAGGCGCCAGCGCAGATTACGGCCGATGACCGTGAGGTAGCCGCGCAGCCGGTCGCGGGACACAGCCGCCACCGGCACCTTTTGAGGCCCCAGCGTCACGTTCAGATCGTTGCTGAAGAAATGCGCGAATTGATCGTCGACATTGATGACCCAGAGCGGCGGGCGAACATCCCAGCGGGCGATCACGCGGCGTGAGAACTCACCGCCGCGAATTCCGACGAAGGCCATGTTGTAGAGCTTGAGACGACTGAGTTGGTCCGATGCTTGCAACGTCGAACGGTCGATCGCATAGCTCACGAATGAGGGTCCGAGAAACACCACGTCCGCAGCCTTGGCGGAGGCAATCGACGACCCGATGTTGCTGTAGAAGATGTCCTGATCCTGGATCTGCGGGATGTGCTGGCCGCCGAAATTCCGATACCAGCCAGGGTCTCCCGACCGCTCGATCTGAGAGAAATAGTCGGGCAGCGTCCGTGCATCGAAGATGAACATGAACACGGCCGCAAGCGTCAGCACACCAAGAACGCAGCTTCCGACCACCACGACGTATTTGCGCAGAGCTCCGTTCATTGCCGCACTTTCGGGCATCCACTCGGCCCGTCTCAGCATGGTTCGTCTCTCAAGTCTTGGCCGCTAGCCGCCACTGCACCCGTGTCGCCGGGCGAGCGATACAGACTAGCAGCACTGAACTCAAGCCACCCCGGCAGGCCGGGATTTCGTGCAGGACGAGAGGCCCGCGTGATGCAGATCGCAACTATCACGGCGTCCCCTGCACCGGTTCGGAACGGCCGTGATGAGACGCGACCCCGACGCCATGCACAGCATTCAAGTTCCAGGCGCACAGTACAGCTCAGAAGGGTTTGTGCTGCTGCGCACACCTGATAAAGAGGTAGCCTGAAAACACGGAAAGCACTGCGTTCCTCTGAACCGATCATGAGAATGCATTGACTTTTCATAATGAAATCAACGACGACGATTGAAGCCAGAGATGTCGAAGCCGGTTTTCCGAAGCCGAAGCCACAAGCCGTCCTTGCGCTTCTGCGTCCGCGATTCGATCAATCAGCCAGCGCACTGACAGAGCGCAGCACCTCAGCACGAGCGAGCCGGAGGCGAATTCCTTGGACCAGGTGAGTGATACGGCGCGTATGGATCTGGCCTGCCAGGCGATCCGCGCATCCTGTGAATCCGGGCAGACGATTGCATTCGTGTCGGGCAACTTCAACGTCGTGCATCCCGGACACTTGCGGCTTTTGAAGTTCGCCGCCGAGCAGGCCGACGTGCTTGTGGTCGGCGTCAACCCGGATTCCACGCCGGGCGTGACCCTGGCGCAGGACATGCGGCTGGAGAATGTGCGGTCCATCGCCTTTGTGCACCATGCTGTGCGTTTAGACACCTCCGCCTCCGATTTCATCTCGCATCTGAAGCCGACGGTGGTCGTCAAGGGCAAAGAGTTCGAGGACCGCGCCAACCCGGAGCAGACCGCCGTGGACGCCTATGGCGGTCGGCTGATCTTCTCGTCCGGCGAGCTGCGCTTCGCATCGTTGTCGCTGCTGGAGCGCGACGCCAATATCGACATTTCGACGGTGCGGAAACCGCTGGAGTTTCCCAAGCGTCACGGCTTCGAGATCTCGAACCTGAAGGGCCTGCTCGGCAAGCTCAACGGCATGCGGGTGGCCGTGATCGGCGACCTCATCATCGACGAATATGTCACTTGCGATGCCGTCGGCATGTCCCAGGAGGATCCGACCATCGTCGTGACCCCGCTGATGACCCGCACCTTCGTCGGCGGCGCGGGGGCGGTTGCGGCGCATGCGCACGGCCTCGGCGCCGACGTGAAGTTCTTCACCCTCGTGGGCGACGACGAGGCGGCGCGGTTCGCGCGCAACACGCTGGAGCAGCACGGCGTCAACTTCAACGCCTTCACCGACCAGAGCCGGCCGACCACGCGCAAACAGCGTTTTCGCGCGCTGAACAAGACGCTGCTGCGTGTCAACCATCTGCGCCAGCACGCCTCCGACGCCGACCTGCAGCGGCAGATGCTGACCTCGGTCGAGCGCGCCTTGAAGACCTGCGATCTCCTGCTGTTCTCCTGCTTCAACTATGGCTGCCTGCCGCAGGATCTGGTCGATGCGATCGCCGATCGCGCCCGCTCCCAGGGCGTGATGATGGCGGCCGACAGCCAGGTCTCTTCGCAGACCGGCGACGTCTCCCGCTTCAAGGGCATGACCCTGCTGACGCCGACCGAACGCGAGGCGCGCGTCGCGCTGAACGACTTCACCTCGGGCCTCGCCGTCATCAGCGAACGGCTGGTCGAACGGGCCCGCACGAAGAACCTTGTGATCACGCTCGGCGCCGAGGGCGCGCTGATCAACACCATGGCCGACGGCACCTTCACCTCCGACCGCCTGCCCGCGTTCAATCCCTCGCCGAAGGACGTTTCCGGCGCAGGCGACAGCTTCTTCATGGCCTGTTCGATGGGACTGCGTGCGGGGGCCGACATCTGGCAGGCCTCCTATCTCGGCTCGCTGGCGGCGGCCCTCCAGGTCTCCCGCGTCGGCAACCTGCCGTTGACGACGGCGGAGCTCGTACGGGAGATCGACGAAACCGGCTTCAGCCACGAATAGGATGCCGCCATGCGTGCCCTTCTGCTCGCGGCCGGGATCGGAAGCCGGCTGCGTCCGCTGACCAATACGACGCCGAAATGCCTGGTGCGTGTGCACGACCGGCCCCTGCTGGACTACTGGCTCGACCTCGTGTTCGAGGGAGGCATCGAGCGGGCGCTGTTGAACACGCACTGGCTGGCCGAACAGGTCGTGGCTCACGTCGCGCAGTCGCGCTGGCGCGACCGGATCGATCTCGTTCACGAAGATGAACTGCTCGGCACCGGCGGCACCGTGCTCGCCAACCGGGCCTGGTTCGGCGACCAGCCGTTCATGGTGGCCCATGCAGACAATTTGACAGATTTCGACGTGAAGGGGCTGCTTGCCGCCCATCAGAGCCGGCCTGACGGCTGCATCATGACGATGCTCGCATTCCGGACCGACGATCCGAGCTCGTGCGGGATTCTCGAGCTGGATGCTCAGCACAGGGTGATCGCCTTCCACGAGAAGGTCAAGAATCCGCCCGGGAACCTCGCCAATGGCGCGGTCTACGTGTTCGACCCCGCCGTCATCAGCGACATCGCGGCGCTGGGAAAACCTATCGTCGATCTCTCCACCGAAATCATCCCCAACTATATCGGACGCATTTTGTGCGTTGAAACCAGCGGTTATCATCGGGATATCGGCAACCCGGAAAGCTTGCGCCGAGCCCATTTGGAGTTTAATCACGAACCGCGCCGTGGCGGGGACGTTTGACGGGCGGCTTTCGCCGCCAGGCCGGTCGCCTTCCCCAGCCAATTTGTATAAAGGTGCGCGCGACGCGCCAGCCGGCGACACGACAGGCGAGCCACGGGGATTGCTCAGATGAAGATATTCGTGACCGGAGCGTGCGGCTACAAGGGCAGTGTGCTCGTGCCGAAGCTCCTGAAGGCCGGCCACAAGGTCGTTGCATTCGACATCATGTGGTTCGGCAACTTCCTCGATCCCCATCCGGATCTCACGGTGGTTCAGGGCGACGTGCGCAATCCCGATGCGATCGACCTGACGGGCGTCGATGCGATCATCCATCTCTCCAGCGTCGCCAATGATCCCTGCGGCGATCTCGATCCGAAGCTGACCTGGGAGATCTCCTGCCTCGCGACGATGCAGCTCGCCGATCGCGCCTATCGCCACGGCATCAAGCGCTTCATCTACGCCTCCTCCGGCAGCGTCTACGGCGTCAAGGAAGAGGAGCAGGTCACCGAGGATCTCGAGCTGCTGCCGATTTCCGAGTACAACAAGACCAAGATGTGCGGCGAGCGCATCGTGCTGTCCTACAAGGACGACATGGTGGTGCAGATCGTGCGCCCCGCGACCGTCTGCGGCTACTCCCCGCGCCAGCGGCTCGACGTCTCCGTCAACATGCTGACGATGCAGGCGCTGATGAACGGCCGCATCACGGTGTTCGGCGGCGACCAGACCCGGCCGAACATCCACATCGACGACATCACCGATCTCTATCTCTTCCTGCTCGATCATCCCGAACACACCGGCGTCTACAATGCGGGCTTCGAGAACATCTCGATCCTCGACATTGCCAATCTGGTCACCAAGCACGTGCCGGCCGAGGTCATCGTGACGCCCTCGAACGATCCGCGCAGCTATCGCGTCAACTCCGATCGCCTGCTGGCGACCGGCTTCCGCCCGAAGAAGACGGTGGAGGACGCGATCAAGGAAATCATCGGCATGTACTCGCAAGGCCAGCTCAAGAACGAGGACCGCTGGTACAATCTGAAATGGATGGAGAAGGAGGTCGTGAAATGAACGTCCTGGCCTTCAAGACCCCCGGCAGCCTGTTCGCCGACTACACCAGCCGCTTCAGCACCGTGCTGAAGGATTTCGACTGGGCCCCTGTCGAGAAGCTCGCCTACGATCTGCGCGACTGCTGGCAGACCGGCCGGCAGGTGTTCTTCTGCGGCAATGGCGGCAGCGGCGGCAACGCCAACCACCTCGCCAACGACTTCCTCTACGCGCTGTCGAAAACGCCGGGCTCGGGCCTGCGCGTCCATTCGCTGTCGTCGAATCCGTCGGTCATCACCTGCCTCGCCAATGACGAAGGCTATGACCAGGTGTTCTCGCTGCAACTCGCGGTGCTCGCGCGCAAGGGCGACGTGCTGATCACCTTCTCCGGCTCCGGCAACTCGCCGAACATCCTGAAGGCGCTCGAAGAGGGCAAGAAGATCGGCATGACCAGCTATGCCGTGCTCGGTTTCACCGGCGGCAAGGCCAAGGCGCTCGCCGACGTGCCGATCCATTTCGCTGTTGACGACATGCAGATCGCCGAGGACGCGCAGATGGTCATCGGCCACATGATCATGCAATGGCTGTACGCCCAGCGTGGCGACATCATCACGACGCGCGAGGTCTGACGGACAGAGACGATGGCTGCGAACGAAAAGTACCTGATCCTCGGCTCGAACTCCTTCTCGGGCGCAACCTTCGTCGACTTCCTGGCCGCGGCCGGTCACGACGTGATCGCGACCAGCCGCTCGGACGAGCCGCATGACGCGTTCCTGCCCTACAAGTGGCAGAAGCGCCCCGGTAACGTCCGCTTCAAGCGCGTCGACCTGAATCACGACCTCGACGCGCTGAAGGCGCTGCTGGCAAGCGAGCGGCCGACTCATGTCGTGAACTTCGCGGCGCAGAGCATGGTCGGCGAGAGCTGGCTGTATCCGGACCATTGGATGATGACCAACGTCGTCTCCGCGGTCCGACTGCACGACATCCTGCGCAACTATGACGGTCTCGACCGCTACGTCCATGTCACCACGCCGGAGGTCTACGGCTCGACCGAGGGCTGGGTGCGCGAGGATGCGCCGTTCAACCCGTCGACGCCCTACGCCGTGTCGCGTGCGGCCGGTGACATGAGCCTGCGCACCTATTTCGCCAACTACCAGTTCCCCGTCGTGTTCACCCGCGCGGCCAACGTCTACGGCCCGGGCCAGCAGCTCTATCGCATCGTGCCGCGCACCATCGTGGCCGCGATGACCGGGCAGAAGCTGCGCCTCGACGGCGGCGGCAAGTCGGTCCGCGTGTTCATCCACATGACCGATGTGTCGGATGCGACGGTGAAGATCGGCCGCAGCGGCAAGCTCGGCGAGACCTATCACATCTCCGGCTACGAGCTGGTGTCGATCCGCACGCTGGTCGAGATGATCCTGGCCCGGCTCGGCAAGAACTTCGAGGACTGCGTCGAGATCGGCCCGGAGCGGCCCGGCAAGGACACCGCCTACACGCTCGACAGCTTCAAGCTGCGGACCGAGCTCGGCTGGCGCGACACCTTCTCGCTGGAACAGGGCATCGACGACGTCATCGCCTGGGCGCGACGCTTCGAGCATGTCATGGCCAAGCTGCCGACCAAGTATGAGCATAAACCCTGATCGATCCCTGCGCTGTCCCGAGGGGATGCGCGACTGGAGAGCACGATGAACGTGGCAGTCCGGAACACCGCGGCCAAGCCCGACGTGGCCGCCCTGAAGGCGCAGGCCGCGAAGCTGCGCGGCAAGATCATCGAGATGTCGCACAAGGCGCAGGCCGCGCATCTCGCCTCGTCGCTGTCCTGCGCCGATGCGATGACCGCGGCCTATTGGCACGTGCTCAACATCGACCCGAAGAACCCGACCGATCCGCTGCGCGATCGCTTCATCCTCTCGAAGGGCCACGCCGCCGCGGCGCTGTTCGCGACCTTGGCGATGAAGGGCTACTTCCCGATCGAGGAGCTCGACACCTATTGCCAGGACGGCGGCCGGCTCGCCGAGCATCCGCCGGCGAACCTGCTGCCCGGCGTCGAAGCGGCCACCGGCTCGCTCGGCCACGGCCTGCCGCTCGGCTGCGGCATGGCGCTGGCGGGGCGCATCAAGGGCGAGAGCTACCGCGTGTTTGCGCTGCTGTCGGACGGCGAGAACAATGAGGGCTCGGTGTGGGAGGCCGCGATGTTCGCCGCCGCCCAGAAGCTCGAGAACGTCTGCGTCGTCGTCGACTACAACAAGTGGCAGGCGACCGCGCGCTCCAACGAGACGCTGATGCTGGCGCCGCTGCGCGACAAATGGGCCGCCTTCGGCTGGGACGCGCACGAGATCGACGGCCATGACGTCGGCGCGCTGGCGGAAGCCATGCAGAACATCCCGAACGGTTCGGGCAAGCCGGTGGCGCTGATCGCCCACACCGTGAAGGGCAAGGGCGTGTCGTTCATGGAGGACGACAACAACTGGCATTACCGCGCCCCCACCGCTGAGGAAGTCGTCAAGTCGTTCAAGGAGCTCGGCCTGTCATGAGAAACGCGTTCGCGGACGAACTGACCAAGCTCGGCAACGAGGACTCTCGCGTCGTCATGCTGTCGGGCGACATCGGCAACCGCCTGTTCGACAAGTTCAAGGACAAGCATCCGAGCCGCTTCTTCAACTGCGGCGTCGCCGAGGCCAACATGATGGGCGTCGCCGCCGGCATGGCCATGAACGGCCTGCGCCCAGTCGCCTACACGATCACCCCGTTCGTGACGACGCGCTGCCTGGAGCAGATCCGCACCGACGTCTGCTATCACGAGGCCCCGGTGACCATCGTCGCCGTCGGCGCCGGCCTTGCTTATTCCGGCCTCGGCCCCACCCATCACGCCTGCGAGGACATCTCGTTCCTGCGCTCGATCCCAAACATGGTCGTGATCTGTCCGGGCGATGCCTTCGAGGTGCGCGGCGCGCTGCGCGCGGCGATGCAGCAGGACCGTCCGGTCTACATCCGCATGGGCAAGAAGGGTGAGCCTGTCGTTCACAAGGGCCCCATCGCGGATTTCAAGATCGGCAAGGCGATCACCATCGAGGAAGGCTCCGACGTCTGCCTGCTCTCGACCGGCAACATGCTGCCGGAAGTCATTGAAGCCGCACACACGTTGAAGGAGAAGGGCATCTCCGCGGAGGTCGTGAGCTTCCACACCGTGAAGCCGCTGGATGAAGACAAGCTCAAGCAGGCCTTCAGCCGCTTCAAGCTGGTTGCCACCATCGAGGAGCATTCGCTGATCGGCGGCTTCGGCGCGGCGGTCTCGGAGTGGCTCGTCGACAGCGAGACGCAGCATAAGAAGTTCCTGCGCTTCGGCACGCCGGATGCCTTCTTCAAGAAATCCGGTGAACAGGAATATGCCCGCGAGGTGCTGGGACTGACCGGCCACCAGATCGCGGACAAGATCATCCACGCGTTGAGCTGAGACATCACATGAAGACCCAAGCTGCCCTCCTGGTCCAGACCGGCCAGCCGCTCGTGTTGGCCGAGATCGAAACCCCCGCCTTGAAGCCGGGCCAGGTGCTGGTCGAGATCGCCTATTCCGGCGCCTGCGGCACGCAGGTGATGGAGTGGCGCGGCGACAAGGGCGAGGACAAATGGGTCCCGCATTGCCTCGGCCACGAGGGCACCGGCACGGTCATCGAGGCCGGCAGCGCCGTCACCAAGGTCAAGGTCGGCGACAAGGTCGTGCTGTCCTGGATCAAGGGCACCGGCATCGAGGCCGGCGGCGCGGTCTATGACTGGGACGGCAAGAAGGTCAATGCCGGCGGCGTCACCACCTTCCAGCGCCATTCCGTCGTCAGCGAGAACCGCCTGACCCTGCTGCCGCCTGACCTGCCGATGGATGTCGCGGTGCTGCTCGGCTGCGCCGCGCCGACCGGCATGGGCGCGGTCTACAACGTGCTGAAGGTGCAGCCGGGCGACGCCGTCGCCGTGTTCGGCACCGGCGGCATCGGCCTCAATGCGCTGATGGCGGCGGCGCTGGCCGGCGCGATGCCGGTGATCGGCATCGACCCCAACCCGACGCGCCGCGCGCTCGCCAAGATCTACGGCGCAACGCACGTGATCGATGCGGCCGGCGACGTGCTGGCCGAGATCAAGAAGATCGTGCCGCAGGGCGTTGATCTCGCGGTCGAATCCTCCGGCATTCCCGGCGTGATGGATCAGGCGATCAATGCCACAAGGCAGCAGGGCGGCCGCGCGGTCGTGATCGGCAATGCCAAGCACGGCGCGGCGCTGACGTTGAATCCCGGCGTCTTCAACCAGGGCAAGAGCCTGCTCGGCACCTGGGGCGGCGACAGCGTTCCGGATCGCGATTACGGACGCTATGGGCGGCTGCTGAGCTCCGGCCGCTTCCCGGTGCGGGACCTCCTGTCGAAGCCCTACAGCCTCGCCCAGGCCGACCAGGCGCTGCAGGACCTCGCCGCCGGCAAGGTCGGCCGTCCGCTGATCGACATGTCGCTGACTTAAGTTCTGGCCATGCGGATCGGGATCGACTTCGACAACACGATCGCCTGCTATGACGGCGTGTTTCATGCGGCCGCGCTGGAGCGCGGCCTGATCCCGGCCGACCTCGGCCGCGACAAGAACAGCGTCCGCGACCATCTCAACGGCTCGGGCCGCAAGGACGATTTCACCGAGCTGCAGGGCTATGTCTACGGCGCCCGCATGGACCTGGTGTCACCCTACCCTGGGTTTGCGGAGTTCGTGACGGCGGCCCGCGCTGCCGGCCATGACCTGTTCATCGTCAGCCATAAGACCAAGCACCCCATTCTCGGGCCGAAGCACGACATGCATGCCGCCGCGCGCGGCTTCCTGACCGACCGCGGCCTGATGGGATCAGCGCACGGCCAGATCTCACCTGACCGCGTGTTCTTCGAGCTGACCAAGGACGAGAAGGTCGCCCGCGCCCATGCGCTGGCCTGCGAGGTCTTCGTGGACGACTTGCCGGAGATCCTGGCCATGACCGGCTTCCCCGAGGGCATGCGCAAGGTGCTGTTCGATCCGGAGAACCAGTTCGTGACCAAGGCGACGCCATATGAGCGCCGCGCGTCCTGGGCTGAGATCGCGGCGGATGTCGTCCGTGACCGCGGCTGAGGCCGGCGCGGATCCTGATGCCGCCCTGCTGGCGCTGGCGCAGCGCCTCACCGCGCAGGCCGGCAAGGCCGGCCCGACGGCGCTGACCCGGCTCGCCGGCGGCCGCAACAACCAGGTCTTCCGCCTCGACACATCCGACGGCCCGCTGGTCCTCAAGCGCTACTTCACCGACGCCCGCGACACCCGCGACCGGCTCGGCGCCGAATGGAGCTTCATCAGCCACGCCTGGTCGCGCGGCGTCCGCGTCGTGCCCGAGCCGCTCGCCTGCGATCGCGCCGAGCAGGCGGGCCTCTACAGCTTCGTCGAAGGCCGCAAGCTGACCGCGCTCGAACTGGCGCCGGCCCATGTCGATGCCGCGATCGATTTCGTGCTGGCAGTAAATGCCCCGCCTCGCCCGACGCTGGCGCCGGGATCGGAGGCCTGCTTTTCGCTCGCCGAACATATTGCCACCGTCGAGCGCCGCGTCGCCCGGCTTGCGACGCTCGACGCGGACGTGCCGCATGTCGCCGAGGCCCGGCAGTTCGTGACGGCGCAGTTGCAGCCCGTCTGGGCCGAGGTGAAGGCGAACATCCTCAACGGTGCCGCGGCCGAAGGGCTCGTCCCGGACGCCGCCATCCCTCCGGATCAGGTCTGCCTGTCGCCCTCCGATTTCGGCTTCCACAACGCGCTGATCGACGATGCGGGCAAGCTCACCTTCCTCGATTTCGAATATGCTGGGCGCGACGATCCGGCCAAGCTGGTGTCCGACTTCTTCTGCCAGCCCGAGGTGCCGGTGCCGCTCGCCGTGCATGAGCACTTCATCGACCGGATGACGGACGGCTTCGGCCTCGATGCGGCCGGAGCGACGCGCTGCCGCCTCTTGATCGACGCTTATCAGGTCAAGTGGACCTGCATCATCCTCAACGACTTCCTGCCGCTCGGCGCCACCCGCCGCGCCTTTGCCGACACTGGCGCCTGGGCGCAGCGCTGCGCCGCGCAGCTCGCCAAGGCCGAGGCACAGCTCAGCCTGATCGGCGCCACATCCGATTAACCGACAATCCCACGCCCGGAGATCTTCATGGCCTATCGCGAGTTCGTCAGTCTCGTCCACAAATCGACCAAACGCGACTATCTCGCGCGCGTCACCCAGCGCGACAAGGCCGACGTCGCCGAGATGGCGGTCAAGTTCGACTACGATTATTGGGACGGCAGCCGCGAGACCGGCTATGGCGGCTACAAATATGACGGCCGCTGGCGCAAGGTCGCCGACGCGATGATCGAGACCTACGGCATCAAGCCGGGCATGCGCGTGCTCGACGTCGGCTCCGGCAAGGGTTTTATTCTGCACGATTTCCGCGAGGCCATTCCGGACCTCGAGGTCGCCGGCATCGACATCTCCTCCTACGGCGTCGAGCACACGATGGAGAGCGTCAAGCCGTTCTGCCAGGTCGGCAATGCGGCCAAGCTGCCCTACCCCGACAAGCACTTCGATCTCGTCATCTCGATCAACACGCTGCACAACCTCTACAACTACGATCTCGACGCCGCGCTGCGCGAGATGGAGCGCGTCAGCCGCGGCGGCAAATATCTCTGCGTCGAGGGCTATCGCAACGAGCGCGAGAAGGTGAACCTGATGTACTGGCAGCTGACCTGCCGCATCTTCCACACCCCCGAGGAATGGGCCTTCGAGTTCAAGCGCTCCGGCTACACCGGCGATCACGAATTCATCTTCTTCGAATGAGCTGAGACAGGCGCGCCAGCGCGCGCTCTCGCGACGCAAGTCGTCCGAGCGATGCTGCGGTCGTCGCCCTCTCGAAACGAGAGGGCGCGGGGAAGGCCGGGAGCCTGCCGCCCCCATGGCCCGCCTGCGAAAGAAAATGCAGGCGGCAGGTACCACAGGTTCGGCTGGGACATCCCGGCCTTCCCCGCGCGATC
>NZ_JANBVS010000028.1 GCF_024586915.1 Bradyrhizobium sp. SRS-191
TCGGCGTTCTTGCCCCCATCGCCCGCGCGAGCCGTCACAGCATCGACAGCGAACTTGACCTCAGCATCGAGAGGCCAGGACCACACGACTTCGCCGTCCGTGTCGGCAAGGCGCTCGTCGAGCGCCGCCACCACGTCCATCGCAGCCCACCTCACGTTCGTGACGACGCGTCCGTCCCTCTGCTCGAGGCGGGGTGGAGTGAGATAACCACACCTTCCATAAAAACGCAAGATATTTATATTTTTCAGAATTTCACGTCAGGAACGTTCCGTGCGGCGCGGCGATATCGACCGAAAGGGTATGAGTGCGCAAAGAGCACACCCAACATCTCTTCCCGAACCGCCACTGCGGATACGAAGTGGATGCTATAGGCATCCCCACTTCACCCTCTCCTGCCCAGGACGTCTCTGCGTGCCGCTCATCATCTTCGACTTCGACGGCACGCTGGTCGACAGCCGCGCGCTGATCCTGGAATGCCATCGCACCGTCTTCACTGAATTCGGCTTGCCGGTGCCGTCCGCACCGGACAGCCTTGCCCTGATCGGCCGCTCGCTGGAGCTCGTGCTGGTCGAACTCGCAGGCGCTGACGCACCTGTGCAGGACATGGTGAGCGCCTATGGGCGGCGGCTGCCGCGGCTGCGGGCCGATCCGCTATTTGCGGAAGCACCGTTCGGCGGCGTCGCAGAGCTTCTCCATGACCTCAGCCGCAGATCAGAGACGCAGCTCGGCATCTCGACCGGTCACACCTCGACAGCCGTCGTACCCGCGCTCGCGGCGCTCGGCTGGCGCGACTGGTTCAGCACCATCCAGGCCGCCGACATGGCACCGTCGAAGCCGCATCCCGCCATGTTGCTGCAGGCCATGGCGGCGACCGGCGCTATGGCCGGCGACACCGTGTTCATCGGCGACACCAGCTTTGACATGCAGATGGCCAAGGCTGCGGGAGTTAGAGGCATCGGCGTGACCTGGGGCTATCACACGACTGAGCAGCTCGAGGAGGCTGGCGCGAGTGGGGTGGTGAAGACGGTGAGTGAGCTGCGGGCGCGGCTGGGAGAGCTGCGTTAGATGTCCAATGAAACAGGGCGGCCTCCGCACCGCTGTGCGATACAGTGCCCTCGCCCCTTGCGGGAGAGGGCAGCACCGGCAGAGCCTCAAATTCGCTCGGGTGAGGGGTTCTCTCAGCGAACAACGCGCGTGGAGAGAACCCCTCACCCAACCGAGCCCGCAGCGCTGTCCTACATGCCCTCTCCCGCCCTGGCGAAGCTTCGCTTCGCCTTGGGGGCGAGGGCACAGTCAAGGCCATCATACCCGCGGTAGGACTAAAAGGGATCTGCTACAAAGAACCACCTCCGCCGCGTCTCAATCCGGCAGATTCGTAAACTTCGGCCGCCAGACGCCGAGGATGACGTTCACCGTCGCGACGCCGAGCATGACCCAGATGGCGCCCTGCTCGGTGCCGAAATTGGGGGCGAGCGTGGCGGGATCGATCTGGCCGGCGACGGCGCGGGCGGCTTCGTCGGCGGCTTCCTGCATCGGGCCCTGCACGGCGGCAAAGCCCCATTCGAAGACGAGGATGCCGGAGGCGAGCTTGGCGAGCGCCCAGCCGGCGCTGTGCAGCGCACGGTTGATGGCGATGGCGAGCAGGCCGGCCACCAGCGTCAGGCCGAGCGAGGGGAAGAAGACGTAGCGGACGATGGCGCCCATCGCGGCACGCATTTCGGCGTAGTGCGAGAGGGACACCGAGGGCTGCGGGATCAGGCCGAGCAGCACGACGAGACAGGCCATCGCGCCCATCATGCCGATCGCGCCCATCGTATGCAGGAACTTCATCAGCCGTCGCATGGCGTCGTCCCCCGGATGTCGCGAACAGGGAAGTCGGAGGGGCCGCTGGTCCCATCCGTGGCCGCTGCGGCGCAAAAGCGCACGCGCCGGCCACACTGTACTATACGATCGATCGGCCGCCGCGGTTCATCCGATCTCGCCGTCTACCAGTATCGCGTGCCCGGTGCGCCCTTGAACGGGCCGACCACGGCCGAGGTGATCCAGCCGCCATAGAAATCGCCCTCTTGCGCCGCGACGCGCTCATCGCCGACGAAGCAGTCGTCGACGCGGGATGCGTAGAAGGCCAAATGGCCCGCGATCGGCGCAAAAGAGGGTGTCGGCTGCTCGTAGCTCCACGCCGCCTGCTCCGACAGGCGGCCATCGACCGCCAGCGTCCAATAGCCGGCGACGCCCTTGAACTCGCAAAACGAGCGGCCGGGCGCAGGACGCAGCCATCGCATCGCAACATGCTGTGGCGGCAGGTAATAGACCGGCGGATGGCTGGTCTCGAGCACGCGATAACCGTCCTGGGTGTCGGCGATCGTCACGCCTGCGAACACGACGCGCAGCCGCGCCGTACAGCGCTCGAGGCGCGGCGGCCGCGGATAATCCCACACCGACTCCTGGCCTGGTCCTGGCGCGATGCGTTGCATGACCATGTCTCCCTGTGCGGCCGCACGGCCGCCTTCAGCGAGATAACGAGGGAGGCAGCAATGAGGATCAATCAGGGAAGCAGCGCATTCAGCGCGGCCTCATGCATCCTCAGGCGATCGCCGCGAGATAGCGCGTCACGGAGCGGTCGAAGGCTGCCTTGCCGTCCTCGGCGACGTTCTTCTGCCACCACGCGCCGTAGATCCGCTCGAACGCCAGCGGCGCCACCGCATTGGCGATGCGGCGCACGGCGGCGGGGCCGAGCGGGATGTAGTTCGGATAGGAATACATGAAGCTGACGTGGCGACGGTCCATCGCGACCATCGCGATGTCGCCGGCGAACAGCGCGCCCTTACCGCCGGCGCCGTTGCGCCAATGAAGCATGGTCGCGCCCGCAAAATGGCCGCCGGTGCGCAGCAGCCTGATGTCGTCGGAGATCTGCAGCGCGTCGCCGGTCCAGGGCACGATGGAGGGATGTGGCCGGGTGACGAAGGCGGCGTCATCGCCATGCAGATAGGCCGGCGCGTTGCCGAAGGCCGCGCTCCAATCGGCGACCGCGCCATAATAATGCGGATGCGAGATCGCGATCGCCTTGAGCCCGCCGAGCGCCCGCACCTCCGCGATCGCCGCCTCGGTCGCCAGGGGGATGCAGTCCCACATCACGCAGCCGTCCGGCTCCGGGATCAGCAGCGCGCGCTGGCCGATCGCGAAGCTCGGCTCCAGGGCGAGGCCGGTCAGGCCATCGTCCTCGCGGCAGACCACCTTGTGGCGCGCCGCGAGCTCGTCGCGGCTGAGGAAGCTCTGGCCTTTCCAGTTCACATATTGCCGCTCGTCCTCGCAGACGACGCAATGGGCCGGCGGCGACGGCTTGTCGGGAAACTGCGCGCCGCATTGTGAGCAGGTCCAGAGAGCCATGGATCACCGGGACGTTCGAAGTGGGATAAGGCGAGGATAGCATGCCGGCCATCCCGCAACAGCATCGCGCGCGGCATCGTGATTGCCTATCGTCGGCGCGACACTCATCGGAGCTCCCGGACATGCCGACCGCCTATCGCCGCGCCGCCGTTCACCGCCTGCCGATGCGAGGGCCCGACGATGTCGGCGCGCTGCAGGCGGCGATCGCGCAAGGCGCGATCGACCCGGCCGGCATCGTCGCCATTCTCGGCAAGACCGAGGGCAATGGCTGCGTCAACGACTTCACCCGCGCCTTCGCCGTGCGCTCGCTCGAGACGCTGCTCGGACAGCATCTGCCGGCGGAGGCCGTCCGGCAGATCGCGATGGTGATGTCCGGCGGCACCGAGGGCGCGCTGTCGCCGCACATGATCGTGTTCGAGGCCCGCAAGGATGACGCCGGCACGCCGCGCGCCCACCCGACATCCCTGGCGCTGGGGCGCGCGCGGACGCCGGTGCTCCCGAGCGAGCATCTCGGCCGGCTGCAGCAGGTCGAGCAGGTTGCAGCCGGCGTGCGCGCCGCGATGGCCGATGCGGGCATCAAGGATCCTGTCGACGTCCACTACGTCCAGGTGAAATGCCCGCTGCTGACGATGGAGCGGATCGAGGCGGCGGAGGCGCGCGGTGCCCGCACGGCCGTGCGCGATACGCTGAAGTCGATGGGCTTTTCACGCGGCGCGTCAGCCCTCGGTGTCGGCGTCGCGCTCGACGAGATCGCGCTCTCGGACATCTCCGATGCTGATATCTGCGCGGACTATGCGCGCTACAGCGAGCGCGCCGCGACCTCGGGCGGGGTCGAGCTGCTCGATCACGAGATCATGGTGGCCGGCATGTCCGCCGACTGGACCGGCCCGCTCGGCATCGACCACGCCGTCATGCGCGATGCGATCGACATCGAGCCCGCGCGGGCCGCCCTGGCGCGGCTCGGCCTGACTGTGGCGGGCCAGGTGCCGGAGGCCGCGCGCGGCCGCATCGCCGCGGTGCTGGCCAAGGCGGAGGCGGCGCAGAGCGGCAAGCTGCGGGGACGCCGGCATACGATGCTCGACGACAGCGACATCTCCTCGACCCGCCATGCCCGCGCCTTCGTCGGGGGCGCCCTGGCCGGATTGTTCGGCTTCACCGACCTGTTCGTCTCCGGCGGCGCCGAGCATCAGGGCCCGGACGGCGGCGGACCGATCGCGATCATCGCCGACCGAGGCTGATCGCGGGGGCGGCTGCAGGAAGTGGAGAAGCCTGCGGCCACTCCGCCCTTTCGCTGAGATCACGGTATCTCAGAACCTATCGGCGCGGCATCAGCACCAGATGCGACTGATTATCACATGCATGAGGTACGATCTTCCCAGTCCAGCCATCGACAGAACCAGTTTTGGTCCCATTGCGCCTCCTTGTTGAGAGGCGTTCGCAATTGGAACGGGCCGATTGCGAGCCACGAACCAGAGTTCAGTTCTGCGTACCGATGGGGTGGTTGAGTATGGGACAAGCCGTTTTTCCAGCAAGCCTGCGCGCCGGGGCGGCGCATCGAGGGGGCGCCGCCCCCGATCTGACCGGGAGGGACATCTCCGGGGTGAAGGTGTCGGCGGTGGCAAGCCTGATCGCGGTGGCATCGTTCTCCGGCGCCGAGGCGCAACAGGCGCCGCTGCCGTCCGTCACCGTCGAAGCACCGGCTGCGCGCACCAAGCCGGCGGCCTCGCGGCCGTCGGCCGACCAGGTCCGCGCCCGCAGCGCGCTGCGCCGGGCCGCCCGCCAGCAGCAGCAACAGCAGGCGCCCGCCGGCCCGCAGACGCCGCCCGATGCCAATCCTTATGCCGACGCAGCCGCGCCCTATAAGGTCGACCGCGTCGCCTCCGGCAAGTTCACCGAGAAGCTGGTCAACACGCCAAAGACGATCACCGTGATGAGCAAGGAGGTGATGGAGGACAAGCGCATCACCACCTTGAAGGAGGTCGGCCGCTCCACCGCCGGCGTGACGCTCGGCTCCGGCGAGGGCGGCAACGCGTTCGGCGACCGCTTCTTCATCCGCGGCTTCGATGCGCGCAACGACATCTTCATCGACGGCATCCGCGATCCCGCGGTGTCGGTGCGCGAGAACTTCTTCACCGAGCAGGTCGAGATCCTGCGCGGGCCTGCGTCGGCCTATGCCGGACGCGGCACCGCCGGCGGCGCGATCAACATCATCACCAAGCAGGCCGGCGACCGTAATTTCTATAACGCCGAGTCGACCATCGGCACCGACCAGACCAAGCGCGTGACGCTCGACGTCAACCAGTCGATCTCGCCGACCTTCGCGGTGCGCACCGGCGGCCTGTTCCAGGACGCCAATGTGGCGGGACGCGACCACGTCACCGACGACCGCTGGGGCGGCTTCATCTCGACCAAGTGGACGCCGAACGATTCGGTGAAGGTGACGACCAACTACGTCCACACCGATCTCTCAGGCTATCCGGATTTCGGCGTGCCGTTCTACAAGCAGGGCAACATTCCGGCGACCTCGGCCGGCATCCCCCGCAACACCTGGTACGGCTTCCTCAACCGCGACTTCCAGGCGGCGCGGCAGGATTTCGGCACGCTGGCGGGCGAGCTCAAGCTCAGCGACAGCGTCACCTTCTCGAGCAAGCTGCGCGGCGAGCATTCCGAGCTGAACTATATCGGCACCCTGCCCAATGCGAGCGTGGCGGGGACGGCGAACGCCGACCCGACCAAATGGATCTTCAACGCCAGCGCGCAGAGCCGCTACCAGCTGGTCGACAACTGGGCCAACCAGAACGATCTGACGTTCAAATACGACACCGGCCCGGTCAAGCACACCACGGTGATGGGCACCGAGTTCTCCAAGGAGAACATCTCGATCGACCGCTACGCCGGCCTGACCTCCGAGGCGTTCGGCAGCCAAGGCACCACCGGCGGCGGACTGCAGAACCAGAGCATGTTCAGCCCCGGCTATACCAACCTGCCGTTCACCACCGTGCCCTATCTGACCGGCAATCCGACGCGCTACGATGTCGACAGCAAGAGCGCCTATGTCATCGACACCGCGAACTGGCGCGACACGCTGATCTTCACCGGCGGCCTGCGCTATGACGGCTATGCCATGCGCTCGTCGAACAACACGGCGTCGGCGTCTGTCGATTCCGACCTGATCAACTACAATCTCGGCCTGGTCTACAAGCCGCTGCCGATCGGCAGCCTCTACGCGGCCTATGCGACCTCGGCCAATCCGTTCGGCTCCGAGCTCGACGGCACCGCGACGGATTACGGCGGCATCCCGCCGAACAGCACCATCATCCTCGGGCCGGAGCGCAACAAGGGCGCCGAAATCGGCACCAAATGGGAGCTGTTCGATCGCCATCTCCTGGTGACCGGCGCACTGTTCCAGACCACCAAGGACAATGCCCGCGAGACCGTCAACGGCCTGCTGACCTCCGGCGCCGCCTATCGCATCCAGGGCATCGACATCGAGGCCGAGGGCAAGCTGACCGATCGCTGGAGCATCTTCGGCGGGCTGGTGCTGATGCAGTCCAAGGTGACGCAGAGCGGCGTCGCCTCCAACACCGGCCTGCAGCTCGCCAACATCGCCCACCAGTCGCTGAGCGTGCTCTCCAAGTACAAGTTCGACGACGGCTGGGAGATCGGCGGCCAGGCGGTGTACCGCTCAAAGGTGTTCGGCGGCACCTTCGCGGCCAACACCGGCAACGAGCTGCCGAGCTACTGGCGCTTCGATGCCTTCATCGAGAAGCAGTTCGACAAGAACTGGAGCGCCAAGCTCTACGCCCAGAACATCACCAACCAGCTCTATTACGATACGTTCTACCGCAGCAACGTGCCGTTTACGCAGGTCGCGCCGGGACGTGCCTTCTACCTGATCACCACCGCGAAGTTCTGAACAGGCCGATCACGAACACGCAACGATGTTGCCGGATTCCCGCCGCACCCCGCCGGTGCGGCGGGTGCGACGGCGAGACGAAACGCCGCAGTCTGAGACATTCCGACGCAGGTATTCGCATCATCCAGTGGTATCGGGTGCTGCCATTCGCCTGATCAGGGATTGAAGCGCATCAATGCGCGCAACCAGGAGGTTTCATCTGTTGCCGCGACGCGACAGCTTGCGAGCAATTGTCATTATCAGCAATCGAAGGAAACATTTCGCATTCCGGCCATGAGCGGAACCAGCTTTGGACCCCTTTCCCCGCTTCTTGACTTGCATTCGCAACTGGCCGCGCCGGTTGCGGCGTTCAACGAACCCGAGGTCCCCAAGGGGGAACTCCAGGGTTCCAAGCCCAAGTCTCAAGTTGCGTAACGAATGGGGTGGTCGAGTATGGGTAAGGCAGTCTTTCCAAGGAGCTTGCGTGGAGCAAGCTGGCACGCAGAGGAACCGTCCGCTGAGATGTCCGGCGTGAAGGTCTCGGCGGTCGCGAGCCTGATCGCGGTCGCATCCTTCTCCAGTGCCGAAGCCCAGCAGGCGCCGCTGCCGTCCGTCAACGTCGAAGCTCCGGTGGCGCGTCCCAAGCCGGCTGCCTCGCGCCCGAGCGCCGAGCAGATCCGCGCCCGCGACGCGATGCGCCGCGCGGCCCGTCAGCAGCAGCAGCAACAGGCTGCCGCGCCGAAGAGCAGCCTGCCGCCCGACCGCAACCCTTTCTCCAGCCCCGCCTCGGACTACAAGGGCGAGCGGCTGCAGGCCTCCGGCAAATTCCCGGAGAAGCTGCTCAACACGCCGAAGACCGTGACGGTTCTCAGCAAGGAGATCCTGGCTGACAAGAACTCCACCAGCCTGAAGTCCGCGGTGCTGTCGACCGCCGGCGTGACGCTCGGCACCGGCGAAGGCGGCAACGCGTTCGGCGACCGCTTCTTCATCCGCGGCTTCGACGCCCGCAACGACGTCTTCATCGACGGCGTGCGCGACGCCGGCGTCTCGGTGCGCGAGAACTTCTTCACCGAGCAGGTCGAGATCCTGCGCGGCCCGAACTCCTCCTTCGCCGGCCGCGGCACCACCGGCGGCGCGATCAACATCGTGACCAAGCAGGCCACCCCGGAGAGCAGCTTCTACAACATCGACACCACGCTTGGCACCGACCAGACCAAGCGCGTGGTCATCGACGTCAACCAGAAGATCACGCCGACCTTCGCGGCGCGCGTCGGCGGCCTGTTTCAGGATGCCGGCGTCGCCGGACGCGACTTCGTCACCGACAAGCGCAATGGCGGCTTCATCGCCACCAAGTGGACGCCTCTCGACACCGTGACGCTGGTGACCAACTACATCCACACCGAGGTCTCGGGACGTCCTGACTTCGGCGTGCCGTATTATCGCCAGGCCGGCAACCTGACGCCCGGCGCACCGTTCCCGGAGGTCGGCTCGCCGCGCAACGCGTGGTATGGCTTCCTCAATCGCGACTTCCAGCGGATCGGACAGGATATCGGCACGTTCAATGCCGAGGTGAAGATCACGCCCGACCTGACGATCTCCGACAAGGTCAGGGTGTCGCGCTCGGTTCTGAACTACATCGGCACGCTGCCGGAAGGTGCGACCAACATCAATCCGCCATCCGCGGCGGTGATCCGCGCCAACCCGCAGAGCCGCTTCCAGCAGACCGACGTGCTGGCCAACCAGCTCGATGCCACCTACAAGTTCGACACCGGGGCCTTCAAGCACACCCTCGTCGCCGGCCTCGAAGTGTCGCAGGAAAAGGCACTCATCAACAGCTACACCGGGCTGACCTCCGAGCAGCAGGGCCTGGCGTTCTCGGGCGCAGGCTCGCTGTCGGGCGTGAGCGTGTTCAACCCGCAGTTCACGGATCTGCCGTTCGGCATTCCCTCGCTGAGCCAATTCCCGACCAACATCAAGATCGACACCGCGAGCTTCTACGCGCTCGATAGCGTCAACTACCGGGATCTCGTCATCCTGAACGGCGGCGTCCGCTACGACAAATACGACGTGCGTGTGGATGGTTTCGGCACCGTGAACGGTGTTGCCAACGTGCCCGGCTCGACGGCAGCCTCGAGCGGCATGCCGAACTTCAACCTGGGACTGACGCTGAAGCCGGTGCCCTATGCCAGCTTCTATGCGGCCTATGCGACGTCGTCGAACCCGGTCGGCGCGGAGTTCGACGGTCTCAGCGCCCAGTACGGCGGCATTTCAGCCGTGACGAATGGCGGTGCCAACCAGGTCTTCGGGCCGGAGAAGAACACCTCTATCGAGATCGGCACCAAATGGGAGCTGCTCGACGGGCGGCTGCTGGTCACCGGCGCGCTGTTCCAGACCGAGAAGGAGAATGCCCGCGAGTCGTTCAACGTCACCAGCGCCAAGAATGCCACGGCAAACTGCCCCTATAACGTCACCACGGGCTCGGTGCCGTGTCTCTCGGCGGGCGCGGCCTACCGTATCCGCGGCATCGACATGCAGGCAGGCGGCAAGCTGACCGACAAATGGAGCATCTTCGGCGGCATCGTGCTGATGCAGTCCGAGGTGACGAAGTCGAACATCCTGCCGGCCAACACGGCGCTGTTCACCAGCAATGTCGGCCTTCAGCTCGCCAACACCGCGCACCAGTCGTTCAGCCTGCTGACGAAGTACCAGATCAACGATACCTGGGAGATCGGCGGCCAGGCCGTGTATCGCTCGAAGATCTTCGGCGGCACCTGGCTCGCGGCGAACCAGGGCACCGAGCTGCCGAGCTACTGGCGCTTCGATGCCTTCGCCGAAGCCAAGCTCGACAAGAATTGGACGGCGAAGCTGTTTGTTGCCAACATCTTCGACAAGCTCTACTACGACGCCTTCTATCAGAGTGCCACGCCGTTCACGTTGGTGGGACCGGGAAGAAGCGCATCGATCGTCCTGTCGGGCCGCTTCTGATCGCCCGACGACCCGAACCGGGGCACAAATCGAGTTGATGAGTTCATGCTGATCTGTGTCCCCGGAATTCTGAGCAAAGACGATGTGGCGGACTTCCGCCGCATCATGGACCAAAGCGACTGGGAGGACGGCCGCTCGACCGCCGGCGCCCAGTCGGCCATGGTCAAGCGCAACGAGCAGCTGCCGCCCGACAGCGAGGTGGCGCGCAAGCTCGGCCACCGCATCATCTCGGCGATGACCGCCAATCCCCGCTTCCTCGCCGCCGCCATCCCGCAGCAAATCTTTCCGCCGCTGTTCAACCGCTACGCCGCCGACGCGGGCCATCATTTCGGCATTCACGTCGACAATGCCGTGCGCGGCGACAAGCTGACGGGCCTGCGCATCCGCACCGACCTCTCGGTCACACTGTTTCTCTCCGAGCCTGAAGAATATGATGGTGGCGAGCTCGTCATCGAGGATCTCTACGGCTCGCATGAGGTGAAGCTGCCGGCCGGCGATCTCGTGCTGTATCCCGCCTCCAGCCTGCACATGGTCACGCCGGTCACACGCGGCGTTCGCGTCGCCTCGTTCTTCTGGCTGCAGAGCATGATCCGCGATCCGCTCGCGCGCAGCATGATCTTCGATCTCGACACCACGATCCAGGGTTTGTCGCAGCGATTGGGACGCGACGATCAGGAGATGGTGCGGCTGACCGGCCTCTATCACAACCTGATCCGCTATTGGGCCGAGGCCTGAGCACAATGTGCTGACGCTGCGCCCACCGCCTCGGTGCCGCGGCCACCGCCCTTACTCGCGTTGATTCCTGCTCGGCCATGAACCGGTTGCCCTCTGCAGAGGCAAACCCGGTTCATCTATTTTTGTGGCACCCTGCGGCCCCATGGAGGCCAGACCAGCGTTCCTTAACCGACGATTGTTTCCAGGTTGAGTTTTTCGCCGTCTCCACTGCTGTCACGCTCCGCGAAGGCGGAGCATCCAGTCCTCCGCGGCAGCAGAATTTGAACCGAGGTGTCGCGGCGTACTGGATCGTTCGCTTTCGCGGACGATGACAGCCGGGTCTACATGATCAATGTGCCCAGAATTATAGAAACGCGCATCGACACGCTCAGGCGTCCCAGCCCAACATCCCGCTGCGAGACGATGATGCATGATCAGGCACCATCGCCATCGTGTCGGGCACCGAATCATCAGCACGACATGCGACAGCAAAGCTGAACGAACGCGCCGCCCGCATTGCGCGCCATGTGGATCAGGGGCCGCGGCGGCGACTAATTAGAATTGATGCAAGTCCGAACCGCGGCATTTGCGTGGCCACCCCGTCGCGATGACCGTGCCTTGCCTGCAACACGCCCGCGCAAGCCAAGGCTTTCAGATAGTTAGACCCGAGCATCGCGCATCGCGCGGCGTTGTGACGGCAGCACGCGTCGATTCGATCCATCGCATCGCACGCGCCGACGAGGTTGCCGACATCGATGTTTCCGCTTTGAGTCAACGCGCCGTCTCAAATCAGCCCCGTTAAGACTAGAAGCATTACAGAGAAGTTAACTACCAAGGGGTGTGCAGCAACATGTTCAGGAACGTTCTTTACGTAGGAGCGGTGATTGCCGCCGTTTCGGCCGGCGCACTTGCGCATGCCGAGCAGCCGGCCGCCGCGCCGAAGCCTGGCCAGGCTGCGACTGCGCCGCAGACCGCAACAACGACTCCGGCGAGCACCGCCGCAGCGAAGAGCGTCCCAACTCCGACGGCAGCAGCCGCACCTCAGGCTCCGGCTCCCGTCAACACGGCCGCGGCGACCAGCGCCCCCGCAGCGTCGACCGCTCAACATGCCGCTCCGTCTCAGACGATGGCTCCGAAGCCTGTCACCACCGGACAAGCAACGACGTCGCCGGCTTCAGCGCAGACGGCGCAAGCGCAGCAGGTAACCGCCCCCGCCTCTGCCGCACCTGCGCCCGTTGCGACGACTCCCGCAGCAACGACCAGCGCGGCGCCGACGCCCGCCGCGACCACGGGCCAAGCGTCCGCAGCTGCGCCGTCCGACGCGCAGGCGCCCGCCGCCACGGAAGCCGTGACGGACGCGGCCGCCGCCGACAAGCCGAAGGATCAGGCTGAGAAGCCGGCGCAATCCGCTGCACAAGCAGCAGCCCACGTGCCGCATGATCTGTCGCCGTGGTCGATGTTCCTCGCTGCCGACATCCTGGTGAAGTCGGTGATGATGGGCCTCGCACTGGCCTCGCTCGCCACCTGGACCGTGTTCATCGCCAAGACCGTCGAGTTCGCCGTTCTCCGCCGCAAGCTGAGCACCGCGCTGCGCAAGGTCGACGACGTGCGCTGGCTGTCTGAAGCCAAGCTCGCCCTGGGCTCGAAGCAGAGCGTGCTCACGGTGCTGATCGATGCAGCGATGCATGAGATCAGGATGTCGTCGGAGCTGCCGCCGCACGGCGTCAACGAACGCGCCGCGTCGAGCTTCTCCGAGATCGTCCGCGCGGAAGGCCGCCGCTGCCGGACCGGCATGGGCCTGCTCGCCACCATCGGCTCGATCTCGCCCTTCGTCGGCCTGTTCGGCACCGTGTGGGGCATCATGAACAGCTTCATCGGCATCTCGAAGTCGCAGACCACGAACCTCGCCGTGGTGGCCCCGGGCATCGCCGAGGCGCTGCTCGCCACCGCCATCGGCCTCGTGGCCGCGATCCCCGCGGTGATCATCTACAATCACTTCACCCGCGTGACAAAAGGCTACATGGAGCTCGTCAACCGCTCCTCCGGCGCCACCGCCCGCATGCTGTCGCGCGATCTCGATCGCGGCCAGAGCCACCACACGCCGCAGGGCCGGAGCTTCGAGCCGATCCACGTCCACTCGTCGCCGCCGATGGCGCTGGCCGCGGAGTAACCGATCATGGCTGTCTCTCTCTCGGAAGCCGATGGCGACGACGATCTCGGTGAATCCGCCGACATCAACGTCACCCCGTTCATCGACGTGATCCTGGTGCTGCTGATCATCTTCATGGTGGCGGCGCCGCTCTCGACGGTCGACGTTCCCGTCGACCTCCCGACATCGAGCGCGACGCCGCAGAAGAAGCCCGACAAGCCGATCTATGTCAGCATCAAGCCGGACCTCACGCTGTTCGTCGGCGAGGAGCAGGTGAAGCGGGCCAGTCTCGTGAGCACGCTCGAGCACATCCCTGATGCCGCAAAGGACAAGTTCATCTTCCTGCGCGCCGACCGCGGCGTCGCCTATGGCGAGCTGATGGACGTGATGGAGCTGCTGAGGACCGGCGGCTATCCGAAGATCAAGCTGGTCACGGTCGAAGGTGTCCCGCAGGCGGCAGCGCAAGCCGCCCATTGAAACCAGTGAACCGACGGAAGTAGCAGAATGGTCGAACACAAGTATCAAGGAGCGACCCGTCGCTTGTGGATCTCGGCGGCGATCGGAGCAATGATGCTGCATGGCGGCGGCGCGGCGCTCGCGGTGGTTCATCTCAGCGGCCAGGACACCGAGGGCGGCCTCGGCGCGGCCGGTGCCGAATTCGCCCTCGAGATGGCCTCGCCTCAGGTCGAGGAGAACGACCTTCCGCCCGGTCCCGACAGCGACGCGGCCGAGGCCGCGCCGGAACAGATGCAGCAGACCGCGGAGGTGAAGGAAACGGACGCGGTCAAGGACAAGCCGACCGAGACCGAGGAAGAAGCCGACCGCGTCGTCACGCAGAACGAGCCGAAGAAGCCCGAGAAGGAAGAGCAGCAGGAGGCCGCCCAGCAGGCCGAAGCCTCGGTGGCGTCGGCCGCGCAGCAGGAGTCGGCACGCAAGGCGCTCGACGAAGCCGCGCCGCCCGCGGAGACGGCCAAGGCGCCGAATGTCGGCCTCGGCAAGGACAAGCAGAAGCTGACCGAGAACTGGGGCCGCAAGATCAGCGCCTATTTCGAGCTGCACAAGCGCTACCCCGACGGCAAGAAGCACGCCGGCACGGTGAAGGTCGCGCTGGTGCTGAGCCGCGCCGGCAAGGTGATGTCGGCCTCGGTCATGCAGTCATGCGGCGACCCGATGTTCGACGACGCGGCGATCTCGATGATCCGGCGCTCCGATCCGGTCCCGGCGCCGCCGTCCGGACTGACCGACGACCAGTTCAGCTTCAGCCTCGACGTGAACTTCAATCAGAAGAAGTAGTCGCGCGTCGTTCGACGCGCAGATCTCCGGACTCGGCGGCGTTCGCGATTCTGCGGACGCCGTCTTTTCGTGTGTGAATGCGTCGTGATCGGGATCTCGGAACCGAGCGTTTCTCAAGAGCCTCTGGCTTTGGAGCTGTGTGCGCAGAGCGCTATGCGCGCCTACTTTCCCTCACAACCACCTTCATTCGGGGGCGAGGCCGCAGGCCTCGAACCCGGAATCTCGAGTTGTCAGGATTCATGCAAGACAAGCTCGAGATTCCGGGTTCAATCGCCAATGCGCAACAGCGCATCAGCGATTGCCCCGGAATGACGGCAAGAGCAGCTGATGGGATCTGGGAGCCTGGAAGTTCAGAAGACAATCGTAACGAGGCTGGAGCCGTTGCATGTGGCCCCCCCGGAGCAAGCAGGGACGCCCTAGGTAGCCGGGCAGACCCAGCCATGACGACGGAGAGAGAGCGGGCAAATCTGCTGGATCGCGCGGGAGTGATGCTAGGGCCGATCAGTACTGCACCCTGGCGCCGACCTGCACCACCGTCGCCGACAGATTGTTCTCGCGGAAGTTCGAGCGCGTCTCCTCGCGCCGGACGCTGGCGCGGAACTGGAGCAGGCGGGAGAACTTGTAGAGCATGCCGAGCTCGACGAGATAGCGGTTGTCGACCCGGGTCGTCCCGGTGAACGCGTCCTGGCCGTAGCCGGCGAGGAAGGTGCCGACCAGCCACGGCTCGAACTGGTGCTCGACGCCGACAGTGACGTCGCGCTTGAGCACGCCGGAGATGCCGGGCTCGGTGATCTCGACCACCTGCGACTTCGCGCCGAACGCGATCGCCGTCTCCTTGGCGAACTGCCAGGTGAGATTGGCGTCCGCAATGAAGCCGTTGACCGGCTTGAGCATCGGATCCTGATAGCGGCGATTCAGATAGCCGACGGCGACGTCGCCGGTCAGCTTGTCCGCGTAGTTGAAGGTCACGCCCGCTTCGACCGCCGTGCCGGTGGAATCACGGCGGAAGCCCTCGGCGTCGACCGCGATGTCGTGAACGCGGCGGTCGACGGCGACGTCGACGAACGGCCGGATCTCCGGGGTGAGATTATAGGTGACGCGACTCTGCGAGCCGTACTGCACGAAGTTGCGATCGGCGTTGCTGACGATCTGGCCGTCCATCAGCGTCGCATTCTGGAACGCGACCCGGTCGATGGCGGCCTTGGTCGAGACCTCAAAATCCTCGAACCGCTTGGTGACGCCGGCGGAGCCGCCCACGGTGGAGGCCAGCGGAATCTTGGCGAAGCGGCCGGCGAAACGCGGCGTGCCGGGATCATCGGCATCGACGGCAACGTGGCCCTCGCCGTTGAGCGCAAACGTATCGGTGATGTCGTAGCGCCCATTCACCTTCGCGTCGACGGTGGGCCTCGAGAGCTGCCGGAGCTTGGCATAGTCGATGTAGCCGACGCGCACATCGGCGTTGAGCAGATGCTTCTCGAACTGAGAGCGCACGAGCAGGACCGGCGCAACGCTGACGAAGGCGGAGCCCTTGCCTTGCGGCACACGCCCGGGATTGCTGTCGAAGCCGGAGGACATCTCGAAGGCAGGCTTCAGAATGAAGTTTCCCACCGTGATGCCCTTGGGCTCGAAAGGGTCTTCCTCCATCATCGGCGGTGTCTGCGCCGGCTGCTCCTGAGGCTTCTGTCCTCGATTGACGGGCGGCAGCCGCATCTTCGGCCTGTCGGCTAGAACAGGCGGGATCGGCTGCGCATCCTGCCGCGGAATCGGCGGCAGATTGCGCGGCAGCACGCCGCGCGTCGCCGGCGGCGGACTGACGGCGAAGGCCAGCGCATCGAGGCAGCGATTGGGGACATTCGTCGTCGACAGCCGGCCCGGCGTCGACAGGCAGCCGCCGACCAGAAGGCCTGCCGAGGGCGCGCCGAAGAAGCCGTTGCGGACGGGGGCGAGACGCGGTGCGGGCTCGCGGCGCGCCGCCTGAGGCAGCGCACCGGCTCCCGGATCGATCGGCGAGCGCGTCGTCCGCGCCGGCGGTCGCTCCTCCATTTGCTCCGGCGCCTTCTGCTCAGGATCGGTCCCGCCAGGCGAGACGATCACCTGCGGAATGACCAGCGGGCCGCTGCCATTCGCCGGCCGCGCCGGCTGGCGGCGGCGATTGGGGACGACCACGACGGGCCCGCCCTCCGTGGTCCCGGGATCTGCATAGGCCCGGGCCTGCGTGCCGGGGATGACGGTCTGGCCGTAGGACGGCGCGATCCCGAACAGTGTCACGAGCAGCACGGTGATCGCCACCGGCTCCTCCCGACACCGCAGGACGTCGCCACGAATGCGACGTCCCGGCGCGCTTGTCTCTCGTCCTGCTCGTTCCAAAAAGCACCGTCTCCATCGCGTGCGGCAGTTCTTCGAAGCTGAGGCTTCCGCGGTGACGTGCCGTGGGTCAGGACGCCGCGAAAGCCGTGAGGTCACCTGGGGTCACATCACTCGACGACCAGCGTGCCCTTGTTGCCCTGGTGAAAGTCGTCGAAGAACTCGTAGCGGCCGGGCTTCTGCGCCTTGACCTTCACGACGCCTTCCATGTTCGGCTTGATCACCGTCTCGAACTGCAGCGGCTCGCTCTCGAACTCGACGGGCGCGCCATCCAGGTTCTTGACCTTGAACACGATCGGCGTATCGGCCGGCGCCTTCAGCTCGGCCGGCTGAAACTTGTTGTCCTTCACCGAAATCTCGATGGTGGTCTCGGCTGCGCCGGCAGGCATTGCAACCGCCGCGGCCAGCAGCGTGACGGCTCCTGCGGCGAGTACGTTCTGAAAGAGCTTCATGATGTATGTCCCTGTCCCGAATTCACCCGTGTGCCGGATGTCTTCTCTGCCCACCGCTCCCGGCGAGGCTCCGACACTTCGTAGAACGACTATAAAGTTTCGAATGCGGCAATTTGCCGTGCCGAACTTTGGCAAACTCGTTGTGTGCGACAAAGCGCGTCGATTTGTTAGTTTCACAGCATCGACGTGACATGCAGCGCACTCGCCGACGCCGGCGCGCACGACGTCATGTGCCGAAGACCAGGAAAATAGCGGCTTTTTCCGCACGAATCGCAATGGCTGCTCGATGCCACTTAGTTCGCGTTCCGGACTGTTCTGATCTGAGACATCACGGCCGGTCGCGGAGCTGGCGAAGCACTACGAAGCCGACGACGGCTCATGCCGATCGCGGCGAGCTTGCGGCATCATCAGGACGCCGGCCGCCGAATCATCGGGACGGCTCCGGCGCCGAACATGCGTTCGATCCGATCGCCGACCTCCGCACGCCCCATGCATCCTTGCGCCTTCCCGGCGCGGCGCGTCCATCGATCGCGGCGGGCGCACCCTCGCCTGCCTGCTAATTGCCGATCGAGGACATGCCATCGGGACGCAGCGAGGTTACCTGCCGACCCCGAGCCGCTTGTCGTGAACGCTGAGCGAACGCGGCATGCGCGCCGGTCCCGGCGGCTTCGCCGCGGCGGCAATTTGCGGATTCGCACGCAGCGGCGGCAGATCCGGCACGACCGAAATGTGCTCCTCTTCGACGGCAGGCTCGGCTGCCGGCTTCCGTCTCTCAGCCATGATGGGGCGTGCCGCAGACGGCGCCGCACGCAGGACGCCCGGCACGCGCTTGCGTCCCGTGAGCATCGCACGCGCCAGATTCTCACGCTGCAGCAGGCTCATCCACAGCGTCCCGAGCACGTGCACGGCGATCAATGCAATGATGGCATTGGACGACAGCGCATGCGCCTGCTCGATCCAGCCGACGCCGAAGAACCGGACCGAAACCTGCATGACCCCGCTGACGGTCGAGACGATCAGGAGCGCCAGCATCACGACCAGCATCGCAGCCCCGGCCGGATTCAGGCCGAGATAGCGCCCCGTCTCTCCGCGCAACATGCCCAGGATATACTGAGGCGCTGCCCGCAGCTTGAGGCTGATGCGCGCGAACAGCGAATGCCGGCTGCCGATCAGCCCCCAGATCAGCCTGAAGGCGAGCAGGCCGATGACGGCATAGCCTGCCGTCCGATGCAATCGATCGTAGGTGTTGGGCGTGACACAGGCGACGAGCACCGAGGCTGCGAGAGCCCAATGCCAGACGCGCAGCGGAAAGTCCCAGACCGCAACGGTGTCCGAACGTGAGTTCGCCGGGGCCTCGGACGAGACGCTCCGGTGTGCCTGTCCTGCGTCACGCATGATCGTCAGATCACTTCGCCTTGGTATGCTTCAGCGCGAGGTCCTCCGGGCTGTAGAACAGCTCGAACAGCTTGCCGCCCTTGACGCCGTAGACCTCGTAGCAGGTGCCCTCGATCTTGGTCTGGCGCACCTCGTAGCCCGCCGCCTTCGCCTTGGCTTCGGCGTCGGCCACGGTCTTCCACGACGCTTTGTCGAGCTTGGTGCAATCCTTGTAGCCGTCGGCGAGTGCAGCGGAGCCGGACACCGCGCCCATCGCGAATGCAACGACCATGATCTTGATGACCTTCATTATTCAAATCCTCCTCGAAGACTGCGCCGTCGGCGCCTCCAGCGCTCAATGCGCGAGCTACAAAGGGAGGGAGATTTCAACGAAACTTGGACAGCGCCGGCTGCGCCGCGCGGCCTGCGATCCGCATGCGCGTCGCAACTCGTCCCGCATGCGGCCGCATTGTCGCTGGCAGGCGGACGCATATACGTTGCAGGCAAGATCGAACGATGTCGGCGCAACGCTGATGGTTTCTGATGCCACGCGGCTCGCGTCGTTGCGTTCGCTTGCAAGTGATATTGATTCGCAAGCAGGTATCGCCGACGCGATGGACCATCGGCGTTCTCTCCGCGCGCGACGTAACGCTGCAGACAGATCCAGGATCACACTCCTGCCCGATTGTAGCTGTGACGACGGTGCGGCGAGAAGGAAGCTAACAGCGGCGAGCTGCGACCTTAGGCCTCAGAAAAAATTTTTGAGCTCAGCGATTCCTTGCTCGCCGGAGCGCAGCGACGATACGTGAAAGCGACTGTCACGCGACCACGACGCTGCCCTGGCCACTCTGCGCACATCCGGGCGAAGCAACGCGCGCTCGCGCTGAGGGCTGCCGCTTCAACCGCGACCGGCGCCCTTGCCGATGCGGACAACCTACAGCATGGCGGATCGCTGCAGAGAAGGACTCATCGGAGGCCTCGGCTACGCCGCTCGTGTCGAGCAAGCGCTGCTGTGATCGATCGCTCCTGAAACAGCAGCCGGCGCAGCTCACGACAGCGCGTACGCGCTGGGGATCGATGACGCGCAAGAGCCGGCCGCGCCGCGACCAGCCGCGATCCATCCTGGGAGCGATCAGCGCGTGCCGGAGAAGACGCGGCTGATGAAGTCGGAGCTCTCCGGCGACTTCGTCATCTCCGGAGTTACCGTGGGCTGCAGCGGCAACGGCTCTGCTGGCGCGGCGGCGCGCTCCATCAGCTTGCGCCGCTCATTGGTGCTCCGGGTGGCGCGCGCCTGCTCTTCTCCGCTCGACTTGCCGACCGTGATCATGATCTTCTCGGAGACCACGGGCGGATCGAAGTTGATGTGCTTGGTATCGCCCAGCACGAGCTGCAGCGTATGCTTGCCGGGCGGCAGCTCGATGCGCGCTTCGGTCTCGCCGGCCGCATAATGGATGTGCTTCTTGTCGCGGGGTATCGCCTCGCCCGCCTGCATCGTCTCGTCGACATCGATCAGCAGATGATGATGGCCGCTGCCGGCGAAATCGTCACCGGCATGCGTCACGCCCATGTTGCGCAGGCCGAAGCGGCAGATGAAGGGACCGCTCACCGTCTCGCCGTCCGCCGGCGAGATGAAGTAGACGCGGGCGTCCTTTGCCGATTTGGTGCCCTTGGCCGACAGCAGCGACGGCGCGAGCGCGAGCGAGATGGTCAAGATCAAACAGAATCGCCTGGACGTGATCCGCAACATTCAGTGCCCCTATGGTGACGACGCGACGCGGAAGCCTAAGGTCTGATGCCGGATGCGGCCGTCGTAGCGATCGCGGCTTCCTGCCCGTGCCTCGGCCGAACCGTTCTTCCACGACCCGGAGCGGATGACGCGCGCGTAGCTGCCCTCTTCGAGCCAGGCCGAGCCGTCGGCCGGCGCGCCCTTGTAGTTCTTGTGCCAGGAGTCCGCGACCCACTGGCCGACGCCGCCGCCCATGTCGAACAGGCCGAACGGATTCGCCGGCGCGCTGCCGATCTTCGGCGGCTGGTCGGAGTCCGCATCGCTGCCGCCGTTGCAGCCTTTGCAGTTGGCCATGCCCGGACGCATGCGGTCGCCCCACCAATAGCGGGTGCGCTGGCCGCCGCGCGCGGCATATTCCCACTCGGCCTCCGTCGGCAGCCGGAACGACTTGCCGGTCGCCCTGGAGAGCCAGGCGAGATAGGCCTGCGTGTCGTCATAGCTCACATTGACGACCGGACGATCATCGGGCCCGGAGGCGATGTCGGGGCAGCTGGCGGCCGCCACGCACTGCTTCCACTCGCCGACGGTCACGGGATGCTTGCTCAGCGCGAACGGCCGGATGCTGACCTGATGCGCCGGCTGCTCGGAATCGTCGTCACCGCCCATCGAAAAGCTGCCGCCGGCGATTGCGACCAACTCCGGCACGCGCAGCTTCGGCTCGGGCTCCGGCGCGGCGCGCGGCGGGGCCGCGGGCTCGGCAACCGGCGGAGCAACGTCCGTGCTCGCGGTCGGACGCGGAGCGACGAAGCTGCTGGACGGCGGCCGTGAGGCGGGTGACGAATCCGGCGGCGGAGACGCCGTCTCCAGCGGAATCCGCCGCGGCGACGATGGCGGCGCGCTGGAGAGCGCGTCGCGCTGCGTGCCGGACGAGCCCGTCCATCCAGGCGGCGGCTGAATCAGCAGCCTGATCTCGCGCAGCGGCAGCAGCACGCCGCCGAGAAAGACGATGCCGAGGACCAGGACGCCGACGGCGGCGCGGATCAGCGTCTTGCGAAATCCTGCCGATCGGGCGAGCAGCGAGCGCCACCAGCCGGCTCGCGCGGCGTCCTCGTGATCATCGTGGAGGCTGTCCTCCCAGTGCTCCGTGAAGGCGGGCGTGGGCTCAGGAACCAGTTGCGGACGCGCGGGCGAAACCAGCGGCGGCGGTTCGTGCCCGGCCATTGCATCGGCCTCGCCGGCCTCCCACTCGGGCTCAAGCGACTGCTCGAGGGCGCCGCACATCATCAGCAGGAGGCCGCCCTCGCTCTTGCCGGTCCAGCGCTCCTGCACCTCGGGGCACTCGACCTGGTCCTCGACGCTGAGGAAGCTCGGCGGACGCATTGCGCTGAGCGAGACCTGCACCGTGCGGCCACAACGCCGGCACGCGACCGCGCGGGAATCCGACGGCAGGCTGTCCTCGGCGAGCCGGGGCGCCCGCAGCCATTGCAACGCTGAAGTCTCGCTCATGCCGTCCTCGCCTCGTTGGCCCGCCAATCCCGTTACTGACCCCAGTTGGCGAAGGCGTCCTTGAACACGCGGTCGCCCTCGGTGCCCTTCTCGATCGACAGCAGCGCGCGGTTGCCGCCCTCGTAGACGATCGGGATGTCGAACCACTGCTTGCCCTTGAGCAGCATGAGATTGCGCTTGGTATCGACCTCGTTGGCGGACAGCGCGACCATGAAGAACTTCGGCGTCACCTTGGCGGTCTGGGTCACCAGCGCCGTGCCGCGCTCGGCTTCCTCACCCTTCAGGCCGATGCCGCGCAGGCTCGTCAGTCCGGTCACCGCCTGATCCGGCCAGTCGAATTTGAGCTCCATGACGTGGCTCGCCGGCATCTCCATCTCGGCGTTCCGCCGCAACGAGAGCGTGACCTTGGTGCCGTTCTCGATCTCGATCTCGCCCTTGATCGCGGGCGCCGCATCGACCCGCGGTCCCTTGCCCTGCTCGACCGACCACGTCACCTTGCCGGGATAGCGCTTGCCTTTCGGATCCTGCGGATCCTCGTAGTAGAGATAGGCCTGCGCGGGCGTGCTGACCGGCACGCTCATGCCGACGGTGGCATGCTCTTCGGCCGCAGCGGCGACGACCGGCTTGCCGTCCGGCATGATGCGCTCGGCACTGACCTTGCGCGCACCCGGCTCGCCGGCGGCGGGCAGCGTCGCAGCCGCGGTCGCATCGCTCAACGGCACCTGCAGCCATTCCGACGCACGCTGCCACGACACGGCCGCGCCGACGATCACGAGCAGTCCGGCGGCCGCGACCGCCATCACCCGCCGGCTCGGCAGGCGGCGGCGCGGCGCAGCCGTGGTTTCCGCCGCCTTGAACGCCACCGCGACGAGCGAGGGATGGATCTTGGTCTCCTCGACCGGTGCAGCGGGCGCCGGCGTCGCGACCACATCGGACTTCGGCGGCTCGGCACTCGCGGCCGGCAATTCCACCACAACTGCCACGGGCTTCTCTTCGGCCGGGCGCAGCGCGACCGGCGCGGGCGTGTCGACGACGACCCGCGGCGCTTCGCGCACGGTGACGGCGTGAAGCTCGGTCTTTTCGGGGCTGACCGGCGGCACCACGGGCGGCAGTGCAGGCGGTGTCGGCGGCGCCACCGCGGGGACGGTAACCTCGGCGGCAGGCGCCCGTGGCGGACGCCGGCGCAGCACGCGGATCTCGGGCGACGGTTTGGCCGGCGCGCTGGTGTCCGGCCGCTGCGGTACCGCCCTGTCGCTCACCTTGCCGGCGGGCGCGATGCCGTCGGCGCCGGAGCGGCGCGCCATCGAGAGATATTTCGCGACGGTGGCGATCTCCTCCTCGAGCGAATGCGTCGTGCTCACCGAGCGCGGCGCCGGCCGTCGCGCCGCTCCGGCCGCAGAGCTCCGTGCCGGCTTCGGCAGTTCGGCGGCTCGCATGTCGGCAGGCTTGGAGATCTCCGCCATCCGCGGGGCCGGATCGACAGCCGCGGGCCGCGAGCGCAGCTCGATGATGCGATCCGGAAACAGGATCTCGGCGAGATCGCGCAATGACGCATCCGGCAACAGCAGCCGTCGCAACGGCGATGGAATGCCCCGCAGCATCTTGGGATCGCTGCGGCCGACGGCGGCAGCGATCCTGCCGGCCGCGGTGAGCACGGCGTCGCGACGTTCATCGCTGACCAGCACCTTGCGGGCGCGCAGCATCGCCGTCAGCTCGCGCAGATCGGAGCGCGAGGCATGGTCGACGACCAGGAGATCGAAGGTGCCGATCCGAGCCGGCAGCAGTTCGGCGACACGCCGGGCCGGCATGATGTGGCACGGGACGTCCTCAAGCCAGCCATCCAGCGACTTGCGCGCGGCGAAGCGCAGACGGCGGGCGCTCGGGCCGGAGCAGGCCTGTGCCATCTTCTGCATCGTATCGCTGAACTGCTTCAGCGATTGCCTGACGGCGCCGCTCGCATTCTGCGCAATGCCGAGCGACATGCGGGCGCTGATCACGGATTCGAACAGCGCCAGCGATCGCTTCTCGAGCCGCAGGCGCTGCGCAGCGAGATCGTGCAGCAGCTGCCGCTCCTCGGGATTTTCGATCCGCATCAGCACGGCCCAGTTCCAGGCCGTCATCCAATCGGACAATTTCTCTGCGTCCTCGGTCCCCGGCGTCGCAACCGATCGCAGCCGCTCCGCGAGTTTCGGTGCGCCGGCAGCGACCGTCAGCCGGCACGCCGTCCTGATCAGCTCGTAGTCCGCACCGGCTGCGCGGATCTCGTCCATGGCCGCGAGAATGCCGGCCCAGCGCGCTTCGAGCTCATGGGCATCAGCCTCGGCATCGCCGACCCGTGACAGCACGTCCGTCTGCACGACGGCGGCGAGCTCGCCGGCCCCGGCAAATAGTTCGCCGAGACGCGCCAGCTCGACCAGCGGTCCGGACACGCGCTTCATCACGCTACGGATCGCGGCGGCGAAGGCGATCGGCCGCTGCATGTCGGCCAGCATCGCGCTGACCTCGGCGTCCTGCATCGACAGCTTGCGGCAGGCGTCGACCACGTTGCGCATGGCGAGCGCCGCGGTCACCATCGCCGCGTCGACGCTCTTGACGATGCGCTCGAGGTCATCGAAGGCGCGCGCCGATTCCAGTTGCAGCACCGGGGCGTCGATCTTGGTCGCAATCGAGGTCCATCGCGACCGGAGCGCATGCAACTCATGCCGCCACAGCAGGAAACGCGCGACAACCTGCCAGTCCGTCGGCGCCTGCGGCGCAATCCCATCCACCGTGATGGCGTCGACGGCAGCTTTCAAGGCGCGGCGCGACGGCGTGAAGCGTGCGAACGGCTTCTCACCGGCCGCGAGCCGCTCGACGACACGGATGGCATCGCGCTTGGTGAAGGCCTCGACCGGCGCCTGCACCTGTCGCTTGGCGAACTCTGCGCTGCGCGACAGCTGGAACGAGGCGTCGCGCGCCCAGGCCACGACCTTGTCGAGACCGGCAGGCGCGTCGGTCTTGCCGGCTCCGAGCGGCGACAGCTTTGCGAGCCAGTTGTCGTCGGCGATGGCGCGATGGCCGGCGGCGAGCGCATCGAGATCGGCTGCGAGGCGATCCGTCGCGTCGAGCCCGAAGGTCGCGATGGCGTCGAGCGCCAGATCCTCGTCGCGGCCGTCCTCGGACGTCAGCGCAGCCTGCTGCCGCAGCTCCTCGTGCAGACGCAGGAGAGTCGCGGTGTCGGGCAGCGCCGAGGCCTCGGGCAACGCGTCATCGATATGCGTGAGGCGATCCCCCAGCCGCAGCCGGGCTTCGCGCGCTCGGTCGACGGCCACGACCACAGGGTCGCCGGCATCGAGCAGACGCTTCGGGCGATCGATGAACCACGCGCAGGAGTCCTGCGCGCCGATCAAACCTTCAAACAACTCGAACGGCAGCTCCGGCACCGCGCCGGCAAGCCGCAGATTGCGCCGGACGACGTCGGAGATCTCATCGTCGAGCGATGCGATCTGCGTTCGCTTGGAAATGATGTCGCGTTCGAGCCGGCCGATCTGGCCGACATGATCGCGCAGGTTCGGCGCCTCGACGATGGACTGCAGCCGGCCCGCCAGCGCCTCGGCCTTCCTCAGCACCTCCTTGTCGGTGCCGGTCGAACTGACGGTCAGCTCGCGAATGCCGGACGGCAGCTTCTGATGCAGCAGCGACAGCGCAGTCTCGTCTCTCGACACGACCAGCACCCGCGCACCGAGCGCGAGATGATGGCACACCACATTGACGAGGGCCGCAATGCGATCCTCGCGCGCGCCCGACTGCACGACCAGGCCGTCGGCCCGGGAGAACTCGCGCACGACTTCCGCATCCTCGGCAATTGCCGGCAGCGGGAAGAACAGATCGCCGTGCTCGACGACCTCAGGCTTCGGCGCAGGCGCAAGATCGATCGGACCGCCGACGATGCCCGAGAGCTGCCGGCGCGCATTGGCGTGCCCTCGTCCGTCCGGCTGCGCCACCAGCGCGCTGACGGCCGTCGACAGACAGCATTCGGTTTGCGGCGCATGCTCAATCGCCGTCTTGAGGCGATCGATGTCGCGCAACGCGAGGCTCTCTGGACGGCGCCGCACCGCGATCAGCCAGCGGCCGGTCGCGATCTGGGCTTCGGCGGTCTCCGCAGCTTCCGGTTCGCGCGACGGCTTGCGGCCGCCTTGCGTGCCGGCCGCGCTCGCGATCTGCTCGAGGCTGATCGGCATGAACGGCGACAGCTCGCCGCGCTCCTCGAGCGCATCGATCAGCCGCTCGGACTGGCCGCGCAACGCGAGCGCCGCGTCGGGTGCAACAGCATCGAGCGCCCTGAGATTGACGGTCGCGGCCGCGAAGCGCGGCCGGACCCGGACCTCGGCATCGGGACGTTCGATGATCTCGATCTCGACCGGGCGCTCGAACAGCGGCAGCTCGCATTCGCGACCGCTTTGTCGCCACGACGACAACGCGATGCCCCACATGATCTCCGTCGCCTGGTCGGCGCGCGTCACTGCGGCCATCTCGCGCAGCCGCTGATGAACCACCATGGTGCGGCGGCGCATCCGTTCGGTCTCGGCCCAGTCGCTCCAGCCGCCGTTGACGTAGCGCTCGATGCGCTGAACGAGATCCGGACGCAGCTCCAGCCGCAGCCGTCCGGTCCAGGCGCCAAGTGTGCTGGCCGGCGAGAAATCCTCGGGCCGCGCATGGCGGGCGAAGGTCAGGCGGTTCTTCTCGATCTCGTCGACCGTGACCAGGATGCTCTCGCGCGATGCTGGACGACGCTCCGGATCGGACGACAGCTCGACCCAGATCTCGAGATCGGCGTCGATGGCCGGCGGCTCGGTCGCAGCGAGCGCCTCCACGGCCAGCCACACGGGACCATCGACATCGAACGTGTTCAGCACGATCCCGGGAAGGCGCTCCAGCTCCTCGCGACCGAGGGCAAGGCCATGATCATCGACGAACAGATGATCCGGCTGCCGCTCGGCGAGAGAGCTCTCGGAGCGAATGATCTCGGTCAGACTGCCGAGCACATCGCGCAGCGGCTCGACGGACGCCGCAGTCCCGCCCCCCTCGCTGGTCTGCGTGCCCCAGGCGTCCGGCGCCGCCTCGGTCTCCGGCGTGACGGACCCGGCAGCCCCGAGAGCGCCAAGCAGCCGCTTGCCATGATCGGCTGAGACGAGCGACGCGGCGCGATCAGTCGCCTTGCCGTCATTCGGTCGCATGTGCACTGGATGGCTCATCGTGCCGATCCCCCTCTCAGCTGCGCTGCAACACCGGCTCGCGCTCGGCGAGAGGCTGACCGACAAGGACGGCCCTGACCGTGATGATCACGGTTCGCCGGGCGATCGGAGCGTGGGTTCAGTCTGGACAAGCTTGCCTCGCTGCAACGTCGTGGAACTCCCGACTCGTTGCGGAGGCGTATGGCGAAGGTAGGTCACATCAATGACCCGACAGGTAGATGAATGTGACGATTCTCGATCTTGCAGGGAATTCGGGAAAAACTCCCGGACTACACGCTGATGAAAATGACCTGTAACAAGCGGCTGGTCTTGGGTTTTTGTTCAGCGCCAGCTTCGATCGGCACGGTCAGCGCGTGCTGCGGGCGAATACGGTAGAACATGTCTAAGAATACTTCTAACACTCAAGAAGAAACATGCGGACGTATACCGCGCATCCCGTCTCCACGCCGCCGCAAGGCCCGGGCCCATGTTCGGCCATCGCCATGCCGCGCATAGGGCGGCGCCGTCGACAAGGACGCCACAAACTGCCGCCGGGCCCTGCATCGGAGCCGGATGCGGGCCTCCGGCCGGCGCTGCTTGAAACAGCGCAAGAGCTGAAGTAGCTGTTGTTTTCAATGACAATAACGCCGCCAGACGGCCCCAGAGCGGTCGGTCCGGCACTGCATGGTTAGGCATCCGATGAGAGCTGTGGCCGCATGCGGTGCAATCCTGTGGGCGCTGATCTCTGCGCCCTCGAGCAGATATGCGCTAGCCGAGACCGGCAATGCCGGAGGGCGTGAGCCCGCCACGGTGAAGCTTTCCGCAACGCAACAAAAGCAGGTCGGATTGCAGACGGCGGTGCTGGCGGCGGAGTCGCACCCCGAACAGATCCGCGCCTATGGCACGGTGCTGGATGTGGCAAGGCTCACCGAGCTCACCAACAACTACGCCAACGCCCAGGCCCAGTTGCAGACCGCGCAAGCCAGGCTGGAGGTGGCCCGGCTCGCCTACGAGCGCGCCCGCGATCTCGTGCAATCGGCCGCGATGCCGAAGAAGGATGCCGAAGCCGCCGAAGGCACGTTCCGGACCGACCAGGCCGCGCTGGCCGCCGCGGAATCGCAAGTGAAGACATTGATGGCCACCGCGCGGCAGGAATGGGGCGCGGTGATCGGACGCGGCATCATCGAGCGCTCGCCGCAGCTGGTGCAGCTGATCGAGCGCGAGCAGCTGCTGGTTCAGGTCACGCTGCCGCCGGGCGTAACCCTGGCCGAGCCACCGCGCTCGGCGCTCGCGCAGGCACCGACGCGGAGCGCCAACATCGATCTGCGCTATCTGTCGCCTGCGCCGCGAACGGACCCGCGCATCCAGGGCGTGAGCTATTACTTCGTCGCGGCCGGCGACAGCGGACTGCTGCCCGGCATGAACACGACGGCCTACGTGCCCTCCGGCAAGTCCTACGCTGGCGTCTTCGTCGAGGACACCGCCATCGTGCAATGGCAGGGCCGCGCCTGGGTATATCTGCGCGCCGGTCCCGAGACCTTCAAGCGGTATCCGATCCGCACCGACCAGCCGGTGTCCGACGACGATTACGTCGTGCAGGACATCCCCGCCGGCTCCGAGCTCGTGATGCGCGGCGCGCAGGTGCTGTTGTCGGAAGAAGCCAAGAGCGAGCTGCGCGGCGGCGATGATGATTGACGGCGTTCGCCTGGCCGCGACGGGACCGCAGGCCGCGCTGGTCTCTTTTGCGATCCGCTTTCGCGGCATGATGCTGGCGCTCGCCTGCACCATCCTCATTCATGGCATCTTCTCGCTGGGCAGCGCCAAATACGCCGTATTCCCCGAATTCGCGCCGCCGCAGGTCTCGATCCAGACCGAGGCGCCCGGGCTCAGCCCGGAGCAGGTGGAGGTGCTCGTCACCCAGCCGATCGAGACCTCGATCAACGGTCTCGCCGGCGTCGAGAGCATGCGCTCGTCCTCGATCCAAGGCCTCTCCGTCGTCTCCGTCATCTTCCAGCCCGGAACAGACGTGTTCAGGGCGCGACAGCTGGTGACGGAGCGGCTCACCGTCATCACGAACGGCCTGCCCCAGGGCGTCCGGACTCCATCGATGACGCCGCTCGTGCCGGCGGCCGGCACGGTGCTTGTGATCGGCCTGACCTCCGAGCAGCGATCGCTGATGGACCTGCGCACGATCGCCGACTGGACCGTGAGCCGGCGGCTGCTCGCAGTCCCCGGGGTCGCGCAGGTCACGACCTACGGCCGGGACGTGCGATCCCTGCAGGTCCAGGTGCGATCGGACGATCTGGTCCGCTTCGGCGTCGGCATGAACGACGTCGTGGCGGCGGCGCGCAAGGCGACCGGCGTGCGCGGCGCCGGCTTCGTCGATACCGCCAATCAGCGCGTCATCCTGCAGACGCAAGGCCAGTCGCTGACGCCGGAGCAGCTGGCACGCACGGTGCTCCTGCATCAGGGCGGCGCCAGCGTCGTGCTCGGCGATGTCGCGACCGTCGTCAATGCGCCGGAGCCGCCGATCGGTGGCGCGCTGATCGACGGCCAGCCCGGCATCATGATGATGATCAGCCAGCAATATGGCGCCAACACGCGCAATGTCGCCGCGCGCGTCGAGACCGCGCTGCAGGAGCTCCGCCCGGCCCTGGACAGCGAGAACGTCAAGCTGCACGCCGATTTGTTTCGTCCAGCGACGTTCATCGATTCCGCGACAACAAACGTGCTGGTCGCGCTGCTGATCGGCGGCGCGCTGGTCGTCATCGTGCTGTTCCTGTTTCTGTACGACTGGCGGACGTCGGTGATCAGCTGCACCGCGATTCCGCTGTCGCTGTTCTCCGCCGTGCTCGTGCTGCAATGGATGGGGCAGAGCCTGGATACGATGACGCTCGGCGGTCTCGCGATCGCGATCGGCGAGGTCGTCGACGATGCCGTGATCGGAGTCGAGAACGTGGTGCGCCGGCTGCGCGAGAACCGCGCTCTGGCATTGCCGCGCAGCGAGACCCGTGTCGTCTATGACGCGATGCTCGAGGTGCGCAGCGCGGTGGCCTATGCGACCTTCGCCGTACTGCTGGTGTTCGTTCCGATCCTGGCGCTGCCGGGGCTCGCCGGCCGGCTGTTCGGTCCGCTCGGCATCGCCTACATCCTGGCCGTCATCGCCTCGCTGCTCGTGGCGCTGACGGTGACTCCGGCGCTGTCGATGCTGCTGCTGGCCGGCCGCAAGCCGCGCGCCAGTCGCGAGCCGCCGTTGGTGCGCTGGTCGCGCCGGCATTACGAGCGGCTGCTGCGCCGGCTGAGCCGCTTTCCCAAGCTGGTCATGGCGGTGGCGCTGCTCGTCACGATCGGCGGCGCCGGCCTGGTGCCGTTGTTCGGCGGCACGTTCCTGCCCGACCTCAAGGAGGGCCATCTCATCCTTCACGTCTCGACGCTTCCCGGCACCTCGCTGGATGAATCGCTGCGGCTGGGCACGCTGATCGCCGCGGCGCTGCGCGACGTGCCCGAAGTGCGCAGCGTGGCGCAGCATGCCGGCCGCGCCGAGGCCGGCGTCGATACCGCGGGCACGCATTCCAGCGAGATCGAGGTCGACCTGAAGCCCGGCCTGTCCGGCGACGAGCAGGAGCGCGCCGAGCAGCACATTCGCGCCGCGCTCGCCAACTTCGCGGGCATCAACCTGTCGATCAAGACCTACTTGACCGAGCGCATCGAGGAGACGCTGTCCGGCTTCAACGCCGCGGTTGTCATCAACGTGTTCGGTCCCGATCTCGACGATCTCGAGCGCGCAGCCAACGACATCGCGCGTGAGCTCGGCGAGGTCTGGGGCGCGATCGACATCCAGCAGCAGTCGCCGCCGGGCATGCCGCAGGTCAACGTGACCCTGCGTCCGACCGACCTGCAGTCCTGGGGACTCGATGCGGTGGAGGTGCTGGAGCTGATCCGCACCGCCTATCAGGGCGACGTCGTCGGCCAGGCCTATGAGGGCAACGTCGTCTTCAACGTCATCGTCAAGCTCGATCCCGACGCCAGCGCCCGTCCGACCGAGATCGGCAACATGCCGATCCGGACGCCCAGCGGCGCCTACATCCTGCTGAAGCAGGTGGCGGACGTCTACGGCACGGCCGGACGCTACGTCGTGCTCCATCGCAACGGCCAGCGCGTGCAGACGGTGACCGCCAATGTCAGCGAGCGCGATCTCGAATCCTTCGTCGCCGCGGCCAAGCGCAAGATCGCCAAGGAGGTCAAGCTGCCGGCGGGCGCGCATGTCGAGTTCACCGGCGCCGCCGAGGCGCAAGCCAAGTCACGCCGCGACCTGCTGGTGAACTCGCTGCTGGCGACGATCGGCATCGTGCTCTTGCTGTCGCTCGTCACCGGCCACTGGCGCAACCTCGTCCTGGTGCTGATCAACCTGCCCTTCGCCTTCGTCGGCGGCGTCATCGCCGTCGCCCTCACGGGGAGCGTGCTGTCGCTGGGATCGATGGTCGGCTTCGTCACGCTGTTCGGGATCGCGCTGCGCAACTCGATCCTGATGATCTCGCACTACGAGCACCTGGTCATCAAGGAAGGACGCAGCTGGGGGCTGGAGACTGCGATCGCCGGAGCGGCCGACCGCCTCGTGCCGATCCTGATGACCTCGCTGGTGACCGGCCTCGGCCTGTTGCCGCTCGCGCTCGGCGCCGGCGAGCCGGGCCGCGAGATCGAGGGACCGATGGCCATCGTCATCCTCGGCGGCCTCCTGACCTCGATGGCGCTGAACCTGCTGGTGCTGCCGGCGCTCGCCCTGCGCTTCGGGCGGTTCATTGCCGATGCGACGGCGAAGCGAGACGCAGACGCCGCCGTCGCCTGATCGACGGCCGGCCTTATCCACTCAAGTGAGCGAGCGCAGCCAGGCCAGACGCGCGATCGCCTGTGAGGCGAGCCGCTGCAGCAGATCGAGCTGGTCAGGCTCCGTCGCACGCTCGGCGTAATCGAGATAGGCATCCGCGAGCGCCTCGGCGATGACAGGCGCATCCGACTGTGCGAGCGCAGCCGGCAGATCCATCACATCAGCTGCGTCAGCCGCCATCATCTCGGCGTCCTGCGCGAGCTCGCGCAGACGATCCGCTTGCGGACCGCGGCGGCGCGCAGCCATCTCGAAGAGCAGCCCGGCAAGACGATGCTCGAGCTGGCCCGCCGTCGCGTTGCCGCCGGGCGTCACCGTCAACGATGCGCGCCTGGCCTCATTCTCAAGGTGATAGGCGCGGCGCCGCTCCTTGCGCAGGGCCGCGACATGGCCGAGCTCCTCGCGCGCCATCGCTTCCGACGCGGTCTTGACGTCGGCGCTGTCGCTATACGCCGCAAGATAGGACCAGAACGCGAAGGCGCGCTCCTCGTTGCGCACCGCCATCGACAGCGCGCGGTAGGGCGTCATCAGGCGCGAGCTCTCAATCTCCGCCACGGCATCGGCATCGAAGGTCTCCGGCGCCTGCCAGCGCACCATCGACGCATCCGGCGCGCGCCCGGTGCGCGCGTGTGACCATTTGACGACGCTATCGACATGCTCGCGCTCGGCCGCAGCCAAGTCGGCAAACACTTTTGTTAGATCGCCCCGTCCCTGCCGCTGCATCTCCTCGGCGAGCTCGGTGTAGCGATCGGCGGCCTCCTGCTCCATCGCGTTCGCGAGGGCAAACATCTCCTCGAGCGAATGCAGGCTTCCGGCCGGTTCCGACCTGAGCAGAAGCGTTCGTGACAACAACATGATGGGATCGGCCTGTGTGTTCGCCCGGGTCTGTTTGATCCAGCGCAACGTTTGTCGCAACCAGACCCACTAGACATCTTGCCACATCAGGAGTCAATTTAGGTTGGCTCGATTTGCTCGGGGGTCGCCAACGGCGACGATCCCTCTTTCCCAGACACAGTACTGATAGGAATACGCGTCCTTCGGGGGCGGGCCGTTCCGCTTGAGGTGATCAATGGTTGCGAGTCATGTCGCCACCAATCGAGGACGCATGGCTGCCGCGATCGTGGCCGTCATTGTCGCGCTCTGCATGATCGCAGCGCCGCGCACGGCGCATGCGGCCGGCGATCTCGCGAACTATCTGTCGAAGATCACGCCGGGCTCGTTCTTCCCCGACGCGGATCGCTTCGGCGCGCCGCAAGGCGAGCCGCCGATCGCACCGGTCTATCGCGCCGATCAGCTCAAGGGCTACGTCTATCTCAACTCCGATTTCGCCAATGCGGTCGGCTACTCCGGCAAGCCGATCCATATTCTCGTCGGCATTGATCCGAAGGGCGTGATCACCGGGCTGAAGCTGGTCGATCACAAGGAACCGATCGTGCTGATCGGCATTCCCGAGCCGCGCATCGTCGCCGCGCTGAACGGCCTGCTCGGCAAGGACATGACGCCGATCGCGCAAGGCGCGGAGCATCCGCCGCAGGCCGACATCGTCTCCGGCGCGACCGTCACCGTGCTGGTGATGCATGACAGCATCGTACGCTCGGCGAGCCGCCTGATCCGCAGCGGCCGCATCGGCGCCGCCGGCGCGGGAGCAGCGGCTGCCGCGCAGCCCAGCGTGATCAAGACGATCGATCCCGACAAGAGCGAGATCCGCGACTGGGCCAGCCTGCTCGGCGACGGCTCGGTGCGGCGGCTGCATCTAAGCATCGGCGACGTCAACGACGCGTTCGCGAAGTCGGGCAACGCAGCGGCCGCGCAAAATCCGGAGCCGGGCAGCGCGGACGACACCTTCATCGATCTCTATGTCGCGCTCGCCAGCGTGCCGACGATCGGCCGTAGCCTGCTCGGCGACGACGGCTATCAGCGACTCAAGGCCCGGCTGCAGCCGGGGCAGCAGGCGGTCATCGTCGCCGGCGACGGCGCCTATTCGTTCAAGGGCTCGGCCTATGTCCGCGGCGGCATCTTCGATCGCATCGAGGTGCTGCAGGAAGGGTCGAGCACGCGGTTCCGCGACAAGAACCATACACGCCTCGGTGAGCTGAATGCCGCGGGCGCCCCTGACCTGCGCGAGATCGGGCTGTTCGTCACGCCGCCCGAATTCACGCTCGATCCGACCGAGCCCTGGCAGCTGCAGCTTCTGGTGCAGCGGGCCACCGGCAGCCGCGACAAGGCGTTCCTCACCTTCGACCTCAACTACACGCTGCCCGACGTCTATCTGAAGCGGGAGACGCGCCCTGCCGTTCCCGTAGCGAAGACGCCCGCGGCACAGCCCGCAGCGGCGACGACGACGCAAACCTCGGCAGACGAGACGGAGGAGCCGCTGTGGATGCGCATCTGGCGCACGCAGACCGTCAACATCGGCATCACCGCTGTCGCTCTCGCGGTCCTCACCGCTATCTTCTTCTTTCAGAATGTGCTGGTGCGCCGTGCGCAACTCTACACCTGGGTGCGACGCGCCTATCTCTTATTCGTCCTGGTCTGGCTCGGCTGGTACGCAAACGCCCAGCTCTCCGTCGTCAACGTCGTCACCTTCACCAATTCGCTGCTGACCGGCTTCCATTGGGAGTTCTTCCTCGCAGCTCCCCTGATCTTCATCCTGTGGGCCGCCACGGCGGCAGGTCTGCTGTTCTGGGGCCGCGGGCCGTTCTGCGGCTGGCTGTGCCCGTTCGGGGCGCTGCAGGAGCTGACCAACACGGTGGCGAAGTTGCTGAAGGTGCCGCAGATCACCGTGCCATGGGGCCTGCACGAGCGGCTCTGGCCGATCAAATACATCATCTTCCTCGGCCTTTTCGGCCTGTCGCTGTATTCAGTGGCGCTGGCCGAGCAGGTCGCCGAGGTCGAGCCGTTCAAGACCGCGATCATCCTGAAATTCGCGCGCGGCTGGCCGTTCGTCCTGTATGCCGTCGCCCTGCTCGGCATCGGCCTGTTCATCGAGCGCTTCTTCTGCCGCTACCTGTGTCCGCTCGGCGCCGCGCTTGCCATTCCCGGCCGCATCCGCACCTTCGAATGGCTGCGGCGCTGGAAGGAATGCGGCTCGCCCTGCCAGCGCTGCGCCAAGGAATGTCCGGTGCAGTCGATCCATCCCGAGGGGCATATCAACGTCAATGAATGCATCTACTGCATGCATTGCCAGGAGCTCTATTACGACGACCACCGCTGCCCGCACATGATCCAGGTCCGGCTCAAGCGCGAGAAGTTCGAGGCGATGTCGTCGCCCACGATGCGTGCCCCAAAGGCCGGCCCGAAGACGCTCATCACCCATGCCGGCCAGCCGCTCACGGCGCCCGCTCAATCCCCCGATCTCAATCGCCCATCATAAGGAGACGACGATGGCGCACGACGACGACCAGAACAAACTCAGCCGCCGGCAGATCGTCGGTACGGCCGCGCTCGGCGCAGCCGGCGTGGCCGGCGGCATCGGCCTCGGCAAGAGCCTCGAGACCACGCCGGCCGCGGCACAGCCGCGCCCCGCGCAGAACAAGGCCGAGGTCGCGCCCGGCCAGCTCGACGAATACTACGTGTTCTTTTCCTCGGGCCAGACCGGCGAGCTGCGCATCGTCGGCATGCCCTCGATGCGCGAGCTGATGCGGATTCCCGTGTTCAACCGCTGCAGCGCCACCGGCTGGGGCCAGACCAACGAGAGCCGCAAGATCATGACCGAGGGCCTGCTGCCGGAGACGCGCGAGCGGCTCAAGGACAGGCTCGGCATCTGGATGAACGGCGACACCCACCATCCGCACATGTCGTTCACCAACGGCACCTATGACGGCCGCTACATCTTCATCAACGACAAGGCCAACACCCGCCTCGCCCGCATCCGCACCGACGTGATGAAGTGCGACAAGATCATCGAGCTGCCGAACCAGTACACCATCCACGGCATGCGGCCGCAGAAATTCCCGCGCACCGGCTACCTGTTCTGCAACGGCGAGTATGAGGTGCCGTTGCCGAACGACGGCAAGGTGCTCGACGACAAGTCGAAATACTGGTCGATGTTCTCGGCGGTCGACGGCGACACCATGAAGGTCGCCTGGCAGGTGATCGTCGACGGCAATCTCGACAACACCGATTGCGACTACCAGGGCAAATACGCTTTCGCGACCTGCTACAATTCCGAGAAGGGCGTGACGCTGGCCGAGATGACGGCGAGCGAGCAGGACTGGGTGACGATCTTCAACATCAAGCGCATCGAGGAAGCCGTCAAGAAGGGCGACTTCAAGGAGATGAACGGCGTTCCCGTCATCGACGGCCGCAAGGGCTCGCCCTACACCCGCTATGTGCCGGTCTCCAATAGCCCGCACGGCCTCAACACCGCGCCCGACGGCATTCATGTCGTCGCCAACGGCAAGCTGGCGCCGACCGTGACCGTCATGGACGTCCGCCTGATCGACGGCCTGTTCGACGACAAGATCAAGCCGCGCGACATCGTCGTCGCCGAGCCGGAGCTCGGCCTCGGCCCGCTGCACACCGCCTTCGACGGCCGCGGCAACGCCTATACCACGCTGTTTCTCGACAGCCAGGTCTGCAAATGGAGCCTCGATCTCGCCAAGCGCGCCTTCAAGGGCGAGAAGGTCAACCCGATCATCCAGAAGCTCGACGTCCAGTATCAGCCGGGCCACAACCACGCCTCGATGGGCGAGACCCGCGAGGCCGACGGCAAATGGCTGCTGTCGCTGAACAAGTTCTCCAAGGACCGCTTCCTGAACGTCGGCCCACTCAAGCCGGAGAATGATCAGCTGATCGACATCTCCGGCGACAAGATGGAGCTGGTGCATGACGGCCCGAGCTTCGCCGAGCCGCATGACGCCGTGATCGTGCACCGCTCCAAGCTCGAGGGCCGTGTGACCTCGATCTGGAAGCGCGACGACCCGTTCTTCGCCGACGCCCGCAAGCAGGCGGCGGCCGACGGTGTCACGCTGGAGAGCGACGCCAAGGTCATCCGCGACGGCAACAAGGTGCGCGTCTACATGTGGTCCAGCGCGCCGGCCTATGCGCTCGAGAAGTTCGAGGTCAAGCAGGGCGACGAGGTGACGGTCTATGTCACCAATATCGACGACGTCGAGGACCTCGTGCACGGCTTCTGCATCGTCAACTACGGTGTCAATATGGAGATCGATCCGCAGCAGACCTCGTCGGTGACGTTCATCGCCGACAAGCCCGGCGTCTACTGGTATTTCTGCACATGGTTCTGCCACGCCATGCACATGGAAATGCGCGGCCGCATGCTGGTCTCGCCGCGGAACGCCTGACGATGCGGCGAATGCGCCATATCACGACATGGGGGCTGGCGGCGGTTCTCGCCGCCGGCCTCGCCTTGCCTGCTCGCGCGGCAAAGCTCCAGGTCACAGCCGATACCAATGACCTGCAAGGCGGGCTCGATCGTGCCGATGACGGTGACGAGATTTCGCTGGCCGATGGAGCGTATCGCGGGCCGCTGCGCATCACGCACAGCATCACCCTGACCGGCTCTCCAGGGACAGTGATTACCGGTGACGGTCAGAGCAGCGTCATCACCGTGACCGCGCCGGGCACAATCATCCGCGGCCTGACGATCCGTGGCTCGGGCCGCTCGCTGGAGCAGATGAATTCCGGTGTGTTCGTCGAACAGGCCGCGCACGACACGCTGATCGAGAACAATCACATCGACGGCAATCTGTTCGGCGTCTACCTGCATGGCTCGGCCAACGCGCTTGTGCGCCATAACAGCATCATCGGCCTGCGCACGACGCATCCCGGCGGCACAGGCAACGGCGTCTCGGTGTGGAACGCGCCGGGCGCCAAGGTGATCGACAACGACATCCGCTACGGCCGCGATGGCGTGTTCGCCATCACCAGCCGCAACAACATTTTCAGCCGCAATCGCTTCAGCGATCTGCGCTTCGCGGTCCACTACATGTACGCCAATGACGGCGAGATCACCGGCAATGTCTCGACCCGCAACATCATCGGCTATGCGCTGATGTTCTCCAAGAATCTGGTGGTGAAGGACAACGTCTCGGATCATGACCGCGACCGCGGCATGCTGTTCAATGCGACCAACGGCTCGCAGATCTCGGGCAACAGCGTCATCGGCGGGTTGCAGCCGGCAGAGCGCTGGGCCACCGCCGAGAATCGCGGCTCCGACGAAGGCGTGCCGCAGACCGAGACGCGCGCGGTCGCGCCGACCAGCGGCCTTCGCCCAGGTCTTGAGAAACCTGGTCCGGAGAAATGCGTGTTCGTCTACAACACCAACAACAACCGCATCACCGACAACTGGTTCGAGGGCTGCGAGATCGGCGTGCATTTCACCGCGGGCTCCGAGGGCAACGACATCCGTGGCAACGCCTTCGTCAACAATGCCAGCCAGATCAAATATGTCGGCACCCGGCATCTCGACTGGTCGAAAAACGGCCGCGGCAATTACTGGAGCGACAATCCCGGCTTCGACCTCAATGGCGACGGCGTCGCCGACACCGCCTACCGGCCGAACGACCTGTTCGACCGCGTGCTGTGGACGGCGCCGGCCGCGAAGGTGCTGGTCAACAGTCCGGCCGTGCAGGTGATCCGCTGGGCGCAGGCGCAATTCCCGGCGATCCTGCCCGGCGGCGTCGTCGACAGCCATCCGCTGATGTCGCCGCCAGCGCGCCGCACCGCTGCAGGGAGCACGCCCCGATGAGCGCGACCGTTCATATCGCCGATGTCGTGAAGCACTACGGCAAGGTGGAAGCCGTGAAGGGTGTGTCGTTCGATCTCGCTGAGGGCGAGATGGTGGCGCTGATCGGCCACAACGGCGCCGGCAAGACCACGCTGATGAAGATGATGCTCGGTCTGATCCGTCCGACCCACGGCCAAATCAGCGTGCTCGGCGAGAATCCCGCCGCTGGTGAGTTCTCCTCGCGGCGCCAGCTCGGCTACCTGCCGGAGAATGTCGCGTTCGACGCTGCCCTCACCGGCCGTGAGACGCAGGCATTCTATGCCCGACTCAAGCGCGAGCCGGTCAAGGATTCGCTGGCGCTGCTCGATGTCGTCGGCCTCGGCGAGGCCGCGAAGCGCCGGGTCAACACCTATTCCAAGGGCATGCGCCAGCGCCTCGGCCTGGCGCAGGCGCTGATCGGCCGGCCGCGCGTGCTGCTGCTCGACGAGCCGACCACCGGCCTCGACCCGGAGCTGCGCCAGACCTTCTACGATGTCATTCAGAGGCTCGCGGCCGAGGGCACCACCGTGCTGCTGTCCTCCCACGCGCTGACCGAGCTGGAAGAGCGCGCCGGTCGCGTCATCATCATGAACCGCGGCCTCAAGGTCGCCGACGGCACGCTCGACGAGCTCCGTCGCCTTGCGCGGCTGCCGACGCGGATCCGGGTCAAGGTCGCCGACCTGCCGACGTCGGGCGCACCGGCCTGGCTGCCCACCGCCACGTCCTATCGCCGGATCAACGGCCACATCGTCGAGATCGACGCGGCGCCGGACGAGAAGATCGATCTGCTGCGACGCGCGACCGCCGACGGCAACAGCGTGCAGGACCTCGAGCTCATTCCGCCCAATCTCGACGAACTCTATGCGCACTTCCTGCGCCACGCGGAGCGGACGCAATGAACAGTCTGATCACCATCGCCGCCAAGGAAATCCAGCAGGCCATCCGCAATCGCTGGGTGCTCGCCGCGACCCTGTTGCTCTCCGGGCTTTCGCTGTCGCTGACCTTCCTCGGCAGCGCGCCCACCGGCACCGTCGGCGCCCGCGCGCTCGATGTCGTCATCGTCAGCCTGTCGAGCCTGACGATCTTCCTGATCCCGTTGATCGCGCTGCTGATCGCGCATGACGCCATCGTCGGCGACATGGAGCGCGGCACCATGCTGCTGCTGCTGAGCTACCCCGTGGCGCGCTGGCAGGTGCTGCTCGGCAAGTTCCTCGGCCATCTCGCCGTGCTCGCCTTCGCCACGTGCCTCGGCTATGGCGCCGCGGCCGTGGCGCTGCTGATCACCGGCAGCAGCTTCGATGCCGAGGGCCTCGCCGCCTTCGCCGCGATGATCGGCTCGTCCGTCTTGCTCGGCGCGGTGTTCGTGGCGATCGGCTATCTCGTCAGCGCTGTCGTCCGTGACCGCGGCACCGCCGCCGGGCTGTGCATCGGGCTGTGGCTCGTGCTGGTGCTGATCTACGACATGGCGCTGCTCGGCGTGCTGGTGCTGGATCAGGGCCGCAACATCTCCGGCGGCGTGCTCAGCGCGCTGCTGCTGCTCAACCCGGCCGACGCCTACCGGCTGTTCAACCTCACCGGCTTCGCCAATGTCAGCCTGTTCTCCGGCATGGCCGGGCTCGCCGCCAGCAGCACGCTGTCGGTGCAGGCGCTGCTCACCGCGCTCGTGCTGTGGACCGTGGTCCCCCTTGCCGGCGCCACGCTGGCCTTTTCCCGGAGGGAGCTATGAAACGCCTCGCTTTCGCCTGCGCGCTCGTTGCCGCTTTCGTCCTCACGGGCTGCAACGAGAAGCAGGCCGCCGCGCCGCCGCCGCCGATCAAGCTGACCCAACAGGCGATCGGACATTATTGCGGCATGAACCTGCTCGAGCATTCCGGCCCCAAGGGGCAGATCTTCGCCGCCAGCCTGATCGAGCCGGTGTGGTTCTCCTCGGCGCGCGACGCCATCGCCTTCACGATGCTGCCCGACGAGCCGAAGGACATCCAGGCGATCTACGTCTCCGACATGGGTAAGGCCGCGAGCTGGGACAATCCTGGCGCGGACAATTGGATCGAGGCCCGCAAGGCGCTGTTCGTGATCGGTAGCCGACTCAAGAGCGGCATGGGCAGCGACGAGGCGGTGCCGTTCTCGGAACGATCAGCGGCGGAGCGCTTCGCCGCCGAGCATGGCGGCCGCGTCGTCAGCTTCGGCGATGTGCCGCGCGACTACGTGCTGAGCTCGGAGGAGAGCGCCAGCGCGGCCGAGTCGGACGCAGGGAAGACGAATTGAGGTGGCCGTCATGACACAGCATCTCTCGCGCCGCCGCTTCATCCAGATCAGTGCTGCGGTGGCCGGCCTCTCGATCGCTTCGCTCGGCACGCCTCGCGCCAAGGCCGACACGGGTCTGGTCGAATGGCGCGGCACCTTGCTCGGCGCCGTCGCGACCATCAAGCTGCACCATGGGGATCGCCGGGAGGCGGAGCGGCTGATCGCGCTGTCGATCACCGAGGCACGCCGGCTGGAGCGGCTGTTCAGCCTGTACCTGACGGACTCGGCCCTGGTCGCATTGAACCGCACGGGTGTGCTGCTCGATCCCGCTCCGGAGCTGCTCGACATCCTCGCGCGCTCGAAGCGCTACGCGGAGCTGACGGATGGGCGCTTCGACCCGACGGTGCAGCCGCTGTGGACGTTGTACGCCGATCACTTCTCGCGGCCCGATGCAAATCCAAACGGCCCGCCACAACAGGCCGTGCGCGATGCGCTGGCGCGCATAGGCTACCGCAAGCTCTCGATCGATCGTGATCGTGTCGTCATGCCCCGCGGCACGACGCTGACCCTGAATGGCATCGCGCAAGGCTATGTCACTGACAAGGTCGTCGACCTCCTGCGGAGCCAAGGCGTGCAGCAGAGCCTCGTCGATATGGGCGAGGCCCGCGCGATCGGACCACGTCCGGACGGGCAGCCCTGGGACGTCGCCATCGAGGATCCGGAACAGACCGGACGCACCGCCGCGATGCTGCCGATCGTCGACCGCGCCGTCTCGACGTCGGGCGCCTACGGGTTCCGTTTCGACCCGCAAGGCCGCTTCAACCATCTGTTCGATCCGCACGACGGCGGCTGCGCGCAGCGCTACCGCAGCGTGACGACGGTGGCGGCCAACGCCACCGTGGCCGACGCTCTATCGACCGCCTTCAGCCTGATGGCGCCGTCCGAGATCAGCGCCTTGTTACCGCGCTCCGGGATCGAACGCGTGCACTTGATCGACTCCGACGGAGCGGCCGTCGATCTCGTCGCCTAAGCGCGTCAATCGCGCCAACTTGAAGTCGCTATTGCCAGGCGTTCTGCGGACGAGGATGTCGTCACGCACGCCACGTGCAGCCGCGCGCTGCGGCGCACTATTTGTCCGCGCCGTTGGCGGGGCCGGCCGCGCACCTGGAACCGGTCGCCCACGCCGCTTCCTTGTTAGTTCAAGCACCAACATGAATTCTCGTTAAACTGGCAACGTTTGCCGTCACGGTACGTTTGATGGACAGCAGCAGCGCCGCTCTCCCGCCATATCTGATCGAGGATCACGTCCATGAACGTCAGCGAATTCGTTTGGCACCGCCTGTCCGAATGGGGTCTCCACCGTGTCTACGGATATCCCGGTGACGGTGTCGGCGGACTGGATGTTGCGCTCGACAAGGCAAAGGACGTGATGAACTACGTCCAGGTGCGGCACGAGGAGATGGCGGCGTTCATGGCCTCCGCGCATGCCAAGTTCACCGGCCAAGTCGGGCTCTGCTACGCGACGTCGGGGCCCGGCGCGATCCATCTGCTCAACGGGCTCTACGATGCGAAGATGGATCACGTCCCCGTGGTCGCGCTGGTCGGCCAGGCTGCGCGAGCCTCGATCGGCGCAAGCTATCAGCAGGAGGTCGATCTCAAGACGCTGTTCAAGGACGTCGCCGAATATGTGGAACAGGCGACCGTGCCGGAGCAGGTCCGCCATCTCGTCGATCGCGCTGTGCGGATCGCGCATACAAGGCGCGCCGTAACCTGCATCATCCTTCCGAAGGACCTGCAGGAGATGGAGTATGAGGATCCCCCGCTCAAGCATGGCACCACGCATACGGGCCTCGGCTACGCCGCACCCGCACTGGTTCCGGACGATGCGCAGCTGCGCGCGGCGGCGGAGGTCCTGAACGGCGGGCGCAAGGTCGCGATGCTCATCGGCGCCGGCGCGCTCGACGCCACCGACGAGGTCATTGCGGCGGCCGAGCGGCTGCAGGCCGGGGTTGCGAAAGCGCTGCTCGGCAAGGCCGCGCTCCCCGACGATCTGCCGTTCGTGACCGGCTCGATCGGCCTGCTCGGCACCGAGCCGAGCTGGGACATGATGAAGTCGTGCGACACCTTCCTGATGGTCGGCTCTGCATTTCCTTACAGCGAGTTCCTGCCGAAGCCCGGCGATGCGCGCGGCGTGCAGATCGACATCGACGGCACCAGGCTCAGCCTGCGCTATCCGATGGAGGTCAATCTCGTCGGCGACAGCGCGGCGACGTTGCGGGCGCTGCTGCCGCTGCTCGAGCAGAAGCCGAAGGACAGCTGGCGCAGCGGCATCGAGGACGGCGTGCGCGACTGGTGGAAGAAATTGGAGCGGCGCGCGATGGATTCGGCCGATCCGCTCAATCCGCAGCGCGTGTTCTGGGAGCTGTCGCCGCGGCTGCCGGACAACGCGATCATCACCGCCGATTCCGGCTCGGCCGCCAACTGGTATGCGCGCGATCTGAAGATGCGGCGCGGCATGAAGGCTTCGCTCTCCGGAGGCCTCGCCTCGCTCGGCGCCGGAACGCCCTATGCGCTGGCCGCGAAGATGGCCTATCCCGAGCGCACCGTGATCGCCTGCATGGGCGACGGCGCGATGCAGATGAACGGGCTGAACGTGATGATCACGATCGGCAAATATTGGCGCGAGTGGAGCAATCCGCGCCTCATCGTGCTCGTGCTCAACAACCGCGATCTCAACCAGGTGACCTGGGAGGAGCGTATCCAGCTCGGCACCGGCAAGACGCTCTCGACCCAGAGCATCCCGGATTTCTCCTATCACCGCTATGCCGAGCTGATCGGACTCAAGGGCATCTTCGTCGACGATCCCGATCACGTCGGCGCCGCCTGGGACGAAGCGCTTGCGGCCGACCGTCCCGTCATCCTCGAGGCCTATACCGATCCGAACGTGCCTCCATTGCCGCCGCATATCACGCTGAAGGACGCCAAGAACTTCATCAGCATGATTCCGTCGGAGCCGGAGCTCGGCAGCGTGCTCAAGAACAGCGCCAAGGAGCTCGTCACCAGCATCCTGCCAGGGAAAGACTGATGCGCGCGGCGGTCCCGATCGAAAGCGTCGCTGTCAGCGCCTTCGAGATTCCGACCGATCGGCCCGAGGCTGATGGAACGATCAGCTGGACCTCGACGACGATGGTGCTGGTCGAGGTGTTCGCGCGCGGCAAGATCGGGATCGGCTACACCTATGCGCATGCCTGCATCGGCCGGCTGATCTCCGAGACCCTGGCGCCGCTGGTCGAAGGCAGCGACGCGCTCGCACCCGAGCACAGCTGGGCTGCGATGCAGCGGGCGATCCGCAATCTCGGGCGGCAGGGTCTCGTGGCCACCGCGATCTCGGCTCTCGATACCGCCCTGTATGATCTCAAGGCCCGGCTGTTGGATCTGCCGCTCTGCGCGCTCCTCGGCAGCTATCGCGAGGAAGTCCCGATCTATGGCAGCGGCGGCTTCACCAGCTACTCGGACGACGAGCTGCGCCGGCAGCTTGCGGGCTGGGTGTCCGAGCAACGCTGCGCCTATGTCAAGATGAAGGTCGGCTCCGAGCCCGCACGCGATCCGCATCGGGTCGAGGTGGCGCGGCTCGCGATCGGCGACCGCGCCGCGCTGTTCGTCGATGCCAATGGCGCCTACAGCGCAAAGCAGGCGCTCGGGCTCGCGCAAGCCGTTTCGGATCTGGGCGTGAGCTGGTTCGAGGAGCCGGTGTCCTCGGATGATCTGACCGGCCTGCGGCTCGTCCGCGAGCACGCTCCTGCCGGCATGGATGTCGCCGCCGGCGAATACAGCTACACGACCGATCAGGTGCGGATGATGCTGCAGGCGGGCTCAGTGGACGTCCAGCAGGCCGACATCACCCGTTGTGGCGGCGTGACCGGCTTCCGGCAGATCGCCGCGCTGTGCGACGCGTTTCACACCGATCTCTCCGGACACTGCGCGCCGTCCCTGCATCTGCACGCCGCCTGCGCCGCGCCGCGGCTGCGCCATCTCGAATGGTTTCACGATCACGTGCGCATCGAGCACATGCTGTTCGACGGTGCACCCCAGCCGCGGGACGGCAAGATCCGTCCCGATCTCACCCGTCCCGGCCATGGCCTGGTCTTCAAGCACGCCGATGCGGCGCGCTATGCAGTGAGCGCGACATGAGCAACGACACCGATTGGCTGGTGGGAGCCGGCCTCGCCCTCTCCGCCATCGCCGCGACGGCGATGCTGCAGCCGAGCCCGCCACGCAGGCTCGAGCGCAAGCCGGCAAGCCTGCCGTCGCGACCAGGACCGCACCCGCGCGCATCGGTCCGCGCCGCACGCCGTCTCAATCGCGCCGCGGGCATGCTGGCGGCCTCGGTGCTGGCCGACAGCAGCGTCGAGCATTATCGCGGCTCGTTCAAGAACAAGGCGATGTACACGCCGCTGGCGGTCTCGGCGCTGACGCTCGCGATGAGCGCGCACGGCACCGCCGACCGGCGGCCATGGGCGCACCGGCTGCGCGACGGCAGCTACCTGCTCGCCGCCGCCACGGGCCTGATAGGCACTGGCTTTCACGTCTACAACGTCACGAGGAAAGTCGGCGGCTTCAGCTGGCAGAACCTGTTCTACGGCGCGCCGCTCGGCGCACCGATGGCCATCCTGCTGTCGGGGCTGCTCGGCTTCTGCTCCGAGCGCGTGCGCGACACCAGCCGCGCGCAGCGGCCGCATGTGTTCGGCCTGCCGGCCGCGCGCACGATCGCAGCGGTCACCGCGGCCGGACTGCTAGGCACGTCAGGCGAAGCCGGGCTGCTGCATTTCCGCGGCGCGTTTCACAACCCGTTCATGGCGGTCCCCGTGACCTTGCCGCCGGTCGGCGCCGCACTGCTGTTCAAAGCCGCCGCGCGCGATCCCGGTGACGACAAAACCCGCAGGCACCCGCTGACACGCGCCTGGATGTGGCTGCTGGCCGCGATGGGTTTTGCCGGCGTCGGCTTCCACGCCTATGGCGTGTCGCGCAACATGGGCGGGTGGCGCAATTGGAGTCAGAACATCCTGGCGGGACCGCCGCTGCCGGCGCCGCCGAGCTTCACCGGCCTCGCCCTCGCCGGCTTGGCAGCGCTCGGCCTGATGCGGGAGCACCCCGATGCATGACCGTTCGCGCCCTCCTGCCATTCCGGATCGTTACCCCGGCTACGACGTGCTCACCAAGCGCAGCGGTCCGTCGTGGAACGACAAGACACGCGAGGTGATCGCCGAGCGTTTGTCGGTCACCGCGACGCCGCTGTTCCTCTCAGCCGGCGAATTCCAATTGGTCCGAGCCGTCGCCGCCCGGATCGTGCCTCAGCCATCGACACGGCCGCCGATTCCGGTCGCCGCGCTGGTCGATCGCAAGCTGCACGCCGATATCGCCGACGGCTATCGCACCGACGGAATGCCCCGTCACCGCGAAGCGTGGCGGCGCGGCCTGCGCGCACTCGAAGCGGAGGCGCTCACGGCGTTCCACCGGCCATTCACCGAGCTCTCCGAGGGGATGCAGGATCAGTTGCTCCAGCGCGCCGAAGCCGGTGAGCTCAAGGCTGCCGACTGGGGCGACATGCGCTCCGACGACTTCTTCAAGCGCCGGCTGCTGCGTGACGTCGTGCTCGCCTACTACTCGCACCCCGCCGCATGGAACGAGATCGGATGGGGCGGCCCCGCCAGCCCGCGCGGCTATGTGCGCCTCGATGCCAACGAGCGCGATCCGTGGGAGGCAGCCGAAGCCGAACCCGGCCACGAGGCCGACGCCGCGAGGACCAACCGCCATGTTCGTTGACATCTCCGATGACCCGCAAGCGACACCGCGCGCCATGGCAGGCCGCGCGCCCGACGTGTTTCGTCCCGGCGGCTGGGTGCCGATGCGCTGCCATCGCGACGACGAGCCGGTCGACTTCGTCATCGTCGGCACCGGCGCCGGCGGCGGCACGCTGGCCTGCAAGCTCGCCGAATACGGCTTCTCGGTCGTCGCACTCGATGCCGGCCCCTACTTTCGCCCGCTCGAGGATTTCGCCTCCGACGAGGCCGAGCAGACCAAGCTGTACTGGACCGACGATCGCATCACCGACGGCGCCAATCCGCTGCAGCTCGGCAGCAACAACAGCGGCAAGGCGGTCGGCGGCTCGACCGTGCATTTCGCGATGGTGTCGCTGCGCTTGCGCCCCGAATGGTTCAAGTCGCGGACCCTGCTCGGCTACGGCGCTGACTGGCCGATCGACTGGCGCGAGATGTGGACCTACTACGAGGAGGTCGAGCAGGCGCTGAAGATCTCAGGCCCGATCACCTATCCCTGGGGACCCAAGCGGCCACGTTATCCCTATCGCGCCCATCCGCTCAACGCCGCCGCGCGCGTGCTCGCCAGGGGATGCGAGGCGCTCGGCATCTCCTGGACCGAGACGCCGCTCGCCACGCTCTCGGCGCCACGCGGCCTCGCGCACCCTTGCGTGTATCGCGGCTTCTGCGTCGCCGGCTGCTCGACCAACGCCAAGCAGAGCGCGCTGGTCACCTGGATTCCGCGCGCGCTGGCCGCGGGCGCAGAAATCCGCGATCTCGCGATGGCCGGCCGCATCGAGGTCGATGATGATGACCGCGTCACTGGCGTCCACTATCATCGCGAGGGACGCTGGCGCTTCCAGCGCGCCCGCAACGTCGTCGTCGCCGGCTACGCGATCGAAACGCCGCGGCTCCTGTTGAACTCGGCCACCGACCGCCATCGCGACGGGCTCGCCAACAGCTCCGGCCTCGTCGGCAAGTATCTCATGACGCAATCCAACCAGGCGGTGTGGGGGCTGATGGACGACGAGATCCGCTCCTACAAGGGGCCGCCGTCTCTCGCCATCACTGAGCACTGGAACTACGAGGACAACGGCAAGGACTTCTTCGGCGGCTACGCCTATATGAGCCAGGGCCCGCTGCCGCAGCTCTGGGCCAACACGCTGGCGCAGGCGCGCGGGCTGTGGGGCGCGCGGCTGGTCGAGGAGATGACGAACTACAATCACGTCGCCGGCCTGAAGATCGTCGGCGAGATGCTGCCGCAGGAGCGCAACTGCGTGACGCTGGCGGACGAGGTCGATCAATACGGCCTGCGCATTCCCCGCGTGACCTATTCCTGGTGCGACAACGACCGGCGGCTGATCGACCACTCGCTCGCCTTCATGACACGCGCCCTGCAGGCCGCCGGTGCCAAGGATATCTGGGCCCAGGAGGACGACACCTGCCACCTCAACGGCACGGCCCGCATGGGCGACGATCCGCGCAGCAGCGTCGTCGATGCCGACTGCCGCAGTTGGGACATCCCGAACCTCTGGATCTGCGACGGCTCGGTATTTCCGACCGTCGGCGGCGTCAATCCATCACTCACAATCCAGGCCATCGCCTGCCGCACCGCCGACCGCATTCACGCGATGGCACGGCGCGGAGAGTTGACGGGCTCGAGCAGGCGCGCAGCACAGACGAGGACCGCCAGCCAAATGGCCTGAGCTGGAAGGAGGACGCACGAACTAAAACGCCCGCGGCCAAGGCTGCGGGCGTTGCTGTCTTGATGGTAGCGGGGCCTACACACGCGCTCCTCTCGAACTCCACCGATCGTAATTACCTTGGTTTTAAATGCCTGCGAGCAGCGCGACTTGGGCCGGAGCGTTTCACTTGGCCGGTGCATATTCGCGCCGATCTACTCATCGGTGGTGAGCGGCCTCATCGTGTCGTGCCCGACAATTTTCGATGTCGCTCATGTGATCCAGCACCCAGGTGGCCAGCTGCATCAACGGTATGGCAAGCGACTTCCCTAGATCGGTAAGGCTGTACTCGACTTGAGGCGGGACGCTCGGATGAACCTTGCGTGTCACCATCCCGTCGCGCTCCAAGGCCTTGAGCGTACGGGTCAGCATCTGCTGCGAAATCCCACCTATCAGCCGCTTCAACTCGTTAAAGCGGCGTGGCTGCTCGGCCAGCATCGTGATGGCGAGAATGGTCCACTTGTCGCCCATGCGGCCAAGGACCTCCTTGACTGGTCCGCAGCCGGGATTCGTTCCCGGCTGGAGTGGAATGGGGTCGGTCATAGGCATGTGACTAGGCCTCAAAAATTTACGTTCTTGTCTATCGGGCAGTCTACTCCAATCATCTAGTCAGCAGAACATACCAACCAAGGGAATGCGTGTATGGCTGACAAAGATGACACCTTCCAACCTGGGCACCAGCACCGCCATCGGTGCAGCTCTGCCTCGCCGCGTTGAATTCGCGAGGAAGCGCAATGAAGATTTCGCTATTCGGCGCCACCGGTCCAACCGGACGGTACCTCATCGAGGAGGCGCTCAGGCAAAACTACAGCCTGTCGGTCTATACGCGCGATGCCAGCAAACTCAGGGACTACCAAGGGACGATTGAGACCGTCGTCGGCGACCTGACGAACGTGACGGCGATGGCCGAGTGCATCCGTGATTCTACGGCGGTCATCAGCGCATTGGGACCCAACAGCCTCAAGATCAAGGGCGACCGTCCGATCATGCACGGTGTCGGCAACATCGTCTCGGTGATGAAGAGGTTGGGTGTTCAACGCCTGATTCAAATCTCCACGGCGAGTTATCGCGATCCAAAAGATGGCTTCGACCTCAAGGCCCAATCGCTTCTGATGGTGTTCAAGCTCATCGTACCAAAGGCCGTCGATGACATCAGGGCCACCGGCGAATTGGTTCGGGATTCGGGGCTGGACTGGACGCTGGTGAGGATTCCAAACCTCAAGGATGGCCCGGCCAGCGGGACCATCGACGTCGGCTGGTACGGAAAGTCCAAGCTCCGTACGCAATTGTCGAGAGGCGATCTCGCGAAGTTCCTCGTCGAGCAGGTGTCAAACAGGGAGTTCGTTCGCGCTGCTCCTGCAATCGCCAATCACTGAGAAATCCGGAGCAAGCATGACCAACATCCTCCTCATCACGTCGAGCCCACGCGGTGCCGAAGGCCTGTCGAGCCGCGTCGCAACCGATGTCGCCGAACAGATCAAAGCCCGCTCAGGCGGCACGCTCAATACGCGGGATCTCTCGGCGGAGCCGCTTCCGCATATCACACCGGCCTACATCAACGGCCGCATGGCGTCGTCGGAAGCACGTACGCCGGAGCAGGCGCAGGCCGTCGGGCTCGCCGAAGCGCTGGTCGATGAGATCGAGGCCGCCGACACAATTGTCATCGGTTCGAGCATGATCAATTTCGGTCCGTCCTCGCAACTCAAGGCCTGGATCGATCACGTCACATGGCCGGGCGTCACGTTCAAATACGACGAGAACGGCCCAAAGGGTCTGTTGTCCGGCAAGAAGGTCTATCTCGTAACAGCCAGCGGCGGCGTTTTCTCTGAAGGACAATACGCGTCGTTCGACTTCCAGACCGGTTACCTCATGCACCTGCTGCGCTTCATCGGGTTGATTGATATCGAGCTGATCCGTGTCGAAGGCACCGCTTACGGCCCCGACGCCGTAAGGGCGGCGATGGTCTCCGCTGAAGCGCAGATCCGCACTGCGCTCGAAGGCGCCGCCTGAGGGCCTGCGAATGAGCGACAAGCGGTTCAGGATGACCAGGAGACAACGATGAGTTCGCTAAAGACAACACATGCATCCACACCCCGCGCCGCAATGGGCTCGCATCTCGGCATTTGGGCGGTCTCCGCTCGTTCGCAGGCTTCCCCGTCATGACCGATGCCTTGATAATTGACCTCTATACGGAGATCACCTGCCCCTGGTGCCTGGTCGGGCAATTCCGGCTTGATAAGGTTCTGGCGGAGCGCTTCCCCCATCTTGCCGTGGACATCCACCATCATCCCGTCCTGCTGCTCGCCGGAGTGCCTGCCGCAGGGCTCTACATTCCCGACCTGCTTCGCTCGCGCTACGGCATCACCGATCCGAAGGTGGCGTTTGCACGGCCCGAAGGCGAAGCGCGAGCCTCGGGGCTAAAGCTCGACCTCAGCCGCCAGCTTTGGGCCTATGCCACGCAGCCTGCCCACGCCCTCATCCTTGCCGCAAGGGAACGTGGCACACAGCATCGGCTCGCGGTGGCGATCACCGAGGCATATTTCCTCGATGCCATGAATATCGGTGATGCAGATGTGCTCGCCGGTATCGCCGCAGACCATGGGTTCGAGCGTACGGAAGCACGCGCAGTCGCCGTCGATCCCATCCAGCACAAGCGCGTGGAGGAGGAGGCGGCCCGATCTGCGGCAGCAGGCGTCCGCTCGGTGCCCCATTTCATCTTTGGCGGACGCGCCGCGATCAACGGCGGCCGCAGCGAAGACGAGATCGCTCTGCACATCCAAGACGCCGCGCGCGCTCGGGTGAACCAGCGTCAATCAATTGGAAGATAGCATGACCGCCTGGACCTTCAACGACATCCCCGATCAGACCGGGCGCACGGCGATCGTGACCGGGGCCAATACGGGCCTGGGTTTCGAGACGGCGCGCATGCTTGCCCGGCGCGGCGCCGATGTCGTGCTTGCGTGCAGGAATCCGGACAAGGGCAGGGACGCACTCGCCCGGATTCACGAAGAGAAGCCCAAGGGCAAGATTGCGCTCGATATGCTCGATCTTGCAGACCTCGATTCCATCGCGGCTTTCGCCGGGCGCTTTGCGGCGTCTCACGACAGGCTCGATCTGCTTATCAACAACGCGGGCCTGATGCTTCCGCCGCTCTCCCGCACTAAGCAGGGCTTCGAACTCCAGTTCGGTACCAACCACCTCGGCCACGCCGCGCTCACGGCACGCCTTGCCCCGCTGGTGCTCCGGACACCAGGCGCACGGTTCGTCATCGTATCCAGCATGGCCCATCATGGCGGGGTCATCGACTTCGACGACCTGAACTGGAATAGCCGTCCCTACCACCCTCTGAAGGCGTACCAACAGAGCAAGCTCGCAAACCTGCTGTTCGGACTCGAACTACAACGACGGCTTACAGTCTCGGGTTCGGACGCACGCGTCACGGCGGCTCACCCTGGCTGGACGAAGTCTGATCTTCAGCGCCATTTGCGCCCCCACGAGCGTCTCATGGCGAGCGTGCTCAACCCGATCTTGCAGCTGACAACGACTCAAGGCGCACTTAACACCATGCGCGCCGCGACAGATCCAAATGCAGAGCCGGGTAGTTACTGGGGCCCCGGTCGTTTCTTCGAGCACAAAGGCCCGCCCGTGCGCGCGCGGATCAATGAGCGAGCCCTGGACGAGGACGTTGCGAAACGCCTGTGGGTCAAGACCGAGAACCTCATAGGTCTGCGCTTCGATCTATCCGTCCCTGCCGGGCACCACGCGCGTTCCGGCAACTGAATGCGGAAGCGGCAAGAATCAAGGCTTTGGAGTTCATCCCGGACTCTTCGAAAGCACTCAAAGAGGCTCAGAGCGCAGATGGCCAGCAGCAGCGCGCAGCCACCATCAAATTCATTTGGTTGCGGGCTCAAAGGGTGCCGAAATACAAAAGCCCCTGAAATCTTCACGATTTCAGGGGCTCCGTTTCGTTGGTTGCGGGGATAGGATTTGAACCTATGACCTTCAGGTTATGAGCCTGACGAGCTACCGGGCTGCTCCACCCCGCGTTAACTTCTGCACGGCCTTCAGGGAATTATCGGGTGCTCCTGGCTGACGCGTCTGAGCGCCGCCGAGTACATCCCAAAGGCTTCCTGAGAAGGCTTGAGCCCGTCGGCCGGTTCGGCCATCGGGTGCGGGCGGTATGTACCAATGCGAGGCTGGTTTGGAAAGGGCCTTTTGGAAGTTTTTTTGCCGGATTGTGACAGCGGCCGGCGGAATTCGAGCCTCCGGAAAACTCGAGTGAAATCATATAATTATGGATGAAGGCGCGGAACGTGCTGCCCGGCGCGAGCCGGCCACTGGTTCAGCGGCGGCGCAAAGTCCCTGGCGGCTTGCGAAGGCCGCCTCAGGGAGAGTAGCCCCTGCGACGGAGCCGCCGACTCCTTCCGTAACCAGTCGGCCAAATCCGGCACGTCACCGCGCTTGCCAACAGTTCCGCAACGCGGCAGCTTCGCCGACGAACCAGAACGACGGCCGGATCGCGGCCGCAGCCCATGCGAGGAGACGTCGATGGACCACTCCCTGAAGAGCCCCCCGGTCACCGCGCTCGACGACGCATTTCACGCCATGATCGAGGCCTCGCGCGGGACGTCGCCGCCCGACCTGGCTGCGCGACAGGACAGCCTGAGGCGGTTACGGGCCATGCTGGCCGGCAACGAGAAACGCCTGGAGCAGGCGATCTCGGCGGATTTCGGCCATCGCTGCGCGGTCGAGACCACCATCGCAGAGACGCTGTTCCTGCAGACCGAGCTCAAGCACACACTGAAGAGGCTGCCGCGCTGGATGGCGCCGCGGCGGATCGCAACCTCGCTGCAGTTCTTCCCTGCCCGCAACCGGCTGATCCCGCAGCCGCTCGGCGTGGTCGGCATCATCGCGCCCTGGAACTATCCGCTCCAGCTGACACTCGCGCCGGCCATCGGCGCAATCGCGGCCGGCAATCGCGTGCTGATCAAGCCGAGCGAGCTGACACCGCATTTCTCGGCGCTGCTGCGGGAGCTGATCGCCGCGGCATTCGATCCGACCGAGCTGTCCGTCACCGGCATCGAGGATGGTGTCGCGCAGGCGTTCGCAGGCCTGCCGTTCGATCATCTCGTCTTCACCGGATCGACCCGCGTCGGCCGCATCGTCGCCGAGACGGCGGGACGCAATCTGACGCCGGTGACGCTGGAGCTCGGCGGCAAGTCGCCGACCATCGTCGATGTCTCCGCCGATCTCGACGAGGCCGCCGAGCGCATCGCCTATGCCAAGCTGCTCAATGCGGGACAGACCTGCATCGCACCCGACTACGTGTTCGTGCCGGAAGCGCGGCGAGACGCGTTCGCCGGCAGGCTCCACGGCCACATGCTCAGCATGTTCGGCACCAACCCAGCCAATGGCGACTACACCTCGATCATCTCCGATAGGCATTATCAGCGTCTTGAAGGCCTGCTGCGCGATGCGATCGCACGCGGCGCCAGGCCGTTGAGCGCAACCAGCCCGGAAGATCCCGCCTGGAAGAAGCTGCGCAAATTCCCGCCGACGGTCGTGGTCGGCGCGACCGCCGAGATGGCGATCATGCAGGAGGAGATCTTCGGCCCCCTGCTTCCAGTGCTGACCTATCGCGACGCCGACGAGGTGATCCGCTTCATCAACGCCCACGACCGGCCGCTGGCGCTGTACTGGTTCGGCAAAGACGAGGCGGCGCGCGACAACGTGCTGGCGCGCACCGTGTCCGGCGGTGTCACCATCAATGACTGCCTGCTGCACTTCGCGCAGATGAACCAGCCGATGGGCGGCGTCGGCGCCTCCGGCATCGGCCACTATCATGGCGAATGGGGCTTCAACAGCTTCAGCAAGCTGAAGCCGGTGTTCTACCGCTCGCCCTTCAATCGCATGAAGGATCTCTATCCACCCTATGGCGCCAGCATCGCCCGGATCGAGAAGCTGCTGCGATTTCTGAGCTAGCGCCACAGTCATCGTCATTCCGGGGCGCGCGCAGCGAACCCGGAATCTCGAGATGATTGAGACGCAAGCCAAGCTCGAGATTCCGGGTTCGCCGCGCAGATGCGCGGCGCCCCGGAATGACGGCAAAACAACAACGGCACAACAACAAGTCAATCAGGGAGATATAGCGCGTGGCGGAGGAAGTCGATTTCATCGTCGTGGGTGGCGGCAGTGGCGGCGCCACGGTTGCAGGGCGGCTGTCGGAGGATCCGGGCACGTCGGTGATGCTGCTCGACGCCGGCGGGCGCAACGACAACTGGATCGTCACCACGCCCTACATGCTGTTCCTGATGGTGGCCGGCCCCGTCAACAACTGGTCGTTCACGACCGTGCCGCAGCCGGGCCTCAACGGCCGCATCGGCTATCAGCCGCGCGGTCGCGGGCTCGGCGGCTCTTCGGCGATCAATGCGATGGTCTACATCCGCGGCCACCGCGCCGACTATGATCAATGGGCCGCGCTCGGCAACACCGGCTGGTCCTATGACGACGTGCTGCCCTATTTCAAGCGCGCCGAGAACAATGCCGAGTTCAATGGCGAGTATCACGGCCAAGCCGGACCGCTGCCGGTGAACCGCCTGCGCACCAGCAACCCCGTGCACGAGATCTTCCTTCAGGCGGCACGCGAGGCGCAGTTTCCGATCCGAGAGGACTTCAACGCCGAGACCCAGGAGGGCCTCGGCCTGTATCAGGTGACCCAGAAGAATGGCGAGCGATGGAGTTCGGCGCGCGCCTATATCCAGCCGCATCTGGGTCACCGCCGCAATCTCCGCGTCGAGACCGCGGCGCACGCCTCTCTGATCCTGTTCGACGGCAAGCGCGCCGTCGGCGTGAAGTATCGCCAGGGCAAGGAGATCAAGGAGATCCGCTGCCGCCGTGAAGTGATCCTGGCCTCGGGCGCATTCCAGACGCCGCAACTGTTGATGCTCTCAGGAGTAGGCGATGCCGCGGCGCTCGCGAAGCTGGGTATTGCGAGCGTGCACCATCTGCCGGGCGTCGGCCAGAACCTGCAGGATCATCCCGACTTCATCTTCGCCTACACCTCCGACAACCCGAACTTCTCGTCGCTGTCGCCGAAGGGCATCCGCAGGCTGCTCGCGGGAATCGGTCAGTACCGGCGCGAGCGGCGGGGCGTGCTGACCTCGAACTTCGCCGAATGCGGCGGCTTCCTGAAGACCGATCCCAATCTCGAGACCCCGGACATCCAGCTGCATTTCGGCATGGCCGTCACCGACGATCACGGCCGCAAGCGCCACGGCAACGGCTTCTCCTGCCACTTCTGCCTGCTGCGGCCGAAGAGCCGCGGTACGGTGTCGCTGAAAACAGCCGATCCGCTGGCGGCGCCGCTGATCGATCCGAACTTCCTCGGCGAGGAGGACGACGTCGAGACCATGGTCGCGGGCTACAAGACCACGCAGCGGCTGATGGAGACGCCGGCGATGCGCAGCCTCGCCACGCGCGACCTGTTCACCTCCGATGTCAGGACCGACGACGATATCCGCAGCGTCCTGCGCGCCCGCGTCGATACCGTCTATCACCCCGTCGGCACCTGCAAGATGGGCACGGCCGATCCTCTCGCGGTGGTCGATCCGCAACTCCGCGTGCACGGCCTGTCCGGTCTGCGCATCGTCGATGCCTCGATCATGCCGACCCTGATCGGCGGCAACACCAATGCGCCAACGATCATGATCGGTGAGAAGGCCGCGGACGTGATCCGGGGCGAGATGCGAGCCAATTAGGTCAGCAGGAAGCCGCCATCGACGGTGACCACGCTGCCGGTCATGTAGCGCGACGCATTCGACGCCAGCAGCATGATGGCGCCGTCGAGATCGCTCTCATGGCCGACGCGCCGCTGCGGGATGCGCTTGATCAGCTTCTCGCCGGCCGGCGTCTCCCAGACGTCGTGGTTGATGTCGGTGTCGATATAACCGGGCGCCAGCGCATTGACGCGGATGTTGTTGGCGGCGAGCTCCAGCGCCAGCGCCTTGGTGGCCTGCACGACGCCCGCCTTGGAGATTGCGTAAGGCGAGATGAACTTCACCACGCTGAAGCCGAGCACCGAGGCGATGTTGATGATGTTGCCGCCCGCTTTGCGCGCGATCATCCGGCGTGCGACCTCGGTCGCTGCGAAATAGGCGCCCTTGAGATTGGCGCCGATCACGGCGTCCCAGTCGGCCTCGCTCTGCTCGACGGCGAGCTTCTCGACCGCAATGCCGGCATTGTTGATCAGCACCGTCACCGGTCCGAGCGCGGCTTCTGCGGCATCGAGTCCCCGTGCGATCGACGCATTGCTCGTCACGTCCATCTCGACCGCGACGGCGCGACCGCCCTTGGCCTTGATCTCGTCCTCCAGTGCCTTGAGCTTGCCGGTCTGCCGCGCGGCCAGCGCGACCGCGGCGCCATGGGCGGACAGCACCCGGGCGAACTGCCGGCCGAGCCCCTGGCTCGCGCCGGTGATCAGAATCACTTCCTGACTGATGTCGAACAGGCCGGACATGGCACCACCTTGCGTTTCCGTCTTTTGTTGCGGCGCATTGATACAGACGATTTGAAGCAGCGCAAACCGGATTTGTTTACCGGGCGGGTCCTACAACCGCAGCATATCAGTCATGAATCCTTTCGACCTTGCCGCTTGTATTGCCCTGATGGTCGCCGTGTACAGCGGCTTTGCCACTGGACTGCTGCGCAGTGCGATCACGATCCTGGCCTATCTGCTCGCGATGCCGCTTGCGATGGGCGCGGTCGCGGCCATGAGCCCGCAGCTTCAGGATGCGCACGGGGCGCCGCTGGCGCAGAACTGGCTGCAATTCTTCGCGGCCTTCGTGGTCATCGGCGTCGCCCTGGGCAAGATCGGGCGCATCATGCTGGACGAGGCGATCGGTTCCGAAGCCGGCTTCGGCGACCGCCTGGCCGGCGCCCTGCTCGGCGCGATCAGGGTCGGCATGGTCGCGATCACGCTGGTCCTGGTGTTCGACCGGATCGTTCCGCCGGAGCGTCAGCCGCGTTTCCTCGACGGCTCGCGGCTGCGGCCGATCCTCTCGCTCGCAGGCGCCAAGGGCTTCCGCTCGCTGCCGCCGGAGGTCGCGGGCCTGATCGACAGGTTGAAGCAGGAACGGCGCATCTGATCGCGAGCCATGAAATCTGGAGCCATGAAATCTGGAGCCATGCAAATTGGCACGGGACGGCTGCCCTTATCAGCGGCGGCCGGCTTGGCTAGAATGCGCGCATCATCCAGCCACTGACATATCGGAGTGATCAATCGTGGATCTCGGGATCAAGGGCCGCCGCGCCATCGTCTGCGCCTCCAGCAAGGGATTGGGCCGTGCCTGCGCCATCGCGCTCGCCAATGAGGGCGTGCATGTGACGATTACCGCCCGCGGCGCCGAGGCGCTGGCCAAGACCGCGGCCGAGATCCGCGCCGCGAATCCCGGCATCACCGTCACCGAGGTCGCCGGCGACATCACCACGCCGGAGGGCCGCGCCGCCGTGCTCAAGGCCTGCCCGGATCCGGACATCCTGATCAACAATGCCGGCGGCCCGCCGCCCGGCGATTTCCGCAACTGGACCCGCGACGACTGGATCAAGGCGATCGATGCCAACATGCTGACCCCGATCGAGCTGATCAAGGCGACCGTCGACGGCATGATGGCGCGCAAGTTCGGCCGCATCGTCAACATCACCTCGGCCGCCGTGAAGGCGCCGATCGACATTCTCGGCCTCTCCAACGGTGCCCGCGCCGGCCTCACCGGATTCGTCGCCGGCCTGTCGCGCAAGACCGTGATCAACAACGTGACGATCAACGCGCTGCTGCCGGGCCCGTTCGAGACGGATCGCCTGCGCTCGACGGCCAAGGGCGAGGCCGAGAAGCGCGGCGTCACACCGGAGCAGATTTTGGCCGACCGTGCCAAGACCAACCCCGCCGGGCGTTTCGGTGATCCCGAGGAGTTCGGCCTCGCCTGCGCCTTCCTGTGCGCCGCCAAGGCCGGCTACATCACGGGACAGAACATCCTGCTCGACGGCGGCGCGTTCCCGGGCACGCTGTAAGCCCGAAAGCAACGGCGAGAGAGCCTACCGTGATGAGGCTGTAACATCGCGCCGCACGCTCAGCGCACCTCGCCCCGCCAGGCGAGGCGAAGCTTCGCTAAGGCGGGGAGAGGTCGGATCGCATCGCCAGATGCGATCCGAGTGAGGGGGTACAGCTCTCTCGCTGAACACTCCAGGCGCGTATGCCCACTGACATTTCGTTTGCCCTACTAGCACTTCCCGTGCGGCTGCCCCTCACCCCAGCCCTCTCCCCGTGAAGAACGGGGAGAGGGAGCGCACCGCCGATGCGGCTATAGTTCGACTCCAGTCGGCAAATACAGACTTGCTATCATCGTCAGGGCGGCGCTAGCCAATGCGTCACTGCGCGACAACCTACTGCTTCGTGATCTCGTCCTCGTCGCGCTGGCTCGGACTGGACGAGTCCGCGGTCGTCCGCCCTTCCGTCCAGTCGATGCCGAACGCATCCAGGCCCTCCGCCAGCAGGTCGCCGAGCATCGGCTCGCCCAGCAGATAGCGTGCGGTGTGGCGGTCGCGCTGGCCGGCGGCTTCGCGGCGCAGATCGTCCCATTCGTCGATGTCGCCATCGCCGCGGCCAAGCCGCATCAGCGCGACCAGATCGGTCTGCTCGTCCTCGCTCATCGCATTGATGAAGCCGGTGATCTCGCGCACGACCGGATCGTCGCCGGTATCCTCCAGCACGTCGATCATATCGTCATCGGCCGCATTCGAGCCGGAATCCTCGTCGGTCACCTGCTCCTTGACGTCGAATTCGCGCGCCTTCTCGATCAGGAAGGCGACCTTCTCGGGCGATATGGCCAGCTCGGGCATGACACTGTTCTCCATGGACTGGCCACGACAACGCCTGTTCCCGAAACTCGATCCATTGCACTGGCGCGCGTGACGCGGCATCGTCCCCGGCACCAAGAACAAAACGGGGAAGCGCTGATGCAATGGACGGTCGGCCGGGTCAGGATCACCAAATTCACCGAGCTGGAGACGGTCGGCGGCACCCGCTTCATCCTGCCGCAGGCGACGCCGGAGGCGATCCGCGCCCTGCCCTGGCTCACCCCCGATTTCGCCACCGCCGAAGGCAGGCTGAAGATGTCGATCCACAGCCTCGTGCTGGAGACGCCGACCAAGCGCATCGTCGTCGACACCGGTCTCGGCAACGACAAGCAGGGACGCAGCGTGCCTGTCTGGAACGATCGCTCCACGCCATTCCTGGAGGCGATGAGCGCGGCGGGCCTTCCGCCTGAGAGCATCGACATGGTGATCTGCACGCATCTTCATGTCGATCATGTCGGCTGGAATACGCGGCTCGTTGATGGCCGCTGGGAGCCCACGTTTGCCAACGCGTGCTACATCTTCGGCCGCACCGAATATGAGCACTGGCGCGACCACAGCGAGGCCGCCGACGAGACCGCGACCTTCGCCGATTCCGTGCAGCCGATCGTGGCCGCGGGGCGCGCCGACCTCGTCGCCGGCGATGCCGTGATCACCGACGAGATCACGCTGATCCCGACGCCCGGCCACAGCCCGGGGCATGTCGGCCTGCACATCCGCTCCGATGGTGCGGAGGCACTGCTCTCCGGCGACGTCGCGCATCATCCCTGCCAGATGGCGCATCTGGACTGGAGCTCGACCGTCGACTCCGATGCCGCGCAGGCAGCCGCCACCCGACAGACGCTGTTCTCGCGTTTCGCCGACACCGGCACGCTGGTCATCGGCGGCCATTTTGACGCCGGCCACATTCACCGCGACGGCGCAGCCTTCCGCTTCCAGGCAGTGCCGGGCAGCGGCAGCGCATAGCCCGCGAGGTTGAATTTCGCCCCGCCATGCTCCATGACAGGGCTCTGGAATACCAAGGAACTGAGGGAGAGAAACCAAATGAAGCTCGTTCGCTACGGCGACAAAGGCACGGAAAAGCCCGGCCTGATCGATGCCTCCGGCCAGCTGCGCGACCTGTCGGCTCATGTGAAGGACCTCGATGGCGCAGCCTATGCGCCGGAGTCCTTGAAGAAACTCGCCGCGCTCGACCCGGCCTCCCTGCCCGCCGTCGCCGGCAAGCCGCGTCTCGGTGCCCCCGTCACCGGCATCTCGAAGTTCGTGGCCATCGGCCTCAACTACTCCGATCATGCCAAGGAGACCGGCAATCCGATTCCGGCCGAGCCGATCTTCTTCCTCAAGGCCAACACCGCGTTGTGCGGCCCCTATGACCAGGTCGAGAAGCCACGCGGCTCGACCAAGCTCGACTGGGAGGTCGAGATCGCCGCCATCATCGGCACCCGCGCCAAGTATGTGTCCGAGGCCGACGCGCTGAACCACGTCGCCGGCTACACGATCTGCAACGACGTCTCCGAGCGCAACTTCCAGATCGAGCGCCTGGGCCAGTGGACCAAGGGCAAGTCGCACGACACGTTCGGCCCCGTGGGTCCGTGGCTCGTCACCAAGGACGAGATCCCGGACGTGCAGAACCTGTCGATGTGGCTCGACGTCAACGGCCAGCGCCGCCAGACCGGTACGACAGCGACGATGATCTTCACGATGGCCAAGTGCATCTCCTACGTCTCGCAGTTCATGACCCTGCTGCCGGGCGACATCGTCACCACGGGCACGCCTCCCGGCGTCGGCATGGGCATGAAGCCGCCGACCTTCCTCAACGTCGGCGACGTCGTCACGCTCGGCATCGAGCGCCTCGGCGAGCAGCGCCAAGAGATCATCGAGGCGTAGTCGTCAGAGACGTGAGTTGGCCCCACTTTCAACGCCGTCATGCCCGGGCTTGACCCGGGCATCCACGTCTTGCAGCCCCTTACGTGAGAGATGGATGGCCGGGTCAAGCCCGGCCATGACATCGGAGAGAGTATTCCAGGAGCACCACGATGAAACTCACCTTCTCGCCCGCCTCGCCGTTCGCCCGCAAGGTGCGCATCGCCGCCATCGAGCTCGGCCTGATCGACAGGATCGAGTTCACGCCCGCCGCTGTCATGCCCGGCCAGGCGAATGACGAGTACATGAAGATCACGCCGCTGAAGAAGCTGCCGGTGCTGATCCTCGACAATGGCGACGTCATCCTGGATTCCTACGTCATCGTCGAATATCTCGACGAGCTCGCCGGCGGCAACAGACTGATCCCCGCCTCGGGCCCGTCGCGCTGGAAGGTCAAGAGCGAGCATTCGATGCTGCAGGGCATGCTCGATTCGATGCTGCTGTGTCGCTACGAGGCGATGGTGCGCCCGGAGGGCACGCGCTGGCAGGCCTGGTCCGACGACCACTGGAACAGAGCCTGGATGGGCATGGCGCGCTTCAATGCGCAAAGCGACCTGATGACGCGCCCGTTCGACATCGTGTCGATCGGACTCGTCTGCGTGCTCGGCTATTCTGACTTCCGCTTCGCCGATTGCGGCTGGCGCAAGGCCTATCCCGCGCTCGACGCGTTCCATCAGAAGATGCTGGAGCGTGAGTCCGTGAAGATCTCGGTGCCGCCGGCGGCGTGATCTCCTGAAATGAAAGTGCAACGATGCTGAATTTCTCGGTTGCCGACACGACCATCCATCGCATCATCGAGCAGGAGACCACCTTCCTGCCGGCGCGCGAGGTGTTTCCGGATCTGACACCGGAGATGTTGGCAGCCGAGCGTGGCATGCTGCAAGCAGCCCATGCGCTGGACGCACAGGACACCCTGATCCTGTGCTTCCAGTCCTACGTGGTGAAGACGCCTCACCACACCATCCTGATCGACAGCTGCATCGGCAACGACAAGCCGCGCGCGCGGCCGGTCTGGAACATGAAGAGCGACGACACCTACATGCGGGCGCTCGCCGCGGCCGGCATCGGGGTCGACGACATCGATATCGTGATGTGCACGCATCTGCACACTGATCACGTCGGCTGGAACACGCGGCTCGACAATGGCCTGTGGGTGCCGACCTTTCCCAAAGCGCGTTACGTGTTTGCGCAAACCGAATACGACTATTGGGTCGCGCAGAACGCCAAGGCCGAGGTGCCGGCCTTTGCCGACAGCGTGCTGCCGGTGGTCGAGGCCCAGCGCGCCGACATCGTCAGCGACGCATTTGCGATCGGCGATCATGTCCGGCTGCTGCCGACACCCGGGCACACGCCCGGCCATGTCGCTGTCGCCATTGGCAAAGGCAAGGATGACGCTGTCTTTGCCGGCGATCTGATCCACTCGCCGTTGCAGCTCGCTTATCCCGAGCTGTCACCGAAATTCGACGTCGACGCCAAGCAGGCCGCCGTGACGCGGCGCGCCTTTCTCGATCGCTATTGCGACACCCCGACATTGTGCTGCACGGCGCATTTCCCGTCGCCCTCGGTCGGCCGCATCACGCGCAAGGGCAACGGCTTCGCCTGCGAGGCCATCTAGCCTCAATCGACGATGAACAGTTTTGCGCCGGTCGCGGTGAACGACCGGTGCGCGGCGTCGCCGAGATCGGAGACCTGGTAGCTCATGCCCGCCGAGAGCGTGAACTTGCGGCCGTCCTTGAGCTCGCTCTCGAGCTCACCTTCCAGCACCAGCAGGATGTGGCCGCGGTCGCACCAATGATCCGCGAGATAGCCGGGCGTATACTCGACCTGCCGTACGCGAATGTCGCCGATCATCAGCGTCCGCCAATACGCCTTGCCCTGCTCGCCCGGATGCTCGGTGACCGGCACGGCGGACCAATCGGTGACGGTGAAGGGGAGCGTCGGAATCTTCATGGCGGACTCGCTTTGAGATGGGTCGGCCGGTCCCGGCCTCGCCATCGCATAGATCGCAACGAGGCCGAGATCAAACCCGCGCGCCCAGCTTAGCCTTTAATCGAACAGGCTCGGCGTGTAGTTCACCGCCGCGCCCTCGATCGCCAGCATCTTCAGCTTGGTGTCGACGCCGCCGTTGGCGGAAAAGCCGCCCGGCTTGTTGCCGGCCGCGAGCACGCGATGACAGGGCACCACGATCGGGCACGGGTTGCGTCCGAGCGCCTGGCCGACCTCACGCGACAGTTCCACGCCGCCGAGCTGCTTGGCGATGTCGCCATAGGTCAGCGTCTGCCCCGGCGGGATCCGGCGCGCGATGTCGTAGACGCCGCGCTGGAACGCGCTGACGCCGTCGAGATCGAGATCGACATCGCTGAGATCGTCCGGCTCGCCGGCCAGCAGCGCCTTGATACGTTCGATGACGCGCTGCACATGCTGCGACGGCTCAGCGTCGACGATCCCGGGATAGCGCTGCTGCATTCGCGTCCGGATCTGCGCCACGCCGCCCATCGGCAGCTGCACCGCGTTGATGCCGCGCGGTCCCCAGGCGACCGCGCAGGTGCCGATCTCGGTTTCGAACAATGTATAGCTGTGGTCTGACATGGCGGGCTCCATCGTCGCTCTGCCCCGTATCATCTGACGATCAAATTAGGCTTGGAGAATGTTGCGATCCACCCGGATTCTGCCAATGTCGACAGGCGCGCATTCGCGGCCCCAGACGTCGACGAGCGCGGGGACCAGCCGGCGCAAAGACCGGATGTCTCGCCGAGGAAGCCGAAGCAAAGGGAGAACGCCATGAAGCTGACGCCGGAGCAGGTCGCATTCTTCAATCGCGAGGGCTGGCTGTTCCTGCCCGAGCTGTTCAGCCCGAAGGAGACCGCCTTCCTTGCCCGCGAGGCGGAAGCGATCTATGCGGCCGACAGGCCCGAGGTCTGGCGCGAGAAGAGCGGCGCGCCGCGGACGGCATTTGCGGCGCATCTCTACAACGACGCCTTTCGCGTGCTATCAGCGCATCCGCGCATGATCGAGCCGATCGAGCAGATCTTCGGCGAGAAGCTCTACATGCACCAGTTCAAGATCAACGCCAAATCGGCCTTCACCGGCGACGTCTGGCAATGGCACCAGGATTACGGCACCTGGAAGCGCGACGACGGCATGCCCGAGCCGCGCGCGATGAACATCGCGATCTTCCTCGACGAGGTGATGCCGATCAACGGCCCGCTGATGCTGGTGCCGCGCAGCCAGCACGAAGGCGATCTCGAGGCGTCACACGATCTCGCGACGACATCCTATCCGCTGTGGACGCTCGACGAGGCGACGGTGACGCGACTGGTGGCCGAAGGCGGCATCGTCGCGCCGACCGGCAAGCCCGGCGGCATGCTGATGTTCCACGGCAATCTCGTGCACGGCTCGGCGGGCAACATCACGCCCTATCCGCGCAAGATCGTGTACCTGACGCTGAACGCGGTCTCGAACGCCATCCGCACGCCGACGCGCCCGGAGTACATCGCGCACCGCGACTTCACACCGATCGAAACCCTGCCGGACGATGCGCTGCTGCAACTCGCCCGCGCGCATCGCGAGGCGGCGGAGTAAGGCACGGACTCCACCGTGTAACAGGTCGTCATGCCCGGGCTTGACCCGGGGCATCCATCCACAGAACGACTCTCCCGATGAGAGATGGATGGCCGGGTCAAGCCCGGCCATGACGACAGGGTGGAGAGTTGCACACCACGCGATAGCCTTTGAACCGGATAACAGTATGAACCTCCACGCCCTCCTCCAAGCCCGCGCTGCCGCCGGCAAACCTGTGCGTGCCGCGCTGATCGGCGCCGGCAAGTTCGGCTCGATGTTCCTGTCGCAGGTGCCGCACGTCGCGGGGCTCGAAGTGCCCGTCATCGTCGATCTCGATCCCGAGCGCGCCCGCGATGCCTGCCGCACGGTCGGCTGGAGCGCCGAGTTGATCGAACGCACGGCGTTCAGCAGCGACGGCGCGAAAGCGCTCACCGACACCATCGATGTCGTCGTCGAGGCCACCGGCAGCCCGGCCGCGGGCATTCGCCATGCGCGTGCCGCGATCAAGGCCGGCAAGCACATCGTGATGGTCAATGTCGAGGCCGACGTGCTGGCGGGGCCGCTGCTGGCTGACGAAGCACGCAAGGCCGGCGTGGTCTATTCGCTCGCCTATGGCGATCAGCCGGCGCTCACGGCCGAGCTCGTCGACTGGGCGCGCGCGACGGGATTCCACGTCGTGGCCGCGGGCAAGGGCACGAAGTATCTGCCGGCCTATCACGACGTCACGCCTGATGGCGTCTGGCAGCACTACGGGCTCACGGCCGGCGAGGCGCAGTCCGCCGGCATGAATCCGCAGATGTTCAACTCCTTCCTCGACGGCACGAAGTCGGCGATCGAGATGGCGGCCATCGCCAATGCGACTGGGCTCGATGTTCCGAGCGACGGCCTGCTGTTTCCTCCCTGCGGCGTCGACGACCTGCCGCATGTGCTGCGGCCGCACGACCGCGGCGGCGTGCTGGAGCGATCAGGGATGGTCGAGGTGGTGTCGTCGCTCGAGCGCGACGGACGGCCGGTGTTTCGCGACCTGCGCTGGGGCGTCTATGTCGTGCTGGAGGCGCCGAACGACTACGCGGCCGACTGCTTCCGCCAATACGGACTCAAGACCGACTCCAGCGGCCGCTTTGCGGCGATGTACAAGCCGTACCACTTGATCGGGCTCGAGCTGAACGTCTCGGTGCTGTCGGCGGCGCTGCGCAACGAGCCGACCGGCCAACCGCTCGGCTTCCGCGGCGATGTCGTCGCCGTCGCCAAGAAGGATCTGCGGGCGGGCGAGATGCTCGATGGCGAGGGCGGATACACCGTCTGGGGCAAGGTGCTGCCCGCTGCAACGAGCCTGCACGTCGGCGCATTGCCGATCGGCCTGGCGCATCGCGTGAAGCTCACCCATGCCGTTGCCCGTGGCGCCGTCGTGCGCTGGAGCGATGTCGCGTTCGACGCCGCTGACGAAACCGTCCGGGTCCGCAAGGCAATGGAGCAGACGTTCGCGCACTGAGCTCTGCGGGCTGCGTCTGCGCACCGCGCAACAAAAAAGCCCCGACCAATGGTCGGGGCTCTCAAAACGCGGTCCGGCTGAACGTCCTAGTTGTCATCCTCGCCGAAGGCCGCGGCGAGCTTGTCGTAATATTTGACGACGAGATCGATGTTGCCCTTGTTCTCGACCTCCGGCGGCTTGGCCTTCAGCGCCGCGTTGAGGTCGTTGAGCACCTGCTTCTTGTCATCCGGCTTCATCTTGGTGTCGGCCTGGACCTGGTCGATCTGCTGCTTGATGACCGCTTCGGGTCCGACATACTTCTTCGTCTTCGGATCGATGCCGCCCATCACCAGGCTGATATTGTCGACCACGACGTTGAAATCGTCATAGCTGGCAAAGCCGTATTTCTTGGCGATGCCGTCGAGCTGCGTCACCACCTTCTGGTCCGGCGGTGCGTTCTCCGGCAGCTTGTCGGTAACGGCGTCCATGTCCTTCTGCGACGCCAGCACGTTCTCGATCTGCTTGTCCGTGATCGCGATCTGCTTGAGCTGCGGCGGCTGGCTGATGGTCGGCCCGGGCGGCTGCGCCGGCGAATCCTTGGCCGCCTGCGCAAGGGCCGGGAGCGTTGCAAGGGCCGTCATCGCGGCGCCTGAGCCCGCAAGGGCCAGCGCGACGAAGGTGGTCCGGACGAACATGCGCATGAGGAATCTCCTGTGGGACAATGGCGTGCGACGACAGACAGCGCAGCATTGCGTACGTTCTAGGGAATGAACCGCGCCTGAATCGGTTCCGAGGAGGCGATCACACGGTTGTGCAGCGGCGCTCGCGCGGGCGACGCAGCCGTCGTGAAGCGATGTCGTGACGCAGACATCGTGCCGAAGCTCGCGCCACGAACGACAACGCCGCGCTGAGG
>NZ_JANBVS010000029.1 GCF_024586915.1 Bradyrhizobium sp. SRS-191
ATCGCCGAGCACGGCTCCTGGAACCGCCACAAGTACCAGGGTGCCCGCATCATGCGCGTCATCGTCGGGCCCGACGGCAAGGACGCCAAGCAGGAGGTGTTCGCCTCCGGCTTCATCGAGGGCGACCAGGGCTATCTCGGCCGTCCCGACGACATCATCCTGGCCAAGGACGGCTCGATCCTGGTGGCCGACGACTGGGCGGGTGCGATCTATCGCATCAGCTACGAGAAGAAGTGAGCCTTTGACCAAAGCGGGGCTGCGCGTCGCCATCATGGCGGCCGCAGCCCCAACTATTTTGCGGCATGCGCGTTGTTCGACGATCGGTCCGCGACTGCGCAAGGATGGCGCTGCGGTGCATGGCCGTGGTGACATGGGAGGACGAGACATGCGTCATGGAGTTGCCGGTCTGCTCGCGCTTGCGCTGCTGAGTGTTCCGGCCGAGGCGGCGGATATCGAGGCGGGCAAGGCAAAGGCGGAGGTCTGCGCCGGCTGTCACGGCGAGAATGGCATCTCGCAGACCGAGAATATTCCTTCGCTCGCCGGCCAGCAGGATCAGTTCATCCAGTGGCAGCTGGTGTTCTTCCGCGCCGGCACCCGCAAGAACGAAGCGATGAAGCCGATCGTCGATCAGCTCAGCAACGAGGACATCCGCAATCTCGGCGCCTATTTCGCCTCGCTGCAGCCGGCCAAGGCGCCGCCCGACAACGATCCGGACTTGTCGAAGAAAGGCGCGGAAGCCGCCGCCGGCCGCCGCTGCGCCTCATGCCATCTGGACAGCTATGCCGGCACCAAGGGCGTGGCCCGCGTTGCCGGCCAGCGCGAGGAATATCTCGTCAAGGCCCTGCACGACTACAAGAGCGGCCAGCGCGTCGGCGGCAGCCAGGCCGCGATGACGGACGTGGCGTATCCGCTGAGCGCGGAGGAGATCACGGCGCTCGCACATTATCTGGCGCATTTGTAGTTCAGGGGGCAGCTTCTACAACAGGTGTCGTCCCGGACAAGTCTGCCGACGCAACGCGGCGGCGGACGCCGATCCGGGACCCATACCGCGGAATCTATCGAGGGACTTCGCTGGCAGTTGCCTGCATCACGACCGCTGCGGCGTATGGGTCCCGGCTCAAGGCTGGGACGACGGCGGAATGCGTAGCGGGACCTTGCCTCGTCGGCTTTGCGGCTACTTCCCCCGCTGCGCCTCGTACACCTTCAGCTGCGTGTAGGAAATCCTCAAGCGCGGCACGGGCACCTTGGCGGCATCGGCGCGCGCGACGAGATCGCCGATGACATGGTCGGCCTCGACCGGCAGGCCGGCGCGGAGGTCGCGGAACATCGAGGCGGTCATCGGCGATCCCTCCGCCGTGATCAGGCCGGAGACGCGCTGGAAGAAGGCGCCCGCCGGCGGATATCCCGCAGCCGCCGCCACGGCGCTGCATTCGTCGAGCATGCCGAGCAGGAAGTCCTTGCCTCCGGGCGCGGTCAGGATGACGCCGACCGGCGCGCGCATCAGCGTCGTGGACGCCGCCAGCGATGCCAGGAACACCCACTTCTCCCACATGTCCTGCATGATGTGGTCGCTGGCCGAGGCATTGAAATTGCCGCGCTGGAAGATGTCGAAGATGGCTCGGACGCGCTCCGACGAGCTCCCGTCGCGCTCGCCGAAGTTCAGCGACTGCATCGGCTGCAACTGCACGACCTCGCGGCTCTCATTCAACGTGGCTGCGATCGCACAGAGACCGCCGAGCACGCGCGCGCGGCCGAACCTGGCATCGAGCACGTCGAGGTGCTTCATGCCGTTGAGCAGCGGAATGATCGCGGTGTTCGGGCCGACGGCCGGCGCGAACGACGCAATCGCATCGTCGAGATCGAACGCCTTGCAGCTGAGCAGCACGACATCGAAATGCTCTTTCAGGCCGTCGGCCTGGACGGTCGGTGGATTCGGCAAGGTGACGTCGCCAGACGGGCTGCGGATCACGAGGCCGGCGCTGGCGAGCTCTGCAGCGCGCCTCGGGCGGACCAGGAAGGTGACATCAGTGCCGGACTGCAGCAGCCGGCCGCCGAAATAGCCGCCGATCGCGCCGGCGCCGACGACGAGAATACGCATGGGTGGATCCCTCTGTGAGCGGCGCGCATCATGCCGAAGCGAGTAGCGAATGGCGAGTGGCGAATAGGGATGGGCTCCATTCCCTATTCGCCATTCGCCCCTACCACTTCTCGCCGAACGGCCGGATCTCCATCTCGAAGGTCCAGGCGCTCCTCGGCTGCTGGTAGAGCTGCCAATAGGCGCCGGCCACTGAGGCCGGCGGCATCAGCAGGTCGGGATTGTCCAGCGCCTCCTGGCCCCAGAGCTGGGCGCGGCGCTCGCGCACCCACGCCGTGTCGACGCCGGAATCGATGATGAGGTGGGCGACATGGATGTTCTGCGGCATCAACTCCCGCGCCATCGACTGCGCCACCGCGCGCAGGCCGAACTTGGCGGAGGCGAAGGCGGCGAAGCCGGAGCCGCCACGCAGCGATGCCGTGGCGCCGGTGAAGAAGATCTTGCCGCCGCCGCGCGGCAGCATCAGCCGGGCCGCCTCGCGTCCGGCGACGAAGCCGGCCCAGCAGGCCATCTCCCAGACCTTGCGGAAGACGCGGTCGGTAGTCTCGAGGATCGGGAAGTTGACGTTGGCGCCGACGTTGAAGATCACGACCTCCAGCGGCGCGTGCGTGTCGGCGTCGTTGAGGAAGGCGGTGGTCTCCTCCTCCTTCCGCGCATCGAGCGAGCGGGCCACGATCCGGCCGCCGGCCGCCTCGACCTCCGCCACGAGAGGCGCGAGCTTGTCGCCATTGCGGCGGCCGGCGAACACCGTAAACCCTTCGGAGGCGAATTTCTTGACGATCTCGGCGCCGATATAGTCGCCGGCGCCGATGACGGCCACGGTGGCGTTGCGCTGTTGCATGCGGGGGTCTCCGTTCTCACCACGTCGTCATTGCGAACGAAGCGAGCAATCCACAGTCGTGAGCGTCGCCCTCGATTGCTTCGCTTCGCTCGCAATGGCGGCATTTACCTGCCGAGGATGTAGTCCTCGACGTCGCGCAGCTGCTCCTTGCCGAAGAACATCTCGTTTCCGACGAAGAAGGTCGGCGAGCCGAATGCGCCGCGCTCGACCGCGCGTTGGGTGTTCTCGACCAGCTTCGCCTTCACCTCCGGCTCCTGGGCGCGCGCGAACAGTCTGGCGCCGTCGAGCCCGGAGGAATTGATAGCCGCGATCGCTACGTCCGGATCATCCATCTTCTTCGGCTCGCGCCACATGTGATGGAAGGCCGCGTCGACATATTTCTCGAACACGCCTTCGAGCTGGGCTGCGATCGCCGCGCGCATCAGGTTCAGCGTGTTGACCGGAAAGTTCGGGTTCCAGACCCAGGGCTGCACGTGGAAGCGCTTGAGGAAGCGTTGCGTCTCGATCTCGTGGAACTCGCGCTTGTTCTTGATGCCGGCGAGCGACTCTGCCGGAGACTTGTTGTTGGTCGCCTTGAAGATGCCGCCGAGCAGCACCGGCACGTAGAAGAACTGCACGCCGATGCGCTTTTCGATCGCCGGGATCGCCTGATGGCTGAGAAAGGCATTCGGGCTGCCGAAATCGAACATGAACTCCGGTGCGGGTCGGCTCACGGGCGGTCTCCTCGAAACGTTTTGCGCATTGTGACCCGGGTCGCCCTTGGCGTCCAGGGCTTTATGATGATCGTCATATTGCGGAGGGCGGACGATGCGCGACGTGTCTCAGATCATCCTTTGCACCGTGCGCTTGCGCCAGACCAGGAGATAGAAGCTCATCTGCAGCAGCGCCATGGCCGTGAAGGTGATCGGATAGGCCCACCAGACGCCGTCGAGCCCGATGCTGCGGCTGAGCCACGTCGCCGCGGGCACCTCGATCACCGCGATGCAGAACGCGGAGATCGCGAGCGGCATCCACACCGTCCCCGACGCGCGCATCGCCGCCGAGAAGGTGGTGGACATGCCGAACAGCACCGAGCTCCACAGCACGATGTGCAGCGAGCGCTGCGCCACCTCGATGACGGCGGGGTCGGTGATGAAGAAGCCCATCAGTGTCCGCGAGAACAGATAGCCGATCGCGACCAGGCCGCCGGTCAGCACGACGTTCATCTCGATCCCGGTGCGGACGATGCGGCCGATCTGCTCGGCATGGCCGCGGCCGATCGCCTGGGCGCCGAAGATCGACACCGAGATCGCGATCGAGAGCGCGGGAAACTGCACGTAGCCGAGCACCTGGTTGACCGCGCCATAGGCCGCCGTCGCATCCGAGCCGAAGCCGTTGACGAGCCCGATCAGAACCATCTCTGCCAGCGACATCACGATCATGCCGATCGCCGCGGGAATGCCGAGCCGCAGCACGACGCGCAGCAGCGTCGGATCGGGTCGCATGCCTCGGATGAACGTCGCATCGATCGCCAGCGGATGCTTGCGCCGGCGCAGATAGAGGTGGAGCGATGTCAGCGTGATCAGGGTCGACGCCGCCGACGCCCAGGCGGCGCTGGCGACGCCGAGCTGCGGCATGCCGAACCAGCCGCGGATGAACATCGGGGTCAGCACCAGCCCGAGCACCGTCGATGCAGCCAGCGCGGCAAGCGGCGTCACGGTGTCGCCGACGGCGCGCATCTGCGACGACAACATGATGTAGGCGAACGTCAGCGGCATCGTCAGCATCATGATGCGCGCATAGCCGGAGGCGGCATCGATGATGTTGGCGGGCGTTGCGAGCGCCGTCAGCAGCTCGCGGCTGTAGAGGCCGCCGATGGCGATCAGTCCGGCGAGCAGCAGAGTGATCGTCAACGTCGTGCCGGCGATCGCCTTCACCTTGCCGGGCTCCTTGGCGCCCCAGGCCTGGCCGATCAGCACGCTCGCGCCGGAGCCGAGCCCCATCACGAAGGCGACGAAGAAGAACATCGCCGGAAAGAACACCGACACCGCGGCGAGCGCGTCGACGCCGATCATCTGGCCGAGATAGACGTTGTTGATGGTGCCGAACAGGGATTGCAGGATGTTGCTCAGCATCATCGGCGCGAGAAACATCAGGAACGGCTTGCGCAGGGGAGCGGGCGTTGACACGGCATGAATCCGTCGGCCGTGCTTCGAACGAAGGCAGCGGCTCGCGTTGGAAGGAATAGGACGGGAGCGCGCACGAACGGCTGCTCCCGTTGGCTTATCGAAATAAACAGATCTCAATCGATGCGGTGGCGGTGGGCGAGCGCCATCGCATGGTCGCGGATATCGGCGGGCCAGTCTACGATCAAAGCCGTGACGCGATTGAGATCGTCCGCGAACAGCGCGCGCGCCGCCTCCTCGAAATTCGGCAGGTTGCCGGCCATCGTCGACATGAAATGATAGGCCGCATCGCGCGCCTCACGGACGCGGTCCTTGTCGCCGCTGGCGCGGCGGGCCTCGTGGACGAGCTTGCGCAGCGCGACCGAGGCGCCGCCGGGTTGCGCGCTCAACCATTCCCAATGTTCCGGCAGCAAGGTCACCTCGCGGGCGACGACGCCGAGGCGGGGCCGCCCGCGCCCGCGAGGCTCGCTGGGCGCAGGCTCCGCCGGCATCGCGGGGCCGCCGGCAAGCCTCGCCAGAATCTCCCGGTCGCTGCCGCGCAGATCGAGGTCGATCGGCCGCCCGGAGCGGTCGCTGAAGATGATCACCGGCGCCGCGTTGGCCGGCGCGTGCTTCAGGGCCAGCGCCACCTTCGGCAGCGGTCCCGCCGCGATTCGATCATGGCCGGCAAAAGCGGTGTAGGTATCCATGTCCGTCAATCCTGTCGTGAGGGGCTAATAAGACCCGGATAAAAATAAATGTCAATATTACCCGGGTGAATATTTCGACATCATTCGCCGCGGCCGGGCGCCTCGCCGAACCCGTTCTGTCCTGCTACGGAACAGCGCCCACCACTCGATCGGCCTTTTCGGGGACGTCATGCTCACCGTTCACCACCTCAACAATTCCCGCTCGCAACGCGTGCTCTGGCTGCTCGAGGAGCTCGGGGTGCCCTACGAAATCATCCGCTACGAGCGCCAACCCGACATGCGCGCTCCGAAGGAGCTGCGCGCTATTCATCCGCTCGGCAAGTCGCCCGTCATCACCGACAACGGCAACACGGTCGCCGAATCCGGCGCCATCGTCGAATATCTCGTCGAGACCTACGGCAATGGACGGCTGATCCCGCCGCCGAAGACACCGGAGCGGCTGCGCTATTCGTATTGGCTGCATTACGCCGAGGGCTCGGCCATGCCGCTGCTGCTGCTGAAGCTGCTGTTCAACATCATGCCGAAGCGGGCGCCGGCGCTGCTGCGTCCGATCGTGCGCAAGGTGTCGAGCCAGGCGCTGACCACCTTGGTCAATCCGCAGCTGAAGCAGCACATGGCGTTCTGGGAGAGCGAGCTGCAAAAGAGCGACTGGTTCGCCGGCAACGCGTTCACCGCCGCCGACATCCAGATGAGCTTCCCGTTGCAGGCGGCTGCCGCGCGCGGCGGGCTGGAGCAGGGCCATCCGCGCGCGATGGACTGGCTCGCCCGCATCGAGGCGCGGCCGGCCTACAAGATCGCGCTGGAGAAGGGCGGGCCCTACGAGATCGGCCGCTGAGGATCTACTTGGCGGCCGTGGCCGGCGCCTCGGTTGCCGCGATCACCTCGCGCACCAGCCGGGCGACGCCCTTGATGTCGCCGTCCGGATCGATGGAATCGCCGAGCCTGACCACCACCATGTGCTGGCTCGGCATCATCACGATCCGCTGGCCGAGCAGCCCGAAGGCGAAGAACGCATCCGCGGGGATGCCGGCGCGCGCCCGCCCCAGCGCATGAGCGTGCCGGCTGCGATTGGTCCAGAGGCCTGCGCCATAGTCGGTGTCGAGCGTCGCGGTCGCCGACATCGCCACCCAGCCCTCCGGCAGGATGCGCCGGTCGCCGACGACGCCGTCGCCGAGATAGAGCAGCCCGAGCCTCGCCCAGTCACGCGCGCTTGCCAGCATGTTGGCGTGGCCCTGCATCGTGCCGGTGCCGTCATATTGCAGCGTCGCGCTGCGCATGCCGAGCGGGTTGAACAGCTCGCGCCAGGCGAGCTCGATGGTCTGCTCCGGACCTCCCGCGGCATCGCGGATGATCCTGGCCAGGATCTGCGTCGACGCGCTCGAATAGGCCCAGCGTTGGCCGGGCGGCGCGATCAGCGGCGCATGGACGGCGAAGGCCGCCATGTCGCGGTGGATCGCCATCTGGCTCGACGCATCGAAGCCCGAATTGGTCTCGTCCAGCGCCAGCCCTGATGTCATGCGCATCAGCTGCTCGACGGTGATCTCGCGCCGGCCGTCCGAGGGACCTCGCCATTCCGCGACCGGCGCCGGGATCGATGGGCCGAGCTTGCCCTGCCGGGTCAGAATGCCGAGCAGCGCGTTGGTGACCGTCTTGGTCATCGAGAAACCCATCAGCGGCGTCTCGACGCCGATGCCGGGCGCATAGCGTTCCGCAATCAGCCGGCCGTCCTTGATGACGACGACGGCCTTGGTCCGCCGGAGTGGCGGACCCGCCGGCTCCTCGAACGCCTGGTCGAGCGCGGCCTTGAGAGCTGGGTCGGCCGGCTCGACCGGGTTCACGTCCGCGAAATTGGGGAGGGCCGGCGCCGGGCCGGCGGCGCGCAGCGCGCTGACGTCGCTGTGCGGCACGTAAGGCGGCTTCTGGCCCTGCAGCGAGACGCAGCCGAGGCCGTCATGATAGGATGCGCGGCTCGCATGCAGCCCGAGCAGCGAGGCGTCGACGGCCCGCATCTCGGGCTCGACCCTGTAGCGCATCACCGCACGCAACCGCCTCAGGCCGGGCCGCTCCATGGTCTCGGCAAAGGTGGTCTGCGGGTCCAGGCCGGAGACGAAGGTCTTGGCGCAGATCATCTCGGCGACGGCGGTCGTGGCGGAGCGCAACGCGCGATCAGGCCGATAGGTGAGCCAACCCGCCACCAGCAGACCCGCGAACACCAAGAGCCCAACTGAAAATCTGCGCAAGTTCACCAGAACGCCTGACATCGTCTCATGGGCGAGCGACGCCGCGCCCCGGACGTGTTCTAGCCCGGCTCAGGCACCTCGCCAACGGAGGGACGCGATGGAACGCGCCCGGCCGACGGCGGCAAATCGTCCTCCGGGCACAAGACCAAGCAAGGAACCAGGCAGCCGCACGCAGCGACCGGACTCACCGCCCGGCGGCGGTCGCCCCCTTGCTGCGTGGATCGGGCGCGCCGACCAGGCCGTCCGCCGTCACCAGGATCGAGTTGGCGGAGGTCCGTCCCATCGGCTCCTCGATCTTGTGGCCGCGGGCGCGCAGATCCGCGAGCACGGCGTCGGAGAAGCCCTTCTCGATCCGGACCTCGTCCGGCATCCATTGATGGTGCAGCCGCGGCGCGGCGACGGCCTGGCGCACGTCCATCTGGTAGTCGAGCACGTTGACGATCACCTGCAGCACGGTCGAGATGATGCGGCTGCCGCCGGGCGACCCCGTGACCAGCACCGGCTTGCCGTCCTTGAGCACGATGGTCGGCGACATCGACGACAGCGGCCGCTTGCCGGGCCCCGGCAGATTGGCCTCGAAGCCGACCAGGCCGAACGCATTGGAGGCGCCGGGCGCGGCGGTGAAATCGTCGAGCTCATTGTTGAGCAGCACGCCGGTGCCTTCGGCGATCAAGCCGACCCCATAGGGGAAGTTCAGCGTGTAGGTGTTGCTGACGGCATTGCCGTCATTGTCGACCACCGAGAAATGCGTGGTGTTGCTGCCCTCGCGCAGCGGCTTGATGTTGAGCACGTCGCCGGCGCTGGTGGCGTGGGCCGGGTCGATGCCGGCGCGCTGCTGGGCTGCATAATCCTTCGACAGCATCGCGCGCACCGGCGCGTCGACGAAGGCGGGATCGCCGAGATAGCGGGCGCGGTCGGCGTAAGCGCGCTTCATCGATTCGATCAGAAGATGCAGTGAGGCCGGCGAGCCCTGCTTCAGCTCGTTCAGCTTGAAGCCTTCGAGAATGTTCAGCATCTCGACCAGCACGGTGCCGCCGGAGGACGGCAGCGGCATCGAGACGATGTCATAGCCGCGATAGGTGCCGCGCACCGGCACGCGCAGCACCGGCTGATAGGATTTGAGATCGTCCGACGTCATGATGCCGCCGGCGGCCTGGATCGCCTTGGCGAGCTTCTCGGCGACGGGTCCTTCGTAGAAGCCGCGCGGCCCCTGCTCGGCGATGGCGGTCAGCGTCGCTGCGAGGTCGCGCTGCACCAGCCGGTCGCCCTCCTTGAGCACGGTGCCGTCGGGACGGATGAAGATCGCGGCCGAGGACGGCCATTTCGCCAGCCGCGGCGCCATCATCGGCAGCGTGACCGCGACATCGTCGGCAACCGGAATGCCGTCGCGCGCCAGCACGATCGCCGGCGCCACGAGCTGCGCCAGCGTGAACTTGCCCGAGCCGTATTTCTCCAGCGCCAGCGCGAGGCCGGCTACGGAACCGGGGACGCCGATCGACAGCGCCGAGTCGCGTGACTTCGCATTGTCAGGCTTGCCGTCGGCGCCGAGGAAGATGTCGCGCGTCATGGCCGCGGGGCCGGTTTCGCGATAGTCGATCGCGACATCCTCGTTGGTCTTGGCGAGGTGGATGACCATGAACCCGCCGCCACCGATGTTCCCGGCGACAGGATAGGTCACGGCCATCGCGAAGCCGGTGGCGACCGCGGCATCGACGGCGTTGCCGCCGAGCGCGAGCACGCGCTGGCCGACCTCGGCCGCGATGCGCTCCTGCGCCACGACCATGCCATGCGCCGGAGCCTGCGCGGGGGCAGCGACGTTCGGCGGCTGGGGAATCTCGACCGGCAGCGAATCGAGCGCATGCGCCGGCCAGCAGCCCGCCAGCAACAGCATGGCTCCTGCGAGGAGCCGTCGTCGATCAATCGTGAAGAGGGTCATCGCAATTCTGCCGCTGCTGACATCCGCCTGGGATCGTCAGATGTTATAGGGCCGCGTCGCCGAGGTAAAATGCGTCCGCGTCATCGCAGAAGGATTTGGCATGGCCATCACCACGATGGAGAGTACCGATGCTGCTGACCAGCTCAGCTATCCCGGGCAAGCGGCGGTGGTCAGCTGGATCTTCTTCGATTGGGCCACGCAGCCCTATTTCACGCTGATCACGACCTTCATCTTCGCGCCCTATTTCGCCGCACATGTTGCGCCCGACGCGGCGAGCGGCCAGGCGCTGTGGGGCTTCGCCACCGCGGCCGCCGGTATCGTGATTGCGCTGCTGTCGCCGGTGTTCGGCGCGATCGCCGACGCCGCCGGCCGGCGCAAGCCGTGGATTGCCGTCTTCGGCGCGATGCTGGTGATCGGCTCCAGCCTGATGTGGATCGGGCGGCCCGGCGCACCCGAACTGATCCCGCAAGTGCTCGCGGCTTATGTGCTCGCGACCATCGGCGTCGAGTTCGCCACCGTCTTCAACAATGCGATGATGCCGACCCTGGTGCCGCCCGAGCGCATCGGCCGTCTGTCCGGCACCGGCTGGGCCACGGGTTACGTCGGCGGCATCCTCTCACTGGTGCTCGTGCTGGGTTTCATGGCGGCCAATCCAACGACCGGCCGCACCTTGTTCGGGCTGACCCCGCTGTTCGGGCTCGATCCCGTGACGCATGAGGGCGACCGCATCTCCGGGCCGCTCACCGGGCTGTGGTTCATCCTGTTCGTGCTGCCGATGTTCCTGTTCACGCCGGACTTCCCGGCGCGTCAACGGCTCGGCGCCGCGGTGCGCGAGGGACTCGGCGAGCTGAAGCAGACGCTGCGCAGCCTGCCGCAGCAGCGCGACGTCGCGCTCTTCCTGATCGCCAACATGATCTACACCGATGGTCTGGTGTCGCTGTTCGCCTTCGGCGGCATCTATGCGGCCGGCACCTTCGGCTGGAACACGATCCAGATCGGCACCTTCGGCATCATCCTCGCGGCGGCCGGCACGCTCGGCGGCTGGCTCGGCGGCAAGCTCGATGATCTCCTCGGACCGAAACGCGTCATCGCCGGCAGCATGACCCTGCTGCTGCTCGCGATCATCGCGATCCTTCTGGTGAGCCGCGATTCGATTCTGTTCATTCCGGTCGCGCCCGCTGCGCCCGGCGGGCCATTGTTCGCCTCGCTGCCGGAGCGCGCCTATCTGCTGCTCGGCTGCGTGATGGGCGCCTGCGGCGCACCGCTGCAGGCGGCCTCGCGCTCGCTGCTGATCCGCATGGTGCCGAAGGAGCGCGTCGCGCAATATTTCGGGCTGTTCGCGCTCACGGGCAAGGTGACGTCGTTCATCGGCCCGCTGCTGATCGGCATCATCACCGCGGCAACCGCGAGTCAGAAGGCCGGCATGGCCGTGCTGGTGCTGTTCTTCGCGGTGGGTCTGGTGTTGTTGGCGCGGGTCAACTCCGACCGTCATGCGCGGGCTTGACCCGCCTGCGGGGCCGTAGCCCCTTCGGCGCGGCGAAGGCCCGCGCATCCATCACGCTTCGACAAGGCCTTGTCAGACGATGGATTGCCGGGTCAAGCCCGGCAATGACGACCTGATCAGTGCCGGAAGTGCCGCACGCCGGTCAGCACCATCGCGATGCCGTGCTCGTCGGCGGCCTTGATGACTTCATCGTCCTTGACCGAGCCGCCAGGCTGAATCACCGCGGTGGCGCCGGCCTCGATGCAGGCGAGCATGCCGTCGGCGAACGGGAAGAACGCGTCGGAGGCGACCACCGAGCCCTTGGTCAGCGGCTCGGCGAGCTTCATCTCGGCTGCGGCATCCAGCGCCTTGCGGGCGGCGATGCGCGCGGAATCGACACGGCTCATTTGCCCGGCGCCGATGCCGACGGTCGCCGAATCCTTCGCGTAGACGATGGTGTTCGACTTCACATGCTTGGCGACGCGGAAGGCGAAGCGCAGGTCGCGCAGCTCGGCGTCGGTGGGCGCGCGCTTGGTGACGATCTTCAATGCCATGTCGTCGACGACGGCATTGTCACGGCTCTGCACCAGGAGGCCGCCGGCGACGGTCTTGGCGGTGAGGCCGGCCTCGCGCGGATCGGGCAGGGCGCCGGCGAGCAGCAGCCGCAGGTTCTTGCGCGCAGCGATGACCGCGATCGCCTCCTCAGTCGCGTCGGGCGCGATGATCACCTCGGTGAAGATGCCGGTGATCGCGCGCGCGGTGGCCGTGTCGAGCTTGCGGTTCATCGCAATGATGCCGCCGAACGCCGAGGTCGAATCGCAGGCCAGCGCCTTCTGATAGGCCGTGATCAGGTCCGGCCCCTCGGCGACGCCGCAGGGATTGGCGTGCTTGACGATGACGCAGGCGGCGGTGCGCGCCGGGTCGAACTCGGCGATGCACTCATAGGCCGCGTCGGTGTCGTTGATGTTGTTGTAGGACAGCTCCTTGCCCTGCACCTGGCGGGCGGTGGCGACGCCGGGGCGGCGGCCGGGCAGCGCGTAGAACGCCGCATGCTGATGCGGGTTCTCGCCATAGCGCAGCGGCTGGATCAGCCTGCCGCCGAAGGCGCGATAATCGGGAGTGTCGTTCTGGATGGTCGCGGCGAACCAGTTCGAGATCGCGGCGTCATAGGCGGCCGTGCGCGCATAGGCCTTGGCGGCGAGCCGGCGCCGCAGCAGCAGCGTGGTCGCGCCATCGTGGCGCGCGAGATCCTCGAGCACGGCCTCGTAGTCGTTGACGTCGACGACCACGGCGACATCCTCGTGGTTCTTGGAGGCCGCGCGAATCATCGCCGGGCCGCCGATGTCGATGTTCTCGATGCAGTCGCTGAACGGCGCGCCGCGCTCGACGGTGGCCTCGAACGGATAGAGATTGACGACGAGCAGGTCGATCGGCGCGATGCCGTGGGTCTTCATCGCCTCGCTGTGCTCGTCATTGCCGCGGATCGCGAGCAGGCCGCCATGCACCTTCGGGTGCAGCGTCTTGACGCGGCCGTCCATCATCTCCGGGAAGCCGGTGAGGTCGGAGACGTCCTTCACCTTCAGGCCCGCCTCGGCAATCGCCTTGGCGGTGCCGCCGGTCGAGATCAACTCGACGCCGCGGGCGGCGAGCGCCAGGGCGAAGTCGGTCAGGCGGGTCTTGTCGGAGACGGACAGCAGAGCGCGACGAACGGGACGAAGCTGGTTGGTCATGGCGGGCAGAATCCTTGTGCAGGAGGTTCAGTTGCCCAGGCGCACGGCGGTCAATCCCGCGCTCCCCGATGGTGCTCCATCCAAAGTCGCCAGTCGCGCGGAAGCCGGGTGCATAGCAGGTTTCGGCGAGGGCGACAACGGGGAGTGTTTCAGCTCGCAGCTATGCCGTCCGCCGCGCTCACGATGGTACGCTGAATCATTGAGGCAATCTCTGCCGGCACGGACGGTGCAGCCTCTCCCCGCCCTTCGCGGGGAGAGGTTGGATTGCGCAGCAATCCGGGTGGGCATGGCACATACGAGACCACATGGCAGGTCCATCGGACTCGCACGTCCGAGGCCTGCCAAGCACTACCCGTGCCGCGGCCCCTCACCCCGACCCTCTCAGCGCGAGCGAAGCTCGTCGCGGCGCCGTGAAGAACGGGGAGAGGGAGCGCAGTGGCATTTTTGGAAGCAGCGTGTGCGCAACACCGAGGATTAGGTCTGTCCAGCCCCGCCGCTGCTACAGCGGCAGCTCGGGCTCGCGCTTGGCGTTCCGGCGCGCATTCGTCTCGCTCGGTGACGTCGACGAACGCACGAAGCTCCAGCGGATCGACGGGGCCTGCTGGGCGTCCTGGCGGATCACCAGTTGCGTCGTCCGGCGCGGGCCGTCATTGCCGGCGAGGAAGACGCTGTCCTCGAGATCCACGCGGTCCTCGAAGGTCTCGAACGTCCAGACCTCGCGGTTGGGCAGCACCAGCATGGCGCCACGGCCGTCGCTGAGGCGGCTGGCCTTCACTGCGGGATGCAGATGGAAACGCAGCGTGTAGTCCGAGCCGCCGCCGCGCAGCCGCGCGCCCTGCGCCGGGGTGACCGTGTCCTCGCCGTCGAGCCGCGCGCCGTCCTCGGCGGCGACCAGCACCCGGCGGTGGATCAGGCCGAACTTCGCCGCATAGCCATTATGCGAGGTCGACAGCACGGTGCCGTCGGGCACGATCTCGCGGAAATTCTCCACCCGCGTCGGACCCGACACGATCGGCGCGCCGTGCAGCAGGCGCTTCATCGCCGACATCTCGACGAAGGTGCAGGACGAGGTGTTGTGATAGGTCAGCGTCGAATGCGCGACAGTCGAGCGCGCGAAGGTGCGCCAGTTGTCACGGCTGGTCGACGGCAGGCCGCAGTTGATGACGATGCGGCTCGCGCCCGAGGACAGCTCGAACGCCAGGCAGCCGGCATGCGCCTCGTGGCTGAGATGCGGCGGCGGTGGCGCGCCGGTGTCGACGATGACGGTCATCTGCCCGGCGTCGAGCCGCTGGAAGCCGGAATGCGGCATGCTGGCCATCGGCGTGCCGTGCGTGTCGTCATAGGCCAGCAGCGTCGCCAGGAGGTCGGACGGCGTACCGCCCATGCCGTTGAACAGCGCCATGTTGCCGTCGCCATGCCGGAAGAAGCGCAGCATCGGCATCATCCGGTCGATGGCGTTGAGCAGCGCCGGCGGCGGGGCGATGTTGCGGGCGGCGAAGGTCTGGCGCAGCGGCAGCAGGTCGATCAGCAGCTCTATCAGCGCGCCGGGGTTGCGCGACACGTGGCCACCATCGGGCAGAATCTGGCGCTGCAGCTCCTCCGACAGTTTCTTGCTGGCGTTGCGGATGTGCTTGGCCTGATTGGCGAGGCACAGCGCCGCATAGCACAGCGCGATCAGCACCTGCAGCCGCGGCACGCCGTCGGGAATGTCGATGGTCGAATAGCGCAGATAGCGGATCTCGCGGGTCAGGCCGCGCAGATAGCGCCGGTAGAACTTGCCGTCGGAATCGGCCAGCACCAGCGGCGCCTGCGACAGCAGCGAGATCACCCGACGCGCCAGCACGTCGGCACGGCGGCTCAGCGGGTGGCGGCCGATCTGGTTGGTGATCCAGTCGTCGACCAGAGCGCGCGCATTGGCCCGGGTCAGCGCGGTGTCGGCTGCGCGCAAGTGCCGCAGCCAGCCGAAGCCGAGCAGGGCGACTTCCCAGTCCTCCGACGGCGGCTCGAGGTCGAAGATCGAGCGGCCGTGGCAGGTGACGATCTTGCCGGCGAAGACGAAGCGTCCGGCGTAGATCTCGGCCGCGCGGGTGGCGTCCGAGGTGCGCAGATCATGCGGCGCAATGATCAGCCTGTCGGCCCGGCCCGGCCATAGACCGGATACGGATACCGACACGCCGCTGACATTGGACATCAGGCTGCGCGCGGCGCGGCCCAAAACCAGTGTCGATATGCGTCTGCGTTGAGCGGCGGACACGCCAAGCCTTCAGCGAGAGGGGGATTCGGTTGCGGATCTCGAGAGAATCGCAACTGCCGCCGATACACCATTTTTGGCCCCGGTGCAGCACCATCGCGGGACGAGAAACTGGTGCAAAATCAGGATTTAACTGACGGACGCAACACCGACGCCCTCAACCGGCTACCGTCACCGGGCAGCCATAGATTGCGCACACGATGCCACGCTCATGGCCTGCGCTCCAGCCTCGCCGCATAAAAACCGTCGAGGCCGCCGAGCCGCGGATCCTCGTGCGGCAGATGGCAGGGCAGCGTTCGCAGATCGCCCGCAGGCGTCACCAGTTCGGCCAGGCCCGCCACCTCGCTCGCGGTGATGGGAACGCGGCGAAGCTCGCTGCCAGCGGCCAGGACGCCGTCGACCAGCTGCTCACCTTCCTCGGGCTCGAGCGAGCAGGTGCAATAAACCAGGGTGCCGCCCGGCTTGAGCAGGCTGGCCGCCCGTGTCAGCAGCCGCGCCTGCAGGCCCGACAGCGCGGTGATGTCTGCCTCGGTGCGCAGCCAGCCCACATCCGGGTGGCGGCGGATCGTGCCGGTCGAGGTGCACGGCGCATCCAGCAGCAGGCCGTCGAAACCGCCGGCCTCGGCCGGCTGCCATTCCGCGGCGTCGGCGACGACGGTCTCGGCCGTCAGCTGCAGCCGCGTCATGTTCTCTTTCAGCCGGTTCATTCGCGCCGGCGAACGGTCGACCGCGGTCACGCGGGCGCCGCCATGGGCGAGCTGAGCCGTCTTGCCGCCCGGCGCGGCGCAGAGATCGGCAATGGTCTTGCCGCTGACGTCGCCGAGCAGGCGCGCAGGCAGCGCCGCTGCGGCGTCCTGCACCCACCATTGTCCCTCGGAAAAGCCGGGCAGCACCGTCACCGAGCCGTGCAGCAGGGTGCGCACGGTGCCGGTCGGCAGCACCTCGCCATGCAGTCGCGCGGCCCACTGGGCCGGATCGGACTTCACGGTGAGATCCAGCGACGGCTCCTGGCCGAGCGCGGCGGCAATGTCCTTGGCGGTGGCCTCACCGTAATGATCGATCCAGCGCTTCAGCAGCCAGGGCGCGATGTCGAGCGGTTGGCCCTTCGCATCGTCGAGCAGCGCCGCTCCCTCGCGCGCGCAGCGCCGCAGCACGGCGTTGACGAGGCCCGCGTATTTCGCCGCGCGCCGATCGGCCTGGACCAGCCGCACCGACAGATCGACGGCGGCATGATCCGGCACATCCATCCACAGGATCTGCGCAGCGCCGATCAGCAGCGCGCTCTGCGCCCGCGGCGCGTCGGTCGGGATGCCGCGATCCAACAGCCGCGACAGCACGTTTCCGAGCGTGCCGAGCCGGCGCAGCGTCGTCGCGACGAGGCGGCGCATCAACGCGCGGTCGCGGTCGGCGAGATGCTTGAGGCCGGGATGCGCGCCGCTGCCATCGAGCTGGTCGTCGAGCGTGCGATGCTTGTGCAGCACGCCGTCGACGACATCGGCGGCGATGCGTCGGGCCGCAAGGCCGGGAACTTCGGAAGGAGTCGCAAAACGCGGCGGAGGCATGCCTGGGAATTACTCGCGAAAGAAGAAAGGCAGTTCCGCGACGATCGGGTGCATGCCATCAGCTTGCGGGACCACTGCCACGGGAATATGCCAAATGTAAGAATCGGCTCTGCTTTTTTTAGACCTGTTTTGTCTGACGTGGGCACACGATCTGATGAGGTCAGCAATGACCCGGTGTAACGGTGGAATAGTACAATGAGCGACGAGCCGAACAACGAGCTGAAAGGCAAGCCTGCCTTGACGCTGGTGGCCAGCAACGAGGCACCGCGCAAGCCGCTGAGCCCGGCGGCGCAACGCGCGCTTGCCGAAGCGGAGGAGCGCCGGCGTCTCGCGGCCGAGCAGGCGAAGACGCCGATGCCCACGGAGCTGCAGGGACCGAAGGGTCCGGAACCGACCCGTTACGGCGATTGGGAGAGGAAGGGCATCATCTCCGACTTTTGATGCCCGACGTTTGATGCCCACGGCTCATCCGCACGTCAGACATAGTGATGCGCGCGCAGATGCCGGACGATCAGCTCGGCCGCAGCCTCTGCCGACAGGACGGCCCCATCGATCGTAATGTCCGGGCTCTCCGGGGTTTCGTATGCCTGGTCGATCCCGGTGAAGTTCGACAGCTCCCCGGCGCGTGCCCGCTTGTAGAGGCCCTTGGGATCGCGCGCCTCGCAGGTGGCGAGCGCGGTCGCGACGTGGACCTCGATGAACTCGCCCTCGGCAAAGCGCTTGCGCGCCATGGCTCGGTCGGCGCGGAACGGCGAGATCAGCGACACCAGCGTGATCAGGCCGGCCTCGACGAACAGCGCAGCGATCTCTGTCACCCGCCGGATGTTCTCGACCCGCGCCTCCGGCGTGAAGCCGAGATCACGGTTGATGCCATGGCGCAGATTGTCGCCGTCGAGCAGCGCGGTGTGACGGCCGAGCTCGCACAGCCGCCGGTCGACGAGATTGGCGATCGTCGACTTGCCGGCGCCGCTCAGTCCGGTCAACCAGAGCACACAGGGCTTCTGCTGCTTGAGGCGGGCACGCACCGATTTGTCGACCGTTGTCGGGTGCCAGCTGATGTTGGCGGGCCGGCGCAGCGGCGCATCGATCAGGCCGGCCGCCACCGTGTGCCGGCTGAACGGGTCGATCAGGATGAAGCTGCCGAGATCGCGATTGTCGCGATAGGCATCGCAGACCAGTGGCCGGTCGAGCGCGATCTCGACGCAGCCGATCTCGTTGGCATCGAGCGTGGACGCAGCCTCCTGCGCCATCGTCTCGATGTCGACGCGATGCTTCATCGTCGCGACCGTGGCGCCGATCGATGACGTTCCCGATTTGAGCAAATAGCGGCGGCCGGGCCGCATCGCCTCGTCGTCGAACCAGATCAACTGCGCCGTGATGTGGTCGGTGACCAAGGGCGCGGTGCCGGAGGTGAGCACATCGCCGCGGCTCGCGTCGATCTCATCGGCGAGCAGCAATGTCACCGATTGTCCGGAGACGGCCTGCTGCAGACGGCCGTCGGCCGTGACGATGCCGGAGACGCGGCTGCGTCGTCCCGAGGGCTGCACGACCACGGGATCGCCGCAGCGAATCGCGCCGCCGGCAACGCGGCCGCTGAAGCCGCGAAACTCCGCATTCGGCCGATTGACCCATTGCACCGGAAAGCGGAACGGCCGGCTGGCAATGCCGTCGGACACATCGACCTGTTCGAGATGGTCCATCACGCTCGGCCCGTCATACCAGGGCATGCGCGCGCTGCCGTTGATGATGTTGTCGCCGTCGCAGGCCACCACGGGAATGCATTGCACGTCGGCGATGCCGAGTTGCCCGGCCATGGTGCGGAAGGCGATCGCAATCGCGGTGAAGCGGTCGGCATCGAAGCCGACGAGATCCATCTTGTTCACGGCGACCAGGACGTGACGCACGCCGAGCAGAGCCAGGATATGGCTGTGGCGGCGTGTCTGGCTGATGACCCCCTTGCGGGCGTCGATCAGCACCACCGCGAGATCGGCCTGCGAGGCGCCGGTCGCCATATTGCGCGTATATTGAACATGGCCGGGCGTATCGGCGACGACGAAGCGGCGGCGCCGTGTCGCGAAGAACCGGTAGGCGACGTCGATCGTGATGCCCTGCTCGCGCTCGGCCTGCAGGCCGTCGACCAGCAGGGCGAAATCCAGCGCCGGCCCCGTGGTGCCCGCCACCTTGCTGTCGGCGCTGAGTGCGTCGAGCTGGTCGTCGAGCAGCATCTTCGAATCATACAGCAGCCGTCCGACCAGCGTGCTCTTGCCGTCGTCGACGCTGCCGCAGGTGACGAGACGCAGGGTCGGCTTGTCCTGGGCGTGCGTTGTTGCCGGCTCGTGCGCCCGTGCGGCGATGGCGTGATGAACGGCCATCAGAAATAGCCCTCCACCTTCTTGCGCTCCATCGAGGCCGTGCTGTCGCGATCGATCACGCGGCCCTGTCGCTCGGAGGTGCGGGACGCCATCATCTCGTGCACGATGGCGGCGAGGTCGGATGCGGTCGACGGCACAGCGCCGGTCAGCGGATAGCAACCGAGCGTGCGGAAGCGGATCGAACGCCATTCCGGCGTTTCGCCCGGCCGCAGCGGCATGCGTTCGTCATCGACCATGATCAACGCGCCGTCGCGCTCGACCACCGGCCGCAGGCTGGCGAAATACAGCGGCACGATCGGAATGTTCTCGAGCTGGATGTAGTCCCACACGTCGAGCTCGGTCCAGTTCGAGAGCGGGAAGACCCGCATGCTCTCGCCGGGCGCGAGCAGGGTGTTGTAGAGCGACCAGAGCTCGGGCCGCTGGTTCTTCGGATCCCAGCGATGGGTGATGCTGCGATGGGAGAAGATGCGCTCCTTGGCGCGCGATTTCTCCTCGTCGCGGCGCGCGCCGCCGATGGCGGCGTCGAAGCCGTGCATGTCGAGCGCCTGTCGCAGCGCCTGCGTCTTCATGACGTCGGTGTAGAGCGCCGAGCCATGGACGAACGGGTCGATGCGCTGGGCAAGCCCTTCCGGATTGACGTGCACGAGCAGCTCGAGTCCGAGCTCGCGCACGCGCTGGTCCCGGAACGCGATCATGTCGCGAAACTTCCAGGTGGTGTCGATGTGCAGCAGCGGAAACGGCGGCTTGCCGGGATGGAATGCCTTCATCGCCAGGTGCAGCAGCACCGAGGAGTCCTTGCCGATCGAATACAGCATCACAGGGTTGCGAAACTCGGCCGCGACCTCGCGCAGGATGGCGATGCTCTCGGCTTCGAGTCGGCGCAGATGGCTGAGCACCAATGGCTGCGGATCAGCCGCTTCCGGAGCGGGCATGGGAACGATCCCGGGGGCTTGATGAACTGTCCCATTCATGCCGCCACCCCCGCGCGCTCGCCGAACAGCCGCGCCGCCGTCGTCGCGTTCAGGTCGAGATCGCGGATGCAGGCGGCGACCGAAGCGCGGTAGACGTCGTTGACACCGCAGCGCTCCAACAGCTCGAGCTGAGCCGGATTCACGGCGCCTGTCGCGCGAGGCTGGTACCGATAGGCGTTGTCGGAGGTGTGGAGATTGGGCACCTTGTAGATCGCAGCCTCGCTCGGAAAGATGACGCGCGCATTGGTCGCGTGCCCCTGTCCGGGCGGCTGCCAGCTCGTCACGGCGTCTTCGGCGAAGTTTGCCGACAGGCCGAGACGGTCGAACAGCACGCGCACCGATGAGATCGGCTCCTTGCTGACTTCGTAGACGTAATGAGTGACCGGGACGCCGTGCTGCCTGGCGTAATCTGAAACGCGTGCCGCGCTCAGCGCGGCGATGACATAATGCGCCAGCAGCGTGCTGTCCGAGGCGCGCGAGATCAGCTTGTCGAGCCAGGACGCGAGCGCGCTCTCCGGTTCGCGGTCGAGCGAGATCAGATGCAGCCGGTGGCTCGGATAGCCCGCATCGATCAGCAGCTGCAGCGGATTGAACAGGCTTTCCGCGACGACATAGGGGCCGATCGTCTCCTTGCTGAACAGGTTCGGCTCGTCGGCCGAAGACGGAATGATCCAGGGCGTGAGCGGCCGACCGACCATCGCGTCGCGCAGCATCGCCTTCAGCGGCTGATAGTAGGACGGCATCCCGGTCATGCCGAACAGGTTGCTCAGCGCCGTCGAGCCGACGCGGGCCTTGCCGCAGGCGAAGGTGAGCATCGGAAAGTCCTGCGCCGGGCGCTGCCGGAACCCCGCGGCGAGACACTCCGTCACCTCGCGCATCAGCGTTTCCAGCGTGACGGTCCTGCTCTGGAACGCGCCGACCGGGGCCAGCGGCATGGTGTCGAGGGATGGGTGCCCAGTCCGGATCAGAGTGGCCATCTCTGCAATGGAATCAGCCGACGTCACGTCGAGAAGCATGTGCCTGCCCCTGTCTGAGTTTCAAAATTGGATTGAAAATGTGCTTCGGGATGCAATGAGTGCGGGGCGCGGCCGCGCCGATCGATCAGGCCGCGCGAACCGTGTCGAGGAACCTCTCGACCTCCACTTTGAGACTGCTGCTCTGGTGCGTCAGCGATCGCGCGGAGTCGAGCACCTGGCCGGAGGCCGTTCCGGTGGCGCTCGCGCCGCGGTTCACTTCCGTGATCCGCTGCGCCACTTCGGCTGTCCCTTTGGCGGCTTCGCCGACATTGCGGGCGATCTCGCGCGTCGCGGCGCCCTGTTGTTCGACCGTGGCGGCGATGGTGGCCGCGATGTCGGAGATCTGCGTGATGGTCGCGCCGATTTCCTTGATCGCCGCCACCGACTCCTGTGTTGCCGCCTGCATCCCCGCGATCTGCGTGCCGATGTCTTCGGTGGCTTTCGCCGTCTGCGCCGCGAGCGCCTTGACCTCGCTCGCGACCACGGCGAAGCCGCGTCCGGATTCTCCGGCACGCGCGGCCTCGATGGTCGCATTCAGCGCCAGCAGGTTGGTCTGCTCGGCAATCGCGGTGATCAGCTTGACGACGTCGCCGATGCGGCCGGCGGCCGATTGCAGCTCGTTGATGCGGCCGTCGGTGCGCTCGGCCTGCTTGACAGCCTCATTGGCGATGCGGCTGGAATCGTGCACCTGGCGGCTGATCTCGGTGACCGAGGCGCTCATCTCCTCGGTGGCGGAGGCGACCGCGCCGACATTGGTGGAGGCTTCCTCCGATGCGGCGGCGACCATGCTGGACAGCGACTGCGTCTGGTTGGCCGTGCCCGACAGGGTGCCGGCCGCGCCCTCGAGCTGATGCGCCGCCGAGGACACGGTGGTGACGATGCCGCCGACGGCCGCCTGGAAGGCGTCAGCGAGCTTCATCATCTCCGCCTTGCGCTGCTGCGCCGCGATCTTGTCCCGGTTCTTCTGATCCTGCTCCATCTGCTCGATGCGGATCAGATTGTCCTTGAAGGTGCGGGCCGCGCGGGCGTTGTCGCCGACCTCGTCGCCGCGTTGCGTGTAGGGAATCTCGACCGCCTTGTTGCCGCCGGCGAGCTCGAGCAGCACGTCGCCGACGCGCCGGATCGGGCGGGCGATGGTGAGCGAGGAGAACACGGCCGATCCGATCAGGATCAGAACCACCAATGCGCCGACCAGGATCGCCACCCTGCCGACGCGCTCCATCTCCCCGGACAATTGGCTCTGACGCAGCGACAGCATATCGGTGGCGATCTTGACGCCCTCGCCGAGGCGCTTCCTGATCTCCTGGTCGGCGGTGACGACGGTCTCCTCCAAGATGCGCCGGCTCGCCTCGTCGGCCTTGAAGTAGTCCAGCGCCGCCGCCTTGAAGGCGGTCGCGATGGTGATCAGCTCGTCGATGCCGGCCTGGACGTCCTTGTTGTTGGTGAGTTCACGGGATTTCTGCAGGTCGGCGAGCAAGGTCTCCAAGCCGTTGGTCACGATGTCCCGTTGCACCGGGTCGGCCGTCGTTCCGAAGCGCCAGCTCGCCGCGCTCACCGATGCCATGGCGGCATCGGCGGTGCGCAGCTCGGCCTCGATGCTGAAATGCACGGGCGAGGCGAGCAGGCTGGGCAGCGCGGTCAGCTTCGGAAAGCTGCGCGTCCAGGCATCGAAGGCCTGGCTGCGGGCCGCGATCTTGGCGAGCACGTCGCCGCGCGCCTTGGCGAAGTCGGCGCCGGCGGCGGCAGACTTGTCGATGTACTGGCGGATCTCGGCGTACAGCTGCTGCGCCACCGCACGGGTCGCACGCTGGCGTGCAGCCTCGACTTCATTGCCGGCCGCAGCGAGATTGCCTTGGAGAGCCTGCAGGCTCGCCTGCAGCCGGTCCGGCGTCGTCGCGCGGGCGATGTCCTGCTGGTTGAGCTGAGCGCGCAGCAGCGCCGCGTCGGCCCCCTGCGCATTGGACTTGTTGGCCATGTTGATGACGGCCAAGCGAGTCAGTTCGGCGATCGACTGGTTGCCGACGATCTGGTTGGCCAGCATGCCCGCCACCAGAACCACGCCGATTCCGGCTGTGATGCCGAGCTTTGTTCCGATCTTGAAATTGAACCCCAACATTCCCACCCACCCCAGAGTTGTAGGGGCGTAGTAGGCTCAACCAAGATTAAAGAAGATATAAATACCGCAAGCCGTACAACTACAGGTAAAAAGTTCCACGCAGGAACCGTTGAGAGGGAGCTTTATTCTCCGGGCGGAATTCCCACGGAATCGGCCGGCGTTCTCTAGCGCGTCACCACCACCGTGGTGCCGATCGACACCCGCTCGTAGAGATCGGTGATGTCGGGATTGAGCATGCGGATGCACCCGTAGGAGACGAAGCCGCCGACCGAGCCGGGCACATTGGTGCCGTGGATCGCATATTCGCCGCCCGCCAGGGTCATGGCCGCAACGCCCATCGGATTCTGCGGCGAGCCCCCGGCGATTACGTCGGGAATGTTCGGCTTGTCGCGCTTGACGGCGGCCGGCGGCGCCCAGGCGGGATATTTGTACTTGCCGTCGATCTTCGTGGTGCCGGCCCATTGCCGCCCGGCCTTGCCGACGCCGACCGTGTAGCGCATGGCGTGGGTGCCATCGAGCACGAGATAGAGCTTCCGCTCGCCGGTCTTGACGACGATCGTGCCGGGCGAATAGTCGCCGGCGATGCCGACCAGTTCGGGACGCGCGGTCGCTGTCCCGCTCGCGGCCACCAGGGCGCCCAGTGCCGACGCTGCCACCATCGCGGCCTTCACGGCCAGCCCAACCGCTCCCATCCGCATCGTCATCCCCTTAAGCCCGTTCCGCCGTCGCGTTCCCCCAGACGGGAGCACTCGGATGGCTCGAGGAAATGAAAACTTCGTCTGCAAGTAAATGACCGAAAAACAACACCCGGCTGGAATTGTGGCTGACCGGCGACTTGCTGCTGGGACTCTCTGCTCGAGCTTACGGGCCGATGATCGGTCTGTCCGCGGACCTCAGTCTCATTTGAGCCCGGTGATCGCTGAGAGCGCTCGCACGGCTGACTCACCCTTGTGGTCACGGATATAGTTTGCCGTCGTCTCTCGGACGTAGTCGTGCTGGCGTGCATTCGCGCCGACCGCCCACAATGCGGCGGCTGCAACGACCATCCGGCCACGTTGGGCAGCGTCATAGCGCTGCTTCAGCTGGTCGTAGATGTCCTTCGGGCCGCCGACCATGGCCACGGTGATCCGCGCGGTGTCGAGCGCGATCAGCTCGGACTGATTGGTGATCGAGGCGAAGAAGTCGAGGATCATGCGGACGTAGCGGCCATCCCCCTCGACAAAGGAGGCGCCCCACAGCAGGTCCAGGTCGGTCGGCGTCCTGATGTCGATGTCCTCGAGCCGGGCAGGGGCGCGGCGGAACTGATCCTCCAGCGTGGAGTCCAGGCCGTCGGCGCCAAAGCGGTCGCGATACTTGCTGGCATCAGTGGCATGGCCCGAGAGCTTGAGAGCGGCGAGGAACGCCGAGGCCGCCTTGCCGTCGTCTGCCGGCGGCGCCAGCCGCTCGATCCAATCAGGATGCAGCACGAACGACCGCGCCAGCAGGCCGGTGACCGGCGGGTAGTGGGTCCAATCGCGACCTTCCGACTTCAAGGTCGCGAAGACGTTGACGAGGCTTTCGACGCGCGGATCCTTGTAGAAGAATGCGGTCGAGGCCTTCAGCTCCGGCGACTGCGGCATCAATTGCGCCGCCGACGGGCCGATTCCTGCCGCCAAAACCAAGAGAACGCAGCCCATCCGGGCCGCGTTCTCGAATCGTTTCCTGACAGGTGCCGCAGGCATGCGCTAGGCCTGCTTCTCCTTGCGGTTCTGCCGGTGCTGCACGAGGTCGTCGACGACAGCGGGGTCGGCGAGCGTCGAGGTGTCGCCCAGCGCGCCCGGCTCGTCCTCGGCGATCTTGCGCAGGATGCGGCGCATGATCTTGCCGGAGCGGGTCTTGGGCAGCCCCTGCGAGAACTGGATCTGGTCGGGCGAGGCGATCGGGCCGATCTCCTTGCGCACCCAGGCGACGAGCTCCTTGCGCAGCTCCTCGCTCGGCGTCTCCCCGGCCATCAGGGTGACATAGGCGTAGATGCCCTGGCCCTTGATGTCGTGGGGATAGCCGACCACGGCAGCCTCGGAGACCTTGGCGTGCGCGACCAGCGCGCTCTCGACCTCGGCGGTGCCCATGCGGTGGCCGGAGACGTTGATGACGTCGTCGACGCGTCCGGTGATCCAGTAGTAGCCGTCGGCGTCGCGGCGGCAGCCGTCGCCGGTGAAGTACTTGCCCTTGTAGGTCGAGAAGTAGGTCATCTCGAAGCGGGCATGGTCGCCATAGACCGTGCGCATCTGGCCGGGCCAGGAGCGGGTCAGGCAGAGATTGCCTTCGGTCGCGCCCTCCAGCGGCTTGCCGTCGGCATCCACGATCTCCGGCACCACGCCGAAGAACGGCCGCGTCGCCGAGCCCGGCTTGAGCTTGGTCGCGCCGGGCAGCGGGGTGATCAGGATGCCGCCGGTCTCGGTCTGCCACCAGGTGTCGACGATCGGGCAGCGTCCGTCGCCGACGACGCGGTGATACCATTCCCAGGCTTCCGGATTGATCGGCTCGCCGACCGAGCCGAGCAGGCGCAAGCTCGCGCGCGAGGTCTTCGTCACCGGGCCATCGCCGCCCTGCATCAGCGCGCGGATCGCGGTCGGCGCGGTGTAGAAGATGTTGACCTTGTGCTTGTCGATGACGTTCCAGAACCGCGAATTGTCCGGATAGTTCGGCACGCCTTCGAACATCAGCGTGATGGCGCCGTTCGCCAGCGGCCCATAAAGGATGTAGCTGTGACCGGTGACCCAGCCGACGTCGGCGGTGCACCAGTAGACGTCGCCCTCGTGATAGTCGAACACGTATTGGTGCGTCATCGCGGCGTAGACGAGATAGCCGCCGGTGGTGTGCAGCACGCCCTTGGGCTGACCGGTCGAGCCCGAGGTGTAGAGGATGAACAGCGGATCCTCCGCGTTCATGTGCTCGACCGGGCATTCGGTCGTCACCATCTCCGCGGCCTCGTGGTACCAGAGGTCGCGCGTGGGCTTCATCTCGATCTTGCCGCCGGTACGCTTGACCACCACGACCCAGTCGACATTGTCGACCTTGTTCAGCGCCGCGTCGACATTCGCCTTGAGCGGCACCTTGCGGCCGCCCCGCAGGCCCTCGTCCGCGGTGATGACGACCTTGGAGTCGCAATCCTTGATGCGTTGGGCGAGCGAATCCGGCGAGAAGCCGGCGAACACCACCGAGTGGATCGCGCCGATGCGGGCACAGGCGAGCATCGCATACGCCGCCTCAGGGATCATCGGCAGATAGATGGTGACGCGGTCGCCCTTCTTGACGTTCCGATTGCGCAGGATGTTGGCCATCTTGCACACTTCGTCATGCAGCTGGCGATAGGTGATGTGCTTCGAGTCCGAGGGATCGTCGCCTTCCCAGATGATCGCGGTCTGGTCGCCGCGAGTGGCGAGATGGCGATCGATGCAATTGTAGGCCGCGTTGAGGACGCCGTCCTCGAACCATTTGATCGAAATGTTGCCGGGGGCGTAGGAGACGTTCTCGATTTTCGTCGGCGCATGGATCCAGTCGACGCGCTTGGCCTGCTCGGCCCAGAAGCCGTTGGGGTCCTTGATCGAGCGCGCGTACATCTCCTGGTACTTCGCGTCGTCGACAAAGGCGCGTTTCGCCCACTCGGCCGGAACGTCGTAGATCTTCTCGGACATTTCACACCCTCCACCATGCGGCCTGCGGATGAACCCCGTCACAGGCCGTCGTTGTTTCCACTATGCGTCCGCGTAACCGGCGGCGACAAGGCAAGACAAGTAGAACCTTCGGCGGGGAGGCGGTCTGCGCAGGATCAAAGATTTGTGCGCAGAGGTTGCGTTCGCCGGATTTTCCGACTCCGGCGATCCGCTTGATATCGTCAAGGTTACCTGGATAGAGACTCGTTTGCGGTATCCAATGACCTTTTTGCCTGAATTTAGGGACTCGCCATTGGCGCTGTGACGCCCTAAATCGCGTGCAAGCTGTGGATAACCCGGCCGGAACCAAAATGCGGCCCGGGGCATTGAGCGGATGAACACGACGGCAGGGCGTCTAAAGCAATGATGGACCAGCAGAATTTCGAGGGCTCCCGGGTCGGCGCGGCCGATGCCGAGGTCGCGCTCGCGAAGGCGCTGGGCCAATGGCCGCCGAAGCCGGGGCGCCGCAAGCTCACTTTGAAGGATCTCGCCCACGCCAAGACGGCGAATGCGCAAGGCAATGCCAAGACCACGGTCGAGGAATTGGCCAAGCGGATCGGGCTCAAGCTCGGCGACCAGAGCGAGCTCACCATCCGCCGCATCAAGCGCGGCAAGAGCTATACCTTCATCCGCGCCAACGGCACGCAGATCCGCCATGCCGGCACCATCCGCCGGCTGCATGCGATGGCGGTGCCGCCGGCCTATCGCGAGGTGCGCTACGCGCCGGACCCGAGCCTGCATCTGCAGGCGGTCGGCATCGATGCCGCCGGGCGGCTGCAATATCGCTATCACACCGATTGGGAAAAGGTGCGCGAGCATCGCAAGGCGCATCGGCTGGCGAAGCTGGTCGGCGCACTGCCACGCATCCGCCGCGCCGTCTCGAAGCATCTCGCCGGCGACGAGCCGACGCGCGAATTCGCGCTCGCCACCGTGATCGAGCTGATCGCGCGCACCGCGATCCGTCCCGGCAGCGAGTCCTATGCGCGCCTCAACGGCACCCGCGGCGCCGCGACGCTGTTGAAGTCGAACGTCATCCTGGAAGACGACTGCCTGGTGCTGACCTTCAAGGCGAAGGGCGGCAAGGCGGTGCGCAAGGAATGCGACGCCACCAAGCTGGTGCGCGCCGTCGGCGTCCTGCGCGGCCTGCCCGGCCGGCGCATGTTCCAGTACCGCGACGCGCAGGGCGTGGTGCGCGCGGTGTCCACCACCCAGGTGAACGCGTTCCTGCGCGAGATCGCCGGCATCAAGATCTCGGCCAAGGATTTCCGCACGCTGATGGCTTCGGCCGTGGCGCTGGAGACGCTGTCGCGGATCACGCCGGCGGCAAGTGCGCGCGGCCGCAAGAAGCAGATTTTGGAAGCGATCCGCGCCGCCGCCGACGAGCTCACCAACACGCCGGCGATCTGCCGCAAGAGCTACGTGCACGACACCATCGTGACCGCGTTCGAGGACGGCATCCTCGAACGCTTCGCCGCCACCATGAAGGGCCAGCGCTCGCAGACCAAGCGCGAGCAGCTGCTGGCCCAGGTGGTCACGGCTGTCTCGGCCTGAGATTCATCAAGCCTGACAACGCGGCCCGATCTTGGCCGAGGCGAGGAAGCGCGCGATCGGATCGAGCTGCTTGCACGGCACCGCCGCGCTCTTCACCGAAACAGCGTCGCGCTTGGCCGGACGCAGCACGGCCTTCTTGTTCGCAGCATTGGCCCGACGCGCAACCGACGCGTTCCGTCCCTCGGCGCGTACGGCCTTCGAGACCAGCGGCAGCCGTACGCCTTCGTTGAGTTCGATCGGCTGAACCTCGAAGCTGCGATCGCTCTCGCTCAACGTATCAACGCCGGGGATCGGCTCGCGGATCAGCGACGACGTCGTTTCGCCGATGTCGCCGGGCGTCGCCGCGGCGAGCACCATCTTGGTTGCAAGCAAGCAGCAGATTATCACGAGGCAGAACCCCGCAATCCAGATCGTTCTGTTCACTGTAGGAAACCCCCGCCGATCGCGCCGGACAGTGCAGGACATCCCCTTCCCGCAGCCGGCTGCCGTGCCGACCAATCAACCTTAAGAAAGTCTTACTCGCAATGTTTTCGGCAGGTTTGGCCGGGCCCGGTTCGCATTGTAGTTAATGGCCGAGCGCGATGATCCGCCGTCAGCCAATGGCCGACATCGCGCTGGTAGTTCCGTCACTCTGCGACATTGCGGCGCGCAACATCTCGGCCAGTGAGTCGGTGAGACGATCTCAACCGCCGTTGGTTTCACGGATCACGTTAAATTATGCCGCGAAACTCGCCTCCCGAAGCGCGCGTAGCTCGGCCCGACACGACGCAAAGAGCGCCATCGCTCACATCAGCATCGGTGTCGCAGTCGAACTCATAACGCGGCCCTGCCGCCGTCTTTCAGGAGCTACCCATGTCCAAGCGCATTGCCTTCCTCGCCGCCGCCGCCTTCAGCGCGCTGTCGCTGACCTCGATCGCCGTTGCGCCCGCCCGCGCCGAGGAGAAGACCGTGATGGTCGGAGGCGCGGCGATGTATCCGTCGAAGAACATCGTGCAGAACGCGGTCAATTCGAAGGATCACACCACGCTGGTCGCCGCCGTGAAGGCCGCGGGCCTCGTGCCGACGCTGGAAGGCAAGGGTCCGTTCACGGTGTTTGCGCCGACCAACACCGCCTTCGGCAAGCTGCCGGCCGGCACCGTCGATACGCTCGTCAAGCCGGAGAACAAGGCGACCCTGACCAAGATCCTCACCTATCACGTCGTGCCCGGCAAGCTCGAGGCGGCCGACCTCAAGGACGGGCAGATGCTGAAGACGGTCGAGGGCGAGCAGCTCACCGTCAAGCGCGAGGGCAAGAACGTCATGATCGTCGACGCCAAGGGCGGCACCTCGATGGTCACCATCCCGAACGTCAACCAGTCGAACGGCGTCATCCACGTGGTCGACACCGTGCTGATGCCGGCGTCCTGATCGAGCCCTTGGAGACCGGTTGCATCCGTTCTTCCTCCTCCTCGCGGATGTGACCACGAGCGAGCCGGGCCCACCCCGGCTCGCTTTTTTGTGAGAGCCTTCGCTCGGAAAGCATCGATTTGCCGGTTTGAGCCCGTAACGGGCGGCCAGTCTTTGGCGTATATCGTCCTGGAACCACCCCGAACCATCGAGCCCGCCATGTCCAGCATCGCCGCCACCGATACGACGATCAGCACCCAGCAAACCAAGGTTATCCAGCCGGCCTGGGTCCGCGTCATGCACTGGATCAACGCGGTCGCGATGATCCTGATGATCATGTCGGGCTGGCAGATCTACAACGCCTCGCCGCTGTTCGACTTCCGCTTCGACCGCAGCATCACGCTGGGCGGCTGGCTCGGCGGCGCGCTGCTGTGGCACTTCGCCGCGATGTGGCTCCTGATGCTCAACGGCCTCGCTTATCTCGTCACCGGCCTTGCCACCGGCCGCTTCCGCCGCAAGCTGCTGCCGATCTCGCCGGCTTCCGTGTTCGCCGACATCAAGGCTGCGCTGACCTTCAAGCTCTCGCATGGCGATCTCACCGTCTACAACGCGGTGCAGAAGCTGCTCTATCTCGGCATCATCCTGGTCGGCATCTTCGTGGTGCTCACGGGCCTGTCGATGTGGAAACCGGTGCAGTTGCACTGGCTGGTCACGCTTTTCGGCGACTATCCGGCGGCGCGCTACGTCCATTTCGTCTGCATGGCGCTGATCTGCGCCTTCCTGGTCATCCATATCCTGCTCGCGCTGCTGGTGCCGAAGAGCCTGCGCGCGATGATCATCGGTCGCTGAGAGGAGAGACCATCATGGCCAAGCGTCCGTTCCTCATTCCCGGCGTCGACAAGCGGCTTCTCGTCAAGGACTCGCTCAAGGTGATGCCCGATCTCACCCGGCGCCGCTTCCTCACCGGCGGCGCCAGCCTCGGCGCGCTCACCCTTCTCACCGGCTGCGACGTCGTCGACGGCGACACCGCCGAGGAGCTGCTCAAGAAGGTCTCCAAGTTCAACGACGCCGTGCAGTCCTGGATCTTCAATCCGGACGCGCTGGCGCCGACCTTCCCAGAGAGCGCGATCACGAAACCGTTCCCGTTCAACGCCTACTACACGCTCGACGAGGCGCCGGAGATCGACGCCGCCGACTGGAAGCTCGAGGTGCGCGGCCTAGTCGACAACAAGAAGTCGTGGACGCTCGACGAGCTGCACGCGCTGCCGCAGGTCACGCAGGTGACGCGCCACATCTGCGTCGAAGGCTGGAGCGCGATCGGCTCCTGGACCGGCACTCCCTTACGCGACTTCCTCAAGCTGATCGGCGCGGACACAATGGCGAAATACGTCTGGTTCAACTGCGCCGATGCGCAGGGCTACAACTCGCCGCTGGACATGCGCACCGCGCTGCATCCGCAGACCCAGATGACGTTCAAGTTCGCCGATCAGATCCTTCCGCGCGCCTACGGCTATCCGATGAAGATTCGCGTGCCGACCAAGCTCGGCTTCAAGAACCCGAAATACGTCGTCGCGATGGAAGTCACCAACGACTACAAGGGCGGCTATTGGGAAGACCAGGGGTACAATTCGTTCAGCGGGAGTTGATCTCCAGTCGATACAGCCCGGATGCCGACGCCGACCTCCGCTGTCGTCCCGGCCTTGAGCCGGGACCCATAACCACCGGCCGTGATGAGGCAGGCAACTGCCAGCCAAATCCCTCGATAGATTCCGCGGTATGGGTCCCGGCGTTCGCCGGGACGACACCGTTGGTTAGGCGCGATCGATGCGTTTCAATCTGCCCTGCATCGCCGCCATCACCGCGCCGAGCAGCAACAGCGCCGCCGAGACATTCAGCGCGTAGGTCAAACTCCCCATCGCATCGGTGATCGCGCCGACGGCGAACGGTCCCAGCGTTTGCCCGATGCCGAACGAGATCGTCAGCGCCGCAATCGCGCGCGGCCAGGCGGCTTGCGGCAGGTTGAAGCGGACGAAAGCCGTCGTCGCCGTGGTGACGGTCGAGAAGGCGAGGCCGAACACAGCGGCTGACAAGGTCAGCATGACAGGCGAATGGCTGAGCGAGGGCAGGGCGGCGCCGATCGCATTCACCGTCAGGATCAGCGCCGTCGGCCAGCCGCCGCGGTCGAGCGCCAGCACCCGTCGCCACACCCAGGGCGTGGTGAAACCGGCGAGGCCAATCAGGCACCAGAAGCCGGACTGCGCCGCGGCGCCGCCGCCGAGATCGCGCACATAGGCGATCATGAAGGTGAGATAGGCGATATAGCCCGCGCCGTAGAGGAAGTAGCCGAACAGATAGATCGCCATCGGCCGTAGCGACACGCGGTCGGCGCGCGTCTCCGGCATGGCGGCGTTCGCCGGCAGCCGCATCGCGAGCAGCGGCACGATCAGAGCCACGCCGACGCCTGCGAGCACCGCCCACACGATCCACCATGAGCCCGGCCCGAACGCCTGCAGCACGAACGGCGCGATCAGGCCCGAGATGACGATGCCGAGCGGCGGCCCGGCATAGAACAGGCTGAGCACGAAGCTCGCCTGCGCCGGCCGCGCCAAGGCGACCCGTGCCGCCACCGCGCCGCCGGCCACCAGCGCCACGCCCGCGCCGATCCCGGTCACCAGCCGCGCCAGGCTGAGCGCGACGAAGTCGCCGGTCATGGCGCACACCACCAGCGAGGCCAGCGCCGCCAGCGTGCCGCCGCGCACGGCCGTCAAGCCGCCGAACCGCCTCGCCGTCTGCGAGGCGATCAGCGCGCCGATCAGGTAGCCGGCGGCATTGACGGTGTTCATGAAGCCCGCCGCCGAATACGACCAGTGCAGCGTGTCCCGCATGTCCGGCAGCACCAGCGCGTAGGCGAAGCGGCCGATGCCGAGGCCGATGATCGGCCCGAGCGAGAGCGTCAGATTGGTCAACGCCGGATGAGCCGGCGTCGGGTCGGAACGGGAGATCGGCAAGACATGCTCCGGCGCGGCGATCGGCCGGCAAATCCTGCTGCGCGGCGGCTGATATCGAGCACATTATCGCTCGCCTCCCCGCTCCGGAAGAGATGCCCTGGCAATGGTGGCTTGCCAAGGGCGCAGGAGGGCTTTAGCACTCCGCCGATTTCGACAGCGGCATTGCCGGCCGCCTGCCCTCGATCGGATCGGCGGCAGGCCGGTAATCCCAAGCATGATGGATGCCGGGCGATGCCCGGGCATGACAAGCTCCGCGAGGATAACGACCATGGCGACCCAGAAGCTCCTTTTGCTGCCCGGCGACGGCATCGGCCCCGAAGTGATGGCCGAGGTGAAGCGGCTGATCGGCTGGCTCAACGGCAAGGGGCTGGCCTCGTTCGAGACCGAAGACGGCCTGGTCGGCGGCGCCGCCTATGACGCCCACGGCGCCTCGATCTCCGAAGCCGACATGGACAAGGCCAAGGCGGCCGACGCCATCATCTTCGGCGCCGTCGGCGGCCCGAAGTGGGACGGCGTTCCCTACGAGGTCCGTCCCGAAGCCGGCCTGCTCCGCCTGCGCAAGGATCTCGGCCTGTTCGCCAATCTGCGTCCCGCCGTCTGCTATCCGGCGCTGGCCGACGCCTCCAGCCTCAAGCGCGAGATCGTCGAGGGGCTCGACATCATGATCGTGCGCGAGCTGACCGGCGGCGTGTATTTCGGCGAGCCCAAGACCATCACCGATCTCGGCAACGGCCAGAAGCGCGCGATCGATACCCAGGTCTACGACACCTATGAGATCGAGCGCATCGCCCGCGTCGCCTTCGATCTGGCGCGCAAGCGCAAGAACAAGGTGACGTCGATGGAGAAGCGCAACGTGATGAAGTCGGGCGTGCTCTGGAACGAGGTCGTCACCGCCGTCCACGCGCGCGAGTACAAGGACGTCACGCTCGAGCACCAGCTCGCCGATTCCGGCGGCATGAACCTGGTGAAATATCCGAAGATGTTCGACGTCATCGTCACCGACAATCTGTTCGGCGACATGCTGTCGGACATCGCGGCGATGCTGACCGGCTCGCTCGGCATGCTGCCCTCGGCCTCGCTCGGCGAGGTCGACGCCAAGACCCACAAGCGCCGCGCGCTGTACGAGCCGGTGCACGGCTCGGCGCCTGATATCGCCGGTAAGGGCCTGGCGAACCCGATCGCGATGCTGACCTCGTTCGGCATGGCGCTGCGCTACTCCTTCGACATGGGCGCGCTCGCCGACAAGCTCGACGCCGCCATCGCCGCCGTGCTGGCGTCGGGCCTGCGCACCGCCGACATCAAGGCCGAGGGCTCGACCCCGGCGTCGACCACGCAGATGGGCGAGGCGATCATCAAGGAGCTGGAGAAGCTCACGGCGTAATTGGAGCAGCTGCTCATTGGGGCGGAGCTCTCACCGCAACGACGGTCGGCTCCCCTCCCCCTTGCGGGGAGGGGTCGGGGGTGGGGGTCCACACCCAGTGAGCTCAGTTCTGCGCAAGGTCCTACTCTTTCCCGACGATCATCCTTCATCATCGCGCGTCGCGACGCGAACTCATCGGAGAGCATCGCCCGGGGGACCCCCACCCCCGACCCCTCCCCGCAAGGGGGAGGGGGCTCACCGCCGTTGTCGGGATAGCTCGAATCTGACGCGCAACGGCGTGATCGAACGGGTGTCGATCGTTTCACGAGAGCCATCCGCGATCGTCGCAGGCATTCACATCGCGCGCCGCATTCACCAGCGCCTGTCAATTTTACCTATAGACTTTCATCTCCCGATGAATAGCCTGACTCCAATGCCGCGCCATGGAATGGACGCGGGTTCGCAGCCGGCGGAGACGACGACTGCGACGATGGGGGAGGATGAATGTGATCGCGGCTGCGATGCCCTATGTCGCGCGCCATGCGAGTCGTCGTCGGCAGCGTCGCTGCGATGACGCGGTGGTGGCCGTTTGCCACCTTCCACACAGCATCCGCTGACCCATGAGCGCGCCGCTGATCGCCGTCCACGGCCTGTGCAAGAGCTTCCCCGGCGTGCGGGCGCTGCACAATATCAGGTTCGAGCTGCTCGCCGGCGAGGTCCATGCCGTGATGGGCGAGAACGGCGCCGGCAAATCGACGCTGATGAAGATCCTCGCCGGCGTCTATCGCAAGGACTCGGGCGAGATCCTCTATGACGGCGCGAGCGTTGATTTTCCCGGCCCGCGCGAGGCGCAGGCTGCCGGCATCGGCATCATTCATCAGGAGCTGCAGCTGATGAACCACCTCACGGTGGCGCAGAACATCTTCATCGGGCGCGAGCCGATGAAGGCGTTCGGGTTGCTGCTCGACGAGGACAGGCTCAACCGGCAGGCGGCCGAGCTGCTCGGCCAGCTCAATCTGTCGATCGACCCGCGCACGACAGTCGGCGGCCTGACGGTGGCCAAGCAGCAGATGGTCGAGATCGCCAAGGCTCTGTCCTTCAACTCGCGCGTCCTGATCATGGACGAGCCGACGGCGGCGCTGAACGATCGCGAGATCGCCGAGCTGTTCAAGATGATCCGCGCGCTGAAGGCGCGCGGCGTCGGCATCGTCTACATCTCCCACAAGATGGACGAGCTGAAGCAGATTTCCGACCGCGTCACCGTGCTGCGCGACGGCGAGTATGTCGCCACCGTGCCGACCGCCACAACGCCGATCGAGACCATCATCGGCATGATGGTCGGCCGCAGCTTGAGCGACGCGCGCATCGTCGGCGAGGCGCCGCCCGGCGAGATCGCGCTCGAGGTGCGCGGGCTCAACTGCGGTCCATTGGTCCGCGACATCAGCTTCACCTTGCGCAAGGGCGAAATCCTCGGCTTCGCCGGCCTGATGGGCGCCGGCCGCACCGAGGTGGCGCGGGCGATCTTCGGCGCCGATGCGGTGCCCTCCGGCGAGATCCGCGTCAACGATCGCCGGGTCACGATCCGCACGCCCGCGCACGCCGTCGCCCAGGGCATCGGCTATCTCTCCGAGGACCGCAAGCGCTTCGGGCTCGCCACCGGCATGGACGTCGAATCCAATGTCGTGATGTCGAATCTCGCGAACTACCTCGCGCTGAAGGTCATGCTGCGGAAACGCGCGATCCGCGACACCGCCGGCCGCTTCATCCGGATGCTGAACATCCGCACGCCCTCGGCGGCGCAGGAGGTCCGGCTGCTGTCCGGCGGCAACCAGCAGAAGATCGTGATCGCCAAATGGCTCGATCGCGATTGCGACATCCTGTTCTTCGACGAGCCGACGCGGGGCATCGACATCGGCGCCAAGAACGAGATCTACCGGCTGCTGCGCGCTCTCGCCGACCAGGGCAAGGCGATCGTGATGATCTCGTCGGAGCTGCCTGAGGTGATCAGGATGAGCGACCGCATCGTCGTGATGTGCGAGGGCCGTATCACCGGCGAACTGTCGCCGGACGAAGCCACGCAGGAGCGGATCATGCAGCTGGCCACCCAGCGCGAAACCATGAAGGCAGGCACGACGGCATGAGCGACCCGGCACTGGTCAAGGACGACAAGGACGGCATGACGACGGGCGACGCTGTCGCAGCATTGCGGCGCCGGCTGCTGGGGCCTGCGGCGCTGCAGAAGCTGTTGGCCTTCGCGAGCCTCGTGCTGCTGATGATCTATTTCAGCTTCGCCTCGCCCGCCTTCATGCAGACCGACAACATGATCAACATCCTGCAGGCGACGGCGGTCAACGGCGTGCTGGCGATCGCCTCGACCTTCGTGATCATCACCGCCGGCATCGATCTCTCGGTCGGCACGCTGATGACGTTCTGTGCGGTCATGGCCGGTGTGTTCCTCACCTATTGGGAACTCCCGATGTGGACAGGCATCGTCGCGGCCATCGCCACCGGTGCGCTCAGCGGCGTCGTGTCAGGCACCGTCATCACCAAGATGAAGGTGCCGCCGTTCATCGCCACGCTCGGCATGATGTTGGTGCTGAAGGGCCTCGCGCTGGTCGTTTCCGGCAGCAAGCCGATCTACTTCACCAACACCGAGAACTTCTCGATGATCTCGCAGGATTCGCTGCTCGGCGCCATCGTGCCGGACCTGCCGATCCCCAATGCGGCGCTGATCCTGATCGTGATGGCGGTGTTCGCCTCCATCGTTCTCAACCGCACCGCGCTCGGCCGCTACACCTTCGCCATCGGCAGCAACGAGGAGGCGGTGCGGCTGTCCGGCGTCAATGTCGACCGCTGGAAGATCATCATCTACGGTCTCGGCGGCGCGATCTGCGGCGTGGCCGGTCTCCTGATCGCCTCGCGCATAAATTCCGCGCAGCCCGCGCTCGGCCAGGGCTATGAGCTCGACGCGATCGCGGCCGTCGTGATCGGCGGCACGTCGCTCAGCGGCGGCACCGGCACCATTCTCGGCACCATCATCGGCGCCTTCATCATGAGCGTGCTGACCAACGGCCTGCGCATCCTGTCGGTGGCGCAGGAGTGGCAGTTCGTCGTCACCGGCATCATCATCATTCTCGCCGTCTATGCCGACATGCTGCGTCGAAAGCGCGCCTGATCGTCGAGCGGAACGCGACCGTCCGCCTGCCGAGAACTTCTCCACGACGACACAATCAACCAACAAACGAGAGGAAACACCCATGTTCAAAAAGCATCTCCTGAGCGTCGCGCTCGGCGCCCTCGTCATCGCCGGCGCGTCAACGGCCGTCCGCGCCGAGGACACCTACATCCCGCTCGTCTCCAAGGGCTTCCAGCACCAGTTCTGGCAGGCGGTGAAGCTCGGCGCCGAGCAGGCGGCGAAGGCCGCCAACGTCAAGATCACCTTCGAGGGGCCGGAGACCGAGGCCATGGTCGACAAGCAGATCGACATGCTCTCGGCCGCGCTCGCCAAGAAGCCCCAGGCGATCGGCTTTGCCGCGCTCGATTCCAAAGCCGCCATTCCGCTGCTGAAGAAGGCGCAAGCCGCCAAGATCCCGGTGATCGCCTTCGACTCCGGCGTCGACAGCGACATTCCGTTGACGACCTGCACCACCGACAACCTCGCCGCCGCCGGCCTCGCCGCCGACAAGATGGCCGGCCTGATCGGCGATGCCGGCGAGGTCGCCGTCGTCGTGCACGACCAGACCAGCCGCACCGGCATCGACCGCCGCGACGGCTTCCTGAAGCAGATGAAGGACAAGCATCCGAACATCAAGATCGTCAGCGTGCAGTATGGCGGCGGCGATCAGCTGAAGTCGACCGAGATCACCAAGTCGATCCTGCAGGCCAACCCGAACGTCAAGGGCATCTTCGGCGCCAATGAAGGTTCGGCGATCGGCGTGCTCAACGGCGTCAAGGAGATGAAGAAGAAGATCGTCGTGATCGGCTACGATTCCGGCAAGCAGCAGAAGGCCGCGATCCTGTCGGGCGAGATGGCCGGCGCCATCACCCAGAATCCGATCGGCATCGGCAGCTGCACCGTGGACTCGGCCGTCAAGGCGCTGAAGGGCGAGAAGCTGCCCAAGATCACCGACACCGGCTTCTACTGGTACGACAAGTCCAACATCGGTGACGCGAAGATCGCGGCGGTGCTGTACGATTGAGGTCGATGCGACGATGGGCAAAGAGGAGAAGCGCCCAGTTGCCCACCCAGGTCAACGAGCGTCAGCTCTGTGAGATACAGTGCCCTCTCCCCTTGCGGGAGAGGGCATCACCGGCCCATCTAAGCATGCGGTTGGGTGAGGGGTATCTCTCCGCGGACTCAGCTCGTTGAGACATACCCCTCACCCAACCGAGTCTGCTGCGCTGTCCTACATGCCCTCTCCCGCAAGGGGAGAGGGCGCATTCACCGGCACCGCTCGGCGTTCGAGAGTGGAGTGTTGTGGCGATGAGCTTCGTGTTTGGTGTCGCCCGAACTTCACAAGCCGACACTGCCCGTCGAGCAAATCAGCTCCTGAATTTTCGCGATTGATGCGCCTCGACGGCGGCGATCGCCTTCGGTGCGGCCCGAAATCGGCTGCGCCGAAAAATTCATTTCGCCTTCGCCCTCAAATCGATGAGCTGGATCGCCGAGCCCGCAGCAAAATTTCCTCTTTCGTAATTCCAGAATTCATGTTTTCTCACCTCATCCCGTCTCGCCACGAGGGGCGTTTCGCGATCGTCACGAGGCGTGAGGCGGGGATGCGGTGGCCGCGAGGGCGCGCAGCACGTCTGACAGGACGTGCGGACGAACGAGGCTCTTGCGGACGTGAAGCTGCGTGGTCCTGGCGCCCCGAAGCTGGCGCCAAGTTCGCGACGATGCTGGCGCATCGCGCGGGCGACGGTGGCTAACAAGCCGGACACCGGGGAGAGCGCAGAGTAAGCGTAAGCCCATCGCGCAGGGAGGGCCGGGTCAAGCCGGCTGTACCTGTGGTTCCTGCCCCGTGCACTTCTTCCCGCACGGGGGCCACGGGCCTCAGCCGAGGCCCGGCCTTCCCTGCGCCCTTGTTGTGAATGGGGGCGGAACGGATCGTCACACTCGGACGCGAAAGCGGGCGCGAGGATGAGAGCGCATGTCATGGTCATTGCGAGCGACGCGATCGATCCGCCGACGCCCGTCTGGGGAGGACGCCATCCAGAGTCCCGTCGCAGCCCCTGGATTGCTTCGTCGCTGCGCTCCTCGCAATGACGCGGAGAGGCTGGTTCACCGCCCAGCCGCCGTCTGTTGCGGGGCAGAGTCTTTCGGCCGTCATTGCGAGCGGAGCGAAGCAATCCAGAGTCCCGCCCGCTACCTGGATTGCTTCGTCGCTACGCTCCTGGCAATGACGCAGGAAGAACAAGGCGGCCGTGAATGCCGGGGCAACAGTGCGCAGGAGAGCCGTCTGGCAGACCCTCGCCACAACAAAAAAGCCGGGCGAAGCCCGGCCTTGGTGATCGGATGATGCCGTCTCTCTCAGTACGGGATCGGAATCCGGGTCGGGTAGCCGCCGAGATCGGACGGCGCCATCAGCGGCTGGCGGTCGATCGGGCGGTTGAGGTTTTCGCGCGCGAACGACGGGTAGCCGACGGCCGGCGGGAAGGCGTAGTCCGAGAACTTGCGGTCGCCCGGCAGCACCTCGGTGCCGCCATCGAGGAACGAGCGGCGGGTGATGTAGATGCGGGTGCGCGGGCCGGACTGGTAGGAATAGTTCGGGCCGTTGGACGTGACCGCCACAGCGCGGCGCTTGGCGGGGGCGGCGTCGGCGGCGAGAGACGTGACGGCAAGGCCGGTCGCGGCGATCACCGCCAGGGCCATGACCCGGGTCGCAGCAGAAAATTCGATCATCACGTCCTCTTCCTCGCGCCAAAAGGGGCGGGCGCTCGCCATGCGCATGATTTGGCCCGCACAATATCTGGGTCGGCTGTGGCATCACAAGGTCATTCCCGCGACCGCGCGCAAGATAAATTCCGGCTGTGGCGGGAAAGTTGCATCAATTTCCGTAGCTTGCCGAAGCCGCCTGTGGCGGACCATGGCTCAGCGGCGGCCGGCAACATGCGGACGCAAACGGGCCGTCAGAACGTGCCGCGCAGCCTGGGATTGTCCAGCGCGGTGATCCAGTCGTTGAGGGTCTTGGCGAGCCCCGGGGCATCGCAATCGGCGCGCCGCGGCTCGGCCTGGGCGAACAGCTCGACCAGGGCCGGATCATGACCGGCGGACGACAGCAGGGTCAGGCGGTTGAGCATGCAGCCGACGGCGGCGCGCCGGGTCTGCAGGGCGGCGCCCTGGCAGGACCAGCCGGAAATCCGCAGCGCCGGCACGGCAATGGTCTTCAGAAAGCCGAGGCAGGCTCCGGGCCCATCCGGCGCGCCGGCCTGGCGCAGCAGGCTGACCGGGCCGAACCGGCTGTCGATGATCCCCGCCGCCTCGAGCTCGGGCGCATGACGTCCGAGACGGGTCGCCAGATGTCCGACCGGATTGCGCATGCCCTCGCGCTCCGGCCCGATCCGGTAGACCTCGATCTCGGCCGCGGGCCGGTCGGCCGGCTCGCCCCAGCGCAGCACGTCTTTGCGGCCGCCGGCGGCGTGGGTCAGAACGGTATAGGTGGCCGTGCGGTCGGGTTGGTCGGTGAGGCGCAGCGAAAACGCCGGCACGGCGGCATCGGCGAGTGTCCACCCGGCGCGGCCGGCGGGCGCGTCGTCGCCGCTGTCGAGCCGGTTCCAGGCGGCCACGCCGAGCATGGCGATCAGCGCCAGAGCCCCCACATAGGCGAACAGACGCGCAAAGGTGCCGCAGACCTCGTCCGCGACGGCCTTGAGGCCGGGCGAGATGCGGGGTTTGCGGATGGTCGCGGCTGTGCTGGCCGAATCAGGATGCATCGAAGGCGAGACGTCGTGGTAACGTTGTGTCAGGGACGTTTCTCGCATAGAAGCGCTGCCGCTTCCGTTTCCGCTCAGATGCGCGATCGGCCAAATTTCTTCGGAGAGTGAACGATGGGTTACAAAGTCGCAGTGGTCGGCGCGACCGGCAATGTCGGACGGGAAATGCTCAATATTCTCGATGAGCGGCAATTCCCCGCCGACGAGGTCGTGGCGCTCGCCTCGCGCCGCAGCGTCGGCGTCGAGGTGTCCTATGGCGACCGCACCCTGAAGTGTAAGGCGCTCGAGCACTACGATTTTGCCGATGTCGACATCTGCCTGATGTCCGCGGGCGGATCGGTCTCGAAGGAATGGTCGCCGAAGATCGGCGCCGCCGGTGCTGTCGTGATCGACAATTCCTCGGCCTGGCGCATGGATCCGGACGTGCCGCTGATCGTGCCGGAGGTGAACGCCGACGCAGCCGCCGGCTTCAACAAGAAGAACATTATCGCCAATCCGAACTGCTCGACCGCGCAGCTCGTCGTGGCGCTGAAGCCGCTGCACGACAAGGCGAAGATCACGCGCGTCGTGGTGTCGACCTATCAGTCGGTGTCCGGCGCCGGCAAGGACGCGATGGACGAGTTGTTCTCGCAGACCAAGGCCGTCTACACCAACGACGAGCTCGTCAATAACAAGTTCCCCAAGCGCATCGCCTTCAACGTCATTCCGCAGATCGACGTCTTCATGGAAGACGGCTTCACCAAGGAAGAGTGGAAGATGATGGCGGAGACCAAGAAGATCCTCGACCCGAAGATCAAGCTGACCGCCACCTGCGTGCGCGTGCCGGTGTTCGTCGGCCACTCCGAAGCCGTCAATGTCGAGTTCGAGAATCCGATCACGGCCGACGAGGCCCGCAACATCCTGCGCAACGCGCCGGGCTGCCTCGTGATCGACAAGCACGAGCCGGGCGGCTACGTGACGCCCTATGAAGCGGCCGGCGAGGACGCCACCTATATCAGCCGCATCCGCGAGGACGGCACTGTCGAGAACGGCCTCGCCTTCTGGTGCGTGTCCGACAACCTCCGCAAGGGCGCCGCGCTGAACGCGATCCAGATCGCCGAGGTGCTGATCAACCGCAAGCTGATCACCGCCAAGAAGAAGGCCGCCTAATAGTTACCAGTGCGCCCCCTCTCCCCGTCCTTACGGGGAGAGGGTTGGGGTGAGGGGGCAGCCGCACGGGTGGTTTGCATGGTGAAACGAACTCACCGCACTCCATGACGGAGTAGGACGACAGAGCAAATTCGGGGTGGGGCTGCGCGTGGCTGAGAATAGCAAGACCGAGCCGGCAGCGGCGCAGGCGCCCGTGACGGCCAAGCATGCGCCGGGGCCGCTCGAGCGCGGGCTCGAAGGCTTCCTGTTCAAGAGCCGCTGGCTGATGGCGCCGTTCTATGTCGGCCTCGTCGTCAGCCTCGTGGTCCTGCTGTTCAAGTTCGTGCTGCTGCTGTGGGAGAATGTCGTCCATCTCCCCACCGCCAAGGAGAGCGACATCATCCTCGGCGTGCTCAGCCTGATCGACGTCTGCCTGACCGGCAATCTCGTGCTGATCGTGGTGTTCTCGGGCTACGAGAACTTCGTCTCGCGCATCGATCCCGGCGGCCATCCGGACTGGCCGGAATGGATGACCAAGGTCGATTTCGCCGGACTGAAACAGAAGTTGTTGGCCTCGATCGTCGCGATCTCGGCCATTCAGCTGCTGAAGGCCTTCATGAATCTCGACGCCGGCTACGACTCGGTCAAGCTCGCCTGGCTGGTCGGCGTGCACATGACCTTCGTGGTGTCGACGGTGATGCTGGCGCTGTCCGACCGGTGGTCGGGCGATCACTGATGAGGGGCGAATAGTGAGGTGCGAATGGCGAATAGGGAATTGAGACCGAATCTACTCGCTACTCCCACTTCGCTACTCGCCGGTACGCGCGCTCTTGAATTCCTTGGTCGTCTTGTCGAGCACGAACAGCGAGCCCTCGGACACACCGAAATAGGCGCCGTGCAGCTGAAGATCTCCCGCCTCGACGCGGCTGCGCACGAACGGGAAGGTCATGAGGTTCTCGAGGCTGCGGAACACCGCAGCCTTCTCGATGCGAACGACGAAATCCTGAAAACTCTCATGGTCGCGCTGCTCGACGACCTCGCCGGGCTTGATGAACATCGACATCCAGCGGCCGATGAAGTCGCCCGGCGAGAGCGGCGCCGCCTTGTCGACGAAGGCGCGGATGCCGCCGCATTGGGCATGGCCGAGGATGACGATGTGCTTCACCTTCAGCACGGTGACCGCATATTCCAGCGCTGCCGACACGCCGTGGGCGTTGGCGTCCGGCTGATAGATCGGCACGAGGTTGGCGATGTTCCGGAGCACGAACAATTCGCCCGGGCCGACATCGAAGATGACCTCGGGCGAGACGCGGGAATCGCAGCAGCCGATCACCATCACTTCGGGCGACTGGCCGCGCTCGGAAAGCTCCAGATAGCGGCTTTGCTCGGTGGGGAGGCGCTGGGTGGTGAAGGCGCGATAGCCTTCGAGCAGACGTTGCGGAAACGAGATCATGGGCCCTGCCTTAAACACACGAGGCCTGCGGGAACAAGCCTTTCGGCCCGGCGGTCGAAATGGTATCGCGGGCCGCTGCCATAAACCAAGGGAAACGCCGAAATGATCCGCCCGCGCCGCAGTCTCCTGTTCATGCCCGGCTCCAATGCCCGCGCGCTGGAGAAGGGACGGAACCTGCCGGCCGACGGGCTGATCCTGGACCTCGAGGATTCCGTGGCGCCCGATGCCAAGGCAGCCGCGCGCGAGCAGATCGCCAAGGCGGTCGCCGCCGACGGCTACGGCAAGCGTGAGCTGCTGATCCGCATCAACAGCCTGGATACGCCGTGGTGGAGCGACGACGTCGCGATGGCCGGCCAGACCGCAACCGATGGCATCCTGGTTCCCAAAGTGTCGACCGTCGAGGATCTGCGCCTGGTGACGAGCCGCCTCGCCGAGGTCGGCGCCGATCCGGCGCTGAAAGTTTGGGCGATGATCGAGACCGCGCGCTCCGTGCTCGATGCCGATCTCTTGGCGGCAACGGTGCATGAGGCGGGCTCCCGGCTCGCCGGCTTCGTGTTCGGGCCGAACGACATCTCGCGTGAGACGCGCATCCGCATGGTGCCGGGCCGCTCGACGATGCTGCCGATGATCAGCCATTGCATCCTGGCGACCCGCGCGCATGGGCTGGAAATTCTGGATGGCCCCTACAGCGATTTCGCCAACACCGACGGCTTCTCGCAGGAATGCATCCAGGCCCGCGATCTCGGCTTTGACGGCAAGACGCTGATTCATCCCGGCCAGATCGATACCTGCAACGCGATCTTCACGCCGCCGGCGGCCGAGGTCGCCGAGGCGCGCAAGATCCTCGCCGCGTTCGAATTGCCGGAGAATGCCTCGCGCGGCGCGATCCAGATCGACGGCCGCATGGTCGAGCGGCTGCATGCCGAGATGGCCAAGCGCACGATCGCGATCGCGGACGCGATCGCCGAGATGGTGAAGTAGTCGAGACGGAGGAGGACGCGCCGCGTCAGATCTGTCTGAGGCTGAGGATGTAGTTGACGAGGTCGCCGCGCTGCTCCGGCGTCAGGATGACGTTGGGCATCGTCGGGTGGCTGCTCTGCAGGAACACCTTCAGCGACAGCTCGGTCGTCGAGGGCATGTTGGCGACCGCCGCGAAATCGGGCGCCGTGCGGGTCTGGGCTCGGGCCGCGCTCGCGTCGATGGCGTGGCAGGGGCTGCACCAGGCCTCGGCCAGCTTGCGGCCGGCCTGCACGCTCTCCGCCGCGGGCGTCGCACCGCTTGCGTAGTGCAGCCGGATCAGCAGCAGCGCGGCGAGCGCGAGCAGCAGCGCGGCGCCGACATGGAGCCAAGTGTGGCGGTGCAGGTTGGGCATACTCATCGCGTTGCTCCGCTAGGGGAATGGGAGGCGGCGATCAGTGCTTGACGACGGCGGCACCCAGCCGGTCGATGGTCGGCGCGTTGAGGCAGTACTCCTCGTAATGCGCGCCGGATGTGCCCGCGGCGAGATCGCGATGGCAGCGCGGCTTGTCCTTGCACATCGCGCAGACCCGCTCCATGTCGCGCAGCACCAGCGGCTCGGCGCGGCCCAGTGCTGCCTCGTCGATGCCGAGCGCCTTGAGCATCAGCGGCAACTCGTCGGCCGCGTGCTCGCCATGGCGGACCAGCTCGTCGAGATCCGACGGAGTGACCTGAAGGTCCATCGCGATGCGCTCGAAATCGTCGCGGTCGAGCTGCCTGAGCTCGCTGAGCTCGCGCCGGTGCCGCAGCCACTGCGCGAACGTGTCGATCAGGAATTGAACGCGGGGATAGGGCTTGGCTTGGGCAGGCATGGCTCGTCTCCGATGATTACCCGCAATCAATCACCGGGTGGGCGCGTGGACGTTGCGGTAGATCAAGCAGCGGAACAGCCCTGCCGGAGGCGCAGACCGTCAGGCGCCGAACCGCTCCGTGGCCCAAGCGTAGAGACTGCCCGGAATCGGTGCCTCGCCGCCGCGGCCCTTCGGCGAGATGTGCAGGCCGATGATACCGGGATCACTGATCAGGCCGGAGAAGTCGCTGGGATCGAAGAACGCCTTGGGCTCGGCATGCACGGCATAGAAGCTGCGCTTCGGCAGCGCATGCCGCAGCGAGCCATGGCGGCGGGCCAGCGCGGTCAATGCGGCCGGGCCGAAGATGGCGACGCGGATGTCCGACAGCCGGTCGGAGCCGCCGCGCAGCCGGCGGATCGCAAAGGTGATCCGGTGGCGCAGCGACAGCCAGTTTGGCGTCAGCTGATCCTGCGCCATCAGCGCATCGAACTCGCCGACGATCGGATCGTCCGGCGGCAGATACAGCACGGAGTTGCCGAGCTGACGCGGCCGTTCCCAGGCGAAAAAGGGCAGGGCGGGATCGATCTCGACCGGCCGCAGCAGCAGCACGTCGGCATCGAGCCACAGGCCCGCGCGCTGCGCCATCAGCCGCATGCGGAAGAAGTCGCTGAACTGCAGGGTGGTCCAGTCGCGCCAGCTGCCGTCCGGCTGCGGCGGCCGGAGCCGCTCGGAGAACGCATAGGGCAGGATCGCCTCGGCCTCGGCATTGCGGACGCCGTCAGGCAGGCCGGGAAGCGGATCGAAGCTGTAGACGGTGACCTTGTGACCGGCCGCCAGCTGCGAGCGCAGGCAGGTCTGGCGCAGCCGGTCGAGCGGTCCGCGCCAGAAGGTGACGACTTCGGGCAATACGCGCGTCAACGGCGGACCTGTGTTCGGGCTGCTCTCGAAAGAAGGCCCCGGACGAGGTCCGGGGCCCGCGAACTCCTGGCTGTCAGGCGGCGCTCAGGCCCAGGCGCGCTCGGTCTTGAGCTTGGCCTCGTAGCTGTCGATCGAGGCCTTTTTCTCCAAGGTCAGGCCGATGTCGTCGAGCCCGTTGAGCAGGCAGTGCTTGCGGAACGGGTCGATCTCGAACTTGACGGTGCCGCCGTCGGGACCGCGGATCTCCTGGGCGGCGAGGTCGATCGTCAAGGTCGCGTTGGCGCCGCGCTCGGCGTCGTCGAACAGCTTGTCGAGATCAGCCTGCTCGACGCGGATCGGCAGAATGCCGTTCTTGAAGCAGTTATTGTAGAAGATGTCGCCGAACGAGGTCGAGATCACGCAGCGGATGCCGAAATCGAGCAGGGCCCAGGGGGCGTGCTCACGGCTGGAGCCGCAGCCGAAATTGTCGCCTGCGACCAGGATCTTGGCGTTCCGATAGGCCGGCTGGTTGAGCACGAAATCCGGATTCTCGCTGCCGTCGTCCTTGTAGCGCTGTTCGGAGAAAAGGCCCTTGCCGAGGCCGGTGCGCTTGATGGTCTTCAGGTACTGCTTGGGAATGATCATGTCGGTATCGACATTGATGATCTTCAGCGGCGCGGCGACGCCTTCCAGCGTGGTAAACTTGTCCATCGGGGAGCACCTTCGAGAATATCGGGCAGGCCGCTGTTTAGCCCGAAGCGCGGAGCGGATAAAGTCAAATTGCCCGGAAAATCAGCCTGACAGCTCAGTCGGCGGCGGCCTCGATCGCCTCCATGTCGTCGTCCGACATCCCGAAATGATGCCCGATCTCGTGGATCAGCACGTGGCGGACGATGTGGCCGAGGCTCTCGTCGTGCTCGGCCCAGTAATCCAGGATCGGCCGGCGGTAGAGCCAGATCATGTTGGGCAGCCGCGGCAGGTCGTCATTGCTGCGGAACGGCAGGCCGGTGCCCTGGAACAGGCCGAGCAGATCGAACTCGCTCTCAGCCTCCATCTCGTCGAGCACCTCTTCGGTCGGGAAGTCGTCGACGCGGATGATGACGCCCTCGCACATCCCGCGGAAATGCGCAGGCAGCCGCTCGAACATCTCGTGCGCGATGGCTTCCATGTCGGCGAGCGAGGGGGCTTTCAGATCGGTCCACATTGCCGCCTTCTAGCCCGGCCTTGATCATCTTGCATCCCGCTTTATGCCGCGTGCAGCGGTTGACGCGGGCGGTGAAAACGGCGACCGTCCGCGGCGCGCGATTTGGGTTTTGGGGGACGCATGCGACAGAAGTCGGTGATGCTGGCCGGGACGGCGCTGGCCGTGGCCGTCGTGATTTCGATGTCGGCAGGCGTGCGGGCTGAGCCGGCGACACGAACCGAGCTTCGAACCGTTCGGGGCGAGACCAGCACGGATTTCTCGGCGCAGCGACGCCCGCGGCGCATTATGATCTATCCCCGCCGCTATGAGGGCCATTGGGACCCGGACGTCGTGCCGCGCTACAATCCCGGCCCCAATGCGGTTCGCGTCTGTGACGCGTCCTATGTTCCGGAACATCGCCCGAGCGGCACCGTCATCGTGCCGCATATGAGCTGCTATTGGCGCCGCGGCTGAACCCGCTCGCGTGCTCATCCGATAGTGCCTGTCGTGCAACAGTGCCGATATGTCGCGAGATCAGCCGGAACTGGGCGTAGCAGTTCGGCATTCTGCTCGGGCGCAGGTCTTCAGGTCCCATTCACGTCGCTCATTCGAGACTGATCTGCGTCGTACCGCAGCGGCGGCCATCATCGGAGATGGCGGTGCACGGTGCCCGGCGTGATGTCAGGCGATCGAAGGAGAAGTTCATGACTGTGATGAAGCTGTTGGGCATTGCGGCGGTCGGTGCCGTCCTGGCTTTGGCTGCGCCGGCGCAGCGCGCAGAGGCGCTGTCGCTGAGCAATCCTGGCGCTGCGACAGCAGTGCAGCAGGGCGCGGCACAGGAGACCACCCAGGCGCATTGGCATGGACGCCGCCACCACTGGCATCCGCGCCGGCATTATTATCCGCGGCATCACTATCATCCGCGCCACCACTGGCGCCCGCATCATTACGGCCATCGCCATCACGGCCGTTGGTGAGCGCGGCTCCAGCGCTGCCGATCCATGATCGACATCAAACAGGCCCGCTCTGCGGGCCTGTACGTTATGGTGGGCTGGGAATGGGGTCCGTCATGGCATCTTCCATCAACAAGACTTATTCCATCAACAAGACTTATTCGATTAACAAGACTTATTCGATCAACAAGACTTGGCTCGGTATCGGCGTCGTCACCGTCGCTATGTTGATCGCAAGCTCCGCCGCTACCTCGCCCGTGATCGCGGCTTCCGCTGACGTTGCGGCCGGCCGTTTGGCAGCCGCGACGGACGTGGGCGCCCATCGGCAGCCTCGTTCGCGGCAAGTTGCAAGATCGATCATCGTGCCGCCTCGCTATCACGGGCGCCCTATCGAATATGTGCCTGCTTATCCGCCCGGCCCTGTCGTCCTGTTCACGCCGTTCTTCGACTGAGCTTGCTATCGCCGCGCCGCCTATCGCGTTCGCTCGACGACGCAGGCGCTCATGCAGATGATCTCTTGCCGCGACGCCACGCCGCAGATGCGCGCGCAGCGTGCATCATTCATGCCGCATTCACGTCGCTATCTCTACGTTCATGTTGGGGGTGCGCCAATCCATCGATCGGACGACCAGCAAAGGCGCTGCATGGGTCCATCGTTATTTCACGGCATTCAGGGAGAAGGGACCATGATGAGGATGAAGGACCAGCGTGCTGGTCTTGCTCGTCGCCTCAGTCTTGCGGCGGCAGCACTTTTCGTATTCGCAGGTGCGTCCGGTCGGCCCGCGTCGGCGATGTCGCCTGTTGGGCCTGGCGCTGGGCCTGCGACACAGGCCGCGTCTGACGCCGTGACAATTCAGGTCCGTGGTCCGGGCGGCCATGGCGGCGGACATTTCGGCGGTGGTGGCGGTGGCTTCCACGGCGGCGGTGGCTTCCATGGTGGTGGCGGCTTTCACGCCGGCCCGGCCTTCCATGGTGGTGGTGGAATGTTCAGAGGCGGAGGTGCTCCCGCCTTCCATGGCGGCGGCGGTCACGCATTCGGCGGCGGGGGCCCGCGTCACGTGTTCCACGGCGGCGGTCCGGTGTTCCATGGCGGAGGCGGTCCGCGGCCGGTGTTCCATGGCGGCGGCTACTATCATCGCCCGCATTACGGCTATCGGCCATATTACCACCATCACCGCCGGCACTTCTACGGCTACCGCAGCTACTACACCCCGACCTACACCACGGGCTACTACTACCCCTATCGTCGCTGCCGGATCGTCTACACCTATTACGGCCCGCGCCGCATCTGCCACTACCGGCATTGGCGTGGTCATCACTGGCGCCATCATCATCGGTGGCATCACCGTCACCACCGCTACTACTGATTCGTCTGAGCGCTGATCGAAACAATGAAGGACGCCCAACGGCGTCCTTCTGTCGTTTCAGCGGGGAGAATTCGGCACTGCGTCAGAGCCAGTCCTTGAACTGCCAGTTCTTCACGCTCAGTTTCCACGGCACCAACGTGTCCAGCCGCCATTTGGCAAAGCGTCCCGGCGGCCAGTTCGACAGCCGGCGCTCCTCCTTCGGTTCTTCGGGCTTGGCGATGATCTTGGCGGGCGGCGTCTTGCGGCGCTGACGTGTCGCGTCGCGAATGAGGTCGACGTATTCCGGCTTGTTGGCCATGGCAGGCTCCTCGGCACGTTCCTCTGCGGACGCGGCGCGCCCTGCGGTAGGATTGTGCGTCAAGAGATTTTAATAAGCGATTGCCGCGTCTGATCGACGTTGAGTCGAAATGAAAACGCGGCGGCCTCATTGGAAGCCGCCGCGCTCGTTTGCAGGTCGGTCGCCGCGCAGCTCTGCCGCGCCGGCGAAGAGGTCTCAGCGCCAGTCGCGCACGTCGACGAAGTGGCCGGCGATCGCCGCCGCTGCGGCCATCGCGGGCGACACCAGGTGGGTGCGGCCCTTGAAGCCCTGGCGGCCTTCGAAGTTGCGGTTCGAGGTCGAGGCGCAGCGCTCTTCCGGCGCCAGCTTGTCCGGGTTCATGGCGAGGCACATCGAACAGCCCGGCTCGCGCCACTCGAAGCCGGCCTTGATGAAGATCTTGTCCAGACCTTCCGCCTCGGCCTGCTCCTTGACGATGCCCGAGCCTGGCACGACCATCGCGTTGACATGACCGGACACGGTCTTGCCCTCGGCGATCTTGGCGGCGGCGCGCAGATCCTCGATGCGGCCATTGGTGCAGGAGCCGATGAAGACGCGGTCGAGCTTGATGTCGGTGATCTTCGTGCCCGCGGTCAGGCCCATGTACTTCAGCGCGCGATGCTTGGAGATGCGCTTGGCCTCATCCGCGATCTTGTCCGGATCGGGCACCATGCCGGTCACCGAGATCACGTCCTCGGGCGAGGTGCCCCAGGTGACGATCGGCGGCAGCTTGGCGGCGTCGAGCCGCAGCTCATGGTCGAAATGCGCACCGTCGTCGGAGCGCAGCGTCTCCCAATAGCGCATCGCCGCGTCCCAGGCGGCGCCCTGCGGCGCCTTGGGACGGCCGCGCAGGAAGTCGTAGGCCTTTTCGTCCGGCGCGACCAGGCCGGCGCGGGCGCCGCCCTCGATTGACATGTTGCAGACGGTCATGCGGCCTTCCATCGACAGCGCACGGATCGCCTCGCCGGCGTATTCCAGCACGTAGCCGGTGCCGCCGGCCGTGCCGATCTCGCCGATGATGGCGAGGATGATGTCCTTGCCCGTGACGCCGTCCGGCAGCTTGCCGTCGACGGTGACGCGCATGTTCTTTGCCTTCTTCTGGATCAGCGTCTGCGTCGCCAGCACGTGCTCGACCTCTGAGGTGCCGATGCCGTGCGCCAGTGCGCCGAACGCGCCGTGCGTCGAGGTGTGGCTGTCACCGCACACGATCGTGGTGCCGGGCAGCGTAAAACCCTGTTCCGGGCCGATGACGTGGACGATGCCCTGGCGGCGGTCGAACTCGTTGTAATATTCGACGCCGAATTCCTTGGCGTTCTCGGCCAGCGCCTTGATCTGCTCGATGCTCTCCGGATCGGGGTTCGGCTTGGAACGGTCGGTGGTCGGCACGTTGTGATCGACCACGGCCAGCGTCTTCTCCGGCGCATGCACCTTGCGCCCGGTGGCGCGCAGGCCTTCAAACGCCTGCGGCGAGGTCACCTCGTGCACCAGGTGGCGGTCGATGTAGAGCAGGCAGGTGCCGTCCTCGGCTTCGTGCACCAGATGGTCGTTCCAGATCTTGTCGTACAGGGTGGTCGGCTTCGACATGAGCGAATGCTCCCGGGAATGAAGGTTTGAAACAGGACGCGTGACGGGCACGCGTGAACAGGCAGAGCGGCGCTGCGGCTTACAGCGCGTGCCTAAGCTCTGACGTTGCCGAAGTGGCGAAGCGTCCGAAGAACCGCCCGGGCAGCCGGCTATGATCGTCGATGACGACGCGGCGGCAGGCCATGCTGGTGCGATCTAGAACCATTTCAGGGCGATATATAGCACGCAGGCGCGGGAGTGCGAGATGCGTTTGTCGCAGGGAAGACTCGCTGGGTCTCTCAGCCGTCATTCCGGGGCGATGCGCAGCATCGAGCCCGGAATCCCGAGCTGATCATCCCATCTCGAGATTCCGGGTTCAGCCCCTTCGGGGCTGCCCCGAATGACGGCGTGGCCAAAACAAAAAAGCGCGGGACCAGCCCGCGCTTTTCGTCAATCCAGTGGAAGCAACGATTACTCGTTGACCGCGGCGGCCTGCTGGCGGTCCTGCTTCTCGACGATGCGGGCCGACTTGCCGCGCAGCTGGCGCAGGTAATACAGCTTGGCGCGACGCACCTTGCCGCGGCGCACGACCTTGATCGAGTCGATCATGGGGGAGAGGATCGGGAACACGCGCTCCACGCCCTCGCCGTAGGAGATCTTGCGGACGGTGAAGCTCTCGTTGATGCCGCCACCGGAACGACCGATGCAGACGCCTTCATAGGCCTGCACGCGGGTGCGCTCGCCTTCGACGACCTTCACGTTGACGATCACGGTGTCGCCCGGGCCGAACTCCGGAATGGTCTTGTTGGCGGACAGCTTGTCGAACTGCTCTTTTTCGAGCTGCTGAATCAGGTTCACGGGTAAATCTCCATCGGCGGCGCGCCCAGCCGGGTCACGCGGGCTGCGCTTGTTCCTGCCGTCACTTGCGGAATTGGGCGCTCCTATAAGGCAAAGCGCGAGGCTTGTCACCCGTCTGTCGTGCTTTTTGGCGCTTTTTGGCGGGTCCTGCTTTGTTCTCGGGGCTGACGCGCCTGCCATTCGGCCCACAAATCCGGCCTTCGCGCGTCAGTGAGGGCCTCGGCCTGCGCGCGCCGCCACGCCGCGACCTTGGCGTGGTCACCGGATGTCAGCACATCCGGAATGCTACGGCCCTCGAACAGCTGCGGCCGGGTGTATTGCGGGTACTCCAGTAGGCCGTGGGAGAAGCTCTCGTCGCTGCCGGATTCGAGCTTGCCCATCACGCCCGGCAGCAGCCGCACGCAGGCGTCGATCAGCACCAGCGCCGCGATCTCACCTCCCGACAGCACGTAGTCGCCGATCGAGACCTCGACCAGCTCGCGCGCGTCGATCACACGCTGGTCGATGCCCTCGAAGCGGCCGCACACGATCAGCGGTCCTGGACCGGCGGCGAGCTCGCGGACGAGCGCTTGCGTCAATGGCCGACCGCGCGGGCTCATCAGCAGCTTCGGCCGCTCGGGTGCGACGGCGGCGGCGTCGATCGCGGCCGCCAGAACGTCGGCGCGCAGCACCATGCCAGGGCCGCCCCCGGCCGGCGTGTCATCGACGCTGCGGTGCTTGTCGGTGGCCGACGCCCGGATGTCGCGCGCCTCCAGCGCCCAGATGCCGGAGGCGAGCGCGCGGCCGGCGAGGCTCACGCCGAGCGGCCCCGGAAACATCTCGGGAAACAACGTCAGCACGGTGGCCCGCCAGGGCGCGGTGGGAGAGGACGAAGTGGTCATGATGAACTGTTACGGCACCGGCGCGATGAGATCGAGCCCTACTCAGAGCGCTGAGCGCCAAGATTGGTGCGGCTCCACCACCGGTGTCGTCCCGGACAAGCCGTGACGCGCGTCAGCGCATCGCGGCGCCGATTCGGGACCCATACCGCGTCATGTTAGAAAGGGGCACGCGGCCCGTCACGCGCCAACCAATCGGCTGCGGTGGTTATGGGTCCCCGCTTTCGCGGGGACGACGAGCGGAGGGCGTGGAGGCAGAGTCGTCCTCTTGCGAAGCCGGCTCATCGGCGGCGTCTTTGTCCTCGCCCTCGATTTCCGTCGGCAACTCGATGATCACGCGCCCACCGGCCAGATCCACCGTCGGCACCACGGCATTCGTGAACGGCAGCATCAGTGTGCTGCCGGAGGGCGGGGCGATCTCGATGATGTCGCCGGCGCCGAAATTATGGATCGCGAGCACGCGGCCGAGCGGCGCCCCTGCGGTGGTTTCCGCGGCGAGACCGATCAGGTCGGCGTGATAGTACTCGTCGTCATCGGTCTCGGGCAGGCGATCGCGCGGAACGTAGAGCTCGAGCCCGTTGAGCCGCTCGGCTGCATTGCGGTCGGTGACGCCCTTGAAGCTCGCGACCAGATGATCCTTCGCTTCGCGCGCCTTCGCGACTTCGAGCGAACGACTGCCGTCCTTGGTCGTCAGCGGGCCGTAGTGCAGCACGGCCAGCGGATCCTCGGTGAAGGTCCACAGCCGCACCTCGCCGCGCACGCCGTGCGCGGCGCCGATCTTGGCGACGCAAATGAGCTTGGACATCAGCCGGCCTCGTCCTTCGAGACGCGCGCCAGGGCGCGCTCCTCAGGACGAGGAGCCAACCCCTCATGCCAGGGAGCACGGCGGAAGCCGTGCGTCTCGACGCATGAGGCCATGATCGCCAAAGGACGTTAGCCCTTGGCGGCGGCTTCGGCCTGCGCCTTGCGCTCCTTGCGCGGCACGGCCTTGATCGGGTTCTGGCGGGCGTCGCGCTTCTTGACGCCGGCGGCATCGAGGAAGCGGGCGACGCGGTCGGACGGCTGCGCGCCCTTGGCGAGCCAGGCCTTCACCTTCTCCATGTCGAGCTTGAGGCGCGCCTCGTTGTCCTTTGCCATCAGCGGATTGAAGTGGCCGAGACGCTCGATGAAGCGGCCGTCACGCGGAAAGCGCGAGTCGGCGACGACGACGTGATAAACCGGGCGCTTCTTGGTGCCGGCACGGGCGAGACGAATGACGACGGACATGAAAGTTCTCCTGAGTGTCGATGTCTTGATACGAAGTTGGATGGGGCGTCATTGCGAGGAGCGAAGCGACGAAGCAATCCAGAGTCGCGCGTGACGCCCTGGATTGCTTCGCTCCGCTCGCAATGACGGGAGTGAGGTCATTTCTTCTTTCCCGGGGGCAGGCCCAAACCCGGCAGGTTCGGCTTGCCGCTGAGACCGGTGAGTCCCGGCAGATTGGGCAAACCACCACGCAGGCCGGCGGGCAGATCCTTCGGCAAATTCGGCAGTCCGCCGGGCATGCCGCCCGGCATCTTCTCGGCCATCGCCTTGAGCTGCTCCGGCGAGGGCATGCCGCCACCGCCGCCGAAACCCATCGCCTGGGCGATGCCGGCGAGCGGGCCGCGCTTGCCGGAGCCCATGGCCTTCATCACGTCGGCCATGTTCCGGTGCATCTTGAGCAGCTTGTTGACGTGCTCGACGCTCTGGCCGGAGCCGGCGGCGATGCGCTTCTTGCGGCTCGCCTTGAGCAGGTCGGGATGCTTGCGCTCGTCGCGGGTCATCGAATCGATGATCGCGACCTGGCGCTTGAGGATCTTGTCGTCGATCCCGGCCGCCGCGATCTGGTTCTTCATCTTGGAGATGCCGGGCATCATGCCCATCAGGCCGCTGATGCCGCCCATCTGCGACATCTGCAACAGCTGCTCGCGCATGTCGTTGAGGTCGAACTGACCCTTGCGCATCTTCTCGGCGGCGCGCGCGGCCTTCTCGGCGTCGATGTTCGCCGCGGCCTTCTCGACCAGCGAGACGATGTCGCCCATGCCGAGGATGCGGCCGGCGATGCGCGAGGGATAGAAGTCCTCGAGCGCGTCGGTCTTCTCGCCGGTGCCGAGCAGCTTGATCGGCTTGCCGGTGACCGCGCGCATCGACAGCGCCGCACCGCCGCGGCCGTCGCCGTCGATCCTCGTCAGCGCGATGCCGGTGAGGCCGACGCGCTGGTCGAACGAACGGGCGAGGTTGACGGCGTCCTGGCCGGTCAGGGAGTCCGCGACCAGCAGGATCTCGTGCGGATTGGCGACGGCCTTGATCTCGGCCGCCTCCTTCATCATGTCCTCGTCGAGCGTGGTGCGGCCGGCGGTGTCGAGCAGCACCACGTCGTAGCCGCCGAGCTTGGCGGCCTCGATGGCGCGGCGCGCGATCTGCGGCGGCATCTGGCCGGCGACGATCGGCAGCGTCGGAATGTCCAGGTCGCGGCCGAGCACCGCGAGCTGCTCCATGGCGGCCGGACGGTAGACGTCGAGCGAGGCCATCAGCACCTTGCGCTTGTCGCGCTGGACCATGCGGCGGGCGAGCTTGGCGGTCGTGGTCGTCTTGCCGGAGCCCTGCAGGCCGACCATCATGATCGGCACCGGCGGCACGGCGTTGAGGTCGATGGTCTGGCCGTCGTCGCCGAGCGTCTTGACCAGCTCGTCATGGACGATCTTGACGACCATCTGGCCCGGAGTGACCGACTTGACGACGGTGGCGCCGATCGCCTGCTCGCGCACGCGCTCGGTGAAGCTGCGGAC
>NZ_JANBVS010000003.1 GCF_024586915.1 Bradyrhizobium sp. SRS-191
CGCCTGGATCATGGTCACGCCATGCCGCGCCACGATCGCCTTCAGCACCGCCGGATCATGCGCCGCCATGCGATCGACGAGCACGATCCGCGCGCCGTGCGTCAGTGGCAGCCACAGCTCCAGCACCGCGATGTCGAACGACAGCGAGGTCAGACCGAGCACACGGTCCTCAGCACGGATGCCCGGCTGTTCGGCCATCGTCGCCAGGAAGTTCGTCACTGCGCCATGACGCACCATCACGCCCTTGGGCAGCCCGGTCGAGCCCGAGGTGTAGATCACATAGGCCAGGTTCTCGGGATGAACCTCTGCAGCGAGATTGCCCGCATCACCGTCACCCCGTCCGGCCTGCGCATCGAGCAGCCAAGCTTCCGCTCCGCTCACCTCAAGCACCGGCGCGAAGCGATCCTGCAACTCAGCCTGCGTCAGCAGCAACTTCGCACCGCTATCTCCGAGCATGTGAGCGAGCCGCTCGGACGGATAATCCGGGTCGAGCGGCAAATAGGCTCCGCCGGCCTTGAGCACCGCGAGCAGCGCCACCATCATCGTGACGCTGCGGTCCAGCGCCAGACCGACCACCATATCAGCGCCGATCCCGCGCGCCCTGAGACGAGACGCCAGCCGGTTCGCGCGCGCATTCAGCTCGCCATAGCTGATCGTGGCATCGCTGTGGACCAGCGCGATCGCGTCAGGTGCGCGTGCGGCCTGCGCTTCGAATCGTCGATGCAGACAGCGCGTGTCCTGCTCCCGCGCCGTCGCATTCCACGCCCTGAGCAATCGCGCACGATCCCCTGCCGGAACGACGTCGAGCCGGCGCACCGGCATGTGCGGATCAGTTTCCAGCACTGACGCCAGCCGATCGAGCGCCTGTTGCATCATCGCGCAGATCCGCTCCGGCGGCACGGGGCCGACGACCTGAGCCGTGAGACGCAGGCCATCACCGTCGTCGTCGACAGCCAGCATCAGCGGGTAGTTGGTGCGCTCCTCGACTCCCAGCCATTCGATCGCCCGAAGCGGGCTTGCAGGCGCCACCGTGACGTCATGCTCCCTTCGGCTGTGTCGATAGTTCAGAATAGCCGTGAACAGCGGGGCCGGCGGCGCGACGCCGCTGCAGCGCTGGGCCATCGCCAATGAGGCATGCTCATGCGTCGTCAGCTCAGCCAGCCGGGCATGCGCCGCGCGCACGCTGTCCTCGACCGAGGTGCTGTCGAGATCCAGGCGCAACGGCAGCGTATTGATGAACAGGCCGAGGCTCCGATCAAGCTCGGCGCCAGCCTGCATGCGGCCGAGCAGCACGGTGCCGAACACGACCTGCTCGCGGCCGCTGCTGCGAGCGAGCACTTGCCCGAAAGCGAGATGGCAGAGGCTTGCCAGGCTGACACCGATGCGTCGCGCCAGGGATCGCAGCCGACCGTCGAGCGCGGAAGCAATCGGCAACTTCGCTTCGCACACGCCGTCGCCATCGCTGCGCACCTCCATAAGCCCGAACGGCGCAGTCGGCGCATCGATATCCGCGAGCATGCCGCGGAAAAAATGCTGCTCGGCCTCCTGCCTCACGGCATCACGGGTTCGGGCGACGAGATTGCGGAACGGCGTCGGGGCCGGCAGGGCATGCGCCCGCCCCGACATGATGGCCTCGACCTCCCGGTGAATGGCCTCCAAGGTCGAATGATCACCGATCATGTGGTGAAGCAGGACGAGCAGCAGCACGCGATCGTGCTCGGGATCATGCGCGACGGCGAACCGCAGCAGCGGCGCCTTGGCGAGATCGAGCCGGGTTGATCTTGGATCGAACCGCCGGGCGAGTTGCAGATGCGCCGGCTCGTCGCCACCGAGCGCGAGTTCGGTGACCTCGATCCGCACATGGCGCCAGACCACCTGCGCCGGAACGGACAGACCATCCCAGACGATCGACGTCCGCAGCACGTCGTGCCGGTCGATCACCTGCTGAACCGCGGCGAGATAGCGATCGAGCAGGTCGCGGTCGGGAAACGCCATCTGGGCGACCAGCACGTAAGGGTCTCCCTCCGTCGCCAGCATGTGATGAAACAGGATGCCCTCCTGCAGCGGCGACAGCGCGTAGACGTCCTGGATGTTGGCAACGCCGCCGGGCACCTGATCGACCACCCGCTCGATCTCCGGCTGGCTGAGGGCGATCAGCGGCAGCATCTCCGGCGTGATCGCCGTCGTCTGGGCCGTGACGAGATTGGCCGGAATGCCGGTCTGCTCGATACGCCGAACGCCTGACGCGAGCTCGCGCAGCACCGGCTTCACGAACACGGTCTGTGCATTGGTCGTGAAACCGCGACGCTGCAGGCGGTCCAGCAGACGAACGATCAGAAGCGACTGCCCGCCGAGCTCGAAGAAATGATCGTTCCGTCCGATCTGCTCGATGCCGAGAAGCTCGCTCCAGATCGCTGCGAGCTCGCGCTCGATCTCGCCCTGGGGCGCCTCGTAGATCCGGCGCGGCAGAGCGCCGTCGTCCGGGGCCGGCAAGGCACGCCGGTCGACCTTGCCGTTCGGCGTCAGCGGAAGCACCGGCAGGCAGACGATCGCCGAGGGCACCATGTAGTCTGGGAGGCAGGCCTGCAGGTCGGCGCGCAATCGAGCGCTCCACTGCGCGGCATCACCCACCTCGTCGGTCGGCACGACATAGGCCGTGAGCGTTGCGTCGCCTTGCGCAGTGCGGCGCGCCAGTACGGCGGAGTCGCGCACCCCGGCGAGCGCGCTCAAGCGCGCCTCGATCTCGCCGAGCTCGATGCGGAAGCCGCGGATCTTGACCTGATGATCGTTGCGGCCGAGGAATTCGATGTCGCCATCGGCACGATAGCGGCCGAGATCGCCGGTGCGGTACATGCGCGCATCGTCAGCAGGCGCAAACGGATCGGCCGCGAAGCGCTCAGCCGTGAGATCATCCCGGTTGAGATAGCCCCGCGCGATCCCGGCGCCGCCGATCCAGATCTCGCCGACCGCGCCGCGCGGCACCGGCAGACCTGCCCCGTCGAGCAGATAGATCCGGGCATTGGCGATCGGACGTCCGATCGGAACGACATCATCGCCGAAGGCCGGAGGGCGCCGCCATGCCGTGGCGCAGACGGTGGCTTCCGTGGGCCCATAGGCGTTGAACACGGCAACGCTCGGCGGCAGCGCCGCGATGAGCTCGGCCCTCGGCAGTTCGCCCGCCAGCACCAGGACCTCGAGAGCAGCGAGGCGCGCGAGGTCCGGCCGGCCCTGCAGCATCGCTGGCGGCAGCGTGGCATGGGTGATGCGGTGGTCAGCGAGATAATCGAGAAGCAACGAGGCGTCGCGATGGGCGTCGCGCCCGATCAGATGCAACTCGGCGCCGGAACACAGCGCCATGACGATGTCCCACACGCTTGCATCGAAGCTGAGGGACGCGAACTGGACGATGCGGCTGCCCTCGCTGAGATCGAACAGCGCAATCTGCGCCAGCGCGAGATTAACCAGCCCGAAGTGCTCGATCATCGCTCCCTTCGGCTTGCCGGTGGAGCCGGAGGTGTAGATCACGTAGGCGAGATGGCGTGATGTCAGACCGTCAATCGAGGGCGCGACGTCGGGCGCGTCCCGCCACGCTGACGCATCGCGCCTGACGTCGATGACCGGGCATAGGACGTCGCCGAGCGTCGCGATCCCCTCATCGTCACACAGCAGCAGCAGAGGCGCGGCGTCGGCCAAGATCTCGCGTAGCCGCTGTGACGGGTAAACCGGATCGAGCGGCAGATAGGCTGCGCCCGCCTTGAGAACCGCGAGAATGCTGACGATCGCATCGATGCCGCGCTGCTGACAGATCGCGACCAGACGATCGGGACCGGCGCCGCGCGCAACGAGATGATGCGCGAGGCGATTGGCCCTCTGCTCGAGTTCCTGATAGGTCAGGCGAACACCGTCATACACCAGCGCCACGGCAGACGGCCGGCGGTGGACCTGGTCGGTGATCAGTTCCTGGATGCAGCGGTCCGGCGGGGTGAATAGATCCGTGCTGTTCCAGCGGTCCAGCAGCAGCGACCGCTCCTCGCCGGACAGCAGATCGATCCCATGCACGGGCTGACCGATGTCGATGACCATGGCCCGCAGTGCAGCGAACAGGTAAGAGCGATAGCGCAGCACCGTGTCGCGGTCGAACAGCGCCGTCGCATAATTCAGATGTCCGACGATGCGGCCGGCCGTCTCGCTGAGGTCGAGCTCGAGATCGAACTTGATCTGCCGCTGCGCGGTCGCAAGACGCTCGACCTCGATGCCGGGCAGTGCGAGCCGGCCGATCTCGTTGCTCTGCCAGGCGAAGACGGTCTGGAAGATGGGCGTGTACTCCGGTTCGCGCGGCGGCTGGAGCGCATCGACGAGCTGCTCGAACGGAAGATCCTGATGGTCCTGCGCCGCCAATGCTGCCGCCTTCACCCGCGCGATCAATTGCCCCACATCGGGCGACTCCGTCAGATCGAGGCGCAGCGCCAGCATATTGGCGAAGAAGCCGATCAGCCCTTCCACCTGGGCCTGTGTCCGGTTTGCCGTGGGCGTGCCGACCACGACATCGTGCTGACCGGCGAGCCGCGACAGCACGATGGCCCAGGCCGAAAGCACGATCACGAACGGCGTGGCGCCGATCGTGCGGCCAAGCTGCCCGATGGCGCCCGACAGCTCGCTGTCGACCTCGACCGGCACAGATGCTCCCGCCAACGATCGCGGCGCCGTGCGCGGACGATCGGTCGGCAATGCCAGCACCGGCGGCGCCCCGGCCAGCGCCGTCGTCCAATGATCGAGCTGGCGCTTCAGCCGCTCATGCGTCAGAGCTCCCCGCTGCCACGCTGCAAAATCCGGGTACTGCAACGCGAGTGGCGGCAGCGGATCGTCCTCGCCGGCAACGCATGCGCCGTACAGAGCCGAAAGCTCGCGCACGATCACGCCCATCGACCATCCGTCGGCGACGATGTGATGCAAGCTGAGGAGTGCGACGTGCACGTCATCATCGAGCCGGATCAGGTCGATGCGGATCAGTGGTCCGCGGGCCAGATCGAACGGCACGCCCCGGCGTCGGTCGAGCAGCTCGGACAAGTGCTGGTCGCGATCCGGCCGGCCACGCAGATCATGCGATGTCAACGGCAACGCCGTATCGGGCGGCAACAGCTGCACCTGTGGCGCGCCCTGCTCGACAACGAAGATCGTGCGCAACGCCTCGTGGCGCGCGAGCAGACGATCGAGACTGCGGCGCCAGGCTGCGACATCGAGCTGCCCCTCCAGCCGCAGCACGGCATCGAGATGATAGTTCGTGCCGGTGCCCTCGAGCTGCGTCACCAGCCACAGCTGCTGTTGCGCAAACGACAGCGGCAGCTTGTCGCCGCGATCGATGGTCGGGATTGCTCCGGGATCGAGCCGACCGCTCCTGCGGCCCCGCTCCCTGGCGGCGAGCGCGAGGCGCTGCAGCTCTTCCCAGCCGAGATCCTTCAGGTCGGGCTTGGCTGATGCTCGTCTCATCATGACTCCGCCTCGATCAGCTCTTGCAGCTCACCCGCCTCGAATTCATCCTCGATCAGGCTGATCGAGACGACACGCGCGAACTCCGCCAATTCCGGGTGAGCAAACAGTTTGGACAGCGGCGGCGCGATGCCGAACTCCTGCGACACGCGGCTCATCAGCCGCACCGCCAGGAGGGAATGTCCGCCCAGCTCGAAGAAGCGATCCCTGCGGCCGATGCTATTCACCCCGAGCAGCTCCGCCCAGAGGCGAGCAAGCGTGATCTCGATCTCGCCGATCGGCGCCTCATGTTCGTGCTCGGCCTGATCGTCCTGGGATGGCGGGGGCAATCTGCGCCTGTCGATCTTGCCGTTGGGCGTCAGCGGCAGCTGCGGCAGCACGATCAGCCGCCACGGCACCATGTAGTCCGGCAGCACCGGCACGAGCGCCGCACGCAGGCTCGCAGCATCGAGCGTATCGTCGCCGCTGACATAGCCGATCAGCTGCCGGCTTCCGCCGAGCTCCTGCGCCACCACGACACTGTCGCGCACGCCGGGCTGCGCGCGCAGCTGCGCCTCGATCTCGCCGAGCTCGATCCGCCGGCCTCGGATCTTCACCTGGTGGTCGGCGCGGCCGACATGATCGAGCGGACCATCGGCACGCCAGCGCGCCAGATCTCCGGTCCGGTACAGCCGCGCACCGGCGGGCCCGAACGGATCGGGGATGAAACGCTCCGCGGTCAGCCCTGCCCTGCTCCAATAGCCGCGCGCGAGTCCTTCGCCGCCGATGAAGAGCTCACCCGCCACGCCCGGCGGAGCGAGGTTGAAATTCGCGTCGAGCACATGCAGCGTGGTGTTGCCGATCGGCTTCCCCAGCACGGGTGTGGGATGATCAGCATCGAGCCGATGGCGCGCCGACCACACCGTGGTCTCGGTCGGCCCATACAGGTTCCACACATCGTCACTCAGCGCCGTCAGCCGCCGCGCCAGATCCGGAGCCAGAGCCTCGCCGCCGCTCAGCACGCGGCAGCCGTCGGGAAGCCATGCGGCGCCTTCATCGTGGTCGAGCAGCATACGCCAGCTCGACGGCGTCGCCTGGATAATGGTCACGCCGTGCCTGATCACCATCGCCTTCAACGTCGCAGGATCCTGCGTGGCGGCACGATCGGCCAGCACGATGCGTGCCCCGCACGTCAATGGCAGCCACAGCTCCAGCACGGCGATGTCGAAAGACAGCGACGTCAGGCCGAGCACGCAGTCGGCGTTCGCAATCCCCGGCTGCTCCGCCATCGTGGCCAGGAAATTCGCGACCGCGCCATGACGCACCATCACGCCCTTGGGCAGCCCGGTGGAGCCGGATGTGTAGATCACATACGCGAGGCTCTCGGGGTGAATGGCAACGCCGGGATTGGCGGCAGCGCCGGCTCCCTGGCCGACGGTGTCATCGAGCAGCCAGGCCTCGGCACAGCCATCATCGAGCGCCCGCGTAAATCGATCCCCTAGCGAGGCTTGCGTGAGCAGCAGCTTCGCGCCGCTGTCGCGCAGCATGTGGGCCAGGCGATCGGCCGGATAGTCGGGGTCGAGCGGAAGATATGCTGCGCCAGCCTTCAGCACCGCGAGCAACGCCACCAGCAGCGTCGGCGTGCGCTCCAGCGCGAGGCCGACCACCACGTCTGCGCCCACGCCCCGTGCGATCAGCCGATGCGCCAGTCGATTCGCGCGCGCGTTCAGCTCGGAATAGCTCATCCGGCGCTCGCCGCTGACGAGGGCAATCGCATCCGGCGTTCGCGCCGCCTGGGCTTCGATCTGCGCGACGAGGTTTTGTCCGGGCGGGATGACGTTGCCATCACCTCTGCCCCAGCGCAGAACGCGTCTGACGGCATCGTAACCAGTCGCCTGCAGGCAGCCCGTCGCGCGAGCCGCATCCGCCGATATCTGCAGCAGCCAGTCGCGCACCGCCGCACTCACCAGCCGCACCGCGCGCTCGTCCAGCTGCGCCCGGTCATAATTGAAGTCGAGCCGCAGGCCGTCGGCGCCATCGAACACCGACACCGCCATCGCATAATTCGTCGGCGTCACATGCTCGACACGTCCGACCTGCGGCGCGCCGTCGCTGCGATTCACCAGCGTTCTATCGAGCGGATAGTTTTCGAACACCATGATGCTGTCGAACAGCTGTCGGCTGCCATGCTCGGCGAGGCGCTGGATGTCGTGCAGCGGCATCCACTCATAGTCGCGCGCCGCGACATTGCGCGCCTGTAGCGCGCGCAACCAGTCGCCGACCGCCGCCTGCGGATGCGGCGCATCGATCAGCGGCAATGTGTTGATGAACAGGCCGACCACGTGCTCCGCGCCGGCGAGCTCGGCCGGACGCCCGGCGACGGTGACGCCGAAACACACGGTCGACTGACCGCAGTGCTGGCGCAGCAGCTGCACCCAGGCGCCTTGCAGCAGCGTATTCATCGTCACGCGCTGCTGGGTCGCGAACCGCCGGAGGCGCGTCGCGAGCCGATCGTCCAGAGCCAGCGTCAGCCGTCCATGTCCGACCGCCGGCACCACCGCCGCGCTGCTGCGCAATGCATCGGCCAGCAGCGTCGGCTCCGCCAGATCGTCCAGGGTGTTGCGCCAGAAGCTCGTCGCGGCGCCCCGATCCTGCGTCTGCAGCCAGGCGATGTAGTCGCGATATCTGCCTGGCGAGACCGCCGGAGCGGCGCCGCCCGCGCGCTGCAGGACATCGGCGAGCAGCCGCGCCGAGCTCCAGCCGTCGAGCACGATGTGATGATGCGTCCAGATCAGCCAGACCCGATCGTCCTCAAGCCGGATCAGGCGCAGCCGCTGCAGCGGCGGACGGGTGATGTCGAAGCCGACGGCACGTTCACGCTGCGCGGCGTCCGTGAGCGCGGCGTCGAGATCGGCCTCATCCCGCAGCGAGGCCATACGGCCGCGCCAATCCTCCTCAACGACTGGAACATCCAGCCGGCGATAGACGACCTGCTGAGGCGCTTCGGAGAACTGCCAGGCGAATCCGGTACGGAGCGCGGCATGCTGCGCGCTCGCCGCCTGCCAGGCATCGCGCAGCTGCGCCGGCGTCACGCCACGCAGCTCGACCGCGAGCTGGTTGACATAGGCGTCATCCTTGCCGTCACGCAGCGCGTGGAACATCAGGCCCTGCTGCATCGGCGACAGCGGATAGATGTCCTCGACATTGCGAACGTCGAGCGTTGCGCAGAGCCGATCGAGCATGGCCTGGTCGAGCTGCGCCAGCGGGACGTCGGAAGGCGTCAGGCCTCCCGCGCTCTCCCGGCAATGATCGACGAGATCACGTAGCGCAGCGCCGTAGAGCTCGGCGAGCCGCTCGATCGTCGCACGCCGATAACGGCGCCGGCCGTAGCGGAAGGCAAGGCGAAGCGCGCCGTCGCGCACCTCGCTATTGATGGCAAGCCAGGCCCGCAACGGCGTGTCCGCCGCCCGCATCGGGCCGGGTTCTTCGGCAGCGATCCGATATGCAGCCGCATCGCCCAGCTCCTGATCGAAACGGCCGAGATAGTTGAAGACGATCCGCGGGTTCGGCAGCCGCGACAGGGCCTGACGATGCTCGGAGCTGCCGAGATGACGCAGGACGCCATAGCCGAGACCGTGATCGGGAACGGCGCGCAACGCCTCCTTGACCGTTTTGATGAGGTCGCCGTCGGCGCTGGCGCCGCCCTGCAGGCGGAACGGGAAGGCGCTGGTGAACCATCCCACCGTCCGCGTGAGATCGGCATCGGCAAAGATGTCCTCGCGGCCATGGCCCTCAAGCTCGATCGCGACGTCATCGCGGCCGCACCAGCTCCAGATCGCGCGTGACAGCGCAGCGAGCAGCAGATCGTTGATCCGGGTGCGGTAGGCGGAAGGCGCAGCTTCGAGGAGATGCGCGGTCAGCTCCGAATCCAGCTTCAGCACGACCTCCTCCGCCTCGGCCTCGACGTCGACGCCGCCGTGATCGTCGTCGCAAGCCGGCTCACCGCCGCGAGAGGCCGCCAGCCAGAACGGCAGCTCCGCAACCAGCCGGTGGGAGGTCGCATGCGCGCGCAGCCGCTGCGCCCAGGAGGACGACGGGTCGCTGTGGCCCGGCAAGGTGACAGCCGCAGCTCCGGCTTCGATCTGCCCGCACGCCGTGGCGATGTCCTCGAGCAGGATGCGCCAGGACACGCCGTCGATCGCGAGATGATGGATCGCGATCAGCAGGCGCTGGCTGCCGTCCACCATGTCGAAGCCGACGGCCCGCAGCAGGGCTCCCGATGCCAGGGACAGGCTCGCCTGCGCGACTGACGCGATCGCGCCCAGTTCAGTCGGCTGCGCGCCCGTTCGGACCCACAGCAGATCGGAGGCTGCCGGCTCCGCGGCGACTGCCGCCTGCCAGGACCCTCCCACCTGTCGATAGCTCGTGCGAAGCGCGTGGTGATGCGCCACGACAGCAGCGAGCGCGGCCTGCAGCACGCTCCACGTGACGCGATCCCGCGGCGTCAGCAGAACCGCCTGGTTGAAGTGATCGCGGTTGGCGATCGGCTCGGCGAAGAACCGCAATTGGATCGGCAGCAGCTCCGCAACGCCGGCGTTCACGACGCTGGGTGCTGCTGCCGGCGCCGCCACAGCCCGTGTGGAGGTGGTCACAACCACACCGGCCAGGGCCGCGATCGTCTGCTGCGCAAACACCTGCTTCGGGGTCAGGATGAGCCCGCGCTTGCGCAGCCGTGCGATGATCTGCAGGGAGAGAATGGAATCACCGCCGAGCTCGAAAAAATTGTCGTTGCGGCCGACGCGATCCCGACCGAGCACCTCGCGCCATACGGCCGCGATGGTCTGTTCGACTTCTCCAACCGGATCGGCGTAGGAGACGGCGGCTTCGTCCTCGGGCTGCGGAAGCGCGGCCCGATCAAGCTTGCCGTTCGCCGTCAGCGGGACACGGTCGAGCATGATCACGCGCGCCGGCACCATGTAGTCCGGGACCAACGCTGCGAGCTGCGTCCGCAACGCATCCGGCTGCGGCGCCGCACCCGGCGCCGGGACGTAATAGGCCACCAGCTCCAGCCGGTCCTGCTCGGCGTCGATCGTGCGTACGACGACGGCCGCATCGGCCACGCCGTCGAGCGCGTTCATCACTCGCGCGATCTCGGCCGGCTCGACGCGATAGCCGCGCAGCTTGATCTGATCATCGCGACGGCCGAGGAAGACGATTTTTCCCTGGTGATCGCAGCGCACGCGATCGCCGGTGCGGTAGAGACGCTCGCCCGGCGGACCGAACGGATCCGAAATGAAGCGCTCGGCCGTCTGCCCCGGCGCGCCGCGATAGCCCCGCGCAAGCCCCGCGCCGCCGACATACAGCTCGCCGGCGACGCCCGACGGCACGGCGTTCAAGGCGTCGTCGAGCACATGAACGCGCAGATTCGCCAGGGGCATACCGACCGGCACGACAGCGCCGGAGGCCTCGCTCCACTCATGGGTGGTGATACCCACCGTGGTTTCGGTCGGGCCATAGTGGTTGACGATGCGGCATTGCGGACGCAACTGACGAACGTCTGCGATCAGGCGCGGATCGCAGGGCTCTCCGCCCAGCACCAGCACATCGCGCGGCAGCATGTCGGCCGAGCGCCGCGCCTGCAGCAGACCGCGCAGATGGCTCGGGACGATCTTCAGGATGCTGACGTCCCCGTCGCGCATCGCTTGCGCAAAATCGTCAGCGTCGAAGGCCGCATCGGCGGGCAGCAGGTTCAGCGTGGCGCCGCTCGCCAGCGCGCCGAACAGGACGGTGTGTCCGAGATCGGCCGCGACGGTCGAGACCATCGCCATGCTGGCATTCGCCTTCGGTCGCAGCCGCGCCAACAATGCCTGCACGTAGTTCGCCAGCGCGCCATGCGATACTGCGACGCCCTTAGGCGCTCCGGTCGAGCCTGAGGTGTAGATGACGTAGGCGGTCTGGTCAGGATGGACAGGTCGAGGAACGAACTTGTCGGCTTCCCCACCATCCCGCCGTTCCGCGTCGAGCACCAGGCATTGCAACGCCCGGGCGGCCGCGAGTCGGTCGCCGGACGCGATCAGCGTACGAATGTCCCCGTCTTGAAGAATGCGCTGGACGCGCGCGACAGGCCAGGCCGGATCGAGCGGAACATAGGCGCCACCGGCCTTCAGCACCCCGAGCAACGCCGCGACGAACGCCGGAGACCGCTCGATCCACAGCGCCACCGGCGTCTCGCGCGTCACACCACGCGATGCCAGAGTCCGCGCAATCTGATCCGACCAGCGATGCAGCTCGTCGACCGTGATGGACGTCTGCCCATGTCGCAGAGCGATCTTTTCGCCCTGCCCCGCAGCGGCCGCGCTGATCAGGCCAAGAATGTCGGCAAATGGGAAGCTGACAACCTCCCGCGCGATCGCCTGACGAGCGTGAGGGACGAGGACGAAGTCGGCCAAGGGCCGCGCGACGCCCTCGGCGATCTGTTGCAGGAAATCGACGAACTGGGCCCCGATCCGCTCGACCGTGGAGGCATCGAACAGGTCGGTCGCGTAGTTGAGGCTTGCCGACATGCCGCCTGCGCCGTCGACGACATCGAGCGCGAGATCGAAATGCGAGCCGGCGAGATCCATGATGCGGGTTTCGGCGCGCAGGCCGTCCACCGCGGCAAAGCCGCGCGGCGCCGTCATGTAGTTGAACTTGACCTGGAACAGCGGATTGTGACCACTCGATCGCACGGGATTGAGCGTCTCGACGAGGCGGTCGAACGGCAGATCCTGGTGCGCCAGCGCCGCGATCACCTCCTCCTTCGCCTGCTTCAGCAGATCGGCGAAGCTCATCTCGTGCGCAACATCGGCGCGCAGTACCAGCGTGTTGACGAAGCAGCCGACCAGCGAAGCAAGCTCAGCCTGCCGGCGGCCGGCAACGGGCACGCCTATCCGCAGATCCGGCTGGCCGCAGTAGCGGAACAGCAGCAGCTGATAGGCGGCCAGCAGCAGCATGAACATGCTGACGCGCTGCTCCGCGGCCAGCATTCGCAGCCGCTCGGCCAGATCCTGCCGGATCTCGAGGTGCAACGTATCGCCGCGATAGCTCTGGACCGGAGGCCGCGGCCGATCGAACGGCAACGCCATCGGCTCGTGCGCCTCGCCGAGACGGGCCCGCCAATAGGCCATCTGCCGATCGGCCTCTGGACCGGACAGCCAGGTCCGCTGCCAGGCGGCGTAGTCGGCATATTGCAGCGGCGGCGCCGGCGGCAAGGCCGTTCGGTGCCGAAGCGCATCATAGATGGTCGAAAGTTCGCGCAGCAGCACATCGAGCGACAGGCCATCGGCCACGATGTGATGCGCCGAGAGCAACAGCTCGTGCCGGTCGTCGGCCAGTTGCACCAGGACGGCACGCAGCAGCGGGCCATTGACGAGATCGAACGGCCTCGCCAGCTCGTCCCGGACGCGCGCCCCGGCCCGCATCGCGCGATCGGCCGCAGGGCAGCGTCGCAGATCCTCGACGGCGACGAGCACCTCCTGAACGGGATGAATCAGCTGCGTCGCCCGCCCCTCCTGCGACGCAAAGGTGGATCGCAGCGGCTCGTGGCGCGCGACGATCTCGCTGAGCGCCTGCACGAGCAGCGCCTGATCGAGCGGGCCATCCAGCCTGATCACGCAGGCGACCGTGTAGGCCGTGCTGGCCGGGTCCATGCGCCAGAGAAACCAGAGCCGCTCCTGTGCCGGCGACAGTAGCCGGCGCGCATCGGGGGCTGCGGCCTGCAGCGGCGGCAAGACACCAGTAGTCAAGACATCGGCCACCTGGCCCGCTGCATCGATATGAGCAGCGAGAGCGCCAAGCGTCGGCGCATCGAAGAAGCTGCGGAGGTCGAGCTCAACACCCAGGCTCTTGCGCACCAGACCGGCAATCTGCGCAGCCGCAATTGAATTGCCGCCGAGCATGAAGAAGTCGTCGTCACGGCCAACCGTCGCGATGCGAAGCACGTCCTGCCAGATCGGCGCAAGTGAGCGTTCGGTCTCCGTGAGGGCGTCAGCGCCTGCGCGGTCCGCCGTCTCACGTCCCCGCGCGAACACCGCGAAGCTGTCGAGTGTTCCCTGCATCCAGCCGGCACGGCACGCTGAGCGCTGCAGCTTGCCGCTGGTCGTCAGCGGCATGCCCTGCGGATTCAGCAGCACGACGACACCGGGATATTCCTGGGTCTGCCGCATGACCGCGTCGCCGATGGCCTTGATCAGGACGTCGGACGGCGTGCGCTTCAGCACCGTCCGGCTGAACTCCGCGGCGATGCCGATCCCCTCAGCGCCGTCGATCTCGACGGGAAATGCCGCCACGCGTCCCTTGCGGACCTTGCTCACCCCGGCCTCGACGGCCTGCTCAAGATCGAACGGATAGATGTTCTGGCCACGAACGATCAGCAGATCCTTGAGCCGGCCGGTCACGACCAGCGCGCCGTCGCGGAGAAAGCCCAGGTCACCGGTGCGCAGCCAGCGCGAGCCGTCCTTCTCCACGAAGGTCCGCTGCGTGGCCTTCGCGTTCTTCCAATAGCCCTGCGCCACGCTCGGGCCGGCGACCCAGATCTCGCCGATCTCGTCCGCATCGGCTTCGCGCGACGCATCCGGTCGCATGATCCGCACGGCGTGATCCTCGGCCGCGACGCCGCAGACCATCAGCGCCGCGCCTTCGTCCGCCTCGGCGACACGTCCGCTCGCCAGCGCGACCGGATCGAGCGTATGGCACGCCGCCTGATTAGCCCGATCGCCGGCCGTGACCAGCAGGGTCGCTTCAGCGAGGCCGTAGCACGGCGTCAGTGCGCGCGAATTGAAACCCGCCGGCCGGAAGCGCTCGGCGAAACGATCGAGCGTCGCGCGACGCACGAACTCGGAGCCGGAGAAGGCAAAACGCCAGCGGCTGAGATCGAGCCGTGCGATCGCTTCGTCGGAAATCCGATCGGCGCACAGCGCGTAGGCAAAATCCGGTCCGCCGCTGACGGTGCCGCCATGACGATCGATGGCGTCGAGCCAGCGGCGCGGCTGCTCCAGGAAGTTGCGCGGCGACATCAACACCGTCGTGTAGCCGGTGAACAACGGACTCAACAGGCCGCCCATCAGTCCCATGTCGTGATAGAGCGGCAACCAGCTGACGAAGACGTCGTCCGTGGTCACGCCGGCCGCGGCCTCCATCGCGATCTCGTTGGCGACCAGGTTTCCGTGGGTGACGCAAACGCCCTTCGGCTGCGAGGTCGAGCCCGACGTGTACTGAAGGAATGCGATCGCATCGCTCTTCAGGCGCGGCTCGCGCCAGGATGACGCCTGATCCGCCGGCACGGCGTCGACGGCCACGACATGGGCAACGGTTTGGCCGAGAGACGCTGTGATCGTCTCGCGCAAGTCGGTCGCCGTCAGGATGAAGCGAGGCGCCGCGTTGCGGAGAATGCCCTCGAGACGATTCGTGTAGCGCTCCTTGCCGCCCTCGGGCGGATAGGCCGGCACCGCAACCACACCGGCGTAGAGACACGCATAGAACGCCACTGCGTAGTCGAGGCTGCTCGGCAGCAGGATGACGGCCCGCTCGCCGGCGCCGCCGAGGTCCTGCAGCTGCGCGGCAAGGGCGCGAACGCGCTGATCGAGACCAGCAAAGCTCAGCTCGCCAACGACCTCATCGCCTTCGATGAAGCGCAGCGCCGGATGGTCGCCACGCTGGGCGGCGTGCTCACGCAGTCGTTCGACGAGAGTTTCTGGGCGCATGTCGTTGAATATCCGGTGGCAGCGTGGGTTCGGTCAGCAGGCTCGGCGGAGGCGGCTCATTGCAGCCGATGGGCCTGCGCCATCGCGACGATCACGCGCCGCGGTCCCTTGAACGGCTCGCGCGCGTGCGCCGTCAGCATGTTGTCCAACATCACAACGTCGCCCGTCTGCCAGGGGAAGATGATCTTGTGCCGGTCGAGCACGCCGCGCACCGCGGCGAGCGTCGCGTCCTCGATCGGCGAGCCGTCGCCGTAATAGGCATTGCGCGGCAGCTCCAAGGCATCACCGACGATGTCGAGCAGGCTTTCGCGCACCTCTGGTGCAAGGCTCGAGACATGGAACAGGTGCGCCTGGTTGAACCAGACGACATCCCCGGTCACGGGATGGACCGCGGTGCCCTGGCAGACCTGCCGGGTGCGCAGCTCATCGCCGTCCTTCCATTCGCAGGTGATCGAATGGGCGGCGCAGTAGGCCTCGACATCCGCCTTGGATTCCGTGCCGAACACCTGCCGCCAGTCGACATCGAGGCCGCTGCCATAGTTGCGGACATACATGACGCCCTTCTCGGCAAACCGGCTCCGGATGGCATCGGGCATGTCGCGGTAGATCAGCCGGCTGTCGGCGATCGGCGTCTCGCCGCCCTGTTGCGCCGCCTGCTGGCAGTAGAACCAGATCTTCATCGGCCAGTCGCGCGTATAGGCCTGCTCGTTGTGCAGCGGAATGCTCTGGTGCGGCGGATACTCCGTCGAGGTGTAGACGCCGGAGCTGACCTGCGTGCGCGGCGTCGAGCCGAACTCATAGGTGAGCAGCGGATCGCCGAAGCTCGCGGCGAAACTCCTGAACCCCTCGGCGCCGTCGAGATGGAAATCGCGGAACAGAATCCCGCCGCTCGCATACAGCTGACGCTGGATCATGTCGCGCAGCTCGCTGACGACATCCGTCAGAGGTTGCTGCCTGCGGCTGGCCCGCAAAAGGAACGGAAGCGCCTCTCGATCTATTTTAGGTTGTATCATGAACATGATTCCTCCCCACTTCCTTCCAAATCAGCATCAGCTCGTCTTCAAGAGTCCGGCCCGCTCGCTAGGCGCGCACGCCTCACCCCGCGCCGGCTGCCGCAAGCCGCGGAGATCCCTGCCGCGCCAGCAGCGCGGTGATGCGGCTCAACAGCTCGGCCTGCTGCGCGTGAATGAAGAAATGGTCGCCGGGCAGCATGTCGAACCCGAAGCCCGCCGCTGTCTCGCCGCGCCAGGCCTCCAGCGCCTCGCGGCGCGTCTCGTCGCTGTCGCCGCCGAACACATGAACCGGACAAGGCAAGGGCGGCCGTTGCCGATGGACGTAGTTGCCGCACATCAGGAAGTCGGCCCGCAGGATCGGCAAAGCGTGCCCCATGATCTCCGCGCTCTGCAGGGCCTCCCGAGGCGTTCCCTTCAGCCTCGTCAGTTCGTCGCGAAGCGCGTCATCGCCGAGCGGCTCCCGCCAGCGGCCGCCGTCGCGCATGGCCGGCGCCTCGGTCCCCGACACCAGCAACATCTCCGGCTGCGCTGCCCCGCGCGCAAGCAATCCGTGCGCGACCTCGAATGCGATCAATCCACCGAGACTGTGCCCGAACAGCACATAAGGCGCAGTCCGCCGCTCGCCGGCCAGCTCAGCCGCAAGCTGATCCGCCAAGGCAGCAGGATCCGTCTGCAGCGGCTCGTCCATTCGCATGCCGCGCCCCGGCAGCTCCATGGGGACGACATCGATCCATGCCGGCAGAACTCGCCGCCAGCGCGCATAGATCATTGCGCTGCCTCCCGCGTAGGGCAAACAGATCAGCCGCATCGCAGCCAGTCTCCCGTGCTTCAGGATTGCGCTGCCGGCGTGGCCTGAGAATTGTCCTGCATAAATTTGCGCAGCGAGAGCGGCCGCATGTCGGTCCAGACCCGCTCGATATGGTCCAGACATTCCTTCTTGCTGCCGGTGACGCCGACAGCGGTCCAGCCGTTCGGGATGTCCTTGAACGTCGGCCAGATCGAATATTGCTCTTCGTGATTCACGACGACGGTGAAGGTGACGTCATCTCTGTCGAAGACCATCATGTCCGGCTACTCCTACTAACAAGCGATGGCGATGAACTACGAGTAATGCAGTTGAGAATGACAGTCAAAAGGATACCGCTACTCAAAGTTTTTAATCTCTCCAAGGTGACGTCTTCGCGACAACTCAACATCAGGATGCATGCGTATTCAGCCGGTGAGCAGGCACATCAATGACGATTCGATCGATCATCACGCATTGCGCGACGGCATGATCCTGCGCACGAACAACAATTTTAATGATTCGCTTGAAGCGATGATTGCGACCAACTCATCGCTTTGAAATCAATGGCCGCCGCGCATCTTCCCGCAGCGGCCTCATGATCGGGCTTGTCTCTGTCGGGCTCAGAAGTTGAACGTCGTCGAGACGAGATAGGTGCGTGGTGCTCCGAGCGTGATCACGCCGCTATAGGCGGATGCCCAATAGGCCTTGTTGAACACGTTCTCGACGCTGGCGCGAACGACGATCGGCTTTCCATTCCACGGCGATTTGAAGGTGTAGCGCGCGCCGAGATCGACCCGCGTCCAATCGGGCAACGAAATCGTATTCTTCACGTCGACGTACTGAGCCCCGGTGTAGACGACTCGTCCGGTCAGGGTCAGATCCCGCATGAAGGACGTATCCCACTCGGCGCCGAGACTGGCGGTGAGCTCGGGCACGCCGACCGCACGCTTGCCGTCCGTCGCTCCTCCCTGGGTCTGCTCCTGCACGCCATGCGTATAGGCGACACCACCCAGCAGCCGCAGCGACGGCATGACCTCGCCGAACACGTTGAACTCGGCGCCGGTGTTGCGTTGCAAGCCGTTGAGAGCCTGGCTCGCCTGCGTCGCGCCTGCCGCGGTCACGCTGATGACGCTCGGCCGTGAGATATCGAAGGCGCTGACGGTGGTCGTGATGCGGCCGAAATCGACCTTGACACCCGCTTCGACCTGTTTGGTCTGGCCGGGCGGGAACACCGTGCCGACATTCGCGAAATTGCCGGTCACGACGACCGGCGTCTGCAGGCCCTCGATGTAGTTGGCGTAGAGCGAGACATGCTCGACCGGCTTGATCACGAGCGCATAGGCCGGGGTCCAGACCGAGGTATCTGCGAACGGCCGGCTCGTGGTGTTGGGAAGAAAATTCGCGACCTCCGTGCCTGCCGTTTGCCGGCGGGCGCCGACCGTCAGCTGGATCCGCTTGTTGAGAATCGACATGGTGTCGGAGACGCCCACGCTCCACAGATTGGCCCCGACCTGCTGATTGGCCGCCAGGGTGGACGAGAAGCCCGTCAGCGGGATGTTGCTCGGATCGGCATAGAGGTTCCACGCCGTCGCCGGGATGGTCGCGGCAGTCACGACGCGCTGCGTATAGGTGCGATCGGTGACGGAATAACCGACATTGAGGGCATGGTTGATCGGCCCGGTGTCAGCCGTCATGCGGAAGCCGGCTTCGCCGGCAAATGTCTGGTAGGTCTCGCTTCCCGTCAATGGAAGGCCGCTCAGGGCGCCCGTGTTGGAAATCACCGGCGAGGCATAGCGGTAGTTGATGTTGCTGTCGTGATACCCGAATCCCGCATAAGCCGTGATGCGGTCATTGAGATCGACTTCGCCCTTCACCGTGGAGAAGAAATCGGTCGGGGCGTAGTACGCCCACGGAACCTGGAAGTTGGTGCCGGGCGACGGCGGCGCCGGAATGCTGGTCGTCGTCGCTCCGACGGTGAAGAACCGCAGCGGCGGATTCAGCTGATCGGCCTGATAGCCGACATCCGCGTCGATCCGCACATTCTCGCCGTGATAATCGACGGCGAGATGGGCGTTGCCGAACTCGTCCTTCTGACGGTCCCACGGCGTGTTGCCGTTCACATAGGTGCTGTTCAGCCGGACGCCCCACTCCTTGTGCTCGCCATAGCGACGACTGACGTCGACCTGCTCGCCGAATTGCGACTTCGAGGCGTAGGTCGTCGTCAGCTGCGTGATGTCAGCATCGGGCGCATGCTTCGTCACCAGATTGACGCTGCCGCCGACGGCGCCGCCGCTCGATGCACCCGTACCGCCCACGGTCATGCCGTTGAGCAGGGCCGCGGGCCCCTTCAGCAGTTCCACGCGCTCGATGAAGTTGGCGCCCGTCGAGTAGTACGGCGCGATACCGGCCAGGCCGTTCAACGCATAGTCGCCGCTGTCGTAGTAGAAGCCGCGGATGAAAAGGCTGTCGGCACCACCGCCGGCCGCCTGGATCGTCCGCACCGAGGGATCGTTGACCAGTACGTCGCGGATGGTGCGGGCCTGCTGGTTCTGGATCAGCTGCGAGGTGAAGCTCGTCTGGTTGAACGGCGTGTCCATCACGCCGCGATTGCCGAGCAGGCCGAGGCCGCCGCCGGTTGCGACCTGGCCGCCGGCATAGGGGGACGGCGGCGCGCCGATCGTGCCGGTCGAGGGCGTCACGTAGGGCACGGGAGCCCTCGGCGGCAGGTTGCGCGTCGCGACACGCCGCTGCGCGTTCCGTGTGGTGGTGGCCTGGGTTCTCTGCGTGGCCTGCCGGGTCTTGGGCTTGGGTGCATCGACGGTCACGTCGGGAAGTTTCATCTGGGCGGATGCCGGCTGAACACCCCCGATCCCCAGCGTGAGCGCCAACGAGCTTACGAGCCCCCACGACATCAACCTGACGTCTTTATCCTTCGCACGACAAACCATTCCGACACCCCAATCATTCCAAGTTCCAACTTGGTTCGTCGGCGCTCCTAACACACAGGTATTCGAGGATGGCGTCCTGCCACGTAGAACAGGTCTAACAAGCGACACGACTGTCCGCGAACGTGATTCAAGGGATTGTCGTTACAGCGGGATTTTCTTCGCTGATGCTTCTTCGAAGCCTTCCAAAGAAGCGCAGGAGTCGTCGATAACGACGCAGATCTGCCAGCTCGACTCGGCGCGAACGAACTCCGCTCGTTCAACTCCCGGTCATGCCAGACTTTCTTGAACAATTTTAACTCATCAGTCTACAAATTTTTGCTGTGATGTTGCTGCACGCGCGCCGCAGACGGGACGAACGATGTCCTGTCATGTGACGACATGCATCAGTCCGTGTCTGATTGTATCACACGCTGCTCGCGCCCATCGCTCTCGGACGAGCAGCGCGGGGCCTGAGTTACGGATCGATCGAGAATGGACGTGCGCCATCGCGCGTCATGCGTTCACATGGCGCAAGGCATCGCACATGAGCGAGTGAGCGGCATGACCTCGGATCCGAGGTCAGCGCGATTTCGATGACGATGATGCTCGCTTTCAATGCGAGGCGCGCGATCGCTCAGAGAGCAGCGTCGCTCGGGTCGGCCTGACGACCATCAGTGGCGGCCTTCCCCCGACGATTCCACCGCGTCCCGTAGATCAGAGACAACAGCACCGGCACCGACAGTCCGAGCCAGCAAAGGCCATCCCACAGGCCTTCGCCGAACAGGCCGAACGCGAGCCCGGCGGCCGCGACGAGGCCGATCAGCAACGGGGCGCGAAACACCTGCCATGTCGAGAGCTGCGGCAGCCTGCCCGCCGATGTCGCGGAGGAGCTCATGGCGACACCCCGGCGGCCGCCGCCTGCGCGGGGACGCTGGACGTCCTGCGCCTGCTGCCCCATCGCTTGGCCACCCAGAGATAGAGGCCGCTGCACAGCACGATGATGGTGATGATGTCGAGCAGCGCCCAGATGATCTTCAAGGGCAGCCCGCCATAATCGCCGAAATGCAGCGGCCGCGACACTTGCAGCGCGCGCAGATACCAGGCCAATGCGGGCGCCACCATTTTCGTGCTGTCCAACGCATCCACCAGCACGGGCGAGAACATGCGCGCCGTGAACGGCGTCTTGCCCTTGGTCCAGACGATGACGTGCTGCGGGCTGCCGAACCGCGTCGTCGTCGGCATGGTCACCGATGCGACCTGGCGATCCGGATGAGCGATGCGCACGGCGTCGACCGCGGCCTCGACCGACTTCGCTTCGGCGAGCGGCTTGCCCTGATAGGGCGCGAGCAGCGCCGGCATCGTCTGGGCGCGCCACAGATCGGACAACGGGACCGCGAGCGTGTTGATGGTGCCGGTCAGCCCCACCGCGAGCGTCCAGCTCACCGTGACGATGCCGAGCAGATTATGCAGGTCGAGCCATTTGAGACGAACTGAGCGATCCCTGACCGTTCCGAACTGCAGCCGCCGCATGAACGGCCAGTAGACGACGACGCCGGACACGATCGATGCCGCGAAGACGAGCCCCATCAGGCCGAGAAAGAGCTCGCCGGGCAGACCGGTGAACATGTCGCGGTGAATCCGCAGGATGACGTCCATCACGTCCTGATGCGGCGCCTCCTCGCCCAGCACGGCGGCGGTGCGGGCGTCGACCGTCACGCGATGCAGCTGTCCGGGCACCGGGATTACGGTCGGCGACAGCGCGACGACCACGAGCGGCTCGGCGGCCTTCAGGGTCACGAACAGCACGTGCTGCTCCGGCAGCTGCTGCCTTGCAGCAGCGATCAGGCGATCGAGCGGCAGAATGGGTGTATCCGCGGGCATCGCAGGTGCTGCGATCTCATCCTCGAGAAGATGATTGATCTCGTCATGGAAAATCAGCGGCAGTCCCGTCAGACACAACATCAGCATGAAGATCATGCTGATCAGCGACGTCCATGTGTGCACCTGAACCCAAACCCGCATTGCGCTCGAACCCACCTTGATTCATCACCTGCCGAAGCGCGTCCAGCCGCGCCAGATCGTTTGCGTTCAAGATCGACGAAGGCCTCGGCCAAACTCTCAGCCGCGTGAGGATGCCGACCCCCGCAATGGAAACGCGACAAATCCAGAAACAAACAGGCCACGATCGCAGGGTGCACGATAGCAGCGGAAAAAAGGGACGTTGTCCTGGCGCGCCAGAGACCGGTCCGAACATTGCAACGGCAAGACGTCTGACCACTCAAATCGATCGTGAGCCGGCATCATGCGGATCATCCAGCGCCGATCAAATGATTTCACCGCCGCGTCCGCTGGAATCCCTTTAAGGTAGAGCACCAAATGTGGCATGCGCGCTCCAGCGCGGTGCATGAGCCGAGCGCTCCGATGGTCGCGCCGGGACGACATTCAGGCCGTCGCCGCGATGCGTGAATCAGACAGTGACGAAAGCGGGGCCGGCCGCCGGCGACGATGGGCAGCCGCTGACAGCCGCGGGCTGATTGCCCCCACAAGGCACCTCCGAGACGAAGGGCCCTGCTCACTCTATCTTCTCGCCTGACGACGAGAGCGCCCTCGGATCGGACTTGCGGTCCTGGCGCGAGCGCCGCTCGGAGATGAGCCGAGGCCCGGACCGTGCTGGATACCGGACATTCGACCTGAGCTACACGATGCAGCCGGGCGGGATCACGCGCATTCAGCGCTACTATGCTCGGCTGAACGACAACGGCCAGCTCGCGCGGCTCGTGGTCTGTCAGGCTCCAAGCGAAGCTCTTTGTGCGCATTACGCGCTCGTTGGCAAATATTGGCTCACATACCATGCGGCCCTGGCAGAGGGGGACGAGATGCTCGATGCCGGGCTCGCAGGCCTGATCACGTCGTGGCGACGCCGTTAGCGCGGTCCGGTACGATCGTCGCCCCCCTTGCTCGCTTCGCTTCGATCAAACGCCTGCCCACGCGGTGCGCCTGGACACGAAATTCCCCTGCGCGTCCAGACTGATTTGCTCTGTCCAGTCCCTCCGCGAAAAATATTCCGCTTTCGTTTTTTCCGTATTCATGCTTATCTGTACCGGTCCCGCCTCGCCATGAGGGGCGCATCGCGATCGTCACGACGCGCGGGGTGGGATGCGGTGGGTGCGAGGGTCTCGCAGCGTGGCTCAAGGCCATGCGGACGAACGAGGCCGCGCGCCGGCGAAGTCGCATGGTCCTGGTCTCCCGACGCTGAGGCCAAGCGGATGGTCATGATGATCCGTCCGTGACGGGGGCAAGACAGCCCGGTCCCCGGGGAGAATGCGTATAAGCCGCCCAACCATCGCGCGGGGAATGCCGGGATGTCTCGGCTGAACCTGTGGTGACTGCCGCCTGCTTTCTTTTCTGCAGGCGGGCCATGGGTGCGGCCAGCGCCCGGCATTCCCCGCGCCCTCATGATCTCCGAGGGCCACATCCCGATCAACTCGGACGCACCAGGCGCCGCGAGATGGTGACGCGCATGCCGCGAATGCAAGCCGCGACGGAAACGCCCCAAACCGCCGCCGAGACGACACCGACGCCCGTCCGTGTGCGATCAGTCCGGCGACAGATAGTGCAGATAGTCCGGTGTGAAGAGAGCGGTCTCCATCAGCGCGTCGAGATCCGGGACGGTCAACGTGCGGTCGCGCAGCACGATCAGACCGGCGGAGCGCAGCTCCTGCAGCGTCCGGTTCACATGCACCACCGAGAGGCCGGTGGCATCGGCCAGATCCATCTGCGTGATCGGAAACGCGCAGCTGTCGCCATCGACCAGCCCGACCGCCCGCAGCCGCGTCATCACCTCACACAGCAGATGCGCGACGCGCTCATAGGCATCGCGACGCCCGAGGTTCAGCGTCCACTCGCGCTGGATCGCGGCATTGGAGAGCGTCTCGCACCAGAACGCTTCGGCCAGCTTGCGATCGCACGCGATCAGGCTCTCGAAGCGCTCGCGATCCAGCTCGGCGTAGCTGACCGGCGTCAGCGCCGCGATCGAATGATCGAGCCGCTTCACGAGATAGATCTGCGCATCACAGGTATCACCGGGCAACGCCAGATTGACGATCTGCCGGCGGCCATCTTCCAATGTCTTGTAGCGGACCGCCCAGCCGGTCAGCATCATGCGGATGGTGACCGCGGCATCCCCCTCGGCTGCCAGCTCTTGCCCGGCCGAAGCCAGCACGACGTGGCCCCGCACGGCCTGTTCGAGCTTCGCGGCCGCCTCGTCGGACACCGCGCGGAACGCACGCAGCCGGCGGAGGACGACATCCGCCGTATGCGCGGTGATGCCTCGGCCGCTCATCGCTGTGATGTCGCGGGGCTCTGGACGAAACTGCGGCTGAGCGGAAGGATGATCTGGAATTGCAGGCCCGCCGTATTGAACGACAGCTGCGTCCTGCCCTTCAGCTCGAACGCCAACGTCCGCTCCAGGATCTCGGTGCCAAATCCCTTTCGCTGCGACGGCTTCACCTCGGGCCCTCCTCTCTCTCGCCATTCGAACACCAATTCCCTGGGATCGACGCTCTCGTCGATATGCCAGCTGATCTCGATGCGCCCGGTCGGCTGGCTGAGCGCGCCGTATTTCACTGCATTGGTCGCCAGCTCATGAATGGCGAGCGACAATGTCTCGGCGGCCTTAGGCTGCAGCCGCATCGACGGCCCGGACATCCGCACCTGCTCGCCCTCGCGCGCCTTGTACGCCATCAGCTCGTCGGCCAGCAGATATTCGAGATCGACGCCCGCTTCCGGGTCCCGCGTCACCGCGGCCTGGGTGCGCGCCAGCGCGCCGAGCCGGCCATCGAGATGGGCGGCATAGTCCTCGACCGTCGCGCTGGTCTGGGCCGAGCGCCGAGCGATCGAGCGGACGACGCCAAGCGTGTTGCGTACGCGATGCTGCAGCTCCGCCAGCAGCAGGCGCTGGCGCTCCTCGGCCCGCGTGATCGCAGTGACGTTAATGAAGGTCATCACCACCCCCGCGATGAAGTTGTCGACGCTGCGATAGGGCAGCATGCGGACGATGAAGCGGGTGCCGCTGTCCGGCGCGGTCAGCTCGCGCTCGGCGCTGGCGAGCGTGCGCAGCACCCGGCGGACGTCCTCGTACAGCTCCTCGATCGGGATCTTCGCCTTGATATGGGCGATCGGCCGCCCGACGTCGGTCTCGACCAGATGCAGCACCTGGGTGATCGCGGGGGTGAAGTTCATCACCCGGAGATCGTTGTCCACGAAGACGGTCGCGATCTGCGTGCTTTCGAGAAAGTTCTTCAGGTCGCTGGTTGCGCGCGTCAGCTCCTGGACGCGATGCGCAAGTTCGCCGTTGACGGTCGTGAGCTCCTCGTTGACCGATTGCAGCTCCTCGCGCGAGGTCTCGAGCTCCTCATTGGCGGATTGCAGCTCCTCGTTCAGCGACTGATATTCCTCGTTGGAGGATTTGAGCTCCTCATTGGTGCTCTCCAGCTCCTCGATCGTGGCCTGCAACCGTTCGCGCGTCGCCCTCAGGTCGCTCTCGAGACGCTCGACATGCTCGCTGCGCACGAGCCCGCCGTTGCCGCCCGCAAGCGAAGCAGACGGCCGGAGCGGGCCTTCCTTGAACAGCACGACGAAGCTGCGATGTACGTCGGCGCCATCGTCCACCGGCTCGACGGTGACGTCGACCCCGACGGTGTGACCGTTGACGCCGAGCAGAACCTGATCGGCATGCACGGTCTGGCTGGTCTCGCGCGCACGGGCGAGCGCCGTGCGCAATTCGAGCCTGAGGTCGCGATGCACGAGGCTGAGCAGATCCAACGTCGCAGCGCCGGCGGTCGGCTCGATGAAGCGGCCGGTCCGGCCCGAAAAATGCAAAATTTGGAAGTTGCCGTCGATGATGACATAGGCCGGGGCGTAGCGCTCGGCGATGCGCTGGGCCTTGCGCTCCAGGCCGACATCGGAGCCGACGGCGCGGATCGCCGGCATCTCCACCGGTACGCGCCCGGCGGCCGCGCTGATCGGAAACTCCGGCGGCAGCCGCGATCCGGTATCGAGCTTGCGGAAGATCCGAGAGCGGCGGTCGACCGGCGAAAACAGTTTCGGGTGCCGCGTCACGTTCTCCGAATTGCCGAGGAACAGAAACCGCCCGGGCAGCAGCGCGAAGTGGAACAGCGGGATCACCCGGTTCTGCAGCTCGGCATTCAGGTAGATCAGCAGGTTGCGGCAGGACACCAGGTCGAGCTTGGAGAACGGCGCATCCTTGATGACATTGTGCTGCGAGAAGATGATCATCTCGCGCAGCTCCTTCACCACGCAATAGGTATCGCCCTCGCGGACGAACCAGCGCGCCAGCCGCTCGGGCGTGATGTTGGCCTCGATGTCGGTGCGATAGCGGCCGACCCGCGCCGCCGCCAGTGCCCGGCCGTCGATGTCGGTGGCGAAAATCTGCAGCGAGGGCGACGAGTCGAGCTTGGCTGCATGCTCACGCAGCAAGATCGCGATCGAATAGGCCTCCTCGCCGGTGGCGCAGCCGAGCACCCAGACGCGAATCTGCTGTCCGCTCTGCTTGCCGGCGAAGATCTGCGGAATGACGTCCTGCTCCAGAACCTCGAACTCCCGCCTGTCGCGGAAGAACTCGGTCACGCCGATCAGCAGGTCGTTGAAGAGTTGCTGAACCTCGTCCTTGTCGGTGCGCAGGAAGTCGACATAGGCCGCGATGTCGCCGATCTGAACCACCTGCATCCGGCGCTGAACGCGGCGCAGGAAAGTGTTCTGCTTGTAGCCATGAAAGTCGTTGCCGGTCTTGTTGCGCAGGATGTCGGCGATCCGCCCGAGCGAGACCGCGGCGGCGGCAAGGACCTCGTCGAAGCCGTGGCGCTCCTCGAGCCGGCGCAGATGGCGGGCGTAGACCTGGATGTGGTCCGGGATGTCCTCGGCCGGGAGCACGAAGTCGGCGATGGCCGCGGCCCTGCTGCTGTCCTGCGGCTCCCCTTCGCCCTCGTCGGCGAGGCGCTCGGCCAGCGCGAGCCCGCCATGATCCTTCAACGCCGCAACCCCGAGCGTTCCGTCGCCCCCCGTGCCGGCCAGGATGACGCCGATCGACTGCTCCGCGCGGTCCTCGGCAAGCGACACCAGCAGGCTGTCGATGGTGCCGCGCTCGCCGGGGGCCTGGGGACTTTGGCGCAGGACGAAGCGGTTGTCCTGCAAGGTCGCGATGACGTTGGGCGGGCACAGATAGATCGACTGCCCCTCGATCTCCGCGCCGTCCTCGACCTCCCGAAACTGCACGCTTTCGAGCGGCTGCAGCACCTGGCGCAGCCAGTCCTGGTCGAGCGCCTCGCGATGCTGGAGCACCAGCACCATCGCGAGATCCTGGTCGAGCGCGCACTTGGCCAGGAACAGCGCAAGGCTCGCGGTATTGCCGGTCGAGGCGCCGACACCGATGATCAGCGGCCGCCGCGCCTTGTGACCTTCGCCCGCTTGAGAGCCGCCACTCGCCATATCCTGTCGCAAATCAAGTCCGCCTCAGCCGAAACGAGAGGCAAATTAGCCCATTCATCCCGCGAACGAAATAGCCGTCACCGATCATGGCTTCCGCGGCGCGAGAGGTCGCCACGTCTCGCCCCACGCGAGCGCCGCTTGATCTGCCGCAAAATCGATCGCGCCCGTTTCCTCTACTTGTTATCTCATGAGCGAGCCACTCAGCCTGCCTCTTCTGCAAATGCAGCTGGACCATTTGGTTCCAGGCCAGGGCCTGCACCTCGTGATGGCGGACGTCGAGCGATTGTTCGGCTACAACGACGTGGCAACCGGCCGGATCAGGAATTTCGCGGACGGGCATGGCTGCATGTTCGCCTGGTGCGCGACCGGCGTTCAGTTCGTCAAGTTGGCCTCTCCCGACCGGTGAGGCGTCGGCAGGTCGAGCCGGAGGTCTCCACGACGGGGTCGAGGTCAGGACTTCAGCTCACGCCGGTGCCGGGCGTACAGATAAGCCAACCGTTGCTCGATCAGCACGCGATGCCGATCCCACTCGATCAGGCTGTCGCGCAACAGCACCGTGAGCCGCTCAGCCGTCTCTCTCCTGCTGCAATCTGCCGGCGCGGTCCCTCGCTCATGCATCTCGGCAACCAGGAGCTGCTGGTTGCGCAGCCGCATGCGGCCCTCCGAGATGTCGGCGACCGCCTTGCGCAACTGCGTCTCCTCGGAGCGGATCTCAGCCGCGGTGTCATCGGCAGAAGAATACGACCTCGGATCCAGCATCTCTGCTCACCTCTCTCCGGATGGCAGATCCAGCGATTTGATCACGACCTGCCTGATCAGATCGGCGTAGCGCCGGTACTCCGCACACCTGCCTTCATACATCTCGGCGATGGCATTGCGGCCGCTGGCGCGCGCATCATCACCCATTCGACGCACCAGCTCCGCGCGCTCATCGATGATGCGCAACGCCACGCGCATCGCCTCGTCGACCCGCCTCTCTTGCTCCCTGGCCAGCACGTCGGCCGTAGAGGCGAGCCCGACCTGGCAGCGGAATCGGAGCGGCTTGTCGACCGTGAGGCTGGACAGCACGCCGCCGCAGCTCGGACAGATCGACGCCGCCGGCCTGCTGATCGCAGCCATCGTCTCGCTATCGCCCCTCTCGCCGGCCGCCATCTCCACCTCCAGGCGGATGTCCAACGGAGCCGGCCCCGCAGCCCCAGCCTGGGTCTCGGTCAGCTCGGCGAGAACGTCCCCGATCTCAGCGCCGGGCAGGCAGTAGTCGACAGGACCGGCTTCGAGCGCACGCCGCGGCATCTCATCAGCAAGCGCATCCGTCGGCGCCTGCACCACCGCGACCCCGCCGCAGCGCTTAATTGCGTTGAGGCCGGTCGCACCGTCTGATAGGAGTCCACTTAGGATGACCCCGATGACCCTTGGCCCATAATGCAGCGCGGCGGATCGGAACAAGGGATTGACCGCGGGCCGCACCATGTTCTCATGGGGACCGCGGCCCAGCACGACCTGGCCATCCACCACCAGCAGATGATGATCGGGCGCGGCGAGATACACGGTTCCGTTTTCGATCGGCATCCCATGGGCGGCGTGCTTGACGGGCAGACGGCCCACGGCGTTGACAACGGTCGACAGGATACCGATTCCACCTGCAGGAACGTGTAGGACGACAAACACCGCGGCTGGGATGTCGGGCGACAGCCGCCCGAGAATCTCCTTCAATGGTGCGGTCGCCCCCGATGAGCCGCCGATGACGATGATGTCTCGGTTGGACAAGGCCCGATCCCTCTCAAGCGCCGGCGCAGGAACGGAGGTCGTTCCATAACTGCTGCCGATAAGGTATTTGTCCAACAGTCGTTCCTATCAGTCATTCTCATAGGAGAACGTCATGCATCATGGCTCGGCCATTTCCCGCAGCTCCTCACAGCCATTCGCCGGGCGATCCATCCTGATTGTCGAGGACGAATATTTTCTGGCTGACGATCTCGCCCGCGAGTTCCGGCGCCGCGGCGCTGATGTGATCGGCCCGATGTCTGATCTGGACGAGGCGCAGGCGCTGCTGCGATCGGGACGGAATTTCGACGCCGCCCTGCTCGACATCAATGTCAGGGAGGATATGGTTTTCCCTGTCGCGCGAACGCTGCGCGAGCGCAACATTCCATTCGTCTTTACGACCGGCTATGACAAGGGCGCCATACGCCCCGAATTCGCCGACGTTCCGCATTGGGAAAAGCCAATCGACATCTCGTCGGTCGCCGACTTTCTTGCGACGAAGCTGGACGAGCATTGATGCGTGGGCCGGCGTCCCGCTCTACCGAGAGCGTCGCCCGTAGCCTCCGCAGATGCAATGATCATGCGAACGGCCTCAAGCTGCCGGTGACGATCATTGCTACACCTCGCCCGCAGGGCCAGCATTCCCGGACGATGCGCGGTCAGCGCCGGAACTCTGATGGCCTGGGCGGTGTTTGCGTGGGGATGGTCAAGTCCAGAGCTTCGCGCAAATCACCAACACCAGCCGGCACCTCGCAATCGCGAACGCAACGGCTGCCGTCGTCCGCGGCCTCGCTCGGCCTCATCGCAGTTCATCTGCTGCAAGCACGGCAACAGCCGGTATCACCGGGACTGCTCTTCATTGCGAGCAACGAACCCCGCGCCGAACGCCTCGCCGCGGTCCTCCATGCGATGGATCCCGCCTGCGGCGTTCTCGTGCTGCCGCGCTTCGACACCTTGCCGTTCGACGACGCCGAGCCATCGCGCGAACTGGCCGGACGCCGCGCCCATGTGCTGAGGCGCTTGGCCGAGCGCGCGAGCAAGCCGATGCTGATTTCGACCGTCGAGGCCATGCTGCCGCGCGTTCCGCCGCGGCGGTGCTGGGACGATGCCTGCCTGCGCATGGAGACCGGGCAATCCATCGACCTGGAGGGATTTCGCACCACGCTGGTCAGCCTGGGCTATACACCCGATGAGCCTCCCGACGATCCGGGCGGCGTGCTGTTCCACGGCCAGACCACCGAGCTGTTTCTGGCCGGCGCGCTCGGACCCGTCCGGATCAATCATGCCGACGGGGTGGTTAGCGGCATCCGCTTTTTCGACCCCGTGCAACAGGACGAGATCGCAGCGGCCGACACATTGCTGATCGATCCGATGTCGGAACGCGGCATTGGCCGCGAGGCGAAGCCGGTCGACATCTTCGACTATCTGAGCGGCGCCGAGATCGTCGTCGATAGCGATGTTCCCGAGCGGGCGGAGCTGCGGCTTGGAGCACTCGATGAGAACGGGGTCAACAACAGCCGCCGCGAGCACGCCTTCATCAGCCGCAGCGGCTGGCAGCACGCGTTGCGCAGCGGACAGATTCTGCCAAAGACCGACGACAGCGAGCCGATCCCGCGCTTCGCCGAGCAGAGAGCAGCCCGGACCGGACTTCGGCGGTTCATCGAAAGCTGCAGGCGGCGAGGCGCCCGGATCATTCTCACCGCTGCCGCCGAGAGCGATCTGCAGCGCATGGAGCGCCTGGCCGAAGTGAAGACCGAGCGGTGCGTCGATTGGACCGCGGCAACGCGCACGCGAGGCGACGTGATCACCTCGCTGCTGGTCGATCTGGATCGCGGCTTTACGACCGACGCGGGCCGCCCCCGGATCGTCATTACCGCGGCGGAGGTGCTCGGCAGCAGGGCCCGGCATCTCCTGCCGATGGCACGCCAACAAGCAACAGCCGCGGCCGCCGGCGGCATTCCCGTGCCGGGTAGCGCCGTGATTCATCTGCAGCGCGGGCTGGCGCGGCTCGACGGGTTGGAGATCGTCTCGGCGCCGGATGTCAGCACGCGGGAGATGGTCCGTCTCGTTTTCGCCGGCGACGAGGCGATCCTGGTGCCGCTCGCCGAGCTCGCGATGGTCTGGCCGTATGCGCGCGATCCGAGCGGGATCAAGCTCGATGATGCCGATGGCAGCTCGTGGGCGTCGCGTTGTCTGGAGGCCGAACGCGAGATCGACCGTACGGCGGCGATGCTGTCCGAGCAGATTCGCACGCGGCTTCGCACCGAGGCGCCGCGCATCGCCGCTCCAGCAGTGGAGTACGAGCGCTTCGTGGCGCGATTCCCTTACGTCACCACGCCGGATCAGGCTGCCGCGATCGAAGACGTGCTGAAGGACCTAGGTGCGGGACATCCCATGGACCGAGTCGTGTGCGGCGACGTCGGCTTCGGCAAGACCGAGGTCGCATTGCGGGCCGCAGCAGCGACGGTCCTTGCCGGCCGGCAAGTCGCCCTGATCGTGCCGACGACGGTGCTCGCCGCACAGCATGTCCAGACATTCACGAAACGCTTTGCACCATTCGGGATCGGCATCGGTCACCTCTCGCGCTTGTCATCGGCAGCGGAGGCGCGCAGCACCAAGCGGCAGCTCGCGGACGGTTCGCTCAAGCTCGTCATCGGCACCACGGCGCTCGCCACGGACGACGCGCGGTTCGCGGATCTCGGTCTCGTCATCGTCGACGAAGAGCAACATTTCGGCGCCGCCGACAAGGCGAGGCTCGCGACACTGCGCATGGGCGTCCATACATTGACGATGAGTGCGACGCCGATCCCACGCACGATGGCGGGCGCCATCGCGGGCTTGCGCGATCTCAGCGTCATCGCGACGCCGCCGACGCAACGTCGCCCCGTGATCACCAGGAGCGCACCGCTCCTCGATGCCACGCTGGCGATCGCGCTGCGCAAGGAGCACGCCCGAGGCGGGCAGAGCTTCGTGATCTGTCCGCGGATCAAGGATCTCGGCCCGATGCAGGAACGGCTCCGCCAAGTGGTCCCCGAGCTCAGCATCACCATGATCCATGGGCGCATGCCGGCGCGGGATATCGATGCGCAGATGATGCGCTTCGTGGCAGGCGAGGCCGACGTCCTGCTGGCGACCAACATCGTCGAGAACGGCCTGGACATTCCGCGCGCCAACACGATCCTGATTTCCGGCGCCGAACGCTTCGGCCTGTCCCAGCTGCATCAATTGCGCGGGCGTGTGGGGCGCGGCGGCACCCGTGCCTTCGCCTATCTGCTCACCGATGCTGCCGGCGACGAGGCCGAGAAACGGCTCCAGGCTTTGCAGGAGCTAAGCTTCACCGGTGCAGGATTTCAGATCAGCGCACGCGATCTCGACCTGCGCGGCGCCGGTGATCTGCTGTCGGAGCAGCAGGCGGGCCATGTCCAGATTTTCGGTCCGCCACTCTATCACGAGCTGCTGTCACGTGCCCTGAACGGACGACCGCACCGCGCCGCCGAGATCTGGCTTCCGGAGCTGCGCGTCGATCTGCCGGCATTGCTGCCGACGAACTACGTCCAGGACCAGCCGACACGGCTCGATGTCTACGCGCGACTGGCTCACGCCGAGAGCGCCGCCGAGATCGACGACATCGAGGATGACATCCGGCTTCGCTTCGGCCCGTTGCCGCCGGAAGCGTGCAACCTGATCGCGACAGCGCGGGTCGGCCTTGAGTGCCGGGCCCTCGGCATCGCGCGGCTGGATGTCGGAACGGGCGGCATCGCCGCGCGACTGCGGACCGCCTCAGTCTTGCAAGGCGCCAAGGGCACGCGATCCCGGCTGCTCTACAAACACGATATCCGCCACAGCCGCATGCTGGACACGGCGATTCGATTTCTCGCCGCGCTCAAGCGCACCGGACCATCAAGGCCAAAGACGGGACCGGCGCGCGGCCGCAAGATCCGTCTTGCTGCGCAGCAGGTCCGCGTTGAAGACAGTCGCCTATCATGACGAAGGATGTCGGACATAGCTCACCTCCCATCGGGGATGCGATCCGGGTGCGCAAGGCGGACACGGCGTCGATCATGCGACCTTGCCGAGGACGTTGTCAGAGCCGCGCCCGCCGGCTCGGGACCCTGCAAAACGGCGGACGGCGCGGAACCATTCCGAACTCCGCGACATTGTTGTCCTAGCCCACTTCAAAAGAGAGAAGATTATGAGCGACGATCCGGCCCTCCAGCCGTTCATCTATGAGGGGCTCTACCCCGCCGAAGACAAGAAATCCGCCATCGATTCTTTCGTCGATGTCGCCAGGCGGGCTGCAAAGCAGGTGCACGACACTGTGGAGTCAGGACGCAAGCCGGGAATGCCGCTCAGCGTCTTGAGCAACGTCGCTCGAGAGGCCCCGCTCGCTTCTCTGCTAATCGCGTTTCTCTTGGGAGCATCAATCGCACGGCGAAGGTGAATGCTCTCGGACGCGTCCAAGGGAAAGTAGCGCGTTACCCGTCATGCCATGCGAGGCGTCCGGCCAAACGACGATCTTTTAGATTTCACGATGCAGCGTCAGCAGATCGGCGGGCTCAACGCCAAGCGCCATCAGACTTCGAGCCACTCCTGGCGCACTGCGGTGTTGGCCTTGAGCTGGTCCGGCGTTCCTTCGAACACGACACGCCCGTGGCCCATGACGTAGACGCGCTTGGAGATACGCATCGCAATCGAGAGCTTCTGCTCGACGAGCAGGATCGCGACGCCGGCCGCGGCGATTCGCGCGATCAGGTCGCCGACCTGCTGCACGATCAGCGGCGCCAGCCCCTCGGTGGGCTCGTCGATCATGATCAGATCGGGGTCGCCCATGAGGGTTCGGCAGGTGGTCAGCATCTGCTTCTCGCCGCCCGAGAGGACGCCGGCGGGGGTATCGGCGCGCGCGGCGAGATTGGGGAACATGTCGAGCATGTCCTGCAGGCGCCACTTGCCCGGCCGCCTGATATCCTTGATGCCGAGCACGAGATTCTGACGCACCGTGAGGCTCGGGAAGATATCGCGATGCTCGGGCACGTAGCCGAGCCCGAGCCGGGCGATCTTGTAGCTCGGCAGGCCGGCAATGTCCCGGCCCTTGAAGCGGATCGTCCCCTGCGGACTGACCTCGCCCATGATCGCCTTGACAGTGGTCGAGCGTCCGACGCCGTTGCGGCCAAGCAGGCTCACCACCTCGCCCGCGGCAACGTCGAGATCGACGCCCTGGAGGATGTGGCTCTTGCCGTAATAGGCGTGGAGGTTCCTGACTTCGAGCATCAGTGGGCCTCCTCGCCGAGATAGGCTTCCCTCACCTTCGGGTCCCGCCGGATCTCCTCCGGCGTCCCCGACGCGATGATGTGGCCATAGACCAGCACCGAGATGCGATCGGCAAGGCCGAACACCACGCTCATGTCGTGCTCGACGATCACCAGCGTCCGCCCTTCGGTGAGCCGCCTAATCAAGGCCACGGCCCGCTCGGTTTCCGCGTTGCTCATTCCGGCGGTGGGCTCGTCGAGCATCACCACCGTCGCGCCGCTGGCGATGGTGACACCGATTTCGAGCTCGCGCTGCTCGGCATAAGTCAGCAATCCCGCAGGAACGTCGCGCCGATGCGTCAGATGAATGTCGTCGAGGATCTCCGCGGTCCGCTGGCGCACCTCCGGCAGGCTGTCGACGTTCTTCCAGAACGCGTAGCGGTGTCCGGTCGCCCACAGCACGGCGCACCGAACGTTCTCCCACACGGTCATGCGGGCGAACACGTTGGTCACCTGGAACGAGCGCGACAGGCCGCGGCGATTGATCTCGAACGGCCGCAGGCCGGAGATGACGTCGCCGTTCAACCTCACCTCGCCCGAGGTCGGCCGGATATGCCCGCTGATCAGGTTGAACGTCGTGGACTTGCCGGCGCCGTTCGGGCCGATGATGGCGTGGCGCTCACCCCTGTTGACGCTGAGATTGAGGTCGCGAATGACGCCGACGTTGCCGAAGCGCTTTTCGACGGCACGGACTTCGATGGCCGCGGTCATGCCAGATACCCCCGGTCACGCGCCACGGTGGCGGCCCTGTCCCAGGCTTCGGCGATCCGCTGCCAGGTCAAACGTGCGACAAGGAAGCCACCGACCACCAGGACTGCGGCGACAGCCCACGTCACCGGCGATTGTGGATTGAACGCGACGCCGAACAGGTTGATGGCGTCGCCGCCGGAATAGCGCGCGACGGTCTCGATGGTCAGGATGACGCCGCAGGCGAGCGCCGCGGTCGGCACGACAGCCAGGAGATAGGACGGGATCACCATTCCGAGTGTCCCGGCCCGGATCAGCGGCCGGTGCATCATCAGGAGGCCGGCGATGCCGCCCGGCGAGAACATGACGATGCCGATGAAGATGATGCCGAAATAGAGCTGCCAGACACTGGTGAGGCTCGTCAGGCCGAGCTGGAGATAGGTCACCAGGATCGCGCCGAGAATCGGACCGAAGAAATAGGCCGTGCCGCCGATGAAGGTGGAAAACAGCACGAGGCCCGACTGGATCGCGCCGAGATAGGCGGAATTGGCGATCTCGAAGCTGATCGCGGCAAGGCCACCCGCGATGCCCGCGAAGAAGCCGGCAAAGCAGTAGGCGAGATAGCGAACGACATGAGGATCGTAGCCGATGAACTGGACGCGCTCGGGATTGTCGCGAACGGCGTTGCTGATGCGCCCGAGCGGCGTCCGGGTCAGCGCGTACATCGCGATCGCCGACAGCACCAGCCAGAACGCGATCAGGTAATAGACCTGCAGCTGCGGCCCGAAGGTCCAGCCGAACATGCGCGGCAAGGCCGTGCGGTCAGTGGTGATGCCGGCTTCGCCGCCGAACACCGAGCGCAGGATCAGCGACGACGACGCGACGAGCTCGCCGATCCCGAGCGAGATCATCGCGAACACCGTTCCGGCGCGCTTGGTCATGACCCAACCGAGGAGCATGGCAAAAGCGAGCCCGCCCAGTCCGCCGAACAGCGGAATGAACGGCAGCGGAATCGGCCAGCCATGCGCGACCACCGCGTTCATCATGTGGCAGGCGGCGAAGCCGCCGAGGCCGTAGTGAACCGCATGGCCGAACGACAGCAGTCCGGTCTGGCCGAGGAGAATGTTGTAGGAGAGCGCGAACACGATCGCGATCCCGATCAGGCTGAAAGATGTCAGCGATCCGCCCGAACTGAACAGCAGCGGCAGGATGATCAGCGCGGCAATGCCGATCAGCCAGATGGCGTAGAAGCGGAGGGGAGAGCCGGCGGATTTCGCCAGAGGGTGCGAAGCCGAGGTCACTGCGGCGGTCATGATTCACGCGTCCCCATCAGGCCCACGGGACGCACGATAAGCACGAGCACCAGCAGCAGGTAAGGAACGATCGGCGCGACCTGCGCGATCGTGACGTTCCAGATGTCGGTGAGCACCGATGGGCCGGCGGCCGGATCGAGCGGGCCGAAGGCGCTTGCCAGCGAGCCGTTCAGGGCCACGGCGAAGGTCTGCACCAGGCCGATCACCAGCGAGGCGATGAAGGCGCCCGGCAGCGAGCCCAGGCCGCCGAACACGATGACCACGAACAGGATCGGTCCGAGCGCCGCGGCCATGTCGGATTGCGTCACCAAGGCAGGGCCGGCGATCACGCCGGCGAGACCGGCCAGCGCGCTGCCGACCCCGAACACCACCATGAAGACGCGTCCGACATTATGGCCGAGATGCCCCACCATGTGGGGATGGGTCAACGCCGCCTGCACGATCAGACCGACGCGGGTGCGCTTGAGCACGATCAGCAGCACCACGAAGATCGTCACCGACACTGCCAGCATGAACAGCTTGTAGGCCGGATAGTTGGTCGAGAAGATCGTGAACGCGGGAAAGTCCAGCAGCGCCGGCACACGGTAATCGAGCGGCGTCTTCCCCCAGATCATCGAGACGATTTCCTCGATCGCGAATGCAAGGCCGAAGGTCAGCAGCAGCTCGGCGACGTGGCCATGCTTGTGCGTGTTGCGCAGGCCGTAACGCTCGACCGCCATGCCGATGGCCCCGACGAGCAGCGGCGCCAGCAGCAGCGCCGGCCAGAAGCCCACCCATTTGGTGAGCTGGAACCCGAAGAAGGCGCCCAGCATGTAAAAGCTGGCATGGGCGAAATTGAGCACCCCCATCATGCTGAAGATGACGGTCAAGCCGCTCGACAGCAGGAACAGCAGCATGCCGAACAGCACGCCGTTGAGGGTGGAGATGACGATGAGTTCAAGCACGGCGCACTCGCGAATGTCGGGCTTCGATGCCCTTGCCGCTCATTCTCTGATCGATCGGCAGAAAGCCTCCCGCACGGTGAACCGTGCGGGAAGCCGGCGCCGATGGTTACGGCCGCGTCATCTTGCAGGTTGTCGACACCATGGCCTGAGGCGTATCGACCTTCGAGACCAGATGCCATCCCCAGCCGGTGTTCTCCTCGTCGAACGGCTCGTTCGCCGCGAGCTTGCCGAACGACGAGATGTAGATCGGCTGGAAGAACTGGTGGTCATCCTTGCGCATGAGGCCGGTGCCGCCGTCTAGAACCTCGAACTTTAGGTCCTCGAGCGCCGCCGCGACCTTCACCGGATCGACGGAGTTGGCCTTTTCGGCCGCCGCCTTGAACATGCGCATCTCGTTGACCGCGCGCGGATACCACAGTGACAGGTTGACCTTGGCGCGGAACGCCTTCTCGTAGTCCATCGCGGAGGGGTTGCCCGAGTTGGCGAAGCCTTCGGTCAGCTGGAACACCTGATGATCGAGGCCGGTCTGCTTGATCGCGGTCGGACCGCCGGCGCCACCCGCGTAGTACGTGTACCAGTTGACCTTCAAGCCGGCGTCGGCAGCGGCCTTGAGCAGCAGCGCAATGTCCTGTCCCCAATTGCCGGTGATGACGCTGTCGGCACCGGACGCCTTGATCTTGGCGATATAGGGCGAGAAGTCCGTGATCTTCAGCAGCGGATGCAGTTCGTCGCCGACAATCTGCACATCTGCCCGCTTCGCCGCGAGCATCTTGCGCGCGTCGCTGCGGACCGATTGGCCGAATGAATAGTCCTGGTTGATGAGGTACACCTTCTTGATGGACGGAATGTCCTTCATGTAGTTGGTGAGCGCCTCCATCTTGATGTCGGAGCTGGCGTCCCAGCGGAAATGCCAGTAGCTGCACTTCTCGTTGGTCATGCTCGGATCGACGGCCGCATAGTTGAAATACAGCACTTCCTTGCCGGGATTGCGGGTGTTGTGCTTGGTGACGAAGTCCTCCAGCGCGAGACCGACGGAGGATCCGTTGCCTTGCGTGATGAAGCGAACGCCGGCGTCGATGGCCTTCTGGGCCTGAACCAAGCTCTCCTGCGGATTGGTCTTGTTGTCGAACGGCACGATCTCGACCTTGCGGCCGAGAATGCCGCCCTTGCCGTTGAGTTCGTCAGCGAGATATTGGAAGGTCTTCAGGCCGCCCTCGCCGACGCTGGCGCCCCCGCCGGACAGCGGGTCGATATAGCCGATCTTGATGGTGTCCTCGGCCTGCGCGGCATGGCCGAGCATCGGAAGGATCAGGGTAATGGCCAAAGTTAACTTGCGCATATTCTTGTTTCCTCACTGGCTGTCGACTTCAGTCGATCGATCGATGCGCATCATCGCGCAATTTGAAGAGGCACTGAGCAGAATAACGGCCGGAACACAAGCTCAAGGATGGCGTGAAGGCATGTTACAGTTCCGCTATGCGAGGCAGCAGCTCGTCGCGGCTCGACGTTTCATCGCGCGGAATGTCAGCGTCCACATCGTGGACAAGTCCTTCCCACCAGGATGCGCGCGGCAAGGTCATATCGCCTGTTCCGCCATGTCGGACAGGGCTGCGTACGTTCCACTCTGAAAGATGGGAAGAGCACGGCGGCCCGTAGCGCCTCGGCCGGTGGCGATCGTGGCCCCTGCTCCGGCCGAGACCGGCACCTGATGCTGAATCAGATAGATCATGACCAGGTCGTTGGCGGGATCGGCCTGCCACCACGTGCCGAAGATGCCGGGCCAGGTCATCGATCCCGGCGCGCCGCAGGCATAGGGATTGCCCGCGGACGTATCCCCAAGCGCAAGTCCGAGCCCGAATCCGGAGGTCTGCCACAGCGGCATGCCTGCGAAAGGGACCTGCCGCTGCGCGGACGTCAGACGGTTGGTCCGCATCAGGTCAACGGTTTCACGCCGCAGCAGCCTGACGCCATTCAGCTCCCCTCCTCCGAGCAACATGCGCGCGAACCGATGATAGTCGGGCGCGGACGAGATCAAGCCGCCGCCGCCCGGCGTGTAGTCGGGCGGCGCGTCGTACATCACCGGCTGGAGCTTCACAAGCCGGCCTGCCGCCTCGTCATAGCCGTACAAGCTCGCAAGACGATCGCGCTTCGCGTGCGGCAGCCAGAAATCAGTATCGGCCATGCCGAGCGGGGTGAAAATGCGCTCTCGCAGCACCTCCCGAAACGGCTTGCCTTCGACCCGGCCGATCAGGAAACCGAGCGCGTCGGTCGAATGGCCGTAGTGGAATCGGTCGCCGGGCTGATACGCGAGCGGCAGCGTGCCGAGCGCGGCGAGCCATTCGTCAGGCGTCGACCGGTTCATGGCGGGATCGCCGAGCGTGCGCTCGTAGGCGAGCTTGAGCGGGCCTTCCGAAAAGAACGCGTAGGCGATCCCCGAGCGATGCGTCAGCAGATCTTCGATCGTGATCGGGCGATTAACGGGCACGGTGTCATCGAGCGGGCCAGCGGCGTTGCGCAGCACCCGCAGATCGGCGAGTTCCGGAACCCAGCGCGAGATCGGGTCCGCCAAATCGATCCTGCCCTCCTCGACCAGCATCATCGCCGCCACGGAGGTGATCGGCTTGGTCATCGACGCGATCCGGAACAGCGTGTCCGGGCGCATCGGGCTCTTGGTCTCGACATCGCGCCAGCCGATGGTCTCGGCGTGAACGACCTCGCCGCCTCTCGACGTCAGCGACACGATGCCTGCGAGCTCGCCGCGATCGACGAATTCGGCGAGCGCCGGGCCGATCGCTGCGAGCGCCGCGGGATCGAAGCCCCGACGGCGGCGAACGGCTTCACTGGTCATGCGCGGCGCTCCGATGCAGAGAGTTCTGTGTGGACGTCGGGGCAGGACCACCGGCGTCAGGGCCCGCAAGCGGCGCCCGGCCGAGGCCATGACCAGACGAGATGAGCTAGTCCGCCTTGAAGTCGTCGGTGAGGATCGGCCCAGAAATAATCCAGCGCTGACCGTCGAACTTCATCATCTGGAATTGCTTGTTGATGCGGTAGTCATCGGACGTCGTCGTGATCGACATCCCCGGCAGCCCCAGATCCGGCACGAAGCCCTTGATGTTCGTCGCCTGCTTCATGATGTTGGCCCGCGTCAGCTCGTCGCCGCATTGCCTGAGGATCTGGACGAGCAGCGCCGCCGTCGAGTAGCCATAGGTCGCGTAGCCGCTGTTGGCGTCCTCGCCCGGCGCGTATTTCGCCATGAACGCCTTGTAGCGCTTCATGCCCTCGTCGTCGGCCCATTGCGGATCGAGCGGATCCTTGCCGTAGGCGACGGAGATGATGTCCTTGGCGTTCTCCAGCCCCGCCGGGACCAGCACCTGACCGACTCCCGTCGCATTGACCTCCAGGATATGCACAGGCTTCCAGCCGAGCTCGGCGGCTTTCCTGATCGATTGGGCCGCGAATTTGGGCGTCGACATGTTGTAGAACAGGTCGGCCCCTGAGGCCTTGAGCGTGACCAACTGCGAATCCACGGTCGGGTCGGACACTTCGTAAGACAGCTCCTTGACGATCATGCCGGCCTTCGCGCCGAGCCCGTCCTTCAGCCCCTTGACGTAATCTTTGCCCAAATCGTCGTTCTGATAGAGGATGCCGATCTTGGCGTTCGGATGGTTCTCGAGAATGTATCTCGCATAGATGTGCGCTTCTGACTGGTAGTTCGGGTTGGCGGAGATGGTCCACGGGAAGTTCTTGGGATCGGTGAAGCGGGACGCGCCGCTTCCCGCCAGAAGTTGCGGCACGCCCTTGGCGTTGAGATATTTCTGGACCGCGGCGTTCGGCGGCGTGCCGATGATCTGGAACGTGGTCAGCACCTCGTCGCTTTCGACCAGCTTGCGCACCTGCTCGACCGTCTTCGGCGGGCTGTAGGCGTCGTCGTATTGAATCAGGTTGATCTTGCGCCCGTTGATGCCGCCCTGCTCGTTGATCATCCGGATGTAGGCGGCCTCCGCCCTGCCGATGGCGCCGAAGGTGGACGCGGGCCCGCTCGAGGGATTGGTCTGACCGATCTTGATCTCGGTGTCGGTGGCGCCGACGTCGTATTTCTTTTGCGCAAACGCCGGGGCTGAAAGGGCCATGCCGAGCATCAGCAGGGCGGCCCCCGTCGACTTGATCCGTGTCATGTATCCTCCCATGAGCGGCTGATCGATCGCCAGCCGATTGTTGGTGACGTCAGCGCACGCCAAGCGCGGCAGCTCAGGCTGCCCACCTGCTTGGAGATCACGTCCGTCACGCTTGCAGACCTACCGTCCGGCCGACCGCCGGTCAAGTTCATTCATTTAGCACTAAATGAAATTGTCGGAAGGCCGAAGTGTCGCTTGACCGGGAGCGCCCCTCCCCGCATCGTCGAGACAGCAATGGCGCCGCGTGCGCCGATCAGGGATCATGGAGAGCATGGCAGCACAGCCGAAGCCTGAGGGGCGCCGCACCCGCGCGGAACAACGCGCGACCACGCTGAAGCTGATCCTCGACACCAGCGAGGAGCTGTTCGCGCAGCTCGGCTATTACGGCGTGACGATCAAGGATGTGGCCGACAAGATGGGCATCCATCCCGCGCTGATCCATTACTACTTCGAGGGCAAGAGGGCGTTGTTCGATGCCGTGTTCGAACGCCGCATGGAATACGCCGTCACGGTGCGCACGGCCGGGCTGGATGCCTACGAGGCCAAGGCCGGAGATCGTCCGACCGTGGAAGGCGCGCTGCGTGCCTATTATGACGGCGCGTTCGACGTCTACGTCAACGAAGAGGACAATTGGCGGCATTTCGGCCGCATCTTCGCGCAGGTCGCCAACGCGCCCGGCTATGGCGTGGAGATGATGGACGCCTATCTCGATCCGATGGTGCTGCGTCTCATCGGGCTGCTGCAGAAGGCGCTGCCCGACGCCGCGCCGGAGGACCTGTTCTGGAGCTTCCAGTTCACCTCCGGCGCGTACTCGCTGATCCTGTCACGGACGGGCCGCATCGACCGCCTGTCCGGCGGTCGGTGCAAGTCCGACGATTTCGTGGCCGTGCGCGAGCGGTTCGTGACCTTCATGGCCGGAGGCTTCAACGCGCTCTACAAGCGGCGCAAGCAGAAATCGAAATGAGCGCCTCTCGGCGTTTCCGTAAGATGCAAACAAGCCGGAATGAATGATGACAGCTCCCTACGTCCCGCAAATGGCTCTCTATCGGCAATGGCTGAAGGACAATCGCGGCCTCCGCTTCGAGACCTTCGAGGAGATGCGACAATGGTCCATCCGCGACCTCGACAGCTTCTGGCGCAGCATCTGGGACTATTTCGACCTGCAGTCGCCGACCGCGTTCTCGACCGTGCTGGCCAAGCGCACGATGCCGGGAGCGGTCTGGTTTCCCGCTGCTTCGGTCAACTACGCCAGGCAGGTGTTTCGTCACGTCGGCGCAGCCGATGCCGCGGGCCTGCCCGCGATCATCAGCAGCCACGAGGACGGCAGGCTGACGGAAACATCCTGGCCGGAGTTGCGGCGAAAGGCGGCCGCTCTGGCGCTGCATCTGCGTGAGCAAGGCGTCGCGCCCGGCGACCGGGTCGCCGCCTATCTGCCCAATATCCCGGAAGCCATGATCGCGTTTCTCGCCGCGGCCAGCATCGGCGCCATCTGGAGTGTTTGCGCACCCGACATGGCCGCACCTGCCGTGATCGACCGGTTCAAGCAGATCGAACCCAAGGTGCTGATCGCCTGCGATGCCGTCACTTATGCGGGACGCCGGCATGATCGCCGCGGTGTCGTCGAGGAGCTGCGCCGGTCGTTGCCGACGGTGGGTCACGTTATCCTCCACAGTGACGACGCCCGCGCGCAAGCCGAGGGGGACGTCCGTCTCGCGGATATCCTGGCAAGAACAGGCCCGGGCATCGACGCTTTCGAGCCGGACTGGCTGCCCTTCGACCATCCGCTCTGGATCGTCTATTCGAGCGGCACCACGGGGCTGCCGAAGCCGATCGTGCATGGTCATGGCGGCATCATCATCGTCACGCTCGCTTTGCTCGGGCTGCACAACGACATCGGCTGCTCCTACCAGCCGAATTCGTTCGGCGAGCGCTATCACTGGTACAGCTCGACAGGCTGGATCATGTGGAACAACCAGGTCGGCGCGCTCCTCAACGGCACCACCTGCTGCATCTTCAACGGCAGTCCGGCGGGACCGAAGGACAATCCGGACTGGATCACGCTGTGGCGCTTCGTCGCAAACTCGCGCTCGACCTTTTTCGGCGCCGGCGCGGCCTTCTTCGCGAGCTGCGTCAAGGCGGACATCGAACTGGCGGACGCAGGCGATCTGTCCCGCCTGCGCTGCCTCGGCTCCACCGGCTCGCCGCTGAGCGCCGATACGCAAGCCTGGTTCGACCTGCGCTTTGCGGAGCTCGCAAAGGTCAATGGCAGCCCGGCGCAGGCGCAGATGTGGTGGTCCAACATCTCGGGCGGCACCGATTTCGCCGGCGCCTTCATCTGCGGCAATCGCGAGTTGCCGCAGGTGCCCGGAACGATGCAGTGCCGCGCGCTCGGCGCGGCGGTCGAGGCGTTCAACGACCAGGGCGAGCCTGTCGTCGGCGAGGTCGGAGAGCTCGTCTGCACCGAGCCAATGCCGTCGATGCCGCTGCGGTTCTGGAACGACGCCGGGAATGCACGCTATCTCGCCAGCTATTTCGATACGTACAAGACCCGCGACGGCGCGCCGATTTGGCGGCATGGCGACTGGCTCAAGGTCGATCCGGACGGCTCCTGCATCATCTACGGCCGCAGCGACGCCACCATCAACCGGCATGGCTTGCGGATGGGAACGAGCGAATTGTACTCGGCCATCGAGGCGCTGCCGGAGGTGCTGGATTCGCTGGTCGTCGATCTCGAATATCTCGGCCGCGAGAGCTACATGCCGCTATTCGTCGTCCTTCGCGAGAACGTTGCGCTCGACGATGCAATGAAGCGGAAGATCAACATGGCGGTCGAAGCCAGTCTGTCGCGACGCTTCGTGCCCGACGAGATCTTTGCGGTTGCAGAGATCCCACGCACGCTGTCGGGCAAGAAGCAGGAGCTTCCGATCAAGAAGCTGCTGCTCGGACAGCAGCTGGACAAGGTCATCAACCGCGATGCGATGGCCAACCCGGATTGCCTCGACTGGTACATCGGGTTCGCCCGCTCTCGATTGCAGAGCCATCCGGGCCAGGCTTCATTGTGAACGGGCCTGCTTCAGCCGCATTGAGGCCGTCGAATCGTTACGTCGTTCAGCTCTCGCTTCGCCGATTCCGACGACGCGATGGGTCTCGGAAAACGCGCCGAGACGTGACGCTTCATTCAATGTTCACCTACGACCGTACGCATCACGGCCAGCCGCCTTCAGACCCGCGCCCGGAGCGTCGTGCCCCTGACGATCCCTGAATCTTCCGCGCCCATCGGCTCGAAGTCGATATACATGTCGGCGCCGGGGATGGCGGCTGCACCGGCCCGGGCAACGGCGAGATCCTGCGCGCCTGACCCGGAGCCTGCCGCAACCGCACCAAGAATGAAGCCGTCGACGCAGATCGGCAGGCCACCGATCAGATTCGTCCAACGGCTTTCATGCGCCAAGGTGACTTGAATTTCCACGTCCGCATGCGCGCCGCCGGTCGGCGAACCCGACAACGCCGACGTGCGCGCCTTGTTGATGGACGACGTCACACTCAGTCCCTTCGACCCATCCATGCGCCCGAACGCCAGCAGGTTGCCGCCGGTATCGACCACGGCGATGCACATCGGCTGGCCGATCCGGTCGGCTTCGGTGATCGCTGCGTTCAGCACCTTGAGCCCGCCTGCGAGCGTCAGCGTGCGCGCATCCTTGACGTCGGTCATGACAGCTCCTCGTACAGGCCGATTGAGAACTCTTTTGCAAGCGTCTGCGCCGCCGCGAGCAGCGACGCGTCACCGCCGCGCCAGCCGATCAGAGACAGTCCGACGGGAATGGGACCTGAAGTCGCAACGGGGAGGTTCACCTGCGGAAGCCCCGTCAGTCCGGCGATGCAGGTCAAATCGACAATCCGATGCACGGCGGCGCGCATCTCCGACAGACGCGCATCGCGAGCGATCGGCAGGATGGGCGACGTCGGCAGACACAGCATGCGTCGGCCGTCGAGCACATCGTCGAGGCGCTTCGATGCCACCTCGCGGAATCCCTTGGCGGCTGCGAGATCCTGCGCCGCGATACGGCCGTCATCGGCAAAGGCGCCGGCCACCTCCGAGGAAAAGCGCGGATTTACCCGATCGATCCAGTCGCGAAATGTCGCATGAAATTCGCTCTTCTGTAGGATGCGCTGATGTCGCCCCCATTCGAGCAGTTCGCCCTTGGCCAGCGCCGCCGCGGTAGTAGGCACGGCTTTTCGGAGTCGTTCGATGACCGGCTCCAAGGCCAGCCTGACCGGCTCGTCGGCGAGCGCGAAGCAATCGGACGCGATCACGATCTCCGGGTGCAGCGCGTCCGCAAGCTGCTCGCCGAGCAGCACGCCTCCGACCCGACCGAAGGTCAGCGCATCCCTGGCGAAATAGCCGACGGTGTCGAATGTCGGCGCCTGGGCCATCAGTCCGGCGACGGAGATGCGGCCGTGAGTGGGACGCAAACCATAGATCCCGCAGAAGCTCGCGGGCGTGCGCACCGAACCGCCAGAGTCCGTCCCCAGCGCCACATCGACGAGGCCGCCGGCCACGGCAGATGCGGAGCCGCTGGACGAGCCGCCAGGGACCCGGTCCGGCGCGCGCGGGTTGAGCGGTGTGCCGTCAAACTTGTTGATGCCGAGCAGCCCGAGCGAAATCTCGTCGGTGATGGTCTTGCCGGTCAGTGCCGCGCCGGCGCGCCGCAGCACATCGACCGCCCAGGCATCCGTCTCCGGGGCGTCATGACTCGCGGCCCAGTCGGGATTGCCGCAGCCGGTCACATCGCCCGCGACATCGAACAGGTCCTTGACCGCGAAGCTCAGGCCCGACAGCGGGCCGGAGCGATGCGGCGGGCGCCGAAGAATGGCGCCGGGAACGAAGGCTCCGAGAGTGTCCTGCACAGCATGTCCTTGATGAAGAGCAGGCGCGCGCCCTGCGGGGCACGCCTGCCGTCCTCTCTCCCCGCCTCACTCCTTGTAGAGCTTGCGGAAGTCCGGATGGGTGTGGAACCAGTATTCGAACCCCTTGACGTTCTTCTGCATCGCGTAGTCGGCGAAGCGGGTGTAGAGCGGGATGCGCGGCAGATCGGTCATGACGATGTCGACCATCTTGTTCAGGCTGGTCTTGTAGACCTCGGGATCCCTCGTGAACCGCGCCTCGTCGATGACCTTGTCGAGATCCGGGTTGACGTAGTTGGCGGTGTTGAACACCGAATTGTTGCCGCCATGGAAGGTCCAGAAGAAGAAGTAATCGGGATAGTCGAGCCAACCGTAGAATTCGGCGATCACCATCGGCATGGTCTTGCTGGCCATCTGCGCGAACCAGTTCGATCCCGGCACCTTCTCGATCGTGAGCTCGACGCCGATGTTCTTCAGCGCCTCCTGGATCAGGATGGCGGTCGGCTCACGCACGGTGGATTCGCTGAGATCGATCGAGAGCGTGGTCTTGAAGCCATTCGGCAAGCCGGCTTCGGTGAGCAGCTGCTTGGCTTTCGCCAGGTCCTGACCATGCTTGATCGGGACCGGCCAGGTCGCGTCGGGATAAGGCTTGGACGGATCGCCACCGAACATCGGCTTGGCGCGATTGTAGAGCGCGGAGCTGACGATCTCCTTGTAGGGGATCGCATAGGAGATCGCCTCGCGCACCTTCGGATTGTCGAACGGCGCGATCTTGACATTCATGTCGACGAAGACGAGGTCGTTCTGCACGGGCACGCCGATGATCGTGACCTTGCCCTGCTCCGCCAGCTCGGCATAGTCCTTCGGCGGCAAGCCGACCGACATGTCGACGTCGCCCTTCTCCAGCAGCGCGCGGCGGGTGCCAGCGGAGGCGATCTGGCGATAGACGACGCGCTTGAGCTTCGGCAAGGGACCGGACTTCCAGGCGTCGAAACGCGTGAACACGGTCTGCTGGCCCGGTGTCCATGATTCGACCTTGTAGGCGCCGCCGCCGCAATCGTTGCGCGACACCCAGTCGAACGCCCACGGGTCCTGCGCCGTCGCGTGCTTCTTGGCCAGCTCTGAGTTGACAATGACCGGCACGGGCACGACCAGGTCCGGCATCGTCAGCTTGTTGAACTGATCGAACGTGGCCTTGAAGGTGTGATCGTCGACGACGGAGAACTGTTCGGGCTTGACCAGGGATCCCGCCGCCATCTGCACCGCCGGAAAGCCGCCGGCGGCGATGGCGCGATCGAACGACCATTTGACGTCCTTGGCGGTGACGGGCGTGCCGTCGTGGAACGTCGCATCCTTGCGCAGATGGAAGATGTAGGTCTTACCGTCCTCGCTGGCCTCCCAGCTTTCGGCCAGCTCCGGCGTCATGACCTTCGCATCGTAGGACACGGTGCCGTCCGCCAGCGTCTTTTCGCCATGGCTGACCAGGCGGTCATAGGCCTGCCAGACGACCATGCGGCTGTGATCGTTCGCCGTCGGCACCATCGTGTCGAGACCGTTCGGGCCCATCTCGGATACGATCACCAAGGTGTCCTTGGCGATCTCCGCATGCGCAACGGCGCCGGGCAGCACAGCGGACGCTGTGAGCAACGCCGCTGCGACCAGACTGCGATAGAGCTTCATATCGTGCGTCCTTTCTGGATGTTGTCAGGTGGATGTGATAGGCAGGGTCAGAGGCCGAGGTCGCTCAACAGCTTCGGCCATTTGTGCGCCCACGGACGCGCTTGCTCGAAAGCGCCGGAGGCGGCGAGCACGGTGCGGTCCGCGAGATGGCGGCCAATGATCTGCATGCCGACGGGAAGGCCGGACTTGGTGAACCCGGCCGGAATCGTCGCGGCGGGCTGTCCGGTCAGGTTGCAGATGAAGGTGAAGCAGAGCCAGTCGCCGGTCGTGACCATCTTGTCTTCGATGATCTCGGGCCCCTGCATGTAGAGCGGGAAAGCCGGGACCGCGAGCGTCGGCGTGATCAGCAGGTCGTAGTTGGCCATAAACCGCCACATGCGGTTGCAGACCATCTGCCGCATCATCTTGGCGTCGGTGAACTCCTCCGCCGTCCACTGCCGCTGCAACAATGCAACAAGATGCGGCGACATTTCCTTTTCACGTCCCTTCATCATCCGGCGCAGGCCGGTGAGATCGGTATCGCCGGCCACGATGGTCCAGAAATGCGGGAACGGATCGTCCCAACCGGGATCGGCGCGCTCGACCGTGCAGCCGAGATCGGTCTCGAACACGCGCACCGCCTCGGAGACGACGCGACGGACCTCCGGATCGACAGGCGCATAGCCCCAGTCTTCGCTGTAGGCGATGCGCAGGCCCCTGATGCTCTCCTTCGTGGCATCGACATAGTCGAAGTCGGCCGCCGGGATCGAATAGCGGTCGCGCGGATCTGGTCCGGTGATCACCTTCAGCATCAGCGCGGAGTCTCCGACGGTGCGGCTCATCGGGCCGACATGCTCGAGCGACTCCCAGCTGGAGACGCCGGGATAGCGTTCGTCGCGGCAGCCGGGATACAGCGGCACGCGGCCCATCGAGGCCTTGATGCCGTACAGGCCGCAGAGAGCCGAGGGAATTCGGATCGAGCCGCCGCCGTCGGAGCCGATCGCAAACGGCGCGACACCGGACGCGACCGAGGCGCCGGAGCCGGCGCTCGATCCGCCGGACGTCATGTCCAGATTCCAGGGATTGCGCGTCGCCGGAAACACCGGATTGTGGCCGACGCCGCTGTAGCCGAATTCCGGCACGTTGGTCTTGCCGATGATGACGGCGCCGGCCGCCTTCAGGCGCTCGACCACGATATCGTCTTCGTCGGGCACGAAGTCGCGATACAGCGGCGATCCCATCACCGTCAGGATGTCCTTGGTCGCGACCAGATCCTTGATGCCGATCGGCACGCCCGCCAGCAGCCCGGGGTCTTCGCCGGCCGCGATCTTGGCGTCGACTGCGGCCGCCGCGGCGCGCGCCACCTCCGGCGTCGGCGTGCAGAAGGCGTGGATGTGCGGCTCGAGCTTGTCCATGCGCCGCAGAACCGCTTCGGTGACCTCGGCGGCGGAGAACGTCTTGTCCTTGACCTTGGCCGCCACCGTGGCGGCGTCCATGCGGCAGATCTCGTTGTCAGCGCTCATCGTGGGCTCCAGCGGGTGAGAGAGCGAAATGGCAGGCGGCGAAATGATCCGGTCCGACCGCGCGCAGCGGCGGCATGGCCTTGGTGCAGATATCAGCGGCCTTGGGGCAGCGTCCGTAGAAGCGGCAGATGTTGGGATCGGGGTTGATCGGGCTCGCCGGACTGCCATCGAGCCGTGGCCGCGTTTCACCGCGTCGCGCCGGATCCGGGATCGCGGCCACCAGCGCTTGCGCATAGGGATGACTTGGCGCCGTGAACAGCGCCTCCGCCGGCGCGATCTCGACGATCTTGCCGAGATACATCACGACGACGCGTGAGCACAGCAGTCTGACGACGTTGAGATCGTGCGACACGAACAGATAGCTCATCGACAACCGGTCGCGCAGATCGTCGAGCAGCCGCAGGATCACGGCCTGCACGGACACGTCGAGCGCCGAGGTCGGCTCATCGAGGATCAGCAGCGAGGGTTCGACGACCACGGCACGCGCGATGCCGACACGCGCGCGCTGGCCGCCCGAGAGCTGATGCGGATAGCGCTGCAGCAGCTCCTCCGGCAATCCCACCAACGCGGCGGTTGCGCGCACGCGCTGCTCGATCTCGGCGCTGCTGGTGAGGCCGAGCAGCCGCTTCAAAGGATCGGCGATCGCCTGAAACACGCGGAACGACGGATTGAGGCTTTCGGTGGCGTCCTGAAACACGACCTGGATGCGCCGCCGGCTCGGCGATGCCGCGAACTTCGTCTGCGTGATCGCGGTCAGATCTTCTCCCTCTAGCAGCACCTGGCCCGCGGTGGGATCGATGAGACGGCCGAGCAGCCGCACCATGGTAGACTTGCCGCAGCCGGATTCACCGACCAGACCGACGCTTTCTCCGGCCGCGATCGTCAGGCTGACATCGTCCACCGCATGGAGGCTGACGCCCCTGCCCGCCCGCTTGATCGGGTACAGCTTGGACAACGACCTGGCTTCGAGCAGCACGGTCATGACAGCGGGTACCGGCAGCGCACGAGGTGCTGAGATGACAGCTCGGTCCAGGGCAGCTCCGCCTCGTCACAGATCGGCTGCCGCCGCTCGCAGCGACCGCTGAAGCGGCACGGCGGCAAGGCGCCGCGCAGGTCGGGCAGATGGCCGGGAATGGCATTGAGATCGTCGAGCCGCGAGTCCGGCACCGGCGTCGCCGCCAGCAATCGCTGTGTATAGGGATGGGCTGGACGCGCCAGCAGCTCTTCGGTCGGCGCGATCTCGACGATATGGCCGGCGTGCATCACGGCGATCCGGTCGCAATACTCACCGGCCAGACCGAGATCGTGGGTGATCAGCAAGGTCGACATCTGCGTCGAGCGGCTCATCTCCTTGATCAGATCCATGATCACGGCCTGGGTTGTTACATCGAGGCCCGTGGTGGGCTCGTCCGCGATCAGCACCGACGGCGTACAGGCCAGCGCCATCGCGATCATCACGCGCTGGCACATGCCGCCCGAGAGCTCGAACGGATAGGCCTCGGCGCGGCGTTCGGGATCGGGAATGCGCACGCGCGACAATGCGGCGATCGCCGCCGCCTTGAGCTCGCGCCGAGGCAGCGCGGCATGCTCCTGCAGGACGTCCTCGATCTGCTTGCCGACCTTGCGGATCGGATTGAGCGCGGTGCGCGGGCTCTGGAAGATCATCGCCATCTCGCGGCCGCGCAGCTCGCGCAACGCCTCGGGGCGCGCCGCCAGGAGATCGATGCCGCCCATCGTGATCGCGCCGTTGGTGACCTTCGCGGCCTCGTCGTTGAGGCCCATCACGGTGTAGGCGGTGACGGATTTTCCGGAGCCGCTTTCGCCGACGACGCCGACGATCTCGCCGCGGGACACCGACAGGCTTACCCCGTCGAGCGCCCGCACCACGCCGTGTCGGGTGCGGAATTCCACCGAGAGATTGTCGATCTCGAGCTGCGCCATTACACGCGCTTCCTCGGATCGAGCAGGTCGCGCAGTCCGTCGCCCAGCATGTTGAAGGAGAACACCGCCAGCACCAGCGCGGCGCCCGGGAACATGAAGGCCCACCACTCGCCTGATATGATGTAGCTGGCGCCCTCGGAGACCATGATGCCCCATTCGGGCGTCGGCGGCCGGACGCCGAGCCCGATGAAGGACAGGCCGGCGGCGTTGAGGATCGCCCAGCCCATGTTGAGCGAGGCCTGCACCATCATCGGCGGCAGGATATTCGGCACGATGTGATTGAGCAGCACCCGCAGCGGCCCATTGCCGCCCATGCGCGCCGCCTCGACATAGCCGAGCTCGCGCCGCACGTTGACCTCCGCACGGGCGAAGCGGCAGTAGAACGGCAGGTTGATGATCATCGTCGCGATGATGATGTTGGCGACGCTGTTGCCGAGCGCCACGACGATGCCCATGGCGAGCACGAACAGCGGGAACGCCATGATGGTGTCCATCGCGCGGCCGATGATGCGGTCGGTCCAGCCGCCGAAATAGCCGGCCAGCGAGCCGAGCGCGAGACCGACCACGAAGGACAGCACCACCGCCGAGACGGCCATGCCGAGGTCGAGGCGCGTCGCGACGATGACGCGGCTGAGGATGTCGCGCCCGAGCGCATCCGTCCCGAAGGGATGCAGGAGGCTGGGGCGCGCGAGCTTGGTGGTGGCGGAGGTGAGCAGCGGATCGTACGGCGCGATCGACGGACCGAAGATCGCGCACAAGGTCAGCAGCGCCAGGATGATCGCGGCCACCAGCGTGAGGCGATTTTCGCCGAACGCATAGCCGGTGTTGCGGGCGAACGTGGTGAGGCTCATCGCTCAGCCCTCGAACCGGACGCGTGGATCGACCAGCGTCGCGAACACGTCGACCAGGAGATTCAAGAGCACGTAGAGCACGGCCATCATCAGCACGAAGCCCTGGACCGCCGCATAGTCGGAAGCGATGACGGCAGCCACCGCATAGGCGCCGACGCCCTGCCAGCCGAACACCTGCTCGATCAGGACGTTCGATCCGATCAGGAAGGAGAACACCATGCCGAGCACGCTCGAGACCGGCAGCAGCACGTTGCGGAAGGCGTAAGCCATCAGGATCTTGCGCACCGGCAGGCCGCTGGCGCGCGCCGTGCGGATGAAGTCGCTACTCAGCGCCTCAAGCATCGCGGCGCGCGTGATCCGCGCGATCGGGGCCAGCGCGAACAGGCCGAGCGAGATCGCGGGCAAAATCAGCTGAGCCAATGACGCGCGCAACACCGGCCAATCGCCGGCAATGGCGGCGTCGATGGTATAGGCGCCGGTGACACGGGGCGGCGGCGAGAAGGCGATCTCGTCGAGCCGGCCGAGCGGCTGCGGCGCCCAGCCGAGGAGGAAGTAGAAGACGTAGACGAACAGCAAACCGACGAAGAAGGTCGGAAAAGCGGCGCTGACGGTGACCACCGCGCGGCAGGCATGATCGACGCCGCCATTGATGCGGGTTGCTGCCCACACCCCCATCGGGATGGCGATGCCGATCGCGAACAGCAGCGCAAAGGACGACAACTCCAGCGATGCGGGCAACCGTTCGAGCAGATCGGTCAGCACCGGCTGGCCGGTCGTGAGCGAGCGGCCGAGATTGCCGTGCGCGAGGTCGGCGATGTAGCTCACAAACTGCACCGGCAGCGGACGGTCGAGGCCCAGCGTGGCGCGAATGCTGGCGATCGACGCGGCATTCGCCGCAGGCCCGGCGAAGAACGCCGCGGGATCTCCCGGCAAAGCGCGCGAGATGAAGAAGGTGAGAACGACGACGCCCACCAGACTTGGGATGGTGCCCAGCAGTCGTTTCCAAACGAAAGCCATCAGCGCTGCGCCTGCCATCAGTCGCTGATGGCAGCGGCTAACGCCGCGCGCATCAGCGGGTGAGGCCCCATCGACAGGTCGACGCAGCCAGGGGCACGGCATGCATCACAGTCATGTTGACCTTCAAAGCAAGCGCTATGCCACGGGTCACAGAGACCCCTTGAATTATAGGGTCTGCGGAACTTGGCTTGTTGCGGCCCGAAAAGCGGCCCCAGAGCTAGCGCGAAACATGCTGGTTCCAGGCGGGCCTGCAAGTGTTCTAGCCACATGCATGAAATTCATGCACAGGCAGCCGATGGCTCAGCCGCGACGATCGCGACAATCTCGGAGATGGAGACAGCGGGACTTCAGTGAACCTGGGGGGTGTTGACCCAGACGATCCGCGCCTCGTCGGATCCGACGTTGCGATAGCTGTTGGTCAGGTACGCCTTGAAGAAGAAGGAATCGCCGGCGGTCATGAGATAGGTCGTATCATCGATGGTGAGTTCGATGGTTCCGGAGATGAGATAACCGACGGCTTCGCCCTGATGAGTAATGAGATCGACCTTCTCACCGCCGGGAGCCACGACGTGGATGTTCGCTTCGAGCAGGTTTCCGGCGGCCACGGGCACCAGACGCTCATACACGACGCCCTTGCCGCCGCGCAGCGCATCGACCGGCACCTTCATCCGCTCCTCGGGCTTCTGCACCAGCTTGTAGTCGTCGACCCTCAAACCGAAGAACGAGGCCATGTCGCGGTCGAGCGCGTGGACCATCTTGTCGAGCATCGGCAGCGACGGCATCACCTTGCCCGCCTCGATCTTGGAAATCATGCTCTCGTCGCAGCCGACGACCTGCGCCAGATCGCGCATCCGCATCCCCTTGGACAAGCGGGCGCGCCGGAGCCGCGGGCCAATGTTCAATGCGTTCGGTTCAGAGCTCACGGACCAGTCCCAAAAGGGGTTCCATCACCGACTTTATGCATAACATTCACGTGATTTACCAGCATCTGCTGGCAACGGGGAGGCGAAGGAGGCGGCCAACTCTCCTCGCGCGGCGCCTCCAGCCGCCGGCGTTCCCGTTACGCCGTTGCGCCGCATAGGCCGACGCCTGCTCTGTCGCTGCTATCACCTGCGCGACGAGGCGGAGTTGAGCCTCTCTGGCTCGCTGCCAACATCGATCAGATGGACCTGCAGGCGGACTTAAAGGCTCGCGGCTGCAGACGTCTCCCTGATCTCGACGCGGATTGGGGTCGGATCGAAGCCGTTGCAGGGGTTGTTGACCTGCGGGCAGTTCGAGATCACGAACAGCAAATCCATCTCGGCGGTCACGTCGACGTAGTTGCCCGGCACCGAGGGGCCGTCCAGCACGGTGAAATTGCCCGTGGGCTCGATCGGCACGTTCATGAAGAAATTCAGGTTGGAGACGATGTCGCGCTTGGTCAGGCCATGCCGCGACAGCTCCAGGATGAAGTTCTCGCGGCAGGCATGCAGGTAGCGCGTCGCCTCGCCGAAGCGCACGGCGTTGCTCTCGCAGGAACAGCAGCCCGCCGAGGTGTCGTGGCGGCCGCAGGTATCTGCCGTGATCCGCGCCATCACCCGGCCACGGTTGGAAATCAGCCGCGTCCCGAGCTCGAGATAGGCCGAATCCTGGACACGCAGCGTATCCTGCGCGCTGTAGCGTTCGGCGGTATCATCGGCCACGTACATCAGTGCGTCCACCGCCTGCTCGCCCTCGCTGTCGATGATGCGCAGTGTCTGGCCCTTCTTCAGCACCCGCGACCAGGGCTGCTCGGCAGGAATATCGAAGGCGTAAACGATCGAGGCCGGATCGGTCGATGACATGATCGTGCTCCTCAGGCGAACAGCTGATCAGTGAAGGCGTAGGCGCGTACCGCTTCCGGCGACGCTGTGCGGCAGACGTCGTCCGCTGTGGGCGGCGGCAAGCGGTGGCGGATCAGCGTGACCGGGGCGGTCGCCGCCGGCCGCGCCGGGTCGAGCGGATGGGCACAGTTGGAGACCGCGACGATCAGGTTCATCTCGGCGCGCAGATCGACGAAATCGCCGGCGCGCTTGCGCGCGTCGTGCCAGACGAAGCGTCCCGTCGTATCCGTTGTCACGGGAGCAAAGAAGGTCACGCACGGCGGGATGTCGCGCACGCCCAGTCCGATCTTGGCAGCGGCGGAGATGAAGTTCGCCTGCGTGTTGCGCGTCACCTCGCCATAGGCCGAAAGCGTCGAGTCCGCGGTCGAGCCGCCGACGAGAAGATCATGCGCGCCGGAGGTATCCTCGATCACCGACAGCAGCACCCGTCCCATGTCCGACAAGATCATGCGGCCTTTCGAGAGTGCTGCGCTCCACTGCACCTTCACCGTGTCGGCGCAGTTGATCCGCTCGCTCGAATCCTCGCTGCGCCACGCCAGCAGCGACACGCTCGAACGCCCGTGATCATCGATGATGCGCAGCGCCTCGCCGCGCGAGAGCCGCACCGTCGTGTGCCAGCCGGGCGGAACCTGCTCGGTCTGGATAGTCGCGTCGGTTGCAATCGGCGCGCCGTCGAGCGGCGTCGGCAGCGGCAGCTGCTTCAGCTCCTGCCCCGCCGCGCGCAGCTCCTCATAGCGGCGGCGGTTGGCCGCGGCCCGCTCGGCCTTGCTTCCTCCGCTCATGCTGATGTCACCGTGAAATGCGCCTCGACCGGCTTCCCGGCCTTGCCGTTGATCGGCAGGATGTCCTGCGGACAGGCGGAGAATGCGATCACCAGATCCATCTCCGCGCGCAGGCACACATGGCCGCCGGGCACGGGACGCGGCGGCGCGGCGAAGCCGAGCGTGCCCTCGGCATCCCACGGAATGTTCATGAACAGGTTGAGCGGGCTCGGCACCTCCGGCGGCGTCAGGCCGAGCTCGGCCATGCCGGCAAACAGATTGTCGGTGCAATTGTCGTGGTGGCCCTGATGTCCGAGGAACGCATAACGATAGCGGTCGCAGGCTGCGATCAGCGTGTCGTGAATGCCGCCCGAGGTGTCCTCGATCAAGGTCAGGATCGGCCGGCGCATGTTAGTCCGGAGCACGTCGCCCGGCCGCGGCACCAAATGCAGCGAATGCGCCCGCGTGTGCTCGTTCGACATGAACTCGGAGAGGTCGGCGCGATTGAAGGCCCAGGTGTCGACCACCTGCTCGCCGTGGGTGTTGATCACGGTGACCACCTGGCCGGCCGCAACGAAGGCCGCCTTGCCGCGCCGGGCCGGAATCTCGATCGGATCCATCGCTCTCTCCCTCATGGCTTGTAGGCGACCATGTCGATCTCGACGATGCCGCCGCGCGCCAGATCGCAGACGCCGATCGTGGTGCGGCCCGGCCGATGCGCATCGTCGAAATGGCTCGAGAAGATCGCGTTCATCGGCGCGTAGTCGCGCTTGAAATCGGTCAGGTAGATGCGGGCGAACACGACGTTCGCAAAGCTCATGCCGCAGCCCTTCAGCACGCGCGCGAGATTGTCCATTACCTTGCGGGTCTGCGCCTCGATGCCATCGGGCAGCGGCAGCGCGTCGTCGTCGGGATCGGTCGCGAGCTGGCCGGTGACGAACAGGAACGGACCTGCCTGCACCGCATGACTGTAGGGCGTGACCGGCTTTGGCGCGTCGGGGAGGAGATGATAGATCGGATCCATGGCGTGTCCTCGCTGTTCTCTTGACTACCCGGCGGCGTAGCGCTGGATGAACTGGCGCGCACGCTCGGTGTCCGGGCTGACGAAGAAGCGCTCCGGCCGGCCGGTCTCGACGACGCGGCCGCGATCCATAAACAGAATGCGGGTGGCGGCGTCGCGGGCAAAACCCATCTCGTGAGTCACGATCACCATCGTGCGGCCCTCGCGGGCGAGCTCGCGCATCACCAGCAGCACCTCGCCGACCAGTTCCGGATCGAGCGCACTGGTCGGCTCGTCGAACAGCAGCACATCCGGCTTCATCGCCAAGGCACGCGCAATGCCGACGCGCTGCTTCTGCCCGCCGGACAGCCGCGCCGGAAACACATCGCATTTGTCGGAGAGCCCGACCTTGGCGAGCAGCGCCATCGCTTCCTCGCGCACCTCGGCCACGGGGCGCTTCTGCACCTGCACCGGTGCCTCCATGAGATTCTGCAGCACGGTCAAATGCGGCCACAGCGCGAAATGCTGGAACACCATGCCGATCCGCGTGCGGACCCGCGACAGCTCGCGATCGGACATCACCACGCCGCCATTGTTGATGCCGATGCGGTCGCCATTGAGATAGATCTGGCCGGCGTCGGGCCGCTCCAGCCAGTTGATGCAGCGAAGCAGGGTCGACTTGCCGGAGCCGGACGGGCCGAGCACGCAGACCGTCTCGCCCCGCGTCACCGTGAAGCTGATGTCGGACAGCACCTGGAGGTCGCCGAAGCGCTTGGAGATACCGGCGACGTCGAGCACGGCCATGTCGTTGGTCATTCCCATGCTCCCCTCAGCGCCGCGCCGCCGCGAGCCGGTCGATGCCGCTGACCCCCGCCTCGATGATCAGGCAGAGCCCCCAATAGAGGAACACGGCTGTGATGAAGGCGGCGAACGGCACGTAGTGACGCGACTGGATCGAGCTTGCCGCATGCGTCAGCTCGGGCAACGCGATGATGGTGAGGAAGGCGCTGTCCTTGACGATCTGGATCATCTGGTTGCCGATGATAGGTCCCGCGGCGAGCAGCAGCGGCGGCAGGATGATGCGCCGGAACAGGCGTGGCCCTGAGAAGCCGAAGGCGACCCCGGCCTCGAGCGGCTCGCGCGGCTGCGCAGCCCAGGCGCCGCGCAGGATCTCGGCCAGATAAGCGGCGTGATACACTGTCAGCGCCACCAGCCCCGAGCTCCAATTGTCGAGCCGGATGCCGAACGACGGCAACCCATAATAGACGATGTAAGCGAACAGCAGAAACGGCACGCAGCGCATGCCGTCGACGAACACGCGCACGGCGAGCGCCAGCCAGCGTCGCTTCGACATCAGCGCCGGCGTCAGCACGAACGCGATCACGAGGCCTGCAATGGCCGACAGCACCGAGAGGATCGTGGTGTTGCCGAGCCCGCTCAGCAGCAGATCCCGCTCGCTCCAGACGATGGCGAAATCGCGGATCATGCGGCCTCGGCTGCGAGCTGACGCCGCTCGATGAATCGCTGCAGGGAGACCAGCGCAAACACGATCGGCGCATACATGGCGATTGCCACCAGGAACGGCGGCAGCGGCTCGTAGGTCTCGGCGCCGATCCGCACCGCCGCCCGCGTGATGTCGACGACGCCGACGACCGCCAGCACCGGCGTCACCTTGATGAGCAGCGACATCTCGTTGACGAGCCCGGGAAGACTGACCCGCACGATCTGCGGCAGCACGATGCGGCGGAACCGCAGGCTCGCGTGCATGCCGACGGACTGCGCGGCCTCGTACTGCTCTTTCGGGAAGTTCATCAGGGCCGCGCGCCAGACCTCGCAGTTGAACGCCGAGGTATTCATCACCAGCGCCAGGATCGCCGCCGACACCGGGCCGATCGCGATCCCGACATTGGGCAGCGCGAAGAACAGCAGCAGCAGCAGAGTCACGAGCGGCGTCGCGCGCAGGACCGAGACATAGACGGCGACGATCCGTGCGATCACCGGCACGTCGGCCCAGCGCAACAGCGCGAGGCCTAGTCCGATGGGAAGCCCGATCAGGATGCCGACGAAGGACAGCGTCACCGTGACCACGGCGCCCTGCAAGATGGCCAGGATGTCGGCGGTGCTCATGACCACACATCCGCAGCGCAGCGACGCGGCCGGCGCGCTGCCCCGGCCGAGCACGCCCGGGGCAGGATCACACCGTCAAGCAGACGGGCACGCATCGATCGCCACCCGCACATGGACTGCCCCTCGTCGCGCCGTCAGAATTCCGGCTCGAACGTGACCGGCAGATCCGGGAAGGCTTCGCCGAACCATTTCTTCTGCAACTCGGCGAAGCGGCCGGTCTCCTTCTCCTTGGCGATGAAGCCGTTCAGGAACTCCACCAGCTCCGTGTTGCCCTTGGCAACCGCCCAGGCCGGATAGGACTTGCCGGAAACGGGCTGACCGACCGCAAACACGTTCGGCTTCTCGGCGACCAGCGCCTTGATGTTGATGATGGTGTTGACGACGTAGTCGACACGGCCGAGCGCGAGATCCTGGTAGGCTTCCGGATACGAGGTGTATTCGACCACCTTGCCGAGCTTGCCGCCATCCTTCTCCAACATGTCCTTCAGCTCGGGCAGACGGCCGAGCAGCGCGCTGCCGGCCTGGACACCGACGGTCTTGCCGCTGAGGTCCTTGATCGCGTTGATGCTCTTGTCGTCCTTGCGCTTGACGTAATAGTGCGTCGCGTCGGCGATCGGGCTGGTGAAGTCGAGCGACTTCTTGCGCTCCTTGGTGATGATCGCCGCGGTGATGGCGACATCGTATTTGCCGGTGGAAACGCCGGCCAGGATGCCGGTCCAGGGCAGGATCTGCTGCTTGATCTCGAACGGCGCATATTTGCGCAGATCCTCGATCAGCTCGTTGTCGAAGCCGGTCGGCTTGCCGTCCTTGACGAACTCGAAGGGACGGAAATCGTCCTCGGTCGCGACGATCAGGCCACGCTTTTTGATCTCGTCCATGCTGCCGGCCTTGGCATTGAACGCGGCCGACAGCGTCAGCGCGGCGGCCAGCACGGCCAGCGCGACGCGCCGCGACGGCGCCGACAGGCGGGGAAACGAAGGCTTGGTCATCTCGCATCTCCTCATATGAAACTGATCAGTCGAAGCTGAAGCCGTGCGCGCGCAGATAAGGCGGGAAGGCTGCGCCCTCGGCCTTCGCAGCCTGCCGCGCCTTGTCCTCGGACCAGCCGTAGAACTCGGCCTCGCCGAACTCGGCATTGCCGCGCTGCTGCTCTTTCGGGATCGCATGCCGGGCATGGCGGCGACGGTCGTAATCGTCGAGCGCCGCAGGCAATGCATCGTCGCCGTAGCGGTCGACATGCGTCGTAATGCTGCGCGGCAGCCGAAGGCTGACATGGCCCTCCCCCGCGGGATAGCCGAGACACAGGCCGGCGACTGGGAACACCATGTCGGGCAGTTCCAGCACCTTGGCGACGGTGTCGATCTCGTTGCGGATGACGCTGATCGGACAAGTGCCGAGACCCTCGGACTCCGCGCAAAGGATCATCGTCTGCAGCGCGAGCGCCGCGTCGACCGAGGCGTTGAAGAAGCCCTCCAGGGTTCCGTTCTTGACGGGCTTGCCGCGCAGCTCGCCGATCCGCTGCAGCCGCCGCGCATCACCAAGAAACACGAAGAACACCGGCGACGCTCCGATCCATGGCATGCTCGGGAACAGCTTGCCGATCGCAGTACGCTTCTCCGCATCGCGCACGCGCATCACCGAAGCCTGCTGGAAATCCGACTTGGCCGAGGCGCTCAGCGCGCAGGCGACGAGCAGGTCGAGCAGTCCCTCCTCCGGCATCTGGTCGCTGTAGCGGCGCACCGTCTTGCGCGACAGCACGCCGCGCAGGAACGCATTGGGCTCGACGTCGCCGCCATCGGGGCCGCCATCTCCGAAGCGTGTTGCGATGGCATCAGCATGCTCGGACGTCACGGCGCCTTCCTCCCATCGTGCGCGAAGCATCGCGTCGAACGAACGCCGACGGTCAAAGCAATGGTCGGCGGCTCGCGCCGCGGCAGATATCGCATCGCTCACTCCACGCGCGGCGACATCGGTGTCGCCGCCCCGGATTCATTCTGCCGCGGCTTTTGCGCAGCTGTCGTTGGAAGTATCAGCAAGGGACATGCCAGACGCCGGGCTAGCGCGCGGAGCGCGGCGTCTACGCGCCGGCTCCCACGACGACATTCGTCGAAATTGAGCTGCCAAATGCGCCGTTTGCGGACAAAGCACCGCAGCGCAACAATGCGGAGCATGCTTCGTAGTTGTGGCAACCGACGCCGGACTGGATAGCGCTCACCGATGACGCACTGCTTTTCGGGCAGCAAAGTGCCCATTATCTAATCGGAGATCATCACCATCTGGCGCCGTCAGTCCGGAGAGCGTGTCGCATCGAGTTTTTGCCCCTGTGCAGCGACAATCGCCTGCATCATGGCAATGAACCGCCTCTGATCGGCCTTTGTCAGATCCGCGACCGTTGCAAGATGCGCCGCCCGTGCCGGCCGCTCGATCTTTCGCAGCAATGCGAGCCCGGAGCGGGTCAAACGGCAGGTGCGCGACCGCCGGTCGTGCGGACCAACGCTGCGATCGATCAGGCCGCGCGCCTGCAGCCGCTTCAGCGCGCCGGTCGTAGTGGTCCGGTCGAGGGCGATATCGTGGGCCAGCGCGGTCTGATCCGCCGTTCCCCGTTTCGCCAGCGCCGTCAACAGGCTGTACTGCAATGGCGTGATCTCGTAGGCGGCGCACTTCTCCTGGAACAGCGCGACGTGAATCTGGTGCAGGCGCCGGATCAGATAGCCCGGACGCTCCTCGAGCGGCCAGGATGACCCATCGGCTTTCGGCTTGTTCCTTCCTGCCATCGAACGGCTCCCGCATAAGCGCTCATCACGCTGCATCTATTTGAAGCTGTCTATGGCACGGATCTTGATGTAATGCGAAGCATGCTTCGTAAATGGGTCGGTCCATCATCCGTGCCGGCTCGTCGAAGAAGGCTTTGACCGGGATCACTACGCGCCCTGGAAAGGAGACCTTGCATGTCCGTGAGCGCCTCATTCGACCTGCTGCTGCGTGGTGGCCGCGTCATTGACCCCGCCTCCGGCATCGATGGCTTGAGAGACGTCGCCATCCGCAACGGCCGCATCGCGGCCGTTCAATCCGACATCCTGCCGACCAGCGCCAAGGACGTCGTCGACGTCACCGGCCAGCTCGTGCTGCCGGGCCTGATCGACACCCACGCCCATGTCTATCAATACGTCACCGGCCGCTTCGGCATGAACGCCGACATGGTCGGCGTACAGTCGGGCGTCACCAGCCTGATCGACCAGGGCGGGCCGTCCTGCATGACCCTGCCCGGCTTCCGGCACTTCGTCGCCGAGGCCGCGCAATCGCGCGTCTATGCGTTCCTGTCGGCCTATCTCGTCGGCGGCCTGGAAGGCCACTACTACCCTGACCTCTATCGTCCCGACTGCGTCGACATCGACGCCACGGTGAAATCCGCGGTCGCCAACCGCGACCTCGTTCGCGGCATCAAGGCGCATGCCGAGATCGGCGGCTTCGCGCGCTGGGGCATCCGCGTCATCGAGATGGCGGCCGAGATCGGCCGCCGCGCGGAGCTTCCCGTCTACGTCCATTTCGGCCAGCTATGGGGCCTGCCCGCGAGCGGCACCAACGGCGAGGACGTCGACACCATCCTGGAGCGCGTGATCCCGCTGCTGCGCCCCGGCGATGTGCTGGCGCATCCGTTCACGCGGCATCCCGGCGGCTTCGTCAACACCAAAGGCGAGGTGCATCCGGTGATCCAGGCCGCGCTCGATCGCGGGCTCAAGGTCGACGTCGGCCATGGCAGTCACTTCTCCTACCGGCTGGCGCGCAAGGCTATCGACGCTGGCATCGTGCCGCATACGCTCGGCGCCGACATCCACGGCTACAACACCCATGTGCCGGCGCCCGCGGGCACGCCGGACGAACATGCGGACGACGAGAACCATCCGTTCGCGGGCCAGGCCAAGTTCAGCCTCGTGCAGGCGATGAGCTCGATGGTCGCGCTCGGCCTGACCTTGGAGCAGGTCGTGCCGATGGTGACGTCGAATCCCGCCGCGATGCTCGGCCTCTCCGATCAGATCGGCGCTCTGCGCCCTGGCATGGCGGCCGATATCAGCGTGCTCCGCGAGCAGCAGGGCCGTTTCGTGCTGCGCGACAATGAGAAAACCGAGGTGATCGCCGAGAAGCTGCTGCAGCCGGTGTTCTGCCTGCGCGCCGGAATCCGCCACGACGCGACGGCGCCGATCCTGCCCGCAGCGGTCGCGGCCTGACGTGACGGACACGGCGCCGACCGTCCCGGATGATCGCGCGCCGCGCGGCGTCGGCGCGCGGCTGCTGCGCAAGGAGGACGACCGCTTTCTGCGCGGCCGCGGTCAGTATGTCGCCGACATCAGACTGCCGGGATTGAAGGACGTCGCTTTCGTGCGCAGTCCGATCGCGCATGCCAGGATCAAGGCGATCCACGTTCCCGCTGAATATCGCGACGTCGTGTTCACGGCCGACGACCTCACAGGCATCAAGCCGATCCGCGCCGTCTCCGGCCTGCCCGGCTTCAAGATCTCCGAGCAGCCGGTGCTGGCTGTGGGCAAGGTGCGCCATGTCGGGGAGCTCGTGGCGATGTGCGTCGCGCGCAGCCGCGCCGAGGCCGAGGACATCGCCGCTTCCGTCGAGCTCGACCTGGAGCCGCTGCCGGCGGTGCACGACATGCGGCTGGCGCGCGACCCCGGCAGCGCACTGGTGCACGAGCACTGGGGCGACAACGTCTTCCTGGAAACGAATTTCGAGGTCGACATCTCAGCGGCGCTGGACGCGCCGATCAAGGTGACGCGCGAGATCTCGACGGCGCGCCAGTGCATGGCGCCGCTGGAGGGCCGCGGCGTCGTCGCGACCTTCGATCACCGGCTCGATCAGCTCACACTCTACACCGGCTCGCAGATGCCGCACATCGTGCGCAACGGCCTGTCCGACTGCCTCGGCATCGAGCAGGGCTGCATCCGCATCATCGCGCCTGACATCGGCGGCGGCTTCGGCCACAAGGGCATCCTGCTGCCCGAGGAAGTCTGCCTGAGCTGGCTCGCCATGCACAAGGGCTGGACGGTGCGCTGGCTCGAGGACCGGCGCGAGCATCTGAGCGCCAGCGCGAATTGCCGCGAGCACGCCTACAACATCACCGTCTATGCCGACCGCGACGGCCGGCTGCGCGGCATCGACTGCGTGGCCACCGTCGATTCCGGCGCCTACTCGTCCTATCCGTTCTCCGCCTGCCTCGAAGCGGCGCAGATCGCGAGCATCCTGCCGGGCCCGTACCGAATGCCGGCCTATCGCTGCCGGACCTATTCGGTCGCGACCAACAAATGCCCGATCCTGCCCTATCGCGGCGTGGCCCGCACTGGCGTCTGCTTCGCCCTCGAGCTGCTGCTCGACGCGGTCGCGGCCGAGGCCGGGCTCGAACCCGGCGAGGTCCGGCTGCGCAATCTGGTGCAGCCGCAGGACATGCCGTTCGACAACATCACCAACAAGCATTTCGACAGCGGCGACTATCCCGGCGCACTGCGGCGCGCGCTGACGGCGATCGATGTCCCCGCCGTGCGAGCACGGCAGCAGCGCGGCGAGCCGGATGGCCGGCTGATCGGCACCGGCGTCTCGATCTATTGCGAGCAGGCCGCGCATGGCACCTCCGTCTATGCCGGCTGGGGCATCCCGATGGTGCCCGGCCATGAGCAGGCCACCGCACGGCTAACGCCTGACGGGGGCCTCGAGCTGCGCGTCGGCGTGCATTCCCACGGCCAGGGGCTGGAGACGACGCTCGCCCAGGTCGCGCACGAGATCCTCGGCGTCGATCCCGACAAGATCCGCGTCATCCTCGGCGACACAGCGATGACGCCCTACTCGACCGGCACCTGGGGCTCGCGGTCGATGGTGATGGCCGGCGGCGCCGTGGGCACCGCCTGCGAACAGCTCGTCGCGCGGGCCACGCGCATCGGCGCCAAGCTGCTGCAGCTCGCGCCCGAGGCGGTCACGTGGCGCGAGGGCCGCGCCTGCGGACCGAATGGCAGCGTGGGCCTCGCCGAGATCGCGCACACCTGGTACCGCCGGCCGCAGGATCTTCCCAACGATGTCGATCCCTCTGGGCTCGAGGTCACCGGCGGCTACAAGCCGGTGCGCGACAGTGGCACCTTCTCCTACGCGGCGCATGCCGTGACTGTTGCCGTCGATCCGGATCTCGGCGAGGTCGAGCTGCTCGACTACGTCATCGTCGAGGATGGCGGCGTGCTCGTCAATCCGATGATCGTCGACGGCCAGATTCTCGGCGGTCTCGCGCAGGGCATCGGCACAGCGCTGTACGAAGAGATGCCGTTCGACGAGGCCGCGCAGCCGCTGGCGACGACCTTGGCGGACTACCTGCTGCCGGGTCCGACCGAAGTCCCGGAGCCTCGCCTGTTTCACATGGAGACGCCGTCGCCCTACACGATGTTCGGCGTCAAGGGCATCGGCGAAGGCGGCGCAATCGCGCCGCCCGCCGCGATCGCCAACGCCGTCAACGACGCGCTGCGGCCGCTGGGCGCGGAGCTGATGCAGTCGCCGCTGTCGCCACACCGCATCGTCGCGGCGGTGCTGGCAGCGAAACAGGCGAGCTCACCGTGAAGGCCGCCTCCTTCAACTATGAGCGTCCCAAAAGCGTCCGCGACGCACTTGGCCTGCTCGCGAAGGCCGAGGGCGAAGCCAGGATCATGGCCGGCGGACAGTCGCTCGGCCCGATGCTCAATCTGCGCCTCGTGCAGCCGCCGCTCATCATCGACATCGCCAGCATTGCCGAGCTTCGTACGATCGAGCACGATGGCGACGCGCTCGTGATCGGCGCCTGCGTCACCCATGCCGACATCGAGGACGGCCGCCTCCCCGACGTGACCCATGGCGTGTTGCCGCGGATCGCCCGTGGCATCGCCTATCGCGCTGTCCGCAACCGCGGCACCATCGGCGGCTCGCTCGGTCATGCCGACCCGGCCGCCGACTGGGTGACGACGCTCACGGCCCTCGGCGCCAGCGTGCAACTGACAGGGGCCGCAGGACAGCGCGACCTTGCTGTGGCGGAGTTCATCCAAGGCGCGCTGCAGACGGCGCTGCGTCCAGGCGAACTGGTCACCGCGATCCGCATCCCCTCGCTGTCATCAACGGCACGCTTCGGCTACGCCAAGGCCTGTCGCAAACCTGGTGAATTCGCCCATGCGATGGGCGCCGTCCTGATCGAGCCTGACAAAGTACGCAATCGCATCGTCATCGGCGCCATCGACACGACGCCGATCGTCGTCAACGATTCATCCCTGTTCGGCGGCGCGACCACCCATCTCACCCAGCAGTTCGATCGCGCCCTCGCCGATCGCCTGCTGATGCAGGCCGGCGTAACCGATCCGGCCGCCCGGCACATCCATGTGAGCGTGCTCGCGCGGGCGATCGCGGAGGCGACCGCATGACGACGATCCAACTCACCGTCAACGGCAACGCGATCGAGCCAACCGTCGAACCGCGTACACATCTCGCCGATGTTCTGCGCGATCAGCTCGACCTGACCGGGACACATCTCGGCTGCGAGCACGGCGTCTGCGGCGCCTGCACGCTGCTGCTCGACGGCGCTCCAGCGCGTTCCTGCATCACGTTCGCCGTGGCCTGCGCTGGCGCTGCCATCACGACGATCGAAGGCCTTGATGAGGATGAGATCGCCGCCGAGCTGCGCACGGCGTTTGCGCGCGAGCATGCCTTGCAATGCGGCTATTGCACGCCCGGCATGATCATGTCGGCACGCGACCTCGTGCTGCGTCTCGACGATGCCGACGAGCAGGCGATCCGTGTTGGGCTGAGCGGCAATCTCTGCCGGTGCACCGGCTATGCCGGAATCGTGCGCGCTATCCGCGCTGTGATCGAAGCGCGACGGCAACGGGGCATCGCAGCCGTGATCGGCGCGGGACGGACGTCTCTCGGTCCCGTGGGATCTCATCCGAACACGATCCCGACAACGTCGCCGTCAATGCCGGTGATGACGGACATCAAGCTCTCCTCCGGCGCTGCCGTTGCCACGCTCGATGTTCCCGACGTCATTCCCGCCAAAAGCTTCGATGCCTCCTTCACGGTGAACGCCGCGCCCGAGCAGGTCTTCACGCTCTTCGGCGACGCCAGGACCCTGGCTGCATGCTTTCCCGGCGCGACCATCACGGACATGCCGGCTCCGGATTGCATCGAAGGTGAGATCCGGGTGGCCATCGGCCCGCTGGCGGCTGCGTTCCGCGGTTCTGCACGAATTGACCGCGACGAGACGAATTTGTCGGGCCGCCTCATCGGCACGGGACGGGACCAGAAGAGCCGCACCTCGACCTCCGGACAGATCAGCTGGCGCATGGTGCCGATCGACGACGGACGAAAAACCCGCGTCCTGCTCACGATCGGCTACAGCCTCTCCGGTCCGCTGGCACAGATCGCACGGGATGGGCTCGTGCGCGATCTGGCGTCGCGCATCACGACGACATTCGCGCAAAACTGCGACAGCTACCTCTCGGGCGCGACAAACCAGGCTGCACGCGACCAACCGCAGCGCCTCAACGCCGTTGGCTTGCTGCTCGACGTCGCACTGTCGCGCCTGGGCGCACTCGTTCGCGGACTGCGCAAGCCGTGAGATTTGCCATCGCCGCATGCCGCAGCGCCTGCGCTGAAGAGTTCGCAAGGTTTGCAGTTTCAAACCGCTTGATGTGCCCGCGTCCCAAAACTGTGGCGGCCGAGTGCGAGCATGCATGATCGTACCAAAGAGGATGAAGAACCATGGCAGCAACAGATCTCCACTATCTCGGACTCGTCGACGTCGGGCAGAAAATTCAGGCCAAGGCGTTGTCGCCGGTCGAGGTGACCAAGGCCATGCTTGGACGGATCGAGAAGCTCGACGGCAAGCTCAAGAGCTTCGCCTATGTGATGGCCGAGTCGGCACTCGCAGAGGCCGCCGCAGCCGAACAGGAGATTGCAGCCGGCAAGATCCGGGGGCCGCTGCACGGCGTGCCCGTGGCGGTGAAGGATCTCTGCTGGGCCAAGGGCGCGCCGGCGGCGCACGGCATGACAATTCATCACGACTTTCGTCCGGCCGAGGACGCCACGGTGGTCGCGCGGCTCAAGGATGCCGGCGCGGTCATCCTCGGCAAGCTGCAACAGACCGAAGGTGCCTACGCCGATCATCATCCGAAGATCGATCCGCCCAAAAATCCCTGGAACGCAGATCTCTGGCCCGGCGCATCCTCGAGCGGTTCAGGTGCCGCCACTGCCGCAGGCCTCTGCTTCGGCTCGCTCGGCACGGACACCGGCGGCTCGATCCGCTTTCCGTCTGCGGCCAATGGCGTGACCGGGCTCAAGCCAACCTGGGGACGTGTCAGCCGTTATGGCGCGTTCGAGCTCGCGGCGACGCTCGATCACATCGGTCCGATGGCACGCAGCGCGGTGGATTGCGGGGCCATCCTCGGCGCCATCGCAGGTCAGGATCCCAAGGATACGACCTCGGTGCCGCTGCCCGTGCCGAACTATCTCGCCAATCTCTCCGGCGACCTCCGAGGCGTGACGATTGGGATCGACAGGCGCTGGACGAGCGAAGGCACCGACAGCGACGCAGCCGCGGTGCTGGCCGAAGGCCTGCGTGTGGCGGCCGAACTCGGCGCCGAGATCAAGGAGATCAATTTCCCCGATCCCCGGGCGGTCATTGACGACTGGTTCCCGCTTTGCGGCATCGAGGCCGCGGTCGCGCACGAGGACACCTATCCCGCGCGCAAGGACGAGTATGGTCCTGGGCTCGCGGGTCTGTTGGATCTTGGCCGGCAGCAATCCGGCATGGACTATCAGAAGATCGTACTTCGGCGCGAAGCGTTTCGCGGCGCAGTCCGCGTGCTGTTCGAGTCGGTCGACCTCCTTGCAGTTCCGGCGCAGGCCTTTGCGGCACCGAGCCTCGCCAAGATGGCAACGCTTGGCGAGGATGCCTCGCTGATCGGCGGCCTGCTTCGTTTCACCTGCCCGTTCGACATGACGGGAAGTCCGACCGTGACGTTGCCCGGCGGCTTTGCCGCGAATGGCGGACCGGTGGGCTTCCAGTTCGTCGGCCGTCATTTCGACGAAGCTGGTCTCGTCCGCGCAGGCGATGCGTTTCAGCGCGCGACCGACTGGCACAAGCGTCACCCCGGGATCTGAGTTGAGGAGCTGGAACGGAAGCGCGGGCCGGAGGAGACCTTCCGGCCCGGTCCTCAATCGCTCACCAGCTCGGCAGCACGGTGACTGGGCGGCGTCGACCTCCACGAATTTTGGCTTCTTCGGATTGTCGGTGATGTCGAGCACCGTCGGCTTGAAGCCAACGCCGTCCTTGAGCTTGATCATGCCCTTGTCGCACAAGAGCAGCAGCAGGCGGCCGCCATTGGTCGGATCGTTGGGGATGGAGACCTTGCCGCCATCCGGCACCTCGGCCCAGTCCTTGTGGCGCTTGGAATAGACGCCGATCGGGAAGTTCACGGTCAGGCCGACGGGCTCGATCTTGTAGCCGCGGTCGGCCTTCTGATTGTCGAGATAAGGCTGGTTCTGGACGGAGTTCGCCTTGATGTCGCCGGCCTTCCAGCGCCAGCGCACGGTGTTCTCCGGCGCGGTGATATAGGACTGGAAGAGATCGAACAGCTTCTGGCCGTCGGCCTTGCGGATGCCGTTGAACCGGAGCTGTCGTGCAGCCTGAGGCGGATCCGCCCCTCCACGCATTTGCGGAAAAAACGAAACGAGGACAGAATTTCCCAATAAGGGCGACGCGGGCTTTCCAAATGCGAGTTCACACCCGACAAGAGGCTGCAATTTTAGACAGCCATAACAAAAACTTAGGCTGGCTGGGGCGGGAGGGATCGAACCTCCGAATGGCGGAATCAAAATCCGCTGCCTTACCGCTTGGCTACGCCCCATCAGGTCAGCCGGGTCGGCGTGGCGCGTCGGCGCCAGGCGATTCCGGATCGGCGTCCGTGGTCTACAGAGCGCGCCCGCCCATTTCAACCGCTGCGCCGCAGGAATTTTGCCCATCCTCCCGGTGATCCGGGAGCAGGGCCAATTCGTCAATGCGGGCAAGCTCTTATTCCGCCCCGCCGGTGGCCCCGCGGCGGCCCGCCGCAGCGGTCCGCGAAAAAGTTGAGGCCCGGGCGGTTTCATGGGATGACGGCGGCCAAACCGGCAGACTTTCCAAGCCCCCGAGGACACGCCATGACCTATCGCGCCCCGCTCAACGACATGCTGCTCGCCCTCAACCACGGCGCCGGGCTGAAGGCGGCGGTCGAGGCCGGCCATTACGGCGATTTCGACCCCGACATCACCACAGCCGTGCTCGAGGAAGCCGGCAAGTTCGCCTCCGACGTACTCGCGCCGCTGAACAAGGTCGGTGACAAGAATGGCGTGAAGCTCGCCGACAAGAAGGTCACGACCGCGCCGGGTTGGCCCGACGCCTACAAGCGCTGGACCGAGGCCGGCTGGAACGCGGTCTCCGGTCCTGAGGCGCATGGCGGCCAGGGCCTGCCGCTCGCCATCAACGCCGCCTGCACCGAGATCTGGAGCGCGGCCAATGTCGCCTTCGGCCTGTGCCCGCTGCTGACCCTCTCCGCCATCGAGGCGCTCGACGCCCATGGCAGCGACGAGCTGAAAGACATCTATCTCGGCAAGCTGATCTCCGGCGAATGGACCGGCACGATGCAGCTGACCGAGCCGCAGGCCGGCTCCGATGTCGGCGCGCTCCGCACCCGCGCCGAGCGCGCCGCCGACGGCACCTACCGGATCAGCGGCGCCAAGATCTTCATCACCTATGGCGAGCACGACATGACCGACAACATCGTGCATTTCGTGCTCGCGCGGCTGCCGGATGCGCCGGCCGGCACCAAGGGCATCTCGCTCTTCCTGATCCCGAAATTCCTCGTCAACAAGGACGGCTCGCTCGGCGCCCGCAACGACATCTACGCCACCGGCGTCGAGCACAAGCTCGGCATGCACGCCTCGCCGACCTGCACCATGACGATGGGCGACAATGGCGGCGCCATCGGCTATCTGATCGGCGAAGAGAATGCCGGCATGCGCTGCATGTTCACGATGATGAACCAAGCGCGTCTCGGCGTCGGTCTCGAGGGCGTCGGCGTCGCCGATCGCGCCTATCAGCAGGCGCTGGCCTACGCGCAGGAGCGCAAGCAGGGCCGCGCGGTCGGCAGCAAGGCGACCGGCTCGGACGCGATCATCGCCCATCCCGACGTCAAGCGCATGCTGATGCAGATGCGCGTCCTCACCGCCGCCTCGCGCTCGATCTGCTACGCCACGGCGGTGGCGCTCGACGTGTCCGTCCGCGCCAAGGATCCGGCAGTCCGTGCGGAGGCCGCCGCGCGCGGCGCGCTGCTGACGCCGATCGCAAAGGCGTTCTCCACCGACATCGGCAACGAGGTCGCCTATCTCGGCGTGCAGATCCATGGCGGCATGGGCTTCATCGAGGAAACCGGCGCCGCGCAGCATTATCGCGACGCCCGCATCACCGCGATCTACGAAGGCACCAACGGCATCCAGGCGATCGACCTCGTCACCCGCAAGCTCGGCGCCAATGGCGGCGCCTCGGTGTTCAAGCTGCTCGACGAGCTCACCGACATCGTCCGCCGCGTCGAGGCCTCGAACGATCCGGCGTTCGGCACCACCGGCACCAAGCTGCGCGACGCGCTGGGCGCGCTCGACCGCTCCAGCCGCTGGCTCCTGGAAAAGCTGGCGACCCGCCCGAACGATGCGCTGGCCGGCGCGACGCCTTATCTGCGCCTGTTCGGCTCGACGCTCGGCGGCTGCATGCTGGCGAACGAAGCGCTGGCCGCGCGCAGCGAGAACGAGACGGATGGCGCGCGTCATGTGGCGCTCGCAAGGTTCTTCGCCGAGACCTTTGCGGTGCAGGCCCCGTCGCTGGAAAAGACCGTCACCGACGGCGCCGATGCGGTGCTCGCGGCAGAGGCCGTGCTGGTGGCGTGAGGCGCCGGCGCTCCAAAACTCGATGTCGTCCCGGGCTTGACCCGGGACCCATACCCACCGGCCATCGTGGCTGGGCGAGATTGCTCCACCATCGTGCCCCACACGCCTCCCTGGGGTTATGGGTCCCGGCTCAAGGCCGGGACGACAGTTGAGGTTGTGACGCGCACCCTGCCCTACACGCGTTGCAGTCATGGACCGACACCATTAAACAACCTGTCGCGATGAGATGAGCATCCGCGCTCTCGCGACGCCTGCCGCGCCCGAGCTATGCCATCAGTCCCGCCCTCACGAGATGGAGGGCGCGAGGAAGGCCGGGCCTCGGCTGAGGCCCGTGGCCCGCCTGCAGAAAAAAAGCAGGCGGCAGTCACCACAGGTCTAGCCGGACAGACCCGGCCTTCCCCACGCGATGGTTTTAACGGGCTATCGCGCGCTCTTCCTGGTGCGCCGGCTTTCTGGCCACCATCCCCTGCGCGACGCGTCAGCGTCGTCGCCGAGTTGATACTAGCGTCGGAGTATCAGAACCACGCGCCTTCACCGTCCGCGAGCCTGACGTTCGTCCGTGCTATCAGCACGCCGCCCGCCCGCGTCCACCGCATCCCGCTGCCAACGTCCGTGACGACCGCGAACCGTCCCCTACCGTGCAACGGGATGCGCGGACCATAGTGCTGATTTGGGGTGACAGCCAAGCGATTTATGTTTTCCAGAATCCATTGACACGCCGTCTTCGGATTAACGTGATTTGCCCGACGGGCGCATCGGGCCGCCGTCCCCGGCCACCGCAATCCTTGACTTCCGAGCGCGATCCGGCCAGTGCTAGCCCTGCCGTTCCGTAGCGATCGAGACCATGTCTTTCAGGTCGATCTGCGAAGGGATTGGTAACGCCCTGCATAGTTCATTGTTTTTCATCACATCCATTCGGAGACGTCTCATGAAATTCCTCGTTGCGCCGCTGTTTGCCGCCGCCCTCCTGCTGTCCCCCGCTCCGGCGTCCGCCGTCGTTCTCGATCTCTCGACCATGAGCTGCAAGCAGTTCGTCGAGAGCGGCGACGACACCATCAAGATGGTGCTGATCTGGCTGGACGGCTGGTACAAGGGCGACCAGGACGAAGCGCTGTTCGACACCGAGGAGTTCGTCGCGAACGCCAAGAAGTTCGGTACGTATTGCGCCGAGCATCCGACGGTCAGCATCGTGACGGCTGCCGAGAAGATCCTCGGCAAGTAGTCGCTCCTCCGCAAGTAGTCGATGATATCCGGCGGCGCGTCGAGCGGGTTGGCGCCAGCGCAACCCGCCATGTCTCCGTGGGAGCCAATGGCGGATTGCGCTTCGCTCATCCGCCCTACTCTTCTCATCAGCAGACCGAGCAGCCGCGGCCGCTCAGCCGCCGCAAAACCGGTCGGGTGAGCCGCGGACGACTTCAGAACCTCCGATTGCAGCGCCACGATTCGACGTGTAGCGAGTTCGTGCTCATGATGAGCATGGAGCAGAACATGAAATTAGCAGCAATCGCTTTTCTTGGTCTTATTGTTTCCAGCCCGGCGCTCGCCTGGGAGGGCGAGAACAGTACGCCAGGCGCACGCGCCTGCATGGCCAAGTACAAATTTACCTATGCCGAGTGGCGTGCCTACACCGTCCCGGCCGCGAAGGCAGAACCCTACCGCACCTGCCGCGATGCCTGGAATAACAGCCATCCGAAGGAGGTCGCTGCGATGAAGGCCCGCATGGGGCAATAGCCCAGGGCGTCGGGTGGGTTGGCGTCAGCGTAGCCCGCCATGCTTCCGCGAGGGACCAATGGCGGACTACGCTGCGCTCATCCGCCCTCCTCTGTTTGCTCAAACTCCAAGCCACTCCAGTCCGCCCGGCAATCCGTCCGCGGCAAAATCCACCTGCAGCACGCGGCGATGTCCCGGCTGCACGGATGGTTCTGATGCGTGCAGGATCGGCGTGGCGTAGAGCCAGATGTCGCCCGGCTCGGCGCGGCAGATGACGGTGCCGCAGCGCGCGACGACGTTGGGCACGTCGGCTTCCGGGATGCGGCCGAGGCGATGCGAGCCGGGGGCGATCAGCAGCGGCGCGTTGCCGTCCGGCACGGCGTCGAGATGGACACGCAGGGTGACCATGCGCGCCAGAACCTCGATCGGCGGCGCAACATGCTGCAGGCCGCCCTTGATCGTCCAGGGGCCGAAGCCGGCGACGTCGATGCGGTCGCGGACCACGATGGTGCGGTCCTGATGCCACGGCACGGCCCAATTGGCCTGCGTGGTCTTATCGAAATAGACGGCGCGGACCGGCCGCGCGGCACGACCAAGAACGGCGGCCGCGGCGCGGCCGACCGGGCCGTCATGGGCAAGCCATGGAGTCAATCCCGCGACGCCGTGCAGCCGCGTGCCGGCCTGCGCCGGCGCGTGGCCGGAGAGCGCGGCGGTGAGGTCGTGCAAGGCCGGCGCATCGAGCGCCGCTGCCAGATGCAACGCGCCGGTGTCGGCGAATTGCGCTGCGTGCCGAGGAGAAAGCATGAGGGCCATGAGCGCAGGAGATTAGAGCGTCGTGCCGGAGTTTGGCAATTGCGCTCGCCGGCCCCATTGCCGCCATTCCGGAGCGCACGCAGGGCCACCCCGGACTCCATGCGCACGATGCGATGAGGGGCGACCAGGACGTGGCCGGACGGCGCCTCGCATCGGCGCTCGGGACTACGGATTCCGGAGAGAGAGCCTGATCGACGACGCGCGCTGATGACTGGACGGATGTTGAACTGCCGCGGAGAGAGAGAGAGATGGCGCTTCGCTGATGGCACCGCGCCTTCAACGCGCCAGTTCCGATCCAGGAACAACTGACACCGTCGAGCAACAGTCCGCGCGCGATGTCACGCGCCGGTCATTGTTAATTTGTGCCCGCGCTTCGAGTCACGCCTGTTAGCAGCTGATGACGACAATGGGGAGATGTCGATGTTGCGGGGAGTGACGGCTGCGGGGCTGTTGATGCTTGCGATGGCGCCCGGGGCGCAGGCGGCCAACGAGGCAGCTGCGGAGACGCGGATGTCGTGCTCGGAGGTTCGCTACTACGTCGAGAAGTACACGGCGGAGGTCGCCGAGATGTATGCGCGCAGCCGCGGCGCCACCGATGCGCAGATCAGTCGTGCGAGGCGCTGCCTGACGCCGGTGCATGTCCGGCGGGCGGAGCGGTGGCGGAGCTACACCGAATAGAGCAACGGCCGGCTTACGCGCAGCGCCATCGCGGGGGACGATGCAGGACTGTCGCGACACGCGCCTCGCGAGGTCATTGGTGCGGCGTGCCTCCGAGGTCTGAGCCGCTTTCACGAACGAGGCCGCACGGCCAGGCCTGGGCAGCGACGTCGTCCTTGAACGCCGAATGACGTGGATGGCCGGGACGAGCCCGGCCATCACGACGCGGAGACCCGGGGCGAGTTCATCGCGCGCCGAATCCGGTCGCTTCCGACATGGCGGCCCTCTCGTGACACCGAGCGATTCAGCGCGCCAGACGATCCCGTAAAGTTACGGGCGCAACACGCAGGTCGGTATTGAGACACTCTCGCGATACCGCGCGTATGTAGACCTGCATGCAAACTCTGTCGCCGTTCGGCAACAATCGTAAATAAGGCGTAACGGGGGCACACAATTCATCACACACGCGCGTGAATTGCAGCCGCAGGGACGATAGCGTCGGCGCGCTATTTCAGAGTCTTTTTTCGCGTCAGCAATCAGCACTGCTGATCCGTCGTCGAGGCATTGATGTCCTTGCAAATGATCGCCGCCCCTTCACGTACTCATTCCGTCACGGGGAATCGGACGCGCCACAGCTGGCGAACGGCTTTCCTCGCAACCACCGCGCTGATCGCCATCAGCAGCAGCGCGCATGCGCTCGACGTCGCATCGCAAGCCGACTGGAATACCGCTGTGGCGGCGGTCGCTGCCGCTGGTGCGAACTCGACCGTCAGCATCAACTTCACCGCCGGTTTCACGCTGACGAGCTCGCTGAGCGCGCTGGTGGCCAATGCCAGCAATGTCACGGTGAACATCACCGGCAACAACAATACCGTCGATGGCGCCTCGACCTATCAGGGCATCCAGGTCAGCGGCACCAACTCGCCCATCGTGTCGATCTCGAACCTGACCATCAACGCGATGCGCGCGCGCGGCGGCAATGGCGGCAGCGGCGGTGACGGCGGCGGCGGTGGCGGCCTCGGCGCGGGCGGCGGCCTGTTCGTGGCGGCCGGCGCCAATGTCATCATCGACAGCGTGACCTTCACCAACAACGCGGCGGTCGGCGGCAATGGCGGCGTGTCCGGTGCGAATTCCGGCGGCGCCGGCGGCGGCGCGCTGAACGGCGGCACCGGTGGCACCCCGCCGAACGGCAGCGGCACGGGTGGCCCCGGCGGTGTCGGCGCATCGTCGACGCTGTTTCCGGGCGGCGGCGGCGTGGCCGGCACCGGCGGTGGCAACAACATCTCCAATGGCGGCACCGGCGGCGCCGGCGGGACCGGCGGCGGCGGTGGTGGCGGCGGCGCCGCGACCAACACGTTCGATGGCGGCGCCGGTGGCGCCGGCGGCTTCGGCGGTGGTGGTGGCGGCGGCGGCTTCGGCGGCGGCAGCGGCGGCGTCGCAGGCGTGGGCGGCGCGGCAGGCTATGGCGCCGGTGCCGGCGGCTTCGGCAACAACGGCCCCGGCTCCGGCGGCGCTAGCTATGGCGGCGCGGTGTTCGTGATGGACGGCGCGACCTTGACGGTCAAAACCTCGACGAGCTTCAGCGGCAACACCACGCAGGCCGGCACCGGCGGCTCGCCGACCGCGCCGAAGGGCCAGGACCTCTACATCAACGGCGCCACGCAAATCGTGACGTTCCAGATCGACTCCGGCACCACCACGTTCGGCGGCAGCACCCAGACCACGCAGGGCAACATCGCCGGCGAAGGCGGGGTCACCAAGACCGGCGTCGGCACGCTCGCGCTCGGCGGCACCAACAGCTACAGCGGCGCGACCAGCGTCAATGCCGGCACGCTGCTGGTCAACGGCACGCTATCGAACTCCGCGACCACCGTGAGCAGCGGCGCCACGCTCGGCGGAATCGGCACGATCAACAGCGTGACGGTCGCCAGCGGCGGCACCCTGGCGCCGGGCTCCGGCGTCGCCGGCACCACGCTCGCCGTGCAGGGCAGCCTCGCCTTTGCCAGCGGCGCGATGTACCTGGTGCAGGTCGATCCCACCACCGCGTCGAAGACGACCGCGGCGGCTGCCACGCTCGGCGGCGCCAGCGTGACGGCGAGCTTCGCGGCCGGCACCTACGCGGCCAAGCAGTACACCATTCTGCAGACCAGCGGCGGCGTCACCGGCACCTTCTCCGGCGTGACCAACACCAACCTGCCCGCAGGCTTCTCGACTAATCTCTCCTATGACGCCAACAACGTCTATCTCAACCTCACGCTGGCATTTGCGCAGCCGTCGGGCAGCTTCAACACCAACCAGGCCAACGTCGCCAACACCATCATCAACTACTTCAACAGCAATGGCAGCATTCCACTGGTGTTCGGCGGGCTGACGCCGGCCGGCCTCAGCCAGCTTTCCGGCGAGGCGGCGACGGGCTCGCAGCAGACCACGTTCAACGCGATGACGCAGTTCATGGGCGTGATGACCGATCCGTTCGGCGCCGGCCGCGGCGAGGGCGTGCCGCCGACCGGCGCGCCGGCGTTCGCTGACGAGGGCAGCTTGGCAAATGCCTATGCGGCGACCGGACGCGGCCGCAAGGGCGCCGAGCGGGAGGCCTATGCGATGGTGACCAAGGCGCCGATGGCCGATCCGTTCGCGCGGCGCTGGAGCGTGTGGGCTGCAGCGTTCGGCGGCTCGCAGACCACCGACGGCAATGCCGCGCTCGGCTCGAACACCACCACCTCCAACCTCTACGGCACAGCGGTCGGCTTCGACTACCGGCTGTCGCCGAACACAGTGGCCGGCTTCGCGATGGCCGGCGGCGGCACCAGCTTCAGCGTCGCCAACGCGCTGGGCTCCGGACGCTCCGACCTGTTCCAGGCCGGCGGCTTCGTCCGTCACACCATCGGCCCGGCCTACATCACCGCGGCGCTCGCCTATGGCTGGCAGGACGTCACCACCAACCGCACCGTCACGGTGGCCGGCATCGATCAGCTGCGCGCGCAGTTCAAGGCGAACGCCTGGTCCGGCCGTCTCGAAGGTGGCTATCGCGTGATCTGGCCGGCGGCCGGCATCGGCCTGACGCCCTATGCGGCCGGACAGTTCACGACCTACGACCTGCCGGCCTATGCCGAGCAGGCGGTGACCGGCGCCAACACGTTTGCGCTCGCTTACGGCGCACGCAGCGCGACCGCGCCGCGCAGCGAGCTCGGCCTGCGCACCGACAAGGCGTTCGCGATGCCTGAGGGAGTGCTGACCTTGCGCGGCCGCTTCGCCTGGGCCCACGACTACACGACCGGTCGCACGCTGACGCCGACCTTCCAGACGCTGCCTGGCGCGAGCTTCGTCGTCAACGGCGCGCAGCAGGCCGCCGACCGCGCGCTGGTCAGCGCGACGGCGGAGATGAAGTGGATGAGCAACTGGTCGGCTGCCCTGACCTTCGACGGCGAGTTCGCCAGCATCAGCCGCAGCTATGGCGGCAAGGGCGTGGTGCGGTATTCGTGGTGAGCAATGGGATCTCACAGCATCGTCGATGAAGCTCGCTGTCCAGGCACGGCGACGGCATATCACATGCACGTCCGGGCCTCATGGTTCGAGACGCGCCGAAGACGGCGCTCCTCACCATGAGGGGTGATATCTCACCGGGAAAATGGTCCTCGTCCTGAGGAGCCCGCCGAAGGCGGGCGTCTCGAAGGACGCTGGAGGCCGAGCTGCGCGCGACGACACAGCGGATGCGTAGGGCGGGTTAGCCGAAGGCGTAACCCGCCGTCTTCGTTCGTAAAGCGGCGGATGACGCTTCGCTCATCCGCCCGACTCTCGACTACGCCTGCTCGATCGCGGCCGGCATCTTGGCAACCGACATCAGCGAGCGCGCGACCTGGTTGAGAAGCTGGTCGGCGTTCTCCTCCTCGGCCAGCGACTTCGACAAGAGCGCAACGACGGCGCTGTGGCGGAGCTGCGAGGCGAGGTTGCGCGCGGTGGTGTAGCCGGACATCTCGTAATGCTCGACACGCTGGGCGGCACCGATCAAGGCCAGATCAGCGGCGGCGTCCTCCTTGTCCTCGCCTTGCGCGATGATCTCCTGGCCCTCCTCGACCAGGCCCATCATGCCCTTGCACGGCTTTGCACGCGGGGTCTTGCCGAGCAGTTCGAAGCACTCGTTGATGCGCTCGATCTGCGCTTCGGTCTCCACCAGATGCTGCTCGAACAGCTCACGCAGCTGATCGAAGCGCGCGGCCTCGGCCATCTTCGGCAGCGCCTTGGTGAGCTGCTTCTCGGCGTGCAGGATGTCTCTGAGCTCCTCGATCAGGAGATCGCCAAGGCCCGCCTCGTCGGCCGGCGGCGAGCTCTCGGTGACGATCGCACTGGACGCGCCGTTCTCGCCGGCCTGGATCGCCGGCGATTCCGTGAACACCCAGTCGCCGCCCTCGTTCCATGGGCCGCGGGTGTCGATCTCGCCGTGGTCGCCCGACCCGGTGGAATCGTTGAAGAACTGATCGACCAGGCCCGGGGTCGGCGCGATGCGGCCGACGCTGAAGGCCGGCTTGTTCATGCTCTCCAGCGCCAGCGCGAAGGCCTTCATGTGGGTGATCTCGCGCGTCATCAGGAACTGCAGCGCGTCCTTGGTGCCGGCGTCGTCGGTGAAATTGATCAGCCGCTCATAAACGATCTTGGCGCGGGCTTCGGCGGCGATGTTGCTGCGCAGGTCGACATCGAGCTCGCCGGTGATCTTCAAATAATCGGCGGTCCACGGGTTGCCCTGCGAGTTGAACAGATTGACGCCGCCGCCGCCGGCGATCGCGATCAACGGGTCGGCCTCGGCGGCCTCGCGGTCGAACTTGGCGGGCTTGAGATGCATGCGGGCGAGCGTGCCGACCACCTCGAGATGGCTGAGCTCCTCGGTGCCGATGTCCATCAACAGATCTTTGCGGTCGGGGTCCTCGCAATTGAGGCCCTGGATCGAGTACTGCATGGCGGCGGCAAGCTCGCCATTGGCTCCGCCGAACTGTTCCAGCAGCATATTGCCGAAGCGCGGATCGGGCTCGTCGACACGGACGGTGAACATCAGCTTCTTGACGTGGTGATACATGGGAAGGCCTCGGACGTTTGCGGGGGGACGCATTGTCCGAACGGCGCGCCTACATGGTTGTTCCATACCTCTTGCACCGGAACCTGCGTGCCGGCGCGGCGGGATTCGCGTGCTATGCACGCTGGGTTTCACTCCAGGAGCGGCGCAAATCCCGCCATGCCCCCTGTCGCGATCCATGCGGCCAGCTTAAAATGCGGTGACTTTGCGACGACATCCTGTTGGCAGTTGGGCCACGTCCCTTGCTAAGGTTTTCCCTGCTCGCCTAAGCTGTTGTGCTGGAGAGTGAGATGTTGATGCGGACACCAGCCAGGGAGAAACCCGGTCTCGGCGATCGACTTCGCCGCGTCATCGGGCGACTTCGCGCGCACGCATCCTCGCTGGCGCCCTCATCGCTGACGATGACGGCCGCGCCGCGGCCTCAAACCTATCAATTTGCCGACGACGAGCCCGACGACAGCAACATGGAGGTCGCCCTCGCCGCGCTGATCGACCAGATCGAGCGGCCGGCCAAGGCGCCGCCGCCGTCGAAGTTTCCGTCTCTGGCGCGCGTGACCGCATCGCGCCAGGCACCGCACATCCCGGTCTATGAGCGTCCGCCCTATTTCGACGTCACGCCGCGCGACATCGCGCCGCGCCCCGTCGAGGTCGAGCCGCGGCGGGCGCCCTATGAGGAACCGGCAGAGCAGGTCACGCCGGAGGACGAGCTGTCGGAGCTGCGCAAGGATCTGATGAGCGCGATCTCGGCGCGGCTCGGCACGCCGGAGGATCATCTGGCGACGATCCGCACGCTGCTGAGGTCGGTGAAGTAATGTGGGGCCGCAGCAATATCGGCAAGACCGTCGAGGAGTTGACCGATCACCTGCGGCTGGTCGATCACGTGCGCGCGCTGCAGGACGGCCAGAAGGAGATCGCGGAAGCGATCCGGGCGGTGAACCAGCGGCTGACCTCGATCGAGGCCGAGTTCAGGGTGCTGAAGGCGGAGACCCAGCGTGACGCGCTGCGCGAGGTGCAGCACGCGGTGACGGCGGTGCAGGGCTCGATGCATGACGAGCTGACCCGCATGGCGACGCGGCTCGCGGTGCTGGAGCAGGCGCTGCGCCGCGAGGCGGTGCGCCAGCAGGCGCAACCGGCCGCCTCGCGCCCACCGGGCGCGCCGCCGCGCCCGGACGGCGCGCGTTGAGGGCTCAGCGCAAGGTCGCCGTTCGGCTCGATAGATCGATGACGGCGCTGCCGCGCTTGGCGTAGGCGTCGGGGACAAAAGCCTCGTCCGGGGCAATGTTATGGTCGAGAGCGTCCTTGGGGATCGGAAAGCCCTTGGCGCAGGCCTTTTCAATCGTCTCGCGGTCGGCATAGCTGACCGTCACGACGACCGTGCCGGGGCGCGGACCAGCGGCGAGCTTCGACAGGCCGAAATAGTTGATCTGCTCCGTACATGTGACGACGTTCGACGAAAAAGCCCCGGTCGAGTTCGAGGCCCGCAGCAGAACGTCGTAGGTCATCTCAAAGGATCCATCGCTGCCGGTGGGGAAGCCGACGCGCGCAACAGCGGATTCAATAATACCTTGCCCCATGAATCCAGTCAGGCAGACGAGCACGTCCTGCGCTCCGTCTTTCGCGGCGATGACGCATTCGTCCACGTCGATGCCCGGCTGGAAACCGAGAAACTGGTAAGTGTCGCCAACCTGCTCGAACACGACAGTGCCGCCGAAATTGTTGGCGTGCGGCTCGCAATCGCTGCCGTAGCTCACGAGCAGGAGCGGATGGCCGGTGGCCAGGAAACGCCCCTGCTGCCGCTGCGGCTGCAGGGTGACGTTGCAGCCGCGCTCATCATCGGAGGGATAGGATTTGGCCTGCTTGCAGGTCGACCCGGCAATCGCATTGGGCGCGCAGAACTGCGACAATAGCGCGCGATCGGTGGCGTCAGCTCTGGCGCCGCCGCTGAAGGCGCTGCACAGCAGCAGCGACAGCAGCACAGAATAGACTCTCGTCATGGGATCGGCCTTCCGGGTGGACACGCAGCTTGGCGTGCGCAAATCTAGCCGCGACGCCGTCGCAAACCAATCATAAACTACGGCGTGCCTCCCTCTTCCGATACACGCGCACCTCTCCGCCTCATCACCGCTTCGGCCTTTGGCGCGGTCGGCTGATGATGTAGGCTCGGGCGGCAGCAACGACTCGAAGATCACCGCCCGCATCGCGGCAGCCGGCGGAGACGCATGAGGGGCCCATGACCGACCATCTGATCGTCACCGACGAAAGCGAGACGCGGACGATCAAGCTCAGGCGCCCGGAGAAGAAGAACGCGATCACCCAGGCCATGTATCTCGGCATGAGCGATGCGATCGACACCGCCCAGAACAACCCGCTGGTGCGATGCATCATCATCACCGGCGGCTCCGGCGTGTTCACCGCCGGCAATGATCTCGAGGACTTCCTGCATGCGGGTTCGGCCGGCAATGACGCCGTGCGCACCTCGGCGGCGACCAAATTCCTGTATTCGCTCGCGCATAACGTCAAGCCGATCATCGCAGCCGTCGACGGCGTTGCGATCGGCATCGGCACGACGATGCTGTTCCACTGCGACTACGTGCTGGCCTCGACCACGGCGACGTTCGCGACGCCCTTCATCCATCTCGGCCTGGTGCCGGAGGGCGCCTCGAGCCTCTTGATGCCGCAGACCATGGGCTATCAGCGGGCGTTCGCGATGCTGGTGATGGGGCGCACGATGACGGCGGCGGACGCGCAGATCGCAGGCTTCGTGAACACGGTGGTGGCGCCGGGCCATACCGAGGTCGAGGCGCACAAGGTGGCGCGCGACATCTGCCGGCTGCCGGCCGAGGCCGTCGCGATCGGCCGCAAGCTGATCCGCACCGCGCCGGACGAGCTGACCCGCCGCATCGACCAGGAGGCCTATCTGTTCGCCGAGCGCATGACCTCCGAGGAGGCGATCGGCGCGTTCAAGGCGTTCCTGTCGCGCAAGAAGAAAAAGTGACACAGGGGTCGTCGGGCGCGCATGCCGCAGTTTGACGTCATCGTGATCGGCTGCGGCGCGATGGGCAGCGCCGCGCTGCTGCATCTCGCCAAGGCCCGCCGGCGGGTGCTCGGCATCGACCGCTTCCAGCCGCCGCACCGCTTCGGCTCGACCCATGGCGAGACCCGCATCACCCGCGCAGCGATCGGCGAAGGCGTCGACTACACGCCGCTGGCGCAGCGCTCGCACGCGATCTGGCGCGAGTTGGAGCGCGAGACCGGCGCGCATCTGTTCGAGCAATGCGGCTGCCTGTTCATTCCGAGCCAGCATGGCGGCGAGGTCCACGGCGTCACGAGCGCGCAGTTCTTCGCCAATATCGAGACCGCGGCGCGGCTGCACGGCGTCGACGGCGAGACGCTGCCGTCGGAGCGCTTGCGCGCGGATTATCCGGCGTTTGCCACGGCGCCCGGCGATCGCGCCTTCCTCGATCGCGAAGGCGGCTATCTGCTGGTCGAGGACTGCGTGCGCACCGAGCTCGCGGTCGCCGCTCGCCATGGCGCCACGCTGCTCACCGGCCGATGCGTGACCTCGTTCCGCCGCGCTGCGGGTGACCTCACCGTCACGATGGACGATGGCTCGACCGCATCGGCAACGACGCTGATCGTCACCACCGGCCCCTGGATCACCGAGCTGATCGCCCCGCTGCAACGGCGCGTGAATGTCACGCGGCAGGTGCTGTACTGGTTCGAGCTGCTGTCCAATCCGCAGCGCTTTGGCCCCAACGCGCCGGTCTTCATCTGGGACGTGGCGGGGCGCGAGCACGCCGCCTCCGACATCTACGGCTTCCCCTGGCTCGGCTCGCCCGACAATGGCGTCAAGATCGCCCAGGAGGTGCTGACCGGCGAGACCGATCCGGATCACGTGACGCGCGAGGTCACAGCGGACGAGATCGCCGCGACCTACGAGACCTACGTCCGCCCGTTCGTGCCGGATCTCGGCCCCCGCTGCCTGCGCAGCGAAGTCTGCCTCTACACCAATGCGCCGGGCGGCCGCTTCATCATCGACCGCGATCCCGGCGATGCCAACGTCATCTACGCCTCGGCCTGCTCCGGCCATGGCTTCAAGCATTCGCCTGCGGTCGGCGAGGCGCTCGCGGCGATGGCGCTGGGCCAGCCGCCGCGCGTGGATCTCTCCGGCTTCACGCTGGACCGGCTCGCCGCCCCCTGACGCTACTTGCCGGAGGACAGCGCGGCAGTCTGCTTGGCGAGGCCGTCGTTGAACTGGCCTTCGAGCTTGTCGAGATAGGCGTTGAACTCGCCCGGCTTGACGAACGGATTGGCCGCGCCGTCGGCGATCTTGGCGCGCTTCTCGGCCATGCCATACATCTCCGGGTGCGGCGCCAGCAGCACGTCGGGATGCACCGTCTTGGCCCAGGCGTAGGTCTTCTTGTAGTCATCGACGATGCCCGGATAGGTCGGCCGGCCGACGAGCTGATTGAGCGCCACGGTGGCGCTGCAGAAGAAGATGACGCTGCGCGTCGCGTCGCCGTCCTTCACATTGGTCGTCCAGCTGGTGCAGCCCGGCGAATGGCCGGGCGTCTCATGCGCGGTCAGCGTCACGCCGCCGAGCGTCACCGTGTCGCCCTCCTTCACGGCGCGATCGACCTTGACCGGCGGGAAGTTCAGATGGGTCTGCTCCTCGCGGCCAGGATAGAAGCCGCCTTCGAGCAGCGGCACGTCCTTGGCGCCGGCCACCATCTGTGCGCCGGTCTCCTGCTTGATCTGCGCGAGCCCGCCGGTGTGATCGATATGGGCGTGGGTGTTGATGATGTATTTGATGTCGGCGACCTTGAAGCCGAGCTTGCCGATGTTGGTCTCGATCAGCGCGGTCGATTCCGGCATCACGGTGTCGATCAGGATGTGGCCCTGCGGCGTGGTGATCAGATAGGACGCCAGGCCGTCGGTGCCGACGTAATAGATGTTGTCGATCACCTTGAACGGCTCGGTCGGGGTGTTCCAGGCCACGATCACCTGCTTCATGAAATCGGGCAGCGATTGCGCTGCAGCGGGACCGACGCTCAGCGATATCGCCGCGGCGAGCAGCATCATTCTTTTCATTGCGGGCTCCCGATGTATTGTTGTTATGAACCCGTTTTATGTCATCGCGACCGCAGCGAGGCAATCGTGCTTCGTCTCGCCGCCTGCATCACACGTGATCTGCCATGAGCCTGCTCCACCGCCTCGCCTTCGCCGCTCTGCTGGCCGGTGCCGCCGCGGCAAGCCTTGCCGCCCTGCCCGCATCCGCCGAGGACGAGCCGGTGTCGCTGCGCATCCTCGCCATCAACGATTTCCACGGCAATCTGAAGCCGCCGAGCGCGGGCATCCGCGTCGCCGACCCGAACGATCCGACCAAGAGCAGCGTGGTGCCGGCCGGTGGCGCCGCGCAGATGGCGAGCCTCGTCAAGCTGCTGACCGACGGCCAGCCGAACACGATCTTCGTGGCGGCCGGCGACCTGATCGGCGCCAGCCCGTTCCTCTCGGCGATGTTCCACGATGAGCCGACCATCGAATCGATGTCGCAGATGGGGCTCGCGCTGTCCGCGGTCGGCAATCACGAGTTCGACGAGGGCAAGGACGAGCTGCTGCGGATGCAGAACGGCGGCTGCCATCCGACCGACGGGTGCCGCGGGCCGAAACCGTTCACCGGCGCCAAATTCCACTATCTCGCCGCCTCGACCTTTCTCAAGGGCACCGACAAGACGGTGTTTCCGCCCTACGAAATCCGGACCTTCGAGGACATCCCGGTCGCCTTCATCGGGCTGACCTTGAAAGGCACCGCGGGCATCATCTCGCCCGCGAGTTCGGCCGGCCTGGAATTCCGCAACGAGGCCGAGAGCGTCAACGCGTTGATCCCCGAATTGAAGGCCAAGGGCGTGCAGGCGATCGTGGTGCTGATCCATGAGGGCGGCTGGCCGTCCGGCGGCATGAACGAATGCCCCGGCCTCTCTGGCCCGATCGTCGACATCGTCAAGGATCTCGACAGCGCCGTCGACATCGTCATCTCCGGCCACACCCACCAGGCCTATGTCTGCACCATCGACAAGCGGCTCGTCACCTCGGCCGACAAGTTCGGCACCCTGGTCACCGCGATCGACATCAAGCTCGATCGCACGACGCGCGACGTGATCAGCACCAGCGCGACCAACATCGTCGTCGACGCGACGCTGCCGAAGGACCCGACGCAGACCGCGCTGATCGACGCCTATGAGAAGCTCGCCGCGCCGATCGCCAATCGTCCCGCGGGCGTCATCACGCAGGTGCTGTCGCGGCTGCCGAATGCGGCCGGCGAGAGCGTGCTCGGCGACGTCATCGCGGACGCCCAGCTCGCGGCGACATCGGCGCCTGACAAGGGCGGCGCGGTGATTGCGATGACCAATCCCGGCGGCATCCGCACCGATCTCGCCCGCCGCGACGACGGCGCGGTCAGCTTCGCCGACGTGTTTGCGAGCCAGCCGTTTCGCAATCAGCTGATGACGGTCACGCTGACGGGGGCCGAGATCAGGGCCGCGCTCGAGCAGCAATGGCTCGACCCGGCGCGGCCGCGCATTCTGCAAATCTCGCGCGGCTTCTCCTATGCGTTCGATGCGAAGCAGCCGGCCGGCGCGCGCATCGATGCCGCCACGATGACGCTGAACGGCAAGGCGATCGACCCCGCCGCGTCCTATCGCGTCACCCTCAACAACTATCTCGCGCTCGGCGGCGACGGCTTCACCACCTTCAAGAGCGGCCGCGAGCCGATCGTCGGCCCCTATGACGACGAGGCGCTGTTCGCCTATCTCAAGGCCAACAGCCCGCTGGCGCCGCCGCCGCGCGACCGGATCGTCAACAAAGCTCAGTGAAGCTCGCGGCAACCGGCGGGAATCCCGGTCATATCCTCCGTCATGGCTCTTTCCGAGGCTGCGTTCAGCGCATAGATTGGGCACTCCCGCAACGCGCGAGTGGCAGGATCTGTTGAATGTCGACGCTGTACCTCTCTCATGAAGCCTGCCTCGATCACGCCACGCCCTCCGGACATCCCGAGCGCGCCGACCGGCTGCGTGCCGTCGAGGAGGCCCTGGCTGAGGAACGCTTCGCCCTGCTCGATCGCGACGAGGCGCCGGAGGCCGACATCGAGCTGGCCCTGCTCTGCCACAACGAGCACTACGTCACCGAATTGCGCCAGATGGCCCCGACCTCGGGCATCATCTATCTCGACGGCGACACCTCGATGTCGCCGGGCACCTGGGAAGCCGTCATGCGCGGCGTCGGCGGCGCGGTCGCGGCCACCGAATCCGTGATGTCCGGCAAGCACAGGAACGCCTTCGTCGCCGTGCGACCGCCTGGACACCATGCCGAGATCGCCAAGCCGATGGGCTTCTGCTTCTTCGACAATGTCGCGATCGCCGCCCGCTATGCCCAGCGCACCTTCGGCATCGAGCGCGCTGCCATCATCGATTTCGACGTCCACCACGGCAACGGCACCCAGGACATCTTCTGGGCCGATAAGAGCGTGATGTATTGCTCGACCCACCAGATGCCGCTGTTTCCCGGCACCGGCGCGCGCGGTGAACGCGGCGAGCACGACACCATCGTCAACGCGCCGCTGGCCTCCGAGGACGGCAGCCTGGAGTTCCGCTCGGCCTTCGAGAACCTGATCCTGCCGCAGCTGACCAAGTTCAGCCCGGAGCTGGTGATCATCTCGGCCGGATTCGATGCCCATTACCGCGACCCGCTGGCCTCGCTGAACCTGCGGGCCGAGGATTTCGGCTGGGTCACGCGCAAGCTGATGGAACTCGCCGACAAGACCGCCGGCGGACGTGTCGTCTCGGTCCTGGAAGGCGGCTATGATCTTCAAGGCCTTAAGGAATCCGTCTCCGCCCATGTCGCGGCACTGACCGGCGCGTAATCCCCAGCTTCTCACCGATCCCAAGCGGCAGGGCCTGACACAGCGTCGACCGGGGTGTAAAAGCACGGCCCCGGAGTTGAGTATCTGCAGGGAACCCGCATGGCGGACAACACCGTAGCCGACGTCAAGAAGCTGTCGTTCGAGCGCGCGATCGAGGAACTGGAATCGATCGTGAAGCGGCTCGAGGACGGCAAGGTGCCGCTCGAGGAGTCGGTGACCATCTACGAGCGCGGCGAGGCGCTGAAGCGGCGCTGCGAGGAGCTGCTGCGGCAGGCCGAGGCCCGGGTCGAGAAGATCACGACCGACGCCAGCGGCCGGGCCACGGGAACGGCGCCGCTCGACGTGCAGTAAAGCCGCGCGGCGTCCTGAGATCCAGTCGCAGCTAGCGTGTCGAAAGTGCGCCGCTTCGGCGGGCTCGCGTCCGAAACGTCCGCTCGCCGGCAACAGCCGACAATTATTTTCGCGTTTGGCCGTCCGAGCGTCGCGCGCAGGATAGCCGCCTGCCGATCGAGCAAATCAGCCGAAAAACGGAGCAGTCATTCCCTGCCCATTCGCAGAGTGACAGTGGCGCGGATGCAAGGACGTCCCCGACACAAGCGTCGCGCAGCCGAGCCTTCCATTAACGCTGTCTCTGGAAACAGGCTTAACGACGCATGTCGCGCGGCCAAGTGCCGGAGATCGGGAGGGATCAACGGCCGGGTCGCCTCGCAGACAATCATTCGAGCATGTCGGGCTCGTTCGGATTTGATCCGGTCACGGCTCGTGCATCCACCGCCGGTCGCTGTTCTATGGCGCCGGAGCGCTGCCGAGATCGATCTCCATCGTGGCGCGCGTTCGCCGCCGGTGCGTTGGCCTTCGTGTCCAGTTCGCCTACGAAACGCCGTACGCCGATGACTTCTTCATGATCGTGGACGGGCCGCCCGCCTGACGCGAACGCATGGCTCATCCCGCCGCAGCGCTCGCAAATCGTGACTGGGACGGGTTCTGCGGCGCGGGAAAAAGCCTGGACCAGGCTCGCATCTCCGGATAATTCCGGACGGACGCTTGCCGTCGATTTAAGCAGCGTCGTGGAACCCAAGGCGCGTCGCAGAGGTTGAGATCTGGCGCAACGGTACCGTTTGCGGGCTTGCCATCTGCCGCCGGGTTGGCTTTAAGACGGGCTTTGGTGTAAAGCTTCTCGCAAGTGCGGGTTTTTGGAAGTGTCCATTCTCACCAGGAGGATGGAAACAAGCGCTTGTAAAAGCTCGGGAAACTGACTTGGCTGAACGACTTGGCGATCTTGGGCGACTAACGAGGACGGCAAGGCCACCAAGAGTGACTTACATCACATAGATCGATCCAAAAGCCGGCTAGGGTCCGGTCTACGGCTTCGATCCGCGCGGATGTGACCTTCAAGGCTCCAGGTTTCGCCGCCCGTTACGATGAACCTCTCAGACGTCGGCCCTTGAACCCGACCTGCAAAATTGGAATGTCACCGTGACCACATTTAGTAAGACGCCGCTTCTCGACACCATCAAGACTCCGGAAGATCTGCGCCGGCTGAAGGTCGAGCAGGTCCGGCAGGTCGCCGACGAACTTCGCCAGGAGACCATCGACGCGGTCTCGGTGACCGGCGGCCACTTCGGCGCGGGGCTCGGCGTGGTCGAGCTGACCACGGCCATCCATTACGTGTTCGACACGCCGCGCGACCGTTTGATCTGGGACGTCGGCCACCAGGCCTACCCGCACAAGATCCTGACCGGGCGCCGCGACCGCATCCGCACGCTGCGCACCGGCGGCGGCCTCTCCGGCTTCACCAAGCGCGCCGAGAGCGACTACGATCCGTTTGGCGCCGCGCACTCCTCGACCTCGATCTCCGCCGGCCTCGGCATGGCGGTCGCTCGCGACCTGTCGGGCGGCAAGAACAACGTGATCGCCGTGATCGGCGACGGCGCGATGTCCGCCGGCATGGCCTATGAAGCCATGAACAATGCCGGTGCGATGAACTCGCGCCTGATCGTCATTCTCAACGACAACGACATGTCGATCGCTCCGCCGGTCGGTGCGATGTCGGCCTATCTGTCGCGCCTCTACTCGGGCAAGACCTACCGGACGCTGCGCGATGCCGCCAAGCAGCTCGGCCAGCATCTGCCGAAGGTGATCGCCAACCGCGCCAGCCGCGTCGAGGAATATTCCCGCGGCTTCATGATGGACGGCGGCACGCTGTTCGAGGAGCTCGGCTTCTACTATGTCGGCCCGATCGACGGTCATAACCTCGACCATCTGCTGCCGGTCCTGAAGAACGTCCGCGACATGGAGACCGGCCCGATCCTGGTTCACGTCGTGACCCAGAAGGGCAAGGGCTACTCGCCGGCGGAAGCGGCGGCCGACAAGTATCACGCGGTGGCCAAGTTCGACATCGCCACCGGCACCCAGGCCAAGGCCAAGCCGAACGCGCCGGCCTATCAGAACGTGTTCGGCCAGAGCCTGGTCAAGGAAGCCGAGAAGGACGACAAGGTCGTCGGCATCACCGCCGCGATGCCCTCGGGCACCGGCATCGACATCTTCGCCAAGGCGTTCCCGAAGCGGACCTTCGACGTCGGCATCGCCGAGCAGCACGCGGTGACCTTCGCCGCCGGCCTTGCCAGCGAAGGCTACAAGCCGTTCTGCGCGATCTACTCGACCTTCCTGCAGCGCGGCTACGACCAGATCGTCCATGACGTCGCGATCCAGTCACTCCCGGTGCGCTTCGCGATCGACCGCGCCGGCCTGGTCGGCGCCGACGGCGCCACCCATGCGGGCTCGTTCGACAATGCCTATCTCGGCTGCCTGCCGAACATGGTGATCATGGCCGCCTCCGACGAGGCCGAGCTGGTGCACATGGTGGCGACCCAGGTCGCGATCGACGACAAGCCCAGCGCGGTACGCTACCCCCGCGGCGAAGGCCGCGGCGTCGAGATGCCTGAGGTCGGCGTGCCCCTGCCGATCGGCAAGGGCCGCATGATCCGCCAGGGCAAGCAGATCGCCCTTCTCTCCTTCGGCACCCGTCTCGCCGAGTGCGAGAAGGCGGCCGATGAGCTCGCCGCGCACGGCCTGTCCGCCTCGATCGCCGACGCGCGCTTCATGAAGCCCCTCGACGAGGAGCTGGTGATGAAGCTCGCCCGCGAGCACGACATCCTGATCACGATCGAGGAAGGTTCGATCGGCGGCTTCGGCTCGCATGTCATGCAGTTCCTGGCTGACCAGGGCATGCTCGACGGCGGCCTGAAGATGCGCTCGATGGTGCTGCCCGACGAGTTCCAGGACCACGACACGCCGGCGGCGATGTACGCCCGCGCCGGCCTCGACGCCAAGGGCATCGTCCGCAAGGTGTTCGAAGCGCTCGGCAAGGACTACGCGACCGAGGCCGTCAAGCTCGCCTGAGGGCGCGCTGACTGCACGCGACTGGTGATCCATGAAGATCTATCTGGCAGGTCCCGACGTGTTCCTGCCAGATGCCGTTGAGATCGGCCGGCGCAAGGTCGCGATCTGCGACCGCCACGGCCTGATCGGCCTCTACCCGCTCGACAACACCGTCGACCTCGCCTCCTCCGACGCCTCGCGCCAGATCTTCCATGGCAACGAGGCGATGATGGACGGCGCAGATGCCGTCATCGCCAATCTGACGCCGTTTCGCGGCCCCGGCGCCGATGCGGGCACCGTCTATGAGCTCGGCTACATGGCGGGATCAGGCAAGCTGTGCTTCGGCTATTGCAATGATCCGGCTGTGTATGCGGACCGCGTGCGGCGCCTCACGAGCGTGGCAGAACAGGACGGCCGGCTGGTCGATGCCGAGGGGCTGACGATCGAGGATTTCGGCCTGCCCGACAATCTGATGATGATCCACGCGCTCGAGCTGCACGGCGCCCCGCTGGTGCTGCCCCGTGAGCGGCCGGCGGATGTCTGGCATGACTTATCCGCGTTCGAGATGTGCGTGAGGCTGGCGGCGCAGCGACTGGGCGCGGAATCGTAGGGTGGGCAAAGCGGCGCCGAAGGCGACGCGTGCCCACCGTCCATCCTCGCCCGCGATCGAGATGGTGGGCACGGCGCGTCAATTGCGATACGAGCGTGGGGTAAGACCGGTGCACGCGCCTTTGCCCACCCTACAATTCTCGCATCACGCAGACTGCTCGCCACACCCTCCGCTGTCGTCCCTGCGAACGCAGGGACCCATAACCACAGGACGTCGTATTGGGCAGACGCGTAGTTGCCACCTTCCTCCAAACGACCTCCTGTGGTTATGGGTCCCGGGTCGGCGCTCCAACGCGCGTTGCGCGTTGGAGCTTGCCCGGGACGACACCGAATTTTTGAATGCGACCTCCACAACTCATGACAACTCATCACCCCCATGCCCCCTGCCCGCAAACGCGCTGATCTCCTGCTGGTCGAACGCGGCCTGTTCGAGAGCCGGGCGCGGGCGCAGGCGGCGATCGAGGCGGGCCTCGTGTTCGCCAATGACAAGCAGGTGGCCAAGGCGTCCGAGACCGTTCCCGTCGATGCCGTGGTGCAGGCCGAGCCGGCGCATCCCTGGGTGTCGCGCGGCGGGGTCAAGCTCGCCGCGGCGCTGGAGCATTACGGCATCGACGTCGAGGATCATGTCTGCCTCGATGTCGGCGCCTCCACCGGCGGCTTCACCGAGGTGCTGCTGGCCAACGGCGCGGCGGTCGTGTTCGCGATCGATGTCGGCCGTGACCAGCTGCATCCGTCGCTGCGCAACCATCCGAAGATCATCTCGATGGAGCAGACCGACATCCGCAGCTACGAAGGCAAGCGGCTGCCGCAGCGGCCGGACGTGGTCGTGATCGATTGCAGCTTCATCTCGCTGAAGGCCGTCCTGCCGGTGGCGCTGACCTTGGCGGCCTCGCCGATGAGCCTGCTGGCGCTGATCAAGCCGCAATTCGAAGCCAAGGGCGCGCACGGCAAGGGCGGCATCATCAAGGATGCGAGCGTGCATCAAGCCGTGTGCGACGACATCGCCGCCTTCGCAGCGTCGCTCGGCTGCAGCGACATCGAGATCTTCCCATCATCGATCAAGGGCGGCGACGGCAACGCCGAATTCTTCCTGGGAGCGCGCCGCCATGGTTGAACGTCTCCTCATCGACCATGTCGGCCATCGCGGCGACGGCGTGTCGCTGTCATCGGGCGAGGCGCTGTACGTGCCCTATACGCTCGCCGGCGAGACCGTCGAGACAGCTGCCATTCCCGGCCATCCCGACCGTCGCAAGCTGCTCGCCGTGGACACGCCGAGCGCGGAGCGCATCGCGCCGTTCTGCGCGCATTTCGGTGTCTGCGGCGGCTGCGCCATCCAGCACTGGTCGCCGGAGCGCTATCAGCAATGGAAGCGCAACATCGTCGTCGAGACGCTGCGCGCCGCCAAGGTGGATTGCGATGTGGCTGACCTGATCGATGCCCATGGCGCCGGCCGGCGCCGCGCCACCTTTCACGCGCGCATGGGCACGCATGACATTCTCCGGGTCGGCTTCTCCGCCGCCAACAGCCACGAGATCGTCCCGATCGACCGTTGCCCGATCCTCGATCCCGCGCTGGACGGCGCGCTCGAGGCCGCATGGGCGCTGGCGGAGGCGCTGAAGCCGACCGGCAAGCCGCTGGACATCCAGGCGACCGCGACCAGCAACGGCCTCGATATCGACATCCGCGGCTCCGGCCCGCTGCCGCCGCCGCGCATCGCAGCACTCTCGCTCGTCGCGGAGAAACACCGCCTGGCACGGCTGACGCGCCATGGCGAGCTGGTGCTGATGCGCAATCCGCCTGTCGTCACCATGGGCACCGCCCAGGTGACCTTGCCGCCGGGCTCATTCCTTCAAGCGACGGTGCAAGGCGAGGAGACGCTGGCGCAGCTGGTGCTGGAGCGCGTCGGCAAGGCGAAGCACGTCGCCGACCTGTTCTGCGGCGTCGGCCCGTTCGCATTGCGGCTCGCATCGCGCGGGCGCGTCATCGCGATGGACAATGACGCCGGCTCAATCGCAGCGCTGCAGAAGGCCGCGGGTACGCCCGGCCTCAAGCCGATCAAGGCCGAAGCCCGCGACCTGTTCCGCCGCCCGCTGATGCCGCCCGAATTGCGCGACCTCGACGCCGTCGTGTTCGATCCCCCGCGCCAGGGCGCGCAGGCGCAAGCCAAGCAGCTCGCCGCCAGCAAGGTGCCGGTGATCGTCGCGGTGTCCTGCAACGTGACCACGTTCGCACGGGACGTGCGCATGCTGATCGACGGCGGCTACAAGCTCGAGACCGTGGTGCCGGTCGATCAATTCCGACATACGCCGCATGTCGAGCTGGTAGCGAAGCTGGTGCGGTGAGGCGGAGTTGGATGAGTTGAGTAGCGGAGCTGTCCCGTCACGAACGCTGCGTGGTGATAGCTCGTATCACACCGGCAGTGACAAGCCCGATCTTCGGGAGCACCTCGCGCGCCGCGCGGTCGGTGCAACCTCTCCCCGCACTTTGCGGGGAGAGGTCGGATTGCGCAGCAATCCGGGTGAGGGGCATGGCACATAAGAAGCCAGATCAAAACTCCATCGGACTCATACGTCGGCGTCCAATAGTTGGACCACCCGCGCCGCTGCCCCTCACCCCAACCCTCTCCCCGTGAAGAACGGGGAGAGGGAGCGCAGCGTGCTCGTGGCTCAGCCCCCTCTATCTCACCACACTCACCTTCACCGGCGCGACGCCGGTGTTGATCATGCCGAGCGCCTGCGCGGCCGAGTAGGACACGTCGACCACCCGCCCCTGCACGAACGGGCCGCGATCGTTGACGCGCACCACCACCGAGCGGCCGGTCTTGACGTTGGTGACCTGCAGACGCGTGCCGAACGGCAGGCTGCGATGCGCCGCGGTCAACTCGGAGGGATCGAAGCGCTCGCCGCTCGCGGTCTTGCGGCCTTCGGAATAGTAGCTGGCGAGGCCTGACGACGCAGAATGCGCTGGCGGTGGAGTAGGTTCGACATGCCGCACGCGGACCACCGAGTCCCGCGCGGTCTCCGTGCGCTGAACCGCGGGCGTGAATTCGACAGCGGCCTGCTTCGTCGGCGCCGTGAGACGCGCCTGCCGAACCGCCGATGACTGCGCGCAAGCGGCCAGCGAGGCCGCGGCCGCACACACCAGCGCGCCCCTCAGGAGCTGCCGGGCCATTGCAGCCGTGCTGCCCTGCCCCAACGAAAGACGTGTGTCGCGCTGTTCGGGACGTTCTGTCCGGTCGATGATACGCATGTTCTGTGCGCCTCCGCCTCAACCGCTTCATGGTCGCGGCCTAATCGCGGCGGCACGGTGGCAAAGCGAATTCCGGTGCGTTGCAACTCCTGGTTTTTGGCTCACCTGTTGCGCAATAGTCACAGATCAGTCTGCGCTGGCGGCACTCGGGTGTTGTCCACACAAGACCCCGTCACACGTGGCACTGGTGAATGCGGACGGCAGCATTTGCCGTCCGCCTTGCCTCTTCGCGAGGCTTACGATGGACCCGGCTTATTTGGCAGGCGGAGCTGCCGGCGCGTCGCCTCCGAGCTCCTTCTTGAAGGTCTCGAAATCGACCTGCAGGCCGTGGAACATCGTGCTCCAGTGCCGGGCCACCGCGGCGATCGCGACAGCCTCCCCGATCTCCTCCTGCGTGGCGCCGGCCCGCTTCGCGCTCTCCGTATCTTCCCAGATGCAGTGCTGACAGGGGATCTGGGCGGAGACGGCCAGCGAGATCAACGCCTTCACCTTTGGCGGCAGGACGGTTGCGTTCGAAAATTGGAGCGCCTTCACCTCGGCCCAGGCGCCCGGCAACGCGGCTTTCGGAACGCGGCGAAGAAAGTCAGGCATCTTGCCAAGGGTCTGTTCGACGTCCTTGTAAGTGGGATCGACCTTCTCTGCGCTACCGGCCACGGTGAGGCCCGATGACAACAGCACCGCATAGACGATGGCCGAAGCGGCGGCGCGTTTGAAAATGCGGTGCGAGCGGCATGAGCTGAGTACGCTGCGGTGCGCGCTGGATATGAACTCATAGACTGCAACGTTGAACATATTCTCTCCTCGATGGTATCAGTTGTGCCCGCCAATTGATGGTCGTGCGCTGTAAGGAGAGGTGGGCGCGAGAGAAAGTTCGATCAGTCGTCGTCGATTCTGGGCGAGCGCGGCGACAGATGGATATGCAGGCGCTTGGCTCGGCCGGATCGGCGGAAAATCACGAACGCGAATCCCGGCGGGCAATGGAACGGATCCTCCGGCGGATTGAAAAACCGTCCTTCGATCACGCTGATGTTGCCGGCGCCGAAGATGCGCTGCGGTTCGATGAGAACGCCGGCTTCCTGATCCTCGCGGATTTCCTGGGCGAGGAACGAGCGCCCGAACACCGGGCTGCCGCCGCGGACGAGGTGGAGATCCTCCGCGAAATGGCCGAGATGGCGGTCGCCTTCTCCCGGGCGGCTGAGATTGCGAAAGACCTCGTCGTAGTACCTGTGGTGCTGTCGTGACTGCGAGGCGGCGTCGGAATCGACACCGCCTGCCGTTGCCAGCAGCATTTCGGCCAATTTGCGCTTGGCTTCGGACAGCCGGCTGCGGACGGTCCCGACCGGAACCGCCAGGATGGCGGCCAGTTCCTCATACGACTGATAGCTGCCGAAATAGCGCAGCACGGCTGTGACCTGTTGCGATTCAGGAAGCTTGCCCAGAGCGTTCCAGACCCATTCGCGCAGCGCGACCTTCTCGAGCCGCTCCTCGATGCTCGGCCCGTCGTCGGGACGATCAGGCACCTCGGCGGCGAGCACCTCGCGCCGTCTTCGGCGGAGCTGCTGCAGGCAGCAGCGGTGCAGCACGCTCAGGAGCCAGCCGACGACGGCCTGAGGTTCCTTGAGATCCCCGATATGCCTCAGCGCGATGAGAAACGTATCGTGGACGGCATCCTCGGCCTGCGGACCGTAGCCGAGCACGCCGAGTGCCGCAGCGTACAACCGTGCGCGATGGCGTTCCAACAGCACCCCAAGGCAGGCACAATCGCCGCCACGCGCCGCAACGGCCAGTTCGGCATCGCTCGGCCGGATATCAGCTTGATGTTTCATGGGGCGATAGATGCGCCGGCAGTCGAAAAAGTTCGAACCCGCCGCGATTTTTGCCGTGGCTGACGCGCATTCCGTTCCTCAGCGGTGAGGACGCTCAGGGGCCCACTCTTCCTTGTCGTCCCGATGCCGGCCGACGGACTTGCCGACCTCCCTGCGTTCGGCGCTCTGCGGATCGTGCCCGCGACGGCTCCACCTGACTTGCGCAGGGAATGGCCGGTGGCTTTCGCCTCTGCCTATCGTCCCCAACGGTCCTGCCAGATCTTCTCGCCGATCGTGCAGGAGACCCGCGGCTCCTTGTTGCCGTCGTCGGCGACCGGGACGATGCGCGGCGGCGGCTGACGGCCGGCGACCTCCATCAGCAGCTTGGTGCGGATGGCCTCCTTGAACTCGTCGCGGCTCTTGATCGTGACCACGAACGAGCCGCGGCCGCCGGTGACGCAATCCTTGTAGTAGAGGTCGAGATTCTCGATATCCATCGTCGAGTAGGACGGCTCCTTGACCATGATCGGCAGGCCGTTGATGGTGATGCCCTTGTTGACCGCCTCGTCGCGCGCGAGCGTCACCGGCGTAGGCCCGTTGTTGTTCGGCCCGTCGCCGGAGATGTCGATGACGCGGCGCAGCCCGCGATAGGGATTGTCGTCGAACAGCGGCATCGCGAAGTAGATCGCGCCGGAGATCGAGGTGCGCGAGGCCCTTCGGATCGGCGTCTTCATGATCTCGGCGGCGACGGCGTCGGCGCTCTCAGGCCCGTCGATCACGCGCCAGGGAATGATGATCTTCTGATCGCTCGCGGCGGCCCATTCGAAATAGGTCACGGCGATACGGCCATGCACGCCGTTCTTCAGCGCCTGCAGGAACTCGCGCGAGCTGAGCGCCTGGGCATAGCCTTCGCGCTGGATGGCGAGCTCGTCGAGATCCATCGAGTAGGACACGTCGACCGCCAGGATCAGCTCGACGTCGACGGAGGCTTCCTTCTCGCTCATCTGCTGAGCGGACTTGCCGCCCGGTGCTGCCGCGACCGTGGCGACGTCGCCGCCAGCCAAGATACCAGCAAAGGCGCCCAACGCACACGCCGCCCCGATCGAGATCCACCAGCGCATCAGCTGCCCTCCAATCGCGTCGGATGATGGTGACACGCAATCCCCGGTCAGCAAAGCGGGAACGCACGGGTCCATTCACATTCCAGTTAGTTTCCTGGGCCTGCCCGGATGTTGATCAGCTCGGCGGCCGCGTGCCGTCTTCGACCGGCGGCTCCGCACCCCGTGGTTTCCCGGAGCGGCTGAAGGCTGTATTGTGGCGGCCGCCGCATCAGGAACACAGGGCGTGCATCTCACATGAACGACGCCGTCGCCAAACCGAAGACGAAGGTCCGCACCAAGGTCGAGCGGCCCCGGCTCTACAAGGTCATCCTCGTCAATGACGACTTCACGCCGCGTGACTTCGTCACGATGATCCTGAAGGCGGAATTCCGCATGACCGAGGACCAGGCCTACAAGGTCATGATCACGGCCCATAAGCTCGGCGTCTGCGTGGTGGCCGTGTTCACCAAGGACGTCGCCGAAACCAAGGCGACACGCGCGACGGATGCCGGGCGCGCCAAGGGTTATCCGCTGCTGTTCACCACCGAGCCGGAGGAGTGAGGCGGCGAACTAATTGCCTTCCTCGCGCAGCCCGAACACCCGCTGCTCCGTCGAGAGGCCGGCGATCGGGAATTCGCCGAGATCGGTCCAGAGATCGGTCACGGGCTCCGGACAGGCGCCGGCAAAGGCCTCGGAGGCGACCACCGTCCGCTTCAGCCGAGCCGCGATCTTCTCCAGCCGGGCCGCCAGATTGACGGCCGGGCCGATGCAGGTGAAATCGAGCCGGTTGCCGCCGCCGATATTGCCATAGAGCAGCCGGCCGACATGCAGCGCGACGCCGAAGCGGAAGCGCTCGCCGATGCCGCCGGCCGCATATTCGAGCGCATCGACGCGGGCCCGCGATGCGCGCGCCGCCGTCAGTACGCGATTGCAGACTTCGGCCGGATCGCCGCCCTGGCGACGGATTGGGAACACCGCGAGTAGGCCATCGCCCATGAACTTCAGCACCTCGCCGCCCTGCTCGCGGATCGGCTCGACCTGGCAATCAAAGTACTGGTTGAGGATCTCGACCACGTCCTCGGCCGGCAGCCGGTCGGACAAGGGCGTGAAGCCGCGCAGGTCGGACAGCCAGATCGCCGCGTCCATGGCGTCGGTGTGGCCACGGCGGATCTGGCCGCCGAGGATGCGCTCGCCGGCGCTGTTGCCGACATAGGTGTCGAGCAGCATCGAGGCGGTCCGGCGCAGCGTGACGATCTCGGTGTAGCGCGCCAGAGCCGGCGCCAGCGAGCGGATCGCGTTCAGCTGCTCCTCGGTGAAACCGCCCGGGCTCCTGGTGGTCCAGCTCGCGGCGTGGATGGCCCGGTCGATGAAGGTCAGAGGCAGGCTGACATAGTCGGTGACGCCTTCGGCGCGCAGATCCATCAGGATCGGAAACTGCTCGGCCAGGGGACCACGCGGATCGGCCCTGAACTCGGTGCCCTGCTCGAACACGCGGGCGAGCGGACTGTCGCGGTACATCGGGCTGCTCTCGAAACCGAAAGCGACCGTGCCCATCTCGACCTCCGCTCCCTGACGCCAGATGAAGCTGCGGCCGGCGATGTCGGGATGCAGGGTGCGGACGAACACGCCGACGCGCCACAAGGGGATGCCGAGGTCCATCAGCCGCGCGCAGCATTCGGCCATCATCTCGCTCGGCGTCGCGGTGGAACGCGCGCCGTCGACCAGCCACTCCTTGATGTCCTGCAGCTTGGAGATGTCCATGGCCGACATTAAGCGAGCCGTGTGACAACGGCAAACACGCGGCGTCGAACGCTTACCCGACCTGGCCGCGATGGCGCAGCAGATGGTCGGCGAGCACGCAGGCCATCATCGCCTCGCCGACGGGAACCGCGCGGATGCCGACGCAGGGGTCGTGACGGCCCTTGGTCAGGATCTCCGTCTCGTGGCCGGCCCGGTCGACGGTCTGCCGCGGCGTCAGGATCGACGAGGTCGGCTTGACCGCGAAGCGCACCACGATCGGCTGGCCCGTGGCGATGCCGCCGAGGATGCCGCCGGCGTTGTTGGACAGGAAGCGCGTGCCGTCATTGGCGGAGCGCATCTCGTCGGCATTCTCCTCGCCGGTGAGTTCGGCGGCAGCAAAGCCGGCGCCGATCTCGACGCCTTTCACCGCGTTGATGCTCATCATCGCCGCGGCGAGGTCGGCGTCGAGCTTGCCGTAGAGCGGCGCGCCGAGGCCGGCCGGGACGCCTTCGGCCGTGATCTCCAGCACCGCGCCGATCGAGGAGCCGGACTTCCGGATCCCGTCGAGATAGGTCTCGAAGAACGCCGCCTTGTCCTTGTCGGGACAGAAGAACGGATTGCGTGCGATCTCGTCCCAGTCCCACTTGTCACGGTCGATCTTGTGCGGGCCCATCTGCACCAGAGCGCCGCGCACCTTCACGCCGGCGATGATCTTGCGCGCGATGGCGCCGGCCGCGACCCGCGTGGCGGTCTCGCGCGCCGAGGAGCGGCCGCCGCCGCGGTAATCGCGCAGGCCGTATTTGGCTTCATAGGTGAAGTCGGCATGGCCCGGACGAAACTTGTCCTTGATCTCGGAATAGTCCTTCGAGCGCTGGTCGGTATTCTCGATCTCAAGCGCGATCGGCGTGCCGGTGGTGACCTGCGCGCCGCTGTCGGGATCGGCCATGACGCCGGACAGGATCCTCACCTGGTCCGGCTCCTGGCGCTGGGTGGTGAAGCGCGACTGGCCGGGGCGGCGGCGGTCGAGATCGGTCTGGATCTCCGCGGCCTCCAGCGGAATCCGCGGCGGGCAGCCGTCGACCACGCAGCCGATGGCCACGCCATGGCTCTCGCCGAAGGTGGTGACGCGGAACATGTGGCCGAAGGTGTTGAAGGACATGAGCTGATCACCAATCGAAAAAACCGTCGTTCCGGGATGGTCCGAAGGACCAGACCCGGAACCTCGAGATTCCGGGTTCGCCTCTCACGAGGCGCCCCGGAACGACAGGCATGAAACTAACCGAACTTCTCGAACCCGTTCTCGCCGAACACATACACCGCGCCCTGCTGGATCGGCAGGTCGACGGCGCGGGTCGGCGTTTCGAAGCCGAGCGCGACCATCAGCGCCCGCGCGGTGCCGCCATGGGCGACCGCGACGGTATCGCCTGTCAGCCCATCATACCAGTCGCGGACCCGGCGCTCGACATCGGCATAGGTCTCGCCGCCTTCCGGCGCCAGGGTCCATTTCTCGGTCAGTCGCTTGGCATAGAAGACCGGGTCGGCAGCCTGCATCTCCGGCAGGGTCGCGCCCTCCCATTTGCCATAGCCGATCTCGCGCAGCCGCGCGTCGAGGCCGTAGTCCGCCACCGGCAGCTTCAAGGTCTCGCGCACCAGCTCCATGGTCGCGCGGGCGCGGATCAGCGGGCTTGCGACATACGGCAAGCGCGCCGCGTCATCGCCGTTGCGCGCGACCAGCTCGCTGAGGATGTTGCCGGCCTGCACCGCCTGGACGCGGCCGAGCGCGTTCAGCGGGATGTCCTGCGTGCCCTGCAGCCGGCCGAGCGCATTCCATTCCGTCTCGCCGTGGCGGATGTAGTAGATCGTGGGCCGGGGCATTGCAGGCGATCAGCTATTCTTTGGCTATTCCTTGGCGCCGACGGAGTTGCTGAGCGAGATGTCCGGCGCCTCCGGCCGCTTCATGCCGACGACATGATAGCCGGAATCGACGTGATGCACCTCGCCGGTCACGCCGCGCGACATGTCGGACAAGAGATACAGCGCGCTATCGCCGACTTCGTCGATCGTCACGGTCCGGCGCAGCGGCGCGTTGTACTCGTTCCACTTCAGGATATAGCGGAAGTCGCCGATGCCCGACGCGGCCAGCGTCTTGATGGGACCGGCCGAGATCGCGTTAACGCGGATGTTCTTCTCGCCGAGATCGGCGGCGAGATAGCGCACGCTGGCTTCCAGCGCGGCCTTGGCGACCCCCATCACGTTGTAGTGCGGCATCCACTTCTCGGCGCCGTAATAGGTGAGCGTGATGATCGAGCCGCCGTCGGTCATCAGCTTCTCGGCGCGCTGCGCGATCGCAGTCAGCGAGTAGCAGCTGATCAGCATGCTCTTGGAGAAATTGTCCTGCGTGGTCTCGATGTAGCGGCCGTCGAGCTGGTCCTTGTCGGAGAAGGCGATGGCGTGGACGACGAAATCGATCTTGCCCCACTTCTCCTTCAGCACGTCGAATACGGCGTCGATGGTCGAGGGATCGGTGACGTCACAATGGCCGAGCACGAGGCCGCCGAGCTCGGCGGCCAAGGGCTCGACCCGCTTCTTCAGCGCGTCGCCCTGATAGGTCAGCGCGATCTCGGCTCCCGCGGCGCGCGCGGCCTTGGCGATGCCCCAGGCGATCGAGCGGTTGTTGGCCACGCCGAGAACGACCCCGCGCTTGCCCTGCATCAAACCTGAAATCTGCGCCATGCGGCTTCCCATCGAACTGATTATTAAGAAGTGGACGTACACCACCGGTCTGGCCCGGTACAGCCCCATTCCACCCGCTCTGTGGCAAAGTCCGGGCAGGACTTGCCGGGCCGGAATAGGCCTGTCATCGCGGGGTTATGATCGTTGCAAGGCGCGGTTGCGGCCCGCGTCGCTGTCACAAGGTTGGACGGCCGCCGGACACCCCATGAGCGCGTTTCGCCAGAGCGTCGAGGCCATGATCCCGGCATTGCGCCGCTATGCAAGGGCCCTGGCGCGCGACATGGATGCGGCCGACGACCTCGTCCAGGATACCCTGGTGCGGGCACTGCGCTCCGAGCGGCTGTTCCTGGGTGGGGATCTGCGCAGCTGGCTGTATACGATCCTCACCAACCTGAACAAGAACCGCCGCCGGTCGCTGGCGCGGCGGCCGCATTTCATGCCGCTGCAGGACGACAATCCCGACGCCAGCGGCACCGAGGCCGAGGGCCGCGACATCGAGCGCGCGCTCGCGACCCTGGTGGAGGAGCAGCGCGCCGTGCTGCTGCTCGTGGTGCTCGAGGGCATGAGCTACCGCGAGGTCGCCGACATCCAGGGCGTCCCGATCGGCACCGTGATGTCGCGCCTTGCCCGCGCCCGTGCTCATGTCCGGGCGGTGCTCGAAGGTGAGCGGCCGGCGCTGCGGAGGGTGAAATGAACCTGCGATCATCCGCACAAAAGCCGCGTGACCGCGGTCGCCTGACCAGGGCCGTTACGGCCGCCCATCGGGGCGGCCGCTCGACTGCAACGAGATCAAGATGATGACCGAGCCGACCATTCCCGTCACCGAGGACGAACTGCACGCCTATGTCGACAACGAGCTGCCGGCGGAGCGCCGCAGCGATGTCGAGCGCTGGCTTGCAGCGCATCCGGCGGATGCCGAACGGGTGGAATCTTGGCGCAGCATGACGGCGGCCCTGCATGCCCGCTACGATGCGGTCATCAACGAGCCTGTGCCGCGACGCCTCGATCTGGATCGCCTGGATCACCGTCCGCGGCGCTGGATCATCGGCGCCGTCGCCGCGAGCATCGTCGCCTTTGCGGTCGGCGGCGCCGTCGGCTGGGTCGCGCATGGCGCGGCCACCTCTCCCGCCCTGCTGCAGAACCTGGCCGGGGAGGCGCTCGACGCACACCGGCTCTACGTCGTCGAGGTGCGCCATCCGGTCGAGGTTCCCGGCGACGAGAAGGCGCATCTGCAGCAATGGCTGACGAAGCGCTGCGGCCGCACCGTGCAGGCCCCCGAGTTGGAAGCCACCGGGCTGAAGCTCGTCGGTGGCCGGCTGCTGCCGGGCCCGACCGGCCCCGCCTCCTTCCTGATGTACGAGAGCGCCTCCGGCGAGCGCTTTACGGTGTATGCGACCAAGGTCGGGATCGAGGCGGCGCAGATGCGCTACACGGCGCAGGGCAATACCTCCGCGCTGTCCTGGGCGGAGCGCGGGGTCAGCTACGTCGTCAGCGGCGGCAGCGACCGGACACGTCTCACTCAGGTTGCACGCCTTGTTTATGACCAGTCCGAACGTGTGGGCGGCTAGCGGTCTGGTGTCGCCGGGACTCCGCTGACGCCGACCTCGTCGGGATTTCCGGCATCATCAGAAGCATTTGCGGCAGAGCTGCAAACGATAGCCTGAGGGGCGCCATCTTCACATCTCCTGGGCGGAGGACACGCCCAGGTCGACGCCGCAATTCCGTCACCGAAAATCTGGAATCAGGGCACGGACGCGTCTCAATATCGCTCCGAAACTTCACGAAAAAATGAGGAGTGTTCGATCCGCCGATCGACACGGAAGCGGCCTCGATCGGGGTTTTGTACCGCGCTGGTCCCCCTTTCGAGGCCGCACTTTTTTCTCCCTTCAGCACGCCGATATCTGTGGCCCCGCGAGGGTCCGCCCACGGATGTGGGCGCATCGTTCGAGGCCTCATGGTTCGAGACGCGCCGCGCGCGGCGCTCCTCACCATGAGGGGTAAAATTTTCACCCAGAATTCCGACCTCGTCCTGAGGAGCCCGCCGGAGGCGGGCGTCTCGAAGGACGATGAAGGCCACGGTAGGCGCCACGACCGACCGTCAACACGCATGCTGTCCGGCGAGCCCGCGAGCTTCGCCGGCTGTGTTACGAAAGATTGCTGCGCGGATTGTAGGGATGCTTGTCGCGCCACTTGGTCATCAGCGCTTCCAGCTCGGCGTCGTTGCCGTCCGGCAGCACGATCTTGGTCGTGACGAACAGATCGCCCGCCGAGCCGTCGCTCTTCGGCAGGCCCTTGCCCTTCAGCCGGAAGGTCCGGCCGCTGGAGGTGTTCTTCGGGATCGACAGCTCGACCGCGCTGCCGAGCGTCGGCGCGCGCACCTTGGCACCGAGCACGGCTTCATACAGCGTGATCGGCAGATCGAGCCTGACGTCGCTGCCCTCGACCTTGAAGAACGGATGCGGCGCGATCTGGATCGTGATCAGGAGATCGCCGGGCCGGTGCCCCGGCGCGCTCTCGCCCTGCCCCTTGAGCCGGATCTGCTGGCCGGCGGTGACGCCGGCGGGAACCTTGACGTTGAGCTCCTTGCCTGACGGCAGGCGCACGCGCTTCTCGCCGCCCTTGACGGACTCCTCGAGCGACACCGACATCGCGACCTTGAGGTCGAGGTCGACGCCGACGCCGCCGGTATCGAACTCGAACGGGCCGCCGCCGCCACGCCCACCGCGCGCGGCACCGCCGAACATGCTGTTCAGAATGTCCTCGAAGCCGCCGCCTCCCGCGAAGCCGCCACCAGGGCCGCCACTTCGGAAGCTATAGTTTTCGAAGCCACCGCCTGGACCGGCCCGGCCGGCGCCGCCGCCGGGGAAGCCTTGGAAACGCGGCTTGCCGTCGGCATCGATCTCCCCGCGATCGAACTGCTTCCGCTTCTCGTCGTCGCCCAGGATCTCGTTGGCCGAATTGATCTCGGCAAACCTGGCCGATGCCTTCGGGTCATCCTTGTTGCTGTCGGGATGATGCTTCTTGGCGAGCTTGCGATAGGCGCTCTTGATGGCCGCAGCGTTGGCGCTTCGCGGCACCCCCAAGACCTCATAGGGGTCGCGCATCCGTCACGTCTCCTTACAGAAAGTCAGATACTAACCTATGGGCTCCCCGCCCGCTTTGCATTTCATCTGGGGAGTCCGTTGTATTTTTGCAACGGGTTCCGGTGCGGTCCCGCTAGCTTTGCTGCCAGGGTTTGAGCGTCTGGATGTCCCAGCGTCCCCGCTCGATCCGGCAGGCTGAGCCCTGCAGCCACCGCTCGGTCCTGCCGTTGACATAGCTCGCCAGGAAATCCCGGCAAGTGCGGCCGCCGTCAGCGGTGTAGGATTTGGCGATCGGCGTCACCGAGCCGCGGGCACCGGTCTGCGGATTCTGCCAGGGCTGGCTGGAATCCTTGCTGCCCTTGGTCAGCACGTCCGAGGCGGCGTTGCGGGCGAAGGCGAGATCGGCCTCGGTCGGCTCGCGCTCGGGCGGTGGGCTGATCGTGCCGGTGATCTCCGCATCCTCCATCTTGGCGAATGCCGACTCGGGGCGCGACAGGCTGCAGCCGCCGCCGGACAAGCCGATTAGAATGAGTGTCAAAGCGGTGCCGGCATGACCGATCGCGGATAGGCCAAGCCGGACCGATGCCCTATATAGGGCCGGACCAGAATGAACTCGCACGCGCCTGGCCGCGGGTGAACGCAAAACTCGGACTCCCCAAAGACATGACCGACCCCACGAGCATCAAACACCAGACAACCTTAACATCCGGTACATCGGCCGATTTTACCCAGGCCGGCGAGCCGTTTGCGCTGTTTGCCGAGTGGTTCGCGGAGGCCACCAAGAGCGAGCCGAACGATCCGAATGCGATGGCGCTGTCGACGGTCGATGCGGACGGGTTGCCGGACGTGCGCATGGTGCTGATGAAGGGCTATGACGCCGATGGCTTCGTGTTCTACAGCCATAAGGCCAGCCAGAAGGGCCAGGAGCTCGCCGCCAATCCGAAGGCCGCGCTGCTGTTTCACTGGAAGTCGCTGCGCCGCCAGGTCCGCATCCGCGGCCTGGTGACGCCGGTGACCGACGCGGAGGCCGACGCCTATTTCGCCAGCCGGCCGAAGCAGGCGCAACTCGGCGCCTGGGCGAGCAAACAGTCGCAGCCGCTCGAGAGCCGCTTCGCCTTCGAACAGGCGATCGCCAAGGTCGCCACGCAATACATCATCGGCGAGGTGCCGCGGCCGCCGGGATGGAGCGGCTGGCGCGTCACGCCGGTTCGCATGGAGTTCTGGCACGACCGGCCCTTCCGCCTGCACGACCGCATCGAATTCCGGCGCGAGGCTGCCGGTCAGCCTTGGGCGAAGGTGAGGATGTATCCGTAAGCGGGCTTGTGCCTGGCGCGACGCCTCATCGAACAAACGTCAAACGCGTCGTTCGACATCGATGCGCAGGATTAGCGCAGCGAACACGCAACCATTGTGGTAAGTTGATCCCTCAGGGATCGTGAGAGACCCAGCCTATGCCGAACCCTTCCAACCAGCCGCGGCGCACGATGCTGCTGACCGGCGCCAGCCGCGGCATCGGCCACGCGACGGTGATCCGCTTCTCGTCCGCAGGCTGGCGCGTGCTCACCTGTTCGCGCCATCCCTTTCCGGAGGAATGCCCGTGGGGAGCCGGTCCCGAGGACCACGTCCAGGTCGATCTCTCCGATCCGCAGGATACGCTGCGCGCGATCGCCGAAATCAAGCAGCGCATCGACGGCGGCGAGCTGCATGCGCTGGTCAACAACGCCGCGATCTCGCCGAAGGGATCGGGCGGCGCACGGCTCGGCACCGTCGATACCGATCTCGACACCTGGAATCACGTCTTCCGCGTCAACTTCTTCGCACCGATCATGATGGCGCGCGGCCTGATCAACGAGCTGAAGGCGGCCAAGGGCTCTGTCGTCAACGTGACCTCGATCGCCGGCTCGCGCGTGCACCCCTTTGCGGGGGCGGCCTACGCGACGTCCAAGGCCGCGCTCGCGGCGCTGACCCGCGAGATGGCCTCGGATTTCGGCCGCGTCGGCGTGCGCGTCAACTCGATCGCCCCCGGCGAGATCGACACCTCGATCCTGTCGCCCGGCACCGAGAAGATCGTGCAGGAGCAGATTCCGATGCAGCGGCTCGGCACACCCGACGAGGTCGCCAAGATCATCTACGTGCTGTGCACCGAGACCAGCTCCTATGTGAACGGTGCCGAGATCCACATCAACGGCGGCCAGCACGTCTGACCAAGGGCCCCGCGCGTCGCCGGCTTGGTTCACGCCAGCTTGCGGTCGTCAACGAGTCCGGGCTGATGACGCCAAGGCGCGATTAACGCCGTCTGCAAAGATCGGCTCGACATCGTTGGGTGCCACAAACTGAAAGCGCCTCCGTCGAGGAGGCGCTGCAGTTCTTCCCATGCGGAAGTTGGACGATCGGACCGGCAGATTTACCGAAGTCCGTACGATCGAGAACGCCGGTTCAGCCTTCGCACACCAGGCCACGGAGGATCTGCGCGGCGCGCCAGCGCAGACGATCGGTCTCGACGTTCAGCGCGCTGGAGCAATCGTCCTCGCGCTCGTCGTCCTCCAGCTCTGCGCCGCAATAGCTGCAGGTCCGGGGCGACAGCGCATGGGCCACGACAGTGCCGGCGCGGCCGCGCTGATAGCTGGCGAGCTCGACCACGTTGTTCGATGCCGTTATGCGTTTCTCAACCATTGCCGCCTCTTCGCCCCGGGCGCGATCAACGCACCCTCCAGCTTCGCCTTGCATGCCAAGCGCCGAAGCGCTCGTTTTCGGTCATGCCTACGTGCTGACTTATCGCAGAGAAGTTTCGATCAAACGTTCAGTGTTCCCGTCAAATTTTACCTGAGGAATTGAGGCGCCTTTGCAGCCGCGTTGCGGCGGACCTAACAACTATTTCCCGGCATATCTTGCCGCGCCGCGCTTGTGTCGACTGAAGTGCATAGCGCCATACCAGCGACCGGGATTTCGATGAGCGAACATGTCCCGAGCTGCTAACAACACGGCGCCAACGAGGCCTCCAGCAGCGCGTCGTGCGGTATCCGATCAGCCGATCTTGCAGACGAGAGACGACAATCGGCCTCGCCAGGAAATCGGCGATGGCCGCTGCACTACAGCCACTTCTTCAGCTTGAAGATGTAGTACGGCACGATCGCACAGATCAGCATCAGCACCAGCGCCATCGGATAGCCGTGGGCCCATTCCAGCTCCGGCATCATCTTGAAGTTCATGCCGTAGATCGACGCGATCAAGGTGGGCGGCATCAGCACGACCGCCATGACCGAGAACAGCTTGATGATGTTGTTCTGCTCGAGATTGACGACGCCGAGCATCGCGTCGAGCACGAAGGTGATCTTGCCGGCGAGATAGGACGCGTGATCAGTCAGCGAGGCCACATCGCGCTGCATGGTCTTGAGCTGCTCGCGCATGTCCTTCGACCACTTCACGCCTTCGACCACGGCCGAGAGGAAGGTGACGAGCCGCCCGATCGAGACGAGGCTTTCGCGCACCTTCGAGGTCAAATCTCCCTTGCGGCCGATCGCGATCAGGATCTGCGAATACTGCTTGGCGTGGCCGTGCCGCTCGTTGTTGGGCTCGAAGATCTCGTGGCTGACCTGGTCGATGTCGGCACCGACCCGCTCGAGAATGTCGGCGCAGCGATCGATCACGGCGTCGAGCAGCTCCATCAGCACCATCTCGCCGGTGATGCCGGGCGCGCAGCTGCGGGCGAGCTTGGCCTCCACCACCGCGAACGGCCGCGGCTGGTCGTAGCGCACCGTCACCAGGCGGTGGCCGGCGAGGATGAAGGTCACGGCCGTGGTCCTGGGCATGTCGGTGTCGGAGTGGCACATCAGCGTCGCGGTCATGTAGCGGGCGCCGTTCTCGATGTAGAGCCGGCTGGAGATCTCGATCTCCTGCATGTCCTCCCGCGTCGGCACCGCAATCCCGGCCAGCTGTTCGACGGCGCGATCCTCGGCGCTGCTCGGGTTCACGAGATCGACCCAGACCGCATTCTCCGGCAGGGCTGCGGGATCGGTGACGGCCGCCTTCTTGAGCGAGGACTCCGACGGGACGAACACCGAGAACATAGAGAAGCTCCGAATCGCGAGACGTGGTTTTCGGCGGATTTACCGGCGGGGTGCTGCCGCCTTGTGACGCAGCTTGCCGGCACGGTCCATCGGCATTTTGCGATCGGGCCGACGCACGCGTAGAACGGTGCGACCGTGCCATTCGGAGCACAGCTGTGGATGGCCGGCCGGATTCTTGCGACAAAAAAGCAACAATCACGGCGCTGCAGCGTGACTTGTGCGTGTATCGGCTGGAATCGAGATCGATTTTGACGATAATGGGACATCTGGAATCGCGATGCAGTGGTGCGGCCGCGGCATTGCAACGTCAGCTATCAATTGGAAGTGGTGAGATGTCGCTGAAGGTGAAACTCGGACTCCTGGCCGCCGGCCTGATGTTGTCGGGCTGCATGCAGGCCACGACCTATGAGGCGACCAACACCCAGGCTTTCAAGCCGAAGGACAAGGAACTTCTCGCGAAGATCCGCTATACCAACACCCCGGTGGCCGAGCCGTACCGCCGCGCGATCGTCGACTATCACCGCAAGGAAGCCGCGGGCTCCATCGTCGTCGATTCCGACGCCCATTACCTCTATTATGTGCTCGATGGCGGCAAGGCGATCCGTTACGGCATCACCGTCGGCGAAGAGGCCATGGCCTGGTCCGGCATCGCCAAGGTCGGCGCCATGACGGAATGGCCGGCCTGGCATCCGACCAAGAGCGAGATCGAGCGCCTGGGCGTGCCGACCTTCGTGGCAGCCGGCCCCGACAATCCGATGGGCTCGCGCGCGATGTATCTCTATGCCAACGGCAAGGACACGCTGTTCCGCATCCACGGCACCAACCAGCCGGAATATATCGGCGCGTCGATCTCCTCAGGCTGCATCCGCCTGACCAACGAGGACGCGATCGACCTCTACAACCGGGTCAAGGTCGGCACCATCGTCGTCGTGCTGGATCCGAAGAAGGGCGATTCGCCCTACAAGCCGCAGATGGCCCTGCAGGGCGGCGGCACCTACGCGGCGATGCAGTAAGCCTCGCCCGCACACGAGATCAAAAGCCGAGAAACGCGTTTAGCATCCTTTTCAAAGGCGCCGGTCATCCGGCGCCTTTTTGTTTTCGGGCTTTGCTGAAGGCGCCGCCCTCCGCCGGTCTGGCGATCCCGCGGGCGGTCGACGAGCCGAATGCGCACGCTCAGGATCGGCTCTTGTGCTTCTTCTTGCTGCCCTTGGAGTGCACCGCTGGCGGTGGAGGTGCAGGCGCTGCCGGTTCGGTCTCGTCAGCCTCGGCTGCATCGCTGGGGGCCGGCTCGGCCTTCGGCTTCTCCGCCTCCGTCGCACCGGATGATCCGGGCCGGGCCGCGGCCTTCTCGCCCTTCCCTGCCTCATCGGCCTCCGCCGTCTCCCGCGGCGGCGCATCGTCCGGCCGCACCGCCGGCATCAAGGGTGCGACTTTCGGCAGGGGATCGAGCACGTCCCATTGGCAGATGCGGTAGTTGCTGCGGCGCTCGGCGAGATCGAGGTGGATGTGATCCTCGTGATACCAGTCCGAATCGGGGCCCAGCACGGTCGTGAAATACGTGCACACGGAATGCAGCACCGTCTCGCGCAGATCGCGCGGCTGGGTGCGATCGGTGAGCTCGATCATGCGCCCGTCCGCGAGCTTGAAGCCGCGCACGTCGAGCGCATTGGCGCGGCCATGCTCCGACATCTGCGCGCCGGCGATGTTGTTGCGGCCGCGGCATTGGTACGAATCGTAATTGTCGAGCGCAGCGATCGGACTGCCCAGCCGGGCGGCGAGCGGGACCAGATCGCTGCGGACCCAGTTCGCCACGGCAGTGGCCATCGTGCAGCGCATGGTCGCGGCCGGCGTCAATGCCACGCGTCGCTTGTCCGGCAGCACCACGGCCTCGAGCCGCACCAGATCGTCGCCGCCGCAGGCGCCGGGGCCCTTGATCGGGGGGATCGACGGCGCGATCGCGATCTCCTCGGTCAGAGCTTGCCGGCAGGCGGAAAGCTGTGGCGCAGGCGGAGCCTTCGCCTCGCGATTGGCTTCGCCTGGCTCCTTTCCGGGCTCGCGAGCCTCCTTCTCAGCATTGGGCGGTTTGCCGGCACCGTCGGCCGAATCAGCCGGCGCAGCGGCCTTGGCGCCGGCCCGCGGCGGCGCCGTATCTGGCCGGGGCTGCGGCAGCGGCACGGCAGCCATCGGGACGCGCCGCACGGCCGATTCGGTGGCGGCGCGCGTCTGCGCTTGGCCGCCGTCCCGGGATCGCGCGGCAGCCGGCGGAGCGGCCATGAGCCAGCTCAATGCAATGGTCGCGGCGGCAGCGCTAACCATCGCGCCCGGCGCGACGGTTTGGCTCCCACAAGGCCATTTGCGCGCGCTGCGGCGCGCGCTAAAATTCACGAAACGGACCAAAAGACCCTCGCTGCCTAAAGCGAACACCACCGGAGGAACGACCTGATGCTTGGATTGATGCAAGACTGGCCCCTGCTTTGCCACCGGATCATCGAGCATGCAGCGACGATCCACGGCTCCCAGGAGGTCGTGACGCGCTCGGTCGAAGGCCCCATCGTTCGCACCACCTATCGGCAAATCCACGACCGCGCGCTCAAGGTTTCACAGAAGCTGACGCGCGACGGCATCAAGCTCGGCGACCGCGTCGCCACCATCGCCTGGAATACCGGCCGCCATCTCGAAGTGTGGTACGGCATTATGGGAATCGGCGCGATCTGTCACACGGTCAATCCGCGCCTGTTCCCGGAACAGATCGCCTGGATCGTCAATCACGCCCAGGACCGCATCGTCATCGCCGACCTGACCTTCGTGCCGCTGCTGGAGAAGCTCGCCGACAAGCTGCCGAGCGTCGAGCGCTACGTGGTGCTCACCGACGCCGCGCACATGCCGGAGACGACGCTGAAGAACGCCGTCGCCTACGAATCGTGGATCGGCGAGGCCGATGGCGATTTCAAGTGGGGCACCTTCGACGAGAACACCGCAGCGGCGATGTGCTACACCTCGGGCACCACGGGTGATCCCAAGGGCGTGCTGTATTCGCATCGGTCGAACGTGCTGCATGCGTTGATGGCCAATTCCAGGGATTCGCTCGGCACCTCAGCCGCAGACACAATGCTTCCGGTGGTTCCGCTGTTCCATGCCAACAGCTGGGGCATCGCATTCTCCGCGCCGTCGATGGGCACCAAGCTGGTGATGCCCGGGCCGAAGCTCGACGGCGCCTCGGTCTATGAGCTGCTCGACACCGAGAAGGTGACCTACACCGCCGGCGTGCCCACGGTATGGCTGATGCTGCTGCAGCACATGCAGGCGCATAAGCTCACCCTGCCGCATCTGAAGATGGTGGTGTGCGGCGGCTCGGCGATGCCGCGCTCGATGATCCAGGCGTTCCTCGACATGGGCATCGGCGTGCGTCACGCCTGGGGCATGACCGAGATGAGCCCGATCGGCACGCTCGCGACTCTCAAGCCGCCGTTCCTCGACGCCTCTGGCGATGCCAAGCTCGACATCCTGCAGACACAGGGCTTCCCGCCGTTCGGCGTCGAGATGAAGATCACCGACGATGCCGGCGCCAAGCTGCCGTGGGATGGCAAGACTTTCGGCCGGCTCAAGGTCTCGGGCCCCGCGGTGTCGAAGGCCTACTACAAGGTCGAGACCAACATTCTCGATGACGCTGGTTTCTTCGACACCGGCGACGTCGCCACCGTCGATCCCCATGGCTTCATGCGCATCACCGACCGCTCCAAGGACGTGATCAAGTCCGGCGGCGAGTGGATCTCCTCGATCGATCTGGAGAACCTCGCCGTGGGCCATCCCGCCGTCGCGGAAGCGGCGGTGATCGGCGTCTACCATCCGAAATGGGACGAGCGGCCGTTGCTGATCGTGCAGCTCAAGCAGGGCCAGACCACGACGCGCGAGGACATCCTGAAATACATGGAAGGCAAGATCGCGAAGTGGTGGATGCCCGACGACGTCGCCTTCGTCGACGGCATCCCGCACACCGCGACCGGCAAGATCCTGAAGACCGCGCTGCGCGAGCAGTTCAAGGCGTATCGCTTCCCGAACGCGGCGGCGTAGCCGTCGACACCAGACGTCGCGATGGAACGGCCCCTCGTCTCCTGGAGGGGCCGTTTTGCGTTGTTGGCCTGCACGCCGCAGCGATCGTGCCCTTGGCTCGCGCGAAGGCTGCCGGCTGCTGCTCATGAAGCTTGGGGGTGCTGGCAAAGGCCTTGAATTTGCATCCTCACCATGGTCTCACAGATGCAAAGGCCGTCGCCTGGGACGGTCCAACCCGGCAGTTCCTGACACGATGGCCCGCAGGTTTCACGCCCCCTATCTGTCGGAGCCGACCTCGAGCCTCGCGACATGGACCCGCAACCTCGCGGTGTTCTCCGTCGTCGCCGTGCTGGTCTCGATCCTGATCCTGCGCTTCGACTTCCTGGAGATGAAGCCGGCCTTGGCGACGTTCTTCGGCGCCCTGGGCCTAGCCATGCTGTCGATCCTGCTCGGGCTCGCCGCCTTCGTCGCCATCTGGCGCAACGGCAGCCGCGGCATGAGCCGGGTGCTGCTCGCCTTCATGATCGACGCCGTGGTGCTGGCCTACCCGGCCTATCTCGCGCTCCAATACCGCAAGCTGCCGAAGATCTACGACATCACCACCGACCCGATCGATCCGCCGCGCTTCGAGGCGCTCGCCGCGCTACGCAACGGCGACGGCACCAACACCGCCGTCTACGCCGGCCTCTATTCCGCCGAGCAGCAGCAGAAATTCTATCCGGACATCGAACCGGTGCAGATCGAGCTGCCGCCCGATCGCGCCTATGCGATCGCGCTGAAGCTGGTCAACCGGCGCAAATGGTTCGTGGTCGACGAGCGCGCGCCGCAGCCGCCGCGCCGGGTCGGCCGCATCGAGGCCGTCGCGCGCACGCCTATCATGGGCTTCCGCGAGGACATCTCGATCCGCATCCAGCCCGACGGCGAGGACTCCCGCATCGATGTCCGCTCCGCCTCGCGCTATTTCGATTCCGACCTCGGCAGCAACGCCGCGCGCGTGACCAAGCTGATCGAGGACCTGTCCAACGCCGGCGAGGCCGAGGCGCAGAAGCCGGTGAAGAAGGTCACGCCGCCGCCGGTGGCGGCCAAGGGCAATGCGAAGACGGTGAAGAAGTGAGGGGGCGAGTGGCGAATAGGGAGTAGCGAATAGGGATGACGTGGAACTGCACTGCTCCCCCTTCCCTACTCGCTACTCCCTATTCGCCATTCGCTACACGAGCCGATACGTTCCGCCGATCACAGGATCGCCGTCCGTCGCGACGATGCCGCGGGCGACGAGATCTTCGAGATGCGCGAGCACGGAATAGCCGGCGGCCGTTGTGAGCCGCGGATCGATGCCGATATAGATCGCCCGCACCATGGTCGGAATGTCCGTCTCGCCCTTGGCGAGGCGATGCAGGATCGAGGCCTCGCGGGCCTGGCGGTGCCGCATCAGGAAACGCGTGTAGCGCGGGCCCTCCGGAATCTCCGGCCCATGGCCTGAGAAATACAGCTCCTCCGGACGGCCCGCGAGCCGCTCCAGCGAGGCCATGTAGTCGACCATCGAACCGTCGGGCGGCGCCACGATGGAAGTCGCCCAGCCCATCACGTGATCGCCGACGAAGGTGGTGCTGCGCTCGCCCCAGGCGAAGGCGAGATGGTTGGCGGTGTGGCCCGGCGTTGCCACCGCCTCGAGCTGCCAGCCCTGCCCTTCGATGACATCGCCATCGGCCACGGTGAAGTCGGGGGCGAAGTCGCGATCGACGCCGGACTCCGGGCTGTGCTTCTCGCTTTCGTAGCGCGGGCGCGACGCGCGATGCGGGCCCTCGGCATAGACGGTCGCGCCGGTCGCCGCCTTCAGCCGTCCGGTGTTCGGCGAGTGATCCCGGTGCGTATGCGTGACGATGATATGCGTCACCGTCTCACCGCGGACGGCGTCCAGCAGCGCCTGCGCATGCGCCTCGTTGTCCGGGCCGGGATCGATGATCGCGACGTTGCCGGTGCCCACGATGTAGCTGACGGTGCCGGTGAAGGTGAACGGGCTCGGATTGTTGCAGAGAACGCGGCGGATGCCGGGACGCACCTCGTCGACGACTCCCGCGGCAAGCGGGAAGTTACGGTTGAACGGGACGTCGTCATTGTCGGCCATGGCGTGCTCGTCGCTTGGTTACTCCGTCATGCCCGGGCTTGACCCGGGCATCCACGCTTCGTGCCCCGCTCAAGACGTGGATGGCCGGGTCAAGCCCGGCCATGACGACGTCCGACAGCGTTCCGTCTCAATCAGAAAAACGCCTGAATGCCGGTGATGGCGCGGCCGAGGATCAGCGCGTGAACGTCGTGCGCGCCCTCATAGGTATTGACCGTCTCGAGGTTCGCGGCGTGACGCATCACGTGATACTCGATCGAGATGCCGTTGCCGCCGTGCATGTCGCGGGCGAGGCGGGCGATGTCGAGCGACTTGCCGCAATTGTTGCGCTTGACGATCGAGATCATCTCCGGCGCCATCTTGCCCTCGTCCATCAGCCGGCCGACGCGAAGCGACGCCTGAAGGCCGAGCGCGATCTCGGTCTCCATGTCGGCAAGCTTCTTCTGCACCAGCTGGGTGGCCGCGAGCGGCTTGCCGAACTGCTTGCGGTCGAGGGTGTACTGGCGGGCGCGATGCATGCAGTCCTCGGCGGCGCCGAGCACGCCCCAGGAGATGCCGTAGCGGGCGCGGTTGAGGCAGCCGAACGGACCCTTGAGGCCGGACACGTTGGGCAGCAGCGCGTCTTCCGGCACCACCACGCCGTCCATCACGACCTCTCCCGTGATCGAGGCGCGCAAGGACAGCTTGCCGCCGATCTTCGGCGCCGACAGGCCCTTCATGCCCTTCTCGAGAATGAAGCCGCGGATCTGGTTGTCATGCGCGGCCGACTTGGCCCACACCACGAACACGTCGGCGATCGGCGCATTAGAGATCCACATCTTGCTGCCGGTCAGGCGATAGCCGTCGGCAACCTTTTCCGCGCGGGTCTTCATGCCCGCCGGATCGGAGCCGGCGTCCGGCTCGGTCAGGCCAAAGCAGCCGACCCATTCGCCGCTGGCGAGCTTCGGCAGATACTTCTTGCGCTGGTTCTCGTCGCCATAGGCGTAGATCGGATACATCACCAGCGAGGACTGAACCGAGTTCATCGAACGATAGCCGGAATCGACGCGCTCGATCTCGCGCGCGACAAGGCCATAGGCGACGTAGCTCGCATTGGCGCAGCCATATTCTTCCGGGAGCGTGATGCCGATCAGGCCGAGTTCGCCCATCTCGTTGAAGATCTCGCGGTCGGTCTTCTCCTCGAGATAGGCCTTGGTCACGCGCGGCAGCAGCTTGTCCTGGGCATAGGCGCGCGCGGTGTCACGCACCATGCGCTCGTCTTCGGTCAGCTGCTCGTCCAGCAGGAAGGGATCGTCCCACTGGAAGCTCGACTGGGCCGGCTTGTCCTTTGCCTGAGGGCGCGCGCTCATGAATGGTCCTTTCGCGTCTCGCTGCGCACGGGTCGCAGCCTCTTGAGGTTAAATCCTGGCTGTTCAGCCTTCAAGCCGCTCATTGGCGACGATCTCGATGCCGAAACCCGACAGGCCCTTATAATCATGGACTGACGAGGTCAGGTTCCGGATCGACGTCACGCCGAGATCGCGCAGGATCTGCGCACCGACGCCGACCTCGCGCCACTGGCGATGGCGATCGGCCTCCGCGGTATGCGGCTCCGTGACGGGCTCGACCGGCACGCCGGCGGCGCCATCCCGCAGATAGATCAGCACGCCGCGGCCGGCCTTCTTGAAGTGCTGCAGCACCGCTTGAATACGCTGCGGACCCGCAATCAGATCCTTCACGATATTGGGCTTGTGCAATCGCGTCAGCACGTTCCTGCCGTCGCCGATACCGTTGTAGACGAAGGCGGCGTGGGTGATCGGATCGAACGGTGAGCGATAGGCGTAACCCTGCAACGGGCCGATCGGGCTCTCGGTCGTGAACATCGACACGCGCTCGATGAGCTTCTCACGCGCCTGCCGGTAGGAGATCAAATCGGCGATCGTGACGTGCTTGAGATTGTGGGCCGCGGCGAAGCGGACGACCTGCTCGCCCTTCATCACGGTGCCGTCGTCATTCATCAACTCCGAGATGACGCCGACCGGCGGCAGCCCCGAGAGCTTGCAGAGATCAACGGCGGCCTCGGTGTGCCCCGAGCGCAGCAGCACGCCGCCGTCGCGCGCGATCAGCGGGAAGATATGGCCGGGGCGCGCGAAATCATTGGCGCCGGCGTTGGGGTTGGCGAGCGCACGGCAGCAGGAGGCGCGCTCCTCCGCCGAGATCCCGGTGCCGCCGTCGGGCTTGTAGTCGATCGAGACCGTGAAGGCCGTGGTGTGGTTGGAATCGTTATGGGCCACCATCGGGTCGAGCCGCAGCCGCCGCGCGTCGTCGGCCGTGATCGGCGCGCAGACGATGCCGGAGGTGTGGCGGATGATGAACGCCATCTTGTCGGGCGTGCACAGCGAGGCCGCAACGATCAGATCGCCCTCGCCCTCGCGATCGTCGTCGTCGGTCACGACGACCATCTCGCCCTTGGCGAAGGCGTGCAGAACTTCCTGGATCGAGTCGGCCATTGCAAAGTCTCGCTGCTTTTTCCGGGGGCTGCTTTAGCCGGGATCGCAGGCGCGCGCCAGAGCAGCGGAACCGCCGCTCGAAGGTCGCCTTCCCCGGGAAAAGAACCTGTCCTGCCAGGACAAGCACCCTGGTATCTGTTTAAAGTCGCGCCAATTCGAGAACAAGGGAGCCGCGCCTCATGGCCGCATTCGATTTTGCACCGCTCCTGGCGGCTGGCCTGCCGGCGCCGGCCGCGCGCTGGACAGGACTGGCCAAATACAGCTTCGTCGGCGGCAACAATGACGCCGACGCCGTGCCCGTGGAGGATCTGCGCGCCGCGGCCGATTCCGTGCTCGCCCGCGAAGGCCGCGCGCTCGCCACCTATGGCCTCGCGCATGGACCGCAAGGCTACCGGCCGCTGCGGGATTTCCTCGCCGCCAAGCTGTCGCGCGACGCCGGCATGCCGGCGCGCGCCGACGACATCATGATCCTCTCAGGCTCCCTTCAAGGGCTTGATCTCGTCAACCAGGCGCTGCTCGTGCCGGGCGACACCGTGATCGTTGAGCAGGACAATTACCAGGGCACGCTGACACGGCTGGCGCGGCTCGGGGTCAAGCCCATTGGAATTCCGCTGGACGGAGACGGGATGCGGACGGATGTGCTGGCCACAGTGCTTGCGGACCTCAAGGATCGCGGCATCAGGCCGAAATACATCTATACCATTCCGACGGTGCAGAACCCGACCGGCACCATCATGCCGGAGAACCGCCGGGCCGAGCTGCTGTGGCTGTCACGCGCCTATGGCGTGCCGGTGTTCGAGGACGATTGCTATGCCGACCTGATCTGGGACGGCAAGCGGCCGCGCGCGATCTACGGCATGTCCGACCATGGCGGCGTGATCCATCTCGGCTCGTTCTCGAAATCGGTCGCTCCGGCGCTGCGCGTGGGCTTCCTGGTCGCGCCCTGGGAGATCATGTCGGTGCTGCTCGCGCTCAAGACCGATGCCGGCTCGGGTGCGCTGGAGCAGATGGTGCTGGCCGAATATTGCAGGCCGCATTTCACGACCCATGTGCCGCAACTCGTTCGCGGGCTGCGCGCCAAGCTGGACACGCTGATGGAGGCGCTCAACGCCGAGTTCGGCACGTCAGCCGAGTTCGAGGCGCCGAAGGGCGGCATCTTCCTGTGGGTCAAGCTGCCGGACCAGGTCGACGCGATGAAGCTCTCGCAGGCCGCAATGAAGCGCGGCGTGTCGATCAATCCGGGCCCGGAATGGTCGACCGACGCCGCGCATGCGCGGAGCCGGCTGCGGCTGTGCTTCGCCAGCCCCTCGCATCAGGAGATCCGCGAGGGCATCGCCGTGCTGGCCGACGTGTGCCACCAGGAGTTCGGCGTGCCCCAGCGGTCGGCCAATGTGGAGCGCGGCAGCGCGCGCGCATAGTCGCGCGGCTCAGCGCACCGAGAAGGGCGACTGATATGGTCGCCCGAATGGCACGCCGTTGATCACGGTCTGCACCGGTTTCAGCTGCAGCTTGCCGTCGCGCTTGTTGCCGCGGGTATCGACGAAGGTGACAGGACCCTCGACGAGATCGACGATCGCAAGGTCGGCCGGCGCCCCGACCTGAAGCGTCCCGAGCTTCGGCGTCCGGCCGATGATCTTCGCCGGAGCCGAGGTCGCCATGCTCACCACCTGCTCCAAGGAGAATCCCATCGCCAGGAACTTGCCCATGACATTGGGCAGGAACGGCATGCCCGGCGTATTGCCGGAGAAGACATGGATGTCCGAGGAGATCGTATCCGGCCCGCAGCCGCCGGGGATCGCGACCTCGGCGACCGCGTAGTCGAAGCTGCCGCCGCCATGGCCGACGTCGAACAGCACGCCGCGCTGCTTGGCGGCAAGCGCTGCCGGCAGCAGCTTGCCGTCCTGCACGATGTTGGTGAAGGCGCCGCCGATGTTCGGGGCGCCGGAATAGGCGTGGGTGAGGATGTCGCCGGGGCGCAGCAGGTCGAGGATCTGCGACATCAGCTCGGCGGTCTCGACGCCGCCGATATGCACCATCATCCGCGCCGGCCAGCCGCACAGCTCGCAGGCCTTGATGCCCCGCTTCAACGGCTCGAGACCGTGCTTGAATATCACGTTCTCCGACATCCGCACCTTCACGCCGAGCAGGAAGTCCGGGTTCTCGGCCAGTGCCATGGCGCAGGCATCGACCTGCGCATTGTCGATGTTGTAGAGCTCGGCGACCGGGAACGCTGACAGGCCGTTGTTGGCGATATGGACGAAGGCGTAGATCCGGGCGCGCGACTGGCCAACGATGAAGCGGCGCAACGCAGCAAGGTTGTTGACGCCGGCGTCGCCGGCCGAGACGACGGTCGTGGTGCCCTGGAATTGCACCAGCTCATCCGGCGGAATCCCGATCGCAGATCCGTAGGGGTAGACGTGACTGTGGAGATCGATCAGACCCGGCATCACCAGCCGGCTGTTGGCGTCGATCGATCGCAGCGCACGCTCTGCCGGGATGTCCGGCTCGACCGCCTCGACGACGCCCCAGCGGATGCCGATGTCGCGCTTGCCCCGCAGCGACTGGCTGGGATCGATGACGTCGCCGCCCTTGATGACCAGGTCGTACTTGTCGGCAGGCCCCATCGCCGCATGAGCAGGCTCCGACATCGCGGCCATTGCGGCCGCTCCGGACGACAACAGGAATTTGCGGCGTGACAACGCTGGCATGATCAGCCTCCCCCTTGATTGTTTGTAGTTGCGGGCAGCATGCGCCCGGACCGCAAAAGCAGCAAGGCTGCCGCCAAAAGAATGAGACTTTGTGCCAACGCCGGAAGCGGAGGTCCGACGTTGCGCCGTTGACGCAGTGCATTAAGATGGCGCGGCAGTCATCTCTGCGAGACCTGATGTCCTCGATCTCCCGCCTCCTGCTCGCGACAATCCTCTGCGCATCTTTCGCCGCTGTCGCTGTGGCGGACGAAACGGCCGACGTTGCGCGCGCCTGGGGTCTGATCGGGACGTGGGCGGCGGACTGCAGCGCACCTGCCGTGAAGGGCCGTGGCGCCATCATTTCCTACGAGGTCACGCCCGACGGGACCTTGATCTATCGCCGCGACCGCGATCCGTCCGACGTGAACGCGGTCGCAAACGCCCGCGTCGAGTCCGATCAGACTTTGGTGCTGTCGATCGTCCTGCCGAGAGCGCATCAGACGCGTGAAAACGGAATTGCGCGGACGCCCGACGGCAGCATCCGCGCGCTGTTCAATCGCGGCGAGGACGACAGTTACAGCATTCGCGACGGCCGCTTCGTCGCCAACGGCAAGCCGACGCCTGTTCTCAGGAAGTGCGACTGACGACAGGCACTCCTGCTTCAACTGCTGCTGGTGCTGCGGCCGCCAATTCAAATCTTAACGTCTGTTCAGCAACTTCGCGGAAGTTCCTGCGGAACGATCTCGCACACTTCAAGTTGACCTCGCGCAATTCATCCTGGAGGACATCATGAAGAAACTTGCTCTTGCGCTCGCTTCACTCTCGGTCATCGCGCTGGCGGCCCCGTCGATCGCCAACGCCGAGACCGTCGTCATCAAGCGTGGCGGCCACCACTATCATCACGGTTGGGACCGCTCGCGCGCCGAGTATCGCATGCATCGCAACTTCGGGCCGCGTTACGTCCGGCCGTATCACCGCCATCACGATCGCACCGTCGTCATCAAGCGCTACTGATCTGCTGCGCAGACAAGGAAATGGCCCCGCGAGGGGCCATTTTTCTGCGGCGGGTTCTGGAGCAATGGTCAGCGGTCCCAGTCCGGCGCGAAGCCCGGATTGACGAAGCGCTTGTCCTTCGGAAGCGCCGCGATCGTCTTGCGATCCTCATCATCCAGCTGAACTTTCATCGCATCCCAATTGGCCTGCTGGCTTTCCTTGCGGCCGGCCTTCGGGATCGCCGCGACGTTGTCCTGGTCCAGCAGCCACTTCAGCGCGACCTGCGCAGCGCTTACGCCGTGCTTACGGCCGATCTCCGCCAGTGTCTCATCGGCGGCGGCGCGGCCCTGCGCCAGGGGACAATAGGCGACCAAAGGGATGGATTTGCTCGCCATGTAGTCCATCAGCTTCGACTGGTCGAGCATCACATGATACTCAACCTGATTGCAGGCGACAGGCGCCTGGATGTCCTCGACCGCCTGTTTGAGCAGCGCGACCGTGAAGTTCGCGACGCCGATCGCGCGGGTACGCCCCTCTTCCTTCAGCTTCAGAAGCGTCTCCAACGCGGCCGGAAGATCCATTCCCTTGGCCGGCCAATGGATGAGATAAAGGTCGACGAAGTCCAACCTCAGCTTCTTCAAGCTCGTGTCGAACGCACGCCGGATCGCGTCCGGCGCGAGGTTCTCGGGCCAGACCTTTGTCGTGACATGCAAATCGGCGCGTGGCACATCCGCAGCCGCGAGCGCGGCGCCGATCGCATCCTCGTTGGCATACATCTCAGCGGTGTCGATGTGGCGATAGCCGAGCGCAAGCGCGCTCTCGACCGCCTCCCGGCACACGGTGCCCTGCATGCGAAACGTGCCGAGCCCGAGCTTGGGCAGACGGATACCCTGGGTTTCGATGACGTTCATGGACTCTCCTGGGAGCGCGCGGATCACCGGCGAGCGGCGACCGGTGACAGCGTCGATCAAACAAGACCTTGGCGGAATGCGCTCAGTCTGCCTGCGCTGCGCTTGCGAGTTCAAGCGAACCCGTTGCCGACCTCAATCAAGATGTCGGCAGATCGGTTCCGGAATCCGGGAGAGCATGACGGCGACGACGGTCAGCGCCAATTACAGATGCCGCCGCTGCCTGGCTTGCATGGCCAGGTCTGAATGCGCGTGTCCATCGCCTGCGCGTCCAGGGGATTGCTGCGACGATGGGCGAGCTTGGCACGGGCCGCGCCACGGGGCCGCTCCGCCACTTTCGACGCATGGCTTCGCCGCGTCGACGAGGCATGCGGCGTCACCGACCCCACATCGGCATCGACAGCCGAACGCGAGGCCAGCGCAGGCCGGTCGGTCCGGGCTTCGATCGGGACAGGCTCGAAATGCGCCTCCGGGCCGAGCGGCTCCGGCGACAACACCGCCTTGGACAGGTCGAGCCGCAGGAAGTCGCCGCGCTCATATGGAGTCGCGACGGCCTGGCTGGCCGTGAGCAACACGGCGCATGTGATCGTGCCGATCAAACCTTTCGAGACCATCCCGTCCTCCCGTCGTCCCGCGCGACGTCAATCGCGCGCCCCTGCTGCGAGATCCCTGGCTGCGGCGGACGGAGGCTTCAACAAAGCCTCGACACCCTCAACCGCGCACCATGATGTTCGTTGATCGACCGTTATCAGTCCGGAGAAAAGCTCCGGATCAGCCGGCCGTTGCGAAGATCATAGCCAAAGTTCCGCTGGCGTCTCTCATGTAGGACACACGGCCGCCATGTCCAGGCCCGAAACCGCGAGTCACGGTTACCGCTGTGCACGGCGCTGGGCGCAGCGGGATAAGTCATACTTATATTAAGTCATACTAATCAGATGAGCCGACGCGGATTCGACAGTGCAGCGTTTCGGCTGCGCCCGGTGCGATGTACATCAGCCCAGGCTTGTTCGCGAATTCACCGTCGAAATTCACCGGGCTTGCGAAGCCGCGCCATGGCTCGATGCACAGGAACGGGGCGTCGCCCGGCTTCGACCACAGTCCGAGCTGGTGTAAATTATCCCAGGATAATTCCAGTGCAGGGCCCTTGGTTCCGACCAGGCGAACTGAGCGGCTGGCCAGCTGATCGAGGATGATGGCATCGTCGACAAACAGGCCTTCGTTCAGTGAGAGAACGCGCCCCTCGATCGGTGATGGCTCGGGCTGTTCGCGCAGCAGCCCACCAGACAGGCGCCGGATTGGCGCCGGCTCAGGCTCTGCAAAGATCAGCCGATAGCTCTCCTTCGGCTCGCCCGGGAGCAGCGGCCAGTTGAACGCCGGATGCGCCCCGAACGAGGCCGGCAGTTCTTCCGCGCCGCGATTGGCGATCTCGATCTGCATCTCGAGCGCGTCGGCCGTGATCCGGTAAGTCAAGGTCAGGCTGAAAGCGAATGGGTAGCGGGCGCGCGTGGTCTCGTCGTCGGTCAGGCGCAGCACGAAGGCCTCGGCGCTGCGCTGCAGCCAAGTGAAGCGCATGTCGCGGGCAAAGCCGTGCTGCGTCATTGGGTAGAATCGGCCGCGATGCTGCAGCTGGTCGTTCTTGAGCCGGCCGACGATCGGAAACAGCCAGGGCGCATGGCGCGGCCAAGCGGGGGCCGCCTGCCAAAGCAGCTCCAAACCACCGCCAGTCTTCAGCGAGCAGAGCTCGGCGCCATCAGCCTTGACGGTGGCGGCGATGCCGCCGGCGCTGATCGTATGGAGGTCCTCGCTCATGTCGCATCATCCGTCCCGGGAGATCACGACGGGTGATGCCGGATTGCGGCGACGGCGTCCAGAGCTTGTCCCGGGATCACCGCTCGCCGACCAGCAACCGGTAGCGGAACTGATCGAGGATGACGGCGAGGACCAAGAGCGAGCCGAGCAGCACCATCTGCATGTAGGAGCCGATCTGCGCGATGTTCATGCCGTTCTGCAGCAGCACGATGAAGAAGCCGCCGAGCACGACGTTCTCCACCCGGCCGATGCCGCCATGCAGCGAGACGCCGGCGATCACGCAGGCTGCGATCGATTCCAGCGCGATGGTGCCGCCGAGATTGGTCTCACCGGAGCCGACGCGGGCGGTGAGCAGGAGGCCCGCGACGGAGGCGAGCAGCGCGCACATGATATAGGCGATGAACAGCACCTTCGTGGTGTTGACGCCCGAGAGCCTGGCGGCCTTGACGTTGCCGCCGACCGCCTGGATGTGCTTGCCGAGCCGGGTGCGGTTCATCACCAGCCAGATCGTGGTGGCCGCGACGACCGCGACCAGCACCGGCACCGGGATGTCGAAGACGCGGCCGAAGCCGAGGATGTCGCCGAACTCGTAAGGCACGCCGGAGACCGGAACGCCACCGGTCAGGAACAGCGCGATGCCGGCGCCGACCGACTGGACGCCGAGGGTCATGATGAAGGGCGAGACGCCGAACACGGCGACGCCGAGACCGTTGATGCTGCCGATGACGAGCGCCGCCGCCAGCCCGGCACAGCAGCCGAGCACGATCACGAGCCACAGCATGTCCGGCGGCAGCACGTGCGACAGCGCGACCATCGCGAGCGCCGACACCACCGAGGTCAGCGCGATCGCGGTGCCGACCGAGAGGTCGAAGCCGCCGGTGACCAGCGCCAGCATCTGCCCCAGCGACACCAGGATCAGGTAAACCGATTGCCGTGCAACGTTGGTGAGGTTCTGCAGCGCCAGAAACTCCTTCGACACCAGCGAGAAGGCGATCAGGGTGGCAACCAGGAAGAACGGCAGCACGCCGACGCGGAGGAACACGGCGCGCAGGCCGGTGAGCAGCGCATGGCCGCGGCGTGGCCTCGAGGTGTCCTCGGCGATTGTCGTCGTTGGCATGCTCACGCCGAGCCCTCCGTTTCAGCAAAGAAATGTTTCAAGACGTTCTCTTCCGCGATCGCGCTGCCGGACAGCTCGGCCGCGATGCGGCCCTTGGCGAACACCAGCAGGCGATGCGACAGGTTCATCACTTCCGGCAGATCCGAGGAGATCACGACCACGGCCTTGCCGGCCTCGGCGATCGCCTTGATCAGCTGGTACAGCGCCATGCGCGTGCCCATGTCGACGCCGACCGTCGGCTCGTCGAAGATGTAGACGTCGCGGTCGTCGGCAAAGCCCTTGCCGAACAGCACCTTCTGCTGATTGCCGCCGGACAGTTTCGACACTGCGCGGTCCATCGCGCCCTTGGCGATGCCGACCTTGTCGCCGATCGCATCCGTCAGCGCGCGGCTGCGCCGCAGACCTACGAAGCCAAGGGGACCGGCCACGTCATCGCGGTCGAGCAGGCTGATTTCGATGTTGCCGCGCGCGCTCGCGGTCATCTGCAGCCCCTCGCTCTTGCGGTCGGACGGCAGGAAGAACACGCCGTCCTTGAGCAGCGCGCGCGTCGAGGCGCCGGTCACGTCGCGGCCCTTCAATGTGATCTTGCCGGACTGCAGCGGCTGCAGCCCCATCGCCGTGCGCCAGATCCGCGACTTGCCACTGCCGACGAGACCCGCGCAGCCGAGCACCTCGCCGGCGCGGACCTCGAGATCGGCGCCATGAACGCCCGCGGTGCGGATGCCCTCCAGCGTCATCACCACGGGACCATCGGCACGATGGGCGATCTCCGGATAGACTTGATCGACCGCGCGTCCGGTCATCAGCTCGATCAGCTCGCGCTCCGAGGTGTCGCGCGCCGAGACAGTGGCGATCAGGCGGCCGTCGCGCAGGATCGAGATGCGGTCGGCGATCTTCTGGAATTCCTGGATGCGGTGCGAGATGTAGATGATGCCGACGCCCGATGCAGCCGCCTTGCCGATGAAGCCGAACAGCCGCTCGGTCTCGCGCTCGGTCAGCGAGGCCGTGGGCTCGTCGAGGATCAGGACGCGCGCATTGGCGAGGAACGCCTTGGCAATCTCCACCATCTGCTGCTGCGCGCGCGACAGGCTGGACGCCGGCCGCGTCACGTCGATATCGAAATCGAGCTCGGCAAACAGCTTTCGCGCACCGGCCAGCATGGCGCGGCGGTCCGTCAGCGGGCCCCGCATCAGCTCGCGGCCGAGATAGAGATTCTCGAACACCGGCAAGGTCGGCACCAGCGAGAATTCCTGGAACACGGTGCCGATGCCGGCCTTGGCCGCATCATGCACCGAGTGGAAGCTCACCTCGCGGCCGGCGATGCTGATCGCGCCGGAGGTCGGCCGGAACACGCCGGAAAGGATCGAGATCAAGGTCGACTTGCCGGCGCCGTTCTCACCGAACAGCACATGCACCTCGCCGCGCTCGACCTTGAGATGGACGCCGCTGAGCGCCTTGACGCCGGGAAACTCCTTGGTGATCCCGCTCATCTCGACCAGCGGTGCAGCCAAATTACTCATCGCCTGCCCCTTGCGATGCGGCCCCGCCCCGTCAGGGAGCGAAGGCAGAGCCGCACGTTCCCGCACTTAGTTGAAGACGGGTTTGAAGCCGTCCGGGGGAAGGATGTTCGCCTGCGGCACCTTGCCGACATTGGCGGAGTCGACCACGAAGATCTTCGGGCCGACATGCTTCACGTAGTCCTTGCCTTCGAGGATGCGCACGGCCTGGTCGACCGCGATGCGGCCCTGGATCACCATGGAGTCGGCGGGTGCCGCCATGATGAGGCCGCGCTTGATGCCTTCATAGACGCCGGGCGTCATATAGAAGGCGAGCAGATCGACCTTGCCCTTGAGGCCGCGCTCGCGGATCAGGCCCTGCGCCGCCTCGGCGGTGACGGCGGTGCCGGCGACATAGCGGATGTTGGGCGCGGCCTGCAGCGCGTCCTCGACCAGCTTGGCCTGCACCTCCTTGCCGGTGTCGCCATATTTCGGCTCCAGCACCTTGATCGCCGAGCCCTTCACCGCATCCATGAAGCCCTTGTTGGCGGCCTCGACCCAGCCCGCGCCTGCCGGACCAGGGAACCAGCCCACCACCACCTCGGGCGTGCCGGCCGGATGCTTCTTGGCGAGATAGCTGCCGGTCTCCGCGCCCATCGTGTAGAACGACACCAGCGACTTCGCCGAGACGTCCGGCGAGGAGATGCCGTTGACAAGGTCGATCACCGGGATCTTCTTCTTGGCGATCTCGCCGATCACCTTGTTCAAGCCATCCGCCGAGATCGCACCGATGATGACCGCATCGGTGCCCGAGGCGACGCAATCCTCGATCTGCGAGATCTGTTTGTTCAGCTCGGTATAGCCGCCGGCCTCGACCAGGTTCATCTTGACGCCGAGGCGCTTCGCCTCCTCTGCGACGCCGTAGTCGACGCCGAGCCAATAGGCGTCCTTCATGTGCGGGAATGAGACGCACAGCTTCCACGGCTTGGAGGCCTTCTCCAACGGCTCGTATTTCACGTCCCACGGCTTGCCGTCCGCTGAGAACGGCGGATCGATCTTCGAGGCGTCATAGGGAAACCAGTCGGCGGCATGGGCGCCGGCCGACAGCACCAGCGCCGAGGACGCCAGGAGAACACGAACCAAACTCTTCATTGAACTACCCCTTTGTCATTCAGTCTTGGAAACCCGGCACAAGCCTGCCCGCTGGCGCGATCAGGCCAATGCCGCCCGGATCTTCTGCAGAAGAGCTTTGCGATCGGCGCGCGCGGCCAGCGCGCCATCCATGTCGATCTCGACGAAGCGCGTCGGCATGTTTGGCTGCAACTGGCCGATCAGGTCCATGTCGGCCGAGATCACCGTGCCGACCATGAAGTAGCCGCCGCCGGACACGGCATCGCGATGCAGGATGATCGGCTCCTTGCCGCCGGGCACCTGGATCGAGCCGTAGGGATAGCAGCTGTCGACGATGTTGGAGGGATCGGAGCCCGCGCCGAACGGCTGCTCGCGCTCGACGAATTTCAACGCCTGTCCGCCACGGAAGCGATAGCCCATGCGGTCGGCCTCGGGCGCGACCTTCCACTGGTCGGCGAAGAAGCTCTGCTGCGACTCCGGCAGGATGCGGTGCCAATACAGGCCGGGCAGCACGCGCAACTCGGCCGGATGGCCCGGCTTGCGGCGCAGCGCCTCGGGAACGCTTGCGCCGGCCTTGCCACTCGCGGCAGCACCGACCGGCAGCTCGTCGCCGGCCGCAATCGCGCGGCCCTTGAAGCCGCCGAGCGCACCGATCGGATAGGTCGATCGGCTGCCGAGCGCGAGCGGCACATCGATGCCGCCGGCGACCGCAATGATGATGCGCGCGCCGCTCTTCAGATAGTCGAAGCTGAGCACCTGCCCTGCTTTCACGTCCAGAGCGGTCCAGCCCGGCTGCTCGACGCCGTCGAGCTTGATCGGCATCTCGGCGCCCGTGACGGCGATGCGCGCCGGCGCGGTAAACTCCAGTTGAGGCCCGATGAAGACAGCCTCGAGACACGCCGCGCCCTCATCATTGCCGACGAGCATGTTTGCCGCGCGCATGGCGAGCCGATCCATCGCGCCGCCGACGGGAATGCCGAGATGGAAGTAGCCGGGACGGCCGAGGTCCTGCACGGTCGTCGACAGGCCCGGATGAAGCACCTTGATGGTCATGCCAGCGCTCCTTCCAGCTTGGCGTTGTAGCCGGTCATGTCCTTCTGGAAATCGCGGAAGTCGAAGGTGACGTCGCGAATGATGGGAGCGAAGCGGCCGGAGGCGACCTCGCCCAACGCATGGTCGTATTCGTCCTGGCCGATCGGCTTGAACTTGACGATGTCGCCAGGGCGGAAGAACACCATGAAGTCGCGCAAATACGAGATGCTCTGCTCCGGATCGAAGATCGGCATCGGCGTGATGCCGAACATCTGGTAGCCGCCGGCGCCGCGCACCGAATAGATGCAGGAGAAGCAGCCGCCATGGCCGATCGTCAGCTTCGGCGTGTCGGTGCGCGGCCTCAAGTATTTCGGCACCTGGAGCTGCTTCGCCCGCTCCACCATCTGGTACATGAACGGCAGACCGGCGACGAAGCCGACCATCGAGACGAACCAGGGCGAGCCGCTATGCGCCTTGATGAAGGCGTCGACATCGGCGAGGCCGTTGACGCGAGCGGCATATTCGAGGTCGGTCGCGGTCGGGTCCTGGTGCCGCTCGCGAAAGCGCATCAGGGTCTCGTGGGTCCACGGGTCCTGGTAGAATACGGGAATCTCGATGATGCGCGTCTTGATCACGGGCTCGGTCTTGGCCGCCGCGCTCTCGATCCCCTGCACTTCCTTCAAGATATCGGATGGCTTGATGACATCGGGGTCGAACTTGATCTGGAACGAGGCATTGGCCGGGCAGATCTCCGTGACGCCCTTGATGGAGGCGTCGCGGATCGCATTGGTCATCGACAGGCTCTTGAAGAAGGCATCGAGCGACATCGCCTCGTCGCATTCGACGAAGAGATGCTCGTCACCCCCGAAGGAGTAGCGGGTCGTCATCAGGCGTCCTCCCTGGAGCGGGCCAGCTGCGCGAAATCACTCTCGAGCCACGGCTCGAGAAAACGGGTATGGGTGCGGCCGTCCGCGACGCTGGCGTCGCGCGCGAGCGCGGCATGCAGCGGAATGGTCGTGGGAATGCCGGTAATCACGAGACCGTCGAGCGCCTCGCGCAGGCGGGCGAGGCAATCGGCCCGCGTCTCGCCGCGGACGATCAGCTTGCCGAGCAGCGAGTCGTAGAACGGCGGCACGGCATAGCCTTCGAACAGCAATGTATCGAAGCGGATGCCCTCGCCATCGGGCACGACGAGCCGCTCGATCGTGCCGGGCGCGGGCATGAAGCCCTTGTGCGGATCCTCGGCATTGATCCGGCACTCGATGGCGTGGCCCTGGATGCGGATGTCATCCTGCGTCACCGAGAGCCTGGCGCCGCCGGCGATCTTCAGCATCTCCTGCACGAGGTCGATGCCGGTGATCATCTCGGTGACGGGATGCTCGACCTGGATGCGGGTGTTGACCTCGATGAAGTAGAATTCGTTCGTGGCGTCGTCATAGAGATATTCGACCGTGCCGGCGCCGCTGTAGCCGACGGCGCGGCCGAGCGCGACGGCGCTGGCGCAGAGCCGCTGGCGGACGTCGTCGGGCAGGCCGACCGCGGGGGCCTCTTCCCAGACCTTCTGCCGCCGCCGCTGCAGCGAGCATTCGCGCTCGTAGCAATGCACGACATCCGTGCCGTCGCCGAGGATCTGCACCTCGACGTGACGCGCGCGCTCGATGACCTTCTCGATGTAAAGCCCGCCATCACCGAAGGCGGCCGCCGCCTCGCTGGAGGCCTGCGGAAACTGGCGCGCGAACTCCTCGGCATCGCCGACGATGCGGATGCCGCGACCGCCGCCACCCGCCGCGGCCTTGATCATCACGGGAAAGCCTATCCGCGCCGCGATGGCGAGGGCTTCGTCGAGATCGGTGACACGGCCATCCGAGCCCGGCACGGTCGGTACGCCGGCGAGCGCCGCGACCTGCCGGGCCATGACCTTGTCGCCGAGCAGGCGGATGGCTTCCGCGCTCGGGCCGACGAAGACGATGCCAGCCGCGGTGACGGCGTCGGCGAATTCCGCATTCTCGGCGAGGAAACCGTAGCCGGGATGCACGGCGTCGGCTTTCGACGACTTGGCCGCATTCACCACGGCCTCGATGTTGAGATAGGACTTCTTCGCGGCCGGTGGCCCGATCTCGACCGTCTCGTCGGCCAGCTGGGCGGGGAGCGAGTCCTTGTCAGCGGTGCTGTGCGCGAGCACGGTGCGCAGGCCGAGCGCCTTCGCCGCACGGATGATCCGCACCGCGATCTCGCCACGGTTGGCGATCAGGACCGAGCGCAGGGTCATGCCTCGACCTCGGCGATCACCTGGCCGGCCATGATGGCATCGGCGTCATCGACGCTGAAGCGGATATTCCTGCCGGCAACGCCGGCCTTCACCTCGTGGAACGACTTCATCACCTCGACGAGGCCGATCACATCGTCAGCGGCAACGCTGTCGCCGTCGTTCTTGAACGGCGCGCTCTCGGGCGACGGCTTGCGGTAGAACACGCCAGGCAGCGGGGACTTGATTTCAGTGCTCATGACTCAGGCTTCGCTTTGCGGTTTCTGGGAAACGATGTCGGACGGCGGCGCGATGCGGATGCCGTTGTTGATCAGCGTCTGGCGCATGGCGCTCGCGATCTCGTAGGCGCCCGGCGTATCCGAATGGAAGCAGATCGACTCGAAGGAAATGTCGATGTCGTCGCCCTCGATGGTGCGGACCTTGCCGGTCTGGCAGGCGCGCAGCACCTTCTCGGCCACCCCTTGCGGATCGAGCTTCTTGCCGTGCCGGGTGAACACGATCGAGCCGGAGCGATCGTAATCACGATCCGCATAGAACTCGCGGATGACCGGCTGCCCGGCCTCGACGGCGACACGGTAGGTCACCGAGATGTCCATGCAGAACACGAAGGAGTTCGGCGCCACCGTGCGCATCAGCTTGATGAAGGAACGCGACAGCTGCTCATTGGCCGCGAGCTCCATATAGAGCGCGCCATGCGGCTTGACGTGCTGCAAGGTGCCGCCGTGGCGGCGGGCGAATTCTCTGATGGCGCCGACCTGGTAGACGATGTCGTTGATCAGCTCGTCGGCCGAGCCGTCGATGCGGCGGCGGCCGAAGCCCTGGAGATCGCGATAGCCGGGATGCGCGCCAATGCCGACACCGTGCTGAGTGGCGAGCCGCACCGAGGTGTCCATCAGGTTGGGGTCGCCGGCGTGGAAGCCGGCGGCGATGTTCGCCGAGCTGATCAGCTCCATCAGCTTGGCATCCTCGGCGTCGCTCAGCCGCCAGGAGCCGAACGCTTCGCCCAGATCGCAATTGATATCGACAGTCTTCAGCGGCACAGATGCTCCCCTTACCTGCTCCGTCCCGCCGCGCTGATCAGCGGAGGGTCGGCGGAGATGGACGTTAGGGGGATCATCTCCCATTGAAAATTATTATTCTTGGAAATTCATTTTCTCTTTTTTCGATTTACCGCTGACCACGCCTTGTGCGCCACACCTAGTCAAGCAATTGATTTACTAAAACAAATTGATCTGCCTGTTTGCTTTGCAGCGAGCTCAAGGAATATTCGATTTGCTTTTTTGGAATAAGCATGGCTCTATCATCAACTATTCAGATGGAGCTTCGGGTGGCCGTCAGCCTTCGCCAGATCCGCTATTTCGTCGCCACGGCTGAGCAGGGCCAGATCACGCAGGCCGCGTCGGCGCTGTCGATCTCGCAATCTGCGATCACCACCTCGATCAAGGAGCTCGAGGAGATTGTCGGGGCCGAGCTTTTCAGCCGCTCGCCGCAGGGCATGGAGCTCACGCCCATCGGGCGGCAATTCCTGTTTCACGCCTACGACATCCTCAACAAGGTCGAGGAAGCGACCTCCCTCCGCGTGCCCGCCGGCGACGTCGAGGGCAGCCTGACGCTCGCGGCGACCTACACCGTGATCGGCTACTTCCTTCCCAACCATCTCGAACGGCTGAAGCGCCACTATCCGCGACTCAAGATCCAACTGTTCGAGCTGACGCGCGAGGCGATCGAGGAAGGCCTGCTGTCGAACCGCTACGACATTGCGGTGCTGCTGACGTCGAACGTGCAGAATCCGGATCTCACCATGGAGACGCTGATCGGCTCGCGCCGTCGGCTCTGGGTGCCGTCGAAACATCGGCTGCTGCAGCGCGAGTCGGTATCCCTGCAGGACGTCGCCACCGAGCCCTACATCATGCTGACCGTCGATGAGGCCGCGCACACCTCGCTCAAATACTGGAACAAGACCGCGTTCCAGCCCAACGTCGTGCTGCGCACGTCATCAGTGGAGGCGGTGCGTTCGATGGTCGCCAACGGCCAGGGCGTCGCCATCCTCTCCGACATGGTGCTGCGGCCGTGGTCGCTGGAAGGCCGGCGGATCGAGACCATCGTGCTCAGCGATCCCGTGCCGGCGATGGACATCGGCCTCGCCTGGCGGCGAAACATCGAGTTCACGCCCGCCATGGAGGTGTTCCGTTCCTATTTCCGGCAGGCGTTTTACATCCCGACATTGCGTTGAAGCTCTGCCTGAACGAATTGATTAGCGCGTTACTACCCGCTCGACCGTCCTTCGAGACGCCCGCCTGCGGCGGGCTCCTCAGGACGAGGACCTGGCGCTTGGCGCGATCTGTCCCCTCATGGTGAGGAGCGCCGCTGTTGCGGCGCGTCTCGAACCATGAGGCAGTGACCCTGACACGGGCAGTCCGCGCCTCATCTTCGTGCAGGCCGTCCGCTTGCCCGACAGGATCATTGGTGTACGAATGACCGCAACCGGCTTGATGCTGCGCCGCGTGCAGGCGCAAAATGCCGCAAATGCTTCGCCAGGAGAAGGACACCCCAATGGCCCATGATGCGCCGCAAGCGACCGGTCCCAGCAAGCTGGTCATCCGCAACATCGGACTGATGCTGTCGGGCGCGCTGGAACGGCCGATCCTGGATGCCGACACCATCGTCGCCGAGAACGGCAAGATCACCGCCATCGGCCGCTACAAGGATGTCGATACCTCGGGCGCGACGACCATCGTCGACGCACACGGCACCACCGTCGCGCCGGGCCTGATCGACAGCCACGTCCACCCGGTCGCCGGCGACTGGACGCCGCGGCAGAACCAGAGCAACTGGATCGATTCCTATCTGCACGGCGGAGTCACCACGATGATCTCCGCCGGCGAGGTGCACATGCCCGGCCGTCCGCGTGACGTCGTCGGCCTGAAGGCGATGGCGATCTTCGCGCAGCGCGCGTTCTGGACGCTCCGCCCCGGCGGCGTGAAGGTGCATGCCGGCGCGCCGGTGATCGAATGCGAGATGGTCGAGGACGACTTCAAGGAGCTGGCCGCGGCCGGCGTCAAGCTGCTCGGCGAAGTTGGTCTCGGTGGCGTCAAGGACGGCCCGACCGCGCGCAAGATGGTCGGCTGGGCGCGCAAATACGGCATCCAGAGCACCATCCACACTGGCGGTCCGTCAATTCCCGGCTCCGGTCTGATCGACAAGGACGTCGTGCTGGAAGCCGGCACCGACGTCATCGGGCACATCAATGGCGGCCACACTGCGCTCCCCGACGATCAGATCCGCTGCATCTGCGAGGGCTGCAAGGCCGGCCTCGAGCTGGTGCACAATGGCAATGAGCGCTCGGCGCTGTTCACCCTGCGCACCGCGCGCGAGATGAATGAGCTCAACCGCGTCATCCTCGGCACCGACGCGCCCGCCGGCTCCGGCGTGCAACCGCTCGGCATCCTGCGCATGGTGTCGCTGTTGTCCTCGCTCGGCGACATCCCGGCCGAGATCGCGTTCTGCTTCGCCACCGGCAACACCGCGCGCATGCGCGAGCTCGATTGCGGCCTGATCGAGGTCGGCCGCTCCGCCGACTTCGTCATCATGGACAAGGCGCAGCACTCGCCCGCCAACACGCTGCTCGACAGCGTCCAGCTCGGCGATCTCCCGGGCATCGGCATGACCATCATCGACGGCATCGTCCGCACCCAGCGCAGCCGGAATACACCGCCCGCCACGAAGATCCCGGAGATCGTGGCGAAGTAGTTGCGACGAGCTCCGTCATTGCGAGCTCGCCGGTGGCTGCCCAGCTCGCGCAACGACCAACAGTGTCGTCCCGGCCTTGAGCCGGGACCCAGAACCACAGGCTTTAGTTTGAGGCAGGCGCGTCGTTAACATCGTGCCCGCCACGACGGCCGCGGAGTATGGGTCCCGGCTCAAGGCCGGGACGACAGCAGAGCTTACCGCTCCCGCAGTGTTTGCGCCAACTACCGCAGCCGGCCCAACAGCCCCAGCAGTGCCTCGCGCTCCTTCGCATCGAGCGGCGCCAGCGTCTCCTTGGAGATTGCGAGCGCCAGTGGCGCGGTCTTCTCGGCGAGCTGCTGGCCCGCGCGCGTCAGGCTCACCAGCAGCCGCCGGCCGTCCTGCGGGTCAGCGCTCGTCTCCGTCAGCCCCCGCGCGGTCAACCGATCGATGACGCCCTTGATGGTTGCGACGTCCATCGCCGTGAGACGACCGAGCTGGTTCTGCGAGCACGGCCCGGTCTCGACCAGCTTCGACAGCGCCGCCCATTGCGTCGGCGTCAGATTGCTGCCGATGTCGCGGGCGAAGATCATGGTGTGGCGCTGCCAGACTTGGCGCAGGATGAAGCCGATCTGGTCGTCGAGCACATAGGTCGATTTCGACGGCTTGGCCGCAGCCTTCGCGGCAGCCTTGGCCGGGGGCTTCGGGCCAGCCTTGGTGGCCGCCTTTGCGGGCCGCTTCAACGCAGCGGTCTTTGCCATGAGTCCTCGCCTCAGATCGACAGATGCGCGTCGCGGATATCGGGCCGCGCGTCGAGCTCGGCCATGGTCCCGGCAAAGCAGATGCGGCCGCGCTCGATGATATAGGCGCGATCGGAGATCAGCTTCGCGAAATGCAGGTTCTGCTCGGACACCACCAGCGACACGCCCTCCTTCTTCATCGTCAGGATGGCATCGACCATCTGCTCGACGATCTTCGGCGACAGGCCTTCGGAGGGCTCGTCCAGCAGCACCAGCGACGGGTTGCCCATCAAAGTGCGGGCGATCGTCAGCATCTGCTGCTCGCCACCGCTCATGCGGCCGCCCGGGCGGTTCTTCATCTCGCCGAGATTGGGAAACAGCTTGTACAGCTTCTCGCGCGTCCATTGCGGCGCGCCCGGCCGCGGCTTCTGCCGGCCGACCTCGAGATTCTCCTCGACCGTCAGGTCGGTGAAGATACGCCGCTCCTCGGGAACGTAGCCGAGACCGGCTCGGACGATCTCATGCGTCGGCGCAGTCGAGATGTCCTTGCCTTCGAACATGATCTGCCCGTCGCGCAGCGCGACGAGACCGACGATCGAGCGGAACGTCGTCGACTTGCCGGCGCCGTTGCGGCCGAGCAGCGCCACGACCTCGCCCTCGCCGACTTCGAGACCGATGTCGAACAGGATATGCGCCGGGCCATAATGGCTGTTGAGATTGGAAACGGACAGCTTCATGCCGAGGCCCCCTCGCGATGCCGGGCATCGTACAGTAGGCCCTCGCCGAGATAGATCGCCTGCACCTCGCGGTTGGCGCGCACCTCGGCCGGGGAGCCCTGCGCGATCAGGCTGCCGCGATTGAGCACGAGGATGCGGTCGGCATGCTCGAACACCACGTCCATGTCATGCTCCGTGAACAACACGCCGATCGACTGCTCGCGCGCGATCTTGGCGGTCAGCCGCATCAGCTCGACGCGCTCGCGCGGCGCCATGCCGGCGGTCGGCTCGTCCATCAGCAAGAGCTTCGGCTGGTTGGCCAGCGCGATCGCGAGCTCCAGCCGCTTGAGATCGCCATAGGCGAGCTCGCCGCACGGCCGCTCGGCATAGCCGGCCATGCCGACGAGATCGAGCAGGCGATCCGCCTCGCCGCGCTCGATTCCGATCATCGGGCTCCAGAAGTCGAACAGGCGGCGATGGTGCGACACCAGCGCAACCTGGATGTTCTCACGCACGGTCATGGTCGGATAGGTCGCGGTGATCTGGAACGTGCGGCCGACCCCGAGCCGCCAGACCTCGCGCGGCTTGCGGCCGGTGGTCTCCTGCCCCATCACGGTGATGCGGCCGCTGTCCGGCACGTTCTGGCCGTTCAGCATGTCGAAGCAGGTGCTCTTGCCTGCGCCGTTAGGCCCGATCAGCGCGAGGATCTCGCCGGCCTGCAGCATGAACGACACGTTGCGCACGGCGTGAATGCCGCCGTAGGATTTCGTCAGGCCTTCAACTAACAGCAAGGACACACCGAGACTCATTGCGCGCCCTCCATCTTCGCCGCCAGCGCAGCCGCCTTCGGCGCGACTGCACGCCGCCGGTGCATGACGCTCTCGACCACGCCGACGATGCCCTTGGGGAAGACCACCACGATCAGCACGATGAAGATGCCGAGCACGAGCTTCGACCAATCGGTCTGGCTGACCAGCCAGATGTTGAGCGCCTTGTAGACGATGGCGCCGAAAATTGCGCCGGGCACGGTCTCGACGCCCCCGAGCAGCACCATGACCAGCGCATCGACCGACAGCGAGATGCCCATGTTGTCGGGGAAGACGCTGCCCTTGAGATAGGCGAACAGCGCGCCGCCGATGCCCGCGGTGGTGCCGGCGATGATGAAGGCGGTCCACTGGATGCGCTTGCCGTTGATGCCGATGGACTCGCTGCGCAGCGGCGAGTCGCGCATGCCGCGCAGGGCGTAGCCGAACGGCGAGAAGGTGACGAGGCGCAGCACGCTGACGACGACAGCGGACACGCCGAGCGCAAGCCAGTAGAAGTGCGACGGCGAGGCCGCCCATTTCTCCGGCCACAGGCCGAGGATGCCGTTGTCGCCGCCGGTCACTGCGACCCATTGGAACGCGATCGACCAGACGATCTGGGCAAAAGCGAGCGTCAGCATCGCGAAGTACACGCCCGAGAGCTGCACGGCGAAGGCGCCGAACACGGCCGCCCCCGCCGCGCCCAACAACGGCCCGAGCAGCAGGCAGGCGATCATCGGCAATCCCGCCAGCTTGGCGAGGAACGCGACGCCATAGGCGCCGAGGCCGAAATAAGCGGCGTGGCCGAACGAGGCGAGGCCGCCGACGGCCATCAGGAAGTGGAGGGACGCTGCGAAGATCACGAAGATCGCGATCTCCGCGCCGACGGTCAGCGCGTAGTTGCCGGCGATGAAGGGCAGCATCGCCGCGAACGCCAGCGCGACGAGAGAGGCCAGCCGCTCGACCGAGCTCAGGGGACGCCAGGGAATGACGGTAAGACCGGGAGTGCGGCGCGCGGGCGCCTCCTTCCTGCCGAACAGGCCCCAGGGCCGCACGACGAGCACGACGGCCATCACCAGGAACACCAGGATCAGCGAGATCGTCGGGAAGATCAGGATGCCGAAGGCGTTGAGCTCGGACACCAGCACCGCGGCGACGAAGGCGCCGAGGATGCTACCGAGGCCGCCGATCACCACGACAACGAAGACTTCGACGATGATGCGCAGGTCCATCGCATGGTGGACCGCATCGCGCGGGATCTGCAGCGCGCCGCCCAGCGCCGCCAGGAAGACGCCGACCGCGAACACCGAAGTGAACAGCCATTTCTGATTGACGCCGAGCGCCGCGACCATGTCGCGGTCCTGCGTCGCCGCGCGCACCAGGATGCCCCAGCGCGTACGCTGAAACAGCAGCCACAGCACGCCGAGAACGATGGGCCCCATCGCGATCAAGAACAGGTCATAGCTCGGAATGTTCTGGCCGAAAAAATCGACCGCGCCCTTGAAGCCAGGCGCGCGACGGCCGACCAGGTCGTCCGGGCCCCAGATCAGCACGACGAGGTCCTCGACCATCAAGGTCAGGCCGAACGTCCCGAGCAGCTGGAACAATTCCGGCGCGTGATAGATCCGGCGCAACAGCACGATCTCGACCAGTACGCCGATGACAGCGACCGCGAGCGCCGCGACGACGATGCCGCCCCAGAAGCCGAGCGGGCCGGACAGCCGCTCGGTCAGCGAGAAGGCCACGTAGGCGCCAAGCATGTAGAACGCGCCATGGGCGAAATTCACGATGCGGGTGACGCCGAAGATGATCGACAGTCCCGATGCCACCAGGAACAGCGAGGCCGCGCTGGCAAGGCCGGTCAGGAACTGGACGAAATAGAAGGCCATGGGCGGTCCGCGTCAGGAGATCGTCTGTATGAAGAAGCCGCGCCGAACCGGCGGGCAAGCGTGGGGTGAGGGATCTCGGCCTGGACCTGTAGACCAGGCGTCAACAGCCCTCACCCCGCCCGCTCTCCTCCGCGAGAGGAGGAGGCAGGAAAGCGTGGAGAAGGCGTGGATCAGTCCTTCGGACGCAGCTTGGCGACTTCGGCATCACCAGGCAGATAGTCCGAGCCCTTGCGGTAGACGGTGTCGACCATGATGCCCTTGCCGTCGTTCAGCGCGGTCTTACCGACGAAGGCGCCGAGCGTCGACTGATGGTCGTTCTTGCGGAAGGTGATCTCGCCGAACGGCGACGGCACGGAGAGGCCTTCGGCCGCTGCGATCAGCTTGTCGGCATCGGTCGAGCCGGCCTTGGCGAGGATGGCGGCCGCCGACTTGATGGTCTGGTAGCCCACGATCGAGCCGAGCCGCGGATAGTCGTTGTACTTGGCCTGATAGGCCTTGAGGAACGCATCATGCTCCGGCGTCTTGATCGAGTACCAGGGATAACCGGTGACGATCCAGCCCTCCGGCGTCTCCTCCTTGAGCGGATCGAGATATTCCGGCTCGCCGGTCAGGAAGCTGACGACCTTGCGGTCCTTGAACAGGCCGCGGGTGTTGCCTTCGCGGACCAGCTTCACGAGGTCGGCGCCGAAGGTGACGTTGAGGATCGCCTCCGGATTGGCGGCGGCGACAGCCTGCACCACCGGGCCGGCGTCGATCTTGCCCTGCGGCGGCCACTGCTCGTCGACCCACTGGATATCCGGGCGCTTTTCCGAGAGCAGCTTCTTGAACACGGCGACCGCCGACTGGCCATATTCGTAGTTCGGCGCGATCGTGGCCCAGCGCTTGGCCGGAAGCTTGGCGGCTTCCTCGACCAGCATAGCGGCCTGCATGTAGTTCGACGGACGCAGGCGGAAGGTGTATTTGTTGCCCTTGGACCAGGTGATGGCGTCGGTCAGCGGCTCGGCCGCCAGGAAGAACACCTTCTTCTGGTTGGCGAAGTCGCTGACGGCGAGGCCAATGTTCGACAAGAACGTGCCGGCGAGCATCGCGACGTTCTCGCTCGACACCAGCTCGTTGGCCGCGGTCTGCGCGTCGGCCGGCTTGCCGCTGTCGTCCTTGGAAACGACGACGAGCTTCTTGCCGTTGATGCCGCCGGCCGCGTTGACCTCCTCGACCGCGAGCTGCCAGCCCTTGCGATAGGGCTCGGTGAACGCCGGCAGCAGCGAGTAGCTGTTGATCTCGCCGATCTTGATGACGTCCTCGGCGCGCGCCGCGCCTGCAAGTCCCGCGACGGCAAGGCCCAGGCCTGCCGCAAGCATCGTTCTCCGTCGCATCCCTTCAGCCTCCAGTTTTGATCTGACTATTTTTGAGCATGCTCTCGTCGGAAAACCGGTACCCGCTTTTCCGGAGCATGCTCGATTATCGTAAACCGTCGTCGCCCTTGATCTCGGCGACCTCTAGCCCGCCGACCCTTGGCAAGGGGCGCCCGCTGTCGGTGACGGCGAGCGCGACCATGATTTCGTTGGCACGCGGCGCGTCATTGATCTGCACCTCCATGCCGTCGAAATGGCTGCGCACGAAGGCGGCATCCTTATGCCCGAGCGGAATATCGAGCGTGCAGCCGACGCCGCCGCGCTTCTTCGACGATGGGATCAGCGCGGCACCCTTGCCGAGCACCTTGCGCACCGGCGCGCCCATCTTCGGGTGCAGGATCGCCGCGGCATGCTCCAGCTCGCCGTCGCTGCCGACGGCCGCAGCCTTGCCATAACTGTGCGCCGCAGGTCCCTCGATGCCGAGCGCGGCCACCGCGCGCCTGGCCAGCATCTCGCCGAGTTCCTCGCCGATCGCGATCAGCGGCGTGAGATCCTCGACATAGCGGCCGGCGAACGGATTCTCGATCACGGCGACGGCCGCGGCCCGGCGCGTCGGCGGCGAGACGTCTTTGCCCATCTCCTGATGGACTTCCTCCACCACGGTCACGATCTTGCGGATGACGGCGCTCATCGTCGGCAGTTCCTCATGTTCCAGCCCATCATGGATCAAACCTCACGCGGCCGCAGCCTGCAACTGCGACGGACGGATGATCTCGATCGAACGCGGACCGACGATGCGGATGGCCCCACCGAGTTGGAGAACCGCGCCTTCGATCTGACCATCCGCCAGCAAGGCTTGCGCGCATCGCTCGCCCGATGCCAGCGCGATTGCGACGTCGGCATCGCTGAGGTCTCCGACCCCGCATGTGACGGGCCGCTGACCGAGATCGCTGTCCGGCTGCAACTCGCAGGCAGGACGACGGAGCACTGCCGGATGTCCGGGCAGATCCACAGCATTGCCAATCACGGTCGCAGCAGCGTCGGCCTGCGCGGCGGTCCTGGCCAGCACCGTGACTGCGTCGGCGATGCCGAGCGAAAAGCTGCGGCCGTGGCGTCCTGAGGTGGCGACGCCGCTGACCTCATCGGCTGCGCGCAGCGTCATCCGGCGCATGGTTCCGGCGCTGTCCGGCCGATCCATCAGCCCGACGCTGAACGTCGCGGCGTCCCGCAGCTGCAGCGCGATGTCGCCGCCATTGTTGACATAGGCGCGCGTGAGCTTCGCCGCGCTCAGCATCGCGCCGAGGATTTCCTCCGCCACGGCACCGGCGACGGCCGCCATCGGCGTGATGAACATCTCGGCTGCGAACGGCGCCACCGCCGCATGCATGCGACGAGCGACGACACCATTCAGAGGACAACCGAGATCAGCAGCCTTGCGCAGCTCGGGCAGCTCCGAACAGAGCTCATCGAGCAGCCCCGTGAAGCGCTTCGCAGCCGCCTGGTAGGCGGCGCGCATATCAGCCTCCGAGCCGTCGGCGCCGATGATCAGATCGATCGGCCCATCCTGCAGGTGCAGCCGCCGGTCCGGCAACAGCGCGATCTGGGGCTGGCGGCTCATGCGCCCTGCCCCGGCCACGGCAACTGACGAATATCCTTGCTGACGTCTTTGAGTGACGCGAGCGGCTGCACATAGTCCATATGACCGCCGAGCGCCTCGTAGTCGGACAGTGCCATGGTAAACTCGATCGGCGCCACCAGCGCCGGCGTCGGCACATAGCCGAAGGCGCCGGCCGGCATCTGCGTCACGTCGACCATGTAGGTAATGCCGCCGCCCGGCCAGACATAGACGGGCGCGCCGCCCGAGGTGACGCGCGTCAGCGCATCCTTGACCGAGCGCGTCAGCCGCACCGGATTGTCGGTCACGCCCGCCCGCAGCGAGCCGCCGGCGCCGGCCATGAACAGCACGGTACACAGCGCCGGCTCGCAATTCTCCTGGATACGGTCGACCGAGAACTGCAGCTCGGCCGGCATGTCGCGCTGAACGGGCTTCAAGTCGTCGTCGAGCACGTAGTAGCCCGCATGCTCGCCGGTGGTCGACACCATCAGCAGCGTCGTGCCCGGCTTCGCCGTCTTCGGATCGAACGGCCCGAGAATGGCGAGCGGATCGGAAATGTCGGTGCCGCCCCAGCCCGTGCCGGGCTGCGCGACCTGGAAGTAACGGCCGGGCGTCGAGCGCCGGCCCTTCATCTTGATGCCGGTCGAGGGGATGTCGAGCAGTTTGCCGGCCTGGTGTTCCGACAGCACCCCGGTGATATGGTCGTCGACCACGACGACCTCGTCGACCTTGCCCTGCCACTGCTTGGCGAACATGCCGATCGTCGCTGAGCCGCAGCCGACGCGCATGCGCTCTTCCTTGACGCCGTTGACGATCGGCGGCTGCCCGGCCTGCACGATCACGCTGGCGCCGCCGTCGATCGTGAGCTCCACGGCCTTGCGGTTGCTGAGGTCCATCAGCGCATCGCAGGTGACGCGCCCCTCCTTCTTCGAGCCGCCGGTGAGATGATGCACGCCGCCGAGCGACAGCATCTGCGAGCCGTATTCGCTGGTCGTGACGTGACCGACGGCCTCGCCGTCGACACGCACCGTCGCGGCTTCCGGCCCGAGATAGCGGTCGGTGTCGATCTTCACCTTGACACCGCAATAGCTGAAGATTCCCTCGGTCACCACGGTGACCATGTCGACGCCTTCCACCTGCGACGACACGATGAACGGCGCCGGCTTGTAGTCCGGATAGGTCGTACCCGCTCCGATCGCGGTGACGAACAGCTCAGGCTGATGCACGATCTTGCCGTCCCAGTCGCCGCTGGCCTGGAACGGCACCAGCTTGCCGCCATGCGACACGGCACGCTCCAGAAGGATGTGAGGATCGACGCGCACCAGCACGCCGTCCTGATTGGCGTAGCGATCGCAGGCGCCGGCCGCGCCCGGCTTGATGTAGCACATCACCGGACAGGCATCGCAGCGGATCTTGTCTCCTGCACTCTCGCTCGCCGTCTCAGTCGCCATGCAGAGAAGCCCATCTTGAAGCCGGGGCGGCGCACCGCCGTCCGCCGAGGCAATTCGTTCGTATACGAATGATGTCGCGCCCGTCCGCCGACTGTCAAGCGCCAGCGCGAGCGAAAAGCAGGTTTGCCGGATAATCGATCAGTTTGCCCTGCACAATGACGACAAATCGTGCACACGCTGCACCGCGAAACGCGGTACTTGCATGTTAGTACACAAACGATAGGCTCAGGGCGATCACGATCGCATCCTCGTTAACGATATCACAGCGGACGACAGAAGGGCATGACGCCAGCAACGATTCGGCTGACCGTGAACGGACAGACGCATGACGTCGCCGTCGCGCCCGAGACGCCCCTGCTCCATCTGCTGCGCAACGATCTCGCTTTGAACGGCCCCAAATACGGCTGCGGCCTCGGCGAGTGCGGCGCCTGCACCGTGCTGATCGACGGCCGCGCCGCGCGCTCCTGCGTGATTCCGATCGAAGGCTGCGCTGGCCGAAGCGTGACCACATTGGAAGGCCTGGGAACGCGCGAGGCGCCGGATCCCGTGCAGCAGGCCTTCATCGCCGAGCAGGCCGCGCAATGCGGCTACTGCCTCAACGGCATGATCATGACGACCAAGGCGCTGCTGGCGATCAAGCCCGATCCGTCGCTCGACGAGATCAAGCAGGCGCTGCGCTACAATCTCTGCCGCTGCGGCGCGCATGTCGAAATTCTCCGCGCGGCGATGCGCGCGGCCGGCCACACGCTCGAGGCGCTGGACTGATGACTGAGAGCGTCATGACGACAGCCGATCATCCGGGCGGCATGCTGACCGTCGAGCGCAGCACGGCCGGCGGCTCATCCGAAACCTTCATCAGAATCACCGCGGCAGGCGAGGTCTCGGCCTTCAACGGCCATGTCGATCTCGGCACCGGCATTCGCACCGCCCTGGGACAGATCGTCGCAGAAGAGCTCGACGTCTCCTTCGCCCGGGTTGTGGTCGTGCTCGGAGACACCGCAATCGTGCCCAACCAGGGCGCAACCATCGCCAGCGAGACCATCCAGATCACCGCCGTGCCGCTGCGCCAGGCGGCCGCGCAGGCGCGCGCCTTTTTGCTGGCGCGAGCGGCGACGCAGCTCGGCCTTGCCGCCGGGGACCTGACGATCGAGGACGGGCTTGTCCGAGGCCCCAACAACCGTGTGCTCAGCTATGGCGAACTGATCGGCGACGACACGGTCCGCCTCGAGCTCACCGACGACATCGCCGTCAAATCCGTGGACAACTACCAGGTCGTCGGGCGCTCTGTGCCACGTGTCGATCTGCCGGCGAAGGCGACAGGCGAGCTGACTTACGTGCACGACGTGCGCGTGCCCGGCATGCTGCACGGTCGTGTCGTGCGCCCGCCTTATGCTGGAGTCGACGCCGGTCCCTTCATCGGCACCAGTCTGCTCGGGGTCGATAAAGAGTCGGTGCGCGATATCCCTGGCTTGGTCGACGTCGTCGTGATCGGCGACTTCATCGGTGTCGTCGCCGAGCGCGAGGAGCAGGCGATCCGCGCCGCCGAACGGCTGAAGGTGAAGTGGAAGCCGGTGCCGACCTTGCGCGATCTCGACGATGTCGAGAATGCGCTGCGCGTCAATCCGTCCGCGCCGCGCCGGCTGCTCGATAAGGGCGACGTCGATGCCGCAATCGAAGGCGCAGCCAAGCCGATGCGACGGACGTATCTCTGGCCGTATCAGATGCATGGCTCGATCGGGCCATCCTGCGCCGTCGCCGATTATTGCGAAGGCCAGATCCGGATCTATTCGGGCACGCAGAACCCTCACCTCCTGCGCGCCGATCTCGCCAAGCTGATCGACTGCCCCGAGCACCAGATCGAGCTGATCCGGCTGGAGGCCGCCGGCTGTTACGGCCGCAACTGCGCCGACGACGTCACCGCCGACGCTGTGCTGCTGTCGCGCGCGGTCGGCCGTCCGGTGCGCGTGCAGCTGACACGCGAGCAGGAGCATGTGTGGGAGCCGAAGGGCACGGCCCAGCTGATGGACGTCAATGGCGGGCTCAATGCCGACGGCTCGGTCGCCGCCTACGAGTTCGCGACGCGCTATCCGTCGAACGGCGCGCCGACCCTGGCGCTGCTGCTCACCGGACGCATCGCGCCGGAGCCTGCGGTGTTCGAGATGGGCGACCGCACCGCGATCCCGCCCTACGACTACGACCACATGCGCGTGACCGCGCATGACATGCCGCCGATCGTGCGCGCCTCCTGGATCCGCGGCGTCTCGGCGCTGCCCAATACGTTTGCGCACGAATCCTATATCGACGAGCTCGCCGCGGAGGCTGAAGTCGATCCGATCGAATACCGGCTGCGCTATCTGAAGGACGAGCGCGCGCGCGATCTCGTCAACGCTGTGGCCGAGCGCGCCGGCTGGCGGCCGCGTCCGGTGCGGGAAGAGAAGACGCCGGAGAATGGCGTCGTACACGGCCGCGGCTTCGCCTACGCGCTCTACGTCCACAGCAAGTTTCCCGGCTACGGCGCGGCCTGGTCGGCCTGGATCGCCGATGTCGCGGTCAACACCACGACCGGTGATGTCAGCGTCACCCGCGTGATCGCCGGCCAGGACTCCGGCCTGATGATCAATCCGGATGGCGTGCGCCACCAGATCGAAGGCAACGTCATCCAGTCCACCAGCCGGGCGCTGATGGAGGAGGTCCCGTTCTCCCGCGGCAAGGTCGTGGCGCGCGAATGGGGCGCCTACCCGATCATCACCTTCCCCGACGTGCCCAAGATCGACGTGCTGATGCTGCCGCGGCCGGATCAGCCCCCCCTTGGCGTCGGCGAGTCCGCATCGGTGCCGAGCGCCGCCGCCATCGCCAACGCGATCTACGACGCCACGGGCGTGCGCTTCCGCGAGCCCCCGTTCACGCCGGAGCGAATCCTGAAAGGTTTGCGCGGCGACGAGGTCGAGTCCGCCAAGCCGCAGCCGTTGCCAGCTCCGAATAAGCCAGCGGCCACTTGGCTCAAGCCGTTCGCAAAGCGCGGCGGCCTCGTCGCCAGCGCCGTCGCGGCCTGCGCCGCGGCCATCGGCGTCGCGACCGCCGTGCTGCCATGGCGCGCCATCGCGCCGATCACGCGTCCTGATCCCTCGGTCTATTCAGCGGCGACGATCGCGCGCGGCGAGGCACTTGCGGCGCTCGGCAATTGCGCCGTGTGTCACACCTCGGATGGCGGCTTGATCAATGCTGGCGGCCGCGCGCTGGAGACGCCGTTCGGGACGATCTTCAGCACAAACATCACGCCGGATGTCGAGACCGGGATCGGCGCCTGGTCCTATCCCGCCTTCGAGCGCGCGATGCGCGAAGGCGTGCACCGCGATGGCCGGCAGCTCTATCCGGCGTTTCCCTACACACATTTTGCCCGCACCGGTGATGCCGACCTGCAGGCGCTGTACGCCTATCTGATGGCGCAGCCGCCGGTTCATCAGCAGGCGCCCGGCAATGCGCTCAGCTTCCCGGTCAACCTGCGGCCGCTGGTCGCCGGGTGGAATGCGCTGTTTCACAGCACCGAAGCGTTCAAACCCGATCCGACCAGATCAGAGCCGTGGAATCGCGGCTTCTACCTCGTCGAAAGCCTCGGCCATTGCAGCGCCTGTCACTCGCCACGCAACGCGCTCGGCGCCGAGCAGCGCAATGCGTATCTCGCAGGCGGCTTCGCCGATGGCTGGGAAGCACCGGCGCTGACCGCGCTCTCCTCAGCGCCGATCCCGTGGACGGAAGACGAACTCGTCACTTATCTCCGCACCGGCCACTCGCGTTTCCACGGCGTGGCCGCCGGTCCGATGGCGCCGATCGTCAAGGATCTCGCGAGGCTCCCCGATGCCGATATTCGCGCGATGGCGACCTATCTGGCCTCCTTCCAGCAGGCCGCGCCTGAGCCGGCAAAATTGGAGACCCTGGCCACGGAGCTCGAAACGCGCACCAAGGTCACCTCTGCTTCGTCTCCCGCCGCACGGCTTTATCTCGGCGCCTGCGCCGTCTGTCACGAGGTCGGCGGCCTGCCACTGTTCGGGACCAGGCCCTCGCTCGCCGTCAACAGCAATCTGCACAGCGCGACGCCCGACAACCTGATCCAGGTCATCCTGCATGGCATCATGAAGCCGGCCTCCTCCGACCTCGGCTACATGCCAGCGTTCAAGGACCATTTGAGCGACGCGCAGGTTGCCGAGCTCGTCTCCTACCTGCGCGGACAGTTCGCACCGGACAAGGCCGCCTGGACCGACGTGAATGCTGCCGTGAGCCGCATCCGCTCGGCCATGCCGCATTGAGGCCGACGATGCTTCGCACCCCCTTGGCGCCGCGACCACCACCCTGACGCGCATTCGAGCAGCGTTCTGCACGTAATTTCACCTTGCGGCAGATGGTTTGCCGCTTCTAGAATTTGGCACTAGGTTCCGCAAAATGGAACAGACGGTATCATCATGAGCGCCCTGACGAACGCCATCGACATCCTTCGCTGCTTCTCGACCACGCGGCCCGACCTCTCCTTCGCCGACGTCCAGGTCCTGACCGGCAAGCCCAAGAGCTCGACCTCGCGCCTGCTCCGCTCGCTGCGCGATTGCGGCCTGCTCGAGCAGGACCCGCACAGCCGGCGCTATCGCCCGGGCCTGCTGACCTTCGAGCTTGGCAGGCTGCACCGCGCCCATGACGATTTGCTCGCCATCGCCGAGCGCGAGCTGCGCGACGTCTGCGCGCGCACCGGGCACACCGGCTACATCGCGGTGCTCGACGGCTATCAGCAGGTCGTGCTGCGCATCGTGCCCGGCTCCAACCCGCTGCGCGTCGTCAACCCGCCGGGCCAGCGCACGCCGGCGATCGTCACCTCCAACGGGCGCGCGATGCTGGCGCGCCTGTCGGACCAGGACATCCGCGCGCGCGTGCCGCTCGACTACCCCAAGGTCCCCGCCAATTCGCCGCAGAACTTCAATGAGCTGATGGCGCGGCTGAACGAGATCCGCCGCACCGGCATCTCGGACGCGGCCGACGAAGCCATCGAAGGCGTGGGATCGCAGGGCTTTGCGCTCGCCAGCGGCGAGAGCGGCGAGCTGATCGGCATCGCGGTGTCGTATTCGGTGCAGGCCACCACCGAGATCGAGCGGGCCAATGTCCGCCGTGAGCTCAACGCAATGGCCGCGAAGCTGCGGCGCATGACCGGCGACCCGCTGGGCCAGACCATCGAGCAACTGGCCGGACTGGCCTCCTGATGCCGGGCAGCAGCGCGCCGCGCGTCAACAGCCTCGCGCTGTTGATCCTGCCGAGCGCGCTGCTGTTCGCGTTGTTCTTCTTCCTGCCGATCGGGCTGATGGCGGTGATGAGCGTGCTGACGGGAAACCCCGTCGTCATGCCGAATGTCGCGTTCACCACGAAACACTATGCCCGCATGGGCAACGACAGCTATTATCTCGAGGTGATCTCGACCACGCTCCGGATCGGCCTCTGGACGACGCTGGTCGCGCTTGTCATCGGATATCCGCTGGCGCATTGGATGGCGCGGATCAAGAGCCGCACCGGCCATGCACTGCTCCTGATGGCGGTGCTGGCCCCCATGCTGACCGGGATCGTCGTGCGCACCTTCGCCTGGATGACGCTGCTGTCCGACAAGGGCGTCATCAACCAGATCCTCATCTCGCTCGGGCTGATCGCAAGGCCGTTGCAGCTGATGTACAATGAGGCCGGAATCATCATCGGGCTCGTCCACATTTACGTGCCGTTCATGGTGCTGACTCTGACCGGCGTGATCGGCCGCATCGACGAGCGGCTCGAGCAGGCGGCGGAAAATCTCGGCGCGAGCCCCTGGCGCGCGTTCCTCGAAGTCACTCTGCCGCTCAGCCTGCCCGGCATCCTCGCCGGCTCGCTGCTGGTGTTCGCGCTCGCGATCAGCGCCTATGTCACGCCGATCCTGCTCGGCGGCTTCCAGATCATGACCTTGCCGATCCTGATCTATCAGCAGATCTCGGCGAACTTCAACGTCGGCTTCGCGGCGGCCCTCGGCATGGTGCTGCTCGTGATCTCGCTTTCGCTCGTCATTGCCTACAATCATGTGCTCGGCCTCGTCTCGGGCCAGCGCGAGCTGCAGTGAGGCCTACGATGACGGGTCTCGTCTCCCCGCAGCACACACAGCTGGCTCGCCCGGTCGAGCTTGCGGCAGCCTCTGCCCTGCGCAGCCAGGCGACGCCGCGGCGATGGGGACGCCGATTGTACCTGGCAGCGAACATCGCGATTCTCACCTTCCTGCTGGCGCCGATCGCGATCGTCATCGTGTTCGCGCTCAACCCCACGCCGTTCATCCAGTTTCCGCCGGTCGGCGTTTCGCTGCGCTGGTTCGAGAAGTTCTTCGCCTCGCGCGACTTCATGCAAGCGCTGCTGTTCAGCCTCGAGGTCGCCGCGATGACGACGGTTGCCGCGACTGTGCTCGGCGCGTCCGCGGCGCTCGCCATCGCCCGCGGCAATCTGCCCGGCTCGCGGCTGATCGTCGCGACCATGCTGTCGCCGTTGATGCTGCCGGCGATCCTCACCGGACTGGCGCTGTTCCAGTCCTACGTCCTGCTCGATGTCGGTCGTCCCGTGTGGGGCCTCGTCGCGGGGCACACGCTGGTGACGATCCCCTATGTCGTCCGCACCACGCTCGCCGTGCTGCATAATTTCGACGTGCGGCTGGAGGAAGCCGCGCAGAACCTCGGCGCCAGCCCGGCGCGGACGTTCGTCGAGGTCACGCTGCCACTGGTGAAGCCCGGCGTGATGGCAGGCGGGATCTTCGCCTTCATCGTCTCGTTCGATCAGTTTCCGGTTTCGCTGTTCCTGGTCGCGCCCGGCAGCGAGACACTGCCGATCACGCTGTTCAACTATCTCAAATTCGACCTCGACGGCACCATCGGCGCCGCCTCGGTCGTCTCGATCCTGCTCGCCTTCTTGGTCGTCATCGCGCTCGATCGTACCGTTGGCCTGCGCTCCTACGTGAAACTCTGATGGAGACTTTCGACATGACCGCCTCATCGCGTCGCTTCACTCTCAGCCGCCGGCGCCTGCTGACCGGCGCGGCCTCGCTCGGTGCCGGTGTGATCGCGGCACCTTACGTCGCACGCGCCGAGGAGCCGGTGCTGAACGTCACAGGCTGGGGCGGCAAATGGGGCGAGGTGATGAAGGCCGAGATCGGCCCCGCCTTCGAGACCGAGTTCAAGTGCAAACTCAAGACCGACACCGCCCTGCCGTTCCTGCCGAAGCTGCAGGCGAGTTCGCGCTCCGCGCCGATCTACGACGTGCTGCACACCAACTCCAACGAGCAATGGGCGGCCGTGGAGATGGGCCTCGTGGAGCCGAAGGTCGATCCGAAGCTGGTGCCGAACATGGCGGACCTCTATCCCTACGCCGTCAGCGACAAGATCGTCGGCGTCTGCATCTTCACCAGCGCCATCGGCCTGGGGATGCGCACCGACAAGGGCTATGCCAACATCTCCTCCTGGAAGGAGCTGTGGGACGCGAAGTACAACGGGGTGCGCGGCGGCTACGTCATCCCGGTCAACAGCCTGGGCCAGGCCTTCCTGATGATGTGCGGCACGCTCTACGGCAAGGGCCAGACCGATCTCGACGCGGCCTACGCCGCGCTGGAGAAGCTGAAGCCGATCAAGCTCGTCGACTTCACCGGCGCGATGGAGAAGCTGTTCCTCTCGGGCGAGGTCGGACTCGGCGTGATCCATGATTCCGGCATCTACCGCTACGACGGGCAGAACCAGCCGATCGACTTCGTCACGCCGAGCGAGGGCGTGCTGTCGCTGGAGCAGGTGCTGAGCATCACGCCGGGCAGCAAGGTCAAGGAGCTCGGCAACGCCTATATCAACTACATGCTGCGCCCAGACGTTCAAAAGCGCCTCGCCGAGACCGTGTGGTATTCGCCGGCCAACAAGAGGGTGAAGCTCGACGCCAAGTACGACGCGAAGCTGCTGACCACGCCGGAGAAGGTCAGCAAGCTGATCCAGGTCGACTGGAAATGGTACAACGCGCAGAAGGACGAGATCGACAGCCGGGTCAACCGGATCTTCCGCGCATGAGCGCTGCGATCGAAATCGCAGGTGTCAGCAAGGTCTATGACGGCGGCGTTCGCGCCGTCGACACGGTTGCCATGGACATCCGGCCGGGCGAGTTCTTCTCGCTGCTCGGCCCCTCCGGCTGCGGCAAGACGACGACATTGCGCATGATCGCGGGCTTCGACACCCCGAGCTCTGGCGAGATCCGCCTCGACGGTGCCGACATCACCCATGTGCCGGCGCACAAGCGCGACATGGCGATGGTGTTCCAGAACTACGCGCTGTTTCCGCACCGGACGGTGGCCGAGAACGTCGCCTTCGGCCTGCGCATGCGCAAGGTCGACAAGGCGACGATCGCCGCCAAGGTGAAGGCCGCGCTGGCGATGGTCGAACTCGCGGGCATGGAGGATCGCAGGCCGGCGCAGCTCTCCGGCGGCCAGCAGCAGCGCGTCGCGCTGGCCCGCGCCATCGTCATCTCGCCGCGGGTGCTGTTGTGCGACGAGCCGCTCGGCGCGCTCGACAAGAAGCTCCGCCAGCAGATGCAGTTCGAGCTGAAGCAACTGCAAAAGAACCTGGGCGTGACCCTCGTCTTCGTCACCCACGACCAGGAAGAGGCTCTGGCGATGTCTGATCGCATCGCGGTGATGAACGCCGGCCGCGTCGAGCAGGTCGGCACGCCGGTCGAGATCTATGACCAGCCACGCACCCGTTTCGTCGCCGACTTCATCGGTGACACCAACATCTTTCGCGGCCAGTGCGTGACCATGGACCAGGGCACGGGCATCGCGGTCGGCAACAGTCTCGCGCTGGCGCTGCCCCGGCCTGTTGCCGCCGCGCAAGGCGAAGTTGTTTCGGTCGCCCTGCGGCCCGAAAAGATCACCATAGCTGCAGCCGATCAGTCGGAGACGAGAAGCAGCGGCACGTCGGCGCGCGGCACGGTGGAGAGCACGAACTTCCTCGGCGGCGCCGTGCTCTATCGCATCGTGCTCGACGGCGGCCAGCGCGTGCTGGCGCAGCAGCCGAATTCCGGAGCCGGCCCGCTCCATACGCCGGGCCAGGCCGTCGCGCTCGGCTGGCGGCCGGCCGATCTCGTCATTCTCGAGGATTGATATTTTGAACGTCATGCTTTCATCCCCGTCCCCTGCCCACCGCACCCAACGTCGCATGGGCATCGTCGTCATCGGCCAGAGCCCGCGCCCGACGATGGAGGCCGAGATCGCTGCCGTGCTGTCGCCGGGCACGACGATCGAGCTCCGTGGCGCGCTCGACGGCATGAGCCGTGCCGAGATCGACATGATTCCGCCGATCGATGGTGCCGATGCGCTGTTCACCTTGCTGCCGAACGGCGACAATGTCCGTCTCAGCAAGAAGGCCGTCGAGACCCGCGCCAATGCGCAGCTCGCAAAGTTTCGCCAGGAGGGCATCGACGTGGTCATGCTCGCCTGCACCGGCAAATTCCCGAATCTTGCGCCGGAGGGACTCGTCGTCCTGCCTTCGGCCGTGCTGCACAAGATGGTCGAGGCGGTGCTGCCGAAGGGCCGGCTCGGCGTGTTCTCGCCCTTGCCGGAGCAGACGGCGCTGATTGCCGGGAAATGGCAGCGCGAGGGCGTCGAGGTCGTCGGCGTCACGCTGCAGCCAGGCTCGGATGACGCGACCGTCGATGCAGCGGCACGCGACATGGCGGCCAGGCAACCCGACCTCGTCGTGCTCGACTGCATGAGCTACTCCAGCGCCAACAAGGCCCGCGTGCGTCGGCATTATCCGGGCCCCGTGATTCTCTCGATCGCGGCGGCCGCGCGGGTGATCGAGGAGCTCGTGTCGTGAGCGCGGTCGACATGAAGACGATCAGCCTCGACGACATCGAGGCGCTCGCGGTCGGCGCCTGGATTCTCGGCACCGGCGGTGGCGGCAGCCCCTATCTCGGCCTGCTCAATCTGCGCCGGCTCTATGCCCAGGGGCATCGCGTACAGCTGATGTCGCCGCTCGATCTCGGCGACGACGACTGGGTCGCGGTGGTCTCCAACATGGGCGCGCCTTTGGTCGGCCAGGAGCGTCTCGCCGACAGCCGCAGCATCGCGCGCGCCGTGCGCATGCAAGAGGAGATCAACGGCTTCAAATTCCGCGCCGTGATGTCGGTCGAGATCGGCGGCGGCAATGGCATGCAGGCGCTGATGGCCGCCGCGCATCTGAACATTCCCGTCGTCGACGCCGACTGCATGGGCCGCGCCTTCCCCGAGGCGCAGATGACGTCGGTCGCGATCGGCGATCTCAAGCCGTATCCCTGCACCTTGTATGATCCGCGCGGCATCGAGGCCGTCGTCACCAAGGTCCCCTCGTGGAAGTGGATGGAGCGCGCCAGCCGCAAGATCTGCGTCGAGATGGGCTCGATCGCCTCGACCAGCAAGGCGCCGCGCACCGGGCGCGAGGTCAAGGACTGGGGCATTCATTTCACCACCACCAAGGCGATCGCGATCGGCCGCGCCGTGAACGCCGCCAATAAAAACCATCAGGATCCGATCGCGGCGATCCTCGACTGCGAGGGCGGCCAGCGCTTGTTCAACGGCAAGATCGTCGACGTGGAGCGCCGCACCACCGAAGGCTTCCTCCGCGGCTCTGCCGTCATCGAGGGTAGCGACGCGGATCGCGGCACGCAGCTCAAGCTGTCGTTCCAGAACGAATGGATCGTGGCCTGGCGCGGCGATGAGGCGATCGCGATGTCGCCCGATCTGATCTGCGTGCTCGACAGCGTCAACGGCCACGGCATCGGCACCGAGACCGTGCGCTACGGCCAGCGCGTCACCGTGATCGCCCTGCCCGCGCCCGCCGTGCTGACCAGCCCGCGCGGCCTCGATTTCGTCGGCCCCCGCGCCTTCGGTTACGACCTCGATTTCCGGTCGCTGTTTGCGACCCCTGGAGCCTAGTGAATGAAGCGGATTGGTATTGACGTCGGTGGCACCAACACCGACGCGGTCTTGATTGCCGACGACAAGGTTGTTCATTCCGTCAAGGCCGCGACCACCGCCGACGTCACCTCCGGCATTCTCGCCGCGCTGAAGGCCTTGCGCGAAAATCCCGCAGCGGCCGTGCCGGTCGATGCGGTCGTGATCGGCACCACGCATTTCATCAATGCGGTGGTGCAGCGGCGGCATCTGCACAAGATCGGCGCGATCCGCATCGGCATGCCCGCCTCCGCCTCGCTGCCGCCGTTCTGCGACTGGCCGGCCGACCTTGCCGAGCTCGTCAGCGGCGAGACGTTCATGCTGGAGGGCGGCCATGACTATGACGGCCGTCCGTTCATGCCGCTCGACACCGACGGGCTGAAGGCCGCCGCGCGCGCGATCAAGGCCAGGGGCCTACGCTCGGTCGCGGTCGCCTCGTCGTTCTCGCCGCTCGACCCGAGCTGCGAGATCACGGCGCGGGAGATCTTCGCCGAGATCTGCCCGGACGTGGCGGTCACTCTGTCGCATGACCTCGGCCGCATCGGCCTGCTCGAACGCGAGAATGCCGCCCTCCTCAACGCTGCGCTCCATGATCTCGCCGTCACCACCGTCGCCGCCTTCCGCAAGGCGATCGCCGACTCCGGCATCGATGCGCCGCTGTTCCTGACGCAGAACGACGGCACGGTGATGCAGGCGGAGATCGCGACCGCCTTCCCGGTCATGAGCTTCGCCTCCGGCGCCACCAATTCGATGCGCGGCGCTGCGTATCTCTCCGGCCTCGACGACGCCATGGTCGTCGACGTCGGCGGCACCACCTCCGACATCGGCCAGCTCCGCCACGGCTTTCCGCGCGAGGCCAATGCGGTGGTCGAGGTCGGCGGCGTCCGCACGCTGTTCCGGATGCCCGATTTGCTCTCGATCGGCCTCGGCGGCGGCAGCCACGTCGAGCAGGATCCGGTCCGCGTCGGGCCGGTCAGCGTCGGATACCGGCTGACCTCCGAGGCGCTCGTATTCGGCGGCGACCAGCTCACCGCGACCGACATCGCGGTCGCCGCAGGGCTGATCGACATCGGCGACCGCGCGCGCGTCGCGCATCTGCCGAAAGCCCTGATCGACGCCGCGCTCGCGGATGCCCATCGCAAGCTCGAGGGCGACATCGACCGCATGAAGACCGAGGCCGGCGACGTGCCGCTGCTCGCGGTCGGGGGCGGCGCCTTCCTGGTGCCGGAGCGGCTTGCCGGCATTTCAGAAATCGTCCGCGTCCCGCATGGCGATTGCGCCAACGCGGTCGGTGCCGCCATCGCGCAAGTGTCGGGCGAGGCCGACCAGGTGTTCCGCGACATGACCCGCGACGAGGCCATCGCGGCCGCCCGCGGCATCGCCGAGGACCGCGCGGTGCAGGCGGGCGCCGAGCGCGGCACGCTCAAGACGGTCGACGTCGAGGACATGCCGATCGCCTACCTCCCCGGCAATGCGCTGCGCGTCCGTGTCCGCGTCGCCGGCGCCATCGCCGAGCCCGGCATCGGCGCGGCGGCGTAGCTCATGCCAGCTCCGGCAGCCTGATCACGCCGGCCTCGGCGCCTTCAGCCTGCGCGGCGGCCATCGAGCCGCCGAGGTCGATGCCGCGGCAGGCGCTGTCGATCACGATCGCCTCGAAGCCGAGCCGGCGCGCGTCGACCGCCGAATAGTGCACGCAAAAATCTGTCGCGAGCCCGGCCAGGAACACCCGCTTCAGGCCGCGCTCCCGCAAGTATCCGGCGAGCCCGGTCGGCGTGGTCTTGTCGTTCTCGAAGAACGCCGAATAGGAATCGATCGCGGCGCGAAAACCCTTGCGGATGATCATCTGCGCCTTGTCGGTCGAAAGCCCAGGATGAAACGCCGCGCCCGGCGTGCCCTGGATGCAGTGATCCGGCCACAATGTCTGCGGCCCGTAGGGCATCGTGACGCTCTCGAACGGCGCCTTGCCGGGGTGGCTGGAGGCGAACGAGCTGTGCCCCGCCGGATGCCAGTCCTGAGTCAGCACGACGTGATCGAAGCGTCCGCTCAGCCGGTTGATCACCGGCACCACGGCGTCGCCGTCGGCGACCGCAAGCGCGCCGCCCGGGCAAAAATCATTCTGCACATCGATGATGAGCAGCACATCCTCATTGGTCTTGATCTGCATCCCTGTCCGCACCCTTGTCACGAAGCTCCGCCCAGGATGACCTCCGCCCGCGGCGATCTCAAGCGGCAAGCGCGGACTCGTCCGCCCAAAACCAGCCCCTCCATTTTGGAATCCCTGCCCTGCGGGCGCGGCCTGGAAACGCATGGGGATTCATGGATTCTCCCAGGCTGGAGAGAGCCGATGCCACCTGCCAATCCGCGCCGCCAGGCGAGCCAGAATCTCGAGCGCTGGGCCATCAGCATCCTGCGCGATGCAGGCGCCATCAGCGAATGCGAGGAGCATGGCTGGATGCGCGAGCGCGGCGATCCGTACGCGGTGGCCCGGGCGCGTCGCGCCGCAGGCGACGCTCCGCCGCGCGGCGTCTGCAGTTCGGACGCAATCGCTGCGATCGACGACGTCCTCGGTGCGATCGGCGACAGCTGTCCCGACTGTTCGACGCGGGACGAAGCGGAAGAATCGCCACGATTCAAATAAGTGATTCCGCCGGCGCCCGAAGATGTTCTAGCCTGAGCACTCAACCGGGAGACGTCGTCGTGCTGAAACGTCCGGCCCAATGGATTGTGCGCAAGCCATGTCCCACCTGCGGACGGCCGCTCGCTCTCCGCGACCGGCAGCACGATGCGACGACTGACCGAAATGCCGATGTCGGACTCGGCGCGACGGCCAGGCTGCGCGAGGCGATTTGCCCCGTCTGCGACGGCCCTGATCCCCTGCATTCGCCGAAGGCGCTCGGCTGGGCGAGAGGATCGCTGCGGCCGCCGCAGCGGCCGAAGCCGAACTGACGATCCTAACGCGCGAGCTTGCGCTCGACCTTCTTGCGGCTGTTGCCGACCTTCTTGACCGCCTTCTTCACGGCGGAAGCCGAGCGGCCGCTCTTCTTGGCTTCGTAGCGCACTTCGTAGTCCTGACCGCTCGCGACGCGGGCGCGATCCTGCTTGCGTCCGCGCGCCGATTTTGCAGTGGAGGTTTTCTTCGCTGCCATGATGCATCTCCTTGTCAGCGCGCAACGCGCGAATGAGCCAAGCAGTTCCGCTGCCGACCGGAAGCATCACACAGCTCACCCCAAATCGAACTTCACGCCCTGCGCCAGCGGCAGGCTGCGTCCGTAGTTCACGGTGTTGGTGGCGCGGCGCATATAGGCCTTCCATGCATCGGAGCCGGATTCGCGGCCGCCGCCGGTCTCCTTCTCGCCGCCGAACGCGCCGCCGATCTCGGCGCCGGACGGCCCGATATTGACGTTGGCGATGCCGCAATCGGAGCCGCGCGACGAGACGAACAATTCGGCCTCGCGCAGATCGTTGGTGAAGATCGACGACGACAGGCCCTGCGGCACGGCATTGTGCAGCTCGATCGCGGCATCGAGATCACGATACGGCATCACATAGAGGATCGGCGCGAAGGTCTCGCGCTCGACCGGGCCGGCCTGCGTGGCGATCTCGACCAGCGCCGGCCGCACGTAGTAGGCATCGTCGAAACCGCCGACACTGACACGCTCGCCGCCGGACACGCGACCGCCGTGATCCCGCGCCGCGCTCAGCGCGTCGTGCATGGCGTCGTAGGCACTGCTGTCGATCAGCGGGCCGATCAAGGTGCCCTGCTCCAGCGGATTGCCGACGGCGACCGATGCATAGGCCTGCTTCAGTCGCGGCACCAGTTGCTCATAGACGTCGGCATGGACGAACAGCCGGCGCAGGCTGGTGCAGCGCTGGCCCGCGGTGCCCATCGCGGCGAACGCCACCGCCCGCAGCGTGAGATCGAGATCGGCCGTCGGCGTGACGATCGCGGCATTGTTGCCGCCGAGCTCGAGGATGGCGCGGGCAAAGCGGCTGGCGAGGCAGGCGCCGACGACGCGGCCCATCGCGGTCGATCCGGTCGCCGACACCAGCGGCACCCTTGCGTCGTCCACCAGCATCTCGCCCACGGCGCGGCCGCCGAGCAGCAGGCCGGCGAGCCCGTCCGGCGCTTCGCCACCCTCGCGGCGGAAGCGGGCGATCGCGCGTGCCAGCAGCGCGTCCGTCGCCAGCGCCGTCAGCGGCGTCTTTTCAGACGGCTTCCAGACGACGCTGTTGCCGCACACCAGCGCGATCGCGGCATTCCAGGCCCAGACAGCGACCGGGAAATTGAACGCCGAGATCACGCCGGTGACCCCGAGGGGATGCCAGGTCTCCATCATGCGGTGCTCGGCGCGCTCGGTCGCGATCGTGAGGCCGTAGAGCTGGCGCGACAGGCCGACGGCGAAGTCGCAGATGTCGATCATCTCCTGGACCTCGCCGAGGCCCTCCGAGACGATCTTGCCGGCCTCGATCGAGACCAGCCGGCCGAGCGCCGCCTTGTTCGCGCGCAATTCCTCACCGAGCAGACGCACCAGTTCGCCGCGCTTCGGCGCCGGCAGCAGTCGCCACTGCAAAAAAGCGGCATGGGCGCGGGCGATCACCGCAGTCGCATCCGCTTGTGTGTCGTCATGCACCTGCGCCAGAACCTCGCCGGTGATCGGCGAGCGCGCGGCACGCGGGCCGCCGCGCAGCCGCTCAGGGGCGACGCCGAGCGAGGTCAGAATATCGATCGTTTCGGCCGCGAGGGTGAGAGAAGGTGCTCGGCTGGGCGACATATGCAACTCCGGATTTGTCCTGCGCGCCGGTGCACGCGAGACGTCAGGATCGGTCCTTCGAGATCGCTCCCATCTAGATCATAATCCGCCGTCGCGCGAGGCCTGCGGCCCTGGGCGATCGGCCATTGCAGATCGGGGCCTCTACAGATCGGCGCCTCAGCCCTGGCAACTCACCTTCCCCTGGCAAGCGGTCTTCCATCATTCCTTTCAACGTCTCGCTCAGGAGCGCCGTCGACGGACTCGCGAACTGGCAAGACAGGACTTTGCTCCATCATCCCATCGGGCTGTCAGATGCTCTCGGCCCTGAGCTGCGGCCTCACACGCATCGGCGCAATCCCGCGACGCTGAGACGCCCGGGCTGATGAGATCGACGAGCCCTCTGATATTACGAGGGCGCAGGGAATGCCGGGCGCTGGCCGCAACCCATGGCCCGCCTGCAGCAAAAAAAGCAGGCGGCAGTCACCACAGGTTCAGCCGAACTCCGGCATTCCCTGCGCGATGGTCTTCACGCTTATATCGTGCTCTCCCCGGTGTACGGCTGTCGAGCCACCGTCGCCATCGGGATCATCGCCCGACAGCTTGGCGCCAGCATCGCGGCGCCAGGACCACACGACTTCACGTCCGCCAACTGCCGTTCGTCCGCGCACAGATATGCGCTGCGGCAAGCCAGCGGCCATCGCCTCCCCGCCTCACATGTCGTGACGATCGCGATACGCCCCTCGTGGCGAAGCAGGATGGGGGCATTGAAGCACACTTTCCGGAAAAACGAAAGAGAAAACTTCTGAAACGGAGAAAATATCGAAGCCCGTTCGGGAGGCTGACGGACTGTCTCAGAGGCTGACCCAATTCAGCGCTGGGACTTCGCCCCAACGCTCATACCTCTCCTCCGATCGGAGTATCTGCGCGGCGGCCGGCATCGATCTCGGGGCCTAGCACGGCTCCCATGCGCCAAACCGCGGCGGCGCCGGTGAGCACGACACCGTATCCCCACAACGATGGCGCATATGCGCGCGCCTCGAGCAAGACTGTCAGCCGCAGCGTATCTGTGAGCATGTCGGCCGCGATGAGGCTGATCACGATGGCTGTCCATGGCTCGCCATCATGGCGCATCGAGAGCATCCATGCAGCACCGACGAACGCGGTGTAGGCAACGAGCATCGCGGTCGCGCGCGCCGCGAGGAACGGAGTGAGCCAATAGGTGCTGGTCGCGAGGGACAGCCCGTTCCACGCCATCATGGCGTCGGCGCAGGAGAGCACGGCAAATGTCGCGAGCACGGCCACGCCGACACGAAACATCGATCGTGGCCTCGACAGCCACGCAACGAGCCCGATCGCGCCACCGGCCGCGGCGAGAAAGGCCAGTTGCGCGGCAAGGCCGAACACGATCCGCTCCATCACCGAAACCGGCTGATCACTGAGCAGCTTGATAACACCCACGGCCCACATATAGGCAGGAAGCGCAAGCACAGCTGCGATCCAGCGCGGCGCACCGATTCCGCGCACGATGCGAAAGGCGCCGGCGATCGCAAGAACACAGGCGGCCGCAGCGAGTGTCCACGGCCAGCAAATCGCTGCAAGCCCCGGCCTCGCCGCCATCGAGGCCGCAACGAGCACCGCAAGAGCGACAGCAGCCGCCAAGTAGGTCGACGGCGGCATCCAGCGCCACGTCATCCTTGCGGCATTCGCGAGTTTGACAAACATGCGAAGATGTCTTCCTCAGAACAGCCCGGGCCGGTGCCCCGCCGACGAAGGTAAGCATCGTTGACGAAAAGTCCACTCCCGTGCAGGTTGACGACTGCCGCTTCGGATTTTGAACCTGCTGCTCGACCGTGGCACTTAGGACAGCGTGGAGTTGAACGATGACGCAAGTGGTCGTGATCAGCGGCGGGGGCACAGGCATCGGACTTGCCACGGCGCGAAGCTTTGCGAGACGCGGGGCCCAGGTCGTGATCATTGGCCGCCGCGCGGGCGTGCTCGCGGCCGCAGTCGCTTCGATTTCAACGGAGCAGCCGGAAGCGCCGGCGCCCTTGTCGATCACCGCCGACCTCGCTGATGTCGGGCAGGTCGAAGCCGTGCGAGCGACGCTGGAGCAGCGGTTCGCCGCCGTCGACGTACTCGTGAATGCCGCCGGCGGCCATGTGGCGCGGCGCGCGCCGGCCGGCACCTATGATGACGGTCTGGCGGGCGTGGCGCGGCGCTGGACCGACAATTACCGCCTCAATACGCTCACGGCCGTGCTGCTCACCGAAGCCCTCATTCCGCGCCTGCGTGCCCCGGGCGGGCGGATCGTTTTCGTCAGCTCGATCGCGGCCTATCGCGGATCGGGCGAAGGGTCCTACGGCGCGGCCAAGGCCGCCCTTCACCCCTACTCCGCCGACCTCGCCAAACTGCTCGGGCCGCGCGGCATCACGGTGAACGTCGTCGCGCCCGGCTATGTCGCCGACACGGAATTCTTCGGCGCGGCGATGAGCGAGGCGCAATTGGACGCGAGGATCGACGAGACATTGAACAAGCGCGCAGGGACGCCAGCGGATATCGCGTCGACCATCGGCTGGCTCGCCTCGGCGGAGGCGGCTCATGTCACCGCGCAGATCGTTCAGGTCAATGGCGGGGCCGAGCGCGGACGTTGAAACCAGAGGTCTGCTCTTGCGGACGAGGGGATCAAGCTCGTGAACGGCTTCGATGCAAGGCCGTTCGCGCGTTAGCTCAGGATCTGCTGCGGGAGGATAAAGCAGACAGCGTAGAGGATTGCGAGCATCAGGCCCACGGCCAGACATTGCAACGTGATCAGAAGCCAGAACAGGCGCGGGCTCTCGTCCCTCGACAGCGTCACGCCCGCTCCCATCCCGATCCGAACCTGCATCGTGCGAAGGCTGTTGAACAGTTTCAGCACCGGCCAGGCGAGCCCCAGCAGCACGATCAAGAGGATGGTTGTCACCTGCATCGGATCATGTCTCCGACAGCGAGCTTGGGCTCGACCTCTGGTCAAAGCTGCGAGGCCGTCGTCACCACCCGCGCGGTGAGCTCCTCGATCGGACGTCCTCCGTCGAGGCGCAGCACGGGACATGGCAGCGTGGCCAGCCACGCCTCGTGCTTCGCCCGGGTGCGGCTGACGCTGTCGCCCTCATCGTAGGCGGCGGCCCAGGCGACGAAGGCCTCGGTGTCGCGATGGCGCGCGCCGCCGGGCGCGACTGCCGCAGCACCGTAGCGCGCGGCTTCGCGACACCGGATACGCTGCAGCCGGAGCTCCTTTTCGATGGTGATGAAGACGACGAGGTCGAAGTGGGAGATCAGCGGATCACCCCAGCCCGCCAAGGATCCGCTCAGCACCCAGGCGGGACGCGGCACGAACATGTCGGCCATCAGACGAAGCCGCTCGGGCGCCGGCCGCATGTCATCATAGGGCGGATCAGTGGGCTTCCAGAAGTAGTCGTCAGTGTCGTGATGCGGGATCGCGAGCGCCGAGGCAACGCTGCGACCGAGCGTGGTGGTCCCCGAGCCGGAGGCGCCGGTGATGTGAATGCGACGGGGCAAGGCGATCACCGCGTGTCGGCCGATCGTGGCCACTCGGGATTTTGATGAAGCTCCGTCCATGTTACAGTGCCTGCTTGCTGGTCGGCAACCGAGGAGCATGATCATGGTCGACCGCTCGAACGTGCCCAGCCGCTCGCTTTGGCAATCGATCTTGCGTGAGGCCCGGTCGAGCGCGGCTGCCGATCCCGTGTTCGGTCGCGCCCTGTCGGCTGCGGTCCTGGACCATCCCGATCTCGGCCACATGATCGCTCACCAGATCGGCGTACGGCTTGGCAGGCGTGATGCCGAAGGGACGCGTCTTGCCCGCATCGCCCGTGACGCGCAGCATGCTGCGCCGGTCCTGGTCGAGGCTGCGGCGGATGATCTTCGCGCGATCGCGGCGCGCGATCCCGCGAGTTCGTCACTGCTGCCGCCGCTGCTGAACTACAAGGGATATGTCGCGCTGCAGGCCTATCGCGTCTCGCATTGGCTGTGGACGAACGACAGGCCCGATCTCGCGCTGCTGCTGCAGGCGGAGTCCTCGGCTTCTCTCCAGGTGAGCATTCATCCCTCGGCCCTGCTCGGGACCGCTGTTTTCCTCGATCATGCCACCGGCATCGTCATCGGAGCGTATGCGGATGTCGGCGATGACGTCACCATCCTCCAGAACGTGACCGTCGGTCGCCAGGATGCGCTGCCCGGCCGCGCGCCGCGAATCGGCCGAGGCGCGCTGATCTCCTCGGGCGCGACGATCCTGGGCGACGTCACCGTCGGCGACTTCGCCAAGATCGGCGCCGACGCGCTGGTGACCCGCGATGTCCCCGCCGGCTGCACCGCGGTCGGCACGCCGGCGCGGCTGACGAACTGCCCGCAGGCACCTGCACCCGCCGGGGCCTAGCTCCCGGCCCTCGGAACGGCCCAGCCTCCGCGGCGTCCCTGTAGTGTACCGAATTGTTGTTCGGACGTGATCCAACGATTGGTCTCGGCAGTCTTGGATCGGCAAGAGATGACAAAATGGAAGCGCTCAAGACAAGAGAGCCGCCCAAGGGCGGCTCTCTTCGATCTTCTGACGTTTCGCGAAGGCCGGGCCCGCCCGGATCAGGCCGCAGCGCCCGCCGGCACAACCGCCGCGCGCGGCTTGGCCTGCGCGAGGTGGACCTTCCAGGCCTCGAGCGCCACCACGAAGGAGGTGATCGCCCAGAACACGGGATACTCGTAGCCGCCGGTATTCCAGGTCCAGCCGAAGCCCTTCACGACCTGCAGCGCATAGACGGCGAATAGCAGCAGCGCCGTGGCGCCGAGCGCGGAAAAGCGGGTGCAGATGCCGAGCACCAGCGCGATGCCGGCGGCACTTTCCGACGCGGCGGCAATCAAGACCCAAATCTCCGGCGGATGGAAGCCGGCCTTGGCGAAGAAGCCTGCCGTCGCAGCCGACACCGCGCCGCCCGCGAATTTTCCGGCCACATGGGGAAACAGAAACAACCCGCAGATGATGCGAAGAATGTTCATCCCATTCGATAAATCAAAATTCTCCGCCTTGATGCGGAAGTCGTCCTTGGTGAGCCACATGACTCATCTCCTTTCCGTTGACGCCAATGTTCCCGAAAGGAGAGCCGCTGCCGTTGCGGCAAATCAAAATCGGCCTGCGTTCCACGCAGGACTGATTTGCAGACGCGCTTAGTTGGCGGCGCGCGGCAAGATCACGGTAAACGTCGTGCCAACGCCAGCCTCGGAGGTCAGCGAGATGCTGCCGTGCATGCGCCCGACCAAGGACTTCACATGCGCAAGGCCGATTCCCTCGCCCGGCTGGTCGCGCTTGCCGGCGCGCTGAAACAGCTCGAACACCCGCGCCTGGTCTTCGGGCCGGATGCCCCTGCCATTGTCGGCGACCTGAAAGACCACCTCGCCGCCGCGCGCCTCGCCTGAAATGGTAATCCGGCCCGGGCGCTCGGGATCGAGATATTTGACGGCATTGTCGAGCAGGTTGCCGAAGATCTGTCCGACCGCGAGCGGATCGGCCACCAGCGGCGGCAGCTGCTCGATGGTGATGACGGCGCCGGCCGTCTCGGTCTGGTGACGGATGGAATCCGAAAGCTTCCTGACCAGCGCCTCCATGTCGAGCGGCTCGGGATGCAGCGGCTGCTGGCCGTGGCGGGACACTTTCAGGATGGCGTTGATCAGCCCGTCCATCTTCTGCGTCGCCGCGCGGATGAAGGACAACGACTCGTCGAAGTCGCGCTCGGCCTGCTCGCGCAGCGGATCAGTCTTGGGCAGTTGTCCGGCCGCGAACATCTCGTCGCGCTGGCTCTGCAGCTCCTGTGCAAAGCCCATGATGTTGACCAGCGGCGCGCGCAGATCGTGGCTCACGACATGAGCGTAGCGCTTGATCTCCTCATTGGCGACCTCCAGGCTCTCGTTGAGATCACGCAGCCGCGCCTCGGCCGTCTTGCGGGCGGTGATGTCGATGGCGGTGCCGATCAAGCGGACGCAGCGTCCGGCGTCGTCGAACAGGCCGCGCCCCTTGGCCGCCACCCAGCGGACCGCGCCATCATTCTTGCCGACCGTGCGGAATTCGACGTCGTAGAGCGCGCGGCGGACGGGATCTGCGGCGGCCGCGAAGGCTGTCGTCGTCGGCTCGAGATCGTCGGGATGCAGGCCCTCGTAGAAGTCGGCGATCGTGACCGGCACGTCCGCGGCGACACCGAACATCGCCCTGACGAGCGGCGGCCAGACCAACACGTCGGTCGCGGGGTCGTAGTCCCAGAAGCCGACCTCGGCGACCTGGGTCGCCAGCCGCAGCCGCTCCTCGGCCTCGCGCAGCGCTGCCTCGGCGGCGTGACGCGCGTTGACGTCGAGCAGGACGCCGGGAAAGCGAACCGGCTTGCCGTCGCGCAGCTCGACGCGGCCGTTGGCCTCGATCCAGTGGTAGCGGCCGTCGCGGCGGCGAACGCGATACTGATGCGCGTAGTCGCCGCCGCGCGCCAAGGCGTCCTGGATGGCGGCCGCAAGCCCGGCCTGATCGTCCGGATGCACGGTCATGGTGACCTGCTCGAGGCTGAGGCCTTCGCGCCCGAGCTCCGGATCGAGACCGAAATTGACGGCGAAGTTGTCGTCGATGGTGAAGCGGTTGGCGGGGATGTCCCAGACCCAGGTGCCGATGATGGCGCCGGCGGCGAGCGCGAGCTGCACGCGCTCGGCATCGGCACGGGCCTGCGTCTCGCTGTCGCGCAGCGCCTGCTCGGCCTGCATTTGGGCCGACACTTCGGTGTTGACGCCGAACCAGCGCCGGATACGTCCCGACGCATCGCGCATCGGCTGGATGCGGGTCAGGAACGGCCGGAAGATGCCGTCGGCGCCGCGCAGCGGAAACGTCATCTCGAACGGCTCGCCGGTGGCGATCGAGGCCTGCCAGCGCTCCATCACCGAGGGAAGCTGCGCGGGGTCATGCACCGATTGCCACCCCCAGCCTTCCATCTGCTCCGGCGTGCTGCCGCAGTATTCGTGCCAGCGGCGATTGTACCAGACGATGTAGCCGTCGCCATTGGCGATCCAGCACAGCGTGGGAATGCCGTCCGCCAGCAGGCGGAAATCGCGGTCTTCCAGGTTGCCGGGAGCGAGGTCCGGAAGGCCGTAGTCGACGGAGGTTTGATTGCGCCAGAAGTTACGCACGAACTCGCGACTGGTCATCCATCCCCCTGGCAGGCAGCGACATTGCCGCCTCATCGCGCACCATCGCATGCAGGCGGGAGCGGACGCATCGACGTAACGGCGGCGTGAGGGCAAAGTTCCCGCGCAGGAACGAGAATTTTGGCCCGGCGCGCGATTCACCTATGGTGGCCGTCGTTCGGGCGTGACGCGCGGTGTGCGCAGCATCGCGGCGCGCCTGACCATTGGCTTTGATTGCAAAGGTTCGCTTCGCATGGATACCCCGCTGTGGCGCTGGTCGGCCACGCAACTCGCTTCCGCCATCCGCACCAGGAAGATCACCAGCCGCGAGGCCGTGACGGCCTGTCTCGACCGCATCGCCGCGGTCAATCCCGAGCTCAACGCCGTGGTTTCGGTGCAGACCGAGGACGCGCTGGCCGCCGCTGATCTGGCCGACCGCATGGTGGCCTCAGGCACCATGCTCGGGCCGCTGCACGGCGTGCCGGTGACGACCAAGATCAATGTCGACCAGAAGGGATTGCCGACCACCAACGGCGTCGCAGCCTTCAAGGACAACATCGCCAAGGACGACGCACCCGTCGTCGCCAATCTGCGCAAGGCCGGCGCCGTGATCATCGGCCGCACCAACACGCCGGCCTTCTCGATGCGCTGGTTCACGGACAACGAGCTGCATGGCCGCACGCTCAATCCGTGGCGGCCGGATCGCACGCCGGGCGGCTCCAGCGGCGGCGCGGCGGTGGCCGCCGCCACCGGCATGTGCGCGATCGCGCATGGCAATGATGGCGGCGGCTCGATCCGCTATCCCGCTTATTGCACCGGCACGGTCGGCCTGCGCCCGTCGTTCGGCCGCATCCCGGCGTACAACGGCACGGCGCCGTCGGAGCGGCAATTGTCGCTGCAGCTGATCTCGGTGCAGGGCGCGATCACGCGCAATGTCGAGGATGCAAGGCTGGCGCTGGCGGCGATGGCCGCGCCCGATCCGCGCGATCCCTGGCATGTCGCGATGCCGCTGGAGGGCCCCCGCATCGATCATCCCGGCGTCGCGGTCTGCCTCGATCCGGCCGGTGTCGGCATCGCGCCCGAGGTCGAGGCCGCCGTGCGCAAGGCAGCAGAGATCCTGCATCGGTCGGGCTATGAGGTGACCTGGCGCGATCCGCCGGATGTCGCCGCCGCAGCCCAGGCATGGAATGATTTCGCGCAAGGGGAATCGCGGGTGACGCTGGCCGCGCAGGTCGAGCAGCACGGCGATGCGCTGGCTCGGCGTGCCTTCGCGCTGATGATGAACCGCACGCCGGAGCTCGACGTGCCCGGCCTGATCAAGGCGTCGTCGGCGCGCGCGACCTATCTGCGGCGCTGGCAGGCGTTCATGCAGGATCATCCGCTGGTGCTGTGCCCGGTCGCGATGGAGACGGCCCTGCCCTACGGCGTCGACATCGAGAGCGATGCCAGCGTCGATCGCCTGTATCGCTCGCACGTCTTCCTGTTCGCGACCGCCTATCTCGGGCTGCCGTCGATCAGCGTGCCGACCGGCGTGCATGACGGCATTCCGGTCGGCGTGCAGATCGTGGGACCGCGCTTCCGCGAGGACCTCGTGCTGGACGCCGCAGCAGTGATCGAGCACGCCGCCGCGGCGTCTGAGCCGACGCTGTCCTGAGCGGACCGCGCGACGCTCTCGGACACGGTTCAGGAGCTTCGCGCGCGGGACGGCACGCTTTCCGTCTTGGCGGCGTCGATCGCGGCGGCGAGCTCGTCGACGCCATACGGCTTCGACAGAATGCGCACGCCGGCCTCCCGGGCGGCGTGCACGGCCGTCCCCGAATAGCCGCTGGTCAGGAGAATCGGCATGTCGCCGCGCCGCTTCTGGATCTCGCGCGCAAGTTCGACGCCGTTCATGCCGCCCGGCATCATGACGTCGGAGAAGACGAGATCGACCGCGCGTCCGTCGGCCAGCGCGCCGAGCGCGGCCGCAGCACTGGCGGCATGGGTGACCTCATAGCCGAGCTGGCGCAGCATCTCGCTCACCAGTGCTGCCACCTCGGCGTCGTCCTCGACCAGAAGAATTCGTCCCTGAGCGTGGTGACGAGCGCTGGCATGGTGAAAGTCGACGAGATGGCGCCGAGACGTCGATGCGGCGTGCGCCGATCTCGGAAGATACAAGGCGATCGTGGTGCCGCGGCCGAGCTCCGACTCGATCCGGACGGTGCCGCGCGACTGCTTGGAAAAACCGTAGACCTGGGCCAGTCCGAGACCTGAGCCCTTGCCGATATCCTTGGTGGTGAAGAACGGCTCGAAGACGCGCAGGCGAACATCCTCGGACATTCCGGTGCCGCTGTCGACCACCGACAGGCGCACGAAATCGCCTGAGATTTCGTCATCGCGCCAGTTCGCGAGATTCTCGCCGCGCACCAGGATCGTGCCGCCGGTCGGCATCGCGTCGCGCGCATTGACGGCGAGATTGAGCACCACGAGCTCGAGCTCGCCGGGATCAACCTCGACCGGCCAGAGCGCGTCGGGAAATTCGAACTGCACATGGACGTCGCCGCGCAGGCTGCGATCGAGCAGCTCGCGCATGCCGCCGATCTGGCGGGCGATGTCGACGGGCTCCGGCCGCAGCTCCTGCCGGCGGGAAAATGCGAGCAGCTGCCGCGTGAGGCTGGCGCCGCGCTGCGCTGCCTGGATCATTCCGTCCATCAGGCGCCGCCGCCGCGCCGGGTCGGACTGACGGTCGAGCATGTCGAGGCCGCCGGAAATCACCATCAGCAGGTTATTGAAGTCGTGCGCAACGCCGCCAGTCAGCCGGCCGATCGCCTCGATCTTCTGCGCCTGCCGCAGCGTCTCCTCGACCTGCGCGCGCTCGGCCATCTCCACCCGCAGGTGTTCGTTGGATTCGGCGAGCGCGCGTGTCCGCTCCACCACCAGCCGCTCCAGCTCCTGGGCGGCCTGCTCGCGCGCATGGATCAGCGCGCGGATCTCATATTGGCGACGCCGCGCCCGCATCGCCGATTGCACCGCGCTCAACAGCGTGATCGGCTGGATCGGCCGCTCGAGCAGGGAAACGTTGCGCAGCGCCGTCACGAGATCGCGCCGCCACGCCACGACGGCCGGCTGCTCCCGGTGGCTGGTCAGCACGATGAAGGGCAGGTCCGACCACGGCGGCTGCCGTGCGACCCACTCCGTCAGCGGCTCAGCATCCGTCGCGAACAGGCCCTCCTCGGCGATGACGACCGCGCCGACGCCCTGACGCAACTGAACGATCAGATCGGACAAAGAAGAGCAGACGGCCGCATCGATCCGCGCGCTGCGAAACAGCTCTGCGGAGGCAGGCCCGTCGCGTCCGATCGGGGCGAACACGAGCACACGTTGATCGCCTTCAGTGCTCATCTCGCAGTCCCAGCTCCGGAAGATCGGCTCCGGCGAAGCGCGGATTGCCCGAGAAAATGCCGCTGAATTCCACCAGCGGAGGACCGAGGGTCATGCCGGCGCCGCTCAAGCGAAACTCCCGGATCGTATGTTCGTGGTACCCGCTGCGCTTCTTCACCACCGACACCGCGCGACGCACGGTGCCCGCCACCTCGAAATAGCGCAGCATCAGCACGGCATCGCTGAGATAGCTGATGTCCAGCGGAGTATCCATCGGCCCGACCAGACCGTGTTGTGCGAGCACCAGGATGGTCAGCACGCCCTGCTGGCCGAGATAGCTCAGCAGCTCGTGCATCTGCAGGATGAGAAAGCGCTCGTCCGGCATCGCGTTGAGATAGCCGTTGAGACTGTCGATGATGATGACGCGAGCATTGTCATGCTCGACGCTGCGGCGCACGTTCGCGCCGAACTCCCCCGGAGACAGCTCGGCGGGATCGATCTGCTGAAAGCGGACGAGACCGGACTCCAGATGCTGGTGCAGCTTTAAGCCAAGCGAGCGCGCCCGCGCCTCCACCGTGCCGCGCCCCTCGTCGAAGGCGAAGAACACCACGTGCTCGCCGCGGCCGGCCGCCGCGATCGCGTAGCTCAGCGCGAGCGATGATTTGCCGACGCCTGCCGCCCCGAGGATCAGTGCATTGGTGCCGCGTTCGAGCCCGCCTCCGAGGAGCTGGTCGAGCTCTGCATTGCCGCTCGGGGTGAATTCGCCGAGGAAGGAGCGGTGATGCTCCGAGGCGACCAGGCGCGGAAAGATCCGCAAGCCGCCTTTGGCGATGGTGAAATCGTGGAAGCCGCCGCGAAAGGCCATGCCGCGCATCTTGATGACGCGCAGACGTCGGCGTTCAGCACCATATTCGATCGCAAGCTGCTCGAGCACGACGACGCCATGGGCAACGGAATGGAGCTGCAGGTCGTCCTGCGAGGACGAGAGGTCGTCGAGCAGGATCACCGTGCAGTTGCGCTTAGCAAAGAAGTGCTTCACGGCCAGCACCTGGCGGCGATAGCGCAGCGGACTCTGCGCGAGCAGCCGCAGTTCGGAGAGGCTGTCGATCACGACCCGGGTGGGATCGATGCGCTCGACCTCCTTGAACATCAGGCCGGTGGTTTCGCTGAGCTCCACCTCGGCCGGATGGAATACGGTGAGTTCGCGTTCGGGATCGAGCGTCGTCTCCGGCGGGACCAGCTCGAACACGTTGACCCCGTCCAGTGACCAGCCGTGGCGCTCGGCGACGACCTCGAGCTCCCGCTTGGTCTCGGACAAGGTGATGTAGAGCACGCGCTCGCCGAGGCTCTGGCCTTTGAGAAGGAACTGGAGCGCGATGGTGGTCTTTCCCGTTCCGGGCCGTCCCTCATAGAGATACAGCCGGTTCGGGTCCAAGCCGCCGCCGAGGATGTCATCGAGACCATCGCTGCCGGTGGAAATGCGGGACAGACCCTCGCGACGGTACGCGCCGCCAGCAAGCTCCTCCGTCATTCAAAGCTCCTTCGTGAATATGGGCGAACTCGGCAATGGTCGGCCCGGGCGCAGGGCCTTGGCCCCAGCCACCGCGCGACGAGCGGAAAAGGAACTCGGTCGCACCGTCTTGGGTTCCCCCGGAACCCGACTCTCGCGTCTCGTCGGAGATAGCAGCGGGCCCTGAAACGATTTTCTGCAGCGTCAGGCCGACCGTCCGACCGTGTCCGCCATGGTGGCGCCGCGCGTGCCGAGCGGCTTCTCGGGGCCGGTCGTTGTATCGCGCAGCGTCTGGTGCTCCAGCTCGGCATCGAGTTCCCCGCCGATCAGGATGACGATGGCCGAGATCCAGATCCAGGTCATGAAGCCGATCGCGGCACCGAGCGATCCGTAAGTGGCGTTGAAGCTGCCGAAATTCGCCGCATACCAGGAGAACAGCGCCGATCCTCCGAGCCACAGCGCCGCGGCCAGCGCGCTGCCCCAGCTGATCCAGCGCCATTTCGGCTCCTCGCGATCCGGACCGTAGCGATAGATCAGTGCGAGCCCAAGCGAAACGAAGATGAAGATCGCGGGCCAGCGGCCGATGCGCAGCAGGAGATCGGCTACGTCCGACAGGCCTACATAATGTAGGACGACCGGGACGACGACGATGGCGCCAATGGCGAGAAGGGCAAACAAGATTGCTCCTCCCGTGAACAGCAGCGAAATCGCATTGAGCTTGATGAAGCCGCGCGTCTCCGGCTCGCGATAGACGATATTCAGCGTATCGAACAGCGACTTCATCGCGGCGTTCGCGCTCCACAGCGAGATCGCAAGGCTGACGAGAAAGGTCACGCCCAGGGCCTGGCTGCCCTTCGCCGAGACGCGCGTGAGCTGGTCGCGCGCGATGTCGATGGCGCCGCCCGGCATCAGGCCTTGCAGCTGCTCCAGATGTCCGGTGATCCTGGCCGGGTCGGAGAACAGTCCGTAGATTGCGACGAGGGCTGCGAGCGCCGGGAAGATCGCCAGCAGCGTGTAGAACGTCATGCCGGCGGCAAGCGCGACGATCCGATGCTCGGTGACGTTCTCATAGACGCGATAGAGGACATCCTTCCAGCCACGCGCCGGGATCTCGGAGGGCGAGGAGGCCAGCCTGCCGTGACCGTCATCGGACCCGCCGCTTGCGCGCCCGCGGCGCCCGGTTTGTTCGGACTGCTGATCGAAATATTGGATCAGGAACGCCAGCCCGAGCAGCGCCAGCATGCCTCCCGTCCCCGGGCCGCGCGCGCGGCCCGGACCGAACCATGACGCCGTCTCCCGACGTGCAGCATCCGACTTTCTGGATCGACCGAACATGGCGAGCATCCGCTGTTGACGGGTGAGCAACATGACGAGTCCGCGAATGTTCCGGCGTCTTCGAGCTGATCACGAGGGCCGCCCAGCCTGATACCGCCAGCGCACGACGTGCTCCCTGATGACGTGACGTCTGAAGGCCGAAGCCGCAGATCGCGCGCCTGATCTTGAATGGGAAACGACGACGGCGACCCAACAGTTAATGTTGCGCGTGAGGAACGGCCCTGCGCAGCCTCGCGTTACAATCATATCTTTCAACGCAAGGATAAATACATGCGCCGTCTGCTGTTTGCCTCCTTCTCTGCCGCCGCCGTGCTCGCCAGCTTCTCCGCGATCTCCCCCGCTTCCGCCGCACAGGATCGCTTCTGCCTGCAAGGCAGGATGTGGGGCTATCCCGGCAACTGCCAGTTCGCCACCTATCAGCAATGCCAGGCTGCCGCCTCCGGCACCGATGCCGGCTGCGGTATCAACCCCGCCTACGCCTATGCCCGCCAGCGCGGCTACTATCCCCGCTATTGACGGTCGAAGGCCGCGGCGCGCGACATCGTTGATTGCCGCCGGAGAACTCATCACGTGAGATCGGCGGCAATCTGATGGACTGCCGCCGTTGCCAGACTCCCGAGGCTCGCGCGTTTCTACTAGGCGACGTGCCCGACGCGCGCGACCACAGCTCCTTCATCCAAGCTTCATGCTGCATCGCCACGCAGCTCCTCCTCTGCCGTCAATTGGCCCTGACACCAACCGACGGGACGGAACATTGCGCTTCGCCGTTGCTTATACGGCCGAGAGTTTCAAACCGGAGGAGGAAATCATGGACGGACTGATTTATCTGGTGGGCTTGATCGTGGTGGTCATGGCCATCCTGTCGTTCTTCGGCCTGCGCTGAGACGACGCCGATGGCCATGGAAACTGCGCCGGTCGCCACGTCGCCCATCGGGCGCGTGGCCACCGATAGCTGGACGCTGCAATGGACCCCGGTCATTGCAGGCGCCCTCACCGCCGCCGCCGTCTCGTCGATCCTCATCACCTTCGCCATGACGGTCGGGCTCGGCGTGAGCTCGACGGCCCCGACCTGGCGCGACGCCTCGGTTGCGCTGTGGCTGCTCTCGGGTCTCTATCTCGTGTTGCAGGCGCTGGTCAGCTTCGGCTGCGGCGGCTACATCGCCGGGCGTGTGCGCGCCCCCTATGGTCCCGCCGAGAGCGACGAGACCGAGAAGCGTGATGGCCTGCATGGCGTCGCCGCATGGGCCCTCGCTGTTGTGCTCGGCACGGTGCTGGCGGCGATGATCGCGTCGGCGGCGACGCGGCCGAACCCGATGAGCACGCAGCCTGCGGCTGGCGAGCCGTCGGTGCTGAGCTACGAACTCGATCATCTGTTCCGCGCGCCCAAGCGGGCACCGAGCCCGGAGCTTGCGCCGGCCCGCAGCGAAGCGGGGCGGATTCTGCTCACGGCCTCCAGCCACAGCGGCGTCAGCACGGATGATCGCAACTACCTGGTGCAGCTCGTCAGCGGCACGACGGGGCTGACCGGCCCCGACGCCGAGCGTCGCGTCGACAGCACCATCGCCAATGCGAAGACGGCATTGTCGCGCTCGCGGGCGAGCACCACGATCCTCGCCTTCTCGGTGGCAACGGCGCTGCTGCTCGGCGCCATCGCGGCGTGGATGGGCGCGGAAAGCGGCGGACGGCACCGCGACGGCAAGCCGATCGGCGGCTGGATGCTGCACGCCAACCGCTTCAGCCGGCGGCGCGACCTGTGGAAACGCCCGGTCTCGATGCCGGAATGACCGGCTGATCAGCACGGGCAACGGCCCGGTCGATGACCGGGCCGTTCGCATGTCGCAGGCTCATCAGGTCGATAGCGACGGCTCAGGCGAGATGACGAACCATCCGGCGCGCATCCTCGCCGTAGCCCGTGGCATCGTGATCGCGCGCGACGACGAAGCCCTGATTCTCCCAGAACGGCACTGAGCCGTTGACGGCAACGAGCGACAGCGAGGGGAGCTGAAGCCGCCGCGCCTGTTCGATGAGTTGTTGCACAATGCGGCCCGCGGCTCCGCTTCCGCGAGCGGACGGCAGCAGCGCAAGGTCGTGGATGTAGTAGGTCCTGGCCTCGGGAGGGATGCACCCGATGAGGCTGTTCAACGGCGGTGGCTCACCGCGCCAGGGATGACTGATCAGGTAGCCGGCGATGTCGGCTGCCGCCAAGACGTGGCAACCGTCCGGATAAAGCCGCAGCCGCTCCGCGAAGACGGCGGCATCCTCTGGGAAATCGGGATGCACGCGCGCCGCGATTGCGTCGACCATCCCGAGATCGGCGATCGCCATCGGCCGCCAGACGGGACCGCCAGCAGCTGACCGGAGGTCACCCACCTTGCGCATCGCTCATCTGGCGAGCCTCAGCCAGCGTTCGCTGGCCGACACCGCCGCCGGCCACAGCGCCTCGGTGGGCTGCCCGCGATGCAGCGCCTTGCCGACCTCGCAGATCGACATGAAAGCGGACGAGCGCGCCTCTTCGGTCTCGAGCGGCTGCTCGTCGCTCGGGCTGCGCACCAGGCCCATGAGGCCGTTCAGCATCTGCAAGGCTGCGTCCGGCGCCGCAGCCCGCGCCGATCGCAACGCGGTCACGACCTGCTCGGCCTTCTCCTGCTCAGTCATCGCTCGCCATTCGTCCATCCATGATCGGACGGCAAACTACCAGGGCCGCGAAAGCCGGGCAATGTCGATGGCGCAAGGCAGCAAGGCCCGCGACCGCACCGCCAGCTTCTACTGAGCGCTGCCGCCGACAGCCAGATCCACAGACGCTTCCATCGCCGCGTCAACGCGCTTCACGCCCGGAACGGACGCGAGCGCAAACGCGATCGCGACGGCGAATCTTCCTACGCGAGGAACAGGCGCGGGCTACGGGAACCATAGGAACGATCAGACCTGCCGATGTTGAATCCGATTGCAGGTTGGAATGGGCCGTCGCCGATACGATGGCTGATGAGGACGATGCCGGATGCAGTCAGGTTTTGCGTTCACGAAGCTGGCGGATCGCCTGACGAGCCTGCTGGAGTTGTCGAGCGACGATCTTGAACTCCTGGCGCAGATGCCGAGCTCGATCCGCAGCTTCGCCCCGCATGAGGACGTCTGGCGCAAGGGCGACGAACCGACGACGTGCTGCCTGCTTCTGCAGGGCTATGTCTGCTGGAAGGACACCGATGCCGGCTCGGGCCAGATCACGGCCATCTATGTTCCTGGCGACGTCCCCGACCTCTACACCACCATCGTCCCGCGCGTTGCGGCGCAGCTCAACGCGCTGAGCCCGGTCGTAGCCGCGTTCGTGCCGCACGCCTTCTTGCGCGAGGCCCGCGCGCGCTCCGCACGGCTGGCGCGAGCGCTCTCGCTGCTGACACTCGCCGACGCGGCCACGCTGCGGACCTGGCTGACCAATCTCGGCAGCCGAGACTCGTTGAGCCGGGTGGCGCATCTGATCTGCGAGATCACCGTTCGCCTGCGCGCTGTCGGGCTCGGGCGAGACCTGCGCTTCCCCTCGCCATTCACGCAATCCGATCTCGCGGCCATCTGCGGCATCTCGCCGGTGCACGCCAATCGGACGATTCAGGACCTCCGCCGCCGAGAGTTGCTGCACTGGCATTCGCGAACGATCACGGTCACCGATTGGGCCGGGCTGACGCAGCTGGCCGGCTTTCGTCCGGACTATCTGATGCTGCGCCAGCTGCCGACGCTGGAGTCGCCTGCCACGGAGCGGCAGGGCGCAGGTTCTCCACTCGAATCCTCGGCACAAGGCTGATCGCATCGACGCGGTCTTGCCGCGACTGCCCGACCTCGGCGTCACTTGCCAAGCGATTTAGCCATGTCCAGATGCTTCTGCAGCACCGGAACGGTCTGCTGGGCAAAGTCCGACAAGGGCGAGTTCGCCGCAGCTTCCTTCTGGTACTTCTTGATATCCTGCTCGTGATCGCTGACCATGGCTTTCGCGAAGGCGCGGTCGAAGCGGTCGCCGGAGAGGCCTTCCATCTTGGCGTAGATCGCCTTCTGCTGCTTGTTGGGCTCGGACGGCACTTTCATCCCGTTCTGGCTCGCCAGTTGCTGCGCCTTCTGCAGATGCTCGCCATGATCCTGCTGCAGCGCTTGTCCGAATTGCTTGACCTGATCGCTCTGGCCCTTCTGCTGCGCCAGCTTGCCCATGTTGACCTCGGATAGATCGCCCTCGATCGCCTCGGTCATGAAATGCTGATCCTTGGTGGGCGACTGGCCCTTGGGGGCAGCGGCCGCGCCGCCGGCCAAGAGCAAGGTCATGACGCAAGCGGTCGTCAGGGCGGGCAAGGTTCTGTTGCGAGAAGCGCCAGTCATCTTGGTCATCATCCATCTCCGGGTTGGAAGCCTGTGTTGCGACTGCAAGAGTCGCGGCCCGGGATGGTTCCTATGAGGTCAGCCCATGGCCCACCGGGTTGGCATGCTGATGAGCTCGGACGACCTCATGCCGTGCGCACCCGGGCGAGGAAGTGACCGACCTCCTGTTTCAGGCGCATTCCATCGGCGGAGAGTGACTGCGCCGCGGTCAACACCTGCGATGATGATGCACCGGTGTCGGTCGCGCCGGACTGAACCTCGGAGATTCCCGACGAGACTTGTGCCGCGCCGACCGCGGCCTGCTGCACGTTGCGGGAGATCTCCTTGGTCGCATTGCCCTGCTCCTCGGCGGCGGCCGCAATCGCGCCAGTGATGTCCGACATGCCGGAAATCGTAAACCTGATGTCCTTGATCGCGCCGACGGCCGTCACGGCTGCAGACTGGATCTCGGCAATGTAGCCGGAGATGTCCTTGGTCGCGTCCGCCGTCTGGGCTGCGAGCTCCTTCACCTCCGAGGCAACGATCGCAAAGCCGCGCCCGGCCGGTCCGGCCCGCGCCGCCTCGATCGTGGCGTTGAGCGCCAAAAGGTTGGTCTGCTGGGCGATCGCGGTGATCATGCCGACGATGCTGCCGACCTTGTCGGCCGCGGCTGCCAGCTTGGTCATCGACTCGTCCGTGCTCGTCGCCTGCGCCACCGCCTCCCTCGCGACCCGCGAGGCGCCTTCGATCTGGCGACCGATCTCGGCTGCCGTTGCCGCCATCTCCTCCGTGGCCGCTGCAACCGACTGAACGCTGGCGGAGGCCTGCTCCGACGCCGAGGCGACACTGATGGACAGCTCCCGCGTGGTCGAGGCCGTCGTTTCCAGGCTCGAGGCGGCCTGCTCGAGACCGCCCGAACTCGACGAGACACGTTCGATGATCCCGCCGATGGCACTCTCGAAGGAAGCCGTGAAGCTCTCGATGTCCTTCTGACGCTGCGCCTCCGCGCGGCTTTCCGCCTCGGCCTGTTCGGTGCGCAGGCGCTGCGTTTCCAGCAGGCTGGTCTTGAAGACCTGGGTCGCCCGCGCCATGTCGCCGACCTCGTCGCCGCGCTCGACCCCAGAGATCAGGGCCGACAGCGCGCCATCGGCCAACGCGGTCATGCTGTGCACCATCCTGCCGATCGGACGGGACACCGCGAACACGCTCATCAGACCCGTAGCGCTCAGGACCAGGATTGCGATCGCGCCGACAGAGACGGATGCGGTCTCGGACGTGGAGATCACCGACCAGACGGCTGTCTTGTCCGCGGCCGCCTTCGAGGCCGCGAAGGTCACGATCCCATTCGCCAGCTCGTCGATCGTCTTGGCGACCGGCAGCGTGACATTGCGGGCGAGATCTGCCGCTTCGGCCTCGAGCGCGGCGATCTCCGCAGCGCGTCCGTCCGCAAGCTCGCGGGCCATCCTGTGCCTGACGTCGGCGATGCGCCTGGCGCCCGTCGCATAGGCGGCGATGGCCGCCTGCAGCGTTTCAATCCGCGCCTTGATCTCGGCCGATGTCGACCTCTTGTCCATCTCGACGCAGAACTGATCGGCCGCTTGGCGCCCGCCGGAGAGGCGCTGCTCGGCCGCCGCGATGTCGGTCTCCGACCTCGCAAGCCGGAGATCGCGCACCGCCACTTGCATCTGCCTGGATTCGGCCTTGGTCTCGATCGCCAGCCTGACGATCTCCTGCTGGTCGAAGGCCCGGCCGAGATCGCGTTCGATGCTGGCGTTACAGACAACCTGTCCTGCAATCATGATGATGACGGAGGCCACGCCAGCGAGCGCGGCAGTCACGAGCTTGGTCGAGATACGGAAGCGATTGAGAAGATGGAGCATGGCCTGGAACTAACGAACTGAACTGGGCTCAGCCTTGCACTCCGCGTGACAGAGATCGTTGTGTCAGCACAACCAACCGCGTGAGATATCTCGCAGCACAACTAACGACGTTAACGTGTCCTTCACCAGTCGTCGGACCGGGACAACCCGCAGCCCCGATGCCGACCACCGCACGAGTCAACCCGACCCCGATCTTCGATCCGCTCAGGTCAGCGTCGAGAAGCCGTCCAGCGACGCAGCGCCTCGGGTAGCCATCGCTGCATGGCAGCGCGCCCGGGCGAGGAGATCATCGATCAGGAAACCGCCGAGTGCCCGCAAGCGAACGCACGCCGGCGCGTCTCCGTCGATCTTAGCGAGCCGTGCGGCCGACCAGCCGAGTGCAGCATCGATCGCAAGGTGCAGAAAGGCCGTCGCGCCGGCCTCGCCGTCGCGCGGGCGATCCGTCATCTGCGCGAGCTGCTGCGCCGTCGCCTCCAGCAGTTCGACGATCTCGCCTGCGGCGTTGGCTGTCTCGCTGTTGCGCGAGGCGAACGCGGCGATGTCGGCCTTCGCTCGTGTCAGGAACACACGCAGCCCTTCGCCGCCATCCTTCCACAATCGGCGATGCAGCAGATCAAGCCCCTGCATCCCGGTGGTGCCTTCGAAGATCGGCAGCACGCGCGAGTCGCGCAGCAGCTGCTCGACGGGCCAGTCCGTCGTGTAGCCGGCGCCGCCGAGCACCTGGATGGCGGTGTCCGCGGTCGTGAAGGCCAGCTCGCCCCCGAGCGTCTTGATGATCGGCAACAGCCATTGGGCCAGCGCCGAGCTCTCACGCCGAGCCTCCGCATCAGTCTCGGTCCGTGCGAGATCGGCCTCGACCGCGGCGGCGTAGATCAGGGCGCGCGCGGCCTCGACATTCGACTGCATCGACATCAGCATGCGCTGAACGTCGGCATGCGCCGTAATCGGCAATGGCTGCGCGCCCGATCCGCCCTGAAGGCGCTGGCGCGCATAGCCGAGGGCCGTGTCGGCAGCCGCCGAGGCAATGCCGAGGCCCATGGCACCGACCGCCATCCGCATGTTGGTGATCATGACGAACATCTGCGACAGGCCGCGGCCTTCTTCGCCGAGCAGATAGCCGGTGGCGTTCTCGAAGCCCATCGCGCAGGTCGGCGACAGATGCAGGCCAAGCTTGTGCTCGATATTGCGGACCACGACGCCGTTGTCCGCGCCGTCGATGCGATCGGGAACGAGGAAGAGCGACAGTCCCATGGCTCCGTCGGTGCGCGCCAGCAGGCAATGCACGATGCGTCCGGTCAGATCGTGGCCGCCGAACGAAATCCATTGCTTCTCGCCGGTGATCGACCAGCGTCCGTCGCCGCGGGCCACGGCCTTGGTCCGGATGCGGCTGGCATCCGAGCCCGCGCCGACCTCGGAGATGCAGATCGTCGCGCCCCACTCGCCGGCAATCAGCTTCGGCAACCATTCCGAGCGAATGCCGTCGTCGGAAGTCCAGGCATCGATCAGCCTCACCGCCGAGCGCACCGGCACCGGCAGCATGCCGAACGCGGCGCAATGACGATCGAACACCTCCTGCACGGCGACGGCGACGACCAGCGGCAGCCCCTGCCCGCCAAGCTGCTCCGGAAGGTCGAGCGCGATCCAGCCGCCCTCGGCATAGTCGCGCCAGACCTCGCGGTGCAGCTGCGAGGTCGCGACAACGCCATCCGTCAGCCGTGGTGCTGCGATGTCCGATTGCGCGTTAAGGGCTTCGAGCCGATCGGCCGCAAAGGCTGCCGCCTGCTCCAGAATGGCTGCGATCGTCTCGTCAGTCGCTTCGGAAAAGCCCGGCGACAACTCCCGCAGCCGGGCGAGACCCGGCAGGGCCGCGAGCTGGACTTGAAGGCTGGTGCAGTCGATCGAGGGAATGCTGGCGCGGGTCATCGGAGGCTGTTCGAGGGATGGTGGTTCCAGAGCAGCCTTTCCTGTGCCAGGGCGGGCATGTCGTGGCAATCCGCCGATAGTCTCGCCGGATCCGGCGAGCATCCAGCCGACGGCCGCGCTCGGTGCGCAATTGGACAAAGTCTTCTGAGTTCATTTCCGTCCGCCGGTAGAAAAATAGGGCCGGCAAAATAGTGGGTATCGCGAGGTCGCGGATATACTCATCGTCTTCGGCTGTCATCGGCCGTTCCGCGATCAGTTTTTTGTTCATGAATGCTGTCGGGTGGTTCGGAAGACGCAATCACCGACACCGACATTCGCCAGCGCTGCGGCCCAGTCGGTCCATGACACTCATTGCGGCCATTGCTCCCCGCATCCGCGCTGAGCCGGCAATTCGCATAGACGGCAGGCGTGCCTTGTAGGTCGCGAACGCTGCCAGCTCACTTCTGGTGCGGCGACGAGATCAGCGGAATGCACGAGCCGACTCGCCGGCCACAATCGATGCACACCAACTACTTTCGACAATTTTTGGTCGCAATTTATGACAACTATCGCTCAGCGTGCATCGCGCTTGTGCAACCTCGGCGAGCTTTCATCTTGCTCGTGCGGATGATCGTTCGTATGATTCGAATGTGATCGGATCCTGAGAAAAATTCACTTCGACACACTCTTCTTCCCAACGCCCGCGAGACCCGGCCAGTGTTACAGCGACGCAGTTTCCTCGGGCTTCCGCTATTGGCCTTATGTGGCTCGCCGGACTTGGTCTGGGCAAGCGACTCCGTCGAGCCAGCCAGAGTTAGAGTCACGATCGGCGGAAAGGCTTTTCTACAATACGCGCCAGTGACACTCGCCGAACGGCTCGGCTTTTTCAAGGATGCGGGCCTCGAGCCGGAGCTTCTTGATGTGAGTGGCGGATCCAAGGCGCTGCAGGCTCTGGTGGCAGGAAGTGCTGAATTCACTGCCGGCGCTTTCGACCACACGATTCAGATGCATGCAAAGGGACAGAAGATCGTCGGGGTTGTGCTGTTCGGCAGGCATCCGACGTTCGCATTGGCCCTGCGCAAGGAGAAGGCTGCGGACTATCGCGACCCAAGCAGCCTGAGAGGCATGAAGATCGGGGTCACGGCATTAGGATCCCAGACTCAGTTCATGGTGGAGTATATCGCCTTGCGAGCCGGCGTCTCCCCAGCCGACATGTCCTTCGTCAGTGTGGGAGGTGGCACAGGCGCCGTGGCCGCGATCCGCAACGGGGCGGTGGATGCGGTCGTGACGGGAGAACCGGCGCTGACCACGCTGATCGCCGCAGGTGACGTCAAGCTGGTCGCGGACACGCGCACCAACGAAGGCACGATCGGCATTTTCGGTGGCCTCTATCCGTCAGGGACGATCTACGCGCGATCGGACTTCATCGAGCGCCGTCCCGATACAGTCCAGGCCTTTGCTCTCGCAATGGTTCGCGCGCTACAGTGGATTGATCGCGCATCGGTCGATGAGATTGCCGATGCGCTCCCGGAGGAATGGGCCAAGCCCGATCGAAACATATTTCTCGCCTCCATCCGGGGCACACGAGACATGTTTTCACCCGACGGCCGGTTCAGCACCGAGAGCGCGGGCATCGCACTTCAGGTGTTGTCGACAGTCGACCCACAATTGCGTGGCGTGACGGTCGATCTCTCAGAGACATTTACGAACAGATTCGTCGAAAAGGCTCTCCAGACGCTCGCATCGAAATAGCACTGCGGAGAGCTCGAAGCGATGAACACGCCCGCGGCACTGTGTGATCGAGGCTAGGTGGTGGCGCCCCGAACTTCCCGGCATTTGGACGCCTCTGTTGCTGCCAAGAAAACGGCGCGGAAGACGGCTCCGGCAGATGAGCCCAAGCGCCCCAAACGGCGTCCCACGATTCTTGCAAGACGCAGGCGCGATATACCGCTTCATCATCAGGTGTTCTTGGTCCTGCAGGATGAGATCGCCGAACGCCGCTATGCGCCGGGAGAAATATTGCCGGCGGAGGCGGATCTGGCTGCGCTCTTCGGCGTCTCGCGCGTCACCATTCGGGCAGCTTTGGACACTCTCAACGAGCTTGGACTGATTGAACGCCGGCAGGGCATCGGCACGTTCGTTCGGGAGCTGTCGAAGCCGGAGCCCCTCACCGTGCCGATGATGGACCTCGCCGCCCGGGCCAGGGAGATCGTGCGCACGACGCGAGCTCACGTGGTCGAGTTCGAATTCAAGGTGGCCCCTCGTCACGTTCGCGAGCATTTCCAAGCCCAGTCGGACGACCTCTTCCAGCGGACGGTTCGCATCCGCTACATGAATGACTGGCCAATCATGCAGGTGACGACCTACATTCCGGAAGCGATCGGACGGCACTTTGGTCCTGAAGACATGGAAGGTGGGTCGCTCTATGCGATCTTGCAGCGCTTCGGCATTACGTTCGCGTCCGGCGAGCAGATCGTGACGGCAGCTGCGGCTGACCCCATTGTCGCTGCGCGTCTCAATGTCGCGATAGGCGCGCCGCTCTTGAAGGTGGTGCGCATTCATTTCGACGGCGCCGGACGTCCGATTCAACACTTCGAGCTGCTTGCTCCCCCCGCAACCTATGAGCTGCGTATGCCGTTGAAAGACTTCTAGCCTGCCTGCAAACGCGCAGGGTCCAGGGCACGCCCGTCCAAACCGGAATTTGGGTGCGCGCGAAGGAGCAACGCTCTCGATCTCGCGAGGGCTTGCCCGCAGCGGACCACCCCATTGGAAGAGATCACAAGAAATGAGCCTCTGCATGACGGCTGAACGACACAGATGACGTCAGAACCAGCTTCTCCTTCCTTCCCTCGCTTCCAATCGACGGTCCCTCACTACGTGGCCGGGCGACCGAACTACGCACCCGCGCTCATCCAATTGGTGGCGGATCACCTTCGTCTGACCAAGGACCATCGATTGATGGATTTAGGCTGCGGCCCAGGTTGGCTCGGGATCGCGTTTGCGCCGCTGGTCGGCGAGGTCATCGGAATAGATCCGGAGCCCGCCATGCTTGAGGCTGCCCGGACGATCGCGACCGCGGCGGGCGTTGAGATCCAACTGATCGAAGGCAGCTCGTTCCACCTGGGCCCGCAGCTCGGCCGCTTTCGCGCCGTGGCGATCGGGCGCGCCTTTCATTGGATGGATCGCGCCGATACGCTGCGAAAGCTCGATGCATTGATTGAGGAGGACGGAGCAGTCCTGCTGTTCAATGACGTGCGCCCCGATGTCCCCCAGAATGCCTGGTACAAGCGATATTCCGACGTCGTCGATCGCTTCACCAACAGGAGTGTCGGCTTCGCATCCGAGCGCTTGCGCCACGAAACGATCCTGCTGGAGTCGAGCTTCAGTCAGCTCACCAGAATTGGCGTCATTGAGCAGCGTCTGGTGCCTGTCGTCCGTCTGATCGATCGCGCACTATCGATGTCGACGTCCTCGCCTGAACAGCTGGGCGCCCTCTCAGGTCAGCTCGCGCAGGAGCTGGCGACAGAGATGTCGCCGTTCGCGACCGCCGGCGGCGTCGTAGAAGTCATCGAATCGCAAGTCCTCATTGCACGACGCCGCTGAGGCTCAAGCTTGATCGCAGGCTCGGCTTCCTTCTGCTTCCTTGCCCGTCCGACGGAGGCGCCAGCCCGTGCGCGCCTGTCGCCAAGATTGTCGCCAAGATCATCGGTCCGCTCGATGACGAAGACGGCCCGCAGCAAAGACCTCAGCTCAGATCGACACCGGCCACGGAACAAGCGGATTCGATCAGATGCCGCACCGTCCGGGCATCCCAGTCCAGCCGCTCGGGAACGTCCGTCCAGTAATTCGACAATACGTGTGCAGCATGCCGTGCCTTCACACCCAGACCAACGACCGTTCGCGCCGGAATCGCCATGATGGCGCGCTCGATCGGGTCGAGCGAGCTCAAGACCGCTTCAATGCGCTCTATGCTGGGCGCGACCACGGCAGCCATCTGGGACTTGGCGTCGCAGGACGCGGCAGCTGATTGCGCATCTTGCTGCTGGAGCGTTGCGAGTTCTGCGGAGAGGGCTTCAAAGCTGCGGCCGAGGGCCACAAGCACGGCATCGGGATTTTCTTCGATGGTTTGCCTATCGAGCATCGGACCATCTGGCTCGACGGCTGCCAAAATTCGCAGGGTTTCATCAAGAGACATCACCGAACTCCAGGCCGAAAACGGTCGGTGGAAGGTCGCCGACAGCCGGTCGGTTGCAAGGGATCGACGTGCACCCAACGGGCGCCATCGCCTCTCCTTCTCGATGTGAGACGATATCGCCCAGTCGTATTAACATCAATACAATATCTGCTGCAGGCCGTAATCAATAGGTCCTAGATTGCCTGAGGCCAGCAACCGCTCACGCTGAGAGCTCGCCTGCAAAGCGGGAACGACGTCGTCTTCGACGCCGGTTCCTTTCAAGCGAGCTTTCGAGACCAAATAAGTCGTGCTCGGCCAGCCCGGCCTACTCATGCCACGCAAGCCTGCGCTTGGCCAGCTACCGAAATTGGTGGTCCCTACGCCTGCGGCGAGACCACCGGCTCCGAAAGCTCGTTCGCCTTCCGCAGTGCGGCCGATTGCCTTAGCGGCCCCTCTTTCCATCATTGCTGCCTGACGCGAGTAGCCAAGCGCCTGCTCTTCAAATGATGCCCCGGCAAAACGTCCCGCCTCAACGCGCCCCCCCTCAATCTGCGGGTTCGCGCGGTCAATGGCCAAAAGCGGTGCAGCCAGGTGCCCCGGCACGATGGAAAACGCCGCACCGTTTGATCGAGCACGCCGATGTCGTCGCGAATGATGACAGGTCAGTGCCCCAGGACTCCGGATCGCTCGATCGCAAATGGCGGCGGTGACGCTATCTCTCTGGCCTACTGGACGATCTTCAGCCGCTCGATGGGCAACGTGTCATTCCGACCGGCGAACAGCTTTGCCTCCAGCATCGATTGTAAGGGTGCAACATCCCCCCTCCGCAGCGCGCCAATCGCGGTTCGTATTCCAGCCGTGAGGTGAGGATCGACGCGCCCCGCTGCAATGGCTTGGAATTTCGACCCGATGTCGTCCCAGCTCATCGGGTTCGTCGGCTCTCCCTTCGGCGCCAACACGGTTTGCTCAAAGGTGCCCGAAGCCGTGGTGATGCGAACGCGCCCGGGAACCGCAGCCGGAAACATCCGATCAAACTCGGGATTGACGGTCATTCGTACACGCCCGGCGATCTCGATGGCTGTTTGATCAGTCAGCAACTCCTTGGTCACCGGGAGCAACGCCGATGCGCCGCTGGTGGCCGCGACACCGAGACAGAAGGGAAGGCTGTACTGCGCTCCCTCCAACGTGGCCGGCGCCACCTCGTTGCTCAGGGTCAACGATCTTCCAAAGGTCTCCACATCGATGTTGATGATGGCTTTGGGGTGAATGCCATGATCTTTCATCAATGTGAGCAGAGCATCAATCGGCGCGTGAAGCCAACGGCAGCAACTATAGGGCTTGAAATAGGTGCTGTTGATGAGCCAACTCGTCCCGATCCCGTCGAGCAGCCGCCCACGATCGTAACGTTCCGAACTGTCCAGAATGTCGATCGGTCCAGTGAAGCCCTGCTTTGCCAGGTCGACCGCCAGGATCCCATTGGCAGCTCCCCATGGGATCCCCTCCTTGACACTGTTGCCTCTGAACCGCGTGTATGGGGTCGCGGACTGGCTCGGTGCCGTGGTGCCGGCGATTGAGATCGCATGTGCGATCTGCTGCCGCGACAGCCCTCTCAGCCACCCCACCGCTGCGGCAACGGCTTGACCGCTCCAGAGGCCGCTGTTCACCGTCGGAACGCTTCGCAGATCCCGGGAACCAGAAATACGAATGCCGATCTCATATCCGATGGCGATGGCGGCAAGGGCCCGTTGCCCATCCAAAGACAGACTGCCGAGCAGTGACAAGACCCCCGGAATGATCGCTGCACCGGGATGCCCCGAGGCGGCGCGGTGGCCATCATCCAGATCGAGCGAGCACGCGCTGGCCGCATTCACGAACGTCGCCCCCGCAGCGGTCGACCGCTCTCCGGAAAACCACATCGCCGCCGGTCCATGGCCCCAGGTCGCGCTCGCGATCTGGCGCACAGCCGCCGCATTCGGCGTCTCATAACCGGCGATCGCGGCCGTCATCAAATCGAACACGCATTTCGCTGCGCTGATCCGGGCTTCTTCTGGAACTTTGCTCGCGCCGACCCATTCGGCCAGCAGCTCGGCAGAGGTATACGTCATGCGGCCTCCAGGATCTTCATCCTATGTACTGGGCCGGACGAGCCGGCAGCGCCGCCGTCCAACGCGTCATTGGCAAACTGAACTCTATCGAAGCGGCACGAAGCTGCCCTTACGCATCTTCCTCGCGAATGGCGGCAGGAAGTCAAAGTCGGATTTTGTGAGCATCTATTCGCCTGAGTTATAGGCTTTGAGCAGGATCCCGCGCCGAGCCCGTTCAGTCAGTTTTGGCAGGGACGGTCGCGGTGTGGTGCCACCTGGCGGGCAACCGAAGCTTCGAGGGAATTCCGGCCAGCTGCTCATACAGGGCAATGTAGAGATTTGAGGCGATCACGACTGCAATTCCGGCCAGCTCGATCGGGACCGGCATCTCCCGCCAGATCAGCAGTCCGAGCAGAAAGGCAAAGACGAAGGTCGCATATTCGAAGGGTGCAACCACGCTCGCCGGCGCCATTTGGTAGGCCTTGGTCAGCAGAATCTGGGCCGCACCGCCCAGAACACCGATTGCGACGAGAACGGGCAGATCAGTGACGCTCGGCCAGACTGCAGAGAACGGCAGCGTCGCAGCCCCCACCAACGTGCCCGACAGTGAAAAGTAGAACACAATGGCCATGCTTGTCTCGGTGTCCCGCATCTTGCGGATCGAGATCAATGCAAGCGCCGTCGCTACGGCACCGGCCAACGCGACCAGCACTCCCGAGGAGAGCCCACGGCCATCGGGATGGGCCATCAACAGGACGCCGCCAAATCCGAAAACGACGGCAACAAGACGATGGGGCCGAACGCTTTCACCAAGCAAGGGAATGGCGAACAGCGTAATGAACAATGGCGCGGCGTAGCCGAGCGCCGTCGCGGTCGCGAGCGGCAGCATTCCGACCGCGGTGAAGCTGAGAAAGAGAGAGCAGAGGCCGGCGACAGACCGCCGCAGATGAGCGCCCAGCCGCTCGGTGCGAAGCAGGGAATACCCCCCGAGACGCCGGACAAGCCAGAGGACCGGCAGCAGGGCGAAAAGACTGCGAACGAAAACGATCTGTCCAACAGGGTACTCGCCGCCCAACTTCTTGATCAAGGCGAACATGACGGCGAGCACCGCGGCCGACAGCACCTTATAGCCGATCGCCGGCAGGTGAGATGACACCGGGTTGGTTGGCACATCCTGCCGGCTGCTGATGATCGTCATACGAGCCTCGCCCAGACAACGTGCCAAGATCTACGCGATGCGGCGAAGCTCATCGCGCCAGGGGGGCGTGAGCGGAGCGCTGAAGGTCTCGATCACCTGGCCCTTGGACGCCGCGTCCAATCCCAGCCTGCGCAGATTTCGGCCTGTCTCGAGATAATTCGTCTCGTTGACGATGGAGGCGAGATCGATGATCGACTTGATCGCGGTGGAATGGAGCCCGACCTTGACGCCGAGCTCGAACCAGGGGACCAGAACATAGGGAACGTCCTGTACAATAAACCTGTCGCGCAGATGCTGAGGGGCCATCTTCGTGGTGTTGTGCTCGACCGTCTCTCTGGCGAACTCGCCGAAGCTCGCGAAAGTTCTGTCGTAGTAGCTGTTCATGATCGCCACGACGGATTGCGGTTCGAAGCCGAATGCCCGGGCGATCGCCATTCTCTCCCGGTCGACTTCGTCGATGACCCGGGAAACCGAGGCCGACATGCCTTCGCGATAGAAATAAAAGTCGCCCTTTCGGGTCTCGATCCATCCGGCATTCATCAGCGCCGGCGTCGGATGGATCACGCCTGTAATGCAGGACATTCCGATTTCGAGAACATTGCTGCGCCACTCCAGCGGCATCGGGAAGATGGCCCCGATCTCATCGCGCAACGCCTGACTGACGTCGACGGGCATTGCCGCGATCGGCATGATGCTCTTGATGCCCATCACCAGCACCTTCCCGTCGTGCATTCTCGACGCATAGGGCGCCGTGGCGGTTTCGAGGATGTACTGCGCATTGATTTGTCTGCGAGCCATGAGAGCAAAGAAATTGCCCGTGATCGAAATGACCACATGCTTGCTGAGATCGAACTTTGCCAGTTCGCTCAGGATGGCCTCATGGCCATATGACGGGACCGTGATGACGATGAACCTGGAGAACCGGACGACGTCGGCCATGTCCGAGCTGACAACGGGATGGAAGCGGCCCTCGATCTTGAGGCCAGCTTCCAGATAGCCGTTGCGTTCGATTGTCTCGGCGTGCCGGCGATGTTCGGGATGCGCGTACAACAGTACGTTCGCTCCTCGGCTGGCGAGATCAGCCGCGAACGCACACCCGCAATTCCCGGCACCAATGATCGAAACCGACGTCTGCATGTCGCTGCTCCATGACACAACCTAACGTAGATCGAAGTATTCTTGGAGCGGCGCGACTTGGTCAACATAATAATCCGGTAAACATCCAGAAGCATCTCGCTAACGTGCCCGCCAAAATTACTAACAAATACGTCGCGAGAAGCGCAAAATGCGCAACTCCACTTCTGCATGCAGCGAACAGATTGCTTGATCGCGACCATGACTTTGGCGCGTATGCGCGGTCCGAGGGCAACCGCAAGGATCATGCCTCGTCTCGAACGAGCCCCCTGGGCGCAGCGAACGTATGCAGAGAGATTCAAAGTCACAGTCTGTGGGAGGTTCGTCTTGGCATGGCACCGAGCTCCAAACTCACCGCGTATGTGCCAGCTGCTCCAAGCTCTCGCCCGGCTCGAGCATGCCTGGAGCAAGACTGAGATGATCTGGCCCACCGAAGCTCCACCAGGTTGCAGCCATGGCGCCGTACTGCGCCAGCAACTCCGCTCGACACTGACCAGGGGTCGATTGAAGAACGAGATCGCCCTGGTAACCGGCGAGTTTCAGCTGATTGAGTGCGCCAGCGAGGTCGGTTCGCCGGCGAGGAGGCGAAACGCGGTTGACGTGAAAATTCCAATCCTTGAGTCGGACGTTCACGATCCGGTTTCCGCAGGCGGCAAGAGCCTCAGGCGCAGAGCTGGTCGAAGGCTGGCATCCAACTGTGTACGTGATGCCGAACCGGTCTGCAGGGTATGGCTCGATCAGCGATGCCAGAAGCCGCGGATCGATATCGGCCTCGAGGGAGAGGACGACTCCACACCCCTCCAGGAGCGGCCAAAGCCGATCCAGTCCGGATCGAAGCGCCACTGTCTCCTGGGAGGACAGCCGTTGCCTGCCGCCCGGAAGGGGCACCACGAGAAGCTTGATGTCGATCTCGGCACATGCCTCGATCACAGCACCGAGCAGGTCCAGCCGCGCCCTGCACTCGCGGCCGGCGACCTTGTAGAAGGGAACCCGCATCATGAAGTCGGCGGACAATGAGGGAATGCAGATCTCGCACTCGCGGCTCACCTGCCGCATCTGATCTCGTCCAATGGTCGACATCACAGGATTCATCAGGATCGGCTCTTCACCGATCCTCCACTCGATCACTTGGAAGCCGACTTTCTGGGCGACCGTAAATTCCTCGCGCCAACAATCCGTGAGAAAGCCTCGCCCTCTCTTGTCGGCCGGCTCCATGAGGTCGCCCTGCATAAATCCGATGCGGCTGACCATCTGCGCCCCTCCGAACATCATGCCATGGATCTTTCGACTGGACGCGCCACTCTGATGACCTGCGACCGGCTGCGGCACGGAGAGCCTGAGCCACGAAGATAGGGAGACTGATCCCGCGCTGCCACTACCAACCCTGGTAGAGGTCCGTGGTCCCCTCCGCGTCTTGCCGCGACCACCGCCATCTGCCGAATTGCACCACCAATTCACCGATCCCTTTCTGTCCCAACCCGGCCGGCGGTAGCCGTACACGCCCTGCCCCCTATCCGGCTTGGTAGCTGTCGCGCCCGCGGGAAGCTGCTCTACTGCATTTGACCATGCGCAGACGTGATGGGAGATTGGAATGATGCACAGAGCAGTCCTAGCTGATGGCGCTCATCCGGCAGACGATTTCCGCGGTGTCGCAAACTCAGCTAAAAATCAGGACAAAGGCTTTGCAGTCACGACCGATTGGGCGCCGGAGTCGGGGAGCGATCAACCCGCGGCGAGATACGAGCAGATGCCTGCTCCCGCGTTCGAGGCCGGCGACGAAAGCCAGTTGATGTCGATGCCAGCGAAACCGCGCATCCTGCTGGTCGGCGACAGGGGATTCACGAGCCTTCTCAAATACATTATCGAAAGCAACGGCTTCGACTGCGTGCTGGCCGACACCCTGCGAGACGCGATCGCCTCCATCGCGGCGGTGCGGCCCGGTTTGATCGCCCTGGACGACGCCTCGTGCGGAGATCGAGTGGCGATCGCGCTCGAGCTGTTGCACCGGGAGCCTGCAATGCGGAATGTCCCGACATTGATCATGGCAAGCGTATCGCCCCACTTGGAGGAGACGTGCGTCCAGACAGATCGGACGAGCTATATCTTGAAGCCGTTTCTTCCGGACATCTTCATCGACCGGCTGCATGGCCTGCTGCGCGAATCAGCCTGCTCCCATCTCAAAATGCTTCGATTTGCCGACATCGTCATGGAGTCGGACGCCCATCTCGTCTCCAGAGGATCGCGTTGCATTCGCCTCTGCCCGGTCGAGTATCGGATATTGCAGTATCTCCTCGAATCCCCGCGAAGAGTGTTTTCTCGGGAGCAGATTCTGTCCAGCATACGAGCACAGACCCAAGAAAACGCCGTGCGCTCAATCGATGTTCACATCAGCCGTATTCGCAAGGCGCTCTGTGAAGGTGGCGAGCCGAACTATATCCGGACCGTGCGAGGATTGGGCTATTCGTTAGACTTCGCCCCGGACGGACCTGCCACCTACATGCCCCGCCCCGGGCTGGCCAACAGCGCGCCCAAGGCGCACCGGTCAGATCCGGAAGGCTCCGCGGTCCGTCAATCCCTGGAGCGGACCGCGTGCTCGCCTTCGACAGAGCGAGGCCCTGCTCCAGTTCGGCTCGTTTCACGGTGAATGGCTGTTGGATCGCGATACGTCAGTTCGCCGCTGCATTCGTCCGGCGATGCCTCCCGTCATCGAGCTCCGATGCGCAGGCCTCCCCACGCCACATCGGTTGCCTCCGGGTCGTAGCACGCCCGGGCTCGGTCGTCGGACACCGTTTCCAGCTGCGGCCGTTCGACGGAACACAGACCGTCTGCTCGCGCGCAACGCGGATGGAAGCCGCAGCCCGGAGGCGGGTTGGCTGCGGAGGGAACTTCACCCACAATCTGGACCAGAGGCCGGCGTGCCCTTGGATCCGGGACTGGATAACTGTCGCGCAGAAGCCTCGTGTAAGGATGCAACGGACGGTCGAAGACATCCACCGTCGGTCCTTCTTCAACGATGCGCCCGAGATACATGACACAGACCCGGTCGCAGAAATGACGGACCACCCCGAGGTCATGCGAAACGAACAAGAACGAGAGGCCGCGGCGCTCGCGGAGCCCCTCCAGCAGCCGAAGAATTTGCGCCTGCACCGAAACGTCGAGAGCAGAAACCGCCTCGTCCGCCACGACCAGTTCGGGATCCAACACCAGCGCCCGTGCAATGCCGATCCGTTGCCGCTGGCCGCCTGAGAACTCGTGCGGATAACGCTCCAGTGCTTCTCGCGGCAATCCGACCTCAACCATGGCGGCTTCAGCCTTCTCGCGGATCTCCTTGGATGAGATGCGGAGATGGACGCGAAGGGGCTCTTCCAGAGTCTGGCGAATCGTTCGGCGTGGGTTCAACGAGGAATAGGGATCCTGAAAGACGATCTGCATCCGGCGACGCAACGCGCGCAAGGCAGCCCCCTTGGCTGCCCGAACATCGATGCCATCGAACACGATCGATCCGCTATCCGGTTCGATGAGACGAAGGATGGCACGCGCGACCGTTGACTTGCCACACCCGGACTCACCGACGAGGCCAAGGGAAGTCCCCTTTGGCACCCGGAACGATACGTCATCAACCGCCCGGACGCATCTGGCGCCTGAACCTCCGTGTCTCACGAAGGTCTTCGACAGATTGCGTACGATAAAGTCGCCGTTTCCCAGAGACGTCGTCATCAGTGCACTCCTCCGACCGGTCTGACGGGACAGCGCACCAGATGTCCGGGATCACCTGATGATACGAGCTCTGGGTGCAGATCAAGACACGTGCGCTCCTTGAACGGGCAGCGGGGCGCATAGGAGCAGCCTGCTGGAACGGCAGACAGGGCAGGAACACTGCCCGGGATTGGCTCCAGATTTTCAGTGCCCCGGTCGGCTCGTGGCATGGCACGCAGCAGCGCCGCCGTATAAGGATGCATGGGCTTTGCGAACAGCGCGTCGACAGTCGCAAGCTCGACGATCTCGCCCGCATACATCACCGCAACACGGTCGGCGATCTGTGCAACCACGCCAAGATTATGCGTGATGAACAGCATCGACATCCCGTAGGCCTGTTTGAGCTCTTCGAGTTGGCTCAGCACCTGCGCCTGAATGGTCACATCGAGCGCCGTCGTCGGCTCGTCGGCCAGAAGAACTCTCGGGTGGCAGGCAAGTGCCATGGCGATCATGACGCGTTGGCGCATCCCTCCCGAGAATTGATGCGGATATTCATCCAAACGGCTCTTCGGCGATGGGATCTTGACCTCTTCCAAGAGCCGAAGCGCTTCAGCCTTGGCCTGCATGCGCGACCCGCCGCGGTGAATGAGGATCGCCTCCGCGATCTGGTCTCCGACCGTCATGGTCGGATTGAGGCTCGTCATCGGCTCCTGGAAGATCATCGCAATGGAATTACCCCGGATGGAGCTCATCTCGCGCTCGGACAAGGTCACCAGATCCTGGCCCTCGAACAGCACCTCTCCGCCTTGGATGCGAGCACCGGCATGCGGAAGCAGCCGGAGGATCGACAGGGCCGTGACGCTCTTGCCACTGCCCGACTCGCCCACGACTGCGAGCGTTTCGTTCGGCATCAGTGAGACCGAGACGTTCCGTACTGCCGGGTACCAGCGATCGCGGATGCGGAATTCGGTCCGCAGGTTGCGCAGGTCGAGAGCCGGCCGAGGAAACGATGTCATGGCCGCTATTCTCCCCGCAGTTTTGGATCGATCGCATCTCGCAGCGCGTCTCCGAGGAGATTGAGCGCGAGCACGGTCAACAAGATCGCAAGGCTCGGAAAGACCGCCAGCCACCAAGCGTCGAGGATGTTATCGAACCCCTCGCGGATCATGCTGCCCCAGGTCGGGGTCGGTGGTGGAACTCCAAGCCCGATGAAGCTCAGCGATGCTTCCGTACGGATTGCGGAAGCCATCCATAACGAACTCATCACCACGACATCCGAGATGAGGTTGGGGAGGATATGAACCCCCATGATGCGGACGGGCCCGAACCCGAGCGCGCGACCGGCGATCACGAAATCCTGCTGCTTCAAGGCAATCGTCGGCGCGCGGGCAACTCGCGCAAACGGCGCGATTTCCGTAATCGCGATTGCAATGATGAGATTCTGAAGGCTGGCGCCGAGCATCGCCGCGATCATGAGGCCGAGCAGGAGAGCTGGAAACGAGAGCATCACATCGAGGACGCCCATCACGAGCTGATCCAGGACTCCCCCGACATAGCCCGCAACGATCCCGATCGTGCAGCCGATCGTCATCGCAATCAGGATGGCGACAAAGCCGACCATGAGAGAGATGCGGGCTCCATAGATCAGACGCGACAGAACATCTCGGCCGTAATTGTCTGTCCCGAACAGGAACTCCGCCGACGGAGGCTCGAGCCTGGCAACGATATTCTGCTCCAGCGGGTCATGTGGGGCGATCAGTGGCGCGAGCACAGCCACCGCGACGATGATCGCAAGGAGCAGCGCCCCCAGCCAAAACAGAGGATTTTTGGAGAAGGCCAACCACAATCGACTGGGCTGCGACACCGCAACCGATGCAACCTCAATCGTCATTTGTACTTCACCCGCGGATCGATAAGGCCATAGGTGATGTCCGTCAGCGTATTCACGACGATCACGCAAATGGCAAAGATGATCATCAGCCCCTCGAGCAGCGTATAGTCTCGGGCATTGAGGGCCCCGAAAATCAGCTTGCCGAGACCCGGCCGGTTGAAGATGATCTCCGTGAGCACCGAATTTCCGATCAACGTCCCAAAATAGAGGCCAACGACGGTAACCACCGGAATGAGGCCATTCCGCAGAGCGTGCCGCATGACGAGGCGCGTGGGAGTAACCCCCTTCGCGCGCGCTGTGCGGATGTAATCCTCGCCCAGGACTCCCAGCATGGATGACCGCGTCACACGCACCACATAGGCCATCAGGATCAAGCCGAGGTTCAGCGCAGGCAAGGCAAGGCTTCGTAACCGTTCGAGGGGATCCGTGCTATCCGACGTGAGAACCGGGAACCATCCGAGCTGGATGGCAAAGACGATGAGCAAGAGAATGCCCGACACGAATGCCGGGAACGAGAGTCCGAGCAACGAGACCAGCCGCGAAACATAGTCGATCCAGCTATTGCGGCCGAGCGCAGCGAGAATTCCGAGCGGCAGACCCAGGACGATTCCGATCGTGACGGCAGCCAAGGTGAGTTGGATCGTGGAGGGCAACACCAGCAGCACCTCCTGAACGACGGTCCGGCCGCTGCTCAGCGATTGTCCGAGATTCCCGGTGAGCACCTCCGCAAGAAAGTGAAGGTATTGAACCTGGATCGGCTGATCGAGCCCGAGCCGGGCTCGCATGGCCCGAAGCGAGGCTTCGGTTGCCTGGTCGCCAAGGATGACAGATGCCGCATCGCCCGGAACGAGACGCACCAGCACGAAGATGGCCGTCAGCATCACCAGCAAGGTGGGGACCGCCAGCAACAGCCGCTTGAAGGCAAAGCTGATCATTCGACCGTCCCGTTCACTTGCAAAGTGAAGCCGGAATATCCGGGCTGACCTCTTCTCTCGGGACAAGGGACGCGCCTCACAATACCTCCTCCTCCTGATCGAGCGTGGCCAGCTCTCCAAGCGTGACCGGCTTGAGCGGAGGCCTGACGCGGTAGAAGCCGACCTCCCTTGCAGGACAATTCTGGATTTCGGCGAGGATGCGGGTGACGGTGTAGCCGCATTGCCGTCCCTGGCAGGGCCCCATCCCCGCGCGCGTGAAGGCCTTGATCTGGTTCGGGCCGGAGCCGATCCGGGCCATCGCACGGATCTCTCCTGCCGTGACCTCCTCGCAGCGGCATATGACCGTCTCGTCGGACGGACTAAAGATCCTGCTGTGCGGCCTGAACATAGCGTCAAGGAAGGGCCGCAATGCAAGTTCGCAAGCCAAGCTCTTTTGAACGCGAGCAGCTTCCTTGATCACGATCTGCTCGTCCGCATAGCCGAGCTTGACAGCCAGCCTCTGTGCTGCGAGCGCGCCACGACATTGGCCCGCCTTTGCACCGGCGATGCCCGCGCCGTCCCCGGCAACGAAGATGCCGGCCTTGGATGTTTCACCCCATTGATCAAGAACCGGAACGTAGCAATCCTGCTCGTCACGCCATTCGACCGCGCAGCCCAACCCCAACGCTGCATGAATGTTCGGCACGACACCTTCATGCACAAACAGATTGTCCGCGGAGACCGTCGTCTGTTGTCCATCAGCCGTTCGATAGCTGATGGCTTCGAGCCGCTCGGCTCCATGTGCCTCCAGGTCAATGACATGACGGATGATCGGCACGCGCCTACGTCGCAGGACGGTCTTCCACGCAAGCCCTTTGAGGAGCGCGCCACCGGCACCCAGGGCTTTCGGCAGACGCCGGAGCGCCGCCCAGTGACGTCCGGCCGGTGTGGTGTCGAGGTAGCCGGCGATCCGACCTCCGGCGTTGAGCAACTGAACGAGGTAGAGAAGCGGCAACGGGCCACAACCAGCGACCCAGACTGGCTTAGAGGGGATCTGTCCGGCAGTTTTGAGCAGAACCTGAGCAGCCCCCACCGTGAGCACCCCCGGGAGTGTCCAGCCGGGAAAGGGAGTGGGCCGCTCCTGGGCGCCGGTCGCAAGAATGATGGCACGCGCCTCGATCGTCCTGGCTTTGCCATCATGGGTCACGAAGGCGCGGAAACCGGGTTCGACCTGCCAAAGCTGTGTACGAGGTTCGTACCGCGCTCCGCTGGCGCGGAATGCATCGGCCGTCGCTTTTCCTTCCTGATAGGCCCTTCCAAGGATGGCTCCCCTTGGGGTCGCTGCTTGAGTTTCGACCGCGCGCCAGATCTGCCCGCCAGGCGAAGTTTGATCGTCCACGACCAGAACGTCAATTCCATAGCGGCGGGCCGTGATCGCCGCGGTCATGCCTGCAGGGCCCGCCCCTACGATGAGGAGATCGGTTTTGCTCATGACGGCAAGCACCGCTGACGCTGCTGGCGCTCGACCTTCATCCCCTCCTCCACCGGAGTCATGCAGGTCTGAACCGATCCTATTCCATCCACCTGGGCGAGACAGTCGAAGCAGACGCCGATCATACAATAAGGAGCCCGCTTGCTGCCCTTCACCGGCGTCGGACGCGACCAGACAACGGCCTGCCGGAGCAGGACAGCTGCCACGCTCTCGCCCGGCTCCGCCGCGACGGGCCTGCCTTCGACATAGATCGTCACCGTCTCAACGGGCTCATGCAGCTTTCGGAACATCAAAGCGACCCTGGTGAAAGATATCGAGCGTATCCGGCAACTGCCCGGCCAAGATCGCATCGGCCAGGACGGTCGAATGCAAGGCCGCAAGCGTGACACCTGAATGGCACAACGCGGCGAACGCTCCGGGGTGCGTCTGCGACTGGGCGTAGACGGGACACCCATCAGGGGTCATGATGCGCAAGCCAGCCCACTGCCGGACCAGTTTCGCCTCAGCCAGCCCCGGCACGATGCGAAGCGTCCGCCGGCTGAGATCTGCTGCCGCGACGGCGGTCGCGGAGCTATCAAAACCGGTCTCCTCATGGGTTGCACCGATCATCACGGTGCCTTCCCGCGTTTGACGCAGGCCACTGGTCGGCAAAGGCAGAAATGGTTCGACGCGCTCGGTGACCAGGATCTGCCCTCGCTGAGGCCGCAGCGGGATTTCAAGACCCACTTGCTGCGCGAGCGCCTGCGACCCGAGACCCGCAGCAATGAGCACACGCGGCGCGCAGACGGTCTCGTTTCCAAATGCCACCGTAAAGCCCGCCTCGCCGGGCACGATCTGCCGCACTGCAACGTTACGACGCAGGTCTCCGCCAAGGCGCAGAATTCCAGCATGAAGAGCGGCAAGGAGCTGAAGCGGATTGGCATGCCCGTCCCGCTGGCCGAAGCTCGCGCCGGCCACGTCCGGCCCCAACCGAACCTTCGGAAGCAGTCTGGTCAGCTCAGCACGATCGAGCATCCGCCAATCCGCCTCCGCTCCGCCGAGCTGATTGTGCAATCGCTGAAGATCCGAGCGGCGCTTCTCGAACGCATCCTCTCCGAGGCAGAACGCAAGACCGCCATTCTGCTCGTAATGAAGATCCAGCTTGGCCAGATCAGTGAGTTCCGCTGCAAAGTCGGACCACATGTCGACACTACGGCGTGACAGCTGCTGGTAGGCCGGCATGTTCTGGCCCTTGCCCTGTAGCCAAACAAGGCCGAAATTGGCCCGCGCCGCGCGATGGTCGCGATCGTCACCGTCGAGCACCAGCACCCGGCATTGTCGTCGCGCAAGGCCATAAGCGATCGCAGCACCCACAGTGCCAGCACCGATAACTATTATCTCAGGATGCATCAGATTTCCTCTTGCCCAATCTGACGACAAAAAGAGATATTTGGTCAAAGTCGAAAATCTCTGGCTGTATTCTTCAGGGTTATGGGATGGCTCGTCAGATCAACCTCAGACAGGTTGAGGCGTTCAAAGCGGTGATCGAGAGCGGTTCGATCAGCCGGGCCGCTTTGATCCTCAACATCTCCCAGCCAGCCATGAGCAAGCTGATCGCTCATCTCGAGGAGGATACCGGGCTCAACCTGTTCGATCGGGTCAAAGGCCGCCTAGCTCCGACCGAGCGTGGCATGCGGCTTTACAAGGAGATCGATCGAATCTTTTCAGGCGTCCGCCAGGTGGAGAATGCCGTCGAGGCGATCCGCCGCGAGGAGCAGGGGCAGCTTCTCGTCGGCGTCATGCCGGCCCTGTCGCGCGCGTTCATTCAGCAGGCGACGATGGGATTTCTACAGCAGCATCCCAACGTGTTCTGCTCGGTCAAGTCACGCAGCTCGGAATGGATTGTGGACTGGCTGGTGACACGCAAGCTCGATGTCGGCCTTGTCAGCTCGCGGATCGACAATCCCTACGTGATCGCCGAGCCGCTGACGCAGCAGCCGCTCGTCTGCATCATGCCGACGCATCATCCCCTCGCGATGAAGAACGTCGTGGAGCCGGATGATCTCCACAACATTCCCTTCGTGTCTTTCGATCCCGAGAGCCAGGCAGGTCAGTGCATTGCGACGATGTTCGACGCCTATAACGTCAGACCCCACACCGTGCTCGTTGCCAATGTCTCACCGACCCTTTGCGAATTCGTGGCAGCCGGTCTCGGCGTGGCGCTGGTGCACCCCTTGATGTTCAGCGGGCTTCAGGACCGTCTGGCCATCAGACGCTTTGAGCCCGCTTTGTCTTACGACTTCCAGCTCTGTCGAATGCGCGACAGCCGCAATGCAAGTCTGGTCGACGCCTTCCTCCAGCAAGCGCGCACGACGGCTGCACGGCTTTCCCAGGAGTCGCTCAGCGCGGCATGAGCGTCGTCGCTTCGGTAATCGGCGGAGCGAGGTTCATTGCTCCTTTGAGCTCATAGCCATAGTTGACGCGCTTGCTGTGCCCCCACACCTGCTGAAGCTCAAACAGCGGAACAGAACAGACGGCGTCATGGATCTTGCGCTGAGCCTCTTTCCACAGCTCCTGCTGCCGCTCCACGCTGCCTTCCACCCGCGCCGCCTGTATCTCGGCATCCGCAACCTCGCAATGAGAGAAATTGGCAACCGCCGTGGGCTTTCCAATGCTCGAGCTCGAGTGATAAAATTCGGTCAGGTACGTGTCGGCGACCGGAAATCTGGCAGCCCCATAGAACACCAGGGCGCTGGCATTGCCGCGGATCTGGCTCTGGTAGGTCGCGTGATCGACCACGCTCATGTCGAGCTTGATCCCCACCTTTGCGAGCTGGCGCTGAATGATTTCCATTGTCGGCAGGATGGCCGAGATATTGGACACCACGACCTTGAGCGTCAGGCCATTCGAGTAGCCCGCGTCGGCCAGAAGCGCCTTCGCCTTGACCGGATCGTAGGGATAGGCCCCAGATGAACAGTCCTCTCCGATATAGCCGGGGGGAACGACCGAGCAGCCTTTCAGGCTGACGCTCTTACCGACAAACTGCACCAGGTCGTCGAGATTGACCGCCGCGGCGATCGCCTGTCGGACCCTGATGTCCTCGAGCGGCGGAATGCTGCTGTTGATGTGAAGCGTCCGAAACTCTCCAGGACGGAAGACATCAACGACCATGTTGCTGCGCTGACGGGTCGTATCGACCCAGCGCTGCTCGCGCCGGCCTTGAATGACGTCGAGCTCTCCGGACGAAAAGGCGAGCTCGCGGGCGCTATCGGAGGGGATTGTACGGTATATGATGTTGCTGATTTGCGGGCGCCCGCGGAAATAGGCCTCGTTTGCAACCAGCTTTACATGCCGCTGAGTCTCGTGCTCTGCAAACGCAAACGGACCCGTGCCGACCGGGTTGGAGGCAAACTTGCCTCCAAGCTCCTCGACCGCTTTTTTGCAGACAATGTTTCCGCCGTGATAGTTGGACAAACGGCCGAGGAAATGCGGATCCGGATATTTCAGCGCGATGCGGACCGTCGCGTCATCTACCTTCTCGATCTTCTCCACTGCGGCAAAGTCTGCAGCGAAGCTCGAGCGGTTGGGGTCTGCGGCACGCGTGAGCGAGTAGACGACATCATCTGCGGTGAGGCTGCCCCAATCGCCGTGAAACTTGACACCCTTTCGAATGAAGAAGGTCCAGACTCGTCCGTCTGCGGAGGTTTCCCAGCGCTCGGCGAGATCGGGCTCGAGATCCTTAGGGTCCGCGCTGCCGGGCTTGAATCGAACCAGGCCATTGAACATCAAGCCGATCAGCGGCTTGTCGGTGCTGGTCGTCGCACGATGCGGATCGAGCGTGGTGATGTCTGATCCTCCAGCACCGATTTGCAGGGTGGCCCCAGGCCCGACTTCCGCCGCGAACACATCACCGGTCGCGTTCACAATGGCAGCGATGCAGAAAGCCAAGACAGACACATATTTCATATAGATGGACTTCATCCGGTGCCTCGCCCGTTACCCCACCCATCAGGCTGGAAGAGTCCTCCCTCTCTGTCAAAGTCCGAAATCAAGGACGCCTATTCTCACGCGTTATGGGTGCCCGCAAGTATCAGATTAGCGGCGCCTGATCGCGGTTGGCTCCATTTGGTATTCTATCCATCCACGCCGGCGACGTTGAGCCGGATAGTCCGGAGACCTCGATCAGACCAAGCCGTATCGCTCTGACGACTGCGACCGTCCGGCTGTTCGTGCCGAGCTTTCTCGTCGCCTTCTTGATGTGGAAGTTGATCGTGTTTTCGCTGATCTTGAGGATGATTCCGATGTCCCAGGAGGACTTGCCCTCCGCCGTCCACGCCAGGCATTCCCGTTCGCGCGGCGAAAGCTTGATAGCCTTGTTGCCCATCGCCGGCTGGGCAAGCTCGCCAAAAGCGACATGGAACTGACAGGCCAGGGCGTGAAGATGCTTCAACTGCCGGACCGGGTCGGCGTCCTCGAAGCGGGATGCAAAGGATAGAACGGAGATGCGCCCGGACGGCCCAAACAGCGGCACGCTCACGCCGTGCTTGAGGCCGGCTTCGCGGCTCTCGAGAAGGACCAATCGCTCGCCGTCGTGCAGTTGACGCTGCTCGAGCAGTTGATCCCACATGAAAGGCTTGCTGTGCGACGCCGTTCGCCTGATGACAGGGTCGATCTCTTGATATTTGTGCTCGAAATAGTGGTTGCACCAGTCGAGCGGGAAGTTGAGCGCGATGGCCGGCATCGGATGGTCTGGCAGACGTACAGTCTCTTCGTAGTTCAAGGCGCCATACGCCACCTGACCGAACCCCTTGTCGTCCGCAGAACGGACGAGCAGGTCGAAGAGGTCGGCCAACGACTGTGTGCGGTTTGCACAATCGATGAAGCTGAAGAGGTCCATTGCTACCTCACGGCAGACAAAGCTGCGCAAGTTCCGCCCAGATATGATCGTGAAAACGAATCCGTCTCAACGTCCCGGTTGCCGACGGTTCGTCCCGGCCCCTTCGTCGGCCTCGACTGAGGCGAGAAGCGGGCGCTTGCTTGTCCAAACTTCAACCCAACCTGAGGTAGACACTACCATCATACGCTCCGTCGTGCAATTGACGATCACAATCGCTTAATCTCTCAGAAGCCGTGATGCCATCAGCGTTGCCCTTTTCAGGAATCGGCGGCCGGACGATGTTGCCGATCCGGTCAACCACATCGCGCAGCAAAGTGCCTTCCTGATAGGTGTTCTTCGGCACTCCTGTCGGCAAGCATCAGCTCACTGGTACAAACTTCGAGCGGATCATGCACATTCACGGCATTCTTTCCGCACGCATCACCCGCAGCCCAGCAGCCCGCCCATATCACGCGGGTCGTTCGGGCCGGCCAGGACTAGCCTTGCAAAAGCCAACAACTGCCGAGCAGCACAACTCAGAATTGCGTCTAATTATAGGTGATATTGGGGCGCGGTCTGACAGATGTCGTCTCCCGAGAAAGCGGATGGCACAACAGCCCTCGATAGGCGAGGGAGCTACTCGACTGGGTAGCTCCCTCTGTAACGCCGTGCCCATTAGTCTGCATCTTCCTGTCACGAGGCAGATTGGAAGATGCTCATGCGTACCGTTTCAATCAGGTGGGAAACCGTCCATCGACATGGCGAAGCGTGGATTTCGCATCACCGGCTGCGGTACCGGATGTTCGTCGAGCGGCAGAGGTGGTCCGTGCCTCATTATCAGGGCATCGAATATGATGAGTTCGACACACCGGCAGCCACCTATATTCTGGTCGTCGACGATCACGATCAGGCGCTGGGGACCGCCCGGCTGATTCCGACTACACGCCCCTACATGGTCAGATCCCTGTGGCCCGACCTGGTCGAAGGCTCGCTACCGCATTCGGACGCCATTTGGGAAGCATCGCGATTCGGCTGCGATCGTACGCTGAGCGCCGGCAGACGTCGCGAAGTGATCGGGCAGCTCATCCAGGGCTGCCAGGAATTCGGCCTCGAAAACGGCATCTCGTCTTATCTTGGTGTCATGCCCAGCTGGATCTTCAAGAATGTCATCGCCGCCCATGGCTGTCCCGTGAGACCGCTGGGAGCGAAGCTGCGGCTGGAAGGGTATGACATCGGGGCAGCCTATATCGGCGTATCAGCGACAATCCTGGAATCGGTTCGCCGGCATACGGGCATCCCAAGCGCGCTGCATGCGAGCCCTTCTCCTCCTGAGCCTGTCTCACCCGTATTGTCCCCGCGCCTGGCAGAGGACGCTCTATTGGAGACCGCCGAAGAACTGGCGTACAGCCAGGACTTGGAAGGCCTCGCTGGAGTTCGGTGAGCGCGATCCCCAACCTTCGACAACTCTGCCGTGCGCCCCCGCCGCCGTCACCTCGTCGGCAAGCCCGCTGCCGCGTCGCCGTGCAGCGCGACCGGACTATCCGCGCGCAACGAGGGAAGGAGCCGCCCCTACAGGAGGGCGTCATGCTCGGTGAAAGACCGCTCAATCGAATGGCGTCCGCATTGCCCAACGGGCATTGCTGCACATCTCGTTGCAGGATCGGGAAAGGCACTTTGCAAGTGCCCGAAAAGATGGTCGGAGCGGCAGGATTCGAACCTGCGACCCCTGCGTCCCGAACGCAGTGCTCTACCGGGCTGAGCCACGCTCCGACTTGGGAAGCCGGCTTATAGCCTCGGGTTTCCGTCTTCGCAAGGCACACGAGGCAGGAAATCGCATCGAAATCGCAGATCACCGGTGGATGGGTTAACTCGTTGGCACAATGGGACTTTGCGCAACCGTCATGGCGCGGGCGCAGGGCCGCGCGCGATTTGCGGGCTTCATTCGCTCCGCCCCAGCCGCTATAGCGGGCGCGCAAACGTACCACCGCCGGCCGATCATGCCCGAGCCCGAGACGACAGAGCTGAAGACGCAGGTCCTGCCTGCCGACGCGAAGGGAATCTCCGCGGCGGCGGGCGTGTTCGCGCGCGGCGGGCTGGTCGCGTTTCCCACCGAGACCGTCTACGGCCTCGGCGCCGACGCGAGCAATGCGGCCGCGATCGCTCATCTCTATCAAGCCAAGGGGCGGCCGGCCTTCAACCCGCTGATTGCCCATGTCGCAGATCTCGGCGCAGCGCGACGAATCGGCCGCTTCGATGCCACAGCCGAGCGGCTGGCCGCCGCGTTCTGGCCGGGGCCGCTGACACTCGTCGTCCCGCAGGCGGACGGGTGTCCCGTCGCCGATCTCGCCACCGCCGGCCTCGACACGGTTGCGATCCGCGTGCCGGCCCATCCCATAGCGCGAGCGCTGCTCGCCGCATTCGGTGGCGCCGTGGTGGCGCCGTCGGCCAACATCTCCGGCCATGTGTCGCCGACGACGGCAGCCCATGTCGCGGCCGATCTCACCGGACGTATCGACCTGATCCTGGACGGCGGCCCGGTCGAGGTCGGCGTCGAATCGACCATCGTCGGCTGCTTCGAGGCACCCGCTCTGCTGCGCCCGGGCGGAGTTCCCAGCGAAGCGATCGAGGCCGTGCTCGGCCGGCCTCTGGCGCGACGGGTAACCGCGGAGATGCATGCAGCCGAGCAGCCGCTCGCGCCGGGCATGCTGGCCTCGCATTATGCGCCGCGCGCCGCCGTCCGCCTCGAGGCCAACGACCTCGCGGCTGGCGAGGCGCTGCTCGCCTTCGGCCCCGTGAACCTGCCCGGCGCCGCCGGCGCAGCCGCGATGCTGAACCTGTCGCCCTCGGGCGATCCGGCAGAGGCAGCAACGCATCTTTTCGGCTATCTTCGCAGCCTCGATGCGAGCGGCGCGCGCAGCATCGCCGTGATGCCGATCCCGAACGACGGACTGGGCGAGGCGATCAACGACCGGCTGCGCCGCGCCGCCGCGCCGCGATAACACTGGAAGCGACCAACCATGAACATCAGCCCGCCTGCTTTGCCGCCGCTGTCCCCCGAGCTGATCGCGCAATTCACCGCCATCGTCGGCGAGCGCCAGGCGCTGACCGCCGAGGCCGACGTCGCGCCTTACGTCACCGAGGAGCGCAATCTGTTCCACGGCCGCTCGCCGCTGGTGTTGCGCCCAGGCTCCACCGCTGAAGTGGCCGCGATCTGCAAGCTCGCCAGCGCGCATCGTATCGCTCTGACGCCACAGGGCGGCAACACCGGCCTCGTCGGCGGCCAGACCCCGCACAATGGCGAGGTCGTGGTGTCGCTGAAGCGCATGGACAAGATCCGCGACGTCGACACTGCCTCCAACACGATGATCGCCGAGGCCGGCGTGGTGCTGCAGGTCGCGCAGCAGAAGGCCGCCGAGGTCGACCGCCTGTTCCCGCTGTCGCTCGGCGCCGAGGGCAGCTGCACCATCGGCGGCAATCTCTCGACCAATGCCGGCGGCACCGCTGCGCTGGCCTATGGCGTCGCGCGCGAGATGGCGCTCGGCGTCGAGGTGGTGCTGGCCGACGGGCGGGTGCTGAATGCGCTGTCGAAATTGAAGAAGGACAACACCGGCTACGACCTGCGCAACCTGTTCATCGGCGCCGAGGGGACTCTGGGCATCATCACGGCTGCAAGCCTGAAGCTGTTCCCGAAGCCGCGGGCGATCGAGACCGCCTTCGTCGGACTGAAGTCTCCGGAGGACGCGCTGAAGCTGCTGGCGATCGCGCAACGCGAGGCCGCCGGCAGCCTGACCAGCTTCGAGCTGATCGCGCATATCGCGCTCGACTTCTCGATCCGCCATGTCGCGGGCAACCGTGCGCCGCTGTCGGGCCCGCATCCTTGGTTCGTGCTGATGGAGCTGTCGTCGTCGCGCGACGATGCGCGCGCGACGCTGGAGACCATCCTCGAGCAAGGTCTTGAAGCCGGCATCGTCGACGACGCCGTGATCGCCGAGAATCTCTCCCAGCGCATGGCGTTCTGGAAGCTGCGCGAGGACATCTCCTGGGCGCAGAAACCGGAGGGCGGCTCGATCAAGCACGACATCTCGGTGCCGGTCGCCGCGGTGCCGGCCTTCATCGCCGAGGCCAATGAGGCTGTCGTGAAGAAACTGCCCGGCGCGCGGCCGGTGCCGTTCGGCCATCTCGGCGACGGCAACATCCACTATAATGTCAGCCAGCCGGTCGGCGCCGACACCGCCGACTATCTGGCGCGCTGGCACGAGGTGAATGCGGTGGTGTTCGAGATCGTGCTGCGCATGGGCGGCTCGATCTCGGCCGAGCACGGCATCGGCGTGCTCAAGCGCGACGAGCTGCCGGATGTGAAGGACCCGACCGCGATCGCGCTGATGCGCGCGATCAAGGCGCAGTTCGATCCGCTCGGGATCATGAACCCCGGCAAGGTGCTGTAGGCTCTCGACCCGCTCATGAACATCGCCCCTGCTCTCGTCGTCTCCGACATCACCGATGCGGACGTGCCCACAATTGTCGCTCTGTGGCAGCGCTGCGGTCTGACGCGGCCGTGGAACGATCCCGCCGCCGACATCGCGCTCGCCCGCCGCGGCGATGACTCGACCGTGCTGGTCGGCCGCGTCGATGGCGTCATCGCGGCCTCGGCGATGGTCGGCCATGACGGCCATCGCGGCTGGGTCTATTACGTCAGCGTCGATCCCGATCATCGCGGGCGTGACCTCGGCCGCGCCATCATGGCGGCCGCGGAAGACTGGCTGCGGGCACGCGGCATCGCCAAGCTGATGCTGATGGTGCGCGGCGACAACACCAAGGTGCAGGAATTCTACCAGGCGCTCGACTACGCCGTGCAGGACAGCGTGGTGTTCTCGAAATGGCTCGACGGTCGCCCGCCGACTCCCGGCATGAAATAGAGGTCCCCCATGAGCATCTCCGACCGCATCCGCGTGCACGAGCGGCGCGTGCTCTCCGACCATTACGGCACGCTGACCTCGACCAGGTTCGAGTGGCGGCGCGACGACGGCACCTGGCAGATGCAGAGCCGCGACGTGTTCGAGCGCGGCAACGCGGCGGCGATCCTGCCCTACAACCTCGTCCAGCGCAGCGTCATCCTGGTCAAGCAGTTCCGCTACCCCGCCTTCCTCAACGGCCATGACGACCTGTTGATCGAGGCCGCGGCCGGGCTGCTCGACGATGCCTCGCCGGAGGAGCGCATCCGCCTCGAGGCCGAGGAAGAGACCGGCTTCCGGCTGCATGACGTGAAGTTCGTGTTCGAGGCGTTCATGAGCCCGGGCGTGGTCACCGAGAAGATCCACTTCTTCGTCGCGGAGTACGAGCCCGAGATGCGCGTCAGCGCCGGGGGCGGGCTCGCGCATGAGGGCGAGGAGATCGAGGTGATGGAACTCTCGATCGACGAGGCGCTCGCGATGATCGCCGACGGCCGCATCCAGGACGCCAAGACCATCATGCTGCTGCAGCACGCGGCGCTGCGGATCTTTGTTTGAGTGCGGCCAACGCCTTGCTCGCGGATCTTGCTCCGCTGTCGTCCTCCGCGAAAACGGGGGGATGACGACCGTCTCGGTTTGTCAAAGCCTGCCTCAGAACAAACTCCCCTGCCCGTCATCAGCGGGCGAAGTTGTATTTTTTCGCGACGCAACTTTCTTCGCCGGCTTGCGCTGCGCATCTTCGGCGGCCCGCATCTCCTCGGTCATCGGCAGGAGCAGTTGCTCGTCGTCGTTGGCCACGGCGTTGACGCGGGTCGAGACCTCGTACCAGGCGAACTCGCCTTCCCGCGGCGCGACCATCAGGTGCATGACGTCGTCGGCATCGTGCGCGCGGCAGTCGAGCCAGAGTGAAAAATCATCCGGCCTGATGGTCACGGGAACCCGATGATGCAGCGTCGCGAGATCGGCGCTCGCGGCGGCCGTCATCAGCGCCACCGTATCGACTTCCTCGCCGTTCGGTCCCATCCACGTCTCGGCGAGCGCGGCGAAGCCGATTGGCGCGCGGTCGGCGCGATGGATGAAGAATGGCCGCTTGCGGCCATCGATCACCTGCCACTCGTAATACCCATCAGCGGGCACAATCACGCGCCGACGACGAATCGCGTTCTTGAATGCGGGCTTCTCGCGTACGGACTCCGAACGCGCATTGATCACCAGCGTGAAACTACGGGGATCCTTGACCCAGGCCGGCATGAAACCCCAGCGCATCAAGCGAAAATGCCTGACGTCCTGATCCAGGAAAACTACGGGAATCGGCTGCGTCGGAGCAATGTTGTGCCGCGGCGGAAAGTTCGGCTGTTCCTCGTAGCCGAAGATCTGCCTGATAGCTGCGGGTGGTGAAGTGATCACGAAACGTCCACACATAATGTCACTCAAATCCTGGTGTGTTCAGCACCTTTTAACCGGGGTTGGGAACACTGCAGCGGATGACCGCAGCGGCGACCCAATCCGTGCCTTCCGATCGCACGACCCCACGACCGGCGGGCAGCGCCATTGATCCGGCGCGGGCCGCGATCTTGCGCGCCGCCAACATCAATCCGCGCACCGGTCTCGCCACCGACTATCTGAATCATTTCAACGAAGCCGTTATGCTGCTTGAAATGATTCCGGATATCCCGGAATGCGCCGAGGATTTCCTGGCGTGGTCGCCACTGAGCTACCCGGAACATTTCACCCACACCAATTTCAAGGCCCGCGATCTCGTCATCGAGGCCTATGAGCAGGCCGATCCGGCGATTCGCGATCGCTTCGACCATCTCACCAAGACCATGACCGACATCCTGCTCGCGGTCGGCAGCGCGATGCGCGACGCCAAGCAGGATTCCACCAAGGCCAAGCTGGCCGAGCAGGCCGCGGGCTGGGTCAAGCCGCTGGTGTCGCAGGCCGGCGGCATCATCAATGGCGACATCGAGTTCGATCCGGAACCGGTGGCGGAGGTCGACGAAGTCGACGCCGTCGACGCGATCATGGCAAGCTTCTAGCGTTGCACCGGCTGCCGACCCGGTGGTCTTCACGCCAGAGTGCATACCATGCCCGGAGCCGTCGCTGCCATGACCCTCGCCCCGCCTCCCCGCCATCCCCAGCTCGCCGTCAGCGCCGCGATCTTCCGCGACGGCAGGATCATGCTGGTGCGCCGGGCGCGGTCTCCGGCGAAGGGCGTCTACACCCTCCCGGGCGGGCGGGTGGAGTTCGGCGAGAGCCTGCACGAGGCCCTGGCGCGCGAGGTGATGGAGGAGACCGGGCTGTCGATCTCGATCATTGGGCTGGCCGGCTGGCGCGAGGTGCTGCCGGCCAGCCAGGGCGGCAAGGGCGGCGACGGCCACTACGTGATCCTGCCCTTTGCCGCGCGCTGGCAGGCCGGCGAGCCCGTGCTGAACGAGGAGCTGGACGACGTGCTGTGGCGCGCTCCCGATGATCTGGACGGCCTGCCCCTCACCGACGGCTTGCCGGAGATCATCGCCGCCGCCCGGGCTCTGGTGTAGGCGCCTTGCGTCCGCCACCGGGCGAAGGCATATGACGGCAGTGCTCCCGATGTTCCCCAAACGCCTGCTGGCCATCCTCGTCCTCGTTGCGGCCTGCGCCGCCGCTCCGGTGCGGGCGCAGGATGCGGCTGCGCCGTTCGACGGCGATCTGCAGCGGCTGGCCGAGATCCTCGGCACACTGCATTACCTCCGCGGCATCTGCGGCAGCAATGAAGGCGCCAAATGGCGCAACCAGATGCAGGCGCTGGTAGATGCCGAGACCCCGTCCGGCGAGCGCCGCGCCCGCATGATCGCAGGCTTCAACCGCGGCTATAACGGCTTCCAGCAGACCTACCGGACCTGCACCCCGGCCGCGATGGTCGCGATCCGCCGCTACATCGACGAGGGATCGAAGATCTCGCGCGACCTCACGGCGCGTTACGCCAATTAACGGGGCCGGCGCGTTATCCACGTTTGCGTTAACCTTGTTAACCTTTCCTAAAGAACTGGCCTAGGCGTTCCCGCCTCGCGTGGTAATGCTCACTTGTCCGGCGCGCCCGCGTTCGGAAATCAACGCGCCTCGCGGCCCCGCCAGACTGAATTCAATGAGTTATCCCCTCACCTTCAGCGCCCTTCCCGCCGCCCTGCCCGACCATGAGCAGAAGCAGGCCGCGCTCAGCTACCTCAACGAAGCCTGGGCAGAAGCGCGCCATGATGGCGTCGACGGCGACTGCCTGGCGCAGGCCAGCCTGTTCGCCGCTTTGGCCGAGCTCGTGACGACCTACGGCGAGGACGCGGTCGCGACCTTCGTCGAGGGTTTTCCCGAGCGCATCCGCAACGGCGAGTTCTCGCTGTCGCGCGCGACGCAGTAAAGCTCGCGCCGCTGATCCGGCCCCCAAGCAACCTGCCGTAGGGTGGGCAAAGGCGCACCGCGCTTCTGCCGACAATGCAGCGCTCTCTCGCGCGCCGTGCCCACCATCGCGGTCCGCGTTCGCCTCACGACGGTGGGCACGCAACGCCCTGCGGGCGCCGCTTTGCCCTACCGCTCAAATGCTTCGCGGCGATTTTGGCACGACGGCGTCAGCGCTCACGCGCATCGGCATCCACCTTCACATGTCAAAGAGCGATGAGACACGCCTCATCGTCCTCGCGGCGCGGGCGCCCGAGCGATGACCGTCGTTCGTCCCTCGCATCGATCGAGGGCGCAGGGAAGGCTGGGCGTCGGCTGACGCCCATGGCCCCCGTGCGAACAAGAATGCACGGGGCAGGAACCACAGGTGCAGCCGGATGAGCCCAGCCTTCCCTGCGCGATGGGTTTAACGCTTACTCCGTGCTCTCCCTGGGGACCGGCTGTCTTGCCCCCATCGTCCGCGCCGGCGCTCTCGCACCGATCGCAGGCTTGACCTCGGCTTCGGGAGGCCAGGACCACACGGCTTCACGTCCGCATCGAAGCTGTTCGTCCGCGCAAGACAAGCCCACGCTGCAACCCGACACGTCCACCGCCTCCCCGCCTCGCGTCTCGTGACGACCGCGCGTACGCCCCTCTCGGTGAGGCGGGATGGAGAGAGAAGTGGCACGAATTCTGATAATTGGAAAGCGGCTTTTTTAGCCAGCATGCACCGCGACCGCGATCACGTTGAGACGATGCGCAAAATCATCCTTTCGGCCTATGCATCTCGTGTCGTTGCGGAGACGGGAACGACGGCGTCACCGACCAAATCGCTCAACTGATTTGCCCGACGGGTGTGCTATCCCGGCGCTTGATCGCGGCGCTTCAATCCAATCCGGCCATGATGGCACAGCCGGCGCAGGAGCGGCAGCAAGCGCTATGAGATGGATTTTCGCTGAGAGACCGAGTTCCTGCTCGGTGTGCCGCGCGAAACCCGCGTTGGCCAAACGCGGCTGTCCAATACGGTCTCTTGAGCTGAAGGAGAGGCCGCCTTTCAAACGGCATCTCCTTCGTGCGGCAAGGCGATGATGGATGAGAGATGTCGTCAAGACCTGATGAACGCGAGCAGGTCGGGGTTGAGGACATCCGCGTGCGTGGTCAGCATGCCATGGGGGTAGCCGGGATAGGTCTTCAGCGACCCGTTCTTGAGCAGGTCGACCGCACGCGGCACGGAGCTTGCGAACGGGACGACTTGATCCGCCTCGCCATGCATCACCAGCACCGGCACAGTGATGTTCTTGAGGTCTTCGGTATAATCTTCGAGCCACGAGTCGACAGTCGCGTAGTGAGCGAGAGCACCGCCGGCCATGCCTTGGCGCCACCAGTTGGCAATGATTGCCTCCGAAGGCTTGGCCCCATCGAGGTTGTACCCGTAGAACGGATTCTCCGGAACGAAACGGTAGAATTCCGACCGGTTGCCCAGCACGCCTGCCCGGATCGCTTCGAACCACTCCGGCGGTTGACCCGATGGGTTGTTCTCGCTCCGGTACATGTTCGGCGTCAGCGAAGCGACCAGCACCGCCTTCGAGACGCGCTCCTGGTGGCGGGCGACATAGCGAGCCACCTCTCCGCCACCTGTCGAATGCCCGATATGGATCGCGTCGCGCAGGTTCAGGTGTGCAGTCAGGGTTGCAAGGTCGGCAACCCAGCGGTCCATGTCGTTGCCGGTGCTGGGCTGGTCGGACCGGCCGTGGCCCCGCCGGTCGTGGGCGATCACCCGATACCCATGACGAAGAAAGAATGTCATCTGGGCATCCCAGTCGTCCGCTGTCAGCGGCCAACCGTGGCTGAAGACGATCGGCTGACCTGATCCCCAATCCTTGTAGAAGATGTTTACACCGTCGTTAGTCGTGATCGTCGGCATCGAGTCGCTCCATCGGCGCTGTCCGTCTTTCTGAAAAGACAGGAACTAACTGATCCATTGAGCTACGCGCTGCTCGATGTCGCGGGCCGAATTTTATAATGAGGAGCCCGAGAGAGCCCTTGCCTCGGCAACACCCGACGGCCAACGCATGGCCGCATGAAGGTATTTCCTGCTTCCGCCAGAAACAAATACCTTGTAGGCTCGGATATATGCCTTGGAAGCATATTGAGGGCGGAATGGAACTCCGGCATTTGCGCTATTTCATTGCCGTTGCAGAGGAAGGTAGTTTTCTGACGGCAGCCCAGCGGCGCCTCAACACCTCACAGCCGTCCCTGAGCCGGCAGATTCGCGATCTGGAATCCGAAGTTGGCGTGGAGTTGCTGGAGCGCCAGGCGCGTGGCGTAGCGCTGACCGAGGCCGGAAGAGTCTTTCTCGATCATGCGCGGTTGGCGCTGTTGCAGGTCGAGGCAGCGACGGTTGGCGCGCGGCAGATCGCGCAGCCGCAGAAGCCGACGCTTTCCATGGGATTCATGGTGGGTCTGGAGGTGATGTGGCTCCCCCATCTGCTGCGTATCCTCCGCGAGGAAGAGCCGGAGATCGAAGTCACCCTGACCAGTCAGTCCTCGCCAGAACTTGCGCTCGCATTGACGCGCGGGAAGCTCGACATAGCCTTTCTCCGGCCCGAGAAACAGACCGCAGGCGTGACCTTCAAGTTGTTGGCGAAGGAGCCCTTGATCGTAGTGCTGCCGGCAGACCATCGCCTGGCGTCGCGCAAAAGGATTCGCCCGCAGGATCTTGTCCGTGAGATCTATGTCAGCTCGGCCAGAACGTCTCCGGTCTTGCACGCTGTGATTCAGGATTATGCGTCGAAGGTTGGAATCGTGCTCAAGGCAAAGTACGAAGGCGAGAACATATCGTCGGCCATGTCACTGGTCGCGTCCACTGGCGGAGTCACACTCGTTCCACTCTATGCGCAGAATATGCTGGCTCCAAACGTTGTTGCCAGAGCGCTCGAGGGCCACCCGCCCACCGTCGGGCTCGCTCTCGGCTACAACCCGGCAAATTGCTCTGCTCTACTCAGCCGGCTTTTGTCCCGCGCGGATGAACTGGTCGCAAACGTTCAAAATCAGAGCATCATTCGCTACGTTGAAGCTGACTAGCAGCCGATGCGAGCATCCGCTTCGGGTCACAAGCGACTGCGTCGTCATGAAATTTGACTCTATCGCAGCCATCGAACTTCGAAAGCGGACCTCATCAAACTGACGCCGAATGTCCGGAAGGAGCCGAATAGCTGGCTTTGCCGGCGGCAGTGAGTTCATGCCATTGGTGATCCGAACCTTGGATGAGTTCAGGAGACTGTAAGAGTTCGAGTTGCTGCCGTCAGTACCAGCCCGCACGCGGTCGTACGGCACACCGCCCCCCAGCCCCCTCTTGCGCGACAGGTTTAACGCTTGCTACGTGCTCTCGCTGGGGACCGGCTGTCTCGTCCCCCCATCACCTACGCTTGCGCTCTCGCGTCGAACAGCAGGCGTGACCTCGGCAATCGAGCTCACGACGAACAGCAGGGACGGGCCGGTTGCAGGCACGGCGACCGCGTAAGCCAGCTCAATTGGACATTTGTAGTTCCGAGTGGTCCGATTGCGCGGGGCCTCCCTCGGCGCGCTGAGCGGCCCGATAGCTCCCCGGCGACTGACCGTTGTGCCGATGAAACAGCTTGGAGAATGCTGCCGCCGTCTCGTAACCGACCCGGCTGGCAATCTGCGCGATCGACTCATCGCTGGTTTCCAGCAGAAACGCCGCCTCAGCCATGCGGCGTTCGATCACGTAGCGCTGCACGGACTGGCCGATGAGCTTGGTAAAACGCGCCGAAAACGCCGAGCGGCCGAGCCCGACCTGATGTCCGAGGCCGCTCACGGTCCAGGGATGCTCCGGGTTTTCATGAATGAGCTTGAGGGCCGGCCCGATATGCGGGTCGGAAATCGCCCCGAGCCAGCCGCCTTGTCCGGGACTGAGAGACGAAATCCAGCTTCGGAGCACCTCGACAAAGAGCACTTCCGTGAGTTTCGAAAGTACGACGCGTTGGCCGGGGCGCTCGAGCGCTGCTTCGCTGACCATGCGGCGCAGGATCGCTTCGAGCCATTCACCGTCCGTCGCCGGCCTCAGCAAAAGCACTGGCGGTAGCAGCTCCAGCACGCTGCCAAATATCGGCCGCGACACCGTGAAATTGCCGCAGATCATGGTCGCGTGCGGCTTCACACGGCTGCCGTGACGAATGACTCCAAACCGCGATGATGCCCGATCGATATCGATGATGCGCAAAGGTTTGGCCCGGCGATCCGAATAGAACACATGAGGTTCGCCGCGTGTGATGACGACGAGATCGCCCTCGGTCATCTGGATTTCTTGTCCCTGCCCGACAGCGAGGGTCGCCGATCCTCGGCTGACATAATGAAACAACGCGTAAGGGCGCGCCGGCAGTTCGAGATGCCAGGGATGGCCGAGCTCGAAGTGAAAAAGCAGCGTCCCGCCGAGACGAACGCGGTCGAGCATTTGAGCGAGGATGTCCATTCTGTCCAAGCTAGCTCGGTGGACGATCGGACACAACATTCGGACGATCGATCTCTATCGTCCGGATGGACTGCGGATTAGGTCATGTCGCGGCGGGCCGACGTCGCGCGCGGCAACTCTATCGCCGACGCGAATGGAAGACCCGCAAGCTTATTGGAAACGCCTGTCCATTCCCCCCGGACGCTGTTCCGTCCGACATGCCCATGGGATCATTCGATGCGAAATATCCTCCTCTCAGCTGCCACCGCGTTTCTTGCCGGGTCGACATTGGTCGGCTCCGCTCATTCGGCCGAACCGCCGAAGGGAGCAGCCCAGAACATCGTTCTCGTGCACGGCGCCTTCGTGGACCAGACGAGTTGGCAGCCTGTCGCCGATATTCTCACCAAGAAAGGCTACAACGTCACGCTGGTCGAAAATCCGCTCACCTCCCTTGCGGCGGATGTCGACGCCACAAAACAGGCGCTCGCAAAGCAGAACGGCAAGACTGTGTTGGTCGGCCACTCCTGGGGCGGCGTGGTGATCACGCAGGCGGGCGACGATCCCAAGGTGTCGGCGCTGGTCTATGTGTCCGCCTTCGCACCCGACGTCGGAGAATCCCTGGCGTCGCTGGCGAAGGCCGGCCCGCAGACCGAGGGCACCAGAGCGATCCATCCCGACGCCAAGGGTGATCTGTACATCGATCCGAAGGTGTTTGCGTCAGCCGTCGCCGCCGATCTTCCTCCGGAAATCGGTGAGCACCTGGCGAACTCGCAGCTTCCGTTGAACCACGTTGCGTTCGAGGCCCCCGTCACCATTGCGGCCTGGCATGACAAGCCCACGTTCTACGTCATCACCACGAAGGACAAGACCGTCGCCCCCGAGGCGCAGAAGTCGTTTGCAGCGAGGATCAAGGCCCAGACGACGGACGTTGCCGGCAGCCATGCCTCGCTCGTCGTCCATGCGAAAGAGGTGGCCGAGGTCATCGAAAAGGCCGCACGGGCGAAGTGACGGTCGCCACTCCCGGCGCTGTCGCGCCGGGAGTGCACACACCCATTTACAAGAGGGTGGCCCCTGCCCGATGCCGGGTCTTACGCTCCCGTCACAATCCTCATTGATGAGCGCCCCGATGGCGTGCGCATCTCCTCCGACAGGATGAGAGCGACTTGCGGCCCTGCGGCCACGCGGCGGCGCTTGCCGTGGCGCAAGATCTCGATGCGAAAGTCACATCCTTGCTGAGTGAATGCGCGGGCCAATTCTCAAGGACGCCATTCGCGCCAGATAGGCCGATAAATAACACGAACTCCGGCCGGCACGCTGGAAACAGATGATGGACATTTTCGCATGGACAGGGTGTTTCTCACCACGGCCTGGGCTCTTTTGGCCGCGGCTGTCATGCCGGCACATGCATCTCCACGGGCGATGACCAAGGAGCCGCTGGATGCGGCTACACTCGGCGCGATCAGATCGAAATTCGCCGGGCTCATGGAACTAGCCAACAAACATGATTTCAGAGGTTTGCACGAGATGTTCTGGCAATCGCCGTCGACGCTGCTGGTTGCCAAGAGCGCGATCCCGTCCGAAGGAAACTGGGCAGGCTATTGGGGCAACGAGACCATTGATCAAAAGCTGCATGACATCGGAAGTTCCGGCCCGGTCGTGCTCGAGCCGGACTATTCGCGGCTCAAGATCGTCGGCCTCACACGCGATGTCGCCGAATCCTATGTTCCAATGAACATCACGGTGTCCTATGCGGGACAGGACGGAACAGCCAAGCCGTTCCTGATGATTGTCAACTGGCTTCGCATCGGCAAAGATTGGAAGGTCGCTTCTGAAATCATTCTGCCAGTGCCGCCGGCGCCGACCGCACGATCGACATCTCCGGAGAATGCGCGATGATTGATAGACGGACCTTCTCCGCCGCCCTGGTGACCCTTGGTGCGGCTTCGCTGATCTCGACATCCGGCAAGACCGCTACGTCCAATCCAGTGAAGGCCACCAACGTCGTGCTCGTGCACGGGCTGTTCGCAGACGGCTCGTGTTGGTCCGAGGTGATCGCACGATTGCAAGAAGCGGGATTGAATGCCACGGCCGTTCAAAATCCGCTGACGACGCTTCCCGACGCGGTGGCTTCGGCTGAACGGGTTCTGGCGCAGCAAGATGGCCCGACGGTGCTGGTGGGCCATTCCTTTTCCGGGATGATCGTCACCGAGGCCGGTATGAATCCGAAGGTCTCCGCGCTGGTCTACGTGGCTGCACGTGCGCCGGATGCTGGCGAGGACTACACCGCCCTTGCCAAGACCTACCCGACGCCGCCCGCGACAGCCGGTATCGTGTTCGACGGCGACGAAGGGCGTCTCAGCGAAGCGGCGTTTTTGCGCGATTTCGCGGGCGACCTGCCAACAGCGAAAGCGAAAGTCCTCTACGCCGTCCAGCAACCGTTCCAAAAGGCGCTGCTGTCAGGCAAAACCACCAACGCAGCCTGGCGATCGAAGCCCAGCTATTATGCGGTTTCGACCGAAGACCGCACCATCAGCCCGGATCTCCAGCGCTTCATGGCCAAGCGGATGGGCGCCGAGACCATCGAACTCAATGCCAGCCATCTCTCACTGATCTCCCATCCCGACGAAATCACGCAGCTGATCCTCAAAGCCGCGGGACACCTTGCCTGACGACGTCGCGTGGACAGCCCGCATTCTTCTGCGGCGAACCGCCGATGGACAGCCGTGGATCGCCGATCGGGCCGCCGAACGGCCGGGAACTGCCCCGGTCATCAGCCGCCATCCGGCGTCAGAAACCCTTCACCATTCGAAGGCGTTGGGGGGGCATGAACATCCGCCCTTAACGAAAATAGGAAAAACTAGGCCGCTGATCTTCACCGACTTGACCATAGTACCGTTGCGAGCTGACGCGAAAACTCGATTGGCCGTGTCGCGACCTGGTCATCGCCGGAGCGAAATCCGAAATGCCGTCACCGACGAGCAGAGCGGAGTTTGCAGCTGCCGCGTGAAGAGCTTGGTTAAGGAAACGTTAGGGAAAAGTCGGGGATTTCTGATGATTGCGCCAGAAGAAGAGAGGATGCTGAAAACGCTCCTGGTCGAGATGTTCGCCCACATCAGCAGCATGCGGCGGGAATTCGCAGCTCTTCAAGGCGACAGCAAGAACAACTTCGCGACGATGGCCGACACCCTCGATGCGATCGTCGAGAACACGGAGGTGGCCGGGAACGCGATCCTCGAAAGCATGGAGACGATCGGCAACAGCGTCGCGAAGCTGCAGAGCGTCAAGGACCCGACGACCGCGGCGATCTGCGACGAGATCCTCGACAGCTCGAACAAGGTGTTCGAGGCGTGCGCGTTTCAGGACCTCACCGGGCAGCGGATCACGCGCGTCGTCAAGTCGTTGAAGTTCATGGAAGACCACATCAACCGACTGGTCCGGATGTGGGGAAAAGAGGAACTGGCCCGGCTCGCAGCCGAGGTCGCGGCCCCAAGCACCGAGCCGGACTTGCTGGAGGGTCCGAAGCGGGTGGGCGTGGCGATTTCGCAGGACGATATCGACAAGCTGTTTGCCTGAGCGGCATCGGACATCGCGGCCGATGATCAGATCGGAGCTGCGAGCTGATCGTCGCGCAGCGTGATGCCCGCTTCGTTGCGAGCGTAGCGAAGCAATCCGGAGTCCCGTACACCACCCCTGGATTGCTTCGCTACGCTCGCAACGACGGCGCGAAATAATCAGTTGCGCCGTTACGGCCGCAGCGTCTCCATGAAACTGACCGGCTCGCCGGTCGCAGGCGTCAGCAGCTCGCCCTGCCACATCACGCGCTGGCCGCGGACGAAGGTGCCGACCGGCCAGCCCGTCACGCGCACGCCGTCATACGGCGTCCAGCCGGCTTTCGAGGCGACCCATTCGTTGGTGATGGTCTCGCTGCGCTTGAGGTCGACGATCGTCAGATCGGCGTCGTAGCCGGCGGCGATGCGGCCCTTGCGGGCGATGTTGTAGATGCGGGCGGGGCCCGCGCTGGTGAGGTCGACGAAACGCTGCAGCGATAGCCGGCCGGCGTTGACGTGGTCGAGCATGATCGGCACCAAGGTCTGCACGCCAGTCATGCCGGAAGGCGAGGCCGGATAGGTCTTGGCCTTTTCTTCCGCGGTGTGCGGCGCGTGGTCGGAGCCGAGGATGTCGACGATGCCCTGGTGGACGCCCCACCAGATCACGTCGCGATGGTCGGCGGAGCGCACCGGCGGATTCATCTGCGCGTAGGTGCCGAGCCGCTCGTAGCACTCGGGCGCAGCGAGCGTGAGATGGTGCGGCGTCGCCTCGACGGTGGCGACGTCCTTGTGGTCGCGCAGATAGACGATCTCTTCCTTGGTCGAGATGTGCAGCACATGGATGCGCTTGCCGGTCTCGTGCGCGAGATTGACCAGCCGCTGCGTAGCGCGCAGCGCGGCCTCCTCGTCGCGCCACACTGGGTGCGAGCGCGGGTCGTTCTCGACGCGCAAATTCTTGCGCTCGTTGAGGCGGTATTCGTCCTCGGCGTGGAACGCGGCGCGGCGGCGGATCACCTGGAAGATGCGGCGCAGGCTGTCGTCGTCCTCGACCAGCAGCGAGCCGGTGGAGGAGCCGACGAACACCTTGACGCCGGCGCAGCCCTCGGCGCGCTCCAGCACCGGCAGTTGCTCGACGTTCTCGCGGGTGCCGCCGATGAAGAAGGCGAAGTCGCAATGCATGCGATGGCGCCCGGCTTCGATCTTGGCGGTGAACGCCTCCTCGGTGACCGTCAGCGGATTGGTGTTGGGCATCTCGAACACGGCGGTGACGCCGCCCATCACGGCGCTGCGCGAGCCGGTTTCGAGATCCTCCTTGTGGGTCAAACCAGGCTCGCGGAAATGCACCTGGGTGTCGATCACGCCGGGCAGCACGTGCAGGCCCTTGCAGTCGATGATCTCGGCGGCGGAGGCCGCACTGAGATCGCCGATCTCGACGATGCGTCCACCCGAGATGCCGATGTCGCGGACACCCTCGCCGTCGTGATTGACCACGGTGCCGGATTTCAGAATGACTTGGAAGCGCTGGCTCATGAACCCCTCATAGGATGTCATTCTCCCGATCACCCCAAGGCAGTTCGATCATGCTGCGCGCCTGCCCATTTGCTGGCCTGCGAGGCGGCGCGCGCCTTGATCTTTAGAATGAAGCCACCGCAGTGCGGCGTTTCAGCCTTGTGGTTTATGCCAGGGCGGCTTACGTTTCAGTGCGGCGTGTCGCAAGAGGTTTTTCGAATGAAAGCGACGTTTCTCGACGACCGGGGCGTGGTCCAGGTCAGCGGCGACGATGCACGCAAGTTCCTCAACGGTCTGGTTACCACCGATGTCACCAAGCTCGTTCCGGGTGACGCCCGGTTCGGTGCGCTGCTGACGCCGCAGGGCAAGATCATCATCGATTTCCTGGTGGCGCAGGCGCCCGCGGGGGACGCCGGTGAACGCTTCCTGCTGGATTGCCCCCGCGCGCTGGCGCAGGCGCTGACGGACAAACTCAATTTGTACAAGCTGCGCGCCAAGGTCGCGATCAGCAATCTCTCCGACCAGGTCGGCGTCATCGCGGCTTGGGACGGCGCGCCGGCTGCGGCGATCGATCTGTGCTTCAAGGACCCGCGCCACGACGCGCTGGGCTGCCGCGTCATCGCGCCGCAGGCTGATCTCGCCGAGATCGCCGCGCGACTGGGCGCGGAGGTCGTCGCCGCCGCAGACTACGAGGCGCATCGCATCGATCACACCGTGCCGCGCGGCGGGCTCGACTTCATGTATGGCGACGCCTTTCCCTACGAGACCAACATGGACCGGCTGCACGGCGTCGACATCGGCAAGGGCTGCTATGTCGGCCAGGAGGTCGTGAGCCGCATGCACCATCGCGGCACCACGCGGACGCGGGCGGCCAAGGTTCTGCTCGATGGTCCGAGCCCGGAGCCGGGCACGCCGATTCTGGCGGGCGAGAAGAGCGTCGGCACGATGGGCTCGGCTGCGCAGCAGAAGGGCCTGGCGCTGGTGCGCATCGACCGTGTCGCCGAGGCGATGGAGGCGGGCACGCCGCTGACGGCGGGCGGTCTCACCGTCCGCATCGCCGATCCCGACGCGTTGCAGGGCGCGCCGAAGCAGACGGTCGCCTGAGCCGCTGATATGGGTCGCGCTGCGGTCGTCCATCCCGATGGTCTGACGCGCTGCCCCTGGCCGGGCAGCGATCCGCTTTATGTCGCCTATCACGACACCGAGTGGGGCGTGCCGGAATATGACGATCGCGCGCTGTATGAGAAGCTGATCCTCGACGGCTTCCAGGCCGGACTGTCGTGGATCACGATCCTGCGCAAGCGCGACAATTTCCGCCGCGCCTTCGATGATTTCCAGCCTGCGAAGATCGCGCGCTATTCCGACAAGAAGATCCACGCGCTGATGAACGATGCCGGCATCGTGCGCAACCGCGCCAAGATCGAGGGCGCGATTCTCAGCGCGAAATCCTGGCTCGACATCCAGGACAAGGGTCCCGGCTTCTCGAAGCTGCTGTGGGATTTCATGGACGGCGCGCCGAAGGTCAATGCGTTCAAGACCACCGCGAGCGTGCCGGCGTCGACGCCGCTCTCGATCAAGATGTCCAAGGAGCTGGCGTCGCGTGGCTTCAAGTTCGTCGGCCCCACGATCGTCTACGCCTTCATGCAGGCGACGGGCATGGTCAACGACCATCTCGTCACCTGCTTCTGCCATGAGACCTGCAGCGGCAAGCGCCGCGCCCCGCGCCTCAAACCTCCCAAATGACAATTGAGAAGCCCCCGAGCGGGCAGGACCGTGTCTGGCAGCGCATGCTGTCCGGCCGGCGGCTCAACCTCATCGATCCCTCGCCGCTCGATGTCGAGATCGCCGACATCGCGCACGGCCTGGCGCGCGTGGCGCGCTGGAACGGCCAGACGTCCGGTGCGCACATCTTCTCGGTCGCGCAGCACACGCTGCTGGTGGAGATGGTGATGCGCGCGAAGAAGCCGAACATCGATGCGAAGCTGCGGCTCGCGGCGCTGCTGCACGACGCGCCGGAATACGTCATCGGCGACATGATCTCGCCGTTCAAGGCGGTGCTCGGCGGCAGCTACAAATCCGTCGAGAAGCGGCTGCTCGGCGCCATCCACATCCGCTTCGGCCTTCCGGCCGAGCTCGCGCCGGAGATCGAGCGCCAGATCAAGGCGGCCGACCGCGGCTCCGCCTATCTGGAGGCGACCCGGCTGGCGGGCTTCTCCGAGAGCGAGGCGAAGAAGCTGTTCGGCCGCGATCCCGGCCTGCCGGAGGCGACCGTGACGGAGTACCTGACGCCGTGGAGCGCGGCCAAGGCCGAGAAACGATTCCTGACACGGTTCAACCTGGTGCTGGGGTCGTGCTGAGATGCCGCTGACGCCGGACGAGCGCCGCAACGAGCGGCTGAGACTGGCGGCCAATTGGATGAACACGCTGGCGACGGCGATCGTCACCGCCGGAACGTTCGTGCCGTTGGCCCAGTTCGTCTATGGCGTGCTGCCGCCGAATACCCCGGCCGGCCTGATCTATGGCTCCGGCGTGGTTTGCATTGTCACCGGAGTGCTCCTACATTTGCTGGGTCAGTGGATCCTGGGAGGTCTTCGATGACCACGCACCAGCTCGTTGCCCTGAGCTTCCCGCTCCTGACCGCCCTGGCCGTCGCCATGGTGGCCCTGCTCGTGCGCCGTCCCTGGGCCGAGAAGCCGGTCGAGATCGCCTCGCCGAGCCGTGAGCGCGTGCTCGAGCATCTCGAGCGCCTCAACGCCGAGATCGAGGGCAAGGCGCATCTGGTCCGCCAGGAGCTGCGGCAGCTCAAGAACACGCGCTGAGGGCTCGCCGCGCCGGCAAGGGCCAGGGCGGGACATATGCGCCCGCCCGAGAGCTGACATCCAAAACCCGCTTTTGCCCTTGTGTCGCCGTTCGTATATTCGGGCGTCCAAAGGCACCCCATGATCCACGTCTGCTCACTCGCCGCTTTGCCCGAGACCGTGCGCCTGACCGGCGCCAGTCACGTGCTGACCATCATGGCCAATGTCGAGCAGGTGCAGCGGCCGGAGAGCATCCGGCCCGAGAACCACCTGCGGGTCTCGGTCGACGACATCACCGAGCAGCTCCCCGGCTTCATGGCGCCGAGCGACGATCACGTCACCCAGGTGCTGGAGTTCGTGCGCGGCTGGGACCGCGCGGCGCCGCTGGTCATCCACTGCTATGCCGGCATCAGCCGCTCCACCGCCAGCGCCTTCGCGGCCGCCTGCGCGCTCAATCCCCACCGCGACGAGCTCGATATCGCCTGGGCGATCCGCCAGGCCTCGCCGATCGCCTCCCCCAACCGCCTGATCGTCAGCCTCGCCGATCGTGCGCTGGGCCGCCAGGGGCGCATGGTGCGCGCGCTGGATGCGATCGGCCCGGGCGCGATGATGGTGGACAGCCAGCCCTTCCGCATCGAGCTGGAGTGAGCCACGCCCCCGTCGTTCCGGGGCGCCGCGCCAGCGGCGAAGCCGGAACCTCGAGATCGTCGCGCGCGATCGAACGGCCAGGCTCAAACCTCTGGGTTCCGGGTTCGCCCATCGCGCGCCCCGGAACGACGGGGCCGCGAAAGGCCCGCGCCGAGTAACAACATACCAGCGCCGCTTGAACTTCCCTCGCGCGGTTTGACACTCAAGGAACTGCAGCCATCGTGCCGGCACGCCGTGCCGCGGCGCGAATCGCTGCGCGACCGCTGGGGCCTGAAAGGCCCTCTGTTCCCTCACCTATGACGCCGGCGGGCGCCATCGATTTTCAGGATTGCGACGGGATGTTCGACTGGCCTCTGGACTGGATTGCCCTCCTGATCGCGTTCGCGGCGCTCGCCTTCGCGCGCCGCACCTCCGACCGCCTGGCCGAGGTGCAGGATCGGCTGGCCAAGCTGGAGGCTGCACGGGCCGTGGTCACGGCGCCCGTGATGCCGGCCGCGCCGTCGCTCAGTCCGTTCCAGGAGTCCGGCGCAGCCCCGTCGGTGCCGCCGCCGCTGCCGGAGGTCGCCGAGCCCTCCCTGCAGCCTGCGGCGATGACGACCGACGAGATATCCGAGCCGCCTCCCTTCGTCCCGCCATTGCCGCAAGCCCAGGCCGGCTTCGAGGAGACCATCGGCACCCGCTGGGTGGTGTGGGTCGGCGGGCTGACGCTCGCACTCGGCGGCTTCTTCATGGTGCGCTATTCGATCGAGGCCGGCCTGGTCGGCCCCGAGGTGCGCGTCGCGCTGGGTGCGCTGTTCGCCGCCGCGCTGCTCGCGGCCGGCGAATGGACGCGGCGCAAGGAGAGCATCTCGCAGATCGCGGCGCTGCCGATCGCTAACATTCCCGCGATCCTCACGGCTGCCGGCACGGCGGTCGCGTTCGCAACGATCTATGCGGCGTACGCGCTGTATGAATTTCTGGCGCCGGCGATCGCCTTCGTGCTGCTCGGCGCGGTAGCGCTCGGCACGCTCGCGGCGGCGCTGCTGCATGGCCCGGCGCTCGCCGGGCTCGGCCTGGTCGCCGCCTTCACGACGCCGGCGCTGGTCTCGACCGGCCAGCCGAACTACTGGGCGCTCTACATCTATCTCGCCATCGTCACGGCGGCAGCCTTCGCGCTGGCGCGGGTGCGGCTGTGGCGCTGGCTCGCGATGACCACGATCGGGCTGTCGTTCCTGTGGACCCTGCCCGGCCTCGATGCCGGCGTCGAGACGGTGGCGCCGCATGTCTTCCACGTGGTCGCAGGCTTCGCGCTGACCGCGCTGATCGTCGTCTGCGGCTTCCTGTTCGGCCCCGCCGCCGACAATGACGAAGTCGAGCCGATCTCGTCGGTGGGGCTTGCGGTCTATCTGCTCGGCGCGATGCTGATCGTGCTGGCGAGCTTCCACGACGGGCTGGCGCTGATCGGCTTTACCGTGCTGATCGCAGCGACGCTCGCGGTGGCCTGGCGCGCGCCGAGCGCAACCGGCGCGGTCGCCGCGGCGGCCGGCACGGTGTTCCTGGTGTTCGCCGAATGGGCGCTGCGCGACAATCCGGAGCTGCTGGTGCTGCCCGGCGGCGCGTTGCCCGGCATGGGCCCGAACCCGCTCGGCGCCTCCGTCACATCGCATCTGGTGACCGCGGCGATCTTCGCGCTCGGCTTCGGCGGCGCGGGATTCCTGGCGCAGGGCCGCTCGGAGAACGCCGCCGTGCCCGTCGTGTGGTCGGCCGCCGGCGTGTTCACGCCGCTGGCGCTGCTGGTCGCGCTGTATGCGCGCATCGCCCATCTCGACCGCTCGATCCCGTTCGCGATCCTCGCGGTCGTGCTTGCGGCTGCCTTTGCCGCGGCGACCGAGCTGCTGACGCGGCGTGAGGAGCGGCCGGGGCTGCCAGTCTCGATCGCGTTGTTCGCGACCGGCACGCTGGCCGCGCTGGCCTTGGCGCTGACCTTTGCGCTGGAGAAGGGCTGGCTGACGATCGCGCTGGCGCTGATGTCGCTCGGCACCGCCTGGATCTACGAGAACAGGCCGATCCCGTTCCTGCGCACCCTTGCCGCCGTTTTCGCCGGCTTGGTGGTGCTGCGCATCGGCTATGACCCGCGCATCGTCGGTGCCGATGTCGGCACCACGCCGATCCTCAACTGGCTGCTGTGGGGCTATGGCGTGCCGGCGGCGTCGTTCTGGGGCGCGAGCATCCTGATGCGCTGCTATGGCGACGACGCGCCCTTGCGCGCCGTCGAGGCGGCCGCGATCCTGTTCACGACGCTGCTGGCGTTCCTGGAGATCCGCCATGCCGTCAACGACGGCGACATGCTGGCGGTGCCGTCGCTCGCCGAGATCGGTCTCGACGTCTGCGTCGCGCTGGCGCTTGCGATCGGGCTGGAGCGGCTGCGCGAGCGCAGCCAGAGCATCGTGCACAATGTCGGCGCCGTGATCCTGACCGGCTTCGCCGGCGGCGCCACCGTGCTCGGCCTGCTGCTGTTCGAGAACCCGATGGTCTCGGACGAGGCGATCAGGGGACGGCTCCTGAACATCCTGATCCTGGCCTACGCCTTCCCCGCCGTGTTGATGCTGCTGTTGTCCTACGCGGTCGCGGGCCGTCGTCCGGCGGCCTATGGCAACACGCTGGCCGCCGGCGCGCTGATCATGGCGCTGTCCTATGTGAGCCTCGAGATCCGCCGGATCTATCACGGACCGGTTCTGACGAGCGGCATCACCAGCGCGGCCGAGCAGTACACCTACTCGATCGCGTGGCTCGGCTTCGGCGTGGTGCTGCTCGGCATCGGCGTCGTCGTCTCGTCGCAACGCGCGCGCCTCGCGTCGGCGATCGTGATCGCGCTGACGATCCTGAAAGCCTTCCTGGTCGACATGTCGGCGCTGACCGGGGTGTGGCGCGCGCTGTCCTTCATCGGCCTCGGCCTCGTGCTGGTCGCGATCGGCTGGCTGTACCAGAAGGTGCTGTTCCGGCGGCAGCAGCAGGCGCCGCCGGCTCAGCCTGCGGGTTGAACGTTACGCCGCGCGCACCGACTGCAGGAACGAGGCGACCTCGCGCTTGAGGCGGTCGCTGTCGGTGGCCAGCGACTTGGCGGCGTCGAGGACATGCGTCGACGCCTGCCCGGTCTCCGCCGCACCGCGCTGCACGTCGGCGACGTTCGCCGACACCTGCTGCGTGCCGTGGGAGGCCTGCTGGACGTTGCGCGAGATCTCCTGGGTCGCTGCGCCCTGCTCTTCGACGGCCGCCGCGATCGCCGAGGAGATCTCCGAGAGACGCTCGATCGTGCCGGAGATGTCGCGGATGGCGCCGACCGATTCCTGCGTCGCGGCCTGGATGCTGCCGATCTGCTGGCCGATCTCGCCGGTGGCCTTGGCGGTCTGCTCGGCGAGCGCCTTCACTTCCGATGCAACGACCGCGAAACCGCGGCCGGCTTCGCCCGCGCGCGCCGCCTCGATGGTCGCATTCAACGCCAGCAGATTGGTCTGGCCCGCGATCGAGTTGATCAGCTCGACGACGTCGCCGATGCGCGCGGCGGCCTTCGACAGCTCACCGACGCGATCGTTGGTCTGGCGCGCCTGCGACACGGCCTCCTGCGCCATGCGCGCGGACTCCTGCACCTGGCGGCTGATCTCGGTGATCGACGAGGACAACTCCTCGGTCGCCGAGGCGACCGACTGAACGTTGGTGGAGGCCTCTTCGGAGGCCGCGGCGACCTGGGTCGAGATCTCCTGCGAGCGCGAGGCGGTCGATGACAGCGCGCCGGCGGAATGCTCAAGCTCCGTCGAGGCCGACGACACCGTCTGCACGATCTCGCCGATCGTGTTCTCGAACTGGCGCGTGATGTTGTCGACGCGGCGGCCGCGCTCGATCTTGGCCTCGGCGTCGCGCGCGGCGAGCGCGTCGGCGTCCCGCTTGGCAATCAGCGCCTCCTTGAACACCTGCAGCGTGTCGGCCATCGCGCCCATCTCCGTCGGCTCGCCGCGATGCGGCACCTCGGCCGAGAGATCGCCCTGGCCGAGCGCCCGCATCGGCCTGATGATCGAGGCGATGCCGGAGGAGACGTCCTGAACGAGATAGAGGCCGACGCCGACGCCGGCCGCGACCGCGGCGAGAATGATCGTCGTCACGACCCAGAACGTCGTGTTGTAGCCTTCCGCGGCGTCGCGCGTCGCGGATTCGGCGCCCTTGTCGTTGTAGTCGATCGCCTTGTTTAGAAGCTCCTCGGACGCGCTGGCCGCGACTCCGGTCGGCTTGAACAGGGCTTCGACGTCGTCAGGCAGCTTTCCGACGCTCTTGCGCGAGACGTCGAGCACCTTCTCGGCTTCAGCCAAATACGTATCGAAAGCGCGCGTCCAGGCTTCGTAGATGCCGCGTTCCTCGGCGGTGGAGATCAGCGGCTCGTAGACCTTGATGTCCTTCTTCACCTTGGCGAGCGTATCGGACATGCGCTTGTCGTTGCTGGCTTTCGCCTCGGGCGACTGAGCCATCACATGAGCGCGCAACGTAAGCCGGTAGACATTGATGTCGGCGCGCAGCGCACCGAGCGCGCGCACACTCGGCAACCAGTTGGTGGCGATGTCGACGGTCCGCTCGTTGATCGTGCGCATGCTGCGCAGGGACAGCACGCCCAGGCCGGACATCACGACCAGCAGGAATGCGATGACCGAGATGATCTTGAAACGAATGGAAAGCTTGGACACGTCCTGATCCTCCGGGAGAAGCGTCTCGCAACCGGTCGTGTCATCCAGGCATAGCACCATTGCGCGGCCGGGCACCGCTGCGAAACGAAAAAAGCGGCAACTGCCGAGGAGCAGCTTGCCGCTTTGTCCGTAAACTTCAGTTAATGCTGAACTACGTCCTAATAGAATTCCAGCGACGGCGAAGGCCGTTGCGGTATCAGGCTGCGCGGACCGACGCCAGGAAGCTTGCGACTTCGCGTTTCAAACGATCGCTGTCGGTGGCGAGCGATTGTGCCGCGGACAGAACATGCGTGGACGCCGTTCCGGTCTCGGTGGCGCCGCGCTGCACATCGACGACGTTGGCAGAAACCTGCTGCGTGCCCTCCGACGCCTGCTGCACGTTGCGCGAGATTTCCTGGGTGGCCGCACCCTGCTCTTCCACCGCAGCAGCGATCGCCGAGGAGATCTCCGACAGCCGCTCGATGGTGGTGGAGATCGCACGGATGGCGCCGACCGACTCCTGCGTGGCGGCCTGGATGCCCGAGACCTGCTGGCCGATCTCGTCGGTGGCCTTGGCGGTCTGCTCGGCCAGCGCCTTCACCTCGGAAGCGACGACGGCGAAGCCGCGTCCCGCTTCGCCGGCGCGGGCGGCCTCGATGGTCGCATTCAGCGCCAGGAGGTTGGTCTGGCCGGCGATCGTGTTGATCAGCTCGACCACGTCGCCGATGCGCGCCGCCGCCTTGCTGAGCTCGCTGACGCGGTCATTGGTCATGCGCGCCTGGTCGACGGCTTCGGTCGCCATGCGCGCCGATTCCTGCACCTGGCGGCTGATCTCGGTGATCGACGAGGACAGCTCCTCGGTCGCGGACGCGACCGACTGCACGTTGGTCGACGCCTCTTCCGAGGCGGCAGCCACCGCGGTCGAGATTTCCTGCGAGCGGGTCGCGGTCGAGGACAATGCACCGGCGGAATGCTCGAGCTCCGTCGAGGCCGACGACACCGTCTGCACGATCTCGCCGATGGTGGCCTCGAACTGACGCGTGAGGTTGTCGACGCGACGACCGCGCTCGATCTTGGCCTCGGCATCGCTTGCCGCGAGCTCGTCGGCCTCCTTCTTTGCAATCAGCGCTTCCTTGAACACCTGCAAGGTGTCGGCCATCGCACCGATCTCGGTCGGCTCGCCGCGATGCGTCACCTCGGCGCTCAGATCGCCCTTGGCCAGCTCCTGCATCGGCTTGATGATCGAGGTGATGCCCTGCGAAACGTTCTTCACGAGATAGATGCCCACGGCGACGCCGGCGATGACGGCGACGGCGATGATCGAGACGGTCAGCCAGATCGCACGCGAGAAGCTTTCCGCGGCCTGCCGCGTCGCATCATCGGCCCCCTTGTTGTTGAGCTCGATGTCCTGGATGAAATACTTGTCGGCGTCGCGCGCGATGGCTGCGGCGGACTTTTCGAGCATTTCGGTGGCCTCGCGTGGCACCCTCCCGACGCTCTTGGTCGACTCGTCCATCACCTGCTTCACGGCGACGACATACTTCTCCCAGGCCTGCACCCAGTTGTTGTAGATCGTCCGTTCCTCGGCCGAGGTGATCATCGGCTCGTAGGTCTTGCGGTCCTTGTTGATCGTCTCGAGAATTCCGTTGACCCGCTTCTCCGCCGCCTGCTTGGCCTCGGCCGTCTCCGACATCACATGCGCGCGCAGCGCGATGCGCAGCAGGTTGATGTCCGCGCGCAGCTCCCCGATCGCACGCACGCTCGGCAGCCAGTTCTGGGCGATGTCGACCGTGCTCGCATTGATCGCATTCATGCTGGCGACCGCGAGCGCGCCGAGCCCGCACATCGTGACGAGCATGAAGGCGATGACCGAAATGATCTTCGTACGAATGGACAATTTTGACACTGATGACCCCAGCTGACTGCGCGTTCGGCCGCTTTTCTCGCAGCGCCAAGGACGGCCCGAACATTCAGGTCTGCGCTGCGCTGCGCGGCGTCGAGGTCGGAGCATCGGAAGCCTCGGAAAGCAGCGAGGTCTCATTCGGCTCTGACGATGTCATTGGGCGCGAAACAGGCTTATCGGAAGTTAATTCCGAGCCCGTAGGACTACCGACAATGCATGTAAAATGCGCACCGGCGCTGTCCGCGCGGTGCTCTGTCACCGGTGTCGCTCCACCGGGCGTCGGACGACACCCGCGCAGGTATCTCGCTAAGCAACACCTTCGATCTCGTGTCGGACTGATCGTTCAACTTCTGGTATGCCACCAATCTCTAAGGGCGCGTTAATCTGCAACCAGAAAGCGCGCATTGTCGCGACACACGGGCTCGCAAGCCGGGCGTTCAGACAAGATGCCGTGCTGAGAGGCTGAGAGGTGCGCGGCCGCAGGATGCAGTCTCACGTTGACTCCCGGCAAGCACGCGCAGCGCGATGGATGGTTCGGGATGCCGCCGGACCCAAGCTGAGGCGACGGCGAGACGCCGCGCCTGGACGCACCGGCGCCGCCGGGGCTGATCGGCCTGATCGCATGCCGCGTTCAGGCGCGAATGCTGCATTGGGAGAAACGTCGGCGAGACACCGCAGGCCCGGATCAGGCCCAGGCGAAATGGTCCGGCAACGACATCAAGTGACCGCTTCGGACACGAGGCGGATGCGGAACACCGGCTGCTTGGCTTCGTCGAGCAGCTCCATCTGCCACTCTGCCCCCTGCTGCAGCGTCTTCGAAATTCCGCCGATCAGGTCCGAGCAGACGGCCGTCAACTCGTTCCAAGCCGTCTCCCGGTTAGCAAACTCATAAGGCTGATCAGCCGCGCCGGAATAGCGGCCCTGACTGATCCGAAAGAAGTAAAGCGACATTACCGACCCTTTCTAGTGGGCCACCCCCCGGTCAGAAACTGCAACGCGAGTCGCTACCGAGGCATGAATCAAGCGGACCGTACGATTACGGCGCAATGACCTCTATCGTGCGCTCAATCCGGATCAGATTGATCTATGTTAATCGGTGCCGTGTTTTTCAAATGATGCGTGAACTAATAACTAATCGGTCGAACGGCGCAGTTCCGAGGCGGCATCAACGTTCGCGTTTTCGGACTTGCTTGTATCAGGCTTCGCGGATTCCGCTTTGACGGGTTCCACTTTGCTGCGCTCCACGCGTGGCGTCTCGACCCGCGCGGCGACTTCCGTATGCGACGGATCCGCGGCGGCGGGCGCGGCTGCACGCGAGCCGCGTGGACGCGCCACGGCACGCGCCATCAACATGGTGGCGCCGCCCTGGTGCTGGAAATCGCAATAGGCGAAGGCGCCGAGACCAGAGACGGAACCGCGAAAGCTGCGGTCGTCCTTCTTGTCCAGGTTGAAGCACGGCTCGAACGGCATGCCCTTGATCGAGGCACAGACGTTCTGGCCGCGAATCTGCAGCGTGTTGCCCGGCAGCCGGATGTGACGCACCGGCCCCGAGCCCGAGAACTGCACCGCGCCGGCGGCGCCCATGTCGTCGAGAAGGCGGCCTGCGCCGCGGGTGCCGTCAACGCAGGTGAAGGCGAACACCTTTCCGGCGACGAATTTCCGCGCCTCGTCGGCCGTCATCGATCCCGCGACCGCAGGCGCGACGACGGCACCTGCCGTCAGGGTCCCCAGCAAAAAACGCCCGAGCATGTATCAAACTCCCACTTAACCCCACGCAGCGGGTAAGGCGGTATCTTTACCCCATGCTTACCATACCAACCATGGCAACAATGGAGCAGCATGGTTTGAAAAGTCTGAACATCCTCAGGATATTCTTACCACCGTCCGGCCGCGAACCTGGCCGGCGAGGATCTGCGGGCCCAGCGAGGCGACCTCATCCAGGGCGATTTCGTGAGTAATTTCAGCCAGTTTTGACCGATCCAAGTCCGTTGCGAGGCGCGCCCAGGCGGCCTTGCGGGCGGGCAGCGGGCACATCACCGAATCGATGCCGAGCAGGCACACGCCGCGCAAAATGAACGGGGCGACCGAGGACGGCAGGTCCATGCCGGCGGCCAGCCCGCAGGCGGCGATGGCGCCGCCATACCTCGTCATCGACAGCAAATTGGCCAGCGTGTTGGAGCCGACGCTGTCGACGCCGCCCGCCCAGCGCTCTTTCGCCAGCGGCTTGGCCGGCCCGGACAGCTCGTTGCGGTCGATGATTTCGGCCGCGCCGAGCGCCTTGAGATAATCGGCCTCGGCCAGGCGCCCGGTCGAGGCGATCACGTGGTAGCCGAGCTTGGCGAGCACCGCGGTCGCCACCGAGCCGACGCCGCCCGCAGCGCCCGTCACCACCACGGGGCCGCTGGCCGGGGTCAGGCCATTCTTCTCCAAAGCGAGCACCGAGAGCATCGCCGTGAACCCGGCGGTGCCGATCGCCATGGCGTCGCGGGCCGAGAGGCCCTGCGGCAGGGCGACCAGCCAGTCGCCCTTGACCCGGGCCTTCTCGGCATAGGCGCCGAGATGGGTCTCGCCCATGCCCCAACCGGTGCAGATGACGGCGTCACCCGGCTTCCATAGCGGGTGGCTGGACTGCTCGACGGTGCCTGCGAAATCGATGCCGGCGATCATCGGGAAGCGGCGCACCACCGGCGCCTTGCCGGTCAGCGCCAGGCCGTCCTTGTAGTTCAGGTCCGACCATTCGACCTTGACGGTGACGTCGCCGTCCATCAACTCGGCTTCATCGAACTGCGTCAGCGTTGCCGTGGTCCCCTTGTCGGCCTTGTCGATCCGGATCGCCTTGAACGTTCCCACGGCAGCACTCCCTGCGCTTTGTTCGATTCAGGCCATGTTTAGCCGATCGGACGTCCCGCGCAACTCAGGTCGCGGGGACGGCGCGCGCCACCGGCTTCTCGACGATCGGCAGGTTGATCAGCGCGGACAGCACGCCGAACAGGATCGAGAGCCACCAGATCGGCGTATAGGAGCCGTAGCGCTCGAACACGATACCGCCGAGCCAGACGCCGAGGAAGCCGCCGACCTGATGGCTGACGAAGGCGAAGCCGTAGAGCGTGGCGAGCCAGCGGGTGCCGAACATGATTGCGACCAGCGAGGAGGTCGGCGGCACGGTGGAGAGCCAGGCCAGCCCGGACACTGCACCGAAGGCGATGGCGGTGGCCGGCGTCACCGGGAACGAGATGAAGGCGAGCGTCGCCAGCGCGCGGGTGAAGTAGATGAAGGACAGGATGTAGCGCTTCGGCAGCCGGCTCTGCAGCCAGCCGACGCTGAGCGAGCCGATGATGTTGAACAGGCCGATCGCCGCGATCACCCAACCGCCGGTCTGCGCCGACAGGCCGCGATCGACCAGGAACGCCGGCAGATGCACGGTGATGAAGGCGAGCTGAAAGCCGCAGGTGAAGAAGCCGAGCACCAGCAGCACGTAGGAGCGGTGGCCGAACGCTTCCATCAGCGCCGTGGTGAACGACTGCTGCTCGGCCTCGGTCGGCTTGGCCTCGGCCGCCGGCGGCGTCGCCACCGCAAGCGACAGCGGCACGATGAACAACATCAGCGTTGCGAACACCATCAGCGCGCTCTGCCAGCCGAACTGGTCGATCAGCGCCACACCGAACGGCGCGAACAGGAATTGGCCGAGCGAGCCGGCGGCGGTGCCGGCGCCGAGCGCGAGACCGCGCCGCTCCGGCGGCAGCAGCTTGCTGAACGCCGACAGGATGAGGTTGAACGAGCAGCCGGACAGGCCGAACCCGACCAGCACGCCGGCCCCGATATCCAGCGACAACGGCGTCGTCGCGTAACGCATCATCAACAGACCGCCGGCATAGAGCAGCGCGCCGACGCAGATCACGCGCATGACGCCGAAGCGGTCGGCGATGGCGCCGGCGAGCGGCTGGCCGAGACCCCACAGCAGGTTCTGCACGGCCACGGCCAGCGCGAACACGTCACGGCCCCAGGCGAATTCGCGGCTCATCGGCTGCACGAAAAAGCCGAGGCTGGAGCGCGGACCGAAGCTGAGAAGCGCGATCGCACAGCCGCAGACGATGATGACGAGCGGCGTGCGCCAGCCCTGGCTGCGCGAGGCCGTGCCGAGATCGCCTGCCTGTATCGACATGGGTTGTCCTCCCCTGCTCCGCTGCCGCTCGTCGGCGCATGCCCCGATGGGTTAATGCATTTGCATTGAACCCCCAAGCTCAAAAGCGGGAACTCAGGCATGAAAAAAATCCATGACGCGCCGCATCATGACACGACGTCATCCCATGCCGAGTTCCACCAATGAAACTCATGCATCGCGAGTCGTCGGGACGTGCCACGCCCGATGCGCGAGTGACCAACGCTGATTCACGCTCCGCGGGAGCGACCGTCAGAACGGCCGCGATTTGTCGCCAAACACCTGTAAACAGCGACGAATGTCTCTGAAGAAGAACTAACTGGTAGCTTGATACATATGCGCACCGAATGTGGAATTTGGACAGCATATGGACCACGACCAGATCGAAACGACGGGCGATGTCGTGATCGTCGGCGCCAGCGTGGCAGGACTGTTCTGCGCGCTGAAGCTCGCACCGCAGCCGGTCATCTTGATCTCCGCGACACCGCTCGGCGAGCAGGCGTTCGGCGCCACGATGCAGGCCGACATCGCGGCAGCGGTTGCCCCCGGCGACAGCCCCGAGGACCACGCTGCTGACATGATCGCAGCCGGCGGCGGGCTCGTGGATGAGGCCATCGCGCTGGAGCTTGCCCGCGACGGTCTGGCGCGGATCGAAGATCTGCTGCGTCTCGGCGTTGCGTTTGATCGTGATCATAAGGGCGCTTTCGCAACGTCGCGCGCGGCGGCGCACGCGGCACGGCGAATCCTCAGTGTCCGCGGCGACTTCACCGGCCAGGCGATCGTGGCCGCGTTGACCGACGCGGTGCGCGCAACACCTTCGATCCGCGTGATCGAGGGACATGTCGCCGACGCGCTGCTGACCGAGACCGGCGCCGTGTGCGGCCTGCAGTTGCGCAAGACCGGCGACAGGGCCGCCGCGCCGGTGCTGATGGCCGCCCGGGCGGTCGTGCTCGCGACCGGCGGCGTCGGCCATCTGTTCGCCACGACCACCAATCCCGGCCACGCCAACGGCACTGGCCTTGCGATCGCCGCGCGCGCCGGCGCCGTCATCGCCGACCCCGAATTCGTGCAGTTCCATCCGACCGCGATGATGACGGGGCAAGATCCCTCGCCGGTGGTCAGCGAGAGCCTGCGCGGCGCCGGCGCGATCCTGATCAACCGGCGCGGCCAACGCTTCATGCTGCCGCGCCATCCGCTGGTCGACCTCGCTCCGCGCGATACGGTCGCTCGCGGCGTCCTCGCGGAGCTCGCAGCCGGACGCGGCGCGTTCCTCGATGCGCGCGACGTGCTCGATGATGACGTCGCCGAGCGCTATCCGATGCTTCACCGTGCCTGCGTCGGCGCCGGGCTCGACCCGACCCGGCAGCCGATTCCGGTGGCCCCGGCCGCGCATTTCCACATGGGCGGCATCGCGGTCGATGGAAGCGGCCGCAGCTCCATCGACGGGCTGTGGGCGGCGGGTGAAGCGGCGGCCACCGCCACGGATGGCGCCAACCACATTGCCGGCAACGCACTGCTCGCCGCCTTGGTGTTCGCCAACCGGATCGCCGACGACATCTCGGGCCGCACGTTTGCGACCTGCCCTGCCCTGTCGGGACTAGCGATCGCAGAGCCCGTCGGCGCCGATCCCATGTTGAACGTGAGGACGCTGCGCGAGATCATGACCAGTCAGGTCGGTGTCATCCGCGACGAGGAAGGACTGGCCGAGGCCATCGGCACGATCGCCAGGCTCGAGCGCAACATCATCGATCCTGCGCTGCGCAACATGGCGACCGCGGCGCTGCTGATCGCGACGGCCGCCTGGAGCCGGCGCGAAAGCCGCGGCGCGCATTGCCGCGCCGATTGCCCGGCCGAGAACCCGAGCTTCGCACAGCGGACCATGACCACGCTCGTGGCCGCGCGCGAAATCGCCGACGAGCTCGCGGCGCGGCCGACGGCGCGGCTGCCGCGGTCGCTGAGTGCTTAGCGCAGTCCGATTTCGCTGCGTCGAGATCGAGCGGGAGCTGCCACGCGCCACCGTCATTCCGGGGCAATCGCCAATGCGCCGGAGCGAAGCGGCGGCGTGTTGGCGATTGCCCCCGGAATCTCGAGGATGGACGCAAGATCACTTCGAGATTCCGGGTCCAAGGCCTGCGGCCATGCCCCGGAATGACGGGTGGTCTCGATTGGCGACTACCGTCGCGTCCAGTTCGGATTGATCTCGGCTTCGCTCTTGGCGGCTTCGGTGAGCTCGGCCGAAATGGCCGCGGTCTGCTGCGGCGTGCCCCAGCTCGGCGCGTCGCTGCCGTCGCCCCAGCGCTTCGGCCGATAGAAGGTGTGGACGCCGAACTTGTACATGCGCTTCATCTCGGCGACCCAGGACGGCCGCACCCAATAGGCATGGTAGTGCGTCGACTTGCCGACCTCGGGAAGCCAGATCTGGCCGTCGAGCATCGCCTTGGCGATCTTCTTGGCCCGGTCCCACATCTCCGGCTCGCGAACCACATCCGCAACGTTGTCGCAGGCGAAGGTGAACTGACAGGCGAAGTGGCGATACTTGTTCTGATAGACTACGCCGCACACCGTGGTCGGATAGTAGCCGGAGAACGCGCGGTTCAGCACCACCTGCGCCACCGCGATCTGGCCGCGCACGGCCTCGCCGCGCGATTCGAAGTACACGGCCTCGGCGAGGCACTTCTCGGACTTGAAGCGCGCCTTGTCGTCGGTGAGACCCAGGCGCTCCGCCGGAGTTCGCGCGCGCTGATTGTCGGTGTTGACCTCGCCCTTCGGCGCGACGCTCTCGCCGCCGTCGCCGGCTTTGGCGGGATCCTTGGTGAGATCCTCGGCGGGCTGCGACAACGCCGCCATCGGCTTGAGGTCCGGATCCGGCATCACGATCAGCGGCGCTTCGCCGGGCTGCCAGGTTTCCATGGTGCCGGCGACGCCGCCCAGAGATGTCGTGCCGAAATACAGATTCGCGGTCTTGATGTTCAGGCCGTCGGCGGTCATGCCGGTTTCGGACGGCGCCTCGATGGCCGGCTTGAGTTCGCCCGACGGACGGGCCTCCGGCTTGGTCGGATCGTATTGCAAGAGCGGCGGCGCGCTCAAGGCTTCCTGCAATTCCGGATCGAGCGCGGCACGCGGTGCCGGCGCTTCCGTCGTAGTTTCGGTGGTGGCTTCGGAAGTCTTGGCGCCGAACACCGATGAGTTCGAATCAGGCGCGGCCGGCGCCGACGGCGCGAGCTCGGTCGGTGCGGCTTCGACGGGCTCGGCCGTCTCGTTCAAGGGCGCCGGCGGTGTGGGCGGACGCACCACGAGACGATCGCCCTTCAGCGTGCGATCGACCTTGGGAAAATCGGAGGCCTGGTAGCGCGGCGGGACCTGCAGCGCCGGATTGCGCGGCGTCGTGCTGCCGGTGATGTCGAGGTTGCGACCGCTGAGGCTCGCCAGGCGAATGCCGCCCTGCGGCGTGGAGGTGCCGATCGGAAGCCCAAAACTGTAGGTGGCGACCTGAACGGAGGCCGCAGCAGAGAACACACGCTTCTGCCAGCGCTCGGCGACGCCCGGCTGGCGGGCGAGCCGAGAAGCGATGTCTTGATACCCGGTCTCTGTCGGCATCAGAGCGAAGACGCAGAGACCGAGTCCGAAGGACGCAATACGCGCGCCCTTCGGACGGGGACGCAGAACTAACATCGGTACGCTCAACGCAACGCTACGCTACTCACTCGACCGAACGACAGTGCTTCCGTGCAATTCGATCTGTCATGTTCGTATCGGGTTTAGGTTGCCGAGGAGTTAATCCGCGTTGCATGTTTGAAACATGCAAGCGGCGAGGTTGTGCGGCCCGTTGCGATCGATCTGCGTGGTAAACAGCGGCGTGACGAGAGTGGTGAAGATTCTGTCAACGAACGCGGTGAATGAATTTCTGATGCGTCGATCGAAGCGATGCGTCGCTGCGAGATGTTCGTAGGTGGAACATTCGAACTTAGAATATCAGGCGGCAGCATTGGCCGAGGCGATAATGGCAGGAGTTGAATGCTTGTGTCACTGAAGGCGCAGCGCACGCGGTGCACCTCTCCCCGCTCTTCTGCGGGGAGAGGTCGGATTGCGCAGCAATCCGGGTGAGGGGCATGGCACGCGCGGGGCCCGGAACTCAAATCCATCGGACGGGCACAGCGACTCTACGTCGATGTGAACGACCTCTCAAAATAGCACTTCCCGTGGGGCTGCCCCTCACCCCAGCCCTCTCCCCGTCAAGAACGGGGAGAGGGAGCGCACCGTTCGTGACGTGCGAGCTTGCTTCATCGAGACATGCGCATCACTCGCGAGACCCGCCCGCGGACAAAAGAAAAAGGCCGGCAACTCGTGCCGGCCTTCGTTAATTCACATCAGTCACCACACCATCACGCCTGGCTGGCGATCTCCTTGCCGAGCGCGGACTGCGCGGCGGCGAGGCGGGCGATCGGGACGCGGTAGGGCGAGCACGAAACGTAGTTCATGCCGACCTGATGGCAGAACGCGACGGACGCAGGATCGCCGCCATGTTCGCCGCAGATGCCGACCTTGAGGTTGGGCCGCGTGGCGCGGCCGCGCTCGACGCCGATCTTGACCAGCTCGCCGACGCCTTCGCGATCGATCGAGATGAAGGGATCGATCTCCAGGATGCCCTTGGCGACATAGGCGCCGAGGAAGCTGCCGGCGTCGTCGCGGCTGATGCCGTAGGTCGTCTGCGTCAGATCGTTGGTGCCGAACGAGAAGAACTCGGCGGCCTCGGCGATCTGGCCGGCCATCAGCACCGCGCGCGGCAGTTCGATCATGGTGCCGACCTGGTACTCCAGCTCGGCGCCGGTCTCGCGGATCACGGCCTGGGCCATCGCATCGATGCGCGCCTTGACGAGGTCGAACTCCGCCTTGGTCGCGATCAGCGGCACCATGACCTCGAGGCCGACGGCCTCGCCGGTGCGCTTCTCGGCCTCGACCGCGGCCTCGAAGATTGCGCGCGCCTGCATCTCGGCGATCTCCGGATAGGCGATCGCGAGACGGCAGCCGCGGAAGCCGAGCATCGGGTTGAACTCCGAGAGCTCGCGGGCGCGGTCGGCGAGACGGCGCGGATCGGTGTTCATCGCGCGCGCGACTTCCTCGACCTCGGCCTGGGTGTGCGGCAGGAACTCGTGCAGCGGCGGATCGAGCAGACGGATCGTGACCGGCAGGCCCTTCATGATCTCGAACAGCTCGACAAAATCGGCGCGCTGCATCGGCAGCAGCTTGGCGAGCGCGGCGCGGCGCTCCTGCTCTTCCTCGGAGAGGATCATCTCGCGCACCGTGCGGATGCGGGTCTCCTCGAAGAACATGTGCTCGGTGCGGCACAGGCCGATGCCCTCGGCGCCGAACTTGATCGCGGTGCGCGCATCCTCCGGCGTATCTGCATTGACGCGCACGCCGGTCTCGCGCACGGCGTCCGCCCAGCCCATCAAGGTGCCGAACTCGCCGGACAGCTCCGGCTCGATCATCGGCATGCGGCCGGCCAGCACCTGGCCGACGGAACCGTCGATGGTGATGACGTCGCCGGTCTTGAAGGTACGCCCGCCGATGCTCATCGTGCCGCGGCCATAGTCGACGCGGATCGTGCCGCAGCCGGAGACGCAGGGCTTGCCCATGCCGCGTGCGACCACCGCCGCATGCGAGGTCATGCCGCCGCGCGTGGTCAGGATGCCTTCCGCGGCATGCATGCCGTGGATGTCCTCCGGCGAGGTCTCGATGCGGACCAGGATGACCTTGCGGCCGTCGGCCTGCAGCTTGGTGGCCTCGTCCGAGGAGAACACGATCTCGCCCGACGCCGCGCCCGGCGAGGCCGGCAGGCCGGTCGCGACCACGTCGCGCTTGGCGGCGGGATCGATGGTCGGATGCAGCAGCTGATCCAGCGAGGCCGGATCGACGCGCAGCACGGCATCGTTCTCCGAGATCAGGCCTTCGTTGGCGAGCTCGACGGCGATGCGCAGCGCCGCCTTGGCGGTGCGCTTGCCGCTGCGGGTTTGCAGCATCCACAGCTTGCCGCGCTCGACCGTGAACTCCATGTCCTGCATGTCGCGGTAGTGCTTCTCGAGCAGCGTGTAGATCCGCGTCAGCTCCTTGAACGCCTCGGGCATCGCCATTTCCATCGACGCCTTGTCGGAGCCGGATTCGATGCGCGCGTCCTCGGTGATGTCCTGCGGGGTGCGGATGCCGGCGACGACGTCCTCGCCCTGCGCATTGATCAGGAACTCGCCGTACAGCTTGCTCTCGCCGGTCGAGGGATTGCGGGTGAAGGCGACGCCAGTCGCCGAGGTGTCACCCATGTTGCCGAACACCATGGCCTGAACGTTGACGGCGGTGCCCCAAGTGGCAGGGATGTCATGGAGCTTGCGATAGGTCACCGCGCGCGCGTTCATCCAGGATGAGAACACCGCGCCGATCGCGCCCCACAGCTGGTCGTGCGGATCCTGTGGGAAATCCTTGCCGGTCTCGTGCGCGACGGCTTCCTTGTACTTGCCGACCAGCATCTCCCAATCTTCCGACGAGAGATCGGTGTCGAGCTGATAGCCCTGGGTATCCTTGAAGCTGTCGAGGATGTCCTCGAAATGATGATGCTCGAAGCCGAGCACGACATCCGAATACATCGTGATGAAGCGGCGATAGCTGTCGAAGGCGAAGCGGCGGTCGCCGGACAGCGTCGCCAGCGCCTCCACCGTCTGGTCGTTGAGGCCGAGGTTCAGCACGGTGTCCATCATGCCCGGCATCGAGGCACGGGCGCCGGAACGCACCGAGACCAGCAACGGGTTTTCCGGATCGCCGAACTTCTTGCCGGTCAGCTTGCCGATGTAGTCGAGCGCCTTGTCGACCTGCGACTGCAGCTCCTTCGGGTAGGTCTTGTCGTTGGCGTAGAAGTAGGTGCAGACCGAGGTCGGGATGGTGAAACCGGGAGGCACCGGCAGGCCGAGATTGGCCATCTCGGCGAGGTTCGCGCCCTTGCCGCCGAGCAGGTCGCGCAGGCCCGCTTTGCCCTCGGCCTTGCCGTCGCCGAAGGTATAGACCCACTTGTTCGGCTTGATCGCGGTGACCGCGCTCTTGGCGGCGGGCTTCGCCGTCTTTGCGGGCTTCGCAACCGGCTTTGCAGCAGTCTTTGCTGCCGGCTTCACAGCGGTCTTGGCCGGCTTCTTCGGAGCCGTTTTCACGGCCGCCTTGGATACCGATTTCGGCGCGGCCTTCGCGGAAGCCTTCGCAAGCGGCTTCGGCGCCGTCTTCAGCGCCTTGCGCGGCGGAGCGAGCGGAGCGGCCTTGGCCTTACCGGGCTTTGAAGCCTTTGATTTCGCTGCGACTTTCTTAGACTTCGCTACCGCTTTGGCCATGAGATGGTTCGATCCGCAAAATGGGAGGAGAAATCGCGCGCCTTACACCACTTTGGGCGCTGCGGCGCAAGCACAGAGGTTCCCGACCTTAGGGCTAGACCGCCTGAGGACTAGAAGTGAAGCCACTTGAGCAAGCCCATGCCGATCAGGCCGTTGAGGATCAGGAAGATCGCAACGATGAAGTTCAACAGGCGCGGCATGATCAGGATGAGGACTCCGGCGATCACGGACATGATCGGCGAGATGTGGGCAACGGTCAGATGCATCGACGGACTCTGAATGGATGGAAAAGACGAGCAGCAGGCGATTCGATCGCGCGGACTTTATCCCGGCCGATCGTGGCGGAATAGGAGACGCACGGCGCGGGTTCCGGTTCCCCACATCGAGAATTGCCGCAAAAATGCCGCCGGTTCCGCGCGGAACGATGGTCCGCGGCCGGCATTGGGAGGCAGGTGCCGGCACCATGCCGGTCTCATTCAGCGGATCAACATCGAGGAGTCCTGCTCATGCGAACTCAAATCACCCTTGCCGCCCTCGTGGCCGCACTCGTGATCCCGGCAGCGGCGCAGGCGCAGTCCTACACGGTCGGTCGCAGCGTCGTGGTCGAGGAGGATGCGCCCGCGATCACGGTCGAGCGCCGCCCGGAATTCCGCGAATACGTCGTGCGCGAGCGCGTTCCCAACTATGTGATCCCGGATCGCGTGGTTGTGGGGACCGTCCTGCCGGAGTCGGGTGTTACCTATTACGACGTTCCCGAGCGCTTCGGTGCGACACCCGATCGCTACACGGTGGTGAACGGCGAAACAGTTTTGGTCGAACCGCGATCGCGGCGGATCATTCAGGTGGTTGAGTAGTTATCGAGACGCATTTGGTCGCCAACGCCCCCGCAAGCGGCCAGATGTAAAGGCCCTGCCCGGTCCCCCCCGCCGGGCGGGGCTTACTTTTTTGGGCGCCTTACCGCGCGGCACACTAAGCTGCCCAGTGACTGCGCCCTCTCCCCTTGCGGGAGAGGGCATGTAGGAAAGTGCAGCGAGCTCGATTCGGTGAGGGGTCTCTCTCAACAAGTGTCGCTCGCGGAGAGATACCCCTCACCCAACCGCGCGCGTGGATGTGCCGTACATGCCCTCTCCCACAAGGGGAGAGGGCGCTGCATCTGACAGCGGCGAACCCGTGTATCAGCCCTCGATCTTCGAGAAATCCGCCACCGCGCGCGTGGCGCTGCGGATCTCGTTCAAGAGCTTGAGCCGGTTCTCGCGGATGGCGGCTTCGTCGTCGTTGACCTTCACCTTGTCGAAGAACGCATCCACGGCCGGGCGTAAGCGGGCAAGGTGGATCATCACTCCCTCAAAATCTTCGGCTTCGACCGCTCGCAGGATAGCCTGCTTCGCTCTGGCGATCTCTCGTGCGAGCGTTTCCTCCTCTGGCAACCGATACAGAGCGCTATCTGAGGTACCCTCAAACTTGCAATTGTCTCGCTTTTCTTCGATCGCAAGAATGTTGCCGGCACGCTTCGTGCCAGCAAGCAAGTTCCTTCCATCCTCGCTATCCAGAAACGTTCCAAGTGCGCGGATTCGGTGGATCACTAGAAATAAATCGTCTTGGCCACCGAGCGCGAACACAGCGTCTACAAGATCGTGTCGCGCGCCCTGCTCGCGAAGTTGGCCTTTTAGCCGTTCAGCAAAGAACGACAAAAGCCGGTTGGACCGGTTCTCCAAGAGATGATGAAACTCGGCCCTACATTCGGCTAGCTTGGCTTCTATTCCTTCGTGCGTTGGTCGTCCAGCAAGCCCCTTATGTGCGCGTATCATTTCAAAATTACCGAACATCATCGCAACCTCGACAGCATTGCCAGCAGGTGTGATCGCCGTCTTGTAGACGACCGTTTGCTCGAGGTGATTCAGGAAGATCGACATCAGTCTGATCCTTAGTCCCGACTCGATCATTCGAATGACACCAAGGGCTGCTCTTCGAAGCGCAAAGGGATCCTTTGAACTCGTAGGCTCTTCAAGAATCGCCCAGAAGCCGACCAGCGTATCTAGCTTGTCCGCGAGGGCGACAGCCACCGCGACCTTGTCGGTCGGCACGCGATCGCCCGGTCCCTGCGGCTTGTAGTGCTCTTCGCAGGCGGCCGCGACCGAGGCGTCCTCACCCTGGGCCAGCGCGTAGTACTTGCCCATGAGGCCCTGCACTTCCGGGAACTCGCCCACGACCTCGGTAAGCAGATCGGCCTTGGCGAGCTTCGCCGCGCGCGCGGTCTTTGCGGCATCGGCGCCGACCAGCGGTGCGATCTCGGCGGCGAGCTTCTCGATGCGCGCGATCCGCGCGGCCTGCGTCCCCAGCTTCTCGTGGAACACAATCTGCTCGAATTTCGGCAGCCGGTCCTCGAGCTTGGTCTTCAGGTCCGTCTCATAGAAGAACTTCGCGTCTGACAGCCGGGCGCGGATGACGCGCTCGTTGCCGGCGATGATGGTCTTACCGCCGTCGGTCGCCTCGATGTTCGCGGTCAGGATGAACTTCGGCGCGAGCCCGCCGGTCTTGGGATCGCGCACCACGAAGCATTTCTGGTTGTTGCGGATGGTGGCGCGGATCACCTCGCCCGGGACCTTCAGGTATTCCGGATCGAACGAGCCCATCAGCACGACCGGCCATTCGACGAGGCCTGAGACCTCGTCGAGCAACACCTGGTCTTCGACCAGCTCAAACCCTTGTGCGAACGCCAACTGCTTGGCGTCGGTGACGATGGTGTCTTTCCGGCGCTGCGGATCGAGCACGACCTTGGCGTCGAGCAATTTTGCCTCGTAGTCCTCGAAGCGGCGCACCGAGATCGCCGCAGGCGCCAGGAAGCGGTGGCCGTAGGTGGTCTGCCCGGCCTCGATGCCATCGATGGCGAAGCTGACGACATCCGGCTCCTCGGTCTCGAGGCCGAAGGTGGCGGTGATCGCGTGCAGCGGCCGCACCCAGTTCAGCGCGCCCGGCTTTTCCGAGCGTTTGCCCCAGCGCATCGATTTCGGCCAGGGGAAGGTGCGCACGATGACCGGCAGCATCTCGGCGAGCACATCGAGCGTGGCGCGGCCGGGCTTCTCGATCAGCGCGACGTAGAAGTCGCCCTTCTTCGGATCGCGCTGGATCGTCGCCTCGTCGAGCGAGGACAGGCCGGTGGCCTTGAGGAAGCCCTGGATCGCGGCGTCCGGTCCGCCGACGCGCGGGCCCTTGCGCTCCTCCTTCAGGTCCGCCTGCCGCGCCGGAATGCCGTGCACGGTCAGCGCCAGCCGCCGCGGCGTCGCGAACGCCTTGGCGCCTTCGTAGACGAGGCCCTCGGCGACGAGCTTGTCGGTCACCATGCGGCGCAGATCATCGGCCGCCTTGGCCTGCATGCGCGCGGGGATTTCTTCGGAGAACAGTTCGAGGAGAAGATCGGGCATTAGTTGAACTCGTTGGCAGGGCTGGCGCTGCTGCGCTCCCCTCCCCCTTGCGGGGAGGGGTTGGGGGTGGGGGTCAGCGCGCGCTGGAGGTGGTGAGGCACGTCGTCAGGAGCGCCGAGGACGTTGCTATGGGCGATCAATCGCGCGACTTGATGCAAAATGGAGTGGTGACCCATCAGACATCTCGCCCGGAGACCCCCACCCCCGACCCCTCCCCGCAAGGGGGAGGGGGGCAGAGGCACCGCGTGTGTTGCGACATTCGACGGCACGAAAGATCTCGATCCAAATCAAAAGATAAGGAAGGCTTCAGCGGCGCTTACTCAGCCGGCTGATGAAGCGCCCGCCCCGCCCGCTTCCGTGTGCAGCCAGGCTTCGCCGCAGGCCTTGGCGAGTTCGCGGACGCGCAGGATGTAGCTTTGGCGCTCGGTGACGGAGATGACGCCGCGCGCGTCCAGCAGGTTGAAGACGTGGCTCGCCTTGATGCACTGGTCGTAGGCCGGCAGCGCCATCAGGTGCTGATCGCGCTTGCCGTCCTGCCAGCCGGCGTCGAGATATTTCCGGCAGGCGCCTTCGGCCATCTTGAACTGCTCGAACAGCATGTCGGTGTCGGCATGCTCGAAATTGTGCCGCGAATATTCGCGCTCGGCCTGCAGGAAGACGTCGCCATAGGTGACCTTGGCGTCGCCGTCGCGGCCGTTGAAGTTGAGGTCGTAGACGCGGTCGACACCCTGGACGTACATCGCCAGACGCTCGAGGCCGTAAGTGAGCTCGCCGGCGACCGGCGCGCATTCGAAGCCCGCGACCTGCTGGAAATAGGTGAACTGCGACACCTCCATGCCGTCGCACCAGCACTCCCAGCCGAGGCCCCAGGCGCCGAGCGTCGGGCTCTCCCAATCGTCCTCGACGAAGCGGATGTCGTGCACGGCGGCGTCGATGCCGATCGCGGCGAGCGACTTCAGGTACAGCTCCTGAAGGTTCGGCGGCGACGGCTTCATGATGACCTGGAACTGGTAGTAGTGCTGCATCCGGTTCGGATTCTCGCCGTAGCGGCCGTCCTTCGGCCGCCGTGACGGCTGCACATAGGCCGCATTCCACGGCTTCGGCCCGAGCGCGCGCAAGGTCGTGGCCGGATGGAAGGTGCCGGCGCCCATCTCCATGTCGTAGGGCTGCAGGATCACGCAGCCCTGCTCGGCCCAGAAGCGTTGCAGGGCCAGGATGAAGCCCTGGAACGAACGTTCGGGGCGCATGTGAGGAGGCAGCGAGTCCATCGTCGGGATCGGTCTTTCGCGGGTCTGAAAAGCGCGCGGACCGTATCGGCGAGGGACTGAGGAATCAAGCTAAGGGCCGGATAAAACGGCGGCCGGGGCCGCCGTTTCGATCGCGGCGAGGTCAGCCCGGCCGGTAGGCGCCCGTCGCGGGATCACGGCGCAAGGTCTTGATCTCGGCGGGCTGCGCCACCTCGGCGGCGCGGGCCAGCCGCATCTCTTCCAGCTCGCGGTTGATCTTCTGAGCGGTCTTGTAGGCCCAGCGAACCGCGGCAAGCCCGCCCAGCATACCCGCGAAAGCGACGAACGGCGGCATTGGTCGATCCTTGTTCATGCAGAAGCCACCCCTATTCCCATTGTCGCCGATCCCGGTTCCCCCTGCAATCCGGATTGCAGGGGGCAAAATGGCGCGGACCCCGGCTCTAGAAGCCGAATCGGGCCCAGATCGCCCGGGTTTCGGCGACGGAGATCAGCTCCTCGGCCAGCCCCGACCAGCCGAGGCCCAGACCTTCCGCGGCAAGGCTCCCGGCGCCGGCCGCCTTGCGGCCCAAGAGGCCGGACAGCAGGCCGCCGGCCGGCGCCACCACGGGCATGCCGACCTTGTCGCCAAAGCGCGCTCGCAGCACCGAGCGGAGATCGCCGATGGCGTCGGCCAGGCCGAGCGTCACGGCGGTCTCGCCGGCCCAGTACTCGCCGGTGAACAGCAAATCGTCGGCGCCCTTGAGCTTCGTGGTGCGGCTCTCCTTGACCAGCGAGATGAACAGCGCGTGGATCTCGCGCTGGATCTTCTTCAGCCGCGCCACGTCATCAGGATTTTCGGGAAGGAACGGATCGAGCATCGCCTTGTGCTCGCCGGCCGTGTACAGCCGCCGCTCGACGCCGATCTTCTTGATCAGGTCCTGCAATCCGAACGACCCGCCGACGACGCCGATCGAGCCGACGATCGAGGACGGATCGCAGAAGATTTCGTCGCCCGCGCAGGCGATCATATAGCCGCCGGACGCCGCGACGTCCTCGACGAACACCAGCACGGGAAGCTTCTTCTCCGCGGCGAGCTGGCGGATGCGCAGATAGATCTGGCGCGACTGCACCGGCGAGCCGCCGGGCGAATTGATCACCAGCGCCACCGCCTTGGCGTTGCGCATCGAGAAGGCGCGCTCCAGCATCTTGGCGACACCGGCCAGCGTCAGCCCCGGACGCAGCGGCGTCACCGCACCGATCACCCCGGAGAGGCGGACGACGGGCACCACCGGCGCGCCGCGCAGCCGCGCGGGCAGCAGCGCTTTCAACCGATCAAAAGGCCCCGCTGCATCGCTGGGTTGTGTCAAATTGTCCACCATCCTGTTACCTCGGATTAACCACTTTTTATCCCGCCGCTGCCATTCAAAGGGCTGGAACAAGCCTTGCAATAGCTGGGGCAATTGCACGGCTGATCAAGTTGCAGAGTGCGGCGGAGGAATTCATGAAGGTCTATCTGTTGATGCTGCTGATCGGTACTCTCTTGACGGCGATCCGTTTCACGTCGGTAACAGAACGCCGCTCCGAGGCGCAGACACAATAACGCCGGATCCCGACCAACCGTTCAGGGGGCGGCCAGAGCCAACGCCCCCTGCCCCTTCAGCACACGCGACACCTCTTCATTCGGCACGCCTGCCGCTTCATTCAGCACCACCCCCGGCAGGATCTGGGTCGGCGCCCGCCCTCCCTTAACGGCCCGCACCAGAATGCGGATTGCTGGCTTTCCAGCCTGCCCATGCACCGGCTGCAGCGCCAGGCTGCCGAAGCCGCGCGCCAGGGCCGCCAGCACCTCGCTCAAGCCATCGGCCCGCCAGATCAACGTCAACACACCCCCGGATTTCAGCATCCGGCGGCCGGCATGCGTCCACAGCTCGAGCGTGGTCGTCGTCGCCATGTGGGCATTGGCGCGCGCCTGATCGGGCGAGGCGCGGTGACGCGCGGCATCATGGAACGGCGGGTTCATCAGCACGACATCGACGCTGTCGGGTCCGAGGCCGGCTGCAACAAACGCAGCAGCATCGGCGGCGATATCCAGCACGGCCACGTCGGCCTGCAGCTCATTGTCACGCGCATTGGCGCGGGCCAGCTCCGCCAGATGCGGCTCCCGCTCCACCAGCACCAGCGCGATGCCGTCGACACGCCGCGCCAGCGCCAGGCCTGCGGTGCCGACACCCGCGCCGAGATCGACCACGCGATCACCCGGCCGCGCAGCGGTCGCCGCTGCCAGCAGGACCGCGTCATGGCCGGCGCGATGGCCCGAGGTCGGCTGGCGCAGCCGCAGGCGGCCGCCGAGCACCGTGTCCTCGGAGATGGCCGCCTCACTCATCGGGGCGGAGTTCGTGCGCCAGCCCGGCGTCGGTGAGCAGCCGCCGGGCCTGGAGATTGTCGTCCTCATGCACGAGGATCCGGCGCGGCAGGATGCCGAGTGAGCCCTCTATGATGCTCATGTTCTGGTCGAGCACGAGGTGATGGATGTCGGCGCCGTCGAGCAGCGCCCCGATTGCCGAAACCAGCACGATGTCGTTGGTCCGAACCAATTCCTTCAAACGTTATGTCTCCGTGCAGGCCAAGGCGGCGAGATCAGTCGGCGAGACCAGTCGATGCGGAGCGGGTCAAGGTTCCGTGTCCGCCCTTGCCGCCCGCGGCCGCAGTTTCTATTGTCGTTTCGAGCATAGCAAAATCGGAGACCAGCGTGGCGGTTATCGTACCTTTCGAAAGTCCATCGGGCGCCTCCATCGATGGGCTGGTCGGTCTGGTCGCGGCCGACATGGAACGAGTCAACGCCACGATCCTGTCGCGCACCGGCTCGGACGTCACGATGATCCCGGAGGTCGCCAATCACCTGATCTCCTCAGGCGGCAAGCGGCTGCGGCCGATGCTGACTCTCGCGATGGCGCATCTCACCGAGTATGCCGGCGACGGCCACGTCAAGCTCGCCGCCGCCGTCGAGTTCATGCACACCGCAACGCTGCTGCATGACGACGTGGTTGACGAAAGCGAAATGCGCCGCGGCAAATTGTCCGCGCGCATGCTGTGGGGCAACGAGGCCAGCGTGCTGGTCGGCGACTTCCTGCTCGGGCAGGCGTTCCGCATGATGGTCGAGGTCGGCTCGCTGCGCGCGCTCGACATCCTCTCCGCGGCCGCCGCCACCATCGCCGAAGGCGAGGTGATGCAGCTCGCCGCCGCCAAGAACACCGCGACCACCGAGGACGAATATCTCGCCGTGATCCGCGGCAAGACTGCCGAGCTGTTCGCCGCCGCCTGCGAGGTCGGCCCGGTGCTCGCCGATCGCCCCAAAGCCGAGCAGACCGCGTCGCGCTCGTTCGGCATGAATCTCGGCATCGCCTTCCAGCTCGTCGACGACGTGCTCGATTATGGCGGCAAGGCCGCCAAGCTCGGCAAGAATGTCGGCGACGATTTCCGCGAGGGCAAGATCACCCTGCCCGTCGTGCTCGCCTTCCGCCGCGGCAGCGACAGCGAGCGCGCGTTCTGGATCAAGTCGCTGGAGCGCGGCGAGATCGACGACAGCGACCTCGACCACGCCATCGGCCTGATGAACAAGCACCGCGCCTTGGAAGACACGATCAGCCGCGCGCATCATTACGGCGCGATGGCGGTGGATGCGCTGGCGCTGTTTCCGGGATCGCCGATGAAGACGGCATTGGAGCAGGTCGTGGCGTTCTGCCTGGCGCGGTCGCATTAGTTAGCGGTCGTACGCCTGCCCCACTGACGCTGTCATGCGCACGCGGTGCCGGTGAATGCGCCCTCGCCCCTTGTGGGAGAGGGCAAGTAGGACAGATCAGCAAGCTCGGTTGGGTGAGGGGTTTCTCTCCGCGAACACCGAGCTTGCGGAAACATACCCCTCACCCAACCGAGCTTGCTGATCTGTCCTACTTGCCCTCTCCCGCAAGGGGCGAGGGCGCTGTATTCAGCAGTCGTTTCGCGGCGATTAGTTAGCTCAGCGTGCCCGCATGCACCCACCATTCGCGGTGCGCAGCTGCGATTGCGGCGCCCGCCGCCTTTGCATCCACGTCGCTGCCGTAGATCGCAAAGCACGTTGCTCCGGAGCCCGACATGCGCGCCAGCAGCACGCCGGCGCTCGCGCGCAGCGCATCGATCACGGTGCCGATGATCGGCTGCACTTTCAGCGCCGGCGGCTCGAGATCGTTCTTCACCTGGCTCAGCACGTCGACCCAATCGCCGATCGACGCGCCAGCTTTCGGCCAAGCCGGCGCGGTGAGCACATCGGCCACACCGACCAAGAGATCACCCGGCTTCAGCCCGAGCGCCTGGAATACATCCTTGGTCGCGACCGGCACGCGCGGATTGATCATCACGCAAGGCAGGACCGGCAGCGCCAGCGGCTGCAAGTTCTCGCCGACGCCGGTCATCGTGCAGGCGCGCGAGGGCACGCAGACCGGGACGTCGGCGCCGGTCTTCAGCGCCACCGCCTGCAGGCGCGGATCATCCAGCGACAGCCCGTTCAGCTTGGCCAGCAGCCGCAGTGCCGCGGCCGCATCCGCCGAGCCGCCGCCGATGCCGGCTGCAACCGGCAGCACCTTCTTAAGCGTGAAGGCGCCGAGCTTCAGGCCGGGAACGGCCTCGGCGAGCAGGCGCGCGGCCTTGAGGACGAGGTTGTCGAAGGTGTCGCCACAGGCGTCCGCCAGCGGCCCGGTCGTGGTCAGCGTCAGCTCCGGCCCGGGCAGCAGCGTCAGCTGATCGGCGCAGTCGGCAAACGCAACGACGCTTTCGAGATCATGATAGCCGTCGACGCGGCGGCCGACGACCCGCAGCGTCAGATTGACCTTGGCGCGGCCCTGCTCCTGCAGCGCGCCGGTGACCGTGGACGCCAACATCGGCGCAATGCCCCCAAGCTCTCGAGGTGGCGGAGATCCGGCAACGCTGTCAGCCCGGAGCCGAAGCGCACGTGACCGGCGCCACCACACCTTCATCAAAATCAATCCGGGCTCCCCGGCAAGCCGAGGAGCCCGTGATGGCTCTAAATCGTGATCGGTAAGACCTAACCGCCCTTGCCGTCGTCCTTCTTGGCGTCGGACGGCGTGTCCTTGGTGTCGGCGCTGGCGGCGGCCGGCGCCGGATCGTCGGTCAGGCCGTTCTGGATCTTGGCCTCGATCTTCGGCAGCTCCTCGGCTTCCGGCTTCAGGTCGCGGGCATGGGCCCACTGGAACTTCGCTTCAAGCTTGCGGCCGATCTTCCAATAGGCGTCGCCGAGATGGTCGTTGATGGTCGGATCCTCGGGCTTCAGATCGATCGCGCGCTCGAGATTCTTCACCGCCTCTTCGTAGTTGCCGATGCGGAAATAGGCCCAGCCGAGCGAGTCGACGATGTAGCCGTCGTCGGGCCGCTGCTCGACGGCGCGCTTGATCATCTTCATGCCTTCGTCGAGATTGACGCCCTGGTCGATCCAGGAATAGCCGAGATAGTTCAGCACGTGCGGCTGGTCGGGCTGCAGCTCGAGCGCCTTGCGCATGTCGGCCTCGGCCTTCGGCCACTGCTTGGAGCGCTCCAGGCAGATGCCGCGATAGTAGTAATAGACGCTGTTGGCCTTGTCGTTGTTGGCGGGGAGCGAATCCACGCCGAGCGAATAGGTCTTGGCGCAATCGGCGAACTTCTTGCGGCCGCGCTCGATATTGCCGAGCGCCATGATGGCTTCGAGATCCTTCGGATCCTGCGCGATCACGTCCTTGAGGATCTTGATCGCATCGTCGCTGCGGTCGGCGCTGTCGAGGTCGGTCGCGAGCTGGATCTGCGCATTGCGCTTCAGCGGCGAGCTCGCCGGCACCCGCTCATAGACCTTGATCGCCATCTGCGGCTTCTTCACCGTCTCGTAGAGATCGGCGAGCGACAGCAGCGCCAACGGATGGTTCGGCTGCAAATGCAGCGCGAGCTGCAGATAGACCAGCGCGAGGTCCTCGCCGCCGCGGCGGCTCAGGGTGGCGCCGATGCCGTACAGCGCCTCGGCGGCGCCGGCCTGCGGCGAGTCCACCAGCGGCGGCATCTTCTTGCCGGCCTTGGTGTCGCGCAGGCCTTCCTGCACCAGCGGATGGCGCGCGAGCTTCTTGTCGAACGCCTCATAGATCGCGGTCGCGGACGCCGCATCCTTGTTGCGCGACAGCCAGTGCGCATAGGCCTCGGTGATGCGCAGCATCGAATCGTCGAGCTTGTAGGCGCGCTCGAAGCGGACGCCGGCTTCCTTCTCCTTGCCGGCGAGCTCCAGGATCATGCCGGCATGGAGGTCCTTGAACAGCGGATACCATTCCGGGCCGGTCAGCTTGTCGATGGTCGCGACCGCGCCCTTCGAATCGCCCGCGCCTGCCGTGGCCCAGGCCGACAGCAGCGTGGCGACGAGATCGGTGATCGGGCCGCGGACCGACTGATTGATGTTGTTCTGTGCGGCGGCGTATTTCTTCTGCTTGATGTCCTGCACGCCCATCACGAGGCGGGCGATGCGGTTGGACTTGTCGACCGTGAGCACACGTTCGGCGAGCTTGACGGCTTCGTCGATGTCGCCGTCCGCAACCGAGGAGATGAAGGCGCGGTCGAGCAGTTCGTTGTTCTTCGGATCGCTGCGCAGCGCCGAGCGGTAAAACGCGGCGGCCGAGGCCGCATCACGCTCCACGCTGGCGTGGCGGGCCGCGAGATAGCTGCCCGAGGTGGTGAGCGACTTCAGATCGACGCTGCTCGGAAACTTGGCGGCGGTGTCAGCCGGATGATCCGGCGTCTGGGCCAGGACGGCACCGGGGAGCAGCAAGGCGGCAATAGCAATGGCGGTCCAGCGATTGCGAATGGATAACATCACGGTGCGCTCTGGTTGTTGGATATGGATTGGTCGTATCGGACACGAACCCGGTCGGCCGCTCGTCAAGGCGCCGACAATGCCGCGTTTGGCGGCCAACCGCAAGGATTTGCAGGATATTCGGGTCAGCCGGGAGCCCCTTTGGCCAAGGTCTCCTGCGACAAACCGCGCCAAGATGGCCGTATCGTGGCCGGCTGCCCCCGCCGGGGCAGTCGGCTCACGCAAACGTGCGTTAACGCGCGATTACATCGCTTCGTAGTTCGGGCCGCCGCCGCCTTCCGGAGGAACCCAGGTGATGTTGCCGTTGGGGTCCTTGACGTCGCAGGTCTTGCAGTGGACGCAGTTCTGCGCGTTGATCACGAAGCGCGGGCTCGCACCGTCCTCGACCCACTCGTACACGCCGGCCGGGCAATAGCGGTTCGACGGGCCGGCATAGACGTCGTGCTCGGAGCTCTTCTGCAGCGCCATGTCGGCAACCTTCAGATGCACCGGCTGGTCCTCCTCATGATTGGTGTTCGACAGGAACACCGAGGACAGCTTGTCGAAGGTCAGCTTGCCGTCCGGCTTCATCGCCGGCTTCGGCTGGTGCGCCTTGGCGGGATCGAGCGTGGCGCGGTCCGGCTTGGCGTGCGACTGGGTGCCGAACAGCGAGAAGCCGAGCGTGTTGCACCACATGTCGAAGCCGCCGAGGACGACGCCGAGCACGGTGCCGAACTTCGACCAGAGCGGCTTGACGTTGCGGACCTTGAACAGGTCCTCGCCGACCGGCGAGCCGCGCCAGGCGTTCTCGTAAGTCACGAGCTCATCATTGGTCCGGCCCGCGGCGAGCGCGGCGTTGACGTGCTCGGCGGCGAGCATCGCACTGCCCATCGCATTGTGCACGCCCTTGATGCGCGGCACGTTGACGAAGCCCGCCGCGCAGCCGATCAGCGCGCCACCGGCAAACGACAGCCGCGGCACGGATTGATAGCCGCCCTCGGTGATGGCGCGCGCGCCATAGGCGAGCCGCTTGCCGCCTTCGAACACGCCGCGGATCGACGGATGCGTCTTGAAGCGCTGGAATTCCTCGAACGGCGACAGATACGGATCGTCGTAGTTCAAGTGAACGACGAAGCCGACCGCGACGAGATTGTCGTCGTAGTGATACAGGAACGAGCCACCGCCGGTCTTCATGTCGAGCGGCCAGCCGAACGAGTGCTGGATCAGGCCCTTCTGGTGCTTGGCGGGATCGATCTGCCAGACCTCCTTGAGGCCGATGCCGAACTTCGCCGGCTCGCTCTTGGCGTCGAGCGCGAATTTCGCGATCAGCTGCTTGGAGAGGCTGCCGCGCGCGCCTTCCGCGAACAGCGTGTACTTGCCGAGCAGCTCCATGCCGCGGGTGAAGGAGGCCTTCGGCTTGCCGTCCCGGCCGATGCCCATGTCGCCGGTGGCGATGCCGCGGACAGCACCCTGCTCATCGTAGAGCACCTCGGCCGCCGCGAAGCCCGGATAGATCTCGACGCCGAGCGCCTCGGCCTTGCGCGACAGCCAGCGACAGACATTGCCGAGCGAGCCGATGTAGCAGTGATGGTTGTCCATCAAAGGCGGCATCGCGAAGGCCGGCAGCGAGATCGCGCTGCTCTCGGTCATCCAGAAGAACTTGTCGACCTTGACCTGCGTCTTCAGCGGGCAGTCGTCGTCGGTGCGCCAATCCGGGATGAGCTTGTCGAGCGCGACCGGATCGATCACGGCGCCCGACAGGATATGCGCGCCGACCTCGGAGCCCTTCTCGACCACGACGACGTTGAGGTCGGCGTTGAGCTGTTTCAGCCGGATCGCAGCCGTCAGGCCCGACGGGCCCGCGCCGACGATGACGACGTCGAACTCCATGGATTCGCGCTCGGGTAATTCTTCGGTGCTCATCTCTCTCGATCTCAAGGCCCGGCTGATGCAGCTGGATGTGGCCCCTGCCGCCCCCCGGCGCAAGCAAAGGTCAAACCCGAGAGCTGCAATAGCGACAATGACTTAACTAGGGTTCCTCAAGGCGTTCGCGTTTCGCTGGAGGGTGATCCTGGAGGGGAGCGAAGGCGGCCGCCGGAACACTAGGGCGTTCCGTCCCTTTTTTGGGTTATTCCAAGCTCTTGTTTCCGATTTTTCCGGGCAGGACAACCACGTAAATGCATTCCGCCATGCGCCGGGACAGCGTAGACTGTCGCAGCGATCGATCATGATGACTCCCGAGCCCCTCCCCGACGTCCGGCAACTGCTCGCCTTCTATCTGGAGGCCGGGGTGGATTGCGCGCTCGCGGACGAGCCGATCAACCGGCTGGTCGAGCCCGAACCGGCGCCGGCGCCCGCCGCGGCTGTCGCTCGCCAGGGAGCGTCGCAGGCCGGCCGGCCGGCCGCCCCGGCGATCATTCCGCCGCGCGGAGAACCGCCGCCCCCGCCGGACGCGGCCATCGCCTCGGCGCGCGAGGCGGCGCGGACCGCGCCGACGCTGCAGGCCTTACGCGAACTGTTGGAGAATTTCGACGGCTGCGCGCTGAAGCAGACGGCCTCGCGGCTGGTGTTCGCGGACGGCAATCCGGAGGCGCGCATCATGCTGGTCGGCGAGGCGCCGGGCCGCGACGAGGACATCGAGGGGCTGCCGTTCGTCGGCCGCTCGGGCAAACTGCTCGACCGCATGATCGGCGCGATCGGGCTCGATCGCACGAAGGTCTACATCGCCAACGTCATCCCGTGGCGGCCGCCCGGCAACCGCACGCCGACGCCGCAGGAGACGCAGATCTGCCTGCCGTTCATCCGCCGCCAGATCGAGCTGGTCGATCCCGACGTGCTGGTGACGCTCGGCAACCCGTCGACCCAGGCGCTGCTCGGCACCACCGAGGGCATCATGCGCACGCGCGGCAAATGGCGCGACTACGACACCGGCAAGCGCACCATCCGCGCGATCGCCACCTTCCACCCCGCCTATCTCTTGCGCTCGCCGTCCTACAAGCGGCTGTCCTGGCAGGATCTGCGCGCGATCGCGACGGTGCTGGCGGTCTGAGCCCGACTCTCTCCACGTCATTGCGAGGAGCGCAGCGACGAAGCAATCCAGAGTCGCGCCCGGGACTCTGGATTGCTTCGCTTCGCTCGCAATGACGGAGTTCGCGGCGAGACTACGCCCCCTTCGGCCGGATGATCGCCCAGCCGATGCGCAGCACCGGCTGGCGGCCATTGATCAGCCAGTCGAAGCTGCGCGGCACCTCGGGCACCAGGCCGGGAAAGCGCTGGACCAGCTCTGGCGGCGGCGTGCCCGCCGTGTCCGAGGCACGCCAGACGACGATACCGCCGCTCTCGGCGAACTTCGCCGGCGTGATCCAGGGTGTCCGCTGCGGCGTGGCGTCGAGGAACAGATGCGCGCGGCGGCGGCCGAGCGCCACGAGCCCGGCAAGCTGCGGATCACCCGCGACCGCCTGCAGCCGCTGATTGGTGCGGCGTTCGAAACTCTCGACGAAGAAACGTGAGATGTCGCGGGCCGGCATCGAGGTCGCGACCTCGCCATCGCCGAACAGTGGCTGCACGATGGCGTTGCCGGTGACGAGGATCGCAGGCGCGGCGACCGCGGCGGCCCAGACCGCGCGGAGAAGCCTCTGCCGGCGCAGATAGATCAGATCGCCAGAGGCCACCACGAGGGCCAGTCCGACCATCGTCAGGCTGACCGCGGTGCCGCCGAGGACGGCGGGCAGACCAAACAGGCCGGCGATGACACTGCCCGCCAATGCCGGTGCGATCGCGAAGCAATAGACGAAGTCGCGGGCGAGCGGCGGCACCGGACGCCGATAGATGATCGGTGCATCGGTCTCGCCGCGGCTGACCCAGCTGGCATCGAACACGACGAGCAGCAGCATCGCGGCGATGGCGAGCAGCAATCCGCCGGCGAGCGCCAGCCAGTGCCAGGCGCGCAGCGAGAGCGCGGCGAGAGCCGGCAGCGCCGGCAGGCCGACGCTGTCGGAGCGCAGCACGAAGACGAGATAGGGCAGCGCCAGCGCCAGCACGACGAGCAGCGCGAACAGCGGATCGAACGAACGCAGGACGCGGCGGCCCTGGGCGGTCGAGACCACGAAGCCGGCGAGCAGCAGCAGCAGGCCGGCGGCGGCCGGCGTCGTCAGCAGCAGGAGCCCCGCCTCGATCGACCAGGCGAACCATGCGTTGCGCCGGCCCTGGCCGAGAATCCGCCAGCTGTGCAACAGCAAGAGCGCCCACAATGGACGCGCCAGCACCTCGGGACCGAATTCCAGCGTGGGCGCGCCGAACGCGGTGATGGTCATGGTGAGCAGCACCGCGAGCACGGCCTGCTGGCCGCCGACGACGGAGCGCGCCAGCAGATAGATGACCCAGAGGCTGAGGGCCGAGCAGCAGACCGCGAGCAGGTAGACGCCGAACACGTGATTGCCGGCGGCGCGATAGGCGATGTCGGCGAGCCAGAACGACAGCGGCGGCCCGAGATCGGTGCCGACCTGGTACTCGCGCCCGAACGCGATGGTGGTGGCAAGCTGGCCGGGCGGGCTGCGATAGAACAGCACGGCGACCCCGAGCCACATCAGGGCCTGGCACAGCACCACGATGACGACGACCAGCCGCGGCCTTGCGCGGATCAGTTCGACAACCAGGGACGTGAAACGCATGAACGGCTGGTTCGCTTGGCTGGGATCGCTGGGACGTCGAGGAGGCCGGCAGGACCGTCCCTCATCCGCAGCCGCGTTGTCCGACGCCCGCAATCGATACCGCACGCGATACCGCACGATTTGGGCGCACAACACCGCCCCCGCTGCGAGGAGTGACACTTCGTGCTGGTTGGCTATCTCAAGCTTTAAGACCGCGGCGCGGTCGAGGCAACCGGCATCAGGCTTGGAGCGAGATTTCGGTGGAGGTCACCACCGTGATCTCCGCAAACAGATCGGGCTCCGGCCGCACGGCCAATGGCTGATGCTTCTGACGGGCCGCCACGACCGGCGCAAACAGGCTGCGGTGATGCACGGAGGGGCCGAGCCGGTCGAGAGCCGCAAGATGCTCCGGCACCCCGTACCCCTTGTGCTGCTCGAAGCCGTAGCCCGGGCAATCCTGCGCAAGCGCGCACATCAGCCGGTCGCGTGTCACCTTGGCGACGATCGAGGCCGCGGCAATCGACATCACCAGCCCATCGCCACCGATCACCGCTTCACAGTTGCAGTCGACGTCGATGCGGTCGCGGCCGTCGACGAAGACATGCTTGGGCGCCTCCGGCAGCGCTCTCACGGCGCGCGACAGCGCCCATAGCGAGGCACGCAGGATGTTGTCGCGATCGATTCGCGCCGGCGAGGCCATCGCCACGGCGAAGGCCGAGGTCTTGCAGATCTTGTCGAACAGCGCCTCGCGCTGCTCGGCGCTCAGGCGCTTGGAGTCGTCGAGGCCCTTCGGGATACGGTTGGGATCAAGAATCACCGCTGCAGCCACCACCGGCCCCGCGAGCGGACCACGCCCAGCTTCGTCGCAGCCCGCAACCGGCCAGATGCCCTGCTTCAGCAGGGCACGCTCGCGCCGAAAGCTCGGCGGCGCCACGGCGATGATCCCCTTGCCTGGCTTGGCGATCGTTTTGCCCGCGCCCTTGGCTCCGGCCGCTTTCGTTACAGCACCGCTGGCCGCTTTCGGCCTGCCCGGCTTTTTCGCTTGATCCCGAATCATGGTCGGCATGGTGCGGAACGCGCCGCAGCGGCGCAACCGGAACCCCGCTCAATTCCCCGCTATTCCCACAGCGGTTGAACAGGAGAGATCAGGCGGGCAGATGCACGCGATTGTCCTCGCCGACATCGATTCCTGGCGCGACGACCACCTCCCAGAGATGGCCGTCGGGATCGGAGAAATAGCCGCTGTAGCCGCCATAATCGGTGGGCCGAGCCGGCTTCAGCAGTGTCGCGCCCTTCTCAACCGCCGACGAAAGCGCAGCATCGACCTCGGTCTCCGAGCGGCAATTCCAGGCGAGGGTTACGCCGCGGAAGCCCGGCGGCCGCGGCGCGTCGGCAACATCCGCGTCCTGCGCGAGCGCCTCCCAGGGATACAACGCCAACACAGTACCGCCCGTATCGAAGAACGCCACAGCCTCGCCCGTCGCCCGAAACTTCCGGGCAAAGCCAAGCGACGCATAGAAGGCGATGCTCCGGCGCATCTCGGACACACCGAGGGTGATGACCGTGAACCGCGGCATGACGACCTCTGCACTCACTGTCCGCTCCAAAGACCTCAGAACAAGCTCAACTGCTGCCCGCCGCCCTTCGGCCGCACGAAATGATCGGTGGTCAGCTTGGTCCGCCGCTTGTTCAGCCCAAGCTTCTCGCAGGCGATCTCGAACCGGCGGCCGATCATCCAGGCCATCGGCCCCGTGCCCTTCATCCGCGTACCCCATTGCGAGTCGTAGTCGCGGCCGCCGCGCATGTCGCGGATCAAAGTGAAGACGTGGCGATAGCGATCGGGGTAATGCTCCAGCAGCCATTCGCGGAAGAGATCACGCACTTCCAGCGGCAGCCGCAGCAGCACATAAGCGGCTTCCTTGACCCCGGCATGGGCGGCGGCATCGAGAATGCGCTCGATCTCGCTGTCGTTCAGTGCCGGGATCACCGGCGCCACCATGACCGTGGTTGGGATTCCGGCCTTCGACAGCGCCTGCAGCGCCTCCAGCCGCTTCGATGGGGTCGAAGCCCGCGGCTCCATGGTCCGCGCCAGCTTCGGATCCAGCGTGGTCACGGAGATCGCGACCTTCGCCAGGTTCTTCTTGGCCATCCGCGCCAGAATGTCGGCATCACGCATCACCAGCGCCGACTTGGTCACGATCCCGACGGGATGGCCAACCTTTTCCAGCACCTCGAGGATGCCGCGCATGATCTTCCGCTCGCGCTCGATCGGCTGATACGGATCGGTGTTGGTGCCGATCGCGATCATCCGCGGCTCGTAGCCGCTGGCGGCGAGCTCCTTCTCCAGCAGCGCCGGCGCATCCGGCTTCACGAACAGCTTGGATTCGAAGTCGAGGCCCGGCGACAGCCCGAGAAAGGCGTGGGTCGGCCGCGCGAAACAATAGACACAGCCGTGCTCACAGCCGCGATATGGATTGATCGAACGATCGAAGCCGATATCGGGCGAATCGTTGCGGGTGATGACCTTGCGCGAGGTGTCGGTCGCGACCGTCGTCTTGAACGGCGGCAGCTCCTCGAGGCTCTGCCAGCCATCGTCGAAGGCAACACGGGCTTCCGCCTCGTAGCGGCCGCTCGCATTGGATTGTGCGCCCCGGCCGCGGCGCCGGCCCCGTTCAATGGCGACCGCGAGCTCGGGAAAGTCCTTTTCAGGACCGGACAAAGGCGCGCCCACCGGCTCGGAGGGCACCGGGATCGGTGGGCGCTTGAGGGCATGTGAAGATGCTCGGCTCATGGCCAAGACATAGCACAAAATGAGAACATAACAAGAATAAAAAAGAACGAAGGTATAGGCGGGCGTCTGAGCCGGCGCAAGGCCAGCCATCACATTCCCGTTCTATGCTCGGACCGCGCTGGAACGGGATGGTGCTGCGTTACTCTGATGTACGCTCCCGCAGGCGCGAAGCGGAAGGCAAGCGAGGTCCCATGCAGATCAGTTCTCCCCAACAGACCCATCCGGCCGACGATCTCGACCTGCTCGACCGCTACTGGCGCGCGGCGAACTATCTGTCGGTCGGCCAGATCTATCTGCAGGACAACCCGCTGCTGCGCGAGCCGCTGAAGCCGGAGCACATCAAGCCGCGCCTGCTCGGCCATTGGGGCACGACGCCCGGGCTGAACTTCATCTATGCCCATCTCAACCGCGCGATCACGGCGCAGGATCTCGACGTGATCTATGTCTGCGGCCCCGGCCATGGCGGACCGGGCATGGTCGCCAACACCTATCTCGAGGGCTCCTACAGCGAGATCTATCCCGACATCACGCGCGACGTGGACGGCATGCGCAAGCTGTTCCGGCAGTTCTCCTTTCCCGGCGGCATCCCGAGCCATGCGGCGCCGGAGACGCCGGGCTCGATCCATGAAGGCGGCGAACTCGGCTATGCGCTGGTGCACGCCTACGGCGCAGCGTTCGACAATCCCGACCTGATCGTTGCCTGCGTCATCGGCGACGGCGAGGCTGAGACCGGCCCGCTCGCAGCGTCCTGGCATTCGAACAAATTCCTCAATCCCGCGCACGACGGCGCGGTGCTGCCGATCCTGCATCTCAACGGCTACAAGATCGCCAACCCCACGGTGCTCGGCCGCATGGGCGATGCGGAGCTCAAATGCCTGTTCGAAGGCTATGGCTATGCGCCGCTGTTCGTCGAAGGCGACGAGCCCAGGGCGATGCACCGGCAGATGGCGGACGCGCTCGACGTCGCGCTCGCGAGCATCCGCTCGATCCACCAGAACGCGCGCCAGCCGGATGCGGTGCTCCAACGCCCGCGCTGGCCGATGATCATCTTGCGCAGCCCTAAGGGCTGGACCGGACCGAAGGAGGTCGACGGCCTCAAGGTCGAAGGTTTCTGGCGCGCGCATCAGGTGCCGATCTCAAATCCGCGCGGCAAGCCGGAGCACCTCGCTCTGCTCGAATCCTGGATGAAGAGCTATCAGCCGGAAACGCTGTTTGACGCACAGGGACGGCTCGTGCCGGAACTGCAGGCCTTGGCACCGAAGGCGACCCGGCGGATGGGCGCCAATCCGCACGCCAATGGCGGGCTGCTCAAGCGCGAGCTGAAGCTGCCGGACTATCACGCCTTCGCGGTCGAGGTGCGCACACCGGGCGAAACCATCGCCGAGGCCACGCGAGAGCTCGGCAAATTCCTGCGCGAGGTCATCAGGCTGAACGCGGACACGAGACACTTCCGCATCATGGGTCCGGACGAGACCGCCTCCAACCGGCTCGATGCGGTGTTCGACGTCACCGAACGCGTCTGGATGGAAGGCATCGAGCCCTATGATGTCCATCTCGCCCATGACGGCCGCGTCATGGAGGTCTTGAGCGAGCATCTCTGCCAGGGCTGGCTCGAAGGCTATCTGCTCACCGGCCGCCACGGCTTCTTCTCGTGCTACGAGGCCTTCATCCACATCATCGATTCGATGTTCAACCAGCACGCCAAATGGCTGAAAGTGTCGCGCCACCTGCCATGGCGACGGCCGATCGCCTCGCTGAACTATCTGCTCACCTCGCATGTCTGGCGGCAGGATCATAACGGCTTCAGCCATCAGGACCCCGGCTTCGTCGACCTCGTCGCCAACAAGAAGGCCGACATCGTCCGCATCTACTTCCCGCCGGACGCCAACACGCTGCTGTGGATCGCCGATCACTGCCTGCGCACCTATGACCGCATCAACGTCATCGTCGCCGGCAAGCAGCCGTCGCCGCAATTCCTGTCGATGCGAGAGGCGGCCGTGCATTGCGACGCCGGCATCGGCATCTGGCCATGGGCCGGCACAGGCCCCGCCGACGCCGAGCCTGATGTGGTGATGGCCTGCGCCGGCGACATCCCGACATTGGAGACGCTCGCCGCGGTCGACCTGCTGCGCAAGGCGCTGCCCGACCTGAAGATCCGCGTCGTCAACGTCGTTGATCTGATGACCCTGCAGCCGGACACCGAGCATCCGCATGGCCTCAGCGATCGCGATTTCGACAGCCTGTTCACGACCGACAAGCCGGTGATCTTCGCCTATCACGGCTATCCGCATCTCATCCATCGCCTCACCTACAGCCGCACCAACCACGCCGGCATGCATGTGCGCGGCTTCATCGAGGAAGGCACGACGACGACGCCGTTCGACATGGTCGTGCTCAACGAGCTCGATCGCTTTCATCTCGCCATCGAGGCGATCGAGCGTATGCCCGGCCTCGCCGTATCAGCGGCGCATGTGAAGCAGCGCTTCCGCGATGCCCTGATCGAGCACGCCCGCTATGTCCGGACGCATGGCGAGGACATGCCGGAGATTCGCGATTGGGTCTGGCAGAACAGCGCGGACGGCACGACGCCAGCTCAGGCGGGCGACTGAGCCAGCCGAGCGCGAGCTACGGCAACGCCGCACCTTGAAATAGCAGCCGTTCGGGCGTTGCCCGAACGGGCGCCCCCGGCAGCGTGCTACAAAATTCCGCAGTGCAGCGGGCTGATTCAGTTATGACAAGATGATAACAAGAGACCCGGAGGTCCTGCCAACGAAGATGCCAGGTTCATGCTGAGCGTGATCATCCCGACCGAAGGGGTCGAGCAGACCGCCGTGGCCACGCTGTCGGCGCTGGTGCCGGGCGCCGCGGCCGGCGTCGTCACGGAGGTGTTGCTGATCGACCGCTCGGCCGATTCCAGCGTGATCGAGCGTGTCGCCGACGTCGCCGGCTGCCACTTCATGAAATTCGAGGGCTCGCATGCCGCAGCGCTGGCGGCGGGCGCCGCGCAGGCCCGCGCGCCCTGGCTGATGTTCCTGCCCGCAGGCGCGGTGCTGGATGCCGGCTGGATCGACGAGACCATGCAGTTCGTCCAGAGCGTCGGCGCGGCCGGGCGCCCGCTCGCCGGCGTCTTCCGCTACGCCCGCTCGCCCTATGCGGCCGTCAGCCTGCGCGACCGCCTGCGCTCCGTCACCCGCGCCCTGATCGGGCCGCTGGGAGACCAGGGCCTGCTGATCGCCAGGGAGCATTACCGGCAGGTCGGCGGCTACAAGCCGGACGTCAAGCAGGCGGAGACGCGGCTGCTGCGCCAGCTCGGCCGCTCCTCCCGCACCATGCTGCGCAGCCGGATCGTGATGGTGTGAGCGTCACGCCAATACTTGCCAAAGTCAACAATTTGGTTGACAATGGCATGCATTGGAGGCGCTCATGAATTCCGCTTACGTGAATCCCCCTCAATCGGACCGCCCACGCGCTGGCGCTGACGTCGCGGACGACCAGGTCGCCGCCGTCCGCGCCTTCAACCGCTTCTACACCCGCAAGCTCGGGGCGCTCGACCAGCACCTGCTCGATAGCCCGTTCTCGCTCGCGGAGGCGCGCGTTCTCTACGAGCTGGCGCAGCACGAGGCGATTTCGGCCAAGGAGATCGGCGTTTCGCTCGGCCTCGACGCCGGCTATCTCAGCCGCATCGTCCAGAGCTTCGACGAGAAGGGCCTCATCAGCCGCACGCCATTGCCGTCGGATCGCAGGCAGCAGCAGCTCAGCCTGACCGCGAAGGGGCGGCAGGCCTATGCGAAGCTCGATCGCAGCTCACAGAAGGAAATCGCGGCGATGCTGGCGCCGCTGGCGCCCGCGCTGCGCGACCGTCTGGTCGGCGCCATGGCGACCATCGAAGGCGCCCTCGAGCCGCAACAGCCGAAGCGCTCCCCGGTGCTGCTGCGCAGCCACCGCCCCGGCGACATCGGCTGGGTCGTGGCCCGCCACGGCGCTGTCTATGCCGAGGAGTACGGTTGGAACGCCACGTTCGAGGCGCTGGTCGCCGAGATCGGCGCGCAGTTCATCCGCAAATACGATTCCACCCGCGAGCATTGCTGGATCGCGGAATTCGCCGGCGAGCCGGTGGGCTCGATCTTTCTGGTCAATGGCGGAAATGGCGTCGCCAAGCTGCGGCTGCTGCTGGTCGAGAAGAAGGCGCGCGGGCTTGGCGTCGGGCGTGCCCTGACCGAGCAATGCATCCGCTTCGCGCGCGAGACGAACTACACGACGATCGAGTTGTGGACGCAGAGCATCCTCACCGCGGCCCGCGACATCTATGCCCGCGCCGGCTTCCGCAAGATCGCCGAGGAGCCGCACGCGATGTTCGGCGTGCCGCTGACCGGCGAGACGTGGCGGCTCGAGCTCTAGCTCGTCGCCGTAGCAACCGCCGGTAGGTCGAGATCGCCTCCACAACAGGCTTGCGCCTGCCGATTGCGAAGTTCCCGCGCGCCGCTAGTATGCTGCGAAATTGGAGCAGGTATCGGCAGTGATGGATTTGATGGTGCGATCGAGGTTTGCGGCGCTGCTCGCGTTCGCCGTGGTGTTTGGGGGCAAGGCTGGGACGGCGGCTCACGCCGCGCCGCAGGACGAAGCGGCCAAGCAACAGGCGCCCAAGCAAAACGCGTCCAAGCAACACGCGTCCAAGCGGCAAGCGAACAAGGGACAGGCGGCTAAGGGACAAGCGCCCAAGGGCGACGCCACGGTCGAGATCACGCGAACGACAGACTTCCTCTATCTCGGGGTGAATGCCACGGTGGAGATCAACGGCGCCAAGGTGGCGAGCCTTGGCCGCGGCGAGAGCTACAGCGGCCCGCTCCCGCCGGGCGACACGACGATCGTCGTCTCGGCCTGGTCCTCGCCGGGCTCGTCGAACATCCATTTCGACGCCGAGCCCGGCAAGGCCTATCGGATGGTGGTGGGTCCGCGTGGAAATAACTTTGGGGCCAGCATGGTCGGAGGCCTCATCGGCGCGGCGATCGAAGGCGGCGGCGCCTTCGAGATCGTGCCGGCGAAGTGAGCAGCGAAAAAGCCTTTCGCCGTCCCTGCCCCGCCGTCTCACGACGTCGCAATCGACGTCGCGCCACGATCGACGTCATTCCGGGGCAAGGCCGCAGGCCTTGAACCCGGAATCCCGAGATTGGCTTGCGCGCGTCAACAAGCTCGAGATTCCAGGTTCAATCGTCAGACGCGGCTGCGTCTGACGATTGAACCTGGAATGACGGAGTGGACTGCCAACTAAGCCGTCGCGCCTTGCGCCTTCGGCCGCCGCAGATGTTCATCGAGCCGCGGCATGATCTCGACGAAGTTGCAGGGCCGCGTGCGGTAGTCGAGCTGGGCGGCGAGGATGCCGTCCCAGCCGTCGCGGCACGCCCCGGGCGAGCCCGGCAGGCAGAAGATGTAGGTCGCGCCGGCCACGCCGGCTGTCGCCCGGCTCTGGATCGTCGACGTCCCGATCTTGGCGTGGCTCAGCAGATGGAAGGCGATGGAGAAGCCATCCATCCGCTTCTCGAACAGCGGCTCGATCGCCTCCGGCGTCACGTCGCGGCCGGTGAAGCCGGTGCCGCCGGTGGTGATGATGACGTCGACGCCGGGATCGGCGATCCACGCCTTCACCACCGCGCGGATCTTCTCGACATCGTCGGTGACGATGTCGCGCGCGGCGAGCTTGTGGCCGGCGGCGGTCAGCCGATCGCTCAAGGTATTGCCGGACTTGTCGTCGGCGAGCGATCGCGTGTCGGACACCGTCAGCACGGCGATGTTGAGGGGAATGAAGCTCTTGCTCTCGTCGATCGCCATCGTGACTCCGCCCTTCCCTAGAGCTGCGCGTTCGCGGCGAACGTGTTGCAGGCCTGCACCGTGCCCTGCTGGTAGCCGATCATGAACCAGCGCTTGCGCTGCGCGGCCGAGCCGTGCGTGAACGAGTCCGGCACCACGCGGCCCGTGGCCTTGCGCTGCAAGGTGTCGTCACCGATCGCCGACGCCGTGGTCAGCGCCGCGTCGATGTCGCCATCCTCGAGGAAGCCCGGCCGCTTCTTGGCCTCGCGGTTGACCCAGACGCCGGAGAGACAGTCCGCCTGCAACTCGACCTTGACCTGCAGCGCGTTGGCCTCGGCCTTGTTGTCGACCTGCTGCTGCATCCGGGTCACGCGCGGCAGGATGCCGAGCAGGTTCTGGACATGGTGGCCGGCCTCATGCGCGATGATGTAGGCCGCGGTGAACTTGCAGGCGTTGCCCTGGCAGCCGCGGAAGCGCGTCTCGACCTCGCGGAAGAAATTGGTGTCGAGGAAGATCTGCTTGTCCGGCGGACAATAGAACGGTCCCATCGCCGACTGCGCCATGCCGCAGCGGCCGCCATTGGTGCTGTTGCGAAACAGCACGATCTTCGGCCCGGTGTAATTCTGGCCGCTCGACTGGAAGATCTCGCTCCAGCGGTCGTCTATCTCGCCGAGCACGCCGGCGATCATGTCGCCCATCTCGTCCTTCGGCGCGCCGGTCTTGCCGGGCGAGCGCCGATCGGCCTGATAGCTCGGCGAGCTGCCATGGCTCACCATCTCGGCGCCGCCGATCAGGATGCGCGGGTCGATGCCGAAGGCGTAGCCGATCAGGCCGAGCACGATGATGGTGCCGATGCCGAGCCCGCCGCCGCCGATCGGCAGGCCCATACCACCGCCCATGCCGCCGCCGCCATCGTCGCGACGGTCGTCGATGTCGTCGCTGCGACGGAAATCATCGTAACGCATGGCGGCCTTCCCTCACGATTCTTGCGCGGCTCTGCGCGAAATGCCTAACGCGGCAAACAGGTAAAATTTCCACTGTGTTAATCAATAACCCGGCAGGCAAAATTTGCCTAGCGCCAGCGGATAAACTGGCGCGTGCCGCACCCCGGAGGCTCTCCGCCCGCATGCAGGACAGCCGAAAAACCATTCGCAATCGACATGTTGCGGAGTGAAGGCAGCGCATCGACGAACGCCTCGTCATCGTCGGTGCGCGTGATGAACATGCTTGCTGAAATGCGAAAAATTTTCCCGGTTAAGTCCATTTTTACTTTGCCGGGTCAAAGTGTGGGCAGTCGGTTGTTAGGTCCCGCGTCGCCGACAGCGTCGCCTGAGTCAGAGTTCTTGAGTCATGGTAGAGTCGCGTCGCGGGGCGTCTGCAAAGGCGCCCCGCACTAAATTTCAGCCCCTTGAAGAGCACCGAATCATCGTCGGCGACTGCGTCGCCGAGATGTCGAAACTGCCGGCCGCATCCGTCGACCTGGTGTTTGCGGACCCGCCGTACAATCTGCAGCTCAAGGGTGAGCTCAAGCGTCCCGACGAATCGCAAGTCGATGCCGTCAACGACGATTGGGACAAGTTCTCCTCGTTCGCGGCCTATGACGACTTCACCCGCGCCTGGCTGCTCGCCGCACGCCGCGCGATGAAGCCGAGCGCGACGATCTGGGTGATCGGCTCGTATCACAACATCTTCCGCGTCGGCGCGATGATGCAGGATCTCGGCTTCTGGATCCTCAACGACATCGTCTGGCGCAAGTCGAACCCGATGCCGAACTTCCGCGGCCGCCGCTTCACCAACGCGCACGAGACCATGATCTGGGCCGCGCGCGACGAGAAGGCGAAGGGCTACACGTTCAATTACGAAGCGCTGAAGGCGTCCAACGAGGATGTCCAGGCGCGCTCGGACTGGCTGATTCCGCTGTGCACCGGCGAGGAGCGGCTGAAGGACGGCGACGGCAAGAAGGTTCACCCGACGCAGAAGCCCGAGGGCCTGCTGGCGCGGGTGCTGCTGTCATCGTCGAAGCAAGGCGATCTGGTGATCGATCCGTTCAACGGCACCGGCACCACCGGCGCCGTGGCCAAACGCCTCGGCCGTCGCTACATCGGCTTCGAGCGCGACAAGGTTTATGCGGAAGCGGCAGAACGACGCATCGCGGCAGTCGAGCCGCTCCCGGCGGAGACGCTCGCGCCGTTCATGACGGCGCGCGAGGCGCCGCGGGTGGCGTTCTCCGAGCTGATCGAGCGCGGCATGATCGCGCCTGGCGCCAAGCTCGTCGATTCCAAGCGGCGCTACGGCGCGCTGGTGCGCGCCGACGGGGCCATCATGCTCGGCGACAAGGTCGGCTCGATCCACCGCATCGGCGCCGTCGCGCAAGGCCTGCCGGCCTGCAATGGCTGGACGTTCTGGCACGTCGAGACGAAGGGCGGCCTCAGGCTGATCGACGAATTGCGCGCCGAGGTCCGCTCCGAGATGAGCGCCGCCTGAGGCTCACGACCTCTGGCGGCCCTGTCCGGAATAGCGCGCCAGCAGGTCTTCGACCTCGTACTGCTCGTCATAGCGCACGTCGTCACGGGGCACGACCGAGACCTGCGCCATGCGCTGCGGCTCGCGGCGCTGAAGCCCCGGGTGGAAACTGTCCACCGCCGGCAGGTGCATGCGATCGAGCTCCGGCTCGGCCGGCCAGCGCGACACGCGGCGCGCGGCGACGGGCTCGAGGCGCAGTTGCCGCTTGGCCCGTGCGCGCGCCAGCAGGACGCTGGTCGAGAACCCCGCAACCGCGACAGCCCCGAGGAACGCGAACAGGCGCGTGCGCGCGGCTTCATCATTGAGTCCAGTCACCGAGGTCGCCGGAGCGGCGTCGGCCACCGTCTGTGACATCGTGGTGGACGCAGCGATGTCGGCGGGCGCGGCATCGCTCGTCGCGGCAGCGACGGTGTAGGACGACGATCGCGGCGCCGGCGCGGGCTGCGCCTGCAGCGTGCCCGACGAATCCGGCCAGCGCGTCGCAACAGCAGAATCACTTGGAGCGGCATCGCTCGCCTCGGCCGTCGGCGCTGAGCTCACCGGTGCGGGCGCGGCGGGCGCCGTCGCCACGGACGGCGCGGCGGCCGGCGCAGGCGCCGCGGGAAATGCGGCAACCGGCGGGAACAAAGTGGACGACCGCGTCGCTGCGCTCGGGACCACCGACGTCGGCTTGATCTCGTCGCCGGCCTGATTCGCCGATGACTGGATTTCCGCACGCGCATCGGCCGCGGACGACGACAGCGCCGTGCGATCCCGATGCGAAGCCAATTTGCGCGCGGTGAGCGAGGCGCCCTGCGCCGCGCGATCATCCTCGCGAAGATACCAGCACTGCTTCTTAGTCGCACGATCGACGCGATAGAACCAATGCTTTCCAGCCGGAGTCTCCCCAGGCTTTGCAAGGCATTCGTCAGCAGCCGATGCCGGTTGAAACTCGACTGTCACCGCAGCCGCTCCCACCAGCACGGCAGCAGCAACACACGGCAACAAGCTCGCCGTTCGATTCGTCATCAGTCCTCCGACGATTCAACGCGCCCCCGTTGCGCCGTTTCGGCGATGACTTCGTTCGGAATAAGGCTGCCGAGGTTCCATTTGTCGAAACAATGTTAGAACAGCGGTGTCCTTTGGATGCGTTCTAATTTTTTTGGGCTGTTTTGTCGCAGCAACAGCGGGAATACGACGCGATGTGCCCGCTCATTCCGCGTCGTCGTGTTGGCGACAACACGCGGATGTGAGACGGATCGCACAAGAAAAATCATGCATGCCACTCACCGCAAGCGGCTCGCGTAAGCAATAGCCACGCGCGAACGCTGCGGATGACATCAAGCATCTTCAACTTGCATCCTACGCGAAGACGATGCTCCGCGCAGAGGTTGATGGCGTGGAGCCGAGCGCAATCGATTGCGTATCAGCTTCGTCGCGCGACACGCGCGATGACTCAACGGGACCGGCAGGCGCCGCCCTTGCTTTCGCCGGTCTCCTCGACGACCACGCAAGAATGACCGGGATCGCCGTCGGAATAGGGCGTGCCTTTCATGACCAGGAACGTCACCGAATGCGCGCCATACAGCCCGGCCGGAAAACGGATCTTGCTGCGAACGAGATATTCGCCGCTGCGATTCTCGCTAAGCGCTCCTGACGCGAGTAGTTGAACGATTCCGGCCTGCGACGGCAGCACCTCGTAGGGCACTGCGGGCACGGGGCTCACCACCGTCTTCGGGTCGATCTCCATCACGCCGCCTGGAAAGAAGCGCATCATTTCGTCGCGCGCACAGCTCGGGCCCATCTGGATGGTGGCGTTTCCACCACTGCCGATGATCGTCAGCGAGCCCTCGCGCTTGCGAATGATCAGCGGACCATCACGCTCGTCGCGCGCCGTCTCGATCTTGCCTGACGGCGCCGAGAAGGCGCTGACGGAGTATCTCGCGGCAACCACGTCCGGCGCCTTTCCGGTCATCCGACGGACCGCCCCTGCACTCACCAGGGAGCCACTCGAGGGGGCCTCGGAGAAATAGCTGAGACAGTTCGTCCGCTTCAGGAAGCTGACGCGCTCGGCGGCAACGCCGGTCACGCCCGCGAGCGGCACAGCTTGCGCGTCAGTCCGGTTGGGACGGTTCTCCATGCTGGTCGCGACGATCCGCTCGATGCGCTCGACGGCGCCCGAGACCTGCCAGATCGTGGCGCGATGGGTCGGAACAACGATGTAGAGCGGCTCGCTACCCGGCTCGATCACGATGCGCCCGGCGCGCACTTCGACGTCCTGCGAGCCCAGCGTGACATTCGACAGCGCTTCCGCCTCGTAGCCGCCGAACAGCATGACTCTGGCGTTGTCGGAGGCCGCGGGCAGCTCACAGCCTGCCCGCTCGGTCTCCTCCTTCTTAGCGGCGGCCGCACGGATCAAGCTCTGGCTGTAGTCGGTCGCCTCCTGCTGCGAGATGGTGCCGTTGCCGTCGGCATCGACCTTGCGGAACACGGCTTCAGCGACGCTCAGATAATCCTGCAGAGTCACCTCGTCCTTGCCGGCGGCGTCCAGCGTCCGGCGGATGCGCCCCGCTGCTGCGCTGCTGTTCCCCTGCGCAACAGGCAGCTTGACCGCCTCCGCCATAGAGATCCTGCCGTCCTTGTCCGCGTCGAGCGCCATCAACCGCTCAACGGTGCTGTCGATCTGCCTGTCCGGAGAGAAGCTGCTGCGGCCCCTTTGAGCCTGCCCCAGCTGGACTCTCAGCTCATAGCGCATCGTCCGCCGAATCTCGTCCTCGGTGACGAAGCCGTCGCCGTTCAGATCGTAGCGGAGCACGCCCTGAAGCGACTGGTACCTGGCCTGGACCGCCTCCATCGTGCCGTGCAGATCGACATCGCGCGCCATGAGCCGACCGTCACCGTCCGCGTCGAGCTCCAGGAACTCGTTGCGCTGTTGGTCGAGAACGTTCTCGAGCGTTGCCCCGGCCTGCACCCGCGCCAGCAACATCGGCAGGGTCCAATCCGGCTTCTGTTCTGCGCGCGCGGACGAGGTGGCGACCATCAGCGCCGCTGTCGCCCCCGCGATGATCGCCGATCGAACTATTCTTTGCTGACGAGACATGCGTCCTCCCCGCTGGCTGCATCGCCTCCTCTAGCGCAGATCGCGGAAACATCGGACGACACCTCGACATCAATCGCGCGCCAACGTAAATCGGATCACGCAGGCAAGATGAAATTCGCCGCCGCTGCGGTAATGATCGATTTACCGAGCGGGATCGTCGCGACCGGCGGCCGCCTGCTTCAGCATCTTCGACAGGGCCTTCTCGACGAGCTCGCGCGTATACGGCTTCTGGATCACCGGCGCGTCGGCGAGCTCGGCCGGGATCGGCGCGCGCTCGCCATAGCCGGTGGCGAACATGAAGGGCACCCCGAGCTCCTTCAACCTGTGTCCGACCGGCAGGCTGCTCTCGGCACCGAGATTGATGTCGAGCAGCGCGAAGCTCGGCACGGCGCGTTCGATCGACTTTAGCGCCTGATTGACCGAGGCCGCCGTGTCGATGTGACGCGCGCCGAGCTCGAGCAGGATCACTTCGGCGCCCATCGCGATGATCAGATTGTCCTCGACGATCAGAACCGTCCCGGACAGCCGCGCCGCTTCTTCCTGCTTCTGCTGATGACGAGACGGCGCGCCTGACATCGCCGGCACCATCTGCACGAAATTGGCGGGGATGACGAACCGCGCCTGCACGCCGAGCAGGTCGAAGCGGATCTCGGCATCGCCCTTGAGATCGAACGGCACCGAGCGCTCGATGATCGTGGTGCCGAAGCCGCGCCGCGTCGGCGGCTGCACCGGCGGGCCGCCGCTCTCCTTCCAGTCGATGACCAGGCTCGATCCGGGATCGAGCCGCCACAGCACCTGGACCTGGCCGGTGGAATCGGCGAGCGCGCCATACTTGGCCGAGTTGGTCATCATCTCGTGCACGACGAGCGCCAGCGTCGCGAACGCCTTGGGGTCGAGCGCGACGTCAGGACCCTCCATGCGCACGCGCCCTGCCCGCGCGCCGAGATAGGCGCCGGCCTCCGATTCGAGCAGATGGCGCAGCGCCACCGGCGCCCAATTGAGATTGGTGATCTGGTCATGCGCGCGCGCCAGCGCCTGGATGCGGCCGCCGAGCACGGAGGCGAACTCCTCCACCGACGTCGCGGTGTCCTTGCTCTGCGCAACGAGGCCGCGCACCAGGCTCAGGATGTTGCGGACGCGATGATTGAGCTCGGCGATCATCAGCTCCTGCCGCTCCTGCGCGCCGCGCCGCTCGCGCGCTGCGAGCTCCGACAATTGCAGGATCACTTCCAGCAGCGTGACACGCAAGCTCTCGGCGATGCGCAGGTCCGCCGCGGACCACGGCTTCGACTGGCCGGCCACCGTCTGCTGCCACAGCTCGAAGCTCTTGCGCGGCGTCAGGCGCGCGCCGAGCGGACCTTCGGCATAGACCTTGTTGGGATCGCCGGCCCAGTTGACCGAGCGCAGCACCTCGCGGCGGAAGAAGATCAGGCAGTCGCGCGGCGCGCGCGAGATCGGGATGGCGAGGAAGCCCGCGGCGCGATCGCGGAACGCCTCGCCCGCTGCATACACCTTGGCGATCTCGGCGCTGGCGCAGATGCGTCCGGGCGAGGTGCGATTGATGAAGCCGATGAGGTCCTGCACCTCCGCTTCCGTCGGCGTCTCGCCATCGAGCGTGATCCCGTCGTCGGACCACACCGCAAGGCCGTCGCATTCGATCATCTGGCGATAATCAGCGACGAACTCCAGAATCGCGCGCTTGCTGTGCGCCTGCCCCGCGGCGCGCTCGATCAGCCGCTCCTGGATCTGGTGCGCGCGGCTTTCGTAGGCGACGTCGGTCTCGCGCTCCCGGGCCTCGAGCAGCCAGGAATACATCTGGCCGAACAGCTCGGCCGCGGTGCGCTTCTCGAAGGACAGGTGACGCGGCGAATAATGATGGCAGGCGAACAGCCCCCACAGCTTGCCGTCGCGCAGGATCGAGACCGACATCGAGGCGCCGACGCCCATGTTGCGCAGATACTCGATGTGGACCGGCGAGACCGCGCGCAGCACGCTCATCGACAGGTCGAGCAGGCCTGCATTGTGCGCCGGTGTCGACATCAGCGGCGCCGGCACAGCGTTGATGTCGGCGATGATGCGCAGCCAGTTGCGCTGATAGAGCTGCCGCGCCTGCCTCGGAATGTCCGAGGCAGGGTAGTGCAATCCGAGAAAAGGCTCGAGGCCGGAGCCCGCGGTCTCGGCAATGACCTCGCCCGAGCCATCCGGATGGAAGCGGTAGACCATGACGCGATCGAAGCCGGTCAACAGCTTGAGCTGCCGCGCCGCCTCCTGCGCGAGGTCCGTCATGCCGGTCGTCTTGCGGATGCGGCCGAGCATCAGCCGCACCAGTTCGCCCGAATTGACTCCCGCCTCGATCAGGCTGGGCTCCGCCTCGACGACCAGATAGGCGCCGGAGAAATGGATGGCGAGATCGAACAGCCGGCCATGTCCCTGCAGGTCGACGCCGAACACGCGCTCGACCGCATCAGGACCACTGAGATAATCGACGCGCGCGCGGATCACCGCCGTGGCACTCTCCGACATCACCGCGGTCAGCGGCTTGTGCAGAATCCAGCCGATGTCGCCGCCGAGAAAGTCCGGCGCGTTCTCCGAGGCCATGCAGATCGTGAAATCCGACACCAGCGCCAGCAGGAAGCCGAACGGCTGAACGTGGCCCGGCACGTGGATCGGCTCACGATCGCAATTGGTGAGATTGACCGGCTCGTTCATGCGGATGCCATCGCGGTCGCAAACACCGCGAAGGTCTCGCGCGCACTCGCAATCGTCCGTCGCTGATCGTCCGGCGTCATCGGCTCGTCGGCGAGCTGAGCAAGGAAGCTGCGCCACAGCCCCTGGCCCGCCCCATGCCGCAGATAGCGCGTGGCTCGACGCACGCGCGGATCCGCCGACGCGGTGACGATGCGCAGCAGATAGACCGCGCCGAGGCGCGATCCTTCCAGGACATAGAGCGTGCCAAACACGAAAGGACGATCCAGCGGCCGGGGCGGCAGCTCGATCTGAGCGGCCCGGCCGTTGAGATCTGCAAGATCCGCACAGATCGCCTCCGCGCGGCGACGCACCGGCCAGTCGCCGAGGACAGCGTCGGCGCCGGCGCGGTCGAGCATCTGTTCCAGCGGCAACAGCGCGGCCGCGCTCGCCTGCAGGAACCGGCGATAATGTGCGGTCGTTGTCAGGTCGAAGCGGCTGAGACGCTCGTCCAGGGCGTGATGGGCCGCCGATGTGGCGGCCTTCAATCGGTCGCGAATGCCGTCGGTGTCGTCAGCGCGAATGGGATCATCGGTAAGGGCAGCCAGCGGCATCAAGGGGCTCAAAAAAAGAGATGGGCCGCAGGCGCGCCACGGCCTCATGCAACGTCGCTGGAATGGGGCAGTTCCCTCTCCAGCGCGCTTTTTTCTCGCGCGATAGTGCCCAGCCGGTTCTTCTCCCTCCCTCAGGCCAACTCGGCAAGCGCCCGCTTCACCGCCGGCCGCTCCGCCATGCGCTTGAAATGGTCGGCGACCTTCGGGAAGGCGTTGATGTCGACGCCGTCGCCTTCCAGCCATTGCGCGATCGTGAACAGATAGGGATCGCAGATCGTGTACTGCTCGCCCATCACCCACGGGCCGTGCAGCATCTTCTCTTCGATCAGCGCGAAGCAGGCGCCCATCGTCTCCGGCACCTTCTTCTTCATGTCGGCGAAGGAGGATTCGTCGGTCGCCCAGCGATAGCCGCGCATCTTGTGCGCGTGGGCGATGTGGACCGTCGAGCAGAGATAGCTGGTGAAGGACTGCACTTGCGCAAAGGCGAAGATGTCGTCGAGCGGCGCGAGATGCGCCTCCGGGAAGCGTTGCGCGATATAGGCGAGCATCGCCGGCGTCTCGGTCAGGATGCCCTGCTCCGTCACCAGCGCCGGCACGCGGCCCTTGGGGTTGATCGCGAGATAGCCCGGGCTGTTCTGCTGGTTGGTCTTGAAGCTGAGCTTCTCGATCGCGTAGGCCGCGCCGGTTTCGGCAAGCGCGATGTGGGAGGCGAGCGCACAGGTGCCTGGCGCGACATAGAGCTTGAGCATGGTGACCCCTGACAGATGATGCCGGACCGTAGCGGCGCCGGTTCGGGCCGTCCACCCCTGCCCGTGCGCCCCTGTCATTCATGCTGGCCGGCGAGGAACTCGACCAGCGCCTGACGGTCGCCGGCATTCTTGATGCCGGGAAACACCATCAGCGTGCCCGGCACCATCCTCTGCGGGTCTGTGAGATAGGTGTCCAGCGTCTCGCGGGTCCAGACCAGGCCGGAGCTCTTGTTGGCGGAGGAGTAGTTGAATCCAGGCACCGTGCCGGCCTTGCGGTCGAGCACGCCTGATAGCGACGGCCCGAGCTTGTTGCGACCCGGCTCGAGCGAATGGCACATCGCGCAGGATTTCTTGAACTGCGCCTCGCCGAGGTCGGAGGCCGCCCGCGCGGGCCGGACATCGCTCATGATCATCGCAGCGCCGAGCGCAGCAAGCGCGTAAACAGTCGGGGGCATAGTTGCGGTCGCTGTCAATTCGGCAATCCCAGGATGATCAGCGTCGGATTGCCGAGCTCGCCGAAGGTGATGCGGGAGACGTTGCCGGAGGTCAGCGCGACATATTGCCTGCCGCCGGCCTGGTAGGTGACGACGCCGCCGGCGATCATGCCCTGGGTGGCCAGCGTGTACAGCGGCTTGCCGGTCTGGCTGTCGAGCGCGAAGAAATTGCCGCCGGTGTCGCCGCCGAGGACGAGACCGCCCGATGTCGCCGTGATGCCGCTGACCACCGGCTTGGCGGCCTTGTATTGCCATTTCACCTCGCCGCTGACCGCATTCAGGCTGGTCACCCACCCGGCCGCCTTGTCCGGCGGATCGAGCGTCGGCTCGCCGCCGAAGAAGAACTCGCCCGCGACATATTTGGCGTCGCCCTTCTTGAAGGTGCCGCACCAGTCGACCGCGCCGAAATACAAGGAGCCGTTGACCGGATCGTAGCTGCCGCCGTTCCATTCGACGCCGCCGAGCAGGCCGGGACAGACGTGCACGCCGGCTTCGGTCGGCCGCGCCGTCACATTGTCGATCGTCGTCACCGGCACGCGATAGATCGGCTTGCGCGTGGCGCGGTCGATCGCAGTGACGAAGCCGTCCTTGCCGCCGAATGCGACGATGTCCTGGATCTCGGGCGAGCGGAACAAGGTGGGCGCGGCGCCGAGATCATGGTCGATGCCGTCATTGGCCTTGACCTGATGATACCATTTCAGCGCGCCGGTGCGCGCATCCAGCACCACCAGCGAGTCCGTATAGAGATTGTCGCCCGGCCGATATTCCGGGAACATGTCGGGCGCGGGATTGCCGACCGGCACGAACAGCTCGCCGGTGGTGATGTCGAGCGACAGCGTCGACCACGAGCCGCCACCGCCGGTCAGCGCCGACTTCTTGTTCTGCCAGGTCTCCGCGCCCGGCTGGTCTCCGGTCGGGATGGTGTCGAAGCGCCAGACCTCTCGCCCCGTCAGCACGTCGAACGCCATGACGCGGCCGCGCACGCCCCAGTCCGAGCCGGCGGTGGCGGTGAAGACGAGCCCGTTCCAGCCGACCGGCGCGCCCGACAGGAATTCGCCGAGCATGGAATCGCCGACCATGTTCTGCCAGATCAGCGCGCCGCTCTGCGCATCGAGCGCGAGCAGATGGCCGTCCGGCGTGCCGCGGATGACACGGCCATTGATGACCGCGACGCCGCGATTGACCGGCCAGACATCCTCGCGCGCGGACTCGTAAGTGTGCCGCCACTTCTCCTTGCAGGTGGCGGCATCGAGCGCGAACGTCAACCGCGCGGTCGTCAGATACATCACGCCGTCGATCACGACGGGGCCGGTCTGGAACGGGCCGCCCTCCTGCAGCTGGACCCGGCAGATCTCCTTCAGCTCGCCCACGTTCTTGGTGTTGATCTGCTTCAGCCGCTGATAGCGCTGCCCCATGTAGTCGTTGTTGTAGGCCGGCCAGTCGACGCCCGATCCGGCCTGAGCGAGCGTGGCGTGCGCGAGCAGGCCCAATCCGGCCAGAGCGGCGACGGGCAACGGACCACGGTTCCGAGACTTCGTACCCACACGCACCTTGCACCTCCTGCTTGGCAGCATTGTTGTCGGCGACAGGCGCCCCGCTCGCGCGAGCGCCCGCAAGGCGCGGGGGCGCAGCCCATCGCGATCACCAGATTGAAGGACGTGTTTGAGAGAGGTCAGATCGGCGCCACATCCATCGTGTGCACCGCCGTCGGGAAATAGCGGAAGCCGTCGCCGGCCTTGCCGATGTGCCCGATGCCCGGCCACGGGAAGTGATAGCCGAGAATCCGCGTCCGGTTGGCAGCGAGCATGTCGAGCACGCGAACGCGGGTCTTGGCCGCCTGCTTCGGGTCGGTGTCATAGGCGAACTCGATCAGCGGCTTCTCGATCAGGAGCACCGGGTGATGCGAGATGTCGCCGATGTAGCAGAGCTGGTCCTTGCCCGACTGGATCAGGAAGATCGTGTGTCCGACCGTATGGCCCGGCGTGAACATCGCCTGCACGCCCGGCAGGAACTCCTGGCCGTCCTTGAAGAAGGTGATTCGGTCCTTCACCGGCATCAGATTGCGCACCGCCTGCTCGTAGAACGCCTTGTAGTTCGGCCCGACCTTGGCCTCGTCGGTCCAGAAGGTGAAGTCGGCCTCGGAGATGAACAGCTCGGCATTGGGGAAGCTCGGCTTGCCGTCCGGCCCGATGACGCCGCCGCAATGATCGATATGCGCATGCGTCATCACCAAAGCATCGACATCTTTGGCCTCGATGCCGGCCTGCTTCAGGGTCATCAGCATCTTGCCGGTGGTGTCGCCGAACAGTTTCGAGACGCCCATGCCGTTATCGAAGATGATGATCTTGTCGCCGGTGTTGAGCACCAGGATGTTCTGCTCCAGCGTCGCAGCGCCTGTGGGCAGGAAGTTGCTCGTCAGCATGGAATCGAGATCGCCCGGAGAGATGCCGAGGAACGCGGCATGGGGGTCACCGAGCGGCAGCACGCCGTCGGAGATGATGGTGGCCTCGGCCGAGCCGAGCTTGAAGCGGAAGAAGGTCGGCGCCTGCGTATTCAGGAACGGGCCCTTGGCCAGGACGGGACCCGTGATCCCGGAGAGACCATAGAGTCCGGCCGCAGCGCCAAGGCCGAGCATTGAACGACGCGAAAATCCAGTCATCTCTGTCATGTCTTGCCTCCCCAAACCGATCGTGTTTCCTCGCTCGCGTTGGTCCGAGCTGCCGATCATGATGTTGTCCCTTCAACAAGGCGCCGACGCTTTCCCTTTCTCGCTGAGCATGCCGCGCGATGTGCACGCCGCTCATGGTCATGTGACGCCCAGGTTTCCGCGCTCACCCCTCCCAAGGAACACGCTGACAGCGTGTTCCTTGTCTCGTGTGCAGCGGCCACTCCGCCGCTAGACCCTCATGGTGAGGAGGCGCGTAGCGCCGTCTCGAACCATGAAGCCCCAGCGTCGGCCTCGCCCTTCGAGACGCCCGCCTCCGGCGGGCTCCTCAGGGTGAGGGTCGACAGCTCGAAATACGTGTACGCGCTCAAAGCGCGCGAGCATCAAACACAATCTAAGATTATCTACATCCGCAATGCACTCGCAACGTAAAAGACGAGCCAAGCGAAAGGATTCAGCGCTGCAGTCGCGAAGCTTGACGCAGCGTCGGCGGCTGCTTGCAGAACAATCGTCACAGACGACGGGACACAGGGTCCGGCCGCACCGATCGGATCTCGGCTCCGCGAGCCACGCACGTCCCTGCCCTGGAGAAACATTGTTCCTGCCGATCGATGACAATGGCGCGACAGACATGACCTCGCCGTCTCGCGACGCGAAGCGCCCGAGCTGTTGCCGAGAACGACCCTCGATAAAGTGGAGGGCGCAGGGAATGCCGGGTGCTGGCCGCAACCCATGGCCCGCCTGCAACAAAGAAAGCAGGCGGCAGTCACCACAGGTCCAGCCGGATCATCCGGCATTCCCTGCGCGATGGGTTTCCGTCTTATACGTGATCTCCCCGGGGACCGGCTGTCTTGCCCCCGTCGCGAGCGGATCATCATCACCGCCCGCTTGGCATCAGCATCGGGATGCCAGGACCACACGATTTCAACGTCCGCGAAAGACCCCACACCGCGCCACGACGGCAAGCCGCCGCAGCCCTGCACGAGACCGGTCGACGCCGTTCGTCCAACGACACCGTCGCAGCCACCGCATCCCGCCCCGCGTGTCGTGACGACGCGTACGCCCCTCCTGCCGGGACGGAACGGGGCGGATAAGACACCTGATTTGGGGTGGGAGTCAAGAGAAATTCTGAAAACCGGAATACACTCTCGGACGACCGCTAAGGTCCGCGCGCTCACGTCCGCGGCGGCGGACCGAGTGCGATTTCGATCAACAGTGTGTCGCAATATTCGATCCATTCCACGATGCGACCGTTCTGCAGGCGAAGGACGTTGCAGTAAGTGTTGTTGTAGGCCGCTCCGTCGTTCGTCGTGTTGCGGCCACGCGCCTCGACCACGACACGGTCATCCTCGGCCGTCAGTCGGATCGGGATGGTGGTGATCCGGCCGAGCCGCGCCCGCAGCGGCGCGAACAACTCGGCGAGAACCGTTGCCTTGCCGTCATAGCTACGCGACCACGATCCGGTCCCCATGATGACGAAGCGAAAATCGTCCGCAAGCTGCGCGAGCAGCGGTTGCGGATTGCTGTTTGCGAGTTCGTCGAACACATACTGCACGATCTGCTTGTTGCTCTGTTGCGCTGCTTCTGCGGTGCTCATCGGTACCTCATTCGTTGAGTTTGTCGTTCGTCGCATCAGCGGGACTGCTTCAGCGTGGCAGGAAATGATCCCAGCACCGTCTCCGTCAGCGCCGAATCGCAATACTCGCGGATTTCGACAATGCGCCCTTCGTTGAGCCGAAAGATCAGGCAGTAGTCATTGTTGTAGGGATCACCGGCCCGGGTGCGCATGTCGCCCTTGGCCTCGACCACGACCAGGTCGTCCTCCGCGATGAAGCGCAGCGGAATGGTGCGGCGTCCATCCGCCAGCAGGCCGGCGAGGTGACCATAGAAGTCGTGCAGCAGCGCGGCCTTGCCCCTGATCGTCGGCGACCACGAATATTGCCCCGTGACCACCATCGTGACGTCGTCGGCGATGGCCGCGACATAGGCCGTGCGATCGCCGCCGGCGGCTTTCGCAAGCAGGTCCTGCATCAATTGCTTGTTGGCGGTGGCGGTCATGACATCTCTCCCGATTTCCATGGCGACGGGGGAAGCATGCCGCGCGGCAGCGCATTCTTCCAATCGATATCGGATATGATATCAATTCGTCCGATGAATTTGGCCGCGCTCGATCTCAATCTGCTGGTCGCGCTCGACGCGCTGCTCCGCGAGAGCAGCGTCAGCCGGGCGGCGCTGCGGATCGGGCTGTCCCAGCCGGCCGCCAGCCACGCGCTGCAGCGGTTGCGCGACCTGCTCGGCGATCCGCTGCTGGTGCGGACGGGCGCGCGGATGGAGCTGACACCGCGCGCCCGCGCGCTGCAGGCTCCGCTGGCGCAGGCGCTCGATCAGGTGCGCGGCCTGTTCACGCCGGACGTCTTCGACGCCGTCAGCAGCGAGCGCCAGTTCCGCCTGATGATGCCGGATCTCGCGGTGGAGCTGCTGATGCCCGCGTTCATGGCCAAGGTGACGCGCGCCGCGCCCAACATCCGTATCGACGTCGTGCCGTGGCGAGGACCCGCGATCTTCCACGCCGAGTTCGCGCGGACCATCGACATGGTTATCTCGATCGGCAACGCCTTCAAAGGCTTTCACCGCCAGTTGCTCTACACCGACAGCGATGCCCTGGCGGTGCGGCGAAATCATCCGATCGGCAAGCGGCTGAGCCGGAGCGACGACTTCCTGGCCGCGAGGCATGTCGCTGTGGTGCTGCGCGGCCAGGGCGAAGACCTGATCGACAACTGGCTGCGCAGCAAAGGCTGGGAACGGCGGATTGCGCTGGTCGTGCCGAGCTACATCGAGGCGCTGCATGTCGCCGCACGCACTGATCTCGTCGCCTTCGTGCCGCGCCGCCTGATCGCGGCGTTGGCGCGCGCCCTGTCGCTATCGACGGTCAGACCGCCGATCGATCCCGGAATCGACGAACAATACATTTTTTATCCGACCAGGGCGCAGGTCGAGCCGGGCTCCATTTGGCTGCGGACGCTGATGCTGGAAACGGGCCGCGAGCTTGGCGGCGCGGCAAGCCGCGCGACGAATCGGAGATGAGCGATCCGTACCGACGGACATCGCTGGTACGGATTCCAAAGCGCGCGAACTTTTGGCTGGCGTCCTGCCTGTCGTCGCGCTATCAAGTCGTTGCTGCGCTCATGCGCACCGTAAGCGTCTCACGTCAGGCAACGCATTCAACGGATCGGCTCGATCCGGAGGAATGCAGGACGCGTTGCCCGTGATCGACCGATCGAATTCCAGAAATGACATTATGAAACAACCTGCTGAACCGCGCTCGCGCAGGAAACTGCCGGCGCGCTATGCGGCCGTCATCATGCCGCTGACGCTCTCGGTGCTGATGACGTTCGTCGTGTCCGCCATCGCCACGCTGAAGAGTCTCGGGCCGACGCCAGCGTTCATCGCGACTTGGCCGGCGGCGTGGGCCATCTCCTGGGTCGTCGCGTTCCCCACCCTGCTCGCGGTGCTGCCGCTGGTGCGGCGGATCGTGGCGCTCGTGGTGGAGACGCCCAGGCCGAACTAAGCGAGGGTGGCGGGGCGACTGACATGCGGCCCCGGTGTCCGCCTCACCCTCCGCCGTCGTCCCGGACAAGCTGCGACGCGCGACAGCGCGGCGCTGCGCCGATCCGGGATCCATACGCCGCGGCTGTCGTAATAGGCAAAATGCCCATGACCAGCGTGCCTCAAACCGCTCCCTGGGGGTATGGGTCCCGGCTCAAGGCCGGGACGACGGCGATGGTTGTCGCGACCGTAGGGTGGGCAAAGCAGTCGCCGAACGCGGCGGCGCGCCCACCGTCTCGCGACTGACTCGCTGACAGATGGTGGGCACGGCGCGGGGGAAATATCGTCTGGACCAAACGTCTTTCGGGGCGCGCCTTTGCCTACCCTACGGACTACAAACTACGCACTTAGCGCGCCCTCACTCCCCCAGCCCATGCGCGACGACCTTGCGCATCACATTCGGCAACGCCTCGCCGTCGAGCGTGGCGATCGGGACCCAGCGCATGCCGTCCGGCGCGCGGGTGCGGGCCGGCACTTTCGCGGTGTAGACCACCAGCTCCAGCGGGAAATGGGTGAAAACGTGGGTGACGACGCCGAGCTTGCGGTGCCAGCGTTTCACGCCAGCCAGCTCCGGGGCCTGCGCGAGCGCATCGGCGTCGGCTTGGCCAGCCAACCACTCCGAGCCGGGGACCTCGGTCATGCCGCCGAGCAGGCCCTTCGCGGGGCGCGAGCGCACCAGCAGTTCGTCGCCTCGGACCACAACGAACGCGGCCCCTCGCCGGAGCACACCGGTCTTCTTCGCTGCCTTGCGCGGGAACGTCTCCTGGTCGCCGCACTCGCGCGCGGCGCAATCCTCGTTGAGCGGACACAGCGAGCACGCCGGCTTCTTCGGCGTGCAGATGGTGGCGCCGAGGTCCATCAGGGCCTGGGCGCTATCACCGGCGCGCGAGGGGCCGAGCAAAGTGGCGGCCAGCGCCTGGATCTGCGGCTTGGCTTGCGGCAGAGCTTCCTCAATCCTGAACAGCCGGCTCGTCACGCGCTCGATGTTGCCGTCGACCGGCATGGTCTGGCGATCGAACGCGATCGCCGCGATCGCGGCCGCGGTGTATGGGCCGATGCCGGGCAGCGCGCGCAAGCCCTCCTCGGTGTCCGGGAAGGCGCCGCCATGCTCGCGCAGCACGGTGACGGCGCAGGCGTGCAGGTTGCGCGCCCGCGAGTAATAGCCGAGGCCGGCCCACATCCGCAGCACGTCGTCGAGCTCGGCGCTGCCGAGCGCCGAGACATCCGGCCAGCGCGCCAGGAATTTTTCGAAATACGGACCGACCGCCTTCACCGTGGTCTGCTGCAGCATGATCTCGGACAGCCACACCCGGTACGGGTCCGAGCGCTGCCCGGCCGGCGCCCGCCACGGCAGCCGCCGGCGGTGGCGGTCGTACCAGGCGAGCAGTTGCGCCGGGCGCTGGGCGGTTGGATCAATCCGCTGTTGGTTCTTGCGCTTGGAAGGAAGGGCTGATGACACCATTGGCTTAATCTAGTACGTCAGGAGCCATCGTCGCCCGCGGAACAGCGATCTCGTCCACGGCTTTCTTCGAGCCGGATTGACGACCGCACCACGAGACCCCCGTTCATCATGGCAAAGCCCGGCCGCCTCACCGCAAAGCCTCTCTCGCTGATGATGGGCGACGTGCTGACGGCTGCCTATGCCAAGCAGGGATTTGCCGCGCGCGAGCTGGTGACGCGCTGGCCGGAGATCGCCGGGCGCGAGCTCGCCGAGCATGCCCAGCCGCTGAAGATGCAATGGCCGCGACCGGTCGAGGGCCAACCGCAGGAGCCGGCGACGTTGATCCTGCGCGTCGAGGGGCCAATGGCGCTGGAGATCCAGCATTCGTCGGATGTCATCCTGGAGCGGGTCAACCGCTTCTTCGGCTGGCATGCGGTCGGTAAGCTGGCGCTGCGCCAGGGGCCGCTGACCCGGCCGCCGGTGAAGCGCCGCCCGGCGCCGCCCGACCCGAAGACGGTGGCGAAGGTGGCCTCGACCCTGACCGCGATCGAGGACGACGCGCTGCGCGATGCGCTGGCCCGGCTGGGCGCCGCCATCAAGCGAAATTGACGCTTTCGCTTCGATCCCCTTTTGCGCCCCGGCATTGCCTCGGACAGGGTTTCAAGCTAGCGAAAAGCCGAGTTATGAGCGTTTCAGGCGCCTGAGGCGCCCATTTTGGAGCAGAGCCTTGATCATCACCCGCCGCGCCTTCACCGCTGCCCTGTCGCTGACCGGCCTCGCCGCGCTGGCCGGCTTCTCGCCGCTGCGGCTGATCTCGGACGCCTTGATCCCGGAGGCCATGGCGCAGAGCGCCGCCGACGTCGCCAAGCCGCAGTCGCTGCCGGACATGGGCATCGGTCCCGCGGATGCCGCCGTCACGATCGTCGAATACGCCTCGATGACCTGCCCGCATTGCGCGGCGTTCAACGCCACCGTGTTCCCGAAGCTGAAGGCCGAATACATCGATACCGGCAAGATCCGCTACATCTTCCGCGAGTTCCCGCTCGACATCAAGGCCGCCGCCGGCTCGATGCTGACGCGCTGCATCGCCAAGGACGACGCGCAGAAGTATTTTGCCGTCACCGACATGCTGTTCCGTTCGCAGAACGACTGGGTGGTCAAGAACACCACCGAGACCCTGACGCGGATCGGCAAGCAGGCCGGCCTCAGCCAGCAGCAGGTCGAAGCCTGCCTGAAGGACCAGGCGCTGCTCGACAAGATCGCCGCCGACCAGAAATACGCAAGCGACGTTCTCAAGGTGGATTCGACGCCGACCTTCTTCATCAATGGCGAGAAGATCAAAGGCGAATCCTCGATCGAGGAGTTTCAGAAGCGCATCAACCCGCTTCTGAAGAGCTGATCCGAATCAGTGAGTCCTGCGAGACACAGTGCGGCCCCTTCGTGGGGCCGCTTCTGTTTCGGGGCCCGATTGCGTCGAGAAAGCCTTGGAAAAGCAGGGCTGGCGGGTTGCCCTTGAGGACCGCCGTCGCCATTGTCCCGCCCTCGGAATGGGGCGCAACGGCGACTCAAGTTACTTTGACTTTGCCATCCATGGTATTGTCGGGGCTGTGAGATTCGTTTCCCGCCAACAGAGAATCTGTGCATGAAACTCACGCGTCTTCGTCTTCACGGTTTCAAGACGTTCGTCGAACCGACTGACTTCGTGATCGAACCCGGCCTCACCGGCGTCGTCGGTCCGAACGGCTGCGGCAAGTCGAATCTGGTCGAAGCGCTGCGCTGGGCGATGGGCGAGACCTCGCACAAATCGCTGCGCGCCGCCGACATGGACGCGGTGATCTTCTCCGGCTCCAACACGCGTCCGTCGCGTAACCACGCCGAAGTGGTGATGACGATCGACAACAGCGACCGCACCGCGCCGGCCGCCGTGAACGACCGCGACATCCTCGAAATCTCGCGCCGCATCGAGCGCGAGGCCGGCTCGGTCTACCGCATCAACGGCCGCGACGTGCGCGCCCGCGACGTGCAGATCCTGTTCGCCGACGCCGCCACCGGCGCACGCTCGCCGGCGCTGGTCCACCAGGGCAAGATCGGCGAGATCATTCAAGCAAAACCTGAGCAGCGCCGCCGCGTGCTGGAAGACGCCGCCGGCGTCGCCGGCCTGCATGCGCGCCGCCACGAGGCCGAGCTGCGGCTGAAGGCGGCCGAGACGAATCTGTTGCGCGTCGAGGACGTCATCGGCCAGCTCTCCGGCCAGATGGAAGGCCTGCGCAAGCAGGCGCGCCAGGCGATCCGCTATCGCGAGGTCGCGGCCAAAGTGCGCAAGGCGGAAGCCACGCTCTATCATCTGCGCTGGATGGGCGCGCATGCCGACCTCAATGACGCCGCGCATACGCACGACGTCAGCGTGCGCGAGATGGCCGAGCGGACGCGCGAGCAGGCCGAATCGGCCCGCATCCAGGCGATCCGCTCCGCGCATCTGCCGGCGCTGCGCGAGGCCGAGGCCCGTGCGGCGGCGACGATGCAGCGGTTGAAGAATGCCCGCGACCTGCTCGACCGCGAAGAGGTGCGCGCCAAGGAGCGCGCCGGCGAGCTCGACCGCCGCTTGATGCAGCTCACCGCCGACGTCGGCCGCGAGCAGCAGCAGAATCAGGATGCGCAGGTCGCGCTGCAACGTCTCGAGACCGAAGACGCGGAGCTGAAGGAAGAAATCAAGGCGCGCGTCGAGATGCGCAGCGGCGTCGACGAGCGCGTCGCCGAAGCAGAGGCGCTGCTTCTTGAAACGGAGCGCCAGTTCACCGAGCTGACGACGCAGCTCGCCGACCTCACCGCGCGCCGCAACCAGCTGGAAGCGAACGTCCGCAGCCATCGCGAGCGTCTGGCGCGCCTCGACCAGGACATCGCCAATGTCCGCGGCGACGAGGAGCGGCTGGCACAGGAGACCGCGCATCTCGGCGATCTCGATACGCTCGCCGCCGCACTCGAATCGGCAGAAGAGGCCGAGGCGCAGGCCGAGGCCGCGGTGCAGACCAACGAGGCCGCGCAGGCCCATGCCCGGCAGAAGCTCGAAGCCTCGCGCGCGCCGCTGGCCGAAGCCGAGAAGCGCGCGCAGCGACTGGAGACCGAGGCGCGCACCATCTCCAAGATGGTCAACAGCGAGACCAAGAATCTGTGGCCGCCGATCATCGACGGCGTCACCGTTGCGAAGGGCTATGAGAAGGCGCTCGGCGCCGTGCTCGGCGACGATCTCGATGCCCCGGTCGATGCGTCCGCGCCGATGCACTGGACCGTCGCCGGCGCCGAGGTCACCGACCCCGCGCTGCCTGATGGCGTCGAACCGCTCGCGGCCTATGTGCAGGCGCCGCCGGAGCTGTCGCGCCGCCTCGCCCAGATCGGCGTGGTGTCCAGGGATCGCGGCGCCCAGCTGGTGTCGCAGCTGCGCACCGGCCAGCGGCTGGTGTCGCCGGAAGGCGACGTTTGGCGCTGGGACGGCTTCATCGCCGCTGCGCATGCGCCGACCGGCGCGGCCCGCCGCCTCGCCGAGCGCGCCCGCCTGATCGACATCGAGGCCGAGCTGGAGCAGGCGCGCATCGACGCCGCCAACAAGCGTCAAACGCTGGAAAGCGCCGAGGCCGAGGTGAAGGCTGCGACCGCGGCCGAGAGCGCCGCGCGCGAAGCCTGGCGCGCCACGCAGCGTGAGGTCAACGCCGCGCGCGAGCGCCACGCCAATGCCGAGCGCGAGATCAACCGCCATTCGGCGCGCAAGTCCGCGCTGGTCGAGGCGTCCACCCGCCTCGCCCATGACCGCGCTGAGATCGCCGAGCTGCACCAGAATGCGCTGGAGGCGATCGAGGAGTTGCCGGCGACCACCGAAGCCGACGGCCGTCTCGCTGCCGTGCGCGCCGAGATCGAAACCAAGCGCCGTGCCGCAGCCCAGGTTCGTGCCGAGGCCCAGGCGCTGGCCCGCGAGGCCGAGCTCGCCGATCGCCGCGTGCAGGCGATCATCAACGAGCGCAACGACTGGTTCAACCGCATCCGCGGCGCCGGCTCACAGATCGCCACCATCGAGGCGCGCATCGCCGAGGTCCGGGACGAGCGCGCCGAGCTCGACAATGCGCCGGAGATCTTCGCCGAGAAGCGCAGCGCGCTGATCGACGAGCTCGCCATCGCCGAGGAGGAGCGCCAGGTCGCCGCTGACGCGCTCGCCGAAGCCGAGACCGCGATGGGCGACACCGACCGCGCCGCCAAGGCCTCGCTCGAAGCGCTGTCGAAGTCGCGCGAAGCGGCCGCCCGCGCGGAAGAGCGGCTGGAGAGCGCCAAGCGCCGCGTCGCCGATGTCGAGCGCGAGATCCACGACATGCTCGAATGTGAGCCGAATGCGGTCGCCGCGATGGCCGAGATCGGCCCCGACACCCAGCTGCCGCCGCTGCACGAGATCGAGGACAGCCTGGAGAAGTTGCGGAGGGATCGCGAGCGGCTGGGCGCCGTCAATCTCCGCGCCGAGGAGGAGCTCACCGAGGTCGAAGGCTCGCACACCGCGCTGACCACCGAACGCGACGACCTCGTCGAGGCCATCAAGCGGCTGCGCCAGGGCATCCAGAGCCTCAACAAGGAGGCGCGCGAGCGCCTGCAGTCGTCGTTCGAAACCGTTAACGACCACTTCAAGCGGCTGTTCACCGAGCTGTTCGGCGGCGGCGAGGCCGCATTGCACCTGATCGAGAGCGACGATCCGCTCGAGGCCGGCCTCGAGATCATCGCCAAGCCGCCGGGCAAGAAGCCGCAGACGCTGTCGCTGCTGTCGGGCGGCGAGCAGGCGCTGACGGCGATGGCGCTGATCTTCGCGGTGTTCCTCACCAACCCCTCGCCGATCTGCGTGCTGGACGAGGTCGACGCGCCGCTCGACGACCACAACGTCGAACGCTTCTGCAATTTGCTGCACGAGATGAAGGGCTCGACCGAGACCCGCTTCATCATCATCACCCACAACCCGATCACCATGGCGCGCATGAACCGGCTGTTCGGCGTCACCATGGCCGAGCGCGGCGTGTCGCAGCTCGTCTCGGTCGCGCTCGACGAGGCCGTGAAGATCCTCGACCAGCAGGTGGCGTGATCGTGCTTCCTCATTCCGGACCGCCGCTCGCGCGGCGCCCGGACTGATTGCTGGAGAGAACCATGATCTCTCCTGATCTTCCCGCCGCGCTCAAGGCCGCGCTCGAAGCCAGGCTGCACGGCCAGTCGCGGCAGGACGCGGCGGCCCGCGCCGGGCGCATCTCGGCGGCCTATCGCAGCGGCGGCAATTCCGGGACCATCACCAGCGAAGCCGACGCCATCGCCTACGCCGCGGTGCGGATGCCGGCGACTTACGCCGCGGTGGCAGCGAGCCTGAACGCCCTGATGCAGGCAAGCCCGGAGTTCGCGCCGATCTCCCTGCTCGACGTCGGCGCAGGGCCAGCCACCGCGAGCTTCGCTGCAGCAGAAGCCTTCTCGTCGCTGGCCTCGTTCCACGCCATCGATGCCAATCCGGCGTTGCGCACGCTGGCTCTGGCGCTTGCTGACGATACGACACGGATGCACGATCTTGCCTACGCGCTCGGCCAAGCGCGTGCACTGCTTGATCGCGCTGAGAGCGCCGACCTCGTCATCGCCAGCTACATGATCGGCGAACTGACGGAGACCGAGCGTTCCGCGATCGTCGCTGCGCTGTGGACGAAAACGAGCCAGACGCTGCTGATCGTCGAGCCGGGCACGCCGGCCGGCTACCAACGCATCGTCGCCGCGCGCGACCAGCTCATCGCCGCCGGCGCTCACGTCGCCGCGCCCTGCCCGCACGCCGCGGCCTGTCCGCTGATCGCCCCGGACTGGTGCCACTTCGTTCAGCGGCTGGCCCGGTCGCGGGCGCATCGCGAACTCAAGGGCGCGGATGTGCCGTTCGAAGATGAGAAGTTCAGCTTCATCGCCCTCACCCGCCAGCCCGCCCCGCATCGCCCGGAGGCGCGCGTCCTGGCGCCGACGGCGGTGACCAAGATCGGCGTCACGGCCAAGCTTTGCGAGGCTGATGGCGCGGTCAGAACCGTCAGCATCCCCCGCCGCAACAAAGAGGCTTTCGCCGCCGCGCGGCGCTGGGATTGGGGCGACGGCGTGGAGCTGCCGCCGCGTCCATAGATACCCATGCGGCCCGGCATGGTTAACATCGGGTCGTCCTTGTCTCTCATTTTGTCGACTTCGCGAAACCCGAGAAAAACCCGCGTTTGCTACGGTGAGCTGCAACGGGCGCTGAAGGCGCTGCTCACAAGGGAACGCGTATCGATGTTCAGGACGATGACGATCGCTGCAATTCTGATGGCTTCGGCAGGAACGGCCTTCGCCGGAGGGCACGGCGGCGAGTCGTCGGCACCGCCGCCCCCGAAACAGGAAGGTCCCCCGGCCAAGGCCGTCATCGGCAAGAACGGCCCGGTGCTGACGGACCCGAAGGGCATGACGCTGTACTATACAGAACGTGACAATACCGGTCGTCAATCGACTTGCGACGGCGCCTGCGCCGAGAAGCGGCCGCCGCTGCCAGCGCCGGACAACGCGGTCGCCACCGGCGATTTCACCGTCATCACCCGCAGCGACGGCAAGAAGATGTGGGCCTATCGCTACCGCCCGCTCTACACCTCCCAGCTCGATACGGCGCCCGGCGACATCAAGGGCAACGATCCCGACCAGAAATGGCGGGTCGCCCGCCCCTATTGAGCCGAAATAGCTGACATCCGGCCGCACGCCGGGACGGCAGCCGAACGAGGCGCTTGGGCCGGCGCCGCTTGAACGGACACCCGCCCTGCCGCGACCAATGCACGCCGGTCCACCCCAGGACCGGCGGCGTCGCCGTGCTTCGGCCGCCTTGTCCTGCCCTCTCCCTCGGAGCCCATCATGTTCGGCTGGATCGTCCTCGGCCTCATCATCGTCATCGTGCTGGTCGCCATCACCGCCTACAACCGGCTGGTGGCCCTCAGCCAGCGCGTCGGCCAGGCCTTTGCCGACATCGACGTCCAGCTGAAGCTGCGCCACGATTTGATTCCGAACCTCGTCGAGACCGTGAAGGGCTACGCAGCGCATGAGCGCGGCACCCTGGACGAGGTCATCAAGGCGCGAAATGCGGCCATTTCGGCCCAGGGACCCGCCCAGGTCTCCGCCGCCGAGGGCCAGTTGTCGGGTGCGCTCGGCCGCCTGATCGCCCTCTCGGAGGCCTATCCGGACCTCAAGGCCAACGCCAATTTCCAGCAGCTCGCCGGCGAGCTCTCCGACATCGAGAACAAGATCGCGGCCAGCCGCCGCTTCTTCAACAATGCGGTGCAGGAGTACAATACCGGCATCCAGCAATTGCCGGCCGTCCTGTTCGCGGGCGCGCTGGGGTTCACCCACAAGGAATTCTTCGATCTCGGCACCAGCCGCGCCGAGGTCGAGGCGGCCCCGAGCGTCAAGTTCTGAGCCCGCGCCCTCCCCGCTGAAGGGCCCGACACCATGGCCGCCTACGGTCTGTACACCCACATCGCATCGAACAAGACCCGTTCGATGCTGCTGCTCGGCGGCCTGTTCCTGCTGATCTACGTGCTGGTGTTCGCCGGCGCGCTGATCGCGGAGGTGATGATCAACGGCAATGGCAGCGTCGCCTATTACATGAACGCGGCCACCCGCGACCTGATCAAGGCGCTGCCCTGGGCCACGATCGGAGCGGCGGCCTGGATCGTCATCGCCTATTTCTTCCACCAGAAGATGATCGACGCCGTGACCGGCGGCGCCGCGGTGACCCGCCAGGAGCAGCCCAGGCTGTACAATCTGCTCGAGAATCTTTGCATCTCCCGCGGCATCACGATGCCGCAGCTGAAGATCATGGACAGCCCGGCGCTGAACGCGTTCGCCACCGGCCTGAACCCGCGGCAATATTCGGTCACGGTCACCACCGGCCTGCTGGCTGCACTCGACGACCAGGAGATCGAGGCGGTGCTGGGTCACGAGCTGACCCATATCCGGAACGGCGACGTCCAGCTGATGGTGGTGGCCGTCATCATCGCCGGCGTGGTCGGCTTCTTCGGCGAATTGTTCTTCCGCCTGTTCACCAATATGAGCTGGGGTGGCGGCTGGGGCCGTTCGTCCTCCTCGTCGTCGTCGTCCTCCGATTCCGACCGCAAGGGCTCCGGCGGCGGCGCCATCGTCGTGGTGCTCATCGCCGTGGTGCTGATCGTGGTGGCCTGGCTGATGTCGCAGGTCGTCAAGCTGGCGCTGTCGCGGACCCGCGAATTCCTCGCCGATGCCGGCGCGGTCGAGCTGACCAAGAACCCGGACGCTATGATCAGCGCGCTGCGCAAGATCGAGGGCCGCGGCGAGCTGCCCGGCGCCACCTCTGCGGTGATGGAATTGTGCGTCGACAATCCCCGCGAGGGCTTCGCCGACCTGTTCGCCACTCATCCCTCGGTCGATGCGCGCGTCCAGGCCTTGATCAAGTTCGCCGGCGGCCATGATCCCGGCCCGCTGGCGCTGCCCACGGACGAGGCACCGCCGGACGACACCAGCGCCCAAGCGACCGACAGCGATGCCCCGCCGCCCCTGCCGTCCAACGATCCTTGGGGCCACGTCGATGGGCAGGCCGCGCCAGCCGGCCAAGCAGCCGGCCAAGGACCGTCCGCTCCCGAGGGACCGTGGACCACCCCCGCGACTGGTCCCTGGGGCCGGCACTAGACCTCGCCTTCGCCGCGGGATGGGAGCGCCAATCCCGTACGACGGGCAACCGTCCTGCCACTCTCTTGCAAGTGTGTCCGCGCCGACGCGAACGTTTCGGCCGGAATGCCTCCGATTGCTCAGGTCTGTTGCAGCAAACGCGCAAATTTCCCCTGTCCCGTGCTGCAATGAATTTGAATTCTCCAGCGTTTCTGCCATGTTCGCGCCCAAAGCAGAATGCAATGCGCCGGCCATCTGGCCGGCCTCAGGGCTGAAGGACTTTCCATGGCGAAACCGGCAGTGGTTGTGGTGGGCGCGGACAAGGGCGGGGTCGGCAAGACCACGGTGTCGCGGACGTTGCTCGATTATTTCAGCGCCAACAACGTCCCCACCCGGGCGTTCGACACCGAGCATCCGCGCGGCACCCTGAAGCGCTTCCACCCGGAGATCACCGAGATCGTCGACATGAACTCGACGCCGGACCAGATGAAGATCTTCGACACCTTGAGCGCCGTCGCCCCCTCGGTGACCGTGATCGACGTCCGCGCCGGCCTGATGTCCCCGACCCTGGCCGCGCTCCGCGACATCGGCTTCCTCGACGCCGCCCGCTCCGGCCAGATCACCTTCGCGGTGTTCCACATCCTGGGCTCCTCGATCGCCTCGCTGGACGAGATCGCCGAGACGGCGAGCTACATGATCGGCGCGAAATATTTCCTGGTGAAGAACTTCATCAACAACACCAGCTTCTTCGAGTGGGACCAGTCGACCTACAATTCCTACTTCCACCGCATCAAGGATGCGACCGAGCTGACCATCCCGAAGCTGAACGAGATGGCGTTCGAGCAGGTCGAGGTCGCCTCGGTGCCGTTCCTCAAATTCGTCGCCAACAAGGGCCCGCGCGACGAGGCCGCCAACTACTCCTTCGTGCTGCGCGGCTATGTCCGGCATTGGCTCGCCAACGTCTGGAGCGAGTACGACCGCATCAAGCTGACCGACATCGTCGGCTCGAACAAGCCGGCGGCGCCGCGGCCGGCCGGGGAAAAATAGCGGCTCCGTGAATGATGGGGCTTTATCGCAAGCGCGTTTGACCTGATATAGGTCGGATGCCCGCGACGCCCGTCTACATCGTCTGCTCGCCCCGGCCGCAGTCCGGGAAGACGCTGCTTGCGCGGGTCTTGAGCGAGTTCCTGCTGCTCCAGAACGGCCAGGTGCTCGCCTTCGACGTCACCCTGCGCGAGCCGTCGCTGCTCGACTTCCTGCCGCAGATCACGGAAACCGCGACGATCGAGGACACCTACGGCAAGATCCAGCTGATGGATCGCGTCATCCTCAACGACGGCGTCCCCAAGGTGATCGACCTCGGCTACTACTCGTTCGACGAGTTCTTCAAAATGTCCGAACAGATCGGCTTTTTGAAGGAGGCGGCGCGGCGGAACGTGGTCCCGATCGTGCTGTATTGCGCGGAGGGCGACCGCGTCTCGATGCGTTGCTATGACGCCCTGCGCCGGCAGATCCCGAAGAACCAGCTGATCGTGGTCGAGAACGACCACGTGCTGCGCGAGGAATTGCCCCAGCTCTACAGCCGCAGCAGGCATCTCAAGATCGCAGCCCTGCCCGCGTTCCTGAAGACCTATATCGAGCGCTACTCGTTCTCCTTCACCGGCTATCTGCGCCAGGAGCGCGATTCCTCCACCGAGCTCTATCAATGGATCCGGCGCAACTATTATGCGTTCCGCGAGATCGAGCTGGAGCTGGTGATGCAGCGCTCCTGACGCGCGGCTCTAGAGCATGATCTTTTCGGAAAACCGGCTTCCACTTTTCCGGATCATGCTCTAGTGCCCCTCGAACGAGATCAGCGTGCGCACGGGCACGTCGAGCGCGCGCAGCTTGGCGGCGCCGCCGAGATCCGGCAGGTCGATGATGAAGCAGGCGGCCACCACGGTGGCGCCGATCTGGCGCAGCAGCTTCACCGCGCCCTCGGCCGTGCCGCCGGTGGCGATGAGGTCGTCGACCAGGATCACCCGCTCGCCGGGCTGCACCGCGTCAACATGCATCTCCATCTCGTCGGTGCCGTATTCCAGCGCATAGGACATGCTGACCGTCTTGTGCGGCAGCTTGCCTTTTTTCCGGATCGGCACGAAGCCGGCCGAGAGCTGATGCGCGACCGCGCCGCCGAGGATGAAGCCGCGCGCCTCGATGCCCGCGACCTTGTCCATCTTCGAGCCGGCCCAGGGATGCACCAGCTCGTCGACCGCGCGGCGAAACGCGCGCGCGTCCGCCAACAAGGTCGTGATGTCCCGGAACAGGATGCCGGGCTTGGGGTAGTCCGGAATCGTGCGGACCGTGTTCTTGATGTCCAGATCGAACGTCATCGTGCTCTCATCCACTCTGTTGCTCGTCGTCATCGCGAGGCCTCGCCGCTGGCGCGCCTCGCCATGACGGCAGTGATCAACTCCCCGGCTGATTGAGCCGGAACGCATTCTCCACGATCCTCAGGCCGACGGCATCGCCGAGCGACATCAGCGATTCCGGGTGGAACTGAACGCCGCCGACCGGCAGCGTCTTGTGCTCGATCGCCATCGCCACGCCGTCCTCGGTCGCCGCCGTGACGGTCAGGACCTCGGGCATGCTGTCGCGCTCGACGTAGAGCGAGTGATAGCGGCCGATGACGATCTCGTTCGGCAATCCCTGCATCAGCCGTCCGCCGCGCACCTGGACCCGCGACGGCCGGCCGTGCGCAGGCTGCGCGAGCTGGCCGAGCTGGCCGCCGAAATACTCGCCCATCGCCTGCACGCCGAGGCACACGCCGAAGATCGGCAGCTTCTTTGCGAGCGCCGCGTCGATCGTCGTGGAGATCTTGAAGTCCTCCGGACGGCCCGGCCCCGGCGACAACACGATCAGGTCCCAGCTGCGCTCGGCCAGCATCTTCAGTGCATGGATGTAACGCACCACGGTGACGTTGGCGCCGACCTGGCGGAAATAGTCGGCCAGCATGTGCACGAACGAATCGTCGTGATCGATCAGCAGCACGTTCTTGCCCGAGCCGGTGGCGTCCGGCGCGATCGAGGACAGCGGCTTCGGCGGGTCGCCGCGCAGCGCCTGGAATAGCGCAGCCGCCTTGACCTGGCACTCCCTGTCCTCGGCCGCGGGATCGGAATCGAACAGACAGGTCGCGCCGACGCGGACTTCGGCGAGCCCGTCCTTCATGCGGATGGTGCGGATGGTGAGACCCGTGTTGATCGAGCCGTCGAAATTCACCGCGCCGATCGCGCCGGCGTACCAGCGCCGCGGCGAGCGCTCATTGTCCTCGACGAACTGCATCGCCCACAGTTTTGGCGCGCCGGTCACGGTGACGGCCCAGGCATGGGTCAAAAACGCATCGAGCGCATCGAAGCCCGGCCGCAGCATGCCCTCGACGTGGTCGACGGTGTGGAACAGTTTCGAGTAGGTCTCGATCTGCCGGCGCGCCAGCACCTTGATGGTGCCGGGCACGCAGATGCGCGCCTTGTCGTTGCGATCGACGTCGGTGCACATGTTGAGCTCGAACTCGTCCTTCTCCGAGTTCAGGAGCTGGCGGATCTGCTCGGCGTCGCCGATGGCGTCGCGGCCGCGCGCGATGGTGCCGGAGATCGGACAGGTCTCGACGCGGCGGCCGTCGGAGCGCACGAACATCTCGGGCGAAGCCGAAACGAGAAACTCGCCGTCGCCGAGATTCATCAACGCGCCATAGGGCGACGGGTTGATGCGGCAGAGCCGCTGGAACACTTCGGCCGGCGAGCGCTCGCAGGGCTCAGCGAACAGCTGGCCGGGCACCGCCTCGAACAGGTCGCCGCGGGCAAACGCCGCGCGCGCCTTCTCGACCGTGGCCTGGTACTCGCCGGGCGCGTGGTCGGCAAAACCCTGGCGCGGCTCCTTGAGATAGACGCTGGCGTCGGTGTCGCGCGGCAAGCCTGAGGTCGACTGGCCGTTCCAGGAAAAATCGTAGGACAGCACCACGCCGCGGCCGGTGGCGCGATCATAGGCCAGCAGCCGATCCGGGACATAGAGCACGATGTCGCGCTGGTCCTTCTCGCGCGGCCGCTTTTGCTCGAGGTCTTCGATCTGGAACACGAGGTCGTAGGCGAAGGCGCCGAACAGGCCGAGCAGCGGGTCGTCATTGGCCGAGAGCGACGCGATCATCGCCCGCACCAGCGACATCACGCTGGCGCGCCGCGTGCGCTGGTCCTCCTCGACCGGCGCCGGACCGCGAACGATGTGGCCGGCGAGCCGCGCCGGCGAGGCCGCGGTGATGACCACGCAGGGCTCGCGCAGCGTGTCCTTCAGGAACGCGATCAGCACCTCGCCGCGCTTGTTCAGCGCCTGCAGGGTGAAATCGGTGCCCTTGGTCTCCAGCACCAGCGGCGGGTCGGCGAAGCCGAGGTCGAAGCTCTCGTAGCGGCCGGGCACGGTCGTGCCCGAGGACAGCACCACGCCGCGGCGGCGATCGAGCAGGTCGATCAGATCGTCGAGCCGGCTGGCGCCGCCGGAAAACTGCTCGACGGCGCGCGTGATCGCGAGCCCGCTGGAGGTGCGGTAGTCGCTGCGGGCCGGAAGGGTGAAAACGGTCCTGTTCATGGGGTCCTCTCGGGCGTCCTCTTACGGAATTTGCCGAGGAAACGCCACACAGGACCAACCGGAAGCCGCCGCTGCGTGGCGGCCCCTCTGCGATCGAATGTCAAATGAATCGCACCGGCCACCTTTTACAAGGTGCGCCACCAGAGACGGGCTGGGCGGACGACGGTGCTCATGGCGCGGAACTGACCACGGGCGGCGGCCGGGGTCAAGGGCGGCGGGGGCACAGGTGGGGGTGGCATGCGTCATCGGATCACCGGCCTCTCCGCGACCTCGCTGCCCAATACAGCGCCCTCGCCCCTTGCGGGAGAGGGCATGTGCGGCGGATCCACGTGCTCGGTTGGGTGAGGGGTCTCTCTCCGCGAGCTCGACTCATGGAAACATACCCCTCACCCAACCGCGTTTGCCGCTCTGTCCGACATGCCCTCTCCCGCAAGGGGCGAGGGCGCAATAACTGCCAGCGGCGAGCCGAAGGCGAGATCGCGGAACGGGATGACCACCACACATGGAAAAGCATTCTCGCGACACGATCGGCCCGAGTCCTGATCTTCAAATCCGCCCTCCTCCAAGTCGAGGGCGCAGGGAAGGCCGGGCATCGGCTGATGCCCGTGGCCCGCCTGCAGCAAAAAAGCAGGCGGCAGTCACCACAGGTCAGCCGGACGACCGGCCTTCCCTGCGCGATGGTTTGACGGCTTATACGCACTCTCCCCGGGGACCGGCTGTCTTGCCCCCGTGACCGGCGGATCATCATCACCACCGGCGTGGCCTCAGCGTCGGGAGGCCAGGACCATACGACTTCGCCGTGCGCGCCCGCCGTTCGTCCGCACGACCATAGCCATGCTGCGACGTGACGCGCCCACCGCATCTCCACCCCGCGTGTCGTGACGATCGCGATACGCCCCTCGTGCCGGGGTGAGATGCGCGCACCAAAGCATAAATTCTGATAAAAAGAAATAACTATATTTTTGACCGAAGGACTGGACAGGCCAAATCAGCTTGAAACGGCTCAGGAATTCGTTCTCGCAAGATCAGGCTAAGTCGTGGGATGAATCGCAGCACGCGCTGCCTGGAGCCGTTCGATCACACGACCGATCTCGTCAGCTCCCATGAACACCTCGACATCGCCGCTTGCTCTCAAAGACAGCGTCAGTCCCACACTGTCGCCAACAACCCGAATTCCCAGCAAGGCGTCATCACCGGAGGATTTGTCGGTGAAGCTGATTGGCTGATCGTTGATGTCGTTCATATCGCGCGAAACCATGAGGCAGGACCTGGACGCCGTTGCCGAGGTCAACAATCATATCATCGACGCGGCCCGTACGTCAGCCGGCTCTCGACCGCTCACAAACAACCGCCGCATAGATGTGATCGGCAGACTGCAGCAACGAAAAAGGCTCCCGATCGGGAGCCTTTGGCCGAAGCAACGCGTGCAATCCGTCGCGCTACGCCGCGCGGAGCTGCCCCAGGAAACGATCGAGCTCGTTCTTCAGCCGGCTGCTCTCCTGCGACAACGATTGCGCCGAGGTGAGCACCTGGCTGGACGCGGCACCGGTCTCCCCTGCCCCACGGTTGACCTCGGTGATGTTGGAGGCCACCTGAGTCGTGCCCTGCGCGGCCTGATCGACGTTGCGGGCGATCTCCTGGGTGGCGGCGCCCTGCTCCTCGATCGCGGCGGCGATTGCGGCCGAGATTTCGGCGATGCGGTTGATGATGCCGCCGATCTCCTTGATCGTCGCAACGGAGTTCTGCGTGGCGCCCTGCATCGCCGTGATCTGGGCGCTGATCTCGCCGGTAGCGCTCGCGGTCTGCGCGGCCAACGCCTTCACCTCCTGGGCCACCACAGCGAAGCCGCGGCCGGCATCGCCGGCGCGCGCCGCCTCGATGGTGGCGTTGAGCGCCAGCAGGTTGGTCTGGCCGGCAATGTCGGTGATCAGCTTCACGACGTCGCCGATGCGATTGGCGGCGTCCGACAGCTCGCTGATCTGGCCGTCGGTCTTCTCCGCATGCTTCACCGCCTCGTCGGCGATCCGCGACGCCTCCTGGACCTGGCGAGCGATCTCGCTCACCGACGTGGACATCTCGGTCGTGGCCGACGCAACGCTCTGCACGTTGGCGGAGGCCTGCTCCGAGGCGACCGCCACCGTCGAGGACAGTGACTGCGTGGTGTCGGCCGTGCGGCTCAAGGTGGTCGCGGCCCGCTCCAGATCCGACGACGCCGTCGACACCGTCTGGACGATGTTGCCCACCGCCGCCTCGAAGTTCGTCGCCATCTGCTGCATGTCCGATTTGCGGCGCTGCTCTGCCTCCTGCTTCTGCTGCGCGGCCGCCGCTTCGATCTCCCGCGCACGCACCAGGGTCTGCCGCAGCTCGATCGAAGATTTTGTCAGCTCGCCGATTTCGTCGCCACGGGCCGCCTGCGACAGGGTCACGTTGAAATCATTCTGCGCCATGCGGACGATGGCGCCGGTGACCTCCGCCATCGGGCGGCTGATCGACGATGTCGAGACCATGAACGACACGAGGAGCGCGACGGCAAGGCCCGCCAGCGTCACGGCCGACGCCGTGAAGATCGTCTGGTGCGTCTCTCGGGTCAGGGCGTCGGACCCTTGCGCCGAGGTCTTCTGCAGGAGTTCCGTCAATTGCCGTTGTGTCGCGAGCGCGCCGAGCATCGTGGGCTCGCAGCTCTTCTTCAGTGCGACTCCGGCGGCGAAGGTGGCGGCCTCACCGCTCGTCGACGCCGCCTGATCGATCGCCGGCTTGCAGCGGTCGAAGGCCGATCGGACCGCCGATTGCGTCGAGGACACTTGCGCAGCAAACGCCGGCATCAGGCACGCAATCTCGTCCAGCTGATCGAGATAGAGCTTCTGATTGTCCCCCAGCTCCTTCAGCACACGCGCATTGCCCTCGTCGGTCGATTCGAAAGCGAGGCTGTAGGCGTTGGCCAGCACGGCCATCAGTATCCGGCCCGAACGGGAGCTGAGCACGGCCGCCTTGTCCTCGTGATCGACCAGGTCCGAATAGTGAGTGTCGATCGATTTCATCGACCAGCCAGAATAGGCGACACTGCCGAGGCTCACCAGCCCGAGCAGCAGCAACAGCACGATGATCTTCGACCTGATCTTGAGATTGTTCATGACGGAGTCCTGGCGAAATCGGCATGCGCGGTTGCTCGTGGTGCCCATGGGGGAACCAGGATGTCGCGAAGCGGACGCGCCGTTGCGTCCGATATCAGCCGGAGGGAGGTAAGCTTGAGCTACGATCCGCAGGAGCAGACCGCTACGCAGGAGCGTGAGGCGTCCAAACAATCAACTTGGTCTTAAGTTTGGTTGAACGGAAACGTCCGTCGGAGCCGCGTTACGCCGAGTTCCGCACCGTATGACTACGGCGCCGGCTTTGTTAGTTTGAGCTCCCTGAATTTCAGCTCTGTTGCGACGACAGCGTTCTCATACACCTCGCCGCGCTCGACGAAGTAGTTGAAGTAACCGGCCGGCGTCTCCGGCTGGATCTCGACCAGCTCGACGCGCTTGTATTTCGGGTCGGTGATCGCGCCGGCCTCGATCAGATCGTTGATGCGCTTCAACGCATCGACCTCGGCCTTGTAGCCGACGGAGAACCACATCTCGGTGGTCCAATCCTGCACCTCGAACCAGTTGGCGGGCGCTTCGCCCCGCCATCCCTGGGCGAGCGGACGGACGGCGAAGATGCGGTCGAAGCCGTGCAGCTCGGAGATGATGCTGGCGCGGTGATAGGCGCCGTCCATCTGGCCGTCGGGCAGCTTGGTGAAACCGTACAGCGTCAGCCACAGCGCCGCCTTGATGGCCTCCGGCGTGATCGGACGCAGGGCGCGCTCGGCGAGCACGTCGGAGGCGTAGCGCAGGTCGCGCGTCGCGGCGGAGTGCCGCGCCTTGACGGCGTGGGCGTTGCGGATCGACTTCTCCGACGGCAGCAGCGCGCGGGCCGCGTCGTTGCCGTAGAGACAGCCGGTGCCGGTCTCGGGATCATAGGTGTTGAACACGACACCGATCGACGTGCCGTTCAGCGTCTCTGCGGCCTGCATGAAATCGGCCTCGCTGCGCACCGGCACATATTGCTGCGCCGGCAGGAGCCGGTCGGCGATCACGTTGAACGGGCCGTCGCGCCAATCGGGCCAGGAAACGAACCGCGCCACCGCCTCGGCATAGGCGGGGCGGAACACGCCGGGATAGCCGAACACCAGCGTGCGCAGTTGCGAGCCCGGATCACGGGCACGGTCGGAGGAGATCAGCTGGTCGCGGAGGTCGCGGCCCTGCAGCCAGGCGGTCAGCACCAGGATCTGGCCCGAGGTCGCGGTCACCAGATCCGGCGTGATACCCCAGGCGCGCGCCGTGTCCAGGAAGCCGGCGCCATGGGCGTTGAGGCCGCCCAGCCCGGCCAGCGCAAAGGCTACACGCATGCTGTCTCCCCCTCGCCCATGCTGGACCGAACACTACTTCAGATTGTTTCTGCGATGCAACGGAATCGCGCCAGATCTGTTCAAAAGACGAACCGGATCTCGCTTGGGCGAACATTTCCCTCGCCGAATCCGCAGGGAATCAACGGTGATTCGCGGGCATAAGGCAGCGTTGGAGAGGGCCAGATCTGCATCCGCCGGCTGTGACCGTGATCACAACCTCATGTTGCGCGCGTGCAGCATGGTTTACTCGCCTACCAGCGGTTGCCTTGGGCATAAAAAGTTACATAACTTGGCCGGGCACGGGAGCAACACTGTTGTCTATCTGCAATAGTGTTGGCAATGATTGGTTAACCATATTGAATTACCTTGGTTAACATGGCTCGCGGCAAACAGCCTTCCGTGTCGCATGCGCTCCCGAAGCAGCAGTCGCTGCTCGATTGCTTCCTCGAAGCGCAGGCGAAGAGGACGAAGCGTCGACGGCGCTCCGCCGACGGGGCGGCCAGCGCCGGTCTCCTGAATCCTGCGGACGACACACCGGCCGACGATGAGGCCGGTCCGACATCCGGCGGGGTCAAGACCGCCGGCGCCGTCTGACGGCGCGCGACCGCGCCCTGCTTCGCCTATCCCAGATGCTTGTGGAAGAACGCCGTGGCGCGGCCCCAGGCGAGTTCGGCCGCAGCGCGATCGTGCACGGTCATGCGCTGCTCATTCACGAAAGCATGCTCGGCGTCGTAGCGGTACAGTTCGAGCGACTTGCCGGCGGCCTGCATCGCCTTCTCGAAACCATCCACCAGCGCCGGCGTGCACCAATCATCGGTGTTGGCGAAATGCGCCTGCAGCGGGATCTTGACGTCGGCGGGCTTGGCGGCCTGCTCCGGCGGGATGCCGTAGAATACGACGCCGGCCGAGAGCTCGTCGATCTTGGTGGCGCCGATGATCGTCACCGCGCCGCCGAGGCAGAAGCCGGTGAGGCCGACCTTGGCACCGTTGCGGGCGAGATATTGCGCGGCGCCGCGCACGGTCTGCGTGGTCGCGTCCATGAAGTCGAGCGAGTTCATCTCGCGCCCGGCTGCGTCCGTGTCGTGATACGGCACGACCGTGCCCTTGTAGAGATCCGGCGCCAGCGCGTTGAAGCCGGCGAGCGCAAAGCGATCGCACATGCCCTTGATCTGGTCCTGCAGGCCCCACCATTCCTGGATGACGACGACACCGGGCGCATTGGCCTGCGCGGCCTTGGCAAGATAGCCCTTGGCCTCCTGGCCGTCGGGGCGCTTGAAGCTGATGAGAGTGCCCATGTGGTCCTCCGAAGTTTCTGATTGGGAATTGAGGATGCGGTTTAGCGCAAATCCCGTGACGGTGCGACTGCGAGCGGCGGGGTTCGCTGCAACGTGAGCGGACGACGCGCTACGCCGGAATCGCGCGCGGCGCGAACAGGATCACGGCCATGCCGACGAGGCAGATCAGCGCGCCGGCGACGTCCCACAAGTCAGGCCGATGGCCTTCGACCAGCCAGCCCCACAGCAAGGCCGCGGCGATGTAGATGCCGCCATAGGCGGCATAGGCGCGGCCGGCGAGCGGACTGTCGGCAACGGTCAGCAGCGCCCCGAAGCCGGCCAGCGCGGCCATTCCCGGCAACAGCCACAGCGGTGATTGGCCGAGCCGCAGCCAGGACCAGAACGCGAAGCAGCCGGCGATTTCGAGCAAAGCGGCACCGGCGAAGGCGAGGAGTGAGGGCATGGGTGGCTCCGTTGTCTTGCGGCTTTGCCATGCAAGAGGACCTCGATGCGCCTTCCCTTGTTGGCAACACGTCCCGCGGCTGGCTCGGTGCACCTCGCCCCGCCAGTGCGATGCGAAGCTTCGCTAGGGCGGGGAGAGGTCGGATTGCATCGTCAGATGCAATCCGGGTGAGGGATACAGGTCTCTCCGCGCACGCTACCCGCGCGTCTGCCACTGACTCATAGCTTTCACGACTACCACCGCCCGTGCGGCTGCCCCTCACCCCGACCCTCTCCCCCTGAAGAACGGGGAGAGGGAGCGCGGCGCCCGTGCGGCGAGGGCCCGAGTTCAGTCGACAGACAACAAAAAAGCCCCCGGAGGGGCTTTTTCAAACTCGGCTGCATCAATCTCGCCGCTCAGTGGGCGGCGGCCCAGACGCGCTTCTTGGTGAAGTACATCAGGCCGGCGAAGATGATCAGGAAGATGAAGACCTGATAGCCGAGGCGCTTGCGGGCTTCCATGTGCGGCTCGGCGGTCCACATCAGGAAGGTCGACACGTCATGGGCGTACTGGGCAACGGTGGTCGGCGAGCCGTCGTCGAAGGTCACCTGGCCATCGGACAGCGGCTTCGGCATCTTGATGGCGTTTCCGGGGAAGTACTTGTTGTAGTACGAGCCGTCCGGGATCGTCACGCCGTGCGGCGGGTTGTCCTCGTAGCCCTGCAGCAGGGCGTTGACGTAGTTCGGGCCCTGCTCCTGGAACTGGGTGAAGAAGTCGATCAGGAACCAGGGGAAGCCGCGCTTGTAGGAGCGCGCCTTGGCGATGAGCGACAGGTCCGGCGGAGCCGCGCCGCCATTGGCGGAGCGTGCCGCCTGCTCGTTCGGGAACGGCGCCGGGAAGTAGTCGGCCGGGCGGCCCGGACGCTCGAACATGTCGCCGGCATCGTTCGGTCCGTCCTTGATCTTGTAGTCGGCCGCGAAGGCTGCCGCCTGGGCCACCGAGTAGCCGGGACCGCCGGGCTCGGCGAGGTTGCGGAACGCCACGTAGTTCAGCGAGTGGCAGTTCGAGCAGACTTCCTTGTAGATCTTCAGGCCGCGCTGCACGGCGCCGCGATCGAACTTGCCGAACGGGCCGGCGAACGACCACTTCACCGACGGCGGGGTCTCGGTGCCCTCGTTGGCGCGGGCCTCGCCCATGCTGCCGGCGAACAGCGAGGCGACGGCCACCAGGGCCACCGCGGCGGTCGCGACCGCCTTGCGGCCGGACTTGGCCAGCACGTCGTCGGCGATCGAGTTCGGCAGCGGACGCGGCGTCTCGATGCGGGCGAGCAGCGGCAGCACGATCAGGAAGTAGGCGAAGTACAGCACGGTCAGGATGCGGCCGAGCACGACATAGACGCCCTCCGGCGGCTGTGCGCCGAGATAGCCGAGGCCGATGCAGACGACGACGAAGATCCAGAAGAACTGCTTGCCGAGCGGACGGTACTTGTTCGAGCGGGTCTTGGCTGCGTCGAGCCAGGGCAGGAACACCAGCACGATGATCGCCGCGAACATCGCGATGACGCCGGCCAGCTTGTTCGGCACCGAGCGCAGGATCGCGTAGAACGGCAGGTAGTACCATTCCGGCACGATGTGCGCGGGCGTCACGGCCGGGTTGGCCGGGATGTAGTTGTCGGCGTCGCCGAGATAGTTCGGCATGTAGAAGATGAACCAGGAATAGAAGATCAGGAAGCAGGTGACGCCGTAGAAGTCCTTGATCGTCGCGTACGGCGTGAACGGCACCATATCCTTTTCGGTCTTCGGCTCGACGCCGGCCGGGTTGTTCTGACCGGCGACGTGCAGCGCCCATACGTGCAGCACGACCACGCCGGCGATCAGGAACGGCAGCAGATAGTGGAGCGCGAAGAAGCGGTTCAGCGTGGGATTACCGACGGAGTAGCCGCCCCACAGCAGGGTCACGATGCTCTCGCCGAAATAGGGCACGGCGGAGAACAGATTGGTGATGACCGTGGCGCCCCAGAAGCTCATCTGGCCCCACGGCAGCACGTAGCCCATGAAGCCCGTGGCCATCATCAGGAGATAGATGATGACGCCGAGGATCCAGAGCACCTCGCGCGGCGCCTTGTATGACCCGTAATAGAGGCCGCGGAACATGTGGATGTAGACGGCGAGGAAGAACATCGACGCGCCGCAGGCGTGCATGTTGCGCAGCAGCCAGCCGTAGTTCACGTCACGAACGATCAGCTCGACCGACTTGAAGGCGAGGTCGGCATGCGGCGTGTAGTGCATCGCCAGGATGACGCCGGTGATGATCTGGACGCCGAGCATCAGCGACAGGATGGCGCCGAAGGTCCACCAGTAGTTCAGGTTCCGCGGCGTCGGATAGGCAACGAAGGACGAGTGGACCAGGCCGATGATGGGGAGTCGTTGCTCGAACCACTTCAAGGCGGGGTGGCTCGGCTGGTAGCTAGATGGTCCACTCATGATGCGTTCCTGAAAGAATTATCTTGCACGATCGAGCTTGAGCTTGCGGACGTAACGTCCGCTCAGCCGATCTGGATCTTGGTGTCGGAAACGAACTGATAGGGCGGGACGGGCAGGTTCAGCGGCGCCGGTCCCTGGCGGACGCGGCCCGAGGCATCGTACTGCGAGCCGTGGCACGGGCAGAAGAAGCCGTCGTAATTGCCTTCATGGGCGATCGGGATACAGCCGAGATGGGTGCAGATGCCGATCACGACCAGCCACTGCTCGTGGCCGTCCTTGGTACGGGACTGGTCGCTCGCCGGATCCGGCAGGCTCGACACCGGGACCGCGCGGACCTCCTCGACCTGCTTCTTGGTGCGGTGGGAGATATAGATCGGCTTGCCGCGCCAGAACACCTTGATGTCCTGCCCCTCGGCGACCGGGGTGAGGTCGACCTCGATCGGCGCACCGGCCGCGATGGTCGAGGCATCGGGATTCATCTGGGAGATGAAGGGCCACAGGGCGGCCACGCCACCGACCGCTGCGGTCGCGCCCGTGGCGACGAAAAGAAAATCACGGCGTGTCGGATGATCCGCAGTAGACGCTGTCACGATTCCAACCCTTTCTTCGTTGCAGCCGGTGGAACCGCCCCGCTCGACGTCTGGGATCTCTTCGTTGGAGACCACGTGACCGGGAGATGCCTGCCGGCGCCCGCGTCCCCCGCGGCGGCAGAAAACGGCTCGCGCTACCGCCCCGGTAGGAACAAGCCGTCCAGAATCGTTCTATTGGCACCCTTGCGATACGAGCGCAAGCCCGCTATCGGCCCCGCAGCACGCCATGCACCAATTCCCGCTTGGGAAGCGGACTTTCAGCCTCATCCTTAAGACCTATTCGCATGCAGATCGCGCTCTATCAGCCCGACATTCCGCAGAACACCGGAACGATTCTGCGCCTCTGCGCATGTCTCGGACTCACCGCCCACATCATCGAGCCGGCGGGCTTTCCGGTGTCCGACCGGCAGTTCCGGCGCGCCGGCATGGACTATCTCGACCAGCTCGATTGGCGGCGGCACGATTCCTGGAGCGCGTTCGAGGGCTGGCGCGCCGCGGCCGGCCATCGCCTGCTGCTGCTCACCACCAAGGGCGCAACATCCTACCTGGATGTCAGCTATCGCCCGGACGACATCCTGCTGCTCGGGCGTGAGAGCGTCGGCGTGCCCGCATCGGTGGCAGAAGCAGCCGATGCGCGGCTGCGCATTCCGCTCAAGTCAGGCATGCGCTCGCTGAACGTCGCGATGGCGGCCGCGATGGCCGCGGGCGAGGCGCTGCGCCAGGTTGGACATTTCGTCCAATTGCAATCCGCACAAGGAGCATCGGAGTGAGCTACGCGGTGAAGGAAATCTTCATGACCCTGCAGGGCGAAGGCGCCCAGGCGGGGCGTGCCGCCGTGTTCTGCCGCTTCGCCGGCTGCAATCTGTGGAGCGGCCGCGAGGCCGACCGCGCCACCGCGACGTGCCGGTTCTGCGACACCGATTTCGTCGGCACCGACGGCACGCTCGGAGGCCGGTATGACAGCGCCGCTGATCTCGCCGCGGCGATTGCCGGGCAATGGACAGGCGGCGCTGCGGACCGCTATACGATCCTCACCGGCGGCGAGCCGCTGCTGCAGGTCGACGCCGACCTGATCACCGCCCTCCACGGCCAGGGCTTCGCCGTGGGGATCGAGACCAACGGCACGCTCATTCCGCCCGACGGCATCGACTGGATCTGCGTCAGCCCGAAGGCCGGCGCCGAGCTGAAGCTGCGGCAGGGCCATGAGCTGAAGCTGGTCTATCCGCAGGATGGCGCCGAGCCGGACAAGTTCGAAGGCCTCGCATTCGAGCGCTTCTCGCTGCAGCCGATGGACGGGCCTGATGCGGCCGCGAACACGGCGCGCGCCATTCAATATTGCCAGCATCATCCGCAATGGCGGCTCAGCCTGCAGACGCACAAGATGATCGGCATCAGATAGGGATTGTGACTGAACCGATGTGGGAATTGACCAAGTCGTTCACCTTCGAGGCCGCGCATACGTTGCCGATCACGACGCTCGGCGAAGCCAGCCAGGAGATCCACGGCCATTCCTTCCGCGCCGAAGTGACGGTGCGCGGGGCCACGACCAACCCTGAGACCGGCATGGTGGTGGATTTCGGCGTGTTGACGCAGCGCCTGGGCGAGATCCAGGCCATGCTCGACCACAAGTTCTTGAACAAGATCGAGGCGATCGGGCTGCCGACCTTGGAGAACCTGTCGCGCTTCATCTATGAGCGCGTCCGCTCCATCGGCCACGTCACCAAGGTCAGCGTCCACCGCGACAGCTGCCGCGAGACCTGCACCTATTTCGGTCCGCAGGACTGATCGATTGTGGTAGGACCTCACCTGCAGCGACAACTGCGCTGTCACCTCCGGCTGTCATGGAGTCTTGACGGCGGGGTGAAAGCCAATGTGCCAGGGGAACGTCCATGACCACTGCCGCCATCGAGGATCGCAAGGCCCGCGCCCGCGCCTGGTTCGAGAGCCTGCGCGACCAGATCTGCGCGGCGTTCGAGCGGCTCGAGGACGAGGCCCCGGCCGAACTCTATCCGCGCGCCCCCGCCCGCTTCGTGCGCACGCCGTGGGAGCGCACCGACCACAGCGGCGGGCATGGCGGCGGCGGCGTCATGAGCATGATGCATGGCCGGCTGTTCGAGAAGGTCGGCGTGCACTGCTCCACCGTGCATGGCGAGTTCGCGCCGGAATTCCGCAGTCAGATCCCCGGCGCCTCGGAGGATCCGCGGTTCTGGGCGTCCGGCATCTCGCTGATCGCGCATCTGTGGTCGCCGCATGTGCCGGCGGTGCACATGAACACCCGCTTCGTGGTCACCACGAAGGCCTGGTTCGGCGGCGGCGCCGATCTCACCCCCGTCCTCGATCGCCGCCGCACCCAGGAGGACCCCGATACTCTCGCCTTCCACGCCGCGATGAAGAGCGCCTGCGATGCGCATGCGGGTGTGGCATCGTACGACAAGTACAAGAAGTGGTGCGACGAGTACTTCTACCTGCCCCATCGCAAGGAGCCGCGCGGCATCGGCGGCATCTTCTACGACCACCATGATTCCGGCGACTGGGACGCCGATCTCGCCTACACGCAGGACGTCGGCCGCGCTTTCCTCAAGGTCTATCCGGAGCTGGTCCGGCGCAATTTCAGCGCACCCTGGACGGAGGCCGACCGCGAGGAGCAGCTGATCCGCCGCGGCCGCTATGTCGAATTCAACCTGCTTTATGACCGCGGCACCACATTTGGGCTCAAAACCGGCGGCAATGTCGACAGCATTCTGTCCTCGATGCCGCCCGAGGTGAAATGGCCGTGAAACTCGCTTTGTTGAACGTCGTAGATTGATTCATGACCATCGCCCTGCCCCGCGCCATGCTGATCGACATGGATGACACCATCCTGTCGGCCTATGGCCGACCCGAGATCGCCTGGAACATCGTCGCTACCGAATTCGCGGACGAGCTGGCGCCGCATACGCCGCACGCGGTGGCTGCCGCCATCCTGGCGTCGGCCCGCAGCTTCTGGTCGGTCGCCGGCGCCGAATGGCGGATGAAGCTGATCCAGGCGCGGCAGGAGGTGGTGAAGGGCGGCTTCGCGGCGCTCACCGGCCCTGCCTTGCCGACGGAGCTCGCGATCCGCATCGCCGACCGCTTCACCCGTTATCGCGACGAGCAGATGTTCGTCTTCCCCGGCGCCCATGAGGCAATCGACGAATTCAAGGCGCGCGGCGTCAAGCTCGCGCTGGTCACCAATGGCGAGGCCGGCCAGCAGCGCGCCAAGATCGAGCGCTTCGCGCTGGAGCACCGTTTCGACCACATCCAGATCGAGGGCGAACACGGCTTCGGCAAGCCCGAGGAGCGCGCCTATCTCCACGCGATGGAGCGGCTCGGCGTCGGCCCGGAAGACACCTGGATGATCGGCGACAATCTGGAATGGGAGATCGTCGCGCCGCAGCGGCTCGGCATCTATGCGATCTGGATCGACGTCCACGGTGACGGCCTGCCCGAAGGCTCCGACGTCAAGCCCGACCGCATCATCCGCTCGCTGACCGAGCTGGTGCCGGGCTGAGCGCCCGCTCATCGCGTCCGCTTCGGTCCAGTCATCCGCTTGTGCGCCTCCATCAGCATGGCGACGAAGGCCGTCACCTTCGGCGCCCGGAAGCGCGCCGCCGGATAGACCGCATGGATGCCGCCGGACGGCAGCGTCCATGACGGCAGGATGTGCACCAGACGACCGGCCGCCAGATCATCCCTGATCAGGAAATCCGGCAGCACCGCCAGACCGCCACCGGCCAGGGCTGCCGCCAGCACTGCGGGCGTGGTGTTGATCGTCAGCGCCGCGCTCATCTGCACATTTTCCTGCTCCGTCTCGCCCCGCGCGAACTGCCATGTCAACGGCTCGTTGAGCGCGCCGTTGGCGATGAAGGGCAGCGTCGCGAGCTCGCGCGGGCGCGCCACGCGCTTGACCAGGCCCGGTGTCGCGATCAGCAACTGGCGGAAGCTGTCGATGCGCCGCGTCTGCAGCGTGGAATCATCGAGCCATCCGACACGGATCGAGAGATCGATCTGATCGGCGATCAGGTCGACCTTGCTGTCGGCCAGCACCAAATCGACCCGGCAGGCCGGATAGCGGCGAGAGAACGCCGTCGCGACCGCGGCGAGGATGCAGGTGCCGTAGTCGTTCGGCGCAGCGATGCGCAACAGCCCCATCGGCTCGGCGCTGGACTGCGCCAGCTCGGCCACCGCGCTGTCGGCCTCGCGCAGGATCGCAGCGCAGCGGGCATGGAGCAGCCGCCCCGCCTCGGTCGGCTCGACCCGCCGCGTGGTGCGCACCAGCAGATCCGCCTTCAGTTCGCGCTCGAGCTGGGCGACCTGCTGGCTGACCACGGCCTTGGTGATGCCGAGCCGGTCGGCCGCGCGGGTGAACGACTTGGCGTCGACGACGGCGGCGAAATAGACCAGGCGATTGAGGTTGATCGGCTCCAGGACTGGCTCCGCGATTGTCAGCTCAGGGCATACAGTTTGTCCGATTATGCTGTCTTTATCAACAACGGCAGCCGGGCTAAATCCCGATCATGTCGATCCGAGACGGGCTCCGAGAAAGGATGCCGGCAATGAAACTGACCTATCTGTTCGATCCGCTGTGCGGGTGGTGCTACGGCGCAGGTCCTGCGATCGAGCAGTTGGCCGCCGTCGACGGCATCGCGATCGCGCTGCTGCCCACCGGCCTGTTTGCGGGCCGCGGCGCCGGCCGGATGGATGCGCAATTCGCCGAATATGCCTGGAGCAACGATCAGCGCATCGCCAGGCTGACCGGACAGCGCTTCTCCGACGACTACCGCACGCGCATCCTTGGCGGCGGCGGCGCCTTCGACTCGACGGCCGCGTCGCTCGGCCTGACGGCGGTCCATCTCACCGATCCCGGCCGCGAGATCGCGGCCCTGAAGGGGCTGCAGACCGCGCGCTACGTGCACGGGCAGGACATGGTCAGCGCCACGGGTGTCAGCGAGATCCTGCGATCGCTCGGCCTCGCGGACGCCGCCGAGCGGATGCTGGCGCCCGATCAGATGCTCGTCGAAGCCCATGAGCGCCGGCTCCACACCGCCGGGAGCCTGATGCGCCGCCACGGACTGTCCGGCGTGCCGGCCCTGCTGGCCGGCGAAGAGCCGGACCAGACGCCCCTGCCCGGCAACGTGCTGTATGACCCCATCGACGGCCTGCTCGCGCGACTTGGCGCGCGCTGAGCCCCTCATCCCCGATCGACCAGGCAACCTGAACCGGGCCGCAGCGCAGGGCCGGCACGCGGCCGGCTGCCTGGCCTCATCATTGGCTCACACCGAGGAGACGACCATGCCGACACGGAGACAGATCATGACGACAGCCATCGCGGGGACCGCCGCAGCGCTTCTCGGCGGCGCCGAGGGTGGCCATGCCGCCGAGAGCAAGCTTCGTTGGACGCATTTTCCAGCCGGCCCGAACGGCTTCTTCCGTGCCCCCGTGCTGCTGTCAGGCCCGACCGAAGCGCTGCTGATCGATGGCGGCTTCACCTATCCGGATGGCCGCGCGGTGGCGGCCGCCATCAAGGCCAGCGGCAAGACGCTGACCGCGATCTATGTCAGCCAGTCCGACCCCGACTACTATTTCAGCCTCAAGCCGATCCGGGACGCGTTTCCCGGCGTGAAGGTGCTAGCCGCCTCGGCCACCATCGAGTCCATCAAGGGCAATGTCGAGAAGAAGCTCGCGGTGTGGGGGCCGCAGCTGAAGGACAATGGTCCGCAGACGATGGCTGACATCGTCCTCCCCGAGCCGTTCGATGGCCCGTCGCTGACCGTCGACGGCGAGACGATCGAGATCGTCGCCGCCGAGGGGCTCGCCAACCGCCGCTATCTCTGGGTGCCGTCGCTCAAGGCCGTGTTCGGCGGCGTCATGATCTTCTCGGGCGTCCATGTCTGGACCGCCGACACCCCGACCAGGGAGCAGCGCGCCGCCTGGGTCGCCAACCTCGACAAGATCGCCGCGCGCGCTCCGGCCGTGGTGGTGGCCGGCCACGCCGTCGCCGACGCCGCCACCGACCTGTCCGGTGTCCGGCACACCAAGGCCTACCTCATCGCCTTCGAGGAGGAGCTCGCCAAGGCCAAGGACGCCGCCGCGCTCAAGGCCGCGATGGAGGCGAAGTTTCCAGGTCTCGGCATGGGCGTCGCCCTCGACATCGGCGGCAAGGTGGCCAAGGGCGAAATGAAGTGGGGCTGACGCCGGCCCCGGCGTCACCGCATTGAGCACGCAGAAGCGCCGGCCCGTCGGACCGGCGCATCGCACGGACGGGACTGTTCTGATCAGCCGGGTCGTTCGGCAACGTCGGAATCCGGCATGTGGATACGGCGCGGCGGCCTGCCACGAGGCCGAGTGCGACGGCGAGCCCGCACATTAGGTTCGCCTTCACCGTCATCGCACACGCGCCCTTAACCAGCCGCATCGTTCGCCGCGCTCCCCGGGGCGCCATGGGGCTGACGTAACCCAATCGCAATCGGCGCATCCGTCTAATCGCGGCGGGGCTTGGAGGGGACAGGCGGCCTGCTTGCGCGCGCCGCTTCGACCGATCGCAAGCCATCGTAGCAGCGTCGGTGTCATGGCTCTCAATCTGCCGCAGATCTCCCTGAGCGTGTCGATCAAGAACTCGCTCCTGACCTCGGTCTTCCTGCTGCTCGCGATCCTGGGCGGCGTGTCGGTGATGGCCACGATGCGGCTGTCGGCGCTGCAGGACGCGGTCGAGGCGATCAACCGCGACCGTCTGCCGAAAATTCGCGCGCTCGGCGATCTCAACGTCGGCATCGCCCATGCCCATCTCGTCGCCATCCGCGCCGCCCTGTCGACGGCGCCGGAGCCGCGTGCCGAGGCCGAAGGCGAGCTCAGGCGCCGCATCGTCGAGGTGCAGGCCAAGATCGCGGGCTTCAAGGACATGATCGGCCCGGATGCGCCGATGAAGATGGCGTTCGACCAATTCGTCAACAAATGGGACCTGTACCTGAAGCAGCAGGCGGTCATGCTCGAGCCGGAGGTCGGGGCGAACCGCGAGCGGCTGGAGCATGTCGTCAACGTTCAGACGCCGCCGATCTTCCAGGCGGTGGTCGACGCGATCGGCCATGGCCTCAAGCTCGCCGACCACCGGGCGGACAGCGCGATCGAGAGCGCGACGCTGGACGCGCAGCTGTTCCGGATCGTGCTGTGGTCGGTCAACGGCGTCAGCGTCCTGATCGGGCTCGCCACGCTGCTGTTCGTCATCCATGACGTGTCGATGCCGATCTTCCGCATCACCCGCAGCATGGAGGCGATCGCCAAGGGCGAGCTGCAGACCGAGATTCCCTATGCCGATCACACCAACGAGCTCGGCCTGATGGCGCGGGCGCTGGCGGTGTTCCGCAAGAGCCTGGTCGAGAACGAGCGGCTGAATGCGGCGACACGCACGCTCTCCGAGCTCAGCGAATGGCTGCAATCGGCCAAGTCCGAGCCCGAGCTCTACCAGATGATCTCGACGGTGCTCGGCGGGCTGATGCCCGAATGCACCGGCGCGCTCTACATCTACGCCGACAGCCGCGACGTGCTGGAGGTCGCCGCCGAATGGAACGGCACCTCGACGACCCGCTCGCTGCACCCTGACGATTGCTGGAGCCTGCGCCGCGGCCACGTCTACATCCACGGCACCAACGAGGTCGAATTCCGCTGCGATCACGTCCATGACGACGTCGACGAGAATTACTGTTGCATCCCGATCCTGGCGCATGGCGAGACCGTCGGCCTGCTGCATGTCGAGTACAATCACCAGGGCGAGGAGAGCGAAGCCGAGGCCAAGGCGCGCTTCGCCGACCGCGCCCGGCTGGGGCTCGCCTGCGCCGAGCATCTGTCGATCGCCATCGCCAACATCAAGCTGCGCGAGGGCCTGCGCGATCAGTCGCTGCGCGATGCACTCACCGGGCTCAACAATCGCCGCTGTCTGATCGAGACCGCACGTCGCCAATTGCTGCGCGCGTCGCGCAGCCGCACGCCGGTCAGCATCGTCACGCTGGACATCGATCACTTCAAATCGTTCAACGACAATCACGGCCACGAGGCCGGCGACACCGTGCTGCGCCATGTCGGCGAGATCCTCAAGGCCAGCTTCAGCGACGACGACGTGCCCTGCCGCCTCGGCGGCGAGGAATTCGTGGTGGTCATGCCGAACTGTGCCATCGAGGAAGCCGCACTGCGCGCCGAGGAGCTGCGCGCCCGCGTCGAGGCGCTCAACATCAGCTATGGCGACGGTATGCTGCCGCGGGTCACGGTGTCGGTCGGCGTCGCCGCCTATCCCGAAGCCGGCATGGATCTGACCGAGATCCTGCGCGTCGCCGACGGCGCGCTGTACCGCGCCAAGCAGAAGGGGCGCAACCGCGTCGAGCTCGCCTCGGGCGGCATGGTGCCGCCGCTCGACGAGGTGGCGAACCGCGCGGTGGCCAAGCTCGATGCGATCGTCGCACGCGCCGAGACCCGGCCGGTCGCGACTTCACCTTTGCCGTCGACTCCAAACGCGGTGCGGTCGAGCTGACGTGCCTGGGATGCACGGCTGAGCAGGACGGAGAGCGCCGGCTGCCTCCGGTCCAAACGATCGACATGAGCGAACACCTCCGAAGCCCGTGCGCCGGTCGTGGATCACACCCCGAGATTGTGTTATCGGTCAGTCACGCTTGAACGAGCGAAGGCTTGCTGATGACCTCACACGAGACCTCCGCCGATACGCCCACCGCCGTGTCCGGACGCCCCCCAGCCTCGGTCGCCGATGTGCAGACATCGCCGCCGCCACAGGGATTCTGGGCGCGCTTCCTGGACTGGAATCAGAAGCTGTCGGTGGTCAAGAACCTGACCTTCATCACCATCGCCACCGGCTTTCTCGGCGGCTACTTCCAATATCTCAGCGCCTATGAGGCGAAGGTCGGCGCGCTCGCCGAGGCCGACATGAAGGCGGCGACCGAGACCTTCGTGACAATCTCCAACGCCTATGCCGAAGCGCAGATGCTGCAGGAGCTGATCTTCTACAATTTCACGGCGGCCACGGCCGCCGGCGTCGATCCCGGCGACAAGGCGCTGACGACGAAAGCAGGCAGCGAGACTTTCGGGCTGTACACCAAGGCGCGGATGGCGCTGCGGCAGAACAGCAGCATCTTCGCGCACAAGGCGGAGATCTATATCGACTGGGCCAGCGACCGCGGCCGCGATCCCGAAGCGCCGCGCGTGCTGGATCAGGATCCCCTCAACGAGGCGCTGCTCGGCACCTATGATTTCGACTGCGATGCCGAGGCCAACATGCCGCGGCTGGGGGTGACGGGCCCGGCCGTCGATGATGCCGACCCGTGCCGGGCCGATGCGCCGCCGGCGCAGCCGGCCCAGCGTATCAATCTCTGCGCCGGGCGCGACAGCGGGCGACGGCCGGTCACGATCGACTGGCAGAGCGCCAAGCACCACCTCCTGACGATGCATTTCTGCTTCGAGCAGTCGCACCGCCAGATCTCGACCGCGCGGGTCTGGGCCTCCGGCAACACGGTGGGCGACGAGAGGGTGAAGGCGTTCAGGGAGAATGAAGCGCGCTACCGCGCGGCGCTCGACAAGCAGGTGGTGCGGCTGAACGCGTTCATGAGCCTCACCATGGCGCGGCTGGAAAGCATTCGCGTCAAATACCGTCCCTCCGGCTTCCTCTGCCATCTGCCGCTGCTGCGCGACGCCGTCGGCCTGTTCAGCCGGGAGTGCACGCCGGTTCGCGTCAGCTGATGAACACGTCCGGACGCTGCGGGGCGGCTAAGCTGCCGGAAGCAGGTGTCGCACCGCCGAGGCGATCATCACGCCGCCACCGGTGATCACGGCGGCATCGAGGATCGCGGCATGGATGTGCACGGGCATGCGCGCGACGAAGGCCTTGGCAAGGAAGGCGCCGGGCACGGCGACCGCGCCGATCAGCAGTGCGAAGGCCAGCACCTGCGCCGTGACGACGCCGGCGAGGCCGAACACGGAGATCTTGATCACGCCGGTCACGACCGAGATCATCGCGTCGGTGGCGATGACAGCGGCGCCTTCGAGGCCCGCCGCCATCAACAGCGACAGCAGGATGACGCCGGAGCCGGAGGTGCCGCCGACGAGCACACCATAACCGACCGCGCCGGCCGCGAGCCCGCCATTGCCGATCCGGACCTCGCGCTTGCGCAGAATGCGTCGCAAGGGAACGCTCATGATCAGCATCGTGCCGATCACGAAGGCGGCGCCGGCATTGGTGAGCCGGGTGTAGCCGTAGGCGCCCAGGGCCGTGGTCACGGCTGCCGCGGCGATCACGATGCCGGCGCGCGTGCGATCGGCATGCTGGATGTAGGCCGCGACCCGGCTGAGATTGGTGAGGATCGCGGAGATCGCGATGATCGGCACCACCGGCTCGGCGCCGACCATCGGCACCAGCACCAGCGGCATCAGCGCGCCGGTGCCGTAGCCGGCGAGACCACCGATGATGGAAGCGAATAGAGCGACGGACGCGACGAGCAGGAGCTGAAGCAGCGAGATATCGGCAAAGCCTGCCAGAAAATTCATGACCATCCGTCGCGGTTGACGCGCGCCGCCGCCTGATCGGCGATCGCGGTCAGGGATGCCTCGTCGTGCGCTCAATGCGCGCCAGCAAACCATCCTCTGCGAGAGCCAGTCCATCGCCGAGATGCCGTGGCTGCGCAACCCCGCGCACGGCCGGATCGACCGGCTTGCCCCACAATTTTTCGGCATGACCCGCGACGGCCACAGCTCTGCGCGCACGCCGGACGCAATCGCCTCAAAGCTCCGTGTAGTCCTGCACCGTATGCTCGCCCGACCAGATCCTCTCGGGATCGTAGATCCTCTCGCGGCGCTTCGCCCTGAAATCGACCCCGCGAACGATCTCCCCTGACGCTCTCGCCGGCGCGCTCCCGCTCGGCGCGTCGGGCAGCTCCATGCGGCGGCTGGCGGTGATGTCGTGATTGGTCATGGAGACTCCCTGGCTCCGTCGAGGAGCTATGTTATAACATAACATCCGTCAAGCCGATAACTCCTCGATATCACGCTGGGGTCGCGTAGAGCCGATCGGCGGGGCCTGGCCCCGCCCGCACCTCGTCAGGAACGTCCGTCGCGGTTGACGCGGGCGGCGGCCTGGTCGGCGATCGCGTTCAGCGATGCCTCGTCGAGCGGAAAGTCGGCGGCGAGCCAGGCATCCTCGGCGAGCGTGAGCACGTGGCCGAGCAGCGGACCCTCCGCCACCCCGCGCGCGATGAAATCGGCCGCCTTCAGCGGCAATTTCGGCGGCGTGAACCGCTGCGGCAACAGCGCGCGCTCGCGCCAGCGCGGGTCATCGCGATCGCGCCCGGTGCGCGCCCAGCCGAGCAGCAGGCGGTCGCGATAGACGGTCTCGCCGAGGCGATAGAGCAGCCGCCGCACCCGCGCCTCGTCGGCGGAGGCAAACCGCCACCAGCGGTGGCCCATGCCGTCCAACGCCTTGGTCTCTGCGTTGGACAGCTTCAGCCGCGCACCGAGCCGGCGCGCATCTTCCGTGACGGCCACAGCGAGCGCGGCAAGACGGCGGACCGGGCTCGGCTGCAGGTCCAGCTCGCGCTCGATGTCGATCATCGCCGCGAACGGGCCGAGATAGGCGACGCCGCCGAGCAGCGATGTCAGCAACCCGCCATCGGTCATCGCGGTGACCGCGCCGACCGTGCCGTCGGTGACAAGAAGCTTGAGCATCTCCATGCGCACCCGCTCGGCCGACAACGTCGCGAGCCCGCTGCGTCCGGCGATGCAGGCAAGATAACCGTCGCGATCGGGCGCGCCGTGGCCGAACGCCGCATGGATGCGGAAGAAGCGCAGGATGCGCAAGTAATCCTCGGCGATGCGCTGGGCGGGATCGCCGATGAAGCGCACGCGGCGTCGCGCAATGTCGGCGAGGCCGCCGACATGATCATGCACGACGCCATCGGGGCCGACGGACAGCGCGTTGATGGTGAAGTCGCGCCGATGTGCGTCACCGACCCAGTCGCGACCGAACTCGACCTTGGCCTTGCGGCCGAAGGTCTCGGTGTCCTCGCGCAAGGTCGTCACCTCGAACGGATGTCCGTCGAGCACGAGCGTCACGGTGCCATGGTCGATGCCGGTCGGCACGCTCTTGATCGAGGCGGCCTTGGCGCGCCGGATCACCTCGGCCGGCAAGGCCGTGGTCGCGATGTCGATGTCGCCGATGGGAATGCCGAGCAGCGCGTTGCGCACGGCGCCGCCGACCACGCGCGCCTCCTCACCGTCACAGTTGAGCAGCGCGAGCACGCGCGCGGCCGGACCGGAGGAGAGCCAGGGCGCATGCAGCACCCGCGCGCCGATCATTTCTCGACCCCTGGAACGAGCCTGCCGTCCTCGACGTGGGCCGGGACATAGGTCGAGCGCGGCGGCGCGCCGGAGAACGCGACAACCAGGAGCAGACTTGCAATTACCAACACCAGCGCCGCCACCGTCAATTTTGCAACCACATGAAGCGGCCAGTGGGCGGGCACCAACAACCCCGATCTGGTCGCGAGCAAGAACAGCACATAGACAGCAAAAGGAATGAGGAAAATTCCGATTTCCGTCAACACGGCTCGGATCATGACAGATAGATCCGTTCGTACAACACCCGAAGAATGCCCGCGGTTGCGCCCCAGATGTAGCGTTCGGCGAACGGCATCGCGTAATAAGAGCGCTCCATGCCGCGAAATTCCTTGGAATGCAGCTGGTGATTGGCGGGATCCATCAGGAACGCGAGCGGCACCTCGAAGGCATCGTCGACCTCGCCTTCGTTGATCTTGAGCGAGAACCCCGGCCGCACCCGCGCCACCGTCGGCAGGATGCGGAAGCCGAAGGCCGTGCCATAGACGTCGAGATAGCCGATCGGGTCGACGAAGCCGCGGTCGAGCCCGACCTCCTCCTCCGCCTCGCGCAGGGCCGCATCCAGCGGCGTGGCGTCGGTGACGTCGATCTTGCCGCCGGGAAAGGCGATCTGGCCGGCGTGGCTCGACAGGTTCGGCGAGCGCTGGGTCAGGAGCACGGTGGGCTCGGGATGATCGACCACGGCGATCAGCACCGCCGCAGGCCGGATCGGCTGCTCGCGGGCGATGATCTCGAGCATGCGATCGGTGCCGGAATCGCCGCTGGTCGGAATGACCTCGGGATCGAGCAGCGCCTGCGGAACGTCGAAGCGCAGCCGTTCCCGGCCGCGCGCAAAGAACTCGGCCGAACTCACCCCGGCCGTCCTGGTCCTCGCCACCATGGGCTCGTTCAAAGCGCCGCCCTCACCTCTTCTGCGTTGGCCATGGGGAAGAACGCGCCTGACGACTCCACCCCGAACATGACGGCACCATCGATCACCCGCTCCTCACCCATGTCAACAAGCTCATAGTAGAGCGCCCGCGTCACCTTGGCCCAGAGATCGGCGCGAACATGCAGATAGGGCGTGAGCCCGCCGCTCTCGCCCGGCTCGAAGCGCAGCCGGTGCTCGGCATCGCAGGACACCCAATCGTCGACATTGGTGCGGAAGTTGAGGCGCGCACCCTGCGCATCGGGCTCCTTCCGCATTTCTACGGCCATGAAGGGGACATCATCGACGCGAATGCCGACCTTCTCGACCGGCGTGACCAGGAAATAGCGGTCCCCCTCGCGCTTCAGAATGGTCGAGAACAGCCGGACCAGCGCAGGGCGGCCGATTGGCGTGCCCATGTAGTACCAGCTACCATCATTGGCGATTCGCATGTCGAGATCGCCGCAGAAGGGCGGATTCCACAGATGCACCGGCGGCAGGCCTTTTCCGGACGTGCCGGCCTGCGTTGCGGCTGATGTCAGCCGATCGAGTCCGTTGTCGGTGCTCTGCCCTTGCTTCGCCATGGTTTGCCCTGAGTTTGCGTTCGCCTTGGCACGATTGGTGCAAGATTTTATCGCGCTCGTCTGTGCAAAAGTTCCAGGCGGCCGTGCACGTCATGTAAGGTCGCCATATCGTGATGCCGTCAATACCCCGGAATGCCGATAATATGGGGATAGTTTAACTCAACGAATACAGCGCCTTCGCATAGATTGGCAGCCGCGTTCTGACAAACTGGAGCGGAACGTCGGTCGACAGGTTGAATCGGCAAGCTGAAGATGCGGGGCAGAAGGAGCGACGGGAATGGCTGAGAACGCCGAGAAGCTCGAGGATGCGATCGTCCGATCGGCCGAACAGGTCTCCGGTCAGATCCGCGCAGCGAAGGAGGCGATCTCCGGCGTCATCTTCGGCCAGGACCGCGTGGTGGAAAACACCCTGGTGACGATCCTGTCCGGCGGCCACGCGCTGCTGATCGGCGTCCCCGGCCTCGCCAAGACCAAGCTGGTCGAAACGCTCGGCGTCACGCTCGGCCTCGACGCCAAGCGCGTGCAGTTCACACCCGACCTGATGCCATCCGACATCCTCGGCGCCGAAGTGCTCGACGAGAGCACCGTCGGCAAGCGCTCATTCCGCTTCATCGCCGGCCCGGTATTCGCACAACTTCTGATGGCCGACGAGATCAACCGCGCCAGCCCGCGCACGCAGTCGGCGCTGCTGCAAGCCATGCAGGAACAGCACATCACCGTTGCGGGCGCCCGGCACGACCTGCCGAAGCCCTTCCATGTGCTGGCGACCCAGAATCCGCTGGAGCAGGAAGGCACCTATCCGCTCCCCGAGGCGCAGCTCGACCGTTTCCTGATGGAGATCGACGTCGACTATCCCGATCGCGACGCCGAGCGCCGCATCCTGTTCGAGACCACCGGCGCGCAGGAAAGTGCGGCCAAGGGCGCAATGACCGCGGACGCGCTGATCGCCGCGCAGCGGCTGGTGCGCCGGCTGCCGGTCGGCGATTCCGTGGTCGAGGCCATCCTGTCGCTGGTGCGCTCGGCGCGTCCCGGCCCTGAGGCCGGCGAGGCCGGCAAGCTGATCGCCTGGGGCCCGGGCCCGCGCGCCAGCCAATCCTTGATGCTGGCCGTGCGCGCCCGCGCGCTGCTCGACGGCCGTCTCGCGCCGTCGATCGATGACGTGCTCGATCTCGCCGAACCCGTGCTGAAGCACCGCATGGCGCTGACCTTCCCGGCCCGTGCCGAGGGACGCACCATTCCGGACGTGATCCGGCAGCTGAAGAGCCGGATCGGTTGATGGCGACAGCACCGGGGCACGCCGACAAGGAGATTCTCGCGATCCGGCGTGCCGATGGCGAAAGCCGGACGCTGGCGTCTTCTCTGCCACGCCTGGTGCTGGAAGCCCGACAGATCGCCGCCAACGTCATCCACGGCCTGCATGGCCGGCGACGCGCCGGCTCCGGCGAGAGCTTCTGGCAGTATCGCCGCTTCGTTTCCGGGGAGCCGTCGCAGCGCGTCGACTGGCGCCGCTCGGCGCGCGATGACCATTTGTATGTCCGCGAGCAGGAATGGGAAGCCGCGCACACCGTGTGGATCTGGCCGGATCGCTCGCCCTCGATGGCGTTCGCCTCCAAAGGCGCGCGCGACAGCAAGCTGGAACGGGCGCTGATCGTGACCTTCGCGCTGGCTGAGCTTCTGGTCGCGGGCGGCGAACGCGTCGGCATTCCCGGCCTGCTCAATCCGACCGCGAGCCGCAACGTGATCGACCGGATCGCGCAGGCGATGCTGCATGACGAAGCTGCACGGCCGAGCCTGCCGCCGTCCTTCGTGCCGTCGGCGCTCGCCGAGATCGTCGTGCTGTCGGACTTCTGGTCACCCATTCCCGAGATCAGCACCATGCTGGCCGGCCTGTCCGCCTCGGGCGCCCACGGCACGATGGTGCAGGTGGTCGATCCTGCCGAGGAGACCTTCCCCTATTCCGGCCGCGTCGAATTCGTCGAGCCCGAGGGCGGCGAGGTGATCACCGCCGGCCGCGCCGAGAGCTGGGCGCAGGACTATGTCGCCCGCGTCGCGCTGCATCGCGACCAGATCCGCGCCGAGACCGGCAAGCTCGGCTGGCTGTTCACGACGCACACCACCAGCCGTTCGGCGGCGGAGCTGCTGCTGTTCCTCCACGCCGGCATGACGACGAGCAAGCTTGGCGGAGGGCTGCGCGCATGATGGGTCTGCCGCTGTCGTTCGCGGAGCCGCTGCTGCTGACCGGACTGATCAGCCTGCCGGTGCTGTGGTGGCTGTTGCGGGTGATGCCGCCGCGGCCGCGGCGGATCGAGTTTCCGCCGACGCGGCTGTTGTTCGACATCACGCCGAAGGAAGAGACGCCGTCGCGTTCGCCGTGGTGGCTGACCTTGCTGCGCCTGATCGCGGCAGCGCTGGTGATCTTCGCGGCAGCCGGCCCGATCTGGAATCCGCGCACGGAGGCGGTCGGGAGCAAGGCGCCATTGGTGCTGCTGCTCGACGACAGCTGGAGCGCGGCGGCGAGCTGGGAGACCCGCATCAAGGCCGCCGACGAGATCATCGCCAATGCCGATGCCGACCGCCGCGGCGTCGCGCTGCTGCCGCTGTCGGAGCCCGCGCGCGATCTCACGCTGATGCCGGCTGGTGCCGCGCGCGTCGCGCTGCGCCAGATCGCGCCCAAGGCCTACACGACCGAGCGCGCCGATGCGCTGCCGCAGCTCGACCGTTTCCTGAAAGCGACGGGCGATGCCGAGATCCTGTGGTTCACCGACGGCGTCGATCCCGGTCGCGGCAGCGAGTTCGTCACCGGGCTCGCCAAGACCATCGGCGATCGCAGCCTGACCGTGTTCGAAGGCGGCACGACCTCGGCGCTGGCGCTCGCCGGCGCGGAGAACGCGGCCGCCAAGATGACGGTCAAGGTGCTGCGCGCCGATCTCTCGGTGCCCGGCGGCATCGTCCGCGCGCTCGACGCCAAGGGCTCGCCGCTCGGCGAGGCGCCATTCAGCTTCACCGGCAATGCGCATGACGCCGAGGCGAGCTTCGATCTGCCGGTCGAGCTACGCAACGACATCACGCGATTGGAGATCGCGGGCGAGCGCTCGGCGGGCGCCGTGCAGCTGCTCGACAAGCGCTGGCGCCGCCGCGCCGTCGGCATCGTCTCCGGCGCGACCAGCGACACCGCGCAGCCGCTGCTGGCGCCGACCTTCTATCTGACGCGCGCGCTGTCGCCGTTCGCCGATCTCCGGCTGGGCGATCGCGGCGCGCCGCAGCAGGTCATCACGCAGTTCCTCGATCAGAAAGTGCCGATGATCGTGATGGCCGATGTCGGCACCTTGTCGCCGGAGCTGCGCGACCGCCTCAACGGCTGGATCGAGAATGGCGGCGTGCTGGTGCGCTTCGCCGGTCCGCGGCTGGCGCAAGGCGACGACGACCTCGTGCCGGTGAAGCTGCGCCACGGCGGCCGCACGCTCGGCGGCAGCCTGACCTGGGAGAAGCCGCAGCATCTCGCCGCCTTCGCGGCCGACGGCCCGTTCGCCGGCATAACCGTGCCGAAGGACGTCACCGTCAATCGGCAAGTTCTGGCCGAGCCCGATGCCGTGCTCGCGACCAAGAGCTGGGCCTCGCTCGAGGACGGCACGCCGCTCGTCACCGGCGAGCATCGCGGCAAGGGCCTGATCGCGCTGTTTCATGTCAGCGCAGACATGCGATGGTCGGATCTGCCGATGTCCGGCGCGATGGTCGAGATGCTCCGCCGCATCGTCGACATGTCGGGCTACACCTCGACGCCGGGACCGGGTCCCGCCGGCGAGACCGCCAAGGCGACCTTGGCGCCGCTGCACATCCTCGACGGCTTCGGCGCCTTCGGACCGCCGCCTTCGACCGCCAAGCCGCTGCCGGCCGATTTCAACGACAGGGCCTCCCTGGATCATCCACCCGGCTTCTATGGCCCTGCCGACGGACCGACCGCAGTGAACACACTCAGCCCCTCCGATCGCATCCTGCAGCTCGACACCTCGACGCTGCGCGCCAAGCGCGCCAGCTACACGACCGCCGAGCCGCGTGATCTCCGGGGCATTCTGCTCTCGACGGCGCTGCTGCTGTTCCTGATCGATGCCGTCATCGTCGCCCTGCTCGGCGGCGCGCTGGCGGCGCTGATCCGGCGCCGCCGTCCGGCGACGGCCGTTCTCGCCTTTGCCCTCCTCGCCACGGCTGCGGTGATGGCGATCGCGATGCCGACAAGCGCGCGTGCCGATGCGGCGAGCGACGACTTCGCCATGCGCGCGGTGTCGCAGACGCGGCTCGCTTATGTCGTGACTGGAAATGCCGACGTCGATTCCATCGTCAAGGCCGGCCTGACCGGGCTGACCTTGTTCCTGGCGCAGCGCACCGCGCTCGAGGCCGGCGATCCCGTCGGCATCGATCCCGCCCATGACGAGCTCGCGTTCTTCCCGCTGATCTACTGGCCGATCGTGCCCGGCGCGCCGAAGCCGCCGCAGGACGCGATCAACAAGATCGACGCCTATATGAAGCAGGGCGGCACCGTGATCTTCGACACCCGCGACGCGGTCGAGGCGCCTCCGGGCGAGAACGGCGCGCAGCAGACGCCGGGCATGCAGTCGCTGCGCGAGATCCTCTCCTCGCTCGACGTGCCCGAGCTCGAGCCGGTGCCGCGCGAGCACGTGCTGACCAAGACGTTCTATCTGCTGCGCGACTTCCCCGGCCGCTTCACCGCGGGCCAGACCTGGGTCGAGGCGCTGCCGAAGGACGAGGACGAAGACAGCGCCACCCGGCCCGCGCGCGGCGGCGACGGCGTGTCGCCGATCATCATCACCTCGAACGATCTGGCCGGCGCCTGGGCGATCCGTCCCGACGGCCAGGCCATGTTGCCGATGGTGCCGGGCGAGCCGCGCCAGCGCGAGTTCGCCTTCCGCGCCGGCGTGAACATCGTGATGTACACGCTGACCGGCAACTACAAGGCCGACCAGGTGCACGCGCCGGCCCTGATCGAACGGCTCGGGCAGTGACGTCATTTTTGCGCGCAGGTCGCGCAAACCCCACAGCCGTCATAGCCGGGCTCGACCCGGCCATCCACGTCGCTCAGCGGACTCCGCTCGACATGGGTGGCCGGCACAAGGCCGGCCGTGACGAAGACAACTGCGAGTTTGCCTCATGAACTACGGCATCGCGTTCACGCCTCTGGTTCCGACTGTTGTGCTGTGGCTCGCGATCGGCGCGATCGCCGTCATCGCCGCGCTGCTGCTGATCAGCCGCTCGCGCTCGGCCTGGATCCGCGTCGCGGCGCTGGCCCTGATCGCGCTCGCCCTGGCCAATCCGCAGTTCACGCGCGAAGACCGCGAGCCGCTCACCTCGGTCGCCGCCGTCGTCGTCGACAAGAGCCCGAGCCAGAATTTCGGCGACCGTACCAAGCAGACGCAGGCGGGCCAGGAAGCGCTGGTCGACAGCCTGAAGAAGATCAAGGGTCTCGAAGTGCGCGTCGTCGATGCCGGCCAGGCTGACGGCGAGACCGACGGCACCCATCTGTTCAGCGCACTGACGTCGGCGCTGTCGGACGTCCCGGTCGATCGCGTCGCCGGCGCGTTCCTGATCACCGATGGCCGCGTGCACGACATTCCCGGCAACATGGCCGCGCTCGGCTTTCAGGCACCGCTACAGGCCTTGATCACCGGGCGGAAGGCCGAGCGCGACCGCCGCGTCGCGATCACAGCAGCCCCCCGCTTCGGCATCGTCGGCCAGCCGCAGACCATCAGCTTCCGGCTCGACGATCAGGGCGTCACCGGCGCCAACGCCAAGGTGGTGGTCCGCCGCGACGGCGAGGTCATCAGCGAACGCACCATGACCAGCGGTCAGACGTCGAAGATCGACGTCGACGTCAAGCACGAAGGCCAGAACATCGTCGAGATCGAGGCCTCGCCGCTCGACAACGAGCTGACGCTCGTCAACAACCGCGCGGTGGTGTCGATCGACGGCGTACGCGACAAGCTGCGCGTGCTCCTGGTGTCGGGCGAGCCGCATTCCGGCGAGCGCACCTGGCGCAACCTGCTGAAGTCGGACGCCAGCATCGACCTCGTCCACTTCACGATCCTGCGGCCGCCGGAGAAGCAGGACGGCACGCCGATCAACGAGCTGTCGCTGATCGCCTTCCCGACCCGGGAGCTGTTCCAGCAGAAGATCAACGAATTCCAGCTGATCATCTTCGATCGCTACGCCCGCCAGGGCGTGCTGCCGATCGCCTATTTCGACAACATCGCGCGCTATGTGCGCAATGGCGGCGCCGTGCTGGTCTCGGCCGGACCGGACTACGCGTCGAACACCAGCATCTGGCGCACGCCGCTCGATTCGGTATTGCCCGCCGAACCCGTCGGCGTCACCGAGAAGCCGTTCTATGCGCATCTCTCGGATGCCGGAAAACGCCATCCGGTGACGCGCGGGCTGGAAGGCTCAGGCACCGAGCCGCCGCGCTGGAGCCGATTCTTCCGCACCGTCGAAACGCGCAACGCCGTCAGCCCGCCGGTCATGACCGGCGCCGACGGCAAGCCGCTGTTGTTGCTGTCGCGCTTCGGCGCCGGCCGTGTCGCGCTGCTGCTGTCCGATCACATCTGGCTATGGGCGCGCGGCTATGAAGGCGGCGGCCCGCATCTCGATCTGCTCCGGCGCATGTCGCACTGGCTGATGCAGCAGCCTGATCTGGACGAGGAAGCGTTGCGCCTGCAGATGCAGGGCAAGGACCTCGCCGTCGTCAGGCAGACCATGGGCGACACCGTGCCGCCGGTGACCGTGACCTCGCCGTCGGGCCAGACGCGCGAACTCACGCTGGCCCAAGGCGATCCCGGCGAGTGGCGCGCGACCCTGCCCGCCAACGAGCTTGGCCTGTGGCAGGCGACCGACGGCACCTTGAAGGCGCTGATCAATGTCGGCCCGACCAACCCGAAGGAATTCTCCGAGGTCACCTCGACCACCGAGACGTTGAAGCCGCTGGCGCAGGCGACCGGCGGCGACGCCCGCCGCATCGCCGACGGCTCCAGCCTCGACATGCCGCGCATCGTGCCCGTCAAGTCGTCGACCTCGTTCAGCGGCGATGGCTGGATGGGCGTGCGGATGCGCGACGCCAGCGTCGTCAAGGGCGTCGGCGTGCTGCCGATGTTTGCCGGCGTGATCGGCCTGCTGCTGCTGCTCGGCGCGCTCGCTGCGACCTGGGTTCGCGAGGGACGCTAAGGCCCAAAGTGTGAAGCCCGCACCTTGTGGTGCGGGCAACGTGGCGCGAAGAGCACAATGGCTCCGATTCCGCGTAGCCTCCGCAGCGTCCCGATTGACGGCAAGAAGCCCCCTTGCGATGTTACATTGTAACAACGGCTGAGCTGCTCAGCTGAACGGGGTGGCCAATCGACATGAGCCGGATCGACATGAGCCAGAGCTGGCCATGAGCTGGTTTCGCGCGAACATGAAGGGTGGCGCGCGGCTGGCGCTGTTCGCGCTGCTGCTGCAATTCGCGCTCGCTTTCGGCCACGTGCATTGGCTCGCCGGACAAATTGCCGACGGCGGCCGCGTTACGACCGCGCAGGCTCACACCGGCTCCGCACCCGCAAGCCAGGATCCCGACCAGCAACCCTCCGCCGACGGCTGCGCGATCTGCGCCGTCATGGCGATGGCGCAGTCGATCCTGCTGTCGCCGGCCCCCGTTCTCACGCTTCCTGAATCCGTCGCGTTTCGTCTCCCCGACGCGATCACGGTCGCTCTCGCGGCAGTCGTCATCGACGCCGCCTTCCAGCCGCGCGCTCCTCCCCTCGCCTGATCCGAGCCGCTCAAGACGCTGCAATGGGTGCGCTCACACGCGTCCTGCAGCGTGCAGGAATGGACCCGTCGCCCAGCGACGGCAGGCGCATCCCACCAGCAAACAGACCATGTGGGACGCCTGATCAGGATCAGGAATGGAAGAATGTTGCCGAGAGCTTTGATGTCGGGCTGCAGCGTCGCAGCCATGTTGTGCGTTTTGGGCGCGACCGCGCGTGCCGATGATCCCAAGCCGGCGGCGGCAGAGCTGCCGGAGGTCAACGTGACGGCACCGAGCCCGATCCGCGCCCGCAAGCCGGTGGTGCCGCGGCCCAATCCCACGGCACGGGTTGCCGGCCGCGGCACCCGCGCTCCGGCGCCGTCACGCGAGGCTCAGACCGCGCCGCCTTCGCCGCAGCAGGGTGTGACGCCTATCGTGACCGACCAGTTCGCGACCGTCACGGTGGTGCCGAACGAGGAGCTTCGCCGCTCCGGCGCGGCCACGCTCGGCGATCTCCTCAACTCCAAGCCGGGCATCACCGGATCGAGCTTCGCACCGGGCGCCTCGAGCAGGCCGATCATCCGCGGCCTCGACGTCAACCGCGTCGGCATCGTCGAGAACGGCATCGGCGGCGGCGGCGCATCCGACCTCGGCGAGGATCATTTCGTGCCGATCGATCCGCTCACCAGCGACCAGATCGAAGTGGTCCGCGGCCCGGCGGCGCTGCGCTACGGCTCGACCTCGATCGGAGGCGTCGTCAGCGCCACCAACAACCGCATTCCGCAGGCGTTGCCGACCTGCTCGACCACGCCATTTCAGACCTACGGCCTGCCGGCGAGCGCGCCGGCCGCGGGCGCTTCGCCTTGCGTCACCGCGGAGACGCGCACCTCCGTCAGCTCGGTCGATCGTGGCGTCGAAGGCGGCGTGCTGCTCGACGCCGGCGGCGGCAATTTTGCGCTCCACGCCGACGCCTATGGCCGCAAGACCGGCGACTATGCGATCCCCGGCTATCCCTACCGGTTCGACCAGACCCGCCCCGTGAACGGCCGCCAGCCCAACTCGGCCGTACAGAACGATGGCGCCTCGATCGGCGGCAGCTACTTCTTCACCGGCGGCTTCATTGGAGCTGCGATCCAGCAGACCGATGCGCTCTACCACATCCCCGGCATCGACGGCGCCGACAGCCGCACCCGGATCGACGCGCACCAGACCAAGATCACCGCGAAGGGCGAGTACCGGCCCGACTCCGCGGCCATCGACGCGATCCGCTTCTGGGCCGGGGCGACCGACTATCGGCACAACGAGATCGGCTTGGCCGATACGACCGATCCGACCACCGACGGCGTGCGTCAGACCTTCACCAACCGCGAGCAGGAAATTCGCGTCGAAATGCAGATGATGCCCGTCAATCTGCGCTTCGCGACGCTGACGACCGCCTACGGCGTGCAGGCCGGGCACCAGGAACTCAATGCGCCGAGTCCCGACAATCCCGGCTCGGTGTTCAACGGCCTGTTCGGCCCCAACACCAACAACCGCGTCGCCGGCTACGTCTTCAACGAGCTTGCGTTTACGCCCTCGACCAAGGCGCAGATCGCCGGCCGCATCGAGCATGTCTCGCTGAACGGCTCGACGCCGAACTTCCCGGGGGACTATCTGCCGGACGGCACGCCTCAGGCCAACATCGCGCGCAATCCGTCCTACACGCCGAAGAGCGCCAGCGTCGGCCTGTTGCAGAACCTGCCCGGCGATCTCGTGGCGAGCGTCACCGCGCAATATGTCGAGCGCGCGCCGAAGGCGGCCGAGCTGTTCTCGCGCGGCGGCCATGACGCGACAGCGACCTTCGACATCGGCAATCCCAACTTGACGATCGAGACCGCCAAGACCGTCGAGGCGGGCCTGCGCAAGGCGACCGGTCCGTTCCGCTTCGAGGCGACCGCCTACTACACGCAGTTCAGCAACTTCATCTATCGGCGGCTGACCGGCGTGATGTGTGATGATGATTTCGCCTCCTGCGGCACGACGGGCACCACGCTGAACCAAGCCGTCTACTCACAGCGCAACGCGATGTTCCGCGGCTTCGAGTTCCAGAGCCAGTACGATGTCTCCCAGCTCGGCACCGGCATCTGGGGCATTGAGAACCAGTTCGACGTCGTCCGCGCCACCTTCCCGGACGGCACCAACGTGCCGCGCATCCCGCCGATGCGCGTCGGCGGCGGCGTGTTCTGGCGCGATGCCAACTGGCTGACCCGGATCAACCTGCTGCACGCCTTCGCACAGAACGACGTGGCGCAGATCGCGGAGACACCGACGCCGGGCTACAACCTGCTGAAAGCCGAGGTCAGCTATCGCACCAAGCTCGATCCGAACATGTTCGGAGCGCGCGAGATGCTGGTCGGCATGGTCGGCAACAATCTCTTGAATGAGAAGATCCGCAACTCCGTGTCCTACACCAAGGACGAGGTGCTGCTGCCCGGCATCGGCGTGCGGATTTTTGCGAATTTGAAGTTCTGATCTCGCCATCTTCACCTCTCCCCGCTTGCGGGGAGAGGTCGGATTGCATCGAACGATGCAATACGGGTGAGGGGGTACAGGTCTCACCACGCACACCACTCGTGCGGCTCCCCCCCAACCCTCTCAGCTCGAGCGAAGCTCGTCGCGCCCCCGTGAAGAACGGGGAGAGGGAGCGCAGCGTGCGCGAGGCAAGAGTGCTAGCTTTTACAGAAGATTTCGCGCGACCTACTTCGCGTAGTCCCAATCCGGCCGGATTTCGCCTTCGACGCCCTCGAACGCGCCCTCGACCAGTTCATTCACCAGCAGCCGGCTGTAGTCGACCGGACCCGGCATCGTCGCCCGGCCCTTCGGCACCGGCTTGAAGCCGACGCGGGTGTAATAGGCGGCGTCGCCGACCAGCAGGATGAAGCGGTGGCCCTGCGTGCGCGCATCCGCGATCGAGCGCTCCATCAGCAAGCGGCCGATGCCGTGCTTGCGGAACGGCGGCTCGACGGTCAGCGGACCGAGCATCAACGCCTTGGTGTCGCCGACGCAGATCGGCAGCTGGCGCACCGAGCCGACCAGCAAGGTGCCGATATGGGCGGTGAACGACAATTCGAGCAGATGGTCGACATGCTCGCGCAGCCGATAGGCGCTCAGCACGAAACGGCCGGGACCGAAGGTGCGCTCATGCAGCCGCTCGATGGCTTGCGCATCGCCCGGCTTCTCCGCGGAGATCGTAATGGAAAGGTCACTCATGTGGGGTGGCGGGATAGCATCCCGCGACGGCGCGGTCCATGGCGTGGAAGCCCCGGGCTGACGGCAATCGTCCGCCGCGCCGGCATGCTGATTTTCTGAGCATTCACACCGCCTGACCGAAGATTGTGCTGAGATGTCAAGTTTCCCCACAACGCTTCGCATAACCTGCGTCCGGTCATGAGCGTTGCGGCCGCCGTCGTGGCCGCGGGGACCGCTCTGACGCAGCACGAGCGGCAGGTCGAAGATGACGGGTGCATTCCGGGCGCGCCATCGCGGCGAAACTCATGTGTTCGAAGATCTCAGGACGCTGCTGGCCTGCGCCTCACCGCGTCGGTCCGGCGATGAGCTGGCCGGCATCGCAGCCGACAGCGCGGCACGGCGCGTGGCGGCGCGGATGGCGCTGGCCGACGTGCCGCTGCGGCGCTTCCTCGACGAGCCGCTGATCCCCTACGAGACCGACGAGGTCACGCGCCTGATCATCGACAGCCACGATGCAGCCGCATTCGCGCCCGTCGCCAGCCTGACCGTCGGCGAGCTGCGCGAATGGCTGATGGCGTGGGATGCGGATGCCGAGCGGCTTGCCGCGCTCGCGCCGGGCCTCACGCCGGAAATGGTGGCCGCGGTGTCAAAGCTGTGCGGCAATGGTGACCTCATCACCATCGCCGCCAAGTGCCGCGTTGTGACGCGCTTCCGTTCCACCATCGGTCTGCACGGCCGGCTGTCGTCGCGGCTGCAGCCCAACGACCCGACGGACGATCCCCAGGCGATCGCCGCGGGCACGCTCGATGGCCTGCTGTTCGGCATGGGTGACGCCGTGATCGGCATCAATCCCGCCACCGACAATGTCGAGGCCTGCATCCACCTGTTGACGATGCTCGACGAGCTCAGGCTGACATTCGAGGTGCCAACGCAGTCCTGCGTGCTCAGCCACGTCACCACCTCGATCCAGGCCATCGAGAGAGGCGCGCCGCTCGATCTCGTTTTCCAGTCGATCGCCGGCACCGAGGCCGCGAATGCCGGCTTCGGCGTGACGCTGGCACTGCTGGCCGAGGCGCAGGAGGCGGCGCTGTCGCTGAAGCGCGGCACGATCGGCAGCAACGTGATGTATTTCGAGACAGGACAGGGCGCGGCGCTGTCGGCCGATGCGCATCACGGCCTGGACCAGCAAACCGTCGAAGCCCGCGCCTATGCGGTCGCCCGCGCGTTCTCGCCGCTGCTGGTCAACACCGTCGTCGGCTTCATCGGTCCGGAATATCTCTACGACGCGAAGGAGATCATCCGCGCCGGCCTCGAGGATCATTTCTGCGCCAAGCTGCTCGGCGTGCCGATGGGCTGCGACGTCTGCTACACCAACCACGCTGAGGCCGATCAGGACGACATGGACGATCTGGCGCTGCTGCTGGCGGCCGCCAACGTCAACTTCCTGATCGCGGTGCCCGGCGCCGACGACATCATGCTCAACTATCAGAGCCTGTCGCACCACGACGTGATGCGGCTGCGGCACCTGCTCGGCCGCCGCCCGGCGCCGGAGTTCGAGGCGTGGCTGGCGCGGATGGGCCTGCTCGACGACAGCGGCCGCGTGCCGCCCCTGCCCGACAGCGCGCCGGCCGTGGCCCGGCTGATCGGCCAGGGGGCGCGCGCATGAGGGAGGATCCGTTCGAACTCCTGCGCCGGATGACGCGCGCCCGCGTCGCACTCGGGCGCGCCGGCGACGGGCTGCCGACGGCGGCGAAGCTGGAATTCCAGATGGCGCATGCGCTGGCGCGTGACGCGGTGTGGGGCAAAGTCAATTTCGACGGCATCGCCGAGGCGCTCGCGCCGCGCGACGTGATCGAAGTCACGAGCGCCGCGCCGGACCGCGCCAGCTATCTGCGCCGGCCCGACCTCGGGCGCCGGCTCGCCGCGGGCGAAGCGTCGAAGCTGCCGTCAGGTCCGTTTGATGTCGTCTTCGTCATCGCCGACGGGCTGTCGGCCGACGCCGTTGAAAGCCATGCGGCCGGCCTCGTGATCGCGACCGTGGCGCGGCTTGCCGGCCTGTCCATCGGCCCGATCGTGCTGGCCTCGCAGGCCCGCGTGGCGCTGGGCGACGATGTCGGCGCCACCATGCGCGCCCGGTTGGTGGCGGTGCTGATCGGTGAACGTCCGGGGCTGTCAGCCGCGGATTCGCTCGGCGTGTATCTGACGCTGCACCCTGCCCCGGGCCTGCGCGACAGCGCGCGCAACTGCATCTCGAACATTCACGGCCACGGCCTCTCGGCCGACCGCGCCGCCGACAAGCTCGCCTGGCTGGTGCGTGAGGCGCTCCGCCTCGGCGTGACCGGCATCGGCCTCAAGGAGGCGGCGCCGGACGCCGCGCTCGAGACCACGGCATCGCCAACACCCATCATCCATCACAAACCGACAGGAGCGCGTGACCATGAGTGACGAGACCAAACCGACGCTTTCGAAGAGCCTGACCGGACTCCATCTCTGGGGCATCGCGGTCGGGCTCGTGATCTCCGGCGAATATTTCGGCTGGAGCTATGGCTGGGACAAGGCCGGCACGCTCGGCTTCCTCGTCACCACGATCTTCATCGCGGTGATGTACACGACCTTCATCTTCTCCTTCACCGAGCTGACCACCGCAATTCCCCATGCCGGCGGTCCGTTCGCCTATTCCTATCGCGCCTTCGGCCCGCTCGGCGGCTTCGTCGCGGGCTTCGCGACCCTGATCGAATTCGTGTTCGCACCACCCGCCATTGCGCTCGCGATCGGCGCCTATCTCAACGTCCAGTTTCCGGGGCTGTCGCCGAAGACCGCCGCTCTCGGCGCCTATCTGGTGTTCATGGCGCTCAACATCGCCGGCGTCTCGATCGCGGCGACGTTCGAGCTGTTCGTCACGATCCTGGCGATCGCCGAGCTCTTGGTGTTCATGGGCGTGGTGTCGCCCGGCTTCTCCTTCGCCAATTTCGCCGCCAATGGCTGGGCCGGCGAAAACACGTTCTCACTTGCGAGCCTCGGCGGCATCATCGCGGCGATCCCGTTCGCGATCTGGTTTTTCCTCGCCATCGAAGGCGCGGCGATGGCCGCCGAGGAGACGAAGAATCCGACCAAGACGATTCCGCTCGCCTATATCGCCGGCATCCTCACTCTTGTCGTCCTCGCCTTCGGCACCATGATCATGGCCGGCGGGGTCGGCGACTGGTCGAAGCTCGCCAACATCAACGATCCCCTGCCCCAGGCGATGAAGATCGTGGTCGGCGAGAATTCCGGCTGGCTGCACATGCTGGTGTGGATCGGCCTGTTCGGGCTGATCGCCTCGTTCCACGGCATCATCATGGGCTATTCGCGGCAGATCTTCGCGCTGTCGCGCGCCGGCTTCCTGCCGGCCAAGCTCGCCGCGCTGCATCCGACCTGCCGCACGCCGCATTGGGCGATCATCGCCGGCGGCGTGATCGGCATCGCCGCGATCTACTCCGACGAGCTGATCCAGTTCGCCGGGCAGACGCTGACCGCCAACATCGTCACCATGAGCGTGTTCGGCGCGCTCGTGATGTACATCATGAGCATGGCCGCCCTGTTCCGGCTGCGCGCCACCGAGCCCAATCTCGTCAGGCCATTCAAGGCGCCGCTCTATCCGGTGCTTCCGGGGGTGGCGCTTGTGTGCGCGAGCTTGTCGCTGCTCACGATGATTTGGTTCAACCTGCAGGTGTTCGCGGCCTTCGTGGTGCTGTTCGCCACGGGCCTGCTGCTCTATCGTCTGACCGCCGGCAAGCGCGGCAATGTGGCGAATGACAATCTGCTGGACATCGCGTTGACCGAAGCCCGCGCCATGGCCGACTGATTCAGCCCGCGCAAGATCCGGCAATGAGGCGAGAGCCCTCCGCGTCTCCAGCGGAGGGTTTTCGACAACCTGCTTCGGCAGGCACGTGACTTGCATAACTACGAGGTGTGAACCGACGGCATATGTCCTCAAAGGCGAGGATCTCATGGCACATCATTCTGCAGACGGCGGCCAGCATCCGCGTGACCGGAGCCGGAACATCCTGGCAGCCGCGGCCACCGGCGTCGCCGACTTCATCGCGCAGACCGGAGGCCGCCCGGAAGCGGTGTTCGAGCGCATCGGCATCGATGCGGAATGCCTCGGCCAGACCCGCCGCGCGCTCGACCTCGCCGACTACGTCGCGATGATGGAGGACGCCGCGCAGGAGACCGGCAACGACAATTTCGGCCTGTGGTTCGGCCAGCGCTATCAGCCGCAGATGCTCGGCCTGATCGGCGAGATCGCGCTGGCAGCCCCGACCTTGGGGGCGGCGATCGAGCATCTCGCGCTGTGGTTTCCCTGGCACCAGCAGGCGACCGAGACCCGCCTCATCCGCCGGCAAGGCTTGCTCCGGCTCGAATATCGCATTCTCGACGGCTCAATCGTCGATCGCCGGCAGGACGCGGAGCTGACGATGGGCATGTTCGCCAACGTCTTCCGCGCCTGCCTGCCGTCGGGCTGGGCGCCCGAGATGGTGCTGTTCGAGCACGCCCGGCCCGCCACATGGCGCGACCATGAGGCGGCGTTCGACGCCGATGTCGGCTGGTCGCAGGGCACCAACGCCCTGGTGTTTCGCGACCGCGGCCTGGACCGCGCGATGCCCGGGGCGGATCTGGCACGCCTGCAGCGGCTGACGAGCGATCTCGCCGGCGTCGCCGGCTCGTGCGGCACGCCGGCGTTCCTCGATCTCGTCCGCGGCGAGATCAGGCGGCGGCTGGCGGCCGGGCCGCTCCACCTCGATGAGGTCGCCGACGCGCTGTCGACGACGTCCTGGACCCTGCAGCGCCGGCTGGCCGAGTTCGGCGCGACCTTCTCCGATCTCGTCGAGGCGACGCGGCGCGATCTCGCCCGCCACTATCTCCGTCAGGCGCATCTGCCGCTCGGCGATGTCGCCTTCCTGCTCGGCTATTCCGAGGCCTCCGCGTTCTCCCGCGCCTTCGCGCGGTGGGCCGGCTGCAGCCCGCGGCGCTGGCGTCACTCCGCCGGCATCGTCTTCTCGACCAGCCGCACCCAATAAGACGCGCCGTGGCCGAGAATGTTGTCGTTGAAGCGATAGGCCGGATGGTGGCAGTCCTTGCCGTCGCCCATGCCGAGGAAGACGAAGGCGCCGGGGCGGGCCTGCAGCATGAAGGCGAAATCCTCCGCGCCCATCAGCGGCGGAGCATTGTCGACGACGCGCTCGGCGCCGACCACGTCGCGGGCGACATCGGCGGCGACGCCGGTCTCGCGCGCGTGGTTCATCGTGATCGGATAGAGCCGCGTGTATTTCGTCGTCGCCGTGCCGCCATAGGTGCGGGCGATGCCATCAGCAACCTCGGCGATGCGGCGCTCGACCAGATCCTGCACTTCGGGATCGAGCGTGCGCACGGTGCCCTTCAGCTCGACCGTCTCGGGGATGACGTTCATCGCCTTGCCGGCCTCGACCATGCAGATCGAGATGACGGCCGACTTGATCGGATCGACGTTGCGCGACACGATCGACTGCAGCGCGGTGATGATGTGGGCGGCGATCAGCACGCTGTCGACGGCCTTGTGGACGCCGGCGCCGGCGTGACCGCCCTTGCCATGCACGGTGATCTCGAGCTGATCGGATGATGCCAGCATCGGGCCCGGGCGCAGCGCGAACACGCCCTCGGGCACGCCAGGCGCATTGTGCAGGCCGTAGACTTCCTGGATGCCCCAGCGGGTCATCAGGCCGTCGTCGACCATCGCCTTGCCGCCGGCGCCGCCCTCCTCGGCGGGCTGGAAGATCACGATCGCCGTGCCATCGAAATTGCGGGTGTCGGCGAGATGTTTTGCGGCGCCGAGCAACATCGCGGTATGGCCGTCATGGCCGCAGGCATGCATCAGGCCCGGCGTCTTCGAGGCATAGGGCACGCCCGACGTCTCCTCGATCGGCAGCGCATCCATGTCGGCGCGCAGCCCGATGATGCGGCCCGAATCCGACTTGCGGCCGCGGATGACGCCGACGACGCCGGTGCGCCCGATGCCCGTCACGACCTCGTCGCAGCCGAACTCGCGCAGGCGGTCGGCGACGATGCCGGCGGTGCGGTGCACCTCGTACATCAGCTCCGGATGTTCATGAAAATCATGGCGCCAGGCCGCCATATCGTCGGTGAGCGCGGCGATGCTGTTCAGGATGGGCATGGGAGATGATGTTCTCGTTGGACGTGGGCCAGCGCGAACCATGGCCGGAACGACCGTCGGACACAAGCTCCGGCCCCGTGATGCCGCCCTTGCGGACCCAGCATCAGCCTCCGACCGGTGATTGCGAGAGATAGGCCAGCAGCTTCATCTCCCGGCGCCCCCGCGTCACGGTGTCGAGCACCAGGCCCGACGAGGCCGACAGCAGCGCCATGATCATCAGGCCCATCGACAGCACCGCCGTCGGCAGCCGCGGTACCAGCCCGGTTTCGATGAAGGTGACGAAGATGGGAATCGCGAAGCCGATCGAGACCAGCGCCAGGAAGATGGCGATCGCGGTGAAGAAACGCAGCGGCTTCTCCGAGCGATACAGCTTCAGGATGGTGTTGAGGATGCGGAAGCCGTCGCGCCAGGTGTTGAGCTTGGAGACGGAGCCTTCGGGACGCGCGTAATACGGGGTTGCGACCTCGGTCACCGGCAACGCCAGCTCCAGGGCGTGCACCGTGAGCTCGGTCTCGATCTCGAATCCGTCGGACAGCACGGGGAAGGATTTGACGAAGCGGCGCGAGAACACGCGGTAGCCGGACAGGATGTCCTTGAAGGCCTGGCCGAACACTTCGGCAAGGAAGCTCGTCAGCATCCAATTGCCGGTGCGATGCCCCATGCGATACGCCGCCTGCTCCTGGTCGACCCGCAGGCCCACGACCATGTCGAGCCGCTCGCTCACGAGGCGCTCAATCATGCCGGGCGCGCTCGGCGCGTCATAGGTCGCATCGCCGTCGACCAGCACGTAGATGTCGGCATCGATATCGGCGAACATGCGCCGGACGACGTGGCCCTTGCCCTGCCGCCGCTCGCTGCGGACCTCGGCGCCGGCCGCGCGCGCGACCTCGACCGTACGGTCCTTGGAATTGTTGTCATAGACGTAAACGACAGCCGTCGGCAGCGCCTGCTTGAAGTCGCGGACCACGGTCGCGACCGCCGCCTCTTCATTGTAGCAGGGCACCAGGACGGCGATCCGCATCGGTTGTGAGCTCATGAACCCGTCTCCCATGGCCGGGAGAGTGCCCGCATTCGGTGCAGAATCTCATAATGAGCCGGCGCCTTGGGGCCGCCATGTCGGAATGATCTTAACGCCATCCAGCACCTCGCGCAGGCGGGACAGCGTGCCCAGCGTCGTTCCCTCCGGCAAAGCGTCGAACGCGAAGAATCCGGTCTCGACGATCTCGTGGTTGGCCTCCGGCGGGCGGTCCTGCGTAAACCTCTTGATAACGAACACGGCGACGTGGTCGCGCGGCGAGACGTGGCTGTTGAGGAAGATGCCGTGCAGCTCCGGTTCGCCTTCCAGCGCAATCCGGCCCTCCTCGAACAGCTCCCGCTCCAGCGCCTGCAAAAACGTCTCGCCGACCTCGACGCCGCCGCCCGGCAGGTGCCAGCCCGAGACATAGCCGTGCCGGACCAGGAAAACGCGGTTCTCGGCGTCCAGCACCACACCGCGGACCCCGAGCGTCATGCCCCTGGCGAAGCGCCAATAAAGGTGGAATCCGCGCCGGAGCACCGGCTCGAACCGGATCCGCAACCTGCTGAGCTGTGTTGTCGTCAAATCGCGTCATCCCCGGTTGGTCTTGCGCTCGAAGGCCGGGCTTGCCATGAGAGCGCCAGCATGAGGGATAGCACGACATGACCGTTGCGCGCGCACGCATCCGCCATCGGCGCCGGGAGCGATGATGGCCGCCTTCACGCTTGCCCATCTGTCCGACCCACATCTCGCGCCGGTCCACCGGCCGCGGCTGTCCGAGCTCGCGGGCAAGCGGGCGCTCGGCTATCTCAACTGGACGCGCAACCGCTACAAATATCACCGCCGCGATATCCTCGACCTGCTCATCTCCGACCTGCACACGCAGATGCCGGACCAGATCGCCGTCACCGGCGATCTCGTGAACTTCGCGCTGGAATCCGAATTCCCGCTCGCCCTGGCCTGGCTCAAGACGGTCGGGCCGTCTGACAAGGTCACCGCGATTCCCGGCAATCACGACGCCTATGTGCGCTCGACGCGGCTGCGCTTCGCCGAGAGCTTCGCCGCCTATTTCGGCGGCGACGCCGAGGGTCCCGCGACGTTCCCTTCGCTGCGCCGGCGCGGTCCGCTGGCGCTGATCAGCCTGTCCTCGGCGGTGCCGTCCGCGCCATTCATGGCGACCGGCCGGCTCGGCAGCGCGCAGCTCGCGGCATTGGAGCAGTTGCTCGAGTCCATCGCGCATGAGCCGCTGTTTCGCGTGCTGCTGGTGCATCATCCGCTGCGCTCGGCCAATCGGATGAAACGGCTGATCGATTCCAAGGAGCTGATCGCGCTGCTTGCGCGTCACGGCGTCGAGCTGGTGCTGCACGGCCATGATCACATGCATTCGACGATCTGGATCGACGGCCCCGAGCGCAAGATTCCCGTCGTCGGCGTGCCCTCGGCGTCCTCGATCGCGCACGGCCACACGCCGGCCGCCGCCTACAACATCTTCGCCGTCGCGCCCGAGGGCAACCACTGGCGCTGCGACATGACCGTGCGCGCCGTCAACGATGCGCGGCGTGTGCGCGAGATCCGTCAGATCCGTTTGCTCTGAGCCGTTTGTTTGCGCATGATCCAATCGGAAAACCGGTGTCCACTTTTCCGGATCATGCGTCAGAAATGGATCGGCTTCAGGCTCTCGTAGAGCGCGAAGCCGAACAGCGACAAAGCACCGAGCACGAAGCCGAGCACGAACGGCCAGAATCGTCCGCGCCGCGGCTCGGCGTTGGCCCGCGCCTGCTCGCGCGTCACGCTGAAGGCGCGCTCGCGCTCGACCATGCGGCGCGCGACGTAGTCGGTGACGGCCTTCACGATCGCGCCTGTCTCGTGCGACTCGGCGAGCACGATGCGGCCGTTGCGGGTGTCCTGGACGAAGCGGTACTGCCGCTTGTCGCGTCCCATCACGACATGGGCGACGACGTCGATCCACAGCCGCGGCGTCTCGCCCTGGCTGATGCCGCGATCGAACAGATCGATCTGGTTGGGGATCTCGGCGAACAGCGGGTCGAGGGCATCGTTGAGGATCTCGAGCCGCGCCACCTCGGCATCGCGCAGGTCGACCACTACGCCCGTTCGATCCGCCGCCTCTAGCCGGGCTTGCCGCAGGGCCTCGCGCAGGCGCACGGGACGGGGTTCGGTGCTGCTGTCGGGGGCCTCGGACATCGCTGACGCTTTCACGGTTCGGCCCTGGTTTCGCCAGGATTTCTCCCATTAACCTATCAGTAACCCAGTATTCCGCAAACCCCATTTGTCTTCAAAGGGTTATACGCACGCTGAGATAATCAGCCGCCAAGACGGACATGGCAAAAAGGACGTGGGTGGCCCCTTCCGGTATGACCCGGCTGAGACCGCCCCGTCCTTGGGCTCTTCTTCGAGCTTTATTCAGATACCTGGCAAGACCTTGCTTGCCTCGCCGCCTCAGGCGGCCGGAGCGCGCTGCGGCTCCTCGACGATCGAGAAGCGGACGCCGGCCTTGTGGCGGTTCTCCTCGGAGACCTCGCGCCAGCAATCCTCGGCTTCCTTGCGCGACTTGAACGGACCCTTCACCTGGGCCGAGCCTTCCACCAGCTTGTGGAAGTTCATCGAGCCGAACTCGCCGCCGATCACCCAGAAATTGCTGGTCATGAGACCCTCCTTCAACCGTCACAACTTTGACAGTGCATTGCGAATTGCGTGACCAGAGATAAACGCGAAACCGGCAGCTTCGTATAGAGGCCTTGTTTTCGAATGGTGATGTCATGTAACATCATCACTTGTCACAAATGTCATTTTGTAAATTTTGTCACAAGTTCTGAGCCGCCCGGCCCACAGGAGATCGCGATGGCCGGTGAGTCCGGAAAGAAGCTGTTCGTCGGCCCGCGCTTCCGCCGCATCCGCCAACAGCTCGGGCTGTCGCAAACCCAGCTCGCCGAGGGCCTCGGCATCTCGCCGAGCTACGTCAACCTGATCGAGCGCAATCAGCGTCCGGTCTCGGCCCAGATCCTGCTGCGGCTGGCCGAGGTCTACGACCTCGATTTGCGCGACCTCGCCACCGCCGACGAGGACCGCTTCTTCGCCGAGCTCAACGAGATCTTCTCCGATCCGCTGTTCCGCCAGATCGAGCTGCCCAAGCAGGAGCTGCGCGACCTTGCCGAGCTCTGCCCCGGCGTTACCCATGCGCTGCAGCGGCTGTACGCGGCTTACGCCGAAGCGCGGCGCGGCGAGACCCTGGTGGCGGCGCAGATGGCCGACCGCAATGCCGGCGGCCATTTCGAGGCCAACCCGATCGAGCGGGTGCGCGACCTGATCGAGGCCAACCGCAACTACTTCCCCGAGCTGGAGCAGCAGGCGGAAGCCGTGCGCGACGCGCTCGACGTGCCGGCTGAGGGGCTCTATGCGGCACTCGCTGCGCGATTGCGCGAGAAACATTCGGTGCAGACCCGCGTGATGCCGGTCGATGTCATGCGCGAGACCCTGCGGCGTTACGACCGCCACCGCCGCCAGCTGCTGATCTCGGAGCTGGTCGACGGTCCGGGCCGCACCTTTCAGCTGGCGGTGCAGCTCGGCATGGCGGAATGCCTGCCCCAGTTCGAGATCATCATCGGCCGCGCCGGCGCGATCGACGACACATCGCGCCGGCTCTACCGCATGACGTTGGCGAGCTACTACGCCGCCGCCGTGATGATGCCCTACGCGCCGTTCCTCGCTGCGGCGGAGGCGCTGAGCTACGACATCAACGTGCTGGCACAGCGCTTCGGCACCGGCTTCGAGCAGGTCTGCCACCGCCTCACCACGCTGTCGCGCCCGAACGCGCGCGGCATCCCGTTCTTCATGCTGCGCGTCGACAATGCCGGCAACGTCTCCAAGCGCTTCTCTTCCGGCACCTTCCCGTTCTCCAAGTTCGGCGGCACCTGCCCGCTATGGAACGTGCATTCGACCTTCGACACGCCGGACCGTCTCTTGAAGCAGATCATCGAGCTGCCGGACGGCTCGCGCTATTTCTCGATCGCGCAGATGGTGCGCCGCCCGGTGGCGCCGCACCCGCTGCCGCAGCCGCGCTTCGCCATCGGCCTGGGCTGCGAGATCCGCCACGCCTCTCGCCTCGTCTACGCGGCCGGCATGGATTTGGAGACAACCGAGGGCACCCCGATCGGTGTCAACTGCCGGCTCTGCGAGCGCGAAAACTGCGCGCAGCGCGCCGAGCCGCCGATCACGCGCACGCTGATCCTCGACGAGACCACGCGGCGCGTGAGCTCGTTCGCGTTCAGCAATGCGCGGGAGTTGTAAGGCCAACGCTCTCTCCTGGGTCATTCCGGGGCGCGTGAAAGCGCGAACCCGGAATCCATTTTGCAACACGACCCGCAGCCCGATGGATCCCGGGCTCGCACTTTCTCGCCCCGGGACGACAGCGAATGTATAGCACCGCTTTCTCCGCGTCATTGCGAGCGAAGTGGTGACGGGCGAGCCTGCGCAACGACCAACGGTGTCGTCCCGGCCCTGAGCCGGGACCCATACTCCGCGGCCGCCGTGATGGGGCGCGATGTTAACGACGCGCCTGCCCCGAATGACAGCCTGTGGTTCTGGGTCCCGGCTCAAGGCCGGGACGACAGCAGAGTTGGCCGCTTGTGCATCCGCAATCACGCATGGCGTGAGTGAACGAACCATCGCTCCATCGTGATTGCGAGCGCAGCGGCGAAGCGAAGCAGTGCCGGGTGGTGTACGGAGCCCTGGATTGCTTCGCCTCGCCGCTCCGCGACAGTCTGGGCCGCTACGCCATCAAGACCTTGGTGTCGATAACGCCTCGAGCTCCTCGATGCCGACGGGAGGCTTGCTGCGCCACCCCATGATGAAGGCGCGCTTGGCGAGCCCGGCCTGAACACGAGCGATCTGCGTCCGCTCTCGCGCAATCCGCGCCTGCAGCAGGGGATCGCGCGTTCCGGACGCGACGAGGCATTTGTTGATGACCCAGCCGAACGGTTCGATGTTCGCGCGCCGCAAGTCCTCCTGGAGCGCAGCTGCCTCGGAGACGGGAGTCGTTTCCGGCAGGGTCACCAGGATCACTCGCGTGTAGCTGGAGTCCTGCAACCGCATCAGCGGGGTAATCAGGCGGCCGGCGCCGCTCGGCGCCAACTGGCTCGTCATCTGGCGATGATACGCCCCGGTCGCATCGAGCAGGAGCAAGCTATGACCGGTCGGTGCCGTATCGAGCACCACAAAGGCGCTGCGGGCCTCCGCGACGATGTGCGAGAAGGCATGGAAGACGGCAACTTCCTCCGTGCAGGGTGAAGCCAGATCCTCGAGCAGGAGAGCCTTGCCCTGCTCGTCCAGGTCACTGCCACGGCTCGCCAGGATCTTCGCAACATAGCGCTCGGTCTCGCGCCGAGGATCGATCCGATCCACCGTCAGCCCCGGCATCGCGCCGTCGACGACATCCGTGACGTGAGCCGCTGGATCGGTCGTGCTGAGGTGGACGGCATGCCCGCGCTTCGCAAGGCCGACAGCAACGGCAGCGGCAACCGTCGTCTTTCCGACGCCGCCTTTGCCCATGATCATGATGAGACCGCTGTTCCCCTGGGCGATCTCGTCGACCAGACGGTCGAGCCCCTGCAGGTCGACGGAGACGACAATCTGGTCGCCGGTCGACGGCCGTGCATTGGACGGCGACAACACCGCCCTGAGTGCCGCAAGGCCCACGATATCGAATCCCAACAAGGGGATTTCGTCTCGCGGCAGCTTCCCCAGCGACTCCGGCATCGTGGCGAGGGCCTCGTCCTGCTCGCGCTCAAGGCCAACTGCGACTGCGTCAGCGGGGTCAGTGGCGTGAAAGCGTCCGTTCACCGCCAGCGTCTGGTTGGAGAGATTGAGCGCATCGAGCTCGCGCGACGTTCTCGCCGCCTCCCGGATCGCGCCACGGTCGGCGCGGGTCACCAGAACGACGGTCGTTCGCCTGGGATCTCCCAGCGCCTGCAGCGCTTGCCGAAAGCGATCCTCCTGCATCTTCAGACCGGAATGTGGACCGAGGCACGACGCGCCCCGGTCGTTGTCCTCCAGGAAACCCGTCCAGGCCTTCGGCAGGCTCAGGAGCCGCAAGGTGTGGCCGGTCGGGGCGGTGTCGAAGATGATGTGGTCGTAGCCCGCCCTGTCGCCGTCCAGCAATCCCACGAACTCGTCGAACGCAGCAATCTCGGTGGTGCAGGCGCCCGATAGTTGCTCGCGAATGGTCGACCTCTCCTGATCAGTCACCGTGGGCTCGAGCTGGTCGAGCACGCGCGCCCGGTAGCTCTCGGCTGCGGCCTCAGGGTCGATGTTCATCGCGAACAACCCTGCCGCGTTCGGCACCGGCACGGGGCTGTCAGTGAGTCCAACCTCCAACATTTCGTCGAGGTTCGACGCAGGATCGGTGCTCACGAGGAGGACACGCAAGCCACGGTCGGCGAGAGCCAGGGCGGTTGCACAAGCCAGCGACGTCTTGCCCACACCGCCCTTGCCGGTGAAAAACAGAAACGGTGTCGGAGCATCCAGGGCACGAAAGCGAAGCATTCGAAACCATCCCAAGCCGGTTATGCGCGGCACCACCGATCGGAGGGCAGGAGCATTCTGCCGTCGCCGTTCGGTTGCGGCTGACACACCGGTTCGTAGAGCCCTGGCCGGACGTCTCGTTGCGATGGATCAATCCATCGTCCTGCGCTCCGCGCAATCTGCACGAGCCGGGCGCGCGGTCGTCGATATGCCTGATGCAAACCGTCCATGCGGCCTGATCAGCATCGTTGGCCCGCGCGCGAGCCGGCCGGAGACCGACGTCCTCATTCACCTCGCCGCCAGCTTCGGCACGCGCGAGGACAGCTCAGGCATCATCTGGACACCTCCTCCGAGGCCTGATGCGAGAAGCGAAAGTTGCAGTGGCTCGCGCCGCCGGCCAGCGTCTGCGTCCGCTCGAGGCGGATGCCCATCGCGGCATAGGCGTCGACATCGAGCCCGCAGATGTTCGGCAGGATCTCCTTGTCGCCGTGACGCGCCGCAAATTTACAGAAGCCGCAGGCCTTGTAGTCGATGCCGAACTCGAACGCGTCGCCCGGAGCGGGCGCGACGAAATCGTAGACGAAGTCATCCGGAAATTCGCTCCGGTGGTTCGCCGATGCGCTCAACGCCGCCTGTGCACGGAGAAATCGCTGGTTGTCCGGCGACATGAAAGCGCGGCCCTGCGCGAGACGCTGAGCTTCCGGCTCGGTGAGAAGTTGCGCCTTGTAGATCTCCCGTTCGATGTCGCCGATCACGGCGGGCGTCAGCCCGTGCCGCCGAAGCACCCGGCTCATCGCCAGAAACCCGATCAATCGCATGAAGAAGTCGCTCATGCGGCTCGCGACACCGCCGACATAGGGCAACTGACCGAGCACGATCTCGAACTCCTGCATAATGTCCTGGCCGATGACCGCGAGGTCGGTCCCCTCGGCACGCTCGCGCAACAGAGGAGCAGCGAGCGCGATGCGCCGGGCCATGGCGGATTGCATGGCGCTGCGATGTGTCTGGTAGAATGGATGGATCGCGGGCATCGGCCACCTCCTCGACTATGCCACGACGGCTGCCGATGCAGCGCCGTGAGCTTGCGCGCAAGCTCTAGCCCGCGCCATCCGCGCGCTTCAAAGCAGAGTTTCTGCCATTCAGCGATAGAAAAACTATTGCAGGCGCGGGTACCAGACGTGCCAGAGTGCGGAGCTATGACCTACAGCCTCCCTCCCCTCAACGCGCTTCGTGCGTTCGAAGCCGCGGCGCGCCATCTCAGCTTCAAGCTGGCCGCGCATGAGCTTCACGTGACACCCGCCGCCGTGGGCCAGCACGTCAAGGCGCTGGAGCTGCGCCTCGGCGTGCGCCTGTTCGATCGGCTGCACAAGCAACTCGTCCTGACCGCGGAGGGACAAACCTATCTGGTCGGACTCTCCGACGGGTTTCGCCGCATTGCAGACGCGACCTTGCAACTCAAGCCCCGCTGCGCCGTGATGCTGCAGCTCGGGGTCCACGACCATTTCGATCTGCGTCGCCTCGATCTGGAGCATTTCCGCGCCACGCATCCCGACATCGGCCTGCGTATCCTGCAGCCGGCCGGCTTGCATGAGCTGGTCGAAGGAAAGGTCGACGCGCTGATCGGCCGCGGCCTCGGCCACCATCCGGGCCATCGCTGCGACCGGATCGACGGAGGCGCCGGATTGGGCGACTGGCTCATGGCCCCTGAAGGCACAGCGGAGTGCCCGGAGATCGTAAGCCTCCGCGCGTGGCTGCGCTTCCGATCGACTGAAGCCGTCGCGGCAGACCGACGCCGATCAGGTCGGCTCGGCCTCATCCGGGGCTGACGCCTCCCTCGCGCGGACACGTACGGCATCTAAGACCTGAGGGCGTAGCGCGAGTGGCGTGGCGATGGCCGTTCATTTGCCGTTCGGTCACCCCCATCCATTGTTCGGCGCGACACCGATCTCCCCGATGGAACCGCAGGGCTCCTGAAATGTTGCTCCGCAGTTCCATTCAGCAAAGTGAGAATAAGTTGAATCGCCGTCAGTTCATTCAATCTGCGGCTGCGATCCCGGTCGCCGCATCTTTGGCGCCGAGCGCGTCGGCCGCAGCTGCGCCGCAGCCGTTCAGCGCGGCCACGGTGCGCGATCTCGCGCGCGCGCTCGCGGCGAAGCCGTATGCCGCGCCGGACGACAAGCTGCCGGATGCGCTGGCGAAGCTCGACTATGACGCCTACCGCTCGATCCGCTTCCTGCCCGAGCATGCGCTGTGGCGCGACGAGAAGCTGCCGTTCCAGGCGCAGTTCTTTCATCGCGGATTCATCTACAAGGATCGCGTCGACATCTACGAGGTCGCTGACGGGCAGGCGAAGCCGGTGGCCTATCGTCCGGAGGATTTCGCGTTCGGTCCGCAGGTGCCGGCATTTCCGGCGGCCGATCTCGGCTTCGCCGGCTTCCGCATTCACACGCCGATGAACCGGGCGGACTACTACGACGAAGTGTGCGTCTTTCTCGGCGCCAGCTATTTCCGCGCGGTGGCCAAGGGCGAGCTCTACGGGCTCTCGGCCCGCGGGCTGTCGATCGACACCGGCGAAGCGAAGGGCGAGGAATTTCCCGTCTTCAAGGCGTTCTGGCTGGAGAAGCCGACGCAAGGCGCGACCGCGATGGTCGTGCACGCGCTGCTCGACAGCAAGAGCGCCACCGGCTCCTACCGCTTCACCATCCGTCCGGGCGACACCACGGTATTCGACGTCGAGGCCTCGCTGTATCCGCGGGTCGAGATCGCGCATGGCGGGCTGGCGCCGATGACCAGCATGTTCCTGTTCGGGCCGAACGATCGCAGCGACAGCGACGACTTCCGCCCCGCCGTGCACGATTCCGACGGGCTCGCGATGTTCAACGGCAAGGGCGAGCAGATCTGGCGCCCCCTGAGCAATCCGCGCGACCTCCAGGTCAGCGTGTTCAACGACCTCAATCCGCGCGGCTTCGGCCTGATGCAGCGCGAGCGCAGCTACGCCGCGTATCAGGACCTGGAATCGCATTTCGAGCAGCGGCCAAGCCTGTGGATCGAGCCGATCGGCGATTGGGGCGAAGGCGCCGTGGTGCTGTTCGAGATTCCGACCAAGCAGGAGATCCACGACAACATCGCCGCATTCTGGCGGCCGAAGACGCCGCTCGCCGCCAAGGGCGAGCACAACATGACCTACCGCCTGCATTGGGGCCCGGACATGCCGAAGCCGCATGCGCTGGCGCGCTTCACCCGTACCGGCGTCGCCGCGCAAGGCGAAGGACGGCTGTTCGTGCTCGAACTCCAGGGCGACGCGCTCAAGGGGCTCGATCCCGCCGCCGTCAAGGCCGTCGTCAGCGCCGAGAAGACGGAGGTGACGAACGTAGTCGCGCAGCCCAATCCCGAGACCGGCGGATGGCGCCTGAGCTTCCAATGCGCCGCCAAGGACGCAGCTGTGGAGCTCCGCGCCGAACTGTTCGCGAGCGACAAACTCGTGTCGGAGACATGGATCTACCGATGGACGCCGTGAGCGCACGCTTGCCGCGCCAGTCGCCCGTCGCGCGCGGCGCGGACTTTCTTCCGGCGGAGTCGCCATGCGCGATGGCGCCCTCGCCGCTCTCCGAGGTGCCGTCCGGGAGACGGACGATCAGCAGCGGCATGAGCATCGCGCTGCGCCGCGGGCTGGTTCTTGCCGGCACCGCCGCGCTGACGGGCGCGGGCTGCCTCAAAATGTACGAGGTCGTTGAAGTCGGTGGCGTGACCGTCCTCGAAGGCATCGTGCTCGTGCTGTTCACGATCCTGCTCGCCTGGATCGCGTTCGCATTCGTCACCGCGCTGGCGGGATTCGGCGTGATGCTGCTGCGGCCGCGCGAGACGATTCCGATCGACGCCGGCGGCCCCCTCCCCGTGCTGTCCAGCCGCACCGCGATGCTGCTGCCGACCTACAATGAGGACCCTGACGCGGTGATGGTGCGGCTGCGCGCCATGATCGAGTCCGTGGCCGGGACCGGCCAGGCCGAGCAGTTCGACTGGTTCCTGCTCAGCGACACCACCGATCCCGACATCTGGATCGGCGAAGAGGCCGCGTTCCTGGCGCTGCGCGAGGCTTGCGGCGACGCCCGCGTGTACTACCGGCATCGCGCCGACAATGTCGCGCGCAAGTCCGGCAACATCGCCGAATGGGTGCGGCGGTTCGGCGCGGCCTATGCGCACATGATCATTCTCGACGCCGACAGCCTGATGAGTGGCGACACCGTGGTGCGGCTGGCCCATGCCATGGAACAGGCGCCGCAGGCAGCCCTGATCCAGACGCTTCCGGTGATCGTCAACGGCGGCAGCCTGTTTGCAAGACTGCAACAGTTTGCCGGCCGGCTCTACGGGCCCATCATCGCCTCCGGCAATGCCTGGTGGTACGGCGGCGAAGGCAATTACTGGGGTCACAACGCCATCATCCGCGTCGCCGCCTTCGCGCAGGACGCCGCGCTGCCGGAGCTATCAGGGCGAAAGCCGTTCGGCGGTCACATCCTCAGTCACGATTTCATCGAGGCGGCGCTGATGCGGCGCGCCGGATGGGGCATCTACATGACGGTCAAGCTCGGCGGCAGCTACGAAGAGGTGCCGCCGTCGCTGATCGACTATGCCGCGCGCGACCGGCGCTGGTGCCAGGGCAATCTGCAGCATCTCGCGGTGCTGCCGGCGCGCGGGCTGCACTGGGTGTCGCGGCTGCATCTCCTGATCGGCATCGGCGCCTATGTCACAGCGCCCTTGTGGCTCGCCTTCCTGGTGCTCGGCATCCTGATCTCGCTGCAGGCCAACTTCGTCCGCCCCGAATATTTCCCCAAGGGCTTTGCGCTGTTTCCGTCCTGGCCGGCGCAGGACCCGGTGCTCGCGGCGCAGGTGTTCGGCGCAACCCTCGGGCTTCTGATGATTCCGAAGCTGCTGGCCTGCCTCGCCACGCTGTTCACGCCGACAATGCGCCGCGGCTTCGGCGGCGGCCTGCGCCTGTGCGCGGCAGTGCTGGTCGAGACCGTGCTCGCCGCGCTGATCGCGCCGTCGATGATGATCTTCCAATCCGTCGCCGTGATCGAGATCCTGCTCGGCCGCGATGCCGGCTGGCAGGTACAGCGGCGCAGCGATGGCGGCATCAGCCGCCGCGAGATCATCCGCAAGTTCACGCTGCCGACCCTGTGCGGCCTGGTGATGGCGGCAAGCGCCTATGCGGTCTCGTTGCCGCTGCTGGCCTGGATGTCGCCGGTCATCGCCGGCCTCGTGCTCGCGATCCCGCTCGGCCTGCTCACTGCGGGACGCGGCCTGGGTGCACGCCTGTTCACGACGCCGGAGGATCGCGCTCCGCCGCCGGTGCTGCTGCGGGCCAAGGTGCTCACTGAGGCGCAGCGGCCGGAACGGCTGAACGCGCTGGTCGAGCTGCGTGACAACGCCGTGCTCCGCCGCCAGCACCTCGCGTCCCTGCCGCCGCGGCGGTCGCGCGAGCCGGGCGATATCGACGTCGACCTCGCCACCGCCAGAGCGCGGATCGCGGAGGCCGGCACGTTCACGCAGGCGACCCGCTTCCTGTCGCGCCGGGAGACGCTGGCCGTGCTCAATGACGGCGCCGCGCTGGAGCAGCTCGTCGCGCTCCCCGCGTGAGCGAGGAGACGCGCCCGCGTTACTTCGTCAGATGGGCCGAGGCGATCGCCTGCTGGAACAGCGCCGTCAGCGCCGCGCCGATGCTGCCGCTGGAGTCGACCTCGTAATAGTAGCCCGGGCTTGCGCAGGACTTCATCACGGTGCCGATGTCGTTGCGCCAGGGCGCGATATAGGTCGTGTACCAGCTGTTGTTGGTGATCGCGAGATAGGTGGTGTAGAGCACCGCTATCTTGATGCCGCGGGCCTTCAGCGCGGTGCAGGTCGCGGTGTTCAGCGGCTCCTGGCAGCGGCCGCCCGATACGGTCGTCTTGCTGCAGGTCGTCGGATAGTTGTAGTCGGCGACACCGTCGGAGACGAAGAACAACCATTTCTGCGGGCTGGTCGACGAGCCGTCACCCTGCGCCGGGATGACGCCGCTCATGGAGGACATCGCGCCGTCGAAGTCGCTGCACTGGTCGTTGTTGTAGCCGCTATAGGGAATGGTCATCAGGTCGAGCGAGCCGACCGACGACTTCACCGACGACATGCTCGACGACAGGCTGGCGACGGTGGTCAGGCCGAGCGAACCGCAGTCGCTGCCGAGGCTGTAGACCGCCATGCGGTACTGGTTGCTGACGACCTGGCTGGCGGTCGCCGTGTCCGTCAGCGACTGCGTCGCCGAGCGCACCACGTCGATCCGCATCGTCACGCCCTTGTTCTTGGCGATCTGGTAGTAGCTGTTGGTCTGCAGCGTCTTCTTCGTGCTCGACGTGTAGACGTCATGGCAGGCGAAGGCGCATTTGTCCGAGGTCGCGTTCTGCAGCTTGGTCATGTCGGCCGTGGTCGCGCCGAGGCCCTGCGACGGCGAATTGTCGACCAGGACGTAGAAATCCATGTAAGTCGGGAACGACGCCGAGGCCGATGACGATGTCGCGACCGTCATGGTCGGATAGCCGAACATGTACATGAAGATCGTCTTGACGACGACATTGGCGCTGCCGACGACGGACCGCGCCGACACGCTGTCGGTGATGGTGATATTGATGGAATTCGCCGAGAGATTGTGGGCCGCCATCTGGCCGTTGAACATGTTGGTCGCTGCGGTCTGGGCCGCCGAGGCCGATCCGCGCATGGCGGTATAACCGGTCGCGGCCAGCATGGCGGCATCGAGCGAGGCCGACAGCTTCGCCTTGGCGCGCACCGCCATCGAGTAGTCGATGGCCGAGCCGATGAAGGCGAGGATCGGCAGCAGCGCGATGGCGAAGATGACGGCGATATTACCGCTCTCGTCACGACGGAACCGCGACAGGATCGTAAGGTAAGGTTTTCCGGCCGACACGGCCACGCTCCCAACAAACAAGATCAGTTGTGCGGGATGTTGCTGGCCAAGCGTTACGTTGGAATTGATTGAATTGCCGAGAGTCGGTTACACCGTGTTTCTGATTGCCGTAAACGGTGCGGCTGCACCGTCCGGGCGCCGCATGTCTGATATGCGGCCCGTCCGGCGAACCGCTCGGCCGCCCCCAGCGGAGCGGGCGCGCCCCCTCCTCCGGTACCCCGATTGCAAAGCGAGGTCGCCGATAGCATAGTCCGGCCGCTTTTCAGCGCCGTTGCGCTGATTCTTCGGGGGTGTTTGGGGACGACGATGGCAGATGCCGATCTTGATGCCGTGATCCGGCAACTGGCCAAGCAGCAGAACAAGACCATCCTGGCGGCAGCCAAGAAGCGGAAGGACCGCTTCAACGGCCTCGCCATGAAGGCCAAGGACAAGGACGCCAAGGAGCGGTTCAAGATGCTGGCCCGCGAGGCGGTCGAGCAGGCCAATGCGGCTGCGCGCAGGCTGCTGATCTCCGCCGACAACGTCGCCGACAGCTACGCCCGCGCGATGCGACAGGCGGCCGCGGCGGAGTTGCCGAAGACGGCCGAGAAAAAGGCGGACAAGCCGGCCGACGCTGCGGCGGCCAAGCCCTCGACTGGCAAGGCCGGCAGCAAGGCGGCCAAGAAGGCGCCCGCCAAGGCCGCGGCGAAGAAGGCCGTCAAGGCGAAGGCCTGAGCCGGGCGTCGCGCGCAGGCCGGACACCGGCCGGCCGTCGAAGATCGCAACGTTCCGCGCGACCGCCGCTGAAGACGCTCGCGATCGCGCAGGCGTTGCGTCCCTAAAATTTTGCCATCCCTAGCAACCATCGCCGCGGCCCCGACTTGCTCCGAGAGTCTTTTCGACGCGGAGATGGGAATGAAGGCGCTGGTCTGGCATGGCAAAGAGGACATCCGCTGCGACACGGTCAGCGATCCCGAGATCGAGCACGCGCGCGACGCGATCATCAAGGTGACGAGCTGCGCGATCTGCGGTTCTGATCTCCACCTGTTCCACAACTACATCCCCGCGATGATGCCCGGCGACATCATGGGCCACGAGACCATGGGCGAGGTCGTCGAGGTCGGCTCTGGCGTGAACGGCAAGCTCAAGAAGGGCGACCGCATTGTCGTGCCCTTCACGATCATCTGCGGCGAATGCGACCAGTGCAAGCGCGGCAATTTCTCGGTCTGCGAGACCACCAACCGCAACAAGCATATGGCCGAGAAGGTGTTCGGCCACACCACCGCCGGCCTGTTCGGCTACACCCATCTGACCGGCGGCTATCCCGGCGGCCAGGCTGAATATCTGCGCGTGCCCTACGCGGATGCGACGCATATCAAGGTGCCCGACGGAATGAGCGACGAGCAGGCGCTGTTCCTCAGCGACATCTTCCCGACCGGCTGGCAGGCGGCCGCGCAATGCGACATCGAGCCTGACGATACGGTCGCGGTGTGGGGCTGCGGCCCGGTCGGCCAGATGGCGATCCGCAGCGCCATCCTGCTTGGCGCGAAACAAGTGATCGCCATCGACCGCATTCCGGAGCGGCTGGCGATGGCCGAGGCCGGCGGTGCCATCACCATCGATTTCGACAAGGAAAGCGTGGTCTCCAGGCTCAACGAGCTGACCGACAACAAGGGCCCGGAGAAGTGCATCGACTGCGTCGGCTTCGAGAGCCATATCAGCATGGCGCAGCCGGACAGCGTGCTCGATCGCGCCAAGCAGATGTTCATGCTCGAGAACGACCGGCCGCACGTGCTGCGCGAGATCATCTATGTCTGCCGGCCCGGCGGCATCGTCTCGATCCCCGGCGTCTATAGCGGCTTGTCCGACATGGTGCCGATGGGCGCGCTGATGAACAAGGGGCTGACGATCCGGACCGGCCAGACCCACGTCAACCGGTGGACCGACGAACTCAAGCAGCGCATCGAGGACGGCCAGATCGACCCGTCCTTCGTCATCACCCACACCGTGCCGCTTGCGCAGGGCCCTGAGATGTATCGCGCGTTCCGCGACAAGCAGGACAGCTGCGTCAAGGTCGTGTTGAAGCCATAAGGGATCGTACAGCATGTTTCATTTTTCGAATCTCGTCCGCTCCAAGGGCGATCCCAAGATCATCTCCACCGGCCCAAGCTCGCTGACATCAGCGGATCGACTGGCCCGCGGCCTCGGCTGGTTCTCGATCGCGCTCGGCACGCTGGAGCTGCTGGCGCCGCATCGGGTGACCAACGCGCTCGGCATGCATGGCCGCGAGGGACTGGTGCGGACCTATGGCTTGCGCGAACTGTTCGCGGGCGTCATGACGCTGTCGGTGGAGAAGCGGGCCGGCCTGATGAGCCGCATGGCCGGCGACGGCCTGGACATGGTGACGCTGGCTGGCGAGCTCAGGCCGAGCAATCCGCGCGCAGGCACCGTGCTAGCGGCGCTGGTCATGGTCGGCGGCATCACGGCGTTGGATTATATGTGCGCGCAAGACCTCAAGGCCCAACACGATCCACGGCGCGGCCGCAAGCGGCTGTACACCGATCGCAGCGGCTTCCCCAAGGGCATCACGGCCGCCAAGGGGGCGGCGCTGCCGAAGCCGACGAGGACGGCCGCGACCTAGAAGCCGAGACCTAGAAGCCGAGCAGGACGCGAGCTACGGCTTCAGCGTCACGGTGAACAAGCGGAAGCCTGCGATCTTCGGGAAGGCCTCCGCGGCCTCAGGCGAGGCCAGCGCCACGACGGCAGCGCTCACCTCGCCATTGCTGAGGCGCGTGATCGCGGTCGCCTGGCCTTCCAGCAACAGCACCTCCGATGCACCGGCCGCATTCATGGCCGCGGTGATCCTGGCGTTCGACTTCGCATAGCGCTCGTCGATCGCGATCACCTTGCCGCTGAGATCCGGCACACCGCGGACATTGGGCCGCGCCAGCAGCACGGCGACGAGATGTTTGTCGGCAGGCCCTTCGGGGACACGCAGCGCCGTCATGCGCTCGGCGAGTTCGGCCGCCACCGTGACCGCTGCCACCATGACCTCGGTCTGGACCTTGCCCGCATTCGGCGCGGCCTCCTTGGCGGGGGCCGGCGTACTGATCACGGGCGGGGGCGCGCCATCGGCGGGCGGAAGCGGATCGGGGCGCGACGTCCGCGCCTGGGTGTCGGCCGGCGTCGGCGTCGATTTAGGCGTCGGCTTGGTGTCCTGCTTGGACTCGGGCTTGGACTCGAGCTTGGGCCCGGGCGTGGCCTGGAGCTTGGGCTTGGCCTCGGCTGCCGCGACCTGAGACGCAGCCCGGCGCTTGGCGGCGCGCGCATGCTTGCGCTGCAGGGCCGCGCGGCGCGCCACGCTTGCTGGAGATTTGCGGCTCGCCTTGGCCGGCTCCGCGGACGGCGCCGGCTGGATGACGACCGGATGATCGGTGCAGCCCTCGCCGCTGAGATCCACACAGGGCGAGGCGAGTTGCGGCGGCGCCGGATGGCTGCAGCCCGCCAGTGTGAAGGCTGATATGACGGCCAACGCGCCAAAACAAAGCGCTCTCACTTTTCCGCTCCTGACGACTTCCCCGCGCGCAGGATGCGCGTCTGTCTTGCCTGCTATCTCACCCGTGATGCGTTAAACTCCGGCTTATTCGCCGGCCGCGAGCAGGCATGTCAGTGTGGCGTGGTTAATGTCCCGCGCATGAATCGGCCATTCCTGCCGGCGCGACGGCATCTCGCCCGAGGCGCAGCGCAACTGATAAGAAAGGACGAGACATGCCGGCCCTTTCAGGTAGTAATGTCGTGGTCATCATGAGTCAGCGCCAAGGGGCACTGCACATGGGACCATGAACACGCCAAAAGGCGTGTTCATGGAAAGGTCGGGGGACATGCTATGAGATCGTTCCGTCGCGTCTGCGCCGCAGGGCTGACGCTCGGCCTGCTCGCAGGGCTGGGCCCGGCGCGCGGCGACACCATCGCCCGCTACGACTGCACGATCGTCGGCACGATGGGGCTCGAGCCGATCGGCGATCGCCCCGGCCACATGCTGGTCAGCTTCCAATATTCCTGCGTCGGCATCGACGGCCTGATGAAGGGCGCGACCTACACGGCCAATGTCGCCTCCGAATGGGAAAACCAGAAGGGCACGTATCTGTACGGCGCCGGCATCCATCGCAGTCCTGACGGTTATGCGGTCGCCGTACTGACCGAAGGCAAGGGCTCCGTGCAGATGAAGGACGGCACGCCCGCCATCTCCGAGGCCGCCGGCAAGGTCGTCTTCAGGCTGGCATCCGGCCGCTTCGCGGCCCTGGCCGGCCGCACGGTGAATTTCACCGCCCGGCTGGTCGGGCCCGGACACCTGGTCTACGAGCTAACCGATTGAGAGCCCGGCGGCGGCCCGGATTTCCGTTGATCGGATCACCGCCCGCCGCCATGTTGGTCGGCATGCCGGTTGCGACGGTCCTCGTCCCTGCCCTCGTGGGGGCGGAACGATCCGCCGCCGCCGATGTTTCTCGAACTTGCGAAGGATGCTCCATGGCCAAGACAGACCCCGCTGCCGGCAAGCCGATCGCCAACGCCGCGCTCGCCAACATTCCGCGGCTGATCACGGCCTATTATGCGCTGAAGCCCGACCCGCACGAGCCGACCCAGCGCGTCGCCTTCGGCACGTCGGGCCATCGCGGCTCATCGCTGAAGACCGGCTTCAACGAGAACCACATTCTGGCCACGACGCAGGCGCTGTGCGACTACCGGCGACAGCAGGGCCTCGATGGTCCGCTGTTTGTCGGCATCGACACCCATGCGCTGGCCGAGCCCGCGCTTGCCAGCGCGCTGGAGGTGTTCGGCGCCAATGGCGTCGAGGTGATGGTCGACAGAGACGGCGGCTACACGCCGACGCCGGTGATCTCGCATGCCATCATCTCCTACAACAAGGGCCGCACGGCCCATCTTGCCGACGGCGTCGTCATTACACCGTCACATAACCCGCCGGAGGATGGCGGCTACAAATATAATCCGCCGCATGGCGGCCCCGCCGATACCGACGCCACGGGTGAGATCGAGCGGCAGGCCAATGTCTATCTCGCCAACGATCTCGATGGCGTCTCGCGCATCAGCTACGCCAAGGCCAAGCAGCGCGGCTCGGTGCACGCTTACGACTACATCACGCCCTATGTCGCCGATCTTGCCAACACCGTCGATCTCGACGCGGTGAAATCCGCCGGCATCAAGATCGGCATCGATCCGCTCGGCGGCGCGGCGATCGCCTATTGGGCGCCGATCATCGAGCGCTACGGCCTCAACGCCACCATCGTCAATGAGATCGTCGATCCGACCTTCCGCTTCATGACCGCGGACTGGGACGGCAAGATCCGCATGGACTGCTCCTCGCCCTACGCGATGGCGAGCCTGATCGCGATGCGCGAGCGCTTCGACGTCGCCTTTGCCAACGACACCGACGCCGACCGCCATGGGATCGTGACGCGCTCGGGCGGGCTGATGAATCCGAACCATTACCTGGCGACGGCGATCTCCTACCTGTTCGCGCATCGGCCCGACTGGCGCAGCGATGCGGCGATCGGAAAGACGATCGTGTCGAGTTCGCTGATCGATCGCGTCGCGAACAAGCTCGGCCGCAAGCTGGTCGAGACGCCCGTCGGCTTCAAATGGTTCGTCGCAGGCCTCGGCTCCGGCAGCTTCGGCTTCGCCGGCGAGGAGAGCGCCGGCGCCTCGTTCCTCAAGCGCGACGGCACGGTGTGGACCACCGACAAGGACGGTCTCATCCTCGGCCTGCTCGCCGCCGAGATCATGGCCAAGCGCGGCCGCGATCCGAGCGAGCTCTACAAGGAGCTGACCTCGGAGCTCGGCGCGCCCGTCTATGAGCGCATCGACGTCCCGGCCTCGCCGCCGCAGAAGGCGGCGCTGAAGGCGCTGACGCCGGAGAAGCTTGACCTCAAGGAACTCGCCGGCGATCCCGTCCGCGTCGTGCACACCAAGGCGCCCGGCAACGGCCAGTCCTTCGGCGGCATCAAGGTCGAGACCGAGTACGGTTGGTTCGCCGCCCGCCCCTCCGGCACCGAGGACGTCAACAAGCTCTACGCCGAGAGCTTCCGCGATGCCGAGCATCTCAAGCGCATCCAGAGCGAGGCGCAGGCGGCGCTGGCGAAGGTCGCATAACAAGCGATCCCGCAAGTTCGAAGCGTGTGTGACGACATGCACATACGCTTCGGCCGCTCTGGAGCATGGTCCCCGTCACAGGCTGCATCGGGCAGCCCGGATGACAGGGACCAACAACATGAACCGTCAGATTGCGCTGTTCGCCACCGCCGCCACCCTTTCGATCGGCCTGCTGGCGGGCGCGACGGCGCCGTCGGCTGCGCTCGATCTCAGCTGGGTCAGCAACAAGCCCTATGTGAACTGCCTGACCAATGCGCACAAGGTCGCCATGACCTACCCGCCTGCTCAGCGTGGCTATTGGGACGACAAGCTCCGTCGCGCCTGCAACCGCGGCTATTATCCGAACCGGCCGGGTGTCCAATATTGATCGTCGCATGGTGATACGCCACGCCCTTGCGCCGGTCGGAACCGACCGGCCGCACGGCACGGGACTCGCGGGCCCTGCAATCGTCAGGACCCTTGCGGGTCCGCATCCGCAAGGCCGGCGCGCCGTTTCCCTTTTTGCCGCAGTTCGGATATCGATGGAGCCACAAGGGATTAGACAGCCATCGGTGAGACCGGATGCGAAGCTCTTCGACTGCCTTGCGCGTCACCTTCAGCGCGCTCGCAACCTCCTTCATGCTGACTGCGAGCGCGTCCGCGCAAATGGCGCCGGAAGCGGCCGCGCCGCGCCCCAGGCCGGCGCCGTCGATGCGCGCCGCGTCCTGCCATAACGGCCAGAGTTTTGATCGCTTTCTCACCGAACTGAAGCAGCGCGCCGTCGCTGAGGGCGTGTCGCAGCGCGCGATCGCGTCCGCTTCGCCCTCCCTCACCTATGACCAGGGCATCGTCAACCGCGACCGCGGCCAGCGCGTGTTCGGCCAGTTGTTCACCGAGTTCGCCGGCCGCATGGCGGCCGCGTATCGAATGCAGAACGGCCAGCAGCACATCAGGATGCATGCAGCCGCGTTCGCGCGCGCCGAGAAGGAGTATGGCGTGCCGCCGGCGGTCATCGCCGCCTTCTGGGGATTGGAGAGCGACTTCGGCTCCAACATGGGCAATCTGCCGGTGCTGCCGTCGCTGGTATCGCTGGCCTATGACTGCCGCCGCAGCGAGCGTTTCCAGAACGAGACCATCGCCGCGCTGAAAGTGATCGACCGCGGCGACCTCACGCCATCAGAGATGATCGGCTCCTGGGCCGGCGAGCTCGGCCAGACCCAGTTCCTGCCGACGCATTACGTCACCTACGCCGTCGACTATGATGGCGACGGCCGCCGCGACCTGCTGCGCAGTGCGCCCGACGTGATCGGCTCGACCGCGAACTACATCGCGACCGGCCTGAAATGGCGGCGCGGCGAGCCGTGGCTGGAAGAGATCCGCGTGCCTCAGACCTTCCCCTGGGATCAGGCCGATCTCACCGTGAAGGCAGCGCGGAGCAAATGGGCCGGCTTGGGGGTGACCTATGCCGACGGACGGCCGCTGCCCAATGATGCGCTGGAGGCCTCGGTGCTGCTGCCGATGGGACGCAACGGCCCGGCGTTCCTGGCCTACGCCAATTTCGCCGCCTATACCGAGTGGAACAACTCGCTAATCTATTCGACCACCGCGGCCTATCTCGCCACCCGCATCGCCGGCGCCGCGCCGATGCGCAAAGCCAGCGGGCCCGTGGCGCAGCTGCCGTTCAACGAGATCAAGGAGCTGCAGCAACTGCTGGTGAAGGCCGGCTTCGACGTCGGCAAGGTCGACGGCGTGCTCGGCCAGCAGAGCCGCATCGCGGTCAAGACGATGCAGCAGCGGCTGGGGCTACCGGCGGACTCCTGGCCGACGGCCGAACTGCTGGCGCGGATGCGCGGCGGCACGCCGCGGGCTGCCGCACCCGCACCGGCCACGGCGTCGCGCTGATCATCAACAGCTGAAGGACCATTGCAATGCCTCACGTCATCGTCAAACTCTATCCGGGCAGGACCGAGCAGCAGAAGCAGGCGCTGGCGCAAGCCCTCACCGAAGCGGTGACGCGCACGCTCAACTCCAGCGAAGACTCCGTCTCGGTGGGCATCGAGGACGTCGGCCCGAACGAATGGACCGCCAAGGTGTACGGGCCCGACATCATCGACAAGGCCGGCACGATCTACAAGAAGCCCGGCTACGAACCGCAATGAGCTGATGGCGCCATGAACGCGCCGACAGCGTTGGTATTGGCCGCCGCGACGATCGAGCGGGGACACGTTCGGAGGATCACCCCATGGCCATCGTCTTCATCACCGGCAGCGCCGAGGGGCTCGGCCGCGCCGCAGCGCAATCGCTGCTCGATCAAGGGCATCGCGTGGTGTTGCACGTACGGACGGCCGATCGCGCAGCGGCACTCGGTGAACTCGGATCGCGGGCGGCCGGGATCGTCGTCGGCAATCTCAGCAGCGCCGCGGAGACGCGGCGCATTGCGGACCAGGTCAACGCGATCGGGCGGATGGACGCCATCATCCATAATGCAGGCGTCTATGCACAGCCGGGTCGCGGCGACACCCCGGAAGGACATGCCACGACGCTCGCCGTCAATACGCTCGCGCCATATATGCTGACCGCGCTGATCGAGCGCCCTGCCCGGCTGGTCTATCTCAGCAGCGGGCTGCATCGCGGCGGAGAAGGCTCGCTGGCAGATCTCGATTGGACGAAGCGGGACTGGGATTCGGCCAAGGCCTACGCCGAGACCAAGCTGCACGTCGTGGCGCTGGCGTTTGCACTGGCGCGACGTTGGCCTGAGGTCCTGAGCAATGCCGTCGACCCCGGCTGGGTCCGCACGCGGATGGGCGGAGCAGGCGCCCCTGTCGACATCGACACTGGGCAGCAGACCCAGGCCTGGCTCGCGGCAAGTGACGATCCCGAGGCCCTGGTCAGTGGACGCTACTGGCATCATCTTCGGCAACAGGAGCCGGCGCGCGAAGCGACCGATCGAGCGTTCCAGGACGCGCTGGTGGCCCGGCTGGGCGAACTGACCGGCGTTGCCCTGCCCTGACGGGCGCTCGGACGTCACTGAATGATTGCAGACGAGAGGATTGCAGACGAGCTATGCCGCTCCGGCGCGGAGACGGGTCGGCCAGCCGACGCGGACCAACGTCTCATCGGGGTCCGACATGGCGAACTCGTACATTCCCCAGGGCATGTCTTGGGCGATGTGCTGAAACTCGCGCGCGACGGCGTCGACATCCTCGACATAGAGATAAAGCCCGAAAGGGTTTCTGCCCGGTGTGAGCCATCCCTCCACGGCGTCGGTCAGATGCAGATGACCGCCGTTGGCGTTCGACAGCATGCGATAAGTGTCTGGCTCACCCGCAGCAGGCCTCTCGCTGTCCGGGCGCGTGAAGCCCAGCCGATTGTAGAACTGCTCCGAGGCGTCGAGGTCATTGCACGGCAGGATGGCGACCAAGGATCCGGCAGGCGTCATTCGTGCACTCCGCCGTCAGGCTGCGCTTGGGACATTCTTCTCAACTCCGCCGTCTATCGCCCTGGACGAGTGTGAGCCAGCTGATCACTCGGAACATAGCCTATCCTCTGCTCAATGACTCTCGGCCCGGCGCTCCTATCGCCGCGAGGCGAGGGTTGGACCCGAGGTCCACGTCTGATCGGCAGAGCCGCTCTGCAGCGTCGCTCGCCTTTCGGCAACGGCATGATTGAACAGCTCCAGGACCAGGCCGAAGGCGACCAGGTCCTCCTGTTCGATCGCTCCATCATCATAGTCCTTGAGGGTCTCGCCGATGATCGCGTCGACCTCCCGTTGCCATTTCAACAGATCGTTTTCCGACTCCGCATTGCGGACCTCCGAGGCCGCCGCAAGGATGCGGTTGCGACAGCTGCTGGTATCGTCCAGATCGTCCCGGTTCAGATAGCGGCGCAGCCACTCGGCGGCCGACCCGAGGCCGGACAGAACGAGCAAGGCGAACCAGAAGTAGTCGCTGTACTTGTCCAGAAAGGTTCGCTCCGTGCCGTTGATCACCGCCGCGGCGCCCCGATGCACGGACGGTTCGGTCTCCTTCTCCGTGTCGGGCTTGGCGATGTGCGCCGCGCCGGCGAGGCCTTGCATGATCGTGTCGCGGACCGCGAAAAGCTGCCGGAAGAAGGCCGCCGCCTTGGCTTCGGACAATTCCTTCTTTGCCAGGATCAGGTGATTGACGCTGATCGTATCGACCTTATCCGCCGGCCAGGCCGGTTTCGCGCTGAAGACGCTGGCCGGAATTTCCTCGGCCTCGTAGCGCGGGTGCTTGAGGGCAATGGCCTCGGAGGCGTCGATGGAAAGAAAAGTGGGAGCGCCGCGCGCCCGGGACGTCGCGGCAATGGCGTCCGCGGTGATCTTGCTGTCCAGCGGCCCGACGGCGAGATAGGCATCAAGGGTGGGGTCTTGCGCCAGCTTCTCGATCTCGTCTGTCCCGAATTGGGCCGTGGCAACCTTGTCGGGCTGCACGCCGGAGCCCTCCAGGATGGCCTGGAGGACGGCGACATTTGCTCCCGTCCTGCCGATGATGCCGATCTTGTGACCCGCCAGCTCGGCAATCTCGGAGATCTTGCCGGTGGCCTTCTTCTTGGACTCGTTGCCGCGTCGCCCGGAGGACGACCATAGGACGACATAGTTCTTGCGCAGGACGGCCAGCGTTTGCGCGTCGGGCGGCATGGCAAGGTCGCCGCGGCCGACGGCGAGGTCGGTTTTGTCGGCTGCCAGCAGGGCCAAGGATTCAGCCGCTCCCGCGGTCGTGATCGGGGAGAGCCTGACCGTCCTGCTTTCGTCAGCGAAGGCGTCGGCCATCGCTTGCACGACCTTGTGGTCGTCACTCCCCGCCGGCCCCACGGCGATCCGCAGGGTCTCGGGCTGCAAGACGTAGAACAGGGCGGCTGCTGCGGCCCCAAAGGCGATAAATCCCAAAGCCAGCACGATCAGCAACCTTCGTTGCCGACGATCGTGAGCACTCCTGGCTGGATCGGACGGTGACATCAGCGGCCCCTCTGAGCGCAAACGCGTGTTCGCGACAACCGCGCTGGAACCTGGGCGAACCGGTGTCAGTCCGGAATGTTCCGAGATGCCTTAAATAGTTCGGGTGGCCGGCTTTGCGAGGGGCGCGGGGTCCGACTGATCTCATATTGAGGACACCGCAAAGGGGGCCGGCAAAACAGCAGAAAGATGCAGTTGCATTCTCTTGGACGCCGCCCCATCTCGGGAACACGCATCCTTTGCGCCGTCTCATTCCTCAGCGAGAGCATCATGTCCTTTTACGATTCGACCGTGCCGGCCTACCTCCAGCTTCTCGGCAGCCTGTCCGGCCTCTTGAGCAAGGCCGAAGCCCATTGCGAGGCCAAGAAGATTGCCCCCGAGGTTCTGCTCGGCGCCCGGCTGTATCCGGACATGCTGCCGCTCTCCAGACAGATCCAGCTCGCCTGCGACTTCGCCGCCAAGGGCTGCGCACGGCTGACCCACAGCGAGGTGCCGAGCACGCCGGACACCGAGACGAGCTTTGCCGAGCTGCGCCAGCGGCTTGCCAAGACGGTCGATTACCTCAGGACGTTCACGCCGGCGCAGTTCGAGGGTGCCGATGGCCGCGACGTCACGTTTCCGGCCGCGGGCGGCGTCAGCCTGACGCTGAAGGGCCAGGACTTCGTCAACCGGGTCTCGTTTCCGAACTTCTATTTCCACGCCGCCATCGCCCACGGAATCCTGCGCCACAACGGCGTCGAGATCGGCAAGCGGGATTTCCTCGGCGTCGCCTGACGCGCCGTTCTGTTTTCGACCGAAGGTTCGCAGACACGCAAATGCGCGGCCAGCAAGGTCGCCCGGCGCGTCTGCACCCGGCGGATAGCCGATGGACTTGCGACGTCCGCCGCAATGCACAACTGACCACCACCCCCTCCCTCTCTCCTGGAAAATCCGATGAGCACCTCCAAACTGTTCGAACCAACGAAGCTCGGTCCGGTCACCCTGGCCAATCGCGTCGTGATGGCGCCACTGACGCGGAACCGCGCCGTCGAGGGCCTCGTCGCCGGGCCGCTGACGGCGGACTATTATGCCCAGCGCGCCAGCGCAGGCCTCCTGATCTCAGAGGCCAGCCAGGTGTCGCAGCAGGGCCAGGGCTACCAGGACACGCCCGGCATCTATTCGAAGGCGCAGATCGCCGGCTGGCGCAAGGTCACCGACGCCGTGCACGCCAAGGGCGGCCGCATCTTCATCCAGCTCTGGCATGTCGGCCGCATCTCGCATGTCTCGCTGCAGCCTGACGGCGGCGCACCGGTCGCCCCCTCGGCGATTGCCGCCAAGACCAAGACCTTCGTCGGCGGCACCTTCGCCGACGTCTCGAGCCCGCGCGCGCTCGAGCTCGCCGAGATTCCCGGCATCGTCGAAGCGTTTAAACAGGCGGCACTCAACGCGATCGAGGCCGGCTTCGACGGCGTCGAGATCCATGGCGCCAACGGCTATCTGCTCGACCAGTTCGCCAAGGACGGCGCCAACAAGCGCACGGACGCGTACGGCGGATCGATCGAGAACCGCGCCCGGCTGATGCTCGAGGTCGCCAAGGCCGTCTCCGACGCGATCGGTGCCGACAAGACCGGCATCCGGCTCTCGCCGGTGACACCCGCCAACGATATCAGCGATTCCAATCCGCAGGCCCTGTTCGACTACATCGTCGATCAGCTCGCCGCGCTGAACCTCGTCTACATCCACGTCATCGAGGGCGCCACCGGCGGCCCGCGCGACGTCGCGCCGTTCGACTATGCGTCGCTGCGCAAGCGCTTCAAGGGCACCTACATCGCCAACAACGGTTACGACCTCGCGCTCGCCAACAAGCAGCTCGATGCCGGCGCCGCCGACCTGATCGCCTTCGGCCGTCCCTTCATCGCCAACCCCGACCTGGTGGAGCGCCTCAAGGCCAACGCGCCGCTCAACGAGCTCGACCGCGCCACGCTCTATGGCGGCGGCGAGAAGGGCTACACCGACTATCCGACGCTCAAGGCTGCGCAGGCGGCGGAGTGATTCTCAAGCCGTCGAACGAAGACCATCATCTCCGTGCCTTAAGGCCAGCGCGGTGACAGTGAATGCGCCCTCTCCCCTTGCGGGAGAGGGCATGTATGAAGGGGCGGCAAACTCGCTTGGGTGAGGGGTATCTCTCCACGCGTGTCATTCGCGGAGAGATACCCCTCACCCAAGCGAGAACGTGGATAGGCCGGCGATGCCCTCTCCCGCAAGGGGAGAGGGCACTGTATCGCGCAGCTTCGTCAGCGGCCACGGTGCGGCTGTGCTCACCTCACGTCATGCTGCCCGGCAGGAAGCAGCGCACGTCGATGCGCAGCCCCGTGTTGAGCTCGCGATAATACACCGGCCACACCATTGTCCGTCCTGCGCGATTGGGCTCGGTCACCACGGCTTCCTCGGGAACGACCCACCACTGGCCCTCGATGCGAACGCGATAGCGGCCGTCCTTCATGTCCCAATCCATGTCCGACAGCGCCGTGCCGTCGGCATCCGAGCAGCACGGCCCCCTCCCCGAACGCAGCTTTTCGAACCAGCCCTTGAGCGGAGAGTTCGCATAGCGTCCATCGAGATCGCGCGCCGCCGCGGTGGGAATTAGCCAGGACCAAGAAGCCAGGCCCACCGCGAGAGCCGCTGCGGAAATAATCGATAAGGACGTCGACGACGGGCCGTTCATGTCCATCACCTCATTGCTCGATGCGAGAGATGCGCAATAGCTCGTCGAGTTCTGTGGCGGAACTTCGTAGTTGCGGACGTCAAATGACGCTGGTCCGCAAATTCCTGGTGTGGCCAGCGATCTCGTTCACGCCGGCCGCGGGACAATTGCCCGAGGCCAGCTAACAGCAGAGATTTGTAAACAGGCTGATCACGTATCATCATCGCAACGAAAAGGCCGGGATTGCTCCCGGCCTCGCTCGGCTCTGATTGGTCTTGATCGCGTCGGTGCCGCCGCCTCAGAATTCGGCGCGTACCTTCAGCACCGCAGACTGTTCGAGATATTGGCTGCCGACAACGGCGTTGTAGCCCAGCGAGATCGACTGCCGCTCGCCGAACGCGACCAGCTTCAACGCGGCGCCGAGTTCGGCGAGGTTGCGCTCGGGCGATGGACCCGCGGCAAAGAAGGTCGCGCCGCCGCCCGCGAAGCTCGCCGTCACGTTCTGCGCCGTGCTGCCGAATTCATGCCGCCACGCGGCGAGCGTCTCCAGGCCGAAGCCGTAGGTGGACGTGACCAGCAGCGGAACGGTGGAGCGGAGGCCGAGGTTGGAGCGCACCGAGTTGGTGGTCTGCCTGGCGACGGCGAGCGCGGCGCCGGCAGCACTGGTCTCCGTATAGGCCTGCTGATCGAGGCGCGCATAGGTGATACCGGCGAACGGCGTCAGCACGGCCTGGTCGACCCTGATGGGCATGCCGAACTCACCGCGCACCATGGTCAGCCAGCCCTTGTGGCTGCCCGCGGCGGTGTCGGTGAAGCCGGCGAAGTTGATGCGGCGCGTGGTGGTGTAGTCGACCAGCGCGATGCCGGCGGAGCCGTTGACGTACCAGGACGGCTGAACATAGGCGCCGTACACCGTGCCTTGATAGTGCTGCATGCCGACGGCATCGCCCGCAGCGGTCCGGTCGTCCATGCTGCTGGTCGCGTAGCCGAAGGCCGCGCCGATACGCGACGCGGCATCGATGCGCTGATCGATGCCGGCGACGAGGCCGCCGGTGTTACCCGTATAGCCGGCGACGCCCGCGACATCATGCTGGGACACGTTGGTGCCGATCAGGCTGCCCCAGACGGTCCGCTCCGGCTCCGGTATGATGGCGGGTGCCTTCAACGCCGGACGCGCCTTGGTCGCACCATAGGCCATCAGCATCGATGACAACGGATCGGTCTCGGATGCGAAGGCCGAGGCGACGCGCGAATTTGGCGAGGCGGCCGCCGCTGTGAGCCGGTTATCGATCTGATTCTGGAAGAGAGAGGCCGTGCTGAGCGGCACCTGCACCTGTGCGCCGTTCACGAACGGGCGCAGCTGATCAGCGGCGTTGCGCACCTCGCGGTCCGTGCCCAGGCTCTGCACCGCGCCGCCCAGGGCTTGCACCTGCGCGTTGCCGCCGGTGGAGGCGAACAGGCCGTTGAGCGCAGCGAGGCTGCCCGGGGAGATGCCGGCGATGGTCGCGGGCGACCTCACGGACGCATTCAGCAGCAGCGCTCCGGTGCTCGTGTCGGCAACGAAGCCGACCAGCGCGCTGGAAAAATCGACGTCGAGCGGCGTCGCCGACACCGCGGTCGCGACCCGGTAGACGTCGCCGTTGCGAACGATGCCCTGAAGGGTCGGCGCCACCGTTCCGGCCCCGGCGAACGTCACCGTGCCCGTGATGTTGCCGATGTTGGTCGATGGCACGCCTGCGGTGCCGCCGGGTCCGAAGATCGTCGTGCGCAGCACCGCGCCGTCGACGAGCTGCACGCCGCCAGCGCCCATGGTGACCTGCGATTTCATCAGATCGAGCGTTCCGAAATTGACGATGCTGGCGAGGCTGGTCACGCCGTCGAGCGTCAGCGCGTTGCTGCCGAGGCCGTTCTGCGCGACGACATTGCCGCTGAAGCCGCTCCCCTTGAGCAGGATGGTGTTGTTGGCGCCATCCTGATCGTTGATCACGATGTCGCCACCGAGCTTGCCGGTGTTGACGAGATTGAAGGTTCGCGCGCCGAAGAAGGTGGCGGCCTGGCTGGTGCTGCTGGCGCAGAGCGGATCGGTGGTGTTCGTACCGGCCGAGGGGCAGGCATTGCCTTGCGCATCGGAACCGGTACCGGTGCTGCGATAGGTGCCGGCCACGGTGCCGTCGACAGCCTTCGCAAACGAGCCGCGCGAGGCGCTCTGGTCGACCGAGATCGATCCCGAGATCGTGCCGCTGTTGGTGATGTCGTGCTCGCCCGAGCCGAGATAGAGGTTGCCCTGGATCAGGCCGGCATTGGCGATGACGCTGTCGCGCGGACCCGAGTTCGAGCCGCTGCCCGTCAGCGGGAAGGTCGACCCGGCGGCCAGGCCGGCCGCCGTGGTCAGCGGATTGGTGTCCAGCGCCAGGATGTCGCCCTTGATGACGCCGCTTGCGGTGTTGGTGAGCGTCAGCGCCTTGGTCTCGGTCACCGTGACGTTGCCGCTCGCGTCGAACTTGTAGAGCGGCGAATCCGGATTGCTGCCGGGGATCGTGTCGAACTCGGCGCCGGCGAAGGCGCCGATGGCCCAGTGGCCATCGTAGAATCGGCTGGCCGACGTCCAGCTGGTGTTGGCGATGGTGCCGGAGTTGGTGATCGTGGTATCGGCACGGCCATAATAAGCGGCGGCGTAGTTGCCGGTCGCCGAGATCGTGCCGCCGGCCCGGTTGTTCACGACGACGCTGTTGGTATTGTCGTCGGAATAGAGCGCCGAGATGATTGCGAGGTTCGTGCCGTTGTAGCGGGCGGTCGCGGTCGCACCGATCGAGACGCTCAGCTTGGTCGGATCGAACGTGCCGAAGAAATTCTGGGTGGCGGCGAGCGTGCCGGTGTTGTTGACCGTGAACTTGTTGACCTGACTGTCGGCGACGATGACGTGCAGCCGGCCGGCGCTGAGCTGGCTGGTGGTGAGGCTGAGCCAGCCGGCATTGTTGATGACGACGTTGTTGACCGCAGGATCCTCGGCGTTGGAGAAGTTGGCGGCGATCATGCCGCGGTCCGCGAGGCCGGTCTGGCTGTTGGTGGTCAGGTTGCGGACGGCCGTGGAATCGAGCGTGATCACTGCGGTCGGCGGATTGGGATTGTAGCCGGTCGCCGGAAATGCTGGATTCGCCGGCGTATACGCGTTGCTGCCGCTGCTCGGCGTCGCGGTCGCAGCCGCCGCATCATACACAGTGACCGCGGTGCTGATCGTGCCACTGCATGTGACGGTGATGCCGGGCGTCGTACATTCGGCCCTTGCCTCTCCCGCCACCATCCACGTCGACAACAGCACGAAACTTGCGGCGGCTGCCTCGCCGCGCTTCCTGTTCTTTGATTTCACCTGACGCCCCAACGCTACGCAATCCACTCACATCTTGTTGATGAGCGATTGTATCGAAACCTGGGCAGGAACGAGCAATGCGAAACTTTCTCAAAACGATAGGGACAAATTCCAACTAACAAACCGATTAGTCCAGCACGACAGACTAATTATGACTTCGCTCAATCCCATTTCGTACAACGCACGGCCTGGGCACAACCAGCAGGACACGCAAGCCGCCAAGCCGGCGCAAAGCCGAGGGGCGGCACGCGAGCTCCGCCACTCGCTTTATTTGGCGGCAAACGAAAAGGCCGGGATCTCTCCCGGCCTTCCTGCCACGGTGGGGGACGTTCCGTGGCGCGACGCAGCTGCGGCTATGGGGCCTTGCCGTCCCTGCGCCTTAGAACTTCGCGCGGATGCCCGCATAGGCCGCGAGCGGCATGCCCGGCACCATGCTGCGAGGATCGTTCATCGCAAACGCATTGCCACCGCCGGCGGTGTTGAAGCCGGCCGGATCGAACACGGTGCCAGCCGAGTAGTAGCGCTGGTTGAACAGGTTCTGGATCAGCCCGAACACCTCGACGTTCTTGGTCACCTGATAGGACGTGTTGACGTTGACGACCCAATAGGACGGGACCTTCGGATAGACGTTGGTCTCGTCATGCAGCAGATACTGGCTGCCGATATAGTTGACGCTGGCGCCGACCTTCCAGGCATCGGTCACGGCATATTCGGCGCCGAGCTTCAAGCGGTGCGCCGGAATGCCCGGGATGTGGTTGCCGGGGACGACGCCGACCGGCACCTTCAGGAACGGATCGTTGACGTCGAACGTGCTGCGGAACGTGGCGTCGATGAAGGTGTAGTTGGCATAGGCGGTCCACCGGTTCCAGGTCAGGTCGAGCTTGGCCTCGACACCCTGGCGCAGCGTGGTGCCGGCGTTCTTGAAGTAGCCGCGCACGGGGTTGAGCGGATCGACCACCTGGAGGATGTCGTCGGAATTCTCGGTCCGGAACAGGCTCAGGCCCCAGCGCAGCCGCCAGCCGTCATCGAGAATGGGAGCCTTGACCGGCGCCTTGCGATAGGCCGGCAGGTCGGCAGCCAGGGCCGAGCGTCCGCCGGAGATCTCGCCGCGCAGACCGCCTTCGATGGTATGCGACACCACCTGCTTCAGCGGCGGATCGGCGATCAGGAAGTTGTCGATCAGACAGGGATTGGCAGGATCGGAGCAACCGAGCTCGAGCGGCGTCGGCGCGCGGTTGGCCTCGGAGTAGCCGGCATACGCCGTCATGTTCGGCGTGATCTTGTAGGTCAGGCCGACCACCGGATTGAAGCGCTGGAAGTTGTTGTTGCTGTTGAGCAGCGGCGCGAAGCCGGTCTGGTCGCGCAGGTTGATCTGCGCCCAGTTGAAGCGGCCGCCCGCGGTCAGCGCCAACTGCGAGGTGATGTCGAAGGTATTGGTCGCGTAGACGCCGAGATAGGTGTTCTTGGCGTTCAGATTGACCGGAGCGAGGCCGGCATTGGGCTGGTCGATATAGACGCCAAGGCCGGTGACGAACAGGTTGTTGTCGATGGTGCCGAGCTCGGAGGTCGCCTGGAAGTTGGTGTTGCCGTGGTCGACGCTGGCGCCGACGACGAAGTGGTTGTCATGGCCGAACAGCTGCGTCGTCGACGTGGCCTGCAGCGAGCCGCCATAGCTGTCGGTCTTGACGGTGTTGCGGTCGATCTGGCCGAGCGCCGTGTCGGCGGCGAGCGTGTTGGCAACCGGACCGTTGCGGTTGATATCCCACTGGGTCCCCGCGGCGTCCTCGAGCACGAAGATGCCGCCCCCGTCCTCGACCTCGGTGCCGTTGCCGTCGATGCGGGACGATTTGTAGTTACGGTAATAACCGTTGGCCTGGACCGACAGCGTGTCCGTCGGCGCCCACTTCAGGCTGGCCTGCACCATCTGCATCTGCAGCCGCAGCGATTGCGGCCAGGTGTAGACGCTGGACCAGCGGTTGTTCAGCATCTCGATCGGCGTCGCCGCGACGGAGCCGAGCCTATTGTCGGCGCCGGTGAAGGACAGGTGGAATTCGGCGTTGTCACCGCGCGCACCGAAATCGGCATACATGCGCCGGACCTGCGAGGCGGACGAGAAATCGCGCCAGCCACGGTCATAGGCGCCTTCCGCCGCGATATAGGCCGAATAGGTGCCGTTGTTCCAGCCGTATTGCGCGCCCGACTGGATGCGGCCGAACGAGCCGCCGAACAGCTGGGCCTCGCCGCCCTGATAGGTGAAGCCGTTCTTCATCTCGATCGACAGCGCGCCGCCGGTGGCGTTGAGGCCGAACAGCGGGTTGTTCGGCATCAAGGTCATGCGCGCGATCGCCATCTCCGGGATCAGGTCCCAGTTGACGACGTCGCCGAACGCTTCGTTGATGCGGGTGCCGTTCTGGTAGACGGCGATGCCCTGCGGCGTGCCGAGCACCGGCGAGGCGGTCTGGCCGCGATAGTTCAGGTCGCGCTGGAACGCGTTGCCGGTCTGGTCGCTGAGGGAGACGCCGGGCACCGACTGCAGGATGCCGTCGAGCAGCGACGGGGCGCGCGTATGGTCGAGCTCCCGGGCCCCGATGGTTTCGACGTTGGACGGGATCTTGTCCTTGGCGATCTCGCTGCCTTGGACCGGCGAGACGCCGACCACATCGATGGTCTGCAAGGTCTGCTGCGCGAACGCAGCCGTAGGCAGCAACGCGCACGTCGCCAGAAGCGCGCTCTTCAGCGCCGAAAGTCGGGTCAAGACGTCCCCCAGTTTCTTATCGACGGTTCGAGCGGCCACTCACACCCCTGAGCTGCACCCCCGCCCGAATCCGGTCATTCCACACGGTTTACGAACGTTAACATTCGTAAATACCGCCCCTGTCCGCCGCAACGGGCAATATTCTTCCGTCTTCAGGGACAATCTTCCCGAATCCGGGAATCGGCGCCGATTTTGCCCCGATCCGCCCTTGGCGCCGCCGCATTGTCGCACCCGGTCCTGGTTTGCAAGGGAACCTGAATGATAGAGGACCGTCGGCGCCGCCGGCGCCCCAGGGGCAAGACCTTCATCGCAAGGCCTTCATCGGATGTATCGCGTTCTGATCGTTGACGACCATCCAGTCGTGATCACGGCCTGCCGCTGGCTGCTCAACGAGGCCGGGATCGGCAGGCTTTCGGAGGCTCATGACGCCGAAAGCGCCTATGAGTCCTATGTCCGTGACCGCCCCGATGTCGCGGTGGTCGATCTGCGCCTCCAAGGCAACGAGCGCGGCGGCATCGGCCTGATCGAGCGCATGCGCTCGCACGATCCCCGCGCGCGCATCCTGGTCTTCAGCATGCTGGGCGATCCGCGCATCGTCCGCTCCGCGATCGACGCCGGCGCCAGCGGCTATCTGCTGAAGGACGCCCCGCCTCATGAACTGCCTAAGGCGCTGGAGCAGGTCCGCGCGGGCGGCACCTATCTCGATCCCGAACTGGCGAAGCGGATTGCGCTGTTGCGAACCGACGCCGACGGAGCCGCGCTGGCCTCGATGACGCCGCGCGAGCGCCAGGCGCTCGGCTTGCTGGCGCAGGCGAAATCCTACCAGGCGATCGCCGACGAACTCGGGATCAGCTACAAGACCGTCATCAACCTGACCTACCGGTTGCGGCAGAAGCTCGGCGCCCGCAGCCTGCCCGATCTGGTTCGTCTTGCCGTGGAGATGTCGCGACCGGGGATGTGAGACGCGGTGGCTCCAGCCGGAAGCTGCGGAGGCACGCTCGGTCTCATGGGACGGCAGAAACAACGCGGCCTGCGGCGGTCTCCCGACGCAGGCCCAGGTCGTCAGGTCCGATCAGGACCACGTCTTACTTCACGAGCTTGGCCACCGCCTTCAGCTCTTTCGAGTCGAGCGTGCCGTCATTGTCCGGATCGGCGGCCTTGAAGCGGCCCTCGACCAGCGCGAGATATTCGTCCTTGGTCAGGGTGCCGTCATTGTCCGGGTCGGCCGCCTTCAGATCCTTGGCCGAGATGCGGCCGCGCAGCTCCTTGGCATCGAGCGTGCCGTCTTTGTCGCGATCCAGGCGATCGAACAGCGCGGCGGCGGCCGTACGGACCTCGCTCATGTCGGCGGTGCCGTCCTTGTCCGGATCGATCGAGGTCAGCAGCTTGGAAGCGGCCGGCGCGCTCGCTGCCATGGCCGGGGTGCCGACAATCGTTGCCATGCCGACGGCCGCAGCCGTCATCATCAGTTTCCAATTCATCGAGTTGATCCTTTGTCTCCGCCGTCCGACGGGGCGGCGATGAATGGTGCGATTGCAATGTGAGCGAGCATCGTCCACTTCGCAGGCGACGCGAGACGCACCTGTCTGAACTATGTGAGCCCTGGTAATTTCGCAAGTGCAACAGGGCGACGGTCGGGAAATTACTGAACGTCGGCCAGGATCAGAACCTCGGACCGTGCAGGAAATATCTCCCGGGTCGGTCGCGACGGGGTGCCGTGTCAGGGTCCGATTCCCCCGTCCCGCGGACCTCTGCTCGGGCGTTGGTCGTAACCTGGTGTCCGCGCTTGGCGTGGCGAACCCGCTTCACCGCGCCGGTCGCTTGCCGATCCTCATTCGCCGGCCCGACCGCCGCAACCTCCGCATTGTGCTTCCGATTCCGGACGGTCTTTCTCCGCGCGCAATTCGTCCCGGCCGCGTTGGCGCATGGCGTTTTCGTCGAGCTTCTCCCGACTTGCGTCTCATTCCACCAGGCCTTCAGGTCTTCCCACTTCAGCGCGTCGCGGGCGAAGGCCGGCTCCATGGGAATCGAAGCCGACAGAGCCACGGCCATGATCGCCAGCCACGTGGCAAGCCGGGAGGAAAAACGGCGACGATGGTCATTGGCGTGCGTCACGTGCGCATCCGATCGCGGCTTGTCTGACTGTGAGCAGCTCATGCTGCAATGCATGTTGTCCATTGCCATATGACCTCAATGTGTTTGCAACGCGCCACATTCAGCGCCGTGCTGAGATTCATTTGCGAATAGGCCGCCACAATCTTTCGGTCAAAAACTCCTGTCTGGCTTGCCAAAACATCCCTATTGCTGCCCGCGCAATCAACGAGCTGACAATTGAGGCAACAAGCAACTAATCGTTTCCCGATTGTGTCACCATTCAGCCGGCCCCCCCGCATGTTTTCGCCGCGCGCAGCCGTTAGCTCCTTCACCAAGGGAGCATGGGGACAATGCAAACGAGTCGCGGCGGCGAACGCGGGGGACGAACGAGGCGGCTGATGATCGCAGCCGCATTCGTGCTCGCGCCAGCGGTTGCATTTGCCGAGGAGATCCAGGGCAACGACCCCGCCTCGCCTGGTCACTTCCAGGTCGAGCAGCGCTTCGGCTACGTCACGACCTTCAATCCGCAGCAGCAGAACAACGGCCGCCGCGCCACGCAGCGCGCGCTCACCGGCGAGACCGAGATCGGCTACTCGCCGACCGAGTGGTACGAGATCGCGCTGACCTCGCCTTACGCCATCGCGCGCGCCAACGTGCCGATGGCCATGGGCAACGTGATGGACAATGGCGTGCCCGGCTACTCATTCCAGTCCGGCGGCGTCACCATCCGCCAGACCTTCATCCAGGGCGACCGGCTCGAGCGCACGGTCTTTCTCGGCCTGGTGTCGCGCACCATCCTCGCGCCGCAGGGCGGCCTCACACCGGATCTCTGGGTCGCCAACAAGGCCGGTGCGGGCCAACCGGGGGCGCCGCGCTTCGTGCAGGAGGCGACGCCACGGGTGGCGCAGATGTTCACGCCGATCGTCGGCGTCAATCTGCCCAACGATTATCAGCTGATCTTCAACGCCAACATGACCTTCGGCATAGACGGCGCCGGCTCGGCCTTCGAACCGTCGGTGCGCTTCGTCAAGCGATTGAACGACCGCTGGACCGTCGGCATCGAGCATTTCTCCAATCTCGGGCCGATCGGCCACATCCTGCCGTGGAATCAGCAGATGCAGACGCTCTATGCCGTCGCCGACACCCGCTTCAAGGGCTTCGAGTTCAGCTTCGGCGTCGGCTACGGCCTCACCAACGCCTCACGCGGCCTCGCGATCAAAACCAGCATCGGCAAAGATTTTTGACGTGCATCGGCGCGCCGCCTCTCGTCCCCGGAAAAATCAGAAAAGGACCTTCATCATGCGTCGCCTTCTCTCCGCCTGCGCGCTTCTCGTCCTGGCCGGCACGGCCGCCTCGGCCGAGGACGGCCCGCGCTTCCTCAACCGCACCGGACAGACCATCGTGAAGATGTATCTGGCCGCAGCCGGCACCAAGAGCTGGGGCGCCGACCAGTGCAAGAACGACGACGAAGGCATGGTCGACCACAACGAGCGCATGACCCTGGTCGGCGTGAAGTCTGGTCGCTACGACATCAAGCTGTCCGAACAAGGCGGCCGCACCTGCATCGCCAAGAACATCGAGCTCAAGGAAGGCGCGCAATTCGTCGTGCGCGACACCGATCTCACCGAGTGCAGCAAGTAGGAGAACGGCGCGCCCCATGGGCAGCCGGGCGGCGCGCCGCCCTGGATCATGATGCGTTTTGGCGAACACGCATCATGATCTCATCTCTTTGTTCGAGCAGGATCGTCCGGAAACCAGTTTCGACCTTTCCGGATCATGCTCTAGCGCGGCCGCAGATTCAGCGGCACGGTGCGCGAGACCTGCGCCTGCGTCATCGCGGGAGGAAAGCGTGGGAACGGCGCCGCGCGTTCGATGATCGCCATCGCCGCACGATCCAGCGCCGGAGAGCCCGAGCTGCCGGCGAGGCGGCGTGACAGCAGCCGGCCGTTGCGATCGACGACCACACCCACCATGACGGTACCGCTCGCGCCGTTGCCGTCGGACGGATAGGCGGCAGCGCGGCGAATGGAAGCCGCCACCTCGGCATTCCAGCTCGCCTGGGCCTCGCGGGCACCGACGCTGTTCTCGCCGGGATTCGGCGCCGAGGCGACACGCGATGGACGGGCCGCGGCAGCCGGTGCAGCCGGTTTCGGCGGCGCGGACCTCTTCTCAGCCTTCTCCTTGGTGTCCTTGTGGTCGACCGGCTTGCGCTCGACGCGCTCGGGCGCAGGAGCCGGCTTGGGCTCCGGCGGCTTCGCCTCGACCGGTTTCGGCGGCGGTGGCGGCGGCAACACGACGTCGTCGGCACGCGGCGGCTCGGGGGCGAGCGCGACCTGAGGCGCTGGATCGGGCGATGGCATCACCTCCGGCACAGGCTCCGGCTGCGCGGTCACCTGCGGTTCGGGGACAGGCTGAACTTGAGGCACCGGCTCTGCGGCAGCCTCACGCGCGACGGGCTCTTCCTTCGCCGGCTCTTCCTTCGGCGGCTCGGCCTGCGGGGCCGGATCCACCGGGGCATCCTGCGCGACTGGGGCCGGCTCGCTCACCACCGCGGGCGTGAACACGACATCGAAGGCCTCAGCCTGTGCGCGTCCCTCCGGCGCGGGTCGCAGCAACAGATAACCGGCCGCAAGGCCGATATGCAGGCCCGCCACCACCAACGCGGCAACGGTCCACAGCGTCCGCTCGCGGCGCTCCTCGTGGTCGAATGGATCGAGCGCGAGAACGCTCACTGCGCACCCCGGTCTTCCAAGGCAACCAGCGCGACTTTCGTGTAGCCGGCGCGGCGCAGGGTGTTCATCAGCGCCATCACCTCACCATAGGGCAACGTCTGGTCGGCACGCAGCAGCACGCGCTGGCCGTGGTCGGACTTGGTTGCTGCATCGAGCGAAGCCGCAATTTCCCCCTGCGCAACGCTCTGGTCGCCGACGGCGAGCGAGCGGTCGGCCTTGAAGGTCACGAACACCGGCGTCTCCGCGCGCGGCTGCGGCTCGGCCGAGATCGCCGGCAGATTGACCGGAATGTCGACGGTGGCGAGCGGCGCCGCCACCATGAAGATGATCAGGAGCACCAGCATCACGTCGATGAACGGCGTCACGTTGATGTCGTGCGTCTCCTCGAACTCGTCGGGACGCTTGGCGAGCTTGACCGCCATGGCTCACTCCGCCGGGTTGACGATCGACATCAGCGGCGCGTCGACCGCGCGGATGGCGCTGCGCCGGGCTTCCGCGGGACCGGCGTGCTGACGGTCGAGATCGCGGCTGAGCAGGCGCATCACCGCGACCGAGGCATCGGCGATGACGGCGCGATAGCCGCCGGTGGCGCGCGCGAACAGATTGTAGATGACGACGGCGGGGATCGCCGCAGCAAGGCCGAAGGCGGTCGCGAGCAGCGCCTCGGCGATTCCAGGTGCGACCACTGCAAGGTTGGTCGTATGCGCATGCGAGATGCCGATGAAGCTGTTCATGATGCCCCAGACGGTGCCGAACAGGCCCACGAACGGCCCGACCGCGCCGACGGTGGCGAGAAGTCCGATCCCGCGCCCGATCCGCGCCACGGCGCCGGCCTCGATGCGCTCGAACTGCCAGGCCACGCGCTCCTTGATGCCGTCGGCCGGAAGACCGCGCGACTTGTCGATCTCGTCCTCGGCGACGGCGAGCAGCCGGCCGACCACGCCGCCGTCGGCGGAAACCCGTCCCGCGGCATCCGGCAGCGCGCGCGCCGCCATTGCGATGCCAAGCGCGCCGCGCGCCGTGCGCAGTGCGGAGCGCAGCTGGATCGTCTTGACCACGAGAACGGTCCAGGTCGCGACCGACGCCAGAGCCAGCCCGATCATGACCGCCTTTACGACGATGTCGGCCTGCATAAACATGGTCCAGGGCGACAACGCTTCCGGCAGCGTGCTCGCGAGACTGGCGATGTGCGCCTGATCCATGGCCGTACTCCCTCGATGGCCCCGTGATTGGTGATCGCGATTCAGCGCGGATCGCATAGAGCGACGCCGGATCGTGCCGAGGCCTTGTTGTTTCGCGTCGTTGGGGCAAAGTCGCGGCAAAGACCACGACATTCCGATCTTGAAACAGTGCCGCCTGTCCCGATCGGCTTCAAGGCACTTCCGCCGTGGAAGTTGTCCCATGTAAACCGGGAAAAATTCCCGATTGGAACGGGAGGTGCCCGCGGGCACGGCAAAAGAAAAGGCCGGGATCGCTCCCGGCCTCAGGTGATTGGACCGCCCGGTCGAGCCGGGCGATCCCTTTGACAAGCTGCTTACTTACTTGCTTACTTGGCTTCGGCGCGCTTCGGCGGGGTCGCCGGCCACGACTTGATCAGGGTGTCGTAGTCGATCGTCTCGCCCTTCGGCTTCTCGTTCGCGAGCTTGCGCTGCGGAGCGATGTTGCCGTCCTTGGCCGACTTGTTGAACCAGTACTCGGCCGATTCCTTCTTGTTCAGCTTCGGACCGCAGTCACCCTGGACCTTGGACTTCTCGAGACGCTCGAGGACGGAGTCCTGGGCGGCCGCGAGCGCGTCCATCGCCTGCTGCGGGGTCTTCGCACCGGACGACGCATCGCCGATGTTCTGCCACCACAGCTGCGCGAGCTTCGGATAGTCGGGCACGTTGTTGCCGGTGGGAGTCCACTGCACGCGCGCGGGCGAGCGATAGAACTCGATCAGGCCGCCGAGCTTCGGCGCACGCTCGGTGAACGACTTGTCCCAGATGTCGGATTCACGGATGAAGGTGAGACCGACATGGCTCTTCTTCAGCGACACCGTCTTGGAGACGATGAACTGCTGATAGAGCCAGGCCGCCTTGCGGCGGTCGACCGGGGTCGACTTCAGCAGCGTCAGCGAGCCGACGTCCTGATAGCCGAGCTTCATGCCTTCCTTCCAATACGAGCCGTGCGGCGACGGGGCCATGCGCCATTTCGGCGTGCCGTCGGCGTTCATCACCGGCAGGCCGGGCTTGACCATGTCGGCGGTGAAGGCGGTGTACCAGAAGATCTGCTGAGCGACGTTGCCCTGCGACGGCACCGGACCCGACTCGGAGAAGGTCATGCCCTGCGCCTGCGGCGGGGCATACTTCTTCATCCAGTCGAGATATTTGGTGATCGAATAGACCGCGGCCGGACCGTTGACGTCGCCGCCACGCTCGACCGAGGAGCCGACCGGACGGCAGCCTTCCATGCGGATGCCCCATTCGTCGACCGGCAGACCGTTCGGCAGGCCCTTGTCGCCGTTGCCGGCCATCGACAGCCAGGCGTCAGTGAAGCGCCAGCCGAGCGACGGGTCCTTCTTGCCGTAGTCCATGTGGCCATAGACCTTGACGCCGTTGATTTCCTTGATGTCGTTGGTGAAGAAATCAGCGATGTCCTCATAGGCCGACCAGTTCACGGGCACGCCGAGATCGTAGCCGTACTTGGCCTTGAACTTGGCCTTGTAGTCCGGATTGGTGAACCAGTCGTAGCGGAACCAATAGAGGTTCGCGAACTGCTGGTCCGGCAGCTGATAGAGATGGCCGTTCGGCGCCGAAGTGAAGGACGTTCCGATGAAGTCCTTGACGTCGAGCATCGGGTTGGTGACGTCCTTGGCCTCGCCCGCCATCCACTCCGTCAGGTCGACGGCCTGGCCGTAGCGGAAGTGGGTGCCGATGAAGTCGGAATCGTTGATCCAGCCGTCATAGACGTTCTTGCCAGACTGCATCTGGGTCTGGATCTTCTCGACGACGTCACCTTCCTGGATGATGTCGTGCTTGACCTTGATGCCGGTGATTTCCTCGAACGCCTTGGCCAGCGTCTTGGCTTCGTATTCGTGCGTGGTCAGCGTCTCGGAGACGAAATTGATCTCCATGCCCTTGAAGGGTTGCGCGGCCTTGATGAACCACTGCATCTCCTTCATCTGGTCGTCCTTCGAGAGCGTGGACGGCTGGAATTCGGAGTCGATCCATTTCTTGGCAGCAGCCTCGTCGGCTCGCGCCGGCGCGGTGACCGCGGCAGACGCCGCCATCAGCGCAACCGCGCTCGTCATCATCCAGGCCCTTGCCCTCGTCGCAGGCCCGTTCCTTACCGGCAGATGTCGCATGGTGTTCCTCCGTTGCAGCGACTGACTTTTTTCAGGCCCGGGTTGCCCCCGGATCTGCTCGTTCCCGTTTGCTCAGACGATGCGAAAGATCGCAACGGCCGAGGCAAGCGAAACCACGGTTGCGAGCCACAGGCTCGAAATCTCGTATCCTTCCTCGCCGACCGGCAAGGTCGCAATCGTATCGGTGCCGACAAGGCCGATCCATGCAAGATGGATGACGGCAGCCAGGATCAGCGAAATGAACAGGCGGTCGCCGCGCGTAGTCGGAATGCGCAGCACGCCGACCCGCTCGACCTCAGGATAGCGCGCGGCGAGCAGGGTCATGACGGCAAGCGTGCAGGCGAGCGCCACGAAGAAGATCGCCGTCGGCAGCGTCCAGGCCATCCATGCGAGACTATCCATGGCGAGCAGCTCCAGGCTTCACAACCGACGAATGATGACCGAGCGTGCCGCTGGCAATTTGCTTCATCATCATCACACCCGCCCCAGCGCGAAGCCGCGCGCGATGTAGTTGCGGACGAACCAGATCACCAGCGCGCCCGGGATGATGGTCAGCACGCCGGCGGCGGCGAGCAGGCCCCAGTCCATGCCGGCGGCCGACACGGTTCGCGTCATGATCGCCGAGATCGGCTTGGCCTCGGTCGCGGTCAGCGTGCGCGCCAGCAACAGCTCGACCCAGGAGAACATGAAGCAGAAGAACGCCGCCACGCCGATGCCGCTGGCGATCAGCGGCACCAGGATCTTGATGAAGAAGCGCGGAAAGGAATAGCCGTCGAGAAACGCCGTCTCGTCGATCTCGCGCGGCACCGACGAGACGAAGCCCTCGAGAATCCAGACCGCGAGCGGGATGTTGAAGATGCAATGCGCCAGCGCCACCGCCCAGGGCGTATCGAACAGCCCGATCGCCGAATAGAGATTGAAGAAGGGCAGCGCATAGACCGCAGCCGGCGCCATGCGGTTCGACAACAGCCAGAAGAACAGATGCTTGTCGCCGAGGAAGCGGTAGCGCGCAAAGGCATAGGCCGCCGGCAGCGCGACGGCGATCGAGATCACCGTGTTGATCACGACGTATTTCAGCGAGTTGATGTAGCCGGAATACCAGCTCTCGTCGGTGAAGATGCGCATGTAGTTCGCGATGGTCGGCTGATGCGGCCACAGCGTCATGGTCGAGACGATCTCGGTGTTGGTCTTGAAGCTCATGTTGACGAGCCAGTAGATCGGCAACAGCAGGAAGACTAGGAACAGCGAGATGATAAGGCGACGGCCCGGAATGGTGTTCATCACGCGCCCCCTTCCACCGGCCGGCGCTCGGCGCCGGCATTGGTCATGATGGTGTAGAATACCCAGCAGACGATCAGGATGATCAGATTGTAGACCAGCGACAGCGCAGCCGCTTTGCCCAGATCGAACTGGCCGAGCGCGATCTTGACCAGCTCGATCGAAATGAAGGTGGTGGAATTACCCGGCCCGCCGCCGGTGACCACGAACGGCTCGGTATAGATCATGAAGCTGTCCATGAAGCGCAGCAGCACGGCGATCAGCAGCACGCGATGCATCTTTGGCAGCTGGATTGCCTTGAACACCGCCCAACGCGAGGCGCCGTCGATCTGCGCCGCCTGATAGTAGGCGTCCGGGATCGATTTGAGGCCGGAGTAGCACAGCAGCGCCACAAGGCTGGTCCAGTGCCAGACATCCATCAGGATGACGGTGAACCAGGCATCAGCCTCGTTGGAGACGTAGTTGTAGTCGAGGCCGATGTGGTTGAGCACATAGCCGAACAGGCCAATGTCGGGACGCCCGAAGATCTGCCAGATGGTTCCGACCACGTTCCACGGAATGAGCAGCGGCAAGGCCAGCACCACCAGTGTGAACGCCACCGTCCAGCCCTGCCGCGGCATGGCCAGCGCAACCACGATGCCGAGCGGGACTTCGATGGCGAGAATGGCGGCGGAAAAGATCAGGTTGCGCCACAGCGAAGCGAGGAAGCGGCCGCCGAGATCGGTCGAGGGATCGAGCAGTTCCTTGAACCAGCCGACGCCGTTCCAGAAGAACTGGTTGTTGCCGAAGGTGTCCTGCATCGAATAGTTCACCACCGTCATCAGCGGCAGGATCGCGGAGAACGCGACCAGCAGGAAGACGGGCAGCACCAGGAACCAGGCCTTGTTGTTGATGGTCTTGTCCATCACTCAGGCTCCCTCGACCAGACGGCTGTCGGCATAGACGTGAACATAGGCCGGATTGAACTTCAGTCCGATCGCCGAGCCCGATGGCGAGAAGCCGGCCGGCAGCCGCGCGGCGAACTTGACGTCGCCGACGCGCACGCGCGCGAAGCGGATGCGGCCGAGATCGTCGACGCGCTCGATGTTGGCGTCGAGCAGCCCCGGCCCGGGGGCTGCGACATCGACGAATTCCGGGCGCACGCCGATCTCGATCTTGGCGCCGGCCGGCAGCGCGTCGTAGCTGCGCGCCAGCGTGAGCGTGTGCCCGTCGATCCGCGCCTCGCGCCCTTTCACCTCGGCGGAGAGGATATTCATGCCCGGCGAGCCGATGAAATAGCCGACGAAGGTGTGGGCCGGCTTGTCGAACAATTCCGCCGGCGTGCCGCTCTGCACGACCCGGCCGTCATGCATGACGACGACGGTGTCGGCGAAGGTCAGCGCTTCGGTCTGGTCGTGGGTGACGTAGATCATCGTGAGGTCGAGCTCGCGATGCAGCGCCTTCAGCTTCGAGCGCAGCTGCCATTTCAGCTCGGGATCGATCACCGTCAGCGGCTCGTCGAACAGCACAGCGGCGACGTCGGAGCGCACCAGGCCGCGGCCGAGCGAGATCTTCTGCTTGGCATCCGCCGTGAGCCGCGTCGCCTTGCGATTGAGGTCCGGCGTGAGGTCCAGAAGACGCGCGATCTCGGCGACGCGCTTGTCGATCTCGGCCTTGGGCACGCCGCGGTTCTTCAGCGGGAAGGCCAGGTTCTCGCCGACCGTCATCGTGTCGTAGATGACCGGGAACTGGAATACCTGCGCGATGTTGCGCTCGCGGGTCGAGCGCTGCGTGATGTCGGTGCCGTCGAACAGGATCTTGCCGTGCGAGGGCGTGAGGATGCCGGAGATCAGGTTCAACAGCGTGGTCTTGCCGCAACCGGACGGACCGAGCAGCGCATAGGCGCCGCCCTGACGCCAAGTCATCGTCACCGGCTTCAGCGCGTAGCTCTCGACATCACTGCCATTGCCGTAGGAGTGGGCGAGACCTTCGAGGTCAATGCGGGCCATGCGGCATCTCCCTCAGATCGCCGGCGCCGCGACCAGACGGTCGCCGGCGTCGAACACGAACACGTTGGTGGGATCGAGCACGGCGTCGAGGACCTCGCCGGGCTCGTATTCATGGACGCCGTGCAGCACCGCGACCCAGTTCAGGCCGTCGCGCTTGAGATGCACGAAGCTCTCCGAACCCGTGATCTCGGTGACCGAGACGGTCGCCGGAAAGGCATGGCGGCCATGGCTGCCGTCGCCCTTGGCCAGCCCAAGCTGATGCGGACGAAAGCCGACGCGGTAGCTGCCATCGGGCAGATCAGCATACAGACCAACGGCCGGCGCCTTGACGTTGCCTGCGTATTCCACGCTATCGCCGCGCTTCTGGATATCGACCGTGTTCATCGGCGGATCGGAGAACACCTGACCGACACGGAGGGTGTCGGGACGGCGGTACACCGACGCCGTGTCACCCGCCTGCAGCGCCTCGCCTTCCCACATGCAGATGGTGCGGCCGCCGAGCAGCAGCGCTTCCGACGGCTCGGTGGTGGCATAGACGAAGATCGCGCCCGACGCCTCGAAGATGCGCGGCAATTCGGTCCGCAACTCCTCGCGCAGCTTGTAGTCGAGATTGGCCAGGGGCTCGTCGAGCAGCACGAGATCCGCGCCCTTCACGAGCGCCCGCGCCATCGCCGTGCGCTGCTGCTGGCCGCCGGAGAGCTGCAACGGCGTGCGCTTCAGATAAGGCTCGAGCCGGAGCAGCCTCGCCGCTTCCGCCACGCGCTTCTCGATCTCCGCGCGCGGCTTGCCCTGCACGCGCAACGGCGAGGCGATGTTCTCGTACACCGTCAGCGAGGGATAGTTGATGAACTGCTGATAGACCATCGCGACCGAGCGCTGCCGGACGTCGGCGCCGGTGACGTCCTTGCCGTCGACCAGCACGCGGCCGGAGGTCGGCTTGTCGAGCCCCGCGAGCAGCCGCATGATCGAGGTCTTGCCGGACAGGGTCGGGCCGAGCAGCACGCTCAGCGTGCCGCGCTGCAAGGTCAGCGAGACGTCGCGGATGGTGGTGACGCCGTCGACGACACGCGAGACGTGATCGAGGGTAACGCTCATGCGCGTCCCCCGGCTTCACGCGCCGTGACGGCGGCGCGCTCGCGCTGGGCCATGATCCACGCATCGAGCGCAGCGATCTCGGCCGCCGTCATCCGCAAGCCCAGCTTGGATCGCCGCCACACGATGTCCTCGGCCGTCAACGCCCACTCGTTCGTCATCAGGTACCGGACTTCACGCTCCGTCAAGGTGCCGCCGAAATCCTGGCCGAGATCGGCCGAAGATGTCGCACCCGCGAGCATGCTTTTGGCCCGCGTGCCATAGGCATGCGCGATGCGCTTCGCATGTGCATCCGTGAGGAACGGATAGGTCTTGCGGAGATCCGCGATCAGCGAGGCAACCGCGTTGACCGACATGTCGCCGCCGGGCAGCCTCGCCTTGCCGGTCCAGCCCTCCTCCGCCTTCGCGCCCTTCAGATACGGCGAGAGCCGCTCCAACGCCTCTTCGGACAGCCGCCGGTAGGTCGTGATCTTGCCGCCGTAGATCGAGAGCAACGGCAGGCCGCCGGGCGTGTCGAGCTCGAAGACGTAGTCGCGCGTCGCCGCCTTGGCTTCGCTGGCGCCGTCGTCATACAGCGGCCGTACGCCGGAATAGCTCCACACGACATCGGCGGGCGTCACCGGCTTGGCGATGTATTCGCCGAGCGCGGCACAGAGATAGGCGATCTCCTCGTCGGACGCCTTCACCTTCGCCGGATCGCCCTGGTAGTCGCGATCGGTGGTGCCGATCAGCGTGAATTCCTGCTGATAAGGAATCGCGAAGATGATGCGGCCGTCGGCATTCTGGAAGATGTAGGCGCGGTCGTGATCGTAGAGCTTGCGCACTACGATGTGCGAGCCCTGCACCAGGCGCACCTTGGCCTTGGCGTTGACGCCGGCACCGGTCGAAAGCACCTGCTCGACCCATGGTCCGGCGGCGTTGACCAGCGCGCGCGCCTTGATGGTCTCGCGCTCTCCGGTCTGCGTATTCTCGGTCGTCACCAGCCAGACGTTGCCGTCCTGGCGGATCTCGGTGGCGCGCGTGCGCGTGCGGATCTCGGCGCCGCGGTCGGCGGCGTCACGTGCGGTCAGCACCACCAGGCGCGCGTCGTCGACGAAGCAGTCGGAATATTCAAAGCCGGAGGCGTAGCGCCCGGGGATCAGCGGACGGCCGACCTCGTCGCTGCGCAGGTTCACCGAGCGCGTCGGCGGCAGCAGCTTGCGGCCACCGAGATGGTCATACAGGAAGAGGCCGAGGCGCAGCAGCCACGCCGGGCGCAGGCCGGAATGATGCGGCAGAACGAAGCGCAAGGGACGGATGATGTGGGGCGCGATCTGCCACAGGATCTCGCGCTCGATCAGCGCCTCGCGCACGAGGCGAAACTCGTAATATTCGAGATAGCGCAGGCCGCCGTGAACCAGCTTGGTCGACCAGGACGAGGTTCCGCTCGCCAGATCGTTCATTTCGCACAGGAAAACGGAATTTCCGCGTCCGGCCGCATCGCGCGCGATGCCGCAGCCGTTCACGCCGCCTCCGATAATGGCGAGGTCGTAGATCCGCTCCAACAGACGCATCCCCCGAACAATCGCCTTGCGTAGGCGATTTCACTTTCGGTTTCGAGTTAAACACAAACGAAAGTGAAAGCAAATCGAAATTCGCAAGTTGGGCCGGGATTGGGCAAAACCTGCCCAAACCTGGATCAAGCAGCCTGCGGGGGTGGCGGGACGTCAGGCGCGGCGGAGCACGGAAGGCGAGGCGGTTTCGTTTGCCTCTGCGGCCTCCTCGGCCTCGTCCGCGGGCATGGCCGAGATCACCTCGATGCCCCTGCTGTGGCAGAGGCTGGCCAATCCGTCCGGCAACGGACGGCCGGTGACGAAGGTCTGGATCTGGCTGAGATGGGCGATACGCACCGGCGCGCTGCGGTGGAGCTTGGTGGAATCGGCCACCAGCATGACGCTGCGCGCATTGGCGATGATCGCCTGCGCGACCTGAACCTCACGATAATCGAAGTCCAGCAGCGCGCCCTCCTCGTCGATCGCGGATGCGCCGATGATCGCATAATCGACCTTGAACTGGCCGATCAGCTGCGTCGCCGTCGAGCCGACCACACCGCCATCCGAGCGCCGCACGCTGCCGCCCGCCACGATCACCTCAATGCGCGGATGCGGGTAGAGCAGCATCGCGACGTTGAGATTGTTGGTGATGACGAGGAGGTCCTGATGCGACGTCAGCGCGCTCGCCACCTCCTCCGTCGTCGTGCCGATGTTGATGAAAAGCGACGAGCCGTTGGGAATTCGCGCCGCCGCGATCGCGCCGATCGCCTTCTTCTCGTCGGCAGCGACGAAGCGCCGCGCCTCATAAGCGAGGTTCTCGACCCCCGAGGCGATGATGGCGCCGCCATGGATGCGCGTCAGCGCACGCTGCTCGCAGAGATCGTTCAGATCCTTGCGAATCGTCTGCGCGGACACTTCGAACCGGCGCGACAGATCCTCCACCATGACGCGGCCGGAGGCGCGGGCGATGTTGAGGATATCGGTCTGGCGTTGGGAGAGGACGGCCATGGCAAGCTTTCGAAACGAGCTGCACCATGGTGATGCTGATCGAGTCAAGGGTCAATGCACGTGGCGCCCAAACGCACCGCAACAATGACCGGCCTGTCAGAGGGCAGCATCACATCTTGCGTCTGACTGCGCCCCCACAGGTGGCCGTCGCGGCGAGGGTCCGATCAGGCCGCCGCGCTCAGCTCGCCGGTGACGATGCGCAGCGCGGCACGCTCGGCTTCACGGGCATTGCGAAACACCTGGCCCTCGAGCGCATTGAAGCGATGCGACGCGGCGAAGAAGCGGAAGCCGCCGCGATCGCGGACGACGATGCCTGCCGCCTGAGAGCTGACCTCGATGATGTAGGTGTCGGACATTGCGAAATCCCGTCGTTCATTCCGGGGCTTATAACGGAACGCCAAGGGGAATGTTCCCTGCAGCGCTCGCAGCTTCGGTCCATGCGGGAATGTCAGCAGGCGATTCTGTCCGTGGTGTGTTTAACTGATGCCGGGGTGATGATGAGGTGTTGTCGTTTCCGTTGTCTCGCAACGCAACCGGATCACCGAAGAGCGCGACACGATCCGGCACGCGGATCGGGATCGTTGCCAAGAGCGCCGAACACCGGTGTCTGCCGCCGTCAGTGTGGATCTTCCGGCACCAGAGTGGCCTTGCGATGCGACGCATCGGATCCGCCCAAACGGTCATGGTGACGGCCGAGCAGTTGATAGATCGTGCGAAGATCCTGCAGCACCTCGACGTGATGCTGGCGAAACGCACTGAGCTGAATCTCGTAGACGCCGATTCGCCGCTCGGCATGGAGAAGCCGCTGCTGCAGCTTCTTGAGGACCTCCAAGGTCAGCTTTTCTTCGACATCCGACATGGATTCTCTCCCACCCTGTTTGCGCAAGATGCCCCCATCGTTTCCCGCGCATCATCGGCCATTTTTTCCGGCCTGTTGTCGCCGCCCCAGCGAGCATTCGATCACGAATATGAGTTCTCAACGGAGACTCGCAATGCGGCAGAGACGCGGCACCGCGGCCTGACGCAACCTCAACTTGCGATCATCGTAAACGTGCCGGGCCGCAGCCCGCATTCGACTACACCGAATGCATCCTTGCGGGCTTTGTCGCGCGACCTCCCGGGAAACGCCAGCCGTCACGGCGCGGTTCCCCGATCAACGTCGCGTCATGTGCTGCGCGAATTAACCGACGTTATTGACGGCCGCAGCGATGCGATCACGTCGCAATCACGCCGTCGCGCTTGATCGGCTGCGGACGGCCATCGTCATCGATCGAGACGTAGGTGAAATTGCCGTCGGTGACGAGGATCGGCTGCTCCTCCCTCCGGCGCAGCACCCAGGCTTCGAGACGCACCGTCATCGAGGTGCGTCCGATGCGCACGAGATGCGCATAGACCGAGACGAGATCGCCGACATAGACCGCCTTGCGGAAGTTCATCGCTTCGATCGCCACCGTCACGGTGCGCGACTTCGCGACCTTGGCCGCGAACACCCCGCCGCCGACGTCCATCTGGCTGAGCAGCCAGCCGCCGAAGATGTCGCCATTGGCATTGGTGTCGGCGGGCATCGCCAAGGTGCGGATGCAGAGATCACCGCGCGGCTCGGTCGGCGGGGCTGATGCGGCAGATTCGGTCACGTCAGTCGGTCTCCAGTTAGCGACACCCGGCTGGAAGCGATCAGTCCGGCCTGATCATCTCGAACATGTCTTCCGCCTTGATCTCGAAATAGTCGCCGCGGCGGCCGGCGCGCACGATCGGATGCGCCAGCGCGGTCTGGTAGACGCCGTCCTTGATCAGCGTCTTGTCGATATGCACGGCGACGACCTCGCCGAGCGTCAGCCAGGCCTGGGCTTTCTTGCCGTCGGCGCCCTGCAGCTGGATGATCTGCGTCACCTTGCACTCGAACGCCACGGGGCTTTCGCCGACGCGCGGCACGTTGACGAACTTGCACGGCACCGGCGTGACGCCGGCGAGCGCGAACTCGTCAACCTCGCGCGCGACATGCGCGGCCGAGGCGTTCATGTGTTTGGCCAGGTCCCGCGTCACCAGATTCCAGACGAACTCGCCGGTGTCCTGGATGTTGGCGACCGAGTCCTTCCACTGCGTCGAGGAGAAGCCGATGATCGGCGGCGTGTAGTTGAAGGCATTAAAAAAACTGTACGGTGCAAGGTTGGCGTTACCCTTGCCATCGCGGGACGAGATCCAGCCGATCGGCCGCGGCGCGATGATGGCGTTGAAGGGATCGTGCTTGAGGCCGTGACCGTTCTTCGGTTCGTAAAAATGCAAGTCGCGTTCAGTCACGCCGTCGTCTCCTGGGCTGCCGTCATTCCGGGGCGCCTCGCGCGACAAAATGGCGAAGCCATTTTGCTCGGAAGAGGCGAGCCCGGAATCTCGAGATTCCAGGCTCGATGCTTTGCATCGCCCCGGAATGACTGCAACCTAGACCGCAGCGCCCCGCGAACCAAGCCCCGCCAGGACGAAATCGATCATCTCGTCCACGGTCGGGCCGGGCTTGGTCGCGCATTGCGCGATCATCTGCGGATGGAAGAAGCGCATCATCGCCGTCGTTGCACATTTCGTCGCCAGCTCGACGTCTCTGACGGCGAATTCGCCCGCTGCGGCGCCCTGCCCAATCACCCGACCGATGATCTGGGTGACCAGCAGCATGTGCGCCTCGCAGACCTCCCAGCTCTCCTCCATCGCGACAGCGACCATCTCGTGCAGCTTGTTGTCGCCGACATAGCGCTCGGTGTTCATGCGATGGATGGTGCCGAGCAGCTCGCGCAGCCGCGGCACCGCGGGGCCAGCGCGCTCCGCGATCGCGATCGCGGCCGCTTCGACCTGGCCCATCAAGGTCCGCGCGACACCCTGGTGAATCGCCTTCTTCGAATCGAAGAAGCGATAGACGTTCGCCGGGCTCATGCGGAGCTCCTTGGCGATGTCGGCGACGGTGGTCTTCTGGTAGCCGATCTGTCGAAACAGGCGCTCGGCAACGACGAGGATGCGCTCGCTTGTGTCGGGTTCGATGTGTTCGGAAACCAGCGTCATCATGCCTGCGATCTGTTGATCCCTACTCAGCCGCCTCGGCCAGAGGCAGCGCGGGGGCCGGGCCGTCAACGTGCTGCGTTGCGGAATGATCCTGCACGGCAGCCCCGCGCTCATCGAGGCTCTTGCGGAACCATAGGGCATACAATCCAGGCAAGTACAGCAGCGTCAGGAAGGTTGCAACGAACAAACCGCCCATGATGGTGATCGCCATCGGCCCCCAGAAGGCCGAGCGCGACAGAGGGATCATGGCCAGAATCGCCGCCAGCGCGGTGAGCACCACCGGGCGGGCGCGGCGCACCGTGGCCTCGATGATCGCCTCGCGGCGGGTCAGGCCCGAGGCGACATCGTGCTCGATCTGGTCGACGAGGATCACGGTGTTGCGCATGATCATGCCGGCGAGCGCGATCAGCCCGAGCAGCGCGACGAAGCCGAACGGCGCGTTGGCCACGTTCAGCCCGAGCGAGGCGCCGACGATGCCGAGCGGCGCGGTCAGGAACACCAGCAGCAGGCGCGAGAAGCTCTGCAGCTGGATCATCAGCAAGGTCAGCATCACGATCGCCATCAGCGGAAACAGCGCGGCCAGCGACGCATTGCCCTTGGCGGATTCCTCGATCGCGCCGCCCATCTCGATGCGGTAGGCGGGATCGAGCTTGCCCCTGATCTCGGCGAGCTTCGGCCAGATCTGGTTGGTCACGTCGGGCGCCTGCACGCCGTCGGCGACGTCGGCGCGCACGGTGATCGCCATGTCGCGGTTGCGCCGCCACAGGATCGGCTCCTCATGGGAGTATTCGATTCTGGCGATCTGCTGCAGCGGCACCGCGACGCCGTTGCGCGAGGTGATGGTGAGGTCGCCGACGCCTGCGAGATCGAGCCGCTCGGACGGCACGGCGCGGGCGATGACGCCGACCTTCTCGATGCCGTCGCGGATCGTCGTCACCTGCACGCCGGAGATCAGCATCGCCAGCGATTGCGATACGTCCTGCGGGGTCAGGCCGAGCGCGCGGGCGCGGTCCTGGTCGACGACGAGCTTGAGATACGGCGACTGCTCGTTCCAGTCGAGCTGCGGATCGCGCGTGTTCGGATTCTGCCGGACCACGTCCCGCACCTGGCGAGCGATGTCACGCACCACGGCGGTGTCAGGACCGATCACGCGGAACTGCACGGGGAAGCCGACCGGCGGACCGAAATTGAAACGGTCGACGCGCACGCGCGCCTCGTTGATCTGGCCATCGGCGGCCGCCGCCTCGATCCGCGCCTTGATGCGCTCGCGGGCGGCGACGTCCTTGGCGACGATGACGATCTCGGCGAATGCCTCGTTCGGCAGCTGCGGCGACAGGCCGAGCCAGAACCGCGGCGAGCCCTGGCCGACATAGGAGGTGAAGGTCTCGATGTCCTTGTCGCCCTTCAGCAGGCCCTCGGCCTTGCGCGCCGCCTTTTCGGTGACGTTGAACGCGGTGCCTTCCGGCAGCCGCAGCTGCAGGAACAGCTCGGGCCGCTCCGACAGCGGGAAGAACTGCTGCTGCACGTGGCCGAAGGCTATGATCGAGGCCGCGAACACGCCGACGGTCGCCGCGACGGTGGTGATGCGATGATCGACGCACCAGCGCACGATCCGGCGCAGGCCGCGATACATCTTGGTATCGTAGATCGCGTGCTCGTCATGGCCGTGATGCGCCTTCATGTCCGGCAGCAGCTTGACGCCGATATAGGGCGTGAAGATCACCGCGACGAACCATGACGCGACCAGCGCGATGGCGACGATCCAGAAGATGCTGCCGGCATATTCACCCGTCGCGGAGTTGGCGAAGCCGATCGGCAGGAAGCCGGCGGCCGTGACCAGCGTGCCGGTCAGCATCGGAAACGCGGTGGATTCCCAGGCATAGGACGCGGCGCGGACGCGGTCCCAGCCCTGCTCCATCTTCACCACCATCATCTCGACCGCGATGATCGCGTCGTCCACGAGCAGGCCGAGCGCGATGATCAGCGCGCCGAGAGAAATGCGGTGCAGGTCGAGGCCCATCGCGTTCATCACGACGAAGACGATGGCGAGCACCAGCGGCACCGACAGCGCCACCACGATGCCGGTGCGCCAGCCCAGCGCCAGGAACGACACGAACAGCACGATCACCAGCGCCTCGACGAATGAGTGCACGAACTCGCTGACCGCGGTCTCGACCACCTTGGGCTGGTCGGCGATCTGCGTCAGCTCGATGCCCTGCGGCACCGCCTTCATGAAATCGTCGGAGGCGGCGTGGACGTCCTTGCCGAGCTCCAGGATGTTGGCGCCCTTGGCGGTGACGACGCCGATGCCGAGCGCCGGCTTGCCCTCCTGATGCACCGTGAAGGTCGGCGGATCGACGAAGCCATGCGTCACGGTGGCGATGTCGCCGAGCCGGAACACGCGGCCATTGCTCTCGACCGGCGTCTCGGCCACCGCCTTGGCGCCGTCGAGCGCACCGGTGACGCGCAGCGGCACGCGCTGCGACGAGGTCTCCACCGTTCCGGCAGGCGTGATGTTGTTCTGCTTGGCGAGCGAATCGAACAGCGCCTGCGCGGTGATGCCGAGCGTCGCCAGCTTGGCGTGGCTGAACTCGACATAGATGCGCTCGTCCTGGGTGCCGTAGAGATTGACCTTGGTGACGCCGTTGACCTTGAGCAGCCGCTGGCGCAGGCCCTCGGCGACCTTCTTCAGCTGCGCATAGTCGGCGCCGTCGCCGGTCATCATGAACAGGATGGAGTCGACGTCGGAGAACTCGTCATTGACGAACGGCCCGAGCACGCCGGAGGGCAGCGAGGTCTGCGCATCCGCGAGCTTCTTGCGGACCAGGTAGAACAGATACGGCACCTCCTTCGGCGGCGTCGAGTCGCGGAAGGTGATCTGCATCGCGCTGAAGGCCGGCTTGGAATAGGTCTGCACCTTCTCGAAATAAGGCAGCTCCTGCAGCTTCTTCTCGATCGGGTCGGCGACCTGGCTCTGCATTTCCTGGGCGTTGGCGCCCGGCCACATCACCGAGATGTTGACGACCTTGACCGTGAAGGACGGATCCTCGGCGCGCCCCAGCCGCTGATACGAAAGAAAGCCGAACAGGCCGAGCGCGACGATCAGGAACAGCACCAGCGGCGGATGACTGACCGCCCAGGCCGACAGATTGAACCGCTTCATGGCATGCTCCCCGATGAGGACCTAGTCGCTATAAGCTCTGTGACCTCACCCTTCGAAACGGCGCTTCGCGCCTCCGCGAGGAAGAGGGTCTCTTTTCTCACCGTGAGCACGCTGCTCATGGTCGATATTCAGCCCCGGCTTCGGAGCTCCTCCTCATGGTGAGGAGCGCCGCAAGGCGCGTCTCGAACCATGAGGCCACGCTCCGGGCCTCGCCCTTCGAGACGCCCGCCTTCGGCGGGCTCCTCAGGGTGAGGGTCGAAAGTCCGTCAGAACGTCAGTGCCGAAACCACGCGCACCTTTTGCGCGGGGTCGATCTTCTGCACGCCGAGCGCGACGACCTTCTCGCCTTCGTCGACGCCTGAGGTGATCAGCACGTCCTTGCTCTCATAGGCCTTCACCTTGACCGGCTTCAGCGTCACCTCGCCCTTGTCGTTGACGACGTAGAGCGAGGGATCGCGGCCGTCGCTGAACAGCGCCGACAGCGGCAGCCGCGCGACGCGCGTCGTGGCGGGATCGAACAAAGTGAGCGTCGCGGTCATGCCGAGCGAGACGCTGTCCTTGGCGTCGGGCAAGGAGAACTTTGCGAGATAGGTGCGGGTGGCGGGATCGGCGGCGGGCGCGATCTCGCGCAGCCGCGCCGTGTAGGTCTTGCCGCTCTCCGACCACAGCGACACGGTCGCCACGCCGTTCTTGGCGCGATCGAGCAGGGTCTCGGGGATCGCGACCACGGCCTCCTTCTCGGCAAAGCGCGCGACGCGGATGGCGGCCTGGCCGGCGGCCACGACCACGCCCGGCTCGATCATCGAGGCGGTGACGACGCCGCGCGCATCCGACGCCAAGGTCGCGTAGGACAGCGAATTGCGCGTCAGCTCGACCGAGCGCTCGGCGCGATTGAGCCGTGCGCGGGCCTCGTCGGCGGAGGCCTTGGCTTGGTCCATCTGCGCATCCGTGGTCCAGCCCTTGGCGCGCAATTCCTTCGCCCTGACCTCGGCGGCGGAGGCCTGCGCCAGCACGCCGGTGGCGGCGCGGAATTCGGCATCGGCCTGCTCGGCCTGCAGCTTCAGATCGACCTCGTCGAGCGTGGCGAGCGGCTGGCCCATCTCGACGGTCTGGCCGACCTCGACGAGGCGCTTGGCCACCTTGCCGGCGACGCGGAAGCCGATGTCGGCCTCGATCCGCGGGCGGATGGTGCCGACGAAGCTGCGCTCCGGCGTTTCGGCCTCGTAATGGACGGCGGCGACCAGAACCGGCCGGATCGGCTCGGCCTTCTGGGCGATGGTTTCATTGCACCCGGCCAGGGCGACCGCGGTCGCCGCCAGCGCAACGCCACCCAACAGCCTGGAAAAGCTGGAAAAAACCTGCTGCACGAGCATCGGACACCCCTTCGCTGCTGTTGCGAAGGAGTGTCGATTATTGAGTGATGATTGTCAATAATCGTCAGTGATCATGACTTCGTGAGCGTTAAGACAAGTTGCCGCAGGTGCGCAGTGGAGTGGCGGCCTCGTTCGGAGGGAGACGACGCTCGCTCAGCAACAGTCATTCCGGGGCGACCGCGCCAGCGGTCGAACCCGGAATCTGGAGCTTGGTTTGCACCGTCATCACTCATCTCGAGATTCCGGGTTTGGTCGCTTTCGCGACCGCCCCGGAATGACGGCGGGAGGATGCTAACGACTTTGCCAACGAACCGATGGCCGCAGCACATCGCTCACCTCACCACGCGTATCGCAGCATGCCCTTGCCCAGATACGACCTCGAGACGTTGGAGAACTCGCCGTCGAAGGTTAGCGTCGTCGACCAGCCGTTCAGCCAGCCCATCTCGGCCGAGGCCGTGATCAAGCCCGCATCCTTCGCCCCCGCCGCGCCGTTGACGACGAAGCTGGCGCCGGGCAGCGCCTGGAAGGTCGCGGCTGCGGTGCGGCTCGGGTTGAAGTCGTGGGCCCAGGCAGCGCGGCCGCGCAAGGTCAGCACGCCATCGACAACCGCGAAGGATTTGTCGCTGCGCAGGCCGAGCTCGCTGCGCGTATCGGTCACGCTCTGGCTTGCGTAGTTCAGCGCGAAGGTGCCGCTGCCTGACAGCACCTGCTCGGCATAAGCCGGCAGATCGATCCGCGTCAGCTGCACGGCGGTGTACGGCGTCATGCCGAGGCCGCCGAACCATGGCGTGGCGACACGGTAGCCGGCCTCGAGCCGCCCCGACCAGGTGTTGGTGTTGAACTGCGCGCGCAGCCGGTCGACGCCTGACACGGCGACGATGCGATCGCTGGTCACGTGCTGCCAGCCGTAAGCCAGCGCCGCCGACAGATACGCCGGGCCGATCGCATGGCGCACGAAGGCACCGGCCTGGAACAGGTCTGAGCGGCCGCTGCCGAGCGTGCCGACATTGAAGTTCGTGCCGCCGCCCGCGAGCGCGAAGCCCGCGATCGTGTGGGGCCCGATCAGATAGTCGAGGCCGACCGCCGTGCCGTAGATGCGGCTCGAGCTGTTGCTCGATCCCGCCGCGGCATTTCCGTCGGTGGATTGGCCGCCGCCGAAGCCCGAGGCCCACACCGCCCAGCGCTGCGCGAAGCTCGCGGGCCGCGCCTTGTCGAGCGATGCCATCGCATCGCGCGCATCGCCCTTGCGCGCCGGCGGATCGGATGCGTAGCCGAGCGCACCGCCGCCCGGCGATCCGCCGCGGCCGGCCGCCGTCGGGTCCATCAGCATGCCGGCGAACTGCCCCATCGCGTCGACCGAGGTCGATTGCGGGCTCGTGCCCTGCTCGCCGGACAATTGCGTCAGACCGGCCGCCGTCAGCCCGCCGAAGGCGCGCGGAATGCGTCCCTCCTTGTTGAAGTAGTTGATGATGGTGTTGCCGACGCCCTGCTGGTTGGCGCTGAAGCCGGAGCCGGACGGCGGCGCGAAGGCGAGCGCGAGATCGAGATAGGCGTGGGTGGCGTCATAGCTCAGCGACGTCGCAAAGCTCGCCGGCAGGCTCGTGGTCACCACGCCGGACGCGAACGTGCCGGAGAGTCCGCCAGTCGCGGTGAGGATGGTGTAGCGCTTCTCGATGTAGCTGCCGGCCGCGAACGACGCCGAGACCGTCGCGCCTTCGAGCGTGGCGGTGCCCGCCACGGTCGCGAAGGATGAAGTGGTGGGATCGACCTGGACTATATACAGCGCGCCGGACTGGAAGGCGAGATTGCCGGACACGGTCATCGACGAGCCGACGCTACCGCTGCCAGGCGTGAAGGTCCCGCCGGAGGCGACCAGCAGATGGCCGACCGTGCCGGTGCCGCTCAGCGTGCCGCCCGCATTGATCGTCGTGAGACTCGACGCTGCGATCGAACCATCCACCTGCAAGATGCCGCCATTGATGGTCGTCGTGCCGGTGTAGTTGTTCACGCCCGACAGCACGACACGGCCACTGCCGCTCTTCACCGCGCTGCCGGTCCCGGACAGTGAGGCGCTGACCGTCCCGCTCTGCAACGCGAAGCTGCCGCTCGACGCGAGCGCGCCATTGGCAATCGTGCCGCCATTCAGGCTGACGCCGCCATTTTGCGTCTGCACCGTGCCGCCGAGATCGAGCAGGCCACCCCACATCGCAAGTGTACCGCCGGCGGCGCCGAGCGTGCCGCTGCCGCCGAGTTGCAGCGTTCCGGCGGTGATCGTCGTGCCGCCCGTGTAGTTGCTGGCGCCGGATAGCGTCACGGTGCCGGTGCCGGTCTTGCTGACGCCGCCCGTTCCCGCAAGCGCCGCACTCACCGTCCCGCTCTGCAGATCGAAGCTCGCGTTCGAGGACAGCGTGCCGTTGGCGATCGTGCCGCCGCTCAGGCTCACCCCGCCATTCTGCGTCTGGCTGGTGCCGCCGAGATCCAGGGTGCCGCCCCACATCATGAGCGTATTGCTGATGGCGCCGAGTGTCCCGCTGCCGCTGAGTTCAAGCGTGCCGGCGGAGATCGTGGTGCCACCCGTATAGCTGTTCGCACCCGACAGCGTCACGGTGCCGCTGCCGGTCTTGCTGACGCCGCCCGTTCCCGCCAGCGACGCACTGACCGCGCCGCTCTGCAGGTCGAAGCTCGCGTTCGAGGACAGCGTGCCGTTGGCGATCGTGCCGCCGGTCAGGCTCACGCCGCCATTCTGCGTCTGCGTCGTCCCGCCGAGATCGAGTGTTCCGCCTGAGACCTCCAGCGTATTGCTGGTCGCCCCCAAGGTCGCGCTGCCGTTGAGCTGCAGCCAGCCGGCGGACACGGTGGTGCCGCCGGTGTAGCTGTTGGCTCCGGACAGCATGACGAAGCCGGAGCCGGTCTTGCTGACGCGGCCCTGGCCCGCAAGCGCTGCGTTGACCGTGCCGCTCTGCAGGGCGAAGGTCGCGCTCGATGACAGCGTGCCGCTGGCGATCGTGCCTCCGGTCAGCGTCACGCCGCCATTCTGCGTCTGCGCCGTGCCGCCGAGATCGAGCGTGCCGGCGGAGACAGCGAGTGAGTTGGAGATCGCGCCCAGCGTGCTGCTGCCGCCGAGTTGCAGCGTGCCGCCCGCGACGGTGGTGCCGCCGGTGTAGCTGTTGGGACCGGTCAGGATCACCGTGCCGGTGCCGTTCTTGTAGACATCGCCGCTGCCGGCCAGCGCAGCGGCCACCACGCCGCTTTGCAGAAGGAACGTTCCGCTCGACGACAGGGTCCCGTTTTGGATCGTTCCGCCTGTGAGCGTCACACCCCCATTCTGCGTCTGTGTGGTGGCGCCGAGATTGAGCGTGCCGCCGGACACGGTGAGCGAGCCGCTGGACGCGCCGAGCACGGCGCCGCTGGCGAGCTGCAAGGTGCCGCCCGCGACCTCCCAGTTCACCGCCGTGCTGTTGGTGCCGCTCACGGTCCAGGTGCCGGTGCCCGACTTGGCCAGCCGGCCGAAGCCGAGATACTGCGTCCCGATGCTGGAGAGGTCGAAGCTCCCGTTGGTCGCACCGGTCAGGTTGATCGAATCGGACCTGCTGTAGGCTGTGACGTTGCCGATGATGCTGCTGCCGGCGATCAGTTGCAGGCCGTTGACGCCGCCGGTGAAGGTGATGGCGTTGGCGCGCGTCGTGCCGTCGCCCGACAGGCCGCCCGAGATCGTGCCGCTGTTGAAGATCACGAGATCCGCGCCGGTGATGCCGACGCCGCCGGCGCCCGCGGTGCCGCCGCCGCCGCTGCCCGCCGCGCCGCCATTGCCGCCGGTGATCGTGCCGGTGTTGAAGATGGTCAGGCCGCCCGATGCCGCGATCCCGGCGCCGCCTGCGCCGCCATTGCCGGCGCGTTCGCCGTTGTCTCTTGTGAAGATCGCGCCACCCGCGCCGCCATTGCCGCCGCTGATGGTGCCGGAATTGTTCAAGCCATTGGAGCCGCCCGTCACATACAGACCAATGCCGCCGCTGCCGCCATCGCCGCCCGCGGAGCCGCCGACGCCGCCATTGCCGCCGTTGCCGCCATTGCCCGCGGTGATCGTGCCGCTGCTGTTGTTGACGGTCAGGCCGATGCCGCTGACGACCGTGCCATAGCCGCCCGCGCCGCCGCCGCCACCACCGCCGATCCAACCTCCGTTCGAGAATCCCGGCGGTCCGTTGCCGCCGTTGCCGCCATTGCCGCCGGACACGCTGGCGAGGCTGCCCGCCGTCGTGACGACAGCGCCATGCGCGCCGCCACCACCACCACCGCCGCCCATGGCGCCGGTCGGCGCATCGCTGCCATTGGCGCCATTGGCACCGGCCGTCGCACCGCCCGCGCCGCCAGCGGCTCCGTTGCCGTCATGATCAAAACCGACGCCACCCGCGCCGCCCGTTACACCGGCGCCGCCGCCACCGCCGCCCGTCGCGTAGCTGTTCTCGGTCGTCCCCGCGCTGCCGCTGCCCCCGGCACCTAGCGCGCTATCGGCGCCGCCCGCAGCCCCGGTTGTCAGGCCGTTGCCGCTGCCGCCGCCGGCCAGCGCCGGCGTGACGATCGCAAGCGACAGCACCAGCGCGGTCGTTCCGAGAAAGCTCTGCACGGCCAAGCCTGGCCGACGCATCATCACAGCACGCATCAATCGTCCCACAGCATCGATCTGCCGGGACTCCCGCGCTGCGTCGTCATCGATCGCCGTCGCAGACGAGCTGGACGGTGGCCGCAATCGCAGAGCCCCAAACCTCTGCGCTGGGGTAACAACGCGTGCCAAGGGCGACAACGAAAGGCCCGGTCGAGGACCGGGCCGTTCGTCTCAATCACTTGATGGGCGATCTCAGGCGCATGTAATTGCCGGCCGATTGCGGCCGATGCGCCACAGTGCGGTCGCTATTCCGCCGGCGCCTGTCCCGCGAATTCCACCTTGCTCTCGTGGCCGCCGAAGAACACCAAGAGCCCGGCGATCAGCGGCAACGCCGACAGCGCAAGCAGACCGTGCGTGGTCGAACCCGTCGTGTCCTTGATCCAGCCGACCAGATACGGGCCGCCGAAGCCGGCGAGATTGCCGATCGAGTTGATCAGCGCGATCGCGCCTGCCGCAGCCGTGCCCGACAGCCACGCCGTCGGCAACGTCCAGAACACGCCGAACACGCAGAACACGCCGATCGCCGCGAAGGTCAGCGCGACCATGGTCAGCGTGGGATCGCCGATCTGGCTCGATGCCGCCAGCGCAACGGCGATCAGGATCATCGGCGCGCCGACATGCACCACGCGCTCGCGCGTCGCATCGGAATGCCGCGCCCACAGGATCATCGCGACGGTGCCGAACGCGTAAGGAATCGCGGTGACGAAGCCTGTCTGCGTGTTCGTCAGGCCGAACGCCTTGACGATCTGCGGCAGCCAGAACTGCATGCCATAGAGCGCGCCGACGAAGCCGAAATAGATCAGGCTGAGCACGATCACCTTCGGCGACGACAGCGCCTCGCCCAGCGTCATGTGTCCGGCCGCCTGCTTGGCCGCGGTCTCCGCCTCGAGCCTGGCTGCGAGCCAGGCCTTTTGCTCGGCCGACAGCCAGGTCGCGTGCTCCGGCCGGTCGGTCAGATAGAACCAGGTCACGACCCCGAGGACGATCGACGGGATGCCCTCGATGATGAACAGCCACTTCCAGCCCTGCAGGCCCATGAAGCCGTGCATGCCGAGCAGCAGGCCCGACACCGGCGCGCCGATCACGGTGGAGATCGGCACCGCGACCGCGAAGGCGGCGAGGAAGCGCGCGCGATACTGCGCGGGGTACCAATAAGTGAGATAGAGGATGATGCCGGGGAAGAAGCCGGCCTCGGCCACGCCGAGCAGGAAACGCAGCGCGTAGAAGCTCCACGGCCCCGACACCAGCGCCATCAGCGCCGAGATGATACCCCACGTCACCATGATGCGCGCGATCCAGCGGCTGGCGCCGAACCTCTCCAGCGCCAGATTGCTCGGCACCTCGAAGATGAAATAGCCGATGAAGAAGATGCCGGCGCCCCAGGCGAACACCAGCGGCGAGAACTTCAGCTCGGCATTCATCGTCAGCGCGGCGAAGCCGAGATTGACGCGGTCGAGATAGGAGAAGAAATAAGCGAGCACCAGGAAGGGAATCAGCCGCCAGGAAATGGCGCGGATGGTCGCGGCCTCGATGTCGGAGCGGCCGGATGCGGCCGGACTGGTGGCGGTTGGGCTCATCGATCTCCTCCCCGGAGCATTGCGGAATTTGGTAGTTGATGGGCGGTGTTGAGCATCGGTGACGGCAAGTCAATCGGAAAACCTGACATCCCACAGCTCATCGGCGCATCCCGGGCGCGCGGCGCGCGCATGACGAGCTTAAGGGACGACACCTGAGAATTCGGCGGCGGTTCGCCTCACATCTGCAGTGCTGCGACAACGACGAGGCAAGGACGGAGAGGCAAGGACGGTCACCCAGCCCTCCGCTGTCGTCCCGGACAAGCGTGCGCAGCACGCGCAGATCCGGGACCCATAACCCCAGGGAGATGTTGTTGCGCGAGATGTCGGACCAGTCTTGTCTCACCACACCCCGCCGCGGAGTATGGGCCCCTGCGTTCGCAGGGACGACACCTGAGAATCCGGAGGCGGTTCGCCTCACAAGCGCGCCGCAGCTTGTCCGGGACGACGTTGGAGAATGGCTTGTTGCCTATCATAACGGGACCGAGGAAGCGCCACCGCGCCACGCTGGCGGTCGTGACGGCGCTGATCGTCATCGTGCTCGGGCTCGCGCTGCGGTTCTACGGGCCGGGCCTCGGCCTTCCCGCCTTCATCGTCAAGTACGGCGGTTCCATCCTCTGGGCGACAATGGTGTACGTGCTGCTGGTCGCGCTGCTGCCTTCGATGTCGTGGCGGCAGATCGGCGGGCTTGCGCTCGCCGTCGCCGTCATCGTCGAGGCGAGCCGGCTGATCCACACGCCCTGGCTCGACAGTTTCCGCCTGACGCTGGCCGGCGCACTGCTGCTCGGGCGCATCTTCTCGCTGTGGAACATCTTGGCCTATGCGATCGGCATTCTCATCGGCATCTGCATCGACGGGATCGCGATGCGGCGTGCCTCGGCCTAAGTCGCCGACGGCGCGCCGCGACGCGGATCAGTTCGGCCTCGCACCGGCCCGGCTGAAGAAGGCCATCAGCTCCTCCGCCAGAACGGCCGGCTGCTCCTCCGGAATGTAGTGGCCGCACGAGGCGATGGTGATGCCCTCGACGTGATCGGCGACCTCCCTGAGCGGCGCGGCCATGTCCACGATCGATCCCTGGTCGGCGCCGACGGCGAGCACCGGCGGCTTCAGTTTGCCCCTCGCTTTGAGCTCGCGGTTCTGACGCGCGGACAACGCGGCAGCACGGTAGTAGGCGAGCCCGGCGCGCAGGCCGCCGGCCTTGGTCATCACGCGGGCATATTCGTCGAGATCGCCTTCGGAGAACGCCTGCGGATTGGCACCCTTCCGGCGCAGGAACCAGGCGATGTAGTCGCGTTCGCGGCCCTGGATCAGCATCTCCGGAAGATCCGCGACGACATGGAACGCGAAGTGCCAGGTGCGCCACGCGCGGTCCGGCGCGAACGGCAGCGCCTCGGGAAGGGTGACGCCGGGAATGCCTGCATCGAGCAGCGCCAGGCTTTGCACCTCATCTCCGAACTGCGCCGCATGGGGATAGGCCACCCACGCGCCGATATCGTGGCCCACGAGATGATAGCTCGTGACGCCGATTTGCTTCAGCAGGCGATGCACGAACGTGGCGAGTGTCTGGGTGTCGTAGCCATCGGCCGGCCGGTCCGAATCGCCCTGCCCCGGGACATCGACCGCAATGACGCGATAACGCGCGCCCAGCAGCGGCATGACCTTGCGCCAGGCAAACCAGCTCTGGGGGAAGCCGGCGAGCAGCACCACGACCTCGCCATCAGGCAGGCCACCGCCGACATGATGCAGCCGAACGCCGTCGACGGTCTCGAACCGGTGCGTGAAGCCGGGCAACGATGGATCGGCGCGCCCGAACGGCTCGGACGCAACCCGTCGCGACGGAGTTGGGGCCGGCGTGACGTTCATCAACTCGGGCATGGGTTCTTCTCCTGATTATAGAATGATTATTCCCTATTATGACAAGGCTTTACGCGAACAACGCCGCGGCCTGTTTTGCGACGTTCATCATCTCGGTCCTGGTGCGCCCCGTCTTGCCGACCACCCGCAGTCCCTGGATCACGCAGAACAAGGCCCCAGCCACGACCTCCGCATCGAGATCCGGCCGGATCGATCCATCGGCCTGGCCGAGCCTGATCAGATCGCGCAGCAGGGTCTCGACCCGGCGCAGTGAGTTGCGGACCTTGGCCGCAGCTTCCGCATCCAAGGTGGCGAGCTCGGTCGCGCTGGTGACGACCATGCAGCCGCGCCGGCCTTCGCTGTCGCTGGCGGATTCCGCGTAGAACTGCAGCAATGCCTCCAGCTTGGAGCGGCCGCTGTGCTGGGCATCGAGGCGCTCACGCAGCTGCCGGTCGCGGCGCGCGATGTAGTGATCGAGCGTCGCCAGGAAGATCGCGTTCTTGTCCGCGAAGGCCTTGTAGAGGCTGCCGGTGGCGAGCTTCATGGCGGTGCGCAGTTCGGCCAGCGAGGCGGCGTGGTAGCCGCGCTCGCTGAAGACCACCAGCGCCCTGCTGAGAGCGGTGTCCATGTCGAACTCGCGCGGACGACCCGGACCGCGGCGCTCATCTGAATTCGTTTGCGGCTTCGTCATCCCCCCCTTTAGGAAACATTCGCTTCCAAATCAAGCGGGCAAAACGCTCGTCCCCGATGAATCAGTCGCCAAGCTGAAAGCGCTGGAACCGATGCAGCTCGTCCTCGATCATCCGCTTCAGCACCTTCCGCCGGTCGCCGCGAGCCGCCTTGCCTTGTCCGACCCAGCTCCATTTCTGCATCAGCAGCTTGCCGTTCTGCCGATCGGTCTTCAGATCCAGCGCGGCGACGATCTCCTCGCCGACCAGCACCGGCAAGGCAAAATAGCCGAACAGGCGCTTGTCCTTCGGGACATAGGCCTCGAAGCGATGGTCGTAGTCGAAGATTGCCTGCGTCCGCTTGCGCTGGATGATCAGCGGATCGAACGGCGACAGGATATGCACACGCGCTGGGTCGATCTCGATCGCCTCGCCCAGCGCGGCCGGCGTCGCCCAATGTTCCTGCCTGCCCGCGCCCTCCAGGGCGACCGGCACCAGCTCGCCGCGCCGCACGCGGGCCTCGATCACCTTGCGGACGTCGGCCTTGCGCGGCGCATTGAGATGACAGAGCGAGTCCAGGCTGACGACGCCCTGCGCGCGCAATCCGCGGTCGAGAAGGTAGGACGCGATCTCGCGCTCGGTGGCGCCCTTGGGCAACCGGTCCCAGCCGAAATGCCGCGTCGTGAGGTCGTAGGTCTTGAGCATGCCGTCGCGGCCCGCGACCGTCAGCAGTCCCTCGTAGAAGCCGAGCTGCAGCGCCCGCTTCGACGGCTTGCGGCTGGCCCAGGCGTGATCCTTCTCGCGCAGCTCGTCGTCATCGATGTCGCGAATGGTCAGCGCGCCGCCCTGCCGGATCAGGCGCATCACCTTGCGGGAATCCTCCGGCTTCACGGTCGTCAGCCAGCGGTGGCCCTCACGGCGATAGCGCCGCATCGCCGGCACGAAATAACGGAAGTCCTGCACCGGCACGTAGGACAGCGCATGGGTCCAATATTCAAACACCGTCTTGTCCGCGCTCTGCGCCTGCCTGAGATCGGCGCGCCGATAGGCCGGGATGCGGCTGAACAGGATGTGGTGATGGCAGCGCTCGATGACGTTGATCGTGTCGATCTGCACATAGCCGAGATGGGCGACCGCGGCGGCCACCGCCTCGGGGCCGGCGCCGAACGGCGCCGCTTCATCGAGGCGCTGGGCCCGCAGCCACAGGCGTCGCGCGGCGATCTTGGACAATGGGGAGGGAACGGCGGGCATGACCGGCCGATCGTGCGAGATTCGGCCGGCCTCCCGCAACGGCAATCCTGCAGCGGGATCCGGCCGAGGAACCCTACTGCTTGGCTTTCTCCGGGATGCTGCCCGTGGCGATCTCCGACTTGCAGTTGGCGCGGCCCGGATCCGGTGCGCGACATTTGTAGACGCGGCCGGTCAGGCGGTCGATCAGCCACGCCGTGTCCTCCGACGGACTTTCCAGACCGACATAGCGATTGCCGACCGCGCCGATCAACGTCGACAGCAGGATGGACGCCGCGATGATTCCTGCCCCGATCAGGGTCGACATGGAACCGGTGGAGCCCGATGAATCCTGACCGCCCGTCCGGTGAGACGGGTAGTCGCGCCTGGGTGATGAGTTGAACAATGCTGTGCTTTTCTGTTGGCGTTTCTTGACTTCAATCGCTTGTTGCCCGCCTCGCTTCCCCTGGTTTGCGATTTTTTTCCGGCGACGGATATCCGGTAGAACCGCATCTGGCCGATTTGTTGTTCGCAGACCGGCCAAGCGCCGGGAGCTTTGCGTCGACGGCGCAGCAGGTCGCGTCTCCGGCCGCTCGCGCCGTACGGCAGAGTACGTGACACCGATCACATTCGAACGCTTTGAACCGGTTCTATCGTCACCGCATCCAATGGCCATCAGCCATGACCATCCGAGGACGACGACGATGACCCCATACTTTGAACGTTTTGCAGTCCGGGCGGCGGCATTGACCGCCCTCCTGGCGGTCAGCACCGGCGCAGCCTTTGCCGGCGAGGCCGTATCCGCCGATCAGATCCTGAACGCGCTGAAGCCGAAGTCGGTCACGCGCGGGCTGTCGGTCGGAACACAGCCGACGCCGCAGGTCGATGCCGCGACGCAGGCCAAGCAGGCCGCGCTGCTCGACAGCGTGCGCAATCGCAAGACCCGCTCGCTGTCGCTCGGCGAGCGCGAGCAGATCGCCGAACTCGCGGCGACCAAGCCGAAGATCGATCTCGAGATCCAGTTCGACTACAACTCCGCCGACATCAGCAAGAGCTCGATGCCGGCCGTGCAGGAACTCGGCAAGGCGCTGTCCGATCCGAACCTGAAGGGCTCGACCTTCGTGGTCGCCGGCCACACCGACGGCATAGGCGGCGACAGCTTCAACCAGGATCTGTCCGAGCGCCGCGCCGACACCATCAAGCGCTATCTGGTCGACAAGTTCGGCCTGACCGGCCAGGACCTCGTCACCGTCGGCTATGGCAAGACCAAGCTGAAGGACACAGCCAACCCGGCCGATCCGCTGAACCGTCGCGTCCAGGTCGTCAACATGGACACCAAGACCGCCGCGGCGAAGTAGACGTCACGGCGTATCCAGCACCTCGCGGATCTTGGTGCTGAGCATGGTCCGATTGATCGGCTTCTGCAGCAGCGCAACGCCGGGATCCAGCCGTCCCTGATGGACGATGGCGTTGCGCGAATAGCCGGTCATGAACAGCACCTTGAGCGTCGGGCGGGTGACGCGCAGATCATCCGCCAGCTGGCGTCCGTTCATGCCGGGCATGACGATGTCGGTGAGCAGGAGATCCACGTCCAGCGGCTCGCGCGCGAGCAGGGCCAGGGCGGCAGGACCATCCGCCGCCTGATGCACGACATAGCCGAGCTCGGCCAAGGTCTCGGCGATGTAGCTGCGCACCTCCGGCTCATCCTCGACGACCAGCACGGTCTCGCTGCCGCGGCTGCCGACCACCGCGGCCCGGCTTTCCGGCGCATCGGCCGCGGCGGCATGCGCGCGCGGCAGATAGATCTTCACCGTCGTCCCCTCGCCGACCTCGCTGTAGATGGCGACGTGACCGCCGGACTGCTTGACGAAGCCGTAGACCTGGCTGAGGCCGAGGCCGGTGCCCTGCCCCGGCTCCTTGGTGGTGAAGAACGGATCGAACGCCTTCTCAACGACCTCGCGCGGCATGCCGACCCCGCTGTCGGTGATGGCGATCAGGACGTACTGGCCGACCCGGATGTCGGCGTGCCGCCGCGCATAACCTTCGTCGATGAAGCTGTTGGAGGTCTCGATCGTCAGCTTGCCCTGGCCGTGCATGGCGTCCTTGGCGTTGACGACGAGGTTGAGGATCGCAGCCTCCATCTGGCTCGGGTCGACCTCGACCTGCCAGAGGCCGGCGCTCTCGACGATTTCGACGCTGATCGTCTCGCCGAGGGTTCTGCGGAAGAAGTCGGACATGCCGGCGAGAAGCTTGTTGACGTTGGTCAGCCGGGGATCGAGCGGCTGGCGGCGCGCGAAGGCGAGCAGCCGCTGCGTCAGGGTCGCCGCGCGCTGTGCGCCGTTGGCGGCATGCGCGATGGCGCGTCCGAGACGGTCACGCGCGGCCTCGCCCTGCGCGCGCAGGCTGCGCTCGGCGATCTCGAGATTGCCGCTGATGATGGTCAGCAGATTGTTGAAGTCATGCGCCACGCCGCCGGTGAGCTGGCCGACCGCCTCCATCTTCTGCGCATGCCGCAGCATGTCCTCCGCCTCGCGCCGCTGCCGGCTTTCCACGACCAGCGCGGCCTCCGCCGCCCGCAATTGCGCCGGCGACGGGATCGCCAGGATCTTCGGCAGCAGCGGCCACAGGATGCCGGCGGTGAGGATCGACGCCAGCGCCGTGGCCGCCTTGACCAGGCCCTCGATGCCGTAGATCGGAATCCACAGCGTGACGATCGACAGCACGTGGGTGACGCCACAGGCCATGATGAAGAGCGCGAACGCCCAGAACAGGAACCCGAAATCGACGTCCCGCCGCTTCGAGACGAACAAGGTGAGCACCACGGGAATCGAGAAATAGGCTGCCGCGATCACGGCGTCGGAGGCGACGTGGAGCCAGATCAGCTCGGGTTCCCACAACAGACAGATGCCGTGCGGAGACAAGGTCGACGAATCGAGCAGCGCTGAAACCATCCCAACATCGCGTAGCGCCCCCTCCCCAACGCCCGTTGCAAAGCGTCGCGAAACTGGCTGCGCGTGATCTATTCGTCAAGCAACAGGCGGATGGAACCGACGGGAACTCCAGCTGCGAGGGAACTCAGATCCAGCTCTGGAACAGCATCAGCCGGGTGAAGGTGCTCATCGTCGTTCCGACGAACGCCGAGCTGATCGGCAGCATCGCGATGAAGCCCAGCGCGGCAACCGCGACAGAGACCCACAATATCCGGGCCGGCCAGCGCAACAGCGCATGCACGAGCGCAAGGCTCAGAAGCGTCGCCGACGGCAGGTAGTAGTAGAGGAAGCTCAGCGTCCGCGGCAGCATGGCCCACGACAGATAGCAGCCGAGATAGAAAGCCAGGATCAGGAAGGCGGATGCGCTGCGGGTCGCGACGAAATCCTTGGCGCAGACGACGAGCGCGACGAGTGCAGGCCACAGCACCAGCGGATTGCCGAGCAGCATCACCGCGGCGATGTCATTGTCGCTGGTCTTGTCGAACAGGAACCAGACCGGGCGGACCAGGAACGGCCAGGTCGGCCAGGCGCTCATATACGTGTGGCCGGCGATCGCCGTGGTGATGCTGTCGGCGAAGATGCGGCGCTGCGCGTCAAAGATCGCCGTGACCGAAAGCCCGTGCAGCGGAATGAAGGTGACGAAGTAGGCCAGCGCGGGCATGAGACCGAGGCAAAGCCCGATGTGCAGCCAGCTGAGTCCCGGCCATTGCTCCGGCTGATACCAGTCGGTCGGCTCGGCATCGCCGAACGACGTCTGCCAATGCTGCAGCAGCTTGACCACGCCGACGATGATCAGCGCCGTCAGCAGCGGAAACAGCCCGCTCCATTTGCAGGCAATGGCGAGGCCGAACAGCGCACCGGCCAACGCAAAGAGCAATTGCGGCCGCCGCTGACGGTAGGCGAACAGGAACGCGGCGATGGCGAGCAGGCTGAAGGCGAGCGCGCCGATATCGAGCATCGCGGCGCGGGCCTGCACGAACAGCATCTGATTGAAGAAGGCGAGCAGCGCCGCCGCGATGGCCGGCCCCTGCGCTGCAAACAGCGCGAGCCCGCATAGATAGATCGCGGCCACCGCGAGCCCGCCGAGCACGGTACCGGGATAGCGCCAGGCAAAGGCATTGTCGCCGAACGTCCTGATCGACAGCGCGATCAGCTCCTTGGCGAGCGGTGGATGCATCGGATTGAGCTGCGGGCTCGCCGGCGCCAGCCCGATCATCTGCCGCGCCGCCGGTACGTAGTGCACCTCGTCGAAGACGAATTTCGGCGGCGATGCCAGCCCGACCATCAGCAGCACATGCGCAATCGCGAAGACAAGAAGCGTCGTCAGTACGCAACGGCGCACCGAGACGGTGCCATCCTGCACGGCATCGCCGGCGTCTTCGTCGTCGTCCCGGCGCGCCGCGGATAGCTTTGTAGCCATATGATTGAACTGATCTGATTGTGTGCGCCACTAACCATCGTCGACGCATCGAGGCAAGCTTGTGTCCATTTTACAACAACCTCGCGGACCATCCTCGACTAGATTGGGCCGGGAACAATCTTCGGTGTGGATATGAGTCTGCGTCGCCGAACATCTGTGGCTGCGGTCGCCGCGCTCCTGCTCGGCGTGACCGGCGCCGCCCACGCCGACAGCCGCATCGGCGAGGCCGTGCTGGTGCAGAAGGAGGTGCAGCGCATTGCGGGCGCCTCGGCGAGCCCGATCAATGTCGGCGATGGTGTGGTGCGCAACGAGACGGTGCGCACGGGGGCCGACAGCGCCGCACGCCTCGTCATGATCGACAGCACCAATCTGTCGCTCAGCGCCAACGCCACCCTGACGCTCGACCGCACCGTGTTCAACGACGAGACCAGCTATCGCGACATCGCGATCCGGCTCGGGACCGGCGCGTTTCGTTTCGTCACGGGCCATTCCGAGAAGGCCGCCTACAAGATCAACACGCCGCTCGCCACCATCGGCGTCCGCGGCACCATCCTCGACATCCGCTCGCGGCGCGGCGAGACGATGGTCGTGCTGCAGGAAGGCGCCTCGCGCGTCTGCACCCTCACCTTCCAATGCCTCGAGCTGACGCAGCCGGGCGACACCGCCATCATCACCGCGACCGGCAATGGCCGCAGCGCGATCAGGAAGACCAGCAATCCGTCCTGGAGCTTCGCGGCCACCTGCACGTCGACATCGGGGCTCTGCACGGTCACCGATCTCGCCAGCACCGCGCCGCCGCAGGACTTCACCGGCATCCTGTGCGGGCGATGATGATGAGGACGCCCCTGGCCCAGGTTGCCGCGCTGCTGCTCGCCGTGACCGGCGGATGGCTCGCGCTCGTCATGCAGCCGGCGCCCGCGGCGGCTCAGAGCTGCACCGGCGCAACGAACTTCGTCACCGCGGCAGCCTGCCCGACGCCGACGCCTTCACCCACTGCAACGCCCTCACCTACCCCAACTCCGACATCGACGCCAACTCCGACACCCACGCCGTCACCCTCGGCGTCGCCGACGCCAACGCCCACGCCGACCGGCGCGGGAAACAGCGCGGGCTCGATCAACGGCCTGGCCGACCAGCGCTTCAACCAGATGATCACCAACCGGGTGCTCGGCCTGGTGCTGCTCGGGGTCAACGAGCAGGTCAATTGCAACGACTGCATCAGCGCGTTCGGCTCGGCCGGCTCGTTCTCGGCCGGCATTCATGGCCGCAAGCAGCTCACCAACAATCTCGCGCTGCTCGCGGGCCTCGCCTACACCCACTACAACGAGAACGGCTATCACGTGACCTCGGCGCCGATCGGCGCCTTCGCGCTGCGCTACGACGTCACCGATTGGGGCTCCTCGCGGCCGTTCTTCGACATCGGCACCATCCTGACGCCCTATGAGCGTGTGCGCTACGGCCGCAGCTACGCCACCAGCCTCGGCAATGTCAGCGTCGACGGCAGCACAACGGCGTCGAACTACGCAATCTACGGCCGCGCCGGCTGGATCAGCCGGATCTCGCCGCGCGACGAGCTTGCCGCCTCGGTCGAGCTCTGGCAGCTGTGGCAGCGCGTGGCCGCCTATCGCGACCCCGCCGTTGCCTTCAACCCGTTCGACGCCACGATCGCCGGCGGCACCGACCGCACCAGCCTGGTCAAGGTCGGCGGCCAGTGGACGCATCTGTTCGGCTCCAGCCTCGAGGCCAACATCAATGGCGGCTACATGCAGTCGTTCGCGACGAAGTCCGGCCTCGTCGCCACCGTTACCGGCAATGGCACGGTGACGCCTGTGATGGGCAACCAGGGCTGGTTCGAATATGGCGGCCGGCTCGGCTTCCGCCTGCAGAACGGGTGGATCACCGATTTGTTCGTCAACGGCACGCTCGGCCCGCAGCCGGTCGGCACCACCATCCACGGCGGCATCGGCCTGCGCATCCATTACTAGCCCCGGCCCGCTCAAGAAATCATGATGGCTCTGCGCCGACGTCGCCTTGACCGGCGCCCGTCCACGCCCCTATTGAATGATGATCGTCATTCAAAATCGACGAGATCGCCAGGGCGCGCGGAGGCACGATGGACGTTTCGACCGAGGCTATCCCCGCCGCGCCTGCTGCGCCCGTGCCTCCGCCTGCCCCGCCGCCCGACCCGTCCCGCGCCAAGGCCGCCGCCGCGCGCGCAGCGCTGCTGAGCGGACCGATCCTGCCCACCCTGATCCGGCTGGCGCTGCCGACCATGTCGGTGCTGGTGGCGCAGACCGCGGTCAATGTCGCCGAGGCCTATTATGTCGGCCTGCTCGGCACCGATGCGCTGGCCGGCGCCGCCCTAGTGTTCCCGATCTTCATGCTGATGACGATGATGTCGAATGGCGGCATCGGCAGCGGCGTCTCCTCGGCGGTCGCGCGCGCCATCGGCGCAGGGCGCAACGCCGATGCCGATGCGGTCGCCTTCCATGCCATCGTGCTCGCGGTGATCGCAGGCTCGCTGTTCACGCTGGCGACCGCATTGTTCGGCCCGGCGCTGTATCACGCGCTCGGCGGCCGCGATGGCGCGCTGGAGGCGGGCTTACGTTATTCCAACTATCTGTTCGCCGGCGCGATCCCCGTCTGGATCGTCAATCTGCAGGCGGCGGGGCTGCGCGGCGCCGGCAATGTGCGGGTGCCTGCCCTGGTCACGCTGATCGGCGCGGTCCTGATGATCCCGGCCTCGCCGCTCCTGATCTTCGGCCTCGGGCCGCTGCCGGGCCTCGGCATCGCCGGCGCCGGCATCGCCTTCGGCCTATATTATTGCGGCGCCATGCTGGTGCTGGTCCGCTACATGGCCTCGGGCCGCTCCACCCTCCATGTCCGCGTCGCGCCGCTGCAGCTCCGGCTGTTCGCGGACATCCTCAAGGTCGGCCTGCCGACCGCGCTCAACGCCGTCCTGGTCAATCTCACCGTGATCCTGGTGACGGCGCTGGCCGGCCGTTTCGGCACCTCGGAGCTCGCCGCCTACGGCATCGCCTCGCGGCTCGACTACATCATGATCCCGATTCTGTTCGGTCTGTGCACAGCGACCCTGACGATGGTCGGCATCAACATCGGCGCCGGCCAGGGCGCCCGCGCCCGCCGCATCGCCTGGCTCAGCGCATCGGCCGGCGCCCTGCTGGTCGGGAGCATCGGCATGATCGTGGCGCTGCATCCGCCGCTCTGGCTCACTTTGTTCAGCGGCGATGCCGACGTGCTGCGCGACGGCGCGATCTATCTGCGCACCGTCGCGCCCGCCTACGCCGCCCTCGGCTTCGGCTTCGTGCTGGCATTTGCCGGCCAGGGCGCCGGCCACGTGCTGTGGCCGTTCATCGGCTCGATCCTGCGCATCCTGATCGCGGCGGGCGGCGGCTATGTTGCCATCGTGGTGCTCGGCGGCGGCATGAGCTCGCTGGCCGCGATGGTTGCACTGTCACTGGCTGTGTACGCGCTGGTGTGCAGCCTGGTTCTGCCCGCGAGCCGGATCTGGCGCGCGCCGCCGCGGTGAGACCGCGCGCGTATTTCGCGATCTCACAACTAAAAATTGCTCCGGCGACACCGACGAATAAAAGCAATCTTTCTCATTGCTACCTGCGGGAGGTGCGAACGGCCGGCTCTCGGCGATCCCAGGAATAGACTAATAACCTTGCATTCTCCCGCTCATCGATCGCGGTTCCTTTATGGAACCGGATTCAGATCGCAGTAATGTCTCGCCGTCACTTCCTGGTGCGGAGCCAGCACACATTCAGGAAGCGCCGCACATGACCGTAACGATCTCGCCCGCAGCTCTTCGCAGACTCTCCTTCCGCTTCTGGCACGCCAGCGACGGCCAGATCAGCATGATCTTCGCCATCGCCATCATCCCGATCATCATCTCGATCGGCGCCGCCGTCGATTTCGGCAAGTCCGGCGACACCAAGACCAAGTTGCAGAAGGCCGTCGATGCCGCCGTGCTCGCCGGCGTGGTCCAGCCCAGCGCGCAACAGGTCACGACGGCGAACGCGGTGTTCAAGGGCGATTTCTCCGACCGCTTCGGCACATCCACCTCGGCCACCTTCACGGCGAACCAGGATGGCACGCTCACCGGCACCGCAACGGCGACGGTGAAGACCTCCTTCCTCAACGTGATGGGCACCTCGTCGCTCGGCGTGACTGCCTCGGCCACCGCAAAGGCCGGCGCCCAGAGCAAGACGCCGGTCTGCATCCTGCTCGTGAGCACGCTGAACTCGCAATCGCTGCTGGTCAATTCCGGCGCCCAGCTCAATGCGCCCGCTTGCGAGGTGCACGTGCTGTCGACGCAGAGCCCGGCGGCGATGTTCAACGCCACGCTGAATGCCAAGCGCATCTGCGTCAAGGGCACCAACGTCACCAAGAACGGCGGCGTCACCCCGCCGGTCGAGACCGGCTGCGCGGCGATCAGCGATCCGTTCGCCGGCAAGCTGCCCACGGTCACGGTGGGGTCGTGCACGACCAACAACAAGGTCTACGATCCCGGCTCGGTCACGCTGAGTGCGGGCGTCTATTGCGGCTCGACCAATTTCAACGGTTCGGGCACGCTGACGCTCAATCCGGGCCTCTACGTCATCAAGGGCACGATGACCTTCAACTCGGGCTGGACGGTCACGGGCAACGGCGTCACCTTCTATCTCGTCGACCAGAACGCCACGCTGACCTTCAACGGCAACGTCAACGCCACGCTGTCGGCCCCGACCACCGGCACCTACGCCAACATCCTGATCTACGAGCCGGGCGGCCTGTCGGCGACGAACCTGCCGATCAACGGCAGCAGCAGCTCGTCCTACACCGGCCTGATGTATCTGCCGAGCCGCAACGTCACCATCAACTCGGTCTCGACCATGAGCAGCAACAGCGTCACCATGGTGTTCAACACGCTGATCCTGAACCAGACCAACTGGAGCATCGCGCCCGGCGCGCTGGGGATGTCGGTGTCGAACGGCCCGGCGGGGACGGCGTATCTGGCGAAGTAGTTGGCGCGAGACGTGCTGGCGATGGCCGGCCCATACAATGAGACCCGAGCTATCACCGCGACGGCGCTGCGCTCCCTCTCCCCGTTCTTACGGGGAGAGGGCTGGGGTGAGGGGCAGCGGAACGGGTGGTCGAAAATTCTGGCAGTAACTGCGCGATGAGCAGGGACTTGTCCTAATAACTAAGTCTGCCCGTGTGGCTGCCCCTCACCCCGACCCTCTCCCCGTAAGAACGGGGAGAGGGAGGGCAGCCGCGCTTGGGTCAGCCCCTGTGTTTCCCCCTGGACACCCGTTGACGCCTCCGCTCCCGCGCCTTCGACCACCGCGTTCTGCCTTCCGCCCCGCTCACGCCTTCGTCACCTCCCCCTCCCCTTGACACTCCCAGTCATTTCAGTTGATGTTACGTTATAACATCACAAACGAGGCCGCATGCCTGTCCGCCGGCACCGCCCCCTCCCGCTGAAGAGGCTGTTCGATCTCGATGCGCAAACTCCCCGTCACGGTCTTGTCCGGCTTCCTCGGGGCTGGGAAGACTACTTTGCTCAACCATATCCTGAACAACCGCCAGAACCTGAAGGTGGCGGTGATCGTGAACGACATGAGCGAGGTGAACATCGATGCGGACCTCGTTCGCGATGGCGGTGCCAATCTTTCGCGGACGGATGAGCAGCTGGTCGAGATGACCAATGGCTGCATCTGCTGCACCTTGCGCGATGATCTGCTGAAGGAGGTCCGCGCGCTCGCCGAAAGCGGCCGCTTCGATTATCTCGTGATCGAATCCACCGGGATTTCCGAGCCGCTTCCCGTCGCCGCGACCTTCGATTTCCGCGACGAGCACGGCATGAGCCTGTCGGACGTCGCGCAGCTCGACACGATGGTCACCGTCGTCGACGCCGTGAACCTGCTCAAGGACTACGGCTCCTCCGACTTTCTCGCCCAGCGCGGCGAGGCGCTGGAAGGCGACAAGCGTGCGCTGGTCGATCTTCTGGTCGAGCAGATCGAATTCGCCGACGTGATCGTGCTGAACAAGATCGACGACGCCAGCGCCGAGCAGCGCGATGTCGCGCGCAAGATCATCCACTCGCTCAATCCCGATGCCGATGTGATCGAGGCGAGCCACAGCCGCGTGCCGCTCGAACGTGTGCTCGCGACGGGACGGTTCGACTTCGCGCGCGCCCAGCAGCATCCGGCCTGGTACAATGAACTCTACGGCTTCGCCGACCATGCGCCGGAGACCGAGACCTATGGCGTGACCAGCTTCGTCTATCGCGCCCGCCGGCCGTTCATCCCGACGCGCTTCAACCAGTTCCTGCGCGAGCCCTGGCCGGGCGTGATCCGCGCCAAGGGGCATTTCTGGCTCGCGACGCGGCCGCAATGGCTGGGAGAGATCAGCCAGGCCGGCGCCATCGTGCGCACCAGCGCGCTCGGCTTCTGGTGGGCATCGGTCCCGCAGAAACTATGGCCGGAGGACCCGTCCTGGCGCACGCGCATGCTGCAGCGCTGGGACGAGGTCTACGGCGACCGTCGCCAGGAGATCGTGTTCATCGGCAGCAACATGGACGAAAGCGGCCTAAGCGCGCGGCTGGACGCCTGCCTGCTGCCCGGCAAGCCGGCGATGGAGGTCGCGGCGTGGGCGCGGCTGTCGGATCCGTTTCCGGTGTGGCGGCGCGCGGACGAGGCGGCCTGATCGGAAACGATCGAGCCGATCCTGCGAGAGGAGCAGCAGCGAGACACGCGCGACAGTCGCCCCTGATCCGCGCGTGAGGGAGCGGTACAGCCGCTCCCGATGTGGCGGAGCCATCGCGAGATGGCTCCGCCATTTTCGTTGGATTCAGGATTTGGTCTCGGCGGGATCGCGGTGCACCGGATCGATCCACAGTACCGTCTCCGGCTTCTCGACCGGCTCGATGTCGATGTTGATCGCGACCGCCTCGCCGTCGCTGCGCACCAGCACGCATTCCAGCACCTCGTCGGGGCTGGCGTTGATCTCCTGGTGCGGCACATAGGGCGGCACGAAGATGAAGTCGCCGGGACCGGCTTCGGCCGTGAACTGCAGCTGCTCACCCCAGCGCATCCGCGCCTTGCCCTTCACCACGTAGATCACGCTCTCGAGATGGCCATGATGATGCGCGCCGGTCTTGGCGTCCGGCCGGATCGTGACGGTGCCGGCCCAAAGCTTCTGCGCGCCGACGCGCGCGAAATTGATCGCGGCCTTGCGGTCCATGCCCGGTGTCGACGGCACGTTGCCATCGAGCTGATTGCCGGGGATGACGCGGACGCCGTCGTGCTTCCAGCGCTCGTCGCCGTGATCGTGAGCGTGATCATGAGCGTGATCATGGGAATGGCCGTGCGCGTGGTCGTGAGATCCTGACATTTTTCTTCTTCTCGGATTCCGTGGTCGTTCAAAGGGAACCGGCGCATCCTAGTCGAAATGCCGCGGCGATGCCATTGCGGTTCCCGCCGAACCTTTTCGCGATGCCCGCGTTGACCCCGCACAGTTCACACAGACACAAGGAGACACGCTATGGGTTCGACCATGGACAAGATCAAGGGCGCCACCAACGAAGCCATCGGCAAGGCCAAGCAGGGCATCGGCGAAGCCACCGGCAACGACCGCCTGCAGGGCGAAGGCGCCGTTCAGGAAGTGAAGGGCAAGGGCCAGCAGGCGCTGGGCGATGCCAAGCAGGCCACCAAGGACGCGGTGAACACCGCCGCCGGCGCTGCGAACAAGAACCTCTGAGTGAGGTGAACGCGGCAGCGTGTTGATGAAACGTCGCTGAACGCGTAGTTGCGAGATCAAAAAGCCGGCTCCCCACGGGGCCGGCTTTGCGCGTTGTTGGTTACGAACAGTATGGTGGGCAAAGGCGCGCCCCACCGCCTATTTGATCCTGCTGCGCAAGATCGCTGCGATCGACTGCCCGATGCAGTGCCCTCGCCCCTTGCGGGAGAGGGCATGTACGGCCTATCCAAGCACGCGGTTGGGTGAGGGGTATCTATCGGCGCATAGCACTCGTGGAGAGATACCCCTCACCCAACTAAGTATGCCGCTCTGTCCTACATGCCCTCTCCCGCAAGGGGAGAGGGCACAGTCATGAGCACCGCGCTATCTGCTCGTCATGGCTAACCAGCATGAGCCGCAAGGCGCACGCCTTTACTTCACACCCAGCAGCTCGACGTCGAACATCAGCGTCGCGTTCGGCGGGATGACGCCGCCGGCGCCGCGTGCGCCGTAGCCGAGTTCCGGCGGAATGATCAGCGTGCGCTTGCCGCCGACCTTCATCGTGGCGACGCCCTCGTCCCAGCCGGCGATGACGCGCTTCATGCCGATCGGAAACTCGAACGGCTCGTTGCGATCGACCGAGGAGTCGAATTTCTTGCCCTTCTGGCCGTTCTCGTACAGCCAGCCGGTGTAGTGCATGACGCAGGTCTGGCCGCGGCTCGGCGTCGCGCCGGTGCCTTCCTTGGTGTCGATGATCTGCAGTCCGGAGGGAGTGGTCATGGTCTTTCCTGTCGTTTGGGAACTGGTCTGCGCCGAGGCTCGCTGTGAGCCCAGCCAGGCGCCGGCCGCGGCTGACACCGCCGCCATCAGCGCAACTCTTCTCGTCATCGGACGCCGCATGTGTCCAGACTGCCTCTGCTCGGTTACGGGAGCCGGGGTTTAGCGCAAGGCGCCGCGGCTGACCAGCCTGCGCCGGAGCAAGCCGCGCCCTGCCGAACATTCCGATAAATAAAATCATCTTGCGCTTTATCGGAAATCATGATTGTATGCGCGCATCCCGCCTCACTGCAGTAGGGGCGTAGCGCGCGATCGTCACGACACGCGAGGCGGGGAGCGGTGGCCACGAGAGATCGCAGCGTCTTCTCGACGAAGGCGCGGACGAACGATCTGTCGCGGACGTGAAGTCGCAGCGTCCTGACACCCCGAAGCTGGTGTCCCGCGCAATGCGTGAGAGCGCATTGTCGCGAATGGTGGCCAACAAGCCGGCGCACCAGGGAGACTGCGTATAAGCGTGAAGACCATCGCGCAGGGAATGCCGGCGTGTTTCGGCTTTGCCTGTGGTACCTGCCGCCTGCATTCTTTCCGCAGGCGGGCCATGGGTGAGGCTGTCACCCGGCATTCCCTGCGCCCTCTGCATGCTTGCGAGGGACGAACTCAGTGCAGACCTCGGGCGCGATGCGCCGCGAGGATGCGATGACACGTCCCCGATCTCAGAGCTGTTTGAACCGTGAATGCGCCGCCCCCACAGCCGTCGTCCCGCACAAGCCATGGCGCGCGCGAGCGCGGCATGGCGCCGATCCGGGATCCATACGCCGCAGCAGAGGTGATGGGCACAAAAGCCAATGACCAGCCTGCCTCAAACCGCTCCCTGGGGGTATGGGTCCCGGCGCAAGGCCGGGACGACAGCGGAGTTTGTAGCTGCCGGCGTGACCGCCTCAATACCCCAGCGCGCAGCCGTCCTTGCGCGGATCGGAGCCGCCGGTGAGCGTGCCCTTGTCCCAGTCGATCCAGATCGCCTGGCCGCCGCCGAGCGGCGACACCACCTTGGCGGTCTTGTGGCCGATCTTCTGCAGGCCTTCGACCACGTCGGCCGGCACGCCGTCCTCGAGCTGATAGACGCCCTCGTAATGCAGGCCGCGCGCCATATCGATCGCTTCCTGCACGTCGCAGCCATAGTCGAGGATGTTGGTCAGCACGCGGGTCTGGCCGACCGGCTGATACTGGCCGCCCATGACGCCGAACGACATCTGCGCGCGGCCGCCCCTGGTGGCGAGCGCCGGGATGATGGTGTGCAGCGGACGCTTGCCCGGGCCGATGCAGTTCGGATGGCCCGGCTGGATGCGGAAGCCGCCGGCGCGGTTCTGCAGCAGCACGCCGGTCTCGTTGGAGACGATCGCCGAGCCGAACGAATGCGCGATCGAGTTGATGAAGGAGCAGACGTTGCGGTCGCGATCGACCACGGTGATGTAGACCGTTTCCGGGTTCATCGGCGGCGCGACATTGGGAAGGTCGAGCAGCTTCTCCAGGCTGATCTGCGAGATGTACTCGTCGGCGAATTCCTTGGCGAGGATGCTCGCGACCTCGGTGGTCATGTGCTCGGGATCGCCGATATGCTGCTCGCGCATCATGTAGGCGATGCGCGCGGCCTCGGCTTCGAGATGGAAGCGCTCGACGCTGAGCGGATCGATCCGCGTGAGGTCGAAGCGCGAGAGGATGTTCAGCATCACCAGCATGGTGATGCCCGGCCCGTTCGGCGGGCACTGCCAGACGTCGTAGTCCTTGTAGGTGGTGCCGATCGGCGCGGTCACCTCGGTCTGGTGATTGGCGAAATCCTCCAGCGTGTGGAGGCCGCCGATGCCGCGCAGCGTCTGCACCATGTCCTCGGCGACGGCGCCGGTGTAGAAGCCCTTCGGCCCGTCCTTGGCGATCACGCGCAGGGTCTGCGCCAGCTCCGGCTGGCGGATCACGTCGCCGGCGACGGCGGCCTTGCCGCGCGGCAGGAAGTAGCGCGCCGTGTTGGTGCCGTTCTTGAGCTTCTCGAACTGGTTGTTCCAGTCGAACGCGACACGCGGCGCCACCACATAGCCGTCCTCGGCGGCGCGGATCGCAGGCTGCAGCAGCCGGTCGAGGCCGAGCCGGCCATGATCCTGCAGGATGCGGGCCCAGGCATCGATCGCGCCGGGCACGGACACGGCGTGGGCCGAGGTCAGCGGCACCGAATGGATCTTGCGCTCGAGATACCAGTCCACGGTGGCCGCTGCGGGCGCCCGGCCGGAGCCGTTATAGGCCATGATCCGGCCCTCGCCCTTGGGCTGCACCAGCGCGAAACAGTCGCCGCCGATGCCGGTCGATTGCGGCTCGATGACGCCGAGCAGCGCGCAGGCCGCCACCGCTGCGTCGGCCGCGGTGCCGCCGGCGCGCAGCACCTCGATGCCGGCCAGCGCCGCCTGGGGGTGAGAGGTGGCGATCATTCCGTTCTGGGCGTGGACCGTGGACCTGCCGGGGAAATGGAAGCTTCTCATCGTGGCTCGCTGCGTGATCGGGAGGTGGCTGGAATACCAGTGCTGGCAGGCTACATCGCACATTCTTTCCAGCCTCGGCAATGCCCGGGGATACCAGCTTTTCTATGGTCAGCTCTGCTGGTAAACGGCCGCATGCCCCTCGCCGTCGCCGCCTTCTATCAGTTCGTTGCCCTGCCCGATTTCCGCGACCTGCGCGCGCCTCTCGCCGCGTTCTGCGCCACCCGCGGGATCAAGGGCAGCATCCTGCTGGCCGAGGAAGGCATCAACGGCACCGTCGCCGGGACGGACGAGGCGATCGACGCGCTGGTCACCGAGTTTCGCGAAGGCGAACTGTTCGCAGGGCGCCTGGACAATCTGGAGCTGAAGTTCTCGACCGCCGCAGCAATGCCGTTCCAGCGCCTCAAGGTCAGGCTGAAGCGGGAGATCGTGACGCTCGGCGATCCCGCCGCCGACCCGACCCGCCAGGTCGGGACCTATGTCAGTCCCGCCGATTGGAACGCGCTGATCGCAGCGCCCGACACGCTGGTGCTCGACACCAGGAATGCGTTCGAGGTGGCGATCGGCACGTTCGAAGGCGCCGTCGATCCCGGCCTGCATAGTTTCGGCGAATTCAAGGATTTCGCCGCCCGCGCGCTCGACCCCGCCAGCCACAAGCGGATCGCGATGTTCTGCACCGGGGGCATCCGCTGCGAGAAGGCGAGCGCGCTGCTGCTGGCGCGCGGCTTCTCGGAGGTCTACCACCTCAAGGGGGGCATCCTGAAATATCTCGAGGAGATCCCGGAGGCCGAGAGCCGGTGGCGCGGCGGCTGCTTCGTGTTCGACGAGCGCGTCGCGCTCGGCCATGGCTTGCGGCAGCAGCCCGGTGCCGTCGAGCCCGGTCATGTGGAGGGTGCGAGCGATGAGCAACTCTGAGCCGTCGAATGAAGAGGTCGGGGAGCGGATCGACCGGCTCGAGATGCGGCTGACGTTCCAGGACGACACGATCGAGACGCTCAATCAGACCATCACCGCGCAGTGGCGCGAGATCGACGCGTTGAAGCGCCAGATCGCGCGGCTGGTCGAGCAGCTCGAGGACGCGCAGAGCAACGCGGAGGGGCCGCGCAATGAGCCGCCGCCGCACTATTGATGGCGCAGCGATCTCAGGCCGGAACGGTCGCCGGCGCCTTGCTGGCCGGCAGATCGACCACCTCGCCGGCCATGACCATACGGTCGCGGCCGCCATCCTTGGCGGCGTAGAGCGCGCGGTCCGCGGCTTCGATCAAGGAGGCCGGTCCCGCGGACCGTTCGAAGCCGGGCCGGCAGACCGCCGCACCGATGCTCGCGGTGACGAAGCCCGGCGGATTGTGGTCGTGGACGATGCGTGCGTCGTGCAGCGCCCTTCTGATGCGCTCGCCGAGCCGCGCACATCCCACGGCATCGGTGTTCGGCAACAGGATCGCGAACTCTTCGCCGCCGTAGCGGGCAACGAGATCCGAACTGCGCAGCGCCTCGTCGGCGAGGATGCCTGCCACCGTGTGCAGGCACTCGTCGCCGGCCGGATGGCCGTAGGTGTCGTTGAAGGCCTTGAAATGATCGATGTCGATCATCAGCAGCGCCAGCGAGGTCTTTTCGCGATACGCCCTGCCCCACTCCTCCAGCAACCGTTCGTCGAAGCGGCGGCGGTTGGCGAGACCGGTGAGGCCGTCCTCGATCGCGAGCGTCTCCAGCCGGCCCTGCAGCGTCTTCTGCTGGGTGACGTCGCGCGTCACCGCGACGAAGCCGTCGAGAGTGCCGTCGGGCTGACGCGTGGCGCGAATGGTGGCCTCGACCCAGATCTCGGATTTGTCACGCCGGCGCATCCGATAGGTGGCGCGCGCCTCGTCGACGATGCCCTTCTTGATCTGGTCGAGCATCTCCTGCAGTTGCGGACGGTCCAGCGGGTTCACGCCCGAGATCGCGCGCTTGCCGAGCAGCTGCGACGGATGCCAGCCCAGCACGCGCATGGTCGAAGGCGAGACGTAGCCGATGCATTCGTCCAGCTCGATGCGCGTCACGATGTCGCTGGAGCCCTCGGCAAGCAGCCGGAAGTTCTCTTCCTTGGCAGCCAGCGCCGCGGCCAATTGCTGCCGTTGCAGCAGTTGCTTCACGAGGAAGATGCCGATGGCGATGACAAGCGCGACGAGACACATCAGCACCGAGAGCCGGACGATCGCGTTGCGTTTCCACGCCGCGAGCACATCGGCTTCGGTGCGCGTGGCCAGGACCAGGAACGGATAGCGCTGCGCATGCTGGTAGAATCCGATGCGCTCGGATTTCTCGCCGAAGCGGCGGAACGACAGCGGGCCCGCCGCCGGATGATATGGGATGGCTTCGACGGCCGGGCCTCCGGGCCGCTTCGGATCGGGCTCGGAATTGTCGGCGAGCACGACGCCGTCGCGGCTCACCAGGCTGATGGAGCCATGCTGTCCTACGTCGAACTGGCGATAGAACTGGGCGAAATAGGCGACGTCGATGGTGGCGAGCACGACGCCGCCGAAGCGGCCGTCGGCATGATTCCAGCGCCGGGACAGCGTGATGACCCATTGCCCGCCGGACTTGCTCTGCACCGGACGGCCGATCAGCAGCGAACGATCCGCCGAGACGCGGTGATGAACGAAGTAGTCGCGATCGGAATTGTTGTAGTTGGTGAGCGTGACGTCCTCGGTGGTCGCGAGCCAGTCGCCTTTTTCGTCATAGGCAAAGACGCCGCGGACACGGCCGAGGGTGGCTTTTCGGGACTTCAGGATGGTCTGCAACCGGGTGATCGCCCCCGGCTTGCCGTCGTCGGTCTCGAGCGCCGTGACGACGCCGCGCATCAGGGAATCCGCAAGCTCAAAGGTGTCCTCGACATGCTGGGTGAGCGAGCGTGCGAGGTTGCCGAGATCCGTCTCGGCATTGCGCATTTCAGAATTTCGGGAAGCCCACTCCGTCCAGCCGCTGAAGGCCAGGATGGCGCCACAGACGAGCGCAAGCCCTCCTGCCGCCCACATCGGCAGGCGGCTTCGATCGAGTCTGGTGGCAACAACGTCCATTCCGTGGAACTCTCCGGACGACGGGAGAGTCCCACGGACGCGTTATTTAACTCTGAAATGAGCCGGATCCGAAGCGGTCCCAACTACACCGTAAGACTACGGCAACGCCCGTACAACTACGGAACTATGCCCTGTAACGTGCGTCGTTCGCTGCAACGAGGACTGTTAGTTCAACGCGCGAACACCGATCGCACCTTGTCCCACAACGACGGCTCGTGCGGCTCATGCGCGCGCGTGTCGTCGCTTTTCACGCGGGTCGTCGAAGGCTGCTGCATGGCAACCGGGTCAGACGCCGGGAACGTGTCCATCAGTCCCTTGTCGAGCTGCGTCTTCGCCTCCCGGTCGAGACGAACGGCCTCGCGCGGATCGACCGCGTGCTTGTCGTGCGGAGCGGGGTTGAATTTCTCGGCCATGATCGATCTCCCTGTGCGACGACAACGCAGCGGCGAAACGCGTGTTCCCGCATCGAGAGGGCGTCGCGCTGCCGCGGGTGCGTCTGGAGGCCGCCGGCCGTCCCGAACCGATAGGAGCTTGGCCGGAACCGCCCGGCCATGTATCACGGACGGTAAACTGTTCCCCCAGGGTTGCGGAGCCCCAGCGTGAGTGAGACTGCCGTGAACAAGCCTTTCATCGACGTGCTGGCCGGCCAGCGGCAGAGCGTGCCGCCGATCTGGATGATGCGGCAGGCCGGCCGCTATCTGCCGGAATACCGCGAGGTCCGCGCCCAGGCCGGCGGCTTTCTCGATCTCTGCTTCAACCCGGAGCTCGCCGCCGAAGTCACCCTGCAGCCGATCCGGCGGTTCGGCTTCGACGCCGCGATCATCTTCTCCGACATCCTGGTGATCCCGCACGCGCTCGGACGCAGCGTCCGCTTCGAGGTCGGCGAAGGCCCGCGGCTGGATCCGCTCGACACGCCGGAGAAGATCGCAACCCTGTCCGGCGAGGCCGATCTCTCCAAGCTCGAGGCCGTGTTCGAGGCGCTGCGCCGCGTCCGCAGCGATCTGCCGCAGAGCACCGCGCTGATCGGCTTTTGCGGCGCACCGTGGACGGTCGCGACCTACATGGTCGCCGGCCAGGGCACGCCCGACCAGGCGCCGGCCCGGCTGCTCGCCTATCGGCATCCCGATGCCTTTCAGAAGATCATCGATGCTCTGGTGGGCAGCTCCATCGCCTATCTGCTGAAGCAGCTCGATGCGGGCGCCGACGCCTTGCAGATCTTCGACACCTGGGCCGGCGTGCTGTCCCCGCGCGAGTTTGCGCGCTGGTCGGTCGCACCGACGCGGCGCATCGTCGAGGGCGTGCGCAAGGTACGGCCGGACGCCAAGATCATCGGCTTTCCGCGCGGCGCCGGCGCGCTGCTGCCGGGCTATGTCACCGAGACCGGCGTCGATGCCGTCAGCATCGATTGGACGGCCGAGCCGGGCCTGGTGCGCGAGCGGGTGCAGAGCAAGGTCGCGGTGCAGGGCAATCTCGATCCGCTGGCGCTGATCACCGGCGGCGCGGCGCTCGACCAGGCCGTCGACGACGTGCTGGCGAGCTATGCAGGCGGCCGCCACATCTTCAACCTCGGCCACGGCATCACGCCGGAGACGCCCATCGCCCATGTCGAGCAGATGCTCAAGCGCGTGCGCGCCTATAAGGAATGACGGACTAACGCGGCCGGCTGCGCTCGATCAGCGCAGCCGCGCCATTGCCAAGCAGTTCGAGCCCGACCGCACGGCCGAGCTCGCGCGGACGATCAGCGGGACCGGCGCGCTGGGCCTCGATGAAGTGGCCGCCATCTTCGTCGAGCACCGAGGCGGTCAAGGTCATCTGGCCGTTCTCGATGGTCGAGAAGCCGGCGATCGGCGAGTTGCAGTGGCCATTGAGCACCCACAGCACCTCGCGCTCGGCATCCGCGCAGGCCCGCGCGGCGGGGTCGTCGATCGTCGCCAGGATGCGCCGGGTTTCGAAGTCGGCCGCGGGACACTCGACGGCGACAATGCCCTGCCCGGCCGCCGGCAGCATGTCGGCGACAGGAAATTCATAGGACGTGCGCTCCGACAGGCCCACGCGCTCCAGCCCGGACCGCGCCATGATCAGCGCATCGGCAGGCCCCACCGCGCCGCCATCGGGCAGCCGCTGCAGCTCGCCATTGTCGAGCTTGCGAATGCGGGTGTCGGCCGCGCCGCGGAAATGGATCAGCTCGGCGTGCGGAAACAGCCGCCGCGCATAGGCCGCGCGACGCACCGCATTGGTACCGATCTTGAAACCGCGGCCCCCGTCCTTGCGAAAGTCGTCCAGCGACAGCCCTTTGCGCAGCACCAGCACGTCGCCCGGCGGATCGCGCGACAGCAATGCGGCAATGACCAAGCCGGGGGTCTCCTCATTGCCCGGCATGTCCTTCAGCGAATGCATCGCCGCATGCAGCTTGCCATCCAGCATGGCCCGCCGGATCTCGGCGACGAACGCCCCGCCTTTGCCGCCATGGGTCAACAGCTTGCTGGTCTGGTCGGAATCGCCGGTGGTCTCGAACTTGACGATCTCGATCTCGAGCGACGGGATCGCCGCCTGCAGCCGGCGGGCGATCTCCTCCGTCTGCGCCAGGGCCATCGTGCTCTTGCGGGTACCGATCCGGAAACGTGTCACGAACTCATTCCTGCGTCAGCGCGCGTCCTGCAAGATCATGTCGGAGGCCTTCTCCGCGATCATGATGACCGGCGCATTGGTGTTGCCCGAAACCAGATCCGGCATGATCGAGGCGTCCACGACCCGCAGCCCGTCAATGCCGCGCACGCGCAGGCGCTGATCGACCACGGCCAGAGCATCCGTCCCCATCCGGCAGGTCGAGGTCGGATGATAGATCGTGCTGCCGGTCTGCCGGCAATAGGCCAGGATATCGTCGTCGCTCACGACCTTGGACCCCGGAAAGGCTTCATCCGAGACATACGGCCTCAGCGCGGGAGCCGCCAGGATTTTCCGCAGGATGCGCAAGCCATCGATATTGGCCCGCCGGTCGGTCTCGCTGGCGAGATAATTGATGCGGATTTCCGGTGGCACGGCCGGGTCAGCGTTCTTGATCCGCAGCGAGCCGCGGCTTTCGGGCCTGAGCTGGCACACAGAGGCGGTGAAGCCGGAGAAGGCATGCAGCTTCTCGCCCATCTTGTCGGTCGAGAACGGGATGAAATGGATCTGGATGTCGGGGCTCGCGAGCCGAGGATCGGTCTTGAAAAACGCTCCAGCCGTTCCGGCCGCGATCGTCAGCGGTCCCTTGCGAAACGCGGCATAGCGGGCGCCGGCGAGCACCTTGCGCACGGGATGATTGACGATGTCGTTGAGCGTGATGCGCTGACTGCATCGCATCACGATGCGCACCTGGAGATGGTCCTGCAAGTCGCTGCCGACCCCCGCAGCGTCGAGCACCACGTCGATGCCGTGCTGCCGCAGCAGTTCACCGGGACCGACGCCGGACAATTGCAGCAGCTGCGGCGAATTGTAGGCGCCGCTCGAGACCAGGATCTCCTTGCGGGCCCGCGCTGTCCGCAGCCGTCCGCGCTGGCTGAACGTGACACCGGACGCCCGGCGTCCCTCGAAGAGGATGCGCTGCGCCAGCGCATCGGTCTCGACGTGGAGGTTGCTGCGGCCAAGCGCCGGCCGCAGATAGGACACCGCGCTGCTGGCGCGCCGGCCGCGCCGGGTCGTGGTCTGGAAGAACCCGACGCCCTCCTGGCTCGCGCCGTTGAAGTCCGCGTTGAACGGCAGCCCGGCTTCGACCGCCGCCTTCACGAACGCTTCCGAGAGCGGGTCCTCGTGGCGCCAGTCGGACACGGGCAGCGGCCCGCCGACGCCGTGATAGTCGTCACCGCCACGCGACTGATTTTCCGCCCGCTTGAAATAGGGCAGCACGTCGTCATGGCCCCAGCCGACATTTCCGCGCTGCCGCCAGCGGTCGTAGTCCTCATGCTGGCCGCGGACATAGAGAAGCCCGTTGATCGAGCTGGAGCCGCCCAGCACCTTGCCGCGCGGCTGGAACACGGAGCGGCCGTCGAGACCCGGCTCGGGCTCGGTCTGGTACATCCAGTTGACGGTCTTTTCCTTGAAGAGCTTGCCGTAGCCGAGCGGGACGTGGATCCAGATGTTGGTGTCCTTCGGGCCGGCTTCGAGGAGCAGCACCTTGTGCCTGCCGTCGCTGCTGAGCCGGTTGGCAAGAACACAGCCGGCCGAGCCGGCACCGACCACGACGTAGTCAAACTCCAGGTCTGCGTCACGCGACGCCACGCTGCCTTCCATCGTTCCCTGCCCGGCTCTCTTGGTCTTTCATCCTGGATGATACCAGAACGCCGGGACATGCAAGCGGCAAATCAGCAGGTCTGGTGCTCCGTCTCAATCCTTGCGCTGCTCGGCGAGCAGCCCCGCCGTGTGCCGTGCGATCATCATCTCCTCTTCGGTGTTGACCACGAACACGCGCACGCGGGAATCCGCGGACGAGATCGCGGGTTCGCCGGCCCGATTCCGGCTGTTGTCCAGCGCCATGCCGAGCCAATCGAAGCCTTGGCAGACGCGCTCGCGAATCCGCCAGGCGTGCTCACCGATGCCGCCGCAAAACACGACCGCGTCGAGGCCAGACAGCACAGCGGTCATGGCGCCGAGTTCGCGCCTGATCCGGTCGACGAAATAGTCGATCGCTTGCATCGCCTGCGGCGTTCCCGCCGCCTCCAATTCGCGCATGTCCTGCGACAGCCCCGACAGCCCCTTCAGTCCCGAATGATTGTAGAGCAGATCGCCGATCGCCTCCGCCGTCATCCGTTTCTCCTGCAGCAGATAGAGCACGACGCCGGGGTCCAGCTGTCCGCAGCGCGTGCCCATCGGCAGGCCGTCGAGCGCGGTGAAGCCCATCGAGGAGCCGATGCTCTGTCCATCGCGGATTGCGCACATCGAGGCGCCGTTGCCGAGATGCATGACGACCACACGGCCCTTCTCGTCATCAGGCGCGATCTCCTTCAGTCGCGAGACGACGTACTCGTAGGACAGCCCGTGAAAGCCGTAGCGGCGGACGCCCTGTTCATAGAGCTCGCGCGGCAACGCGTAGGTGTCGTTGACCCAGGGATGCGAGCGATGAAACGCGGTGTCGAAACATCCGACCTGCAAGGCATCGGGAAAGGCGCGATGGGCGGCGCGAACCCCGGAGAGATTATGCGGCTGGTGCAGCGGCGCCAGAGGATTGAGAGCCTCCAGACGCCCCATGACATCATCGGTGATCACGACCGGTTGCGCGAATTCCAACCCGCCATGAACGATGCGATGGCCGATGGCGTCGACGGCGGAGCGGCCGACAGCCCGTTGCAGGAGGTCTATCACCACCGCCAGCGCCGCTTCGTGACCGGTCGCTCTCGCCGCATCCACCGCCTCGTCAACGAGCGTGCCGCTGCCGGCGATGGCTCGGAGATGCGGCGTTGCGCCACCGAGCCCCTGGATCTGGCCCCGCAGGGTTTCGGCTGGGGCGGCCTGCTCTTCGAACAATGCGAACTTGATCGACGAAGAACCCGCGTTGAGGGTCAGGATGTGTCGTCGGGTCATTTCTCCTCGCGGCGTTTCCCGCCCAGCCACAAACTGCGGAAAATACTACTCATTTTCCTGACGCCCCGAAGACAAACCAAACGCTAGGTTGCGTGGCCATGCCGGGCGCCTTGTCTGCTAACTTACTACAAATCGAGTCGGACTGCGGAGGACCATTGTGGTGAACCTGCCTCGACATCTCCTGCCGACCACCGTGGTCGGAAGCTATCCGCAGCCCGACTGGCTGGTCGATCGCGCCATGCTCGCCAAGTCCATTCCACGCATCCGGCTGCAGGGCATGTGGCGCATCCAGCGCCCGCTGCTCGAGGAAGCCCAGGACGACGCCACCATCGTCGCGATCCACGACATGGAACAGGCCGGCATCGACATCATCTCGGATGGCGAGATCCGCCGCGAGAGCTACTCCAACCGCTTCGCCACCGCACTCGACGGGATCGATGCGGACAATCCCGCGATCATCATCTCGCCGGCCGGCAACAAGACGCCGGTGCCGCGCGTCGTCGGGCCGATCCGGCGCAGATACCCCGTCGAGCTGCGGGACATGGAGTTCCTCCGCCGCAACACGGCGCGGGCGGCCAAGATCACGCTGCCGGGCCCTTTCACCCTGAGCCAGCAGGCGCAGGATGATTTCTATCACGACGACGAAGCGGTCGCGATGGCGTTTGCCGAGGTGGTCAATGCCGAGGCCCGCGACCTGCAACGGGCCGGCGCCGACGTCATCCAGCTCGACGAGTCCTGGGTGCGCAGCAATCCGCAGGCGGCGCGGCGCTATGCTGTGAAGGCCATCAACCGCGCGCTCGATCATATTACGGTGCCCACCATCGTCCACGTCTGCTTCGGCTATGCCGCCATCGTGCCAAGCTCCAGCAAGCCGAGCGGATATCCCTTTCTCGCCGAGCTGGCCGAGTGCTGCGCGACGCAGATCTCGATCGAGGCGGCGCAGCCGCGGCTCGATCTTGGCGTTCTCAAGGATCTCTCGGCCAAGACCATCGTGCTCGGTGTGCTCGATCTCGGCGATCCCGAGGTCGAGACGGTCGCCGTAATCGCGGAGCGGATCCGGAACGGCCTCAAAGTGGTGGCGCCGGAGCGGCTGGTGGTCGCGCCGGACTGCGGCATGAAATATCTGCCGCGCGCCACCGCGTTCGGGAAATTGAAGGCGATGTGCGGGGCGGCGGCGCGGGTGCGCGAGGAGCTCACCTGAAAGTTCAATGTGGCAGACGCGGCGCATATCGGGCGATCGTCTCCACGGCAGCGCCACCCTGCGTCCCCATTCGCGGAATAAGGCAGGCGATGAACGCAGGAGGTCGGCTGGGCCGATCTTGGCGGGATGGAGGCTCTGATGGCCGTCTGCTTCACATCGAAACACGTCGCCGGCGCGATCGCTCTGTTCGGCTGCGCGTGCAGCGGGACGGCGAGCGCCGATCCGATCGAGAACGTCATGGGCGGCCTGCTGCGCGATGCGCGCAGCTCGTTTGCGCGAATGGTGCCGCTGGATCTCGTGCCGACGATGCCGTCGTTGCAGCCTCCCCCCATCCAACAACCCGCCCCGACGCGCGTGCCGCAGCAGACGCAAACCGCTCCGCAGGCGGTGAGCAAGACGCCGCCAACTCAGGAGCGGACGGCCAAGACCAAGCCACCGCCCAGCCCCGCTGCCGCGGCGTTCGCCGCCGCGGATGCCGCGGAGACGGTTGCCGACGCCAATCTCGACGCCGCGCTGGCGGCCAACGAGAAGGCGGTGGCCGAGCGCAACGCCGCCGATGCGCTGGCCAAGGCCAACCCGACCCCCGCCAACATCGCCGCGGCGAAGGCGGCAGCCGAGGCGGCCCACATCGCCGAGGCTGATCTCACCGACGCGCTGCTCGCCGACAAGGAGACCGATGCGCGCCTCAAGGCTGCGCGCGCCGCCCTTGCGGCGGAGCAGAGCGGCCGGAGGTCCCAGGCCAAGCCGCAGGCGCCGATGCCGGTCAGCCTGACCGACAAATAGCCCGCCAAGCCTCACACCCAGGCCTCACGCCCAAGCCTCACACCGCGTCGGCGCGCTCCAGTGTGTCGATCGTGACGACGCCATGGGCGCGCGACACGCAGGCGCAGAGCTTGCGGTTCTGGTGCTTCTGCTCGTCGCTGAAGAACACGTCGCGATGATCGATCTCACCCTCGACATCGACGACGTCGATGGCGCACACGCCGCACTCGCCGCGCCGGCAATCGGCCATGACCTCGTGGCCAGCGGCATTGAGCACGTCGAGCATCGAGCGATCGCGCGGCACCACGATCTCCTCGCTGCTGCCGCGCAGGCGAACCTTGAACGGCTCGGTCGCCAGACGGCCCGATGATCCGAAGGTCTCGTAGCTGAGATCCGCCGCCGAACGGCCGCAGGCGGCCCACGCGCTGCGCGCCGCATCCAGCATCCGCATCGGGCCGCAGAACAGCACCGCCGTACCCTGCGGCAGGCCGGCGAACAGAGCGGGCAGATCAAGCCGCAGCCCCTGGTCGGCCGCGTAGACCGACAGCCTGTCGCCGAGCAGGCTCGAGAGTTCGTCGGCATAGGCGGCGTCGCCGTGCGATCTCACCGCATAATGCAGCGAGACGTTCGGCGTCTTGCGGAGCAGCGCCTGCGCCGCGCCGACCAGCGGCGTGATGCCGATGCCGCCGGCGATCAGACAATAATGCTGATACTGCCAGCCGACCTGCAGCAGCGAGGTCGGGCTCGCCACCTCGATACGCGCGCCCGGTTGCAGCGACCACAGATAGCGTGAGCCGCCGCGCGAATCCTCCGCAAAGCGCACCGCGATCCGGTAGCCCCGCGGGTCCGCCTCGCCGACCAGCGAATAGGAGCGGACATCCGGCTGCCCACCGACAAGGACGTTGACCTTGATATGGCTGCCGACCGGATAAGGCGCACAGACGTAGCCGTCGGGTCGCAAGAGAAACTCACGAATGCCCGGCGCGAGATCGCGCGTCGCCACCAGCGTCGCGGGCGACCAATTGTCCTGGAAGCGCATGACCGTCTCCCTCAGTTCGAGCTCATCGTCTTGATTAGCACGGCGGCCGGCACGAGATCCATCGGACCGCGGGCCTTAACGGCGAGCCGCAGATTGCGGGCGGCAAGCCGCGCATGCTCGCGCATGATGCTCTCGGCGCGCGCGCCCTCGCGGTTCTCGATCGCGTCGAGAACGATGCGATGATGCTCCTGCGCGACCACCAGGATGTGCCGCGCCTCCGGCAACGCCGACTGCGCCATCACGAAACCGCTCGGCGAAGCGAACGGCAGTGCGCTGGCGCGATCGACCTGACGGATGACCGGCGGGCTGCGCGACAATTCGGCCAGCAGCGCGTGAAAACGGGCATTGAGCGCGACATAGGCCGAGAACGCATCGAACGAGATTTCCGCCGGCGCGATCAGTTCGTCGATCTGGGCCAAGCATTCGCGCATCGGCTCGGTGTCGCGCACGGAGACGCCGCGCTCGGCGGCAAGCCGCGCCGCAAGCCCCTCCATCGTGCCGCGCACCTCGATGGAGTCGAGCACGTCGCGCTCTGAGAACGATTTGACCATGAAGCCGCCGGACGGAATGGCTTCCAGCAGCCCTTCCTCCTCCAGCCGCACCAGCGCCATGCGCACCGGCGTGCGCGAGACGCCCGCAGCCTCCACCGCCTGCAGCTCCGAGATGCGCTCACCCGGGCGCAGGCCGCCGGTGAGGATCAGGTCGCGCAGCGTGAGCTGCGCGCGTACGGTCTGCGAAATCGAGCGATCGGTCTCACGCTCAGGCATTCCAACTACTCCGCGGCTTCGCGCAGCGGCGTTTCACGCGCGATCATCCGGTCGATGATCCGCCGTGCCCACATCGCCCCTGCATCGATGTTGAGGTTGTAGAAAACACGTCCGGGATTTTCGTCCATCGCGCGCTGCTGCGCTTCGAGGATGAATTCGTCCTCGCGGAAGATGCCGGACACGCCTTCGCGGATCTCGGTCGTCAGCCGCTGCTCGGAGAGCTGATAGTTGCGGGCGAACGCCCAGAAATAGTGGCAGGTCTTGTCGGTCTCCGGCGTGATGGTGTTGAGCACCATGCCGTTGACACCCTGCGAGCGGTCTCCCTCCGGCGCGCCGGTGCCGGTCGGCGCGACGCCGACGTCGATGGTCACGGTGCACGGCGCCTCGAAGCGAATGATCTGCCAGCGGTCGACGAGACCGGGCTTGCCGAGCTGCTTGGCCCAGAAGGGCGGCGGCTCGATGCCGCGCATCCAGCGCGTCACGGTCGCGGTGCGCTCGCCATGGGTGACGTCGAACGGCGCCTCCGCCACGGCGTCATTGCCGATCGACGAGCCGTGCACGAAGGTCTCGTGCGTCAGGTCCATCAGGTTGTCGACCACCAGGCGGTAGTCGCACTTGACCTGGATGGTCTTGCCGTCGCCGGCCCAGGCCGGATCGTGATTCCAGTGCATGTCGGGAATATCGGCGGGATCCGCGAGCGCCGGCTCGCCCATCCACAGCCAGATGAAACGGTGACGCTCGACGGCGGGATAGGCGCGCACGCAGGCGGAGGGGTTGATGGTCTCCTGCGACGGCATGAAGGTGCAGCGGCCCTGCGGGCTGAACTTGAGACCGTGATAGCCGCAGACAACGGTATCGCCTTCCAGCCGGCCTTTGGACAGCGGCACCAAGCGGTGCCAGCAGGCATCCTCGAGCGCGGCAATCGTACCATCCGCCTTGCGGTATATCACGACATGCTTGCCGCAGATGGTGCGGGGCAGCAGGGCCTGCTTGACCTCGGCGTCCCAAGCCGCCGCGTACCAGGCATTCATGGGGAATGAAGCAGCCATCGTGTTTCCTCGTGTCGGTATACTTCCAACTCCGTTCCTGTATACAACGATGGCCTGAAAGAACGCAAGTTCCGACAGTTTTCGGCAACGACGCGCTTTTTTTGTATACAGAACCCCTCTATTCGCCGGCTTGGGATCAGCCGGTTCCATCCACAGTGTATCGGCAGATTCCTTTCTGATTCAATTATTTGCTTCGTTCGATCCGCCTGCCGGGCATGAGCTTCCAGCCGTTCCCCTCCCGGACCAACTCTGCCTCCTGGTCATAAGCGCCCTTGTCCGTATTGACCTCGGCGCGCAGCTTCAGGCGGCCGTCCTCGGCCCAGCTCACCAGCTCCCAATTCTCATATTGCTTGGCTTTGTAACGGAACTCGAGCTTCGGCGGATCAGACTGCGCCGACCAGATCGCGATGTCGTATTTGCGCTCGCAGGCGTCGCTTATGTCGATCGAAAGCAGATAGTGTCCCGATGGCGACAGCTGGGGCACCTCGGACATGACCGTGACGTGACCACTACGCCGGCTGACCAGCTGATACTCGCCGCACTCGTAGAACGACTTGGAGACGACGAAGGACTCGATCGCCGGGAAGTAATGCTGCAACTTGTAGACGACGCACTTCTCGACGTCATCGCCATCGCAGGCGGCCTTGTTGCCGCGATAGACCTTGGTCTTGCCGCCCTCCAGCATCAGGGTCAGCGTATCGGCCTTGCGCGCGAACAGTCCCTTCAGACGGGCGCGGCAGCCGGCATCCTCGACATTATCCTTGATGGTGCACTCGACCGGCGCCATGTCGGCCGCGGCATTTGGCGCGGCCTGGGCGAACGCGGCGGGGACGGATAGGAGGACACCAAGAAAAGTCACCGCCGCATGCATCTTCGACATCTTGTCCCCATTGATCATCCAGCCGGCGCACCACTGCGCCGGCTGGACTTCATCCGTCGCGGGCGATTGATCCCTGGTTCAACGATCACACCGGCTCGCCGCGCAGCCACGCCGCGCCGCGCGCATAGAGAGCCTCGACCTCCGGACCCTTCAGTCCCGGCATGTCGCGCTTGACGGTGTAGCCGATGCGGGTCTGCAAATAAGCGAGATGGCGGTAGCCGACGGGAAACTGCTCCAGCAGCGCGCGATCGAGCGCGGGCACCGCGCCGGGCGTGACCGGGTCCATGCGGTCCTTCTCGTAGATCGGCTGGCGCAGCACGATGCCCCAGCGGTCATTGCGCTTCTCGAGGAAGTCGTAGAAGCGGCCGGTGCAGAGCACGTCGCACAGGACGCCCTCGACCTCGGCGCGCTGCGAGATCGTCATCTTGGTCTGCGCGATCGCGCGGTTGCCGGCAAGATCGACCGAGATGCCGCCGAGGAAATGCAGGATGTTGACGCCCTTCGCCCAGGCCGCCTTGCTGATCTCGATGAACTCGTCGCCGGTGCCTTGCGTCCACGTCGCCATCATCCGCCCGTCCGGATGCCACACGGTGCGGAAGCGCTCCCAGTCGCCGGCGTCGCGCCAGATCGCCCAGTTCTGCAGCAGCTCGCGGATCTGGCGGTCGTCTTCGATCTCGGCGGCGGTGTTGGTCATGGGGGTGTCCTCCTTACGTTATCGCTGCTGGATACGAGATTGCAGCAGCGGTGCAAAGTCGCGACTGATCATGGCGCCCCGGAGCGCGCGTCACATTCAGTGTCGTCCCGGCCTCGAGCCGGGACCCATAGCCACCGGCCGACGTGGCTGGGTGAGACCGGTCCACCATCGCGCCTCAGACATCTCCCTGGGGTTATGGGTCCCGGCGCGAGGCCGGGACGACAGTTAAGGACTTGGTTACAGCGGCCGCAACTCACGAGACATGACCTCGCCTTCCCGCGGCACGGCGTGCCCGGGTGGTGCATCGACGATGTCCCTCCTGATAACGAGAGGGCGCGGAGAAGGCCGGACCTCGGCTGAGGCCCGTGGCCCGCCTGCTCAAAAGAATGCAGGCGGCAGGTACCACGAGTACAGCCGGACAGACCCGGCCTTCCCCGCGCGATTGGTTTTACGGTGTCCTTCGTGCTCTCCCTGGGGATCGGCGTTCTTGCCCCCATTTCGCGACAACGCGCCTTGGCGCGTGCGCAGACCTCAGCTTCGAGAGGCCAGGACCACACGACTTCGCCGTCCGTGCCGGCCTGTGCTCGTCCAGCACAGCCGCCGCGGCCATCGCAGCCCACCTCCACGATCGTGACGACGCGTTCGTCCCTCTGCTCGAGGCGGGTTACACGGAGAAGAACATGATTTCGGAAAAATAGCAAGAAGAATTTTTCCTGGTGTGCCGGGCCACACGAGCTCGAGCGCGGCCGATTCAGCCTGCCAAGCTGGGCGCAGTCGTGCCGGGCAGCCCGTGTTGTTCTGGCGTCCATCTCACCGAGCGGATAATATTGCGGCGTTGCCCCTCCAAAAGGCCACCGTCATGACTGAGCGCAAACCGCTGGCGACGAGCTTCGAATCCTGGGTCGAGGCGCAGATCCGCACGGCGCAGAGCCAGGGCGCTTTCGACAATCTTCCGGGCGCCGGCAAGCCGCTGCCGAATCTCGGCGATGAGCACGATCCGCTCTGGTGGGTGAAGCAGCTCATCCGGCGCGAGCAGGTCTCGATGCTGCCGCCTTCATTGGAGCTGCTGCGCAAGGTCGAGAAGCGGCTGGCGGCCATCGGTTCGCTTCCCGACGAAGCCGCCGTGCGCCGCGAAGTCGCAGCCCTCAACGCTGAGATCGCCAAGGTCAACGCGACGGTGCTCGAGGGGCCGCCGACCAGCCTCGGGCTGCTCGATGAGGATCAAATCGTGGCGCGCTGGGCCTGCGCCTCCCGGTCCATGCAGCAGCCCGGATGACAGAGGGCAGCCGCGATACGCCGTTGGCGGCGCAATCGCCGTCACCGGCTACTGATTGATCCGGATCGACATCACCCGGCCGCCCTTCAGCTCGAAGGAGAACGGGTGCGGCGGATAGGTCCAGAGCTCGACGCCCTTCAATTCGGTCGGCTCGAAATGGCCGGGCTGGCCGAACACCTTGACGACATCATCGGTGGCGGCGCCGAGCCCGACCCCGCTCAGTTCATAGCCGGGCGCGGTCGTGGTGCCGTCGCCGGTCACCTGGAGCGCGACGATCTTGTCGGCCACGACCGTGACCACGAAATAAGGATAGTGCTCGCGCTGCCCCACGAAATAGATCCAGGCGACCTTGTCCTGCGGCTGCTTCAGCGTCCGATGCGGCTGCCCGAGGGCGGCGGTGGCCGTCGCGGCGGCATCGCCGACGACGAGCGGACCGAGGCGCAGGCAGGCGCGCGCCATGACCGCGAGCAGCAGCTCCTGCGACAGCTGACGCGGCGGGGTCACGACACAGGCGAAGCCGGCGCCGGCGCGCTTCCATTCGCCGCGCAGGTCCTTCAGATCATCCGGAACGGCCGGTGCCGGCGCCGGACGGGCTGCCGCCGGCGGGGGAGCCGGACGTGGCGCCGATTGCGCATGCGCTAACGGCGAGAGCCACCCCGCCAGCATCGCCGCGACCATTCCGAGAAGCGCCGTTTGAACGCGGCCTCCGGTCTCCAACATGTCGACGCCTACTTCCCACGCTTGCCCGCACCGCCAACGGCGTCGGGATCGAACTTCCTCGAATCCACCGGCTCGTAGCGCGACCAGTCCATCTCGGCAATCCCGTCATATTGCTTAAGTCGGGCCGCATCAGCCGTGACATTGCCTTGCGTCACGCAGCGCAGCTCGACATTCAGGATCCTGCTGGGCCGATCTCGGCGCTCTCCTCGCCGCGCTTGGAGCGCATCCGGAGGCCGGGATCGGTGACGCTCATCATGGCAACTCCCCCCACAACCGCTGCGCGATGATTGTGCCGACCGTAAAAAAATCGCCGGACCAGCGGCCATCATGTCGGATTGCCACGGCGAGCTTCGTCCTCTGATCAGCCGGATCGAGACGAACTGGCGTAAGCATCTCCAGGGCCGTCGCCCCCTGACGGAACGACGGCCTGCATTCCGAGTGGAAGGAAGCCCTGCAATGCCAAAGCACAAGAACATCATCTGTCTGTGGTTCGACAAGGACGCCGAAGCCGCCGCGCGGTTCTATGCCGAGACGTTTCCGGACAGCCATGTGAGCGCCGTGCATCGCGCGCCGGGCGACTATCCGTCCGGCAAGGCCGGCGACGTGCTGACGGTGGAGTTCACCGTGTGCGGCATCCCCTGCCTCGGCCTCAATGGCGGCCCGGCTTTCACCCACAGCGAGGCCTTCTCGTTCCAGATCGCCACCGACGACCAGGCCGAGACCGATCGCTACTGGAATGCGATCATCGGCAATGGCGGCCAGGAAAGTCACTGCGGCTGGTGCAAGGACAAATGGGGCCTGTCCTGGCAGATCACCCCGCGCGTGCTGACGGACGCGATGGCCGAAGGCGGCGACGTCGCCAAGCGTGTGTTCGCCGCGATGATGCCGATGCACAAGATCGACGTCGCCGCGATCGAGGCGGCACGGCGGGGATGAGGAGTGCGCCGGCGCGCCTTGGCGCTCCGGTTACGGGCGCAGGCAGCGCAGATGCAGGAACAGCGGCACGCGCAGCCAGCATCCATGGCCTAACAAGCCGACGCGCCCGGTGGGCATTGCCCCGCGATCGCGCTGACGCACGACCTGTGCCGCCCCGGTGGACGGCACAGATCATGTCTCCGGCAAATTGATCCCGCGCGCCTTGGCCCACCGCTCCAGGACCTTTCGCTCGTCGACGTACGCGACGCGATTGGCGAAGCCGCGAACCTGCACCGCGCGGTGCTGGCGATCGAGCTCGATCGTCAGCAGCCGCTGCGTCCGGCCGGCGTGGCGGTGGCGCAGCGACCAGATCGAGGCGTGGCCGGTCACGCACTTGGCTGCGTAGCTCGACACGCAGTGATGCATCGCCCTGGACTCCTCGACGAGATCCTCCGCGCTGCGCAACTGCGTGACGACGTACTCATCCCGCTTGGCGGAGGACGGGCTCCACGACCACTCCGCGAGCCGCGCGCCGGTCCAGTGCGAGGCGAGCTGAGCGTCCCGCGCCGTCGTGTGCTGCTGCGCCAGCTCGATCCGCCGCCGCGCCGCCTCGATGCGGGCGATCACCGCGAGATCGCGATGCCACGCCTGCATCAGCCGGCGCAGCGCCGCAAGCGTCCGCCCCTTGAGGCTGAACTTGCGATCGCGCCGACGACGATGCGCGAAGTAATCGCAGAGATCGTCGATTTCCTCGATGGTCGTCGGCTGCGCGCAGAAGAACTGCGCCACCTCGCGCCAGAACGCAATCTCGCCGCGCGGCGTCCGCGCGATCCTGGACCGGGCGATCCGCGACACCAGGGCGGGATCGTCGGTGTAGGAGCGCGCGATCGCCTGCCAGATCGCCTCGTCGAAGCCGACCCGGCCGAGCGGATTGAGGAAGGCGTGAACCTCCTTGCGCGACAGGAAGGCTGACGCGCCGGCCTTGTACAGCGAGCCGCCACCGGCGGCGGCGATGTACCAGCGCTTGCGCAGGTCCCTCTCGTCGCGCTCCAGCCCGGCCGCGTCGATCCAGATCTGCTCCAGATGCGGAGCGACCGGATAGCGCGCGAACAGATGACGCGCGGCGGCGAGCCGCAGGCGCGCAGCGTCGCGCGTCTTCAGCTGCGGCTTCCAGGCTTCAGGAGTCCGAATGATGTCGGCTGTGAAGCCAGCCTGGGCCTCGCGGATCGCATTGAGCAGATCCGGCGGCGGCCGCGTCGGCCGCGCCACACGGCGCAGCGTCAGCTCATAGGCTTCAACCCGTGCGCGCTCGGCCTGCTGCCGGCGCGCGATCGATGACTTGGCCATGATCGTTCAACATGATGGAGAAACTCTCAGCCGAACGCACTGCGAGCGTCGGCACGGATCGTGTCGCGCACAGTGGTTTTGACATGGCTGATGGCCTCTCGCGTTGAACGCTTCTGGATTTGAAACGGGCAACGCTCATACATCCGGCCAGCAACAAACGCAAGCCGATTTCGACATCGATGCGCAACGCCATCAAGCCGCCTCTGAACGCCGTGCCGAAGGCTATTAGTTCGCCTGCCGCCACGACATCGGGCATGACGACTCCAGCGGCGGAACAGCCAAGACGACAGGCACGACCGCGCCGACAGCGCACAACTCGCATCATCACCACGTGACCACCACGACCGACAATTCCGGGACGTCGGCCGCACGCGACTCGTCCATGACCGACCATCACCACCACACGATCTGGGGCTGACGCCGACGTCCGTGCCGGCACGACAAGGCGGCCGGCATGGACGGTAAGCGATCTGGCCTTCTCCTTGCATCGCCTCCTGATGAGCCGGGTCGCATGATGGAGTTGTCTGATGTCCGACAGCCTGCATACCGTTGTCGTGGCCAAAAAGGCCATCGAGGCGCACAACATGGCCTCGTTCGAGCTCATCCCGGCGGATGATCAGCCACTGCCCGGCTTCACGCCGGGAAGCCATATCGACGTGACCCTGCCGAACGGATTGACGCGGCAATATTCGCTGCTGAACAGCGCGGCCGAACGCAACCGCTACTGCATCGGTGTGTGGAAGGATGCCAACAGCCGCGGCGGCTCCAAGGCGCTGCATCTCGACATCAACGAGGGCGATCGGCTGCAGGTCAGCCGTCCGCGCAACCGCTTCAAGATTCCGAAGGACACCAAGCGCGCGCTGCTGTTGGCGCGCGGCATTGGTGTGACGCCGATCCTGTCGATCGCCGACACGCTGAAGGCGAAGGGCATCCCGTTCGAGCTGCACTATGTGTTCGCACTCATGTCGCCGGATTCGTTCCGCGGCACCATCGAGGCATCGTCCTTCGCCGACGACACCACGTATTACAAGGAAGCGACCGAGGACAATCAGCTGCTGAAGGCGGCGGAGCTGCTCGCCGATCGTCCCGACGACACCCAGCTGTTCATCTGCGGCGTCGACTGGTGGATGGATCCGATCATCGCACAGGCCAAGCAGAAGGGCTTTGCCGAGGAGCGCATTCATGTCGAGCGCTTCACCGCGAAGGCTGCCGCCGCGCTGCTCGACAAGGTGTTCGACGTCACCATCCAGAGCACCGGCGCGACCTTCAAGATCCCCGGCGACAAGACGGTCACCGCGTTCCTGGAAGAGAACGGCGTCAAGATCGCGACCTCCTGCGAACAGGGCATGTGCGGCACCTGCAAGACCCGGGTCGTCGACGGCGAGATCGATCATCGCGACAAGCGGCTGTCCGCCGCGCAACGCGCCGAGGGCTATTTCCTGCCCTGCGTGTCGCGCGCCAAGGGCGACCGGCTGGTGCTGGATCTGTAGCCTCCGTGACGACCGAGAGCGACTTGTGGCAGACCGCCTGGATCATCGCGGAACAGCATGGCCGTGACGGACCCGCCTTTGCGACGCGCATGGCTGATAGTTTCGAACTCGGCCACAAGATGGATGCGCATCGGGCATGGCGCTCGATCGCAGCCAAGGTCGCGATCCTGATCGAGGCGGCCGCATCCCGCCGGGCTCATCAGCACTGATGTCGAGAAACGAACAGCGCCGGTCGTGCTGTTCGGAATCGGACACCCCTCCCCGCGCTGTCATTCCAGGCGACGCGCTGCGGCGAGCCCGGACTCCAGATCCATCAGTCGTGATCATGGCTTCACGGCCTGCGCCCAAGGGGCGCATCCCGGGATGACAAGGAGAGACAGGGGCGCACGTCCCGGAACGGATTTTGCTCCGCCCGATCCGGTCGCCCAGCGACCAACCAGCATGCGCGAACTCATCGCTCGCGCCTCGTGAGGAATCATGTCCGTGCCATCGTCCCCGGCAGCGGAGATGCCGGCCGCCGCCGACGTCGCGCTCGCCTATCACGCCCGCACCAAACACAGCCTGAAACGCTATGCGGCCGGGCCCGAGACGCTGGACTGGGATGCGCAGCCGAACCCGTTCCGTGAGTTCGCCGGCTGCCCGCGCACCGATCTGCCGCTGACCTCGGATCGTCTCGCCGCGAGCTTTGCCGAGGCCTGCGCAGGCACGGCACCGATCCATCCGCTCACCATCGACAATGTCGCGCTGCTGCTGGAATTGTCGTTCGGGCTGTCGGCGTGGAAAGAATATGGTCCGGACCGCTGGGCCCTTCGCTGCAATCCCTCGAGCGGCAATCTGCATCCGACCGAGACCTATGTGATCGCCGGGAACGTCAGCGGACTCGGCGATGGAGTGTATCATTACGTCAGCCGCGATCACGTGCTGGAGCAGCGCTGCCGGCGTGGCACGGCATCTGCGGGCGAACCACGGCTGTGGCTCGCGCTGTCCTCGATCCATTGGCGCGAGGCGTGGAAATATGGCGAGCGCGCGTTCCGCTATTGCCAGCTCGACCTCGGCCACGCGCTCGGCGCGATCAGCTACGCCGCCGCCGCGCTCGGCTGGCGCGCGAATGTCATCGATGGCCTCGATAGCGGAACGCTCGCCGCCGTGATGGGCCTCGACCGCGCCGGCGATTTCGCCGGCGTCGAAGCGGAGGACGCCGATCTCCTGGTCGCCATCGCGCCGCGCGACGCCGCGCCTGCGCGTTCCGAGCTGCCGCCGCCCTGTATGGTCGACGATATCTGGACAGGCATCGCGAACCGGCTCGATCGTCATCCGCTCTATCGCTGGCCCGTGATTGCCGAGGTCAGTGCGGCCACGGCCGGAGCTGCGCAGGATGCGGCCGCACCGCTCCTGCCCCATCCGCCGCGCGCGTCGCGATCGACGGCCCGCGCGGCCGAGCTCATTCTCGGCCGCCGCAGCGCGCAGCGCTTCGACGCCAAGTTCGCGATGGATGCCGACGCATTCCATCGCTTGCTCGATGCGCTGCTGCCGCGTGCCGCGCCGCCCTGGGATGCCTGGGCCTACGCACCACGGCTGCATCCCCTGCTGTTCGTCCACCGCGTCGACGGCCTGACGCCCGGCCTGTATGCGCTGCCTCGCAGCCGCGCGGCAGAGGCCAGCCTGCGGCACGCGCTGCGCCCCGATTTCGACTGGCGACCCGTCACGGGCGCGCCCGGTCATCTGCCGCTGTTTCACCTGCTGCCGACCGACAGCCGCGGCGTGATCCGCACTGCGAGCTGTCACCAGGCCATCGCCGGCGACAGCTGCTTTGCCGTGGCGATGCTGGCCGAGTTCGGCCCGCTCGTCCACGACAATCCGTGGCGCTATCGCCAGCTGCATTGGGAGGCCGGCCTGATCGGCCATGTGCTGTATCTCGAGGCCGAGGCGGCCGGCCTGCGCGGCACCGGCATCGGCTGCTATTTCGACGACTCCGTGCACGAGATGCTCGGGATCGTCGGGGACCAATTGCAAACGCTCTATCACTTCACCGTCGGCCGTCCCTTGACGGACGATCGTATCACGACGCTTGCAGCCTATCCTGGCCGCACGCGCGATGAAGCAGGAGTCCTGTCATGAGACCGCGGGTCCCGTTCCAGCGCATCGATGTCGGCACTGCGGCCGAGCTGTTGCAGCGCGACGACGTGCTACGCTTCGATGTGCGCGACCAGGCTTCATTCAAGGCTGCTCATATGGCCGGCGCGCAGCATCTCACCCAGCGCAATCTCTCCGAGCTGATCACCGGCACGGCCAGGCGCACGCCGATCCTGATCTACTGCTATCATGGCAACGCCAGCCAGGAGTATGCCCAGACCTTCTCGGATTTCGGCTTCATGGAAGTCTACAGCCTCGACGGCGGCTATGAGGCGTGGCGCCAGCGCTTTCCCGCCCGCAGCGGCGCGGCGGAGATCAGTCCGACGCTGGCAGCCTGGCTTTCGGCCCAGGGTTTTCCGGCTGATGACGTCGACGTCTCCATCGCCAACCGGACCACGCCGCTGATGAAGGCCGCGCATCTCGGCAACGTCGCCGTGATCCGCGAACTGCTCGCCGCCGGCGCCGGCATCGCCGCCCGGAATGCCGACGGCAACAACGCGCTGTGGCTCGCCTGCGTCGGCCGTCATCTCGAGGCCATCGACGCGCTGGTCGAGGCCGGCATCGATATCGACAACCGCAACGACAACGGCGCGACCGCGCTGATGTATGCATCGTCCTCCGGCAAGGCGGAGGTGGTCGCGCATCTCCTGGCCAAGGGCGCCGACATCTCCGCCGAGACACTGGACGGCTTCTCCGCGCTCGACATGGCCGCATCGCTGGAATGCCTGACGCTGCTGCGCCAGGCCGCAAGAGCGGCAGCGCAGTCCACCCCGGAGATGCGGCCATGACCGTCATCGAGCACGATTTCGGCATGCAGCAGCGCCAGGTCGAGCGACGTTTCCGCACGCTGCTCAGCCTCGATGCGCTGCACGAGGCCAATGTCCGCGCCAATCCGATCCCCTATCTGGAACGCGCCAGCGAGCGCATTTATCAGCTCGAAAAAGCGCTGTTCGAGGCGCTGCAGGCGGCGGCGTCAGCTCACGAGGATGGCGAGACGGTCACGATCAGCAAAGCCGAACTGCAGCGCCTGCAGCAATGCCGGGCGATCGTCGAGAGTGCCTATGCGCAGCTGGTCGCCGATCAGCCTGCGATGGAATGACGACTGAAATGGAGAACGACATGAGCGACGGCTTCTTCGTGGACTGGGACGGCAACCTGCGCAGCGCCGCCGATCCCGGCGGCGGCTACCTCTGCGACATCGACACGGTGGCGCGCTACGTCGCGGTGACCACCAAGACCGGCGCGCTGGTGCATGAGGCGACGTTCTTCAGGACGCAGGCCGATGTCGAGAAGGCCGGCATCAAAGCGCAGCTGGTGCCGGGCAGTCATCCCTGGGGCAAGAAGGCGGACGGGTTCTGAGCGGAGCGGTTGGCGCTCGTGGCGAGAGCCGCACCAAGCAGCCACACGGGCAGTGCACTCCCTCTCCCCGTTCTTCACGGGGTCGCGACGAGCTTCGCTCGCGCTGAGAGGGTTG
>NZ_JANBVS010000030.1 GCF_024586915.1 Bradyrhizobium sp. SRS-191
GTCAAGCAGATTGGAGATGTCGGAAGCGCGGTTGTCGAGACCCTGGGCGGTGAAGAAGTTGGTCGGATTGTCGAGTGCCGAATTGACCTTCTTGCCCGTGGAGAGATTGTTCTGGGTGGTGGCGAGGAGCTGAGCCGTCGACTGGAGCGACAGCAAATTCTGGCGCACCGACGCCGAGAGGACGATACCTGACATTTTCATACCCTTCTGGTGTGAAACAAGAACCCGATCCCTTCGAGATCAGGCTGCTGCCCAGATCGACTTGGCGTCCTGGGCAACGGGCGTCACGGTGAATGGCAGTGGCTAACAAACGTTGAAGCGGTTGTGGCGCCGGCACGGTTCAATCCGTCCAGCGAGCGCGCACGCGGTTGTATCGTCGTTGCATGCGATCAGCGCACGCGTTGAAAACACACGCAGATTCATTCACGCGCGTGCGTCTTCACTCGGCGTCAACCAACTTCGGAAAGGTTGACGCCGTCCTCTCAGATGATCCCACGATGGGACGATCGACCTGAGGTGGTGGGGAGCGTTTACCATCAAGGCGCGAGCGGCGGCGCCTCCAATTCGATCAATGGCGAACCGCCGGCCGCACGCTGGCGGCCGAACATCAGGACTGCTGCAATCATCCGGTCGATGTCGTCCGCCTGCGTCCGATGGTTGACGATCGCGGCGCGGATCGCCACGCGGCCATCCAGCATCGTGGTCGACGGCGCGGCGATGCCGGATTCGTGGATGTCGGCGACCACAGCGCCATTGATCGCATCGGCATCTGCGCAGCGGTAGCGGAAACAGACGATGTTGAGATTGACGGGGGCCAGCAATTCCAGCTCCGGCTCGGCACGCACGCGGGCTTCGAGATGTCGCGCCAGCTCGCAGCTCCGCGCAATCATCCGTCCGAGCTGGTCGGCGCCGTAGGTCCGCAGCGTGAACCAGGTCTTGAGCGCGCGGAAGCCGCGCGACAGATCGGGACCGAGATCGCACGGCCATTCCGCGCCGGCTGCGAGGCCGCGCGTCTCGCGACGCAGATAGGCCGCGGGCGATGCGAAGGCGGCGCGATGCTGTGCGCCGTCGCGCACCAGCAGGAATCCCGCGTCGTAGGGCACCTGCCCCCATTTGTGGAAGTCGAGCGCGATCGAATCCGCCCGCTCGATTCCGGCAAGCTTCGGCGCGAGCTCCGGCGACAGCATCGCCAGCGCACCAAATGCGCCGTCGACATGGAACCACAGCCCCTCGCTGCGGCACAGTTCGGACAACTGCGTGAGATCATCGATCGCGCCGATGTCGACCGTGCCGGCGGAGGCGACGACGAGAAACGGATGCAGGCCCGCAGCGCGGTCCTGCCTGATCGCGGCACGGAGCGCGGAGACATCGATGCGGTGCGACCCATCGACCGCGATGCTGCGCAGCGCATCGCTGCCGAGGCCGCAGATGTCCATTGCCTTGGCGATGCAGCCATGGGCGGCTTTGGATGTGTAGGCGCGCAAGCGCAGGCCGACTTCGCCAAGGCCCTCGCTGCGCATGGAGGCGCCGAGGGCGGCACGGCGCGCCACCAGCACGGCCATGAGATTGGCCATCGAGGTGCCGGTGACGAAGATGCCGCTGGCACTTTCAGGGAAGCCGAACAGCTGCCGCGTCCAGCCGACCACTTCGCGCTCGATCTCGATCGGAGCATGGTCGCGGCCGCCGAGATTGGCATTCAGCCCGGCCGCCAGCATCTCCGCGAGCATGCCGACCACCGTTCCGCCGCCATGCACCCAGCCCATGAAGCCGGGATGCACGTTGCCGGTGGCATGGGGAACGACGAGCTCGCTGAAATCACGATAGACCTCTGCCAGATCGGTCGGCGCCTGCGGCAGGCCGCTACGAAAGCGCTGCCGCGTCGCCTGCGACATCGGCTGCCAGACCGGACGGTCGCGGATGCCGGCGATGTAGTCGATCATGTCATCGAGCATGCGATGACCTTGCGCGCGAACGTCGTTCCAGTCCCGCGGATCGAGTGTCTCCGCGGGCTGCAACGACGCTTCCACGCGCGCCGGCGCGCTCACGCCGCCTGCTCCGCCGCTGACAGCGCGCGCTTTGCGATCATGTCGGCAAAGGCTGCGAAGATCTTTCGCATCTGCGGCGGCTTGTAGGGAAACATGTCCGGCGAGTCCATGTTGTGGACCACGGCCGTATTGTCCGCCTCGAACACCAGGAGCGATCCGTCCTTGGTTTCCGCACAGTCGATGATGAAGTAGTCGAGGCCGATGCGCTCGGCGATCGCTGCGAGCACGCTGCGGTGACGCCGGCCGAAGCCGATGTCGAAGGTCTGCATGAAGGTCGCCTCTTCGAGGCGCTTGCTCTCGCTCGCCGCCATGCCGGCGTTGAGGTACCAGATGTCCCAGCGCTTCGCGATCGCCATGTGGCAGGCATAGGCCGTGCCGTCGACGAACACGACGCGGTACTTGCGGAACTGGCCGTCCTCGCTGGAATAGTCGACGAAGCGCGCTAAGAAGAACTCCTGCTCGTCACGCTCGTCGAGATACAGCGAGAGCTCGATCGGCTCCTCGACCTTCTCGAGACCGACACCGGCATGCGAGCCGCGCGGCCGGATGATGATGGGAAAGCCGAGCGCGCCGTCGACGTCCTCGATCAGCTCGCGCTCGTCCGCGACCTCGACCAGGCGCTCGCGATCGACCGGAACGGTCGCGGGGATCGACAAGCCCTCGATGCCGGCGAGCAGCGCGTGCAGCTTGTCCCGATCGAGATGCCAGATCCGCTCCGGCGGATTGAGCAGCGGACGCGGCCAGCGCGCGGCGACGGCATTGATCTCGTGCAGCGCGTGCTGGCAATCCTCGGAATCCGAGGCAATGACGATGGCGACATCATGCGCCGGCAGCGGCGAGGGAAGCTCCGCGCCGGGGACGACGTAGAGCATCAGCAGCTCGATATCGCCATCCTCGAGCAGGAACTCGATCGGCGTATTGCTGCCCATGTCGGTCGCCGCCGCCAGCGCGAGCACCCGCAGCCGCGGCGCCGGGCTGGTGCAGGTGACGCGATAGAGCTGCTGCGCCTGCAGCACGTCGTGCTGGATCGCCAGCCCCGACGACTTCTCGCCGATCAGTTGCGCGACCAGCGCCAGATCGAGCCCCTCGCCCGGCGTAGCGGAGCCGTCGAGCAGCTTGCCGAGGAGTGCGGCCCACATCGGTTTCAGGTCCTGGCCGTCGAAGGCCGCCTTGGCGATCTTGGCCATGCCGATCCGCTCGGCACAGTCTGCGCCGGCCGCTTCGGCGAGTGCGGGCAAATCAGTTGGCATGACAGATATCCCTGAGATCCTGGCTGCTCAGATCCGTGACGAGCAGCTCTGTTTTGGCGACCACGTCGGCGATGCGGTCGATGTCGGCTTCGAGATTGACGCGCGCGGTGGTGACATCGTCACACCACGCCTCCGTCACCTCGCGCGCGCCGATGCACAGCCGCAGCGCCGCAATCGGCGGCTCGCCGTCGCGATCGATGCGCACGGGCTGGCCGATCAGGCACTGGCGTCCGGCCACGGCGGCGTCACGGCCGCTGAAGCGGTCGCTGAGATCCTGCTGAAGCGCGCGATAGACAGCCTGGGTCTCGCCGAGATCGAGCAGGCGGCCGTCGCGCTGAAGCGCGAACGGAAAGATCGTGGCGAAGCCGAATTCGCTGCTCGCCTCGTCGGCGGCTGCCCCGGTTGCGAGCGGACGCAGCACGGGCGACAGCATCAGCAGGCTTTCGATCGCCTCGCCGAGCTGCCGGATGGCCATGCGGCGGAATACCTCGGGCACGGCTTGATAGGCCGCGATCTCCGCGAGCGCGGCCTCCCAGCGCAGCCATTGTCCGATGTTGGCGCGCGGCGCGGAGCATGCGCGCAGATTAGTCCAGGCCAGCGGCCAGTCGCTGCGATTGATGTAGCCGAACAGGCCGGGCGCGATCGCGGGACCACGGCGCATGGCCGCGGCGACATCGCGCGGCACCAGCAGCGCGCCGCTGAAGGCCGGTCCGCCGAAGAATTTCGAGCCCGAGATCAGAACCAGATGGCCGCGATCGAGATGCTCGCGCAGCCCGGTCGGATCGAGGCGCATCTGGCAGGCGTCGACGACGATCCGGACGCGGCCCGGCCAGCGCCGCGCCACCTCGTCAAGGCACGCCAGTCCCGGCCCGCGCCAGCCGAGCTTGGAGGCATCCATCGCCTGCAGCAGGACGTTGCGCCCACAGCGGATCAGCGCCTCGACGGTCTCGAACACCGCGCCGTCGATGTCGCCGCGCGGCTGCATCGATACAGCGTCGAACAGCGGCAGAAACACCGCATCGCCGGACAGGCCGTCGATCGGCGCGTCCCTGGTCACGGCGAGGCCGCTCGCCGTCCGCGCGTTGAAGTGGCGCCCACGTGCGCTGGCGGCCGTGCCGCTGCCGGTCTGGTCGCTGCCGACGATCACGCTCGTGATGGTCTCGCCGAGCTGCGCACGCACCAGCGCCAGCGCGTGCAGCTGCGCATCGGTGCCCGACGGCGAGAAGATGACGTCGACATCGTCCGCGAGCCGCAGATGACCACGCAACTCGCCGCGCATCTCCTCGGTGCGGCGGTCGAGCGCCTCATCGACGCCGAGCGAGATCGCCGCATGCATCAACTGCTCGCGGGCGAGCTCGACGCGGGCAAAGGCACGCTCGGAAATCGGCGAGGCCGTGCTCGACGAAAAGCACACGAGGTCGGGTGCCGGCGACGGCCCGCACCCATAGGCGTTGCGGCCCCACGGACGATCGAGCGAAAGACGCGTGTCGCCGCCGTCGATCAGGAGATCTCCGAGCAAGGCGAAGAGATCGCGGAGGCCCGTGGTTGCTGTGCCCTGCCCGCGCCGATCGGCGGCGGGCGCTGTCGAAAGCTCGGGCCGGATTGCAGGCGGTGTCATCGGATGATCGTCACGCTGCGTCGGCGGCGGCCGTGGGGACGTTCACGGCCGATGCGAATTGCGAGGCGACGTTGCCGTGGAACACCGAGGGACCGACATGGTCGAGCCGGCTGTCGAGGTCGGCCCAGATCTCGCCGCCCAGATCGGTCCAGCGCTTGCAGAAGGCGAAATCCTCGCTGAGATAGGTGCCGGTCTCCTGATCGATCATGCATTCGAACAGCGCAAAGCGGTTCGGGCTGCCGGCCAGCGCATCGTGCGAATGCTCGCGGAAGAACTGCAGCGGTGCGTAGGCCGGGTGCGCGATCATCGCCTCGATGACGCGGCGGCGGATCATCAGAAAGCCGGTGCCGGCATAGCGCACCCGGGTGAAGCCGTTGACGACGGCGACATGGTCGGGATCCTCGATCTCGAGCACGTAGTCGAGCGACGCTGCCGGCACGTCCATGCGGTTGGAATGGATGGCGCGGCGCGCCTTGCTCCAATTGACCTTCTTGACCGGATAGACGCCGGCGACCATGTCGCCGCCGGACTCGATCAGCCGGAACACCTGCTTCGGCGTGAAGCCGATATCGGCATCGACGAATAGGAGATGAGTGGCAGTGGGATCGTTGAGGAACAGCGTGACGAGATTCGCCCTCGCACGGGTGATCAGCGCGTCGCCGTCGCGCATGTGAACGGTCAGGCCGACATTGGACGTGGTGCGCAGCTCGCGCTGCAAGGCGAAGATCGAGCTCGCATAGATGCTCGACACCTGTCCGCCGAAGCACGGGGTTGCGATCACCAGATGGATCCGCTCGTCGGTCGCGCTACTCACGTCAGCCTCCAGAAAGAGAGGCTCTCGCCCCAGATCTGAACAAAAGCTAAAGAGACGTGGTTAACGAAAGCCTAACCGTCGCCTCCCCCGTTGTTTTACAGGTATTTGACCAGGGACAGCTGGGCGAGCATCGCGGTGGTCTGATAGGACGCCTGCAGATTGGTCTGCAGCTGCAAGAGCTGGCTCGCCACATCCTGCTGCGAAATGCCCTCGGTCTGGTCGACCAGGCTCTGCATCGCGGCCTTTGCCTGGGTCTGCCGGGCCGTCGCGTCCTTCATCGTCGTCTGGGCGTTGGCGAAGTCGGTCTGAATGTCCGAGATCGTCTGCTGACCGAGCTGCGGCGTCAGGTTGGCGGCGATGCGCTGGCTGAGCGCACCGATCTGCTGCCCCGCATTGGCACCCGCCGGCGGCGTGTTGACAGCGGCATAGACCGCGGTCTGCTGCACGAGGTTGCGGATCGCGAACTCGTTGCCCTGGGCGCCGAACTGGATGCTCTGCGCGGTGTCGATGCGGATGGTCGCGCTGGATCGCGCCGAGCCGGGGCCGCTGTTGCCGGTGTACCAGTTGACCGTGTTGGCCGAGCCGTTGACCAGGCTTGTCGCCGACGCCAGCGGCGAGCCGGACACCCGCAATGGCGGCGTCGGAGCCGTCACGGTCCCCGAGAAGCCGAGCGCCGCGAACGCGCCGGCGTTCGAGCTCGACACCGAGAAGCTGGCCGCATTATCCGTCCGCAGGGTGATCACGCCGCCGCTGACCGTGGAGGCCTTCGACGTGCCGCTCAGCGTATCGATCTTGCTGAGCAGCGTCTGCACGCTGTCGCCGACATTGATCTGATTGTTGCCGATGGCGCCGGAAGCGACGAAGGTCAGCGTCTGCCCATTCACCGTCAGGGTGTCGCCGGCGGTGAAGTTGGTCGAGAGCGAGTCGGAGTTGGTCCCGCCCGACAGCAGCGTCGCGCCGGTGATCGGTGCCGGCGTCGCAGCCTTGTTGTTGACGGCGGTGCCCGACACCGCGCTTGCGGTGTTGAAGAAGTTGTCGCCGGCTGTCACGGCGGAGGCTGCGACCAGCGAGGTGTTGGCGAGCGTCGTGAGCGCCGTATTCAGCGCCGCATTGAGATTGGCCGAGGTCGCCGCCGGCGTCGCGCCGATCGCAAACGTGTTGGCGGGCGCCGGCGTCGTGGTCGACGCCGTCAGCTGGATCGCCTCCGAGGTACCGTCGGGCAGCTTGAAGGTGAAGCTGATCTGGTCGCCGGCGTTGGGATTGCCGGCGGTGAGATCGACCGAGATGCCGGCCGGAGAGCCCGAGGGCCCGGTCACGGTGGCGTTGGTCAGCGACGAGTTGACCGTGCTGAGCTTGAACCCGAACGGCGAGCCGGCGACATCCTCCGCAAGCGTAATCGGCATGGTTGCCGACGCCGACAGATTGAGGCGGCCGAGGCCGTTGAGGCCGAGATCGGCCTGCTGCCGCTCGGCGATGACCTGCTTCAGGCCGGCCTGGGTGGCGGTCCCGTTGAGAATGTCGTCGGCCGAGGCGATCGCCGGACGGTCGGTGGCGGTGCCCGAGAAGATGAAGCGGTCGCCGACCTGGGTGTTGAGGATGCCGGTGATCGCCGACAAATTGGACAGCGCCGTGAGCTGCCCGGTGGTCTGGCCGGTGCTGGTCAGGTTCTGCGGCGTCGCCGAGGCGCCGCTCTGGACCTGCCCGTTGATCTTCGACAGCGACTGCAGCGAGGTGTTGACCGCGCCGATCACCGTGTTGACGTGAGTCATCGTCAAGGTGAACGAGGAGATGTTCGCCAGCTGCGCCCGTGCCGCGATCGCAAAGCCTTCATCCGGGCCCATACCGGCATAGTGGTTCGACTTGACGCCGCTCGACAGCTGCGTCGAGAGGTCGGCGAGCTGGTTGGAGATGTTCCGCACGGACAGACCGAGCAGAGACGTTCCGTAGTTGACACTGGTGATCGTCATCTTACACGCGCCTCACTAAAACGCCTGGATCAGGCTCTGCATCATGCTTTGGACGACCGACATGATATGGGCGTTGGCCGCGTAGGTGTTCTGGACCTGGATCAGGTTGGACATCTCGCTGTCCATGTTGACCCCGGCCGTGGCGTTGAACTTTTCCTTCAGCGTGCTGACGACGACGCTCTGGCCCTGGCTGAGCTGTGTCGCGAGATTGGCGGCGCTGCCCTGCTGACTGACGAACTGCTGCAGATAGCCGTTCACCGTGCCCTGGAACGGCTGCGCAGCCGAGCCGAGGCCGGTCGTCGGCGAATAGCTGAAGGTCGCCGAGGTCAACTGCGCGAACATGAAGTCCGATCGCGTCGAGTCGCCGGCCGGCGTCTGCGGCGAGGTCGAATAGGTCGACAGCTTGGTCGCGTCGTTGAGCAGCGCCGGATTGACGTTGAGCCGCCCGGCGAGCCCGGTCATCTGCGAGCCGGTCGAGGTGATCGCGCCGGTGTAGAGCGCGCCGCCGTCGGTGAACACCGGCAGCTGGGCATTGCCGCTCGCCAGCGTCTGCACCGTGACCGTCGACGAGGCCGACTTCACCGTCGCCTGGCTGGTGCCGTCATCGGTGATGCGCAGCGTCGTGCCTGAGGGATTGGCGAACTGCAGATGGGCGGAGCCCAGCGCGGTGTTGAGCTGCGACACCACCGAGGCCATGCCGAGCGAGAAGTCGACGCCGACATAGGACGGGTTCGCGCCGGTCGCGTTCTGCAACGGCAGCGCGGCGGGATCGTTGACGTTGACGATCTTGACCTGACGCTGGACGTTGCTGGAATCCGTATAGGTCAGGTTGATCGTGTTGCCGGCGAGCAGGCCCGTGGTCGATACGTCGAAGCCGGCCGGCGGGCCGGTCACGACCGAGCCGGCCGTCGTCTTGTCCGATAGCGCCGAGGACATCGTCGCGGCGAGCTGGTCGACCTGGGTCTGCGCCTGCACCAGGGTCTGGTCGCGCAGCTTGAGGTCGGCCGCGATCTGGCCGGAGTTGAGCAGATTGTTGGCGACGACGTCGAGCGACACGCCGTTGGACAGCTTGATGTTGAGCTGCCCGACGCCGCTCTTGGTCGGATCGGAGTTGTAGAGCGAGGTGGCGTCGAGCGTGCCGGGCGAGGAGAAGGTGAACTCCGAGGTCAGTCCTGCGCCGACCAGCTGGATGCCCGAATTGGTGAATACGCTGACGCCGTTGGTCGCATCGGAGACGACGCGGATGTCGACATATTTGGACAGCGTGTCGATCGCGTTGTCGCGCTGGTCCTGCAAGGTCGCCGCCAGCGGATCCGACTGGCTGAGGCCCTGCAGCTGCAGGTTCAGTGTGCCGATCTGCTTGATCGCAGCATTCGCCTGCGTCGCCGAATTGCCGATGTCCTGCTCGACATTGGAGCGCAGGGTCTGGATGCCTTTGGTGGTGGCGTTGAGCTGCTGCGCCAGCCCTTGCGCCGCCGACAACGCGACCGATTGCGCGGACTGGTTGCTCGGATTGTTCGACAGCGATTGCAGCGCCGTGGTGAAGTTGTTGAGCGCCGTCTCCATCGTGCCGCTGCCGCCTGGCGTGCCGTAGACGCTCTGCAGCTGGGTCAGGATGTTGGCCATCTGATTGGCATAAGCTCCGCCCGAGGTCTCGGTGCGGAGCTGGTTCTGCACGAACAAGTCGAGCTGGCGGTTGACGCCAGTCGTCATCACCGTCGAGCCGAAGCCGCCAGAGGCGATCTCGATCTGGTTCGGGTTCTGCGCGACGTAGCCGGGCGTGTTGGCGTTGGCGACGTTCGACGAGATGATCGAGAGCGCCGCCTGCGTCGAGCGCAGGCCGGACATCGCGGTGGCGAGGGCTGAACTCAAACCCATGTTCGTTTGCCTTATGTCAATTCAACTGCCACGTGGCCCGCGCGTCAGCGCAGCACGTTCAGAAGATCCTGCACCATCGAATTGGCCGTCGTGATCACCTTGGTGTTGGCCGAATAGGCCTGCTGGGTCACGATCAGCTTGGTGAACTCGTCGGCGATGTCGGTGTTCGAGCCCTCCAGCGAGCCGCCCGAGATCTTGCCGGTCGCGCCGATGATGGCCTGGCCGGACTGGTCGGTCGCCTCGTAGGCGCCGCCGTCGAGCGCCTTCAGGTAGTTGGTGCCGTTGAAGTGCGACAGCGTGACCTGCGCCAGGTTGATGGTCTGGCCATTGGAGAAGGTGCCGGTCACGATGCCGCTGTTGTTGACGGCGACCGACTGCAGCTGACCGGCGGCGAAGCCGTTCTGCGAGATCTGGTTGATCGTCGCCGAGCCGATCGTGCTGGCATATTGCGTCAAGGCGCCCGAGGAGATGTTGAGGCTGACCGTGCCGAGCGTCGTGCCGTCGACCACGACGTTGGGAATGGAGATATTGGAGGTGGTCGGCGAGACCAGCGAGCCGTCGGAAGCGAACTGGAAATTGGTGCCGACGTTCTGCCAGGCCACCGTCGAGCCGGTGGCGCTGGAGTTGGTCTGATAGAACAGGTTCCAGGTATCCTTGTGGCCGGTGCCGAGCGTCGCGCTGTCGGTCTTGCCCCAGCGCAACTGGACGTTCACCGGCGTGCCCGACGAGTTGTAGGTCGTCACGGCGCCGCCCGAGATCGTCTCGTTGTTGAAGTTGGTGAGGTCGTTGCCGATCACGATCCCCGTGCCCGCGGCGGAGTTGCGTGGCAGCGCGACCGGTGTTGTCAAGCCGAGCGCGGTGAATCCCGCGGACGCACTGCTGAGGGTCCAGTCCTCGCCGCTGCCGGAATGCAGTGTGATCTGGCCGGACGTGATGGTCGGCTGCACGCCGGTCACGGCGCCGATTTTGGCGAGCAGCGTGCCGACGGAGTCGCCGACGTTGATCTGGGTGCCCGATGCACCGGAGGCAACGAAGGTGAAGGTGACGACGTCGCCGGCGCTGCCGGTCAGCGTGATGGTGTCGCCGGCGGTGAAATTGCTAGAGATCGAGTCGCCGCTCGCTCCGCTCAACAATGTCGAGGTCGTGATCTGCGCCGGGACCTTGTTCTGAGCCGTGGCGCCGGTCACGGTCTTGTCGGAGTAGAAATTGGTGCCGACCGGCAGCGGCACGTTGGAAAGGTCGGCCGAGTTGAGGCCGCCCGCAGCAACCAGCGTGCCGGTCGCCGCATTGCCGCTCGCGGCTGTCTTCGGCTGCGTCGGCAGGTTGGCGGCGTACTGGATCGCGGTGGTCGCCTGCGCCGGCACGAAGTTGTTGGCGAACTGCAGCACCGTCGGCACGTTGCCGGTGGCGTTGCCGGTCTTGGCATCGACCGCGACGCCCATCAGGTAGTAACCGGCGCCGTTGATCAGGTTGCCGTTGGCGTTGAGCTGGAAGTCGCCGCGACGCGTGTAGTTGGTGACGCCGGTGAAGACCGGCACGTTGTCGACCACCGACGAGGCCTTCTGCACGTTGAAGAAGCCGTCGCCGTTGATCGCCATGTTGGTGGCGACCGAAGAGGTCGAGACCGTGCCCTGGGTGGTGATGGTCGCCTTGGCGAAGGCGGTGACGCCGCCGGCGTTCTGCCGGGTCGGGTTGGTGGCGTTCGGGATCAGGTCTTCGAAGCTGGTGCCGATGCCCTTGTAGCCGGTGGTCGAGGCGTTCGCGATGTTGCCGGAAATGTTCTGCAGCGCGAATGATTGAGCGGACAGGCCGCTCACCGAGGTGTTCATCGCGTCGAAGATACCCATACCATTCTCTCCACATTGACCCGGCGGCCGGTTCGCCCCGGGCCGCGTTTTCGTGGAGAGCTGTCGCAATCACCGTGCCAGATGACATTTCGCTGTGGAATCAGCGACTTGAAAAATAACGACGTCAAAAAAGCGGTAGCAAAACTGGTGAACAATTGCCGAGCCGGCAGTTCTTGCCGGGCCGGAACGCGCCAAATCACGCTCCGGCTCAGCTGCTCGCGACAGGTGCCGGCGCGTCGTGAAGACCCGCTTTTCAAGGTCTTCAACGGACGCGCGCGGCGATCCAGGCGCAGAATTTTCGTCAGGTCGAGGACGGGCTCGCCGGGTGGAACACCAGCGACAGGCCGTCCATGCAGTAGCGCAGGCCGGTCGGCTTCGGGCCGTCGTCGAAGACGTGGCCGAGATGACCGCCGCAGCGGCGGCAGTGCACCTCAGTGCGGACCATGCCGTAGGTCTTGTCCTGGCGGGTGCCGACCGCATTGTCGAGCGGCTTGAAGAAGCTCGGCCAGCCGGTGCCGCTGTCGAACTTGGTGTCCGAGGAGAACAGCGGCAGGTCGCAGCCGGCGCAGGCGAAGGTGCCCTTGCGATGCTCCTTCAGAAGCGGGCTGGTCCAGGGCCGCTCGGTGCCTTCCTTGCGCAGGATGTCGAACTGCTCCGGCGTCAGCTGGGCGCGCCACTCCGCCTCGGTCTTCTCGATCTCGAACTTCTCGGCGGCGCGGGCCGGTGCGGAGCCGCCGAGCCAGCGCAGGGCGGCGAAGCCGAGCAGTCCGGCTGTGGTCGTGAACATCATGCGTCGGTCGATCATGGTTGTCTCCGTACGGCGGTGGGTTACCGGATTTACGGATGAGAGTCCGCGAAGTTACGTCGGCCGCGCGGCCTCCGGCTCACTTTCTTGCGAGCTAGCCGCCCTCCCCGGCATCGGGACGACGGGTGAGATCGGACGGCTGCGGCCGCAGCGGCAGCCGCGAGCCTGGCCGCTGCGCCGCCCTTTGCCGCGCTTCGGCCGCCCTGATCTCGCGGATACGCTCCTGCGCCCTCGCCCGCTCGCGATGCCGCGCCAGGGTACCGGCCGCGGCGGCGCGGCCGCGGACCCAGAGATTGACGACCTGGCCGGCCACCCGGCCGCTGACGCCGCCGGCCCACACCAGCTCGAACGGCGAGAACAGTTTCCAGCGGTCGTCGCCGGCGAACATGCCTTGCGCGATCAGCTGTCCGGCCATCGCCGAGGTGTTCATGCCCTGGCGGCCGAAGCCGCTCGCCACCCACAGGCCTTTGCGGAGCTGGCCGATCTGCGGCATGCCATGCACGGTCTGCCCGGTGACGCCGCCGAAGGTCTCGGTGATCTCGACCCGGCCGAGCTGCGGGAACACGGTGCGGATGCGGCGCTGCAAGGCGGAGGCAAACCCGCTCGGCCGCGCGTCCCAGGTCGTCTCCGGGCTCGCCCACATCAGGCGATCGCCGTCGACGATGCGGAAATGATCGATGCCGTCGGTATCGCTGACCGAGCCCTTGAAGGCGATCGCCTCGGCGAGTTGCTCGCCGAGCGGCGCGGTCACGCCGCCATAGCGCCACACCGGCAGCAGCGTGTCCGACAGCTTCTGCAAGGGCGCGCCGAGATGAATGTTCCCCGCCAGCACGATGTGCGAGGCGCGCATCCGCGCCGACGGCGTCACGATGCGCTTGCGCACCCCCGAGGCGTCGATGCTGACCACCGGCGTGTCCTCGAAGATCCGCGCCCCCGCCTTGTGCGCCAGCCGCGCCAGCGCATGGACATACTTCCGGCCGTCGAGCTGGAACGCCCGCGGATAATACACGCCGTGGAAATAGCGGCTGGTCTTGAGCTCGCTGCGGACGCGCTCGACCTGCCAGCCCTCGACCTCGGTATCGAAATCCTCATGCAGCATCTGAAGCCGGCGGATCAGCGCATCGCCGGCGTCCACATTGGACACCTCGAGCGCGCCCTCGCTCAAGCCGATGCCCGGCATCGACGCGGCCTGGGTGCGGATGAACTCGGCCCCGTCCCACGACAGCGCCCACAGCGCGCGCGCCCGCTCCAGCCCGACGCGTTCGATCAGGTCCGGCAGCGCCAGGTCGAACCCGGGCATGATCGTGCCGACCATGGCGCCGGAGGCGTTCCAGCCGACCTGCCGGCCCTCCAGCACCGCGACGCTGGCGCCCTGACGCGCCGCGCACAGCGCCGTCGTCAGCCCGGCCAGCCCCGCCCCGACCACGCAGACATCGACGTCGAGGTCGAAATTCAGCCTGGTGCGGGCAATCGCACCTGCGGCATCCGCGTCATCGTTCACGCTTGTGAAAGTCTCGCTCATGGCGTTTTCTTAGCGAACCCTGTGCCGGACGTCATGACGCTTTTAATGGCGATAAAGAGACGTGGTACAGCCTGACCCAGCCTGACCGATTCGAGACCGGATTCCATGCGCCGATTGATGCTGCTGCGCCACGCCAAGACCGAGACTGACGCGCCGTCGGGCCGTGACCAGGACCGCCGTCTCGACGAGCGCGGGCACCAGGATGCCGCCATGACCGGCGACTTCCTCGCCAGCCATCCGCCGGTGCCGGACCTCGTGCTGGTCTCGACCGCGGTGCGGGCGCAGCAGACCTGGGAGCTCGCGCTGGCGGCGATGCAGGACCGCGTCGCCGCGCCGCAGGTCGAATCCGTGCCGGAGCTCTATGCCGCCGAGCCGATGCAGATCCTGCATCAGATCCGCCTCGCCGCGGCGTTCGATCCCAAACGGCTGCTGGTCGTCGGCCACAATCCCGGGCTGCACGAGTTGTCGCTGGCGCTGATCGGCCAGGGCGATGCCGAGGCTCGCCAGGAGCTGATGCGCAACATGCCGACATCAGGCCTCGCCATATTCGACTTCGACACTGAGGATTGGGGCGATGTCAGCTTCGCGCGCGGCCACCTGCTGGCCTTCGTCACGCCGAAGCTGCTCAAGCAGGGCTCGGTCGATTGACAGGCTGAGGCCGCCGACGCGTAATGCGGCGGACTGAAGAGGAGGCCTCGCGATGTTCAAATCGATCCTGGTTCCCATCGATCTGGCCGATACCGACCTCGCCAAGCCCGCGATCGCGACCGCCGCCACCCTGGCGGAGACATGGCAGGGCACGGTGCATCTGCTCAACGTCATGCCGATGACCCCGGTGATGCTCGCCGAATACGTCCCCGCCGATTTCGACGCCCAGCAGCGCGAGACTGCCGAGGAGGCCCTGTCGATCGTCGCCCGCGAATCCGGCATCCCCACCGAGCGCATCAGCTACACCGTGCGCCAGGGCGGCATCTACCACGAGATCCTGGAGGAGGCCGCCAAGGTCCAGGCCGACCTGATCGTCATGACCTCGCACCGCCCGGCCATGCGCACCTATTTCCTCGGCAGCAATGCGGGGCACGTCGTGCGCTACGCGAAGTGCTCGGTGCTGGTGGTGAGACCGTAGCAACGATCGCATCGCAGTGCTTCGACGTGGCACAATGAGCCGGTGCCAGTGACTGCGCCCTCTCCCCTTGCGGGAGAGGGCATGTAGGAACGTTCGGCCAGCTCGGTTGGGTGAGGGGTATCTCTCAACGATTGCAACTCGCGGAGACATACCCCTCACCCAACCGCGTGAATGGATAGGCCGTACATGCCCTCTCCCGCAAGGGGAGAGGGCGCTGTATCTGACGGCGGCTCGGACTCTGCTGATTTGTAGGAAGCAAAAGGATTTCTTCGACACCCGATCCGAGCTTGTTAGAATTGATTTCGATCAGCAGTAGCGCGCGTGATAGCTATGTTCAATCTGAATGGGGTCGGTCCGACGTGAAACGAGCTTTTCGCATCTCAGGTTGGGTCTATCTAACTGGCGTTGTCCTCATGGCAGCCGTTCTTCTGGCATTTCGCTACCGGTCCGGGATGCCCAGCTCGCTCCTTGTAGGCATCGCAGCTCACGACCTCATCCTCGCGATCTTCTGGCCCATTCTTGTTATGGCCATCGCATTGGCCATGCTCGGGTACGTCAACATCGAATAGCCTCGTAGGGTGGACAAAGGCGAGCCCGGATAAAATTATTAGTCCCGCCTGCCTGAGCGCGCCGTGCCCACCGTCTTTTTCGGAGAGATTATCGATGGGCACGCCATCGCGCGGCTTGCGCCGCACGATGTCTTTGCCCACCCCACGGATTATCAACTACGCTTCTCACATCACGGCCACTCCGCAATGAACCCCTTCGCTGTGTAGCTCTCGATCTTGTCCCACTCGCTCAGCACGCGACGACGAAACTCCGGATGTGTGTGCCACAAATGCCGCGGGACGCCGAAGCCATCGACGGTCAGCAGCATCTTCTCGACCTCGGGCCAGTGCCGCTGCACGGTCATTGCGTAGCGCCGCGCCGTCCAGCTGTTGCCGAGGCAGATCATGCTACGGACATTGCCGATCCCGAGCGCGCCGTCGATCACCGGCAGCGAGAACAGCACGTTCTCGCCCGTGTTCATCGCGCGATCCTCTTCGAGGATATGATCCGCAGGAACGCCGCATTGCACCATGGCGGCCTTGATCAGCGTGCACTCCGACAGATCGCCGCCCGGCGTGATCCCGCCGCTGACGATCGCGTGACGGAAATAACCCTGTTGCCAAAGCCTGGCCGCCGTCTCGGCGCGCAGCGCCTCATCGATCCGCGTGCCGAACACGAACAGCAGATCCGCCGGCCGCAGCGGCGTGTCGGCAAAATGCCGCGCATTGATGGCGGCAATCTCACTGGCATCGGGCAAGCGCAGTGCGCGATCCTGCAACGTGCTTCTTCTCCGGGAGCGGCCACGCATCGTCGCATGACCAGCCAGCGACGCGCGGTCACATTCGGTCACCGACAATGACGTCGCGTGATCAAGGCAGCAGCGCGCGCGGGATCTCTGCGAAGGTGTAGGTCTGCGGCTTGTTGCGGATGACGAAGCCGCCGACCTGCCAGGCGAACAGCGCCGCGAAGCCGATGAGGAACAGCGCCCCCGACCACTCCGTGATGACGAGCGCGCGGACCAGAAGCACGGCCATGGCTGCGGCCAACACCGCCATCACGGTCACCGCTGCGGCATAGACCATGCGACCGAGGCCGCCAGTCAGCCGCGCCGTGCTGCCTGCGGCGGCGAGCCGGGCATGCAAGGCCGTGATGAAGGTCCGATAGATTTCGCTCTGCGGCACCATCAGCGTCGCGGTCTGCCAGGTGGTCGAGATGACGTTCAGCCGCCGGCCATCCCGATGGGTGATCTCGGCGCGGAAGCGCTTGGCCTGCATCGACACCGGCCGGTAGGACAGCCGGATGGCGGCGATGTCGGCATAGGGCCACAGCCCGGCTTGCCCGGCGAAGCGCCAGGACAGGCCCTGCTCGGTCAGCTCGAATTCTTGCGCGGAGCCGATCAGCGACGCCTTGTAGGCGTAGCAGATCGGCGCATCGGGGATTGGCGTGGAAATGGCTCGGTCCTGTTGCGAAGGTCACGCGCGTTATCCTACAAACGGAGCATGAGCGAAACGATCCATTTTCCGCGTCACCTCATCCTCGCCGGCGCGATGGCCGCGGGCGTCCTGCTGGCGCTGGCCGTGCACATGCTCGGCGCCCGCTACGGGCTCGATCTCGGCGGGCTGTGGCAGAGCCAAGGGCAAGCCGAAGGCGGCGCGTTCATGCCGGCGGGCTCGGCGATCGCCTGGTGGCTGATCGCGACCGTCGGCTTCTACAGCGGCTATTTCATCGCCAACATCATGCACAGCGCGGTGTCGGGCGAGATCCCGCAGCGCGCGCGCAACTTTCTCGTCGTGGTCGGCGTGCTCATGCTGGCCGGCATCGGCCAGGCGATCTCCGGACCGAGCCCGGTGCCGTCGGCCTCAGGCGTGCTGGCCGGCCTCGCCGCGCTCTGCCTCGGCGCCCTGATGGCATTCTGCGGCGCCAACTTTGCGCTCCGCAAGAGCTGAGCGCCTCACCGCGCGGCTTCACCCGGCACGCCCCAGCGGATCACGCCCGCCGCCGCCAGCATCAGGGCCGCGGAGATCACGATCGACAGCCGCAAGCCGTGGATGAAGGCGCCGGCCGGCCCGATCAGCGCACCAAACAACGCCACGCCCAGCACGCTGCCGCTCTGCCGGGTCGCATTCAGCACGCCGGCCGCGACGCCCGAGCGCGACCGGTCGACGCTGCCGAGCAAGGTCGAGGTCAGCGGCGGGACGATCAGCCCGAGGCCGCAGCTCAGGCCGATCAATTGCAGCGCCATCGCGACGTAGGGCGTGCCCGGCGCGATCGGCAGCAGCGCCAGGCAGGCTACAGCCGACAGGACTGCGCCGAGCGCGATGGTCGCGCGTGGCCCGAGCCGCTCGGCGATGCGCGGCGCCAGCAGATTGACCGGAAAGACGACGCCGAACATCGGCAGGAACGCCAATCCGGTCGCGAACGGCGACAGGGCGTTGACGTCCTGGAAGTACAGGCTGAACACGAAGATCAGGCCGTAGATGGCGATATTGGCGAGCAGCCCGACCAGCGCGCAGCGCGCGAACAGGGGATGGCGGAACAGGACCAAAGGCAGCATCGGCTGGGCGACGCGCGCCTCCTGCCAGACGAACGCCACGGCGGCGATCAGCGCGACGATCACGCCGAGCATCACGAAGCCGTCGGTCCAGCCGCGAACGCCGGCCTCGATCACAGCAGCAGCGAGCGCCCCGAGTGCGACCACAGCGGCGGCCTGGCCCGGCAGGTCGACGGCGCGGCCGGGATGAACCGGCGTCTCCCGGGCGTAGGCCTTGGCGAGCCAGAGCCCGATCAGCCCGATCGGCAGGTTGACGAAGAAGATGGCGCGCCAGCCGGTGAGTGCGATCAGGATGCCGCCGACGAACGGACCCGCGGTCAGGGCCAGGCTGGCGCCGGCGGCCCAGATGCCCACGGCGCGGCCGCGCGCCTTGGGATCAGGATAAGCGTGGTTCAGCAGCGCCAGCGAATTCGGCACCAGCAGCGCCGCCGCGAGGCCCTGCAGGCCGCGGAGCGCGATCAGGCTTCGCGCATCGGGCGCCAGCGCGCAGCCGACGGACGCGGCCGTGAACAGCGCAAAGCCCGCCATGAAGATGCGCCGGGCGCCGAAGCGGTCGCCGAGCGCGCCCGCCGTCAGGATGAAGGCGGCAAAAGCGATGGTGTAGGCGTTCACCACCCATTGCAGCGCGGCAACATCGCCGCCGAGCCCGCGACGGATGCTCTCCAGCGCCGTGTTGACGATGGTGATGTCGAGCTGGACGACGCCGAAACCGAGACTCATCGCGGCCAGCGTCAGCGCTCCCGCTAGGCGGGGCGCTGGCGACGGCGTGTCTGGCGCGTGCAGGGCCGCCGTTGATGATGGCCTCATGCCGGACCTCCTTGGACTGGGGAGACGGCGGTCACTCTATCCTGTCGTCGACATCAATGCTTCGATACCGATCGAAGGATGCCTTCACCGGCTGCGCTGGAGCCCCTCGCCACGCCAAAACGCCGCGCGGGTGGCGCGGCGTTTTGTCTCAGCAGCGGTGAAGGGATCAGCTGGCCGCGCGCAGATTGACGCTGGTCTCGGCAAGCTTGGTCAGCTTCATGTCGGTCGCCTTCTCCTCGTCGAGCGTCTTCTGCAGCACGGCGGCGCAGTCGCTGCGGCCGAGCTGCTTGGCCCAGGCGATCAGGCTGCCATAGCGGGTGATCTCGTAATGCTCGGCGGCCTGGCCGGCATTGATCAGTGCGGCGTCGAGCACGGTCTTGTCGGCCACCTCGCCGGCGACCTCCTCGGCTTCCTCGATGATGCCGTCGATCGCCGGGCAGTCGACCGCCTTGGCCGCGATGCCCTGCATCTCGAACACCTGCTCGAGCCGCTTCACATGCGTCCGCGTCTCTTCCAGATGCGTCAGAAAGCCCTGCTTGAGCTGCTGATCGGTCGCCTTGTCGGCCATCTTCGGCAGCGCCTTGAGGAGCTGGTTCTCGGCGTAATAGATGTCCTGCAGCTGATGAACGAACAGATCGTTCATCGTCTTGATGTCCTTGGTGAAGAGTCCCATTTGCCACCTGTTCTCATGGTTTGGAACATGGCGGGTCCCTCCCCGACCTGACATGGCCATGCTCGCGTTGTCTGCGGCTAACCGGCTGCGGAAGGGGTTGTTCCGGGGCGCGGGAGCGATGCGGCTCGGAACTCCCGATGCCGGCGATACGTTTCGGTCAGCGCCATTGCGCGCGCCCGTGCGGGTAACCAATTGGACCGAACTGAGGCGGCCGCCCTCTCAGCTATGTGACCGGAGTGTGACAGACCCGCAAAGCGAACTCGGAGCTGCGCTGTGTCAAGGACTGCACAAGGCGCGCGTTTTAGCTTAAGGAACAGGCTGTCACGGATTGCCCGCCCTCATCGACCAATGGTTTCCTTCCTTTTCCAAACCCGACTGTTCCCGTCCCAAGTGTTCCAGACCCAAGTGTTCCAGAGCCAAGTGCCGCCCCGCCGGGAGGATGAATGCAGCGCCTGCTGACCACGCTGTCGCGTGGCTTCAAGAAATGGATCGGCTGGAAGCGGCTGGGGATTGCAGCGAGCCTTGCGATCATCGCCTTCGCGATCACCACGCTCGTGCGCACGCTGAAGGGCGTGGATGGCGGCGTCATCCTGACGGCGCTCACGGAGATCCCGCCCGGTCACATTGCGCTCGCGGCCTTGTGTGTGGTCGGCGCGTTCTGCACGCTGACCTTCTATGACTATTTTGCGCTGCGAACGATTGGCAAGAAACACGTCCCTTATCGCATCGCGGCGATGAGCGCCTTCACCAGCTATTCGATCGGCCACAACATCGGCGCCACCGTGTTCACGGGCGGCGCCATCCGTTTCCGGATCTATTCGGACTACGGCCTGTCCGCGATCGACGTCGCCAAGATCTGCTTCCTGTCCGGACTGACCTTCTGGCTCGGCAATCTGTTCGTGCTGGGCATCGGCATGACCTTGCATCCGGCCGCAGCGACCGCGATGGACCAGCTGCCGCCGGCCGTGAATCAGCTGATCGCGATCGGCATCCTCGGCGCGATCTTCGCCTATCTGGGCTGGCTGTATGCCGGCAAGAACCGTCGCCAGCTCGGTCAGAACGGCTGGAAGGTCGTGCTGCCCTCCGCCCCCTTGACCGTCGTGCAGATCCTGATCGGCGTCGTCGATCTCGGCTTCTGCGCGCTGGCGATGTACCTGCTGGTGCCCGCGAACCCGCCGATCGACTTCCTGTCGCTGTCGGTGGTGTTCATCCTGGCCACGCTGCTCGGCTTCGCCAGCCACGCGCCCGGCAGCCTCGGCGTGTTCGACGCCGCGATGCTGGTGGCGCTGCCGCAGTTCGGCCGCGAGCAGCTGCTCGCCACCCTGCTCGTGTTCCGCGTGCTCTATTTCGTGATCCCCTTCGCCACCGCGATCTCGATCATGGGCGTTCGGGAACTCTGGCTGAACGTCGTCAAGCCGTGGCAGGAGCGGCGCCGGTTGCAGGGGGCCATCTCGGACGAGATCGCCGCCAAGCGCGCGACGGCGACCGCGCCGGCGGCCGTCCCGCACCGGATCAAGCGCCACTCCCAAGGCTAATCTTGGGGCCGATGCCGGGGCTGATCCCGGGCTGAGCCGACGATCTTTCGCCTGATGGCGCGCGTGCGACCTTCGACCCGGTTGAAGTCGCGCGGCGTCCTCTTATTTCCGCCCCATCGCTGACGTGAATCCTTGCGTATGACCCCGATGTCCCTTCGTCCGCTGCTTGCCGCCTGCGCGCTGGCCGGCCTGCTCGCCCCTCTTGCCGCCAGCCCGGCGGCCGCCCAGTTCGGCACGGCGCCGCAGCTGCAGATCAGCTGGGAGGTGCGCAACCGCTTCCGCCTGTTCCGCGAGGAGCGCGACTTCCTGCTGCACCTCGAGAGCACGCGCGACCGCTCGATCCTGTCAGCCGAGCAGGCCCTGGGCGTGCAGAGCGACGGCCGCGGCTGGGCGCGCAACGTCGTCAACCGGCTGTGCATCGACCTCGCCGGCCGCGTCAACGAGCCGTGCACGCGCGACAACGTCAAGGAAAGCTACCTCACGCCGATCGATCATCCGGTCACCGTGCGCCTCACCGGCCCGGTGCCGGTCGGGGCCACCTGCGGCTGGTCGTTCGATGACGGCGACGGGCCGCAGACCTCCACCTTCGACTGCGCCGAGCCGGTCAATCTGCGCGTCCGCTACGGCCGCCAGACGGTCGCCCGCGTCGACGTCACAAGCCCGGAAGGCACGCGGCAGGTCTCCACCGGGATCGAGGTCCGCGACGTCCTGATCGCCGGGCTCGGCGACAGCATCGCCTCCGGCGAGGGCAATCCGGACCGGCCGATCGCGCTCGCCGACGAAGGCTTCTGCTTCCGCTCCTATCTCGGCGGCCCGTCCGCGCAATATTATCGGCCGAGCCGCGCCGGCTTCAAAGGCGGCCGCGCCTGCGAGGCGCCGGACACGCTGCAGAACTGGCAGAAGCACAGTGCGGTGTGGCTCAATGCCGCCTGCCACCGCTCGCTCTACAGCTACCAGACCCGCACGGCGCTGGCGCTCGCGGTGCGCTATCCGCATGTCGCGGTGACTTATCTGCCGCTCGCCTGCACCGGCGCGACCATCGCCGACGGCCTGTTCGGCAGCCAGCGCGCGCGTGAGTGCCTGCCGGGCCGCTCCCAGACCACCTGCGCCGGCGGCGTCAACGGCCAGCTCGGCGAACTGCGCGAAGCGCTGACCGCCGCCCAGCGCCGCCAGCCGGATCGCCGCCTCGACCTGGTGCTGCTGTCGATCGGCGCCAACGACATCAACTTCTCCGGCCTCGTCGCCGACGTCATCGTCGACACCGCGACCGAGCGGACGCTGTTCAAGCGCTCCGGCGTGATCGGCTCGGTCGACGAGTCCCGCGGCGAGCTCGCGCGCGACCTGCCGCGCGGCTTCGCCAAGCTGCGCGACGCGCTCAAGCCGCTGGTCGGCGACCTCTCGCACGTCATCTACACCTCCTATGGCAACCCGGCGCTGAGCGGCCCGGGCACGCCCTGCCCCGGCGGTCCGGCCGGCTTCGAGGTGCATCCCTCCTTCAATGCCAATCCGCAGCGGCTCGCCAATGTCGCGGGCTTCGTCGAGAACGAGTTCCTGCCCGCGCTGCGCGGTCTCGCGCAGTGCACGGCCGGCGTGCTGTGCCGCGATCCGCGCAGCGATCGCATGACCTTCGTCGATGCGCATCAGCCGGCTTTCGCCCAGCATGGCTTCTGCGCGCGCTCGCCGCAGGATCCGCCGTTCGACCGCGAATGCTTCGCCGCCAATGGCGAGAGCTTCGATGCCAACATCGTCTCCGCCGCCAACGAGCCGCTGCTATGCGGCCGCGGCGCCAGCGAATATCGCCCCTATCTGCCGCGCGCGCGCTGGATCCGCGACGCCAATGACAGCTACTTCTCGGCGATGACCTATCCGCAGGGCCTGCCGGCGGCGATGCAGCCCGCCGACATCCATGATGCGAGCTGGGGCGTGCTGTCGGCCGTCTATGGCGGCGCCGTGCATCCGACCGCCGAAGGCCACGCCGCGATGGCCGATGCCGCCTTCCCGGCCGCGGCCGAAGTGCTCAACCTCGATGCGGCCGAGCCGAGCATTTCCAGCCAGCCGCTGCCGCCGGCCGGTGGCGTGCAGCAGTAGCTGCGATCGCCGCCGCGGGCCCGTCGGCACACGACGCTCTCGCATTTGACGATAGAAGCTTCACGTCTGCGACTGTCCCCGTCGTCATGGCCGGGCTTGTCCCGGCCATCCACGTCGTTCAGCATCCACAAAAGGACGTGGATGCCCGGGACAAGCCCGGGCATGACGGAGTTACTAACGGGGGGATCGTTCGTAGCGACCGCTTAGTTCAGGTCAAAGCTCGGACGCCATGCGTCGCGAGATCGCGTCCATCAGGAAGGGCGCGTCGCCTCGCCCGATGAGCAACTACTTCACCGCCGGCGGCTTCTTCATCATCGGCGGCGCCTGCTTCGTCGCAGGAGCGGTGGCCGTGGTCGCCTGCGCCGGCAGGTATTTGGCGAGGATCGCAGGATCGATCTGGGCCATGTTGGTATCCGGCAGACGCGTCCAGGTCTCGTCCTTGCCGAACAGCGAGATGCCGAGATAGCCGTGCAGGATCAGCGACTGCCCATCCGGAGTGACCCGCATGTTGGCCTTCCAGATGTTACCGTCGCGCGGATTGAGCACGTTGCCGCCTTCGTATTTCAGGCCCTCGCGCTTCATGTCGCGCACGAAGGAGATGCCGAGCACCGGCGCATTCTTGCGGTCGTCGGTGCATTTCGAGCAGACCTCGTTCGGGTTGTCGCCGGGACGCGGAAACGTCTTGGCGATCACGCCTTCGAACACGCCGTCATGATCGATGAAGAGAAACCAGCCGACGGGACGGCCATCCTCGACCTTCTGCCACAGCCCGGCCGCGGTCGGCTCTGCTGCCAGCGCCGGCCGCGTCAGCAGCGCACCGCCGACAACGAGCGCGCCGAGCGCGAGCGTCGTCACAGCAGGCACCAGCCGAAGTCGGGGAAACGCATTGCGCATCATCATCTCACCTTGACCAAGTCACAAAATGAATGGCCGCACAGTACGGCCGTTTCGTGCATCGTTCCAGCCCATAACAGGTCTGGCGCGCCGGTGAAACCGGCACGCGCAGGAAACATTTCTTCACATTTGAGTTGGTCCGGCGGCGTTTGGTTCCACACCGCCGACAAATTAGTTGACGCCGAGCTTCTTCTGCAGGCTCGACGACGACGTCGTGTACTGGAACACCAGCCGCTTCTCCGGATAGACGTAGCGATGCGCCTTCTGCGCCATCAGCGCGCCCTCGTGGAAGCCGCACAGGATCAGCTTGATCTTGCCGGGATAGGTGTTGATGTCGCCGATCGCGAAGATGCCGGGCACGCTGGTCTCGAACGCCGACGTCTCGACCGGAATGAGATTGTGCTCGAGCGCGAGGCCCCATTCGGCAACGGGACCGAGCTTCATCGTCAGTCCGAAGAACGGCAGCATCATCTCGCAGGGGATGGTCTCCACGGCGTTGTCGTTGCCCTTGATAGTGGCTGCGGAGAGTTGGCCATTGGCGCCTTCGAGCGCCGTCACCTGGCCGATGCGCAGGTCCATCTTGCCGCCTGCGACAAGCGCGCGCATCTGCTCGACGCTATGCGGCGCGGCGCGGAAATCGTCGCGGCGATGGATGAGCGTGATGCGCTTCGCAAGGGGATGCAGGTTGAGCGTCCAATCGAGCGCAGAGTCACCGCCGCCGACGATGACGACGTGCTTGTCGCGGAACTGCTCCATCTTGCGCACGGCATAAAACACCGAGGTGCCTTCATAGGCCTCGATGCCCGGCACCGGCGGACGCTTCGGCTGAAACGAGCCGCCGCCTGCGGCGATCACCACGACCTTGCACTCGAACACCTTGCCGGCATCGGTGGTGACGCGGAACCCGGGGTCGCCGATCTTCTCCACGCTCGAGACCATCTCGCCGAGATGGAAGGTCGGGCTGAACGGCTTGATCTGCTCCATCAGCTGATCGGTGAGGCCCTGCCCCGTCACCATCGGCACGCCGGGAATGTCGTAGATCGGCTTCTCCGGATACAGCTCGGCGCATTGCCCGCCGACCTTGTCGAGGATGTCGATCAGATGCGCCTTGATGTCGAGCAGCCCCAGTTCAAACACGGCAAACAGTCCGCAGGGGCCCGCGCCAATGATCAGCACATCGGTCTTGATCGCTTCACTCATGTCGCTCTTCTCGTTGGAGGCGCCGCTCGGAAGATGGCGGCAGATGGCGGTTCCGAATTTGTAGCCAACAGGGCCGTCGCAGGGAAGGCACAAAAGCCGGCCCGCTCCGCGCCGCAGGCGGCTTGCAGCGGCTGGTGTAGCGAGGTTTGAAGAGGAGACGGAATGATGGAGATCAATCGGTGACAGAGACGGCCCGCCACCAGACGCCTGTGCTTGAGGACTTCCCCTACCGCCTGACGGACAATGTGCGGTTCGGCGACCTCGATCCCAACCAGCACGTCAACAACGCGGTCTATGCGACCTATTTCGAGACCGGACGGGTGACGCTGATGAAGGACCCGCGGCACGGGCTGATCCAGGACGGGCTGGCCTGGATCATGGTGCGCCTCGACATGCATTTCCGCGCCGAGCTGCGCTGGCCGGGCGGAATCGAGCTGGGACTGGGCGTGGTGAAGCTGGGGCGGACGTCGGTGACCTGTGAGCAGGTCGTGTTCTCGGACGGGCGCTGCGTGGCCTCGGCCACCGCCGTTATGGTGCTGATCGACGAGGTGACGCGCAAGCCGGCGCCACTGACGCCGTATCTTATCAGCCAGCTGCAGCCATGGGCTCGCCGGGGCGTCTCGCTCTCGCCCCCGGCCTAAGGCCGGGCGGCGACTGTTGGGAGGTGCCGTGAAACGAGATCCCGAACGCGGGAAATCAGGCCTGACGCTCGGGCGTCGAGACGACGAGGCCGTCGAGCTCGTCGGAGACCTTGATCTGGCAGGAGAGACGGGAATTCGGCCGGACGTCGTAGCCGAAGTCGAGCATGTCCTCTTCCATCGGGGTCGGCGGACCGACCTTCTCACGCCAGGCTTCGTCGACATAGACATGGCAGGTCGCGCAGGCGCAGGCGCCGCCACATTCGGCCTCGATGCCCGGAATGGCGTTGCGGATCGCCGCTTCCATCACGGTCGCGCCGTTCTCGATGTCAACGGTTCGGGATTCGCCGGTGTGGTCGACAAAGGTGATCTTGGCCATGTGTGCTCGTGCTGCGCAGGGAATGAGGTCGGGCTGTCCTATAACGGACCGCCCTGCTCCGCGCTAGTGCCGCGGACGGCCCCTTTAGGCCGCGCCGAGCATGTCCGAAATGGCCGCGCGCGCCTGCGCCACGGCGGTGGCGAGCCAGGCCAGCGCGTCGGCCGGATCGCCGGCCTGCAACGCGGTCTCCAGGCTCTCGGCGGCGTCGGCGACGTCGAGCGCGCCGATCGCACGGGCGGAGCCCTTGAGCGTGTGGGCGACGGTCGCCGCATCCTCAGGCATCACCTGCAACCGCTCCAGCAGGCGGACAGCCTGGGTCGAGAACATTTCGAGCACTTCGCGCTCGAGCGCGCTGTCGCCGAGGGTCATCCGCCGCAGCAGGTCGAGGCTGATCGGCCCGTCATCGGGCACCAGCGGTGGCGAGGGCATCCATTCGATCCGTGACAGGTCGGGAATCATGGCGGCTATCCGGTCCGATGGGCACGCGCCGCGCGCCCCTGTGGTAACCCAAGCACGACAATGGTTAATGTATCGTTACCAGCCGATTGCCGCGGGTTTGCCGCGATTTGGGCCCGGCTCCGCCCTAATCACGGCAGAAACGGGAATTCGCAGAACTTCTAAATGGTTAACGGCGGGTGCTGTTAACGATGATTAAGAATCTCTTAACCACGGCCATTTCTTTCAACAGGCACAGCCAATAGGATGATCCCCGGATGGAGTGGGTCACCTGGCGGAATTTGCCACCCCTGGTGCCTGCGAGGGATGACGTCCGGTTCGAGCGCGGCGAGAGGGTACTCGTACGCGGCTTGCCGGAACGAAATTAAGACGAGGGCTCGGACTCAACATGGCGAACACCCCCAAAAAGGTCAAAGACCCGACTGAAGTTGCGCTGTCCGCCATTCAGGAGGCTTTGAACATCAGCGACACGTCCGCGCCCTCGGAGACCCAGGGTCCGGTCCGCGCTGACGGGGCTCCGCCGGTGATGCCATCAGGCGGATCCTCGTTCGATTCGTTCGACTCCCGTCCGGGAGTCGACAACCGCAGCCTGGACGAGATCGAGCCGCCGCCGCTGGCCAAGCGACGTCCGGCCAATGACGACCGCGAGACCATCGGCCAGTTGTTGCAGGCGATCCAGAAGGGCCGCCCGTCGCGTGGCGTGTACACGCTGGCAACCGCGTTTGCAGGCATCTGGATCGTCGGCTGCGTGCTGCTCACGATCGGCTTTTTGCCGTCGCTGCAGGCGCTGATCGGCCAGAGCGGCGGCGCGCTGGTGCTTGCCGGCCTCGCCGCGGTGTTCTTTGCGCCCGTGCTGCTGTTCTATTTCCTGGCGAGCCTCGCCTGGCGCGGCCAGGAGCTGCGCATGATCGCGCAGTCGATGGCGCAGGTCGCCATCCGTTTCTCGGAGCCCGAGGGCGCCGTCAGCGATTCCATCGTCACCGTCGGTCAGGCCATCCGCCGCGAAGTTGCCGCGATGGGCGACGGCGTCGAGCGCGCGATCGCGCGCGCCGGCGAACTGGAGATGCTGGTCGCCAACGAGGTTGCAGCGCTGGAGCGCGCCTATAGCGACAACGAGGTCCGCATCCGCGCTTTGCTCCAGGACATCGCGCATCAGCGCGACAACCTGGTCGGTCAGGCCGAGCAGGTCCGCAGCGCCATTTCCGGCGTGCAGATCGACCTGCGCCACGACATCGCGCTGATCTCGGACGCGATCGCCTCGCGCGTCGACGAGGTCGCCAAGAGCATCACCGGCGCGCTGGAAGAGCGCGGCGCCCATATCACGGCAGCGCTGAGCAACGCCGGCGACAACATGATCCTCGCGCTCGGTGAGCGCGGCGGCGACCTGCTCGACCGTCTCGAGGAAGCCAGCGCCGAGACCACCCGCGCCGTGCTCGACGCCTCGGAGCGCCTGACGACCAGCCTCAACTTCAAGACCGGCCACGTCCACGACGAGTTCGCCGATCTGTCCGACCGCGTCCACGAAATGCTCAACGAGCGTATCGACCGCATCACCAACGAGTTCGAGCAGCGCACGGCCGCGATCGTCGACGGCATCTCGGTTCGCACCGAGCAGGTCCACGATTCCCTCAAGGCCTCCGGTGAGTCGCTGCTGCTCGAGCTCGAGCTGCGCAGCGGCGATCTCGTCACCAAGATCGACGAGGCGAGCCAGCGCCTGTCCGGCCACATCGTCACGTCGGGCGAAAAGGCGAGCGAGTCGCTCGATGCGACCGTCAACTCGCTGGTCGCCAAGGTCGTCAGCCAGACCGAGAGCACGCACGACACGCTGTCGATCCAGATCAGCGCCTTCGATGAGCTGGTGAAGAACCAGGGCACCGAGCTCGCCGAGCGCTTCGCGCGCGACAGCTCGACCTTGGGCGCGCTGATCACCCGGCACATCACCGAGTTCGACCGCACCGTGAAGACCTATGGCGGCGAGATCGTCGAGCGCATGGGGCAGCGGACCCAGGAGATCTCGGACAATCTCAAGAGCTATGTCGACACCTTCGACACCCGGCTGTCGTCCAACAGCGGCGAGATCACGGCGACGCTGGACCAGCGGCTCGGCCAGTTCGAAACCAACCTGCAGGCCAGCATCACCACGTTCGATTCCTCGCTGGATTCCAAGATCAAGTCCTTCGACGACACCGTCGGCGGCCGCCTGAAGACCCTGGAAGAAAGCTTCGACAGCCGCACCACCTCGGTCACCTCGACCATCGAGGGCCGGCTCGGCACGCTGTCGAACTCGCTGACCGACGGCGCAGCGCAGGTCCTGCACGCGATCGACTCGCGGCTGACCGTGCTGACCTCGTCGCTGACCGAGGGCTCGGCGCAGGCGATCCAGTCGATCGATTCCCGCCTCAACATCCTGACGTCCTCGCTGACCGACGGCACCGACAAGGCGCTGGAGGCCATCGATGCGCGCATCGTCAGCCTGTCGAACATCATCGACGGCCGCAGCTTCGAGCTGACCGAAGCCGTCACCGCCCGCTTCCAGGACATTCACCAGGGCATCGAAACGCGCGTCGGTTCGATCGCCACCGAAATCGATCATCGCGTGTCGCAGTTCGAGGACCTGCTCGGCTCGCGCGTCGAGGCCGTCGCCGGCCGCATCGAGAGCAGCGGCCGCCAGGCCAGCGACGAGCTGATGACCCGCGCCGAGCTGCTGTCGGCCAGCATCAAGTCGCATGTCGAGGACGCCGAGCGCTCGCTGACCAACCTCGTGGTCAACACCAGCGAGACCATCCAGACCGGCGCGCGTTCGGCGCAGGAGGCGCTGCTCAGCGTGTCGACCGATGTCGGCTCGCAGCTGAAGACCACCTCGGCCGAGGTCGAGCGCGCCCTCACCGATGCCGGCAGCACGGCGGCCAACGCCATCCTCTCCAGCGCTCGCGAGGCCCAGACCACGCTGGTGACCGCCTCCGGCGACACCGCCGAGCAGATCAAGTCGCTGTCGGCGGACGTCGAGCGCACGCTCACGGCGGCCGGCTCGACCACCGCGGCCACCATCCTCGCCGGCGCCCGCGAGGTCCAGAACACCCTGGTGTCCGCCTCGTCCGACGCCGCCACGCATGTCAAGTCGCTCGCCACCGATGTCGAGCAGGCGCTGACGGCGGCCGGCTCCGCCACCGCAGCCTCGATCCTCGCCGGCGCCCGCGAGGTCCAGAACACTTTGGTCTCGGCCTCATCCAACGCGGCCGACCACGTGAAGTCGCTCGCGGCCGACGTGCAGCGCTCGCTCACCAGTGCCGGCACCGAGACCGCCGAGACCATCACGGCCGGCGCCCGCGAAGCCCAGAGCGCCATGCTCGCGGCCTCGCAGGAGGCGGCCGAGCAGGTGAAGGCGCTCACCGTCGACGTGCAGCGCTCGCTGTCGATCGCGGGAACGACGACCGCGGAAGCCATCACGGGCGGTGCCCGCGAGGCGCAGACCACCCTCATCAGCGCGTCGTCGGAAGCGGCCAATCACGTCAAGTCGCTTGCCGCCGATGTGGAGCGCACGCTCGCAGCCGTCGGCACCAGCACGGCGGCGACGATCGTCGACAGCGCGCGCGACGTGCAGTCGAAGCTCGTCAGCGCCTCGACCGAAGCCGCCGACCATGTGAAGTCGCTGGCGATCGACGTCGAGCGGACGCTGGCCGCGGTCGGCACCACCACCGCCACCGTGATCATCGACAGCGCCCGCGAAGTGCAGTCCAAGCTCATCACGAGCTCGACCGAGGCGGCCGAGCACGTCAAGTCGCTCGCGGTCGACGTCGAGCGGACGCTGTCGTCGGTCGGCGCCGACACCGCCACCTCGATCCTCAACAGCGCCCGCCAGGCGCAGATGTCGCTGACCGCGACGTCGGCTGACACGGCGGCGACGCTGGTCGGCAGCGCGCGCGAAGCCCAGACGCTGCTGACGACGACCACGACCGAGTCGGTCGCGGTGATCGTCGGCGGCGCGCGCGAGGCCCAGAGCGTGCTGACGGCGACCTCCACCGACACCGCCGGCCAGCTCAAGGCGATCTCCTCGGAGATCGAGCGCTCCATCAACACCGTCGCGGCCAATACGACGGATGCCATCCAGAGCAGCGCGCTGAACGCGCAGAGCGCGCTGGTCGCCGCCTCCAACGAGGTCTCCACCCGCGTCAAGTCGACCTCGACCGAGATCGAACGCTCCGTGCTCGCCGCCGGCAATTCGTTCGGCTCGGCGATGACCGGCAAGACCGACGAGATCGTCACCTACGTGCAGCAGCAAACCGAGCGGCTGTCGCAGTTCCTCGACGGCAAGCGCGGCACGCTGGTCGAGACGCTCAACTCCAAGACCAACCAGCTCACGATCGAGATCGATCGCGTCACCACCGAGGCGCTGAAGCAGATCGAGGTGCGCGGCCAGACCTTCGCCCACACCGTCAACGGCAACGGCTCCGAGGTCGCGCGCACGATTACTTCGGCCGGCGAGATGGCGACGACGGCGATCACCAAGTCGCTGAAGGATCTCGAGCAGGCCTCGCGCGCGGCGATCGAGCAGTCGCGCCAGGTCTCGGTGGCGGCCGTCACCGAGATGCAGGAGACCAGCAAGATCCTGCGCACGGACACCGTCGCCTTGTTCGAGCGTCTGCGCGAAGGCAACATCCTGCTGCAGGAGGTGCTGACCGGTGCGCACGACAACCTCAACTCGCTCGAGCGTGCGCTGGTCGCCCGCGTGGCCGATTTCGTCACCGCGATGAACGACGTCACCTCGCGCAACGGCACGGCGACGCAGACCCTCGAGGACCAGCTCAACGTCTTCAATTCCAAGACGTCGCGCGCCCTGGAGGATCTCAACTCGCTGTCGAGCCAGTTCGACGCCCACGGCAAGGCCCTGATCGAGGCCGCGGCCGTCGTCGAGCAGAGCAACCGCGACGCGACCGTCTCGATCTCCGATCGCAAGACGACGCTGGAATCGCTGGTCACCACCATCGACCTGCGCACCGCGGATCTCGACCAGCGCCTGACGCGCTTCACCACCCTGCTCGACGAGTCGCTCGCGGCCGCCGAGGAGCGGGCGCGCGACATCGCCCGTGTGGTGGCGGAGACCGCGGGTGCCGGCTCCACCGCGCTCAGCCGCCAATTCGAAGCCATCCGCTCCAATGCCGAGGAAGAGCGTCGTCTCACCACCTCGCAGATGCAGGAGATCTACCAGCAGAGCACGCAGGAAGCAGATGCGATGTTCAAGCAGTCGGCGGAGAAGTTCGCCACGCTGGTGTCGAGCATGAAGCAGATGACCGCGGAGATGCATCGCGAGCTCGAAGCGACGCGCAACGAGCTGCGCCGCGGCGTGCTGGAGATGCCGCAGGAGGCGGCCGAGAGCACCGCGCAGATGCGCAAGGTCATCGTCGACCAGATCGAAGCGCTCGCCGAGCTCAACCGCATCGTCGCACATCACGGTCGAGGCCTCGACGTGGTCAGCGCGTCGCGCCCCGTCGCCGCGCCGGCCGCCGTCATCCGTCAGGAAGAGCCGGTGGTGGCAGCCGCAGCCGTGGGCGGTCGCCCGGACATGCGGCTGCGCGAGCCGGCGGCAACCAGCGTCACCAACCTGCCGCCGCCGGATCTCGGCATGCAGCCCCCCGCCCCGCCGCCGCCTCAGCCGCGCCGGGTCGAGGCGCCGCCGATGGGCCCGGTCGCCGACCAGCGCAGCGACAACTGGCTGTCGGACCTGCTCAACCGCGCCGACAGCAGCGCCGCCGGTCAGCCGCAGGCTCCGGCTCCGCGTGGCCGCGGACCGGCGCCGGCGCAGCAGCCGGGCAATCCGCTGGAATCGCTGTCGCTCGATATCGCCCGGCTGATGGACCGCACGCTCGCGGCGGAGATGTGGGACCGCTATCAGCGCGGCGAGACCAAGGCGTTTTCCAAGCGCCTCTACACGCCCGCCGGCCAGAAGGCGTTCGACGAGGTCGCCCGCAAGTACCGCGCCGACCGCACCTTCAAGCAGACGGTCGACCGCTACATCACCGAGTTCGAGCGGCTGCTCGACGAGGTCGCCCGCGACGACCGCAACCCGCAGGCGCTGCGCGCGCAGCTCACCTCGGAGACGGGCCTGGTCTACACCCTCCTCGCCCACGCCGCCGGCCGGCTGGCGTGATGGGAGGCGGCGAATAGCGAGCGGCGGATGGGCAAGTAGCCGACCAGCAATCGACATACAAACGGAGGCCGCGAGGCCTCCGTTTTGCTTTCGGGGATGCAGTCGATAAGACTTGCTCGACTTCGGCCGAGCCGGCCCGGCGCGCCCCGCGCAAATGCACGATGCTACGCCGTGGCAAGGCATCAAGCTTCATCTGATGATTGCGATGAGGCTGTGCAGCTGCTCTGCGTAACCGCGGCCAAGGTCCCGATGATAACGACCGCAGGCGCGACGATCTCAGTCTCCCCCTCCCTTGGAGGGCAACGCCGTCGCAATTGAAGATCGCAGTTGTGCGCTGGTCTGTCTCTGCGTCGTCATGCCCGGGCTTGTCCCAGCCATCTACGTCGTCCGGCACTCTGAGAACGACGTGGGTGCCCGGGACAAGCCCGGGCATGACGGAGTAACAAATGAGCAGGATCGTACGCGCAGACAGCTCCGCATCACCCGATGCGATTCCCCTGCCCTGGAATGGGAAGATAACAATCCCGCGCTGACTGGCCGCGCACAACTCCGATGCTGGGAGACGTCAGAGCGGGACGAACCATCACAGTCAAAATCACCAGCGTGCAGCAGCAGGGCTCCGTCCCCTGCTCGCTCCTCCCTATTCGCGAATGCCTCACCGCCGTCCGCTGGTGGACGGCGCGGGCGCGGGCTGCGAGGCCTGGGCGTTGCTCGGGCTCGGGTTGCTGGCGCCGAACAGGACGCGGGTCGGGTTGCGGTCGAAATTGTTCACCGCGCGGCTGATGTCGGACAAGGTCCGCCGCCCGTCGGCCATCAGCGCGCCGGAGCGCTTGTCCAGGTCCTCGGCGAGCTCGCGGATCGACTTCACGGTCAGGAACAGCTCGCCGCCATCCTTGCCGCCGGCCAGCGTGTTGAGGCCGAGCATCAAGGTGTCCGCCTTGCCCATGATGCCGTCGACCCGGCTCATGACGCCATCGATGCGCTCGGAGTTGCGCGCCAGCGATTGGGTGAAGACCTCGAGATTCTTGATCGAGCTCTTCACGGCATCCTGGTTGTCGGCGACCACCTTGTTGATGTTCTGCAAGGTGGCGCGGATCGCCTCGGTGACGTCCTGCAGCCGGGTCGGATCGGCGCGCAGCACCGGGACGCCGTCCTCGTCGAGCGGCGTCGGCGGCGCGGCCTCCTCGCCGCCCTTGAGCGAGATCGCGGCGACGCCGGTGAGGCCCTGGAACTCGAGGCCCACGAGCGTGTCCTTGCGGATCGGCGCGTTGTTCTCGACCATCGCCAGCGCCACGACGCGGCGCGGATTGTCGAGCTTGACCGAGATGACTTCGCCGACGCGGATACCGTTGAAATTGACACTGCCGCCGTTGCGCAGACCGGCCGCCGGCCCCTCGAACACCACGCGCAACGGGCTGCGCTGCTTGGTGGTGTGCAGGCTCTGGAACCACAGCACAAACCCGACCGCCGCGGCGAGCACCGCCAGCGTGAACGATCCGATCAGGACGTAATTCGCCCGCGTTTCCATTACCAACTCCGGTACCTGCACGTCGCGGCAGAGATCCCAGCCGCCGCTTCCGCGCGCTCTCGGTTGGCGCCGGACTGCGGCACCCACCCCATCACCTTAGTCGCGGAAGTCCCCACTCCCGCTCACAAAAAATCGTCGCTGGGGCGCTTGATGCTACCCCATCACGGCGCGTGCACGCTTGCCGTGGAAATACTGCCGCAGCCACGGATGCTCCGAGGCCTGCATGTCGGCCATCGACCCCGCGGCAGTGATCTTGCCGTTGCCGAGCACGGCGATGCGGTCGCAGGCCGTGTACAGGCTGTCGAGATCATGGGTTACCATGAAAACCGTCAGCCCCAAAGTCCGCTGCAAGGTGCGCACCAACTCGTCGAAATCTCCGGCGCCGATCGGGTCGAGCCCCGAGGTCGGCTCATCGAGAAAGACCAGCTCCGGATCGAGCGCCAGCGCCCGCGCCAAGGCGACGCGCTTGATCATGCCGCCGGACAATTCGCTCGGGAAACGGTCAGCAACATCGGGCCGCAATCCGACCATCACGAGCTTTGCGACCATGATCTCGTCGAGCAGCCGCTGCGAGACCTTGAGATACTCGCGCACCGGGAACTGGATGTTCTGCCGGACCGTCAGCGAGGAGAACAACGCGCCCTGCTGGAACAGCACGCCCCAGCGCCGTTCGACGGCACGCCGGCCGGCGCGATCGGCGGCATCGAGATCGACCCCGAACACCTCGATGTTTCCCGACAGCTTCGGCACGAGGCCGATGATGGTGCGCGTCAGCACCGACTTGCCGGCGCCGGACGGACCGACGAAGCCGAGGATCTCGCCGCGCTTGACGTCGAGATCGAGGCCGTCGAGCACGCGCGTCTTGCCGAACTGCACGGTGACGTCGCGCACGCGGATGATCGGATCGGACACCTCCTGCGCCATGTCAGCTCACATCCCGACCGCGGCGAAGAAGATCGCGAATACGCCGTCCATGACGATCACGAAGAAGATGCCCTTCACGACCGACGAGGTGGTGTGGCGGCCGAGCGACTCGGCGCTACCCTGCACCGCCAGGCCCTCGACGCAGGCGACGATGCCGATCACGGCAGCCATCACAGGCGCCTTCAAGAGACCAACTGTGAAGTGGTCGATCGAGATCGCATCGCGCAGCCGCAGAAGGAACGCCTCGGGATCGACGCCGCCGTAGAACCAGGCCACCAGTCCGCCGCCGTAAAGCGCTGCGATGTCGCCGAGGAAGGCCAGGATCGGCAGCGCAATCACCAGCGCGAGCATGCGCGGCAGGATCAGCACCTCGATCGGATCGAAGCCCATGGTGCGCAGTGCGTCGATCTCCTCGCGCATCTTCATCGAGCCGAGCTCGGCCGTGTAGGCGCTGCCCGAGCGGCCGGCGATCATGATCGCGACCAGGAGCACGCCGATCTCACGCAGCACCAGCACGCCAAGCATGTCGACGACGAAGATGTCGGCGCCGAACCTGCGGAAATGGAAGATGCCCTGCTGGGCGATGATGCAGCCGATCAGGAAGGTGATGAGGACGACGATCGGCACCGCGCGCCAGCACACCTGCTCGAGGTGGTGGATGGTCGAGGTCAGGCGGAAGCTGCGCGGATGAATGAAGACGCGGCCGCTGGCGACGATGACGGCGCCGAGCATGTCGACCAGCGCGGCGACCGTACCGACGATGCCGGCGACGCTGCGGCCGATCTGCCCGAGCATGCCGGTGATGGTCACATTGGCGGCATCGTCACCGGGCGCGAGGCTGACACGTCGGACTTCATCGACCAGGCTCGCGTAGTTGGCCGACAGGCCGTCGATCCGGGCCTCCACGGTTCCCGTAGTGAAGCTGCGGCGCAGCCGCTCGATCAGCCAGGCCCCGAACGTATCGAGCTTGGAGACCTGCGACACATCGATCGAGACATCGATCTTCTTGCCAGCGAGCTTCTCGGCCTCGGCGACCAGCCGCTCGAGCGCCGGCGCAAACGGCGCCGTCCAGGCGCCTGTCGCGCGCAGCGACAACGCATTGCCTTCACTGCTGCGTTGCAGATCGGGGCCGCCCTTCACGACGACCATCCTCGGAACGGACGATGTCCGCTCCTTGACGAGAAAAATCCCACCGCGTCGCCACCACCTTGCCGGAGACCCCCATCAACAGCCATAGTCGCTCCCATCGCGCAAGTCCCCAGCGTCTCATTCCAGCTCACAAATCGCCAGACTTTCAAATGACTTCTACCGGTTTTCCAATACTGGACGCCCAGATCGGCCACTGGCCGATCTCAGGCAGCTTCACGATCAGCCGCGGCGCCAAGACCGAAGCGGTGACGGTGATCGCGGAGCTGCGACATGGTGATATCGTTGGTCGCGGCGAATGCGTGCCCTATCCACGCTATGGCGAAACGCCCGAGGGGGCGCTGAGCGCCCTGCTCGCGATGCGCGATGCCATCGCCTCCGGCCTCGATCGCGACGCGCTGCAGACGGCGATGCCGCCGGGCGCCGCGCGCAATGCGCTGGATTGCGCGCTGCTCGACCTCGAGGCCAAGCGCAGCGGCCGGCGCATCTGGGACCTGCTCGGACGGCGCGCGCCGGCGCCCTGCGTGACCGCCTACACGATCTCGCTCGCCGCGCCCGAGATCATGGCCAAGGCCGCCGCCAAGGCGGCGCACCGGCCGCTGCTCAAGGTCAAGCTCGGCGGGGACGGCGATCCGGCGCGCATCGCGGCCGTGCGCGCGGCCGCGCCGCAGTCGCAACTGATCGTCGACGCCAACGAGTCCTGGAGCGAGGCCAATCTCGCAGCGAATCTCGCCGCCTGCGACGAGGCTGGCGTCACGCTGGTCGAGCAGCCGCTTCCCGCCGGAAAGGACGAGGCGCTTGGCAACATGGCGCGTCCGTTGGCCGTGTGCGCCGATGAAAGCGTGCATGACCGCAACTCGCTCGATGCGCTGCGCGGTCGTTATGACGCCGTCAACATCAAGCTCGACAAGACCGGCGGCCTGACCGAGGCCCTGGCTATGGCCGATGCCGCCCGCGCGCTCGGCTTCGACATCATGGTCGGCTGCATGGTCGGGACGTCGCTGTCGATGGCGCCCGCCATGCTGCTCACGCCGCTCGCCCGCTATGTCGACCTCGACGGCCCGCTGCTGCTGGCGGAGGACTGCGCGCACGGACTGTACTACGAGGACAGCCTGGTCTATCCGCCCGATCAGGCGTTGTGGGGCTGAGCCGACAGGCGCGCGCGGCCGAGCCACATCAGCGCGCCGCCTAGCCCGGCCATGATCGCCATGATGTAGTAGACGCCCGGTCCATAGGCCGCATAGAGCGGCCCCGACAGGATCGACGCGGCCGAGCCGACCACGCCGCTGGCGGCGGAATAATAGCCCTGCCCGCGCGCCGTCAGATGCGCCGGCACCTCGCGGACCAGCAGCCCCATGGTGCCGACGAGCGTCAGCCCGAAGGTGAAGCCATGGCTGATCTGGACGGCCGCAAGACCCATCGCATGCGGCTCCTGCGCCGTCAGCGTCCAGCGCAGCACCGCCGCGATGGCGCCGATCACGACCAGGATGGCCGGCGAGAGCGTGAACCGCGGCGACAGCGCGAAGATGATGATCTCCGCGAGCACGCCCATGGTCCAGAGCCAGGCAATCGTGAGGCCGCTGAGACCCTGCGCTTTCCACTCAATGGCCGAGAACGTGTAGTAGGCGGCATGACTGCCCTGGATCAGCGCCGAGGCAGCGATGATGCACAGGAAGCGTGGACTGCCCAGCAGGCTGCGGCCATCCCGAGCCGGGCCCGTGCTGCGCGGCAAAGGCGGCAGCGGCTGCAGCAGCAGGCCGCTCGCCGCCCCGCATAGCGCCAGCACGACGATGATCCAGATCAGGTCGGACGACGGCACAATGTCGGCCAAGCCGCCGCACAGCAGCGTGCCGACGATGAAAGCCGCCGATCCCCACAGCCTCAGCCGGCCGTAGTTCAGGCCATGGCTCATGACGCCACGCAGCGCGTAGGCATCGGTCAGCGGCACGACCGGCGTCCACAGACTGCAAAGCCCGACATACACCAGAAAGACGAGCCAGGGCTGATGTTGAAGGGCGAGAACGGCGAAGCCGGACGCGGTTGCGAGCGTCGTCAGACGCAACGCGCCCCGCAACGCCTGCCGGCGCTCGGCGAGCGCGGTGATGATCGGCAGGATCGTGAAGCGGGTGATCGCAGGAACCGCGATGATGATGCCGATCCAGGCAGCATCCAGTCCGATCGCCCGTAGCCACACGGGGAAAAACGGCAGATGCGTCCCGGACAACGCGAACACCGCGCCATAGAACAGCCCCAACCGCCCCGCGAATCGGCGCGCTAATACCGGCGATGTGGTGGAGATTTGTCGGGACAGTGGCATCAATTCAATTGCGATTCGATCAATATCATGGTGATCGTTATGCCAACGCGCAGCAATTTGCGCGATGGGTTTGCCATGGTCGATGAAGTCTTCGCCCTCTCGCCGATATCCGCCCGCGCGGCTCAGCCGAACGAGGCCGATTACGAGGCGATCCGCGACGCCTTCATGGAGACGTCGCGTGGCCGCTGGTTCCTTGGCGAATACGCCAAGCGCAACCGCAACGCCGACACCAGCATGGTGCTGGACGCAGTGGCGCGCATCGAGCATGCGCTGGCCTCTCAGCGGCAGCAGCAGCAGGAACTGGAGCAGGCCGACAGTCAGGCGCTGCCCGAAGCGCTGGCGACGATCCGCGCCGCGGTCGAGGTTGCCGCACTCGCCGCAGCCTCTGCGGTCGACAATATGGCGCTCGAGCAGAACCTCGCGCCGGTGCGCAAGGGCACCCGGATCATCAAGGAGATCTCCTGGCGCTGGCGCGAGATCGGGGCCGACTCCCGGATTTGCGACCTGATCGATTCCCAGGTGACCTCGATCGAGGCCGCCTGCGAGCAACTCGCCAGCGCTGATCCGAAGATCGCGCTGCTCGCGGCGTTCGACATCATCAAGACGCGGCTCAAGGAGCTCGAGGAGCGGCAGGCCGCCGCCGCCGATGCGGTCGCGCCCGTCACGGAAGCGGCCGCACCGGCCCGGACGGTTGAAACGCCACCGGCTGCGGAGCCGCCCGTGGCGACAGAACAAGAGACGGCCCGGGCGCCGGAACCCGAGCTGGCCCAGACGAATCAAGCCGCCCCAGCAATGACCATCCCGCTCGTCGCGGCGGTGGCCGCCATCGAAGCGATCGAGGCATCGTCGGCTGAAGCCGCAGTGCTCGTGGCAAGCGTGACTGTCGAAACCTCCGCGGAAGATCCGAGCGTAGTGGCGGCGGCTGCTGTGGCGGCCGTCTCCGTTGCGCCGCCCTCGTTGATCGCCGAGCCTGCGATCGCTGAGCCTTCGATCGCGGAGGCGCTCGTCGAGATCGAGCAGCAGGCCGCCGCCGAGCTGGACGATGCGGCAGCGGCGGAGGCCCAGGACGAAGCCATCCTGGAGCTCGTTGCGGCCGAAATGGGCGCGCCCGATCCGATCGAGGACGAGGAGTTCAGCCGGGCCCGGACGCTCGGTTTCGACATCGAGGAGCCCACTTCGGTCGATGACGACATCGTCGCCAGCTTCCGCGAGCCGGCGCCGACCGAACCTGAGTCTGCCGAGCCTGAACCTGCCGAGCTTGAGCCTACTGAGCTTGAGCTTGCTGAGCCTGAGCTCGCGCTGACGACGGCCCAGGCACCGGCGCCAGAGCCGATCGCAGCTCCGCTCGCTCCGCCCGTGCAAGCGCCCCCGATGGCGCCGGCTTCGATGCCCAGTGCGTCTCCGCCTGCCGCACCGCTTTCGGAGGCGATCACGGTCGAAACTCTGGCGGCGATCGCGGCCGCTGTGGCTGCCCCGCCCCCCGCGCCGCCTGTACGGGTCGAAGCAACACCCACTCAGCAGCTTCATGCGGCGGCCGCTTCGACTCCACCGGCAACGGCTTCTGCGATGCCTAAGCCGACCTACGAGCCGTCACTGGGGTCGACCTTGCTCTCGAACGGCCTCCTGCAGCGCCCGCAGGCGCCAGCCAACGATCCGCTGTCGCCGATCCGGCGGATGACACAGCCCGAGAAGATTGCGTTCTTCTCCTGACGGCCGCTTTGCCCGACCCGCGAGTCTTCTGTTCGTAACGACCGCTAAAGGCTCGTTGCTCAGCGGGCCTGCTGCCAAGGTGACACGCATCACGTACACCGGGAGATGATCCGCCTAAGCGTGATCCTCAAGCCATTCGCTTTGCGCATGCTCGAGGAGAACGCCCGTGTCCGTTCCGCTATTCCGCGCTGACAGATCCACCTGGAAGGCCCTGCTCGCCTCGGCGATGCTGGCCCTGATGACTGCGGTCGGCACCAGCCCCGGCGGGGCCGCCGGCAGCGACATCGATAATCTGCAGACACCATCGCGCGCGCTGGCTGCGCAGGTGCCTTCGAACAGAGACAACGCGCCCGCCGCAACGCTCGAGGGCGCAGAACCGCGCGTCGCGCTCGTGATCGGAAATTCGAGCTACCAGAATGCGCCAGTGCTGGAGAACCCGGACAACGACGCCCATGCCGTGGCGAAATTGCTGAACTCCGCCGGCTTCGAGGTGATCACGGCCACCGACCTGACGCAGAACGAGATGCTCAAGGTCGTACAGGATTTTTCGAGCCGCGTCGCAGCGCATGGACCGAACGCCGTCGCCATGGTGTACTACGCGGGCCACGGCGTTCAGCTCGCGGGCGAGAACTACCTCATCCCGATCGATGCGCGTATCTCTGCTCCCTCCGATCTCATGAGCAGCACGATCCGCCTGGTGGACCTGATGGCCACGCTCGACGCCATTCCGAGCCGGATGCGGATCGTCGTGCTCGATGCCTGTCGCAACAATCCGTTTCCCGCCATCAACGATGCCGGCCGCGGACTGGCCATCGTCGATGCTCCGAACGGATCCATCGTCGGCTATTCGACGTCGCCCGGCGAAGAGGCGCTCGACGGACGCGGCGAGCACAGCCCCTACGCGCAGGCGTTCCTCAATCTGGCTCGGCAGCCGAACATGCCGATCGAACAGCTGTTCAAGCGCATTCGCCTGCAGGTCAACCAATCGACCGACGGACGGCAGACGCCGTGGGAGAGCTCATCGCTCACCAGCGACTTCACCTTCTTCGGCGATTCCCTGGTTGCGGCCGCACGCCTGCCGGAGAAGGCACCGGTGGTCCAGATGGCCGCCGACCTGCCCAGCCGCTCCGTGCGGCAGGCCTATGATTACGTGCTGTCGGAGAACCGTCCGCAATATTATCGCGAGTTCGTCGAGATGTACCCGCGCGATCCGCTGGCGGACCGCATCCGCGCGCTGCTCGCCGGCCTGGTGCAGGCCGCAGCCTGGCATCAGACCGTTCTGGCGAACTCGCCGGCGGCCTATCAGAGCTTCCGCGATTCCTATGCCGACAGCCCCTATGCGCCGGTCGCGCTGCGGCTGCAGGCTCAGCCGCGGCCGATCCCGGTGCTGCAGCCGAGCCGGCTGATGATGCCGCCGCAGATAGCCCCAGTGGCACGTCCGTTGAATCCCGGCGCTCAGATCCAGGGCCAGCCCGGCCCGCTGCCGAAGCTGCCGGCCAACAACCTGCCGCCGCGTCAGCCGCCGCCGCCGACCGTCCTCACCAAAAACACCGGCATCAACGGTGGGCCGAACAAGATCGTGGACCCCAGCCCGATCGCTCAGAACAAGATGCGCGACAAGATCGTGCCGCCGGTGACCCCTCCTCCGGCTGCTAAGATCCAGCGCGATCCGCTGAAACGCAATCCGGGCCGCCCGTTCGAGACCCGCGAGGCCCGGCGCCCGTTCCCGGGCAATTCCGGGCCGTTCAAGCCGAACTTCAATGGGCCGCATCCGTCGATGGCGCGCGGGCCGGTGACGATCCAGGGCCGGCCGATGCCGCGCCCCGGTCCGCCGCAGGTCGCGCAGTCCGGGCCGCGGATGGGCGGCGGCGGATTTGCAAAGAGCGGCCTCGGATTTCGCTGAGGCCTGATGTCAGGCGATCAGCTTGGCGAAGAGATCGGCATCGACATTGCCGCCGGAGAGCACGATCACGATGGTCTTGCCCGCGACGTCCAGCCGCCCGGCCAGCAGCGCCGCGAGTCCGACCGAGCCGCCGGGCTCGACGACGAGCTTCAGCTCTCGGAAGGCAAAACCGACGGCGCGGCCGACCTCCTCATCCGAGGCCTCGACCGCCGCCGACAGCAGCCGGCTGTTGATGGCGAAGGTGATCTCGCCGGGAATCGCAGCCATCAGCGCATCGCAGATGGTGCGCCCCTTGGCCTCGTGCGCCTCGCGGTGGCCGGCGCGCAGCGAGCGCGCGTGGTCGTCGAAGCCCCTGGGCTCCGCCACCACCATCTGCGTACTCGGAAAACGCGCCTTCACCGCTGTCGACACGCCCGCGAGCAGGCCACCGCCGGAAGCCGGCACGATCACGGTATCGGGCGAGAGGCCAAGCGCTGACAGGTCCTCAGCGATCTCACGACCGACGGTGCCCTGCCCGGCGATGACGTAGGGATCATCATAAGGCGGCACCACGGTCGAGCCGCGCTTGCCGGCGATGTCCCGGGCTATCGCCTCGCGGTCCTCGCGGTCACGATCGTACAGCACGACGTCGGCCCCGAAGGCCTTGGTGCGCTCGCGCTTGGCGACGGGCGCATCCAACGGCATCACGATGGTTGCGTGCATGCCGAACAGCGTCGCGGCATGGGCGACGCCCTGCGCGTGATTGCCCGAAGAGAAGGCGACGACGCCCTTTGCGCGATCCGCTTCCGGGATCGACGCCAGCTTGTTGTAGGCGCCGCGGAACTTGAAGGAGCCGGTTCGCTGCAGCACTTCCGGCTTCACGAACACGTTCGCCTTGAACTGGTCGCTGAGCACGGGAGCCGGCAGCAGCGGGGTTCGCACCGCCACGGGCGCGAGCACGCGCGCCGCCGCATCGATGTCGGCGGCGGTCACGGGCAGGATCGGAGCATGAGCTGTCATGCCCTTATTTTACCGCGCCCCCTCGCCGCGGCGCAAGGGAGCCTGCCTTTGAACGACGACCTCAGGCCGCGCGGGCCGCCAGTTGTGGAACCGGGGCCGGCTGCAGCTGCGGATCGGTCCAGGTCAGGATCTCGAACCGGCCGTCCTCATGCTCGACCAGCGCCGTGCAGCTCTCGACCCAGTCGCCGCAATTCATGTAGCGGATGCCGTCCTGGTCGCGGATGACGGCGCAATGGATATGACCGCAGATCACCCCTTCGGCGCCATGCCGCCGCGCCTCGGCGGCGAGCGCGGTCTCGAACGCACCGATGTAGTTCACCGCGTTCTTGACCTTCTGCTTGGCCCATTGCGACAGCGACCAATAGGGCACGCCGAACATGCGGCGGAAGAAGTTGACCAGGCGATTCATCTGGATCGCGAAGTCATAGGCCTTGTCGCCGAGATGGGCGAGCCAGCGGGCGTTCTGGACGACGAGATCGAAGATGTCGCCGTGGATGATGAGATAGCGCTTCCCGTCCGTGCCGGTGTGGACGATGTTCTCGACAACGTCGATGCCGCCGAAATGCGTGCCGTAATAACCGCGCAGGAACTCGTCGTGATTACCCGGCACGTAGACGATCTTGGCGCCCTTGCGCGCCTTGCGCAGCATCTTCTGCACGAGATCGTTGTGCGATTGCGGCCAGTGCCAGCTCGATTTCAGCGCCCAGCCGTCGATGATGTCGCCGACCAGATAGATCGTATCGGCATCATGGTGGCGCAGGAAATCGACCAGCAGATTGGCCTGCGAGCCGCGGGCTCCGAGATGAACGTCGGAGATGAACAACGTCCGAAAGCGCTTCGTCGGGCTTTCTTCACCAGCAGTCTCGAGTCCCATGCGCGCCCACCTAGCAGTCCCTGATGACAAGGCGATGACCAGCGCCGCACCGGCAGAACCCATCCTGCCGGATCGCGACCGACATCGTTCGCATGACGACTCACGATGTCTTCATCACTGCCCCGCGATACCAGCGGGGTGCGACAATCAGGCGACAAGCGGACGGCGCGCACAGGGTATTCGGCTGCCTCCTATCTGGGCACGGTGACGACGCGCAGATTGTTGGTGGTGCCGGCCTGCGCGAACGGGATGCCGGCGACGACGACGAGCAGATCCCCCTTGTCGGCGAACTCCTCCTGGGCGGCGAAGAACGTCGCGCGCTCGACCATCTCCTCGTAGCTCTGCACGTCCTGCGACAGCACGCTGTGCGCGCCCCACAACAGGCACATCCGCCGCGAGGTGTCTTCGTTCGGCGTGATCGCGAGGATCGGCAGGCTCGGCCGCTTGCGGGCAACACGCGAGGCCGAGGTGCCGCTCGACGTGTAGGCCACGATCGCCTTGGCGTGAATCGCGGAGGCGAGATCGGCCGCCGCGGTCGCCACCGCATGCGGCGGAGTCTGCTCCTCGTCGGGCTGCGTCGCCTGGATGATCGAGCCGTACATCTTGTGCTTCTCGGTCGCCTTGATGATGCTGTCCATCATCGCCACCGCCTCGCGCGGATATTGCCCGCTGGCCGATTCCGCCGACAGCATCACCGCATCGGCGCCGTCATAGATCGCGGTCGCGACGTCGGAGACCTCGGCGCGCGTCGGCGTCGGCGTCGCCACCATCGAGTCCAGCATCTGCGTCGCCACGATCACCGGCTTCACCGCGAGCCGGCAGGCGCGCACCAGCTCCTTCTGCTTGCCCGGCACATCCTCATTCGGAATTTCCACACCGAGATCGCCGCGCGCCACCATGATCGCATCCGACAGCTGGATGATGTCGTCGATGCGATCGAGCGCGGCCGGCTTCTCGATCTTCGACATGATGCCGGCGCGGCCGTTGATCAGGCCCCTCGCCTCCAGCACGTCGGACGGCTTCTGCACGAACGACAGCGCAACCCAGTCGACGCCGAGATCGAGACCGAAGGCGAGATCGGAGCGATCTTTCGCGGTCAGCGGGGACAGCTCCAGAATCGTGCCCGGCAGATTGACGCCCTTGTGATTGGAGATCGCGCCGCTGACGATCACCTTGGCCTCGATCCAGTCATCGCCAAGACCGGTGACGCGCACGCGCACGCGGCCGTCGTCGATCAGAAGATCGTGACCGGGCGAGACCGCCGCAAAGATCTCCGGATGCGGCAACGGAATCGACGTCTTGTCGCCTTCGGTCCCATTCAACACAAATCGGATCGTTTCGCCGGCGTCGACCTGGATCTTCTTGTCGCGGAGGGTGCCGACGCGGATCTTCGGCCCCTGCAGGTCCATCAGAATGCCGATCGGCCGCTGCACCTCTTTCTCCAGCGCGCGGATCGCGGCGTGGACTTTTGCGTGATCGGCCTGTGTGCCGTGGCTGAAATTGAGACGGAACGTATCGACACCGGCGAGGAACAACGCCTTCAGCATGTCAGGTGAATTGCTGGCGGGGCCGACGGTCGCGACGATCTTGGCTCGACGGTGACGACGCATGATGTGTCCTTTCTCCCCAACCCTCTTATCGCATCTCTATGACGCGCATGCCCTGGAACATGCGTGGACGCAGCGGAAGCGGCTGATATACCGCTCACGGCGTCCATTGCAAGCGCAACCCCGAACACGCCGAGATTGTACGGGAGAAAGGCACGCGTCAGACATTCGAGCCGTGGATCGCGTCGATGACGGCGTCGGTCACCTCCTTGGTGGTCGCCTTGCCGCCCACATCCGGCGTGAGAATGCCGGCCGCACACACCTTCTCCACCGCGGACATCAGCCTGATGGCAGCCTCGGTCTCGCCGAGATGGTCGAGCATCTGCGCAGCCGTCCAGAACGTCGCGACGGGATTGGCGATGCCCTTGCCGGTGATGTCGAAGGCCGAACCGTGGATCGGCTCGAACATCGACGGGAAGCGCCGCTCCGGATCGATGTTGCCGGTCGGCGCGACGCCGAGGCTGCCGGCAAGCGCGCCCGCCAGATCGGACAGGATGTCCGCGTGCAGATTGGTCGCGACGATCGTGTCGAGGCTCTTCGGCTGCAGCGTCATGCGCACGGTCATCGCATCGACCAGCATCTTGTCCCAGGTCACATCAGGGAATTCACGCGCGACTTCCGCCGCGATCTCGTCCCACATCACCATGCCGTGGCGCTGCGCGTTGGACTTGGTGACCACGGTCAAGAATTTGCGCGGCCGCGACTGCGCCAGCTTGAACGCGTAGCGCATGATGCGCGTGACGCCGACACGGGTGAAGACCGCGACTTCGGTGCCGACCTCCTCGGGCAGGCCGCGATGGGCGCGGCCGCCCATCCCGGCATATTCGCCTTCGGAGTTCTCGCGCACGATCACCCAGTCGAGATCGCCGACGCCGACATTGCGCAGCGGCGAGGCCACGCCGGGGAGGATCTTGGTCGGGCGCACATTGGCGTATTGATCGAAGCCCTGGCAGATCGGCAGTCGCAGGCCCCACAGCGTGATGTGGTCGGGAACATCGGGCGCGCCGACCGCGCCGAAATAGATCGCGTCGAACGTCTTCAACTCGGCGAGGCCGTCGGCCGGCATCATCACGCCGTGCCTCTTGTAGTAGTCCGAGCCCCAGTCGAAGGTCTTGACGTTGAAGCTGATGTCGCCCGCTCGCTTGGCGAGCGCTTCGAGCACGCGGACGCCGGCGGAGATGACCTCCGGGCCGATGCCGTCGGCGGGGATGGCGGCGATGGAATGGGTGCGCATGTGAAGAGCTCCGTGTGAGGGGTCAGGACTGCGTGGCCGCTTCGGCCTTCGCATGTTGTGATCGCGCGAGCAACAATGTCAGCACCGCCGAGACCACCAGCAGGCCGGCGACGAAATAGAGCCCGCCGTCGAAGCTGCCGGTCTGGTCCTTGATCCAGCCGATCATGGCCGGCCCGACGAAGCCGCCGAGATTGCCGATCGAGTTGATGGTGGCAATCCCCGCCGCCGCGGCCGAGCCGGACAGGAACATCGTCGGCATGCTCCACAGCGGCGGCTTCGACGAGGAAATGCCGACATTGACGAGGGTAAGCGCGGCAAGGACGGCGGCGACGCTGGTGGACAATCCTGCCAGCCAAAGGCCGACGGCCGCGACCAGACAGGCGAGCACGACGTGCCAGGTGCGCTCGGCCGTACGGTCGGAATGCCGCGCCCACAGGATCATGACGACCACCGCGACCGTCGGCGGCACGGCGTTCAAGCAGCCGACCGCGAACGACGACAGGCCGAACTGCTTGATGATCTGCGGCGCCCAGACGCCGAGCGTGTAGAGGCCGGCAGAGGTGCCGAAATAGACGAGCGCGAGCGCCAGCACGCGGATGTCGGCAAGACCGCGCCAGATGCTGTGACTGGCCGTGGCGGCCTTGCTGGCCAATTCGGCCGTCATGGTGCGCACCAGCCAGTCGCGCTCGTCGTCGGCGAGCCAGCGCGCCTGCTCGGGACGGTCGGTCATGTAGCCGAGCACGACGAAGCCGAGCAGCACCGCCGGCAGCGCCTCGATCAGGAACAGCCACTGCCAGCCCTTGAAGCCGAGAATGCCGTCCATCTCCAGCAGCGCGCCGGACACCGGCGATCCCAGCACGGTCGACAGCGGCGCCGCCGCCATGAACAGCGCCGTCACGGCGGCGCGCTGCCGCGCGGGAAACCAGTACGAGAGATAGAGGATGATGCCCGGGAAGAAGCCGGCCTCGGCGGCGCCGAGCAGGAAACGGAGCACATAGAAGCTCATCGGGCCCTGGACGAAGGCCATCGCGCCGGACACGAGACCCCAGGTGATCATCACCCGCGCGATCCAGATCCTTGCGCCGAACTTGTCGAGGGCGAGGTTGGAGGGAACCTCGAACAGGAAATAGCCCCAGAAGAAGATCCCGGCGCCGAAGCCGTAGGCCGAGGCTGACAGGCCGATGTCCTTGTTCATGGTCAGCGCCGCGAAGCCGACATTCACGCGATCGATGAAGGCCACGAAGTAGAGCACCATGATGAAGGGAACGATGCGGATCGTGATCTTGCGCAGCACGCGCGCTTCCAGCTCTCCCGACATCGTCACTTCCCTGATCCGTCTTGCTTTGATCGGAGAACGGTAGAGGAGCGCATGGGATGGCTTCAATGCTCGCATCATTATACAAAAAAATGATATAATCCCGGATGCCGCACAGGACCCGCGCTCATGGAATTGTACCAGCTCCGCTGTTTCGTCGCCGCCGCCGAGGAGCTGCATTTCGGCAAGGCGGCGCAGCGGCTGCAGATGCTGCCCTCGGCGCTGGGTCGGCAGATCAAGCTATTGGAGGACGACCTCGCGACCCGGCTGTTCACCCGCACCACACGCGCGGTGGCGCTGACCGAGCATGGCAGCGCCCTGCTGCGCGACGCGCGCGGCATCCTGGCGAAAGTCGAGGCGGTGGAGACGGCGTTTCGCCGCCGGGCGCGCGGCGGCAGGACGCAGAAATTGCGCGTCGGGGCCATCGATAGTGCGGCTGCGGGCCTGCTGCCGCAATTGCTGCATGATTTCAGGGACGCGCATCCCGAGATCGCGGTGCAGATCGCGGAGGAGAAGACCATCCGGCTGCTGCCGAAGGTTCTGTCGGGCGCGCTCGACCTTGCTTTCGTCAGGCCGCCGGAGCGCAGCGACAGCAGGCTCGAATTCCGGGCGCTGCTCAGCGAGAGCGCCGTGGTGGCGCTGCCGCAGCGGCACCGGCTGGCCGGGCGTGCATCGGTGTCGCTGACGGACATCGCCGACCAGCCGCTGATCGTGCCGGACCGGCGGTCGCGGCCGCACAGCCACGATCTCACGATGAAGCTGTTCGCGCAGGCCGGGCTGACGCCCGAGGTGGCGCAGGTCGCCGACGAGAAGCAGACCATCGTGCATCTCGTCGCCGCCCGGCTCGGCATCGCGATCGTGCCACGCTGGACGTCGCGGCTCGCGGTGTCCGGGGTGCGCTTCGTGCCGTTGCGCGTGAGGCGCGGCAGCGGCGCGGGACGGCTGCCACTGGCCGCGGCGTGGTTGCGCGGCTCGCGCGACCCGGCGCGGGAGGCGATGCTGGGGGTGCTGGACGCGCGGCTGGCGAAGTACGCCCGGGGGGCGTGAGGCTTCGCTGTCAGCCGGGAGCGGATGATGCCGCGGCAGATCGGCCTCATAGTTCGAGACGCGCGCCAAGGGGCGCGCTCCTCACCATGAGGGTACATAGTGTTGCCACGCCCACGAACCTCGTCCTGAGGAGCGCGCCATGTGGCGCGCGTCACGAAGGACCGTCGCAGGCTCCACTGCCCCAACGCACAACTCAACCCGATCCCCTAAACACCCTACCCCAGCGGCGTCTCCGCGATGTCCAGCAGCGCGCCGAGGCCGTGGCGGAGGCCGCGCATCGGCTGCTGCTCCGAGGACAGGCCGAGCGCAACCATCGATCGGCCGGTGACCTCGTAGACATGGCCGAACGGCAGCGACTGCACCTGCGCATCGGGCTGGTTGGTGTCGATCAGCGCCAGCCAGTTGTGTCCCTCGGGCACGGACGGCAAGGTGAAGTTCACCACGTCGAAATGCGCATTGTAGATCAAGAGAAGCGTCGCATCCGAACCGCGCCGCTTGACGCCGGTTTCCTGGGCGCGGCCGTCGAGCAGCATGCCGAAGCAGCGCGCGTGACCGTCGGTCCATTGCTCCGTCGCCATCTCCTCGCCGGACGGATCGAGCCAGGTGACGTCCTTGACGTCGAGCTCCTCGTTGAGCGAGCCGACCAGGAAGCGCGAGCGATACAGGATCGGAAACGCCTTGCGCACCGCGATCAGCTTGCGCGTGAACTCGCGCAGCTGCCGCCCCGGCGAGGTGATGCCCATCCAGTCGAGCCAGCTGATCTCGTTGTCCTGCGCATAGGCGTTGTTGTTACCGTGCTGGGTGTGCCCGAACTCATCGCCGGCGAGCAGCATCGGCGTGCCGTGCGACAGCAGCATCGTCGCCAGCATGTTGCGCTTCTGGCGTTCGCGCAACGCCGTGATCTCGGCATCGTCAGTCGGCCCCTCGACGCCGCAATTCCAGGAATGGTTGTTGCTGTGGCCGTCGCGATTGTCCTCGCCGTTCGCCTCATTGTGCTTGTCGTTGTAGGAGACGAGGTCGTTGAGATTGAAGCCGTCATGCGCGGTGATGAAATTGACGCTCGCCCACGGACGGCGGCCGCGCTTGTTGAACAGATCGCCCGAGCCGGAGATGCGCTTGGCGAAGTCTGCGATCGTGCCGCCATCGCCCTTCCAGAACGCGCGCGTGGTGTCGCGGAACTTGTCGTTCCACTCGGCCCAGCCCGGAGGAAACTGGCCGACCTGATAGCCGCCCGGGCCGATGTCCCAGGGCTCGGCGATCAGCTTCACGCCCGACAGCACCGGGTCCTGACGGCAGGCATCGAGAAAACCGCCGCCCTCGTCGAAGCCATAGGGCTCGCGCGCGAGGATCGTCGCAAGGTCGAAGCGGAAGCCGTCGACGCGCATCTCCGTCGCCCAATAGCGCAGCGAGTCGGCGACGAGCTGGAGGACGCGCTGGTGCGACAGGTTCACGGTGTTCCCGGTCCCGGTGTCGTTGATGTAGTAGCGCTTCTGGTCCGGCAGCAGCCGGTAGTAGCTGGCGTTGTCGATGCCCTTGAAGGACAGGGTTGGGCCGAGCTCGTTGCCTTCGGCGGTGTGGTTGTAGACCACGTCGAGGATGACCTCGATGCCGTTGGCGTGAAACTGGTTGACCATGGTCTTGAATTCGGTCGCGAACGGCGTCTTCAAATAGCGCGGCTCGGGCGCGAAGAAGGCGATCGAGTTATAGCCCCAGTAGTTGCGCAAGCCCTTGTCGACCAGATAGCTGTCGTCGATGAAGGCGTGGATCGGCAGCAGCTCGGCCGAGGTGATGCCGAGCGAACGCAGGTACGCGGGAATGTCGTGATGCGCGAGACCGGCGAAGGTGCCGCGGTCGGCCTCCGGCACCAGCGGATGCAGCTTGGTGAACCCCTTGACATGCATCTCGTAGAAGATGGTCCGCTCCCACGGGATTTCCGGCTTGCGCGCGGTGCCCCAGGTGAAGGCGGGATCGATGACGCGGCACTTCAACATCAGCGGCGCGCTGTCGCGATCGTCGAAGGAGAGATCCTTGTCGGCGTGGTCGAGCTGATAACCGAACAGCTCCGGGCCCCAACGCAGTTGCCCGACGAGCTGCTTGGCATAGGGGTCGATCACGAGCTTATTAGGATTGAAGCGGTGACCCGCGTCGGGCTCATACGGTCCGTGCACCCGATAGCCATAGACGGTGCCGGGACGCGCGGTCGGCAGATAACCGTGCCAGACCTCGTCGGTATACTCCGGCAGTTCGATGCGCTCGAGCTCGGTCTCCCCCCGCTCGTCGAACAGGCACAGCTCCACCTTGGTGGCGTGCGCGGAAAAGATCGCAAAGTTCACACCGAGGCCATCCCAGGTCGCGCCCAGCGGAAACGGCCGCCCTTCGCTGATCTTGGCCTTGCGCAAACTGAAAGCGGCCTGCGTCAGGGCGTCCGCCCTGTCAGTGAGTTGATCCATGGCTGCCCCCTGCCCGGTTGCGTGGTCTAGTGCGTTTCGGATGTTGCAATGGTCTCGGCGGCAACGGTCTCCGTTGCGGCCACGGACGCGATGACCTCGGCGGACGGCACATCGGCCGGCACCGACCCCTTGGTCCGCTGGAGATGGACCTCCTTCGAAATGGAGGCGATGGAGTTGCCGATGCGGCCGACGATCTCGGCCAGTTCGGCCTGGGTGACGCGCAGCCGGCGCGTGACGATGCGGACCTGGACCTTGTCGGTGAGATCGAGCTTGTTACGGATGGGCTGGATTTTGGGACGGCGCATGTGGCTCCTCCTGCATGAGTTCAACCGCGGCTCAGGAATTTGGTTCCCGCGCGAAGCCGCACTGCGACAATGCCGGCGGCCCGCTTCAGAGACATGTCGACCTCATGAGGGCATGCGACGTCGATCTCGCGGCGTCATTCGCCCGAGTGATGTCGGCAAGGTCGCCCTCGGCTCGAGCAGAGGGCGCAGGGAATGCCGGGCGCTGGCCTCGCCCATGGCCCGCCTGCAGAAAAAAAGCAGGCGGCAGTCACCACAGGTTCAGCCGAGGCATCCGGCGGATTCAATCGGTCGCCGCAACACTCGATGAGGAGGTTGCGATGGGTAT
>NZ_JANBVS010000031.1 GCF_024586915.1 Bradyrhizobium sp. SRS-191
AGCTTTGGAATCGTTAAAAAGGCCATGTTTTGAAAGAGATGCGGTCAAGCTCGGCGCTAGGATGTACTTGTTGCAAACCCGACATCGGGGTTTTTCACCCGACGCTGCCACGACGTGCTGTCCGAAACGACACATGTCGTCGCAGGCTCGACGCAAGCGCTCGACGAAGAGCCGTCACGGCGCATGTGCGGAGCCTACAGAGGGCGCGGTACGGAGTTTGCTTGATGTAGATCAAACCCGCTCTACGAACGGGCAGAAGGAGTATTTCGATGTCGAGCAAGACGCGCGTGTTTGTCATTGAAGCCGATCAGGTGATCCGCTCGGCGCTCGGCTATATCCTCAGCGAGCGTCATGAGACCTTCACCTTCGCGGAGACCGCGGATGCGCTGAGCAAGGCGGCCCGGGCCACGCCTGACGCCGTGCTGGTCGGCAGCAGCATCCTGGAGGACGGCGGCGCCGAGACCGTCGGCATGCTCGCCCGCAAGCTGCACCAGGCGGGCATCATCGTCGTCGCCGGCTCGACCAAGTCGCCGCTCGCACTCGCGGGTCTGCGCCAGGGCGCGGAGGCGATCATTGCCAAGCCGATCACCTTCGACGGCGTGACCCACGCGGTGGATGCCGTGCTGGCGCGGCGCGGGGCCGAGCCTGGCCTTGCGGCGCCGTCGCCCTGCAGCGGATAGAGATCAGCAGATAACCAGGAGAGGATCAATGTTGAAGATGACCCAGACCGCGACGCCGGCCAATCCGGAGATCGAGGACATCGTCGAGAACTTCGCTCTGCTCGACGACTGGGACGACCGCTACCGCTACGTTATCGAGCTCGGCCGCGGCCTCACGCCCCTACCCGACGCGGACCGCAACGACAGCAACAAGGTGCAGGGCTGCACCAGCCAGGTCTGGGTGGCCACCTCGGTGCGGCACGACGCAGCGCCGGTGCTGGATTTCGTCGGCGACAGCGACGCGCACATCGTCCGCGGGCTGGTCGCGATCCTGCTCGCGATGGTCTCCGGCCGCACCGCGCCGGAGATCCTGGCCGCCGATCCGATCGCGCTGTTCGAGAAGCTCGGTTTGCGCGAGCATCTGACGCCCCAGCGCTCCAACGGTTTCCGGTCCATGGTCAGCCGCATCAAGGCGGATGCGCAGGCGGCGATGGCCGCGGCGGCTTAGGTTTTACTAGTTGGTTTGCTTGTTTGATTGAGCCAGCATGGCGCGCCAGATACGGTGCACCCTCGCCCCTTGTGGGAGAGGGTGGCAGCCGAAGGCTGCCGGGTGAGGGGGTCTCTCGGCACACTCGGACGTCAGTGAATTGCGGAGACAACCCCTCACCCGAGTGAGTCTGGAGCCGGCAGCGGCGTAGCCCTCTCCCACAAGGGGAGAGGGCGCAGCAATTGGCACCGCTTCTTTCCGGCAAGAGCGCGTGGCGAACCCGCCTTAAGAGAAAAACTCCTGCGCCTTCCTCAGCGCGCGGACCAGCACGTCGACCTCGTCCCGCGTGTTGTACATCGCGAACGACGCCCGGCAGGTCGCGGTCACGCCGAAGCGCTCCAAGAGCGGCATGGCGCAATGGGTGCCGGCGCGCACGGCGACGCCGGAGCGGTCGATGACGGTGGCGAAGTCGTGGGCGTGGGCGCCCTGCATCTCAAACGAGACGATGGCGCCCTTGTCGGCGGCGTTGCCGATGATGCGCAGCGAATTGATCTCGCGCAGCTGCTCGGTGGCATAGGTGACGAGATCGTGCTCATGCGCGGCTATCAGCTGCTTGCCGATCGAGGAGACGTAGTCGATGGCGGCGCCGAGACCTGCGGCCTCGACGATCGGCGGCGTGCCGGCCTCGAAGCGATGCGGCGGGTCGCCATAGGTCACCCAGTCGCGCGACACCTCGCGGATCATCTCGCCGCCGCCGTTGAACGGCGGCATCGAAGCCAAGAGCTCGCGCTTGCCGTAGAGCGCGCCGATGCCCGTGGGCCCATAGATCTTGTGCCCGGTGATGCAGTAGAAATCGGCGTCGAGATCGCGGACGTCGACCTCCATGTGCACCGCCGCCTGCGAGCCGTCGATCAGCACCGGAATGCCGCGCGCATGCGCTATGCGGATGACCTCCTTCACGGGAACGATCGTCCCGAGCACGTTCGACATCTGCGTCATCGCCACCATCTTGGTACGCGGGCTCAGCAGTTTCTCGAACTCGTCGAGCAGAAAATTGCCGTCATCGTCGACGGGAGCCCATTTGATCACCGCGCCCTGGCGCTCCCTGAGGAAATGCCAAGGGATGATGTTGGCGTGGTGCTCCATGATCGAGAGCACGATCTCGTCGCCCGGCCCGATCCGCTCGCGGCCGAAAGTCTGGGCTACCAGGTTCACCGCCTCGGTGGCGCCGCGGGTGAAGATGATCTGCTCGGGGCTCTCGGCATTGAGGAACGTCGCCACCTTGGCGCGGGCGCCCTCATAGGCCTCGGTGGCGGCGTTGGCGAGATAATGCAGTCCACGATGCACGTTGGCGTATTCGGACGTGTAGACCTGGTTCATCCGGTCGAGCACCGCCTGCGGCTTCTGCGCCGAGGCGGCGTTGTCGAGATAGACCAACGGCTTGCCGTGGACCTGCATGCCGAGAATGGGAAAGTCCGCCCGGACGCGGCCGACGTCGTAGCCGCTCCCGTTCACCGCTGCATGCATCATCTACTCCCGTCGTCCGAGCCAGCCCAGCATCGCCCCGGTCAGTGCGTCGCGCACAGCCTCGTTGGCCGCGCCCTCGATGATCTCGCCGATGAAGGCTTGGATCAGCAGCGCCTTCGCTTCTGCCGGCGGAATGCCGCGCGCCATCAGATAGAACAGCAGCTCGTCGTCGATCGCACCGGTCGTCGTGCCGTGGCCGCACTGAACATCGTCAGCGAAGATCTCGAGCTCCGGCTTCGAGTCCGCCTCGGCCTCGTCCGACAGCAGCAGCGCCCGCGACATCATCTTGGCGTCGGTCTTCTGCGCACCGGGGGCAACCGTGATCTTGCCCTGGAACACGGCGCGGGCGGTATCGCCGACCACGGCCTTGAAGGTCTCGCGGCTTTGGCCGTTCTCTGCGGCATGCTCGATCGAAAGCGTGGTGTCGGCATGCTGCGTGCCCGACAGCAGCGCGCCGCCGCGGATGTCGGCGACGGTGCCCTCACCCGCCAGGCGGACGAACAGCTGGTTGCGGACCAGGCTGCCGCCGGCGACGAAGCCGAGCTGGTTGAAGGTCGCGCGGGCGCCGATATTGGCGAGCAGCGAGCCGATGTGCAGCGCGCTGCTGCCCTCGCTGACGACCTTGATGTGGTCAATGCGCGCCTCGTCGCCGACGATGAGCTGCATCGCGGTGTTGACCTGGTACTCGCTGCCGTCGGGCCCCTGATGCGACTCGACGATGGTGGCGCTGGCGCCGGCGCCGATATTGACCAGCGAGCGGGTGAACATCGAGGTCGCGACCCAGTTGGTCGTGACGAAGGCGACGTGGATCGGCCGGCTCAGCGCGGTACCTGGCGCGACCAGGATGACCACGCCATTGGCCGCCAGCGCGGTGTTGAGCGCCAGCGCCGGATCGTCGTCCGGCACGATCGCGCCGAGGCGCTGCGACAGCAGCGGCTTGTCGGCGGCGAGGGCATCGGCCATCGGCTGGATGGTCAGGCCGGGCTCGAGCCCGGCGAGATCCGACAGCTCCGGCACGAACGCGCCGTCGACAATGACGAGCTTGCGGAAGCCCGCGCCGGCGAACAGGTCACGCGCCTCGCGGGCTTTTGCCTTGGCCGCATCGTCCGGCAGCGAGGCGAGCCGCTTGGCTTCCTTCATCTGCGTGCGCAGATCGGTGTACCGCCACGCCTCGACGCGCCGATGCGGCAGGCCGACCACGTTGAAGCGGTCGAACGCGGCGGCACGCACCGCTGTGATCTCCTCGCCGCCCGGCAGATAGCGGCGGGCGCCCTGGTACAGATCGGCCAGCCCGAGCTCGGCCTTGGTCTTGCGGATCGCGACGCCCATGCTCTTGCCCGCCCTTATGCCGCTTCGCTCTGGTACTGCGCGTAGCCGGTCGCCTCGAGTTCACGCGCGAGGTCCGCGCCGCCGGTGCGGACGATGCGGCCGGCTGCGAACACATGGACGATGTCCGGCACGATGTAGTCGAGCAGCCGCTGGTAGTGGGTGATCACGATCATGCCGCGCTCGGCCGAGCGCAATGCGTTGACACCGTTGGCGACCACCTTGAGCGCGTCGATGTCGAGGCCCGAATCCGTCTCGTCGAGCACGCAGAGAGAGGGCTGCAGCAGCGCCATCTGCAGTGTCTCATTGCGCTTCTTCTCGCCGCCGGAGAAGCCGACATTGAGCGGCCGCTTCAGCATGTCGGCGTCGATGTTGAGAGTCTTGGCGATCTCGCGCACACGCTTGATCAGGTCCGGCGAGGACAGCTCCTCCTCGCCGCGCGCCTTGCGCTGGGCATTGAAGGCGGCGCGCAGGAACGTCAGGGTCGCAACGCCGGGGATCTCCAGCGGGTATTGGAAGGCGAGGAATACGCCCTTGGCGGCGCGCTCGTCGGCCGACATCGCCAGCAGGTCCTCGCCATTCAGATACACCTCGCCGGCGGTGATCTCATAGCCCGGCTTGCCGGCGAGCACGTAGGACAAGGTCGACTTGCCGGCGCCGTTCGGCCCCATGATGGCGTGGATCTCGCCCTTGTTCACGGTGAGGTCCAGGCCCTGGATGATCTTGCGACCACCGGCGATCTCGGCATGGAGCCCCTTGATTTCGAGCAAGGCCGTCATCGAACACTCCTTCATAATGTCGCCGCGCGCGACGTCCTTATCCGACTGAACCTTCGAGACTGATCGAGATCAGCTTCTGCGCCTCGACCGCGAACTCCATCGGCAGCTGCTGCAGCACGTCCTTGACGAAGCCGTTGACGACGAGGCCGACCGCCTCTTCCTGCGAGAGACCGCGCTGGATGCAGTAGAACAGCACATCCTCGGAGATCTTCGAGGTCGTGGCCTCGTGCTCGAACACCGCTGAGGAATTCTTGGCCTCGATATAGGGCACGGTGTGCGCACCACATTTGTCGCCGATCAGGAGCGAGTCGCAGGCGGTGAAGTTGCGCGCGCCCGAGGCCTTGCGATGCGCGCTGACCAGGCCGCGATAGGTGTTCTGCGACTTGCCGGCCGCGATGCCCTTGGAGATGATCCGGCTCGACGTGTTCTTGCCGAGGTGGATCATCTTGGTCCCTGAGTCGACCTGCTGGAAGCCGTTGGAGATCGCGATCGAGTAGAACTCGCCGCTGGAATTGTCGCCGCGCAGGATGCAGCTCGGATACTTCCAGGTGATCGCCGATCCCGTCTCCACCTGGGTCCAGGAGATCTTCGAATTCGCGCCACGGCAATCACCGCGCTTGGTGACGAAATTGTAGATGCCGCCGACGCCCTCGGAATTGCCCGGGTACCAGTTCTGCACGGTCGAATATTTGATCTCGGCATCGTCGAGCGCGACGAGCTCGACCACGGCGGCGTGCAGCTGGTTCTCGTCGCGCTGCGGCGCGGTGCAGCCCTCGAGATAGGAGACGTACGCGCCCTTGTCAGCGATGATCAGCGTGCGCTCGAACTGGCCGGTGTTGCGCTCGTTGATGCGGAAATAGGTCGACAGCTCCATCGGGCAGCGCACGCCCGGGGGGATGTAGACGAACGAGCCGTCGGAGAACACGGCGGAGTTCAGCGTCGCGAAATAATTGTCCGTCGTCGGCACCACCGTGCCGAGATATTTCTGCACCAGGTCGGGATGCTCGCGCAACGCCTCGGAGATCGGCATGAAGATCACGCCGGCCTTCTTCAGCTCCTCCTTGAAGGTCGTGGCGACCGAGACCGAGTCGAACACGGCATCGACCGCGATCTTGGTGCGCGGCGCCGCCGCCTCGCCGTCCTCGGTTTCCACCGCCGCGGCCGGTCGCTCGACACCTTCGAGGATCTCGACCTCGCGCAGGGGAATGCCGAGCTTCTCATAAGTTTTGAGAATTTCCGGATCGATCTCGTCGAGCGAGGCGACCTTCTTCTTCGGCTTCGGCGCCGAATAGTAGTAGAGATCCTGATAGTCGATCTTCGGATATCCGACGCGCGCCCAGGTCGGCTCTGTCATGGTCAGCCAGCGGCGATACGCCTCCAGCCGCCATTCCAGCATCCAGGCCGGCTCGTTCTTCTTGGCCGAGATGAAGCGGATCGTATCTTCCGACAGCCCTTTCGGCGCCTTCTCGGATTCGATGACGGTCTCGAACCCGTAGCGATATTGATCAACGTCGATGTCCTTGACGCGATCAATGGTCTCCTGAACAGCTGCCATCTTTCACTCCGCTTGCAATATGGCCGTCGCGCCCCGTCAGGCGGGCACGCAGGTGTCCGGAACCGGGCAGACGGCGGCGCATTGCGGCGCGTCGAAGTGGCCTTCGCACTCCGTGCACTTCTTCGGATCGATGATGTACATGTCGTTCTTCAGGCGGATGGCCGCGTTCGGACATTCGAACTCGCAGGCTCCGCAGACCGTGCATTGTGAAGCGATGATCTTGTAGGTCATGTGCTGTTCCCCGCGCTCCAGCGACATCGGGCGATGTCATTCGGGCATGATCTTTCAAGCGCCGTGCCAGAGCGCATTTGGTTGATTTCTAAGGAGGATTCTAAATGTTGCCGGGGGCGGCCAGCTGTCGCTCTCCCGACAGCATGTCGTAAGTGCGACAGGGGTGGTTGATGGACGCGCGTTCAGTTGGAGCCGAGCTATTCGCCCCACGGCCGGTGCGCTCCCCTCCCCCTCGCGGGGAGGGGTCGGGGGTGGGGGTCTCCGGGTGCTGATATTCGTGAGTCGGATGGATCGCTGCGCGATCAGTCGACATTCGATTCCAAACGAGGGGCGGTGTTTCTGACAAAGAGGTTCGTGCGCATCACACGCAGTGTGCTTGGGGACCCCCACCCCCGACCCCTCCCCGCAAGGGGGAGGGGAGCCGACCGCCGCCGGGGTGACAGTTGGGTGCTCATGACGACGGCCGAGATCTAACTGAACTTTGCTTATGACCTGAGCTCGGCCTCAAGCAAAAAGGGCGCGCCACCGCGCGCCCTTCATGACGACCGAGTGCACCCACTCAGAACCGCTTGACCTCAATGTTGTACTTCTTCAACGCGTAGCCGATCTGGCGCGGAGTCAGCCCGAGCAGCCGCGCCGCCTTGGCCTGGACCCACCCGGAGCGCTCCATGGCCTGGACGATGCGCTCGCGCTCGGGGACGGCGCCGCCGTCCATGCCCTCGATATACTCGCCGTCATCGGCCTCGGCTGCCGGCAACTCGGCCGGCGTCTCGATCGGCGCCGATGTCCGCGGCAGGATCGGCAGCGGCACCATCGGCTGACCGCGCGGCGGTGGGGGCGTGACCGTGTTGCCCTTCCAAAGGATCGCCGACATGCATTCGTTGCGGCTGCAGGCGAAGTCGTGCTGGCCGATCGCAGATCCCGCGGCCAAGGTCGCCGTCCGCTGCACGCAGTTCTCCAGCTCGCGCACATTGCCCGGGAAGCCGCAATGCATCAGCACCTCGATGGCGCTGACGTCGAAGGTGAGATCGCGCTCGTTCTCGCAATTGAAGCGGCGCAGGAACTCGCGCGCCAGCTGCGGAATGTCGCTGCGGCGCTCGCGCAGCGGCGGCAGTTTGATCGGCACGACGCTGATCCGGTAGTAGAGATCGGCGCGGAATTCGTTGCGCGCCACCGCCTCTTCCAGATTGCGGTTGGTCGCCGTGACGATGCGCACGTCGACCTTGATGGTCTGATTGCCGCCGACGCGCTCGAACTCCTGCTCCTGCAAGACGCGCAGCAGCTTGGCCTGGAAGGCCGGCGAGATCTCGCCGATCTCGTCTAGGAACAGGGTGCCCTTGTCGGCCAGCTCGAAACGGCCCTTGCGCGCATTGATCGCACCGGTAAAGGCCCCCTTCTCGTGACCGAATAGTTCGGATTCCAGCACGGTCTCGGGCAGTGCCGCGCAGTTGATCTTGATGAAGGGCCGCTTGGCGCGGTTCGACAATTCGTGGATCGCCTTCGCTACCAGCTCCTTGCCGGTGCCGGATTCACCACGCAGCAGCACCGGCGCGTTCGACTTGGCGACGACGTTGATCTTCTCGAGCAGCGCGCGCAGCGCCGGGCTGTCGCCGACGATGCCGTCCACCAGCACCTTCTTGCCCTTGGCGGGCGCAGGCTTCAGCTCGAGCAGTTCCTTCTGCAGCCGGTGGCTCTCCGCCATCAGCCGCTCGCGGTCGCGCGCGACGACGCGGTGCAGCTTGATGGTCTGGCCGATCAGGTTGGCGACCATCGTCAGGAAGCGGACGTCGGAGTCGAGCCGGAACACGGCGCGGCCGTCCCACACGCGATCGATCGTCAGCGTGCCGACGACGCGCTGGTCGATGCGGATGGGGACGCCGAGGAACGACACGCGGGTGTCGGCGCCGGCGCCGAGAGTGGCCGCATCAGCGGCGCTGAAAGCGGGATGATCGGCAACATTCTCCGCGATCAGCGGCACGGCGGTCGCGACGATCTGATCGATCGCCTTCTGCGGCAACCGCTCACGGTAACGCTGGTCGCTGCCTTCGCTCCACCCGGCACCGACGGCGAGATCCGGAATGCCGTCATCGGCCAGCAGCGACACCACGCCGTGGCGCATCTGCATGAAGGACTGCAGCAGGTTGACGACGTTGGCGAGGGTGATTTCCAGCCGCGTCGGCGCGGCCAGGATTTTCGATATCTCGAAAATTCCGGTCAGCGCGATCTCGCTGAGCGGTATCGGGGCAGCATTGGACCTGATGTCCTGAGCTTCGACCTGACGTGTTTCCGTTTGGACCATGGTCGCTTCTCTGATGGTCACGGACGCTCCTGACGAGAACACCCGTGATTGTAGGCGTTCTAACATCCTCCCTTAACTGCAGATGATTGTCGTGCCTAACTTTGCTGCATTGCCGCAGAAGTAGTGTGCAGCAAAGAGAACAGAAAAGCTGCAGAACTTCATGATCTTAACAAATTAGTTTGCACCCGGCCCGACGCGCGCATTGCACCGTCGCGGTCGCGACGAAAACAGCGCATCCGACGAATTCCTGTTGCCTTCCCGACACCTAGGATTCAGCGATCCACCATAGCTCTGCGAGCAGCTCGCAAAGGGTCAGACTGAACACCAACTTTCCACATCAGCCATGGCACTCGCCGCATGCGGCTGCCAGCCTGTGATGTCGCGGATCTCACATCGGCGTGTAGCTCCGATCAACCTAGAGGTGCTGCCCCCCATTGATCTGAATTTCCTCGCCGGTCACGTAGCTCGCGGCGTCCGAGCAGAGGAAGAACAGCACCTTTGCCACCTCCTCCGGTGCGCCGATCCGACGCATCGGGATCAGCGGCGAAAACCGCGCCTCCGTTTCCGGCGACACCATTTCGGTCTTGATCTCACCGGGCGCGATCGCGTTGACGCGGATGCCATGCGGCGCGAAGTCGTGGGCCATCTCGCGGGTCAGGCAGGCCAGCGCGGCCTTGGAGGTCGCATAGGCCGTGCCGGCAAAGGGATGCACGCGGGTGCCGACGATCGAGGTCACGTTGACGACAGCGCCCTGCCCGCGCTTCAACTCCTCGAACAGGCCGCGCGCCAGCAGGATCGGCCCGAGGAAGTTGACGTGAAAGACGGTCATCCAGGTCTCGACCGAGGTCGCCAGGGAATCGAGCCGGCCGCCATCCTCGGCCTTTGGTGAGATCGCGGCATTGTTGATCAGCGCATGCAACGGCGCGCCGTCGAGCCGCGCCTTGATGTCGGCAATTGCACGCGGGATCGCCTTGCGGTCGCTGAGGTCGACCTGGACGTGATTGTCCGGCCCGGCATCCCAAGGACAGCGGCCGCCATCGAACGGCTGGCGCGAGCAGGTGATGATGCGCCAGCCGGCATCGGAGAACAGCCTGGCCGTTGCGTGACCGATGCCGCGCGAGCCGCCGGTCAACACCAGCGTCTTCTGTTCGGTACGCTCTGGACGTCCGGCCGCAGCCATATCGCGATGGAACGGGCATGACTCGATTCCCGCTGCATCGATCGCGGGCTCGTGGACGTCCTGGTCGAGATCGAGGCTCACCGCATCCGTCCTGATCCTGCACCGCGCACAACCCTAACCGTCCGCGGTATCGTCATGCGGCGGTTGTGCAGATTCCGGGCCAGCGAAAATCACGCGCAGCCGGGCTGCTCCCTGTCGGATTCGCGACAGATTGGCGGGTTCGAGACAATTTCCGCGTCCGCTTTCCGCCGCAACGATCTCGCGACGTCCAGAACCCAAGGCGTTCAAACGACGATCGTTTTCCAGCTCGCCGGCCGTGGTCCAACTCTTGCTCAACCGAACAAATCAATTGATCCGGAAGCCGGCTTTCCACTCTCACAACGGACAGCCACGAGACGCCCAACGCCATATGGACCGGGACATGGGGACGAATGCAGCACGCTTCGCCGTGGTCCTCGGGACCAACGACGTCGCCTCGGCGATCGGCGTGCATCTGCATCGCGCGGGCTTCTGCGTGGTGCTGTCGCATGACCCCAATCCCCCGGTCATGCGGCGCAAGATGGCGTTCCACGACGCCCTGTTCGGCGACAGCGTTCGTGTCGAGAACGTGATCGGCGAGCGCATCGAGAGCACGCTGGACGTGTTCAAGGCGCTCGGCGATCCCCGGCATGTCCTGGTCACGCCGCTCGGGCTGCTCGATCTTCTGCCGGTCCGCGCTATCGACGTGCTGATCGACGCGCGCATGCAGACGCGCGAGGTGACACCCAATCTGCGCGGCATGACGCGGCTGTCGGTCGGCATCGGCCCGGGCTTCTCGCCCTCGGCCAATTGCGACGTCGCGATCGAGACCCGGCCCGATCGGCTCGGCCGGATCGTCATTGAAGGCTGGACCTCGGCGAAGGATGATGTCGGCGAGCTCGGCGGCGCCGCGTGCCTGGTGCATTCGCCTCATGAGGGCCGCTGGCACACGCCGGTCGAGATCGGCACGCGGATCTACAAGGGCTTCGTGATCGGTCACCTCTCCGGCATCCCCATCACCGCGCCTTACGACGGCAGCCTGCGCGGCATCGTTCGCGACGGCAGCGACGTGCCGGCCGGTGTTGCACTGGCCGAGATCGACCCGCGCGGGCGCCACGCGCAGTGGACCGGCATCGACGCGCACGGCCAGGCCCTGGCGCAGGCGACGCTGGCCGCGATCCGGCTGCACGCCGCTGATCGCATCCGTGCGAGCGCGGCCGGCTCTCGCTGAATCCTCTGCTGCTGATCCCCCGCTTTCGAACGATTCTGATGAGCCCGCGTCCCCGGAAGCAAGCCGTGGCATCGGGCTTGGCATCGCCGTTGCTTATCGTTGGCAGGAGCGAGCAACAGCCATGATCATTTGTTCCTGCAATGTCATCAGCGATACGGCCATTCGCAACGTGGTTACGGCGGCCGACATCACCTTCGGTTCGCCGGCACAAGTGTATGATTGCCTCGGCTGCTCCGTGCAATGCGGGCTCTGCTCGCGCTCGGTGAAGCGGATTCTCGACGAACGGACGGGAGACACCGCAAGCGCCGCCGTCTGGCCGGTGCAGGCCGAGCCAGCGCCGTGCGAGCTGATGTCGATGGCGTGAGCGGTCATCGCGCCCGACATGTCGGATCGCGCGGTGTCGGATGTCGGACAAAGCCGACAGGATCTGCTGAGGATGTGCGCCTTGAATCAAACGGCCGTAGTTGGGCCTCGCCCTTCGAGACGCCCGCCTACGGCGGGCTCCTCAGGGTGAGGGGCGAGGCCTGAGCATCGGACGCAGCTCTCTGTCGTCACTCTTTATCATTTCAACGACGAGTAATGTGCAGATCCGGCTACCGAGCTACCACTCTCCATGAACACGCCTGTCGGCGTGTTCATGGTCCGTGTGCAGGACCCCCTTGGGTGCCCCCCTCATGGTGAGGAGGCGCGCAGCGCCGTCTCGAACCATGAGGCCCGAGACGTACCGACAGGCTTATCAAATAAACGGCTTGCCGCCCGTCACCGCCACCGTCGTTCCCGACGTGTAGCTCGACAGCGGATCGACCAGCATCACATAGGCCGTCGCCAGCTCCGCCGGCTGGCCGGCGCGCTTCATCGGCACCTGCTGGCCGAAGCTCTTCACCTTCTCCTCCGGCATGGTCGAGGGGATCAGCGGCGTCCAGATCGGGCCCGGTGCAACCGCGTTGGCGCGGATGCCCTTCTCGGCCAGCATCTGGGCAAGACCACCGGTAAAATTCTGGATCGCGCCCTTGGTGGTGGCATAAGCGAGCAGGCTCGGATTGGGCATGTCGGAATTGACCGAGGCCGTGTTGACGATCGCGCTGCCCGGCTGCATGTGCGGCACCGCCGCCTTGGTGAGATAGAACATCGCGTGGATGTTGGTGCGGAAGGTCATCTCCCACTCCTCGTCCGAGATGTCCCCGATATCGCTGAAGGTCGCCTGGTGCGCGGCATTGTTGACCAGGATGTCGATGCCGCCGAGCTCGTCGACGGCGCGCTGGATGATCGCCCGGCAATGCGCAGGCTGCTGGATGTCACCGGGCATCAGGACCGCCTTGCGGCCTTCCTTCTCGATCAGCTCTCGCACCTCGCGGGCGTCATCATGCTCCTCGAGATAGGAGATCAGGACGTCGGCACCCTCGCGCGCATAGGCGATTGCGACGGCACGGCCGATGCCGCTGTCGCCACCGGTGATCACGGCCTTCTTGCCCGTGAGCCTGCCCGAGCCCTTGTAGCTGGTCTCGCCGTGATCGGGTCTGGGCTGCATCTTTGCCGTCGTGCCCGGCATGGCCTGTTGCTGCGGCGGAAACGGCGGCTTGGGATGATGGTCGGACATGAGCGCACTCCTCGCGTTTGATGCTGCATCAATTGCAGGGCCGGCGTCGTGTTCCTGTACGCCGAGGGAGCGACAACCGGCCGTTCGTCGCACGGAACGTCATCACCTTCACCCGCATTGCTCTGATGATGACGACAGGGAAGGAGCGAGCCATGACCAAGGATCTCCCCATCAACGGACGCGAACCCGACCGCTCCGAAGACGACATCCAGCGCGATCAGCTCGGTCCGCGCGGCGTGCCCGGCAGCGAGGATCCAGCGAAGATGACGTCGCAACGGGAGAAGAAGACCCCCGATGATGTCGATCCCGGACATACGGCGTGATGGGATCTTCTAATGGTGACGATAGGAGTGAGGAGATCGAAGTCCACGACGCTCACCACCCGTTCCGCTGCCCCTCACCCCAACCCTCTCCCCGTGAAGAACGGGGAGAGGGAGCGTAGCGCCGCTGGCGCCAATACAAGAACTCACAAGAAACACGCATTTTCATTGCAGCCGTCCCCTGCATCTACGCTACAGATATGATTACACAGCGAATATCTGACGGCTGATAGTTCGCGCCTTCTCAAAGATGCAAAGCCAGCACTCGCCACACGGGCGGTGCGCTCCCTCTCCCCGTTCTTACGGGGAGAGGGTTGGGGTGAGGGGCAGCAACACGGGAGGTCGCAATGATTCCACAAGTCCGCTTCTCGCCGCCCGCGACCTAAGCTTCACCTCAATGCGTGTTGCTCTCACCCCACTGCTCAAGATCCTTCGCCGCCTCAGACCGCTGCTCCTTCTCCGGCTTCTCGGCCCAGGGCTTGTCGGTCTGCTTCATCGATCCCCAGTCGCTTTCCTGGCGCGGATCGTCCTTCGGTGTTTCCTTGCTCATGGCTGATCCTTTCGTGTCGCGTTCATCCCGGCAGAATGGTCGGCGGCGCTGCCGTCGCTTCGTCATGCAGCTCGTCGCTTTCACGGACCTCGCGCTCGGCCTGATACCAGAACTCATCTTCGCGACCGTCCGGACGCCCGGACTGCTCCCACAATTGATGGGCGCGTTCGCGAATCCTGTCTTGCAGACCCGTGTCGCTGCTCTGTTCCATGATGCTCCTCGCAGGCCGTGGTGGCATGACCTGCGTGGCAATCATCCGGGCAACGCGATGTTCCAAGACGAGGCGACGCCCGGGCGATCGGCCGCAGCCCGCGCACCGCTCAGGACGGCTGCCCGCGTCAGCTCAGATTGCCCGGCATGAAGCAGCGGATCGAGGTGCCCAGCGAACCCTTGATCGGCCACACCATCGTGCGCCCGGCGCGGTTCGGCTCGGTGATCACGGCATCGTCGGGGACCACGATCCACTCGCCATCGAGCCGCACGCGATAATGCGTGCCTTGCAGATCCCAGTCAGGATCGGAGACGGCGAGGCCGTCCGCATCCGAGCAGCACGGACCGCGTCCGCTCTTGAGGCTGTCGAACCAACCCTTGAGTGGCGAGTTGGCATAGCGACCGTCGTCACGCGCAACGGCACGGTTGAAGGACAGCGCAGCCGCCAAGGCTGCGCTGCTCAGCACGAGCAAGGTTCTGGTCATCTGATCACCGCAAGCTACCGGCGCGTGCTCCGGACTGCGGCTCACGCGGATCCAAAGTCGCTCGTTGAAATGCAGCGTCGGATTGTTTGTTCCTAGGCAGAGTTGCCGCCTCATGGCGGCGCAACCTCTTCAGGCCGCATCCGCCGGCGCCATGGCGTCCGCCGGCACCAGCGCCTCGATCGTGACCCCCGCGCCCGTGGACGCCACTGTGAGTGTGCCGCCGAGCGCCAGCAACCGTTCGCGCATGCCGGTCAGGCCGAAGCCGAGCTTGTGCTCGGGCGTGAGCCCGCGACCGTCGTCACGCACGCGCACCCGCGTGTAGCTGCGGCGATGCCCCGCCACGATCTGCTGCAGCGGCTCGATGCTGACATCGACCGAGCTGGCCTCGGCATGGCGGAACACGTTGGTCAGCGCCTCCTGCACCACGCGGTAGATCGTCAGTTCCGCGGTCTCGTTGCTGCGCACGAGGGTGTCGGCGAGGGTGGTCTCGATCGCGACCTCGGGCCGCGACTCCCGCCACAGCCGCACCAGCGCGCCGAGCGCTTCGCGCAGGCCGAGTTCGGCGAGCCCCACCGGGCGCAGCCGCTCCAGGATGCGGCGGTTGAACTGCTGCACTGCGTTGACCTGGTCGAGGATCGCCTGGCCGTGCCGGCGCATCGCGCCGACGTCCAGCGTCGCTGCGTCCGGCAAGCGCATCAGCGCGCTGGCATGGGCGCGCAGCGCGAACAGATGCGGCCCGAACTCGTCATGCAGCTCGCGCGCGATCTCCTTGCGCTCGAGGTCCTGCAGCGACACGGTGCGCTCGGCGAGACGGCGCTTCTCCTCCACCGCCTCGCCGAGCGCGCCGGCAAGATGGTTGAGCTTGGCGCACAGCGCGGCGAGCTCGGGTGCGCCGCCCGGCTTGACGCGGGCGTCATAGGCTCCCGCCTCGATCCGGCTCATCGCCTCGGAGAGATCGCCGAGTGGCGCCAGCGCGCGGCCGACGACGAGCGTCGTGATGCCGAACAGCGCCAGGCCGACCAGCGAACCGACCACCAGCTGCGTGACGATGCCGTCCCAGATCTCGGCGATCTCGTCGTCGGGGTGCGAGGTGATCACCAGCGTGTCGGCCCGTCCGGCGACGATCACGGGCATGCTGACCGAGGTCTTGTCGGGATGCACCAGCGCGATGAACCAGGCCGGCGCCGCACGGCCCACGCCCGAGGATGACGGCGCCTGCACCGGCATCCCCTGCCGGGTGACGCTGACATGGCGCAGCGGGCCGAGATCGCTGACGATGCGGTTCAGCCGCGCGTCCGGATCCGGTGCGTCATTCACCTCGTCCATGATGGTCTCGACGAAGGCGCGGGTCAGGCGGATGACGCTCTGGTCCTCGGCGAGCACGCGCGGCGCCGCCTCCAGCGCCAAACGGCCGATGTTGATCGCGAGCCCGAGCATCAGCACCAGCGCGAGCAGCACGTTGATGCGCCTGCGCAACGACCAATCCTGCCACATTCTTTCCGCCTCAAAGCCCAAGTTTCTGACACCAAGTTTTTCACTCGGTGTTTCACACGCACTCACATTGACAGACAAATCCGCCAGCGATCTAATTGCAATATCATGCAATGCCGCGCAGCATGCATCCATGATGCATCGCAACAATGACGCGAGTTGAGAGTCCGGGACCCCAAGGCCATGCGCGTACTGATCGTCGATGATCATCCCATCGTGGCCTCCGGCTGTCGGGCCCTGCTGTCGGCCGATCCCGACGTGGTGCTGATCGAGGCGGCGGACGCGGAAAGCGGCGAGACCAGCTTCATCGCCGAGCGTCCCGACGTCTGTGTCATCGACATCAACCTGCCGACCGTCTCCGGCTTCGAGCTGGCCCGCCGCATCCTCGCCCGCGACGCCCAGGCCCGGCTGATCATGTTCAGCATGAACGACGATCCGGTGTTCGCCGCGCGCGCCATCGATATCGGCGCCAAGGGCTATGTGTCGAAGAGCGGCGATCCCAACGATCTGGCGGAAGCGATCCGCGAGGTCTCCGGCGGCGGCAGCTATCTGCCGCCGGCGATCGCGCGCAGCATCGCGTTTGCGGGCGCGGCCGTGGCGCAGAGCCCATTGGCCAAGCTGACCTCGCGCGAGCTCGAGATCCTGCGCCTGCTCAGCGCCGGCAAGAGCCTGTCGGAGATCGCCTGGCTGATCCACTCGTCCTACAAGACGGTGGCGAACACCTCCTCGATCATCCGCCAGAAGCTCGGGGTGCGAACGTCCGGCGAGCTGGTGCGTTTGGCGATCGAGAACGGCGTCGCTTGACATCCACGTCGCTTGACATCCACGTCAGCGGCGCGCTCCGTTCCGCCGCCCTCAATCTCGATTCCGACAGGTGATCCCATGACGCTCACGACCGTCTCGCAGAACAAGTCCCATGGCGGCGTCCAGGGCGTCTATCGCCATGCCAGCCAGGAGACCAAGACCGAGATGACGTTCTCGGTGTTCGTGCCGGCCCATGCGCCAGACGCAAAACTCCCGGTCGTCTGGTATCTGTCCGGCCTCACCTGCACCCACGCCAATGTCACCGAGAAGGGCGAGTTCCGCGCCGCCTGCGCCGAGCTCGGCTTGATCTTCGTCGCGCCGGACACCTCGCCGCGCGGCGACGGCGTTCCCGGCGATGCCAACAACGCCTATGATTTCGGCCTCGGCGCCGGCTTCTATGTCGATGCAACGCAAGAGCCGTTTGCGAAGAACTATCGGATGTGGAGCTACGTCACCGAGGAGCTGCCGCACGTGGTCGCGGCGAACTTCCCGGTCGATCCGCGACGGCAGTCGGTGATGGGCCATTCGATGGGCGGCCATGGCGCGCTGACGGTGGCGCTGCGCAACCCCGACCGCTATCGCGCGGCAAGCGCGTTCTCGCCGATCGTCGCGCCCTCGCAGGTGCCGTGGGGCGAGAAGGCGCTCACAGGCTATCTCGGCAGCGACAAGGCGGCGTGGCGCAAGCACGATGCGGTGGCGTTGATCGAGGACGGCGCGCGCGTCTCCGACCTGCTGGTCGATGTCGGCACCGCCGACCAGTTCCTCGAGCAACAGCTGCGGCCGGAGCTGCTCAAGGCGGCCTGCGAGAAGGCCAACATTCCCCTCCTGCTGCGCAAGCAGGACGGCTACGACCACAGCTACTACTTCATCTCGACCTACATGGCCGATCATCTGCGCTGGCACGCGGCGCGGCTCGGGCGCTGATATCAGCTTCGGCTTGATTTGCCCGTCGGGCGCGATGACGCGCGACGGAGGCGTACTGATCGCGTCCAGCACCTGACCCTTGCGTGCGCGCAGACGGCCATTTCCGTCGCGCGCTCAAGGTGATCACCGCTGTCCAGTCCGCAGGCGAAAAATAATCCGCTTTCGCTTTTCCGGAATTCATGGTTGTCTGGCGCATCCCGCCTCATCGAGAGGGCGTATCGCGGTCGTCACGAACGTGGAGTGCGGGATGCGGTGGACGCCGGCGGCGCGCAGCAGGCTCGTGAGAGCATGCGGACGAACGTGCCACGGCGTACGGCCAAGTCGCGTGGTCCTGGCATCCCGAAGCCGATGCCCCCGCGGCGGCGCGCCCGAGGCGTGTCGTCGCGCACGGTGACCAGAAAGCCCGGCGCACCGGGGAGAACGCGAAGCAACCGTTAAGACCATCCGCGCAGGGAGGGCCGGGATGTCCCAGCCGAACCTGTGGTACCTGCCGCCTGCATTTCTTTCTGCAGGCGGGCCATGGGGGCGGCAGGCTCCCGGCCTTCCCTGCGCCTCTCTTGTTGTGAGAGAGGCGATCGAGATGCACAGCTCGGGCGTCAGAAGCCGCGAGGATGCAGCGTCACGTCTGTTGGTTACTGCGCCTGCGGCGCGCCGTAGTTCGGGGCGAGCAGGCGGTTGCGGACGAGCCAGGCCATGGTGCGGGTCCAGGACTCCTCGGTGTTGCCGCGCATATCGGCAGTCATCGCCGCGACGGGCTTCCCGGTGTGCGCGTCACGCAGATAGATGTTCATGTTGAGGATGAGATTAGACACCTTCTGCACCGTGCCGGTAATGGCGAGATCGGCGCCGATGTCGGCGGCGAGCTTGACGTCGCAACCGCCGCAGGCCTGCAGATTGCTGTGGTGCGCCGCATCGTTAACGGGAGCGATGTCGAGCACGCGAAATCGGCCGGAGTCCTGCAGCGCCGACCGCAGCTGCTCGGCCGCATGCGTCAGCCTGATCTGCTCGTCCTGGCGCGGCCCCTCCACCTCCCCCTGCAGGCTGGTGTCGATCAGCTCGAAATCGAACACCGCCACCTTGGGCGGCTCGGCCTGCACCGATGTTGCGGATATCAGGATCAGCGATGCGAGGAGAACAGCCAGTTTCAAGGTCGTGATCCGAATGATGCCACAGCGGCCAAAAGTGGGGTTGAAAGCTAGGCCAAATCGTTCATCTTGCAAGATGAAACCTCGCCGCCAAAGGACGAGGGAACCATGGGAGGACATGTGGTCCTGGGAGTTCTGGCCCGATCTCTGATTGGAGCGATCGGCCTCATTGCCGCCGCAACCGCTGCTGGTGCTGCTGACACGGTCGACATTGCGATCGGCTATCTCGGCCGCGCCGGCGTGCCGCAGACCTTGTCGCCGCTCGACCAGCCGGCGGCCGATGACGGCGTGGCCGGCGCGAAGCTCGCGATCGAGGACAACAACACCACCGGCAAGTTCCTCAACCAGCGCTTCACGCTGATCGACCGCAAGGTCAAGGATGATGAGGACGCGGCGCAAGCCGCGAATGAACTCGCGGGGCAGACCGGCTTCATCCTCGCCGACCTGCCGGCGGATACGCTGCTGAAGGTCGCAGATGCCTTGCGCGGACGCGGCATCACCCTGCTCAATGTCGGCGCCACCGACGACCGGCTGCGCGAGCAGGACTGTCGCGCCAATGTCATCCATGTCGCGCCGACACGTTCGATGCTGGCCGATGGCCTCGCGCAATATCTGGTGTGGAAGCAGTGGAAGCGCTGGCTGCTGATCACCGGCTCGCATGACAACGACAAGCTGTTCGCTGATGCCTTGCGCCGCGCCGCCACCCGCTTCGGCGCCAAGATCGTCGAGGAACGCACCTTCGAGGACACCGGCGGCGCGCGCCGCACCGACAGCGGCGTCACCCTGATCCAGCGCCAGATGCCGGTGTTCACGCAGAAGGCGCCGGCCTATGACGTGCTGGTCGCGGCCGACGAGAGCGAGGTGTTCGCCAACTATCTGCCCTACCGCACCTGGGACCCGCGCCCCGTCGCCGGCTCCGCAGGACTCAGGCCGACAAGTTGGGATCCGGCGCAGGACCAATGGGGCGCGACGCAACTGCAGAACCGCTTCATGAAGCTGGCCTTGCGCCGGATGGATGCATTGGACATGCAGGCCTGGATGGCCGTGCGCATGGTCGGCGAGGCGGCCTCGCGCACCAACTCCGGCGACGCCAAGGCGATGACCGACTATCTCAAGGGTCCGAACTTCACCATCGCCGCCTTCAAGGGCACCCGCCTCTCCTTACGCGACTGGAACCTGCAGCTGCGCCAGCCGATCCTCTTGGCCGACGGCCGCATGATCGTTTCGGTCTCCCCGCAGGAAGGCTTCCTGCATCAGGTCTCTGAACTGGACACGCTCGGCGTCGACCGCCCCGAAACCAAGTGCAAGCTGCAATGATGTCGGATGTGATGATGTTGATGAAGATGCTCGCCGACGCGGTATCTCCCCTCACCCTGAGGAGCCCGCTGAAAGCGGGCGTCTCGAAGGGCGAGGCCCGGCAGGGGCCTCATGGTTCGAGACGCGCCTGCGGCGCTCCTCACCATGAGGGTCAAAATTCGAGGGCGGCACTGCACGCCGAGGGGCGTGTTCATGGAGAGGGTCAAGCGGCAGAGCCGCCGCTGCACGCTGACCATGAACACGTTGGCCGCGTGCTTGTAGAGACCAACCTTGTGGAGAAGCGGGAAACCAATCGACCTCGCCGCGGGCACGACGTCCGTGACTGCGCCCTCGCTCCTTGTGGGAGAGGGCATGCACGACAGCGCAACGATCTCGGTCGGGTGAGGGGTCTGTCTCAACGAGTTGCGCTCGCGGAGAGAACCCCTCACCCAACCGAGCCTGCGGATCGGCCGGCGCTGCCCTCTCCCACAAGGGGCGAGGGCACTGCATTGCACAGCGTAGCGGAGGTTGCAGGCTGGTTCGAAGAGATCATCAAAGAAATCGGGAAGCGGGAAGAGAGTCTTGCGCCTAAACTGGAGCTGCACGTGAACCATGAGCAGCGTGTTCATGAAGACGGTCTTGAGCGCGCGCGCGGTAACGGCGACGAGATCGAGTCTTCCCGCAGACTCCGTCCTCGTCCTGAGGAGCCCGCCAAAGGCGGGCGTCTCGAAGGACGGTTAAGGCTTCGCAGGTACGTCGGCATCGCGGCCTACCTGCTCACCGCCGCATTGTCGCTAGCCGCCATCACCCCCGCCTCCGCCTACGTCGCCTTCGTCTCCAACGAAAAAGGCAACACCGTCTCCGTCATCGACACCGATACCTGGACCGTCACCAAGACCATCAAGGTCGGCCAGCGGCCGCGCGGCATTGCGTTCACCCGCGACGGCAAGTTCGTGATGGTGGCGGTCGGCGACGACGACACCATCCAGGTGATCGACGCCAAGAAGATGGAGATCGTCGACACCCTGCCCTCCGGCCCCGATCCCGAGCTGTTCGCGCAGGATGCCCAGGGCAAGACGCTCTATGTCGCCAACGAGAACGACAACACGGTCACGGTGCTCGACCTCGAGAAGCGCGTCCGCATCGGCGACGTCCAGGTCGGCGTCGAGCCCGAGGGCATGATGTTGAGCCCGGACGGCAAGATCCTGATCTGCACCTCCGAGACCACCAACATGGCGCATTTCATCGACACGGCGACCCGCAAGATCGTCGCCAACGTGCTGGTCGATGCCCGGCCGCGCTATGCCGAGTTCAAGACCGACGGCTCGGAGCTGTGGGTGTCCGCCGAGATCGGCGGCACGGTCTCGATCATCGATCCGGCCAAGCGCGAGGTCACGTCCAAGATCAAGTTCGCCGTACCCGGCCTGCGCAGCGAGGCGATCCAGCCGGTCGGCATCAGCCTGACCAAGGACGGCAAGACCGGCTTCGTCGCGCTCGGCCCGGCCAACCGCGTCGCGGTCGTCGACGGCACCACGCATGAAGTGAAGAAGTATCTGCTGGTCGGCCAGCGCGTCTGGCACATGGAGTTCACGCCGGATGAAAAATATCTGCTCGTGACGAACGGCGTCTCCAACGACGTGTCGGTGATCGACGTCGCCGCGCAGAAGGTGATCAAGACCATCCAGGTCGGCGAGTTGCCCTGGGGCATCACGATTGCACAGCCATGAGCACGCAGAACGCACCCGCTCTCGATCCCACGAGCCCCGCGCCGCAGCCGACGCCGCATCAGGTGCCGGCGCTGTCGGTCGCGGGCGTCAGCCATTCCTACGGCGCCCGCAAGGCGCTCAACGACGTCAGCTTCGCCGTCCGGCCGGCGAGCTTCACCGCCCTGCTCGGCCTCAACGGCGCCGGCAAGAGCACGCTGTTCTCGCTGATCACGCGGCTGTTCGCGGTGCAGACCGGGAAGATCGATATTTTCGGCCATGACATCGGCCGAACGCCGGGCGAGGCGCTGCGGCTGCTCGGCGTCGTATTCCAGCCGCGCACCGTCGATCTCGATCTGTCGCTGCGGCAGAACCTGCTCTACCACGCCGCGCTCCACGGCATCTCCCGACGCGAGGCCCGCGCGCGCAGCGAGGAGCTGCTGGCGCGCATCGGCCTGGCCGATCGCGCCGGCAACAAGGTGCGCGACCTCTCCGGCGGCCAGATGCGCCGGCTGGAGATCGCCCGCGCGCTGCTGCACCGGCCGCGCCTGCTGCTGCTCGACGAGGCCACGGTGGGACTCGACGTCAAAGCCCGCGCCGACATCGTCGGCCATGTCCGCCAGCTCGTCACCGAGCAGGGCATCGGCGTGCTCTGGGCAACGCATCTGTTCGACGAGATCGCCCCGACCGATGACCTCGTGGTGCTGCATCAGGGCCGCGTGCTCGCGCGCGGGCCCGTGCCGCAGGTGATCGCCGAGGCCGGCGCGTCAGATGTCAATGCCGCGTTTGCACGGCTGACGACCCAGGCCAGTTCGGCGCGGAGCACAGAGCCATGAGCGTCACCACCGTTCACAATCCTGCTCCCACCCGCAGCGGCTTCTCCGCCGGCGAATACATCACCTGCCTCATCGGCATCGTCTGGCGCGAGGGCCTGCGCTTCCTGCATCAGCGCGAGCGCTTCATCTCGGCCCTGGTGCGGCCGCTGGTCTGGCTATTCATCTTCGCGGCCGGCTTCCGCCAGGTGCTCGGCATCTCGATCATCCCGCCCTACGAGACCTACATCCTCTACGAGGTCTATATCGCGCCGGGCCTGATGGCGATGATCCAGCTGTTCAACGGCATGCAGTCGTCGCTGTCGATGGTCTACGACCGCGAGATGGGCAACATGCGCACTTTGCTGGTGAGCCCGCTGCCGCGCGGCTACCTGCTGTTCTGCAAGCTGCTCGCCGGCACCGCCGTCTCCGTGCTGCAAGTCTACGCCTTCCTGATCATCGCCTGGTTCTGGGACATCACGCCACCGCCGATGGGCTACCTCACCGTGCTGCCGGCGCTGATCCTCTCCGGCCTGATGCTGGGTGCGCTGGGCATGCTGATCTCCTCCGGCATCAAGCAGCTCGAGAACTTTGCCGGCGTGATGAACTTCGTGATCTTTCCGATGTTCTTCGCCTCGTCGGCGCTCTACCCCTTGTGGCGCGTCGAGGAAGGCAGCCCGTGGCTGGCCTATCTCTGCGAGGCCAATCCCTTCACCCACGCAGTCGAGCTCATTCGTTTTGCGCTGTACGGCAAGCTGAACTGGGTTTCGCTCGCGGTGGTCGGCGGCTGCACCGCCGTGTTCATGATTGGCGCGATCCTGGCCTATGATCCGTCGCGCGGGTTTGTCAGGCGTGGTCCCGGAGGCGAGGCATGACGGTGAGATCGATACTACTGGCCGCCGCTCTGTTCGCAGCGGCCAGCGCCGCACAGGCCGCCGATCCGCGCTATCCCGACTGGCCCTGCCCGCAGGCCAAGGTGCCGGAGATTTCGATCGCGGCGGTCTGGTCGGGTCCGCCGGTCGATGACGTCGGCACGAGCTGGAAGGACGACGCGAAGATTTCGGAGCTCGTTGCCAAGCTCGCGGCGCGCCGCTTTCCGCTCGAACAGGCGCAGAAGGACGTCGCTGATTTTCTTACTGGCACGGCCGAGGAGAAGACCCGCAAGGGCAAGCTGCTGTTCGCAGGTCTGTTCGACACGCTGAACGCACAGCGCACGTCTGTCATGAACGGGCTGGAGCGCGTCATGCGCAAGCAGCGCGAGGCGGTCGACAAGGTGCGCGGCGATACCATCGCGCTGCAGGAGATGCAGAGCAGCACCACGCGCGACGAGGCCAAGGTCGAGGAGTTGAGCAATCAGCTCAACTGGGAGACCCGCATCTTCGAAGACCGCCGCCGCGTCATGAAATTCGTCTGCGAGGTCCCGACCGCCATAGACCAGCGCCTGTTCGCTCTCGCTCGCGAGATCCAGCAGGACATGGAGTAGATCCGCGGATGCCGCTCGCTCATCATCACCAGAACGAAGAGAGGGCGTACCGACGCTTCAACAACGTCATGGCCGGGCTTGTCCCGGCCATCCACGTCTTTCAACGCGGCACCACGTGGATGCCCGGGACAAGCCCGGGCATGACGAGTCAAACAACTAGCCGCGGAGTCTGTCGCCACCGTGCCGTCCGCTCACTCCTCCGGCCGCGGCTCGGGCTGGGTCTGCTGCAGCGGCAGGTCGGCGCGGGCCCAGCCGTCGGTGCCGTCGGGGTACCAGGCGACGTTGCGGTAGCCGTAGGTAAGCGCGCGCCGCGCGGCATTCCAAGACATCCAGCAATCCTCGAGACAGTAGAAGACAAGCGCACGACCGAGATCGCCGTCCGACGCACGCGCAAGGCCGCGCTTCAAATAATCCTCCGTCGCCGCCGCGAGCACGCCATAACCGGTGTCGGGCAGCCAGATGCTGCCGGGAATGTCGAGCCGCGGCTGCTCCCGCCACACGGTGCCGGCCGGCAAGTTCTTCGGCTTCGGCGGACGCGGCAGCACATCGATGAAAGCAGCGGCCTTGTCGCGCCAGATCGCCTCGATGTCCCGCGTCGACAGCACCCGAGCGCCCTTGAGTGTCGTCGGCACCGGCGCGCGATAGTTCTCGGTGCGGTAGCTGTCCGGCTCCGGCACGAGGTCGTCGGCCCGAACCGCGGCGGCGATCAGCAGCAGGCCTGCCAATGCCGCAGCGGTGAACCGGCCGATCATGGCTTCGCCGCAGCCTCGGCGGTGATCAGATGATTGCTCTCATCCAGCAGCGGCACGCCGAAGTCGAGCAGGATCTTGTTGATCTCGCCTTGGTTCTCCTGGATCAGCTTGTTGAGCTGCCGCCGCCAGTTCTGGTCCGCCCCGCGCACGCCCATGGCGATGCGATAGATCAGCTTCGGCCCGGACGTCTCCTTGACCAGCGGCGTCACATGCAGCTGCGGGCTCGCCTGCTTGGCATAGTAGCCGGCCATCGGCCCCCACAGCACGCCGGCATCGATCTCGCCGGACTTCAGATCGTTGATCATCGCTTCGGCCGACGAGTCCACGCGCGTGTCGATCATCAGCGGATACGGCTTGGCCGTCGTCATCAGTCCGGCCAGCGCCATGTTGGTCGCCGGCGGCGTGCCGGCCACGATGCCGATATGCTTGCCCTTGAGCTTGGCGTCCTCAAGTGTGGTGACGTCGGCAAGGTCGGAGCCCGGCTTGGTCACGATGGCGTAAGCCGTCCGGTAATAGGGACTGGTGCTCTGCACCAGATCGTCACCTTGCGGAAAGCCCATGATGACGTCGCAGCGATGCGAGCCCAGCGTCATGCGCACGAAGCCGGTGGCCTGCGGGAAGAACGTGTAGTCGACCTTCTTCTGCAGCTTGGCAGCGAGGAAATCCGCGAGCTTGTTCTCAAAACCCTCGCCCTTCTCGTTCGAGAACGGCAGGTTGCGCGGGTCGGCGCAGACGCGCAGCACCTTCGGATCGACCAGCTCGATCGACAGGTCCAGGCCGTCATTGCTTTGCGCGTAGGAGGCAGCAGGTCCGAGCAGAGTGAGGCCCGCGGCAACGGCCAGCGAGCCGACAACAGTCCAACGCTTCGTCATTCTTATTTCCATCCCTATCGAGCGCATCGAGGTATTTTTGAAAATGCTAGGCCGCCGGCCTCGCCCGCGCAACAGCTGCTGTCATCCCGAAGAATTGACCCGATGCTGCGCCGCAACGCGGGCGGCAGGATGCACAGGTCGCACGCGAGCGAGGCGAACCCATGATCAGCCGGGTGATCATCGCGATCATGGCCTGGGGCATGCTCGCGCTCGGCGGCGTCGTGCATGCCGAGCAGCGGGAACTACAGGTCGACGAGATTGCGCCCGGTGTGTTCGTCCATGTCGGGCAGACAGCCTTGATGACCGCCGACAACGACGGCGCCATCGCCAATGTCGGCTTCGTCGTCGGCAATGACGCAGTCGCCGTGATCGATACCGGTGGCAGCGTCCGCGAAGCCCGCGCATTGCTCGCGGCGATCCGCGCCCGCACCCCAAAGCCGATCCGCTACGTGATCAATACCCATGCCCATCCCGACCATGTCTTCGGCAACGCCGCGTTCCAGGCCGATGGCACCAGCTTCGTCGGCGCCAAGAACCTGCCCCGCGCACTGGCCCTGCGCGGACCGCATTACATCGAGGCGTTTCGCCGCCTGATGGGCGGGGAGCTGATCGACGAGGTCCGCCTGGTGCCGCCCTCGATCGCCGTCGAGGATCTGATGTCGCTCGATCTCGGTGGCCGCACACTCTCCCTGAAGGCCTGGAGCACGGCGCATAGTGACTGCGACCTGACGGTCCTTGATGAGCAGAGCCGGACCCTGTTTGCGGGCGATCTTGTTTTCCTGCGTCACATCCCCGTGATGGACGGTAGCCTGCGTGGCTGGATTGCCGACATCGCGGTGCTCGGTGCGATGACAGCCGATCGCGTCGTGCCCGGCCATGGGCCGGTCAGTCCGTGGCCGCTGGCGCTCGCAGACGAGCGCCGTTATCTCGATACTCTCGCTTTCGATGTTCGCGGGCTGATCAAGGCGGGCAAGCCGATCGCGGATGCGGCGGGAGCCGCCGGATCGGAGCGCGGCAAATGGGAGCTGTTCGACGACTACAATGCGCGGAACGCCACCGCGGCGTTCTCGGAAATGGAATGGGAATGACCGTGGGGACGCGCTATGATCGCCGACAAACCAGAATGCTTCCGGAGGACTGCGCCATGACCCGGCTCCGCCTGCCGTCCACATTGCTTCTCGGCATCTGCCTCGCGCTTGCTTTCGCACCTGCGAAGGCCGCCGATGGCTACGATCCCTGGCCGGGACTGGTGCAGGACATCTTCGCCAACAAGCCGATGCAGGACGGCGGCAACGTGCTGTCCATCGAGATGCCGACGCGGGCCGAGGATGCCTCCGTCGTCCCGGTCACCCTGCGCAGCAAGCTCTCGCCCGCCGATGACCGCAGAATCAAGACCATCACGCTGGTGATCGACCAGAACCCGGCGCCGATGGCTGCCAAGTTCACGCTCGGCTCGGATGCCAACGTCACCGCGATCTCCACGCGCGTTCGCGTCAACAACTACACGGACGTGCATGCGGTGGCCGAGCTCACCGACGGCCAGCTCTATGTCGTCAAGACGTTCGTGAAGGCATCCGGCGGCTGCTCGGCCCCGGCCGCGAAGAATCCGGACGAGGCCAAGGCCCGCATCGGCCAGATGCGCTACCGGCAGTTCACGCAAAGCGGCGACGGCGCCAGCAGCGGCATCCGCGAGGCGCAGGTGATGGTCGGGCATCCCAACAATTCGGGACTGCAGATGGACCAGCTGACGCAGCTCTACATCCCCGCCTTCTTCGTCGACCAGCTGACGCTGTCGCAGGACGGCAAACTGGTGCTGTCGGTAGAAGGCGGCATCTCGATCTCGGAGGATCCGAACATCCGCTTCACCTACGTCTCGAACGGCGCCAAGCATTTCCGCGCCGAGGCGCGGGATACGCAGGGCCATGTGTTCGAGCACGAATGGCCCGCGGAGGGATCAGGCACCTGATGGCGAGGCCGGGGCGCGCGGCGTCAGAAACATCTCACTTCGGCTTCGGCCTGGGCGCGGCGGAGATCGTTGAGCGCGTTGGCGGCCTGCTCGGAGGTGCGGAACTGGGTGCCGAGGTTGCTCTTCACCTGGGACATGCTGAGCACGGTTTCCGCGGTGACATAGCGCTCATAGGGGATGATCGAGGCGATCACGTCGATCGAGCAGGAGCATTGCGAGATCGCCTGGCGCGTTTCGCCATTGGCCTTCATGCAGCCGAACACATATTCGGCCCGCGCCGAGGTCGGATAGTCGTTGAGCTCCTCGGCACGCACCGGCCCGGCCAGCGCCGTCACGGCAAACAAGGTGGCGACAATCGGTCCTACCGGAACAGCGCAACGCATGACAGTCCTCCACGGCATCGCAGTCCAGGCTATGCTAAGGGAATGAGGCTGAAAAGAACACATCTCGAGGAAACGCAGACGCGCCCATGACGAAGCTCGGTCGCTTGTTCATTGCCCTCATTGCTTGCGCGCTGCTGCCGCTCCCGGTCGTGCGCGCCGCCGAGACTGTCAAGGTTGCGGTGCAGAAGACCGGCACCTTCGCCTGGGAATTGGCGGTCATCCGCGCCCATCAGCTCGACAAGCAGGCGGATATCGCGATCGACGCGGTCGAGCTCGCAAGCCCCGAGGCCGGCAAGATCGCGCTGCGGGCGGGCAATGCCGACATCATGGTGTCGGATTGGCTGTGGGTGTCGCGCGAGCGCGCGCTCGGCGCCAAGCTGACCTTCCATCCCTACTCCAGCGCGCTCGGCGCGGTGATGGTGCCGGCCGCTTCCTCGATCAAGTCGCTGGCCGATCTCAAGGGACGCAAGCTCGCCGTCGCCGGCGGCCCGCTCGACAAGAGCTGGCTGCTGCTGCAGGCCGCGGTCAAGCGCGACGGCGTCGAGCTGAAGTCGCAGGCGACCATTACCTATGGCGCGCCGCCGCTACTCGCCGCCAAGCTCGCCGACGGCGAGATGGATGCCGGCCTGAACTACTGGAATTTCTGCGCGGCGCTCGAAGCCAAGGGCTTTCGCCGCCTCGCCGGCATCGAGGACATCCTGCCCGGCTTCGGCGCCAAGGGCCGCACCGCGATGATCGGCTACGTGTTCGACGAGGAGTGGGCTGCCAAGAACCGCGATCTCGTCAGCCGCTTCCTGTCGGTCACGTCCAAGGCCAAGGAGATCCTGGCGGCATCGGATGCCGAGTGGCAGACGATCGCGCCGCTGACCGGCGCGCAGGACGAAGCCACCTTGCGCGCCTATCGCGACCGCTATCGCGAGGGCATTCCGAGCCGCTCGGTGGCCGAGGAAGAGGCGGACGCACGCATTCTCTATGGCGTGCTCGCCTCGATCGGCGGACGTGATCTGGTCGGCCCCGCCGCTGAGCTCAGCCCCGGCACCTATTACAGGGCGGATGCGAGGGACTAGTGCTGCGGCTTCTGTCCTTTGCGCTTCTCCTGGCCACCTGGTGGGTGGCCGCGACCATCGCCGGCAGCGCCAAGCTGCCGCCGCCCTCGGCCGTTCTGGCGGTCGCCGTCGCGGAAGCAAAGTCCGGCGCGCTCTTCCTGCATCTCGGCGCCACGCTGGCCCGCGTGGCGCTGGCCTTCACGCTGTCGATGGCGATCGGGTCCGCGCTCGGTTATTGGATGGGCCGCAGCCGGCTCGCCAACCGCCTCGGCGATCCCTGGCTGATCCTGCTGCTCAACCTTCCTGCGCTGGTGGTGATCGTGCTGGCCTATATCTGGGCGGGGCTCACCGAAGTCGCCGCCATCGCGGCGATTGCGATCAACAAGCTGCCGACGGCGGTCGTCACCTTGCGCGAGGGCGCCCGCGCACTCGATCCGTCGCTCGATGAAATGGCCAAGGTGTTCGCCTTCCCTCGCGGCCGCATCCTGCGCCACGTGCTGCTGCCGCAGCTTGCGCCCTACATCGCAGCCGCCGCCCGTTCCGGCCTGTCGCTGGTGTGGAAGATCGTGCTGGTCGCCGAGCTGCTCGGACGCCCCAACGGCATCGGCTTCGAGATCGGCGTCGCCTTCCAGCTGTTCGACATCCCGCTGCTGCTCGCCTACTCGCTCAGCTTTGCCGCCGTCGTGCTGGTGATTGAAGCCGTTCTCGTGCAGCCGTTCGAGCAGCGCGCATCCAGGTGGCGGCTCCGTGCGGCTTGAGGTTGACATCCGCTCCAAGAGCTACACCAGCGCCAATGGCAAGCGCCAGGAGGTGATATCAGGGATTTCGTTCACGCTGGAGCGCGGCGAGCTCGGCGTCGTGGTGGGCCCTTCCGGCTGCGGCAAGAGCACGATGATGCGGATCCTCGCCGGCCTGGACAGCAACTATGAAGGACGCGTGTCACAACCTGCCGGCGCGCGGCTCGCGATGGTTTTCCAGGAGCCGCGGCTACTGCCCTGGCGCTCGGTGGAGGACAATGTCCGGCTGGCCGCCCCCGACGTCGCTGAAGACCGGCTGGCCGCGATCTTCGGGGTGCTCGAGCTGGAAGCCCATCGCAGCCATTTCCCCGGCGAGCTGTCGCTTGGGCTCGCCCGCCGCGTCGCGCTGGCGCGGGCGTTTGCCGTCGAGCCGGATTTCCTGATCCTCGACGAGCCGCTGGCTTCGCTGGATGACGTCCTCGCCGCAAGGCTACGCGACGAGATCGCGACACTGGTCGCGTCACGGCCGATGATCACGCTGCTGGTCACGCACAGCATGGATGATGCCGCGCGGCTCGGCGACCGCATCTTCCTGCTCTCCTCGCGCCCCGCCCGCCTGCTCCGCGCCATGCCGATCACCGTGCCCCGTGCAGAGCGTGGCGAGGAGACTGTGGCCGCCATCAGGGCCGATCTGGCGCGGCGGGATTTTTCCATGTCATAGTCATGGCAAAGGTCATCAAGACCGAGGGAAACGCCATGAGATCCGCATTTGCCGTGACCGCGATCATTCTGTCAGCCTTGCCGATCGCGGTCGCCGCGCAGAGCAAGGGCATCCGGCTGTGGAATCTGACCACCGCGACGATGACCGGTTTCCAGCTGTCGCCCGCGGGCCAGAACAGCTGGGGTCCGAATCAGACGCTGAACGACAAGGACAAGGAGCTCGATCACGACGAGCGGCTGAAGCTGACGGGGGTCGAACCGGGACGTTACGACGCCAAGGTGAGCTATGCCGGCGACCGGCAATGCATCGTCCGCGACCTCAACATCAAGGCCGATGCCGTGGTCTCGGTGGCCGACAAGGACCTCAAGGACTGCACGAAGTAGGCCGCAAGCAGATCAGGCCGACCGCCTCAGGCCTTGTCGTTGCTGTGCGGATATTCGCAGCGCCACCGCACCGCTGTCCACTTCGGGTGCTCGCCGATCCACTGGGCGATGTAGGGCGGCGCCTTCATCGCGCATTGCTGCAGCGACGCGCCGCCGTCGGCGAACACGAGGTGCTGCTCCTCGCACGTGGCGGGAGACAGGACGGCGCAGACTGTGATGACGAGATCGATGGGGCTCATGGCTCGGTATCCCCTGGGCAAGGCCGCAAGCAGACTACATGAAACTACGACGTCCGGCTGCATCGGTTTCTGTTTGCGCCATATTTTCTGCAGCGGAACCCAAGTGCCAGTCCCGGCGCTTGATCCGAGCCGGCAGATCGGCTGCAATGGCAGCGGTCGATCGACCTCAAAAAGACGAATGCGGAGGAAGCAGATGCCCAAGGTTCTCGTACTCTACAAGACCCCCAAGAGCGCCGAGGCGTTCGACAAGCACTACATGAACGTCCACGTGCCGTTGGCGAAGAAGATCCCGGGCTTGAAGTCCTATGACATCAGCCGTGGGCCGGTAAACGGACCGGCGGGCCCCACCAACCTCCACCTCGTGGCCACTCTAGTGTTTGATTCGATGCAGGCCTTGCAGGCCGGCATGGGCTCTGCAGAGGGCAAGGCGGCAGCCGGTGACCTGCCCAACTTCGCCGACGGCGGCGTCGACCTGTATATCTTCGACAACCAAGATGTCTGACCGGCGCAGCGCGATCTAGACCCCGGCTGGACGGAACCGATCTGCCAAGTCACCGGCGAACTGATCGCTCGCAGCGGCTTGGCAGATCTCTTGGCCGATCGCTACGGCTTACTTGCGCGCCGCACAAGCGTACATGTTGATTTCCATGCCGACCGGCACTTCGACGATCTTCGGTGTCTTCCAGGCCATTTCAAGCTCCCAAGTTCAGACTGTCATTGACTGGCGCTTTGCTTGCGCCGCCCTCGAAGCTAGGGCCGCGCCTGGGTGAACGCAAGGCTCGGCGATTGGAGAGCGTGTCTCGCAGTGATGGATCAGTTGCGCCGAACGACATCGCTCGTGTCGACCGACAACCTTCCGCCTCAATCATCATCTGCTGAGCAATAGCTGCTACTCACGCCCCGCCCGGCTGCACATAGCAGAACACATATCTGTTGCGGCTCAGGAAGATGACGCCGTGGCCGGTCGGATTTCCCTTGTCCCACTTCAGCTTGTGCTCGGGAACTTCGATCTCCGTACCGACATCGATATGCGGCCGCCCACGCGGCTCGTCCGGACGATCATCGGTGATGATGACGTAGGTCTTGCCATCCCTGACGTGGATATCGTCGGCGAAGTAGGCGTCAGCCTCGCCGCAGCATGACGCCGTCGGCACGTCCGGCTGCATCAATGCCTCGTACCATTGACGCAGCGCAGGATCGACCGCGCCCCATTGACCGAGATCACGCGCACTCGCACTCACCCAAAGGCAACACAGCATGCCGAGCCAAAGGATGGTTCGCCTCATCCGTCTACTCCTCCATTTGATCCCGGCATGCTGCAGTGAAGCAATGTTCATGCCGCAAAGCAGCACGAAAAAGGTGCGATCATGCCAGCCGCAAACGGTCTGCAATGACAAGGACTTGGCCTGACGCTTGCCGTCGCACGGGAAAATAGTCCCGCTGCTGCGAGGATGCTTGCCCAGCTTTTCGTATTGACGGTTCCCGAATTCGAGCGGAGTGTTGTTCCCGCAGCGTCAGGATAGGCGCGCATAAAAATCCTGGAGGAAATGAATGAAGCGGATCGCGCTGGCCGCGGGCCTCGCTATTCTTGCATCACATGGTGCGAGCGCGCAGAGTGCCGATCAGTTGGTCAAGGGTGCAACTGATACGGCAAACGTCCTCAACTACGGCATGGGCTACAATCTGCAGCGGTTCAGCTCGCTCACGCAGATCAACAAGGACACCGCCAAGAACCTCGTTCCGGTCTGGAGCTACAGCTTCGCCGACGACCGCAGCGAGGAGTCGCAGCCACTGATCTACCAGGGCGTCCTCTATGTCACGACGCACAATGCGACGATGGCAGTCGACGCCAAGACCGGCAAGCAGATCTGGAAGAGCAAGATCGACTATCCCGCGGAGACCCCGCGCGTGGTCTGCTGCGGCATCATCAATCGCGGCGCAGCGCTCTACGACGGCAAGGTCTTCCGTACGACGCTCGATGCCAACGTGATCGCGCTCGACGCCAAGACCGGCAAGGAGCTGTGGCGCCAGAAGGCTGCCGACATCAAGGAAGGTTATTCGATGACTGTCGCGCCGCTGGTGGCGGACGGCGTCGTGCTGACCGGCATCTCCGGCGCGGAGTTCGGCACCCGCGGCTTCATCGATGGCTGGGATCCGGCAACCGGCAAGCATCTCTGGCGCACGCACACTGTCCCTACCCCGGATGAACCGGGCGGCGACACCTGGAAGGGCGACACCTGGAAGCTCGGCGGCGGCTCCACCTGGATCACCGGCTCCTACGATCCCGAGCAGAACACCGTGTTCTGGGGCGTCGGCAATCCCGGCCCGTTCAACGCGGCAGTGCGGCCCGGCGACAACCTCTACACCTGCTCAGTGCTCGCGCTCGATCCGAAGACCGGCAAGATGAAGTGGCACTTCCAGTTCTCGCCGAACAACCCGTTCGACTATGACGCGGTCGCCGAGATGGTGCTCGCCGACATGAACGTCGAGGGCAAGCCGACCAAGGTGTTGATGAACGCCAACCGCAACGGCTTCTTCTACGTGCTCGATCGCACCAACGGCAAGCTGCTGGCAGCCAATCCCTATGTGAAGGTCAACTGGGCTTCCAGCATCGACATGAAGACCGGCAAGCCGGTCGAGACCGATGTCACGCGTGATGCGCGTGAGGGCAAGAAGGTCACGGTCTATCCGTCGATCCTCGGCGGCAAGAACTGGCAGCCGATGTCGTTCAATCCGCAGACCGGCCTCGCTTACGCAAACACGCTCGTGTTCGGCGGCCACTACAAGACCGAGCCCGCCACCTTCAAGGCCGGCGAGTGGTACCTCGGCATGGACCTGACGGATCTCTGGGATTGGCCGGAAGGTCCGCGTGGTCAGCTTAAGGCGATCGATCCGATGACCGGCAAGACCAAGTGGGAGCAGCCGAGCGACATTCCGCGCTTCTCCGGCGTGCTGTCGACCGCTGGCGGCGTCGTGTTCTCGGGCAAGCTGACCGGCGAGTTCGAGGCCTTCGACGCCGACAGCGGCAAGAAGCTCTGGCAGTTCCAGACCGGCTCCGGCATCGAGGGACAGCCTGTCACCTGGCAACAGGATGGCGTGCAGTACGTCGCCGTCACCTCCGGCTATGGCGGTGTCTACTCGCTGTTCTCCGGCGATGAGCGTCTCGCCAACGTTCCGGCGGGCGGCTCGCTCTGGGTCTTCGCGGTCAAGAACTGAGTTCGGATTGCCTGTGAAAGACATGATGTTCATGAGAACGGCGGCGAGCTTCGCCGCCGTCGTCGCGATCTCGGCCGTGCTTTCGGCGGCTGCCTTCGCTCAACAGCAAGACGGCACCGCCGCGCACAGTCCGATCGACCTCGGGAAGACGACGTTTGCTCAGAAGTGCTCGCATTGCCATGGCCCGAACATGGTGAACTCAGGGACGATCACACCCGACCTGCGTCGGTTCCCCGACGACCAGCCGCGTTTCGTCACCACGGTGAAGCAAGGCAAGAACGGCCGGATGCCGCCCTGGGGTGACATTCTCAGCGATGATGAGATCACAGCACTCTGGGCTTACGTCTCGAGCCGGAGAGCGCAATGATGCGCCGCGTCACATTGTGGGCGGCCGCCTTGTTGATGTCGTCAGTGTCAGCGGTCCAGGCAGCTGACGACGTTCTCCGCATTTGCATGGACGAAAATCTTCCACCACTGTCGGTCCACCATCGTGGCAAGCCCGGCAGCGGATTCGATGTCATGCTTGGCCAGGCGATCGCTGATCGCCTTGGCAAGAAGCTCGAGATCCAGTGGTTCGAAAGCAAGCTCGATGAAGATTCGAGCCCGGCGCTCGAGGCGAACGCCTTGCTGTCGGATGGCCGCTGCTCGCTCGTGGCAAGCTACGCCTTTACGCAGGACGGATTGGTCGCGCCCGGGGTCAAGACGGCCAAGCTGCCGGACTTCGATGGCGCGACCCGTGACGATCGCCGGCGGCGTATTCCCCTCGGCACACTGGCGCCGAGCAAGCCGTATATGTTCTCGACGCTGACAGTCGTTCTCGCACCGGGCGCCAAACAGCGCCGGATCAGCGATATCGGCGATCTCGCCGGCCTCCGGCTCGGAATCGAGAGCGGCACGCTGGCGGACGCGATCCTGATGACCTTCGACAAGGGCCGCCTGATCGATGACATCACCCATCTGATTCCGACGCGGGATGACCTGCTCGGCGCCCTCGAACAGGGCAAGTTCGACGCGACGCTGCTCGATATCAGACGCTTCGATGCCTATCGGGCAGCTCATCCGGAAAGCAAGCTCATGGCCTCGGGCTACAATTATCCGATCGGCGCCAACAGAGGCTATGTCGCCCTGTCCAGCTCGGCCGAGTTGCTGGCATCGGTCGACAAGATCCTGGCGGAGATCGCCGCGTCGGGCGATCTGGCCAAATTTGCCGCGACCGCAGGCCTGACCTATTTGCCGCCGCGTGAGCCGGTGATCCTCGGCGATGCCTTCCAGAAGATCATCCGGAGCGGCGCGCGCTAACGGCGCCCTTGGCGCGACTTTGGCGCTTCAGTCGGCGCGCGCGGCCGCTGTTTTGTGCACCGATGACGGCACGACACCGAAATACTTCCGGAACACGCGGCTGAAGTGCGAGGAGCTCGAAAAGCCCCACGAGAATGCGACGTCGGTGATGGTCTTGCCGCCTTGCGTCTCCAGCTCCTGCCGACAGTGCTGCAGCCGGGCACGCCAGATGTAATCACTGACCGTCATTCCGCGGTCGCTGAACACCATGTGAAGGTAGCGCTTGGTACAACCCAAGGCTGCCGAAATCTGATCGATGCAGAGATCGGGATCGCGCAGGTGCTCGCGAATGAAAGCCTGCGCGCGAATGTAGACCGCTTCGGGTCCGGCACGGTCGAGCATGCGGTCCGCTTCCCGCAACGGCAGCAGCAACAGATCGATCAGCGACTCGGCCACGCTTGCCGCCGAGTTCGGTGACAACCTCGTCGCCTCGTCGAACGCAGAATGCGTGACATCGTGCGCAATCCGCCCAGTCCCGCTTCGCGCGGACAGCTTGTAAGCCGGCATCTTCTCGGACCGGAAGCCGCGCTCCTGCAGCAGTTCCTTGGGCACGATCACGACATCATGACGCGTCAGCGCCGGGCTGACGATCGTGTGCGGTGTCGACACATCATAGGCAAGACAGTCCCCCGGACCGATCTCGATCTGGCGGCCATCCTGCTCGAAATAGGACGTTCCATAGGTCTGGAACAGGATCTTGATGTAGGGATGCGCCACCTTCTGTGCACGCGCATAGGTGTGTGCAATCCGGTGCTGGCTTGCCTCGATCTGACACAATTTCAGGCGAGAGACCGTGGTGAAGTTGATGCGCCCCTCGAAGGAGGCGCCCTCCAGCGGGTCGACATCGAAACGTCCGCAGAGATCGGTCAGTGCATCTGACCAACGCTGGATCTGACTCTTGGGCGTGAACCCCGAGGTAGTAAGCGAGCGGATCGTATCGGACATCTTCATCCACCGATTCAAGATCGAGACGCAACGGGTCCGCCGCAGGACGGCGGATGAGAGTGCTGGCAGATTACTCCGATTTTAAGGCCGCGATATCCCTCGCGACGTATCTGTTCCATAAAGCGCCCTCGACGATCCTCCGCCTTCGTCCTTGTAAGGTCAAGAAGAACATCAACCTTCGGTGGAACCGGACGCTTCAAATTGGTGCTGCGCAGCAAGAACGCATCTTATGTTGCGGACCAGCAAAGCAAATCTTCTCCAAAAACTTCTATTCGCTTCACTCTTGAGCAAGTGCTTTTCTCTTTTGGGCAAGTTTCCCGTTTGGGAAGTGGATAATCAATGATGCCGAAAACGAATACTGGGCCGCGCGATGCGGAACCTCAGTTGAACCCGGGAGGAAAGACGATGCGAAGAGTACTGCTCGCAACATGTCTGACGTCAGTCGCGGCGCTCGCCGCGGGTGGCGCATTTGCCAGCGAAGAGCTGGTCAAGATGTCGGCCAACCCGAAGGACTGGGTGATGCCGGCGGGAGATTACGCCAACACGCGTTACTCCAAGCTCAACCAGATCAACGCCCAGAACGTCGGCAAGCTGCAGGTCGCGTGGACCTTCTCCACCGGCGTGCTGCGCGGCCATGAAGGCGGCCCGCTCATCGTCGGCAACATGATGTATGTGCACACGCCGTTCCCGAACAAGGTGTACGCGATCGATCTCGCCAACGACAACAAGATCGTCTGGAAGTACGAGCCCAAGCAGGATCCGAACGTCATTCCGGTGATGTGCTGCGACACGGTGAACCGCGGCGTGGCCTATGGTGACGGCAAGATCTTCCTGCACCAGGCCGACGACAAGCTGGTGGCGATCGACGCCAAGAGCGGCCAACAGGTCTGGACCGCCATCAACGGCGATCCGAGCAAGGGACAGACCGGCACGTCGGCTCCGCTGGTCGTCAAGGACAAGGTCCTGGTCGGCACGTCGGGCGGCGAGTTCGGCGTCCAGTGCAGCATGACCGCCTACGACATCAAGACCGGCAAGCAGGCCTGGAAGGCCTACTCCGAAGGTCCGGATGACCAGATCCTGTTCGACGCCAACACCACCGCGCTCGGCAAGCCCGTCGGCAAGGACTCCAGCCTGAAGACCTGGCAGGGCGATCAGTGGAAGACCGGCGGCGGCTGCACCTGGGGCTGGATCTCCTACGATCCGCAGCTCGACATGGTCTACTACGGCTCGGGCAACCCCTCGACCTGGAATCCGAAGCAGCGCCCCGGCGACAACAAATGGTCGATGACGATCTTCGCACGTCATGCCGACACCGGCGTCGCGAAGTGGGTCTACCAGATGACGCCCCACGACGAGTGGGACTATGACGGCGTCAACGAGATGATCCTGTCGGACCAGGCGATCAACGGCCAGCCGCGCAAGCTGCTGACCCATTTCGATCGTAACGGTCTCGCCTACACGCTCGACCGCGCCAACGGCGAACTGCTCGTCGCCGAGAAGTACGATCCGAAGGTGAACTGGACCACCGGCGTCGACATGGACAAGAACTCGGCGACCTATGGTCGTCCGAAGGTCGTCGATCAGTACTCGACCGACAAGCAGGGCGAGGACGTCAACACCAAGGGCATCTGCCCGGCGGCGCTCGGCACCAAGGACGAACAGCCCGCGGCCTACTCGCCGGACACGCAGCTGTTCTACGTCCCCACCAACCATGTCTGCATGGATTACGAGCCCTTCAAGGTGAGCTACACCGCAGGTCAGCCCTATGTCGGCGCGACCCTGTCGATGTATCCGCCTCAGGGTGAGACCCATATGGGCAACTTCATCGCCTGGGACGGCAAGACCGGCAAGATCGCCTGGTCGAACAAGGAGCCGTTCTCGGTGTGGTCGGGTGCGCTCGCAACGGCCGGCGGCGTGGTGTTCTACGGAACGCTCGAAGGCTACCTCAAGGCGGTCGACGCCAAGACGGGTAAGGAGCTCTACAAGTTCAAGACCCCGTCCGGCATCATCGGCAACGTCACGACCTACGAAGCTGGCGGCAAGCAGTACGTCGCCGTGCTCTCGGGTGTCGGCGGCTGGGCCGGCATCGGTCTCGCGGCGGGTCTGACGGATCCGACCGCCGGTCTCGGTGCCGTCGGCGGCTACGCGGCGCTGAGCAACTACACCGCACTCGGTGGCGCGCTCACCGTGTTCTCGCTGCCGCAGCAGTGAGCTAGAGCCTCTGCTTCCGGCGCATGGATCGCTCCATGCGCCGGTTCGCCTACCCAAAAAAATTAAGGGAAGACGCCCTTGCGTAGAATCTGGTTTGCGGTCGCCACGGCTCTGATCCTGGCAACCGGCGGGATGACTGTCGCCGAAAATGCCTGGGCCGAGGGCCCCGGAGATCCTGCGGCCGTCAAGTCCGAGGATGGGAAGTACTTCGATAAAGACGGCATTCCGACCTACAAGGTGGGCGCCGACGGAACGGTCGACTGGTACACCTACTCCGGATACCGCCGTTATCATTCCGAATGCCATGTGTGTCACGGACCCGACGGCATGGGGTCGACTTACGCTCCGGCGCTGAAGGACTCGGTCAAGACCATGAGCTACGGCGATTTCATCGGGACCATCGCCAGCGGCCGCAAGAATGTCAGCACGTCTCAAGAGAACGTCATGCCGGCTTTCGGCGACAATCCGAACGTCGCCTGCTACATGGACGACCTCTACATCTACCTGCGCGCCCGCGGCAATGACGCAGTGGGACGCGTCCGCCCGGCCAAGCACGAGGACAAGCCGCCAGCCTATACGGAAGCGGAAAACTCCTGCATGGGCAAGAAATGACCGACGAAGGCCGCGCCTGGACAGTTTCCCTGGGCAGGGTCGCGGCCTCGAGAGAATGAAACAGGAGTTTGAGACATGAAGACGCGCGCCGCGGTCGCTTTCGAAGCCAAGAAACCGCTGGAGATCGTCGAGGTCGACCTCGAAGGGCCGAAGGCCGGCGAGGTCCTGGTCGAGATCAAGGCGACCGGCATCTGCCACACGGATGCTTATACGCTCGATGGTTTCGACAGCGAAGGCATCTTCCCTTCGATCCTCGGCCATGAGGGTGCCGGCATCGTGCGCGAGGTCGGCCCCGGCGTGACATCCGTCAAGCCCGGCGACCACGTCATTCCGCTCTACACACCGGAATGCCGCCAGTGCAAGAGCTGCCTCAGCCGCAAGACCAACCTCTGCACCGCGATCCGCGCGACGCAGGGCAAGGGCCTGATGCCCGACGGCACCTCGCGGTTCAGCTACAAGGGTCAGACCATCTATCACTACATGGGCTGCTCGACCTTCTCCAACTTCACGGTGCTGCCGGAGATCGCGGTTGCCAAGATCCGCGAGGACGCGCCGTTCGACAAGAGCTGCTACATCGGCTGCGGCGTCACCACCGGCGTCGGTGCTGTCGTCAACACGGCGAAGGTCGAGCCCGGCGCGAACGTCATCATCTTCGGCCTCGGCGGCATCGGCCTCAACGTCATCCAGGGTGCCAAGATGGCGGGCGCCGACAAGATCATCGGCGTAGACCTCAATGACGGCAAGGAGGAATGGGGCCGCCGCTTCGGCATGACCCATTTCGTCAACCCGAAGAAGGTCACCGGCGACATCGTCCAGCACCTGGTCGCGCTGACCGACGGCGGCGCCGACTACACCTTCGACTGCACCGGCAACACCACCGTGATGCGCCAGGCGCTCGAAGCCTGCCACCGCGGCTGGGGCGAATCGATCATCATCGGCGTCGCCGAGGCCGGCAAGGAGATCGCAACCCGTCCGTTCCAGCTCGTCACGGGACGCGTCTGGAAGGGCACTGCGTTCGGCGGCGCGCGCGGGCGCACCGACGTCCCCAAGATCGTCGACTGGTACATGAACGGGAAGATCGAAATCGACCCGATGATCACCCACACGCTCTCGCTCGAAGACATCAACAAGGGCTTCGACCTGATGCATGAGGGCAAATCGATCCGTTCCGTCGTCGTGTTCTGACCCGAGCCACGCAAAACTGAGGAGGATTGCGCAATGACTGTCCACATTCACCCGTCCGTTGATAACGGCGTCAAACAGGGAAGCGGCCACTTCGCCGGCGGCACCCTGGTCTGCAAGTGCCACGACCGGCCGGTGAAGGTCGGCATCACCGGCGACGTCGCGCATAATCACGCATGCGGCTGCACCAAGTGCTGGAAGCCGTCGGGCGCGACCTTCTCGGTCGTCGCCGTGGTGCCGCGGCAGAACGTCACGGTCCTGGAAAACGGCGACAAGCTGAAGATCGTCGACGCCTCCGCCGTCATCCAGCGCTATGCCTGCACGGGCTGCGGCACGCACATGTACGGCCGGATCGAGAACACGGGTCATCCGTTCTACGGCCTCGACTTCATCCATCCCGAGCTGTTCCAGGAACAGGGCTCGGCGGCACCGGGCTTTGCAGCCTTCGTTTCCTCGGTGATCGAGTCGGGCGTGAAGCCGGAACAGATGGGCGAAATCCGCGCGCGGCTGAAGGAGCTGGGGCTCGAGCCCTATGACTGCCTTTCGCCGGCGCTGATGGATGCGATTGCCACCCACGTGGCGAAAGCAAAGGCGGCCTGAGGGCCGCAGAGTACCAAGCGTAACAACTGAAGCGTTCCTTCCTGAAGACTTGGTGCCTCGCCTGCCCCACGCTGGCGAGGCATTCTTTTTTTGCCGTCGTCCTGATTGAACGGCCACCGCTGCCCTCGCGGCAGCGCGCCAGGTTCCCTGTTTGCATTGCAACGGGCTGCACGCGCACTGCTCGCGTGCTCCGGGAACACACGCGCCTGTGTAGACCGATGCCTGTGCCGGTCTGCTATCATGGGCAGCTTTCCGACAATTCCCAATTGATCCGGCGCGTGCACATTGGACGCGTGCGAATGGGACATGTGGTCCTGCGCGCGTCCACCAACGATCAGAACCAACGACCATTGGTCCGACAAAACGAGGGCGAACATGATCAAGGTGAAAATCAACGGACAGGAGCAGAGCTGGGATGGAGATCCGAGCCTGCCGCTGTTGTGGTATCTGCGCGACGAGCTTGGCCTGACCGGCTCGAAATATGGCTGCGGCCAGGCGCTGTGCGGCGCTTGCACCGTGATGGTCGACAAGGAGGCCGCGCGTTCCTGCATCACCGCGATCTCCGATGTCGCGGGGCGCGAGGTCACGACCATCGAGGGCCTGCACCCGACCGGCGACCATCCGGTGCAGAAGGCGTGGCGGCAGGTCAACGTGCCGCAATGCGGCTTCTGCCAGGCGGGGCAGATCATGCAGGCGGCGGCGCTGCTCAACCAGAATCCGAAGCCGTCGCATGACCAGATCCGGGACGCGATGTCCGGCAACATCTGCCGCTGCGGCTGCTATCAGCGCATCGAGAATGCGGTTCATCTGGCCTCGACGGGGGTGTGATCATGACCATCATCGCAAATCCGGACACCGCGAAGTCCACCTCGCGCCGCGGCTTCGAGCGGCATCTGAAGATCGAGAACGTTTCGCGCCGCGCCATCCTGCAGACGCTGGGTCTCGCGGGCGGCTTCGTGCTCACAGCGCCCCTGCTCTCGCGGCCGGCCTTCGCGGCCTATGAAACCGGCGCCGGCAAAATGCCGCATGGCACCGTGGTCGACCCCAAGGTCTTCGTGTCGATCGCGCCCGACGGCATCGTCTCCATCCTCGCGCATCGCTCCGAGATGGGCACCGGCGTGCGCACCAGCCTGCCGCTGATCGTCGCCGAGGAAATGGAAGCCGACTGGTCGAAGGTCCGCGTCGTGCAGGCGCCCGGGGACGAGGTGAAGTTCGGCAACCAGGACACCGACGGCTCGCGCAGCACGCGGCATTATCTGTTGCCGATGCGCCAGATCGGCGCGATGGCGCGCGCGATGCTGGAGGCGGCTGCAGCCAAGAAGCTCGGCGTTCCCACCAGCGAGGTGAAAGCGGTCAACCACGAGGTCGTGCACAGCGCCAGCGGCAAGCGCCTCGGCTTCGGTGAGCTCGCGGCCGACGCGGCCAATCAGCCAGTGCCCGCCGTCGACGCCATCACGCTGAAGTCGCCGAAGGACTTCCGCTATCTCGGCAAGGGCCAGGTCAGCATCGTCGATCTGCACGACATCACCGTCGGCAAGGCGCATTACGGCGCCGATATCCGCCTGCCGGACATGAAGTACGCGGTCATTGCCCGGCCGCCGGTCACGGGCGGCAAGGTGAAGTCGTTCGATCCGGCGGAGGCGCTCAAGGTGTCCGGCGTCGAGAAGGTGCTCGAGGTCAAGGGCTGGCCCTGGCCCTCGAAGTTCCAGCCGCTCGGCGGTGTGGCGGTGATCGCGCGCAATACGGGTGCCGCGATCAAGGGCCGCGATGCGCTGAAGGTCGAATGGGACGACGGTCCAAATGCGGCCTACGATTCCGTCGCCTATCGCGCCGAGCTCGAATCCGCCGCACGCCAGCCGGGTCTCGTCGTGCGCCAGGAAGGCGATGCCGACGCCGCGCTGAAGTCGGCCGACAAGGTGATCACCGGCGAGTACTATTTGCCCCACTTCGCCCATGCCAGCATGGAGCCGCCGGTCGCGGTCGCCGACGTCAAGGGTGACAAGGCCGAGATCTGGGCGCCCGTGCAGAGCCCCGGCGGGACCCGCGAGGATGTCGCCAAGACGCTGCAGATCCCGATCGAGAACGTGACCGTCAACGTCACCCTGCTCGGCGGCGGTTTCGGCCGCAAGTCGAAGTGCGACTTCGCGCTCGAAGCCGCCCTGCTCTCCAAGGAGCTGGGCGCGCCGGTGAAGGTGCAGTGGACCCGTGACGACGACATCCAGCACGACTTCCTGCACACGGTCTCGGTCGAGCGGATCGAAGCGGGCCTCGACAAGAGCGGCAAGGTCGTCGCCTGGCGTCACCGCAGCGTCGCGCCGACGATCCTGTCGACCTTCGCGGCCGGCGCCGATCATGCCGCGCCGTTCGAGCTCGGCATGGGCCTCGTCGACATGCCGTTCGAGATCGCCAACATCCAGTGCGAGAACCCCGCCGCCAAGGCGATGACCCGCATCGGCTGGTTCCGCTCGGTCTCGAACATCCCACGTGCCTTCGCCGTGCAGTCGATGGTCGGCGAGATCGCCGCCGCCACCGGCCGCGACCAGAAGGACATGCTGCTCGAACTGATCGGCAGCCCGCGAATCGTCAAGCTCGCTTCGGTGAAGGATCTCTGGAACTACGGCGAGCCCTATGAGAGCTACCCGATCGACACCGGGCGGCTGCGCCGCGTCGTCGAATTCGTCGCCGAGAAGGGCAATTGGGGCCGCAGCGTTCCCAAGGGCCGCGGCCTCGGCATCGCCGCGCATCGCAGTTTCGTCAGCTACATCGCCACCATCGTGGAGGTCGAGGTCGACGACAAGGGCAAGCTGACCGTGCATCAGGTCGACAGCGCGATCGACTGTGGTGTGTTCGTCAACCCCGAGCGCATCCAGTCGCAGCTCGAAGGTGCTGCGATCATGGGGCTGAGCCTCGCCAAATACGGCGAGGTCAGCTTCAAGAATGGCCGCGTGCAGCAGCGCAACTTCGACGACCATCCGGTGGTCCGGATCGACGAGGCTCCGCTGGTCACGAACGTGCACATCGTGCCGGCGGATCCCGACACGCCGCCGAGCGGCGTCGGCGAACCCGGCGTGCCGCCGTTCGCACCGGCGCTCGCCAATGCGATCTTCGCCGCCACCGGCAAACGCCTGCGCGCGCTGCCGATCGGCAAGCAGCTCGCGATCTGAGAGCAGCGATATGACGACATCATCGGCCGGAGCGATCCGGCCGATGATCGTTTCAGCAGAACAGTGATGAGTTACCGGCCGTAGCGCACCGAGGCATAGCGGCCGATGACGGCACCGCGCGCCTGCCCCGGCGCACCGGCGACGCCATGGGGCGTGCTGCCGCAGTCCTGGCGCAGCGGCGCAGGCGCCGGTTTGGTCGCGGCGTTCGCCGACGGCTGGGCTTCGACGAGCTTGGTCACCAGCGAACGTAGCCGCTGGTTCTCGATCTCCAGCTCCTTCAGATGACGCAGAGCAGGACTCGTAAGGCCGCCATAGCGCTGCCGCCAGCGATAGAAGGTGCGCAGCGACACGCCGGCGGTGCTGCAAATTTCGGCAATCGGAACGCCCGACTCCGCCTCGCACAGCAGAACCAGGATCTCGTGCTCGGTGTGCAGGGAACGTCGCATGATCACAGACCCCTACGCGGCCAACACAACTATTCTCGCATGAATTCCATAAGCTTGGTAGTGGCGCAGCGCATGGCCCTCGCGACCGCGCGCAGCATCTGCGCGCCGCGGCGCCGGTCAAGCGCGACGGCGTGAGATCGTCGGGACCGGCCGGGGCGTCGTCACCGATTGGCAAAATTGACATCAGCGGCGGACGTCGCGCCGATCTGCCGGGACCCTGAGCAAGGCTGACCAGTTTTTGGCATTGCGGGCCGTCACATCCTGCCTTGTTATCAGCACCGAGAACCGAGCCTGACGGAGCCAGCCCATGTCCAAACGCCACGAGATTCCCGCGACACATGAGAGCATGGTGTGGGGCTATCTCGACAGCACGACACCGCCGGTGCTCGAGGTCGCCTCGGGTGACACGGTGACGCTGCATTCGTTCCCGGCCGGCGGCAAGGAGACCCTGCCGGCGGACCGGAGCATCGTTCCCCCCGCCTATCTCACCGCGCTTGACACCATGATCCAGGGGCCGGGCCCGCACTTCATCACCGGGCCTGTTTATGTGAAGGGTGCGCAGCCCGGCGATACGCTCCAGGTCGACATCCTCAACGTCAAGGTCAGCCAGGACTGGGGCTTCGTCTCGATCCTGCCGCTGCTCGGCACCCTCCCCGACGAGTTCACCGACTACGAGACGATCCACCCCAAGGTCGACCACGACCGCCAGGTCTGCATCATGCCCTGGGGCACCGAGATCGCGCTCGATCCGTTCTTCGGCATCATCGCGACCGCGCCGCCGCCGGCGTGGGGGCGGTGCGGCTCGCCGGTGCCGCGCAGCTTCGGCGGTAACATGGACAACAAGGAGCTGCGGCCGGGCACGACGCTGTATCTGCCCGTCTTCAACGAGGGCGCGCTCTTCTTCGCCGGCGACGGCCACGGCGTGCAGGGCGACGGCGAGGTCTGCATCACCGCGCTGGAGACCGGCGTCACCGGCACCTTCCGTCTCACCGTGCGCAAGGACATGGATATCACTTGGCCGTTCGCCGAGAACGCCACGCACCTGATGTCGATCGGGCTCGACGAGGATCTCGACGATGCCGCCAAGCAGGCGACGCGCGAGATGGTCAAGCATGTCTGCGCCCGCACCAATCTGTCGCGCAATCAGGCCTACATGCTGTGCTCGCTGGCCGGCAATCTGCGCGTCACCCAGATGGTGGATGGCAACAAGGGCATCCACATGTTGTTGCCGAAGGCGTATCTGTAAGTCCTCCTCTAGCGGTTGACGAAGCGGTCCTGCGCGGTCAGCACGACCTGCCCGGCGGCGTCGACCGCCTGGAACGTGACGTCGGCCTCCACAGGCTCGGGCATGGTCAGCGTGACGCGCAACGTCTCCGAACCATCCGGCTCGACCTCGATCGCATCCGCCTTGGCATAACCGACGATCGCGAGCGCCGCGTCGACGCCGCGGATGCCGAGCTTGAAGGTCTGCGAAGCGGAGGACTTGTTGAGCAGCTTGACGGTGTAGGCGTTGCGCACTGATCCATCCGACAGCCGCACCGACATCGGATCGCGGTCGTGCTGCACCGACAACACGGCGGTGGTCTTGGTGACGAACGACACCGCGATCACGCCGGCCAGCGCCACGCAGGCGAGCGCGAGACCGACCGTCTTCGGGCGCACCAGCCGCGACACCCGCAGCTCGCCAGCGCGGCCACGCTCGATGTTGCGCCAGCTCTCGTAGTCGATCAGCCCGCGCGGACGGTCGAGCTTGGCCATCACGCCGTCGCAGGCGTCGACGCAGAGGCCGCAATTGATGCAGGCGAAGCTCGGCCCCTGGCGGATGTCGATGCCGATCGGGCAGACCGCGACGCAGGCGCCGCAATCGACGCAGTCGCCGGCCGGCTCGCCCTTCGCCCGCGCCTCGACCGCTTTCTTCACCGACATCCGGGTCTCGCCGCGATAGTCGCGGTAGTTCACGGTGAAGGCCTCCGGATCCCAGATCGCGCCCTGAAGACGCGGCCACGGACACATGAAGGTGCAGACCTGCTCGCGCGCGAAGCCGGCGAGGCCGTAGGTGGTGCCGGCAAACACCAGAGTCCACGTCAATGCGGTCGCCGACATCTCGCCATGGGCGAGATCGCGCAGCAGCTCCGGCGCGTCGGTGAAGTAGAAGATCAGGGTGCCGCCTGTGAGAAGCGCGATCATCATCCACAGCACGTGCTTGGTGGCGATCTGCGCCGCGCGCTTTGCGGTCAGCGGCGCACCGATGTTCTTCAGCCGTTGCCGGCGGTCGCCCTCGACGAGACGCTCGACCAGCAGGAACAGGTCCGTCCACACCGTCTGCGGACAGGCGAAGCCGCACCACAGCCGGCCGGCCAGCGCATTGACCAGAACGAGGATGAAGGTCGCCAGCAGCATCGCCGCGGTGATGAGATAGAGGTCCTGCGGCCAGATCTCGGCCGGCCCGAGATAGAGCCTGCCATGGGCGAAATCGAGCAGCACCGCCTGGTCCGGCGCGTTCGGGCCGCGGTTCCAGCGGATGAAGGGCGTGACGTAGTAGACGCCGAGGGTCAGGACGAGGATCAGCCATTTGAGGCGGCGGATCGGCCCCTTGACGCCTTGTGGAACCACAGGACCGCCGGCTTGGCGAGGCGACCGCGCGTGTCCGCGCTGCTGCGGCTTGGCTTGGACCGGGGCTTGACCTTGCCCCTGCCCCGGCGCCATGCGGCGCGTCCTGGCGTGATCGATCTCGATGGTGATGGCCACGGCTGCCCTCGTTCGCTTGCCTGTTGCGGGCGACGATAGGTGGCGGTGGGAGAGCGCTCTTTGTCGGCCCACAAACTTGCGAACGGCTGGCAGCGTCTGTTTGCGCGGGAACAACGATGGCGGGTGCAGGACGGGTGATGAGAGGCGCGGCGCCGCGAGCGCCACGGCGGCAGGCGCAGCATCCGGCGGGATGGCTGCGGCTGCCGCCCTTTGTAGAGATCGCGTATTGCAGAGCGTCAGCGGTTGACGACCTGAATTCTACGCTCAAGTCTCTCCAAATCGTCATGGCCGGGCTTGTCCCGGCCATCTACGTCGTTCGGCATGCTGAGCACGACGTGGATGCCCGGGACGAGCCCGGGCATGACGGAGGTACTAATTTGCAGGGGTGCTGGTGTTGGTAGCCTCTTGTTCTCATAGGCGAGCGCCTCACGCGCGGCGAGACCCCGGATTGCACCGCCAGATGTGATCCGGGTGAGGAGGACTCATCGCTCGGTTGGTGCGTGGAGCTGCCCCTCACCCCAACCCTCTCCCCGTGAAGAACGGGGAGAGGGAGCACACTGCCGTCGTGGCAATGACCTCCCTCCCGACCGGCGGTGTCCATTTGTCAGCGACGATGTGCGACGGATATCCCGCTCACACGATCTTAATCGACATGTCCGGCAGGCCCTCCAGCTTGCACAGTAGCACGTCGCCCTTGACCACCGGGCCGACATTCTCCGGCGTGCCGGAATAGATGATGTCGCCGGCCTTGAGCTCGAACGCCTCGGAGAGTTTCGCGATCTGCTCGGCGACGCTCCAGATCATCTTGGTGAGATCGGAGTTCTGCCGGACCGTGCCGTTGACCGCGAGCGAGATCGCGCCCTTGGTGAAGTGGCCGACCTTCGCCACCGGATGGATCGGGCCGATGAGGGCGGCATGATCAAAGCTCTTGCCGATCTCCCAGGGCTTCTTCTCGGCGGCCATGCCGTTCTGCAGGTCGCGCCGGGTCATGTCGAGGCCGAGGGCGTAGCCATAGACGTGATCGAGTGCGGACTCGACGGGAATGTTGGTGCCGCCGGATTTCAGCGCGGCGACCAGTTCGACCTCGTGGTGATAGTTCTTGGTCAGCGACGGATATGGATGATCGGCGACCTCGCCGACCGCGACGTTCTGGATCGCATCGGTCGGCTTCTGAAAGAAGAACGGCGGCTCGCGGTTCGGATCGGAGCCGCGCTCGATCGCATGCGCCGCGTAGTTGCGGCCGATGCAGTAGATGCGGCGGACCGGGAACACGCCCCCGTCACCCGCGATCGGGATGGTCGTGGCCGGCACGGCGAAGATCGGCTTCGGCCCGGCCTGCGCGGCGGCAGGTTGCGTGTCCGTCATGATCACGGCCGCCGCGGCGGCGCTGCCGGCGACGAGAAGTTCGCGGCGTGAAGTGTCTGCCATGGGTTCCTCCTGGAGCAGCCGTTACGACCGGCTGAGTTGTTGCTTCTGACGCGCCGTCGCGGCGCCGTCCAACTGATAAGCATATCCATTATGCCAGCGCCACCATCCGCGCACGCGCCGTCGCTCTCGCGGCGCAACACGCGCCCGAAGCGATGATCGAGACCCCCGCTCGACAATGCGAGGGCGCAAGGAGGACCGGACCTCGACTGAGGCCCGTGGCCCGCCTGCTCAAAAAAATGCAGGCGGCAGGTACCACAGGTTCAGCCGGACAGA
>NZ_JANBVS010000032.1 GCF_024586915.1 Bradyrhizobium sp. SRS-191
GACGGCCTCGCAGGCGGTCGCCGACGAACATGCCGCGCATCATGCCATCGGCGGTGAGCAGCTCACTTCGCTCCTGGTGTTCCGCGCCGGCACGGCGCAGCCCAAGGCAGTGCCGCTGGCGCTGGTCACGCGGCTCGAGGAGATCGCGGCCGACAAGATCGAGATCTCCAACGACCGCTACATGGTGCAGTACCGTGATCAGCTGATGCCGCTGGTGCAGATGGAAGGCGTCTCGGTGCAGACGACGGGATCGCAGCCGATCCTGGTGTTCGCCGACGAGACCCGCGCGATGGGCCTCGTGGTCGACGAGATCATCGACATCGTCGAGGAGCGCCTCAACATCCAGGTGTCCGGCGCCAGGGACGGCATCCTCGGCTCGGCCGTGATCAAGGGCCAAGCCACGGAAGTGATCGACGTCGGCCATTTCCTGCCGATGGCCTTCGCCGACTGGTTCATCCGCAAGGAGATGTCGACGGAATCGCTGACCCAGTCGGTGCTGCTGGTCGACGACTCGCCGTTCTTCCGCAACATGCTGGCGCCGGTGCTCAAGTCGGCCGGCTACAAGGTGCGCACGGCTTCGTCGGCGCTCGAGGGCCTGGCCACGCTGCGTTCGGGGCACACCTTCGACATCGTCGTCACCGACATCGAGATGCCGGAGATGAACGGCTTCGAGTTCACCGAAGCCATCCGCGCCGACCAGAACCTGCAACAGCTGCCCGTCATCGCGGTGTCGTCGCTGGTGTCGCCGGCGGCGATCGAGCGCGGCCGCCAGGCCGGTCTCTACGACTACATCGCCAAGTTCGACCGTCCGGGTCTGATCGCGGCGATGAAGGAACAGATCGAGGAACGGGCGCGTGCCGAAGCCAATCGGCGGGCCGCTTAACACGACGGGCAGGAGTAGCGCGCGATGAGCAGCAAGATCGAAACCACCGAGGGCGCAGCGTCCGAATTCGTGACCGCCGTGATCGGCGGCCAGCTGTTCGGCCTGCCGATCTCGCGGGTACAGGACGTGTTCATGCCGGAGCGGGTGACGCGGGTGCCGCTGTCGTCGGCCGAGATCGCCGGCGTCCTGAACCTGCGCGGGCGCATCGTCACCGTCGTCGACATGCGGGCGCGGCTCGGCCTTGCCCGCGCCGATGACGGCAAGCCGCCGATGGCGGTCGGCGTCGACCTGCGCGGCGAGTCCTATGGCCTCCTGATCGACCAGATCGGCGAGGTGCTGCGGCTGCCCGAGGCGGGCCGGGAGGAGAACCCGGTCAATCTCGATCCGCGCATGGCGAAGTTTGCGGGCGGCGTACACCGCCTCGACGGCCAGCTGATGGTCGTTCTCGATGTCGATCGCGTGCTCGAACTCATGCCCAAGGCGGCGATCGCCGCCTAGCCCGTCAACCGTCTCATAGGAGAGACAACAATGAAAACCTGTCTGGTGGTGGATGACTCCAGCGTCGTGCGCAAGATTGCGCGCCGCATCCTGGAGGAGCTGGGTTTCTCGGTAGTCGAGGCGGAGGATGGCGAGCAGGCGCTGGAGCTCTGCACCAAGAGCCTGCCGGACGCGATCCTGCTCGACTGGAACATGCCGGTGATGGACGGCTACGATTTTCTCGGACGTCTGCGCCGGATGCCGGGCGGCGAGACCCCCAAGGTGGTGTTCTGCACCACCGAGAACGACATCGACCACATCTCGCGCGCGCTCAATGCCGGCGCCAACGAATACATCATGAAGCCGTTCGACAAGGAAATTGTCGCCGCGAAATTCCAGGAAGTCGGTCTCATCCAGGCGCTCTCAGCCGAATCCGCCTGATCCCCTTCGTCTGCCCAGAAGAGGCCGTCCGTGAACCAGCCAGATTATGAATTCCTGCGCAAGCTGCTTCGAGACAAGTCAGGTCTCGACCTGTCTGCCGACAAGCAATATCTGATCGAGAGCCGCCTGCTGCCGCTCGCGCGCAAGGCCGGTCTCGCCAGCATCAGCGACCTCGTCCAGAAGCTGAAGGACGGATCGAGCACGCTCATCAGTCAGGTCGTCGAAGCGATGACGACCAACGAGACGTTCTTCTTCCGCGACAAGGTTCCGTTCGATCACTTTCGCGACGTGATCATGCCGGAGCTGCTGAAGGCGCGCGCCAATCGCAAGTCGATCCGGATCTGGTGCGCGGCCTGTTCGACCGGCCAGGAGCCGTATTCGCTGGCGATGTCGCTCAAGGAGATGAGCGGCGCGCTGAGCGGATGGCGCGTCGAGATCGTCGCCACGGACCTGTCCCAGGAAGTGCTCGAGAAATCCAAGGCCGGCCTCTACAGCCAGTTCGAGGTGCAGCGCGGCCTGCCGATCCAGCTTCTGGTCAAGTACTTCAAGCAGGCGGGTGAGCTCTGGCAGATCAATTCCGACGTGCGCGGCATGGTGCAGCACCGCCAGCTCAACCTGCTGCACGACTTCTCACAGCTCGGCACCTTCGATGTCGTGTTCTGCCGCAACGTGCTGATCTATTTCGATCAGGACACCAAGATCAACATCTTCGGCCGGCTCGCCAAGCTGATGGAGCCTGACGGCTTCCTGGTGCTCGGTGCGGCGGAAACGGTGGTCGGTCTCACCGACGTGTTCAAGCCGCTTGCGGACCGTCGCGGCCTGTATCGTCCGAGCGGGGTGGCTTCAACAGCGAAGGCGCCGCTTCCGGGCGCCAGGGTCGCGGTCGGCAACTAGATCTCGCCGTCACGGCGCCAGAGCAGGACACAAAGATGTCTGAAGAGAACAAAGGTACGGAGCGCGTCACTTTCAGCCGGGGCTACGATGTCTGCATCATGGGCATCGACGGCACCTGGCGGCGCGATTGTCAGCTCAACGCCATCTCTGACAACGACGCGGTGCTGACCGTCGAGGGCTCGATTCAGGGATTGAACCTCAAGGAGTTCTTTCTGCTGCTGTCCTCGACGGGCCTCGCCTACAGGCGTTGCGAGCTGGTTCGGGTCAACGGCGCCGAGATGGACATTCAGTTCATCAAGGGGAAGAACAAGAAGAAGCGCGGCGGCGCATCCGCCGGCCAGGAAACGACCGTCAACTAGTTCTCCTGTTTGAGGTCCGGCGGATCGTCCGCGGCCTGCGTGTGACGAGTCCGGCACGGAGCGATGGCGCGACGAACTGCCCAACCTCCTGCGCAAGGCCTAAGTGAGCAGGCCGTTTTTCGGACACGGCTTTTACTTGGCCGCAGGATCGGATGTGTATGACGATGAAGTCAGTCAATTTTGCCAGGAACGACCAATGTCGGTCATGAGTTCGGAACCTGCGACCAGCCGGTCAGGGGCTGTTGAGGAAGGCGATCGGCGCGCCCTCCAGCTTCTGGTCGTCGATGACGACGCGGCACAGCGGACGTTGATCGCGCTGGCGGCCAAGCAGGCCGGCCATGCGGTCACCGTCGTTGCCACCTGCAATGATGCCATCCGCGAAGTGCGCGACAAGCGCTTCGATTGCGTGACGCTCGATCTGATGCTCGAGGATGGAGACGGCACCGAGGTTCTCAAGGCGATTGCCGACAGCCGCTTCGCCGGCTCCGTGATCGTCATCAGCGGCATGGATGCGGCCCGACGCATCGCGGCCCGGCTCTATGCCCGCTCGCTCGGGATCGATCTGCAGAGCCTGCCGAAGCCGGTCGACCTCGCCGCATTGCGCATCTATCTCGCCAATCTCGGCAAGACGGCGCTCGGCCTGCCGGTGGTTCACACCTGGGGCGGGGTCGCCGCCGAAGGTGTTGCCGCAAAGCATCGGTCTTGAAGCAGACGACGTGGCCCGCCTGGGGGGGGCCGCGAGTCGTAAAAGATAGGCAACGCTGCGACCTCATCGCAGCGTGATCAAAACAAGGGCAATGCAGGCGGGCGTTCCTGCCCCCTGTGTCGAATGTCGTGCAGAAATCCAATCAGCCACAGCACGGGTCATCGACGGGAACGCGGCAGCCATTGCCGCGCGCGCACGATGCTCGCTGCTTCGGTTTGACTTCGATCATGATCGCGCCGGCGCCGATGTGTTTTGCAGGGCAGCATGCGATCCACAAGGACTGCCTTGTGATCGTGTTCAGATCGTGTTCTCGTGATGGCGGTTGCGATCCGCAGCTACTACTTGTGGGTTCAGGTCATAAGCCGTACAAATACGGGTGCCCAAAACACCGCACGAGTATGGTATCATAAAACGCGCTTTCATTGTTTCTTCTCCCTTTGCAAGAGCACTCGCCCATGGCCGAACAAACAACTTCCCGCGGTGAGATTTTTGTCGTCGATGACGACCCAGCCGTGCGCGACACCCTGTCGATGGTTCTGTCGGCGGGTGGATATGAGGTGATCTGCTTTGCGGATGGGGCCGCGTTGTTGGCGGTGGCGCGAAGCCGGACGCCGTCCTGCATTCTGCTCGACGTGCATATCCCCGGAAAATCCGGGCTCGACATTCTCAGGGAACTGCACGGCGAGGACTATCCGGCTCCGATCTTCATGATCTCGGGCCAGGGCGATATTCCGATGGCGGTGAATGCGATCAAGAACGGCGCGCTCGATTTCATCGAGAAGCCGTTCCGCGGCAGTGAGATCGTGGCCCGCTTGAACGAGGCGATCGGCGCTTTTGCGCGGCGGCAGAAGGAGAACGCCTCGCCGAAAATCGGATCGCTGCATTTCCCCGGCCGCGAGCCGTTGACGCGGCGCGAGCGCGAAGTCCTGGAGCAGTTCACGGCGGGAGCCTCCAACAAGGAGGCCGGGCGCACACTCGGCATCAGCCCGCGCACGATCGAGGATCACCGCGCCAACATCATGAAGAAGCTCGGCGCGCGCAATGCGGCTGACCTCATCCGCATCGTGATGACCGCCTCGCGCGCCAATTGAGACCAGCAGCAGGGCTGCCGGCGAACTGGTTGTTGTCGCCGGCTCTGCCGCGTCAAGCGTTGTTCGTCGCGAGCGCCTTGCGGACCATCTTGGCCAGCTCGGATTTGCGATAGGGCTTCGGCAGCAGCAGGATCCCTTCGTCGAGACGGCCGTGATGCACGACGGCATTCTCGGTATAGCCGGACGTGAACAGCACCGGCTGGCCAGGGCGGATCCGCTGGACCTCGGAGGCGAGCTGGCGCCCGTTCATCGTCCCCGGCATGATGATGTCGGTGAACAGCAGATCGAAGCGCTCGCCGGCATGGGTGATCGCGAGCGCCTCCGCAGCGTTGCCGGCCTCGAGCGTGGCATAGCCCAGCGCATGGAGCTGAGCGAGAACATAGCCGCGCACCAGCCGATCGTCCTCGACCACCAGGATCGTCTCATGGCCGCCTTCGATGGCCGGCGCGGTTCCCGTTGACGACACGACGGCGCCGTCGCTGCCGGGCGGCAGGTACATGCGGATCGTGGTGCCGTGCCCTTCCTCGCTATAGATCCGGATGTGACCGGCCGACTGTTTCACGAAGCCGTACACCATCGACAGGCCGAGGCCGGTGCCCTTGCCTGGACCTTTCGAGGTGAAGAACGGATTGAAGACCTTGTCGATGATCCCGGCCGGAATGCCGCTGCCGCTGTCGCTCACCGCGATCATCGCATAGCGGCCCGGCCTGACGTCGTCGTAGAGGCTCGCATAGTGCTCGTCGAGATCGGCCCACCCCGTCTCCAGGATCAGTTTGCCGCCGTTCGGCATGGCGTCGCGGGCATTGAGCGCCAGATTGATGATGGCCGTGGCGAGCTGGTTCGGGTCGACATGCGCGACGCAGGCTTCGTCCTGGAACACGGACTCGATCTCGACCTGCTCGCCGAGCGTCGGCCGCAGCAGCTTGGCGGTGTCGATGATCAGCATATTGACGTCGATCTCGCGCGGCTGCAGGGGCTGTCGGCGTGCGAAGGCCAGCAGGTGCTGGGTAAGATCGGCGCCGCGCGCGGCGGCCTCGTCGATCATCCGGGTGATCGCGGCCAGCTGCGGTTCCTTCGCGACGGCGGCGGCGAGGATCTCGATCGTGCCGGTGATCACGGTGAGAATGTTGTTGAAGTCATGCGCGATGCCGCCGGTGAGCTGGCCGATGGCCTCCATCTTCTCCGACTGGCGGATCCGCTCCTCCGTCGCGATCTTGTCGGTCAGGTCGCGGAAGAAGCCGTTGAGCACGAACCCATTGCGGGTCTTCAGCGCGGTGACGCTCAGCTCCGCCTTGAACTCGCGGCCGTCGCGCCGCTTCACCATGACTTCGCGACGCCGGCCGCTTCCGAGTGCAGAGGCTTGGCCGGTCATCACGATCCGGCCAAGTGCGGCGCGCAATTCCTGGCCCTCACCCTTGACCGTAATGATGTCGAACACGTCCTTGCCGACGATCTCGGCGCGTGACCAGCCGAAGATCTTCTCGGCCTGCGAGTTCCAATTCAGGATGGCGCCCTTGTCGTCGACCTGTACGAAGGCATCGAGCGCGGTCTCAATGATGTTTCGGGCGAGCTGCTCGCTCTCGCGCAGGGTCTCCTGCGCGAGCCTGCTCTCGGTCATGTCGTGCCCGATCAGGAAGTAGCGCTCCACCGGTTCCGACCAGTTCGATGTCCAGGACAGTGTGACCACGCGGCCGTCCTTGTGAACGTAGCGTCCGTCGGAGTTACGTGCGCGCTGGCCGAGGCGAGAGGCGCGAAGCTCCTCGCGCGCTCTGGGCAGATCATCAGGGTGGATGAAATCAGCCCCGCTGCGTCCGATCATTTCAGCCGGCGTATAGCCGAGAATGGCCTCCGCGCTGGGTGAGACCTGCACCAGGATGCCGCGGCGATCGACGATCAGGATCAGGTCCTGCGAGGTCTCGAAGATACGCCGGCGCTCTTCGGTCTGCTGTCGCAGCGCCTGCTCGGTCCTGCGGCTCTCGGTCATGTCTCGCGCGATCTTGGAGGCGCCGATGATCTGGCCGGTCGGCGATTTGATCGGAGACACGCTGAGGGAGACCAGCACCGGCTCGCCATCCTTGCGGATGCGCACGGTCTCGAAATGCTGGATCCGCTCGCCGCGCGCCACGCGCACCAGGATGTCCTGCGCCTCGGCCATGCGGTCCGGCGGCACCACGAAGTCGGCCTGCCGCCCGACGGCCTCCTCGGCGGAGTAGCCCAGCATGGTCTCGGCGGCCGGGTTCCATGCCGTGATGCTGCCGTCGAGCGCCATCGTCACGATCGCGTCGTTCGACGATTCCACCGCGGCGCTGTAGAGGCGTTCGCGCGCGGCGAAATGATCCCGCGCCGCTTCGGTGAGGTAGTGCTCCTGGACCTCGCGTTCGAGCTCGGCGGTCTTGGCGCGGACCTCGTCCAGCACGCGCGCGAAGGCGCGCGCCAGCACGCCGGTCTCGCCAACCGCCTCGAGCGGGATCTTTACCGCTTCGCCGCGGCCGACGCCTTCCACCGCCTGCGTCAGCTGGTTGATCGGCCGCGTCAGCGAGCGTGCGACCACGAAGGCGAGCGCGGCGGCGCACAGCATCGCGATCAGGCCGACCTCGATCGCGGTCTTGCGGATGGCCAGCGCCGGCGCCATGAACGCCGTGTTCGGGATGGTCTCGATCACCGCGATCCATTCCTGCCCGGCCAGCAGCGCCGGGGCGAAGGCGACGCCGCCGGGCCGGTCGGCATCGTCGTGCACGATCCGCGCAAAGCCGTCCGCTGCGCCGGTGGCGCTGGCGAGCGCCGGGAAGTCGTCCTGCCAGCGCGTTGATTGGCCGCGCTTCGAGGCGAACTCCCGGTCGGACTCGGGATGAAACAGATAGTCGCCGCGCGCATTCACGACGTAGATCTGGCCGCCCGGACGCGCGGCGTTGCGCAGATGCGCGAAGATCGGGCGCATGTCGAGATCGAGCACCAGGATCGCGAACGGCTTGCCGTCAGGCCCGAGGACGGGCGTGCCGACGCACAGCATCGGCACGCCGGTCTTCGGATCGGTCGTGTTGCCGTCGAGGACGATCGGCGAGATGCGGATGCCGCCGGGCGCAAGGCCCAGCGTCTCCTTGATGTAGTTGCGCTCGCCGCGCGCGATCAGCTCGCTCTCGGGAACGATCCGGACGGCGTTGTCCGGCCCGAGCCGGTCGACGCGGATCAGCTCGCGATAATTGTTCTCGGTGCCGATCAGGCGGATCATCGCGTAGGTCGGCTTCGCCTGCAGCTCGGCGAAGTAGCGCATCGCGACGCGCTCGCGCCACGACTGCGCGGGCAGTCCTTCGCGCGGATCGGGAATCCCGGTCTTCAGCGTGCGGATGAGAGTCGCGAGGTTCGGGGTCGAGCGATAGGCGGTGAGATCGTTGCGCGCGCTGCCGACATAGTTCTCGAGCTCGGTCGCCATTAGCCGCGAATGCGATTCGATGCGGTCCAAGGCGCGCGGCAGCAGCGCCCGCTCGAGGCTGCGGTAGCCGAGCCAGCCGACCGCGAACACGGCGATGGCGACCAGCAGGATCATCGCAATCGCCAGCCGCGTCGTCAGCGTCATGCGGCGGCCGAGGCCGACGGCCTCGCTCCCGCCGCGGGCGCCGCTCATCGAGGGTGCGCCGGTTCGGCTGTCAGGAGTTCGGAACAGCATCTTGGCCTGGCCGGGGTGGAGCAGCCTGATGGCCTGCCGAGGCCAGGCAATCGGAAACCATGGTCAGCAGGGTCGCTGGTTTGAACGGTTTCGGCAATGCGGACACGGCTCCCAGCTTGGTGGCCATGGTAAGATAATCGGGCTCCGCGACCGCGCTCGGGGTCTGCGGCCGTCCCGAGGTCATGATGATCGGAACGTTCGGCGCCCGCTTGAGGATCAGGCGCATCGCCTCCAGCCCATCCATGCCCGGCATGAAGATGTCGAGCACCACCAGATCGAAGCTTTCCCCGTTGAACCGTGCGAGCGCCTTCTGGCCGTCGCCCGCAACCGTCACGACATGGCCGTGCTGCTCGAGCACGCGCTGAATCGTCAGCTGCATGACAGGGTCGTCATCCACGACCAGTATCTTCGCCACGCTCCGCGCTCCCCGAATGGCTGGCAGCAAGACCAACGGTCAGTTGTAAAGGTTTTGCCTAATTCGGGGCCGGCCGCAAGCGCTTCACGAATCAAGTCACATGCTGGATCGACGGCTCGGGAACGAGGCGGGGAAAGATGGGCGAAAGCCGCACATTCGGGGGCCGGGCGTCAGACGCGGCGGGCGAGCTTGCTCGGAACCAAGCCCTGCCTGCATTTGAGGCACTCGCGCCGTAGTTGTACGGCCGGAACCCTTCACAGTCGCTTAATGCGGTCGATAGAAAAGTCGAACAAGTTCCCGTCGTGCTTGTGCTCGGCCGTTGAAGCCGAATGCACGGCCCCCGGAAGCACATTGTCGAAGACCTGCGATTTGGGATGGGATCGCCGGCAAGCGAGGACGATTGCGTGAGTTGGCCGCTGCGGCCATGCGCCGGGCGGTCTGGAATTTTTGGGGGATACAATGTTTGGCTTCGTTTCCAATGTGAAGATCCAGAGCCGGCTGCTCGCCGGCTTTGGTCTGATCTGCATGTTGCTCGCATGCGCCGTCGGCTACTCGGCCTGGGCCGTCTCGGACGTCTCGGACAAATTCCGCAAGATCGTCGATCTCAGATCGCCCGTGGCGATCAGCAGTACCCAGCTGGTGGCCGATCTGCACGCGACGCTCGCGGCGCTCCGCGGCTATCTGCTCACCGGAGATCCCGCCATGAAGCAGCGCCGCGCCGCGCTGTGGACGGAGTTCGACAACACGATCCAGCAATTCGACCGTCTGGCCACAGGCTTCCGGGTGGCGGAGAACCGCGCATTGTGGGACCAGGCCAAGCCGCTCCTCGCGGAGTTCAGGGCCGCCCAGGACAAGGCCGAAGCGGTGGCCTTCACGGCTGAGGCGTATCCGGCGACGAAGCTGCTCGGGGCTGAAGCCTCGCCGCTGATCGCGACGATGTTCGCAGAGGTCACCAGGATGATCGACGAGGAGAACGGACTCGAGGCGACGCCCGAGCGGAAGCGCCTGTTGAAGACGATGGCCGACCTGCGCGGCAATCTCGCCGCCGCGGGCTCGCAACTCCGCCTCTATGTCGCCTCGGGCGATGCCGCCGATCGCGACAGGTTCGCCGGCCCCTACACCAACTACAAGAATGCGGTGGCGACCGTCGCCGCGCAATCCGGCCTGCTGACGCCGTCACAGAAGGTGGCCTTCGACAAGATCGCCAAGGCGAGCGAGGCGTTCGCGCCGCTGCCGGACAAGATCTTCGCGATCCGGCAGTCGCCGCAGTGGAATGCGGCCGTGTTCATGCTGGCGACCGAGGCGGCGCCGCGCGCCAACAGGCTTCTCGAACTGCTGGACGGCAAGAGCCGCGCCGATGGCACGTTGGGCGGCGGGCTGAAGACCAACCAGCAGGAGGTGCTGGTCAAGGATTCTGCCGATGTCGCCGCGACGATCCAGGGCTTGCTGTTCGCCGAATGGACGCTGCTGGCTGTTGGTCTCGCGCTGGGGGTGGGGATTGCGATCGCCGTTGCGCGCTCGATCACGCGGCCGATCCGGGAACTCGTGACGGATTCCACCCGGTTGTCCGACGGCGACACGACGGTCGCGTTCAAGACCGCCGACCGCGGCGACGAGATCGGCGACGTCTCGAAGGCGGTCGCGAAATTCCGCGACAATGTCATTGCCCAGCAGCAGGCCTCGGCCAACTATGTGCGCGAGTCCGAAGCGCGCGAGGCGATGAACCGCAACATGGAAGCGGCGGTCGAGGCGTTCCGGATCAAGTCGACGGAGCTGTTGTCCGAGGTCGACGACAATGTCGGCGTGATGAGGAACACGGCGGAGTCGCTGACGGGGATCGCGGGTCATGCCACCGATCAGGCCGCGTCCGCGGCAGGCGCGTCGGAAAAGACCGCCGTCAACGTGCAGACGGTCGCTGCCGCCGCGGAGCAACTGACGAGCTCCATCGTCGAGATCGGCCGGCAGATCGAGCTGTCCAACGCCACCGTGCGCAACGCCAATGCCACGACCGCGCGGTCGGAGGCCGAGATCGAGGGACTCGCCCAGGCGGCGCAGAGCATCTCGACCGTGGTCGACCTGATCCAGGCCATCGCGGCGCAGACCAATCTGCTGGCGTTGAATGCAACCATCGAGGCGGCGCGCGCCGGCGAAGCCGGTCGCGGCTTCGCGGTCGTGGCGCAGGAGGTGAAGTCGCTGGCCGAGCAGACGGCCAAGGCGACCCAGGAGATCAGCCAGCACGTGCAGGGCATCCAGAGCTCGACCAGCAACGCGGTCTCCTCGGTGAAGGAGGTCTCGACGGCGATGCGGCAGATGGCCGACGTGACCACCGCCATCGCCAGCGCCGTGGAGGAGCAGGGCGCCGCGACGCGGGAGATCTCGCACAACGTCCAGATGGCGGCATCGGGCAGCAAGATCCTGGCCTCCAACATCTCCACCGTCAGCGCGGCCATCGAGGAGACCAGCCAGTCGGCGGACAGTGTCCGCAATGCGTCCAGCAACGTCTCCCGCGTGGCCGAGAATCTCGCGGCGGAGGTCCAGGAGTTCTTCGTCCGGCTGCGCAGTGGCGCGCTCGACCGGCGCGTCGCGGAGGATCCAAATTACCGCGGCCCTGAACGTCGCGCCGGCACCGGGCAGGGGCGCCGGCGGGTGGCCTGACATCTGCGGCGCTAGCCTCCGCGCGGCGCTAGCCGCTGAGATAGTCCGGCCAGAGGCTGCGGATGGTGGCGAGATCGCTCAGCGTGCCCGTCAGGTGCTCGCGCAGGTGCGCCTGCGCCTCGTCAGGCTGGCCGGCCGCGATGGCGTCGACGATCTGCTTGTGGTGGCGCAGGATGGTCTGCCCCTTGCCGGGCGAGGGCAGATGCAGCCGCCTGAGACGGTCGATATGACCGCTGCGGCTGCGCACCAGCGTCCACAGCTCGTGCTTGTCCGCGGCGGTGTAGAGCCGTTCGTGGAACGCGTTGTCGACCACGGTGAAGGACGCGAAATCGCCGTCCTTCGCATAGCGCCGCTGCTGGGCGATCAGCGCATAGAGGTCATCGGTCGGAGCGGCGGCCGGCGTCAGCGCCAGCAGGCGGACGATCTCGAGCTCCAGCGCCTGCCGCAGGAACTGCGCCTGCTGCGCCCGGCCGACATCGATGCGGCTGACCAGCGTCGCATGCTGCGGGAAAACGTCGACCAGCCCTTCCTCGGCCAGCCGCATCAGCGCGTCGCGGATCGGCGTCGAGCTCAGGCCGAACTCGGACTGCAGCGCGGTCCGCGACAGCGAAGCCCCCGGCGGCAGCGCCAGCCCGATGATCTGGTCGCGCAGTCGCTCGAACACCTGCGGGGCGGCGCGCCGGCTCGGGTCGAGCCGTTCGGGCGGGACGGTGGCAGGTGGCGTTGCGGGCAGGGCCATCGGGGCGGACGTCCGGCTGGAATATCGCAGGCGAAGAACAGCGCTTGTCAGAGATGCACTAATGCATTAGTGCATCTGATGCCGGGCCGTCAAGAAGCCGCCGGCGTGCGAGGAGGGATGTCCCATGTTTGAGAAGTTCGGGCGCTCGGCCACACGGGCCGCCGGTCTGCTGGCCACGCTGCTCGTCGCGGTCACCTGGAATGGCCGGGCGGATGCGCAGCAGAAGACCGAGGTGTCGCTGTCACGCCAACCCGGCATCTTCTACATGCCGAGCCATATTATCGAGAAGCAGAAGCTGATCGAGAAGCATGCGGCCGCGCTCGGCCTGTCCGGCGTGACCACGAAGTGGCTGACCTTCTCCGGCGGTGGCGCGCAGACCGACGCGCTGCTGTCGGGCAGCGTCGACATCCTCAACACCGGTACCGGCAATCTGCTGCTGCTGTGGGACCGCACCCGCGGCGGCGTGAAGGGCATCGTCGCCACCTCGGCGCAGCCGATGACCCTGATCAGCCGCGATCCCAACATCAAGTCGATCAAGGATTTCGGCCCGACCGACAAGATCGCGGTGCCCACGGTGAAGGTCTCCACGCAGGCCATCGTGCTGGAGATCGCGGCCGCCGAGGCGTTCGGCGCCGACCAGTGGAACAAGCTCGACGCCAACACGGTGCAGCTCGGTCACCCCGACGCCTACACCGCGCTGACCAATCCGCAGCACGAGGTGCACAACCACTTCTCCATCCCGCCCTACACGTTCCTCGAACTGAAGAGCGTGCCCGGCGCGCATGTCGTGCTGAATTCGCCCGACGTGATGGGCGGGCCGCTCAGCCAGGCGCAGTTCTTCACCACGACGAAATTCGCCGACGCCAATCCGAAGATCATCCAGGCCGTGCGTGACGCCACCAAGGAGGCGCAGGACCTGATCCGCAGCGACACCAAGACCGCCGTCGAGATCTACAAGGAGATCACGGGCGACAAGACCTCGGTCGAGGATCTGCTGGCCTGGCTCAAGGAGCCTGGCATGATGGAGTGGAATCTGGAGCCGCAGGGCACGATGAAGTTCGCGGCGCATCTCGCCAAGATCGGCACCATCAAGGCCCAGCCCAAGGCCTGGACCGACTATTATCTGCCGGTCGCGCATGACCTGAAGGGCAACTGATGTCCGCGCTCCTCGATGTCGATGGCGTCACCTTGCGCTACAAGACCTCCAGCGCGGTCATCACGGCGACCGAGCGGGTCGGCTTCTCTGTCGACCGCTCCGATCGCTTCGTGCTGCTCGGCCCCTCCGGCTGCGGCAAGTCGACCTTGCTGAAGGCCGTCGGCGGCTACATCAAGCCGAGCGAAGGCCGCATGCGGATCAACGGCCGCGAGATCACAGGTCCCGGCGCCGATCGCATGATGATCTTCCAGGAGTTCGATCAGCTGCTGCCGTGGAAGACCGTGCTCGCCAACGTGATGTTCCCGCTGCTGACGGCGCGGCGCATGCCGCGCAAGGAGGCCGAGAGCCGTGCTCGCGCCTATATCGAGAAGGTCGGACTGACGCGCGTCGTCGACGCCTATCCGCACACGCTATCCGGCGGCATGAAGCAGCGCGTGGCGATCGCCCGGGGCATGGCGATGGAGCCGGACATCCTGCTGATGGACGAGCCGTTCGCCGCGCTCGACGCGTTGACGCGGCGAACCTGTCAGGACGAGCTCCTGCAGCTGTGGGGCGAGACCAAGTTCACGGTCCTGTTCGTGACGCATTCGATCGCGGAAGCGATCAAGATCGGCAACCGCATCCTCTTGCTGTCGCCGCATCCCGGCCGGGTCAAGGCCGAGGTGATCGACGTCGACAAGGTGTCTGCCGATGACGGCAGCGCGGCGCGGCTGGAGAAGCAGATCCATGATCTGCTGTTCTCCGAACCCGCAACGGCGCATTGAGGAGGCCCGGACATGGCTGACGCCAAGATCATCCTGCGCGACACGTCGACGGCGAGCGCGGGACCTGCTGATGTCGAGCGCAAGCTGAGCGTGCTCGAGCTGCTGTGGAACGATGGCTTCGTCCGCAAGAGCCTGATCATCGTCGTGCTGGCGGCGATCTGGCAGGCCTATGGCAGCTATCTCGACAATCCCCTGCTGTTCCCGACCTTCTCAGAGACGATCGCGGCGCTTTGGGAAAAGGTGCGCGACGGCACCATTCCCATGCGCGCCTGGACCTCGCTGAAGGTGCTGTTCATGGGCTATGCCGCCGGTATCACGCTCGCTGCCATCCTGACAGTGCTGGCGATCTCCACCCGCATCGGCACCGATTTCCTCGAGACCGTCACCGCGATGTTCAACCCGCTGCCGGCGATCGCGCTGCTGCCGCTGGCGCTGATCTGGTTCGGGCTCGGCAGCGGCAGCCTCGTGTTCGTGCTGATCCATTCGGTGCTGTGGCCGGTCGCGCTCAACACTCACTCAGGTTTCAAGAGCGTGTCGAACACGCTGCGCATGGTCGGCCGCAACTACGGCCTCACCGGCTTCTCCTACGTGATCCGCATTCTGATTCCCGCGGCCTTCGGCGCCATTCTCACCGGCCTCAAGATCGGCTGGGCCTTCGCCTGGCGAACGCTGATTGCCGCTGAACTCGTGTTCGGCGTCTCCTCGGGGCAGGGCGGCCTCGGCTGGTTCATCTTCGAGAACCGCAACCTGCTGGAAATTCCCGCTGTCTTCGCCGGACTTCTCACCGTCATCCTGATCGGCCTCGTGGTCGAGAACCTGATCTTCCGCACCATCGAGCGCAGGACCGTGCTGACCTGGGGCACCCAATCATGACGACACGCAAGACTCCCGATCAGCTGCGCAGCGCGCGCTGGTTCGCGCCCGACGATCTCCGCTCCTTCGGCCACCGCTCGCGCGTGATGCAGATGGGCTATGCCCAGGAGGAGTGGAAGGGCCGGCCGGTCATCGCCATCGTCAACACCTGGTCGGACGCGCAGCCCTGCCACATGCACTTCAAGCAGCGCGTCGACGACGTGAAGCGTGGCGTGCTGATGGCGGGCGGCTTCCCGATCGAGCTGCCGGCGCTGTCGCTGTCGGAATCGCTGCTGAAGCCGACCACCATGCTCTATCGGAACATGCTGGCGATGGATGTCGAGGAGCTGTTGCGTAGCCATCCCGTCGACGGCGTCGTGCTGATGGGCGGTTGCGACAAGACCACGCCGGCGCTGCTGCTCGGCGCCACCAGCATGAACCTGCCGGCGATCTATCTGCCGGCCGGGCCGATGCTGCGCGGCAATTGGAAAGGCAAGACGCTCGGCTCTGGCTCCGACGCCTGGAAGTACTGGGACGAGCGCCGCGCCGGCAAATTGTCGGACAGCGACTGGACCGCGATGGAGGCGGGCATCGCCCGCAGCCACGGCACCTGCATGACCATGGGCACGGCCTCGACCATGACAGCGATTGCCGAAGCGATCGGCATGACCTTGCCGGGCGCGTCGTCGATTCCCGCGGCTGATGCCGAGCACATCCGCATGAGCTCGGAATGCGGCCGCCGCATTGTCGAGATGGTGTGGGAGGATCTGACGCCGTCCAAGATCCAGACCAAGGCCGCGTTCGAGAACGCGATTGCGGTGGCGATGGCGATGGGCTGCTCGACCAATGCGATCATTCATGTCATCGCCCAGGCGCGCCGCGCCGGCGCCGACATTGGCCTCGATGATTTCGAGGCCGCGAGCCGCAAGGTGCCGGTGCTCGCCAATGTCCGGCCGAGCGGGGACACCTACCTGATGGAGGACTTCTACTACGCCGGCGGCCTGCCCGGGCTGATGAGCCTGATGACGGAGCACCTCCATCTCGATTGCCTCACCGTCAATGGCCGCACGCTGGGCGACAACATCGCCGGCGCCGGCGTCTACAACGACGACGTGATCCGCCCGCAGTCGAACCCGATCTATCGCGAGGGCGCGCTCGCCGTGCTCAAGGGGAACCTCGCCCCGGACGGCTGCGTCATCAAGCCCTCGGCCTGCGATCCGCGCTATCTCAAGCACACCGGTCCAGCGCTGGTGTTCGACGACTATCCGTCGATGAAGAAGGCGATCGACGATCCCGATCTCGATGTCACCGCTGACCACGTGCTGATCCTGCGCAATGCCGGTCCGCAAGGCGGGCCTGGCATGCCGGAATGGGGCATGCTGCCGATCCCGACCAAGCTGGTGCGCGAAGGCGTCCGCGACATGGTCAGGCTGTCGGACGCGCGCATGAGCGGCACCAGCTACGGCGCCTGCATCCTGCACGTCTCCCCCGAATCCTACATCGGCGGTCCGCTGGCGCTGGTGCAGAACGGCGACCTCATCACGCTCGACGTCGCCGCCCGCACCATCAACCTCGACGTGCCCGCGGACGAACTGGCCCGCCGCCGCGCCGCCTGGACGCCGCCCGCGCCGCGCTTCGAGCGCGGCTATGGCTGGATGTTCGCCCGCCACATCAAGCAGGCCAATGACGGCTGCGACTTCGACTTCCTCGAGACCGGCTTCGGCACGCCCGTGGGCGAGCCGGCGATTTATTAGTTCAACTGTCGTTCCGGGGCAGGCGAAGCCTGAACCCGGAACCTCGAGATTCCGGGTTCGGTCGCTGCGCGCCCGCCCCGGAATGACCTCAGGGATCCAACATGACCAAACTCAGCACCGCCACGCGCAACAAGCTCAAGACCGTTTCGACGGCCACCGTTGCCACCGCGCTGTTCAAGCGCGGTTTGCGCATCCAGTGCATCCAGAACGTCCATCCGCTCAGTCCGCAGCAGCCGACCATGGTCGGCGAAGCGTTCACCTTGCGCTACATCCCGGCGCGCGAGGATCTGAACACGATCGAGGTCTTCCGCGACCGCGGCCATCCGCAGCGCAAGGCCGTCGAGGACTGTCCCCCCGGCGCCGTGCTGGTGATGGACAGCCGCAAGGACGCACGCGCCGCCTCAGCCGGTGCGATTCTCGTCAGCCGCCTGCAGCAGCGCGGCGTCGCCGGTGTCGTCACCGATGGCGGCTTCCGTGACGCCGCCGACATCGCCAAGCTCGGCATCCCCGCCTTTCACCAGCGCCCGAGCGCGCCGACCAATCTCACCTTGCACCACGCCATCGAGATCAACGGCCCGATCGCCTGCGGCGACGCGCCGGTGTTTCCCGGCGACGTCATCCTTGGCGATTCCGACGGCGTCATCGTCATCCCCGCCGGCATCGCCGACGAGATCGCGGATGAGACTTTTGAAATGACCGCGTTCGAGGATTTCGTCGCCGAGCAGGTGGCGCAAGGCCGCTCCATCCTCGGCCTCTATCCACCGACCGACCCGCAGACCCCGGCCGATTTCGCCGCATGGCGGGCGAAGAACAACAGGTAGTGACTACACACACCGTTGTCGTGCGTTGAGCCCAAGGCCGCTAGCGAGGCGAGATCCAGCCACGCACTCCGCTGTCGTCCCGGCCTTGAGCCGGGACCCATAACCACAGGGCGGTGTGATTGCGAAGGACGTAGCTCCAGCGTTCTCAAAAAGCGGACAGTGGGGGCTATGGGTCCCGGCTCAAGGCCGGGACGACACCGGTGGTGAAGCTCGATCCCGGCACACATCTCACTGCGGCCGTCAGCGCTCACGCCGTCCGATCGGCTAACCCCACGGCCCACAGTGCAAACGCATACACGATCGCGATTTCATCGAGCCGGTTGAAGCGGCCGGAGGCGCCGCCGTGGCCGGCGCCCATGTTGGTACGGAGCACGACAGGCCCACCACCCGTCATGGTCGCGCGCAGCCGCGCGATCCACTTCGCCGGCTCCCAATAGGTGACGCGCGGGTCGGTGAGGCCGGCCATCGCCAGGATCGCGGGATAGTCCTTCGCGGCGACGTTGTCGTACGGCGAGTAGGACAGGATGGTGCGGAAATCTTTTTCGCTCTCGATCGGGTTGCCCCATTCCGGCCATTCCGGTGGCGTCAGCGGCAGGGTGTCGTCGAGCATGGTGTTGAGCACATCGACGAACGGCACCTCGGCGACGATGCCGGCGAACAACTCGCCGGAGCGGTTGGCGACCGCGCCCATCAGCATGCCGCCGGCGCTGCCGCCATGGCCGACGATGCGTTTTGCGCTGGTGTAGTTCGCCGCGATCAGCGCCCGCGCGCAGGCCGCGAAATCATCGAAACTGTTGGTCTTCTTCTCGCGCTTGCCGTCGAGATACCAGCCCCAGCCCTTGTCGGTGCCGCCGCGGATATGCGCGATGGCGTAGACGAAGCCGCGATCGACCAGCGACAGCCGGTTGGCGGAGAACGACGCCGGCATCGCGTGGCCGTAGGATCCGTAGCCATAGAGCAGCAGCGGCGCCGCGCCGTCGGCCTTGAAATCCCTTCGGTGCAGCAGCGACACCGGCACCTCGGCGCCGTCATCGGCCTTGGCCATGATGCGCGTCGTGACGTAGTCGGCCGGATTGTGCCCGGAGGGGATTTCCTGGCGCTTGCGCAGGGTCTTTGCGCGCGTCACCATGTCGTAGTCATAGACTTCCGACGGTGTCGTCATCGACGAATAGGCAAAGCGCAGGTTCGTCGTGTCGAACTCGTAGGAGCCCATCGCGTCCAGCGAATAGGCGCCCTCGTCGAACGCGATTGCGTGTTCCTCGCCTGACGTGAGATCGCGGATCACGATCGACGGCAGCGCATTGGCGCGCTCCAGCCGCACCAGGTGGCCTGAATACAGATCGTGATCGAGCACGTAGATGCCGGCGCGATGCGGGATGAGGTCGCGCCAGTTGGCGCGCTCCGGCGAGGCCAGCGGCACCGTGACGATCTTGAAGTCGATCGCGCCATCGGCATTGGTGAGGATGAACAGCTCGTTGCCGCGATCGGCGATCGAATATTGCACGCCGTTCTCGCGCGCGGCGACGAGACGCGGCGGCGTCTCGGGATGATCGAGGTCGATCAGCCGTTGTTCCGACGTCTCGTGATCGCCGCCGGCGATGACGCAGAACCGGCCCGAGGTCGACTCGTGCACATGCGTGAACCAGCCGGTGTCTTTCTCCTCATACACCAGCACGTCGTCGGCCTGCTTGGTGCCGAGCTTGTGCCGCCACACCTGCATCGGGCGGTGATTGTCGTCGAGCTTGACGTAGAAGAAGCTCTTGCAGTCGCGCGACCACACCACGCCGCCGTCGGTCTCCTCGACAAGATCGGCAAGATCATCGCCGCCATCCCAGTCGCGCACGCGGATGGTGAAATATTCCGAGCCCTTGGTGTCGGCGCTCCACGCCACGAGCTTGTGGTCGTGCGAATGCCGGCTGCCGCCGAACTTGAAGTAGTCATGGCCGCGCGCCAGCGCATCGCCGTCGAGCCCGATGGTCTCCGCGCCGCCGTGGCGCGGAGTGCGGCAGAACAGTTCGTGCTGGCCGCCCTCGCGGTACTTGCGGAAGTAAGCATAGGGACCGTCGGGCGACGGCACCGAGGAGTCGTCCTCCTTGATGCGGCCGCGCATCTCCGCGACGATCTTTTTCTGCAGCGGCGCGGTGTGGCCGAGCACGGACTCGGCATACCCGTTCTCGGCCTCCAGGTACGCGCGGATATCAGCGTCGAGCAGCGACGGATCGTGCAGCACCTCCTGCCAGCGCGCATCCTTCAGCCAGGCATAATCGTCCTGGACGGTGATGCCGTGACGGGTGAAAGAATACGGGCGGCGCGGCGCCACCGGCGCCTTGGTGCTGCTATCGGTCATGTCGTCCTTTACGGGGTCACGCTTTCGCCGAGCCATTGGATCGCGGCGTCGAGGCCGCCGCGGCCATGCGGGATCTTCAACGCCACCAGCGCCATTTCGATCACGCCGAGCGTGCCGAGCACCATCGGCGCGTTGACATGACCCATATGGGCGATGCGGAACGCCTTGCCGCTGAGATCGCCGATGCCGGTGCCGAGCACGACGCCGCACTGCTCCTTGCAATAGGTCTGCAACACCGCGGGATCATAGCCGCCGCCCACGAGCACCGTGGTCACGGTGTTGGAGCGCTCGGTCGGCTCTTCGATGTTGAAGCCTATCACCTGCCCTTCGCTCCACTTCGCAACCGCGCGACGTACGGCCTCGCCGAGCAGCTGGTGCCGGCGGAACGCATGCGGCAGCCCTTCGGCGAACAGCATGTCCATCGCCTGGCGCAGCGCGAACAACAGATGCACGGGGGCCGTGCCGCCATATTTGCGATAGTGCTCGGTGCCCTCGCGCTCGCTCCAGTCCCAATAGGGCGTGCGCATGTTGGCGCGCTTGTGCGCCTCCAGTGCACGGTCATTGGCCGCGACGAAGCCGAGGCCGGGCGGCGTCATCAGGCCCTTCTGCGAGCCGGACATCGCGACGTCGATGTGCCAGGCATCCATCTCGAACGGCATGCAGCCGAGCGAAGCGACGGTGTCGACCATGTAGAGGGCCGGGTGGCCCGAGGCCTTGACGGCGCGGCCGATTGCCTCGACGTCGTTGACGACGCCCGAGGCGGTGTCGATCTGCGCAACCACGATCGCCTTGATGGTGTGCTCCTTGTCGGCGCGCAGCCGCGCCTCGACCTCCGCCGGGCGCACCGCGCGGCGCCAATCGCCGCGGAGCACCTCGACCTCGGCGCCCATCGCCTTGGCCGCATGGCCCCAGCCGATCGCGAAGCGGCCGCTTTCGAGCACCAGCACCTTGTCGCCGCGCGACAGCACGTTGGAGAGCACGGCCTCCCAGGCGCCATGGCCGTTGGCGATGTAGATGTAGGTCTTGCCCTTGGTGGCGAACAGCCGGCCCAGGTCGGACAGGATGCCGTCGGTCAGCTCGACCATCTGCTTGGAGTAGATGTCGAGTGCCGGGCGGTGCATGGCCTGCAGCACCTCGTCGGGCATCGTGGTGGGTCCCGGGATGGCCAGAAACTCCCGGCCCGCGCGAACGGTCATTGTCAGTGTCCTTGGCAATGTGATTTGGGCGATGCGGTCTTGCGATTGGGGTGTGACGGGCCCTCGCACGCGGCGGGCCCAAGATCGTTTCAAGCTGGTTTTACGTGGCGCGGCTGCGAATGAAAAGCCGGGGAAGCCGGGGGGCTGGCATGCCCCGGCCGGCCAGTGCGCCCGGCCGGTGCGCCTCGCCTAGCGCCGGGTCTCGCGGCAGCCGGCGGCCTCGGCCTCCTCGACCGAGCAGAACCAGCGCGTGCCCTTGGCGACGTGCATCTTGATCTGCGCGTACCAGCGGCTGGTGGGCGTATGATAGATGCACTCGCCGGCGCCGTTGACGTTGCCCTTGATGGTGCAGTCGGGCGAGGGCGCCACCGGACCCGATGCCGACGCAAGCAGGATGGCCTTGGCGCCCTCCGGCGGCTTGGTCGCGCCGAGGATGGTGGTCTTCTTGTTGCGCACCCGCCAATCCCACGGCGCGATGAACGCGCCCTGCCACATGCCGGCCTTGGCCGCGCGCGCCTCGGCCTCGTCCGGCTCGTAGTCGTGCGACACGGTGCGGTAGGCCAGCGCCCAGCCGCTACGCACCAGCCATTTCTGGATATCCTCGCCGTCGACGTCGCAGCGCGCCACCTGGCGGCCGCGGCGGTCGATCGACCGGGGGTGACACACCCAGCTCTTGCCGTCGGCATGCTTGATCAGTTCGTCCCGCGCCGCCACGCCGCAGGTCCAGCGTTCGCCGTGCGGGTTGAGACAGAGCTGGTCGACCGACGGCGCGTCGATGCCGCCGAGCCGGATGCGGGTGGTGCCGATCAGCACGTTGTCCGCCTCGCGGACCTTGGCGACCCCGGTGATGTCGGCGGCGGATGCAACGGACGGCAGCAGCAGGAGCAGCGCGAGGAGAGCGGGTTTCATGGGCATGAACGGGCGCGGTCGTCCTTGGGATGGGCAATGCCAGCAATTGTGCTGTGGATCGGCTCCCGGTTCCAGCGCCGTGATTGCCTGATTTGCTCAACTTCGCGCGATGCGGGGCTGAGGCTGGATCTACATTTAAAGTTCGAGGGGGAGCTGTCGTCGCGACGACGGTGTGCTCCCCTCCCCCTTGCGGGGAGGGGGCCGGGGTGGGGTCCGCGGGCGCGGAGCTCTGCCGTATACGAAATTTAACGAGCTTCCTAACGGCCCCGATTCGACGGTCGCGCGCTCAGCAGGACCACGCATCTCATTGAAAGCGGGACTCGTGGACCCCCACCCCCGACCCCTCCCCGCAAGGGGGAGGGGAGCCGACCGCCGTTGTGGCTGCAGGCTCGCCTCACCGCACCACCACGCGCCGCGCCAGCGCCAGCCCCATCAGCACGAACGCCGACGTCACCTCGGGGCCGCCGACGAGGATCCGGGTCGGGGTCTTCATCTTGTTCCACTCATAGGCGCGATAAGGATGCCGCCGGCCGCCTTCGCCGAAGCTCGTCACGATGCAATGCGCCGCCGGCGCGAAGCTCGCTGGGTTGCCGCCGAGATGGCCGAGCGCGATCAGCGCCAGCGCGGCGTCGAACGGGTTCATCTCGCGGCCGACCAGTTCGTCCTCGACATAAGCGAGCACGCGCAGCCGTATGAGCTCGAAAGCGCCGTCCGGATCGATCGCCTGGCGCGCGGCCGGTGGCAGCGCCATGAAGGCGTGGTAGCAGCGGCCGAAATAGGCGCAGTACAGCTCCGGCAGATAATAGATGTGCGAGCGCGGATCGGCGAAGGCGCCGCTCGTGACCAGCCGCAGCTGGAAGCCGATGACGCGCCTGATGAAGTCCAGCCGGGCCTGCGTCTCCAGGATCTGCCAGCGCCCGAGGTTGCGGAACGAGACCTCGAGCACGTCGAGATTCAAGGTCGGATCGAGATCGTTGCCGTACGGCCGCTCACCGGCCATGCTGTCGATCCAGGTCGCGACGCCGCCGTCATAATCGATGTTGTCGTTGATCGGCACGGTCACGCGCGGCTCGTTGCTTCCCGCCCGCACCTGATAGCCCGCATAGAAATCGACCAGCGGCTGGGCCAGGATCGGATCGTCGGAGCCGGCCTGCGTCGCCGCCGAGAACGAGCACGCCGTGGTGTCGCAATCCGGCACGTAGACGCCGAAGCCAAGGTCCTGCTTGATCTGGGTGAAGAAGCGCGAGAACCGCGGATGCGGGTGCGGCGCCAGCGCGGTCACGACATTGTAGCTGTTGCCGTCGGCGCCCCGCACCTCCTCGCGGCTGGTCTTGAGGCAGAACTCGACCATCGCCGATACCGCGCCGCGCGCCGCGCTCGTCTGTTCGGACGAGGCGAGCCCGGTCTCCAGATAGCTCAGCAGCGCCTCGGTGAAGAACGCGTCGTAATAGGCCGAGCGATGCCGGATCTGGACCGGCTCCCACATCGGCTCGGCGATGCCGCGCCAGGGCGGGTTGATCACCGCGGCCGCCGGCGAGCGGGCGATGAACACGCGGGCGAGGTTGAACAGCAAGGTCGAGTTCTTGTAACCGCGCGCATCGAGCCCTTGCAGGGCCAAAAGCACGTCGCGCCCCGTCATATCGGGATCGCCGATCAGGTTGAACGCGGCATAGGTCGGGATGAAGCCGTTGCGGCGGAACGAGCCCAGCAGGTCGGCGCCGCAGGCGCGGATCACCCGGTCGATCTCGCCGGCCGGCGGCATCGTCACGGTGCCGGTCCGGCGCGGCGGGGCAGGGTGGCTCAACGCCACGCTGTCGACCAGTTCGGCAACCGGACGGCCGGCCGCCTCCCAATCCGGCGTCGGATTGTCGCGGGCATGAACCAGCGCCTCGCGCAGCGCATTGAGGCGGGCGGGATCGTTCAACTCCGGCAGGCCGGCGCGGCGCAGCAGGGTCCGCAGCGCGGGATTGCCGAGCGCGGTCCGGTAGAATTTCGACAGGTGCGGGTCGCCGTTGCCGGGCTGGCGCAGGATGGGATCGCAGACCTCGTATAGCGAGGGGCCGTCCTTCCGGGCCGTGAGCGCGCGACAGGCCGCTCCGGCGAAATATTGCAAACTCAACGTCGGGACTCGCGGTTCGGGGCGGGGGCAGACGGCCTGTGCTTGCTCGAAACGCCCGGCAAACGGCTCGTCACGCGCATGCACCGATGAAACGGACGTTCAAACTGACATGCGGCGCGGCCAAAGACAACGTGACCGGCATCACTGCAGCGGCTGTGGATTTGGCGGCAATGTGGCCGCCGGACGGTCCTGCCGGGGTCCTTTGGAGATCAGCGCCATGGTTAAATTCGCCTTAATTTCCAAGTGTTTGATAAGTCAATGGTGTTCCGATGTTGCCCTCGTGGCGTGATCGGGTTAAGCCTTTCTTCGTTGCGGCGCCGCAAATTGCGCGCAATTCGACGACACATCGTCTCGCAACCCCTCAAACCTCAGAGGCGCCGGCGCGACCAAAGGGTGCGACCCTTTGGACCGACTGGATCGGCTCGGACCAGGATTGACGTGATGACCGCAGGGCAGACTTCTCTCTCTCGCCGTTCGGCCGTGATCGCCGCCGCGCTTCTGTGCACGGTGTCGCTCGCGCTTGGCGCGCACGCTGCCCTGAACAAGCGCGTGCCCGACGGCGGCAAGGCGGCTGCGACCGAGCAGAGCACCGGCACGACCGGCAACGGCGCGCGCCTGGCGCTCGTCGTCGGCAATGCGCATTATCCCGACGCCAATGCGCCGCTCGCCCAGCCGATCAACGATGCCCGCGCGCTCACCGGCGCGCTGCGCCGCGACGGCTTCGACGTCGACGTCGTCGAGGACGCGACCAAGGAGGACATGGCGCGCGCGGTCGCGCGCCTGACCTCGCGCATCAGGCCGGACTCGGTGGTGATGCTGTTCTTCGGCGGCTACGCCATCCAGGCCGGACGCGAGAGCTACATGATCCCGGTCGACGCCAAGATCTGGCGCGAATCCGACGTGCGCCGCGAAGGCACCAGCATCGAGGGTCTGCTCGACGCCGTTCGCGAGCAGGGCGCCCGCGCCAAGCTGGTCGTGGTCGACGCCTCCCGCCGCAATCCCTATGAGCGCCGCTTCCGTTCCTATTCGCACGGCCTTGCCCCGATCAACGCGCCCGCCAACGCGCTGATCCTGTCGTCGGCGACGCCGGGCAAGGTGCTCGACGATCCCCGGGATCGCAGCAACAGCATGCTGGTCTCCGAACTGCTCAACCAGATCGGCCGCAGCCCGAGTGCGGAGGCCGTCTTCACCAAGACCCGCAACGCCATCGCCCGCAGCACGGATGGCGAGCAGGTGCCGATGGTGTCGTCCTCGCTGGTCGAGGACGTCCGCCTCAGCGCCGACGTGGCGAACGCGGGCAGCTGAGCGGCGGCCACGCAGTCCCTCTCATCGTCTCTGCAATATCTCGACTCGCGCTCTTGTTAGTTGTGGCGCGCAGGCCGTGCGGCTTGCTCGCTGCCAAGCGCCGAGAGGTGCCGACCGCCCGAGCCGTTCAGGGCCGGTGCAAACCTCTCCCCGCTCTTTGCGGGGAGAGGTCGGATTGCGCAGCAATCCGGGTGAGGGGCATGGCACGAGCGCAATCCAGATCTGAACTCCATCGGACGGGCACGATGGCTCCAAGGTGATTGGGCGCGCGGACCGCTGCACCACTCGTGTGGCTGCCCCTCACCCCGACCCTCTCCCCGTAAGAACGGGGAGAGGGAGCGCACCGTCCTTGCCGCTCCCCTCAATTGCTCGCCATCACCGGCCGCACCGGGTCACCTTCGCGCAGCAATGCGCCGGCCCGGGAGACGACGACATCGCCTTCGGCGAGGCCGTCCTTGATCTCGACCTGGCCGCCGGCCATCAGGCCGATCTCGACGCGCTTGGTCTCGATGCGCTGGGCGCGCACCACCTGCACGACGGTGCCATCGGCGTCGTAGAGAATGGCGGTCAGCGGCACCGCGACGCCGCAGCTCTGGCCGATCTTGATGATCGCGCGGCCGAACGAATTGGCCAGCAGCTTCGCATTGCCGGTGATGCCGATGAAGGCCTGGCCGAGCTGGCTGTTCGGCTCGACGGTCGGCGCGACGCGGCGGATCTTGCCGTCGAGCTCGCCGGCGCCGACGATGCGGATCCGCGCCGTCTGGTTGACCGCGAGCTTGCCGATCTGCGCTGACGGCACCAGGCCGACCAGGTCATATTCGTTGCGGGCGATGATCGAGAACAGCGCCTCGCCGCGGCCCGAGGCGAAGGCGCCGATCGTGGCGGTCGATGTCAGGATGGTGCCGGCGACTGGCGCCTGGATCATGATCGCGCCGCCCTCGGGCGGCGTCAGCCGCGCCAGATTCTGTCCGGCGGTGACGGTGTCGCCGGCATCGACCATCACCTCCGCCACCTTGAGCCCCGGACGGTCCGGTCTGACCGAGGTCTCGTCGCGGGCGAGCACGAGGCCGGACACCTCGACCGTATTGTCGAAGCAGGCCTTGCTGGCCTTGAGCACGCTCACCGCGGCCCCTTTCGGCGCATCGGTGTTGTCAGCTGCGGCCGCCGCCTGCGCCAGCGCCATGACGGCGAGTACCGAGATGCCAAATGCCGTGACAGCCAATCCGGACTTCCCCATGCGACACCGATTCCTTGCAACGCCATTCGTCGAGCAGGCCCTGGGCGCAGATAGCAGACGCGCGGCCGCCGGGCCAGCAGACCCGTCTCCTTGCATAGTCGCGGCAGCCCCTGACGACGTTCAGCGCCCGCGCTCATCGGGTGCGAACTTATCCCCGGCCGCCACGTTGATGCCGTTTCCCGCCTGATAGGATCACGAATCATGCTTCGGCCTTGGATACCGCTCCTGCTCCTCGTTGCGCTCGCGATGCCCGCGCGTGCTGCGGAGCTGACCGCAGACGCGGTCAACAATGCCGAGCTGCGCAAGCGGCCGCCGGCCGAGGAGAAGATGGACCCGGTGGCGATCCGCGCCCAGGTGCTGCTCGACCGCGCCCATGTTTCGCCGGGCGAGATCGACGGCCGCTTCGGCGACAACGCCCGCAACGCGCTCGCCGCCTTTGCCCGCGCCAAGGGGCAGCCGAGCGGATCGAAGCTGACGCCGGAGCTGTGGGACGCGCTGCGCCAGGGCGATCAGGCCCCGGCGATCGTCACCTACAAGATCACCCGCAACGATGTGAAGGGGCCGTTCCTCGAAAAGCTGCCGAAGCGCATGGAGGACATGAAGGACCTGCCGCGGATCGGCTACACCTCGCCGCGCGAGGCGCTGGCGGAAAAATTCCACATGAGCGAGGCGCTGCTCAAGGCGCTCAATCCCAAGAGCAGTTTCGACAAGGAGGGCGAGGAGATCGCCGTCGCCAACGTCATCAAGCCGGATGAGAAGGTGCCGGAAATCACCCGGCTCGACATCGACAAGACGACTGAGACGGTGCAGGCCTTCGACAAGGACGGCAAGCCGGTCGCGGTGTTTCCCGCCACCGTCGGCAGCGACGACAAGCCGACGCCGGTCGGCAGCTTCAAGGTCGATTCGATCGATGCCAACCCGAACTACCGCTACAACCCCGACTACAAGTTCAAGGGCGTCAAGGCGCGCAAGCCGTTCGACATCAAGCCCGGCCCCAACAACCCCGTCGGGTCCTATTGGATCGGCCTCTCCATCGGCAACGGCTACGGCATCCACGGCACCGCCGAGCCCTCCAAGGTCGGCAAGACCGAATCCCACGGCTGCGTCCGCCTCACCAATTGGGACGTGACCTTCCTCGGCCAGCATCTGTCGAAGAAGGCGGTGGTGGAGCTGCGGTGAGCGCAGCGATTGTTGCTGCGATGCCCACCACCCTTCAATGAAGCCAAACCGCTTCAACGGAGCCCAGCCGCCTCGCCAACCTCCGCCGTCGTCCCGGCCTCGAGCCGGGACCCATAACCCCAGGGAAGAGTTTGAGGCAGGCGCGCCGTTGCATTCCGCTCCCCACAACCGCCGCTTAGTATGGGTCCTAGGTCGGTGCCACGCCGCGCGATCGCGCATCGTGACTGGCCCGGGACGACGCGGTGGGTGAATTACTAACGGTGCGGCATACAGTGCGGTGCGCATGAATGTGCCCTCTCCCCTTGTGGGAGAGGGCATGCACGCTAGAGCAACAAACTCACTTGGGTGAGGGGTATCTCTCCACGAGCGTCGTTCGCGGAGAGAGACCCCTCACCCAACCGCGTGTGCGGACCGGCCGAACATGCCCTCTCCCGCAAGGGGAGAGGGCGCTGTATCTAGCAACGCGCTTGCTGCTCGCATTCAAAAGGCGCGCCCGATGCTGTTAGTTGAGCGGCAAACATATCGCGCGCCGCGCCCACCATTCACATCCGTGATGCCGATGGTGGGCACGGCGCGCTTAAGAATGTGCCCGCTGCGATGGCGCGCAACGCGCCTTTGCCCACCCTACAAGTTCGAGGATGTGATGAGCAGCTGTGGGCTCATCGAGATTCGAACTCAGACGCGCCGCTATTTCGCAAACGACCGCTTCGGCGCCACGTGCAGCGCATAGGCATCCGCCGCCTCGCTGACGCGCGGATAGAGCTCCGTCACCAGAGGATCATGCCCCGGAATGAAACGATCCGGATGGCCCGCGAGGCGCTCGATGGTGTCCCAGCCCTTTGCCATGTCGCCGATATTATAGACGATCGGAAACGGGCTCTTGCGCTGCAGATTGGCGTAGTAATGCGCGGCGTCGGAAGCGAGCACGACCGGGCCGCGGGCGGTTTCGACGCGCACCACCTGCAGGCCGTCGGAATGGCCGCCGACCCGGTGCACGGTGATCCCGGGCGCGATCTCGCCGTCTCCATTGTGGAAGGTGACGCGCTCACCATAGACGTGGCGCACCATGGTGGTGACGTGCTCGACCGAGAACGGATGCCGCAGCAGGCCGTTGCACATGCAGCGTCCCGTCGCATAGGCCATCTCGCGCTCCTGCAAATGGAAGCGCGCGTTCGGGAAGCGGTCGAGATTGCCGGCGTGGTCGTAATGCAGATGCGTGACGATGACGTCGCGGATGTCGGCCGCCTTGACGCCGAAGGCGTCGAGCGCGTCGACCGGGTTGCAGCGCAGCTTGCGGCTGCGCGCCGCGGCCTCTGCGGCATTGAAGCCGGTGTCGACCAGGATGTCGCGGCCGTCGCTGCGAATCAGCCAGACGAAATAATCGAGGTCCTGCGCCGCGGTGTCGTGCGGATCGGGCTGCAGGAAGTTCATGTGCAGCGTGCGCTGCGACATCGTCGCATAGCGCAGCGCGTAGATCTCGGCATTCTCCATGAGCGGTTCTCGTTGTTCGCGGTCCGACCATATCGAGCCATCGCCGCGCGCTGCGGTCAATCGCCGTGGAGCGAACCGGATCGCGGCCCCCGCCGACACAGTGTGAGGCAGCTCACCGCCGACCCTCTGCTCCCCTGGCACTGTTTCCGGCGTGGCGATCGAAGGACGGCGGCGACATCCGCCCGCTCTGGCGATTCTTCAACTGCGGCAAGCGGTTGACGTGTCGTCACGGCGATTTGATAATGCCTGACGCGTGGGATATGTTCGCCGCGGCGCAAGCTGGACGGCGCCTGTTTGCTGGACCGCTGGACCGCCATCGTGATGACGCTTCGCCTGCTGCTGCTGCTCGGTTTGATGTTCTCAGTCGCGTGGTCTGGCCCCGCTCGCGCGGCCGGCGACCGCTTCGCCCTCGTCATCGGCAATGCGAAGTACCCCGATGCCGAAACGCCGTTGAAGGAACCCGTCAACGACGCGCGCGACCTCACCGACGAGCTGAAGCGCGACGGCTTCACCGTCGATACGCTGGAGAATGCCACTGGCGATGCGATGCGCCGCGGCCTCGATCGGCTTTACGGCAAGATCAAGCCGGGCTCGGTCGCGCTCTTGTTCTTCTCCGGCTACGGCATCCAGTCGAGCCGCACCAGCTACATGATTCCGGTCGATGCGCAGATCTGGCAGGAGGCCGATGTGCGGCGCGACGGCATCAGCCTCGAGCAGGTGCTGCAGGAGATCAACAGCCGCGGCGCCGGCGTGAAGATCGCGCTGCTCGATGCCTCCCGCCGCAATCCCTATGAGCGCCGCTTCCGCACCGCATCGTCCGGACTTGCGCCGGTGATCGCGCCGAGCGGTACTCTGGTCATGTACTCTGCCGCGCTCTCCACAGTCGTCTCCGACACCGGCCGCGACCGCAGCCTGTTCGTGCAGGAGCTGTTGAAGGAGATCCGTGTTCCCGACCTCACCGCCGAGGAGACGCTGAACAGGACACGCGTCGGCGTGACGCGCGCCTCGCGCAGCGAGCAGGTGCCGTGGATCTCGTCGTCGCTCGCGGAGGATTTCTCGTTCGTGCCGGGGACCGGCGGTGCGCGTCCAACCGTCACGGCGGACAACACGCCGCTGCCGCAGCCGACTCCCACGCCGATGCCCACACCGACGTCGGCGCCAACTCCGTCGCCGACACCAGCGCCGCCACCGCCACCCCCACCTCCGCCGCCAAAGACGGAGCTGGCGCCGCCGCTGCCGCCGATCCCGACGCCGCTGCCGCCCGTGCCGACGCCCGCGCCGGCCAATTCCCCCACCGCCAATGGGCCGGCGGATCCGCTGGCTGACGATCCGACCATCAAGAGCCTGACGGCCAAGATCGCAGCCAATCCGGACGACGCGGCAGCGCTGTACAAGCGCGGCCAAGTCTATGCCAGCAAGGGCGCCTATGCGCAGGCGATCCGCGACTTCGACGAGACCATCCGGATCAATCCGAAGGATGTCGAGGCGCTGAACAATCGCTGCTGGGCCCGCACCGTGGTCGGCGAGCTGCAGCCGGCGCTGCGGGATTGCAACGAGGCACTGCGGCTGCGGCCGAATTTCGTCGATGCGCTCGATAGCCGCGGTCTGGTCAATCTCAAGAGCGGCGCGGTCAAGAATGCGATCGCCGATTTCGATGCCGCGCTGAAGGTCAATCCGCGGCTGACGTCGTCGCTGTATGGGCGCGGCCTCGCCAAGCAGCGCAATGGCGCGGCGCAGGAGGGCGCACTCGACATCGCCAATGCCAAGGCGATCGATCCGAACGTCGTCCGCGAGTTCGAAAGCTACGGCGTCCGCTGATTTTTGGCGCAGCGAGCCGGCCGCCTCGAACCATCGGGCGCGCCGGGCCGACATAAACGCGAACAGCCGACATCGTGAGCGGGCGTTCGCGATGAGGCGGGACATGAGTTCGCGTGAGTTTGCGCGCGAGGAGGGATTGGCAATGACCGCACCGAACACGAATCCGAGCAAGGCCGCCGGGCTGACCGGCCTCCTGGTTGCCGCGATGCTGACCGCGGCGGCCACGCTGAGCGTCACCACGGCGTTCGCGGCCGAGGACGTGACCGAGGATCAGATCGTCCGCGCGCTGGCCGGTCCGAAGAAGCCGCTGACCCGCGGCCTGTCGATGTCGCCGCCGGCGGAGGCTGTGCCTGCGGTCACGCCGGCGCAGGACAAGTTCCTGCAGAGCATCCGGGGCCGCGCGACGCGATCGCTGTCGACGGCGGAGCGCGAGGAGATCGCCGCGGTCGCCCAGACCAAGCCGAACATCGATCTCGAGATCACCTTCGACTACAACTCGGCCAATATCAGCCAGAAGTCGATGGCCTCGGTGCAGGCGCTCGGCCGCGCGCTGACCAGCCCCGAGCTGAAGGGATCGACCTTCGTCGTCGCCGGCCACACCGATGCCGCGGGCGCGGACGCCTATAATCAGGACCTGTCGGAGCGCCGCGCCGATGCGATCAAGCGCTATCTGGTCGACAAGTTCGGCATCGCAGGCAGCGACCTCGTCACCGTGGGCTACGGCAAGAGCAAGCTGAAGGATCCGGCCCAGCCGCTGGCCGAGGTGAACCGCCGCGTGCAGGTCGTCAACATGCAGAGCAAGACGGCGGCGGCCAAGTAGCTCCGCCTCTGCACAACCGCCGTCGGGGGCCGCGTGGCAGGAGATCGAACTGACCGGATGCGTCTCGCAGGCCTGCGGGGCGCATCGTCTTGTCGGGCAGGTCATCGCCGTCTCCGTCGGAACATCCGCCCCATCGTCACACCGCACCTCGCGCCGACCGGATCTGCCTGCCGATGAAGCTGCCGAAATCCCTCAAGACCGCAGCCACCGCGATCGTCTTCGTGGCCCTGTTCGCGGGCTATTACTGGTACGAGCACCGCCCGCATGAGGCGGCCGAGGAGCCGCGCATGCAGGCCCAGGTGCTCGTCACCAAGGCGGGCAAGGCCTGCTTCTCGGATCTCGTCCGGGTTACCGGCTTCGTCGTGCCGCGCCGCGAGGCGGTGGTCGGCGCCGACCAGGAGGGATCGCGCGTCACCGACGTCCTGGTGAAGGAAGGCGACACCGTCACCGAGAACCAGGAGCTCGCGCGGCTGACCCCGCCGCCGCCGCAACCGGGCGCACCGGCGGCTGCGGCCGGACGGCCGGTATCGCTGCGGGCGCCCGCGTCCGGTCTGGTCACCGAGGTCCGCACCATCGTCGGCGCGCCGGCCTCGCCGCAGGCCGGCCCGATGTTCCGCATTGCCGTCAACAACGAGCTCGAGCTCGATGCCGAGGTGCCGAGCGTCCATCTGCTGAAGCTCGCGCCGGGCGTTCCCGCGCGGATCAGCCGCGACAACACGCCTGATCTCAATGGCCGGGTCCGGGTGGTGTCGCCCCAGGTCGACCGCACCACGCAGCTCGGCCACGTCCGTATCGCGCTGTCCAGCACTCCGACGCTCAAGCCCGGCATGTTCGCGCGCGCCAATATCGATGCCCGGCGCAGCTGCGGTGTCGCCATTCCCAACACGGCGATCGACCATCTCACCGTCCAGGTCGTGAAGGGCGATGTGGTCGAGACCCGCCGGGTCCGGGTCGGCCTGGTGTCCGATACGTCGACCGAAATTCTCGAAGGTCTGGCCGAGGGCGAGGTCGTCGTGGCCGACGCCGGCAGCTCGCTGCATGACGGCGACCAGATCAAGACCATGTTCGCCGAAGACATCGATCGCACGCGGGTACGCTGATGGCACTGAATATCTCGGCATGGTCGATCCGGAACCCGCTGCCCTCGATCCTCTTCTCGATCATCCTGCTGGTGCTGGGATGGATGAGCTTCACCAAGCTCGCGGTGACGCGGCTGCCGAACGCCGACATCCCGGTGATCTCGGTCGCGGTGGCGCAGTTCGGCGCCGCGCCGTCCGAGCTTGAATCGCAGGTCACCAAGATCATCGAGGACGGCGTCTCCGGCGTCGAGGGTGCCCGCCACATCCAGTCGCTGATCACCGACGGCCTGTCGGTCACCACCATCACCTTCGCACTGGAGACCAACACCGACCGCGCCATCAACGACGTCAAGGACGCCGTGACGCGGGTGCGCTCCGACCTGCCGCAGAACGTCACCGAGCCCCTGATCTCGCGCGTCGACAAGATCGGCCTGCCGATCGTCACCTATGCCGCGATCTCGCCGGGCAAGACGCCGGAGCAGCTGTCGTTCTTCGTCGACGACGTGGTCAAGCGTGAGCTGCAGGGCGTGCGCGGCGTCAGCCAGGTCGAGCGCATCGGTGGCGTCGAGCGCGAGATCCTGGTCTCGCTCGATCCCGATCGTCTGCAGGCGATGGGCCTCACGGCCGTCAATGTCAGCCAGAGCCTGCGCGGCACCAATGTCGACGTCGCCGGCGGCCGCGCCGAGATCGGCAAGAACGACCAGGCGATCCGCACACTGGCCGGCGCGAAGACGCTGAACGAGCTGTCCAACACGATGATCCCGCTGTTCGGCGGCGGCGAGGTCCGGCTCGCCGATCTCGGCACGGTCACCGACACCATCGCCGATCGCCGCACCTTCGCGCGCTTCAACGGCGAGCCGGTGGTGGCGCTCGGCATCAAGCGCGCCAAGGGCGCCAGCGACGTGGTCGTCGCGGCCGCCGTGCAGAAACGCATCGATCAGGTCAAGGCCGCACATCCCGATGTCGAGCTGAAGCTGATCGATACGTCGGTGGAGTTCACCAAGGGCAATTACGACGCCGCGATCTCGACCTTGTTCGAGGGCGCGATCCTCGCCGTCATCATCGTGCTCTTGTTCCTGCGTGATCTCCGCGCGACGATCATCGCTGCAATCTCGCTGCCGCTGTCGATCTTCCCCGCGTTCTGGGCGATGGACATCCTCGGCTTCTCGCTCAACATGGTGTCATTCCTGGCGATCACGCTGTCGACCGGCATCCTCGTCGACGACGCCATCGTCGAGATCGAGAACATCGTGCGCCACATGCGGATGGGCAAGTCGCCCTACCGCGCGGCGCTCGATGCCGCCGACGAGATCGGACTGGCCGTCATCGCGATCAGCCTGACCATCATCGCGATCTTCGCGCCCGCGAGCTTCATGTCCGGCATCGCCGGCCAGTTCTTCAAGCAGTTCGGCATCACCGTCTCGGTGCAGGTGTTCTTCTCGCTGCTGGCGGCACGCTTCGTCACGCCGATGCTGGCCGCGTATTTCCTCAAGCATCACGACCACGACGATCCGCCGCCGGGCTTCATCCTGCGGGCGTATCATCGCATCGTGACCTGGTCGGTGAAGCACTACTACATCACGATCCTGCTCGGCGTAGGCATCTTCGCCGCGTCGATCTGGAGCACGACGCTGCTCTCGAAAGGCTTCCTGCCGGCGCAGGACGCGGCGCGGTCGCTGCTCGCGATCGAGCTGCCGCCCGGTGCGCAGCTCGCCTACACAGAGAAGGTCACCGAGGACATCGTAGCGCAGCTGCGCAAGCGGCCCGAGGTGCGCAGCGTGTTCGTCGATGGCGGCCGCCTGCAGGGCGCCATGGAGGTCCGCCGCGCCGGCATGATCGTCAACTACACGCCGAAGACCGAGCGCAAGATCACCCAGAAGGAGCTGGAGCTCGCAATCTCCAAGGATCTCGAGACGATCCCCGACATCCGCTTCTGGTTCACCGACGAGAACGGCCTGCGCCCGATCAAGCTGGTTCTGACCGGCTCGGATCCCAAGCTGGTCGACAATGTCGCCAGCGAGCTGGCGTCGCAGATGAAGCGGATTTCGATCATCTCCAACGTGGTGTCCGACACCTCGCTCGACCGGCCGGAATTGCGCGTGCAGCCGCGTGCCGATCTCGCCGCGCGGCTCGGCGTCTCCACGGAGAGCCTGTCGCAGACGATCCGCGTCGCCACCATCGGTGACGTCGGGCCGGCGCTGGCCAAGTACGATGTCGGCGGCCGCCTTGTTCCGATCAGGGTGCAGCTCGAAGATGCCGCGCGCAGCGACGTGAAGATCCTCGAGCAGCTGCGGGTGCCGCTCGGCCAGTTCGGCGAGAAGGGCGGTGTGCCGCTGGCTGTGGTCGCCGACATCAAGCTCGACCAGGGCCCGACCAGCATCAGCCGTTACGATCGCGGCCGCCAGGCGACCGTCTCGGCCGATCTCGTCGGATTGGCTGCGCTCGGCGACGCGACCAAGCTGATCGACGATCTGCCGGTGCGAAAGACGATGCCGGCCAGCGTCAAGCTGATCCCGTCTGACGATGCCGAGAGCCTGAACGAGCTGGCCTCGGGATTCATCACGGCGATAACCGCCGGCCTGATGATCGTCTATGCGGTGCTGGTGCTCCTGTTCGGCACCTTCCTGCAGCCGATCACCATCCTGTTCTCGCTGCCGCTGTCGATCGGCGGCGCGATCGGCGCGCTGATGCTGACCGGCAAGCAGCTGACCATTCCCGTCTATATCGGCATGATGATGCTGATGGGCATCGTCACCAAGAACGCGATCATGCTGGTCGAATTCGCGATCGAGGCGATCCATGCCGGCGTCAGGCGCGACGAGGCGATCATCGATGCCGGCATGAAGCGGGCGCGGCCGATCGTGATGACCACCATCGCGATGGTCGCCGGCATGATGCCGAGTGCGCTCGCGGTCGGCGCCGGCGGCGAATTCCGCTCGCCCATGGCGCTCGCGGTGATCGGCGGCCTGGTGTTCTCCACCGTGCTGTCGTTGCTGTTCGTGCCGGCGATGTTCCTGGTGATGGACGATGTCGGCTCGCTGTCCGCGCGGCTCGGCCGCAGGCTGATCGTCTCATCCGGCGATGCCGAGGACGTGCCGCATGCCGACCACGTGCCGGGCGCGGTGCATGAGCCGAAGCCGTAGCGCAGCGATCATCGCTGCGCACAACCGAAATTGGCGGATTCAGTTCGCCTGCGAAGGCAGCCGCCGCCGCGCGCTGAGATCGTCGGCGACGCCCGGCGTGGTCGGTGCCGGCGGGCTGGCCTCGGGCGGCACGATCAGGGCGACGAAGCCCTGGCTGGCGCCCTGCCAGCCGAACAAATTGGTTCGCAGCGTGAAGTCGACGCGGACCGAATGTCCCGCCCGCGCGGCTGCGGCCTCCATGCCGGCAACGCACGAGATGTCGGCGTCGTAGCACAGCGCCGCCCAGCCCTCCGGGCGCCGCACGTCGCCGGTGGGCTGCAGCTCACGCGGATGCACGAGGCCCATGTCATATTGCGGATGATCGGTGCCGTAGAACGCGGCCGCGAAAGCGAGGCCGTCGTCGCCGCCGACCGCCCGGAGCGGGCTATCGGTTGCGTTCCGCCAGAGCCGGTCGAGCTCGGTTACGGCCGGCTGATAGAAGTTGCGGCCTTCATTCAGCGGGACGTAGTTGCGGTACAGCGCATGCAACGGCGCCACGATGACGGCCGCGAACGCCGCGATGGCGATGGCGATGGCAGCGAGGTTGACCGTCAGCTCCCGCGGAGCCTGGTAGCTGGCGCCGCACACGATCACCACCACGAACAGGAACACACCCTGCAGGCCCCACAGCGGCGGCATGTCGGTGCCGAAGATCGCAGAGGTCAGCGCCGGGAAGACCACGGTGCCGATGCTGATCACCGCCAGCAGACGCAGTCCCCGCGCAAGGCTGAGTGCGTCGTTCAGCACGCGGGCGGGACGCGGCCGCGCCATGGCCAGCCAGATCAGGCCGGGGATGCCGGCGATCCCCGACATCGCGAGCAGGAAGCCGCCGCCTTCGATCAGCGCGGCAGCACTGGTCTTGCCGGTGTGATGCTCGATCGCGTGCGAGAACGGCTGCGCGCCGGTCGTTGCCAGCCAGACCAGGTGCGGCGCCAGCGCGACGAGCCCCGTCAGCGCGGCGATCCACGGCGCCTGCGAGGTGAAATAGCGCTTTCGCTCGGGGTGACACAGCGCGGCGACCGCGAAGCTCGCGATCAGGAAGATCGAATAGTACTTGCCGAGCATGGCGAGCGCGGCGGTCAGGCCTGCGGCGACGGCCCAGCCGGCGCGACGGGTCTCAAAGGAGCGCAGGAAGCACCAGGTCGCGAGCGGCCAGCTCGACAGCAGCACCGCATTGGCGTTGAAGCGTTGCGCGTGCAGCTGATAGATCGGCAGCAGCATCAGCAACAGCAGCACGATGATGCGCTTGTCACCGCGCGCGAAGTGCCGCGTGATGCGGTCGACCGCCCACAATCCGACTGCCGCATTGGTCAGCGCCAGCAGGTTGAACGACCAGTTCGTCAGCGGAAACACGATGGTCCAGGCCCGCGCGGCCCAGCCCATCAATGGCGGATGCTTGGTCGAGCCCCAGTCGAAGCTGCGGCCGAGCGACCAGGTCTCGATCACGTCCTGATGCAGATCGCCGTCGATATAGGCGATGGAGAAATACACCATCCAGATCGCGACGAAGCTCGCGATCAGCAACGGCACCGCCCAACCGTCCTCGACGGCATCGATCCAGATCGCCAGACCTCGACGCCAGCGGGCCATCGAGCCGCTCGTCTCGATCCCGATCGCCGGTAACGCAAGACTCATGAATTCGCTTCCAACCGACGTTGCTCCGGCACGACGAGCCACGTCCCGCACGCGACACGCGCGCAGGCAGACGGCGCTTCGATTGCCGAACTCACTCTGTTAGAATTGTTAAAAACAGTTCATGTCGCAAATTGTGAGGTGCGGTGGCCCAATTGCGATCATGTTTGGCCGACGTCGATACGAAACGATGCACGACCCGCAGGTCTCGCCCTGCGGCGGACCCGGATTGGCCAAGATTGGGGCGGGGCGACGGTCGGCGCGAAGCGATGGGCTTTGGTGCGGGGCGACGGAACCGAGGCGGGACGCCGGCGGGCGCGCTTGGCGACGTGGCTCGCCGCCTATTCGTTGCGGGCGATCGTGTTGAGCCTGGTGAGGTCATGCAGCAGGATGCGGCCGCGCTGCAGGTCGAGGATCTTGTCCTTGCGCCAGGACTGGAGCTGACGGTTGACGCTCTCGCGGGCGGCGCCGACGAACACGCCGAGCTGCTCTTGCGAGATGTGCACTTCGGAGCCGAAATCCTCCGCCAGCGCGCACAGCCGCCGCGCCAGCCGGATCGGCAGCGGCTGCAGCACCGATTCCTCCATCCGCTCGCTCTGCCAGCGGATGCGCTGGCACAACAGCTGGATGATCTTGATCGCGACCTTGGGCTCGCGCTCGAGGAAGCTGAGAAAATCCTCGCGCCGTAACACGAACAGCTCGGTGGTCTCACCCGCGGTGGCGTCAGCGGTGCGCTCCTGGCCGTCGAGCACGGCGACTTCGCCGAACAGATCGCCGGGGCCCATGAAGTTGAGCGTCAAGCGCGAGCCGTCGGTGGCGCCGGTCTCGATGCGGATCTGGCCACGGCGGACGCCGAACAGCGCATTGCCGGGATCACCCTTCTGGAACAACACCTCGCCCGACGACAGATGCTGGGTGTGGCACAGGTTCGAAATGCGCTGCAGCTCGTCGGATCCGAGATCCGCGAACATCGGGTTCATCTTCAGAATGACCGCAAATTCGGCCTGCTTGCTCATCACTATACCTTCGGCGGTGGTTTCAGGGCCCCAGTTACAAAATCCGCGCTGGCGGAAGTGTGTCACAAGTCACATAACGGCGCATGGGCTTACGACTAGGTTGGTCGCTCTCAGGGCGATCTTCGTTCCGGGAAAATTCAGATTGAACCGGGTCGGCGTTGCCGCATGCTAACCCGTGGAGACCGCTCGGCCGCAGCGCTTGGGACATCGACATGAAAGCAGTGAAGATCGCAGGCGTTCTGCTTGGCGCCGTCATCGTCGTGCTCGCACTCGCGCTCGCCTTCGGACTTCCGGCGAGCTTCCTGACGGTGGCGATCCAGGACCGCGTCGAGCGCGACACCGGCTATAAATTGACCATTGCGGGCTCGGCGAGCGTCAGCCTGTGGCCGTCGCTGCAGGCGACGCTGAGCGACGTCACCTTGCAGGATCCGAAGGACAAGGACGGCAACAACCGGCTGGCGATCGCCAGGCTGCAGGCCGGCATGGCGCTGTCGAGCCTGTGGTCGGGCCGGCCCGAGATCGGCGAGATCGTCATCGACAGACCGACGCTCTATCTGCCGCTGCTGCGTGAGCGCCTGCGCGACAATGCGCCGCGCACCCGCGCCGCGGCCAAGTCGGACGCCGCGCCGCCGGTCCGGATCACCAGCGTCACCGTCAAGGACGGCGCCGTCATTCTCTCCAACCCGCGCGACCGGGTCGAGAACCGTCTCGAAGCGATCGCCGCGACGGCGTCGCTGAACGACGACGGCAAGATCAGGATCGACGGCACGGCGCGGGCCGGCGATCGTCCGGTCACCTTCGACCTCACCGCGGCTGCCCCGTCGCTGCCGGTCGATCGCCAGACCGTGCCGGTCGATTTCAAGATCGGTATGGCCAGCGCATTCTCCGGCGTTCTGGCCGGTCGTGCCGACATCAGGTTGAACGGGCCGCTGGTGATGATCAACGGCCTCAGCGGCACGCTCGGTGATGGCGATTTCAACGGCTGGGCCTCGGTCGACCTCGCCAGCAAGCCGCTGGTGAAGGTCGACCTCGACGTCCGCCGGCTGGACCTGGCGAGCCCCGCCGCGCAGACCTCGTCGCGGGCGTCCGGATGGAGCACGGCAGCGATCGATCTGCGCGGCCTGAACTATCTGGACGCACGGGTGAAGCTGTCGGCGACCGATGTCGGTCTCGCCGGCGCCCGGCTCGGGCCGCTCGATCTCGAGGCCTCGCTGGCCGGCGGCCTGCTGAAGGCGACGGTCGCCAATCTCGGCGCCTATGGCGGCCAGGTCAGCGGCGAGGTCGTGGTCGACGCCTCCACCGGCAATCCGGCCTATGCGATGCACTGTGACCTCACCGGGCTTCAGGCGCTGCCGCTGCTCACGAGCATCGCGGATTTCGACAAGCTCGCGGCGCGGCTGCAGGGCAAGCTCGCGCTGCGCTCCAGCGGCGCCAGCCAGCAGGCGATCATGAGCAATCTCAGCGGCTCGGCCTTCCTGCTGTTCCAGGATGGCGCGATCCGCGGCATCAACGTCGCCCAGATGATCCGCTCGCTGACCACCAACCCGCTGTCCGGCTGGCAGGACTCCAAGGAGCTGACCACCGATCTCACCCAGCTCTCGGCTTCGTTCCAGGTCGAGCGCGGGCAGGCGGTGACGAGCGATCTCACCTTGGTCGGGCCTTTGGTGAAGGTCACGGGCGCCGGCACGATCGACCTCGGCAACCGCGCGCTGGCGCTGCGGGTCGAGCCGAAGCTGGTGATGACCACCGAAGGGCAGGGCCGCACCGCCGATCCCGTGGGTCTCGGCATTCCCGTCGTCATCGACGGCCCCTGGAGCCAGCCGCGGTTCTATCCGGACATGGCCGGCATCCTCGACAATCCCGAGGCGGCCTATGCCAAGCTCAAGCAGATGGGGCAGGGCCTGTTCGGCAAGGACGGCGCCGGGCTCAACAACCTGATCAACGGCATCGGCGGCCTGATCGGAAGCGCGACGCCGGGGAGCGGAGGCGCAAGTCCCGGCACTGCGCCTTCGACATCCAACCCGCAGGCGCCGGCTGCCGGCCAGTCCGACCTGCTCGGCGGCGACCTCGGCGCGGCCATCGGCAGTCTGATCCAGCAAGGGCTGCAGCAGGGCACACAGCCGGCGGCGCGAAGCCGTGGTCGGACGCTCAACCCGAACGAAAGCGCGGCTCCGCTGCTGCAGGCTCCCCAGGCCACGCCGGCGCCATCTCCGACTGATGCCGGCCAGGGGCCCTCTGCGGGCGGGAATCCCGCAGGCCCGCAGGACAGCGCGGCGGACAGTCAGCCGATGAACGATGTGCTGAAGCGCATCTTCAATCGGTAAAATAAGACCTGTTATCTGGCTCGCCTCCTCCATTTGGAGGAGGATGTCGGCCGCCATTTGAGCCATCATCGCCTGATGTGGGTGGCTCCCGCATCTGAGCCGTATTGCACCGCATTCTGTGCTAGACGGATGTCAGTGGCGGAGCAGCTCAGCGCATGAGAGGCCCGTTTCTGATGTGTCGCTGCCGTAGGGATGGCGGCGGACGCGCTCATCCGGGGGTCTCACCTCGGCGATGCCGCGCGAGGGGTCCGGATGAACGGGGTCGAGAACAGAGGCTGGTCGCTGCGGCAGGGCCTGTTCGCCAAATATGTCGTGTCGCTGGTCGGGCTCGTCGTGTTCGTCCTGGCGGTGAACGGCGCGACCGAAACCTGGATCAGCTATCAGTCCACCAAGGCGAGCCTCACCGCCGCGATGGCCGAAAAGGCCGATGCCAGCGCCCGGCGCATCGACCAGGCGCTGTCGGACCTGCAGCGCCAGATCAGCTGGGTGACGCGGGCGAGCGCCAATACGCTGGAGCTGCGCCGCGCCGACTACGTGCAGCTGTTGAGCCAGGCGCCGGCGGTGCGGCAGCTCTATCAGCTCGACGGCCAGGGCCATGAGCAGCTCCGGGTGTCGCGCACCTCGATCTCGTTCTCCTCGGGCAATGATCTCTCCCGCGATCTGCGCTTCACCGACACCGTCACCCATGGCAGCAATTTCTCGGCCGTCACCTTCAAGGGCGCGCAGCCGATGATGTCGATTTCGGTCGCGCATTCCGGCTTCAATGCCGGCGTCACGGTGGCCGACATCGATCTCGACTTCCTCGAAGACTTCATGACCGAGGCGCAGGTCGGCAAGGTCGGCATCGCCTATGTCGTCGATCCCAAGGGCCAGGTGCTGGCGAGCTCCGCCAAGGGGCCGCCTGTGGGACAGGATCTTTCCAAGCTGCCGCAGGTCGCCGCCATGCTGACGCCGGACGGCCAGCCGCTGGCGTCCGGCACGGACAGCACCGGGCACTCCGTCCTGACGGCGGCGGCGACGTTGCCGAAGCTCGGCTGGGTCGTGGTCTTCGAGCAATCCACCGCGCACGCGCTGGCCCCGATCCGCGATCAGTTGTTGCGCGGCGCGCTCCTGATCGCGCTCGGTCTGGCGGTGGCGATCTTCGCGGGCTCGCTGCTGGCGCGGCGCATGCTCGTGCCGATCACGGCGCTGCGCGCCGGCGCGCGCCGGCTCGGCGCCGGAGATTTCGGTCAGCGCATCGAGGTGAAGACCCATGACGAGCTGGAGGAGCTGGCTGATCAGTTCAACAGCATGGCCGGCCAGCTCGCGCAGTCCTATGCCGAGCTGGAGGCGAAGGTCGAGGAGCGCACGCGCGATCTCGCGCAATCGATCAACGAGCTGAAGGTGCTCGAGGAGGTCGGCCGCGCGGTCGCGTCCTCGCTCGATCTCAATTCCGTGCTGCCGACCGTGGCGGCCCGCGCGCTGGAGATCACCACGGCCGACGCCGTGCTGATCTATTCCTATGATGCCGCCGAACGCCGCTTCAAGCTGGTGGAGGCGAAGGGCGTCGACCAGGACGGCGCGCATCAGGTGCTCGACGAGCAGACCAGCCTGCTGTCGGAGTCCGTGCGCAGCGGTGAGCCGATCGCGATCGCCGAGCTCGAAACTGCGCCGGAGCATCCGCTGCGCGCGGTGGCGGTGGCCGCCGGCTTCCATGCCGTGCTGTTCACGCCGTTGGTCGACCAGCAGGGCGTGCTCGGTGCGCTCGTCGTGCTCCGGCGATCCGCCGGCGCCTTCCCGCCGAACCTGATCGGCCTGATGCGCACCTTTGCCAACCAGGCGGTGCTGGCGATGCGCAATGCGCGGTTGTTCACCGAAGTCGACCAGAAGGGCCGCGAGCTGGCGCTGACCCACGCCACCGTCCAGCAGCAGGCGGAGAAGCTCACCGAGCAGACCGAGCAGCTGCGCGAATGGAACAAGTCGCTGGAGGACCGCGTCGAGACGCAGCTCGCCGAGATCGAGCGCATCCGCAGGCTCGAGCGTTTCCTGGCGCCGCAGGTCGCGCAGATCATCGCGTCGTCCGACGGCCACGATGCACTGCTCGAAAGCCATCGCCGCGAGGTCACGGTCGTGTTCTGCGACCTGCGCGGCTTCACCGCGTTCACCGAGACGACCGAGCCCGAAGAGGCGATGAACGTGCTGCGCGAATATCACGCCGCGCTCGGCAAGCTGATCTTCAAATATGAAGGCACGCTCGACCGCTACGCCGGCGACGGCGTGATGATCCTGTTCAACGCGCCGATCCCGTTCGAGGACCACACCACGCGCGCGGTGAAGATGGCGCTTGAGATGCGCGAGGAGATCGGCGGGCTGACCGAGCGCTGGAAGAACCGCGGCCACAGCCTGGGCTTCGGCGTCGGCATCGCCGTGGGCTACGCCACGCTCGGCCAGGTCGGCTTCGAGAACCGGCTGGAATATGCCGCCATCGGCAGCGTCACCAACCTCGCCTCGCGCCTTTGCGACGCCGCCAAGGCCGGCCAGGTGATCGCGTCGCGCCGTGTCTACGGCGTGGTCGAGCACCAGGTCGACGCCAGGCCGATCGACGATCTGCACCTCAAGGGCTTCAACCATCCGGTCCTGGCGATGGAGATCCTGCACTGGCGCGGCGAGGGCGCCGAGGCCGTGGATGCCATAACGGAGCCGCGCCGGTCGGCGGTGACGTGAGGTGCAGCTTCCCCGCGCGGGCCGATGCTCCATGTGCGCGGTCAACTGACAAACCCTCTCCATGTGCAGAGCCCGCTACAGCGCTTAACATATCCATGAACACGCCGACCGGCGTGTTCATGGTCGGTGTGCAGGACCCCCTTGGGTGCCAGAACCTCATGGTGAGGATCGCCGCGCCCCTCCTGCCGTGCTGGGGCAAGATATTCGTTCGCGGCGCGTCTCGAACCATGAGGTCCAGCCGGTGGCCTCGCCGTTCGCGACGCCCGCCTGCGGCGGGCTCCTCAGGGTGAGGAGAAGCAGCCGCGGGTCGGCGCGTTGAATTCCGTAAAAAATAATCATCTTGCTATTTTTCGGAAATCATGATTATCTCCACCCATCCCGCCTCACCGCAGAAGGGGCGTTGCGCGCGATCGTCACGACACGCGAGGCGGGGATGCGATGGCCGCGATAGCTCGCAGCATGTCCTTGTGACGTGCGGACGAACGAGCTGTCACGGACGGTCAAGTCGCGTGGTCCTGGCCTCCCGAAGCTGAGGTCCGCGCAATGCGTGCAAGCGCATTGTCGCGATACGGTGGCCAACAAGCCGGCGCACCGGGGAGATCGCGAAGCAGCCGTCAACCCGTCGCGCAGGGAATGCCGGCGTGTTCGGCTTTGCCTGTGGTACCTGCCGCCTGCATTCTTTTTCGCAGGCGGGCCATGGGTGAGGCCTTCACCCGGCATTCCCTGCGCCCTCTGCACGATTTGCGAGGGACGAACTGATCGCATGACTCGGGCTTGATGGCCGCGAGAGTGCGCCGGCATGTCCCAACTCCGCCGCAGCTGTTTGAACCGTGAATCCGTCCTCTCGCTCCACCGTCGTCCCGGACAAGCCGCGACGCGCGTAGCGCATCGCAGCGCTGATCCGGGACACATACTCCGCAGCCATTATGAGACCCGAGATGCCAACCACGCGCCTGCCTCAAACGGCTCCCTGTGGTTATGGATCCCGGCGTGCGCCGGGATGACAGCGGAGTGTGTCGATGCGCTGTTCAATGCAGCGCCCTCTCCCCTTGCGGGAGAGGGCATGTAGGACAGTGCAGCAAGCTCGGTTGGGTGAGGGGTATCTCTCCACACGTCTCACTCCCGGAGAGAT
>NZ_JANBVS010000033.1 GCF_024586915.1 Bradyrhizobium sp. SRS-191
GGTCGACGAGAGCCAGATCGGCAAGACCGCCGCCGAGCTCGCCGCCACGGCCTAACGCGTCACCGGTCATCCGGCCCGTCATCTTCGACGGGCCGGGCGATCTCCGCAACCGATCATCGAGGAACAAGCCAGATGAGCGTTATCGAGAAACAAAGCGTTGCCGAGATCAAGGCACGCAACAAGGAACTGATCGCCGAGGTCCTCAAGGTCTACCCTGAGAAGACCGCCAAGCGCCGCGCCAAGCATCTCAACGTCCACGAGTCCGGCAAGTCGGACTGCGGCGTCAAGTCGAACATCAAGTCGATCCCCGGCGTCATGACGATCCGTGGCTGCGCCTACGCCGGCTCGAAGGGCGTGGTCTGGGGCCCGATCAAGGACATGATCCACATCAGCCACGGCCCGGTCGGCTGCGGCCAGTACTCCTGGGCGGCGCGCCGCAACTACTACATCGGCACGACCGGCATCGACACCTTCGTCACGATGCAGTTCACCTCCGACTTCCAGGAAAAGGACATCGTCTTCGGCGGCGACAAGAAGCTCGCCAAGATCATGGACGAGATCCAGGAGCTGTTCCCGCTGAACAACGGCATCACCGTGCAGTCGGAATGCCCGATCGGCCTGATCGGCGACGACATCGAGGCGGTCTCCAAGGTCAAGTCCAAGGAGTATGACGGCAAGACCATCGTTCCCGTGCGCTGCGAAGGCTTCCGCGGCGTCTCGCAGTCGCTCGGCCACCACATCGCCAACGACGCGATCCGGGACTGGGTGTTCGACAAGCTGCCGGCCGACGCCGCGCCGCGCTTCGAGCCGTCGGATTACGACGTCGCGATCATCGGCGACTACAACATCGGCGGTGACGCCTGGTCGTCGCGCATCCTGCTCGAGGAGATGGGCCTGCGCGTGATCGCCCAGTGGTCGGGCGACGGCTCGCTGGCGGAGCTCGAGGCAACGCCGAAGGCGAAGCTGAACGTGCTGCACTGCTATCGCTCGATGAACTACATCTCGCGTCACATGGAAGAGAAGTACAATATTCCGTGGTGCGAGTACAACTTCTTCGGGCCGAGCAAGATCGCGGAATCGCTGCGCAAGATCGCCAGCTATTTCGACGACAAGATCAAGGAAGGTGCCGAGCGCGTCATCGCCAAGTACCAGCCCCTGATGGACGCCGTGATCGCCAAGTACCGGCCGCGCCTCGAAGGCAAGACCGTGATGCTGTTCGTCGGCGGCCTGCGTCCGCGCCACGTCATCGGCGCCTACGAGGACCTCGGCATGGAGGTCGTCGGCACCGGCTACGAGTTCGGCCACAATGACGACTATCAGCGCACCGCCCAGCACTACGTCAAGGACGGCACGCTGATCTATGACGACGTGACCGGCTACGAGTTCGAGAAGTTCGTCGAGAAGGTCCAGCCGGACCTGGTCGGCTCGGGCATCAAGGAAAAGTACGTGTTCCAGAAGATGGGCGTGCCGTTCCGCCAGATGCACTCCTGGGACTATTCCGGTCCCTACCATGGCTATGACGGGTTCGCGATCTTCGCCCGCGACATGGACATGGCCATCAACTCGCCGGTCTGGAAGATGGCCAAGGCCCCCTGGAAGCAGGCGCCGAAGCCCATGCTCCAGGCGGCCGAGTAATCACCAACCACCCACGGCCTGGCTCTCCTTCGGCGGAGAGCCAGCGCTCCCTGATCGACACAGGAACAACGAGAGGGTACTCCCATGACGCAGTCTGCCGAACATGTGCTCGATCACTTCGAGCTTTTCCGTGGTCCCGAATACCAGCAGATGCTGGCCAACAAGAAGAAGATGTTCGAAAATCCGCGCGATCCCGCGGAAGTCGAGCGTATCAGAGAATGGGCCAAGACGCCCGAATATCGCGAGAAGAATTTTGCCCGCGAGGCACTCACCGTCAATCCGGCCAAGGCCTGCCAGCCGCTCGGCGCCGTCTTCGTCGCCGTCGGCTTCGAGAAGACGCTTCCGTTCGTGCATGGCTCGCAGGGCTGCGTTGCCTATTATCGCAGCCATCTGTCGCGCCACTTCAAGGAGCCGAGCTCCTGCGTGTCGTCGTCGATGACCGAGGACGCAGCCGTGTTCGGCGGTCTCAACAACATGATCGACGGCCTGGCCAACGCCTACAACATGTACAAGCCGAAGATGATCGCGGTGTCGACGACCTGCATGGCGGAAGTCATCGGTGACGACCTCAACGCCTTCATCAAGACCTCGAAGGAAAAGGGCTCGGTTCCGGCCGAGTACGACGTTCCCTTCGCCCACACCCCCGCCTTCGTCGGCAGCCATGTCACCGGCTACGACAACGCGATGAAGGGCATTCTGGAGCACTTCTGGGACGGCAAGGCCGGCACTGCGCCGAAGCTGGAGCGCGTCCCGAACGAGAAGATCAACTTCATCGGCGGCTTCGACGGCTACACTGTCGGCAACATCCGCGAGGTCAAGCACATCTTCGAGGAGATGGGGATCGAATACACGATCCTCGGCGACAACTCGAACGTGTTCGACACCCCGACCGACGGCGAGTTCCGCATGTATGACGGCGGTACGACCCTGGAGGACGCGGCCAACGCCGTCCACGCCAAGGCGACGATCTCGATGCAGCACTACTGCACCGAGAAGACCCTGCCGTTCATCAAGAACCACGGCCACGAGGTGGTCTCTTTCCACCACCCGGTCGGGGTCACCGGCACCGACGCCTTCGTGATGGCGCTGTCGAAGCTGACCGGCAAGGAGATCCCGGAATCGCTCGCCCTCGAGCGTGGCCGCCTGGTCGACGCGATCGCCGACTCCAGCGCCCATATCCACGGCAAGAAGTTCGCGATCTACGGCGATCCGGATCTTTGCCTCGGCCTCGCCTCGTTCCTGCTCGAGCTCGGCGCCGAGCCGACCCACGTGCTCGCCACCAACGGCAACAAGGAGTGGGCCGAGCGGGTGCAGGCGGTGTTCGACTCCTCGCCGTTCGGCAAGAACTGCCACGTGTATCCCGGCAAGGATCTCTGGCACATGCGTTCGCTGCTGTTCACTGAGCCGGTCGACTTCCTGATCGGCAACACCTACGGCAAGTATCTGGAGCGCGACACCGGCACGCCGCTGATCCGCATCGGTTTCCCGATCTTCGATCGCCACCACAAGCACCGCTATCCGGTGTGGGGCTATCAGGGCGGCCTCAACGTGCTGGTCACGATCCTGGATAAGATCTTCGACGAGATCGACCGCAACACCAACGTGCCGGCCAAGTCGGACTACAGCTTCGACATCATCCGATAAATCACGGCGCGCGGCGGTCCCTCGAGGGCCGCCGCGCTTCGATTGGGACGATGAGGCTCAGGGGAAGGCCGTAAGCGGCCGGAGCCTCCTCTCCAGGAAGAGACGCGCAGAAGGTCCGCCAACAGGAGAAGCCGATGAGCTCGCTGTCTGCCACGATCCAGAACGTCTTCAACGAGCCGGGTTGCGGCAAGAACGCCAACAAGTCCGAGGCCGAGCGCAAGAAGGGCTGCACCAAGCAGCTGCAGCCGGGCGGCGCGGCCGGTGGCTGCGCCTTCGACGGCGCCAAGGTCGCCTTGCAGCCGCTGACCGACGTCGCGCATCTCGTGCACGGGCCGATCGCCTGCGAAGGCAATTCCTGGGACAACCGTGGTGCAGCCTCGTCGGGCTCGCAGATCTGGCGCACCGGGTTCACTACCGACATCAACGAAACCGATGTCGTGTTCGGCGGCGAGAAGCGCCTGTACAAGGCGATCAAGGAAATCATCGAGAAGTACGATCCGCCGGCGGTCTTCGTCTACCAGACCTGCGTGCCGGCCATGACTGGCGACGACATCAACGCCGTCTGCAAGGCCGCCTCGGCCAAGTTCGGCAAGCCCTGCATTCCCGTCAATTCGCCCGGCTTCGTCGGGCCGAAGAACCTCGGCAACAAGCTCGCCGGCGAGGCGCTGCTCGACCACGTCATCGGCACCGTCGAGCCCGAGGTGACGACGCCCTACGATCTCAACATCATCGGCGAATACAATCTGTCCGGCGAGCTCTGGCAGGTGAAGCCGCTGTTCGACGAGCTCGGTATCCGCATCTCCGCCTGCATCTCCGGCGACGGCCGTTACAAGGATGTCGCGTCGTCGCATCGCGCCCGCGCGGCGATGATGGTGTGCTCCAAGGCGATGATCAACGTCGCCCGGAAGATGGAGGAGCGCTACGGCATCCCGTTCTTCGAAGGCTCGTTCTACGGCATCCAGGATTCCTCGGATTCGCTGCGCGAGATCGCGCGCCTGCTGGTCGAGCGCGGCGCGCCGGCGGATCTGCTGGATCGCACCGAGGCGGTCATCGCCCGCGAGGAGGCCAAGGCCTGGGCGGCGATCGAGCCGTTCAAGAAGCGGCTCACCGGCAAGAAGGTCTTGCTGATCACCGGCGGCGTGAAGTCGTGGTCGGTGGTGGCGGCGCTGCAGGAGGCCGGTATGGAGCTGGTCGGCACCTCCGTGAAGAAGTCGACCAAGGAGGACAAGGAGCGCATCAAGGAGCTGATGGGCCAGGACGCCCACATGATCGACGATATGGCGCCCCGCGAGATGTACAAGATGCTCAAGGACGCCAAGGCCGACATCATGCTGTCCGGCGGCAAGTCGCAGTTCGTGGCGCTGAAGGCCGCGATGCCCTGGCTCGACATCAACCAGGAGCGCTCGCACGCCTTCATGGGCTATATCGGCATGGTGAAGCTGGTCGCCGAGATCGACAAGGCGATCTACAACCCGATGTGGGAGCAGCTGCGCAAGCGGGCGCCGTGGGAGACCGCCAGCAACAATTGGCAGGCCAAGGCGATCGCCCAGGCCAATGCCGAGGCTGCTGCGCTCGCGGCCGATCCGGTCGCGGCGGAAGCCGCGCGGCGCGCCAAGAAGATCTGCCACTGCAAGTCGGTCGATCTCGGCACCATCGAGGATGCGATCAAGACCCACGGCCTGACCGACGTCGCCGGCGTCCGGACCCACACCAACGCCTCGGGCGGCTGCGGTGCCTGCGCCGGACGGGTGGAGGACATCCTGGCGGCGCAGAAGGCACCGACCGCGCCGCTCCTGCAGGCGGCGGAGTAGGGCGACGCTCATGGCCAAGGTCACCATTGGAAAGAAGGCCTGCGCGGTCAATCCGCTCAAGATGAGCCAGCCGATTGGCGGCTCGTTTGCCTTCCTTGGACTGCGCGGCGCGATGCCGCTGCTGCACGGCTCGCAGGGCTGCACCTCGTTCGGTCTCACGCTGTTCGTGCGCCACTTCAAGGAAGCGGTGCCGATGCAGACCACCGCAATGAGCGAGGTCGCCACCGTGCTCGGCGGCTATGAGAATGTCGAGCAGGCGATCCTCAACATCCATAAGCGGCAGAAGCCGGAGATCATCGGCATCTGCTCGACCGGCGTGACCGAGACCAAGGGCGACGACGTCGATGGCTACATCAGGCTGATCCGCGAGAAGCATCCTGAGCTCGCCAACTATCCGCTGGTCTACGTCTCGACGCCGGACTTCAAGGACGCGTTCCAGGACGGATGGGAGAAGACGGTCGCCAAGATGGTCGAGGTGCTCGTCGACAAGCCGACCTCGACGCGGCGCGATCCTGTCAGGGTCAACGTGCTGCCCGGCTGCCATCTGACGCCCGGCGATATCGAGGAGCTCCGCACCATCTTCGAGGATTTCGGCCTGGAGCCGTCGTTCCTGCCGGATATCGGCGGTTCGCTCGACGGCCATATTCCGGACGAGTTCACGCCGACCACGATCGGCGGCATCGGTCTCGAAGAGATCGCGGTCATGGGCAGCGCAAGCTGGACGATCGCGATCGGCGCGCAGATGAAGCGCGCCGCGGAGGCGATGCAGGCCAAGACGGGCGTGCCCTATCGGCTGTTCGAGCGGCTGTGCGGCCTGCTGCCCAACGACGAGTTCATGACCTTCCTCAGCGAGATCTCGGGGCGTCCGGTGCCGGCGAAGTATCGCCGGCAGCGCGGCCAACTCGCTGACGCGATGCTGGATGCGCATTTCCATATCGGCGGCCGCAAGCTTGCCATCGGCGCCGAGCCGGACCTGCTGTTCGACGTCGCCGGCATGCTGCACGACATGGGCGCCGAGATCTCCGTCGCCATCACCACCACGCAGTCGCCGGTGCTGGAGCGCATGCCGTGCGAGGAGGTGCTGATCGGTGACCTCGAGGATCTCGAAACTCTCGCCAGGGAACGCGACTGCGGTCTGATGATGACGCATTCCCACGGCCGCCAGGCCGCCGCGCGGCTGAAGATCCCGTTCTACCGCATCGGCTTCCCGATGTTCGACCGGCTGGGCGCTGGGCATCTGCTGACGGTCGGCTATCGCGGCACCCGCGACCTGATCTTCGCGCTCGCCAATCTCGTCATCGCCGACCGCGAGGACAACCATCAGCCGACGCCCGACACCTGGCTCGATCCCTGGAAGGATTTTCAGCAGGCATCGACCGACCCTGCCGTCGTGGCGCCGCTGCATTGACGCTTCAGGAGAAAGGACCGACGACATGAAAGTCGCATTCGCTACCCAGGATCTGAAACGCGTCGACGCCCATTTCGGCTGGGCCAAGAACATCGCGATCTACGATCTCGACCCCGAGGGCTATCGCTTCATCGAGACGGTCGAGTTCGATGGCGACCTCAAGGAAGACGGCAACGAGGACAAGCTGGCGCCGAAGATCGAGGCGATCAAGGATTGCGCGATCCTCTATGTCGCGGCCATCGGCGGCTCCGGCGCGGCGCGCGTCGTCGCCAACAACATCCACCCGATGAAGGTCGCCCAGCCCGAGCAGATCAGCGATCTCCTCGGCAAGCTGCAGGACGTGCTGAAAGGCAACCCGCCACCATGGCTCCGCAAGGCTCTTGCCAAGGGCCAGGAACGCACTCTCGATTTCGAGGACTGAGGAACCAACATGTCTGATATCGCGGTAGCAGTCGAACCGGTCGCCGCCGAGCAGCGGCCCTTCGTCAAGGAACTGATCAAGGTCTGGCGTGCCCAGGACACCCATGGCGCTTGGGAAGGCAAGAAGGACATCGACCTGCTCGAGCCCTACATCCTGGACAAGGAGAAGCGGCGGGCCTTGCCGATCATCGGCGATCCTGATCCGGAGACGATCTGGCGGCTGGAGCTGTTCTTCAACGCGGTCGCGCTGTCGATCGAGAAGGCCACCGGCGTGATGATCTCGCCGATGCTGAAGATGAGCCACGAGGGTTTTGGCCGCATGGTGCTGATCGGCGGCCGGCTGATCGTGGTCAACAAGCAGCTGCGCGACGTGCACCGCTTCGGCTTCGACAATCTCGGCAAGCTGGCCGACGAGGGCGACAAGTTCGTCAACGCCGGCGTCGAGATGATCGAGAAGTTCAAGGACGTCGCAAACTACTGAACGGCGAGGATGAGACGATGAACGACCTGGATACATTGAAGGCCGAGATCAAGAAGCTGTCGGCCCGCGCCATGGATGCCAAGATGAACCTGCACGATCTGTCGGAGGAGCTGCCCATCAATTGGGACCAGATCCTCCCCACGGCGCAGAAGGCGCACGAGGCATTCGCCGAGCTGGAGAAGAAGCGGGCCGAGCTGAAGAAGCTCGAGGCCGCGTGAACCCACACGAGGACAAGTCACCATGTCCAATTCAACCCGCGACGGCCGCGACTGGCGGCCGGACTACCTGGTCGCCATCGACGCGGCCAAGTGCATCGGCTGCGGCCGCTGCTACAAGGTGTGCGGCCGCGAGGTCATGACCCTGAAGGGCATCAACGACGAGGGCGAGTTCGTCGAGCTCGACGACGACGAGGATGACGAGGTCGAGAAGAAGATCATGGTCATGCACGACACCGGCGCCTGCATCGGCTGCGGCGCCTGCGCCCGGGTCTGTCCGACCAATTGCCAGACCCATTCGCCGGCGGCGTGAACGTGACGAGCGCGCTGCCATGCTGCGGATGGAAGCCAAATTCACGATCGGCCAGGTGACACGGCATCGCGTCTACGATCTGCGCGGTGTCGTGTTCGATGTCGACCTGTCGTTCTCCGAGGAGGAGGGCTGGCGGGCGATCACCATGGACAAGCGGCTCGACAGGGAGCAGCCGTTCTACTATTTGCTCGCGGAGAGTGGCGACAGCAGCTACATCGCCTACGTGCCGGAGCAGAACCTGATGGCCGACGCCTCGGGTGTGCCGGTGAAGCATCCCGGTATCGGCGAACTGTTCGACGTCGATGATGGCGGCAGCTATCATTACCGCGGGCGGATCTTTCAGTAGTCGAGTGGACGCCGGCCACATCGGTCATGGCGAGGTGCCGTAGGCGACGAAGCAATCCAGAGTCCCCGCACCACCCTGGATCGCGTCGCTGCGCTCGCGATGACGAGGGTGATCGGTAGGGTGGGCAAAGGCGCCTGGGCGGTCCCTCGATATAAGCTCGCTCCATCGCGCCGTCCCCACCGTCTATCAGCGCACGGAACGGCAATGGTGGGCACGCCATCGTTCGGCGCTGCGCGCCGCCCGCTGGCTTTGCCCACCCTACGATTCGAAATCGCAGGGACCTACTCGATCCCCTGTTCCCGTGCCTTCCACATCGCCGCGATCCGGAAGCGCTCGTTGATCGCGGCGGGGCTGGCGAGAATCTCGCTCTGCGCGCCGGCGAAGGCGCCCTCGACGATCGCGGCTTCCTCTTTCGTCAGCGTGATCCGGCCGGCCATGTGGGTGGCGTCCGGCGCCGCTTCCCAGATCTTGCGGCGGTTCGGATGCAGCTTGACCTCGACCAGCTCGAACGCCTCGAGCTCGCCGTCGAGGCAGATGGCCAACCCGATCACCTCGACCTTGCGGCCGTCCTGCGTGGTCTTGACCAACGTCTTTGCCATGCGTGTGCTCCCGTCATTGATGTCCTGAGATCACGCCGCCGCCGGCGTGTCGTCGAGCTGACTCCATTCCGCCCAGGCGCCGTCGTGAACGGCGACGGTGGAAACGCCGAGCCGGTACAGCGCCAGCGCCAGCATGCACGAGATGATGCCCGAGGCGCAGGTGGTGACGATCGGCTTCGCCAGATCGATGCCGGCGGCCGAGAACCGCGCGGCAAGCGCATCGGGCGCCATGAGAACTCCGGTGTCGGGATCGACCAGATCGGCCCAGGGCAGGTTGATGGCGCCGGGAATGTGGCCCTGGCGCTTGAAGGTGAACACGTCGGCTTGCGTGCCGTCGAACTTGCCGGGGCCGCGGGCGTCGACGAGCTGCGCGCCACTCTGGAGTGCGTCCTGCACCTGTGCCGAGGTCGCGACCAGCTCGGGCCGGAAGCTCGCCGCGAAGCTCGCCGGCGCCGGGCGCACCGGCGTCATCTCCGCCGGCTGCTTCTCCTTGGTCCATTTGCCGAAGCCGCCGTCGAGCAGGGCGACATTGTCGTGCCCGAAGGCGCGGAACATCCACCACACGCGGCCCGCGGCCGAGCCGCCATAGTGACGGTCATAGACGATGACGCGATCGGCATTGCCGATGCCGAGCAGCCCGACCTTGTGGGCGAAATCCTCTGCCGTCGGCAGCATGTGCGGCAGCGGGTTGGTCTTGTCGGCGACCTGGTCGATGTCGAAATGCACCGAGCCCGGCAGGTGCCGGCCGCGATATTGCGTACGGCCGTCGAGGTTGGTGCTCGGGTGATGCCAGGTGCAGTCGAGGATCTTGATATCCGGATCAGACAAATGCTGCGCCAGCCATTCGGAGCTGACCAGGGCTTCGGAAGGATCTCTGCTCATGCATGCGCTCGCGATTTTGAAGGGCCGATGGGAAGGGCCGACGAGATGGCTGACGGGTACGCGCGTCAGAGCGTTTTCGGCATCGCATATCCCGGGCGCGGATGGCTGTCGTAATACTCCGGACGCTCCGGCCAACCGCCATCGGCGATGATCTTGAACGTCGCGATGGTGACCGGCGCGCCGGGCGAGCACGACACTTCGGTGAACTTGATCTCGCGCTCGCCGGGGCCGGTCGAGAAATCGGCGACCGTGGTGCCGTCGGCTTTGCGGGCGCGCGCGAAGCCGGGCGTGCCGACGGTGGCGGCGGGCACGGCGGCGGCGACGAAGTTCGGCTGCTCCAGGCCGTCGACGGCAGGGCCGAAGGCGGGCGAGCCAAAGGTGAAGGTCGCAAGCACGCCGCTGCGGTCGACCGCCTTGTCGGCGGTGATCGGACGCGCCACCGAGTAGACGGTCAGCGTGCCGCCGTCCAAAGCGGCCTTGATGTCGTCGAGCGAGCTCTCGACGAAGTCCAGTGTCACGTTCATGTCGATCTCCTTACAAAGGGCCGTTTGCGGGAGAAATTTTCAAGTTCTGTGCCAGTCTCTCGCAACAGCGAGAAAGACAGGAGACGCGCTGAGTTGCGCGAATCTTGCAATGTGGTTCGTCAGCGAGCCGATTGTCGCTCTCGCTGTGCGGAAAGCGGCAATGTCGGACATGCGCCAGACATCGATGGAGCCTGACATGACGACCGACGTCGCCTACGCCATCTGCAGCTTCAACGACATCCCGAGCCGCCGCGCCATGGGCTTCCAGCTCATGATCGTGGCGGAGGACGGCAGCCATCGTCCCTGGCCGATCTTCGTGATCCGCTGGGGCAAGCAGGTGTTCGGCTATCTGAACCTGTGCCCGCACGACAAGGTGAATCTCGACTGGGAGCGCAACCAGTTCATGGACGGCAACGGCCTGCGCATCCTCTGCGGCAAGCACGGCTCGCTGTTCGAGATCGGCACCGGGATGTGCGTCGACGGCCCCTGCAAGGGCGAGAGCCTGACACCCGTCGCTCTGTCGGTGATCGATGGCGACATCTGCGTCACCGGCGTGACCCTGGTCGAAGATGACGAGGACGACGAGGAGGAGACCGGCCTGCAATGTGAGGAAGGCTGAGATCTCACATGAAGTCCCGGCGCGAGGGCCGGGACTTCGACTTACGTGTGAAGGGAAGGGGCGGTCAGACCGGCCGGTTCTCGTTGCGGTTCTTGACCGGCTCCATCTTGGCCAGCGCATCCGCATAGGCGACGAACTCGTAGTTATCGCTGAACTTCACGGCGGCGTCGAGCACGTAGTCGAGCTTGCCGGCGGTATCGAGCTTCTTGATGTCGTTCTTGTCGATCGACAGGAGATCCATCATCTCCTTCCAGACCGTCGATTCATCGCAGGGCAGGACATAGAACGTCACATCGCCCATCTTGATGCGGTACTTCGCCAGGAGGTCGATGTTGTTGCAGAACATGAAGTAGCTGCCGTCCGGCGTCAGCAGGCCCTTGAGCACCTCCACCGCCGTCTCGAGATAGGCGAGCGAATGAATGTAGCCGACGAGCACCGGGATGGTCGGCTGGCCGTCGTTCACGATCGTCAGCACCTGCTCGATCGAGAAATCCGGCGGGCGCTTCTCGTCGGCGACCTGGGTCTGGAACTTCAACGCGATGTCGCCGCGGAAGCCGAACCGTCCCGGCTTCGTGGTCGGCGCCTTCAGCACGGCGTTGAGCAGCCGTCCCTCCTTGTCGAGTTGCGCGAGCGCAGTGGTCTCGATCGCAACCGTCTTCTCCAATGTCGTCATCAGCAAATCCCCTCGCATGTCCTTCATGAGCCGTTCGCCGCACGGCGCGGTCAAAAGGGCGGTGATGCAAGTTGTCTGCCGATGTTTGTTGCGCGTTGATTTGTTTGAAACTTTTGCCCGTCGGGCCGGCCGATTGTCGGATTTGCGCCGCGACATCGCGGCGTCACGGGCGCGACACGGCGTGAACCGCGCCTGTCGCAAAGCCGACACGCGTCGGAAACGCCACAGCGACATCGCGAAAAGCCGTGGTCTTTCAAGCGATTGTTCCATGGCATGAGACTTGCCAATTCTGTTCGCAACAGCCGAATGGGAAAGGCCAGACGATGATGATCAACCTGACCGACAGCGCCATCAACGCAGTTCGCAACGCGATCACGACCTCCGATAAGCCGGTCGACGGCCTTCGGATCATGGTCGAAGCCGGCGGCTGCGCCGGTCTCAAATACAACATGGGCCTCGTCAGCGGCAGCGAGCCGGAGGACACGGTGATCGAGCGCGAGGGCGTGCGCGTGCTCGTCGATCACAAGAGCCTCGAATATCTCGAGGGCACGACGATCGATTTCGTGATCGCGCTGGAAGGCTCCGGATTCACCTTCGAGAACCCGAACGCGAAGTCCAGCTGCGGTTGCGGCAAGTCCTTCGCCTAAACAGTCCTTCGCTTAAATCTTCGCTTCATCCATCAACACGAGAGAAGTGACATCATGCTGGTCGAAACCCAGGGCATCGTCGAAGCGCCGGCTCAGATGAGCGAGCGCGAGCGGATCATCCGGGCCGTGATCGAGGAGGTTCGCCCGAACCTCAAGCGCGACGGCGGCGATTGCGAGCTCGTCGAGATCGACGGCAACAAGATCATGGTCAAGCTGGCCGGCGCCTGCATCTTCTGCAAGCTCGCCAGCGCGACCCTGGAGGGCATCCAGGCGCGCATGATCGAGAAGCTCGGCGAGTTCGTCCGTCTCGTTCCGGTCGCCGGCGCACCCAAGGCGCGGCATTAAGGAGCAGCTTTGCGTCCGGTGTACCTCGACAACAACGCCACGACGCGCGTCGACCCAGAAGTCGTCGCGGCGATGTTGCCGTTCTTCACGGAGCAATTCGGAAACGCCTCGTCCTCGCATGCCTTCGGCAGCGAGGTCGCGGGCGCCGTCCGCCAGGCGCGCAAGAGTCTGCAGGCGCTGCTCGGCGCCGCGTTCGATCACGAGATTGTCTTCACGTCGGGCGGAACGGAATCCGACAACAGCGCGATTCTGTCGGCGCTGGAGACGCAGGATGGGCGCAACGAGATCGTCACGACGGCGGTGGAGCATCCCGCGATCCTGTCGCCGGTCGAGCATCTCCGTGACAAGCGCGGCGTGACAATGCACCTGATCGGCGTGGATGCTTCCGGCCGGCTTGATCTCGAAGCCTACAAGCGCGCGCTCGGGCCACGCACCGCGATTGCTTCGGTGATGTGGGCCAACAACGAGACTGGCACCCTGAATCCCATTCCGGAGCTGGCCAAGCTCGCGCATGACGCGGGCGCGCTGTTCCACACCGATGCCGTGCAGGCGGTCGGCAAGATTGCGATTGATCTGAAATCCGCCGGCGTCGACATGCTGTCGCTGTCCGGACACAAGCTGCACGGGCCTAAGGGCATCGGTGCGCTCTATGTCAGGAAGGGCGCGCCGTTCGCGCCGCTGGTGCGCGGTGGCCCGCAGGAGCGCCGGCGCCGCGGTGGCACCGAGAACGTTCCCGCCATCATCGGGCTCGGCAAGGCGGCTGAGCTCGCCGCCAAACATCTCGCCGACGAGCAGGGCCGGGTGCGCGCGCTGCGCGACCGGCTGGAGCAGGGCATCATCCAGAGCGTCGGCCATTGCGTTGTGCTCGGTGATATCGAGCAGCGGCTGCCGAACACCGCCAACATCGCGTTCCAGCATCTTGAAGGCGAGCCGATCGTGATGCGGCTGAACCAGGCCGGCATCGCCGCCTCGCTCGGCTCCGCCTGCGCTTCCGGCTCGATGGAGCCCTCGCATGTCCTGCGTGCGATGAACGTGCCGCCGGATTTCCTGCGCGGCGCCGTCCGCTTTTCGCTGTCGCGCAACACCACGGACGACGACATCACGCGCGTGCTGGCCGTGCTGCCCGACATCGTCGGCCGGCTGCGCGAGACCTCGCCGGCCTGGCAGCATCATCACCCGTCGAATGCGGCGGACGCCCTTCGTCTCACGGAGCTTACGTAATGAAAGTCATGATCCGCCGCTCGCCGGAAACCGGCCTCTCGATCTACGTCCCCAAGAAGGACCTGGAGGAGCCGATCGTCGAGACCGAGCATGAGACCTTATGGGGCGGCTGGATCCGCATCGCCAATGGCTGGGTGCTCGAGCTGCCGCAGATGGCCGCCGACACACGGCTGCCGATCACGATCAATGCGCGCAAGCGCGGTGGAGAAGGGGACGAGTGATGAATGCACCGCTTCCTCATATCGACATCATCAAGCAGGCCGACGCCGAGGCGCTGCTGAAGGACGTCGTCGCCAGGCTCAAGGCCGGCAAGGTGGTTCCGTTCCTCGGACCCGCCGTGTCGGAGCAGTCCGGCGCGCCTGTACCGATGAATCCGGAAGCGCTGGCGGCGTTCTTCGGCACCAAGGTCGCGCTGCCGCGCCGGGCCAAGGGCAATGCCTGGGCGTCGGCGCAGCACATCGAGAGCACGCGTCACCGTTCGACGGTCACGGCGCTGATGGCGGAAGCCTTCGCCGCGCCTGTGGCTCCGACACCGCTGCAGCAGCATCTGGCGTCGCTGCCGCTGCCGATGATCGTCGACAGCTGGTATGACGGCGCGATGCGGGCGGCGCTGGCCGGCCGCAGCGATTGGGGCGAGGTGCAGGGCATCACCCGCGCCCATATCGGCGAAGACCGCTGGTATCGCTTTTACGACGCAGCGGGTGGCGAGAGCGATCGCGAGAAGGCCAATGGCTGGACCACGCTGCTGTACAAGCCGCATGGTGGCGTCACGCCGGCCAAGAACTTCCTGATCACCGACGCCGACTATGTCGAGGTCCTGACCGATATCGACATCCAGACGCCGATTCCCGACACCGTGAAGGATCGCCGCACCGATCGCGGATTCCTGTTCATCGGCTGCCGCTTCAACGACCAGCTGCTGCGCACCTATGGCCGCCAGGTCATCAAGCGCTCGGGCACCGAGCACTACGTCCTGGTCGAGCCGGACACGCTGTCGAAGAACGAACTGAAGTTCTTCATCGCCGAGCGGCTGACGCCGATCGCGATCCCGCTTGCCCGCGCCACCGAGATCATCATCGGCGGCTGAGCCTGATCCGTCACACTTACGAACAGCGCGGCCGCAAGCCGCGCTGTTTTGCTGTGCGTCGTCTCCTCGATCCGAGTCTGTAACGTTTCTAACAACGCATCAAACGGGAGGCTTTCGCATGTTGGCAAGGCGACAGCCGCAGTGCTCTTGCTAACGCGTTGATAGTCCGAAGAAATGATCTTGTCCGCGGCGTGGCACGCGAGTTGCTGAACCCTAAGCCAAGGCGGTTTGCGGCTCGCCAGCAACGTTAAGGAGCGGACATGGACGCGTCAGTGCAGCACGACCAGGCGACGATACCGGACGGCGACAAGCTGAGCTCGGTGATGCAGACCATCGCAGAACACAAGGGCTGCGGCACTTCGGGCGGCAGCGGCAAGGCGAGCTGCGGCTCGGGCGCCGGCGAGAACGACCTGCCGCCGGAGATCTGGGAGAAGGTGAAGAACCATCCCTGCTACAGCGAGGAGGCGCATCACCACTACGCGCGCATGCATGTCGCCGTGGCGCCCGCCTGCAACATCCAGTGCAACTACTGCAATCGCAAATATGACTGCGCCAACGAGTCGCGTCCGGGCGTCGTCAGCGAGAAGCTGTCGCCGGAGCAGGCCGCCAAGAAGGTGCTCGCGGTCGCCTCGACCATTCCGCAGATGACCGTGCTCGGCATCGCCGGCCCCGGCGATCCGCTCGCCAATCCCGAGAAGACCTTCAAGACCTTCGAGCTGATCGCGCGCACCGCGCCGGACATCAAGCTGTGCCTGTCGACCAACGGTCTCGCGCTGCCCGACCATGTCGACACCATTGCCGGATTCAACGTCGACCACGTCACCATCACCATCAACATGGTCGACCCCGAGATCGGCGCCAAGATCTATCCCTGGGTGTTCTGGAAGCACAAGCGCTACACCGGCGTCGAAGCCGCCAAGCTGCTGACCGACCGCCAGCTGCAGGGCCTGGAGATGCTGACCGAGCGCGGCATCCTCTGCAAGGTCAATTCGGTGATGATCCCAGGCGTCAACGACAAGCATCTCGTCGAGGTCAACAAGGCGGTGAAGTCGCGTGGCGCCTTCCTGCACAACATCATGCCGCTGATCTCCTCGCCGGAGCATGGCACCGTCTTCGGCCTGACCGGCCAGCGCGGCCCGACGGCGCAGGAGCTGAAGGCGCTGCAGGACGAGTGCGAAGGCGAGATGAACATGATGCGGCACTGCCGCCAGTGCCGCGCCGACGCCGTCGGCCTGCTCGGCGAGGACCGCTCGGCGGAGTTCACCACCGACAAGATCATGGCGATGGAAGTGAACTACGACATCGACAGCCGCAAGGCCTATCAGGAAGCGGTCGAGAGCGAGCGCGTTGCCAAGGTCGTCGCCCGCCAGGAGGAGCTTGCCTCGCTCGCCGGCCAGTCGAGCGACATCAAGCTTCTGGTCGCGGTCGCGACCAAGGGCTCGGGCCTGATCAACGAGCATTTCGGTCACGCCAAGGAGTTCCAGGTCTACGAGCTCTCGACGGCTGGCGCGAAGTTCGTCGGCCACCGCCGCGTCGACCTGTACTGCCAGGGCGGGTATGGCGACGAGGACAGCCTGGAGACCGTGATCCGCGCCATCAACGACTGCCATGCGGTGTTCGTCGCCAAGATCGGCGGCTGCCCGAAGAGCGACCTGCAAGCGGCGGGAATCGAGCCGGTCGACCAGTTCGCCCACGAGTTCATCGAGAAGTCGGCGATCGCCTGGTTCAAGAGCTATCTCGACAAGGTCAACAGCGGCGAGATCGAGCACATCGTGCGCGGCGACGCCGAGATCCGCCAGGGCGCCCTGACCTCGGCGGCCTGACATCAGATCCCGGCGGCGCTCCGCCGCCGCCGGTCCCTTTCGACAGGAGCGTTTCATGACTTTGAAGATCATTGCCTCGCAGTGCACGAGCTGTTCGGCCTGCGAGCCCGAATGCCCGAACGTGGCGATCTCCGAGAAGAACGGCACCTTCGTGATCGACCCCAAGAAATGCACCGAGTGCCTCGGCCATTTCGATGAGCCGCAATGCGCGGCCGTCTGCCCGGTCGACAACACCTGCGTGATCGACAATTCCTATCCGCGCTATCAGCCGCCGGCCTGAGGAGAGCCAGATGAACTTCACGCTCACACCAGCCGCGCAGAAATTCATGCGCATGATGCTGCGGGCCGACGGCACCGCGGGCTCCGGCTTCCGCCTCGCGGTGTCGCCAGGCGGATGCTCCGGCCTCGCGGCCGAGATCAGCGTCCTCGCGACGCCGCAGGCCGGCGATGCCGTGGTCGAGCGTGACGGCGTCAAGCTGTTCCTGCCGGCGGAGAGCCGGCTGCTGCTCGACGGCGTCACCATCGACTTTGCGGATACCGCGACGCAGACCGGACTCGTGTTCCACGATCCGAAGCAGGTCTCGTGCTCCACACACGCCCTGAAGGCGCTGTAGCAGCAGGAAGGCGTCCCATGCCCACCGATGCCCGGCCCAGCTCCCAGACTGCCATCGAGGACGCGCTGCTTGCGGACGCGCTGCTCGGCGGCGGTCTGCCTGAGGAGGCCGAGCATCATCTACAGCAGGCCAGCCTGAGCTACCATCTCGACGAGGTCGCGGAGACGCATCTCAAGCAGGCCGAGGCCTTGGCGCCCGATCACGCGGCCGTCTTGATCGGGTTCTATCGCTTCTATTTCTACAAAGGGCGGCTGAACGACGCGCTGCGCATTGCCAAGCGCTGCCTCGCCAAGGCCGCGGTCGAAAATCATCTGCCGCCGCATTGGCGCGACGTCCGGCCGGAGCATGCCGAGTTCGGCAGTTTTGATCACATGCTGCCGCGCTTCTTCATGTTCACCTTGAAGGGCTATGCCTACCTGCAGATGCGGCTCGGCAATCTCGTCGAGGGGCGGCTCGCGGTGCAGAAGCTGCTCGACCTCGATCCCAGCGACAAGATCGGCGCGCGCGTCCTGCTCGAGGTCGTCGACCGGGTGGAGCTCGACGATGAGTGACGACATCGACGAGGCCATCGACTGGCAGGGCAACGAGATCAGCTGCACGGGCTGCGCCCACGAGCAGCTGAGCGCGGCCGGCGGCTGCAGGATCCGGCACGCCTGCGTGCACGACCGCTATGCGCGCCGCATCGACCGCTTCTTCAACTGGAATCCGGCGCTCGCCAACGATTACGTCAAGCATCCGCATTTCGAGGTGCGCGCGATCGCAGCCAAGCATGCGAGCCCGTTCTACCTGCCGCCGCTTCTCGACGATCCCGAGGAGACCGTGCGCTGGAATGCGGCGCGGCGGCTGCCGAAGCGTTTGGTGCTCCGGCTGCGCCACGACCCGCATCGCGAGGTCCGCATCCGCATCGCGACCGTGCTCGATCCGGAAGACCTGATGCCGATGATGATGGACGATGACTATTACGTCCGTCTCGTCGTCGCCCGCCGCATCGTGCCGTCCGTGCTCGGCCGCATGATGGGGGATCCTGAGGCCGAAGTCCGCCGCGTCGTTGCCCGGCGCATCCCCAGCGACTGGCTGCTCGGCATGATCAGCGATCCCGACGCGCGGGTCCGGCTCGAAATCGCGGAGCGGCTTGCGCCGGATCTGCTGACGACAATGCGGAGGGATGCCGACTGGCGCGTGCGTCATGAAGTTGCGAGCCGCATCCCGCTCGCGGAGCTCGCCGAGCTCGCGCGGGATGAAGATCCGCTGGTGCAGGAGATGGCGCGCGGGCGTCTCGACAACCGTTCGGGAGCTGCGATGGAGAAACCGGCATGAGCAACATCGTTCGTGACAGCGAGGTCGTGGAGCTTTCGGCGCCGCCTTATTTCACGTTCGGCGAGAAAGTGAAGGCGAAGCGCACCATCCGCAACGACGGCACCTATGCGGGCAAGGAGATCGGCGAGATCCTCGCGAAGAAGGGCGAGATCGGCTACGTCGTCTCGATCGGCACCTTCCTGCAGCAATTCTACATCTACGGCGTCGAGTTTCTGGAGAGCGGAAACCGCGTCGGCATGAAACGCAAGGAGCTCGAATCCACCGTTCCGCGGGGGGACGCGGAGGACGAGCTGCCGCTGCCGGGAGCGTACAGATCATGATCGAACCGCGGATGCCGAAATACCAATGGGGTCAGCGCGTGAAGGCGCTGATCGACCTCGTCAATGACGGTTCGTTCCCGAATGCGCCGGCGGAGGCCAAGCTCGTCGGCGTCGGTGACATGGGCGAGATCGTCCAGGTCGGCACGCATACGGAGGCGAACATGCCGATCTATCTCGTCGAGTTCGGCGAGAAGCTTGTAGTGGGGTGTCTGGAGGAGGAGATCGTCCCGGTCTGAGGGGCGATGATCAGCCATGGCGGCAACCGCGCGTCAGCCCAGCCTCGTCCTGCCTGCGCATCCCAACGAGTTGGATCGCAAGCGGATCGAGCGCGCGCTGAAGTCGCGCAAGCGCTACCGCTATGTCGAGCCGGCGGTCGTGCCGGTCGACGAAGGTTATCAGGTCCGCAGTCCGTGCTGCTCGCGCAACATCGACAAGGACGGTGGGGTGATCGACGTGGCGCTGCTGCGTCATGACCCTGCGAAGACAATGTGGAAGCTGTTCTGGAGAGATCACGCAAAGGGGAGCTGGGAGCTGCACAGCGTGCACCAGCGGTTGACCGCGGCGGTCGACGAGCTGAACGCCGACCCCGAGCGGATCTTCTGGCAGTAACGAGGAGGACGGGTGAGATGGCATTGGCGGAGCAGGAACTGAATGAGATCGCGCAGGTCCTCGAGCAACCCGACGCCGGGAGCTCGGCGTTCGGTGAGCTGCGCCGCCGCTTTCCCAAGCTGGTTATGACCCGCTGCGACGCCTCGGATGTCACGGAGGCGCCGTTCCGCACTTACGCGGCGTTCGACCTGCATCTGCTTGACGCCAGCGAGCATTGTGCAGGGGTGACCGACGATCCGGCCAAGGCCACCGGTCTGATCCTGGCCAAGCGGAGCTGATCATGACCAAGCCCTATCTGGTGCATGACGCCGACCGGCAGGAGCAGGACGAGGTCGAACTGACACCGGTCGGCTCCGACTTCATTCCGCTGTCCGATCCCGACATCACGACGGCGGAGATCGCGGCTGTCGAGGCGACCTTGCGCTCGCCGCGGCTGTCCACCGGTCCGCTCGTCGAAGAGTTCGAAACTGCGTTCGCGGCCTATCTCGGGCGCAAATATGCCATCGCGGTCCCGAGCGGAACGCTCGGCCTCCTGCTCGTGCTCAAGGCGATGGGGATCGGGGCCGGCGACGAGGTGATCGCATCGTCCTATTCGTTCCGCGAGGTCGCGCACGCGATCAGCATCGCCGGCGCCAAGCCGGTGTTCTCCGACATCGACTACTACTCGGGCACGTTGGCGCCGAGCAAGATCGAGGCCCGGATCACCGAGCGCACCAAGGCGATCCTGGCCGGCAACACCAACGGCCATCCGGCGAAATGGACCGAGCTCCAGGCGATCGCCAAGGCGCACGACCTGCCGCTGATCGAGGATTCGAGCGAGGCGATCGGCTCGAAGTATCAGGGGGCCCTTGTCGGCACATTCGGCGCGGCCTCGGTGTTCGACTTCTCCCAGCCATTCGCGCTGACCTGCGGCGAGGGCGGCATGGTCGTCACCGATGATGTCGACATCGCGGTGGCGGTGCGCCGGCATCGCTCGCACCGCCTCGACGAGCGGGCCTCTGTCGTCGTTTGCAGCACTCCGTCGCATCAGGCGGTGATGAGCAACGTCACCGCGGCGCTGGGACTGGCGCAACTGAAGCGGATCGACGAGATCCTCGAGCGGCGCAAGCTGATCGAGCAGGTCTATTACAGCGAGGTGCAGTCGTTCGAAGGCATCAAGGACCCTTATGTCGGCCCTGACGTCACCGACGTGAATTGGTTTCTCTACCAGGTGCATCTGGGGACGCGGTTCTCGAAATCGAGCCGTGACTCGATCGTCGAGGATCTTCGGGTCGAGCAGGTCGAGGCCGTCGCCTATTCCAACCCGCTGCATCTGCAGCGGCACTATTTCGACATGGGCTATCGGCGCGGCGACTATCTCGTCACCGAGAAGGTCGCCGATCGCGTCGTGGCCCTGCCGTTCCACGTCCATCTGACCACCGACCAGATCGCCTTCATCGTCGCGACCATGAAGGACGCCTCGGTCAATGTCGGAGCGGGCGCGGCGATCTACTGACGTCAATTGACTCAACCCAGCAAAGGAGACAATCAATGGCTACTCTGACGGTCATGCCCTCGGGCAAGACGATCGAGGTGGGCGAAGGCACCACCATTCTCGCGGCGCTGCTCGCCGCCGAAGTCGAGATCCCGCACAAATGCGAGGGGCAGGCGAAGTGCGGCTCCTGCCACATCTTCCTGCAGGAGGGCCGCAAGGGCGTGTCGAAGGTCAGCAAGCTCGAGAACGAGAAGCTCGACAGCATCGTGGGCGTCGGCTCCAAGTCGCGCCTCGCCTGCCAGGCGACGATCCTCGGCACCGAGAACGTGAAAATTGAACTGCTCGGCTTCGGCTCGGGCCTGTAACAGGAGGATCCCATGGACAACATCACGCTGCACGTTCGTTTCGCCCCGGATGGCACGGTTGCGGAGATCAGTGAGCGGCCTGCTGCGCTGACGCCGCAGCAATGGTTCAACAAGCTGAGCGATGCCATCGGCATGAAGGCCTACCAGACCTTCGCCGGCGGCCGCGGTGTCTTCAAGGTGGCCCGCGACCAGATCGAAGCGCTGAAGGCCGCAGCCGTCGCGTGACGGCTGCGTGCAAGGCCTTCGACGCGAGCGGCGGCATGAGCACCGATACGGTCCAGTTCTTCGTCTCGTATACGGGCGTCAAACTGCCGCTGCGCCTGGTGACGGCGATCGCACCGGAGCAGCTGTCGAACCGCAATACCTTCATCCGCGGCTATTTCAATGCCGCGGGTGCGCTGACCGGATTCGAGAAGGTCGTGTACGGCGAGATCGAGCTCACTCACCGGTATGACTATCACGCCAACGGGACGTTGCGCCGTGCCGAGATCGTGATGCTCGACGAGGACCCGGTGACGCTCAGTTTCGACGAGACCGGCGCGGTCGTCGCCGGCCAGGACGGCGTGTAAAGGAGCCAAGTGGTGAAGGAGCGAGTGTGACCGTCGCCAAGCTGATCGAGGCTCTTGCCAGCATGCCCAAGGACGCTATCGTGCTGATGGACTCCGGCGCCGGATTGTCGCGGGTCGACGCGCTGGAGCTCGTGGCCGAGCAGGGACCCGGCGCACCGGCCGAGGTGATCCTGCAGCCGAGCTTGGACGAATAGAGACGGGACGGGTTGGATGGCGGACGCGGGCACGACAGAGACTGACACGTCGGCGGCGGGGCCGGTGATCACGCCCTATGAGCGGATCGGCGGGGCCGTCGTGGTCGATCGCCTGGTCGAGTCGTTCTACCACCGGATGGATACGCTGCCGGAGGCCAAGACGATCCGCGACATGCACGGGACCCATCTCGGGCCGATCAAGGTCATCCTGAAGCGCTATCTCTCGGAATGGCTCGGCGGGCCGAAATTGTACTCGCCGGAGAAGGGCCATCCGCGCCTGCGCCAACGCCACATGGGCTTTCCGATCGGCAACGCCGAGCGCGATGCATGGCTGCTGTGCATGCGCGGCGCGCTCGAGGAGACGGTCGTGGACGCTGCTGCGCGGCAGGACGTCGACGCCGCCATGACCAAGCTCGCCGACTGGATGCGCAACCAGGCCGGTAATCCACACGACGCGCGGGCCGCGCGGCCGTGAGTTGGATGGATGGCTGCTAGTGAATGCGCCCTCTCCCCTTGTGGGAGAGGGCATGTAAGATAGTGCGTCATACTCGGTTGGGTGAGGGGTATCTATCCACGAGCGTTGCACGGACCTCATCTAATATAGCGGCACGCCGAAGAAGCTCTCGTCATCGCCACCCCACGCGCGGTGCAGGGCGAGCGCGTTCTGCCAGTGCACCAACTCGGCGTCGCTGGCGTTGCGGTGGGTTATCTTGCCGTCCGGCATCTCCGCGAGCAGATAGGTCTTGCCGTTGCGGATGAAGCGGTTGAGATCTTTGGTATCGTTCGGCCGCACCACGCAGCGCGGCCGTTCGTCGATCAGGATGGTGGTCGGCAGCATCGCGTGGCCTCGCTCCAACGGATGATCAATCAGCCGGAGGTCCCATGTCGTCGTCCGCCTTTTTCTTCTTTTTCTTGTCGGTCTTGGCAAGCGCATAGGCGCCGGCGTTCTTCAGCGTGATCGGCGGCTGGCCGACGACATATTGCGAGATCCAGGCGAGCGTCCGTTCCTGTGCCAAAGCAGTGGCCGTCTCATCATAGGTGTCGCCCTCGGCATCGAAGTCGTGGGCGGCGTTCGGATAGGAGAAAGCGCTGACCTCGGGATGATGGGCGCGGAACATGCTCACGGCGGGAAATGGCACGACCGCGTCGGCTTCACCGAAGTGCAGCAAGGTCGGCACCTTGCGCTTGGCGCCGGCCGCATCGATCACGCCGGTTGCGTAGTAGCTGACGGCGCAGGCGAGCCCGGATACGCGGTTCGCGGCGTTGTAGGCGAGGCCGCCGCCGGCGCCGTAGCCGACCACGGCCACCTTGCCACATTCCTTGACGCTGTCGACGGTGGACTGGATCTCGGCGAGCAGAGGGGCCACCGGATCCTGTGTGGCTGCCGGCGGCTCGCCGTCTGCCGGGGCCTCGACCGCCGCAGGCGGCGACAGCTCCGGCGCGATCACGACATAGCCGCTCGCGGCAAAGGCATCCGCGACCTTGCGGACCTTGATGCTGCCGCCCGCGTCCGGCAGCACGACGATGGCGCCCTTGGGCGTGTCGGCCGGATCGGCACGGAAGGCCTGGAACGTATGTCCGTCATGTGCGGTGAGCCTGATCGTGCTCTCGGTCGCCATGTGATGCTCCTGTTTCGTTGGCGCGATCGGCGCGCGTTACAACAAGCCCAACTCCAGGGCGGTCTCTTCGGACATGCGCGACTTGTCCCACGGCGGTTCGAACACGAGCGTGACCTTGACGGAGACGACACCGTCGACAGCCTGCACGGCGTCCTCGACCATGCGGACGATCTCGCTCGCGACGGGACAACCCGGCGCCGTGAGCGTCATGTCGATCTCGACGGCGCCGCCGCCCTCATGCGCGATGCGATAGACCAGACCGAGATCGTAGACATTCACCGGAATCTCCGGGTCGTAGACCGTCCTCAGCGCGGCGATCACGCTCTCGGCGGCATCCTGCGAGCCGGTCGTCAGGGCGGTTTGCGACGGGGAGGGAGGGGCAGCGGCGTGCATGCTCATCATGCTTTGATTCCTCTCATGGTCCTGGTTCGCACCGGGGGATGGTCGTTCGACGTCGTGTCGATATTGCGCTTGGGATGCTGCATGGGGGGCCTCATTCCAGCCCGTCGGCGAGCGCAGCCACGACCGGCCACCCGACCGCACCGGCCGGATCGAGCCGACGCAGCGCTGCGAGCATCTCAGCCGTGCTGTCAGGATCGTTCTTGCGCAGATGAATGAAGGCGAGCGCCTTCAGCGTGTAGAGCGCGAAGCGGCCGGGGCCATCGGGCAGCGGGTCATGCGGCACCCATTGCCGCCAATCCGATGACCAGCCGGCCTGGCGCGCGGCCTCGGCAAGACCGAGCTCGGCCACCGCCTTGGCCTCGTCGAGATGGCCCTGATAGGTGTGAATCTTATAGAGGCAGAAATAGGTCGGAAGCTGCTGCGGAGCGGCGGCCAGGGCCTCGCGAAACAGCCGGTCGGCGCGCGCGTGATCGCGGCGATACGCCGCCACGCCCTGCTGCAACAGTGCGTCGATCTCCTCGGGAAGATCGCCGAAGTTGATCGTGTCGGGTTCGCTGACGAGTTCGAGCATCTGCATTGACCTCGATCAAATCAGTGCAAGACGCGGACCGTTTTTGCGGTGGTGCACCAGAAGCCGTCATCGCCGCGAATCCGGCGAAACCGCGTGGGCATGTTGGATTTTGAACGCCAAGCCCGCGTCGCATCGTCCTCCTTGTCGCAAAGACGACGCGCGCGTCGTCAATTCGCCGCTCGATCAGAGCCGGTGCAGCGTCCGGGACCTGCAAATGGCTGGTTCGGAGCTTGCATGACGCTGTCATCAATCCAGCGGGAGACACAGCGATGGCGATGGCAGCAACTGATATCGAACGTCTGATCAAGGAGGCGTTCCCGGATGCAGTCGTCGTGATCGAGGATCTGGCCGGTGACGGCGACCATTATTCGGCGCGCGTCACCTCGCAGGCTTTCGCCGGGAAGAGCAGGGTGCAGCAGCATCAGATGGTCTATTCGGCCCTCAAGGGCCAGATGGGCGGCGTGCTGCATGCGCTGGCGCTCGAGACGTCATTGCCGAAGTAACCGGCCGCATCCAGGGAAAAGGACAACATCAATGTCGACATCCGAACGCATTCAGAAGCTGATCGACAGCAATGACATCGTTCTCTTCATGAAGGGCGTGCCGGCGGCGCCGCAATGCGGCTTCTCTGCGGCCGTGGCGCAGATCCTCGGCAAGCTCGACGTGCCGTATGAGAGCGTCAACGTGCTGGCCGATCCCTTCATCCGCGAGGGCATCAAGGAGTTCTCCAACTGGCCGACCATTCCTCAACTCTACATCAAGGGCGAGTTCGTCGGTGGTTGCGACATCGTGCGCGAGATGTTCCAGGCTGGTGAGCTCGCGACGCTCTTGGCCGACAAGGGCATCAAGGCGGCTGCATCATGAGCGATGGCAGTGTCGCAGAGGCGGATGACGATTTCGAGATTCCGCAGCTCTACAAATACCACGCCTTCGTCTGCCTGACGCAGCGTCCGCCGGGGCATCCGCGCGGCAGCTGCGGCGCGCTTGGCGTGCAGCCGTTGTGGGACCGGCTGACCAAGACGATCGAGGCGCAGCGGCTGACGGATGTCGGCGTCACCGCCGCCGGCTGCTTCGGCTTCTGCAGCGCCGGGCCGATGATGGTGGTCTATCCCGATGGCATCTGGTATCGGCCGACCAAGCCGGAGGATATCGACGAGATTGTCGAATCCCACTTCAAACAGGGCAAGCGCGTCGACCGTCTGGTGATGGTGCTGAAGCGCTGAAGTCTGGACCGGAGCCGCTCAGCGCGGCTCCGGACAGGGCGATGCTTCGGGGCGCGTGCAGCCCTGGACGTCGTCGAGATCATCATCCCGCTGCAGCAGCGACAGCACCGGCTCGCGGTCGAAGCCGGCGCAGCATTGGCCGCCGGCCTCGATCAGCGGACGGCGGATCAGCAGCGGGTCCTCCAGCATCAGATCGATGGCGGCGACTGCTTCGATCGCCTCCGGCTCGATCTCGCCTGACTTGACGCGTGGCGACGCCGGGTTGAACCAGGACCAGACCGGCGTTCCGGCGAAGTAGGCGCGCAGCCGCTCACCGGTCCACGGTTCGGTCAGCAGATTTCTGGCCTCGACCTCGTGACCGGCGCGCGCCAGCATCAGCTTCTGCCGGGCATTGGTGCCGCAGCCCGGCTTCTCGTAAAACACCACCGTGGTCACGTCACAGCCCGCCGAGCTGGACCAGTTGCGCGCCGCCGGCGCGGCCGAGAATGGTGTCGACCTTCTTGCGCACCGACTCGATCGTCAGCGGCTTGACGACCGCGCCATGCGCGCCCGCCTTCAGCCCCTCGATCGCGATCGCCTCGTCGGCCTTGGCGGTGACGATCAGGATCCGCACCCCCTTGAACTTGCCGGCGATCTCACGGACCAGCTCCGGCCCACGCTGCTTCAGGAAGGAGACGCCGAGCATCACCACGTTCGGCGCCAGCCAGTCGACGCCCTTCTCATAGGCTTCCTCGGGAGTCGCCAACTCATGGGTTTCGATCTCATCGTGCAGCATGAACTGCAGCGCCGCACGGGTGATCTCATCGTCATCGATGACGAACACACGCCGCTGGTCCACCGCTTTCGCCGTCTCAACTCCGATCTGCATCTGCATCCTCCTCAAACCTTCGCGAGATCCTTGGCCGCAAGGCTGCGAGGAGGATCTAGCAAATCTCGTTCCGAGCTTTTGGCAGCTGGAGGCCGGCCTTTGTTGTGTCGTTTCGGACAGTGCGGCGCATCATCACATCTTGCGAAGCATTCCGATGTCGGGTTTGCAACAAGCCGCCGTTATCAGTGGATTGTGCTTCATCTCCTTCAAAATACGCCCGTTTTCGTCTGCGGCAGGCG
>NZ_JANBVS010000034.1 GCF_024586915.1 Bradyrhizobium sp. SRS-191
GACCGAGCCTGCCGATCGGCCGGCGCTGCCCTCTCCCACAAGGGGCGAGGGCACTGCATCTCACGCCGGTGCGGATGTTGCAGCCTGTTTCGAACGAGACCGAGCAGCCTGTTGATGGAGAGGTTTGAGATCTCGCCAGCCATGAGGTTCGGACTTCGCCACAAGCTCGGTCCTCGTCCTGAGGAGCCCGCCCTTAGGCGGGCGTCTCGAAGGGCGAGGCCGTGGGTCGACGGCGGGCGAGAAATCGCTTTACGAATTCCCGAAGATATGCTTTATTTCCGAAATCCCGCCTCCCACGGAGGGGCGCATCGCGATCGTCACGACACGCGAGGCGGGGAGCGATGGCCGCTGAGATGCCGCAGCGTGGGGAGACCCGCGCGGACGAACGGCAGCTTGCGGACGTGAAGGCGTGTGGTCCTGGCGCCCCGAAGCTGGCGCCAAGTCGGCGGGTGATGATCCCGCTGATGACGGTGGCTATCGAGCCGGACACCGGGGAGAGCGCGCTATAAGCGTGAAAACCGTCGCGCGGGGAATGCCGGATGACCGGCTGAACCTGTGGTGACTGCCGCCTGCTTTTCTTTCTGCAGGCGGGCCATGGGTTGCGGCCAGCACCCGGCATTCCCCGCGCCCTCCGTCTCTCGAGGGCGGTCTAAATGACAACTCGGGTGCGCGATTGCACCGCGAGAACGAGGGCGCGCATGCCCCCGTCGTTCATGCCGCTCATGCGCGACGCGAGCGGTTCCGAATTCCGAGACTCGTCGGATCTCCCACTGAATTCAAAGCCAGCCCCTTCCGCTCGCTCCCTGATCCCGATAAGACGCCGCCTTCGTTGTGACTGGAAAAGCGCCATGACCAGGATTGATGCAATCGCCCGTGCCCGTCAAAGCCTGACGAGCGGTGACTTCTTGGCCGAGCTCGGTCGCCGGGTCGCCTACCGCACCGAGAGCCTCAATCCCGAGCGCAAGGACGAGCTCGCGTCCTACCTCACCAACGAGCTGACGCCATCCTTCGCCGCGCTCGGCTTCTCCTCCGAACTGGTGGCCTCGCCGAGCGGCCGCTCGCCGTTCCTGATCGCGACCTACCATGAGAGCGACAGCGCGCCGACGGTGCTGAGCTATGGCCACGGCGATACCGTCGACGGCATGACCGGCGAGTGGCGCGACGGCCGCGATCCCTGGGCCGTGACGCCGGCGGGCAACCGGCTCTATGGCCGCGGCACCGCGGACAACAAGGGCCAGCACAGCATCAACATCGCGGCGCTGCGCGCGGTGCGCGAGGCCCGCGGCGGCAAGCTTGGCTTCAATGCCAAGTTCATCATCGAGATGGGCGAGGAGATCGGCTCGCCAGACCTTGCCAAGGTCGCCGATCTCAAGCGCGAGGCGCTGAAGGCCGACGTCTTCATCGGCTCCGACGGTCCGCGGCTGTCGACCGCGCGGCCCACCATCTTTCTCGGCTGCCGCGGCGGCATCCGGCTGCATCTCGACGTCGCCTTGCGCGAAGGCGGCAATCACTCCGGCAATTGGGGCGGCGTGCTCGCCAATCCCGCGACCATCCTTGCCAATGCCATCGCGACGCTCGTCGACGGACACGGCCGCATCAAGCTGGACTCGCTCAAGCCGCCGCGCCTGACCAATGAGATCCGCGCCATCCTGGCCGACGTCAAGGTCGAGCCGACCGCCGACGAGCCGGCGCTGTCGGACAATTGGGGCGAGGAGGGGCTGACGCCGGCGGAGCGGCTGTATGCCTGGAACACGCTGGAGGTGCTGGCGATCTCCTCGGGCAATATCGACAAACCCGCGAATGCCATTCCAGGCGTCGCACGTGCCGTGCTGCAACTACGCTTCGTGGTCGGCACCAAGGTCGACACCATCGTCGAGGATGTGAAGGCTCATCTCGTCGCGCACGGCTTCCCGATGATCGAGGTCAGCATGACGCAAGGCTTCGCGGCCTCGCGCGCCGACATCGACAGCCCCTGGATCAACTGGGCGGCGGAGTCGATCCGGATGAGCACCGGCAAGACGCCCGCCGTGCTGCCGAATTTCGGCGGCTCGCTGCCGAACGACGTCTTTGCCGACGTGCTGAAGATGCCGACCATGTGGGTTCCGCACTCCTATCCCGGCTGCTCGCAGCACGCGCCGGACGAGCACATTCTGATGGATGTCACGGAGGAGGCGCTGGGCCTGATGGCCGGGCTGTTCTGGGATCTGGGTGAGTTGCGGAAGCCGTTGTGAGGACGCTTGAGCTGTTTTGAGCACAGATCTTGCTGCTTGCTCGGTCTGCGCCTCTCCCCGCCTGCGGGGAGAGGTCGGATTGCATCGCAAGATGCAATCCGGGTGAGGGGGTACAGGTCTCACCATGTCCACTACCCGTGCGTTTGCCCCTCACCCCAACCCTCTCCCCGTGAAGAACGGGGAGAGGGGGTACAGCGCCGTCGTCGCGAAAGTGTTGGCTCCCACAAGGCAATCCGCTCGCAAGCACTGGAACTCGATGCGCGAGCTGATGAGCAGGCCGGACGCTCCACTGCAACTTTCGTCGTGTCGCCGGATGCGCGCCGCCCTCGTAGTTTACCATCCCGACGTTCGGCGCTGCCGCATCGGTGCGAATGTCTTGTCGAACGGGGCGCTGGACAGGCAATTTGTCGCAAGCGTCCGAGAACTTCCCGCCGCGGGGCGGTCTATGGTGCCCGCGCTGTCCCGGCCGAAACATCGTCCGAAGCCGGGGGCATTTTGAGTTTGTTCGGGTTCATGCAAGCATCCGGCAATCTGCCGGATTGAGGAGAAACAGATGAAGCAGCTTCGCCTATTGGGTCTGACGCTTGCCGCCGCGCTCTGCGCCGGCCAGGTGCAAGCCGAGGACCTCACGGGGACCTTGAAGAACATCAAGGAGACCGGTGCCATCACGCTCGGCGTCCGCGACTCCTCGATTCCGTTCTCTTATCTCGACGACAGCCAGAAGCCGGTCGGTTTCGCGATCGACATCTGCATGGGCATCGTCGATGCCGTGAAGAAGGAGCTCAAGCTCGACAAGCTCGAGGTCAAGCTCAACCCCGTGACGTCGTCGACGCGCATCCCGCTGCTCGCCAACGGCACCATTGATCTCGAATGCGGCTCGACCACCAACAACGCCGAGCGCCAGAAGCAGATTTCCTTCACCAACACCCACTTCCTGACGGCGAGCCGCTACGTCACGAAGAAGGCGAGCAACATCACCAAGATCGATGATCTGAAGGGCAAGACGGTCGTGTCGACCGCCGGCACCACCAACATCAAGCAGCTCACCGAGGCCAATGCCGCGCGCAGCCTCGGCATCAACATCATCCCGGCCAAGGATCACGCCGAAGCCTTCCTGATGGTCGAGACCGACCGTGCGGTGGCGTTCGTGATGGACGACATCCTGCTCGCCAGCCTCGTCGCCGGCTCCAAGGATCCGGCCGCCTACGTCATCTCGAGCGACGCGTTCTCCAAGCCCGAGCCCTACGGCATCATGCTGCGCAAGGACGATCCGCAGTTCAAGAAGGTCGTCGATGCCGCGACCGCCAAGATCTACACCAGCGGCGAGGGCGCCAAGCTGTATGACAAGTGGTTCATGCAGAAGATCCCGCCGAAGGGCCTCAACCTGAACACCCCGATCTCCGCCGAGCTGAAGGCCGAGTTCGCCAAGCCGTCGGACTCGCCGGATCCGGAGTCGTACAAGCCGTAAGCTGCTTGCTCTCTCTCCACTTGCGGCTGCCGCATGATGCAGCTCGCAAAGCTTGGAATCGAGCCGTCGCCACGACGACGGTCCACTCCCTCTCCCCGTGAAGAACGGGGAGAGGGGGCGCACTGCCGGCGCGGCAGCAGCCGGACTACGAATTGAAGTGATTGCGGCAACACTGGCCTATTGATTGCATCAGCCGGACGGAATGAACTTGATCCGATGACCCCGATCATATCAGCTGATCGCATCGGCTCAGTCCCGAGCTAACCCTTTCTGGATGTCCCCGTGAACTACACCTGGAACTGGCACATCTTCCTGGAGCCGAACCCGACCGGGGCCGGCACCTATTTCGACATGCTGCTGGCGGGGCTGAAGGTCACGATCGTGACCTCGCTGTCGGCCTGGGTGATCGCGCTGATCTTCGGCACGATCGTCGGCATCCTGCGCTCGCTGCCGTCCAAGCTCGCGACCTGGATCGGCTTCATCTATGTCGAATTCTTCCGCAACATGCCGCTGCTGGTGCAGCTGTTCCTGTGGTTCTTCGTGCTGCCGGAGCTGCTGCCGCGGACCGCCGGCCTGTGGCTGAAGCAGATGCCGAACGCGCCGTTCTATACGGCGGCCGTCGGCATCGGCCTGTTCATGTCGGCCCGCGTCGCGGTACAGCTTGCGGCCGGCATCGGCTCGCTGCCGCGGGGACAGAAGATGGCGGCCACGGCTCTTGGTCTGACCACGCTTCAAGTCTATCGCTACGTGCTGCTGCCGATGGCCTTCCGCATCATCCTGCCGCCGTTGACCTCCGAATTCCTCAACACGGTCAAGAACAGCGCCGTCGCGATCACCATCGGCCTGATCGAGCTGACGGGTGCGGCCCGCGCGATGCAGGAATTCTCCTTCCAGGTGTTCGAGGCGTTCAGCGCCGCGACCCTGATGTATCTCGTCATCAACATCATCGTCGTGATCGGCATGCGCCTCCTGGAGCGCGCGGTGGCGATTCCTGGCTACATCACGGGCAAATGAGATGCTGGCCAATTTCGATTTCGACGTCATCCGCCGCTCGCTGAGCTATCTCTTCATCGACGGCATGACCTTCACCTTGACGCTGACCGCGCTGTCCGCGACGGGCGGCCTGATCTTCGGCACGCTGATCGCGCTGATGCGGCTGTCGGGCTACCGCGTGATGGGCTGGATCGCCGGGCTCTATGTCGACTTCATGCGCTCGCTGCCGCTGGTGCTGGTGATCTTCTGGTTCTACTTCCTGGTCCCCTATATCGGGCAGTGGCTGACCGGTTCGTCGCGGCCGATCAAGGTCGGCGCCTTTGCCTCCTCGCTGATCACCTTCATCATGTTCGAGGCGGCGTATTTCTCCGAGATCATGCGCGCCGGCATCCAGTCGATCTCGCGCGGCCAGCCGGCGGCGGCCTCGGCGCTCGGCCTCACCTACGCGCAGACCATGCGCTACGTCGTGCTGCCGCAGGCGTTCCGCAACATGCTGCCGGTGCTGCTGACCCAGACCATCGTGCTGTTCCAGGACACCTCGCTGGTCTACGTGCTCTCGATCCCGGACTTCCTCGGCGCGGCCTCCAAGGTCGCGCAGCGCGACGGCCGCCTCGTCGAGATGTATCTGTTCGCCGCCGTGGTCTACTTCACCATCTCCTGCATCGCGTCCTACGGCGTCCGCCGCCTGCAGTCGCGCATCGCCATCATCAGGTAGTCGGCTCTCATGATCGAAATCAGCCACGTCAACAAATGGTACAGCCCGACCTTCCAGGTGCTGAAGGATTGCACCACCTCCGTCGCCAAGGGCGAGGTCGTGGTGGTCTGCGGACCCTCCGGCTCCGGCAAGTCGACCCTGATCAAATGCGTCAACGCGCTGGAGCCGTTCCAGGACGGCACGATCACGATCGATGGCCTCAAGGTCAATGATCCCAAGACCAATCTGCCGAAGCTGCGCTCGCGGGTCGGCATGGTGTTTCAGCACTTCGAACTGTTTCCGCACCTGACGATCATCGAGAATCTCCGGCTGGCGCAGCAGAAGGTGCTGGGGCGCGGCCAGGAAGAAGCGACCGCCAAGGGCATGAAGCTTCTGGAGCGCGTCGGCCTCAAGGAGCAGGCGCAGAAATTCCCGGCGCAGCTGTCCGGCGGCCAGCAGCAGCGCGTTGCCATTGCGCGTGCGCTCGCGATGGACCCGATCGCGATGCTGTTCGACGAGCCGACCTCGGCGCTCGACCCCGAGATGATCAGCGAGGTGCTCGACGTCATGGTCGATCTCGCCCGCGAGGGCATGACCATGATGGTCGTCACCCACGAAATGGGTTTCGCCAAGAAGGTCGCCCACCGCGTCATCTTCATGGACCGCGGCGAGATCGTCGAGGACGCCAAGAAGGAAGAGTTCTTCGGCCAGCCCCGCAGCGACCGCGCGCAGCAGTTCCTGTCGAAGATCTTGTCGCATTAGCTTGGGAGTTTTTCGCGAGTAGTCGCGCAGACGGCAGTCTGCTCCCTCTCCCCGTTCTTCACGGGGAGAGGGTTGGGGTGAGGGGCAGCCGCACGAGCAGTGCATACGGTTAGACCTGTACCCCCTCACCCGGATCGCATCTTGCGATGCGATCCGACCTCTCCCCGCAGGCGGAGAGAGGTAAGAGACAGCGGTGTGCTCGTTGCACAGCGCCTAACTAATAGGAGATATCGCCTTGGACCCCATCGCTTACGTCAACGGCGCCTTCGTGCCCCTGTCCGAAGCCAAGGTCTCGGTGCTCGATCGCGGCTTCCTGTTCGCCGACGGCATCTATGAAGTGGCGGCGGTGCTCGACGGAAAGCTCGTCGATAGCGACTCACACCTCGCCCGCCTCGAGCGCTCCGTCGGCGAGATCGGTCTCGCGTTGCCGGAGAGTCTGTCGCGCATCGAGGAGCTGCAGAAGGAGCTGGTTGCGCGCAACCAGCTCGACCAGGGCATGGTCTATCTGCAGGTCACCCGCGGCGCCGACAAGGGCCGCGACTTTCCGTTTCCGAAGGGCGACGTCAAGCCGACGCTGGTGATGTTCGTCACCGCGAAGAACATCGTCGATGCGCCCTCCGCCAAGACCGGCATCGGTGTCATCACCGTGCCCGACATCCGCTGGGCGCGCCGCGACATCAAGAGCGTGGCGCTGCTGGCGCAGGTGCTCGCGAAGCAGGCGGCAGCCGCCGCAGGCGCAGCCGAGGCCTGGATGGTCGAGGACGGCCACGTCACCGAAGGAGGCTCGTCGTCGACCTTCATCCTGACCCAGGACGACGTCATCGTCACCAGGCCGAACTCCAACGCGATCCTGCCGGGCTGCACCCGCAAGGCGGTGGTCAAGCTTGCCGAGGAGCGCCAGCTCAAGGTCGAGGAGCGGCTGTTCACCGTCGAGGAGGCGCTCGCCGCCAAGGAGGCCTTCATCACCAGCGCGAGCTCGTTCGTGCAGCCGGTGGTCACGATCGACGGCAAGCCGGTCGGCGACGGCAAGCCGGGGCCGGTGGCCACGCGGCTGCGCGAGATCTATGTCGATTTTGCGCGGGCCACCGCGGTGTAGTTGAGAGAGCAGATGCAGCATCGAAACTCGTTTGCTTCGTCCGTCGCTTTGCTATCTTGGCTGCGAACGAAACAAAATCAGGGAGGAGTTTCGATGCGTAAACGCTGGGGCGTGCTCGCGGCTGGATTGGTGATGACGGGTGCGGCGCTGACGATGATCAGGACGGCGTCGGCCGATGACGGCTGGGTGACCCTGGTCGACGGCGACAAGAAGGTCGAGTTCACCGAGGTCGGCAAGGCCAACTGGGAAGCCAAGGACGGCACCTTGATGGCCGACAAGCTCGACGGCAAGGATCCGTCCTATCTGGTCACCAAGACCAGCTACAAGGATTTTCAGATCAAGGCCGAGTTCTGGGTCGACGACGCCGCCAACAGCGGCATCTTCATCCGCTGCGACCAGTCTGAGAAGATCGACTCCAACATCTGCTATGAGGTCAACATCTTCGACAAGCGGCCCGACCCGAAATACGGCACCGGCGCGATCGTCGACGTGTCGAAGGTCGATCCGATGCCGAAGGCCGGCGGCAAGTGGAATACGTTCGAGATCACCGCCAAGGGTACGCGGCTCACCGTGATCTTCAACGGCGAGAAGACCGCCGATGTCGACGACAGCAAGCACGCGGCGGGGCCGATCGCCCTGCAATACGGCTCTGGCGTCGTGAAGTTCAAGAAGGTGCAGATCAAGCCGCTTTAGCGGCCGCGCATTCCGCACAGCGCCGCTGGCCGCGGCTCGCGCGAAACAGGCCCTTGCAGTACCAATGGCGCGCCATCATCTGCAGGGGATGACGCGCCAGCCTGGCCAACGTCACCAGTTCGAGCATGGCGGGCATTGCGGACTCCTTCAATTTCTTCCGACGAGATGGGGCGGCACTTCGAAGCCGGAAGTGCCGCCCCAGTCGCATCAGCCATGCAACTTCTTTGCGGTCTCGGCGATCACGCGCCCCTGATAGCGCGCCCCCGCCAGCTCGTTCTCGCTCGGCTGCCGGCTGCCGTCGCCGCCGGTGATGGTGGTGGCGCCGTAGGGCGAGCCGCCCGTGACCTCGTCGAGCTTCATCTGGCCGGCGAAGCCGTAGTTGAGACCGACGATGGTCATGCCGAAATGCAGCAGGTTGGTGATGATCGAGAACAACGTCACCTCTTGGCCGCCATGCTGGGTCGCGGTCGAGGTGAAGGCGCCGCCGACCTTGCCGTTCAGCGCGCCCTTGGCCCAGAGGCCGCCGGCCTGGTCGAGGAAGTTCGCCATCTGCGAGGCCATGCGGCCGAAGCGGGTGCCGGTGCCGACGATGATCGCGTCGTAGTCGGCGAGCTCCTCGACCTTGGCGATCGGCGCAGCCTGGTCGAGTTTGTAGTAGGACGCCTTGGCGACGTCGGCCGGCACTAGTTCCGGCACGCGCTTGATGTCGACTGTGGCGCCGGCTTCGCGGGCGCCTTCGGCAACCGCGTTCGCCATCGCTTCGATGTGGCCGTAGGCGGAGTAGTAGAGAACGAGAACCTTGGTCATGATAGTCTCCGTGGGGATGAGGGTGAGCAGAAGCGGTTAGGCGGCGTCGACCAGCACCAGCTCGGAATCTTCGAGCGCGGTGATCTTCAGCGTGGCCTCGTCGCGGATGGCGGCGCCGTCACGGGCGTTCACACGAACGCCGTTGACCTTGACGCTGCCGGCGGCCGGCACGAGATAGATGTGGCGGGCCTTGTCGGCGGAGTATTCCGCGGTCTCGCCGGCCTTGAGCGTGGTGCCCAGCACGCGCGCCTTGGCCCTGATCGGCAGCGCGTCGGAATCATCCGCGAAGCCGCTTGCGAGCGTCACCAGCTTGCCGGAGCGGTCCGACTTCGGAAACGGCTTGGCGCCCCAGGTCGGCTGGCCGCCATCGGTGGTCGGCTCGATCCAGATCTGGAAGATGCGCGTCGTGGTCGGCTCGAGATTGTACTCGGAGTGGCGGATGCCGCTGCCCGCGCTCATTACCTGGACGTCGCCGGCTTCGGTGCGACCCTTGTTGCCGAGGCTGTCCTGATGCGTGATCGCGCCTTCGCGGACATAGGTGATGATCTCCATGTTCCGGTGCGGATGCGCCGGGAATCCGGTGTTCGGCGCAATCTCATCGTCGTTCCAGACGCGCAGGGCGCCGTGGCCCATATTCGCGGGGTCGTAGTAGCTCGCGAACGAGAAATGGTGCTTGGCCTTCAGCCAGCCGTGGTCGGCGCCGCCCAGCGCCGCGAAGGGCTTGAGTTCGATCATGTGTCTGCTCCTGAGGTTGCGACAATGGCCGGTGCCGCCGTCGCGTTGGGCATTGGAATAAGGGAGCGGTTGCGGTATATAAATAGAAACTATTGAAACCTATTGTTTCCAAAAGAGAGATTGAGTCGATGGTGCGACTTCCGGATTTCGAGGCGATGGCGATCTTCGCCAAGGTCGTCGAGCTGCGCTCCTTCGCCGGCGCCGCGCAGGAGTTGAGCCTGTCCAAGGCCTCCGTCTCCAAAGCCGTCAGCCGTCTGGAGGAGCGCCTGGGCACCCGGCTGTTCAACCGGACGTCGCGGCGGCTGGCGCTCACCGATGCCGGCCAGCGGCTGTCGGAGCGCGCGGCGCAGTTGCTCGCCGATGGCGAGGCTGCGGAGACCGAAGCGCTGGCGCAGTCGCTGACGCCACGCGGCCTGGTGCGCTTCGCCGTGCCGATGACCTTCGGGGTCAAGAAGATCGCGCCGCTGCTGCCGGCCTTTCTCGAACAATATCCGGAGGTCTCGATCGATCTCCATATGAGCGACGCGACGGTGGACCTCATTGGCGAGGGATTTGATCTCGCCCTACGCATCGCGCGACTGCCGGACTCCTCGCTCGTCGCGCGCCGGCTCTGCGCGATGCCACGCTACACGGTGGCGGCGCCGTCTTATCTGAAGCGGCACGGACGGCCGACGCATCCGATGCATTTGGCCGAGCACAAGTGCTTCGGCTACGCCTACCTCTCCACGGCCGGCGTCTGGCACTACACCAATGCCGCCGGCGAGCAGGCGAGCGTGCGTCCGGCGGGACAGCTGCGGGTCAACAATGGTGAGGCGTTGCTGCCGGCGGTGTTGGCCGGGCTCGGCATCGCCGATCTGCCGGACTTCATCGTCGGCGATGCGATCGCGTCGGGCGAGGTCGAGGTGGTGCTGAAGGGCTGGAGCCAGCCGGAGGGAGCGATGCATCTGGTGATGCCGCCGGGCGGGCCGCGGCCGGCGCGGGTCGAGGTGCTCTCGGAGTTTCTGGTCAAGGAGCTCGCGAAAGCAAAGAAGCGGTGATCGCGTGCGCCGCTCAGGCCTGCACCTCGCAGACGTCGACCCATTCGGCTCCCGTCAGCTCAGCCATTCGCTCCGGCGTGATCTTCACCGCGCTATGCGTCGAGCCGGCCGCGGGCACCACGATGTCGAACGCCTTCAGCGACAGGTCGCAATACACCGGCAGCGGCGATTTCAGTCCGAACGGGCAGACGCCGCCGACCTCGTGTCCCGTGATGTCGGCGACCTCGTCGAGGCCGAGCATCTTCGGCTTGCCGCCGAACAGCGCCTTGACCTTCTTGTTGTCCATCCGCGCGTGGCCGGCGGCGACGATCAGGATGATGCGGTCGCCGACACGCAGGGACAGCGTCTTGGCGATGCGGGCGGGCTCGACGCCATAGGCCTCGGCCGCAAGCGCGACGGTCGCGGAGCTCTGGCTGGAGACGAGGACGTCGATGTCGGGGGCTTTCTCGGCGAAGAAGGCGCGGACGGATTCAAGGCTCATGCGATGCAACGATCTCGGGTAGTTCGGACAGCGCAGCAATACGATAATCGGGCGCGAAACCCAACTCGTCCATCTGGGTGCGCAGCGCCTTGAACAAGGTGAGGGGCGCGACCAGGTCGGTTGTGACGCAGGCCGCAGCCATGGCCTCCGGCGTCACTCGTTCGATCCATGCGACGTTGAGGCCGAAGGCCTTGGCACCGCAGGCGTCCCAGGGATTGGAGGAGACGAACAAGACGTCACGAGGCGACAGTCCGAGCGTCTCTTCGATCAGCGTATAGGCTTGCGGGCTCGGCTTGAAGATCCCGTGCGCATCGACGCTGAGGACGGCATCGAGCAACGTGTCGAAGCCGCTCGCCTTGACGAGGCCATCGAGCATCGCGGGGCTGCCGTTGGACAGGATCGCGAGCTGGTGATCCTTCATCGCAGCGAGCGCGGTTCGTGCGTCAGGGTAGGGATCGAGATCGAGGTACTTGGCGATGATGCGATCCAACGTGGCGGCATCGGCCTGCAGGCCGAGCACGCGCAGCGTGTAGATCAGCGACTGCCGCGTGACGACGGCAAAGTCCTCGTAGCGCTGCATCAGCGAGCGCAGCCAAGTGTATTCGAGCTGCTTGATGCGCCAGATCTGGGTGATGATGTCGCCATGGCCGGGAAAGGCCCGCTCGGTGACCGCCGCCACCGACTGGATGTCATACAGCGTGCCATAGGCATCGAAGACGACGGCTTTGAACGGCACGGCGATCACCTCAGTCAGAGGCAGGCGCGATGACCGATGGCCACCGCGCCTGGAGCGGTCTCAGATCCCGAGCAGCTTGCGGGCGTTGGCCTTCAGCACCTTCGGGCGGATTTCTTCGCGAATGTCGAGCTTGGCGAAATCGGCGAGCCAGCGGTCCGGCGTGATGACCGGCCAGTCGGAGCCGAACAGCATCTTGTCCTGCAGGATCGAGTTGATGTAGCGCACCAGGATCGGCGGGAAGTATTTCGGCGACCAGCCCGACAGGTCGATATAGACGTTGGGCTTGTGGGTCGCGACCGACAGCGCCTCCTCCTGCCAGGGGAAGGAGGGGTGCGCGAGGATGATCTTGAGGTCCGGGAAATCGGCCGCGACGTCGTCCATGTACATCGGGTTGGAGTACTTCAGCCGCATGCCCATGCCGCCCGGCATGCCCGAGCCGACGCCGGTCTGGCCGGTGTGGAACAGAGCGATCGCGCCGCCGTCATTGATCGCCTCATAGAGCGGGTAGGCGAGGCGGTCGTTGGCGTAGAAGCCCTGCATCGTCGGGTGAAACTTGAAGCCGCGGACGCCATAATCCTCGATCAGCCTGCGCGCCTCGCGCACGCCGAGCTTGCCCTTGTGCGGATCGATGCTGACGAACGGGATCAGCACGTCGAGATGCTCGGAAGCGATCTCCAGCATCTCTTCATTCTTGTAGCGGCGGAAGCCGGTCTCGCGCTCGGCATCGACCGGGAAGATCACGGCGGCGATGTTCTTGGAGCGGTAATAGGCCGCGGTCTCCGGCACGGTCGGCGGATGCTTGTGCGGCGACTTGAAGTAGTCGGCCATCTGGGCCTGGAAATCGTCATAGCCGTCATCCGCATGCATGCCGCAGGGTTCCTCGGCATGGGTGTGGATGTCGATGGCGACGACGTCGTCGATCTTGGGCAGAGCGAGCTTGGGCATGGGCGTTCCCGGCGGTTGATTATTGGCTTTGGCAAATTGATTATAGGATATAACGAATTTGGCAATCGGCAATTGGCCCGATGGTCGAGTTCCTGCGGTCCGGCGATTGCGGCCGTTCTGTTGAAGTCCGCGCCGCAATCGTTGACATCCGGCGGGTCGGTGGTTAGAAACCGGCCACTCCGGGCGGCCCAGTCGCTTGCGGAAATCCATTCCTATTTGCCACTTCCGGCCTGTCCAACACGGCCTTTCGAACGTATCAGGATGTCCCATGAAGGTCCGTAACTCGCTGAAGTCGCTGCGTGGCCGCCATCGCGCCAACCGTCTGGTCCGCCGCAAGGGCCGCGTCTATGTGATCAACAAGGTCCAGCGCCGCTTCAAGGCCCGCCAGGGCTAAACGACAGGGGGCCGATTGAGCCCGCTCCTGCGCCGCCTGCTCACAGGTCTTTGACGCGCGCTCTGCTTTGCAGGGCGCGCTTTCTGCGTTTAGACTTGGTTCATGGCAAAGCGATCCTCCCTGGCGATTCTGCTCGCCGCCGCCGTCATCTGCATACCGTACCTTGCGTTCGCCCAGGGTGACCCGCGACCGGGCGCCAAGCCAAAACCCCCGGAAGCCCCCTCGAAGCTGCCGAAGGTCGGCGCCGACAAGACCAAGGGGCTGGATTTCCTGTTCGGCGCCCTCAAGGCCGCCCCCGACGAGATCAGCGCCAAGCATGTCGAGGCCCGGATCTGGGCGATCTGGCTGCAGACCCCGAGCGACACCGTCGCACTGCTGATGGCGCGTTCCAAGGCGGCGATGGACGCGAAGCAGAACGAGGTCGCGCTCAAGCTGCTCGATTCGGTCATCAAGCTCCGCCCCGACTATGTCGAAGCCTGGAATCGCCGCGCGACGATCTATTATCTGCAGAACGACTACGGCCGCTCCCTCGCCGACATCCAGCAGGTGCTGCTCCGGGAGCCCAGGCACTTCGGCGCGCTCGCCGGTCTCGGCATGATCATGCAGGACCTCGGCGAGGAGAAGCGGGCGCTGGATGCCTTCCGCAAGGCGCTGGAGGTCAATCCGCACCTCGACAAGGTGCCGGAGCTGGTCAAAACCCTGGCCGAGAAGGTCGAAGGCCGCGACATCTAGGCTCAACGGCCGGTTAACCCTGTCCGGACGGCCGTCCTTGCCGGCCGGCCTGCGCGATCCCAATTGCCGTTGACCGGACAAAACTTGGCCAGGAGACGGCGCAATGCGGCGTGCAGTGCTGACGGCAGCGCTTGTGGGAATGACGGGTTTGGGACTGACGGCGACGGCCGCGCGGGCGGACGATCTGTTCTGGGTGGTGGGTAATCGCGCCACCGATCGCTGCGAGATCGTGACCAGCAACCCCGTCATCATCGGGGACATCTGGTTCGCGTCGGGGCCGTTCAAGTCGAAAGACGACGCCAAGCTGGCGCGATCGACGATCAACGCGTGCCCGAACAAGGACCTGACACAGGAGGACTGATGGGCGTCATCCGCCCCGGTCAGCCGGCTTAGTGAAACGCGGTGCTGCGGCGATCCGGCATGCCGTACTGCGCAGCTGCGGCATACAGCTGTGCAATCTCGGCCTCGAGATGCTCGTTGACCAGCAGCAGCGCCTTCAGCGCGCCGCGGATATCGCCGTTGCAGCTCGCGACGATCTCGTCGATCGCAGACTCGCTCGAACGAAAGCTCATCGGTAACCCCCTCCCAAAACACCAAACTAAACGCAGGGCCGGTCATCGCAGGTGACGTCTTGCAATGACCCAACCGGAAGTAATTCACGGTCATCAGCCGATTGCGAGGAAAAGTCCCGACCATGGTTATAAAATGGCCGACGACGCAGTGATGACAGGATTTAAGGCCGAAACGACCGGGCAACGCCGCTGGATCTGCAACTCCCAGCTTCCGCGCCCGTAACTGTCTTTGTGACAGGCAGAAAACTCTCAATGATTTCAATGTTCTTAGTGAGCGCATTGGCCGTGCTTGCGCTCGTGACCCGGGCCGGCGTCGCGGTCGTCGAGCACCGCTATCCGGCCCAGGGGCAGGCGATCGATGTCAACGGGGCCACCATCAATCTTGTGGATATCGGTCCGCGCGACAGCCAAAAGCCTCCCCTGTTGCTGCTTCACGGCGCGAGCTCGAACCTCGAGGCGATGCGCAAGCCGCTCGGGGACATGCTGGCGGAGCGCCACCGGGTGCTGCTGGTCGACCGCCCCGGTCATGGCTGGAGCCCGAGAGTGCGGGCTGAGGACTCCACCCCGGCCGCGCAGGCGCGGATGCTGGACGAGGCGCTCGGCCGGCTCGGCGTCGGGCCTGTGATCCTGGTGGTCCACTCCTGGAGCGGCGCGCTCGGCCTGCGCATGGCGCTCGACTTCCCCGACCGGGTGGCCGGCCTCGTGATGCTGGCGCCGGTCGCCTATCCCTGGCGCGGCGGGGTCGGGCAGTACAATGCGGCGGTGACCACACCGGTGATCGGCCCGCTGCTGGCCCACACCATCACCCTGCCGCTCGGTCTTGCGCTGATGGGCCCCGGCGCCCGCGGCGTGTTTGCACCGCAGCAGATGCCGGCCGATTTCGTCGACCAGAGCGCGACGCCGCTGCTGCTGCGGCCCCGCGAATTCCTTGCCAACGCGCTCGACCTCGTCACCCTCAAGCAGGCGGTGATCGAGCAGGCGCCGCGCTACGCCGAGATCAAGGCCCCCGTCACGATCCTGGCCGGCGACGCCGACAAGACCGTCTACACCGACATCCACGCCAGGCGGCTGGCGCAGGTGCTGCCCCAGACCCGCCTGATCGTCGTGCCCGACCTTGGCCACATGGTCCAGAATGCGGTGCCGGAGCTCGTGGCCGGCGAGGTCGACCGGATGATCGGCGCGCTCACGGCGAACGAGGCTGCCGCGCCTTGAAAACGAAAAAGCCCCGGCGCGCGGCCGGGGCTTCGAAAGCGGAGCGGACGTCGCGCCGCTTACTGCTTCTGCTTGCCGTCCTTGTCGAACGACGAAACGTAGGCCCAGAGGTTGTTGACCTCGGTCTCGTTCTTGATGCCGGCAAAGGTCATCTTGGTGCCGGGGATCTTGGCCTTCGGATCCTTGATGTATTCCTTGAACACGGCCTCGTTCCAGGTGATGCCCGAGTTCTTGTTGGCTTCCGAATAGTTGTAGTCCGGGGCGCTGCCCGACTTGCGGCCGTCGAGACCGTTCAGCTCCGGACCAACCTTGTTCTTCGCACCTTCGCCGATCGCATGGCAGGGCAGGCACTTGTTGAAGGACGTCTTGCCCGCGGCGGCATCCTGCGCCATTGCAGCAGAGGCCAGCGACGACGAGGCAATCACGACGAGCGCAGTCAAAGTCAGTTTCTTCATGGATCAGGCTCTGTGGTTTCGAGACAAAAATCGTGCGCAGGTTTGTGGCATGGCCTCCGCCCTCACACAAGTCGTCCATCGGGATAGGGTTCATCCTTATCGTCGCGATCTTTGCGCGGCCGCAAACAGCGAAAGCCGCGCGGCCGCCTACCCAAAGCACTGCGGTTGTGATTGATATGGCGGCGGAAATCGACTTCAGGAGAGGCGCGCAATGGCGATCATGATGCCGGAGGCTGATTCTGCGGTGCTGGCGCGCCGCGGCGAAATCGTTGCTGCACTGCGTGCAATCGTGCCCGGCGAGGGCGTCATCGACAGCGCCGCCGAAATGCTTCCCTACGAGTCCGACGGATTGATGGCGTACCGCCAGCCGCCGATGGTCGTGGTGCTGCCGGAGACGACCGCGCAAGTGTCGCAGGTCCTGAAATACTGCCATGAACAAGGCATCAAGGTGGTTCCGCGCGGCTCCGGCACCTCGCTGTCCGGCGGCGCGCTGCCATTGGCCGACGGCGTGCTGCTCGGGCTCGGCAAGTTCAAGCGCATCCGCGAGATCGACTTCGACAACCGCGTCGTCGTCACCGAGCCGGGCGTGACCAACCTCGCCATCAGCCAGGCGGTGGCGCATGCCGGCTTCTACTACGCGCCCGATCCGTCGTCGCAGATCGCCTGCTCGATCGGCGGCAATGTCGCGGAGAATTCCGGCGGCGTGCACTGCCTCAAATACGGCATGACCACCAACAACGTGCTCGGCTGCGAGATCGTGCTGATCAACGGCGAGGTGTTGCGCATCGGAGGCAAGTGCACCGAGAACGCCGGCTACGACCTGATGGGTCTGATCACGGGATCGGAGGGCCTGCTCGGCGTCGTCACCGAGGTCACCGTGCGCATCCTGCAAAAACCGGAAACGGCCCGCGCGCTGATGGTCGGCTTCGCGCAAGTCGAGGCCGCCGGCGAATGCGTCGCGCGCATCATCGGCGCCGGCATCATTCCGGGCGGCATGGAGATGATGGACAAGCCGGCGATTCACGCCGCCGAGGCCTTCGTTCATGCTGGCTATCCGCTCGACGTCGAGGCGCTCCTGATCATCGAGCTCGACGGCCCCGGCGTCGAGGTCGACGAGCTGATCAGCCGCGTCGAGGCCATTGCGAACGGCTGCGGCTCGACCACCTGCCGGATCTCGACCTCGGAGGCCGAGCGCAACCTGTTCTGGGCCGGCCGCAAGGCGGCCTTCCCGGCTGTGGGGCGCATCTCGCCGGACTATCTCTGCATGGACGGCACCATCCCGCGCGGCGCGCTGCCGAAGGCGCTCGCGCGCATCCGCGAGCTGTCGGAAAAGTACCAGCTCGGCTGCGCCAACGTCTTCCATGCCGGCGACGGCAATCTGCATCCCCTCATCCTCTACGACGCCAACAAGCCCGGTGAGATGGAGCGTGCGGAGGCCTTCGGCGCCGACATCCTGCGCTGCTGCGTCGAGCTCGGCGGCGTCCTCACCGGCGAGCACGGCGTCGGCATCGAGAAGCGCGATCTGATGCCCGACATGTTCACCGAGATCGACCTCAACCAGCAGCAGCGCGTGAAATGCGCGTTCGATAGCCAGGGCCTGCTGAACCCAGGCAAGGTGTTTCCGACCTTGCATCGCTGTGCGGAGTTGGGACGGATGCATGTGCATGCCGGCAAGCTGGCATTTCCGGATCTGCCGCGGTTCTGAGGCGCGCAGGCCTTTCCACGTCATTGCGAGCGAAGCGAAGCAATCCAGAGTCGCGGGCGGGATTCTGGATTGCTTCGCTTCGCTCGCAATGACGGCGGAGAGAGTTGTCCTCATCGCATCCACCTCCACCCCGCGGACACACGTCCGCATTCCCGCAGCGCCTCGCGCCCAGGTGATCCCATCGACACCGCCCTCCAAGCCAATCGAGAGGGCGCAGGGAATGCCGGGTGAAGGCCTCACCCATGGCCCGCCTGCAAACAAAAAGCAGGCGGCAGTCACCACAGGTGCAGCCGGTCAACCGGCATTCCCTGCGCGGCAGTCTTAACGCTTATACGTGCTCGCCCCGGGGATCGGCTGTGTTGTCCCCGTCGCCGACGCGACGCGCAAAGGCGTCATCGCCGACTTGGCCTCAGCACCGGGAGGCCAGACCCACACGACTTCACGTCCGCATCGCAGTCGTTCGTCGGCGCGGCCGAAGCCACGCTGCGACCCGACACGGCCACCGCATCCCCACCCCACGTATCGTGACGACCGCGCGTACGCCCCTCTCGGCGGGGTGAGTCGGGCAGAGTATGGCATGAATTCTGTAAAAACGAAACCGAAAAATCTCGCGAGGAGGTGGCTTGGCGTTCAGCTCTGAAATGGCTCGCGAATTTCTCATTCTGAGCGCTATTGGCTCGACACGGATGCCGTGAGATCAAGCAAAACGTTGGGGTGATTTGCCCGGGGCCTGAATCCCTGCTGTCGTGGATTGGTCAAAGTCCTCGACGGCGACTTAGGCCAGAACAGTCCGAAACTAATCAAGCCCGCCTAAACACGGCTCGGCATAGCTCCTCGATGTCGTGGATAGCTTTCTCGATCTTGCGATCAGACTCGTCAGGGCGTTCTGCTGTTCCCCAACCAAGCTCATTCAAAAGAGGCTCAATGCTGGTTTTGAAAGAGTGACGGTGATCGCCTTCATCGTCTTGTGGCGCCATTTGAATGATAATACTCGCAGCGGTTATCATCTTGATCTGGACGCTGAAAACTTCTTCGAAAGGAGCAGTCGCAGCTTCGCCAAAATAAGCGATGAAAGAGTAGCGTAGAGAGCGCAATCGAGCGAACACCTCCTTGTTCTGTGTTAGGCGTTCAATTGGTATGAAGTATCTGTTGCGCTGTTCTTGCTGAGCCTTGCTCTCGCCTTCGAGAGCCGTGCGGCTGGCGCCTTCGCCGCCATATATGCCGCGACTGCGGGCCGAAATAAACACGTCTCGGGCCTCATAAAAGGCAGTGAGAGCTTGTTCAGCCAGTTCGACCTTCCTTTTATGATCGTGTAGATCTCGGTCATATTTGAACTTGCGCTCCGCAAGATCTTTGTCGAAATTGAACTTGCGTTCAGCTAGCGTCTCGTCGGCCACAATGCGTCGACTTAAGAGCCACGCTTGTACTCCACCGCTTATTATGCCGCCGACGAGTACGCCGACCAGCCCTGAAACCGCCGATACTAATTGCCAGGGCTGACCAGCGACTTGGGTTAGTGAACCTGGATCGGGCAAGGTCGCTCCGCATTTACTTAAATACATAAATAGTATCAACGTATCGTGCGGCGATGGCCGGTGCAAGAGTTGCGTGGTGCTATAAAAATGCTGGCGCATAGGGCTATAGCCGAGGCGTGGTCCGCAGTTCCTTTCGGCGTCGCGCTTGTCCGGCGTCAATTATGGTGCTCTTCTATCTGCCTGGGGAGCGATATTGATGGCGAGTGACTGGACTGACGAGCAGAACGACGCAATAGTTGCGGACTATTTTGATATGTTCGTGAACGAACTTGCTGGACAGTCCTACAATAAGGCTGAGCACAACCGGGCACTGCAAAGCATGATTCGTCGGCCACGCGGTGCCATCGAGTACAAGCATCAGAACATCAGCGCGGTGCTCAAAGGTCTAAACGAGGGCTGGATCCAAGGCTATAAGCCGGCATTCAATTATCAGCTCGCGCTTGCCGATGCCGTGGATCGCTGGCTGCGTAGCCACCCGGATTGGCTCGAACGTGCTACCCACACCGCGATAGAAGGCATTCGGCTAACGTTGCAAGAGCCGAAGGAACTTTGGATCGGACCGCCGCCGACCTACAGCAACGCGCCACCGCCTGCTGAGCTTGAGCAGATGCAAGCGGTTGCCAGGAGATACGACGTCGCTGAGCGTGACGCCCGCAATCGGAAGCTGGGGCGCGCCGGCGAGGAGCGCGTGCTTGCGCACGAGCGCGCAACTCTTCTCGCCGATGGCCGAAGCGACCTTGTGCATCGGATACGATGGGTATCAGAACTCGATGGGGATGGCGCGGGCTATGATATCCAAAGTTTCGAGCCGAACGGTGGCGAGCGGCTAATCGAAGTGAAAACGACCAATGGCTGGGAGCGTGCGCCGTTTTACATTAGCCGCAACGAGCTGGAGTTTGCCGAGGCGCATTATGACGAGTGGCGGCTTGTGCGAGTGTGGAACTTCGCCCGCGAGCCGCGTGCCTTTGAGCTAAGTCCTCCGCTCGACGCACACGTCTCGTTGATGGCAACTAGCTATCAAGCGACCTTTTTATAGCCACCTGAAGCGGGCTGCTTCTGCTTTGAGTTTGTCCTGCCAGCGCGCGTAAGCTCGGAAGTTGCGCTTACAGCGCGTAGGGCGGATTAGCCGAAGGCGTAATCCGCCGCGTGGCTTGAAAGAGGGCGGGTTACGCTTCGCTAACCCGCCAAGCGGACATAGGTCCCGACGATATTGCTTCCTCGCCTTGGAGCGGGACCGCTGTTACTTGACCGGTTGGAGCCGGACTCGGGACTACAGTGAGTGCATCTAACTAGAGCGCCTTTAGATCGACAATCCGTCTACCGCGGCCCGCCGCCGGAGGCCGGGACGTTGATCGCGCAGGGCCGATAAAGCGATTGGAGCTCGTTGCCGCGAAGGAATATCGGCTGTGCGGTCAGGCCGCCCTGTCGCGTGATCCATCGTTTGATCGGTGCCGGGTAGAGGTCAAACAGCATCCGCGTTGCTTCCGGGTTCGGGACAGCACGAAAAAAGGGGCCCACATCGTCAGTTTCCCTGAACGTGAACACGGCTCTCGGGGTGACGCAGATCCTGTCGCGCGGAAGGGTCCCCAGCACGATCGTGCAGGCGCCCCCGCAGATCCCGTCGATGATGACGTGCTCGCCGGAGTCGCGCAGGAGTTTGTATTTGTCGACATAAGTCCCAATACGACCGCCCGGGTCGTCGGCAATGCGCACCGTCGCCCGGCCCGCGCCCATGCCGGTCAGGACGAGCGCGGCGACCAGTATCCCCATCACAAGCTTCATCTGTACCCCGTCCAGTCGCATCGAATCCGATCATCTTGCGTGATCCGCATCGTCGCACCGTTCATTGTCGTCGCGGTTTTGTCGCAGTCTAAGCCTTGCGATAGGCTTCGATGATCGCCTTCCGACGTTCCTGAGGGGACAGGGTCTTGCCCGTCGTAGACGACGCGGCCTTTATCTTGGATGAATACTCGATCCCCTCGACGGCGCTGATCTTGCGATAGCGCGCACTGCCGATCACGAAGCCGGCCTTGGTCTTTTTCGAAGCGGGTTTCTTAGGAGCCATGACCGAACAGTACCCCGAGTGGAGCCGCCGCGCACAAAATAGCAGAGCGCGTAAAAAGTACACCACCCGTGCCGCTGCCCCTCACCCCAACCCTCTCCCCGTGAAGGACGGGGAGAGGGAGTGCACCGCGTGGGGAGATGGCTCGGGTCATGTCGACAGCGCTGCTGGCGTGTCCGTGCCCCAAGAAGCCGAGCGTTCCGTTGAACGCTTGCGTCGTTCCCTCCCATCCCCTTGTCTCCGCACGATCTTTTCGCCACACCGGGCTGCACTTTTCATCCATCATGCTCTAGAACGACTCCAACGCTGGTGGCCGCGCGTCGCGACCGCCTTCATCATCAACAAGCAAGGCGAGCAGTGGTGGACGCCCTCAAAGTACGGAACGCGGCTGATGTCGAGGAGGTGGTCCGGGCGGCCATCGCCAATGAGCAGCCGCTGGAGATCATCGGGCATGGCTCGAAGCGCGGGATTGGGCAGGTCACGGCGACCAATGCGGTGCTGGATGTCTCGGCGCTGAACGCCGTCGTGTCCTACGAGCCCAACGAACTGATCATCACGGCGCAGGCCGGGGCGCCGCTTGCGGACCTGCTGTCGCTGATCGATTCGAAGAGCCAGCAATTCGCGTTCGACCCGATGGATACGGGGCCGCTGCTCGGCAGCACGGGACGGGGAACGCTGGGCGGGATGATCGCGGCGGGGCTGGCCGGGTCGCGGCGGGTCAGGGCCGGCGGGGTGCGGGATCACCTGCTCGGGGCGCATGCCGTCTCCGGCTTCGGCGAGAGCTTCAAGACCGGCGGCAAGGTGGTGAAGAACGTCACCGGCTATGACCTCTGCAAGCTGCTGGCGGGGTCCTGGGGCACGCTGGCGGTCATGACCGAGGCGACGTTGAAGGTGATGCCGCGGCCGGAGGCCGAGCGGACGCTGGTGCTGCGCGGGCTCGACGATGCCACCGCCAACCGGGCCATGACGGCGGCGCTGGGCTCGCCGTTCGACGTGTCGGGCGCGGCGCATCTGCCGGCGTCGTCGCTGCGGCCTGATGTCGAGGGCTTGAGCGCGGTCGGCTCGCCGCGCGAGGCTGTGACGGTGGTCAGGCTGGAGGGCATCACGGCGTCTGCCGCGCATCGCGCGGGATCGCTCGCCAAGCTGCTGGCGCCGTTCGGCGCCGCCGAGATCATCGCCGATGAGGCCTCGGCCGCGGTGTGGGGTGCGGTGCGCGACGTCATGCCGTTCGCGGCCCATGGCCAGCTCGGCGCCTGGACGGTGTGGCGGATCGTCTGCCCGCCGGTCGCCGGCGGCGCGCTCGGCCACGCGCTGAAGCGCCAGACCGGCGGCGAGGTGATCTATGACTGGGGCGGCGGGCTGATCTGGGCGGCGCTGCCGCCGACGGCCGACGGCGCGGCGAGCCTGGTCCGCAAGCAGGTCGACGCCGCTGGCGGCCATGCCACCTTGCTGCGCGCCTTCGACGAGGTGCGCCAGGCGGTCGATGTGTTTCCCCCGCAGCCGCCGGGCGTCGCCGCGCTGGAGGAGCGGGTGCGCGTGTCGTTCGATCCCAAGGGCATTCTCAACCGCGGCCGTCTGCGTCGGAGCGTTGCGTCATGAAGAGCGAGTTCACCCTGGCGCAGCTCGCCGATCCCGACATCGCGGTCGCCGACAAGATCCTGCGCGCCTGCGTGCATTGCGGCTTCTGCACTGCGACCTGTCCGACCTATGTGCTGCTCGGCGACGAGCTCGACAGCCCGCGCGGCCGCATCTACCTGATCAAGCAGATGCTGGAGAAGGACCAGGCGCCGACCTCGGACGTGGTCAAGCATATCGACCGCTGCCTGTCGTGCCTGTCCTGCATGACGACCTGTCCGTCGGGGGTGCACTATATGCACCTGGTCGACCAGGCGCGGGTGCGGATCGAGGAGACCTATCAGCGGCCGCTGACGGACCGTCTGCTGCGCGCCGTGCTGGCCTATGTGCTGCCGCGGCCGCGCGAGTTTCGGCTGGCGATGACGCTGGCGCGGCTCGGGCGTCCGTTCAAGGCGCTGCTGCCGGCATCGTCAGCCTCAGCGCCGACGCCGAGCCTGTGGCGCCGCCTCAGGGCGATGCTGGAGCTCGCACCCGCCGCGGCGCTGCCGCCGCCGGGACCTGCGGGCGGCAGCGTGTTTCCCGCGCAAGGCGAGCGGCGCGGCCGTGTGGCGCTGCTGCAGGGCTGCGCGCAACAAGCCTTGGCGCCGCGCATCAACCAGGCTGCGATCAACCTGCTGACGCGGCACGGCATCGAGGTGGTGCTGGTCAGGGACGAGCAATGCTGCGGTGCGCTGACCCATCACATGGGGCAGGACGCCGATGCCTTGGCGCGGGCGCGGGCCAATGTCGCCGTGTGGACGGCGGAGGCTCAACGCGGCGGACTCGATGCGATCCTGGTGACGACGTCGGGCTGCGGCACCGTCATCAAGGACTACGGCCACATGCTGCGCGAGGACCCGCAATATGCAGCGCCGGCAGCCGCCGTCTCGGCGATGGCGAAGGACATCAGCGAGTATCTCGCCACGCTCGAACTGAGCGTTCAGGCGAAGCACGACGACCTCGTCGTGGCCTATCACTCCGCATGCTCGCTGCAACATGGGCAGAAAATCACGAGCATTCCGAAAGAATTGCTTTCCAAGTCCGGATTCGTGGTGAAAGATATACCGGAGAGTCATTTGTGTTGCGGTTCGGCGGGGACCTACAACATTCTCCAGCCTGACATTGCGATGAGACTGCGCGATCGCAAGGTCGCCAACATCGCGACCGTCAAGCCGGATGTGATCGCGGCAGGCAATATCGGCTGCATGATGCAGATTGCCAGCGGCACCGGAATCCCCGTCGTCCACACCGTTGAACTTCTCGACTGGGCGACGGGCGGTCCGCGGCCAGGATTGAATTGAAAGACGGGCGCGTGCGGTCTGCCGGCCCGTCCCGCCGGATGATCTGATCGCTCGGCGGCTACAGGAGGTTTCGATGGCGAAGGACAAGAAAGACAAGAAGTCCAAGAAGGACAAAAAAGAGAAGAAGCTGATGGCGCAGGCCAAGGCGGCGAAGGGCACGGCGAAGAAGTCTGCCAAGAAGGCCGGCAAGGCCGCGAAGAAGTCAGCAAAGAAGGCCGCCAAAGCTGCCAAGAAGGCTGCGAAGGCTCCCGCCAAGAAGGCGGTGAAGAAGGCCGCCAAGGCGCCGGCGAAGAAGGCCGCTGCCAAGAAGGGCACCGCGAAGAAGGCTCCGGCCAAGAAGGCCGCCAAGTCGGCAGGTAAGCCGGCTGGTAAGTCTGCTGCAAAGGCTCCCGCAGCGCCGAAGAAGAAGGCCGCCAAGAAGCGGGCGCCGAAGATGGCTCCGCTGGTCGAGACCCCCGAGGCGAACGAGACCGCCGCCGAGACCAGCTGGGCGATGCCGAGCGCGGCCCCCGAGGCTCACGAGGGCGAGGAGGGGGCGGGCTCGTAGAGCTTCAGCTTCCGATCGTCTCCATCTCGAATCGATTCGACGAGGCCGCAGCGGCGACGCTTGCGGCCTCGTTGTTTGGTGGCGCACGCCGTTGGCGCGCGACACCCGAAAATCTACGGCCGCGCGAATCCGTGCTCCCGGAAAGGGCGATTTGATCGCCCCGCACGCGCTCGAAAGCGGTCGACCGCACGTCGATGTGCACGGATGCGTGCTTTTTCACACGCGAATTTGTTGTTCAATTGCAACACGCACTAACAACCCGCCGCAGAATTGCCAAAACGCCCAAAAAGGCGGCAGATGCCGCGCTTTTTTGCTTCACCTGCGGCGGGACCCTGTCACAAATTGCGTCCGGATGACGCAGCCGTCTTGTTTACGCCCTGGGGGGCCACGTGCGGGACAGGCTTTTTTCGACGGTTTTTCGAACTAGGGTGATGGGGATCGGCATGAAAAAGTTGGCTTTGTTGGCAACGGCGCTGGCAATGTTCTCGGGATCGGCTTCAGCGGCGGACATGGCGGTCAAGGCCTATAAGGCTCCCCCGGCGCCGGCCTTCGATCCGTGGGACGTCGCCTTCGGCGCCGCCATCATGAACGACTACGTGTTCCGCGGCATCACCCAGTCAAACCACAAGCCGTCGGTCGCCGCCTATTTCGAGCCGCGCTTCAACGTCAACAAGGATCTTCAGTTCTACGTCGGCGTCGCCGGTGAGAGCATCTCCTTCCCGAACCGCGCCGCGGCCGAGATCGATATCTACGGCGGTGTCCGTCCGACCTTCGGCGCCTTCGCCTTCGACATCGGCGTGTGGGGCTACCTGTATCCGGGCGGCACCTGCCAGTTCGGCGGCACCGGCTTCGACAACACCGGCAAGTTCCAGGGCGTCGACTGCGCCACGAACTTCCTCGCCAACGGCAACACGATGAAGAAGGACGTCAGCTTCTTCGAAGTGTACGGCAAGATGAACTACACGGTGAACGACAACTGGACGTTCGGCGTCACCGAGTTCTACACCCCGAGCTTCCTGAACTCCGGCGCCTGGGGCAACTACACCTCGGTCACCGGCAAGTACACCGCGCCGAGCACCGTGTTCGGTTCGAGCGGCGTCGGCATGTACGTGTCGGGTGAGTTCGGCCGCCAGTGGTTCGGCACCACCGACTCGTTCTACG
>NZ_JANBVS010000035.1 GCF_024586915.1 Bradyrhizobium sp. SRS-191
CCGACCTCGGACAATTTCTACGCGACGCTGAACTCCGCGGTGTTCTCTGACGGCTCGTTCGTCTACGTGCCGCCGGGCGTGCGCTGCCCGATGGAGCTGTCGACCTATTTCCGCATCAACGAGCGCAACACCGGCCAGTTCGAGCGTACCCTGATCATCGCCGACAAGGGCGCCTACGTCTCCTATCTGGAAGGCTGTACGGCGCCGCAGCGCGACGAGAACCAGCTGCATGCGGCTGTCGTCGAGCTGGTCGCGCATGACGATGCCGAGATCAAATACTCGACCGTTCAGAACTGGTATCCGGGCAATTCGGAAGGCAAGGGCGGCATCTACAACTTCGTCACCAAGCGTGGCGACTGCCGTGGAAATAACTCCAAGATCTCCTGGACCCAGGTCGAGACCGGTTCGGCGATCACCTGGAAGTATCCGAGCTGCATCCTGCGTGGCGACAACTCGCGCGGCGAGTTCTACTCGATCGCGATCTCGAACGGCTTCCAGCAGGTCGATAGCGGCACCAAGATGATCCATCTCGGCAAGAACACGTCGAGCCGCATCATCTCCAAGGGCATCGCCGCGGGCCGCTCGCAGAACACCTATCGCGGCCTGGTGACCGCGCATCGGAAAGCCACCGGCGCGCGCAACTTCACCGCCTGCGATTCGCTGCTGATCGGCGACAAATGCGGCGCGCACACCGTGCCGTACATCGAGGCCAAGAACTCCTCGGCGACCTTCGAGCATGAGGCGACGACGTCCAAGATCTCCGAGGACGTGCTGTTCTACTGCATCCAGCGCGGCCTGAGCCAAGAGGAAGCAGTCGGGCTCGTCGTCAACGGCTTCGTCAAGGACGTGCTGCAGCAGCTGCCGATGGAGTTCGCCGTCGAGGCGCAGAAGCTGATCTCGATCAGCCTCGAAGGATCGGTCGGCTAAGGCCGCCTCGTGAGAAGGCCGCTGAGCGGCCTTCTTCCAGCATCAGCTTTGTGAGCCTCGGTCCTGCGCGACGCGCCTGTGGCGCTCCGAGAGGACGAGGGACAGACAGAAGAGACAACCATGGCACTACTCGAAATCAAGAACCTTCAGGTCCGCGTCGAGGAGCGCGAGATTCTCCACGGGCTGACGCTCACGATCGACGCAGGCAAGGTGCACGCGATCATGGGGCCGAACGGTTCCGGCAAGTCGACGCTGAGCCACGTCATCGCCGGCAAGCCGGGCTATGAGGTGACCGGCGGCGAGATCCTGTTCAAGGGCGAGGATCTCTTGGCGATGGCGCCGGACGAGCGCGCCGCCAAGGGCGTGTTCCTGGCGTTCCAGTATCCGGTCGAGATCCCTGGCGTCGCCACCATGACCTTCCTGCGCACCGCGCTGAACGCCCAGCGCAAGGCGCGCGGCGAGGAGGAATATTCGACGCCGGACTTCCTGAAGAAGGTGCGAGAGATCTCCAAGCAGCTCAGCATTCCTCAGGACATGCTCAAGCGCGGCGTCAATGTCGGCTTCTCCGGCGGCGAGAAGAAGCGCAACGAGGTGCTGCAGATGGCGCTGTTCCAGCCGTCGCTCTGCATCCTCGACGAGATGGATTCCGGCCTCGACATCGACGCGCTGCGCATTGCGGCCGACGGCGTCAACGCGCTGCGCTCGCCGGAGCGCTCGATGATCGTGATCACCCACTATCAGCGGCTGCTGAACTACATCGTGCCCGACGTCGTTCACGTGATGTCGAAGGGCCGCGTCGTGAAGAGCGGCGGCAAGGAGCTCGCGCTCGAGCTGGAGGCGTCCGGCTACGCCCAGTTCGAAGACGCGGCCTGATCGCGCTGCCTGAATGGATCTGTGATGAACGTAGCTTTGGTGAAGAACGACAGCGGTCCGGCGGCGAGCAGCGCGTTTGCTGCCGCTCAGGGGCGGCTGCCCGGCGCCGGCAAGGTGGCTGAGATCCGGCGCGAGGCGTTTGCGGCTTTCGAGCGCACCGGCCTGCCGCATCGGCGCATCGAGGAATGGAAGTACACCGACCTGCGCGCGCTGGTGCGCGAGGTGCTGCCGCTGGCCGGCGCGCCCGAGGCCGCAGCTTTGGCGAAGGCCAAGGCCGCGATCGCATCGGTCGCGATCGAGGGCGCGGCCAAGCTGGTGCTGGTCGATGGTGTCGTCGCGACCGATCTGTCGGACTTGGCGGCGTTGCCCGCCGGCGTCACTGTGCGGACGCTGCGCGCGGTGCTGGACGAGCAGTCGAACGAGGCTCGCGGCGACCTGCTGCTGACCAAGGCCAGCGATCCCATGCTGTCGCTGAACGCGGCGCTCGCGACGGATGGCGTCGTGGTCACGGTGGCCGATGGTGCCCAGCTATCCGCTCCTCTGCACCTCATTCACGTCGCGACGGCGGCGAAGGCCGCGCGCTACAGCCGCTCGCATGTGAAGGTCGGGCAGGGCGCCCGCGCGACGCTGGTCGAGACGTCCGTCGCCGCCGACGGCGCTGCGGCCTATCAAGCCAATGATACGGCCGTCATCTGGGTTGGCGACGGTGCTCAGCTGTCGCACATCCGGCTGATGCGCGACGCCGCTGATGCGGTGAACATCTCGTCCGAGCTGTTCACGGTCGGCGCCAAGTCGAAGCTCAGCCTGTTCAACATGACCAGCGGCGGCGCGGTCAGCCGGCTGCAGGCGTTCTTCACGCTCGCGGGCGAAGCCAGCGAGCTGATCGTCAACGGCGTCAACCTGCTGCGCGACAAGCAGCATGGCGACATGACGCTGGTGGTCGATCATGCCGTGCCCGGCTGCACCAGCCGCGAGAACTTCCGCGCCGTGCTCGACGATCGCGCCCATTCGGTGTTCCAGGGCCGCATCATCGTCCGCCAGGACGCGCAGCAGACCGACGGCAAGATGATGACCCGGGCGCTGCTGCTGTCGGATGAGGCCGAGGCCGATTCCAAGCCGGAGCTGGAAATCTTCGCCGACGACGTTTCCTGTGGCCATGGCGCGACCGCCGGCGCGCTCGACGACAGCCTGCTGTTCTACCTGCGCGCCCGCGGCCTGCCCGAGAAGCAGGCGCAGGCGCTGCTGATCCAGGCCTTCGTCGGCGAAGCGATCGAGGCCATCGAGGACGACGGCCTGCGCGAGCGCGTCATCGCGGCCGCCCAGGACTGGCTGGAGGCGCGCGCATGAGCACGCATCCGGCCGTCGCCAACGGATCCTACGACGTCGCCCGCATCCGCGAGGATTTCCCGGCGCTCGCGTTGCAGGTCTACGGCAAGCCGCTCGTCTATCTCGACAACGCCGCCTCGGCGCAGAAGCCGCGCGCGGTGCTCGACCGCATGACGCAGGCCTACACCAGCGAATACGCCAACGTGCATCGCGGCCTGCACTATCTCGCCAACGCCGCGACCGAGGCCTATGAGGGCGGCCGCGAGCGCGTGACCCGTTTCCTCAATGCAAGGCGTAGCGAGGAGATCATCTTCACGCGCAACGCGACCGAGGCGATCAATCTGGTCGCATCGTCGTGGGGCGGCCCGAACATCGGCGAGGGCGACGAGATCGTGCTCTCGATCATGGAGCACCATTCCAACATCGTGCCGTGGCACTTCCTGCGGGAGCGCCAGGGCGCCGTGATCAAGTGGGCCCCCGTCGACGACGACGGCAATTTCCTGATCGACGAGTTCGAGAAGCTGCTGACGGACAAGACCAAGCTGGTCGCGATCACGCAGATGTCGAACATGCTCGGCACGCTGGTGCCGGTGAAGGAGGTCGTTCGCATCGCGCACGCCCGCGGCATCCCCGTCTTGATCGACGGCAGCCAGGCCGCCGTGCATCTGGCGATCGACGTCCAGGACATCGACTGCGACTTCTACGTCTTTACCGGCCACAAGCTGTATGGGCCGACCGGGATCGGAGTGCTCTACGGCAAATACGATCTCCTGGCCGCCATGCGCCCCTACAATGGCGGCGGCGAGATGATCCGAGAAGTGTCGCGCGATGTCGTCACCTATGGCGATCCGCCGCATCGATTCGAGGCGGGCACGCCGATGATCGTCGAGGCTGTCGGCCTCGGCGCCGCGATCGACTACGTCAATTCGGTCGGCAAGGAGCGCATTGCCGCGCATGAGCACGATCTGCTCACTTACGCGCAAGAGCGCCTGCGCGAGATCAACTCGGTCAGGCTGATCGGAACCGCCAACGGCAAGGGGCCGGTGATCTCGTTCGAGATGAAGGGCGCGCATGCGCACGATGTCGCCACCGTGATCGACCGCCAGGGCGTCGCGGTGCGCGCGGGCACGCATTGCGTGATGCCGCTTTTGGAGAGATTCAACGTCACGGCGACCTGCCGGGCCTCGTTTGGCATGTACAATACGAGGGAAGAGGTCGATCAGCTGGCACAGGCACTGATCAAGGCGCGGGATTTGTTTGCATGACCGACACGGCCGAAGTCAAAACTCAGTCAGTCGAAACGCAGTCGGCGCTGCCGGCGGAGGAGACCGAACGTCTCTCGGGTGAGATCATCGCCGCGCTGAAGACGGTGTTCGATCCGGAGATCCCGGCCGACATCTATGAGCTCGGCCTGATCTACAAGGTCGACATCAAGGACGATCGCAGCGTCGATGTGGTGATGACCTTGACGACGCCGAACTGCCCGGCGGCCGGCGAGCTGCCGACGATGGTCGAGAACGCCATTGCCAGTGTCCCGGGCGTGGGCGTGGTGAGCGTCAACATCGTCTGGGAGCCGCAATGGACGCCGGACCGGATGAGCGACGAGGCCCGCCTCGTCCTCAACATGTGGTGAGGCACGAAGTTTGAATGGTGGGCGGCATTGATCCACCGCCGGGATTGACCAGATGACCGATATGACCAACACGCCAGTCGCCAGCAAGCCCAAGCCGCGGCCCCGTCCGCAGGTGATGCGGCTGACCGACGCCGCCGCGACGCGCATCCGCGAGCTGACGGCGCGTGCCGAGTCCGAGATCATCGGCCTGCGGGTCGGCGTCAAGAACGGCGGCTGCGCCGGCCAGTCTTATACGGTCGAATATGCCCACGATATCCGGCCGACCGACGAGGTCGTCGAGGACAAGGGCGTCAAGATCCTGGTCGATCCCAAGGCCGTGCTGTTCCTGCTCGGCACCGAGATGGACTACCAAGCCGACAAGATGCAGGCCCAGTTCGTCTTCAACAATCCCAACCAGATCAGTGCCTGCGGCTGCGGCGAGTCGGTGCAGCTGAAGCCCGCTGAAGTCTGATCGTCGGATTTCGACCCGGCATCTCCGCCACATCTGTCGCGTTCGCGACATTGACAGGCTGCCCTCGGCAGGACGACAAACGCATCATGCGTTTTTGAATCGTCCAGGCCGGAGGTCACGCCGCGATGGACCGCGAATATCTCGAGGAGCTGTTCGCCGGCTTCGGACCCGTCACGATCCGGCGGATGTTCTCCGGCTTCGGCATCTCTGCTGATGGCATCAACTTCGCTCTGGCGCTGCGCAGCGGGCTTTATCTGCGGGCGGACGAAGCGAGCTTTGCCAAGTTCGAAGCCGCAGGCTCCAAGCCGTTCTCCTACGAGACACGGGCGCGATCGATGACGGTTCGCTCCTATTGGCAGGTCCCCGCGCATCTGTTCGACGACAGCGACGAGTTCACGCTGTGGGCGTGCGAGGCGTTCGGCGCCGCGCAGACGGCAGCGCTGGCCAAACGGATGAAGCAGCGTGCGACGTCCCGGAAGGGCCGCGAGCCGTCGACGGGACGGAAGGAGGGCCCGGCTGGAAAGGCCGGCGTCTCCAGGAAGACCGCGCCGAAACGGTCCGGATCGGAAAAGACCCCGACGAGAAAGACGTCGGCCGAGAAGACGCCGGCGAAGCCGAAGAAGGCGAAGGCCGCCAAAGCGACCGGCAAAGCTGCAACGCCGCGGGCTCGTGCGTCCGGCGCCTCATCAAGCAGGCGCGGCTGAGATCAAGGATGGACGCGTTGCGCGACCGTTATGCCACCTGGCCGCGCGTCTCTGCGGCGTATTCAGGGTCGGTTTCGCAGACCACGCGATTGCGGCCGTTGCGCTTGGCCGCGTAGAGGCAGGCGTCGGCACGCTCGATCAGCGCGTCGGTGTCATCACCGGAGCGGAGCATCGACACGCCGACTGAAATCGTCACGCGCCCCAGGATCTCGCCCGTCGACTTCTTCTTCAACTCCTTGGCGGTGACCGCGCGGCGGATCTGGTCGGCGACCGTCAGCGCCTGCCGGAGCGAGGTGTTCGGTAGCACGACGGCGAATTCCTCGCCGCCATAGCGCGCTGCGATGTCCTGTCCCTTGATCGCATGCTTCAAGGTCATGCCGACGAGGCGTAGCACCTGGTCACCCGTGAGGTGGCCATAGGAGTCGTTGAACGACTTGAAATGATCGATGTCGAACATCAGCAGCGAGAGCGGCTGCCCGGTGGTGAGCCCCGTCTGCACCGTCGTCTCGATCATGCGATCGAAATATTTGCGGTTGCCGAGGCCGGTCAGAGGATCGGTGAGGCTCTCGGCGCGGATCGCCTCGAGGCTCTGTTGCAGCCCGCTGATCTCGTCCTTGGACAGCGACAGGCGCTCCTCGAGCACGCGGTTGGTCTCGCGCATCTGCTTGGTCGAATGCGCGAGCGCCTCGATGATGTCGACGAGCTGCTCGCGGCTGTTGGCCGATGCAAGCATGCGATCGGCGCCGGCGAGGCTCGCATCATAGCTCGCCGTCCGGCCGAGAGCATCCGTGAGCATGCCCATCAGATCGTCGATCTCGCCGACCACGCGGGCGCCGACCTTGTCGATGCGGTCCGACGTCTTGAGATGCGTGAGGTAGGATTCGTAGAGCTGGTCGAGCTCGGATTGCGTCAGCTTGCCGTTGCGCGACAGCGTCTCGTTGATGACCTCGTTCAGCGGCGCGTTGTAGCCCGTCGCGTAGACGTACCAGATCTCGTAGTTGCGCGGGTTGGCCAAGTGACGCAGCGTTTTGATCTGGCTGAGCGCGACCTCGGCGTAGGCGAGCGTGCGTTCGTGTTCGTCAAGCGCATTGACCACCACAGGTTCTCCCCAATCGCCCGCGTCGCCGTCACAGCAATGAAATAAATTATGCCGGCCAAGCTAAAGGACGTGTGTGAACCAGGGGTAAATACGGCCGTAGAGTCACGGTGAAGCGTCAAGCAGCGCTTACAGCATGGCCGTCGTTCATATGTGCAATGAGCTACATAGGCGTGCTGTTTCGCAAGCGTTTGGCCCGCTTTGCGCAGGACTCGCTCGCTTGGCATCAGCAGCCGCAGCATCGCTGCGAGAGTGATGCGATGGATCACTTAACTTATGTGAAGTCCAGGGAGCGGGGAGAGAGAGTTCCAAGCGAACTAATGAGCCGGGAACTCTCGCTCGATCACGGCAGCGGCGCGCGGACGGGACGCAGCAGGAAAGCCGGAAGATGTGAATGATCGGCCGGCTCGTTGTCGTGGTCACGCCGCGGCCGACGCGACTCGTTGCGCTGCTCATGACGCGGCTGCTCGTGACGCGGCTGATCGCTGCGTGCGGGGCGCGACGGTGCGGAGCGCGACGGTTCGGATTGTGCCGCGCGGGGCGAGGCCGCGGCGGGACGCGGCTCGCGCTCACGCGGCTCCCGTTCACGGGGCTCACGCGGCTCGCGCTCGCGCGGGGTCTTGCCCCGGCTGCGGCGAGAGGCGTCGCGCGGACGACGCTCGTGTTGCTCGTCTTCAGGCGAAGACTCCGCAACTTCGTAGTTGCCCTCGATGGTCGGAATGCTCTGCCCGATCAGCTTCTCGATGGCGGTGACTGATTTCTGATCGGCCGGGGCGACGATCGAGATCGCCGTTCCGGTACGCCCGGCACGACCGGTGCGGCCGATGCGGTGAACGTAGTCGTCGGAATGATGCGGGACGTCGAAGTTGAAGACGTGGCTGACTTCGGGAATGTCGAGACCGCGGGCCGCGACGTCCGAGGCCACGAGCAACGGCAGCTCGCCCTTGCGGAACTGGTCGAGTGCGGCCGTGCGCGCCGACTGGTCCATGTCGCCGTGTAGCGCACCGACGCTGAAGCCATGCTTCTGCAACGACTTGTGCACGATGGCGACATCGCGCTTGCGGTTGCAGAAGATGATCGCGTTCTTGAGGTCCTTGGCCTCGCGCAGCAGACGGCGCAGCACGTCGCGCTTCTGATGGGCTTCGCGGCCCGACGGCACCTGCAACTGGGTGACGGTGATCGCGGTCGTGGCCGGCTTGGACACTTCGACCTTCTGCGGATTGTGCAGGAAGGCGTCGGTGATGCGCCGGATTTCCGGCGGCATGGTCGCGGTGAAGAACAGGGTCTGGCGGGTGAAGGGAACGAGCTTGCAGATGCGCTCGATGTCCGGAATGAAGCCCATGTCGAGCATGCGGTCGGCTTCGTCGATGACCAGGAGCTCGACACCGGTCAGCAGCAGGCCGCCGCGTTCGGTGTGGTCGAGCAGGCGGCCCGGTGTTGCGATCAGGACGTCGACGCCCCGGGTCAGCTTGGCGTCCTGGTCACCGAACGAGACGCCGCCGATCAGCAGGGCGACGTTGAGCTTCTGTCCGACGCCGTAGCGATCGAAATTCTCTTTGACCTGGGCCGCGAGCTCGCGGGTCGGCTCCAGGATCAGGGTGCGCGGCATTCGTGCGCGGGCGCGGCCCTTTTCGAGGATGGTGAGCATCGGCAGGACGAAGGCGGCGGTCTTGCCGGTGCCGGTCTGGGCGATGCCGAGCACGTCGCGGCGCGACAGCACGTGAGGAATCGCTTGTTCCTGAATGGGAGTAGGCGTGGTGTATCCGGTTGCCGCTACTGCAGCCAACACCTTGTCGGACAAGCCGAGATTGGAAAAAGACATCGAGCCTCTATGTCACGCGCCAACAGGCGACGGGGCCTCTATTCGACGCCGCCGTTAGGAATCGAGGGGTAAAAGGCTGTGGTCGCGTTCAACCCCGAAACGGCATGCTCTAACGAAGCTGGGGGTGTTCTGACTTACGCTGACCGGCGGCGCATTCCTGTGGGAATCGGATCCTATCCTTGCCGCGCTGTGCGGAAGATAGGGGCGAAATCCGCAAAGTCAATGGAAGCGGGGAGCGAAGTACCGAAAAAGCTTAATGTTTTTGCATTATTTGCGGGCAAACCGTCGTCAGCGCGTCGTATTTCGTGGTCTCCAAAGGTCGCGACTGGGCGCCCAATGGGCGGTCTCGTCGAATTGTCGACGGAATTGCGGCGTGTGTTCGGCATCATGGCGTAGAGCCCTTCCGGGGCTGGTGGCCGATTGCGTGAACCGGTCAGATCATGGGACCGACTATCGAAGCGGTGACCTCACGCGAGGGCAGGGACAGACGATGAGATCGATGCGAACGTGGCTGGCGTGCGGGCTGGTGGTGCTGGGCATGGTTCTGGCGCCGGCGGCCCATGCCGAGAAGCGCGTCGCGCTCGTCGTCGGCAACAACGACTATCGCTTCGTCCCGAAGCTGCAGAAGGCGGTCAACGACGCGCGGACGATGGGCGATACGTTGAAGCAGCTCGGCTTCAACGTGATGGTTGCGGAAAATCTGAACCGCCAGCAATTCAGCCAGACGCTGCTCGCCTTCGACAATGCCGTCGAGCCCGGCGATACCGCGTTCTTCTTCTACGCCGGCCATGGCTTCGAGATCGCCGGCCAGAACTTCCTGCTGCCGACCGACGTGCCGGCTGCGACCGAAGGGCAGGAGGAGCTGGTGCGCGATGCTTCGATTCTCGCGGACCGCATCATCGAGCGACTGCAGAACAAGAAGGCGCGGACATCGATTCTGGTCTTCGACGCCTGCCGCAACAATCCGTTCGAGCGGTCGGGCACGCGTGCGGTCGCCGGCGGCGGGGGACTGGCGCCGTTGACGCAGCTGCCCGAAGGCGTGTTCTCGGTGTTCTCGGCCGGGCCGCGGCAGACCGCGCTCGACCGGCTCTCGAACGATGACACCAATCCGAACTCGGTGTTCACGCGCACCTTCGCCAAGGAGCTGACGCAGCCCGGTGTGAACCTGGTGCAGGTGGCGCAGCGCACCCGACGCGCGGTGAGCGAGCTCGCAGAAACCGTGCGTCACAAGCAGATCCCGGTCTATTTCGACCAGATGGTCGACGACGTCTTCCTCAACGGGATGACGAAGGCACCTGCGGCGGAGAAGCCGGCCGAGCCGCAGCAGAAGCTCGCCGCGCTGCCGCCGGTGTCGGCACCGAAGATTCCTCCGGCGAACGAAATCCTGAACGCGCCGATCGCGATGTTCTCGCGCCACAATGGCGGTTGGACGGTCACGTTCTCGATCGCCGATCCGACGCTCGGCATTTCCTGGCGGATGGGCGATGCCGGGGACTTCCGCGAGACCGGCTTCATGGACGTGCTCGATCCGCGCACCCGCAAGCGCATGCCGAATCCCTCGATCCAGCTGCCGGCCGATGCGCCGGCCGGCACGATCCAGGTGCGTTATGTCGATGCATCAGGCGAGATGCAGGGGCCGTTTCCGATCAGGTTCGAGCCCGAGGCGGCGCTGGTGCGCGATCAGCGCAAGATCCTCGACATGACCGCGACCAGCTGGCTGTCGTTCCGCGACTTCAACGGACTGCTCGTCTACTACACCCACCTGATGTCGTATCGCTGCGCGATCCGCGAGGTGCGCATCGGCATCGACACATCGGTGCCGGACAAGGTGCTGAACATGCCCGGCTGCGACATGCGCGATCCCATCGCGATTCCCTCCAACGCGACGCCCTATCTCAAGCTGCCGCCGGCGACGAAGTTCGTCTCGGTCGAGCTGACCTATCGCGACGGCAGCATCTCCGAGATCAAGAGCTTCCGGCGCTGAAGCGCCGGCGTCAGGCCATGATCGAATAGCCGCCGTCCACGGGAATCGCGGTGCCGGTGACGAAGTCCGAAGCGGGCGAGCTCAGGAAGGTGGCGATGCCGGCGAAGTCGTCGATACCGCCCCAGCGCGCGGCCGGCGTGCGCGCCAGCACCCGATCGTGGAGGCCGTCGATCTGCTGGCGGGCGGCACGCGTCAGGTCGGTGTCGATCCAGCCCGGCAGAATCGCATTGACCTGGATGTTGTCGGGCGCCCAGGCGCAGGCGCATGCGCGGGTGTACTGCACGATGCCGCCTTTGCTGGCGGCATAGGCCGGCGCGAAGCTGGCGCCGAAGATCGACAGCATCGAGCCGATATTGATGATCTTGCCGCCGCCATTGGCCTTGAGGGCCGGGTAGGCGGCCTTGGAGCACAGGAAGGCGCTGGTGAGGTTGGTGTCGATCACCTCGCGCCATTCCTCCAGCTCCAACACATGCGGCGGCTTGCGGATGCTCATGCCGGCATTGTTGATGAGGATGTCGATTCGGCCGAGGCTTTCCAGGACGCGCTCGATCATCGCAGCGACGGCGTCCTTGTTGCTGACATCAGCCGCGACCGCGATGGCGCTGACGCCGCGGGCCGCGAGATCGGCCACCGCCGCCTGCGACTTGGCCTCGTTGCGGCCGACCACGGCGACGTCAGCGCCCGAATCGGCGAGGCCGCGGGCCATGCCCAGGCCGATTCCGCCATTGCCTCCAGTCACGATCGCAACCTTGCCCCTCAGGTCGAAACGGCCCGCCATTCATCGTCTCCAACAATTTGAAAAAAGAGGTCAGCAGGTGCCCTGCCAGATCATCACCAAGCCCAGCGCCCCCATGCCGACGCCGTAGCCGGCCCATTGCAGCTGGTTGATCATGAAGCTCGTCCGGGGCCAGACCACCACGCCGGTGCCTTGACCCACCCAGAACAGGCCGACGGCGAGCAGAAGCAGGCCGCCGATCATCAGGAATCTCCGCATGGCCGTTTGCTCTCCCTCGTCGACTGGCGTGACCGCATGGGAGACGCCGCTGCCGCCTTTTTTGTGAAGTTTTGTGAAGCGGAAGCTAGCGGTCGACACGCCGAATGGCCAGCGGGTCGCGGGCCAAAACAAAAAGCCCCGGATTGACCGGGGCTTTCGTCGTAAGTTTCGATCTGACCAGAGCGGGGACCGCTCAGTACTTGTCAGTACTTGGCGATCGGCCCGGTCCAGTTGAAACGGTAGACCAGCGAGGTGCTGATGGTCTGCACCCAGGGCTTGAAGGTGACGGTCTGGAACGGAGCAGTCGCACCGACGGCCGTCTCCGGGAGGCTTGCACGGCCGTAATAGGCCGAGCGGTATTCCGTCTTCATGAACCAGCCCGGCGCGGAAATGCCGAAGATGTTCAGGTTGTTCTCGACACCGCCGCCGATGAACCAACCGTCGCGGTGGAACGAGGGCGTGTTCGCCAGGACGGCGCCGCCGCCGGCAGCCAGGGTCGACAGGCCGGCACCCGACCAATCAGAGCCGGAGTAGCCGCCATTGACGTAGGAGAGAACGTTCGGCGCAACGAGGTAGCCGACGCGGACACCAGCGGCATAGCTGGTGCGCAGCTTCTCGCGACCTTCGAGGGCGAAGTTCGGATCGGTCATCGAACCACGGATGTCACCGAACTGACCATCGGCGAACACGCCGGCCAGCCACGAGCCGTTGAACTGCCAATCGTAACCGGCGCCGACCGTGCCGAACCAGCCGTTGCCACCGAGGCGCTGATCGCGCGTGATCGCCAGACCGCCAACCGTGTTGAGGTTGCTGTCGGCATTCCAGAGGCCGCCACCAGCACCGCCGAAGATGTAGAAGCCGGTCCAGCTCGGAGCCACCGGCGCCATCATCGGAGCCTTCGCATAGGGGCGCGCAGCCAGATCGGCAGCCGAAGCCGCACCGGTCAGGGCCATCACCGCGGTCGCTGCAAGCAAAAGCTTTTTCATATTCAATTCCCCAAGAGATCGGCGGGTCGCAAAGACCGGAAGGTGGCGGCGAGTCGCTCGCCTGATGTGCCTGAACTATAGCCGATTGGTGCCCAAAAGCTGTTGCCGGTTGACCACAGTAGAGGGGAAAGTGCGGTGCGGGACCGCCATCATTTCCGTAAGCCTTTGATAGTCAAAAACAAAAGCAGGCCCACGCGAGGGCGTGGAACCTGCAATTGGGGCGCGAAATCGGGTCAGAAGCTAGACGTCGAGCAGCTCGTCGCTGGCGAATTCGGCCTTTTCCGAAATGAAGGCGAAGCGCGCCTCCGCCTTGGTGCCCATCAGCCGCTCGACCGAGTCGGCCGTGCCGTCGCGATCGTCGGCCAGCAGGACGACCCGGAGCATGGTCCGCTTGGCCGGATCCATCGTGGTCTCCTTGAGCTGCGCCGGCATCATCTCGCCTAGGCCTTTGAAGCGGCCGATCTCGACCTTGGCATTGGCGTTGAACTCGCGCCGCAGCAGTTCGTCGCGGTGGGCGTCATCGCGGGCGTAGAACGTCTTGCTGCCATGCGTCAGCCGGTAGAGCGGCGGCACGGCGAGGTACAAATGCCCCTCGTCGATCAGCCGCGGCATCTGCCGGTAGAAGAAGGTGATCAGCAGCGAGGCGATATGGGCGCCGTCGACGTCGGCGTCGGTCATGATGATGATGCGCTGGTAGCGCAGATCCTCTTCGCGATACGACGTCCCGGTGCCGGCGCCGATCGCCATCACGAGATCGGCGAGCTGCGCATTGGCGGTCAGCTTGTCCTTGCCGGCCGAGGCGACGTTGAGGATCTTGCCGCGCAGCGGCAGCACCGCCTGCTTCTTGCGGTCGCGCGCCTGCTTGGCGCTGCCGCCGGCCGAATCGCCCTCGACGATGAACAGCTCGGAGCCTTCGGTGCCGGCGTCGGTGCAGTCGGCGAGCTTGCCGGGCAGGCGCAGCTTCTTGGTCGCGGTCTTGCGCGCCGTTTCCTTCTCCTGGCGGCGGCGGATGCGCTCCTCGGCGCGCTCGACGACGAAGTCGAGCAGCCTGTTCGCCTGCACCGGATTGCCGGACAGCCAATGATCGAACGGATCCTTCACCGCCTGCTCGACGATGCGCTGGGCTTCGGCGGTCGCCAGACGGTCCTTGGTCTGGCCCTGGAATTCAGGCTCGCGCACGAACACCGAGAGCATGATGGCGGCGCCCGCCATGATGTCCTCGGAGGTGATGTTGGCAGAGCGCTTGCCTTGGCCGACGCGCTCGGCGTGGTCCTTGAGGCCGCGAAGGAGTGCGCTGCGGATGCCGGATTCATGCGTGCCGCCGTCGGGCGTCGGAATCGTGTTGCAGTAGGACGACAGGAAGCCGTCGGCGTCGGCGGTCCAGGCGACCGCCCATTCGCAGCCGCCATGGCCGCCGGTGCGGCCGGACTTGCCGGCGAAGATGTCGGGGTGGACCAGCGTGTCGGCGTGGATCGCAGCGGCCAGATAGTCCTTCAGGCCGCCGGGGAAGTGGAAGGTCGCCTCGGGCTCGACGTCCTCGATGCCCTTGAGCAGCGACGGATCGCACTTCCAGCGGATCTCGACGCCGCCGAACAGATAGGCCTTGGAGCGCGCCATCTTGAACAGGCGCTGCGGCTTGAACGTCGCCTTGGCGCCGAAGATGGTCGGGTCGGGCTGGAATCGCACCCGGGTGCCGCGCCGGTTCGGGGCCTTGCCGACCTCCTCGAGCTTGCCCTTGGGGTGGCCGCGCTCGAAGATCATGCGGTAGAGCTTCTGGTTGCGCGCGACCTCGACCTCGAGCCGGGTCGACAGCGCGTTCACCACGGAGATGCCGACGCCGTGCAGGCCGCCTGAGGTCTCGTAGACCTTGGAGTCGAACTTGCCGCCGGCGTGCAGCGTGCACATGATGATTTCGAGCGCCGACTTCTTCGGGAATTTGGGGTGGGGATCAATAGGAATGCCGCGGCCGTTGTCGGTGACGGTCAGGAACCCCTCGGCGTCGAGCTCGACCTCGATGAAGGTGGCGTGGCCGGCAAGCGCCTCGTCCATCGAGTTGTCGATGACCTCGGCGAACAGATGGTGCAGCGCCTTCTCGTCGGTGCCGCCGATATACATGCCGGGGCGGCGGCGCACCGGCTCCAGGCCCTCGAGGACCTCGATGTCGCGGGCGGTGTACTCGCCCTCGGAACCGCCCGCGCGGGCGGCTGGCTTAGCCTGGCCCTTGGTCGGCGCCTTGCCCTTGGCGGCGAATGCCGCAAGCGGGTCGACGACCCCCTTGGCTTTGGCTTTTGCAGCTGATTTCAACGGCTTACCCATGGAATTTGATGTCGCGCTTGCGCCAGATGGAACGAATCGTTGCGCCTGACTATGCCATGGACCGGCATAAGACAATGATCCTGGAAACACCGCCTTGAGAGGGAGCTGCAGCAAACGGCAGCATTTGATCGTTTCGATCGCGCATGTTCACGCGCCGCAGCCGGTTGTTGTGACTTGAAGTTGCCCCGCTCCGTGGCGTACCAGTCGGCGGCAGGGAACCGCGAAGGGCTTCAAGCACTTACAGCCGGGTCGCAGGAAAGGCGTCGAGCAGATGGAAGATTTTGGCCGCGCGGTTGCCGATTTCGTGCGCGACCATCAGGCCTGGGCTGCTCCTGTCGTCCTGCTGCTGGCCTTCGGCGAGTCCCTGGCCTTCATCTCGCTGCTGATTCCCGCCTGGGGCGCCCTGGTGGCGATCGGCGCCCTGATCGGCGCCACCGGCATCAGCTTCTGGCCGGTGTGGCTGGCCGGCGGCATCGGCGCCGCGCTGGGTGACTGGGTGTCCTACTGGTTCGGCTACCGCTACAAGGACCGCGTCGCCCAGATGTGGCCGCTGTCGCGCTATCCGGAGCTGTTGCCGCGCGGCGAGGCCTTCGTGCGCGACTGGGGCGTGCCGAGCATCTTCATCGGCCGGTTCTTCGGGCCATTGCGCGCCTCGGTGCCGCTGGCGGCGGGCATCTTCGAGATGCCCTACATGATGTTTCAGATCGCCAATTTCGTCTCGGCGCTGGTGTGGTCCGCGGTGCTGCTGCTGTTCGGCGATATCATCGGCCGCATCATGGAATGGCTGTGGCGCACGGTCTGACACGCGCCCGGCGAGTTGCGACCTTGACGCAGGAACCGCGCGGCCTTATAGCCCTGCGCCCATGATCAACGCAGCGACCATTTTCATCGCCGACATGCGCCGTCGTACCCTCGCGGTACGGGCGATGATCTGCGCTTAGATCATCCCCCTTGCCGCCGGATCCGGTCCCGCGGCAGACCTTCCCCTTGCAGCGTGATCGATCAGGCGGCTCCTTCGTCCAGCAGGAGTGACCGATGTACACGCCACCGCCCTTCAAGCCCGACCGCGCCGCGAGCCTCGGCTTCGCGGATGCGCGCGGCTTCGGCACGGTCTGCGCGTGGGACGGCAGCAAGCCGATCGCGTCGTCATTGCCTTTCCATTTGGGCGCGCTGAAGGACGGCACGCCGCAGGCGTTCTTCCACGTTGCCCGCAACAATCCGCTGGCGAAGCTCGCCGACGGCACGACGCCGTGGCTGCTCGCCGTGAACGGCCCCGACGCCTATGTCTCGGCCGACTGGTACGTCTCGCCGGAGCAGGTGCCGACCTGGCTCTATCAGGCGGTGCATCTGACCGGCCCTTCGCGAGTCCTGTCCGATGCCGAACTGGCGGCCCAGGCCGACGCGCTCAGCGCCAAGTTCGAGCAATGGCTGTTGCCGAAGACGCCGTGGACCTCGGACAAGATGACCGCGGGCCGGCTGGAGGCGATGCGCAAGGCGATCGTTGGAATCGTCATGACGATCGACGCGGTCGAGGGCAGCTTCAAGCTCAACCAGCACAAGTCCGAGGCCGACTACGCAGCCGTTGCAACAAGGCTCGGTGAGCAGCCCGACATCGGCTCGCAACAGATTTCCTCTCTCATGCGGCAGGCACGGCCCCAGGCCTTTGCCGGCGAACCCCAGACCTAAGGAGCGTGTCATGTCCGTGATCGATAGCCATCCGCCGAAAGCCCAGACCGCAAGCGGCACCGCGGCTCGCTCCGTCTTCGTCGACGGCGGTTCGGGCACGACCGGCCTCGGGATCGCCGAGCGGCTCGCCCATCAGAACGACATCGTCGTGAAGACGATCGCCGAGGACAAGCGCAAGGATCCCGCCGCCAAGCGGGCGCTGATGGCCGAGGTGGATCTCGTGATCCTCTGCCTGCCGGATGATGCGGCCAGGGAGACGGTCGCGCTGGTCGACAGCATGGGCGCGTCGGCGCCGAAGGTGTTGGACGCCTCGACCGCGTATCGCGTCGCGCCGGACTGGGCCTATGGCTTTCCCGAGCTCGCCGCCGACCAGGCCGACAAGATCCGCAACGCGCGCAAGGTCTCCAATCCCGGCTGCTATCCGACGGGCGGCATCGCGCTGCTGCGGCCGCTGGTCGACGCCGGCCTTCTGCCGCAGGACTATCCGATCACCGTGAACGCCGTCAGCGGCTATTCCGGCGGCGGCAAGACCATGATCGCGGCCTATGAGGCCGGCACGGCTCCGCATTTCGAGCTTTATGGTCTTGGCCTCGAGCACAAACATCTTCCCGAGCTGCAGCTCTATTCCAAGCTGACGCGGCGGCCGATCTTCATCCCCTCCGTCGCCAACTACCGGCAGGGCATGCTGGTCTCGGTTCCGCTGCAGCTCGACACGCTGCCGGGCAAGCCCTCGGGAGCGAATCTGCACGCGGCACTGGCAAAGCACTATGTCGGCAGCAAATACGTCTCGGTGATGCCGCTTGAGAGCGGGGCCAATAAGAGCGGCAAGCTGGAGCCCGAGGGGCTCAACGAGACCAATCAGCTCGAGCTCTACGTGTTCGCCAGCGACAAGCATCATCAGGCCGTTCTGGTGGCGCGGCTCGACAATCTCGGCAAGGGCGCCTCGGGCGCGGCCGTGCAGAACATGCGGCTGATGCTCGGGCTTCCCGATCTCGGCTGAGATCGATCGACCCGGCCGCGCAAGCGGCCGGCATGATCCGAAAACGATATCATGCGAGGCCGACCATCCGTCGGCCTCGCCGTGCACCGTCGCACGCAAAGCTGGGCAGACCCATGACCGCCTATGACCTGAACGCGCTGCCCGTCACCGTGAATGATGTCCGCGCCGCGGTGGACACGATCGGCGGCGCGGTGCTTGCGACCGCCTGCAACCAGAGCCGGACGCTGGGCGAGATCTGCGGCTGCAACATCTGGCTGAAATTCGAGAACCTGCAGTTCACCTCCTCGTTCAAGGAGCGCGGCGCGCTGAACCGGCTCAATGCGCTGTCGGCCGAGCAGAGAGAGCGTGGCGTGATCGCGATGTCCGCCGGCAACCATGCGCAGGGCGTCGCCTATAATGCGCGCCGCCTCGGCATCCCCGCGACCATCGTGATGCCCGTGGGCACGCCGATGGTGAAGATCGAGAACACCAAACGGCACGGCGCCGAGGTCGTCATATCCGGTGCCACGTTGGAGGAGGCGGGCGCCTTCGCCAGGGAGCACGGGGCCGCCCACGGCATGACCATGATCCATCCCTACGACGACCCGCTGATCATCGCGGGGCAGGGCACGGTCGCGCTGGAGATGCTGGCTGTGGTGCCCGAGCTCGACACGCTGGTCGTGCCGATCGGCGGCGGCGGCCTGATCTCGGGCATGGCCGTGGCGGCGCGCGCGATCAAACCGGGGCTGCGCATCGTCGGCGTGCAGGCCGAGCTTTATCCGTCGATGTTCAACGCGATCAACAGCAGTGGCCTGCCGATGCGCGGCGATACGCTGGCCGAGGGCATCGCGGTGAAGTCGCCGGGCCGGATCACGACTGAGATCATCCGCCATCTCGTCGACGACATCCTGCTCGTGACCGAACCGCAGATCGAGCGGGCGCTGGCCACCTTGATCTCGATCGAGAAGACGGTCGTTGAAGGCGCGGGCGCCGTCGGACTCGCCGCGGTGCTGGCGCATCCCGCTCAGTTTGCAGGCCGCAACGTCGGGCTTGTGCTGAGTGGCGGCAATATCGACACCCGCCTGATCGCCTCGGTGCTGACGCGCGAGCTGGCCCGCGAGGGGCGCCTGACGCAGCTGTCGATCGACATCGTCGACCGCCCGGGACAGCTCGCCGCCGTCTCGACGCTGCTCGCAGACGCCGGCGCCAACATCATCGAGGTGTCACATCAGCGCACGTTCTCGGACCTGCCGGCCAAGGCAACCCTGCTCGAACTGGTGATCGAGACGCGCGATCAGGCCCATCTTAATGATGTCATGACCAAGCTCGTGGCGGCCAGTTTCAAGGCGCGCTGCACCTGAGCATCAGCTGCTTTGACGCCGCAGGGGCGTGGTCTCGCCAAAACCTCCGCTGTCGTCCCGGCCTTGAGCCGGGACCCATAACCACCGGCGGAGATGAGGCAGGTAACTCACAGCCATGTCCCTCGATAGCGTCCGCGGTACGGGTCCCGGCGTTCGCCTGGCGAAGGCCGCGACGACGGCGGAGTTTTGGGCTGCGTCCAGGCGAGCAAGAATGCTCGCGCGCCTGTCGGACCAACCATCGCCCGACGGGCAATCCGCGTATGTGCCGCATGCGCAAACTGCCCGTCGCGTTACGATGTCGCACGCTGCGCGCCTTGTCGTGTCGGGCAAATCAGGCGGATGCTTCCGCTCGTCCTGCTGCCGCATGAGGGGCGTGTCGCGACCGTCACGAGACGTTGGCAGTGGGATGCGATGGGCGTGTGTCGACGCAGCGTGAAGCGATTTGCGCGGACGAACGGCGATGCACGACCGGTCAAGTCGCGTGGTCCTGACACCCCGAAGCTGGTGTCTCCTTTGCAATGACGCCTTGGGCGTCGCGCAGAGCATGGTGGCCAAAAAGCCCGGCGCACCAGGGAGCAACTGTCTTTTTTGTAGACCGGAGATCGGCCGGCCTC
>NZ_JANBVS010000036.1 GCF_024586915.1 Bradyrhizobium sp. SRS-191
TGGGCCGACCGAGACCACGGTGTGGTCCGCGCGTCACCAGCTCGATGCTGCCGATCCGTCGCCGGTGATCGGCGGTCCGATCGGCAATACGACGCTGCATGTGCTCGACGCCGATCTCAACCTCGCGCCGGTCGGCGTGGTCGGCGAGCTCTTCATCGGCGGCGATGGCCTCGCGCGCGGCTATTGGCAGCGCGCCGCGCTGAGCGCGGAGCGGTTCATCCCGGATCCGTTCGGTCCTGCCGGCGCACGGCTGTACCGGACCGGGGACTTGGCGCGCTGGCGCACCGATGGCGTGCTCGACCATGTCGGCCGTGCCGATCACCAGGTGAAGATCCGCGGCCATCGCATCGAGCTCGGCGAGATCGAGGCGCGGTTGCGCGAGCAGCCGGGGGTGCGCGACAGCGTCGTGGTGGCGCAGGAGGTCGGCGGCGGCCGGCAACTGATCGGTTATGTCAGCGGCGATGATGTCGACGGTGCAGCGCTGCGCGCGGCGCTGGCAGCAGCGCTGCCCGACTACATGGTGCCGTCGCGGGTGATGGTGCTGCCGCAGCTGCCGCTGACGCCGAACGGCAAGGTCGACCGCAAGGCGCTGCCGCTGCCCGATGCGCGGCCGACCGAGACGCAGCGCATCGCGCCGCGCAATCCGACGGAGGTGGCGCTCGCCGCGATCTGGGCCGAGCTGCTGCACCGGGACGATGTCGGCGTCACCGATAATTTCTTCGAGCTCGGCGGCGACTCGCTGGTCGCGGTCCAGCTCGTCGGCCGCATCAAGCGCGATCTCGCGCGCGATCTGCCTTTGAAGCGCCTGTTCGAGCTGACGACGGTCGAGCGAATGGCGTCGGTGCTGGCGGCCGATCCACCTGACAACTCGCGCAGCGGCGACATCGTCGCCATGTTCGATCTGCTGAAGGAAGTCGAGTTCGCCCATGAATGATCAGTCCGGACTGCAGCAGCACCAGCTCGGCGAGATCGCCCGGCGCCTTGCGTCTCTGGAGCCGGCGAAGCAGCGGGCCTTTCTGACGCAGCTGGCCGCGAAGGGCATCGATCTGTCGATCCTGCCGATCGCGAGCCGGCAGCTGCAGCGGGCGCCATTGTCGTTCGCCCAATCCCGTCTCTGGTTTCTGTGGCGGATGGATCCGGGCAGCTCGGCCTACAACATGCCCGTTTCGATCCGTCTGCGCGGCCGGCTCGACATCGACGCGTTGCAGCGCGCGCTCGATCAGCTGGTGGTTCGCCATGCTGCGCTCCGCACCGTGTTCCGGCAGGAGGGGGGCGAGCCTGAGCAGATCGTCTGTCCGCCGCAACCCGTCGCGTTGCGCCGGATCATCTTTGGCGGCGAGGACCGCGAGCAGCAGGCCGCGCGGGTGCGGCGAGAACAGGCTGCCCAGCAGTTCGATCTCGAGTCCGGTCCATTGCTGCGTGCGGCACTGCTGGAATTGGGCGATCAGGATCACATCCTCACCGTCACGCTGCATCACATCGTGGCCGACGGCTGGTCGCTGCAGGTGCTGACCGACGAATTCTGGCAGCTGTATCACGGCGACGTGCGGGGCGAGGCGTATGCGCTGCCTGCGCTCGATATCGACTATGGCGATTTCGCCGCCTGGCAGCGGCTGTGCATGGACGCTTCGGACGGCGAGCGGCAGCTTCGCTATTGGACCAGCCGGTTGCGCGACACGACGATGCTGCAACTGCCGCTCGATCGTGCCCGCGCCGCCGAGCCCGATCAATCCGGCGATGGCGTGCGCATCTCGCTCGGCAGTCCCCTGGCCGAGCGGGTGCGGGCGCTGGCGCAGCGGCACCAGACCACGATCTTCGTCGTTCTGCTCGCGGGCCTGAAGCTGTTGCTGCATCGGTACAGCGGACAGTCCGACATCTGCGTCGGCGTTCCCATTGCCAACCGCGACCGATCGGAAACGCGGCGGCTGATCGGCCTGCTCGTCAATACGCAGGTGATGCGCACGCAGATCGATACGCAGCGCACTATCGCGGATGTCATCGCCGCGCTGCGCGAGGTCACGATCGAGGCGCAGGAGCATCAGGACCTGCCGTTCGAGCGATTGCTCGACGCTCTGCAGCCACAGCGTAGCCTGAGCCAGAACCCGCTGTTCCAGGTGCTCTACAATCATCAGCGCCGTCGCGATCCGTCGCACATGCCGGGCGACGCGGAGCTGCGGATCGAGGCGATCGCGCCCGAGATCGAGACCGTCAAATTCGATCTGGCCCTCGACACCGAGGAGCTGCCATCCGGCGACATCTCGGCCGTGTTCTCCTTCGCCACGGCGTTGTTCAACCGCTCAACCATCGACCGTCTCGCCGGCGACTGGCGTGCGATCCTCGAAGCGATGGCCGAGAATTCCATGCGTCCGATCGCGACGCTGGATCTGCTCTCGGCACGCCAACGCGATGACATCAGGCGGTGGAACGAGAGCGCGCGCGTCGCCGGGCCGTTCCTGCCGGTTCATCGCATGTTCGCGCGGCATGCCGAGGAGCGACCGGCCGCGCCGGCGCTTGTCTTCGGAACCGAGTCGATCAGCTACGAGGCTCTCAATCGGCGCGCGAATGCGATGGCTCGGCATCTCCTGGCGCATGGCGTGCATCCGGGCGATGTCGTCGGCATCTCGATGCAAAGATCGCCCACCCTCGTCGCGGCATTCATCGCCGTGCTGAAGGCCGGCGCGGCGTATCTTCCGCTCGATCCGGATCACCCGCCGGCGCGGCAGGCCGCGACGGTTCGCGATGCGGGCGCGACAGCCGTCCTGATTACGGCGACTGGCGATGGTCAATGGCCGACGATGCCGAGCGTGAGCATTCTCGACATCAGCGCATGGCCGGGCGAGGGGAGCGACAGCGATCCCGCCATCGACGTCCATCCGCAGAGCCTCGCCTACGTGATCTACACGTCCGGCTCCACCGGTATGCCGAAGGGTGTCGCTGTGGCCCACGGGCCGTTCGCGGGGCATTGCGCGGCGACGGCCGAACTCTATGACATGGACCGGCAGTCGCGCGAGCTGCATTTCCTCTCCTTCACCTTCGATGGCGCGCATGAGCGGCTGTGGACCGCGCTGAGCTGCGGCGCGGCGCTGGTGATGCGTGACGCGGATCTCTGGTCGGCCGAGCAGACGCTCGATGTGATGCGCGCGCAGAGCGTGACCAATGCAGGCTTTCCGCCCGCTTATCTGCAACAGCTGGCCGAGTTCGCGGCATGGCGCGGCGATCCGCCGCCGGTGTCGCTGTATTCGTTCGGCGGGGAAGCGATGCCGAAATCGGGCTTCGACAAGGTCCGAGAGGCGCTGCGGCCACGCAAGCTGATCAACGGCTATGGCCCGACCGAAACCGTGGTGACGCCACTGGTCTGGAAAGTCGATGCCGATGCCGACATCGATTGCGCCTATGCGCCGATCGGCCGGCCGGTGGGACAACGCTCGGCCTACATCCTCGATGGCGATCTCAACATCGTGCCCGTGGGGGCCACTGCCGAGCTGTATATCGGCGGCGAGGGGCTCGCGACCGGGTACCGCCATCGTCCGGGCCTCACGGCGGAACGCTTCATTCCCGATCCCCACGGCGAGCCGGGGGCACGGCTGTATCGCACCGGTGACCTGGCGCGCTGGCGTGAAGACGGCGTGATCGACTATGTCGGACGCTCGGACCATCAGCTCAAGATCCGCGGCTTCCGCATCGAGCCCGGTGAAATCGAGGCGCGGCTGATTCAGCAGAACGGGGTGCGCTCGGCCGTGGTCGTGGCGCGCGAGATCGCCGGACGCCAGCAACTGGTCGGCTACGTCTCCGGCGAAGGCGAGCTCGATGAGGCGGGGCTCCGCGCGGCTCTGCTGGCGGAATTGCCCGACTACATGGTCCCCGCGCGGATCGTGCCGGTGGCGCAGATGCCGGTGACGCCGCATGGCAAGATCGATCGCGATGCCTTGCCGCTCCCCACGCTTCCTGCTGCCGACACGAACTATGTTGCTCCACAGACCGCGGCGGAGTTGACGCTGGCTGCGATCTGGTCCGAGCTGCTCGGGCAGGCGGGCGTCGGCCTGCACGATAATTTTTTCGAGCTCGGCGGCGATTCCATCATCTCGCTGCAGGTGGTGGGACGTGCCCGTCAACGCGGTCTTTCGATCGAGCCGCGCGATCTGTTCCGGCATCAGACGCTCGAACAGCTGGCCCGGGTTGCGCGCAGCGAGCCGGGAGCTGATCTCCAAACGCGGTCGGCAGAGAACGACCAAGGGCCGGTGCCGTTGCTGCCGATCCAGCGTCGCTTCTTTGCCGAAGATGCCGGCGAGCGCCATCATTGGAATCAGGCGGTGTTGCTCAAGCCGAACGCATGGCTGGATTGGGCAGCCATGGCCCGCGCCGTTGACGCCGTCGTGGCGCAGCACGATGCGCTGCGGATGCGGTTCGCGGAGGGCCACGGTGAGTGGCGGGCGGAGTATGGCGAGGCGCCATCATCCGCCGATGTGCTCTGGACGAGGAGTGTTGCGGAGGCGGGAGAGATCCGCGCGCTTGCGACGGTCGCCCAGGCAAGCTTGTCGCTGCAAGGACCGCTGCTGCGTCTGGTTGGAATGGACGTGAAGGATGGCAGCCAACGGCTTCTGATCGTCGTGCACCATCTCGTCGTCGACGGCGTGTCCTGGCGCATCCTGCTCGAGGACCTCGCATCAGCGTATGGTCAGGCCGCGCAGGGCGCCGTGGCGATCGCGCTGCCGCCGAAGAGCCAATCCGTCGGCTCATGGAGCCGGCGTCTTGCAGACTATGCCGCGACCGCGGAGTTCGCTGGCCAGCTCGACTATTGGTCGACGCGCTGCGTCGCAGTCGATCTGCCTTGCGACGACGACCATGGCGATATCGACCGCGTTGCTGACGGCGAGGACGTCGTGGTCGCGTTCGATGCGGAGCTGACGGCGAAGCTGCTGAAGGATGCGCCCGCGGCCTATCGGACGCAGGTGAACGATCTGCTGCTCGCTGCATTGGCCAGGGCGGTCGGACGCTGGAGCGGGCTCGATGACATCCTCGTCGAGCTGGAGGGGCACGGCCGCGAGGACATCTTCGAGGGCGCCGATCTGTCGCGGACGGTCGGCTGGTTCACGACCGCCTTTCCCGTCTGCCTGTCAGGCTGCGCGAGCGATGATGCGACGCTGATCAAGGCGACCAAGGAGCAACTCCGCGCCATTCCCGCGCGCGGGCTCGGCTATGGCGTTCTGCGCCATTGTGGAAGTCGCGCGCAGCGCGAGGCTTTGGCGAACGCGGCGGAGCCGCGCATCGTCTTCAACTATCTCGGCCAGTTTGGATCGAGCCTCGGTGCGGAGAGTGCGTTCAGCCTTGCGCCGGAAAGCGCCGGACCCGCGCGCAGCGCCGGCGCGCCGCTCGGCCGCTGGCTCAACATCAACGGACAGGTGTTGGACCGCGAACTGCGGCTGACGTTCAGCTTTGGCCGCAGGCGCTATCGCCGCGCCACGATCGAGCGGCTGGCGGCCTGCTATTCCGCGGCGTTGCGCGAGCTCGTCGCGCATTGCACGAGCGGCATCCACGGCATCACGCCGTCGGACGTTCCGCTGTCGCGGCTCGGCCAGTCCGAGCTTGATCTGCTTGGCGTCTCCCATGACTGGCGCGCGATCGAGGACATCTACCCGCTGTCGCCGATGCAGCAGGGCATGCTGTTCCACGCGCTGCGCGATGCCGAGAGCGGCAGCTATGTCAGCCAGATCGCGGTCGACATCAGCGGGGCCGACGGATCATCGCTGCAGGCCGCATGGCAGGCCGTGACGGCGCGCCACGCCGTGTTGCGGACCGCCTTCGTCTGGCGCGAATTGTCCGGCGCGCCGCAGCAGGTGGTCTATCGCCAGGCCGTGGTGCCCTTCGTTGCGGAGGACTGGCGAGACCGTGTCGTGGGGATGGACGCCGCCGCGCAGGACAGCGCACTCGCTGCGGCGGCGCAGGCGGAACGTCAGGCCGGCTTCGATCTGTCACGGCCGCCGCTGCAGCGGGTCCGTCTGATCGATCTCGGCGGCGGTGTCCACCGCCTGATCTGGACGCATCACCACATCCTGCTCGACGGCTGGAGCGCGGCGCGACTGATTGCAGAGATCATGCAGCATGCCCGTGGCGTTTCGCTCCGGGCTGTGCGCGGGCGCTATCGCGACTACATCGCTTGGCTGCTGCGGCAGAACCAGGACGCGTCGAGCGCGTTCTGGTCGCAACTCCTCTCACGCCTCGAAGAGCCGAGCCTGCTGTCCGACGCGCTTGGCGCGCCCGAAAACGCGGCGACCAGTCATGCTTCGATCGACCTCCTCATCGACGCCGCGCAGGCCGAACTGCTGCAGGCCTTGGCTCGCCGCGAGCGGGTGACGCTGAACACGGTGCTGCAAGGCGCATGGGCTCAATTGCTGCGGCGGCTGACCGGTCAGCAGGCCGTCTGTTTCGGCGCGACGATGTCGGGCCGGCCTCCCGAGATTGCAGCCGTGGATGAGATCGTCGGTTTGTTCATCAACACCGTCCCGGTGCTCGATGACACCAAGCCGCAGACGCTGGTTGGCGATTGGCTCCGCAGCCTGCAGGACCGTAATGTCGATCTGCGCGAGCACGGCTGGATGCCGCTCTACGACATCCAGCGGCTCGCGGGCCGCGCCGGTCGCCCGCTGTTCGACACCATCTTCGTGTTCGAGAACTATCCGGTTGATGATACCTTGCGCGATCAGTCCGGCGACGGTCCGCGCGCGAGCCGGGCCGAGCAGATCTCGATCACCAACTATCCGCTGACGATCGCCGTCTTCGTGACGGAGGCCGGCATCAGGCTCGGCTTCCGTTATGACCGCAGCCGGTTCGATCGTTCGCAAGTCGAGCGACTGCAGGCGGCCCTGGCATGCCTGCTCGCGCGCATGGCCGACGCAAGCGCGCGACCACTCGCCGATCTGCACGGACTGGACGAAGCCGGTGCGCGGCGCATCCTGGGCTGGAGCGTGGGACCTGTCGGGCAGGCGTCCCAAAGCGAGTTCGATGATGTCGTGGCGCAGTTCGAGCGGCAGGCCGCTTTGGCTCCCGCCGCGATCGCCTTGGTCGCCGAGAACGAGCGTATCAGTTATGCCGAGCTCAATCGGCGCGCCAACCGGTTGGCACGTCGACTGCGTGCGCGCGGTGTCGATCCAGATGCTCCGGTCGGGCTTGCCTTCGAGCGCAGCATCGACATGATCGTCGCCGTGTTCGCGGTTCTGAAGGCCGGCGCGGGCTATCTGCCGCTCGATCCGGACTATCCGAGCCAGCGGCTTGCGACCATGCTGCGCGACAGCGGCGCGCGGCTGGTGCTGACGATGTCCGCGTTGCACGATCGCTTCAGCGCTGTGAGCGCCGAAGTGAACGCCGGTCTGATCGTGACAGATGCCGCTGATGGTGATCGCCCGGCGGACAGCGACGGCTTCGATCTCTCGCTACCAACGCATCCTGAAGGCCTCGCTTATGTGATCTATACGTCGGGGTCGACCGGCGTGCCCAAGGGCGTTGGCTGCACGCGTGGCGCGCTGGCGGCGCGGCTCGCATGGATGCAGGCTGAATATCGGCTCGTGCCCAGCGAGACCCTGCTGCAAAAGACGCCGTTCAGTTTCGACGTCGCGGTCTGGGAGATGCTGTGGCCGCTGACGACAGGCGCGCGGCTGGCGATCGCGCCGCCGGGCGCGCATCGTGAGCCCAGGCGATTGATCGACGCGGTCGTCGCCCACGGCGTCACCACGTTGCACTTCGTGCCGCAGATGCTTGCGCAGTTCATCGCCGAGCCCGATGTTACGCGTTGCACGAGCTTGACGCGTCTGTTCTCAGGCGGCGAGGCGCTGCCCGTGCAGCTGATGGACGAGGTCCGGTCCGTGTTCCCCTCGGTTCGGTTCGATAATCGCTACGGACCGACCGAGACGCTGATCAACGCGACATTCTGGAGTTGTGGCCGGCAGAGCGGACGGCGTGTGCCGATCGGCCATCCGATTCCGGGAACTGTCCTGCGCATTCTCGATGCCGACCTCAATCTGGTCGACGAGGGAATGACCGGAGAGCTCCATATCGGCGGCGCCGGGCTTGCGCGCGGCTATCTCGGTCGCGCGGCGCTGACGGCAGAGCGGTTCATCGCAGATCCGTTCGGCGAAGCCGGTGCGCGGCTCTATAGGACCGGTGATCTGGCACGCTGGCGCAGCGATGGCGCGATCGACTATGTCGGCCGGGCCGATCACCAGGTCAAGGTTCGCGGATTCCGCATCGAGCTCGGCGAGATCGAGGCGTGCCTGTTGCAGCAGCCCGCGGTGGGCGCCGCAGCCGTGGTCGCGCGCGCGTTCGGTTCAGGACACCAACTTATCGGCTATGTCAGCGGCAGCGGTGTGCTGGACGGCGCCGCCTTGCGCGATGCCCTGGCGGAGGAGCTGCCCGACTACATGGTGCCGTCGCGCATCATTGTGCTCGACCGCCTGCCGCTGATGGTGAACGGCAAGGTCGACCGCGGTGCTCTGCCCGCACCGGAGATAGGGGATGCGGCAGGGCGTATTGCGCCGCGAACGCCGAACGAAGCCGCGCTGGCTGCGATCTGGGCTGAGCTGCTGCGTGCGCCCGATGTCGGGGTCACCGACAATTTCTTTGAGCTCGGCGGCGACTCCATCATCTCACTGCAGATGGTCAGCCGCGCCCGCCGCGCCGGTCTCGTGATCGAGCCGCGCGACGTTTTCAAGCACCAGACCCTCGAAGCGCTCGCCCGCGCGGCGCGTGTCGAACTGCAGTTGGTGACGCAGGCGGAGCAGGGCTCGATCACCGGAGCGCATCCGCTGCTGCCGATTCAGCTCAAGTTCTTCGAGCAGGAGCTGGAGACGCCCGATCACTGGAACCAGGCTTTGCTGTTGCGGCCGCGCCAGCGGCTGGATTGGGCCACGCTGGGTCGTGCTGTCGAGGCCATCGTCGCCCACCACGATGCCCTGAGATTGCGCTTTGAACAGGACGAGGGCCTCTGGCGCGCACAGCACGGCTCATCGCCGGCACACGCCGAGCTGTTTCGGGCGTGCGAGGTCGACGATGCCGACGCCGTGACGGCGCTTGCGGCGGAGATTCAAGCGGGTCTCTCGCTGGCGAAGGGGCCTCTGGTCCGCGTCGTCGGGATGGATCTGCCCGGCCGCGAGCAGCGGCTGCTGATCGTCGCTCACCATCTGGTGGTCGACGGCGTGTCCTGGCGCGTGCTGCTGGAGGATCTCGCGGCCGCCTATGAGCAACTCGTCCGCGGAGGCGAGGGCCTGGCGCTGCCGTCGAAGACGCATGCCTATGCGCAGTGGGGCGCAGCGCTGCACGCGTATGCCGGCTCGGACGCGTTGGCGGCGGAGCTGGAATATTGGACGGCAATCAAGCCGACGGACGATCTGCCGTGCGACGACGACCACGCAGGCCGCGACACGGTCGCCGATGCACATGAAGTCACGTTGGAGATCGAGGCCGAACGAACCGCGCCGCTGCTGGGGCCGGCGCATGCGGCCTACCGCACGCAGGTCAATGATCTCCTGCTATCGGCGCTGTCGCGAGCGCTGTGGCAATGGTCGGGCTGCACGGATGTCGTCATCGAGCTCGAGGGCCATGGCCGCGAGGATATCGGGGCCGGGCTCGATCTGTCGCGGACGGTCGGATGGTTCACGACCGCGTTTCCCGTGCGGCTGGCGCATGGCAGCCGTGATCCGGCATCGTTGATCAAGGCGACCAAGGAGATGCAGCGCGGCGTTCCGCATCGCGGTCTGGGCTACGGTGTTCTGCGCTATCTCGGCTCCGACGCTCAGCGCAAGACACTCGCAGCGAGGAGCGAGCCGCGCGTCGGGTTCAACTATCTCGGCCAGATGGATGATGGCGCCGGCGAAGCTGCGCTGTTCACCATGGCGTCCGAGAGCGCGGGCCCCTCGCGCGCCTCGTCGAGTCCGTTGCGGCACCATCTCGCCGTTAATGCCCATGTGCGGGAGGGCAGGCTGCAAGTGTCGTTCGGCTTCAGTCGGAAGCGCTACCGCACGGCGACGGTCGGCCGCCTCGCGGACTGTTTTAGGATGGCACTCGCGGAGTTGCTCGAGCATTGCACCGGCGATGTCCGGGGCATGACGCCATCTGACGTGCCGCTGTCGAGGTTGACGCAGCACGAGCTCGATGCGCTGGCGCTCGATTGGCGCGAGGTCGAGGACATCTATCCGCTGTCGCCGATGCAGCAGGGCATGCTGTTCCATGCGCTGCACGACGACGGTACCGGGCTCTATGTCAACCAGCTGACGACCGAAATCCGCGGCCTCGATCCGGAGCGGCTGCGGACGGCCTGGCAGATGGTCACCGATCGCCATGACGTGCTGCGCACCGGTTTCCTGTGGCGAGAGCTGTCGGGATCGCCGCAGCAGGTCGTATATCGCCGCGCGGAGATGCGATACGTCGTGGAGGACTGGCGAGAGCGCGCCGCTGGGCTGTCTCCCGCAGCATTGGACGATGCGCTGGGCGAGGTTGCGCGCGGCGAACGCGCAGAAGGCTTCGACCTGTCGCGGCCGCCGTTGCAGCGTCTCAGCCTGATCCGGCTCGACGATGAGCGTCATTGGCTGATCTGGACGCATCACCACATCCTGATGGATGGCTGGAGCTCGGCCCGTTTCATGGCCGAAGTGATGCTACTGCTGGAGCAGGGCGCGTTGCCGGCGCAGAAGCTGCGTTATCGCGACTACATCGCCTGGCTTCAGACGCGCGACCACGACGCGTCCTCCGCATTCTGGCGCGAGACGCTGGCGGAGCTCGACGAGCCGAGCCTGCTGACAGCGGCCGGCGAAGACATCGTCGGTCACGGCTCTCTGACCATGGCGGTGGACCCGGAGCTCACCGGGGGCCTGCAGCACTTCGCGACCCGCGAGCGGGTCACGCTCAACACGGTCGTTCAGGCCGCGTGGGCGCAGTTGCTGCGGCGGCAGACCGGCCAGGATACGGTATGTTTCGGCGTGACGGTCTCCGACCGGCCCGCTGGTCTGGCCGGCGCCGAGGAGATGATCGGTCTCTTCATCAACACTCTGCCGGTCGTCGATACCAAGCATCCGGAGCAGGGCGTCGGCGCCTGGCTGCGCGATTTGCAGAATCGCAACCTTGCTCTCCGCGAGCACGGCTGGATGCCGCTTGCCGACATCCAGCGGCTGGCGGGCCGGACCGGGCGGGCGCTGTTCGACAGCATCTTGGTGTTCGAGAATTATCCGGTCGACCAGGCCCTGAAGACGAAGCGGGGCGAACTCAGCGCCAGCAGCACGCAGATCCGGGAGACCAGCAACTATCCGCTGTTCATCAGCGTCGGTCTCGACGGCGAGTTGCGGCTCGTGTTCAATTTCCAGCGGCGGCATTTCGAGGATGTCCAGATCCGCCGGCTTCAGGCGGCGTTCGTGCAGCTGCTCGCCGCGATCATCAGTGACGCGGAGCAGCCGGTCGGGAACGTCGTCGCCCATGCGGCCGATGATCTTGCGATGCTCGCGCGAGCCAATGACACGGTGCAGAGCGCAGCGTTCACCAGTCTCGTTGCTCAGTTCGAGGCGCAGGTGGAACGTGTGCCAGACGAGATCGCGTTGGTCCACGGTGAAGAGACGATCAGCTATGCCGAGCTGAACACACGCGCGAACCGGCTGGCGTCTCGTCTCAGGGCGCACGGGATCAGCGCTGATATGGTGGTCGGTCTGGCGCTGGACCGCAGCGTCACGATGATGGTGGCGCTGCTCGCAGTGCTCAAGGCCGGCGGAGCCTATTTGCCGCTCGACCCGGATTATCCGTCCGAGCGGCTCGCTCACATGCTCAATGACAGCGGCGCGAAGTTGTTGTTGACGCAGGCGGGTCTGCAAGATCGGTTCGCGGCGGTGCTTGAGGCGAGCGGGGCCCAGGCTTGGCTGCTCGATGTCGAGGCCGGGCGGGGTGACGGCGATGCGGGCAATCTCGCTGTCGAGGTGCATCCGGAGAGTCTGGCCTATGTGATCTACACCTCGGGCTCGACTGGACTGCCCAAGGGCGTGATGGTGCGTCATGGCGCGGTGACGAACTTCCTGGCGACCATGGCCGAACAGCCGGGCATCACGCGTGAGGATCGCGTGCTCGGTCTGACGTCGCTGTCGTTCGACATCGCAGTGCTGGAGCTGTGGCTGCCCTTGACGCACGGCGCGCGGATCGTGCTCGCCGATCGCATGGCGGCGCATGATCCGGCGGTGCTGAAGGCGATCGTGGCGCGGCATGGCGTGACCATGATCCAGGCC
>NZ_JANBVS010000037.1 GCF_024586915.1 Bradyrhizobium sp. SRS-191
GCTCGCGGCCGGATCATGTAATAGGGACCGTTGCCGCCGCCGGTCATTAGCACATTGCTTTCGTCATAAGCATACCTGGCTTCCAACGAAAGTATGGGCAAGATGATCTTCGGGCTGTCAAACTTCGTCAAACTCTGAGAGCGTCCAAATTGATAGAACTGCTTCTCCTCCACCGCACCACCAACGACATTTCGGCGCTCAAGCTCCGACCGACGTGCGCTCAAGTAAGCCAAGCATCCAGGAAAACGACGTGCGATCACCTCCGGTTGCAGAAGGCGCGCCGATGTTCGCCTTTCCCCGGCCGCTATTTCGTATGGAAAAATCATCCAGGCGTTTGCTTGGGCCCGCGAATACGGAAAAAGCTTCGCGTCATGTAGACATGGGCGCAGAATGTCGCGTTCTATGGGCCAGATTTTTCCATCCCAGTTAATCGAAACCGTTGCCTCGTTCTCCGCAGTCGATTTGAAAATGTAGATTGGATCGGCACTCGTTTGGACACCAACGAAGATTTCCGCGATCTGGCCGAGCTCTATGGGAAACCGAGCTTTGACACGATCAAATAGGTCACGTGCATCGGCATCGGCGAATTGCCACGTATCTATTCCTAACTGACTCGCGGGGATCGACGTGCGGTGCCCCGGCGCGCCATACCGCCAGGCGACGAGATCATGGACGCGCTCAATTTGGATGGCGTCGCGTTTGTCGCTGTCAAAAATAAGAATGCAAGTATAGTTCGCCGCTTGCCGACCAAAGACTTGTTGAACGCCGAAGTGAACGACTTCTTCGAGCGTATGTGCATTAGCGATCAGCGAGCGAAGAGCGTGTCCAGCTTGGGTGGTCATGAACTTGTGCGGGATGATCAAACCAAGACGCCCGTCCGGCCGCATTAAGCTGAAGGACCGCTCGATGAAGAGGGCATATTTGTCAAAATTGTCCTGACGTGCGGTGGTGTAAGGCGATTGGGGGCTTTGATAAAAAGCCACCTCCTCGGGAGAATACGCCACCATATTTTGGATGCGAATGTAGGGTGGGTTCGCTACGATGATATCGAATCCGCCACGGTCCATTTCAGCAGGAAACTCGGTCTTCCAGGTGAACGGATTGATCTTTCCAAGAAGCCGTGAGGGCAAGGGACCGCGCGCTTGTGTCCATTCAGCTTGACTCACCAAACTGTTTCCCGTGCGGATCGTGGCCTCCATCGGAGGTAGTGCCGGTGTACGTGAAGTCGCAACGTAGTCGCGCAGCACCTCGGCGGTTTCATTCTCGATTAGCTTTAGCAGCAAGCTAAAGCGAGAGACTTCAACGGCGTTCGGATCGATATCGACGCCGCGTAGATGCGCGGTCAAGATTCGCCGTTTCTCTCCGAATGTAAGTCTCCACTGGCCGGCTGCCCCCTCGTAGATCGTGAGCCCATTGTGCCGATCTCGATCGTTGGCGAGATACCACGCTAAATAGTGATCGCACAGCGCTTCAAATACCGACAAGAGGAAGACGCCGGAACCGCAGCAAATATCTGCAACAGTGAACCCATTTAGATCTTTCGGCGCTTTACCCTCGAGGGCCGGACCAAGCGTACGCGCAACAATGATGTCGACAATATAGCGTGGCGTGGGGACGACACCTCCACCTTCCCGCACCTCGGGCTTACTGACAATTTCGACGCTACCGGCAGCTGTAATGTCGATCACGTCACCAAGGAATTGCTCGTAGATTTCGCCAAGTACTTCAGTTTCGACGACAGCGAACGTGTAAGGGCTTTGGGGGTAATAAAGCTCTGAAATAATGCCATATAAGACGTTGTCGCTTACCCGAATTTTTAAACGCTCGTCATTTAGCAAGCGAAACAAACCGGAATCATAGAAATCGTCCGCACGGCGCAGCTCAGCCATAAAGGCATTGTAAGTGTCTGTTGCACTGAGCCCCTTCAGCGTCTCGTAGCGCTCGATATCGCGATCCTCGCAAATACGAAGGAATACGATACGCGAGAGAAAAAGCTGAACCGCATAGATCAACTCAGGGGGCGTGAGGCCCGGCGTCAGGGCGTGGATGTCCCGTGCAAGCCTCTCGCGCCAGGACTTCACTTGCCGAAGGAAAAGATCGTCGAATTTCTCTATGCCGTGTGGTGTTGTCGCCGCTGCAAAATGAGCATCGAACTGCCCGGAATAGACCGCTTCACGCGAGAGAAGGGGCCAGAGTTCGTCGAACAGAGACTCGAACTCATCAAATCTGACCAGCAATAATCGAGCGACATGGGCCTCGTCAGAAATTGCCGGTTTGGGCAGACAGTCATAAACCGCAAGCTGATAGAAATTTGTCAAAATCGAAATAGGTAGACTGGCCGAATAACCGTAGCGCCGTGTCTGAAAAGCAGCCTCTCGGTTCCGCTCAATAAGAACGCTCGGCTTTTTTGCTTCGACGAACAGTTTGCGCTGACGGGCCAGGCGAAGTTCGTAGTCTGGTCGTTTAGAGAGCCGCTCCTCACCAACTTCGACCGTTGCTTCTTCAACGACCTCTCGCAAACCCAGCGACTGTCCGCGCGCGTTGTGAACGTCCCAGCCAAACGCAAGCAGCAGGGGCGTTATGAAATCAGTCCGGGCTTGCGTTTCGTTGTAGGCAGACCGCAGGTAGTCCGCCTCATGACGTTGGAAACTACGGACTAACTCGCTGACCTTCGCCCTAGCGACGGCTTTAAGGTCGGCATCCGTCATGCCGTCTCCTGAGATGCTTTCGCTCGGGCGCCGCGACGCCTCGCCATGCGGCGATCGCGCATCTTGATCCATATATTACGGAGCGTCGTACAATCGGCAGATGAAAGGCCTAAGTGATGCCGAAGGACAATGCGGGCATTTTCCTCCAGCACGGCGTCGAGCTGTCCGGCTCGAATGAGACGATCAGCTTCTATCAAGGGCATCGCCCCATTGAGCTGTGCCGGCATCATCAAGCGCTCGGCCTCAGTGGGCTCCAGCTCAAGCACGCCCCCGCCATAACTGCGTCCCTCAATCTCAGCAGAAGCCGCCGTCAACCAAGTGTATGTATTTGCAATCACGCGCTCGGGCTTGTCCGCCTTGCAAGTAAAGCGGTGAATCGTGTCGGTCGAGGTCGCGTCAGAATTGTTGAGCACAATGCGCGGAAAATCATAGATCTGCCTAAACATAAACCCGTCTGGTTTCCACACGGACGGAACCGAGTACCACGGCGTTCGGATCGAACACTTGTAGCCTTTGTGAAAGTCCTTCTTTTCGCCTTCGCTGATGTAATTGCGTAACGCAGCATTGAGCTGGATTGCTTGCTTGGTCGTGATGTTCAGCAGGTGGACACGATCCCCGGCTGCGGAAAGGCTCTTCCAGTCGCTCTTTCCGAGGCGACTTCCTTTGAGCTGCACAGACCGGGACACGAGCGGTATCGTATGTCCTTCGAGTCCAAGCGTGGTGACCTGTTCTTCAGAGAGGACAAAGAATTCGTTCTTGCCGGTGACGATGCCAACATCAATGCTGGCGTGCTTGGCCATGGCAGAGATCTTGTCGGTTTCCCGCAGCTCTCGCATGAACGTGATTTCACGAGGAGTGAGAAAATACTTGAGCCATTTCTCATTATCGTGCGCAACGACTTTTGGCTGAGCAGCCTCCAACAGGATGGTTGGATTTTGCTTGGTGATTTCGGCGACGGTGTCGGCCTCAGTCATGGCCACACGACAAATGTTTGTTTTCGATACTTGGACCGCATCATCGGCGAGCAATAGAACGACTTCTTGCTCAGCATTCTCAAAGAACAGCTCATTGCAAGCAACAATATCGATACGTCTAAATCGATCGGTGAGGAAGGATCGGAGTTGGGCGGCATAACTGACCTGAAGCAGTTCCGCAGGCAAAACGAACGCCATGCGGCCGCCAGCTCGAAGACTACAGGCGGCGGCAACGACAAACGGCACCCAAATGTTGGTCAACCGGTTCGGCGATAACCCCTGATCCTGCATCATTGCCATAGCGTGAGAGCGGTGCGGTTCCGGGAACGACTGGTACCGAATGAAAGGTGGATTTCCGATCACCACATCGCAGCTTGGCTGAACGCTCGCGCGCCACCAATCAAAGAAGTCGGAATTAATGACGATGTCGCCTGCCGGCTTTCCGAGCACGCCGACGAGCCTCGCGGAGGCCTGCTCGGCGGCGGCAGCAAGGATCTCCACGCCTTTCAAGCGTGAAGCGATATCGGACTTTTTAGCGCCAATTTCGAAGAAGCGCTTTGCCGCCGCGACAAGAAATGCGCCGTCTCCGCAGCTAGGCTCAAGAACAATATCCGACCGCTTTCTTATCGCCCACGCGGACAGCCAGTCAGCCACTTCGGACGAGGTATAATAGCCGCCGCGCAGCTTGTTGGGGTCGAGCGACGCAAATCGTCCAGACGGTGCCACATCTCCCCGCGCGCGATTTCCTGGGGAGGCTGCTAATTTCTTTTTCTTCATTGTTTCCCCACATGCAGAAGCGGCATGTTGTCTTTCAACATGCGCTCGATGGCTTCCCGAACAACCCAAGCCACTGACACACGATTTTTTCGGGCAATCTCGGAAAGCTCCTGATGCTGCTCCGGCGTCAAAGTCACCGATAGGCGGTGCGGAGACTTCTCTGCGTGATTTTTGCTCTGAGCTGGCGACACCGCTTCCATCTCCGATTCACCATGTTGCACCACATTACATCGAATCGGTGCAGGTTACAAAAATGGAGGCCTAATCAACAGCTATTTCCAGCGGCTATTTTTAGCCGTTAGATTTATGCTGAAGGGCGGAAGCGGGCTCAGGATATCCATTCTTATTAAAAAGTGCGCCCTTTGGATGCCCCTTAAACGTCCTAAACTGAGTGCGATGGTCAACTATCCTCACGACTATTACGTCTTCACATCTCGACGGGGCGACTATCCCGCGCGGTTCATCTGGGAAATACGCCGTCGGAGCAAGCCGCTGGGCATCAAACTGACGGCAGATGGATTTGAAACGGATAGAGCTGCCATATCTGCCGGCAGGCAGGCGTTGACAGAGTTGCTGGCGGATCTGTACGAGGAAGAAGCCCGCGCTCAGAAGTGACAGGCGCGGATGCGCAAAGCGATTTGTAGCCGCACCGCTTTCAATGCGCCCACTTGATCGTTGGCTGCGGGAGCTGGATTTGAACCAGCGACCTCAAGGCTATGAGCCTGAAACCCAGGGCCTGACGCTATTCTCCCCCGAATATCGTCAACCTCGCAGCTTCGGCCGTCCGATCTTGCGCGGCTTGGATGCCATGGCTTCAAAATCCAGACCTTCGAATATCGACCAGTCGATTTCCTTCGGCAGTTCGAAATGAGCCAGCTCCTGGCACTGCTTGCGGCGTAGCGCGGACTGCTGGCCGTAATTGCCATGAACATCGTTTGCCTCATGGCCCATCTGCAGCCGCGTGGCCTCGTCGTCGAGATCCTCCTCAATGAACATGTCCTTGGCGCCGTGCCGAAGGGAATGGGCCACCTCGATGTTCATGCCGATAGCGCCGGCCTTCTTCAGGAGCCGGTTCACCCGCTTCGATGCAACATCGCCCGGATCGGACGTAGATGCGAGCAGGCGGAAGATAAATTTGTCGCCCTGCTCGGTCGCCCAGTCGACAAAGCCGATGCGCCGTAAAAAGTCGTGCAGGACGAAAAAGCGGAGGCTCCCCTCGGTCTTATAGCCGACCCGTTTGTACATCCCCTTCTCTTTGTCATAGACGATGCCATTCACGCGGACGATGTCGACGCCGTGCTTGCGATCGAAATCGCTGCCCCGGATGAAGGGCAAGATTCCGATCCGGCGCGACGAGAGAAGGCACAGAGGTCCCAACATCGCGTCGTCCAAATAGCCGCTATCGACGCCCAGCCTGAAGACCTTATCGACCTTTTCGTAGTCGAGCGCCTCGCGCTTGACAGAGGGTTTGGCATTGTCCGGCCATCGCACCCTATAGCCTTCGAACGGGTTACGAAGGCGATGCAATCCTACCGCATTGTTGATAATAGCTCGAACCGTCTGCACATATCCATCTTGGATGGTTTTCAGTGCGAGCGGCTCGTAGCAGCTTTCGGCCTTATTCTTTGCGATCGCCGCATGGATCCCCATCTGTCGCAGCTCTTCGGTATTTTCGCCCTCACGCGAAAGCTCAAGCGGGACATACTGAAGCTCGTTGACGAAATTCTGGAGGTCAATTGGCAAGTAGCAATCGATCGGTCGATCTCCGACAAGTGCTTTGAAGGTCGCCGCACGCATCCGGCCAGTGCTGATGGCGCTCTCGGATGCTCCCCCAGCGCGTCGAAGCTCGAAATATTCATCTTCCAACTCGCTGAATTTCGGCGCGGATGATGTTTCGATAGTAGGCGGAACGTTTGCCGGTGGCTGCTCGGCTGATTGACGCGGCGGCTTCGCCGGCCTGAGGTCGCGCGAGGTGACAGAGCGACCGGCCGGCACCGCCGAGGTCCGTTCCAGAATTGCAAGTTGCCGATCGGCGACTTCGGTGAGCTTGCCGAGAACGTCCGACAGGGGTTCGCCTCCAGGCCCCAGGCCCGCGCCGGCTCGCCAGCGATTCCAGACGTCATGGCGCAACAGGTCGGCGCGGGCCACGACCGTCGGATTGCCCGCTTCACCTTTGCTGACCTCCTTTTCGATCAGCACCGCCTCTTGGATCGAGGCGATATCGCGCAGCACGTCAGGCGAAAAATCCGGCCACGGAGGGGGATTGGCGATCTTGGCCGCTGCGGTTTCGAGGAAAGCGAGCATGTTCGCGACGAATTCCTCAGGGCTATCGCCCTTCGGAAACCCGACGTCGCTGCACGGAATCTCTTCCCCCGTGTGAATATTCACCCCGCATCTCCACTGGCTGAAGCCGGTTTGCGCCAGCGCGCCCAGCCAAGAGGCCCGCCGCTGCGCCTCGCGATGCGGAAGCACCCCAAGTCGCACCCGAATAGGAGCGCATGACGGCAGACTGGCCGCAAGGTTGGAGGGGGGCCGAATCTGGAAGAAATACGTGGAAAGCCGACGCACCAGATAGGTCGGTGCCCGCCCCGGCCCTCTGGGCCGGCGCGCTGGGCGCTCGGATGCACTTTTCTCTTGGACTACTTTGCGGACTACATTGCGGGATACACGCTTCGACACTTGCACACTCGGGCAGGCCGGAGACGTTGTTTTCCGAGGCTTTTGGCAGGTCCAAAAAGTGGCGGATGGGCGAATTAACTGGCGGAGAGGGAGGGATTCGAACCCCCGATAGGCTTGCACCTATGCCGCATTTCGAGTGCGGTGCATTCAACCACTCTGCCACCTCTCCTGAAGGCGCCATATTAGGAGCAGGGCCCCTGTGGTTGGGGGCGTTCATAAGCGAGGATGGCGGGCCAGACAAGGCGCGAAAGGGGAAAATCCGCTGCCTGTTTCGCCCGATCGGGCCGTGGCCGGCGGCCGGGACGCGGAACGGGCTTCCGGAGTTGCGGTTTTGACGTGGTTTCCCGGCGCGAGGCGGGGTGCGCTTCGGCTGGACACGCGGCCGGGATGCGACGGGGGCCGGTTCGCCTGACGACGCTTGGCGGGAGGGAGAGGCCATGGAGCATGTGACCGTCACGGCCAACGGGGCCGATTTTCACCTGGTTCGCGCCGGCCACGGCCGGCCGCTGCTGTTGCTGCATGGCTGGCCGGAATTCTGGCTGACCTGGGCTCCCGTGATGACGCGGCTGGCCGACCGGTTCACGTTGATCGCGCCTGACTTGCGCGGCTTCGGGGACAGCGCCAAGCCGGACGGGCCGTTCGGTCCGGACGGGCATGCGGCGGACATGCTGGCGGTGATGGATGCGCTCGGCCTGGCGCGATTCGGCGTGGTCGGCCATGACGTCGGCGGCGCCGTGATGCAGCCGCTGGCGCGCACCTGCCCGGAGCGGCTCGCCGGGCTGTTCTTCTTCGATTTCGTCTATCCCGGGATCGGGCCGCGGATGGCGGCGCCCGATCGGCTCAACGCCATCTGGTATCAGTCCTTCCACCAGATGGAGATGGCGCCGCGCCTGGTCGGGGCCAGCCGCGAGAGCTGCCGGCTTTATATCGAACACTTCCTGCGCGGCTGGTCTTTTCGCAAGGAGGCGTTCGACGATGTGCTCGAGGATTTCACCGACAATTTCATGAAGGCGGGCAATCTCGCCGGCGGCTTTGCGCATTATCGCGCGGCGCATGCGGGGCGGGTCGCGATGATGAAGGGCGAGGCGAAGGTGCTGCCGCGCATTGAGGTGCCGACCTGCGTGCGCTGGGCGGAGCATGATCCGCTGTTTCCGTATGCCTGGACGGACCGGCTGGGGGAGACGTTTGCGGATGTGGATGTCGCGATGTTTAGCGGCGTCGGGCACTTCCCGCATCGGGAAGATCCGGACCGCGCGGCGGCGGAGATCGCGGGGTTTTTTGGGCGGGTGCGGTGGTGAGGGAGGCGTGGAAGCAGTGGCGCGGCGGCGTGCTTCTCCTCCCCCGCTTGCGGGCAGGGCTATCGCATATGACCAAACATGGCGAGCAGGAAGCTGTCGTCCCATCCCGCCCGCTTGATTTTGCGGCGTATGGAGGTTGGACCGGGGCAAGATCGAAGGATGTTGAGTGCGAGTCTGCGCAGGCGGGCCAGATTGTCCGGAGCATTGTCCAATCTCGCGCGGCTGCCGTCCTCGCCGAAGTGGACGTCGAGCACCCAGTGCAATTGGTTCTCGATGGTCCAATGGCTGCGCGTGACCTGTAACAGCCGCTTGGCGGACATGGACTTGGAGAGCAGATAGTAGCGGACGACCGGCGGTGCGGCCCGGTTGCCTTGCAGCTGCCTGCGCGAGGTGACACGGCCGATGGCGACGACGCCCGGGAAGCCATGGATTGCCGCCAGGCTGGTATTGCGCATGATCGTGGCTCGACGCGCTTCTCGCCGGTCGTGCGTGGACGGCTCGACCGTCTTGATGGTGCGGCGTTCGCCGGACCGGGCAAACTGCGTGACCACGGCCTTGAACAGAGGTCCACGGTTGGCCTTGATCGCCAGCACGTAGTCGCCACCGCGATCCAGCACCGTCTGGGCCATCGCCCGATGACAATGCAGCGCATCGGCCGTGACGATGCTGCCTTCGAGGGACAGCAGTTCCAATACCTCCAACGCTCCCTTGGTCTCGTTGCGGCCAGGTGCCGTCTGCTGCGCCAGCGACATGCGCGCTTCCACCGCAAAGACGTTGACCAGATGCAGAGGCTCGTAGCGCGAACCGCGCTCGAAGGCGCCACGAAGCGCTTTGCCGTCGACCGCCACCACCCCTGTGAGATTGAGCCGGTTGGCCTTGGCAAACGCCACCATGAAGCGCCTGAATGCTGCCTCGAAGGCCTCCGGATCGAGCAAGCGGAACACCCGGCTGAAAGTATCGTGACTGGGAATCCCATGTTCCAGCCGCAGAAACAGCCGAAGCAGGTCTTCCTTGGCTTGGCCGAACTCCGCCATGTCGGAGCAGGTCTCTGCTCCGCACAGCACCGCGGCCAAGGCGACAACCAGCACCTCCAGCAGATCGTGTCGCGCATTCCCCGCACGCGGGTCTGCCAGTCGCCGAAACGCTTTCTTGAGTTTGCCCATACGACTCCCTCCGCCTTGTGGGAGTCGTTCTCAGAATCCATCTTGCCGAACA
>NZ_JANBVS010000038.1 GCF_024586915.1 Bradyrhizobium sp. SRS-191
CGCGCGAATCGTTGCTCAGATCAATGGCTGTTACCATTACGGCTTTCACGATGGTTGCGCAGTGCTGTGCCGGCGCCTCATGGAGTGTCTATTGGTCCTTGCGTTCGAAAAAAAAGGGCACGGTTCTGTAATTCGGGATGGTTCGGGCGAGTACAAGGGCCTTGGAGACATCATCCGCCTTGCCGCGTCTGGACAATACCTTAAACTTACACGCGGGACCGATGCTTCGATGACCGCCATCAAGAAACTAGGCGACACCGGCGCCCACCATCCTGTCTACGTCACGCGTCAGAAAGACATAGACGCCTATCGGCTCGACTACGCGAAACTAATCTCGGAGCTTGCTAATTTCGCGGCCTAGCCCGCCACCGACTGAGCCTGCAGCCAGTGCGAGATCAATTCCGATCTACCGGAATTACGGTGACAGTACTGTCACCGTAATGCGGTGCTCTACCCTTGTGAAGAAGCGGGCTTCGATTTGGCAAGCACCGTCTCGATGGTCTTATTTAATTGGGCGTCATAGTCGCGCTCGATAGTCTCACGTTGTAGTGCGACTGTGCTTTCGCCCTTCTTGAGAATAAAGTTACGCTCCGTTTTCACCAGCTCGCTACAAACTTTGTCGATGAGTTTCGGGTCGTTTTGTCTCAGTGCCGTGAGCAAACTCAGAAGGCGAAATTGAGCATTGGTTGCTTCGTTCTGGAAATATTTGATTTCAAAAAGGGTCGACCGATAGAGCCGCAAGAAAAAATACGCGAGCAACTGGATGAATATTGCGAGCGAGATGCGTACGACAAATCGTACTGCAACATCGGTGGCGGAAAGCGAAGAAAGTTCAGCCGTGGACAGGTAGATAAAACCCGTCAGAACCATAATTCCAATAAGCGAAACCGACGCACCCACAGCCAAATTTACGCTGCCCCGCTTGCGTAGTGAAAGGATTTCATTCGCCAGCCGGATCAAGGTCGCCTGGGCGGCTTCGACCAGCTCGGCGTCTCTGCGCAGCAATTGCGCTTGTTCAGAGTATTCCTTTTTCCAGATTTCTGAAATCTCTTGCGCGGCGTCCGCGGTCATCTTCGCTTTGACTTCCTCGGCGAGTTGCTTTCGCTCCTCCTCCGACAAGCTATTATGGGGAAAGTTACTTATGAATCCTCCGTCAAAAACCTTCCTAGTTAAGAGGTAGTCGTCCGGCCGGAGGGAGGTGCTCTGCAAGAACCCGTACAAGCCGACGCCCAGCGAGATCATTGCGATAGCCACCGACGAGAAAACGATAATTGTGGAGTCGATGGACCCCCTAACTACGCTAACTGGGAATATCAAAATGAACGCAGCGAAACCCAGCCCGATTACCGGGAATCCAAATTTGCCAATTAGCTGCTCGATCAGTGGTGTCGACCGCCGCTTTGCAGAGATGGTTGTTGTTATTTGGGGCTTCTCATCCTGATTCTTGCTGGCATCTTCAGGCATAAAATTCTCGTTATGATTGAAAGGAATCTACATAGCTCTCTTCTGGTTGGATGCCAAGCTTGGCCCGTATTTCCTGCAGTGGGTTTGTGCGGTATTTCTCTTCCCAGCCATTCACGCCGATGCGGTGATATTCTTCGTGAATGCGTTGCGCAAACCGCGGCGCAGCATGTTGAACAGCGGGCTCGGGCGGCTCACGTTACCGCCTAACCCTTGTTCTTCTTATCTGCGGCGATTTTGGCATCAGTTGCGATCACGAGATAGCCACCGCAATCCCGGAGAGCGTTCGCCACTACGTCAGTATCGTTCATGCCTAGGATGCCTTGCTTTCGCGGCCCCTCGGGGGTCATGGCTGCATAGGCCTGTCGTACGAGTTCGCTTTTTTCCTTAATCTTGTCTGCGTTTAGGGAGTGGACGAGTTCGTTCCGGACATGCGAGCAGAGTTCTAATAGGTCCCATATCGGCCTGCCGACTTCCGGCGGATTGATTTTCTCCCTGAGTTCTTCAATCTTTTTTCCGGTGAGGAAGAAGCGTTGCGGATCTCTTCCGTAGGATTCGAGGAGCTCGATCATAAAGCTCTCGATCACGACCTGCGTCTTCACGACCTCAATCATCATCTGCTCAGTCCGCCGGACGAGTTCCATTGAGCGCTTGTGCGTTTCCTCGAACAGCTTCTGCTGCTCGCTAAGCGGGGGGTCATCGGCAAGCACCCAATTTACTTCCTCAGCCATCACTCCCTCCCGGGTTGCTGAAACTGTTGACTTAATTTTGGAGGTGGCTCGTAGGATGAATTTGCGAAACCCATCGCTTTCCCATCCTGCTCTCCTTCTTCGCAGCTATCTTCCAACCGCAAGTGAAGATGAATCGCGGATAGCTACCGGTCGGCTAGCTTTACAGATGCTTCGAGAAACGAGATTACGGTGACAGTGCATTAAATGGTATCGTTTGATCCTGGGCCAATTCATGCACTGTCACCGTAATTCTGATAGCCAACACCGCAGCGGCCTTCGCCCGCATCGTGTCCAACACCCATCGGTTTTTATGCGGGATTCTTGCTCCACCACCAGCGCTTCGATTTTGCCACGGCATAGGTTCGGTCAATGATCGGGCGACAACGCCGCTCGGTCTCTTCAACGAAGCCCTTTAAGCGAACATCTACCCGGTCCACGCCGGGGTAATCTGGAAGGTAGACTTCAGCCATGCCGCCCCACACGTCGCACTCCATTCGTATCCGCTGGTTCTGAGCATCAGGCCCGACGAACGGTCGATAGCAAAGGTATTGTGCGGAAACGACCACAAAGGCGCGCGCTTCTCGGATCAGCTTGAAACTGTCGGCTGCTGGGACACCGAAGAGCGCCATGTATCTCGGACGCAACTTCGCTACGCGTTCGAAGAAGTCAGCATGTTGCTGTACCCTCTTCAGCGTTGCGTAGAATGGGCCGCGGCTTCTCCATTCGGGTTCCGCTTCGCCATCCCGGCGCGGCATATCCTCGTATTCGGATCCGAGCGTGCCAGGGCTGCGGATGATCTCGAAGATTTCCTGGCACTCGTACGCAAGCTCAAGAGCTTCGATGGCGATATCAATTCGCTTCTCTTCTATCTTTTCCCGCTTCCACCGCTCGAAGGTGCGGAAGCCGAAATAAGCAATGCCAATCGTGACAAAGAAGCCGATGATCGTAAGCAGCGGCGTCCATCCGAACGCCCATGGATCAGTCATTGAGGCCTCACGATACCGCCAGTACGATCAGATGGGTCGTCATTTCTTCTCCAATCGCTCGTTAATATTGCGCATCCGCATGATTGCGTCGCAGGCCTCGGTGCTGCCTCTCTGCTCCGCAAGGCACTGGTCGTATGCGCGCGTGCCGCGCAACGGGAACAGTTCATCGACGGATGGGGAAGCCCCTGTCGGGCATGCCATCGCTCGCCAGCCGACTTTGCATGCCCACTCATTGTATGCCGCAAAACCCTGAGCGACCGCACCAACGGCGGCGAATACCGTTGCGATTGCTACGATCACCGCTAGCGCTTGCTGCCGCCACGTCAGATCTAGAGGCCGTCGGATTTCGACTGGTTTGCCGTGCCAATGAAGCTCGCCCTTCGCGTCAACCCCAAGCGCGTCAGCTTCAGCTATTGAAATCGGTCTGATGCCCTTGGGCCATGCAGATTGATCGGGTGGCCGATGTGGTACGTCTTTCAACTCTTGATCGCGATCACCCATCGAGTACCCTCAGTTCCCCACGCCCGAAGCGTAGCGCCATTCAGTTGCGGTCTAAGGTTGTTTTCGAGATACCCACAGGCCACGTGAGCACAGCCGGAAGAAGACATTCGCAGCCGCGGAATCGCGCGTGGAGGAAGCTGCACCGAATAACTGGGAAGGCGATCGAGCTCACCCCCCTTCACACCCGCCCCGATTCATGCGACCTCCGCCCCATCCAAACCCCTCAATTTCGAGCCCTCGATGCACATTCTCCTCCTCGGTTCCGGCGGCCGTGAACATGCCCTCGCATGGAAAATTGCAGGCAGTCCCCTGGTGACCAAACTCTGGTGCGCGCCCGGCAATGCCGGGATTGCGCGGGAGGCGGAATGCGTGGCGCTCGATGTCGCCGACCATGCGGCGGTGATCGCCTTCTGCAGGGCGAACAAGGTCGAGCTGGTGGTGGTCGGGCCGGAGACGCCGCTGGCCGCCGGCATCGTCGATGATCTCACCGCCGCCGGCATCAAGGCGTTCGGGCCCGACAAAATTCCGGCCCAGCTCGAAAGCTCCAAGGGGTTCACCAAGGCGCTGTGCACCGAATTCGGCATTCCCACCGGCGCCTACAAGCGGTTCACCAACGCCGATGACGCGCGCGCCTATGTGCAGAGCCAGGGCGCGCCGATCGTGGTCAAGGCCGATGGGCTCGCCGCCGGCAAGGGCGTCGTGGTTGCCAAGACCGTGCGCGAGGCGGAGGACGCCATCGCCATGATGTTCGAGGGCGCCTTTGGCGAGGCCGGCGCGGAGGTCGTGATCGAGGAGTTTCTGCCGGGCCGCGAGATCTCCTTCTTCGCGCTGTGCGACGGCGAGACCGCTATACCCCTGGCCTCGGCGCAGGACCACAAGCGCGTGTTCGACCACGATGTCGGCCCGAACACCGGCGGCATGGGCGCCTATTCGCCGACGCCTTTGGTGACGCCAGCCATCCACGACGCCATCATGGCCAGGATCATCCTGCCGACGGTGGCGGGCATGAAGAAGCGCGGCACGCCGTTCCGCGGCATCCTCTATGCCGGCATCATGCTGACGACGCAGGGGCCAAAACTGTTCGAGTTCAACGTTCGTTTCGGTGATCCCGAATGTCAGGTGCTGATGTTGCGCATGATGAGCGACATCGTGCCGGTGCTGCTCGCCGCCTGCGACGGGCAGTTGAAGAATTTCGACCTGCGCTGGCACAAGGAAAGCGCGCTCACCGTGGTGATGGCGGCCAAGGGTTATCCCGGCGACTACCAGAAAGGCACGCGGATCGAGGGGCTGGAGGAGGCCGCGGAGGTCGACACGGTCGAGATCTTCCATGCCGGCACGGTGGCCAAGGACGGCGCGATCCTCGCCAATGGCGGCCGCGTGCTCAATGTCTGCGCGCTCGGCGCGACCGTTGCGGAGGCGCAGGCGCGCGCTTACCAGGCCGTGGACCGGATTCGATGGCCCGAAGGCTTCTGCCGACGCGATATCGGGTGGCAGGCGGTGGAGGCGGAGAAGGCGGCGCGTTGACGCGAAATTCCGTAATGGAATCAATGGGCGTTCTACTGTGCATGGGGTTGTTTTCGAGTTTGTGAAGGGAGGACCCGATGTCTGATCTGGCCGATCTCTATCCCGGTTTCGCCTCCGAATGGATCGACACCTCCTCGGGCCGCATCTTCGCCCGCGTCGGCGGCAAGGGCCCGCCGCTGCTGCTGCTGCACGGTTTCTCCGAAACCCACGTGATGTGGCACCGCGTCGCGCCTCAGTTGGCCGAACGCTTCACGCTGATCGTCGCCGACCTGCCGGGCTATGGCTGGTCCGACATGCCCGACAGCGATGCGCAGCACCGGCCGTATTCGAAGCGCGCGATGGCGCAGGCGATGGTGGAGGCGATGGAGCGGCTCGGCCACGTCCATTTCGCGCTGGCCGGCCACGACCGCGGCGGCCGCGTCTCCTATCGCCTGGCGCTCGACCATCCCGGCCGGCTGTCGAAGCTCGCCGTGCTCGATATCCTGCCGACCTATAATTACTGGGAGCGGATGAACCGCGCCTATGCCCTGAAGATCTGGCACTGGACCTTCCTGGCCCAGCCCGCGCCGCTGCCGGAGACACTGATCGCGGGGCAGGGCGAGTTCTTCCTGCGCTTTAAGATGGCGAGCCAGACCATGTCGAAAAATCTGGACGCGATCGACCCGCGCGCGCTGGCGCACTACCTCGCCCCGTTCCGCGATCCCGCTCGCATCCACGCGATGTGCGAGGATTATCGCGCCGGCGCGTATTTTGACTACGAGCTCGACAAGGCCGATGTCGAAGCCGGCAAGAAGATCACGATTCCCATGCTGGCGCTGTGGGGCTCCACCGGCATCGCCCAGGCTGCGGCGACGCCGCTCGACACCTGGAAGCAATGGGCGACCAACGTTCAGGGCCAGCCCATCGAGTCCGGCCACTTCCTCACCGAGGAGAACCCGGAGGCGACCGTGAAGGCGCTGCTGACGTTTTTCACTTCGTAGCCCGGGTGAGCGTAGCGATACCCGGGGCATCTCCCGCGGCACCCCCGGATGTCGCTGCGCTCATCCGGGCTACGACCGCACCTACCGCCTCTCCCGAAAGAACTCCCGCAGCAGCCGCGCCGCCTCGCTCTCGCCGACCCCGGAATAGACGTCCGGCGCGTGGTGGCAGGTCGGCTGGGCGAAGAACCGCACACCGGATTCGACCGCGCCGCCCTTGGGGTCGGCGGCGCCGTAATACAGCCGCCGCACCCTTGCAAAGGAGATCGCGCCCGCACACATGGTGCAGGGCTCCAGTGTCACGTAGAGGTCGCAGTCGACCAGCCGCTCGCTGCCGATCTTCGCCGCCGCCGCGCGCAGCGCCAGGATCTCGGCGTGTGCCGTGGGATCGCGGTCGGTCAGGGTCCGGTTGCCCGCGGTGGCGATCACCTCGTCATTCCGGACCACCACGCAGCCGATCGGCACTTCCCCGGCCTTTCCGGCGTTTTCGGCCGCTTTGAGCGCCAAATCCATGAAAGAGGGGGCTTTCAAGCCTCGTATCATCCGAAGAAACCTGCTAGTAGCTGCGCCTTCAGCAGCAGTGCTTACCGGATTTGCCCAGGGCCTGCGCGGCTCGGAACGAGCGCGCATAAGGCCCAATGCCACACCCCCTCGAAGTGAGATCATTCATGCCTCGCGACAGCGACAAAGACAACGATTCCCGCGGCCGGCGAGGCCCCCCCAAAGGACCGTCAAAAGGCGCCCGCAGCGGCAAGCCCCGCGGCCCCGACAAGAAGTTCGCCAAGCGCGGCTTCGATGGCAAGCGCGAAGACCGTGGCGACCGCGACAGCCGTCCGCCGCGCGAGGGCAAGCCCTTCCGCCGCCGCGAGGAGGGCGACGCCCCGCGCCGCGACTTCTCCGACCGCCCCCGCTTCAAGCGCGACGAGCGCGGCTCTGAGGGCCGCGGCGAGCGTAGCTTCAAGCCGCGCGGCGACCGTCCGTTCTCCGACCGCGGCGCGCGCGATGGCGAAAAGCGCCCGTTCAAGCCCCGCGGCGATCGTCCCTCGTTCAACCGCGACGACCGTCCGCCGCGCCGGGATCGCGACGATGCCCGTCCCGCCGGCCGCTTCGCCGACAAGAAATTCGGCGATAAGAAGCCCTACGCCCCACGCGGCGATCGCCCCGAGCGCAAGTTCGACGGCGAGCGCAAGTTTTCGCGCGGCGCGCCGGATCGCGGGCAGCGCGAGGATCGCGGCGAGCGCAGCTTCAAGCCGCGTGGCGACCGTCCGAATTTCGATCGCGGCGATCGCGCCCCGCGTGGTGATCGTCCCGAACGCAAATTCGACGGCGAACGCAAGTTTTCGCGCGGCGCGCCCGATAGGGGACCGCGCAAGAGCTTCGACAAGGATTTCGGCGGCCGCGACCGCGGCGCCGAAAAACCCTGGCAGAAGCGTGAAGGCGGCGAGGAACGCCCGCGCTTTTCGCGCTCGCGCGATGACCGCCCGTCCGACGATCGCCCGTTCCGCGAGCGTCCGAAATTCGACCGTCCGCGCGAACGTCCCGAGGGCCGCTCCGATTGGCACGAGCATCCGCGCAACGAAGGCCGCTTCGGCGATCGCCCGCGCCTCGAGAACGAGGACGACAGCCGCATCTTCGAGAAGCGCCCCGCCTTCGGCGGCCGCGGCGCCTACCGCGCCCGCGCGCGTGACGACGACGGACGGCCGCGCCGCGAGGAAGCGCCGAAGCCGAAAAAGGCCGGCGAGCGCATCGCCAAAGCGCTGGCCCGCGCAGGTCTTGCTTCGCGCCGCGATGCCGAGGAGATGGTCACGCAGGGCCGCGTCACCGTCAACGGGCGCATCATCAATTCGCCGGCGCTGGACATCACCGCCAACGACGTCAGATCGGAAGAGCA
>NZ_JANBVS010000039.1 GCF_024586915.1 Bradyrhizobium sp. SRS-191
ACGCGGCCGTGAAAGCAGGTCCATCGGACGGGCACGGCGGCTGGCGCCGACGTCTGGTGGCGACGTACTAACAGGATTAAGGCACAGGTTCGCGGCAGATAAATCGCACCGCCCGTGCGGCTGCCCCTCACCCCGACCCTCTCCCCGTAAGAACGGGGCGAGGGGGCGCATCGTGCGCGGAGCGAGAGATCGACTACAACAAACTCGGCTGCTCCACCGCGAGCTCGTCGCCGACGGCAATGTTGCCGCCTTCGATGACCTCGGCGTAGATGCCGCACTCGTTATTGCCGCGGGCCTGCATCAGCGCGGGTGGGATGTCGAGGTCGCGCGCGGCGGTGTCGGGGTCGACGTTGACGGCGGCGCAGCGGGTGGTGGTCTTGACGACCTTCAGACGCGCCGAGCCGATGCGCAGCGTCTCCCCCATCAGCGTGGTCTCGTGCCAGGCCGGCCAGCCGGCGACGTAGAGGTTGGCGCGGAAGCGCAGCGGGTGGATGGGAGCGCCCACCAGCTGCTCGATCTCGGCGAGGGAGGCGAGATTGATGATCGAGATCACCTTGCGTGCCAGATCCGTGAAGGCGTAGCCGCCGCCCGACAGCAGCTTCGTCGGTCCGCGCAACTCGTCGGCAAATTCGGCGGCAAAGAAGCGCTCGACCGAGGCGCGGCCCTCGGCGCTTTCGAGGTCGCCCTGCGCGACGATCGCGCCGTCCTTGCGGATGGTGAGGATGTTGGTCGCGTCGTTGAAGTGGGTCTTGAAGCCGGCCAGGCGCTCATTGCGCATCAGCATCAGGTAGGCTGTCTTCGGCTTCCAGACCGGGGCTGCGGGATCGAAGCCGGTGGGGCCGTTCTCCAGCGCGTAGCGGCGATCGGCCGGCAAGGTTTCGCCCACCCGCAACGGGGCCGTCTGTAGTGGTTCCGGGGTAAGGCCCTTGACCGGATAGCGGTACAGGCCGGTGATGCGGGCGGGGCTGATCTGGCTCATGCGCGGTCATAGGAGATTCCTCACCCGTCGGCCAGGGCACACGAATTTGTGAAGCGGCCCCTTCCGTTTTGCGGCGGCCTTCCCACATTTCCTCTCAAGCCGGGCGCAAGCCGGCGACGTCACGGGTTGCGGCGTTGATGGACGTCAACGTGGGCAAATCGAAACCCAATGAAGATGCTGGAACCGTGCCTTCGGGGCGTCACAGCAGGCTGAGGGAAACATCATGAATATCGACAAATATACCGAGCGCGCGCGGGGCTTCATTCAATCGGCGCAGTCTCTGGCGGTGCGCGACGGACATCAGCAGTTCTCGCCGCTGCATCTTCTGAAAGTCCTGCTCGACGATGGCGAAGGCCTCGCGGGCGGTCTGATCGATCGCGCCGGCGGCAATTCGCGCGCGATCCTGAAAGCGACTGAGGACGCACTGGGCAAGCTGCCGAAAGTCTCGGGCAGCGGCGCTGGTCAGATTTATCTGTCGCCCGAACTGGCGCGCGCTTTCGACGCGGCGGAGAAGGCGGCTGAAAAGGCCGGCGACAGCTTCGTCACCGTCGAGCGGCTGCTGCTCGGGCTGACGCTCGACGCCAAGAGCGAGACCGGAACCATCCTCGCCAAGGGCGGCGTCACCGCGCAGAATCTCAACGCGGCGATCGAATCCCTGCGCAAGGGGCGCACGGCGGACTCTGCGACCGCCGAGAACGCCTATGATGCGCTGAAGAAATATGCCCGCGACCTGACCCAGGCGGCGCGCGACGGCAAGCTCGATCCGGTGATCGGCCGCGACGAGGAAATCCGCCGCACCATTCAAGTCCTGTCCCGGCGCACCAAGAACAATCCCGTGCTGATCGGCGAGCCCGGCGTCGGCAAGACCGCGATCGTCGAGGGCCTCGCGTTGCGCATCGTCAATGGCGACGTGCCGGAGAGCCTGAAGGACAAGCGGCTGCTGTCGCTCGATCTGGGCGCGCTGATCGCGGGCGCGAAATATCGCGGCGAGTTCGAGGAGCGGCTGAAGGCCGTTCTGCAGGAGGTCACGGCGGCCGAAGGCACCTTCGTGCTGTTCATCGACGAGATGCACACCCTGATCGGCGCCGGCAAGGCCGACGGCGCGATGGATGCGTCGAACCTGCTCAAGCCCGCGCTGGCGCGCGGCGAGCTGCACTGCATCGGCGCGACCACGCTCGACGAGTATCAGAAGCATGTCGAGAAGGACGCCGCGCTCGCGCGCCGCTTCCAGCCGGTCTATGTCACCGAGCCGACGGTCGAGGACACCATCTCGATCCTGCGCGGGCTGAAGGACAAATACGAGCAGCATCACGGCGTGCGTATCACCGATTCCGCGCTGGTGGCTTCCGCGACCTTGTCGAACCGCTACATCACCGACCGCTTTCTGCCGGACAAGGCCATCGACCTGATGGACGAGGCGGCGGCGCGGCTGAAGATGCAGGTCGACAGCAAGCCGGAGGAGCTGGATTCGCTCGACCGTGAGATCATCCGGCTCAAGATCGAGCAGGAGGCGTTGAAGAAGGAAAGCGATCTCGGGTCCAAGACCCGGCTGCAGGCGCTGGAGAAGGAGCTCGCCGACCTCGAGGAGAAGTCGGCGTCGCTGACCGCGAAGTGGAGCGCCGAGAAGGACAAGCTGTCGAACGCGCAGAAGCTCAAGAGCGAGCTGGATGCCTTGCGCATCGAGCTCGCCAATGCGCAGCGCCGCGGCGAGTACCAGAAGGCGGGCGAGCTGGCCTATGGCCGGATCCCCGATCTGGAAAAGCGGCTGGCCGACATCGAGGCCAAGGAGAATGCCGGCGAGATGATGGAGGAGGCGGTCACCGCCAACCATATCGCGCAGGTGGTCTCGCGCTGGACCGGCGTGCCCGTCGACAAGATGCTCGAGGGCGAGAAGGACAAGCTGCTGCGGATGGAGGACAGCCTCGGCAAGCGCGTCGTCGGCCAGTTCGAGGCCGTGCATGCGGTCGCGACGGCGGTGCGGCGCTCGCGCGCCGGCCTGCAGGATCCGAACCGGCCGATGGGCTCGTTCATGTTCTTGGGCCCCACCGGCGTCGGCAAGACCGAGCTGACCAAGGCACTCGCCGAATATCTGTTCAACGACGAGACCGCGATGGTCCGGCTCGACATGTCCGAGTACATGGAGAAGCACTCGGTGTCGCGGCTGATCGGCGCGCCTCCCGGCTATGTCGGCTACGACGAGGGCGGGGCGCTGACCGAGGCCGTGCGTCGCAGGCCGTATCAGGTCGTCCTGTTCGACGAGATCGAGAAGGCGCATCCGGATGTGTTCAACGTGCTCCTGCAGGTGCTCGATGACGGCCGGCTGACCGATGGTCAGGGCCGCACCGTCGACTTCCGCAACACGCTGATCATCATGACCAGCAATCTCGGCTCTGAGTTCCTGGTCAATCAGCCGGAGGGCGAGGATACGTCGGAAGTGCGTGAGCTTGTGATGGGCACGGTGCGCGGGCATTTCCGCCCCGAGTTCCTCAACCGCGTCGACGAGATCATCCTGTTCCATCGGCTGCAGAAGAGCGAGATGGGCCGGATCGTCGAGATCCAGTTCACGCGGCTCCAGAAGCTCGTGGCGGAGCGCAAGATCACGCTGTCGCTGGATGGCGATGCGCGCGACTGGCTGGCCGCCAAGGGCTGGGATCCGGCCTATGGCGCGCGTCCGCTGAAGCGGGTGATCCAGCGCAGCGTGCAGGATCCGCTCGCCGAGATGATCCTCGCCGGCGACATCAAGGATGGCGACAAGGTCGCGATCTCGTCGGAAGGCAACGTGCTGACCTTCAACGGCAAGGCGCATCGCACCGCGGAGATCGCTACCTTCGAGGCGCCGGTCCCGAAGCGCAAGCTGAACTGAACGGCGCGATTGCCCGAACGCAAATCGAAACGGCCCCCGCTGAGCGATCAGCGGGGGCCGTTGCCGTTGAAACTCTGGCCCGGGGAGGGCGAGGGCCTTAAGCGGTTCACCTTAGCGGTTCACCGCCTTAACGATTGACTTGGATCGGACCGGCGTCCGACATGCGTGAGGGGCCGTTGCCGCGGCCGGCCATCATCTGGTCGACGCGGTCGCGCTCCTTCTCGAAGCCGGCCATGATCTGGCCCTCGAGCGACCGGCCGCGCGGCAGTTTGACGCGCAGCGGGTCGACGAAGCGGCCGTTGACGAGAATTTCGTAGTGCACATGCGGGCCGGTCGACTGGCCGGTCGAGCCGACGAAGCCGATGACCTGGCCCTGGCGGACCCGCTTGCCCGGCTCCATGCCCTTCACGAACGCCGACATGTGGCCGTAGGCGGTCTCGTAACCGTTGTTGTGCTTGATGCGGATATACTTGCCGTAGCCGCCTTCGGTCCCGACCTTCTCGAGCACGCCGTTGCCGGCGGCAAAAATCGGCGTGCCGTAGGCGGTGGCCCAGTCGACGCCGGTGTGCATCTTCACATAGCCGAGGATCGGATGGCGGCGGCCGCCGAAGCCTGAGCGCATGATCGCGTTGTTGACGGGCTTGCGGACCAGGAACTTCTTCGCGCTCTTGCCGGTCTCGTCGTAATAGTCGACGACGCTGTCGTCGGGGGTCTGGAAGCGGTAGTATTTCTTGGTCTCGCCGCCGACGGTCAGCGAGGCATAGAGCACTTCGCTCTTGTCGTTGGGGCCGGGCTTGTCGTCGTCGTCGCCGGCATAGAACACGTCGAATGAATCGCCCGGCTGCACCCGGCGCTGGAAGTCGACGTCGTAGGAATAGATCCGGATCATGTCCTCGATGACCGGCGCCGGCACCTTGTTGCGCATCGCCGTCTCGTAGATGCTCTGGTAGAGGCGGACGCCGGTGCCGTCATCCTCTTCGTCGTCATTGGTGTTGTCGGCGGTCTCAGTCACCGTGTTCATGCTCTGCACGTCGACGGCGACGTATTTGCCGAGATCCGACAGCGCGGCGACCGCTTCGATCATGGTCTCGTTGGCGACGATGACGCGGACCGGCTGGAGGCGAGCGCCCGGAGCCGGGCTCGTCGGCGCCATCAGGATGCGCAGCTTTTCGCCTTCCTTCAGGCCGCCGTCGCGGCCGCGCGGGCCGAGCTGAGCGGCAATCGCCTTGCCCTCGTCCGGCGTGGCGCCCTGGTCGCGCAGGATCGAGGTGACCGTGTCGCCCTTCTTCACCAGATGGACGCGCTCGCCGAGCGGGTTGCCGCCGGTGATCTGCTCCTTGGTCTTGGGCAGCAGGGTCACGTTTTCCGGCACCACCCGGGTCTCGAAACCGGCATAGGGATCGGGCAGGGTGCCGTCATTGGCATAGGCCAGCTTGAGATCGCCGCTCGCCGCCGTTGCATCGGCCGCGGCGTTGGCCAGCGAGGCATAGCGGACGCCGCCATTGTTGCCGCGCCAATTGGCGGCGTCGCGGACCCGCATGACGATTTCGTCGAGCGCCACTGAGGTCGCGATCTTGGCCTTCGGCAGCACGGTCGCGAGGTCCTTGGTCACGAACGAGACCTCGGCATCCGGCTCGACGGCCGCGGGATTGTTGGGATCGTCTCCGGGGCTGGTCTTGTCGTTCTCGGCGTCGGTCAACAGCCGCTGCGCATTGAAGGGCGGGATCTTGGCCGAGAGGTCGCTGGTGGTCATCGAGAGATTGCCGGAGATCCGCACATAGGGGCGGACCCGGATCACCTCGCGCGTTCCGGCGCGGGTCACGGTCGAGACGCGGACGACATTGCGGGCGGCGGCGGCCTCGTTCGGAGGCGGCAGGCGGTCGCTCTTGCGCAGGGTGGCGACGCGATCATTGGCGCCGAACGCCCCCCGCAGCGCGCTCTCCATCCGCTCCGGCATGCGCGCAAAGGTCAGCTCGCCGTCGAGCGACGCAAAAACGGCGCCGCCGATCAGGGCTGCGCCGCAGAGACCCGTCAGAATCGTACCCGAAAACCATTGAACGGAGACGCGGCGGCGATCGATCACCGCGGCTTCGGAGCCATCGACCGATAGCGGCGGCTCATGCCCGAGATCGATCATGCCGATCTCGCGCCCAACCCCCCCGCGTGACGTCCGATGGTTCAACCTCAGTCCCCCAAGTTCAAAGTCAGCACCGAGATCACTCAGCTGCCGGTTGGCTACCGTCCAAGACTTAACCGTCTAAGACAAACGGCTCGGAATGATGGCGCGTCTCTGACGGTTCGAGGCTCTCGGGTATGAAACCCTCAAATCCCCGGACCGCTGTTCTTCTTCAGGATCTCTCGATGTCGTCTCGGTCGTCTGAATCAGGCGAAGGGCTCGCCAATTCCTTGATCTGGATCACCGTGAGCCGATGGCAGTCCCCGCTGGGCAAATCAGCTCAGGTCGATGCTTAACAAATCGTCGCAGGATTGTGGCCCAAGTGGGGCACGATGTCCGCAAGAAATCGGGCATCCGGTTGGCTACGGAAAAAAATCACCCGATGCGACGATTTCATGAAATTCGTCGTTGACACCCCGATCGGCTCCCCCTATACACCCGATCACTGAGCGCGGCGCCGCTTCGGGACACACCGAGGCGAGCATTCGCGCCAATACTGCTCCTCACTTCGTTGAGTGGTGCACAACCGGTAGAACCCGGTTGCCCATCGCCGTCGAAACGAGAGCGGATCCCTCCAAGTGAGGGTGGGACTGAGGTCCCGGGCTGTTTGACAAGTGAAGATGAAGAAAGAGAAACGTGGACGGCGGAGTCCTTGCGGGTCTCGGGATTGAGA
>NZ_JANBVS010000004.1 GCF_024586915.1 Bradyrhizobium sp. SRS-191
AAAACCAGCGCGCGGGGAAGGCCGGGTCGTCCGGCTGGACTCGTGGTACCTGCCGCCTGCATTTTTTTCGCAGGCGGGCCACGGGCCTCAGTCGAGGTCCGGTCTTCCCCGCGCCCTCTCATTGTCGAGGGCGATGTCGGCAGCATGACCTGGGCGCGATTGCGCCGCGGGGCTGCGGTGGGCTGTTTGAGGACATCGTGGAGAGGATGCGAAGCGGGGGCGCGTGTGCATGGTGCTCGTCGTGCTTGTGAGTTGGAACGGCGTCACAACAAACGCGGTGTCGTCCCGGCCTCGAGCCGGGACCCATAACCACCGGCGGCTATGTGGGGCAGGCAGGTGGCTCAGGATGTGCCTAACAGTTCTGCCTGTGGGTATGGATCCCGGATCTTCGCGCGCGACGCGCGCTCGTCCGGGATGACAGCGGAGGGTGAGGTGGGATGGCCGTGCAACAAACTCAGTGTCGTCCCGGCCTTGAGCCGGGACCCAAAGCCACCGGCGGGTGTGTGAGGCAGGAAGGCGGCCCAGGATGTGCCTAGCGGTTCTGCCTGTGGTTATGGATCCCGGATCTTCGCGCGCGATGCGCGCTCGTCCGGGACGACAGCGGAGGGTGAGGTGGGATGGCCGTGCAACAAACTCGGTGTCGTCCTGGCCTCGAGCCGGGACCAATAACCACCGGCGGCTATGTGGGGCAGGCAGGTGGCTCAGGATGTGCCTAACAGTTCAGCCTGTGGGTATGGATCCCGGATCTTCGCGCGCGACGCGCGCTCGTCCGGGATGACAGCGGAGGGTGAGGTGGGATGGCCGTGCAACAAACTCGGTGTCGTCCCGGCCTCGAGCCGGGACCCATAACCACCGTCGGATGTGTGAGGCACGCAGGTGGCTCAGAGTGTGCCCAACACATCTCCCTGTGGTTATGGGTCCCGGGTCAAGCCCGGGACGACAGCGGAGAACGAGGCGATTGCGTGCCAACGCTCACCAACTACTTCCTGATCTTCACGCCCTTGGTCGTGAACCGCTGCGCGCGCGGCTCGGGCCGCACAGGCCGCCGCGTCACGGCGGCCTTGCCGGTGCCGGGCGGTTGATGCGCGGGCACGAGCTGGTCCGGACGCGAGCCGATCAGATCGGCGCGGCCCATGGCGCGGAGCGCATCGCGCAGGACCGGCCAGTTGTCCGGGTCGTGATAGCGCAGGAACGCCTTGTGCAGCCGGCGCTGCTTCAGGCCCTTGATCGCTTCGACCTTGTCGCTGGCGCCGTGACGGACGCCGCGCAAGGGATTGACGCCGGTATGGTACATCGCTGTCGCGGTCGCCATCGGCGACGGCAGGAAGGTCTGGACTTGATCGGCGCGGTAGCGGTTCTTCTTCAGCCACAGCGCGAGGTTCATCATGTCCTCGTCACTGGTGCCCGGATGAGCCGCGATGAAATAGGGGATCAGATAGTACTTCTTCCCCGCCTGCGCGGCGGCGGCATCGAACATCTGCTTGAAGCGGTGATAGGTGCCGATGCCCGGCTTCATCATCTTGTCGAGCGGGCCGCGCTCGGTATGTTCCGGCGCGATCTTCAGGTAGCCGCCGACGTGATGCGTCACGAGCTCCTTGATGTAGGCCGGGCTCTCGACCGCGAGGTCGTAGCGCACGCCGGAGGCGACCATCACGCGCTTGACGCCCTTGACCTCGCGCACCTTGCGATAGAGCCGGATCAGATCGTCATGCGAGGTGTTGAGGTTCGGGCAGATCTCCGGGAACACGCAGGACGGCCTGCGGCACGCGGCCTCGACCTTGGGGTCCTTGCACGCCATGCGGTACATGTTGGCGGTCGGGCCGCCGATGTCGGAGATCACGCCGGTGAAGCCCGGTGTCTTGTCCCTGATGCGCTCGATCTCCTGCAGGATCGAGCCTTCCGAGCGGCTCTGGATGATGCGGCCCTCATGCTCGGTGATCGAGCAGAAGGTGCAGCCGCCGAAGCAGCCGCGCATGATCGTGACCGAGAACTTGATCATGTCCCAGGCCGGGATCTTGGCATCGCCGTAAGAGGGATGCGGCGCGCGGGCGTAGGGCAGGTCGTAGACGCTATCCATCTCCGCCATGGTCAGCGGGATCGGCGGCGGGTTGAGCCAGAGGTCGCGATCGCCGTGGCGCTGCACCAGGGGGCGCGCATTGCCGGGATTGCTCTCGCGATGGAGCACGCGGGAGGCGCGCGCATAGGCCTCCTTGTCGGCCTCGACCTGCTCGCAGGACGGCAGGCGGATGACGACGTCGCCCTTCTCGCGCGCCGCGCCTTCGTCCGCGGAGTCGAGATCGTCGGCGTGCAGTTCGACGTAGCCTTCGGGGACTTTCCGGAACAGCGCGGTGCCGCGCACCGCTTCGATGGTCTTCGGCGGCTCGCCGCCGGCGATGCGATGCGCGACCTCGATCACGGCGCGCTCGGCATTGCCGTAGATCAGGATGTCGGCCTTGGCGTCGGCCAGCACCGAGCGGCGCACCTTGTCCGACCAGTAATCATAATGCGCGATCCGGCGCAGCGAGGCCTCGATGCCGCCGAGCACGACCGGCACGTCCTTGAACGCCTCGCGGCAGCGCTGCGCATAGACCAGCGTGCAGCGGTCCGGCCGCTTGCCGCCTTCGCCGTTCGGCGTATAGGCGTCGTCGCTGCGGATGCGGCGGTCGGCGGTGTAGCGGTTGACCATGGAGTCCATGTTGCCGCCGGTGACGCCGAAGAACACGCGTGGGCGTCCCAGCGCCTTGAACGGCTCGGCCGAATGCCAGTCGGGCTGGGAGATGATGCCGACGCGAAAGCCCTGGGCCTCGAGCAGCCGGCCGATGATGGCCATGCCGAAGGAGGGATGGTCGACATAAGCGTCGCCGGTCACCAGCACGATGTCGCAGACATCCCAGCCGAGCGCGTCCATTTCCTTCCGGCTCATCGGCAGGAACGGCGCGGGCTTGAGGTCGGCGCGGTGGCGCGGCCAGGAACTCAAGGCAGGAGAACTCAACGGGGGAGCGGTGAGGGCGATGTTCATCGCCCACGCATAGAGAAACGGGGCTGTCAGTTCAACCGAGCCGCCTGTCGCAGCCCGCGGGGAGCGATCAAATTGTCCGGAATGGTTCCCGCGGGGTATCGCGGGACAACCCTGGCCGCGGCTTGGGCGTCAGTTCAGCCCGTGGGTCGCCTCGCTGCGCCGCTTCAGCCAGCCATGGCCGAAGAACGCCAGCAGCGCCGCGGCGGCGAGCATGATCCAGATCGACGGCGTCCTGGAGCGGGTGCTGCCGGCCTCGCCGACCGTCATCGGGCCCTGCGCCATGCCGGTGTCGCGCATCGAAACCAGCCGCATGTCGGCGCCGTCGGCGGTGCTGCCGCGCAGGCCGGCCAATGCGGGCTGCGGATCGGTCGACAGCATGCGCCCCATCTCCGCGCCGGCGGACGCGACCGAGCCGTCGTCGCCCTGCGGCGGGTCCATGGCGGCCTGTCCGGCATGGCTGCCGGCGGGCAGCTGCGCGAAGGAGTTCATGTTGGCCGGGCGATGCGGCTTGGCCGGATGCTGCGTCATGCGCGGCTCGGCCTTGTCCGCCTTGGATTCGGCCTTCGAGTCCGCCTTGGCCATCTTTTCCGGCATCGGGTTGTGCGGGACCGCCACGCGAACCTGAGGCCGGGCATAATTCGGCTGGGTGATCGCCAGCATGCGATTGGACCAGGACATGTAGGCCTTGCACATCGAGTTGCAGTATTGGCCGTTGACCATGTCCTCGCTCGCCTGCGCCGCACCGGGGGCCGCCAGCAGCATGGTGGACAGCAGCGCCGCGGCGGCGCCGAGCTTCACGATGGATCTCGAGTGGGACGTCGCTTGAAAATGGTCGATCATCGCAATTTCCCCCGTCGCGGTTTCACGCCGTTTCGGAGATAACGACAGCCCCTGTGGTCGAGAGTTGGATCAGATCGCGTCAACATCCGGATGAGTTTGAGGTCAATTTGCTGATGCGAGGCGTTCTTAACAGGCAGCCGGTGCTGCTGTTCGACATCGACGGCACCCTGGCGGATACGGATGCGCTGCATCTGGAGGCGTTCAACGCGGTGTTCGGTCCTTACGGTCACGTGTTCGACCGCGCGCGGGCGGCACGCGAACTGCTCGGACGCTCCAATGCCTCGATCGGCGCCCAATTTCTGCCGGATGAGCGGCCCGAGCGGCGCGCCGAAATCATGGCGGAGAAAGAGGACGTGTTCCGCAGCCTCGCCGCCGGCAAGGTGCAGCCGCTGCCCGGCCTGATGGCGCTGCTCGATCATGCGGAGGCCGCGGCGATCCCGGTGGTGGCGGTGACCAACGCGCCGCGCGCCAATGCCGAACTGATCCTGCACGGGCTCGGCATCATCGATCGCTTTCGTGCGGTGATCATCGGTGACGAGCTGCCGCACGGCAAGCCGCACCCGTTGCCTTATCTGGAAGGGCTGCGTGCGGCCGATGCGTTGCCGGACCGCGCGGTGGCGTTCGAGGATTCACGCGCCGGCATCACGGCTGCAACGGCCGCGGGGATCGTCACAGTGGGAATGCGCACCAATCTCGGTCATGACGATCTGATCGCCGCTGGAGCTGCGCTGACCGCGGCTGCGTTCGACGAACCCGACGTGCTGGCGCTGGTGCAGAAGCGTCTGGGAGGCGATTGAGTCGTCGCAGCGCGAGCCGGGTTCAAACCGAGGAGACGAAATATTTCGGCGACGGTGGTCTTTGAAAAATCCGCAAGAGGTCTAGGTTCTCGCGCGCCGACATCGATCGGCATGATCGCGCGCGGTGACAGCGCGGCGGCAGCAGCCGCCCCGGCCATGCGCGACTTGGAGACCCCTCATGGACATCACCACTGTGATCCAGCCGGCCCTCGCGGCCGGGGCGATCATTGCGTTGCTTGCACTGCTGAAGCTTTCCAACATCATCCGCTACATCCCCAACAACCAGGTCGGCATCGTCGAGAAACTCTGGAGCGTCAGAGGCTCAGTCGCCGACGGCTTCATCGCGCTGAACGGCGAAGCCGGCTTCGAGCCGGAGGTGCTGCGCGGCGGCCTGCACCTGTTCTTTCCCTTCATGTACCGCATCCACACCTCCGACCTGGTGACGGTCGGCCAGGGCAAGATCGCCTATGTCTTTGCCCGCGACGGCGCGCCGCTCGGCGCCTCGCAGGTGCTGGGCGCCAACGACAGCGACGACAGGAGCGACTTCCAGGACGCGCGCCGCTTTCTTTTGGCCGGCGGCCAGAAGGGTCCGCAGCGCAAGCTCCTGCGCGAGGGTACCTACGCGATCAACACCACGCAGTTCGCCATCATCACCGACGAGCGCGTCTACGGCCATGCGCTGAGCGATCAGGAGCGCATCGTGCTCGACGCGATGCAATTGACGATCGCCGAGCGCTGGGGCTTCACGCCCGTCATCCTGGCGGCCGATCATGATCTCGTCGGCATCGTCACCGTGCATGACGGCCCGTCGCTGCCTCCCGGCGAGATCATCGCGCCCGAGGTCGGCACCGAGCTGCGGGACGCCGCGACCTTTCACAACAACTTCCAGGAGCCCGAGAAATTCCTCGCCGCCGGCGGCCATCGCGGCCGCCAGCTCCAGGTCATCGTCGAGGGCACCTGGTACATCAACCGCCTGTTCGCGACCGTCGAGAACGTGCCGAAGACCATCATCCCCGTCGGCAATGTCGGCGTCGTCATCTTCTATACCGGTCCGCACATGGCGGACGTGTCCGGCGAGACCTATCGCCACGGCGAGCTCGTCAGCAATGGCGGCCGCGGCGTCTGGAAGGATCCGCTGCTGCCCGGCAAATACGCATTCAACACCTATGCCGGCAAGATCGAGATCATCCCGACCGTCAACTTCATCCTCAAATGGGTGCGTGGCGAGGTCGGCGCGATGAAGCTCGACGAGAACCTGTCGGAGATCTCGCTGATCACCAAGGACGCGTTCGAGCCGACCCTGCCGCTCTCGGTGGTGATGCACATCGACTACAAGAAGGCGCCGATGATCATCCAGCGCTTCGGCGACGTGAAGAAGCTGGTCGAGCAGACGCTCGACCCGATGGTGTCGGCGTTCTTCAAGAACGTCGCGCAGAAGATGACGCTGATCGAGCTGTTACAGAACCGCGCCGCGATCCAGGAGGAATCCGCGGCCGAGATGAAGGTGAAGTTCGAGGGCTATTCGCTCGAGCTGCAGGAGGTCTTGATCGGCACGCCGCGCGCGGCACCCGGCGATCAGACCATCGAGAACATCCTGATCCAGCTGCGCATGCGCCAGGTCGCGCGTGAGCAGGTCGAGACCTTCCAGGAGCAGGAGAAGGCCGCGATCCAGGAGCGCACGCTCAACGAGGCCAAGGCGACCGCGGCGGCGCAGGCCGCGCTGACGCAGTCGCTGATCCAGATCCGCGTCAACGAGAACGAAGGCGCCGCCGCGCTCGCCCGCGCGCAGAAGGATGCCGAGACCCGCAAGGTGACGGCGGCCGCCGTCGGCGAGCAGTCGCGGCTCGAAGGCCAGGGCGAGGCCGATCGCGCGCTCGCGGTCGGCGCTGCGAACGCGCAGGCGACCAAGCTCGCGGTCGATGCCTATGGCGGGCCGGAGTTCAGGCTGGCCGAGCAGAACTTCGCAAAATTCGCGGAAGCGCTGACCCGGATCAACCAGCCGCTGGTGCCTCAATTCCTGATGTCCGGCGGACCGGGGCCGGAGAGTGGCAATTCGGGCCTGATCCCGACGGCGATGCTGAGCTCGATGTTCGGTCGCATGATGCCGGAGGCGCTGGAGCAGCTGAAGCGCGAAGCTCCGCGAGCCGCGCGGCAGTAGGAGAAGCGAATGGGACGGCGAGCTGACATTTGGCTGACATGCGGCGACAGCTCGCCGTCACCGCGTCTGCGCGATGGTCACGACGAACGCGGCCGATGCGTCGGCCGCTCTGAGTTGAAGGTGAGAGTGATGCGCAAGATGTTGATTAATGCCGGCCCGTCGGAACAGCCGCTGCGCGTGATGCTGCCCGCCGATGATTGCGCATCGGCGGGCGATCAGCGCGGGCGCCGCGCGTGGGCGCTGGGTCGTCATCGGCCGGCACGGCCGTCTCGCGCAATGAAGGCTATCCTGAAAGGCCTCAGGGCGACGCTGCTGGCCCTGATGCCTGGGGATCTTCGCCGTCCTGCGAACGAGCCCCGTGGGGAGCTCCTGCCGTCGGCCGCGGCTCTGCCGGGGCTCTATCTCATTCGCGATTGCGGCCGCGCCCTCGATGTGGCGAATCCAGCGACACACGTCCCAGGGACCTTCGCGTACGAGGCGGTCACCCCACGTCATCACCTGCGCCAGATGCGCGGGAGACGCCGGCGCCCATGACCAGCGACGCGTGCACGCTCCGATCGCGATGGATTCTCGCGTCCATCGCACCTATGCTGGAGGCGGTCTCACGACGGCTCGCGCGCCATGCATCGGTCCGGGTTGAGCGGAGCATTGCGTGAGCTGTCGAGGTTCGTATTGGTAATGGTCTCATTCCGAATTACGCTGGCCTGTCTTGCCCTGCTGTTCGCCACCGCCGCCCTCGCCGCCGACAAGCCCGGTGAGACCAAGGGCTCGGTGCTGGAGCCCACGCCCGAGAACCTCAGCCTGACGTGGACGAAGGCCAACCTCGTGCTGCCCGCGGTGCTCGTGGGCGGGAAGCGCTGGGAGGGACACGCCGAGGACGCGCCCGACGTGATCGGCATCGCCCCACTGGTGGTCGTGATGCACGGCTCGAGCGGCGTGGCCCCGGCGATCAAGGAATTTCAGGTTTGGCTGGCCGACGAACTCGGCGTGGCGTCGGTCGCGCCCGATAGCCTCGCGATCCCTGACCGGCTGACCTATACCTCGCCGGTCGACGTGGCGACCTATGAGCGCGTCCATGCCTTGCGACTGGCCGAGTTGGAAAACGCGCTGAAGGCGTCGCGCGACTGGAGCTGGGTCGACCGCCAGCGTGTCGTGATCGCCGGCACCAGCGAGGGGTCGGTCGCGGTCGGCCGTTACGCGGGGAAGGACGCGGTCGCGCGGCTGATCTATTCCTGGTCCTGCGAGGACAATTATTTCGTCACCGCGCCGCGGCTCGGCATCGGTCCGAAGGAGCCGGTGCTCAACGTGATCTCGGCGCGGGATCCATACTTCTCGGCGGCCAATCCCTGGAATAAGGACCGCGCCGTGACCGGCTCCTGCGCGGCCGCCTTGAAGGATGATCCGAAGGCCGAGGTGATGGTGATCGATGCCGATGTGCACACGATCCTCAACCGTCCCGAGGTGCGGGAGCGCAGCGCGCAGTTCCTGCGCGGCGTTCTCGATCCGTAGGGCTGCGAGGTCCATGAAGATGCGGAGAATGGCGACGTGTTGAAGCTGCTCGTCCTGGAAGGCAACTCGCTCGCCGGCCGCCGCCGCTGGGCAGAGGTCGCGGGACATACGCCGTCGGAAAGCTATGCCGACGTGCTCCGTGCGCTCGCGCCGGGGGCGGTGGTCGATATCGCCACGCCCGCCGACGCGGATGCGCAGCTGCCGCAGCCCATTGACAGCTATCAGGGTATCGTCATCACCGGCTCTGCGCTCAACATCTATCAGCGTGAGCCGGAGTCGCTACGACAGATCGAGCTGGTGCGCGCGATCTTCACGCAGGGCGTGCCGATGTTCGGCTCGTGTTGGGGCCTGCAGCTCGCGACGGTGGCGGCGGGCGGCGAGGTGTCGCTCAATCCGGCCGGACGCGAGGTCGGCTTCGCCCGCAAGATCGCGCTGACCGAGGCGGGCCGCGCTCATCCGCTGCATGCGGGGCGAGGCGAGGTGTTCGATGCGCCGGCGATCCACAGCGATATCGTGACCACGCTGCCGCCGGACGCCACGGTCACGGCGCGCAATGCCTTCAGCGAGGTGCAGGCGGCGGAGATCCGCAGCGGTCGAGGCCGCTTCTGGGGCGTGCAATATCACCCGGAATTCAGCCTGCAGGACGTCGCCTGGGTGATCCTCCGCATCGGCGAACCGCTGGTCGAAGAGGGCTTCTTCGCTGACATGGCCGAGCTCGAACGCTACGCGGCCGAGCTGGCAGCGCTGCATCATGATCGCGCCCGGCGCGATCTGCTCTGGCGGCTCGGGCTCGATCAGGATGTCGCGGATGATGGGCTGCGCCAGGCGGAGATCAGCAACTGGATCGGCTCGCTCGCGCGGCGCTGAGACGACTACTTCATGAGCTGGATGATGAGCGGCGCCAGCGCGACGTTCATCAGCCCGACCAGCACCATGACGAGGCCGGCGATCGCGCCTTCCTCGCGCCCGATCTGGTGGGCCCGCGCGGTGCCGGCGCCATGCGCGCCGACGCCGAACAGCGCGCCCTTGGCCAGCGCCGAGCGCAGCGGCAGCCGCGCCAGCACGATATCGCCGACGGCCGCGCCGATGATGCCGGTGAGCACGACAAACACCGCCGTGAGGTCGGGACTGCCGCCGATCTCGCCGGATACCTCCATCGCGAACGGCGTGCTCATCGAGCGCGGCAGCAGGCTCAGCCGCAACTGGCCGTCGATGCCGAGCACATAGGCGAGGGCCCAGCTGGTGGCGACCGCTGTGAGGCTGCCTGCGATCATGCCGGCGAGCAGCAGCGGCCAGCGCCGGCGGATCAGTGCACGCTGCTCATAGATCGGCACCGCGAAGGCGACGGTGGCGGGGCCGAGCAGCGCCACCAGCCAATGCGTGCCGCGGATATAGTCGCGATAGGAGACGTTGAGCGCGAGCGCCGCAATCATCAACAGCGCAGGCGCGACTGCAAGCGGCATCAGCCACCAGCGCGGCCAGCGCCGGTGCACGCGCTTGGCCAGCAAATAAAGCAGGATCGTCGCCAGTGACCAGACCGCAGCCTGGACCAGCGGCTCACGCCACAGCGTTGCCAGCGTCATGACGTTCGGTCCAGCGATAGCAGAGGTCGACGGTCAGCGCGGTCACGCACATCACGGCGGTCGTGCTGACGATGATGACGGCAAAGATCTTCAGGCCCAGCAGGCCGAACAGCTCGCGATGGTCGAGCAGCGCCAGCACGGCCGGCACGAAGAACAGCAGCATCTCGGCCAACATCCAATTGGCGCCCCGCTTCATGTTGGCCACCTTCAGCCCGCCGGCCAGGAACAGCACGAGCGCCAGCGCCATGCCGATGATGCCGCCCGGCAGCGGCAGGCCGGTGGCCCGGGCCAGGGCCTCGCCCGCTGCCCAGAACAGGCCCAGCAGGCCGATCTGCGCCAGCCGGTTACGGCGGATGAGGCGTTGAAGAAGAATGGTGATGCTGCGGTGCGTCATGGTGAAATCCAACGGATCTTGCTGCAGCAGAAGATATGCCGCGATGCAGCATGTACAAAATGAATTGAATGAATGAATTTAAGTCCAAATCGGAATAGCGTGTCTCGTTATGGAACTCAAAGCCCTCAAAACCTTCGTCGAAGTCGTCCGCCAAGGTGGATTTTCCCAGGCCGCCAAGGTGGTGTTCGCCACGCAATCGACCGTCAGCAAGGCGATCAAGCAGCTGGAGGACGAGCTCGGCCTGCCGCTGCTGGACCGGCTCGGCCACAAGAGCCGCATGACCGCCGCCGGCGAGATCGTCTATCGCCGGGCCATCCGGCTGCTGGCCGAACGCGACGACCTGCAGGCGGAGCTCGCAGAGCTGCGCGGGCTCAAACGCGGCGTGCTGCGTCTTGGCCTGCCGCCGATCGGGTCGAGCACCCTGTTCGCCCCCTTGTTCGCGTTCTATCGCCAGCTCTATCCGGAGATCGAGATTCGGCTGGTCGAGCATGGCAGCGACCGGCTCAGCGAGATGCTCGCTGCCGGCGATATCGATTTTGCCGGGCTGCTGCCGCCGATCGCGGAGGAGTTCGCCGCCCAGATCGTGCGTCGTGAGCCGCTGATGGCGCTGATTGCCGTGGATCATCCGCTGGCCCAGCGCGAGACCATCTCGCTCGCCGAGTTACGCGACACGCCCTTCGTGCTGTTCGAGGCCGGCTTTGCGTTGAACCGCATCCTCCGCGAGGCCTGCCGCCGCAATGGCTTCGAGCCGGTGGTGGCGGCGCGCAGCACGCAGATCGACTTCATTGCCGAGCTCGCCGGTGCCGGCCTGGGCGTCGCCTTCCTGCCGCGCATGATCGCCACCCAGCGCACGCAGGTGCCGATCAGCCTCGTGCTGCTCGATGAGCCCGAGACCGAATGGACCTTGGCGATGGCGTGGCGGCGCGGGGCTTATCTCTCTCCGGCCGCGGCCGCATGGCTGAGGCTGGTGCGCGAGCGGGACGTGGCCAGTTGAGACGCCGCACGTCGTTACGACCCTGACGTCGTTGAGCGTCACGTCGCGCGGGTGTCGTATCTGCCGGGTCGGACACGGACTGATCAGTCGCCACATGGCGCGCATCGCATCGCGCGGTTCACACAACCGTCGACGACTCGCAGCGCGCGGAACTTGGTTGGCGGTCGCGCGTTCTTGCCTGCCTCACCAATGCGAAGCTGCGCACGCGCTCAATCATTCATCCGACCGGAGGGGCAAGCATGTGCCGCTGGATCGCCTATCGCGGAGAGACGACCGCTTTCGAGCACTATGTCACGGAGCCCGAGCATTCGCTGGTGACTCAAAGTATTCGTGCGCTCGAATCGACCGCCGGTACCAATGGCGACGGCTTCGGCCTCGGCTGGTACGGCGACCATCCCGAGCCGGGCCTGTATCGCGAGACGCGGCCGGCATGGTCGGATGAAAATCTGCGCTATCTCTGCAGACACCTACACTCGCATCTGTTCTTCGCCCATGTGCGTGCTGCGACCGGCACGGCCGTGACGCGGCAGAACTGCCATCCGTTCGCCTGCGGCCGCTGGCTGTTCATGCATAACGGGTTCGTCGGCAGTTGGAACAGGCTGCGGCGCAAGGTCGAAGCGCTGATCCCCGATACGCTGTATCCGTCGCGGCTCGGCACCACCGACTCGGAAGCCGTGTTCCTGGCGATTGTCGGCGCCGGAATCGATCAGGATCCCATCGGAGCGACGCGCAGGGTGCTTCGCTCACTCTGTGAACTCGTCAATGAAGACGGTCTGCGCGAGCATCTGCGTTTCACATCGGCGCTGTCGAACGGTCACGACCTCTATGCGTTTCGCTTCGCCGCCAATGACCGCGCCAACTCGCTCTACTACCGCGAGGACGGTGATCAAGTGATTGCCGTCTCCGAGCCTTACGACAAAGAGCCGGACTGGATCGAGGTGCCGCCCGATCACGTCCTGGTCGCGCGTGCGTCGCGACCGGCCGAAATCGTTCCGCTTTTTGCCGCAGGTGCTGCGGCGTTTGAGCCGGAACGTAAGCGATCACAGAGGGTTGTCGGAGGTACATAGAAGAACGGGAGCGTGTGGAACCGCGATGTGCGGCATTTGTGGTGAAATCAGACATTCCGGCCAGCCCGCGCTCGCGGCGCTCGGCCGGGTCAACGATGCCATGCAGGCGCGTGGTCCCGATGCCGCCGGCCTCTATGTGCAGGGCGGCATCGCGCTCGGCCATCGTCGGCTCAGCATTCTGGATCTCTCCTCGGCCGCGCAGCAGCCGATGATCGATGCGGCGCTCGGGCTCGGCATCGCATTCAATGGCTGCATCTATAATTTTCGCGAGCTGCGTGCCGAGTTGCAGGCGAAGGGCTATCGCTTCTTCTCCGATGGCGATACCGAGGTGATTCTCAAGGCCTACCACGCCTGGGGCAGATCGTGCGTGCAGCGCTTCAAGGGCATGTTTGCGTTCGCGCTGTGGGAGCGCGATAGCGGTCGCGTCGTGCTTGCTCGCGATCGGCTCGGCATCAAGCCACTCTACTACACGGAAGGCCCGGGCTTCTTCCGCTTCGCGTCATCGCTGCCGGCGTTGCTGGCTGGCGGCGACGTCGACACCTCGCTGGATCGAACGGCGCTGCATCACTACTTCAGCTTCCACGCCGCGGTGCCGGCGCCGCGGACGATTCTGAATGGCGTCAAGAAGCTCGAGCCAGCGACGCTGCTGACGATCGAGCCCGACGGCACCAGGCGCACTGAGCGCTACTGGCGGTTCCATGTTGGCGAGCAGCGTCCGACCGATCGCGCCATGAGCCACGAGGAATGGTCGGACGCCGTGCTGGACGCGATGACGGCGGCGGTCGATCGTCGCCGCGTCGCCGACGTACCTGTGGGTGTGTTGCTGTCGGGCGGTCTCGACTCGTCCTTGCTGGTGGCGCTGCTGTCAAAGCTGGGACATGAGGACATCCGCACCTTCTCGATCGGCTTCGACGCGGTCGGCGAGCACAGCGGCGACGAGTTCCGCTACTCGGACATCATCGCGCGCACCTTCGGCACCAATCACGAGCAGATCCGGATCGGTGGCGATCGCGCGCTCGAGGCCTTGCCGAAGGCAATTGCGGCGATGTCGGAGCCGATGGTCAGTCACGACACGGTCGCGTTCTATCTGCTGTCCTCGGAGGTCGCCAAGCGCGTCAAGGTGGTGCAGAGCGGGCAGGGCGCCGACGAGGTGTTCGGCGGCTATAGCTGGTATCCAGGCTTCCTCTCTGCCAACGATCCTGTCCAGCAATATCAGAACGCCTATTTCGACTGGAAGCATTCGGATCTCCAGCGTCTGCTGGCTCCGGATCTCCTCGGCGAGGATTCGAGCATCGATCTCGTCGAGCGCTTCTTCGCCGATCACGGCGGCGCTGCCGTGGACAAGGTGCTGCAGATCGACACCGAGATCATGATGGTCGACGATCCCGTGAAGCGGGTCGACAACATGACCATGGCGTTCGGCCTCGAAGCCCGCGTGCCGTTCCTCGATCACGAGGTGGTCGAGCTCGCCGCGCGCATCCCGGCCGAGCTGAAGGTGAAGAACGGCGGCAAGCACATCCTGAAGGAGGCAGCCCGCCGCTGCGTGCCGGCGGAAGTGATCGATCGTCCCAAGGGATATTTCCCGGTGCCGTCGCTGCGCTATCTGCGCGGACCGTTTCTCGACTACGTCCGCGACGTGCTCGGCGATGAGAAGGCGCGGACGCGCGGACTCTACCAACGCGACTTCATCGACCACATGCTGCAGAACCCCGAAGCCGAGATGAGCCCCAAGGGGCACTCGCGGCTTTGGCAGGCGGCTCTGCTGGAAGCCTGGCTGCAGACGCACGGCATTTGATTTCAACAGGATTGATCACATGGGATTGGATCCGAAAATTCTTGAACGGCTCAGGCTTGGCTTGAGCGACGACGAGCGCCGGCTGGTCATTCGCTCGGCCACCGGGAGCGAAGACGTTACCGAATATTCGTTCGGCATCGAGGAGGAATACTTCCTAGTCGACGCGCGGACGCTCGATGTCACCATTCGCACGCCCGATGATCTGTTCGAGGCGGCGAACTGGTCGACCGGCGGGCAGGCGATGCGCGAAATGCTGCAGTCGCAGCTCGAGGTCGCCACCAACGTTCATGTCGACGTCGGCGATGCGCGCGAGGAGCTGAAGTTTCTCAGGCGTGAGGTCGCCAATGTCGCCGCTCAATATGGCTTGACGATCCTGGCGTGCTCGACCCATCCGACCGCGACGTGGCGCAGCTCGCAGCCGAGTCCCAAGCCGCGCTACGCCGAGATGATGGAGGACCTGCGCATCGTCGGCCAGCGCAACATGCTGTGCGGCATGCATGTGCACGTTCAATTGCCGGACCCGGAGCGCCGCTTCGCGGTGATGCGCGCGATGATCCCCTACATCCCCGTGTTCATCGCGCTGTCGGCGTCGTCACCGTTCTGGAATTCGCGTGAAACCGGGCTGAAGGGCTACCGTCTCGCCGCCTATGACGAGCTCCCGCGCACCGGCTTGCCGGAGCTGTTCACCAGCAAGCGCGATTATGATCGCTACGTCTCAGCGCTCACGAGGTCCGGCGTGATGCCTGATGAGAGCCACGTCTGGTGGGCGATGCGGCCGTCATTGCGCCATCCGACCTTGGAGCTGCGGGCGCCTGACGTCTGCACGTCAGTGGACGACGCCGTCGCTGTCGCCTCGCTGTATCGCGCGCTCGCGCGCTATCTCGATCTCAATCCCGAACGCGCAGAAGATGTCGGCAATGTCGAGCGTGCGATCGCCGTGGAGAACAAATGGCGGGCGCAGCGCTATGGCTCCGACTGCCTGTTCGTCACCGAGGACGGCCCGGTGACCGGCCAGGAAATCCTGAACCGGATGATCGCCGATATCGCTGAACATGCCGAGGCGCTCGGGTGCCTTGCCGAGGTCGAGCGCTGCCGCACCATCATGCAGTTCGGCAGCTCGGCGGATTATCAGCTGCAGGCCTATCGCGAGTCCGGCGGGCAGTTGTCTGCCGTGGTCCAGTGGATCGCCGCTGCGACGGTGTCGCGTGCCGAGCCGCCGCGCTCGCAGGCACCGGTCGAGCCGGCGCAGTAGCGCCGGTCTAGCTTGACCTGACGACTTGGCCGTCGCGCGCGACGAGGCGGCCGCCCTTGTACACGGAGCGCCCCTTGGGGACCGCCACCACCGCCTCCGGAACGTGCTCCGCGTTCAAGGTGACGAAATCAGCGCGCGCGCCGACGCGCAGGCCGTAATCCTCCAGCCGGAGCGCCTTTGCGCCGGCCTCCGTGACGAGGTCGAAGGCGACCCGCAACTCGTCGTCGACATAGAAGCCGGAGCGGTAGCCGACCATCATGGCGCGATTCAGCAGGTCGCCGTCGCCATAGGGCCACCAGGAATCGCGGATGTTGTCGTTGCCGCTGAACACGGTCACGCCTGCCGCGCGCAATAGCGCCACCGGTGGGAAGGGCCGTGCACCCGGCGCGTTGGTCATGATGGCCACTCCCGAGGTGGCCAGCACGTCGGCGATCTTCTTGAGGGCATCCATCGGGAGATCGCCCAGCCCATAGGCATGGCTGACCGCGACATGCCCTTGCATGCCGAGCGCGCGCGTGCGCGCGGCGATCTGCTCCAGCTCGAACAGTCCGAGCATGCCTGCGTCATGCAGGTGAATGTCGACGTCGACGCCGTGCTTCTGCGCGACCCCAAAGACGACATCGAGATGCTTCTCGACGTCGCGGTCGAAGCTCGCCGGATCGAGCCCGCCGACCAGGTTCGCGCCGAGCTTGATGGCTTCGTCGAGCAGCTCGGGCGTGTCGGGGCTCTTGAGAATGCCGCTCTGGGGGAAGGCGACGAGCTGAATTTCGATCAGCTCGCGATACTCCTCCCGCACGCGCAGGATCGTTTCCAGCGATTTCAGGCCGACCGAGCCGTCGACCATCACATGGCTGCGCATCCGCGTGGTGCCGTGGCTGATGCAGAGGTCGAGCTGGTTGCGGGCGCGCACGTCCATCGGCGCCGCCGCGGCCATGTTCTGAGCCTGGAAGGCGACGCGCTCATGCACGTCGAAGCCGTTCGTGCAGGGCTTGTGCGGCTTCCAGGCGTCGCCATAGAAGCTGGTGTCGAGATGGATATGCCCCTCGACGAAGCCAGGCACGACGAGCGCTCCGCCGAGATCGATCACCTCGCGCGCCTCCGGCCGGTCGGTCTCCGCGAGCAGACCGCTGATGCGACCGTTGTCGACGGTGATTGCGTGGCGCGCGCCACGGTCGAGCCGCGCATTGATGAACAGCTTGTCGACGGCCATGCTCAGATTGCTCCCATCCTCATCTCGGCATCGGGCCGCGTGATGCGGTCCGATGCCATCGGGAGCATTCTCGATCAGGATGGACGCGGGCCGCAAGCGCAGATGCCGGTCATGCCGCCTTGGCCTGCGGCAGTCCGGCCAGCCAGTCGCGCGACAGCGCGACGTCGGCCTGCGACAGTTGATGCCCTGTCGGCAGGGTCGTGTGGGTCACGTCCGCGCCGGCCTCGATCAGCTGGCTGCAAAGCTTCGCCGAATTGCTGGCAGGTACGATCGGATCGGAGAGACCCGACAGGATCAGCACCGGCCTGCGCGCGAGATCGACGGCCGGTGGCTGCGCCAGCGGCACCATGGCGCGGAACAGCACCGCGCCGGCCAGCGCCTCCGGCTGCAGCAGCAGCAAGGCAGCGGCAATGTTGGCGCCGTTGGAATAGCCGACCGCGACCGGCGCGCCGATGCCGTAATGCTGGCGGGCTTCGCCGATGAACGCGCCGAGCTCCAGCGCGCGCCGTCGCACGTCGTCCTCGTCGAACACGCCCTCCGCCAGACGGCGGAAGAACCGCGGCATGCCGTGTTCGAGAACCTGCCCGCGCGGCGACAGCAGCGCCGCGCCGGGCGACAGCGTGGCGCCGAGCGGCAGGAGATCGTTCTCGTCGCCGCCGGTGCCGTGCAGGAGCAGCAGCGGGGCTGCTCCCGTCGCGCTTCCAGGTTGGAAGCGATGGGTGAAGGACAATGTGCCGGTCATGATGCGGCCTCCTCGAGGTTGGGCAGCACGCCCTCGATCTGCTTGCGGTGCGTCTCGAGGAAGGCGGGCAGCTTCAGGTTTCGTCCGAGTTCGGCGACGGGTTCGTCGACCGCGAAGCCCGGGATGTCGGTCGCGATCTCGAACAGCACGCCGCCGGGCTCGCGGAAGTAGATCGAGCGGAAGTAGTTGCGGTCCTTCTGCTCGGTCGGATGCAGGCCGTGGCGATCGACGAGCTTTTGCGCCATCACGCCCTGCTCGGCATCATCGGCCGCGCGGAAGGCGATGTGATGTACGGAGCCGGCCCCCTGTGCTCCTCGCAAAAAGCCCCTGGCCTCGTAGATGTCGACCACGCTGCCTTCCGCATCGCCCGGCGCCTTGAAGCGGATCACCGAGCCTTCTCGACCAGCTTCCGCGAAGCCGAACACGTCTGTCAGCACGGCGGCGGTCTTCTCGGCGGAGTCGAGCAGCAGCGTGACCCCATGAAAACCGCGGATGGCGTGCTCGGCCGGGATGTCGCCATTGCTATAGCCAGGCTCGTTCTCCGCGCCGGGGACACCGACCAGCGCCAGCGCCATGCCGTCGGGATCGGTGAACGGGAGCACCGACTCGCCGAAGCGCTTCTCCAGTGCCTCATAGGCGATGCCCTTCTCGGTGAGGCGCTGGGTCCAGTAGCTAAGGGAGCGCTGCGGCACCCGGAAGGCGGTCTGGTGCGTTTCGCCGACGCCGCGGCGGCCCTGCCGCACGCCGGCCCAGGGAAAGAAGGTCAGGATGGTGCCGGGACGACCGGTCTCGTCGCCATAGTAAAAATGGTAGGTGCCGGGATCGTCGAAATTGACCGTCTTCTTGACGAAACGCAGGCCGAGATCGCGGGTGTAGAAGCCGTAATTGCGGATCGGGTCGCCGGCGATCGCGGTGACGTGGTGAAGTCCAGCCATGTGGGTCTCCTGTCTGCCAGGCCCTCGAATGGGCCGTTGAATGTCTGGGCGCAATATTGGTCGGCTTTGATTTGGAGACAATCCGTGCTCTTGTGACGTCTCTGTCTATAATTTGGCGACAATGGCGGCCCAGGGACCATGGACAAGCTCAGCAGCCTCCGGGCGTTCGTGAAGGTGATCGAAAGCGGCAGCTTCGCCGAGGCCGGCCGGCAGTTGCGGCTGTCGCGCTCGGCGATCTCGAAATATATCGGCGAGCTCGAGCAAAGCCTCGGCGTGCAGCTGATCGTCCGCACCACCCGCCACGCCAGCCCGACCGAGACGGGGCAGCGCTATTTCGAACGCGCCGTCGCGATTCTCGCGGACCTCGATGCCGCGGATCAAGCTGTCAGCCAATCGCAGGCCGCGCCGCGCGGGCTATTGCGCGTCAACGCGCCGATGTCGTTCGGCACGATGCGGCTCGGGCCGGTCGTGGCCGATTTCATGGTCCGCTATCCCGAGCTCCAGCTGCAGATCGTGCTGAGCGATGATCTGCTCGATCCCGTCCAGGACGGCTTCGATGTGACGCTCCGGATCGCCGAGCTGGAATCATCCAGCCTGGTGGCGCGGCGGATCATGCCGGTGGAGCGCGTCATCTGCGCCGCGCCCGCCTATCTCGCCCGGCACGGCATGCCCGAGAGCCCGGAGGACCTGCGCCGGCATACCTCGCTGACCTATGGCTTCCTGCTGACCGGCAATCAGTGGAAGCTCACCGGCCGCGACGGCGATCACTGGATCCAGCCGGCCTGGAGCCTGTGCGTCAACAATGCCGAGGTGTTGCGCGACGTCGCGGTGAAAGGGCAGGGCATCGCACTGATCCCGCATTTCATCGCGGCGGATGCGCTGGCCAGCGGCGCGCTGACCGCGATCCTCGCCGACTACACCGCGCCCCCGCTCGCGCTCTACGCGATTTATCCCCCAACGCGGCACCTCTCGGTGAAGGTGCGGCTGTTCATCGATTTCCTGGTGGAGCGTTTCGGGCGGAGGGAGCCGTGACCACGCATTGAGCTGGCGGTGACCGGCAAAACGCCTCGAAGCTTTAACCGGGCGCTGCTAGGGTTGGGACGGCAGCAGCAAGGGAGCACGGATGGGCCGTCTGAGCACGCATATCCTGGACACGGTGAGGGGCAAGCCGGCCGCCGATGTCACTGTCGACCTCGATGTCCTCGGGCCGGGCGGCGCCTGGCGGCGCATCAAGCAGGTCCGGACCAACGCCGACGGGCGCACCGATGCGCCGGTGCTGGCGGGTGAGGAGTTCGCGGTCGGCACCTACATGCTGACGTTCCACATGGGCGCCTATTTCAAGACCCATGGCCTCGCCTCCGGCGATCCGTTGTTCCTCGACCTGATCCCGCTCCGCTTCGCGGTCGCCGATGCCGACGCGCACTATCACGTGCCGCTGCTCGCGACGCCCTGGAGCTACCAGACCTATCGCGGGAGCTGAGACGAATGACTGCCGATTATCCGCGCGACATGGTCGGCTACGGCCGCACGCCGCCGCATCCGCGCTGGCCGGGCGATGCCCGGGTCGCCGTACAATTCGTGATCAATTACGAAGAGGGCGGCGAGAACAACATTCTGCACGGCGACGCCGCCTCGGAGGCGTTTTTGTCCGAGATCGTCGGTGCGGCGGCCTGGCCGGGCCAGCGCCACATGAACATGGAGTCGATCTACGAGTTCGGCTCGCGCGCCGGTTTCTGGCGTCTTTGGCGGATGTTCACCGCGCGCAAGCTGCCGGTGACGGTGTTCGCGATCGCCACCGCCATGGCGCGCAACCCGGACGCGGTGGCGGCGATGAAAGAGGCCGGCTGGGAGATCGCCTCGCACGGCCTGAAATGGATCGACTACCGCGACTTCTCGGAAGCAGACGAGCGCGATCACATCGAGCAGGCGATCCGCCTGCACACCGAGCTGACCGGCGAGCGTCCGCTCGGCTTCTACCAGGGCCGCACGTCGGAGCATACGCTCGACATCGTGCTGCAGGAGCAGGGCTTCGTCTACAGCGCTGACTCCTATGCCGACGAATTGCCCTACTGGATCCAGGGACCGCACGGCCCGCAGCTGATCGTACCGTACACGCTCGACGCCAACGACATGCGCTTCGCCACGCCGCAGGGGTTCAATGCCGGCGACCAGTTCTTCGCCTATCTGAAGGATAGTTTCGACACGCTCTATGCCGAAGGCGCCGAGAGCCCGAAGATGATGTCAGTCGGGCTGCATTGCCGCCTCGTCGGCCGTCCGGGCCGGGCTGCGGCGCTGGCGCGCTTTCTCGACTACATCATGGGCCACGAGAAAGTCTGGGTCGCGACCCGGCTCGACATCGCCCGGCACTGGATCCGGACGCATCCGCCGGCAGGCCGTTGGCGTCCGTCGCAGATGTCGCGCGTGCTGTTCGTCGAGCGCTATGGCGACATCTTCGAGCACTCTCCTGAGGTCGCCGACCGCGCCTATCGCGCGGGGCTGTCCGCATTCGATGACTCCGCAGATGCGTTGCATACGACGCTCATGAACGTCGTCCGGGCGATGAGCCGCGACGAGAAGCTGAAGCTGATCCGCGCCCATCCGGAGCTCGCCGGCCGCGAGGCGCTGGCGGGCGAGATGACCAGCGACTCGATCGGTGAGCAGGGCCGCCTCGGCTTCACCTCGCTCTCTCGCGCCGAGTTCGAGCGCGTCGCCGACATCAACCGCCGCTACCGCGACAAGTTCGGCATGCCGCTGATCGTCGCCCTCGCGCTCCATGCCGACCGCGCTTCGGTCATCGCCGAAATGGAGCGCCGCATCGGCAACGACATGGATGCCGAGATCGCCAACGCGGTCGACCAGATCGGCCATATCACGCGGGCCAGACTGGCGAAGAAATTCGAGCAGGGCTGAGCGGAGGGTGACGTCACCACCTGTGAGTTGGACCCAGGCTCATTCGTCACGGATAGCGCGCTCCCTCTCCCCGTTCTTCACGGGGGCGCGACGAGCTTCGCTCGCGCTGAGAGGGTTGGGGTGAGGGGCAGCCACGAGCACCAGACTCGCGGAGACCCCCCTCACCCGGATTGCATTTGACGATGCAATCCGACCTCTCCCCGCCCTAGCGAAGCTTCGCTTCGCCCTGGCGGGGCGAGGTAGGCCTCGCGCGAGGCGCGACAGATTGCTCAAAGCCAGCCAGCCAACACGCGCTCTGCGTTTGCAGCCACATCGAGCAGCAGGCGATCGTGTCCCCGCGCTGCGATCAGTTGCAGACCGAACGGCAGTCCCTGCGAATTCAAGCCGCAAGGAATCGAGATTGCCGGCACGCCCGCGTGGTTGGCGAGCGGCGTGAACACCGCATGCGCGCGCGGGCTCGCAGGCTTGCCGCCGATCTTGGACGGGCCGAGCTGCGTGAACGGCCAGGCGACACACGGCACCGTCGGCGCCAACAGCACGTCAAATTCCGTGAAGAACGCCGCGAAAGCGCGGGCGATCTGTGTGCTCGCCTCCAGCGCGCGGCCGACATCGGCGCCGCTGAGAGCGAGGCCGCGCTCGATCTGCTTGGCGATATCAGGATCGAACTGCGTCGGATCACTCCGAAAGGCCTCGCCATGGAGCGCGGCGAGGCCGGCATGTTGCAGCGGCATCACCGCGTCCTCGGCAAGCCCGACTGGCCAGGCAGGGTCCTTGTCGGTGATGGCGAACCCCCTGGCGCGGAGCCGATCGACCGCCCGCTGCAAGCCGGCGCTCACATCGTCATCCACGGCGACGTCGAGCCCGAGCCGCGGCGAGAACGCCAGCCGCAACGGCGCTCCCACGGCAGCCGATGGCAAATCAAATGAGTCCGGGTCGCGCGGATCCGCGCCAGCCATCGCCTCGAACGCGAGCCTCGCATCGGCGGCATCGGCAGCAATCGGCGCGATCACCGAGATGCGCCAGAACGGCTCGGCGAAGCCCGGTCCATAAGGGATCGCGCCATGGGACGGCTTGAAGCCGACCACGCCGACATGCGCCGGTGGCCGCCGGCTCGAGCCACCGGCATCGGTGCCGATCGCAAGCGGCACGAGGCCGGCCGCGACCGCGGACGCCGGTCCGCCCGAGGAGCCGCCCGGCGTGAGCCGTGGATCAAGCGGGTGGTGGGTCGGTCCGTACAGCAGCGATGTCGTCACGCCCTTGCAGGCGAACTCCGAGGTCGCGCCGATGCCGACGATGACAGCGCCGGCACGGCGCAGCCGCGCGATCGCGATTGCATCCTCGGAAGCAACGAAGTCAGCGAATAGCCGCGAGCCTTGCGTAATGCGCCAGCCCGCGACCCAGATGTTGTCCTTGACCACGATCGGCACGCCGGCGAGCGGCAATGTCTCTCCGGACACAACGCGGCGGTCCACGTCATCCGCGTCCGCACGCGTTCGCTCCGGATCGATCGTCACCACGGCGTTCAAGTCGCGGGCCTTGGCGATGCGTGTCAGCACCTGCTCGGCCATCTCCCTTGCCGTGGTGTGTCGCGCCATCACGGCGTTTGCGATCTCAGTCGCGCGCATCGGATCGCTCCATCAGCAGCACGGCCGCGCCTGCGGCCGCCATCAAGCCAAGAATGACGAAGCTGCCGCCGAGGCCGATGCGCGGCGTCAGCACGGCAACCAGCAGCGGCGCCGCGACGAGGCCGAGGAACGACGTGGTGAGCACCGCGCCGGTGGCCTCCGCGACGCGCCCGGGCTTGGCGAGATTCGCGATCTCGGCGATGAACACGCCGTTCCAGCCGCTGGCCGTCAGTCCGAACATAAAAGTGAGCAGAACCAGGATCGATCCGCTCAGCGATTGTCCCCAAAGCCCGAGCAGCAGCGCGCAGACCGCCATGCCCGCGCCCGCCATCACCAGCACCGTGCGCGCTGAGCGCAGCCGCGTCGCCACCGCGCCCCAGCCGAGCCGCCCGATCAGGCCCGCGCCTTGCGCCGAAGCCAGCAGCCAGCCCGCTTCGACATGGCTCAGCGCGAGCTCCGATGTGCCGAAGCTGATGTAGCAAGTGTTGAGGATGACCTGCATGCCGCTGAACGGGATTGACGCGATCGCGAGCGCGGCCATGCGGCGGTCGGAGCTCACGAGCTGCAGCCGCTGCCGCAGGCCGAGATACGGCATGGGCGCTAGCTTGACGGCGTAGGCCGGGCGCAGTCGCTCGAAGCTGATGAAGCCGATGATGGCGCAGACGATCACCGCGGCATAGGCGGAGCTTGGCGCAAGCCCGACCGCGAGCGGCGGCAGCAGCAGCGATCCCACGACAGCGCCGATCTGGCTGCCGGTCTGCCGGATCGAGAACACCATCGCGCGCTGCTCCGGCGGCACGAGACGTCCGAGCAGGGCCGCGCTCGCCGGTGTTTCCGGTCCCGCCGCCAGCCCGAGCACGAGCCCCGCGCCGAGCAACGCCCAGCCGTTGCCGAGCGTCGCCAGCGACATGCCGGTGCAGACGACCACCGCGCACAGCGCCGCGACGCGCAGCGAGCCGATCTTTTGCACCAGGGTGCCGCCCCAGAACGAGGACACCAGACTGATCGCAAACGCCGCGGTCGAGAACAGCGACAATTCCTCGATACTGAGCCCGGCGCGCGGCGCCACCGTGCCCGGCGCGAACAGCGCCAGCGACACGAGCGCCTGCAGCGCCGTCATTGCCGCCAGCGCAGGCCACAGCGGCGGCGCTGGCGCCGCGGGAGGTTTCGCGTCTATCATGCCGCGGCAACCTGGGAGCGGAGCAATCGATGGCCGGAGGTATCTCGGTTCATGCGGTCGATGTGGCGAACGGGCGCCCGGCGCTGGGCTTGCGCGTCGCGATCTGGCGCGTGGCGCCTGACCGCACCCTGCTCGCCGAGGGACAGCTCGGCGCCGACGGCACCTTGCAGGCGCCGGTCGTCAAGGGCGATGGCGTCACCGCCGGCGAGTATGAGGTGCTGTTCCATATCGGTGAGTTCTTCGGGGCAAACGCACAAACGAAATTCCTGACCACAGTGCCGTTTCGCTTCGCCATCGACAAGGTCGAGGAGCATTTTCACCTGCCGCTGAAATTCACCCCGTGGGGCTATTCGATTTTCCGCGGCGCTTAGTGAGTCACCCGTGGCCGTCCTTCGAGACGCCCGCCTGCGGCGGGCTCCTCAGGACGAGGGCTGATTTCTTGGCGGGATATCCACCCCCTCCATGAACACGCCTCTCGGCGTGTTGATGGTCCGTGTGCAGGACCCCCTTTGGGCGCCAACCCCTCATGGTGAGGAGCGCCGCTCGCGGCGCGTCTCGAACCATGAGGCCCCGCTGCGGCAACCTTGATCAACCCGTCAGCCGCTTCGACAGACCGGTGGTGCGCTCCATGATCGCCATCAGCGCAATCGTCGCGATGATCAGCACGCTGGACAGCGCGGCGATGGTGACGTCGAGCTTGCCTTCGAGGTCCTGCCACATCCGGATCGGCAGCATGTCGGTGGCGGCATCGCGCAGGAACAGCGACACCGGCACGTTGTCGAACGACGACATGAACGCGATGAACGCACCGGAGATGATGCCGGGCCGGATCAGCGGCAGCACGATGCGGCGGAATGTGTAGAGCCTGGAGGCGCCGAGGATGGCCGAGCTTTCCAGCAAGGTTGGCTCGAGTTGTGCCAGCGCGGCCACGGTATTGCGCACGACATAGGGCACGCAGACGATGGTGTGGCCGATCACCAGCGTGAGCAATGACACCGGCAGGCCGATCAGCGAGAAGAACATCAGCGCTGCAAGCCCGAAGGCGAGCGCGGGCAGCACCAGCGGCGACATGAACAGGGAGTCCAGCAGCTTCGCCGTGAGCGCCTTCGAACGCGAGATCGCCAGCGCCGCGGCAACGCCGAGCACGATCGACAGCCCGGTCGACCACAACGCGACGACGACGCTGTTGCGCGCGGCGAATTGCAGCTGCCAGGCGTTCCATAATTCGACGTACCAGCGCGTCGAATAGCCGGGCGGCGGAAATTTCAGCGAGAAGCCTGATGTGAACGAGACGATCACCACCACCAGAGACGGCGACACGATCAGGATCAGCGCCAGGATGGCAATGACCGTCATCACGATCTGGAAACTCAGCGCCTCCCAGTTGCGCTGCCGCCCGCTCATCGCGCGTCTCCATAGCCGCGCGCGCGTCGGCCGAGCATAGAGAACAGCGCGACGATCGCGAGCACCGCGAACAGGAAGATGATCGAGATTGCGGCTGCGAACGGCCAGTTCTGCAACGTCGAGGCCTGCTGATACAGATACATCGGCATGAACAGCATCTGCCCGCCGCCGACCAGCGACTGCGTGATGAAGGCGGTGATCGCCGCGGCGTAAGTCAGCGTGCAGCCGGCGATGATGCCGGGCATCGACAGCGGCAGCATCACCTTGAAAAAGGTACGCCAGCTGCCGGCGCCGAGTGAGGCCGAGGCGTCGGAGAGATTGGGATCGATGCGGCCGATCGCTGTGATCAGGGGCAGCACCATCAGCGGCATCTGCACCTGCGCCAGTGCGGCGATCAAACCGCCTTGCGTGTAGATCATGCGCAACGGCGTGCCGATCAGCCCCATGGATTGCAATACGGAGTTGATGATGCCCTGCCGTCCCAGGATCACGATCCAAGCGAAGGTACGGACCACGACGCTGGTGAGCAGCGGCAGCAATACGATCATGATGATCAGGGTCTGCAGCCGGCTGCCTGACCGCTGATACAGCCAGGCGATGGGATAGCCGAGCACGAGACAGGCGAGCGTCACCTCGGCGCCAAGCAGCAGGGTCGAGCCGAGCACGGCGAGGCTGAAGGGGTCGGTCAGGAACTTGATGTACTGACCGAGCCCCCACACCGTCGCCGCGGTGTCGTTATGGAGCGAGAGATAGAGCAACTGCGCCAGCGGCAGCACGAAGAAGATCGCGAACACCAGGCCCAGGGGCAGCGCAAGCCCCAGGCTGAAGCTGGTCACGTCTCCAGGTGCTGTCATACGTGCTGTCGCGGCGCTCTTCATCGCGTCAGATCTTGATGTCGCGGTTGAACTTCTCGATCCACGACGCGCGCTGCTCGTTGATCTTCTTCCAGTCCTGGAACACGAACTTCTTCTTCAGCTCCGCGGTGTCCTTGGCCAGCACCTTGGCGATCTCGCCGGACATCGCGACCTTGGTGTTGGTCGGCACGATCAGATAGGGCGAGTTCATCAAGGTGGTCTGCACCTCGGGCGACAGCGCCGCCTCGATCAGCTTGAAGGCGAGTTCCCTGTTCGGCGAGTTCTTGACGATGTGGATCGTGGTCTTGAAGGCGATCGCGCCTTCCTTCGGCGCCACGAACTCGACCGGTACGCCGCGCGCCTTGAGAATCTGGATGGCGTTGAAATTGCCGGGCGAGATGTCGATCTGGCCTTGCTGGAATAGGGTGGCCAGCGCGCCGGGATTGGCGGCGACGGCCGCGAGGTTCGGCTTCAGTTCCTCGAGTGCCTTGAAGCCCTCGTCGACATTGGCTTCCGAGCCGCCGCGCATGCGCGCGATTTCGACCAGCCAGCCGGTGCCGAGCGTGGAGTTGAGGTTGGTGATGCCGACCTTGCCCTTGAACTCGGGCTTCCAAAGATCCGCCCACGACGTCGGCGGTGTCTTCACCGTCTCCGGATTATAGGTCAGGCCGACGACCTGGAAGAACGGCGCCGGACCCATCGCGTCCTGCGCCTCGGGAATCAGGTCCTTGAAATAGGTGCTCTTGTCGACCGGGTAGGGCTCGACCAGATCCTGGCCGATCGCGACCAGCGCCGGACCGGGATCGTGCAGCATGACGTCGATCGGCGGATTGGCCTTGGCGGCGTTGACCTTGGCGATCTGGTCGACCGACAGCATCGGATCGAGCACGATGGGCGCATCGCCGTTCGCCTTGCGGAACGCCGGCACCAGCACCGCCTTGTGCGCTTCTTCCCAGCTGCCGGTGAAGGTCGCGAACACCAGCGGCCGCGCCTGCGCGAGGCTCAAGCCGGGGAAGGCGTGCATGGCTCCCAGCGTCAGGGCGCTGGTCAGGAGCCGGCGGCGATCAAGCATCATGTTTCACTCCGATGTGGTGGTTGTCATTCCGGGAAGACAGTGGCGAGTCCGGGCGCAAGCGGCGCGACGCGCACTGGCGTGCCGGCCTCGCGCAGCGGCGTGCCGCCGGTGCGCGCCTGCGAGATCTTGATGCTGGAGCCGTCCTTGGCCTTGATCTCGTGGACGACCGTGGCGCCGAGCGGCAGCGCCATGCCGATCTCGCCGGCAAAGCCGGACTTGTCAGCGACGAAGGCGAGATGCTCGGGACGCAGGCAGACGGTGACCTTGTCTGAGGCACGGACCGGATGAGGCGCCCGCGCGATGATCTCGCCGCCGGCCTCCAGGCCGACCTTCACGCTGCCGGCATCGGTCGCCAGCACCGTACCCTTCAGCCTGTTCGCCGTACCGACGAAGGTGTTCACGAACAGCGTCTGCGGTTGGTCGTAGATCTCGCTGGGCGTCCCGAACTGCTCGAGGTGGCCGTGGCTGAGCACCGCGACACGATCGGCCATCGACAGCGCCTCTTCCTGGTCGTGAGTCACGATCAGGGTGGTGGTCCCGGCCATGCGCTGCAGCCGCTTGACCTCGATCTGCATGTCCAGCCGCAGATTCTTGTCGAGTGCGGCGAACGGCTCGTCGAGCAGCAGGATCGACGGCCTGATCGCGAGCGCGCGCGCCAGCGCCACGCGCTGCTGCTGGCCGCCGGACAATTGCCGCGGCAGGCGCTCGCCGAATTTTCCGAGCTGCACCATGTCGAGCAGCCGCTGCGCCTCCTTGCTGCGCGTCGCCTTGTCGACGCCACGCGCGGCCAAGCCGTAGCCGACATTCTCGGAGATCGAGAGATGCGGAAACAATGCGTAGTTCTGGAATACGATGCCGACCGCGCGGCGGTTGGGCGGCAGCGCATCGACGACGTCATTGCCGATGATGACGCGTCCCTCGCTCTGGCCGATGAAGCCGGCGATGATGCGCAGCAGCGTGGTCTTGCCGCAGCCGGACGGACCGAGCAGGGCGATGATCTCGCCGCCCTTCACATCGAGATTGATGTCGGACACGGCCATCGTGCCGCTGGAGAAGCGGTGCGTGATCCGATCGAGAACGAGCGACTTGGCTTCCGATACGCTGGCCATGGGCTTCCTGCTCAACTGAGTTGAAAAAGCAAGAAGCGTGCCGCCTTTTCAGGCAGTGGTGGCCGTTTGTGTACAAGTGAGCGGGTGAGCGGTACGTCAGTATGCGTTTCACTCTTAGTGAGAAAGCACGGAGGTGCGCGGAAGGCAGCGCGCTCCCTCTCCCCGTTCTTCACGGGGAGAGGGTTGGGGTGAGGGGCAGCCACACCCACCGACCGTGCGGAGAGTCCCCCTCACCCGCATGCGGGGAGAGGCAAGGACCGAACAAGCCCTTCAGCCGTGCCGCTTAACTACGCGTCCCGATGCTCCAGCCGTGCCGCGAGCGCTTCCGCCAATCCCGTTGTCGGCTTCGCCGCTGGCCTGCGGAACGTGCCCGCCGTGGCCTTGCGCATCTTCAGCGCGTGCAGCGCCTCGGCCTGCTTCACCGCCGCGATCACCTGATCGACCACCGGAACGGGAATGCGATGCGCGACACGCGCCGCCAATCCCGATAGTGGCGCGCCGGCGAAGATCAGCACGTCGGCCTCGTTCTCCTCGACGGCGCGCAGCGCCAGCTCGACCAGCAGCTCCTCCTTCTCGTGCTGCACGTCGGAGATCTGCTTGAAGCTGCCGTCGAGCATGCGGATGCCGGCGCAGCGCTCCATCAGCCCGTGCATGCGCACGCACTCCTCGTACCAGGGCCCGAGAGCCTGCGCGAAGGTGACGATGGCAAAGCGGCGGCCGGCCATGCAGGCCGTCAGCATCGCGGCTTCCGCGAGCCCGATCACCGGCACGTCGAACAGCTCCCGCGCGGCGAACAGGCCGGGATCGCCGAACGCGGCGATGATCGCGGCATCGAACGTGCCATTGCGCTCCGCCAGCATTTCCAGCGCGACCGCGCCGCCGATCTGCGCTTCAGCGCGCGTGGCGATATAGGGCACGCCGCGCGGCGCTGTGCAGGGGATCAGCGTCGTGCCGGGCGCGGCGGCGTCTCGGCCGACCTGCAGCATGAGGTCGGTGATGTCGGAGCGGATGTTGGGATTGAGCAGCAGGATGTTCATGGCGCCTCGCGAAGGAGACTCAAGCTTGCCCGAGGCGGCGCGGCTCTGTCTACAGCGTCTCAAGCCGCGCTAGGAATTCCGCCGATGACGACGGCGATGAAAGTGGCGAGCATCGCGGCCGTCGCGCCGACGCTCAGCAATCGCCGCAGTTTCAGAAACCAGGATCGCCGGTCGTCACCGCTGAAGCAGAGCTCATCGACGATGAGTGCCGCCAGGAGCGCCGCTGTCAGCAGCACCAGCGCCGGCGCGGCCGGCAGCAGGAGGGCCGCCCAGCCGAGCAGCGCCGGCGTGACGCCCCAGGCCATGCGCCACCAATCCGCGAGCGCCGGCGTCTGCACCGCGAGCCCCCAATGCACGGCGCCAAGGAAGCTCAGGATGACGGCGCCGTAGGCGATCTGAGCCTGTAGCGCCATCAGCCGCGCGGGCTCTCGCCCGGCGATCACCAAAGCCGCCAGACCGATGAACGGGATCAGTCCGCTCAGGCCGAGGATCCGCATGGAGGTGGGAATGCCGGTGAGCATGCGTGATCTCCCCTAGTTTCTGCGCCGCGTCGAAGGAGCGGCGGCTGCCCGCCCCCGCTCCCCGCGGCAGCGATCGGAGCAGAACTTCACCTCGTCCCAGTCGCGGGCCCATTTGCGACGCCATGCGAATGGCCGGCCGCAGGCGGCGCAGATCTTGGTCGGCAGGTCGGACTTGCGGCGCATCTTCGGCATGGCGCTTCACCACGGCACCGGTGTGCCGCCCCAGTCGTAGAAGCCGCCGGAGTTCTTGGCCTCGAGCCGATCGACGACAGCGAGCAGGTGACGCGCGGCTTCGACCGGAGCGACGCCGCTGGCCGAGGCGAACGGCGCCGACAGTTTCGTCGCCACCGTGCCCGGATGCAGCGCGATGCAGATCGCGTCAGGCGAGCGGCGGGCCAGCTCGATGGCTGCGCAATGCACGAGCTGGTTCAAAGCTGCTTTCGAGGCGCGGTAGCCGTACCAGCCGCCGAGCCGGTTATCGCCGATCGAGCCGACCCGCGCCGACAGCGCCGCGAGCATCGCCTTCCCCGTGCGCGGCAGACGTGGCAGCAGATGCTTCATCAGCAAGACTGGTCCGGTCGCGTTGATGGCGAAGGCGCGGGCAAGACGCTCGGCATCGAGCTCGCGCCAGCTCTTCTCCGGCAGCGCCTCGCCCTCGTGCAGCATCCCGGTGGCGATGATGACGAGCCGGACCTCGCCTGCTTCCGCAATCTGCTCGGCGGCTCGCGCAAGGCTGTCTTCATCGGTGAGATCGAACGCAGGCGCCATGCCGCGGCTGAAGCCGAGGACGGTATCGAACCGGCCGCTGTCAGTCAGCGCGACGCTGAGAGCGCTGCCGATGCCGCCGCTGGCGCCGAATACCGCGGCGACTCCGCCGCGCGGAAAGGAATCCAGACGGACGGTGAGCCCGGGCAGCGCGTCCGAAGCGGCGTCACGCGTCTGGTTCGCGATCAGCTGGTCCGTCACGTCGATCCTCATTGGCGCCGTGCAGCCGCGGGGAGGGCTGCTCGCAGTGTTAACGAAGTCGTTCCGCACTCGGATCATTGCGCTAGAGTGGACGGAGGCGATCCGGTTCTGACGCTCGGAACCGGCTGGTCGGGAATGGCGCGTCGCGATCACGATAGGGTGGGCGTTCACCGCGCCGCAACGAGTTGCGTCCAAGTTGTCGATGCGAACCGAATGAGCGGCCATGACACCAGAGAGCTCCGCCCTTGCTGTGCGAGGGTTAACCAAATGTTTCGAACGGCCGGCCGTCGACGGGCTCGACCTCGTCGTGCGCGCCGGTGAATTCTATGCGCTGGTCGGCCCCAACGGGGCCGGCAAGACCACGACCTTGCGCATGGTCGCCGGCCTGCTGAAGCCCGATGCCGGCGACATCGCGATCTTCGGCATCGACGCGCTTGATGATCCGATCGCAGCGAAGCAGGTCATGGCGTGGGTGTCGGACGAGCCGATGATCTACGACAAGCTCACGCCGCTCGAATATCTCGAATTCGTCTCCGGGCTCTGGGGCGTCGATCCCGCGAGCTCGGGCCACACGGCGCGCGAGCTTCTGGTCTCGCTCGGGCTCGAGCCGCATCTGCACGAGCGCTGCGAAGGGTTCTCCAAGGGCATGCGGCAGAAGGTGGCGCTGGCCGGCGCGCTGGTGCACGACCCGCAGCTGATCATCCTCGACGAGCCGCTCACCGGCCTCGATGCGGTCTCGGCGCGTCACGTCAAGGGTCTCCTGGCCGAGCGCGTCCGCCGCGGCGGCACCGTGATCATGACGACGCATATCCTCGAAGTGGCCGAGCGCATGGCCGACCGGATCGGTGTCATCGCCGCCGGCCGCATCGTCGCCGAGGGCACGCTGGCCGAGCTGCGCCAACAGAACGGTCGCACCGATACCAGCCTCGAGGAGCTGTTCATCGCGCTCGTCGACGTCGAGTCCGCGGCATGACACGGGCAGCCACGCTGGCCTGGTTCGCCCGGCACGAGCTCAGGCTCGCCTGGCGGGAGTGGCTCAGCATGATCACCGCCGGCCGGCGCCGCCGCACCCGTGCGGCGATCATCGGCCTCGCGCTGTTCGGCGCCATCATGCATCTGCCGGCCTGGGCCGTGGTCGGCCGCTATGCCGACCTGCAGCCGCCACTCGATAAGACCGCGCTGATCGTGATCACCGCGACCATCATGCTGTCCTGGGCCTTGATGCTGTCGCAGGCGATCGAGTCGGTCACGCGCGTGTTCTATGCCCGCGCCGATCTCGACCTGATCATGTCGTCGCCGGTGCGGCTCGCCGAGATCTTCTCGGTCCGCATCGCCGCCATCGCGCTGTCCGTGACCAGCATGGCGCTGCTGCTGGCGACGCCCTTCGTCGACGTGCTGCTGATCGAGGGCGGGGCGCGTTGGCTCGCCGCCTTTGTCGTGGTCGCGGCCGTCGGCCTTTCGGCTGCCGCGACCGCCATCGCGATCACGATCGTCTTGTTCCGCCTGATCGGTCCGGCGCGCACGCGGCTGGTCGCGCAGATCCTGGCCGCCGTGATCGGCGCCGGCTTCGTCATCATGCTGCAGATCGCGGCGATCGTTTCCTACGGCACGCTGTCGCGCTTCGCGGTGCTCACCTCCGATGCCGCAGCCGCCATCGCGCCCGATCCGGACAGCCTCGTCTGGCTGCCGGCCCGCGCCGCGCTCGGCGACCCCCAGGCGCTGCTGATTCTGCTCGCGGCAGGGTTGCTGTTGCTCGGAATCGTCATGATGGTGTTCTCGCCGCGCTTCGCCGACACCGCGATCAGCGCCGCCGCGCAAGGCGTCTCCAGCCGCGCCGGCGCGCAGATCCGCAGCTTCCGCGGCGGCTCGCGACAGCAGGCGTTGCGGCGGAAGGAGTTCATGCTGCTGCGGCGCGATCCCTGGCTGATCTCGCAGACGCTGATGCAGCTGCTCTACCTGGTGCCGCCGGCGCTGCTGCTGTGGCGCAGCTATTCCGATACGTCGCAAGCCGTCATCCTGATCACGCCGGTGATCGTGATGGCGGCGGGCCAGCTTGCCGGTGGCCTGGCTTGGCTCACGATCTCCGGCGAGGACGCGCCCGAGCTGGTCGCCACCGCGCCGCTGCCGGCGGCGCGCATCGTGCGCGCCAAGATCGAGGTCGTGCTGATCACCATCGCGGTGATCTTCGCGCCGTTGGTGCTCGCGCTTGCCTGGGTCGCGCCGTGGCAGGCCCTGGCGACGACGGCGGCCGTGCTGATCGCGACGATCTCCTCGACGGCGATCCAGCTCTGGTTCCGCATCCAGGCGCGGCGCAGCCAGTTCCGGCGCCGCCAGACCTCGTCGCGGCTCGCAACCTTCGCCGAAGCCTTCTCCTCGATCGGCTGGGCGGCAACCGCGGCGCTCGCGATCGCGTTGCCGGAGGCCGCCGTGATCTGCGGCCTGATGACCGCGGGCCTGCTGTTTGCCGCCTGGAAGCTCAGCCCCGCAAGGTCCTGATCGCGTCAGCGTAGCACCTCCATCACGGCGGCGGCGAACGCCTCGGGCTCCTCCTGCGGCAGGTTGTGACCGGCGCGGATCACGCGATGGGCGATCCGGTTGCTGAACTTCGCGGCATGCGCACGCCCGTCGGTCGCCGGGATCACGCCATCGCTGTCGCCATCGAGCGTGATGGTCGGCACGGTGATGACGGGCAGCGCCGCCAGTCGCCGTTCGAGCTCGTCATAGCGGGGGTCGCCCTCGGCCAGTCCGTAGCGGTGGCGATAGCTGTTGATCACGACATCGACGTGGTCCGGATTGTCGAACGCCGCGGCCGCGCGCGCGAAGGTCGCATCGTCGAACGCCCAGTGCGGCGACCATCGCCGCCACAGCAGGCGGGCGATCTCGGCGCGATGGGCCGCGAGGCCGGCGCGGCCGCGCTCGGTCTGAAAGTACCATTGGTACCAGAACGCGAATTCGCGCGGCACCGGCGCCGGCTCGAGCGACTTTGCAATATCCTGGATCGGATAGCCGTTGACCGAGACGAGGCCCACGCAACGCTCGGGCCACAGCGCCGCACCGATGCCGGCGCCGCGGCCGCCCCAATCATAGCCGGCGAACACCGCGCGCGGAATCGCCAGCGCATCCATCAGCGCGATCAGGTCGGCGCCGATGGCCGCCTGCTGGCCGGAGCGCGGCGTCGATGCGTCGCGGAAGCGGGTCGGCCCGTAGCCGCGCAGATAAGGCACGATGACGCGACAGCCCTGGGCCGCGAGGCGCGGCGTGACGTCGACATAGGAGTGGATGTCGTAGGGATAGCCGTGCAGCAGGATGACGACCGGGCCATCCGAGGGCCCGCTCTCGACATAGGCGATGCTCAGGACTCCGGCATCGATCGCCTTGATCGGTTGCATCTCCTTCGCCTGCGGCGATCCGTCCCGCTCACTCATGCCATCCTCCCGCTTACCAGCCCTGTCCCATGGGCGCTGCGATGAGGATAGTTCTGATCGCAATTCCTCGCTACACTCACACGCGCTGTTGAAGAGGAACCGCCATGCTGCGTTCGCTGCTCCCGCTGCTTGCCGTCCTGGTCTCGTTCGCATCGCCTGTATCGGCGCAGTCGGGACCGCGCACCAGCGAGTGCCTGGCCATGGCCGGCGAGACGCCGCGCGCCACGCCGGTCAGCCTGCGGCGGACAGCGGCCGCCGGCAACGAGGTGACGATCACCTATGCCGGCCATTCGACGTACTTCATCGATACGCCGATGGGCATCCGCATCGCGACCGACTATAGCGGCGCCTATCAGGTTGGTCGGCTGCCCGATGTCATCACCATGAACCGCGCGCATTCGACGCACTACACGCTGGCGCCCGATCCGCGCATTCCGCATGTCTTGCGCGGCTGGGGCGACGACGGCAAGCCGGCGCAGATCTTCGAGCGCGTCGGCGACGTGCTGATCCGCAACATCACCACCGACATCCGCCGCTACTTCAGCGACTCGCTCGGCGGCGACATGATCCGGGACGGCAATTCGATCTTCATCTTCGAGGTCGCGGGCCTGTGCATCGGCCATCTCGGCCATCTGCACGTCAAGCTCGACGAAACGCATTTCGCCGCGATCGGCCGGCTCGACGTGGTGATGGTGCCGATCGACGGCACCTACACGATGTCGCTCGACGGGATCTCCGAGATCACCAAGCGGCTGCGCGCCTCGGTGGTGCTGCCGATGCACCGCTTCGCGACGCCGCTCGACGAGTTCATGCGCAAGGTCGGGCAGCAGTTCGAGATCGACCGCCGCACCGAGCGCAGCCTGAAGATGTCGCGCGAGCTGCTGCCGTCGAGTCCGACCGTGATCATCCTCGACGGCGTGTAGCTCTACGCACCGGCCAGGCTGGCACCGCGGCGGCCTTCCGGCGTCAGGAACATGCGCTTGAGCTTGTTGATCACGCGCACCGCGAGTCCGAGCAGATAAGGCTGGGTCTTCAGGCAGAAGGCGAGCTTCTTGACGTGACCCTCGACGTGCCACTTCGCATGCGCGCCGTCGCGGAAGAAGATCACGTCGCCCGGCCCATAGCGCTTCGCCGGCAGCCCATCGCTCTCCAGCACGATTGCGCCTTCGAGGATCAGGATGGTCTCGTCGAAATCGTAGTACCAGTTGAACTTGCCCTCGGTGCAGTGCCAGACGATGGTCGAGCCCAGGCCGTCGCTGCTGCGGGCGACGGTGCAGGAGGTCGCGGTCGGATTGCCCTCGATGATCCAGGACGGCTCGATCGGCGCCGGCGACAGGTCGACGGCGAGATTGGCGGTTTCGATCAAGGAGGGCGACATCATGAACCTCAAATATCTGGGACTGAAATGACCGGACGCGAGCCGTCATGGGCCTGCAACCATAGCCGGTTGCACCTAATGGCCGCTTTCCGCGGTCGTTAAGATTTGAACCGATCGCCGCGACCTGCCGTCGCATCACAACCACGCCAGCGCTATAAACATCACGCGAACGCCGCAATTTGTTCGCGGCCTCGCCAAACCTGATGATCTACTGTTTAGCCGCACTGCAAGATGCGGCCATGCCTCCCGCGGGACGCTTGGCCCATCCTGCAACGTGCCGTCACCATTAAAGATTTTCCGCCGCCGCAGAGATAAGGATTTCCCAGGATGCGCCGACTGAGCCTCGCCATCGCCCTCACGCTGTCCGCCGCCAGCCTTGCCACGACCACATATGTCATGGCCGGCGAGACGCCCGCCCCGGACAACGCCAAGGCCTACTTCATCAACCTCAAGGACGGCGACAAGGTCTCCTCGCCCGTCCTCATCCGGTTCGGTCTCTCGGGGATGGGCGTCGCGCCGTCCGGCACCGAGGCTCCGAACACCGGCCATCATCACCTCCTGATCGACGCGCCCGCGCTCGAAGGCGATGCGCTCAATGAGGCGATCCCAGTCGATGCCGAGCACGTCCATTTCGGCAAGGGCCAGACCGAAGCCTCGGTCAATCTCTCTCCCGGCAAGCACACCCTGCAGCTCGTGCTCGGCGACTGGAGCCACATCCCGCACAACAAGCCGGTGATGTCGGAGCGGATCAGCATCACGGTCGAGCCTGCGACGCAGGCCAAGTCGCCCTAGCATCGAAGTCGCCTTGGCATCGAAGCCGCCCCGGCACGCGATCTGCGCGGCCCGCGACATCGCGGGCTGCGCCTTGCCTCCTGTGTCGATCGTTCGGCTTCCCGTCCATCTACACCTTGAATGCCAGCCGCAGCCCGCCCCAGTGACGGCCCTCGATCCTGATCGGCACGTCGATCTCCTTCAGCGGCACGGTGACGCCGCCGCCCATGTCGCGCTCGTAGCGTTGCGCCTGATGGCCGTGAAGCGTTCGCGAAGCGGCCATGCCGGCGCGATCCTTGTAGAAGCGCCGGTTGCGGCAGTTGGCGATATTCCACAACCGATCACCCGACCGCTGCGGCTGTGAGACCTTGCGGTTGTGGGTCGGAATATAGGCGTTCCGGTCGATCGCCACGCAGAACACGACATTCGGATCAGCCAGCACGGCCTCCTGGATCGGCGGCAGCAGCCGGTCGCAGACCGCTGTAAACGGCGCCTCGAACTGCTCGGGGTCCGTGCCTGCCATGCGCTGATAGTTGAAGTCGAACCATGTGGCGACCGTGGTTTCGCCCGATGCGATCGACTGCTCGATCGCTGCCGTGATCTTGCCCGCCACCGCCAGGGCGACGTCGACCTGGGCCTGGTCGGCGCGATCGATGGTCGCGAGGAATCTCGCCACGGCATCGCGCTGGGACACCGCCTGCTCGCCGAAGCTGATATGGACGTCGCGATTGCCGATCGCGACGATGTCGCCATCAAGGACGCCGAAGGAGGGCGATTCCAGCTTCACCTGCTGTTGCTCGGACAACCCGGCCACATCCATGGCGGCGCGGAATCGCAGGCCACCTTCCGACAGATCCAGCACGGTGCCGTCGATCTGGCCGCCCCTGCCATGCAGGCGCCCGCGGACACTCGTCGGCCGGCGTTGAGTGGACGATCTGCGATCTCCGACGCTCGATGAGCGCAGCGACACCATCAGGTTGGCGCGCAGCTCCGAGACCCGGCCATTGGTGCCGTTGACGAGTTCGGACACGCTCTGGGTCTGCTGCTCGATCGCGGCGGAGCGTCCGGAGATGCGGGTGACGTTTTCGGCGACGGAGGCGACGCCCGCCGACGCCTCGGTGAGGCTGCGCGCGACCTCGCGCAAGGTGGCCTCCTGCTGTTCGGCGGCGGCGGCCATGGCGGCGCTGGCGCCGTCGATGCTGCCGATCGCCGCGCCGATCTTGCTGATGACCGCGGTCGAATCCGAGGTGGCGGTCGAGATGCGATCGATGCGCTGGGCGATGTCGTCGGCCGCCTCCGAGGTCTTGCGCGCCAGTGCCTTGACCTCGTGCGCCACGATCGCAAATCCGGCGCCGGCTTCTCCGGCCCGTGCCGCCTCGATGGTGGCGTTGAGCGCCAGCAGGTTCGTCTGCGCGGCCACCTCGGCGATGGTGCTGACGACCGAGGAGATCTGCTCGGCCGCATCGCTGAGCTCCGCCACGGTCGACCCGGCCTGCTGTGCTTCGCGTGCAGCCCGGCTGGCGAGCTCCGCCGTCTCGGCCGCCCGCTGCGCGATTTCCCGTCCCGTCGCCGACAGCTCCTCCGCCGAGCTCGACACGGTCGTGACGTTGCTGCTCGCGCCGGCAGAGGCCTGCGCCACCATGCCCGCCTCGCTCGCAATGGTCTTTGCTTCCGCCACCGCCTGCGCGCTCCGCGTCGAGGCGTCGCTGCTGATGGCCATGACTTCGGCAACGGCGATGTCGAGATCGGTCTCGAGCAGCTCCCACATCTCGGCGAACATCTTGCGGCGCTCGCGTTCGGCCGCTTCCTTTGCCTTGGCCTGCTCCTCCGTCAGCCGGCGGTTCTCCAGCAGCTTGCCGTGGAACACGCCGAGCGCCCGCGAGATCTGGCCGACTTCATCGCGACGTTTCACCGGCTCCAGGTCAACGTCCAGATCATTCTGCGCCAGCCGCTCCATGGCGCGGGCCATCTGCAGCAGCGGCGAGGCGAGCCAGCGTCCGAACAGGAAGGCCGCCGCCGCCGTGATCAGCACGGTGATGCAGATCGACCAGAAGACCATGTCCCTGACGCTGGCGAGCTCGGCCTTGACGAGACCGAGCCGCTGGTCGGCCGCGGACCGGATTCCCTGCAGCGTCGGACTGATGCTCTCGTAGTGCCGGGTCAGCTCCGCCGCTTCGCCGAGCAGCCTGGTCTGTCCGGCCATGAAGGCGAGAAAGCTCGCGCGATAGACATCCATCAGCTTGACGATCTCGGCCTTGATGGCGTCCGGCAGGTCGGACTTTGCGAGCTCCGCGCCGAATTCGTCGACGCGCTTGCGCAAATCGTCGCCGTATTTCGGATCGCCGCGCAGCATGAAGTCCTTCTCATGCCGGCGCATCATCAGCATCAGCACCGCGAGCCGCGGCTGGTCGTACTTCGTCAATTGAGTTTCGATCGAGCGGACGGCGCTGCGCAGCTTGCCTTGCAGCCCGTCATTCTCGTCGAAGCCGATGGTCTTCTGCGCGGCGACCACGTTGGCGAAGCGTGTCGCATAGCCGGTGATGGCCTCGCGCGACGAGGCCGCCTGGCGCGCGGTCTCGTCATCGGGGGCGGCCGCGAGAATGGCGTCGGCCCGGTCCAGCTGCGACCGGATCGACGTGACGATCTGCTCATGCGTCGCGACCTTGGCGTCTGACGGCTTTTGCAGGAATTCCGTCGCGGTCCCGCGGGCCTGCAGCAGCCTCTCCCAGATGCCGCCGCTCAAGCCGGCCAAGGTTGCCACCCGATCGGCCATCTGCTGGCTGCGTCGCTCGATCGAGAGTCCCGCCAGATAAAGGCAGCCGATGACCGCGACGCCGGCGACTCCAAGACAAAGAATTTGGCTCTTGAGCCCAAAACGAATCCGACTCTGCGCCGAGGCGGCAAGCGAGGCATCCATTCTTGTTCCCTGTGAATCAATTGAGCAACAGGGTCAGTTTTTAACGAGCGTGCTTAAGGACGAACTAATTAAAGTACGTAGTTTGAAATTATTCAACCAGTGAGTGCAGTAGAAATACGGGGCCTCCGTGCAACAACAAACAGCATGACGTACGCCTTCGCGCAGTCGGCGGCGCCGCCGGGCGACGGGCCGCCGACCCAGGAATCAGATCAGGCCCACTCGCCCTTGCGGAACACCGGCACGCGACGGCCATCGGCATGAACGCCATCGATGTCGGTCTCCGCAGCACCGATCATCCAGTCGATATGGATCAGGCTCTGGTTACCGCCTTGAGCGGCGATCTGTTGCGGCGACAGCGAGGTGCCGTTGACGAAGCATTTCGAGTAGCACTGGCCGAGCGCGATATGCGAGGCGGCGTTCTCGTCGAACAGCGTGTTGTAGAACAGCAAGCCGCTCTTGGAGATCGGCGAGGAGTGCGGCACCAGAGCCACCTCGCCGAGCCGGCGCGCGCCCTCGTCGGTATCCAGCACCTTGTTCAACACCTCCTCGCCCTTCGAGGCCTTGGCCTCGACGATGCGGCCTTCTTCGAACTTCACCTGGATGTTGTTGATCAGCGTGCCCTGATAGGACAGCGGCTTCGAGCTCTTGACGTAGCCGGAGACGCGACGGCAGTGCGGCGTCGTGAACACCTCTTCGGTCGGGATGTTGGCGTTGCAGGTGATGCCGTTCTTCGCCGTCGAGGCGCCGCCTTCCCACTCGTGGCCGTCGGCAAGACCGATCGTGAGGTCCATGCCGGGACCCGTGTAGTGCAGCGCGCTGAAGCGCTGGTCGTTGAGCCACTCGGTGCGCTCGCGCAGCACCGCGTTGTGACGCTCCCAGGCGGACACCGCATCCTCGCGGTCGACGCGCGAGGCCGCGAAGATCGCGTCGGCAAGCTTGCCGACCGCAACTTCCTCGGGGACGTCGGGAAAGACCAACCTGGCCCAGGCCGGGCTCGGATAGGCGATGATGTTCCAGTTGGTCTCGAAATTGGTGATCTTCTCCAGCGCCGGCTGATAGGCCTTGGAGTTGGCCTTGCTGGCCCGCGCGACCTTGGCCGGGTCCTGGCCGGACAGCAGCATCGGATTGTCACCGACGATGGCCAGTCGCGCCGTGTTTTCCGAGAACGCCTTGGCCATGCCTTGATAGAGCCAGTCGGCGGCGCGATCGAAGCTGTCGTCGTGACCATAGCGATAGCGCGCCAAGGTCAGCTCCTCGTCGGAGAAGAACGAGGTCACGATCCCCGCGCCCGCCTTGTAGGCGTGCTCCGCGACCTTGCGCACCAGCGGCAGCGCCACCGACGGCGCGGTCAGCAGCAGATCCTGACCCGGCCGCAATTGCAGCCCGACCTTCACCGCCACCTCGGCAAGGCGGTCGAGCTTCACGGGATCGATGGCGGTATCGAAGCGACTGACATGTGCTGTCATGGGGATCCAGTTCCGTTGCTTTGGGATATGTCAGAGATAGGCCAATGGATGGGGCGGTCAATGGCGAAGACGGCGCCGCATTCCCCGCTGTCGTCCGCGAACGCCGGGACCCATAGCCACCGGCGGGAATCGAGGCGCGAGATGTGTGCTCCAGGGTGCCTCATACGACTGCTGCGGAGTATGGATCCCGGATCGGCGCCGCGACGCGCGTCGCGCGTCACGGCTTGTCCGGGATGACAGCGGAATTTGCGGCATGGACATTCGTCCTCGCGACGCCCATGCGGCCGAGTGATGCATCGATCTCACCCTCCGTCAAAAACCGAGGGTGCAGGGAAGGCCGGGCCTCGACTGAGGCCCGTGGCCCGCCTGCGAAAAAAATGCAGGCGGCAGGTACCACAGGTCCAGCCGGAACGACCCGGCCCTCCCTGCGCGATGGCTTTAACGGCTGCTTCGCGATCTCCCCGGTGCGCCGGGCTTGTTGGCCACCGTCATCCGCAGGATGCGCTTCCACGCATCACCGCAGACTTGACCTCAGCTTCGGGAGGCCAGGACCACGCGACTTGACCGTACGGGCCGGTGTTGTTCGTCGGCGCAATCGCTCACGCTGCAAACCGGCCCGCCCACCACATCCCGCACTCCACGCTTCGTGACGACCGCGCAGCGCCCCTCGTCGATGAGGCGGGATGACGGGATGAGATCATGAAATTCCGAAATGGCGAAGCGGAATATTTTCGGCGCGAGGACTGGACAGGCCAAACCAGCTTGAGCGGGTTCACGAAATCAGGTTCTGCGCGCGCGGTGTTTGACGAGCTGCTAGTGTCCGAACCCGCCATTCGCATCACGCGTGACGTGCTGTGAGTCGCCCGACGGGCGAGATTTTCCTCGTTGATCTCCGACATGTCTCGAATGAGCCCACGACTTCAATAAGCAGGTCTTCGAGCCAGCGCTGCATCGCCGCTCTCAGCTGTCGTCCCTGCGAACGCAGGGACCCATACCGCGGAATCTCTCAGTGAGCCATGACTGCTAGCCATCGTCCCATGGAAGCCGGTGGTTATGGGTCCCTGTTCGCAGGGACGACAGCGGAGTTTGGCGCTTGATCTGACCGGCATGACAGTTGTTCGCGAACGCGGCCGTATTTTCCTCTGTGATGACCGGCCGATAGAGCCGAAACGCCGAACGCCCCTTCGACATTGAGTCAAGCAAATACGTTAATTCGGAACCGCCGCAGCGGGCAGGCGCATCCCGGAAATGCATGGCTCACAGGCGATTCGGTCACGTTGAGGACACGTTTGCCGGGTGATTGGCGCGCGGCAGGGGGATTTCACAGTGTACAGGAGTCCTCCGAATGTACCGCGTTATTGTTGTCGTCGCCGCATTGCTCGCTCTGTCCGTTCAGGCTGAGGCGCGTCCTCGGCATCATCATCACTCCTCCTATCGTCATCACTCATCTCATCATTATTCCTATCGTCACCACCACAGCTCGATGAACGCGATGGCCTCGATTTCCGGCGAAGCCCGTGTCGTGGCCGGTCGCCCGTCGGGATGTCCGCACGCCTTCTGCGGCTGCGAAGCATCGCTCTACACGTTTGGCCGGATCATTCCCGAGCTGAACCTCGCGTCCAATTGGCGCCGCTTTCCGCGCGCCATGCCGGCCCCGGGCATGGCCGCGGTGCGCTCCGGCCACGTCATGATCCTGCAGCAGCAGGTCGCCGGCAATGTCTGGCTCGTGCATGACGGCAACTCCGGCGGCCACGTCACCCGCGAGCATCCGCGCTCGATCGCCGGCTACACCATCGTGAATCCGCGCGGCGGCTCGACCATGTTCGGCGCGGCTTCTGGTGCCACGCGCGAGGCCCGTGCTTCGCGTTATCAGCGGGTCGCACGCAACACCCGCTCGGACGGCTGGATGGCGAGCGCGGCGCCGATGGCGTTCAACTAAGGTTTGGGTCTGATCTGAGCTGATGGAGTTCGCAGCTGCCGTGTTCGGACGGTGCGGTCGTGGCTTGCTTCGTCCTCACCTCTCCCCGCCTGCGGGGAGAGGTCGGATTGCATCGTCAGATGCAATCCGGGTGAGGGGGTACAGGTCTCACCGCGAGCACTTCCCGCGCGCTGCCCCTCACCCCAACCCTCTCCCCGTAAGAACGGGGAGAGGGAGCAGAGGCAGCGTGGACTTGGCGCGAATGCTCGCAGTTTCTACTTTTGTGGTTCTGTCGTCGACCACAGCAAGGTCGTGGCGTTCTTCTCGTAGGCCATGCCCTTGGGGTAGCTGATCAGCTCCATCTGGAGGTCCCATGGCGTCAGGAAGTACAGGATCGACTGGCCGCCGGCCGGGCCTTCAGTGATCGGGATCGGGCCCTGCATGGTGCGGACGCCCTTGGATTTCAGATAGGCGGCGGCCTTGTCGATGTCGTCGACATAGAGCGCGATGTGGTGGCCGCCGAAATCGCTGTTCTTCGGCTGCGTTTTGGCCTGGTCGGGCGCGTCGTACTGGAACAGCTCGATGTTCGAGCCATAGCCGCAGCGGACCATGCTGATCTCGTGGATGACGGCGCGCGGATGCACGTTGACCACATCCTGCATGAACGTGCCCTTGTCGTCCGAGAACGGCCCGAACGACATCGCCTGCTTGCAGCCGATCACATCGGTGAAGAAGGTGATGGCCGCCTTGACGTCCGGCACGGTGATGCCGGTGTGGTCGTGGCCGCGCAGGCCGGGAATGGAGTCGGCTGAGGCGAGGGGGGTGGACAGAGCGAGGGCGGCCAGGGTCGTGCAGGCAAGTTTGGCAATCGTCATTGAGAGACTCCCACTCATCAAACAGACATCGAGAACCATTTGGGGCCTCACGGTTCGAGACGCGCCGCGAGGCGGCGCTCCTCACCATGAGGGGCGAGCTTTGAGCTCGGAGCTGCATATCGACCGCGCGCAGCGTCCGCGAGAGACTGTTTTGGATGCGGCCGCTCGCTCCGACCTCGTCCTGAGGAGCCCGCCGCAGGCGGGCGTCTCGAAGGACGGCCGCGCGCGAGCTTTCCGCCACACGCGTCACCCCGACCCCAGTTGCTTCTCCACCGCCTTGTGATCCTGCGCCAGACCCGCGGCGAGGCCGCGGGCCATGTCGCCGACATAGATGTCCTCCTCGCCGGCCTCATAGCCGTCGAGGATCTCCTTTGCGGCCTCGGCGGGAGTCATCTTCGGAATCGGGAGCCCCGCGGTCATGCGGGTGTCAACCGCGCCGGGCAGCGCGCCGGCGACGCGGACGCCCTTCGGCGCGAGCTCACCGCGCAGGCCTTGCGTCAGGCTCAGCGCGGCGGCCTTGGAGGCGCAATAGGAGCCCATCAGCGGCAGGTTCACCCGCGCCAGGATGGTCAGGATGTTGAGCACGGCGCCCTGGTTCTTGATCAGGACGGCTGCGAAGGCGCGCGTCAGCCGCAGCGGCGCGAGGTAGTTGATCTCGATCTCCTCGGTGGCGATGGCGAGATCGGGTGCGAGCATGAACGCGGTGTTGTGGTTGATACCGGCATTGTTGATCAGCAGCGTCGCGTCGGAGGCCTGCGCGGCGGCGGACGCCGCGTCGGCATCGCTGGTGACGTCGAGCTTCAGCGGCACGACCTTGTCGGTGGCCGTGAGCCCCGAGATGTCGCGCGCGGCGGCGTAGATCTTGGCCGCGCCGCGGGCGAGCAGCTCGGCGATCAGCGCGGTGGCGATGGCGCCGGTGGCGCCGGTGATGACGACGACGGAGTCCTTGATCGGTGCGCTCATGCGGCTGATCCCTGCTGCTGGGGTTGCTGACGGGACGGGGTGTCGTCGAGCCAGCCCGGCTCGACATCGGGGAGCGGAATGGCGGCCAATAACTGCCGCGTATAGGCGTGCTGCGGGTGGGAGAAAATGCGGCCGACCGGGCCGTGCTCGACCACCTCGCCACTCCGGAGGATCGCGACCTCGTCGCAGAGCACGCGGATCACCGAAAGGTCGTGGCTGATGAAGACCACGGTCAGGCCGAGCTTCGCCCTGAGATCCTTCAGCAGCATCAGGATGTGCGCCTGGGTCGAGACATCGAGGCCGGAGACGATCTCGTCGGCCACGATGAAATCCGGCTGCAGCGCGAGCGCACGCGCGATGCCGGCGCGCTGGCGCTGGCCGCCGGACAGCTCATGCGGGTAGCGGTCGACGAACGATGTCGGCAGGCCGACGAGGTCGAGCAACGCGGCGGCGCGGTCGCGGCGATCGCGCCGCCCTTTCAGCTGACCGTAGACCTCGAGCTGGCGCGTCAAGGTAACCGCGAGCGGCAGGCGCGGATTGAGCGACGATTGCGGATCCTGAAAGATCATCTGGATGCGCGCGCGTAAGGGGCGCAGCGCGGCTTCCGACAGATGGCTGATCTCGATGCCGTCGAACTGGATGCCGCCCGACGTCGGCTCCAACAGCCGCACCAGCAGCCGGCCGAGTGTGGTCTTGCCCGAACCGGATTCGCCGACGAGGCCGAGCACCGCGCCGCGCGGCACTGTGAGATCGACCGACTTGATGACGTCGCGCATCACGGGCTTGCCGAACAACGAAGTCGACCGCGCCGGATAGGCGAAGCCGAGCTGGCCGGTGCGCAGCAGCATCTCGCTCATGCCGGCCTCCTCGCTGCGAGCTGATCTAGCCGGTGCGCCTCGGCCCACAGGCTCTCGATCAGCGCCGGCGGCACCGGCCTCAGGCTGTCCGCCGGACGATCGGCGCGCGGCGTCGCGGCCAGCAGCGCGCGCGTGTAGGCATGATGCGGCTTCACCAGCACGTCCAACGTCAAGCCGTCCTCGAGCACGCGGCCGGCATGCAGCACGGTCATGCTGCGGCAGATCTTTGCGACGACGCCGAGATCATGGGTGACGAACAGGATCGCGGCGCCGTGGCGCTGCCGCATCCGCTCGACCAGCTGCAGCACCTGGCGCTGCACGGTGACGTCGAGCGCGGTGGTCGGCTCGTCGGCGATCACCAGCGACGGATCGCAGGCGAAGGCCATCGCGATCAGCACGCGCTGGCGCATGCCGCCGGAGAGCTCGTGCGGATAGAGTGCGAGGACGCCGGCGGGATCGCGGATCGCGACCTCGCTCAGCAGCTCGGCGGCGCGATCGCGTGCGGCGCGGTTCGACAGCTTCAGATGCAGCTGCAACACCGCGCATATCTGCGCGCCGATACGCCGGACCGGGTTGAGCGACGTCATCGGATCCTGCGGAATCAGCGCGATGCGCCGTCCCAGCAGCTCGCGGCGCTGCTTGTCCGGCATCGCCAGGAGGTCGCGGCCTTCGAAGCTGACGCGGCCGGCCGTGATGGCGGCCTTCGCCGGCAGCAGGCCGAAGATGGTGCGGCCGACCATCGATTTGCCGGCGCCGGATTCGCCGACCAGGCCGCGCACCTCGCCGGCCTCGACGCGCAAGGAGACGCCGCGCAGCACGTTGGCGGTGCCGATCGCGACGTGGAGATTGTCGATGTCGAGCACGGTACTCATCGGCGCTGGACCGGATCGAGCGCTGCGCGCAGGCCGTCGCCGAACAGATTGAAGCCGATGACGCTGATGATGACGGCGGCGATCGGCAGCGCCATGATCCACGGCGCCTGGTAGACGATCTGCCGTCCCTCGGTGATCATGCCGCCCCAGCTCGCGGTGTCGCCGGTGACGGAGATGCCGACGAAGGACAGGATCACCTCGACCAGGATCGCGATGCCCATCTCGACCGCGAGCAAGGTCACGATCAGCGGCACGAGGTTGGGCAGGATCTCCAGCCGCAGCGCCTGCGCGCGGGTGAGGCCGAGCACGCGGGCCGCGGCGGCGTAGTCGCGCGCGAGCTGCGCCTGCGTTTCGGCTCTGGTGATGCGGGCGAAGCGGGTCCAGTCGACGACCACGATCGCGGCAATGACCGAGGTGAGGCCGGCGCCGATGACGGCGGCGAGCACGATCGACAGCAGCACCGGCGGGAACGCCATCCAGACGTCGATCAGCCGCGACACCGACTGATCGATCCAGCCGCCGAAGGCGCCGGCGATCAGGCCGAGTGCGATGCCGATGACCGCCGCGAGCAGCGAAGCTATCAGCGCGACGGAGACCGCGGTGCGCGCGGAATATATCAGGCGCGACAGCACGCAGCGGCCGAGGCTGTCGGTGCCCAGCGGAAACGCGGCTTCGCCGCCGCGTATGAAGGCCGGCGGCAGCTGCGCCGACATCAGGTCCTGCTCGGCCGGATCATGCGGTGCGATGACCGGGGCGAACAGGGCGATGAGCAGCAGCAGCGCGACGAGGCCGCCCCCGATCCACAGCCGCGCGCCGCCGCGCGCGAGCGCGCTGCGCCAACGCGATGGCGTTGCCGTGATGGGCCCTGAGAGAACGAGATCAGCCATTGCAATTATCCATGGCGCAGCCTCGGATCGAGCAGCGCCACCAGCAGGTCGACGGCGAGATTGAGAGCGATGAACAGGACGGCGAAGGTCAGGATCAGCCCCTGGATCAGCGGGAAGTCGCGGTTGATGACGGCATCGATCGCCATGTTGCCGATGCCCTCGTAGGAGAAGATGCGCTCGACCAGCACCGTGCCGCCGAGCAGCAGGGTGACCTGCACGCCCGAGAGCGCGACCGTCGGGATCAGCGCGTTGGGGAACACCTCGCGCTGCAGGATGGTGGTGCGCGAAAAGCCGCGGGTGCGGGCGATCTGCGCGTAGTCCTGGTCCTCGGCCTCGGCGAGCTGCGCCTTGAGCAGACGCGCGACCAGCGCGGCGAAGGGCAGCGCGAGCGCCAGCGACGGCAGCAACATATGGCGCAAGAGATCGGCGGCGACGTCGAGGCGCAGGGTGAGCAGGCTCTCGATCAGATAGAAGTGGGTGCGGAAGGCCACGGCAAGCTGCGGATCGAGCCGGCCGGAGATCGGCAGCAGCGGCAGCAGCACGCCGAAGCCGAGCAGCAGGATCAGGGCCCAGAGGAAATCGGGAATCGCGAGAAAGAAGCCGTTGGCAGTGTCGAGCAGCCACTCCGCGCGGGTGCCGCGCAGCAGGCTGCCGACCAGCGCGACAGTGATGCCCATCAGCAGAGCCATGGCGACGGCGAGAGCTGCGAGCTCAAGCGTCGCCGGCAGCCGCGCGCCGACCAGCTCGAACACCTGCTGGCGCAGGCTGATCGAGCGGCCGAAATCGCCTGAGGCGACCTGGCCGAGCCAGGTGATGAACTGCGAGAGCAGCGGCTGGTCGAGGCCGTACAGCGCGCGCAGCCGCGTGATGTCGGCCGGCGAGGCGCCGGGCGGGATCATCATCGCGATGGGATCGCCGGGAACGACGCGCAGCAGCACGAAGACGATGGCGCCGACGCCGAGCAAGGTCGGCGGGATCAGAGCGAGGCGCTTGAGAATGGCGCTCCAGCGCATCGCCGTCGCTCCGTCTCAGCCCTGAGTCACGAGCTGCGGCAGGATCATGCCGTTGGCCTGGGGCACCACCTTGAGGCCCTTCTTGTGCACGATCGGCTGGACGTATTGCAGCAGCGGAATGACCTCGCCTTCTTCGGCGATGTATTTGTCGACCGCCTTCCAGCCGGCGATGCGCTTGGCCTCGTCCTTCTCGCCCCACAGCGGCCCGATGCGCTCGATCAGGTCCTTGCCCTTCCAGGCCGAATGCGGCGACGGGCCGAACATCGCAAAGCCGGTGGAGGTCGTGGGGTCGCCGATCGCGTTGCCCCAATTGTAGAACGCGGCCGGCGCGAGCGCGTGGCGGGCGCGCAGCTCGAAATGCTGCGCGATCTCGTAGACCTCGATATTGGCCTCGATACCGACCTTGCGCCACATGCCGGCGATGGCCTGCACCATCTCGTAGTCCTTCGGCTTGAAGCCGCGCGTGGTCTGGATCGTGAACTTCACCGGCTTGGGCGTCGAGTAGCCGCTCTTCGCGAGCAGGCTCTTGGCGAGCTCCGGATCATAGGCTGTCTTGATCGAGGGATCGAACGCGGCGTAGCCTGGCGCTTCCAGCGTGTCGATCGGCACGCCATAGCCGCGCAAGAGCTTCTCCACGATCGCCTTCTTGTCGATGGCGTGGTTGGCGGCGAGCCGCACATTGCGGTCGAGCATCGGATCGATGTCGGTGAGGAAGATCATGCCGATGTCGGAGATCGGCTGCGTCAGACCGGCGAGGTTCGGCTTGGCCTTGAGGCGGTCGAACTCCTCATAGGGAATCTCGAAGGTGATGTCGGAGCCGCCGGACTCGATCTCGGCGACGCGGCTGGTCGGATCGGTGACGAACTTGAAGACCACGGTCTCGAACGCCGGCTTCGGCCCCCAATAGCCCGGATGCGCCTTCAGCCGCAGGAACGCGTTGCGCTCGAACGCATCGACCTTGTACGGGCCCGAGCCGATCGGCGCCTTCTCGAAGCCTTCGGCGCCGACCTTCTCGTAGTAGGCTTTCGGCAGCACGTAGCCGGTGAGGAACGCCATCCACTTGAACAGCGCCGGCTCGAACTCGACGACATCGGCGGTGATGGTCTGGCCGTCGATCTTGTAGTTGTTGATCTTCGCCCACACGAACTGGATCGGATTGCCGCCCTTCGGATCGGCGGCGCGGGTCAGCGACCACACCACGTCCTCCGGCGTCACCTTGGAGCCGTCGTGCCAGGTGGCGTCCGAGCGCAGCTCCATCGTGACCTTGGTGCGGTCCTCGTTCCAGCCCCACTTGGTCAGCAGGCCGGGCGTGAAGGAGAGATCGGCGGCCTGGCCGATGAAGGGATCGAAGATCGCCTGGTAGATCGACTGGATCGTCGGATTGACCGCGGAGACGCCGACGGTCGGATCGAATGACGGCAGGTTGACGTTGTAGGCGATCGTCAAGGTGCCGGCGGCGGCACGCGCTGATGAAAGCGGCAGGCCGGCGGCCAGTGGCAGAGCAGCCGCGCCCGCGAGCTGCAACATCGTACGACGAGAGATCTGATGGTCACGCATGGTGATGCAACTCCGGAAGGCGGAATGAGGGAGGGAAGCGGCGTCCTGCCGACGCCGCCGAGGCGAATTGATCAGCGTGGCGCGCTCTCGGCCCAGCGCTTCATCAGCGTGTTCGATGGCAAGGACTCATCGACCAGCTTCTTGGCGGTCTCGATACCCGCGACCGGCAGCTTGGCCGGATCGAGCAGGCCGATCTGCACCAGCACCGAGGCCTGGTCCCAGTAGATGTGCTCGTTGTAGAGCTTGTCGCCGCGGAAGCGCACGATCGCGACCAGGGGGATCTCGACATATTTGCCGGTTGGCGGGATGCCGGGCAGCATCCAGTCGATCTCGATGTCGTGGGTGAAGCAGAACAGCATCTCGTCGACGACGCGGTCGGCGCCGATGGTGCGCGAGATCGGCACCAGCTTGGTATCCTGAGGGGTCTTCGGGATGAAGTGGTTGGCGTAGAAGCGCAGCAGGTCCTTGTAGCCGACGCCGCCGGTCATGGTCGGGATGTGGTTGACATAGGGCTCGGCGACCATCGTGCCCATCGTCGCCTCGGCCGAGCGGGTGGCGAATTCGAGCTCGGTGTGCTTATCCCACAGCGACGACAGATCGTAGTGTGGGCCCAGCACCTTGCGGAACAGCGCGATCGAGCGCGAATGCGCCATCAGGGTCGCCGGCTTGTCGAAGCTGGCGCGCTCCGGCGCGGCGAAGGCGTGGTCGCAGCCGGGATAGAGATAGAATTCGGCATCGTCGCGGCCGGCAAAACCGGCCTTGACGGCCTCGCGCGCCTCGGCCGGCGCGAATTTGTCGAGCTCGGCAAAGTGGAAGACGATCGGACCCTTGATGTTCTTGGCCTCGGCGATATCGGCCTCGATGCCGACGCCGTAATAGGAGACGGCGCAATCGACGTCAGTGCGGGCCGCGGTGAGATAAGCGAGCTTGCCGCCGAGGCAGAAGCCGAGCGCGCCGACCTTGCCCTTGCACTCGGGGCGCGCGCGCAGCACCTTCAGCGCATCGGCCGTATCCTTGATCGCGAGATTGACGTCGAAGCGCTGGTAGTAGCCGAAGGCCTTGCCGAAATCGGCCTCGTCATAGCCGAGCTCGATGCCCGGCTCGAAGCGCCAGAAGAGGTCCGGCGCCAGCACCACATAGCCTTCCTCGGCATAGTAGTCGGCGACGTCGCGCATCGAGGCGTTGACGCCGAAGATCTCCTGCAGGAGCACGATGCCGGGACCGGAGCCTGACGCGGGCACCGCCAGATAGCCCTTGAACGTGCCGCCATCGGCGGCGGCGATGTCGATCCACTGTCCAGCGCTCTTGCCAGCCATCGTCATGCTCCCCGGTCCTGCCAGCGTCGACAGTGACGCCGCACCTGATGTGTTTTCTTCATTGAATTTTTAATGTAAAAATATCGGATGTAAACAGCAGAGATTGAGCATGCGCTGCACAAGCGTTGTGCGGAGCGGCATCGGGAGACGGAACTTTGAAAAGGGCGACGAGCGCCGCAGCTAAGCGCAAGACCGTGACGCTGAAGGCAAAATCGACGGTCGGCAGGGCCGGCTCGCGCGGCGACAAAGCTGCCGATCGAAGCGACAGTCACGACACCAAAGGCTCCTGGCATCTCGCGCGTAGCGACGCCGAGCGGCGGCTGTCCGACTTCGAGTTCGCGCTGGAGCGGCTGGCGCAATCCTATTATCGCTGGAAGGCGTCGTGTCTCGCGGCCGTCTGCGAGGTGCCGCTGACCGGCGACGATGTCGCCGTCCTCAACGTCGTGCGCATGGGCGACGAGCCGAAGCGGCTCGCCGAGGTCGGCCAACTGCTCAACCGCGTCGACGTGCCCAATCTGCAATATGCCACGCGCAAGCTGGTACGCGCCGGGCTGATCGAGACGGAGGGGCGTAGTTCGCGCAAGGAGACACGTTACCGTGCCACGGCGCGGGGCCGCGAAGTCACCGAGGACTATGCCGCCTTGCGTGCGGCGACGCTGCCGTCGATGTTCGAATCAATGCCCGGTTGGATCGACAGCTGCGCCGCGACCACCGCGCAGCTCGACCAGATGTCGGGCCTCTACAGCCAGGCGACGCGGGTCGCGATCACCAAGCGGCACCAGTCGTGAGACAGTTCAGGCGGGGCGGGTCTCCCGCCTGAACAGGACGTAGAGCGCCGGCAGCACCAGCAAGGTCAGCACCGTCGACGAGATGATGCCGCCGATCACGACGGTGGCAAGCGGGCGCTGCACCTCGGCGCCGGCGCCGGTGGCGAGCGCCATCGGCACGAAGCCGAGCGAGGCGACCAGCGCCGTCATCAACACCGGCCGCAGCCGCGCCAGCGCGCCTTCCTCGACCGCGACGAGGATGCTACGGCCCTCGTGGCGCAGCCGTTCGATGAAGGCGATGATGACGAGGCCGTTGAGGACGGCGACGCCCGACAGCGCGATGAAGCCGACGCCGGCGGAGATCGACAAGGGCAGGCCGCGCAACAGCAGCGCGGCGATGCCGCCGGTCAGCGCCAGCGGCACGCCGGAGAACACCAGCGCGGCATCGGCGAGCGAGCCCATGCTCATGAACAGCAGCAGGAACACCAGCGCCAGCGCGATCGGCACGACGATGGTGAGGCGCTTGGTAGCGGAGAGCAACTGTTCGAACTGGCCGCCCCAGCCGATCCAGTAGCCCGGCGGCAGCTTCACCTTCTCAGCGACAGCGGCTTGCGCCTCGGCGACGAACGAGCCGAGGTCGCGGGCGCGGACATTGGCCGTGACGACGATGCGTCGCTTGCCGTTCTCGCGGCTGACTTGGTTCGGTCCCGGCGCCGAAGTGACGGCGGCGACCGAGGACAGCGGCACATAGCGCGGCTGGCTTGCGGCGTTGAAGGCGGTCCGCAGCGGCGTCGTACCCGCGTCTTCGCCGGCCGGCAGCGGGATCGGAATGGCGCGGATGGCATCGAGATTGCCGCGCAGGCGCTCGGGCAGGCGGACGACGATGTCGAAGCGGCGGTCGCCGTCGAACAGCTTTCCGCTCGCCTTGCCGCCGATCGCGATCTCGACCACGCTCTGCACCTCGGCGACGCTGAGTCCGTAGCGCGACAGCGCCTGGCGGTCGATCTTGACGGTGAGGATCGGCAGGCCCGCGACCTGCTCGGTCTTGACGTCGGTGGCGCCATTGACGCCGCGGATCGCGGCTTCCACCTGGCGCGCGGCGCCCTGCAGGATGTCGAGATCGTCGCCGAAGATCTTGACGCCGACATCGCTGCGCACGCCTGAGATCAGCTCGTTGAAGCGCAGCTGAATGGGTTGCGAGATCTCGTAGTTGCTGCCGGGGATCTCGTCGGCGGCCTGCTCGATCTCGGCGACGAGTTCGGCTTTCGGCTTGGCCGGATCGGGCCACTCGCCGCGCGGTTTCAACATGATGTAGCCGTCGCCCTGCGAGGGCGCCATCGGATCGGTCGCGACCTCGGCGGTGCCGATGCGGGTGAAGACATCCTTCACTTCAGGAATCTGCCGCAGCCGGGCCTCAAGCGCCTTCTGCAGGTCGACGGACAGCGTCAGGCTGGTACCGGGAATGCGCAGCGAAGCCAGCGCGACATCGCCCTCGTCGAGGCTCGGAATGAATTCGCCGCCCATGCGGGTCGCCGCGACGCCGCTCACGGCGACGATCACGACCGCCACGGCGGCAACCGTCATGCGATAGGAGATGGCGGCACGCAGCAGCGGCGCGTAGATCCGCCGGGCCCCGCGCATCACGATGTTCTCCTGCTCGGAGACCTTGCCGGTGACGAAGATCGCGACCGCCGCGGGCACGAAGGTGATGGAGAACAGCACGGCGGCGCCGAGCGCCATCAGCACCGTCAGCGCCATCGGCGTGAACATCTTGCCCTCGACGCCGGTCAGGGTCAGCACCGGGAGATACACCACGGCGATGATCAGCGTGCCGAACAGGCTCGGCCCGATCACCTCGCGCGCGCCGGCGACGATGGTCTCCAGGCGCTCGGAGAGCGTCAGCAGGCCGCCCTTGCGGTGCTGCGCCTGAGCGAGCAGGCGGAGGCAGTTCTCGACGATGATGACGGCGCCGTCGATGATGATGCCGAAATCGATCGCGCCGAGGCTCATCAGATTGGCGCTGACCCGGCTCTCGACCATGCCGGTGATGGTCATCGCCATCGACAGCGGGATGATGCAGGCGGTGACCAGTGCGGCTCTGATATTGCCGAGCAGCAGGAACAGCACGACGACGACGAGTGCGGCGCCTTCGAGCAGGTTCTTCTCGACGGTGCGGATCGTCGCCTCGACCAGGTGCGTGCGGTCGTAGAGCGTGCGCGTGATGACGCCCTCGGGGAGCGACTTCGCGATCTCGTCGAGCCGGGCCGCGACACGCCGCGCCACGCTGCGGCTGTTCTCGCCGATCAGCAGCATCGCAGTGCCCAGGATCGTCTCCTCGCCGTTGAGCGTCGCGGCGCCGGTGCGCAGGTCGCGTCCTTCCATGACCTCGGCGACGTCGCCGATGCGCACCGGCGTGCCGCCGCGGGCGCCGATCACGATGTCCTTCAGCTCGGCGGCGCTGCCGACCTGGCCCGGCGCGCGCACCAGATATTGCTCGCCATTGCGCTCGATATAGCCGGCGCCGACATTGGCGTTGTTGGAGGCGAGCGCGGCGATGACGTCGCGGAAGCTGATCTTGTAGGCCATCAGGCGGCCGGGATCCGGCAGCACGTGGAACTGGCGCTCGAAGCCGCCGATGGTGTTGACCTCGATCACTCCGGGCACGCCGCGCAGCTGCGGCCGGATGATCCAGTCCTGGACGGTGCGCAGATCGGTCGGTGAGTAGTCGTTGCCTTCCGGCGTCTTGGCGCCGGCCTTGGCTTCGACGGCATACATGAAAATCTCGCCCAGGCCCGTCGACAGCGGGCCCATCGCGACCTCGACTCCGGGCGGCAGCTGATCCTTGATCTCTTGGATGCGCTCGTTGACCTGCTGGCGCGCGAAGTAGATGTCGGTGCCGTCCTGGAATACGACGGTGACCTGGCTCAGACCGTAGCGCGACAGCGAGCGGGTAGTGTCGAGGCGGGGCAGGCCGCCCATTGCGGTCTCGACCGGAAAGGTGATGCGCTGCTCGGTCTCGAGCGGCGAGTAGCCGGGCGCCTTGGTGTTGATCTGCACCTGCACGTTGGTGATGTCGGGCACGGCGTCGATCGGCAGCCTCGTGAAATTCCAGGCGCCGAACGCCGCTGTGGCCAGCGCGGCCAGCAGCACCAGCCAGCGCTGCCGCACGGCAAAGGCGAGGATCGCGTCAATCATGCTCGGCCTCCCCCTTGCCCATCTCCGCCTTCACGACAAAGCTGTTGTCGGCGACGTAGTGCTCGCCGGGCGCAAGACCGTCGCGGATCTCGACATAGGTCGGATCGGACTCCCCTGTTGCAACCGGGCGTGCCTCGATCTTGTCGCCCTCCTCGCGGACGAACACGACGGTCTTGTTCTCCAACGTCTGGATGGCGCTGGCGCGGACCGCGACGGCGACGCTGCGCTTGGCGAGCACGAGGCGCGCGGTGACGAACAGGCCGGGGCGGAGGCGACCATCGGAATTCGGCAGCACGACGCGCGCCAGCGCCGTCTGGGTTTCGCTCGCACCGATGGGGGCGATGTAGGAGATACTCCCTTTGATCGGACCGCGTCCGTCATCGGGATCGATCAGCACCTCGTCGTCGAGCCGGACGCGGCGGAGATCCTGGCGGTAGATCGAGAGGTCGACCCAGATGGTCGAGAGATCGGCGACCACGAAGGCCGGCTTCTGCTCGGAGGCGTATTCGCCGAGCGAGATCTGGCGGTCGATGATGGTGCCGCCGATCGGCGCCTTCAGATCATAGGCGGTCAGGCTCTGGTTGCTTTCGATCGACGCAAGCAACTCGTCCTTGGCGACGGTGTCGCCGATGCGCTTCTTGATGGCGCGCACGATGCCGGGAAAGCGCGGCGTCACCTGCACCAGCGCTTCCTGGTTGGCGCGCAGCACGCCGTTGAATGCGAGCGTATCCGACAATGTCGCGGGCCCGGCTTCGGCGAGCGTCACGCCGGCCGCGGCAAGCTTGACGTCGCTGATGCGGATGCGGTCGGCGCCGTGTTCGTCCTGCTCGACGTGATCCTTGGGCGCCTTCTCGGCATGATCCTTCTCGGCTTTATTCTTTTCGGCATGACCGGCGGCTGCTTCGGTGTGCGGCGCCGCCTCCGCCAGGAAGCGCGATGCGCCCGCACCGGCCGCGGCCGCGAGGATCGCAATGACAATGACAGTGGACGCTCTCATCGCGCGGTCTCCCGGGCCAGAGTGAAGGGACGGCCGACCAGGCCTTCGATGGTCGCCACGGCGACGTGGATGTTCTGCAGCGCTTCCTGCTCGCGCAGCCGCGCCTGCGCGACGCTCGCCTGCGCGTCCAACACTTCGAGCAGCGAGAAGCGGCCGGCGCTGTAGCCCTGCGCGATCTCGTCCGCGGCCTCCTGCGCCTTGGGGATCGCGATCTCGCGCAGCACGGACAATTCGCGCAGCGAGCCTTGTAGCGAGTCGTAGGCGCGGCCGGCGATCACCAGCAGCGCGTTGCGGTTGGCCTTGCGCTCGGCTTCGGTCTTGGCGACGCTCTCCTGCGCCGAAAGAATATTGCCCTGGTTCTGGTCGAACACCGGGATGGGCACGGAGACGCTGAGCCGGACGGCATCGTCCTGCGTGTCGTTGAAGTGGCGCCAGCCGGCACTGACGCGAACATCGGGATAGGGCTTCAGCCGTGCGAGCAGCAGCTCGGCATTGCGCTGGGCGTAGACGGCGGTCCAGCGCACCAGCTGCGGATTGGCGTCGATGGCGGCGATGACGGTTTGGAACGATGGCGGCTGGCTGGTTGTGTCGAAGCGCCCGGCCGCGGTTGGGAGTTTTGCCGAGCTGTCGCCGGTGAGCACCGCGAGCTCGCGCCGCGCGCTGGCCAGGGTCGCCTTGACGCGCTCGCGATCGGCGCGCACCAGCGCCGAGGCGACCTCGGCGCGGCCGGTTTCCGCCGGCGACGAGGCGCCGGCCTCGACGCGCCGCCGCAGCAGCGGCGTCAGGCGGTCGAGCGCCGCGACCTGGTCGTCCAGGATCTGGATGCGGCGTTGCGTCGCGAGCACCGTGACGAAGGCGATCGCCGTCTCCGACAGCACTTCCAGCCGTACGGCCTGCCGCTGGATCTCGGCCGCGCGCAGGCCGGCCTGTCCCGCGGCGATGCGCGCATCGCGCTTGCCGAACCACTCGAACGCCTGGCTGATCTGCAAGGTCGTTTCGGCCGAGCGCGTGCCGCGATATTGGCCGGAGCCGAATGAATTGTCCTGCTCGTAGGACAGCTCCGGATTGAGCAGCGCACCGGCCTGCAGGCGTTGGCCGGAGGCGATGCCGATGTCGCGATCGGCGGCGGACAGGCGCGGATTGGCGGCGAGCGCGCGCGACAGCGCCTCGCGTAGGGTCAGGGTCTGTGCGGCCGTGGCGTGAACGGACAGCGCGAGCAGGGCTGCGGCGCATGCAGCGCGCGCAGCCATCCCGGGGAATGGCATGACGATGAACCTGTCGTGACGAGCAAGGATGGACGGCGGTCGCCGTCCGGTGCGTGGCGTCAGATCAGGTGTTTGGGCGGCGGCGACTCGGAGTCGGAGAGAATGCCGGAGCGGAGCTCGGGAATGGGCCAGTCCGTTGCGGCGACGATGTCCGTCGGGAGCGCTGCAAGCTGCAGCTGCGGCACGGCGATCGAGAAGCAGCCGTGGCAATGATGATCGGCGATGCCGCGCTGATCGGAATGGCCGGCCTTGTCGAGCAGCGATGCGATCTCCGGCTTGCCGGCCTGGGGATGCGCGACGTCGAGATCACAGGCGCCGTGCAGCGCGCCGGCGAGCAGGTAGGTCACGACCAAACACAACGCAGCGATCCGGCGCAGCAGGCCGGAACAGCTCGTCTGGTATCGTCGACCGATGATGCGCACCGCGCCCCCTGTTCGGCCAGCGGATAGCACGCGGCGTCGGGCGTTGTCGATCAGCAACAATGTAACAAGCGGAACCGTCTACAGCGCGGCCAGCGCCGGCGCGAGGATGACGCCGGCGAGCAGCGCCAGCGCCGCAGCGCTGCAGCGATAGCCGAGCCTGGCCGGCACGACGCCGCCGAGGCCGCGGCGCAAGGTGGCGCCGAGCGCGATCCAGCATCCGCCGATGGTCGCGATCGACAGCCCGAGCGTGGCGATGAACGGCAGCAGGCGCGCGGCATCGCCCTCCGCCGGCAGCAGGGTGAAGGCGAAGATGATGGCCTTGGGATTCAAGAGCGTGGTGACGAACACCCGGCGCAGCGTCACCGGCACGGCATCGCCCGCGCGCCCTCCGCCATGGCGCCACAGCGCGACGGCGAGATGCAGCAGATAGAGCACGACCGCGACACGCAAGGCGTGCCCGACGAACGGCACGGCAGCGAGCACCGGGCCGAGCACGATGCGCAACGTCAGGATCGCGAGCAGGTAGCCGGCAAGTTCGGCGAGCAACAGAAGCACGGAGGCACGCACGCCGCGGCTCGCGCCGGCCGTGGCGAGCAGCGTGTTGGTCGGTCCGGGCGTGGCGAGCAGGGCGATGGTCGCGGCGAGGAAGGTCGGGATGTCCATGCCCGTATCGAGCACGTGCACCGCACGCTTGCCTTGATGCGGGTCAAGCGCGTGTCTCGCGATTCCCGCACGGAAGGGGGCGCGCATGAGTCCCGATTTCCGGAACGGAGCGTTCGCGCAGCGGTAAGCCGTGGCGCATGAGCACGTCGTATTGGCGGCATGCAGCGGGCTTGATTGACAGGCGGCCTTCGCAAACTAAGGTCCCGCCGCAGGACAATGCAGGCGCAGACTCATCGCATCGGTCGATGATCGGCGCGACAGATCGGACATCAGATGACTTTGGCGATGAGCTGGGACGAATGGGCCCGGCATGACGGCATGGCGCTCGCAGCGCGCGTTCGGAGCGGTGAGCTGACCGCGGCAGAGCTGGCGCGGCAGGCGGCCGAAGGCATCGCCAAGGTCGATCCGAAACTATCAGGCGTTGTGGAAGTGTTCGCCGACGCGGTCGAAGATCCGATCAAGGCCGGCGCCAATGCCGATGGTCCGTTCGCCGGCCTGCCGTTCCTGATGAAGGATCTCGGGCCGACCATGGCCGGGCGCCTGCAGGAGCAGGGCTCGCTCTATATGCGCGGCAACCGTCCTGCCGCGGATACGCATCTCACCGGCAAGATGCGCGAGGCCGGCCTCAATTTGATGGGGCGCACCACGACGCCGGAGTTCGGCGTCTGCAGCTCGGCGGAGAACCCGGCCGTCTATGTCACCCGTAATCCGTGGAATACCGACTACACGACCTGCGGCTCGTCCGCCGGAAGCGCCGCGATGGTCGCCGCCGGCGTCGTGCCGATCGCGCATGCGACCGATGGCGGCGGCTCGATCCGCATTCCCGCAGGGGTCAACGGCAATATCGGCTTGAAGGTCTCGCGGGGCGTGTTCTCGATCGCGCCGCATCTTTCGGATCTTTCCGGCCTCGTGTCGATCCAGGGCTGCCAGTCGCGCAGCGTGCGTGATACCGCGGCCTTCGTCGATCATTGCCGCGGCGGCGCGCCGGGCGAGTTCATGCCGTACTGGACCACGCCGGAGCCGTATGTCGAGCTGATCAAGCGCGATCCCGGCAGGCTCAGGATCGCGCTGTCGCATCAGTGGGGCGACTATCGCGCAACGCCGCACATTGCGGCCGAGCTGGAGCGTGTCGGCAAATTCCTCGAGGGCCTCGGCCATCAAATCGGCTACGCGCTGCCGGATGTGGATTACCGCCAGGCCTTCGCGGCGCAGACCACCTGCTACATCTCGAACTTCGCCATCGTCATCAACAACCTGCTGGCGCAGCGCAAGCTCGACCGCCCGCCGGCCGATCTGATCGAGCCGATCAACATCCGCATCTGGGAGGCCGGCCGCGGCACCAGCTTCGCCGAGCGCGCGGCGATGCAGGCGGTGTTCAACACCACCTCGCGCGCCTTCGGCGCGTTCTTCGAGGAGTGGGACATCATCCTGACCCCGATCACCGCACTGCCGACGCCGAAGATCGGCACCACGGAATATCTGACGATCAGCGACAATCCCGACGTGCTCGACTGGTTCGGCAATCTCTGGCGCAACTTCGCGTTCACGCCGCTCGCCAATCTCTGCGGCATCCCGGCGGTCTCGCTGCCGCTCGCGACCAACGAGCACGGCTTGCCGCTCGGCATCCAGGCGATCGGCAAGCAGGCCAATGACGGCCTGCTGCTGCAATTGGCTGCGCAGATCGAGCGCGCCATCGATGGCCAATGGAACGGTGGCGCGACGCCGGCGGTGCACGTCACCAAGGGCTGACGCTATGCGGCCGCGCGGCGGTTAGTTGGTCGCGGGCACCGAGGCCGGTGCTTGCGCATCAGCCGCGCTGCTCATCGCCGCCATCGTGTGCGCGGCTTGCAGGATCGACATGCCGCTCTCGTCGATGACGAAGCGCGGCTGTATCTGTCGCGCATCGCTATCCCAGATCATCGCCATCCGCTGGTTGTCGAGCAGCAGCCAGCGTCCGTCGAGCCGCGCTGCGGCGACGGCATGATCCTCGTCGCGCGCGGTGTCGCGCAGGATGACGATACGCAAATCCTGCGGCGCTATCCCGGCCAGACGGAGCGCAGCGAATTTGGCGATCGCATAGTCTTCGCAATCGCCCGCGAGGCTGGCGAAGGTGGCGAGCGGAGAGGCCCAGACGTCGATCTCGCCATATTGGGCGGGGTCGCTCATCGGCCGGACGGCCAGATTGATCGCGCGATTGATCTCGCCGAGCCGGGCGCGGCCCGCCTTGGCGCGCGCCTGATCGACAATGGCGAGAAGGCGCAGCGCGGCCGGCGAGACGCAATGCTCGCGGTCGCCGTCGCAGAGTGCGAGTTGCACGCGCTCGTCGTCGAGCTTGGCCGCCAGCGTCCGCCACTTGGCCAGCAGCGGGCCGGCTCCGAGCTCGGCTCGTAGCAGGCCGAACGGCTCCGCATCGCCCATGACGGCCCCGAGCCCCACGGGCAGCGCGGCCGGCGCGGCCTTCACCGGATGGCCGATCAGCACGGCGCCGACGGCGGCAGCCGCAAACGATGCGCGGATCAGCGCGAAAATGTTCATTAGACGCCCCGTGCCCGGAGCTCGCCCTGCGCGCTGCCGTGCAGGTGGATCCGGTGCTTGTTGGGGCCAGCATGAGAGCGGGAGCTTTGCCGCTGCTTAAAGCGGCGGTCCCGCCTGAGAAATCGCGGCAGTCAGGCTGAACGTTGTGTTGCCCTGATGAGACAAATCTTAGCGAAAGCTGAGTTGAGGTCGCGAGCCAGGACGTGAAATCCCGTTCAGGTTGTGGCGGTGCGTCGTCCGCAGCCCCGGCATCAATTGATGCAATTTGTAGATTTCTGCCGATCCGGTCGCCATCCGCCGCTCGAAATTTCTCCGCAGGAGTATGCGGGTGCGGATGGGATGATCAGGCTATGTAATTGTTGTCGGGCGAATACGCCGATCTTCTGGAAAAAGGTCAATCATTGTCGATGAATACTTATTTTTACTTACATCTTCCTTGCCATGAAGACGGCCGGAACTTGACGAGATCGAAGCAAACCGGTGGGAGCAGCGGTTTCCGGGCCCTGAAGGCACAAGCTGAAGATGGTTCCGCCAGACACTTGCCAGTGATATGCACGGGTTCAACACCAATTGTTATGTAATAATTAACCATAGTCGGTGGCCCCGTGAATTACGCTGGCAAATCTGACGCCGCGCTTTTCTTCAACGGCACGTCCGCACCGGCCCATTTGAAGCTGGATGCGCCCCCCGCCCATGCGCCGGCGGATGCGATCGTCGTTCCCGACGCGCATTTCCTGTTCAATGCCGATTTCAAGCGGTCGGGCCTCGACCTCGTGCTGTCGTCGGACGGCCGCGAGCTCGTGCTGCCGGATTATTTCAGGGGCGAGAAGCGGGCGGCCCTGGCCTCGCCCGACGGCGCGCACCTGACCGGTGACATCGTCAACGCGCTCTCCGGTGCGGTCCAGGTCAGTCAGGCCGGCGGCGCCGCCAGCGTCAACAAGGTGATCGGTCACGTCACCAAGCTGCAGGGCACCGCGACCGTCATCCGCAACGGCGTCTCGATCCTGCTTCACAACGGCGACAATGTCGAAAAGGGCGACGTCGTCCAATCCGGCTCGAATTCGACACTCGGCATCACCTTCATCGATGGCACCGTGTTCGGCCTGTCCTCGAATGCGCGGATGGTGCTGAACGAGATGGTGTACGACCCCAACGGGTCGAACAACTCCTCGCTGATCAGCCTCGTCGCCGGCACGATCTCGTTCGTGGCCGGCGAGACCGCCAAGCATGGCGACATGAAGGTCGACACGCCCGTGGCGACCATGGGCATTCGCGGCACGGCCGTGCTGGTCGAGATCGATTTCGCGGTGCCCGGGCAGGGCGGTCTGCCCGATGCGAAATTCCAGGTGCTGGTCGAGCCCGACGGCCGCACCGGCTCCTACGTGCTGTTCGACAAGACGACGCTGCAGCCGATCGCGGTGGTCAACCAGGCCGGCCAGCAGATCCAGATCAGCAACGGCGTGGTGAACCAGAGCGCGGTGCCGCTGACGCCGGACATCCAGAAGCTCATCAACGACGTCTTCACGCTCAAATTCACCGACAACACCAATCCGAAATCGACGACCCATTTCACCGACATCGGGGTGCCGCAGCCGCTGGCGCCGCTGACCCTGCCCAACGGCACCAGCGCAACGCCGATCGTCCGCGTGGTCGACGCGAGCGGCCCGACGACCGGGACGAGCCAGACCGGGGATCCGCTGACGCACATTCCCGGTGCGCCGGAGGTCAGGATCCTCGACGCCGACGGCCGGCTGACGTCAGCCTTCGGCTTGATCGAGCGCGCCGGTCAGACCGGGAACGGCACCGATCTCGACACCGTGCTCAGTCGCGTCAATTTCGTCGACGTCAACGGCATCGATCGGCCGACGGTGTCGGTGAGCTTCAAGTCCTATACCTACAAGAGCGCGCAGCAGACGGATGTCACGGGCTCGTTGAACGCCCTGCAATTGCAGGACGTCATGGCGACCGCGGTGAAGATCACGGTCGCGGCCGATCCGAACAACAAGAATTACGGGACGGCCACGCTGACCTACAGCGTTCCCGACAACTATTTCGACTTTCTCGGGGCGGGCGAGACGCTGACGCTGACCTACCTCGTGCGGGTCGACAACAATTTCGCGCCGTCCAACGAATTCACCGTGGTGCCGATCACGATCACGGTGACGGGCACCAACGACAAGCCCGTGATCACGGCAGTCGTCCAGAGCATCGCGTTCGAGGGCGGCACCAGCGTGCCCGGCGGGCCGCTGACGTCGGACGATCCGACCTCGGGCACGCTGACGTTCGGGGATGTCGATCTCACCGACACGCATACCGTCTCGGCGAAGCTGAGCAGCGCGGTTCTGGAGGGCGGCGGCAGCATCCCGCCGGCGCCGCTGGCGCTGTTCCAGCAGGCGCTGACGGCACAGCTGGCCGCCGACAGCACCGGCAGCGGCACCGGCAAGATCAATTGGAGTTTTGCCAACCTGCCGGTCTATGTCGCGGATTTCATTCCCGCAGGCCAGAAGGTGACGCTCACCTACACGGTGACCGTGACGGACTCCCAGGGCGCGACGTCGACGCAGACGATCACGGTCACGATCACCGGGACGGATGATCCCGCCGTGGTCTGGATCGCGACGACCCAGCCGGGCGACAGCAGCGGCGCGCAGGTTCATTTGTGGAGCGACGGCGCGAATTGGGCGACCGGTCTGGCTCCGGCCGCGACCGACGACGTCATCATCATCACCGATCAGCTGCATGGCCTGACGCCGGCCTTCCCGGTCACCATCGATACGGCCGCCTTCGCCAAATCGGTCACGCTGAACGATTTTGGCGGCGGAGCCGTCCCCGAGCTCGACAATCACGGCACGCTGACGATCAGCGGCGCGCTGACCGCCAAGGCCGACTCGCGCATCTCCAATTTCTCCGGCGCCACGATCACTGTGACCGGCTCGGCTCAGATCCTTGACCACAGCGAGCTGCACAATTCGGGCACGGCGGTGCTCGCCGGCGGCGGCGTGTTCGGGGCTGCGGCCGGTATCGTCAACACCGGGACGATCGAGCTGTCCGGCGGCACGTTGACCGTGCAGGGCGATGTCGCGAATGCCGATGAGGACGGCTCCGGCTTGATCCAGGTCGACCCGGGCGCGACCTTGACCCTCGACGGCGGCAGCATCGACGGCGGCGCCATCCTGATCCAGGGCGCGCTCGTCATTCAGATGTACGGCACGTCGGGCGAAGGCGGTGATACGTTCCAGCCAGCTCCTGGCCTGCTCGTGCTACAGGGCGGGGCAGCGATCAGCCATGGTGAGCTGATCAATTTCGGCATGATCGAGGTGTCGGGCAGCGGCAATGTGCTGACCGACGAGACCGTCACGAATGCCGGCGGGATCGACGTCAACGGCCAGCTCAAGCTGGACGGCTATACCAGCATCGACAATGAGGACGGCATCGTCACGGTCGAACAGTCCGCGACGCTGACGCTGGCGCGCGCCGATATCACCGGCGGCACGCTGACCAACGTGGCCGGCGGTACCGTGGCGCTCACAGGCCACGCCGCGCTGATCAGCGGCACGCTCGACAATTTCGGCACCGTCGCCGTGTCCGGCAGCGGCAATGCGTTCGACGACGAGACCATAATCAACGCGAACGCGGCCGCCATTGCCATCGCAGTCGGCGGTGCGCTGTCGCTGAGCGGGACCAGCATCGCCGGCGGCGCCATCAGCAGCGAAGGGCAGATCTCGGTCGACGGTGACAGCACGATCGGCGGCAGCGCCGTCTCGGGCGGCACTCTGCTGATCGGCGAGGTTGGTCCGTTTGCGGAAGGCACGGCCACCCTGACCGTCGAAGGCGGCGCGGCGCTGAACGATGTCCACGTCACAATCGGCAATGAATCGACCCTCGAGGTTGCGTCACAGGCGGGCGCGACCCTGGTGAGCGTGACCGTCGACAACTCCGGCACCGTCAAGGTCGATCACGACGCGCTGCTGTTGATCGAGGACAGCACGATCAGCGGCGGCGATCTCGTCAACCACGGCATCGTGCATGTCGAGACCGCGGCGGCGACCACCTTCGACAACGTCACGATCGACAACACGGACGGTCAGATCATCATCGACGAGGATGGTGAGGTCCCGGTGCCGGCGACGCTGGTGCTGGATGGAGGCACGACGATCACCGGTGGCACGTTGGAGGTGCGGATCGCCGGCACGCTGGAGATCGCCGGCCACGACGTGACCTTGTCCGGCGTGGATGTCGAGAATCTCGGTGTCTTCACCGTCGATCTCGGCGCGATCGTCGATCTCGCCGGCACCAAGGTGAGCGGCGACGGCACGCTTTATGTCTACGGCACGATCACGGCGAGCGGCCTGAGCGGCCTCAGCGGGACGATCTTCAACTACGGCACGATCGAGATCACGGCCGGTACGTTCGAGATCACCGGTGACGTGACAGGTTCGGGGACGATCAAGGTCGATGACGGCGCGACCCTGACGGTCGATGGCCACCTCGATCAGATCGTCGATCTCAGCAGCAAGGGCAGCAGCGAGCTCGTCATCGACGACACGAGCTTCTCCGCCAAGATCGCCGGCCTCGGCGTCTCCGACAAGATCGACCTGCAGACGATCAAATGGACGCCGACGACGACAGCGTCCTACGATGCTGAAACGGGCGTGCTCACGGTCGTCGATGGCCAGGGTCACAGCATCGCTCTGACGCTCATCGGCAACTACAGCGATGCGCATTTCGCGGGAAGCGATGACGGCCATGGCGGGACGCTGATCACGCTGATGGCGGATGACGCGGCGCCGGTGATTGCCGAGCCCAACCAGGTCGGCGCGATCACCGAGACCGCGGCGAAGACCGGATCATCCGATCCGCACAGCGTCACCGGCAGCATTCAGTTCACCGACGTCGACCTGACCGACCGGCCCTCAGCGTCGATCGGCGCGCAGAGCGTGACCTGGACCGCGGCCGATCCGCAGACCGATTTGTCCGCTCATCTGACGCAAGACCAGATTGCCGCGCTCGAACAGGCGCTGCAGCTGAGCCAGAGCGGCAACGCCAACAATGGCAAGATCGACTGGACCTATGCCATTGCCGACGGCAAGCTCGATTTCCTCGGCGCCGGCCAGACCGTGACGGTGACCAGCACGGTCGTGCTCGATGATCACCAGGGTGGCACCACGGCCTCGACCGTCGTCGTCACCATCACCGGCAGCAACGACCAGCCGGTTTTGACGGGCAAGGTGCAGTCGGCCGAGCTCGCCGAGCGTACGGCCCTGTCCGGTTCGGATCTGCTCGACACCGCGAGCGGCACGATCACCTTCGCGGATGCCGACATTACCGATGCGCATGTGCTGAAGGTGACCGGTGTCGTGGCCTCGGGCAATGATAGCGGGCTGCCGACGGATCCGTCCGTGCTCAAGGGCTGGCTGTCGCTCGGTGCGCTCACCGAGTCCGGCACCGGCACGGGATCGCAGGTCTGGACCTTCTCCGCCCAGGACAAGGTGTTCGACTATCTCGGCGCCGATCAGCACGTGACGTTGACCTACACGGTGTCGATCGATGACGGTCACGGCGGCGTGGTCGAGGTGCCCGTCACCATCACGGTCAATGGCGCAGAGGATGCGCCCGTCATCACCGCTGAAACCAACCCGACGGTCCAGACCGTCGTCCTGGCCGAGCAGGCCAGAGTGCTGGCGAGCACCGCAAGCACCAATGCCGAGGGGATGCCGACCGAGACGTTCGATCACGTGTCGGCGGGCAACATCTCCGACAACGGGCGCGGTCACGGCAGCTTCTACAGCGAGGCGCTGCACGCGACCTTCACGGCCAGCGGCAATGCGGGGATCGTGCACGGCTCCTCGCCGGTGTCTGCTGCGCCCTACATGGCCGACGGTGCCGACAAGACCAATTATCTCAGCATCGGCAACCACGCGCAGGAGACCATCACCTTCGACAGCGCCAAGAACAGTTTTGGACTGTATTGGGGCTCGGTCGACAGCTACAACAGCATCTCCTTCTACAACGGGAACAAGCTGGTCGCGTCCTACACGGGCAGCGACGTCGCGCCGCTGCTGGCCAATGGCGGCCAGGCATCGCTGAACTCGAACGGCTATGTCGAGTTCCTCGGCCTGTCGCCGTTCAACAAGGTCGTGCTCGCCAGCAGCCAGAATGCGTTCGAGATCGACAACATCTCGGCCGGCACCATCGCCGATCAGCCGGTCAAGCTCGCGAGCAAGATGACGGGCACCCTGACCGTGCTCGACAAGGATGTCGGCGACACGCTGACGGCGGCCGTGACCGACAATGGCGTCATCAAATACAATGGCGCTCCGAGCCTTCCGGCCAATGCCAACGTCCAGGCGCTGGCCGATGCCCACGCCATCACCTTCGATAGCGCGACATCCGACGGTGGCCCGCACGTCCTGCACTGGACCTATCATCCCGGCGCCGTGAACCTGGATTTCCTCAACCCCGGTGACACGCTGACCGTCACCTATCAGGCCGCGGTCAGCGACGGCCACGGCGGAACCGCGAGCAAGCCGCTCACGGTCACGCTGGCCGGCAACGGCGCGTCGACGATCAACGGGACCGCGCAGGACGACAACTTCGTCAATGTCGGCGGCGGCGTCACGATCTTCGGCAAGGACGGCAACGACACCTTCGTCTTCAACCCGCATTTCGGCAGCGCCACGATCGGCGATCTCGATCTCAGCAAGGATATCGTCGAGATCGATCATGCGCTGTTTGCCAACATGGACGCGCTGGTTGCTTCGGCGCAGTCCGCCAATAGTGGCCACGACACTGTCATCACCGATGCGGCGCATGATACACTCACGCTCAAGGGCGTGACGCTCGACCAGTTCAGGGCGCATCACGACGGCTTCCACCTCGTCTGAGCCGCGCTGTCCGCGGAAGGTGCGGACGGCGGCGTTGTCAGGCATTTTGCCCTTCGGGATGATCAGATGCCTCGGATCGCCGGCCTCGGCGTGATATCGGATGCTGCATGAAGCGGTTGAGAGCAGTCCCACGATGGTTCGCGCGCAAGTTCGGCTATGCGCGCGCGATCTGCCTGCTGCTGATGATGGCCTTTGCGGCGCTACGCGTCGCCGATCCCGCCCTGGTGCAGGAACTGCGCCTGCGAACGTTTGACAACTTCCAGGCACTGAGTCCGCGGGTCAAGACCATTCGCCCGGTTACGATCGTGGACATCGACGAGAAGAGCGTTGCCGATCCCAAGCTCGGGCAGTGGCCGTGGCCGCGGACGCGCATAGCTGAGATCGTCGACAGGCTCACGCAGCTCGGCGCGCTCGTCATCGCATTCGACGTCGTATTCGCCGAGCCCGACCGGCTCAATCCGGCGATTGCGGCCGAGACGTTTCCCAATCTCGACGAGGCGACGCGGGACAAGCTGAAGGCGCTGCCGTCCAACGATGAGGTCCTGGCCGATGCCGTGCGGCGGTCGCGCGTCGTTCTCGGTGAGACGGCGAGCCGCGACGTCCGGGCCGAACCCGACAAGACGCTGCCGGAGACCGGCTTTGCGGAAGTGGGAGATCCGGTCCCGTTCATGGAGCCGTTCCCGGGGCTGTTACGCAACGTGCCGGTGATCGAGCGTGCCGCGGCGGGACGCGGCCTCTTCACCATCGAGCCGGAGCGCGACGGCATCGTCCGTCGGGTGCCCATGGTGATGCGGGCGCAGGACGTCAAGATGCTGGCGCTAAGCTTCGAGACGCTGCGGGTCCTGGCCGGCGCGGATACTGTTCGTGTCAAGGCCGATACAGGTGGCATTACCAGCATCGGCTTCGGCCCGCTTCAGATCCCGACCGATGGCAACGCCAAGATCTGGGTGCATTACGCCAATCACGATCCGTCGATCTATGTCTCCGCGATCGACGTGCTCGAGGGGCGTGTGCCGCCGGAGAAGATCGCAAGAAAACTGATCCTGATCGGACCATCCGCGATCGGCCTGAGCGACATCAAGACCACCCCGGTCTACGCAGCCATGCCGGGCGTCGAGGTGCATGCCCAGGTACTGGAGTCGGTGCTCACGAGCTCGATCCTCACCAGGCCCTATTGGGGCATCACCGTTGAATTCTTCGGCGCCGTGCTGCTCGGCCTGCTCGTCATCGTGTTCGCGCCACGGCTCGGCGCCGTCACGCTAGTGCTCGTCGGAGCCGTGTTCGCGAGCGCGCTGCTGGGCGTCTCCTGGTATTTTTACAAGCAGCACCGGATCCTGATCGACTTCACCTATCCGATGCTGTCGACGACGGCGATCTATCTGACGCTGATCTTCGCCAGCTTCATCCGCGAGCAGCAGCAGCGCAGGGAAATCCGCGGCTGGTTCGCGCAATACATGTCGCCGGTGCTGGTGGAGCAGCTCGCGCAATCGCCGGAGAAGCTCGTGCTCGGCGGCGAGGAGCGCGAGATGACCATCATGTTCTCGGACGTCCGCGGCTTCACCTCGATCTCGGAAAGCTACAAGCACGATCCGCAAGGCTTGACGGCGTTGATGAACCGCTTCCTGACACCGTTGACGGACGCGATCATCGCGCGCAAGGGCTATGTCGATAAGTACATGGGCGACGCCATCATGGCGTTCTGGAACGCGCCGCTCGACGATCGGGAGCACCATCTCAATGCCTGCACGGCTGCGCTCGACATGCTGGACAGGATCGACGAGGTCAATCGCGAGCGTGAGCAGGAGGCCGCCCATGGCGGGCATGTCTATATTCGGCTCAACGTCGGCATCGGCCTCAATACCGGCATCGGCGTCGTCGGCAACATGGGCTCTGAGCTGAAGAAGAACTATTCGGTGCTCGGCGACAGCGTCAATCTCGCCTCGCGCCTCGAAGGCCAGACCAAGGAATACGGCTTTCCCATCATCGTCGGCTCGGCGACCGCGATGGCGGTCAAGGACAGGCTCGCCATCCTCGAACTCGACTTCATCATGGTCAAGGGCAAGACCGAGCCGGAGGTGATCTATGCCATCACCGGCCGCGAGGACGTGATGCATTCCGAGCGCTTCCAGATGCTGCGCAACCTCACCATCGAGATGCTGGCCGCCTATCGCGGTCGCGACTGGGACGAGGCGCTGGCGGCCATCGCGCGCGGCCGGAAGAAGGACGAAGCGCACGATCTGGCGAAGCTGTACGATCTCTACGAGGCGCGCATCCGCGTCTATCAGCAGAACCCGCCGCCGGACGACTGGAACGGCGCCTACGCGCTGCTGACGAAGTAGCAATCCGCCGAAGAACGGACCCGGCCGTTCTGACGGGCCATCGCGCGGCGATGATGGTCATCAATTGCAGATCACGTAGGCCGAATAAGGCGGGCAACGCGTGCTGCGTTTTTCCGTGTCGGGAGTGTGGCGGGCGGGACGCGGCGGCGGAAGGCTCCGTCTGATACGCGGCGGCTTGCCTCCATCCTGCGCCGGCGGCGATCGCGCCGCGACGTTGCCAGGCTTGGTGGAGGATGTCTGCGCGTCCGCCACCGCGATGTTGCCGGCAAGCGCGAGCGTGACGACAACGAGTTTGACCGAACCAAAGCGCGTCCGGCGCTGCAGGATCGGCACGGCGACGGCGCGATCCAGCAGATGTCGAGCGGTTGGCATTTGTTGCGAGGCTGCAACAGCGGGATAGGAAAGAGTTGGGAGCATGTGCGTCGGATTGTACTCGCTATGGAGGTGCAATACGATGCTAATCCACTTAAGGTGGTAAGATGCTGCAGATGGGGGCATCGATGCAGTCTTCTGAGGATGCAAGTGCGGCTGCTCCGACGAAGCAGCGGCCGGCATGGGGGCCAGTCAAGCGTTTCGCTCCGCCATATCGTTACACTCGGCCACGCAGGGGCAGCCTCATCGCGGCGGCCGTGTGTGTGCTTGGGGCCAGCGGGGTGTCCGCCGCGGACCTTCCCGTCAAGGCGCCGCCGGCGCCGGTTTCGCTGTGGGAGTTCGAGGTCGGCGCTCGCTATTTCTACAGTTCGGGCCGTACCCGTTACACGCTGGGGGATCCTTTCGTTGCAGGCCAGATCAATTCCCAGCTGACCTACAAGAATCTCAACAGCCATGCCGGCGAAGGCTTCGCCAGGGTCGATCACAATGTCGGCTTCTTCGCCAAAGGCTTTGCTGGCGGCGGAAACATCTTCAGCGGCACGCTCAACGACGAAGACTATCCGCCGGCGGTCATTCCGTACTCCAACACGGTCAGCGACTTGAACAGCGGCAGGCTGTGGTACGGCACCATCGACGCCGGCTACAATTTCTGGAGAGGGCCTGCGTTCAAGGTCGGCGGCTTCATCGGCTACAACCATTTCTATGAGACCGTCAACGCGTACGGATGTAATCAGATCGCGACCAACCCGTTTATCTGTGGTCTCGCTCCGGTTGCCGGAGGCGTGCTGGTGCTCAGCAAGACCGAGAACTGGGACTCGCTTCGTGTGGGGTTGAACGGCGTCTTCCATCTGGGGCAAAACTGGAACGTCACCCTCGATGGCGCCGTCCTGCCCTACGTCCGGCTGAGCGGGTTCGATAATCATTGGCTGCGGCCCGACATCAATCCGCTTCCGCAGTCCGGAAACGGCTGGGGCTATCAGCTCGAAGGTATCGTGTCTTACGACGTGACGAGAAACTTCAGCGTCGGCCTCGGGGGGCGCTATTGGTACGCTCGGACGACATCCGGGACCACGCAATTCCCGGGAGTCCCGGGATCGCCCACGACATTCAGCTACGAGCGGTACGGCGGCTTTCTCCAAGCATCCTACAAATTTGACTCGAGCGCGTTCGTCGTCGGCAAATGAAATATCGGTTGTTGTGCTGAAGAAGAAGCCCGGCAGGCGGCCGGGCTTCTTTGCGAGTGTGACGGCAACTGGCGCCGAACCGCTACTGCGCGCCGATCGTCGTCAGGTCCTGGAACCAGTGCTGGGCCTGGACGAACGTCTTCACCTTCGGCGACAGCGCGTGCGGGTTGGTGTCGTGCACGACCCAGACCAGCACGGCATCATCGACGACCTGCGCATGGGCCTGCGCGATCAGCTCGTCCTGCTTGGCCGGATCGAAGGTCTGCTTGGCCTCGGCGATCAGCGCGTCCACCTTCGGGTTCTTGTAGCCGCCCCAGTTGACGCCGACAGGCGCGATCTGGTCGGAGGCGAAGAAGCGGACGATCGCGTAGAGCGGATCCGACGTGACATAGGCGATGTTGTTGGCGGTGATTCCGGCGTTCATCTCGTCGGCCGCGCCCTTGCGCCAATGCGTGTACAGCGTCTCGAGCTCGACGACCTTGAAGTCGATGTCGATGCCGATCTCCTTGAAGCTCTGCTGCAGATATTCGTTCATCGGCAGCGACAGCATCTGGCCGGTGCCGCCCTGCGCGATGATGAAGGTCGTCTTCAGCGGCTTGGCCTTGGAGTAGCCGGCTTCCTCGACCAGCTTCTTGGCGGCGGCAAGGTCATATTTCAGTTCGAACGTCGGCTTGCCGAACCACGGGCTCGACGGATCGACCTGGCCCTTGGCCGGCTTGGCGAGGCCGTTCATCAGGCCTACGACCTCGTCGCGGTTGATCGCGAGGTTCAGCGCCTTGCGCAGGCGGATGTCGGTCCAGGGCGAGCCCGGCAGCACGCTGAGATGATAGTTCCAGACGTGCGGCGTGACGTTGTCGACGAGCTTCATGCCGGCGGCCTTGAGCTGCGGCACCGCGTCCGGCGCCGGCGTCTCGATCAGGTCGACCTGGCCGGCGAGCAGCGCGTTGGTGCGCGTCAGCGCTTCCGGCATCGGCACCAGCACCAGCTTGTCGGTCTTCGGCAGCCGGTCCTTGTTCCAATATTCGGAATTCTTTGATAGCTCCGCGAGTTCGCGCGGGACCAGCTTGGTCAGCTTGAACGGACCGGTGCCCGAGGGCTGGCTGGCGAACTTGTCCCAATCCTTGCCGAGCTTCTCGTACTGGGCGGGGCTCGAAATCAGGAACCACAGCATCTGATAGGGGAAGAACGAGTCGACGGTCTTGGTGGTGATCTCCACCGTGGAGTCGTCGATCTTGGCGTAGCTCGCCACCGACGGCAGCCGTGTCTTGACCTGCGCGCTCTGCCGCTTGTCGAACTGCGGTGCCTTATCGTTGAGCACCTTGTCCAGATTCCAGATCACCGCGTCGGCATTGAAGTCGCTGCCGTCATGGAACTTGACGCCCTTGCGCAGCGAAAAGCGCCACTTGGTCTTGTCGGACTCGTCGACCTTCCACTCGGTGGCCAGGCCCGGGATCAGCTTGCCGGGCTTGTCGGCGACGCTCATGTCCCAGGCCACCAGCGGATCATAGATCGTGTAGCCGGTAAACTGATAGGCGCCGGCGCCGCGATCGGGCTGGCCCGTCGTCAGCGGAATGTCCGCCATCGAGATGCCGTAGCGCAGAACCGTTTCGGCACGCGCTCCAACAGCGGAGAGACTGAGGGCGATCGCCGTTGCGAGCAATGAGAGTCGAATACGCATGAAGATGAAGCTCCGTGGAAACCGGGTCAAATTCGATGCGCCAAACCTGCAATCCGGGTGCCAAGCCGCTGACGAAGATCATTTGAGCACAAACGGTTGTGACCACGCGTCGCAGGCGCTTGCTCCGGAGCTCCACTGGCATAGGCGTTGCATAATGCTGCACAGAATTTAGCCAGCTGATCGGAGATCTCCATCGTGCTTTTGCGTATTGCCACCTCAATGACGAAGCACGCGGCCGTTGCGACCGCGATGATGACGAGCGCTGCCATCCTCATGCTGCCGGCGACGGCCGGCGCGGAGAGCGTGCTGCGCATCGGCATGACCGCGGCGGACATTCCGCGCACGCTCGGCCAGCCCGACCAGGGCTTCGAGGGCAACCGCTTCACCGGTCTCACCATGTATGACGCGCTGACCGGCTGGGATCTGTCGTCGGCCGACAAGCCCAGCGTCGTCAATCCCGGCCTCGCCACCGAGTGGAAGGTCGACGATGCCGACAAAACCAAGTGGACGTTCAAGCTGCGTCCCGGCGTCACGTTTCACGATGGCTCGCCGTTCAACGCCGACGCCGTGGTGTGGAACGTCGAGAAGGTGCTGAAGCAGGACGCGCCGCAGTTCGATCCGAGCCAGGTCGGCGTGACCGCCTCGCGCATGCCGACGCTGGCCTCGGCGCGCAAGATCGACGACCTCACCGTCGAGCTGACGACCAAGGAGCCGGACAGCTTCCTGCCGATCAACCTCACCAATCTGTTCATGGCGAGCCCCACCCAGTGGCAGAAGCTCTATGAGGCCGCCACCGGCGCCGACGACAAGGCGAAGTCGCAAGCCGCGTGGGCTGCCTTCGCCAAGGACGCCTCGGGCACCGGCCCGTGGAAGATGGCGAAGTTCACGCCGCGCGAGCGGCTGGAGCTCGTCAAGAACGAAGCCTATTGGGACAAGGCGCGCGTGCCGAAGTCCGACAAGATGATCCTGCTGCCGATGCCGGAAGCGAACGCGCGCACCGCGGCGCTGTTGTCCGGGCAGGTCGACTGGGTCGAGGCGCCGGCGCCGGACGCGCTGCCGGAGATCAAGCAGCGCGGCTTCAAGCTCTATGCCAATGAGCAGCCGCATGTCTGGCCTTGGCAGTTCTCGCGCATCGAGGGGTCGCCCTGGAATGATATCCGGGTGCGCAAGGCCGCCAATCTCTGCATCGATCGCGAAGGGCTGAAGGATGGTCTGCTCGCAGGGCTGATGGTGCCGGCGACCGGCACTTTCGAGAAGGGCCATCCCTGGCGCGGCAACGTGACGTTCGAAATCAAGTACGACAAGGCCGCCGCGCAGAAGCTGATGCAGGAGGCCGGCTACGGCCCGAACAAGAAGCTCGAGGTGAAGACGCAGACCTCGGCCTCCGGCTCGGGGCAGATGCAGCCGCTGCCGATGAACGAGTACCTGCAGCAGGCGCTGGCCGAGTGCTATTTCGACGTCAAGCTCGATGTGATCGAGTGGAACACGCTGTTCACCAATTGGCGCCGCGGCGCCAAGGACCCGTCCGCGAACGGCGCCAACGCCACCAACGTCACCTACGCGGCGATGGACCCGTTCTTCGCGCTGGTGCGCTTCCTGCAGTCGTCGATGGCGCCCCCGGTCTCCAACAATTGGGGCTTCATCAACAACCCGAAGTTCGATGAACTGGTCAAGAAGGCGCGGCAGACCTTCGATCCGGCCGAGCGCGACAAGGCGCTGGCCGAGCTGCACGCGGCATCCGTCGACGACGCCGCGTTCCTCTACGTTGCCCACGACGTCGGCCCGCGCGCGATGAGCCCGAAGGTCAAGGGCGTGGTGCAGCCCAAGAGCTGGTTCATCGACTTCTCGCCGATCTCGGTGGAATAGTTGTTGGTGAAACGTTAGCTCCCCGTTTGCTCCGCTGCGCTCCCTCCCCCCTTGCGAGGGAGGGGCGGGGTGGGGGGTAGCCCCGGCGGCAATCTTTTTGGGGACCCCCACCCCCGACCCCTCCCGCAAGGGGGAGGGGCGTGTTCTTGATGCCGCTAGTTTCTCGCGACTCTCTGCAAAGAATGGAGAGTCAACCGAAGGTGACTCGTGCTTTCTTATGCTGCCAGGCGGATGGTCTACGCGATCCCGATCATCATCGGCGTCGCGCTCGTCTGCTTCATGCTGGTTCACATCACGCCGGGTGACCCGCTCGTCGCCGTGCTTCCGGCCGATGCGTCGCAGGAGCTCGCGCAGCAGCTGCGCGTGGCCTATGGCTTCGACAAACCGCTGCCGGTGCAGTTCGGGCTATGGCTGTGGCGCGCGGTCAATGGCGATCTCGGCAATTCGATCGCTACCGGCCGCCCCGTGCTGGCCGAGGTGCTGCGCGCCGTCTCCAACACCGTGACGCTGGCGATCGCAGCCGCCATCATCGGCTTCTCGCTCGGCCTGTTCTTCGGTCTCGTCGCCGGCTATTTCCGCGACACCTGGATCGACAAGGTCGCGACCTCCATCGCGATCGCCGGCGTGTCGCTGCCGCATTACTGGCTCGGCATGGTCTTGGTCATCATCTTCTCGGTCGAGCTGAACTGGCTGCCGGCCGTCGGCGCAGGCCCGTCCGGCTCCGGCGCGTGGGCGTGGGACTGGGCGCATCTGCGTTTCCTGATCCTGCCGGCGATCACGACATCCGTCATTCCGATGGGCATCATCACCCGCACCGTGCGCGCGCTGACCGGCGATATCCTGAGCCAGGACTTCGTCGAAGCGCTGCGCGCGAAGGGGCTGCGCGAGACGCAGGTGTTCCGCCACGTCCTGAAGAACGCCGCGCCGACTGCGCTCGCCGTGATGGGCCTGCAGCTCGGCTATATGCTCGGCGGCTCCATCCTGATCGAGACGGTGTTCTCATGGCCCGGCTCGGGCCTGCTCTTGAACTCGGCGATCTTCCAGCGCGACCTGCCGCTGCTGCAGGGCACGATCCTGGTGCTGGCGATGTTCTTCGTCATCCTCAACCTCGTGGTCGACATCGCGCAGGCCGCGATCGATCCGCGCATCAAGCGGGGCTAGCGATGAGCATGACGTCCCCGAGCGCGATCAACGAGCAATCCCTCCAGGCGGCGCCAGCCACCAACGCGCGCGGCTATTGGGCCACCGTCGGCCGCCGAATCGTCAGAGACAAGGTCAGCATGGTCTGCGTCGCCGTCCTGCTGCTGATTGTCCTGTCTGCCTTGCTGGCGCCCTATCTGCATCTTGCCGATCCCTACCAGGGCTCGATGATCCGCCGCCTCCGCCACATCGGCACGCCGAACTATCCGCTCGGCACCGACGAGCTCGGCCGCGACATGCTGGCGCGGCTGATCTATGGCGGGCGATTGTCGCTGCTGATCGGAATTTCGCCGGTCATCCTCGCCTTCGGCATCGGCACCATGCTCGGCCTCGTCGCCGGCTATGTCGGCGGCTGGGTCAACACCATGATCATGCGCACCATCGACGTGTTCTACGCTTTCCCCTCGGTGCTGCTGGCGATCGCGATCTCAGGTGCGCTCGGAGCGGGGATCACCAACTCGATCGTGTCGCTGACCATCGTGTTCGTGCCGCAGATCACCCGCGTGGCCGAGAGCGTCACCACCGGCGTGCGTAACCGCGATTTCGTCGAAGCGGCACGGGCGTCGGGCGCGAATGCCTTTACCATCATGCGCGCGCACATGCTCGGCAATGTGCTCGGGCCGATCTTCGTCTATGCGACGGGTCTCATCTCCGTGTCGATGATCCTGGCGGCCGGTCTCTCCTTCCTCGGCCTCGGCACCAAGCCGCCGGAGCCGGAATGGGGCCTGATGCTGAACACCCTGCGTACCGCGATCTACGTCAATCCGTGGGTGGCGGCGCTCCCGGGCGTGATGATCTTTGCGGTGTCGATCTGCTTCAACCTGCTCAGCGATGGCTTGCGCAGCGCGATGGATATACGGAGCTGATGGTTGCCATGGCGATTTTCAATGAAGCTCGATCGTCGTCGGCAGTGCACCTCGCCCCGCCTGCGGGGAGAGGTCGGATTGCATCGCCAGATGCAATCCGGGTGAGGGGGTACAAGTCTCTCGGCGAACACTTCCCGTGCGGCAGCCCCTCACCCCGGCCCTCTCCCCGTAAGAACGGGGAGAGGGAGGGTAGCGGCATCTGCCGCTCCTACTCGAGTCTATCGCTATGACTGAAGCAACATCCGTCACTGGCCTCGCCCCCATCGAAGACCTCGGCGGCAAGGCGCAGCCGCTGTTGCGTGTCGATGGTCTCACCAAGCATTTCCCCGTGCGCGGCGGGCTGTTCGGCGCGCGCAAGACCGTGCGCGCGGTGGATGACGTCTCGTTCAATATCGGCAAGGGCGAGACCGTCGGCATCGTCGGCGAGTCCGGCTGCGGCAAGTCGACGACGGCGCGGCTCTTGATGCATCTGATGGACCGCGATGCCGGCGAGATCATCTTCGACGGTCGGCAGGTCGGCCATGAGATGTCGTTGCGCGAGCTGCGCCGCGGCATGCAGATGGTGTTCCAGGACTCCTATGCCTCGCTCAACCCGCGGCTGACGATCGAGGAATCGATCGCGTTCGGGCCGAAGGTGCACGGCATGGCGGACAACGCGGCTCGGGCGCTGGCGCGCGAGCTGCTCGGCAAGGTCGGACTGCGGCCCGAGACCTTCGCCAACCGCTATCCGCACGAGATCTCCGGCGGCCAGCGTCAGCGCGTCAACATCGCCCGCGCGCTGGCGCTGTCGCCCCGGCTGGTCATTCTCGACGAAGCCGTCTCCGCGCTCGACAAATCGGTCGAGGCGCAGGTGCTGAACCTGCTGATGGACCTCAAGCGCGAGTTCGGGCTGACCTATCTGTTCATCAGCCACGACCTCAACGTCATCAACTACATCTCCGATCGCGTGCTGGTGATGTATCTCGGCGAGGTCGTTGAGCTCGGCCCGGTCGAGCAGGTCTGGGCCAAGCCGGCGCATCCCTATACGCGCGCGCTGCTCGCGGCGATGCCGTCGTCCGATCCGGACCGGCGCACCGAGACGCCGCCGCTGTCCGGCGATCCGCCCAATCCGATCGATCCGCCGGCGGGCTGCCGTTTCCACACCCGCTGTCCGTTCGCCGAGGCGCCCTGTTCGAATGTCGCGCCAAAGTTGACGGAGCTGGATACAATGGGCCATCAGGCCGCCTGCCACATGGCGATCCCAGGCTCGGGACACAGCCGTGCACCGGCGGCCTGACGGACACCAGCAGCGAGAAGCGCAGATGACCAGACCCACGCCCCAGCAAGTCCACGCCATTGCGGAGGCCTCCGGCCTGCCGGTCGACAAGGAGGTGGCGACCCGCATCGCCGATTCGATCGGACCGGCGTTCGACAATTTCGCCGCCGTCGCGGGCACGCTGCCATTCGACCTCGAGCCGGCGAGCTACGTCCTGGCGCAGACGCTGAAGGTGGGCCGATGAGCACCGAACCCGCTCTGATGACGCTTTCGGAGGTCGCCAAGGCGATCGCCGAGAAGAAGCTCTCCTCCGTCGAGGTGACGCGCTCCTGCCTGCACCGCATCGCGCAGTGGCAGCCGAAGCTGAACGCCTTCATGGCGATCGAGTCCGAGCCGGCGCTGAAGGCGGCCGCGGAGGCGGACGCAACATTGGCCAAGGACGGCCCCAAGGGCGCGCTGCACGGCGTGCCGCTGGCGCACAAGGACATGTACTACGAGGCCGGCCATATCTCGACCTGCGGCTCGCTGATCCGCCGCGACTTCGTCGCGACGACGACCTCGACCGCGCTGCAGCGGCTGAAGGATGCCGGCTCGATCCGGCTCGGCACCTTGCAGATGGCCGAGTTTGCCTATGGCCCGACCGGGCACAACGCGCATTACGGCGCCGTGCACAATCCGTGGAAGCTCGGCTACGTCACCGGCGGCTCGTCGTCCGGCTCGGGCTCGGCGGTCGGCGCGCGCCTGACCTTTGCGGCGCTCGGCTCCGACACCGGCGGCTCGATCCGCATGCCCGCGAATTTCTGCGGCGTCACCGGCCTGAAGGTCACCTGGGGCCGCGTCAGCCGCGCCGGCGCGATGCCGCTGTCGCAGTCGCTCGACACGGTCGGGCCATTGGCGCAAACCGCCGAGGATTGCGGGCTGCTGCTCGGCCTGATGGCCGGCCCCGATCCCGAGGATCCCACCGCCAGCCATGCTCCGGTGCAGGACTATGTCGCGGCCGCCCAGGCCTCGATCAAGGGCCTCAGGATCGGCGTGCCCAAGGCGTTCTATGTTGATGACCTCGATCCCGAGGTGGCGGGCTGTCTCGATGCGGCGATCGCCGTGCTGAAGACCGAGGGCGCCGACGTCGTGCAGGTTGAGCTGCCCGACCAGCGCCAGCTCACCGCAGCCTGTCAGCTCGTGCTCGCGGTCGAAGCCGCCGCCTTCCACAAGCGCTGGATGATCGAACGGCCACAGGACTACGGCCCGCAGGTCCTGATGCGATTGCAGAACGCGCTCGCCGTCTCCGGCGTCGCCTATCTCGAAGCGCTGCGCTGGCGCGGTGCGGCGCTGGCCGCGCATGTCGCGGCGACGTCCGGTGTGGACGCCGTGATCGCGCCGGTATCGCCGCTGGTGACGCCGTCGATCGCCGACAGCGATGTCGGCGGCGCGCCCGGCGCCGAGGCCGTGATCCAGCGCATCACCCGCTTCACGCGCCCGGTGAACTATCTCGGCCTGCCGTCGCTCGCGATCCCCACGGGCTTCACGGCGACCGGGCTCCCCGTGGGCATGCAGCTGATCGGCCGCTCCTTCGACGAGGCCACGATTCTTACGATCGGAGCCGCATTCCAGCGCGCGACCGACTTCCACGCGAGGGTGCCGACGCTGCCATGAAGTGGAGTGTTGGCGAGCGGCTCCCGCCTCATAGCGATCAAGGTGATGCGAGAGCATGGCCTGGAGACGCCCTGATCGGAGCTGTCTCCTCACATTCGGTGTCGTCCCCGCCAAGCCTGACGTCGCGTAGCGATGGCAGGCGCCGAGCCGGGACCCATAGCCACCGGCCTTTGTGTTGCGATGACTCGGAGTGGCGATCGTGCCGCAAACGCCTCCCGGGATTATGGGTCCCGGGTCGGCGCACGACGGCGCGATGCGCCGACGTGCTTGCCCGGGACGACACCGAGTTTGTGAGGACCAAATTCGTATGACCAACCTCGTCGAGATCGACAATCTCACCATCCGCTTCACCGGCGAGCGCACGGTGCATGCGGTGAACGATGTCAGCCTGTCGCTCGCCGATGGCGAGGTGCTCGGGCTGCTCGGCGAGTCCGGCTCGGGCAAGAGCGTCACCATGCGGGCGCTGATGCGGCTGCTGCCGAAGAAGCGGACGCAGATTTCAGGTCACGTCAAGGTGATGGGGCGCGACGTGCTCGCGATGAGCGACGAGGAGCTGTCGCAGTTCCGCGGCCGCACGGTGTCGATGATCTTCCAGGAGCCGGGGCTTGCGCTCGATCCGGTCTATACGATCGGCCGGCAGATCGCCGAGACGGTGATGCGCCACGAGGGCAAGAGCTACGCGGAAGGCACCGCGCGGGCGCTGGAGATGCTCGACGTCGTCCGCATTCCCTCGGCCAAGCGGCGGCTGGAGTCCTATCCGCACGAGATGTCCGGCGGCATGCGCCAGCGCGCGATGATCGCGCTCGCTCTCGCCTGCCGTCCGAAGGTGCTGCTCGCCGACGAGCCAACCACCGCGCTCGATGCCACCGTGCAGATCCAGATCCTCTTGCTGCTGCGCGAGCTGCAGCGCGAGTTCGGCATGTCAGTCATCTTCGTCACCCACGACATTGGTGTGGCCATCGAGATCTGCGACCGTGTCGCCGTGATGTATGCCGGAGAGATCGTGGAGCAGGGCTCCTTGCGCGACATCGTCCGCCAGCCCGTGCATCCCTATGCGCGCGGCCTGCTGGCTTCGACCATTCATGGCGCCAAGCGCGGCGAGCGATTGCAGACGATCCCGGGCACGCCGCCGTCACTCGATCAGGCGCCGCACAGCTGCTCGTTCGCGCCGCGCTGCAGCCTCGCCCAGACGCGCTGCTCGGAGGCGTTGCCGCCGGCCGTTCATCTTGGGCCGCAGCGGCTGGCGCGTTGCGTGCTTGCCGAGCCGCCCGTGAGTGTGGCGGCGACGTAACGGTTCGCGCGAAACCCGCCGCCGCCGCGCCGGAGCCGAGCATCGCGTGTCGAAGCGTCGCAGTCGCCTCGCTAAGGTGCCGTGGCGCCGGACCGCTCGTCCGGCGCCACGTTGAGGACACGCCATGCACGTATCGAACGAAGGTATTCTGGTCATCCTGTTTGTCGGCCTGATCGCGGGCTGGCTGGCCGGCAAGATCGTGCGCGGCACCGGCTTCGGCCTGATCGGGGATATCGTGATCGGCGTGCTCGGCGCCCTCGTCGCCAGCCTGATCTTTCCGCGGCTGGGCATCCGGCTCGGAACTGGGCTGGTGTCCGAAATCGTCTATTCCGCGCTCGGCGCGATCATCCTGCTGCTCGTGGCCCGGCTGGTCCGGACGGGCGGACGGCTCTAGCGCTGCCGATACCGCGGCTGAACGTTTTCGCAGCCGCGTCAGACACACCAAGCACAACGGCTGATTCACGCTAAGACGGGTGTCGTTGGACGCTTGCCGCAGGAATCAGTATATTTTGCCTTGTTCGCCGCCAGTTTGTGGTTTTGATCGGCGGCCGTGCAGCTCATTCGATGAATTGAAGAGATGGTGGTGATGGCGGCCGCACCTCACGTGAGGCAATCCGAGCTCAGCGATGCCTTGCGCGGTTGCCGCAGCGCCTTCATCGGCGTCGGGGTGATGAGCTGCATCATCAACCTGCTGTACCTGACCGGCTCGATCTTCATGCTCGAGGTCTATGACCGCGTGCTGCCGAGCCGCTCGGTGCCGACCCTGATCGGCCTCATCATCATCGCGGGCGGCCTCTACATCGCCCAGGGCGCGCTGGACATGATCCGCAGCCGCATCCTCGGCCGCATTGGCACCGCGCTCGACGAGAGCCTGAATGCGCGGGTGTTCGACACCGTGGTGCGGCTGCCGCTGTCGGTCGGCGGCCGCAACGAGGGCCTGCAACCGCTGCGCGATCTCGACAACATCAGGAGCTTTCTCGGCAGCCAGGGGCCCGGCGCGTTCTTCGACCTGCCATGGCTGCCGCTGTATCTGGCGATCTGCTTCGCCTTTCACGTTCTGCTCGGCGCGACAGCGCTGGTGGGCGCGATCATTCTGGTGACCCTGACCTTGATCACCGAATTCCTGACCCGCACGCCGGCGAAGGAAGCCATGGGCCTCGCCGCACGCCGTAACGATCTCGCAACCGCCAGCCGCCGCAATGCCGAGGTGCTGGTCGCGATGGGCATGAGCGGGCGCATGCTGTCGCGCTGGAGCGAGACCAATGAGAAGTATCTCGCCGGCAACCAGCGCGCCAGCGACGTTGCCGGCGGTCTTGGGGCGATCGCAAAGGTGCTGCGGATGATGCTGCAATCGGCCGTGCTCGCGGTCGGTGCGTATCTGGTGATTCATCAGGAGGCCACGGCCGGCATCATCATCGCCGGCTCGATCCTGAGCGCGCGGGCTTTGGCGCCGGTCGATCTCGCGATCGCGCATTGGAAGAGTTTTGTGGCCGCGCGCCAGAGCTGGCGCCGGCTCAACCAGCTGCTCGAAACCATGCCGCCGCGAACGGCGCCGACCCAGCTGCAGCCGCCGGTCGGCAAGCTCTCGGTCGAGGGCATCTCGATCGTCGCGCCCGGCGACAACAAGGCGATCGTCCAGGACGTGACGTTCGCACTGTCGGCCGGAAACGGATTGGGCATCATCGGTCCGAGCGCGTCGGGGAAGTCCTCCTTGGTGCGCGCTCTGGTCGGCGTCTGGCGTCCGGTGCGCGGTCATGTCCGGCTCGACGGCGCGGCGCTCGACCAGTGGTCGTCCGACGAGCTCGGCCGGCACATCGGCTATCTGCCGCAGGACGTCGAGCTGTTCGCCGGCACCGTGGCCCAGAACATCTGCCGCTTCGATCCGAACGCCACGGCAGACGGCATCATCGCCGCCGCGAAGGAAGCCGGCGTGCACGACATCATCATCAAGATGCGGGACGGCTACGACACGCAGATCGGCGAGCAGGGCGCGGCGCTGTCGGCGGGGCAGGCGCAGCGCGTGGCGCTGGCGCGCGCACTCTATGGCGACCCGTTCCTGATCGTGCTCGACGAGCCCAACTCCAACCTCGACACCGAAGGCGACGAGGCACTGTCGCGCGCGGTGCGCTCGGCGCGGGCGCGTGGTGCGATCGTCGTCGTCGTCGCGCACCGGCCGATCGGCATCGAGGCGGTGGATCAGGTGCTGGTGATGAAGGACGGGCGCGCGCAGGCGTTCGGTCCGAAGGAGACGGTGCTGGCGCAGGTGCTGCAGCCGCGCCCGCCGGCGCCGATCAAGATCGTCTCGGAGGCCGGAGTGACGAAGCCATGAGCAGCCAGGTCATCACCGGTCCCGTTCCTGGTTTGCGCAAGCCGGAGAGCGTGCGCGAATCGATCCGCCGCCATCTCCTGGTCGGCATGGGTGTCGTCATCGCCGTGGCCGGCGGGATGGGCGGCTGGGCCGCGACGCAGCAGATTTCCGGCGCGCTGATCGCGCCCGGCCAGATCGTGGTCGAATCCAACGTCAAGAAGGTGCAGCATCCGACCGGCGGCGTGGTCGGCGAGCTGCGCGCGCGCGACGGCGACGTCGTCAAGTCCGGCGACATCGTCGTGAGGCTCGACGACACCGTGACCAAGGCGTCGCTTGCCATCGTCACCAAGAACCTCGATGCGCTGCAGGCGCGCGCGGCCCGGCTCGAGGCGGAGCAGCGCGGCTGGGCCAAGATCCTGTTTCCGCAGCAGTTGTTGGAGCGGATGAGTGATCCCGACGTCAAGAGCCTGACGGCGAGCGAGACCAAGCTGTTCGAGGTCCGCGTCAATGGCCGCATCGGCCAGAAGGCGCAGCTGCGCGAGCGCGTGGCCCAGCTGGGTGAGGAGATCGAGGGCCTCTCGGCACAGGTCGCCGCCAAGGACCAGGAGATCGCGCTGGTGCAGAAGGAGCTCGACGGCGTACGCCAGCTCTACGAGCAGCACCTGGTGCAGCTGTCGCGCCTGACCACACTGGAGCGCGACGCCGCCCGCCTCAATGGCGAGCGCGCGCAATTCATCGCCGCGCGCGCCCAGGCCAAGGGCAAGATCAGCGAGACCGAGCTGCAGATCATCCAAGTCGACAAGGACATGGTCAGCGAGGTGTCCAAGGATCTGCGCGAGACCACCGACAAGATCGGCGAGTTCGTCGAGCGCAAGGTCACCGCGGAGGACCAGCTGCGCCGCGTCGACATCCGCGCGCCGCAGGACGGCATGGTGCTGCAGTCCTCGGTGCACACCGTCGGCGGCGTCATCACTGCGGGCGACACCATCATGCTGATCGTGCCGCAGAGCGATGACCTGCAGGTCGAGGCCAAGGTCAATCCGCAGGACATCGACAAGCTGCAGGTGGGCCAGAAGACGCTGCTGCGGCTGTCCGCCTTCAACCAGCGCACCACGCCGGAATTGAACGGCGTCGTCAGCCGCGTCTCGCCTGACGTCACCACCGACCAGCGCACGGGACAGAGCTACTACACCATCCGCGTCTCGATGTCGCCGGAGGAGATCGCGCGCTTGGGCGACGTCAAGCTGATCCCGGGCATGCCGGCCGAAGCCTTCGTCCAGACCGGCGACCGTACCGTGATCTCCTACCTGATGAAGCCGCTGCACGACCAGCTGATGCGCGCCTTTAGGGAGAAGTGAGGGCTGCGGCTGCTCGTGGGGCACTTGTGGCGCTACAAACTCCGCTGTCGTCCCTGCGAACGCAGGGACCCATAACCACAGGCGGGTGTTGGCTTGCGCGAAAGGCTCAACGCGCAGCCTGCCTCAAGACAGATCACGCGGTATGGATCCCGGATCGGCGCCCGCTGCCGCTTCGCGTCAGCGGGCTCGTCCGGGACGACACCGTAGATGGAGCGGAGACGGGGGCGGCACACTCCGCTGTCATCCCCGCGCACGCGGGGATCCATAGCCACAGGCGGTCGTTGGTTTGCGCGACAGTTTCAACATCCAGACTGCCCCAAGATAGATCACGCGGTATGGGTCCCGGGTCAGCGCCTGCCGCCGCTACGCGTCGCCAGGCTTGTCCGGGACGACACCGGGTTATGCGGCGAGTGTCTTGAGCAACAGCTCCAGCGCGCTTTTCGCGAACAACTGCATGTTGGCTGCCCGGTCGCTGCTGCCGCTTTCCAGTGTGACTACGGCGGACGCCGGACCAGCTACCGCAAAACACGCATGCCCCGCGGCGTCGCCATAGCGGTTGCCGGTGGGGCCGGCAGCGCCGGTCTCCGACAATCCCCAATCGGTGGCAAAACGCGACTTGATCTGCCGCGCCAGTAGTTCGGCATACGGCTCCGAGGCCGAGCGGATGCCCTTCATCGCCTCGTCGGGAATGTCCATCAGCACGCGCCGTGCGTCGCGGGTGTAGACCACGGCGCCGCCGAGGAAATAGGCCGATGCGCCGGGCACCGCGAGCAGCGCCGCCGCGATCAGTCCGCCGGCCGAGGATTCCGCGACCGCGATGGTCTGCTTGCGCGCGATGAGCCGCTCGGCAACCTTGCCGGCGACGGCGATCAGTTCATCCATGGCAATCCTCGCTTCCATTCCGGCCGGCAATAAAAAACGGGCGGCATCGAATGATGCCGCCCGTCGCGTGAACAGACAACCCGCTTAGGCCGCGGCCGGCTCGCGCGCCGCAACGGCCTGCCGGCCGCCGCGATAGACGGTCAGCGCGGCGATGATGCCGAGCACGGCGGCGAACATCAGCCAGAAGCCGGGGGAGGCCTTGTCGCCGGTCTTCTCGATCAGCCAAGTCGCCGCGAACGGCGTGAAGGTGCCGAACAGCGCCGCGGCGAGCGCGAAGGCCAGCGAGAAGCAGGTGGTGCGGACATGCGCCGGCACGATCTCGACCAGGGCGCCGAGCATGGTGCCGCTGTACATGCCGAAATAGAAAGAGAACATCATCTCCACCGCCAGCATCTTGCCGAAGGTCGGCGCCGACACCAGCCAGCTCAGCGCGGGATAGGCGGTCAGCAGCGACAGCGTCGCGATCCCGATCAGCACCGGCTTGCGGCCGATCTTGTCGGAGAGCGCGCCGCCGACCGGGTTCCAGATGAAGTTGGTGACCGCGACCAGCAGCGTCACCAGCAGCGCATCCGCCGTCGACAGCTTCAGCACGGTCTTGCCGAAGGTCGGCGTGTACACGGTGACGAAGTAGAACGTCGTCGTGGTGAGGATCGCGATCATCATGCCGAGCAGCACGATGCGCCAGTTGGCGAGCGCCGAGGCGAACACTTCGCTGGTGGTCGGGTGCTTCTTCATGGCGAGGAAGGCCGGCGTCTCCTCCAGCGTGCGGCGCAGGAAGAAGATCAGCGGAATGATCAGGCAGCCGACGAAGAACGGAATGCGCCAGCCCCACGCGGTCACGGTGGCCGCCGGCATGGTCTCGCTCAGGAGAAAGCCCAGGATCGAGGCGACGAAGATCGCGACCTGCTGGCTCGACGATTGGAACGAGGTGTAGAAGCCGCGATTGCCGGGCGTTGCGATCTCCGACAAATAGACCGAAACTCCGCCGAGCTCGACGCCGGCCGAGAAGCCCTGCAGCAGGCGGCCGAGCAGCACGATGATCGGCGCGGCGACGCCGATAGTCTCGTAGGTCGGGCAGAAGGCGATCACGACGGTGCCGGCGGCCATGATGGCGAGCGTCACGATCAGACCCTGGCGGCGGCCGATCTTATCGATATAGGCGCCGAGCACGATCGCGCCGACGGGACGCATCAGGGCGCCCAGCCAGAACACGCCGAAGGTGTTGAGCAGCGAAGCGGTCTCGTCGGTCGAGGGGAAGAAAGCCTTGCCGATCGCGGCCGCGTAGAACCCGAACAGGAAGAAATCGAACTGCTCGAGGAAATTGCCGCTGGTGGCGCGCAGGATCGCGCCGATGCGCGATTGGATGGTGGCGGGCTGGGCGGCTGAGGTCGATGACACGCGAAGAAACTCCTACCGTCGAGTGGCTCGTGCGGAAGAAATTCTGCGCCGGCCGAGTTGAAAACGTGCGGCAATCTGCCACGCCGGATCGCCCAGGCCAATAGATTTACTAGCGATTCCTTAACGCTAGGCCGGTTGGGCCGCCGTGGTCTTATGCTGCACTGCGGTCTTGAGCCACTGGCGAAACGCCTTGAGCTTCGGCGGATCGGTACGTCCCTCCGGCGTCACCAGATAAAAGCCGGCGTCGCTCGGCAGGGCCATCTTGAACGGCACCACCAGCCGGCCCTTGGCGATGTCGTCCTGGACATAGGCCGTGCGGCCGATGGCGACGCCGAGCCCGTCGATCGCGGCCTGGACGGTCATCAACGACAGGTCGAAGCTCAGCCGGCTCTGTCGGGACATCTCCACAGGCAACCCCGCCGCCGTCAGCCACAGCCGCCAATCCTCGTCATAGCCGCCGCTCGCCTGCAGCAGCGTGTGATGCGCGAGATCCTCCGGGCAGCGTAGCGGCTTGGCGCCCTGCAGCAGCGCCGGGCTGCACACCGGAAACAGTTCGTCGGCCATCAGCCACTCCGCCCGCACGCCCGGCCAGTGGCCGCGCCCGTAGCGGATCGCGGCGTCGACATCGTCCTTGCGGAAGTCGACCAGCGCGGTCGAAGTGGTGATGCGGACGTCGATGGCGGGATGCGCCTCCTGGAACGCGGTCAGCCGCGGCAGCAGCCATTTGGCGGCCAGCGAGGCGATCGTGGAGACCGTCAGCACCTTGGCGTTGTCCTTGCGCACCAGCCGTTCCGTCGCCAGCCGGAGGTCGTCGAACGCGGCGCGGACCAGCGGCAGGTAGTCGCGGGCCTGCGGCGTCAGCGCGAGGCTGCGGTTCTGCCGGACGAACAGGCGGAGGCCGAGCTCGTCCTCCAAGCGCTTGATCTGATGGCTGATTGCGGTCTGCGTCACGTTCAGCTCGGAGGCCGCGCGGGTGAAGCTGAGATGCCGCGCGGCGGCCTCGAACGCCCGCAATCCATTCAGCGACGGCAGCCGGGTCATCCAGGGGTCTCCCTTGTCATGAGCTTATTTCATCCGAAACGGTAGTAAATGTCGTTTGTCGATGAAGAGCAAGCCTTCGATAGTGCAGCCTCACTGCTTTCCAGGAGGCTTCCATGTCCCTTTACGTCTCCTCGTCAATGACGAAACATCATGCACCTGGCTTCTGGTCCGACCTGACCGCGCTGCTCGCCGCCTGGCGCTTCCGCTACCGCACCCGGCATGAGCTGGCGCAATGGTCGGAACGCGATCTGCACGACCTCGGCCTGTCCCGCAGCGACATCGCCGCCGAGATCGACAAGCCGTTCTGGCGGGGGTGAGCCCCTCACTCATCCCTGCCGCGCCGGCGCCGCTCCGCAAAAGAGGGCGCCGGCAGATCTCGTCTCGAGGACGCCCGCCATGCCGACGCCTGCTGTTGCCGACCGACTTGCGGTGCCCGACGTCATCCACACCAGGCGTGGCGAGCTCGTCAGCTTGCATTTTGCGACATCGAAGGACGCCGAGGCGCTGCAGGCTTATGTCCGATCTTTGAGCCAGCGCTCGCGCCATAGACGCTTCCTGGGCGCTCTCAGCGAACTGCCGAAGGCTGTGCTGGACGATTTCGTCGCGCTCGGCCGTAACGACCGCTACAGCCTTCTCGCAACGATGGAGCAGGACGGTGCCAAAAGCATCGTAGCCGAGGCACGCTACGCATTCGAGCGCGATACCGGCCGCGTGGAGTTCGGTCTGTCGGTGCATGACCGCTGGCATGGCCACGGCATCGGCCCGGCGCTGATCGCGGATCTGGAGCGTCGCGCAGCCGCCCTCGGTGGAGCCAGGCTGTCAGGCGACGCGCTGCGCACCAACGACGTGATGATCGCGCTGGCCAGGAAGGCCGGCTTCACGATCCGGCCGCATGCGGATGATTGGACGTTGGTGCGTTTCGAGAAGGGCGTGAGGGCTGACGACGTGCGGCGGGCCGACTTTGGCTTGGTGAAATGACCATCATCATCTAATTGGCGTTGCCGTGAACTCACAAGAGCCGCGTGACGGATGGGAACCGATCGCGGTGCCAATGACTGCGCCCTCTCCCCTTGTGGGAGAGGGCATGTAGGAAAGCTCAACATACTCGGCTGGGTGAGGGGTCTCTCTCCACGAGTGTTGTTCGCAGAGAGAGACCCCTCACCCAACCGCGTACGTGGAGAGGCCAAACTCGCCCTCTCCCACAAGGGGAGAGGGCGCATTCACGCGCAGTCTGCTTTGTTGTCCGATGTTCAAGCGTACTCAAAACGTCTCCACCCAGGGCCGCAGCTCCATCTCCCAGCTCCAGGCGCTGCGCGGCTGCTGCAGCACGCTCCAATAGCTCGCCGCGATCGCATCCGGATCGAGCATCGAATCCGGCCGCTCCGCCGGCTCCTGCCGTTCGGCGCTCTTGATGCCGCCGTCGATGACGAAATGAGCGACGTGGATGCCCTGCGGCGACAGCTCCCGCGCCATGCTCTGGGCGAGGCCGCGCAGCGCGAACTTGCCCATCGCGAACGCGGACGACTGCGCATAGCCCTTCACGCTCGCCGAGGCGCCGGTGAACAGGATCGCGCCATGCTTGTTGGGCAGCATGCGCTGAGCCGCCTGCTGGGCCACCAGGAAGCCACCGAAGGCGCTGACGGCAATGGAATTCTGCACGTCGGCCGGCACGAGATCGGTGAGCGGCCCGCGCGCGCGTGCGCTGGCATTGTAGACCACGAGATCGGGCTCTCCGATCTCGCGCGTGACGAGGCCGAACAGCCGCTCGACCTCCTCCGGATTGGTGGCGTCGCAGGGATAGGCCCGCGCGCCGGTCTCGCTGCAAAGCGCACCGAGCTTCTCGGTCTTGCGCGCGGCGAGCGCCACGCGGATCTTCTCGCGCGCGAACAGCCGCGCGAGCGAGGCGGAAAGCCCTTCGCCGGCGCCGACGATCAGGGCGATCTTGTAGGCAGGGATATCCATCTGGGTGTCCTCGACATGCGTCCGCTCCGCTCAAGCTAGTGCAGCCAAGGCCAACTTCCCACCATCCATCCCCACAATTCTGCCTGAGATCAGGCCGGGCGCGGCTGCAGGCCGGCGAGGCAGCCGATCTCTTCCAGCACGATGTCGAGCCGGCTGCGGTCGTGCAGGAAGGCGTATTTCGAGCGCAGCATCGCCAGCGACCGCGCATGATATTTCTGCGGCTTCTGGGTCCACACGATGTCGCCGAGCTGGACGCTGAAAGCGTCGCGGTTGTCCTTGATCGCCTGCTCATTGGCGAGCGACCACGGCATGAACAGCGCGCCGACCTGGCGCGTCAGGATCGGCATCAATGTGAGCGACAGTTCCGGCCACAGCTCGAACTCGCCTTCCGCGCGTGGCCACATCATGCGCTGGATCCAGGCCAGCACATGCGGGGCGCGGCCCTCGATCAGCGCGCCGGCGGTCGGATCGGTCCACAACTCGTAGAGCTGACCCCACAGGCCGAAATCGCCATAGGCCGGACGGCCGCCGAACAGATACGGCCTGAGCGCGAGGTGCCGCTCCAGCAGATCGAGCATCTCGACAAATCCCTGCTCGATCTGCGGTGCGTTGGCCTCGTTCGAACCGACATAGGAGAGGCGATCGACCATGCGCGCGCGAATCTTCTCCGACAGCCTGGCGACATCGGCATCGGTGGCCTTCGGCGCGACCATGCGGGCGATGCGCCCGGCCGAGGCGCGCTGATCGAGCTCGCCGGCCCAGCGATAATGGAACATCCATTTGTTGCCCCACTCATCGCCGAACTCCTCGATCAGAGCGGAGATGAAGCTCATCAGCACGTCGCCGGGATGAACCGACGGCTCCGGAAAATCGAGCTCGAGCGCATCGATGATCGGCGTCGAATCCTGCATCGGCACCTCGTCGGGCGCGACCACCAGCGGAATGATCGGCAGCTTGGCGTGCCGGGTGAACTCGCCCTCGGTTTCCGCGCTGCGCAATATCCACTGATGCGGAATGCCCTTGTAACGCAGATACGATCGCACCTTGACCGAATAGGGCGACATCTCCGCCCCGAAGATGCGATAAACCTCCGTCGGCTGATTGGTCATTGCGCGGCTCCCAGAACCTGCGGACGTGCGACGTCGTGTACCCGATCAGATGCAACCTGAAGAGTCCATCAGAGACTTGTTGAAACGAACGAGGGCTTAACGCTCATGCACCAGTTCCTGAAACGCGACGACGTCATGACGGGCGGGAAGCGGCCGGATTTGCTGGCGCCCGATACCACCGGGCTCAACTTCTATCGCGCAGATCCGGCGCTCGCCGACCTCCTGCGCATCCATCTGCCCGACACGCTGTTCCGCCACCTGGTGCCGCATCTCGACCGGCTCGGCGAACTGGCCGGCTCCTATCTCGACGAGTGCGCCCGGCTCGCGGACCGCCATGGCCCGGTGCTGCACCAGCGCGACCGCTTCGGCCGCGACGTGCAGTGGATCGAATATCACCCCGCCTATCGTGAGCTGGAGCGCGCGGCCTTCGGCGAGTTCGGTATCCATGCGATGTCGATCCGCAAGGGCATTCTCGGCTGGCCGACCAGATATCCCGTCACGGCCAAGCACGCCTTCACCTTCCTGTTCAACCAGGCGGAGTTCGGGCTGGGCTGCCCGATCAACGTCACCGACGGCTGCGCCAAGCTGCTTTCGAGCTTCGGCAGCGACGCGCTGAAGGCGAAGTATCTCGACGGCCTGACGCAGACCGACATGCGCAAGCTGACCCAGGGCGGTCAGTTCATGACCGAGAAGGAGGGCGGCTCCGACGTCGGCACGCTCACGACGGTCGCCGTGCCCGAGGGCAATCACTGGCGGCTGCACGGGGAGAAATGGTTCTGCTCCAATGCCGATGCCAAGGTGGTGATGCTGCTGGCGCGGCCCGAAGGCGCCGAGCCCGGCACGCGCGGCGTCGGCCTGTTCCTGATGCCGCGCTTCCTCGAAGACGGCACGCAGAACCATTATCGGATCGTGCGCCTGAAGGATAAGCTCGGCACCCGCTCGATGGCCTCGGGCGAGATCAAGCTGGAAGGCGCGATCGCCTATGCCGTCGGCCGGCTCGATCGCGGCTTCGTGCAGATGGCCGAGATGGTGAACTCCTCGCGGCTCTCGAACGGTGTCAAGTCGACGGCGCTGATGCGGCGCGCCTGGCACGACGCGATCACGGTCGCGCGCAATCGCGTCGTGTTCGGGCAGCGCATCGTCGACCTGCCCTTGGGACGCCGTCAGCTGCTGAAGATCCTGCTGCCGACCGAGCAGGCGCTGTCGATGAGTTTCCTCACCGCCGATGCCCTGGACCGTGCCGAGGGCGGCAGCCAGGACGCGGCTGCGCTGCTGCGTATCCTGACCCCTGTCTTGAAATTCCGCGCCACGCGCGACGCGCGCAAGGTCTGCGGCGATGCGTTGGAGATGCGCGGCGGCATCGGCTATGTCGAGGAGTTCGCCACCTCCAGGCTGCTGCGCGATGCGCATCTCGGCTCGATCTGGGAAGGCACCGGCAACATCGTCGCGCTCGATGCGCTCAAGCGCGCCGTCGGCCGTCACGGCGCGGAGTCCGCGCTGTCAGCCGACCTGCATGCGCGTCTCGACGACAGCGCTGATGTGCCGCAGGCCTGGCGCGATCAGCTGCATCGCCTGGTCGATCGCGCGACCGGTTTTGCGCGTGAGGTCGCGGGGCGCGCCGACAATGAAGCGGAGTCTCGCCGGGCGACCAGCCTGCTGTATCACACCGCCAGTGCCGTCTCGCTCACCTGGGAGAGCGCGCGCATCCATGCGATGCGCGGCGATGCGCGACGCTTATTGCTGGCGAAGCTGGTGGTGGATCATCGGCTGACACCGGCCGATCCGTTCCGGCTGGCGGAAAACAAGACGGACGACGCGATCGCAACGCTGCTGCTGGGTGAGCGCGACGCGAACATGGATGAGGTTGGCGAACTGATGTCGGCGGCGTAGTCTTCCGGTGAGAAAATGCGTTGTAGTCTGAAGCTGGCGCCGCAAGCTCGATGCACCCTCTCCCCTTGTGGGAGAGGGTGGTTTCCATGCGCAGCATGAAAACCGGGTGAGGGGTCGCTACGGGCGCGGAGCTGAATTCGTGGCACGAACCCCTCACCCGGGTGAGTTTGTTGCTGGCAGCTGCGTAGCCCTCTCCCACAAGGGGAGAGGGCGCAGTCACCAGCTCCGGAAGACGACGTGGTAAGTTGCTAAACCAAATCATAACAAAACAGGGAGAGAACGCCAATGAAAGCCGCCGTGCTGATGGAGGTCAACAAGCCGCTGGTGATCGAGGAGATCAGCGTGCCCAAGCCGGGGCCGCGCGAGGTGCTGATCCGCACGAGCGTCGCCGGTCTCTGCCATTCCGACCTGCACTTCATTGAGGGACTCTATCCGCATCCACTGCCGGCGGTGCTCGGCCATGAGTCCGCTGGCATCGTCGAGCAGGTCGGCTCAGACGTCAGCTATGTGAAGCCGGGCGATCACGTCGTCACCTGTCTCTCGGTGTTCTGCGGCACCTGCGACAACTGCACCACGGGCCGGCCGGTGCTGTGCACCGACACCACGGTGAAAATGCCGCCTGGCGCCTCCAACCGGCTGTCATGGGGGCGGAGTGAGAAGCTGCATCAGTTCCTCAATCTCTCGTCATTCGCCGAGCAGATGCTGGTGCACGAGAACGCGATCGTGAAGATCCGCCAGGACATGCCGCTCGAGTTCGCCGCGTTGATCGGCTGCGGCGTCATCACCGGCTATGGCGCGGTGGTGAACACGGCGCGCGTGACGGCCGGTGAGACTGTCGCCGTGATCGGCTGCGGCGGCGTCGGCATGGCCGCGATCAATGGCGCCGAGATCGCGGGCGCGGGGCGCATCATCGCGATCGACACCAACCCGGCCAAGCTGCAGCTTGCGACCAAGCTCGGCGCTACCGACATCATCAATCCCTTGGACGGCGACGCCGTCGCGCAGGTGCGCGAGCTGACCAAGGGCGGCGTGCATCATGCTTTCGAGGTGCTGGGCCGCAAGGAGACCGCCGAGCAGGCGTTCGCGATGCTGGCGCCCGGCGGCACCGCGACCATCGTCGGCATGATCCCGTTCGGCCAGAAGATCGAGCTGCACGGCTTCGACTTCCTGCGCGAGCGCCGCATCCAGGGCTCGTCGATGGGCTCCAACCACTTCCGCGTCGACATGCCCCGCCTCGTCGAGTTCTATCTGCGCGGCAAGCTGCATCTGGAGGACTGGATCTCCGCCAAGCTGAAGCTGTCGGAGATCAACGAGGGCTTCGCCAACATGAAGGCGGGGAAGACGCTGCGTAGCGTGATCATGTTCGATGCGTGAGGTGAGGCACCGCATGGAGTGCGGGTGGTGATGCCAGGCGCGCCTTCTTATCAGTTGCTCGTCATGCCCGGGCTTGACCCGGGCATCCATCCTCTCACGTCGATGGATGGCCGGGTCAAGCCCGGCCATGACGATGTGGGGCAATATGGCGCTCCGCACACACGGTCGTCGTCCCGGCCTTGAGCCGGGACCCATAGCCACCGGCGGTCATGGGACGATGACTGACAGTTGCGCCACCTTGATAGATTCCGCGCTATGGGTCCCGGCTCAAGGCCGGGACGACGGCGGTGGACCAGGAGGCGCTTGTGCCTCTTACGATTGACCCGAAAACATCGGTGGCGGCGTGAAGCCGCCGAATTCGCGCTCGATCAGTTCGGCGAGCTTGAGCGCCGTGCGGTCTTCGAGGAAGGGGCCGACGATCTGCGCCCCGACGGGCAAGCCTTCGGCGAGCCCGAGCGGGATCTGCGTCGCGGGCAGGCCGGGCAACGTGGCGATCCCGGGCCAGGCGAGCTGATCGCCATAGTCGTGGTCGACACCGTCGATGGTGATGCGGCGCGCTCCCATGTCGTCGGAATGATCGTGCGGAAAAGCGGGCGTTGGCATGATCGGACAGATCACGGCATCGAAGCTCTCGAACAGAAGGCGCCATTGCGCGCGCAGCCCGGCGCGGGCGCCGCTGGCATGCACCCAGTCGCGATGGCTGAAGGCGAGGCCGCGCAGCGTTTCCGCAGCAAGGCTCGCGGCGCCAACTGGAAGGCCCGCGGCCTTCTCTCTGACGCGGGCATAGGCCTCCGGCGGCATGGTGGCGCCGAGGAACGCATGGAGCATGCGCATATAGAGTCGGCTGGAGGCGGCGAAGTCCGGCAGGAGCGGGCTCTCGCCCGCAACGCGCACGCCGACCTTCGCCAGATCACCCGCGAGCCGCTCGATGGCGCCGCGCACGGCGCTGTCGGTCGGCAGCAGCGGATCGCTCGCCACCACCAGCACGCGGAAATCCTGCAGGCGCGTGTGCCGCGCCGTCGGCAGCTCCAGCCGATACGCCTTGCCCGCTTCGAGCGGGTCGGGTCCCGCCATCACCTCGAGCAACAACGATAGATCAGCCGCCGAGCGCGCCATTGGGCCAACGACGGCGAGGTCCGCCTCGTTCGGCAGCGGCGGGAACGGCGGCGGCGTGTGGCCGCGCGTGGGCACCAGGCCATAGGTCGGCTTGTGCGCGGTGACGCCGCAATGAAAGGCCGGCACGCGCAGCGAGCCGCCGATGTCGGAGCCGAGCGACAGCGCGCCGTAGCCGGCCGCCAGCGCCGCCGCCGAGCCGCCGGAGGAGCCGCCCGGCGTCCGTGCGAGATCGTAAGGGTTGTTGGTGGTGCCGTAGATGTCGTTGGTGCTCTGCCAGTCGCCGAGCGCGATCGGCACGTTGGTCTTGCCGAGCACGATGCCGCCGGCGTCCTTCACCCGCGTGACGGTGAGCGCGTCTTCGGCTGCGATGAAGTTCTTCTGTTGCGGAAAGCCCCAGGTCGTCGGCAGCCCGCCGACGTTGAAGGATTCCTTCACCGTCAGCGGCAGGCCGAGCAGCGGCCGGCGCTCGCCGCGCGCAAGCGCCGCGTCCGCGCTACGTGCGGCGTCCAGCGCGCGGTCGAAATCGCGCACGCAGATGGCGTTGATCTTGTCGTCGTGGCGCTGAATGCGGTCGATGGCGAGCTGTGTCAGCTCGACCGACGAGACCTCGCGATGCGCGAGGGCTTTCGCCGTTTCGCTGGCGGTTGCGAACGTCCATTGCGATGAGGCCAAGGGTCCTGCTCCCGTGCTTGAGGAAGCCAGACAGTAGCTGATGCCGAAGGCCGCGGCTTGACCGAAATTGCGCTGGGCGCGCGCAATCAGCCCGGCAGCATGCGCTGCATGACGCGGTCGCGATAGACGAAGATGTGCGCCAGCGCCGCGCCGACATGAACCACGATCAGGATCAGCAGCAGCCACTCGGATGCCTGGTGCAGGCCGTCGATGGCGCGATTGCCGGCCGGGTTGCGCGCCGCCAGCATCGGCAGCTGAAACAGGTAGAAGTAGGACACGCTCCAGCCGCGGAACGACGCGAACAGCCAGCCGGTGATGGTGGTCGCCAGCACCATCACATAGAGCGCCCAGTGCACCGCCTCCGAGCTCAGCCGCTGCCACGGCGGCAGCGAGCTCTCCGGCGCCACGGGGTGGGTGAGACGCCAGACGAAGCGCACGACGATCAGGGCCAGGATGGTGAGGCCGAACGAGATGTGCAGGATCATCGGCGTGCCCGGCGGCGTGTTGGCGTGCAGGTCGGGCATCAGCCAGCCGATCGGATATTGGATGGCGAGCAGCGCCACCACCAGCCAGTGCAGGATCTTCGCGGGCGTGCCGTAGTGCAGGCGTGGTGTCATGACGAGCCTTCCATTGTGTTCGGTCTGGCGCAATCAGGTGTCCGGCAGGAAGTTCCGCCCGCCGCGACCGATGCTAGGCCGCGCCTATCAAGATCCCCACGCCGAGCACGATGATGCCGCCGAGCACGATCTGGAACACCGCCTGCATGAACGGCGTGTCCATGTAGCGCGCGCGGATATAGGCGATCGCCCACAGCTCGAAGAACACGACGAGGCCGGCGATCGCGGTCGCGATCCAGAACGCGTTGGTCCAGGAGTCCGGGACGAGATAAGGCATCGTATGGCCGAGGCCGCCGAGCGTCGTCATCGCGCCGCAGACGGCGCCGCGCAGCCAGGGCGAGCCGCGGCCGGTCAGCGAGCCATCGTCGGACAGCGCCTCGGCAAAGCCCATGCTGATGCCGGCGCCGATCGAAGCGGCGAGGCCGACCAGGAAAGTCTGGAAGTTCTGATGCGTGGCGAAGGCCGCGGCAAACAATGGCGCGAGCGTCGACACTGAGCCGTCCATCAGGCCGGCGAGTCCGGGCTGGACATATTGCAGCACGAACACGCGCCGCCGCGTCTCGTCTTCCTTATGACGCACGTCAGGGCTGAGGATTTCGTCGGTCAGCTTGGCCGCGACCTGCTCGTGGCCCTTCTCAGCGAGCGCGAGATCGCCGAGCAGACGGCGCACGCCGACGTCCTTGGCCTGCTCGGCGGCCTTGGCATAGAAGCGCTCGGCCTCGAACTCCATCGTGCCGACCTCCTTGCGGATGGCATCGAGCGACAGGTTCTTGGTCAGCCAGATCGGGCGGCGCTGCATGAAGCCCTTGACGTTCTCGCGCCGGATCGGCGGCAGGTTCTTGCCGAAGCGCTCCTCATAGAGCTCGAGCAGCATGTGGCGATGGCCCTTCTCCTCCTCGGCCATCTGCTCGAACAGTTTCGCCGAATCCGGATACCGCTCCGCCAGGTCTTCCGCGAAGCTCATGTAGATGCGGCCGTCTTCCTCTTCGGCCGAGATCGCGATCGCCAGGATCTCGCGCTCGGTGAGGTCGGCGAAATTCTTCATTCCAAGTCCCCGGATTTGACGTTCTCAACATTCGACTGTTTAGAACGTTTCTAAAGTCTATATGGATTTGCCGCAGCGCGGTCAAACTACCGCCGCGCCGTGGCCGCGAAACATTTCGTGAGGTCGCATTCAGGCCCCAGTCAGGGAACCCCTGAGCAAATTCACCGTTCGCGTTTCCGCTTGGCTACCTAAGGAGTTCCAATGACCAGCGTCAAATACAGGCTGAATGATCCCGGACTGGCGCCGCGCCGGACCAGGATGGACATTCCGGGCTGGGCAGGCGAGCGGCAGCCGCGCGCGAATGGCTCGCACGAGCAGGTCTGGCACTGCGTGCCGTTCTCCGAGGGCGCGCAATACGGCATCGAGCTGTTCTATCCGTATGATTTCGAGCTGCAGGTCACGACGCGCGACGGCAAGCTGGAATTGTCGGGCGATTGGGGCGAGCCGCCGAGCCCGAGCCTGCAATGGCCGCCGTTCCGCAATTTCGGCGATGCATTCTACACCTATCAGATCCTGCTCGATCTCAAGGTGCCCCCGGGCTTTGCGATTCGCACCGAGCCGCATCCGCGCTTCTACACCGACCGTACCGATACCTGCCCGATCGCCGTGCCGGCCCTGGTGCGCGGCTTCTGGCCGATGCTGTTCTTCACCGTGTTCAAGGCGCCGGCGGAGGGCCGCACGCACATCTTCCGCTCCGGCGAGCCGTTCGCGCAGGTGATCGTCATCCCCGAGGAGGCGAACTTCACGGTCGAGCCGATGAGTCCCGACGAGGCCGCCGAGCGCGAGTTGCAGTCCCGCCGCATCCATGCCAGCCGTCCCGTGCTCGCCAAGGAGACCGAATGGGTGTCGAGCACCGACACGGTGTTCGACGGCACCTACCGCCATCTGCATCGCGCCGCGAAGGAGAAAGCGCGCAAATCCTGAGCAAGCTCAGGCATCGAATTTGATGTCGGACTTTCACTCAACGTTCTCTCCGTCGTCATGGCCGGGCTTGTCCCGGCCATCCACGTAGTCCCTAGCGTGCTGAAAGACGTGGATGGCCGGGACGAGCCCGGCCATGACGGAGAAGCAAACTGACAGGCCCGCTCGTCGCGACAGCCCCGTGTCCCCATAATGATGAGCTGCCGCCCTAGCCGCATAGAAAAAAGGGCACCGACCTCGCGGCCGGCGCCCCTCGAACTGTCACCTCATGACGATCAATAGCGATCGTAATACCAGTGGTGATGGTGATGATGGTGGTGGTGATAGTACCGGCGCGGCACCACATACACCCGCGGGCCGTAGCCGTACCCATAGCCGGGGCCATAGCCATAGCCGCGCCAGTAGCCATGGTGATGGTGGTGATGATGATGGTGGTGATGGTACCACTGCGCCAGCTGCACCTTCGGCTCGGCCGCCTGAGGCGCCTGCTCGTCGAGGGCCTGCAGCACTGCGGCTGCATTCGGGATCGGCTCGAGCAGGTCGGCGTAGGAATTGGCCTTCAGCACGTCGGTCGGCGCCGGAGCCGCTGACGCCTGCCCCGAGCCGAGCGCGCCGACAGCGGCGACCGCGCCAAGCAAGCCTGCGATCTTCTTATCCATAAAGCTTTCTCCTGATGGGCATCGCCCGGATGCCAAAACGTCGCACCCCGAATATTCGTTCCTCGATTCGCCTGATTAGGTCGCAACGGCGTCCGAAATCAGGCTGTCGATTTATTCAGGAACGTGAACAGGAGCTCGTTGACATGGTCATGTTGCTCCTGCTGCACCCAATGCCCGGCACGATCGATCAGCTCGCACAGGATCATGTTGGTGCACACTCGGGACTGCATCGCTTCAAGCACACCGGGCCGTTGGTAGATGCCCCAGTCTTGCAGGCCGGAGATGAATGCAGACGGAACGTCGATGGTGCGATCCGACCAGGTCTGCAATTCCGCGTCGAACAGACCTGACGTGCCGCAGCGATACCATTGCAGGCCGCCTTGGAAGCCGGTTCGTTCATATTCGGCGGCGTAGACCGCGAGCTCGCTGTCGGGCAGCCAGCGATTGGCCGCGATCGCCGCGGCGCCAGGCATCTCCTCGGCGACGGTCTCGGCCATGGTCTTGTCGAGATCCATCACGTAGTAGGTCGGCAGCTTGGCCAGTTCGTCTGCGGTCCATGCTTGAAACGGATATGGCTGGTTGCCCGGCCAGTCGGCGCTCTTGTGGTGATAGTAGGCGCGCAGGAAGTCACGCAGGCCCTGCGATGCGCGATGCATGTCGGCGTTGGCCTCGCGCGTGGAGTAGTAGGGCTGATAGTGCTTGCGCGGCCGCGGCAGCGCCGCGAGCTCGCGATGCACGGGATCATCGGTCGGAACGAGCGGTTGATCCGCGATGCCGAACGGTGCCGCCGGTGGACCCGGGAACGGCGCGCTCATCATCACCACGGATCGAAAGACATCGGGGCGGATCAGCGCGCACCACGCCGCGACCGGGCTGCCGAAATCGTGGCCGATGACAGCAGCGACATGGCGATGGCCGAAGGCGTAGACGACACCGAGCGCGTCGCGCACCAGATTGGTGAAGCGGAACGGCGCGAGGTCGCCATCATAGTCGGCGCTCCAGCCGGTGGTCCGGCCATAGCCGCGCTGGTCAGGCGCCAGCACGTGATAGCCGGCCGCCGCCAGCGCCGGCATCACCTTGCGCCAGCTATAGGCGAGCTCGGGAAAGCCGTGCAGCAGCAGCACGCACGGCCGGTCGGGCGTTTCGAAGCCGGCTTCGAGCACGTGCATCCGCAGGCCGTTGATACCGTCGACGTGGCGGGAGCGGATCGAGGGCGGAAGGGGGAGAGGGGGAAGTGCTGGAAGTGGGGAGGAGGAGGTCATCGCGGCCCTCATCAGTGTCGTCCCGGCGAACGCCGGGACCCATAACCACAGGACGCTGTGTTAAGGCTTGCTGGTAGCTCCAGCCTTCGCAAAACTCGGGACGGCGGCTATGGGTCCCGGCTCAAGGCCGGGACGACAGCTTGGTTAGTGCTACGCTGCGCCCTTCTTCGGCCAGTAGCGCTCGCGCAAATGACGCTTGACCAGCTTCCCCGTCGGCGTGCGCGGCAGCTCGGGCTCGAAGTCGATCGAGCGCGGGCATTTGATCGGCGACAAATGCTGGCGGCAGAACAGCATCAGCTGCTCCTCGAGTGCCTTCCCGGCGCGCGCCATGTCGTGCGGCTGAACGACGGCCTTGACCTCCTCGCCCATCTCCTCGTTCGGCACGCCGAACACGGCGACGTCGGCGACGTCAGGATGGGTGATGAGCACGTCCTCGGTCTCCTGCGGGTAGATGTTCACGCCGCCGGAGATGATCATGTAGGACTTGCGGTCGGTGAGGTAGAGGAAGCCGTCAGCGTCGAGATAGCCGACATCGCCGAGCGTCGACCAGCCCTTGTCGTTGTAGGCGCGCTTCGTCTTCTCCGGATCGTTGTGATAGGAGAACACCGGCGCGTCGGCGAAATAGACCGTGCCGATCTCGCCGGTCGGCATCTCCTGATCATCCTCGCCGAGGATCTTGATCTTGCCGACCACGGCGCGGCCGACGCTGCCGCGATGCTCCAGCCACTGCTTCGAGGTGCAGACGGTGACGCCGTTGCCTTCCGACCCGGCGTAGTACTCGATCAGGATCGGACCCCACCACTCGATCATCCTGGCCTTGACATCGACCGGGCAGGGCGCCGCGGCATGGATCGCGCCCTTCAAGGTCGAGACGTCGTACTGCTTGCGGACGTCCTCCGGCAGCTTGAGCATGCGCACGAACATCGTCGGCACCAGCTGCGACTGCGTGATCTTGTATTTTTCGACGAGCTTCAGGAACTCCTCGGCGTCGAAATGCTCCATGATGATCGAGGTGCCGCCGAGCGTGATCGCCATCATGTTGAAGCGCAATGGCGCTGCATGATAGAGCGGCGCCGGCGACAGGTAGATGCTCTCGGCGTTCATGCCGCACATGTCGGCGCAGAGCACGCGCAGGAACTGGTTGGGCTGGTCGATCGGATTGCCTTCGAAATCCTTCTTGATGCCCTTGGGACGTCCGGTCGTGCCCGATGAATACAGCATGTCGTAGCCCGCGACCTGGTCGGCGATCGGCGTTGTCGGCTGCGCGCCGGCCTCCTTGTCCCAGCAGCGGAAGCCGGGCTCGGGCTCGTCGACCATGAAGAACAGCGGGCCGTCGGCGGTCACGAGATCGCGCACCTGCTCGGCGCATTTCGGCGAGGTGATGAAGACCTTGGCGCCGCAATCCCTGATGATGTAGGCGATCTCGTCCTTCGTCAGATAGCGGCTGATCGCGGTATAGTAGAGGCCGGAGCGCTGCGCGGCCCAGGCGATCTCCATGAAGGCGAGCCGGTTCTCCATCAGGAAGGCAACGTGATCGCCGGCCTTCAGGCCCAGCGCACGGAACAGGTGGGCGCCCTGGTTGGAGAGCTCGTCGAGCTCGCGATAGGTGATGGCCTTGCCGGTCCCCGCCATCTGGTAGGCGATCTTATCGGGATGGCTCCGGGCGTGAATGGAGGGGTGGGTCATGAGGGGCTCACCGCTGATCAGGGAAAGAGGTGTCGTCCCGGCCTTGAGCCGGGACCCATAACCACAGGAGGCTGTGGTGGGAGCGAGCTGTGGCTCCAGCTCGCCCAACATTTAATTCGGTGGTTATGGGTCCCCGCGTTCGCGGGGACGACACCATTGGTGGCGCGAGATCTAGAGTCTCTCGAGGATCGTCACGTTGGCCATGCCGCCGCCTTCGCACATGGTCTGCAGGCCATAGCGCTTGTTGCGGGCGTTCAGCGCGTGCAGCAGCGTGGTCATCAGCTTGGTGCCGGAGCCGCCGAGCGGGTGGCCGAGCGCGATCGCGCCGCCATTGACGTTGAGCCTGCTCGGGTCGGCGCCGGTGCTCTTCAGCCACGCGGTCGGTACCGAGGCGAAGGCCTCGTTGACCTCGTAAAGATCGATGTCGTCGATCGACATGCCGGACTTCTGCAGCGCGCGCTGCGTCGCCGGCAGCGGCGCTTCCAGCATGATCACGGGATCGCCGCCCATCATGGTCATGTGGTGCACGCGTGCCAGTGGCTTGACGCCGAGCGACTTCAGGCCGCGCTCGTTCACGACCATCACGCCCGAGGCGCCGTCGCAGATCTGGCTGGCGGAAGCCGCCGTCAGCTTGCCGTTCTCGGCGATCAGCTTGACGCCCTTGATGCCGTCGAGGCTGACGTCGAAGCGGATGCCCTCGTCGATATGGTGGACGTCGGTCGAGCCGTCCGCGCGGGTGATCTCGAGCGGGATGATCTCGTCCTTGAAGTGGCCTGCTTGCGTCGCGGCGATCGCGCGCTGATGGCTGTGATAGGCGTATTCGTCGAGCTCATCCTTCGAGAGCCCGTACTTCTCCGCCATCATCTCCGCGCCGGTGAACTGGCTGAACTGGATGTTCGGATAGCGGCTCTCCATGTTCGGGCTCTTGTAGTGCCCGAAGCCGTTCTTGGCCGGCAAAGTGGAGGAGAGACCCATCGGCACGCGGGTCATCGACTCCACGCCCGCGGCGATCACAACGTCCATCGCACCGGACATCACCGCCTGCGCGGCGAAATGCAGCGCCTGCTGCGACGAACCGCACTGGCGATCGATCGAGGTGCCCGGGACGCTCTCCGGCAGCTTCGAGGCCAGCACTGCGTTTCGCGCGATGTTGGTGGACTGTTCGCCGGTCTGCATGACGCAGCCCATGATCACGTCCTCGACCTGATCAGGCGCGGCGCCGGAGCGCTCGACCAGCGCATCCAGCACCTTCGCCGCCAGATCCGCCGGATGCCAGCCGGCCAGACGGCCGCCCTTGCGGCCGCCGGCCGTGCGCGCAGCCGCGACGATATAGGCTTCCGCCATGAGGTTTCCTCCCTAGACTTGGTTCGTTGATTGAGGGGGATTTAAATGCGCGATTGAGCTTTAGTCAATCGATCAATTAACTCTTGAGATCGACTTCGGCTTCGGCTTATCTGGCCCCAACAACCGATGGGAAACGCTTTGGGACCTCAGCTGCAGAACAGCGCGCCGGAGAAGCTTGCCGTGGGGCGGAATGCCACCGCGGAAAAGCTCCTCGATGCCGCCAGCGAGCTGATGATCGCGAGGTCCTCGATCGAGATCTCGCTCAGCGACATCGCCCAGAAGTCCGGCTCGAATGCCGCGCTGGTGAAATATCATTTCGGCAACAAGGATGGCCTGCTGCTGGCGCTGCTCGCGCGCGACGCGGCGACCGAGGTTGCCAACCTCGAATATCTGCTGGCGCAGCCGCTGCCGCCGACGGCCAAGCTGAAGCTGCACATCAGCGGCATCATCCGCGCCTATCACCGGTTTCCCTACATGAACCGGCTGATCCATTATCTCCTGCACGAGAGCACCGCCGAGGCCGCCGACGAGGTGTCGAAGTTCTTCGTCGCGCCGCTGCTGGAATTCCATCGGCGGCTGATCGAAGAGGGCATTGCCAAGGGCGAGTTTCGGGTCGTCGATCCCGTGCTGTTCTACACCAGCCTGATCGGCGCCTGCGATCACCTGTTCTTCGGCCGCCATGCGATGTCGCGTGCGATCGGCGTCGGCCCTGTCACCGATGAAGTTTGCCGCCAGTACATCGCCCATATGGAGGCGCTGATCTGCGGCGGGATATTGAAACGGGCGAATGGCGCATAGGGAATAGCGAGGTGGGCACCCGTTCTTCGCCATTCGCTACTCCCTATTCGCCATTCGCCAACAACAACAAACGGAGGAAACGCACCATGCAACTCAACAACGTTGCCGTTCTCATCACCGGCGGTGGCTCGGGTCTCGGCGCCGCCACAGCGCGCGCGATGGCGGCCAAGGGCGCCAAGATCGCCGTGCTCGATCAGAGCCTGGAGAATGCCGAGAAGGTCGCCGCCGAGCTCAACGGCGTCGCTCTCCATGCCGACGTCACCAATGAGGATCAGGTCAAGGCCGGCATCGCCAAGGCCGAGGCCGCGCACGGCATCGCCCGCGTGCTGGTGAACTGCGCCGGCATCGGCGGCTCGCAGCGCATCGTCGGCAAGGACGGCGTCTATCCGCTGGCGAAGTTCGCGCGCATCATCAACGTCAACCTGATCGGCACCTTCAACGTGCTGCGGCTGTTTGCCGAGCGCCTCGTCACCGCCGAGCCTGTTGGCGAGGAGCGCGGCGTCGCGATCAACACCGCCAGCGTCGCGGCCTATGAAGGCCAGATCGGCCAGATCGCCTATTCGGCCTCGAAGGGTGGTGTCGTCGGCCTGACCCTGCCAGCCGCGCGCGATCTCGCCAGCCAGAAGATCCGCGTCAACACCATCGCGCCCGGCCTGTTCCTGACGCCGCTGCTGATGGGACTGAACGAAGAAGCGCGCAAGAGCCTGGGCGCCCAGGTGCCGCATCCGGCCCGGCTCGGCGACGCCTCCGAGTACGGCAACCTCGCCGTCCACATCGTCGAGAATCCGATGCTGAACGGCGAGACCATCCGCCTCGACGGCGCCATCCGCATGGCCCCGCGCTAGGCGGCATTCTCCGCTGTCGTCCCGGCCCTGAGCCGGGACCCATACTCCGCGGCGTCTGTGAGAGGCACTCTGGCAGACGCCGCGCTCTAACCAATCAGGCCGGTGGCTATGGATCCCGGCGTTCGCCGGGATGACACTGAGGCTGGAGCGCGCGCCATGTCCCAACCGCTGCTGATCGAACACGACAATGGTGTCGACCGGGTGACGCTCAATCGTCCGGAGAGCCTGAATGCGCTCGACCCGGCCTTGATCGACGCGCTCAACACCTATTTCGAAAGCCTGCAGCGCAACCGCACCACGCGGGTCGTCGTGCTCAGGGGCGCCGGCAAGAATTTCTGCGCAGGGCTCGATCTGAAGGCCGCGATGCAGCGGCGCGGCGGCGCCAATGAGCCGCCGAGCGTGACCGAGTCCCTGGATTCGCAGCGTCGCATCGCCGACATCGTGATGCTGATGCGGCGCTGTCCGCAGCCGATCATCGCACTGGTGCAGGGCGCAGCCGCCGGCGGCGGCTTCGCGCTGGCGCTCGCGGCCGATATCCGCATCGCCAGCCGCTCGGCGCGGATGAACTGTGCCTTCATCAAGCTTGGCCTGGGGGGCTGCGACATCGGCACCAGCTACTTCCTGCCGCGCCTCGTCGGCGTCTCCGTCGCATCGGAGCTGATCCTCACCGGCCGCTTCATCGGCGCCGAGCGCGCGCTCATGGTCGGCCTGGTGTCGGAGATCGTCGAGGACGATATGCTCGACAACGCGGCCGCGCCGTTCGTCGACGCGATGATGACGGCCTCGCCGGTCGGACTTCGACTGTCGAAGGAATGTCTCAACGTGAGCGTCGATGCGTCGTCGATCGAAGCCGTGATCGCGATGGAAGATCGCAACCAGGTGCTGTGCAGCCGCTCGGACGATTTCAAGGAAGGCATTGCGGCCTTCCTCGAGAAGCGTAAGCCGGTCTATACCAACCGCTAGATATCAAGATCCGTAAAGGACGATATTTCGGGAGACGCAAAATGGACGGGACGGCAGCGAAGATTTTGGAGAAGCCGGCATTCCGCAAGGTCAACTGGCTGGCGCGCGACATCGATGTCACCAAGCGTGGCGACGGGACTGTCATCATCAAGTCGCGCATTCCGCTGCAGGCCTACGAGCCGCATCTCGCCGCGCCGCTGGCGCGCTGGGCCAAGGAAGCGCCGGCGCGGACCTGGCTCGCCCAGCGCGCCGGTCCCGAGCGGCAATGGCGCAAGCTGTCGTATGCGGAGGCCAAGCGCACCGCCGATGGGCTGACGCAAGGGCTGCTCAATCTGAAGCTCGACGGCCGCCCGGTCGCGATCCTCTCCGGCAACTCCATCGAGCATGCGCTGCTGACGATGGCCGCCATGCAGGCGCGGCTGCCGGCGGCGCCGGTGTCGCCGGCCTATTCGCTGATGAGCCACGATCATCTCAAGCTCAAATATCTGTTCGGGCTGGTGAAGCCCGGCGTCGTCATGGTGCAGGACGGCCCGACCTTCGAGAAGGCGCTGAAGGCGATCGACCTCGACGGCATCACGGTGATCCATGTCGCCCGTCCGTGCGAGGGCATCCCGAGCGTGAGCTTCGCCGATCTCGCCGCGACGCCGGTGACAGCGGAGGTCGACGCCTCGATCGCGCAGATCACGCCGGACACTGTCGGCAAGCTCTTGTTCACCTCCGGCTCGACCGGCATGCCCAAGGCGGTCATCAACACCCAGCGCATGATGTGCGCCAATGCGGCGATGATGATGCAGACCCGCCCGCGCGGGCCGGAGGCGCCGATCTCCACGGTGCTGGACTGGATGCCGTGGAATCACACCATGGGCGGCAACGCGCTGTTCAATCCGCTCCTGATCGAGGGCGGCACGCTGTACATCGACGACGGCCGGCCGATGCCCGGCATGTTCGACGAGACGATCAAGAACCTGCGCGAGGTGTCGCCGACCTATTACGCCAACGTTCCCGCGGGCTATGCCGCGCTCGCGGCGGCGATGGAGAAGGACGACGCGCTCTGCCGTTCGTTCTTCAAGGATTTGGGCATCATGGCCTATGGCGGCGCGCGGCTGCCGGATGATCTCTACGAGCGCATGCAGGCGCTGGCGGTGAAGACGACCGGCGAGCGCATCGTGTTCTACACCGGCTGGGGCTCGACCGAGACCGCGCCGACCTCGACCGGCACCTATTGGAACACCGAGCGTGTCGGCCTGATCGGCCTGCCATTCCCGGGCGTCGAGCTGAAGATGGTGCCGACCGGCGACAAATACGAGCTGCGCCTGCGCGGCGTGAACGTGATGCCCGGCTATCTTGGTCAGCCCGAACTGACGAAGAAGGCGTTCGACGACGAGGGCTTCTACTGCATCGGCGACGCCGGCGTGTTCGTCGACGCAAACGACCCTGCGCGGGGCATCATCTTCGCCGGCCGCGTCGTCGAGGATTTCAAGCTGACCACCGGCACCTTCGTGCATGTCGGCTCGCTACGCACCGATGCCATCGCCGCGGCGACGCCGGCGATCCATGATGCGCTGGTGGCCGGGCAGGATCGTGAGTATGTCGGCCTGCTGGCGTGGCCTAACCTGCACGCCTGCCGGCAGCTGGTCGGCAATCCCGAGGCGACCTTCGACGACGTGGTGAAGCATCCCGCCGTCATCGACTGCGTTCGCCGCGGTCTTCAGGCGCACAACAGGGAGTGCGAAGGCGCCAGCAGCCGGCGCATCGGCCGCGCGATGCTGATGGCCGAGCCGCCGTCGATCGACGGCCACGAGCTGACCGACAAGGGCTACATCAACCAGCGCGCCGGCCTCGAGCGCCGCGCCGCGCTGGTCGAGCGGCTCTATGCGGTTGCACCAGACAACGACGTGATCGTGTTGTGATGAGAGTTTTTTGATTCCGTCATTCCGGGGCACTCGCGAAGCGAGTGAACCCGGACTCCAGAGGTTAATCACATCGAGATTCCGGGTTCGATGCTGCACATCGCCCCGGAATGACGCCAGGAAGCGAGTGACACCCCATGAACTTCGATTTCTCCGACGACCAGAAACAGCTGCGGGACCAGGCGCGAAAATTCCTCGCCGAGAAGTGCCCGCCCAAGGCGGTGCGCGTCGTGCTCGACGGCAAGGAGCCGTATGACCGCGCGTTGTGGAAGGGCTTTGCCGAAATGGGCTTCCTCGGCGTCGCCATCCCCGAGGAGTATGGCGGCGCCGGCGCCGGCCATCTCGAGCTCTGCGTGATCGCCGAGGAGGTCGGCCGCGCGCTGGCGCCGGTGCCGTTCTCGTCGACGGTCTATCTCGCCGCGGAAGCGCTGATGCTGGCCGGCAGCGATGCGCAGAAGCAGGCCTGGCTGCCGAAGATCGCCAGCGGCGAGGCGATCGGCACGCTCGCGCTGTTCGAGGGCACGGGCAATCCGTCGCCGAAAGCGATCAAACTCGAAGCAACTAACGGCGTGCTCAACGGCACCAAGAAGCCGGTGGCCGATGGCGCCATCGCCGATCTCATCATCGTCGCCGCCCGCACCGCCTCGACCGGCCGCGACAGCGACATCTCGCTGTTCCTGGTCGACGCGAAGTCCGGCGGCGTCGAGGCCAAGGCGCTGACCAATCTCGATCCGACCCGCGGCCAGGCCGAGCTCACCTTTGCGAATTGCAAGGCCGAGCCGCTCGGCGCTCCGGGTGAAGGCTGGAGCATCATCACCCAGGTGCTCGACCGCGCCGCCGTGCTGACTGCCTTCGAGCAGGTCGGCGGCTCCGACCGCGCGCTGGAGATGGGCCGCGACTACGCGCTCGACCGCATCGCCTTCGGCCGTCCGATCGGCTCGTTCCAGGCGGTCAAGCACATGCTGGCCGACATGTACGTGTCGGCGACGCTGGCGCGCTCGAATGCGTACTACGGCGCCTGGGCGCTCTCGACCAATGCGCCGGAATTGCCGGAGGCCGCGGCCTCGGCGCGCATCAGCGCGACGCAGGCCTTTCAGCACTGCGGCAAGAACAACATCCAGGTCCATGGCGGCATGGGCTTCACCTGGGAGTTCGACTGCCACATGTACTATCGCCGCGCCAACGCGCTCGCGCTCGGCCTCGGCAGCCTGTCCTATTGGGAAGACCAGCTGATCGACCGCATGCGCAAGCGCAACGCGGCGTGAGGTTCAGGATGACGGTCCGTAGGGTGGGCAAAGCGGAGCGTGCCCACCGCAAGTGTCGCGGTTTGGATTGGTGGGCACGGCGCGTCGCGCCTTTGCCCACCCTACGAGATGAGAGGCTTGACCCATGAACTTTGATGACACCCCGCAGGAGGCCGCGTTCCGCGCCGAGGCGCGTGCGTGGATCGCCGCCAATGCGCCGAAGCAGTATGAGGATGAGCTGCGCGCGTCCTCGCTCGGCCGCACCGCGCTGAAGAACGCCAATATTCTGGAGGTCGCCAAGGCCTGGCAGAAGAAGAAGGCGGATGCCGGCTGGGCCTGCCTGCACTGGCCGAAGGAGTATGGCGGCCGCGGCGCCTCGCCGATCGAGCGTGTGATCTGGCAGCAGGAGGAGGGGCCGTTCGGCAAGCTCTCCGCGATGTTCATCATCGGCCACGGCATGTGCGGCCCGACGGTGATGGCCTACGCCTCCGAGGAGCACAAGCGGCAGTACCTTCCGCCGCTGGCCTCGGGCGAGAAGGTGTGGTGCCAGCTGTTCTCCGAGCCGGCCGGCGGCTCGGATGTCGCGGGCCTGCGTACCCGCGCCGAGAAGCGCGGCGACGCGTGGGTGATCAACGGCCAGAAGATCTGGACGTCGGGCGCGCACTACTCCGACTACGGCATCCTGCTGACGCGCACCGATCCGACCGTGCCCAAGCACAAGGGCCTTACCATGTTCTTCCTGGATATGAAGAGCCCCGGTGTCGAGGTCCGTCCGATCAAGCAGGCGAGCGGTCACTCGGACTTCAACGAGGTCTATTTCACCGATGTTGTCATTCCGGACTCGCAGCGGCTCGGCGCAGTGAATGACGGCTGGAACGTTGCGCTCACCACACTGATGAACGAGCGCATGTCGATCGGCGCCGGCGTCGCGACGGGCTTCCCCGAACTGTTCGACTTCTGCTCAAATATCATGCTCGACGACCGTCCCGCGATCGAGGACCGCAACGTACGCTCGAAGCTGGCGAACTGGGCGGTGAAGGCGAGTGGGCTGAAATACACCAGCATGCGCGCCATCTCGGCGCTGTCCAAGGGCGAGCGTCCGGGACCGGAGAACTCGATCGGCAAGCTGGTCGCCGGATCGATGGTGCAGGACGTTGCAAGCTACGCGCTCGATCTGCAGGGCGCCGCGGGCGTGCTGAGCGGCCCCGAGGCGGAGTTTGCCGGACGCTTCCAGGCGATGCTGCTGCGCGCGCCCGGCACCCGCGTCGAAGGGGGCACCGACGAGATCATGCGCAACATCATCGCCGAGCGCGTGCTCGGGTTGCCGGGCGATATCAGAGTCGACAAGGACCTGCCGTTCAACCAGGTGCCGACCAAGGGACGCGCTTAGTTGCTGTCGTAGGGCGGGTTAGCGCAGCGTAACCCGCCGTCGATCGCGCGACATCAATCAAGCGGCGGGTTACGCCTTCGGCTAACCCGCCCTACGTAGATCAAGTGAGGGCTAGGGCATGAACTTCGACGATACCCCGCAGGAAGCCGCCTTTCGCGAGACCGCGCGCGCCTGGGTCGCGGCCAATGCGCCGAAGGAGCTGGAGGAGGAGCTGGCGAGTTCCTCGCTCGGGCGCATCCGGCTGAAGCACGCCGATATCGTCGAGGTCGGCAAGGCCTGGCAGAAAAAGAAAGCGGACGGCGGCTGGGCCTGCCTGCATTGGCCGAAGGACTATGGCGGCCGCGGCGCGACGCCGATCGAGCGCGTGATCTGGCAGCAGGAGGAGGGCGTCTACGGCAAGCTGACGCAGCCGTTCCAGATCGGCGAGGGCATGTGCGGCCCGACCGTCATGGCCTATGGCAGCGAGGAGCATAAGCGGCGCTATCTGCCGAAGCTCGCCTCCGGCGAGGAGATCTGGTGCCAGCTGTTCTCCGAGCCGGCCGGCGGCTCGGATGTCGCGGGCCTGCGCACCCGTGCCGAGAAGCGCGGCGACGACTGGGTCATCAACGGCCAGAAGATCTGGACCTCAGGCGCGCACTACTCCGACTACGGTCTGCTGATCACGCGCACCGATCCCAATGTGCCCAAGCACAAGGGGCTCACGATGTTCTTCCTGGACATGAAGAGCCCGGGCGTCGAGATCCGCCCGATCAAGCAGGCCAACGGCATGCAGGAGTTCAACGAGGTCTATTTCACCGATGTCGTGATCCCGGACTCGCAGCGGCTCGGCGCGGTCGGCGACGGCTGGAACGTTTCGCTGACGACCTTGATGAACGAGCGCATGTCGATCGGCGCGCGGCTCGCCACCGGCTTTCCGGAGATGTTCGAGTTCTGCGCCAACCTGATGACAGACGACGGACTTGCGATCGACGATCGCGCGACGCGCTCGAAGCTGGCGTCGTGGGCGGTCAAGGCCAGCGGGTTGAAATATACGAGCTACCGCGCGATCTCGGCGCTGTCGAAAGGCGACCGTCCGGGGCCTGAGAACTCGATCGGCAAGCTGGTCGCCGGCGTTATGCTGCAGGACATTGCGACCTACGCCATGGACCTCGAGGGCGCCGCAGGCGTACTCACCGGCGCCGACGAGACGGTGACGCAGGGGCAATTCCAGCAGATGCTGCTGACCTCGCCCTCGATGCGCATCGCCGGCGGCACCGACGAGATCCTGCGCAACATCATCGCCGAGCGCGTGCTCGGCCTGCCCGGCGATATCCGCGTCGACAAGGACGTGCCGTTCAACAAGGTCCCGACCAAGGGACGGAGCTAGCCACACGTGCGGTCGTTCCGGGGCAAGGCCGGCAGGCCTTGAACCGGAACCCCGATGTTGGCTTGCGTCTCCTTTTTACAAGCTCGAGATTCCGGGTTCGGTCGCCGTCGCGACCGCCCCGGAATGACGGGGTGTGGAGGGCGAGCGTAAGGCTCGTGCCTTCAGTCGAACTCTACAGAGGTTGTGATGTCATCAGCAGCGCCGAAGCCAGAACAAGACGCCATCACCGTCCTCGAAGACCTCATGGCCGCGCGCTTCTCCTGCCGCAGCTTCAAGGCCGAGCCCGTGCCGCGCGCGACCATCGAGCGTATCCTGACATCAGCGCAAAAGACCGCGTCCTGGTGCAACAGCCAGCCATGGCGCGTCGAGATCACGTCCGGAGCGGCGACGGAGGCCTTCCGCAAGGTCATGTATGCAGCTGCCTCCGGCGGCAAGCCGGCGTCCGGCGACTTCCCGTTTCCGCGCGAATACAAAGGCGTCTATCTCGACCGGCGCCGCGAGAGCGGCTTCCAGCTCTACAACGCGCTTGAGATCGAACGCGGCGACAAGGTCGGCTACGCCCGGCAGGCGCTGGAGAACTACAATCTGTTCGGCGCGCCGCATGTGGCGATCATCCACAGCGACGAGGCGCTCGGCACCTACGGCGCCATCGACTGCGGCGGCTATGTCACGAGCTTCATGCTGGCGGCGCAGGCGCTGGGTGTCGCCACCGTGCCGCAGGCCGCGCTGGCCTTTCATGCCGACGTGGTGCGGCAGCATTTCGGCCTCGGCGACGACCGCAAGGTCGTCTGCGGCATCTCGTTCGGCTATGCCGATCTCGGCCACAAGGCCAATTCCTATCGCACCACTCGCGCCTCCATCGCCGACACCGTCCGCTTCGTGGACGAGTAGGTTGGGACGCCGCCGGCGATCGACATTCGGATAACGGAACTGTGAGTCCGAGATCGTTGATCGACATTGCCGCGGACGATCAGCCTGTGACGCGGGCGTGACGTGGGATCAGGCGCCGCCGGAAGCGGTGGCGGCGCGCGTCATTGCGACCTCGATATCAAAGCTGCTCCAGAATCAAGGCCTTGGATCTGCTGCCGGGGTGAAGCCCGCCGATGCAGGGGTGGCCGTGACGGGACGGTCGTCATCCCCGCCGCTAGTGGTTGCCGCTGGGCGACTTGGGCGCGCACTTTTCCCTGAGCTCGTGGGCTTCGAGCAATGATATTGACAAAATCCTCTCTAACATTTTGAGTTGCATTGCCCGAGCGTCTACGATGCAAAATTGCAGGCGCTCGATGATCTTCTCGATTGAAGGTTCAGTCACGGCTCAAAACCCGAAGTGTCAGCGATGGATTCCATGAACACGCCGTCCAACCTCTACGCCCTCGAGGTGGACGAGGCGACGCTCCTTGGTCACCGCCTCTTGAAGGCGTTCCACAAGCTGAGGCTGACGCGGCACCGGGAGCAGCTCATTGCGCTGGCTGAACGGCTGGTGGAAGATGAAGAAAGATATCCGGCAGGGCCTGGCGGCTAACCTCTTCGAGTCCCTGCCAGGTCAACGTCGGGCGCGTCAGGCCGATCTGCGTGCAAAGCGACTTCCACGTCGTCTCGTCGCAATCGACCAGGACCGCCATCACCGCCATCCCGTCCATCATATGCGGGACTCCCAGCGGCCGGGCCTTCCAGCCGCATTTTTCGAAGCGCGGCAGCCACCAGGTTTCGAGCACGATCGAGAAGCCGGTCAGTCCGATCGAGATGCCGTACTCCATGATGGCGGTCAGCAGCAGCAGGTCGACGCGCGGACCCGCATGCTCGCCGCGGCGCTCGGGGATCACGAAGATGCGTGACAGCTCGTAGACGTCCGGCCGCTGAATCGGCCCGCGCAGATTGAGGTAGGGAAAGATGTCGCTCATCAGCGTCGGCAGCAGCGTGGGCACCGCGCGCATCGCGCCGATCAATTGGCCGTTATCGATACAGAACAGGTAGACCGCATCCTCGGTATCGAACTGATCGATCTCGCGCCCGTCCGGGCGGTCAAGGTCCATCCACTTGCGCTGCTTGACGTAAATATCGTGACGCAGCCGGTAATAAGGATCGAAATATTTCTCGTAGAGCGCGCGATTATCTTTTCGAACGACATGAATCTCAGGCATCGAAACCCCCGGTCGTCTGAAGCAACTTGGGGTTTGCAGATTGCTGATGTGCTCGAATTGATCCAGTGGCAAAAAAGCCAGATCAGATCGAGATCTCGCCGTTGACAAGAGCGGTCGCAACCGTCGCGGTCTTGTTCTTGGTCGCGAGCTTGCGCTGGGCCTCTTCGAGGTGCCAACGCACGTTTCGTTCGGACACGCCGAGGATGCGCGCCGTCTCCCAGGCCGTCTTGCCGCGTGCCGCCCAGCACAGCACCTCGGCCTCCATCCGCGACAGGCGTCGGCCCTGGCCGCTGGCCGCCGCGCGCGCCAAGGCGCGCAGCCTCGAATGTGTGAAGATGCTGATGAGATGCAGCGCTCCGCGGGCATCGGGTGCGAGATTGGGCTCTTCGCCGGCCAGGCTGACCGCGCCGACCGCATCGTCGTAATGGATCGGCACGCAGAAGCCTTCGCGCAATCGGAAATCGCGGGCTCGCGTCATCACCCGATGGGCGCCCGGCTCCTCGTTCCGATCGTAGGGGACCTCCGACCAGGCGAATGGATTCAAAGTCGAGAGGCAATGCCGCGGGATTGGATCGTAGCGGTGAAACTGCTCCCGCGCATACATATCGAACCATTCCCGGGGCCAGCCATTGGCCAGGATGGTCTGCTGCAGCGATTGGCCGGCCGCCGGCACGCCGGCCATGATGAAGGCATGGAAGCCCAGGTCGCCGATCATCTTCTCGAATTGGGAGAGCACGCTGGCGCTGGTCTCCGACGCTTCGATCGCGTCGACGTAGTCCAGAGCCCGGCGTCCCCAATACGCGTCTATCACTTGCATGTGAAAGTCTCCGCCCAAAGCCAAGCTAGCTACGGACAAAAGGCTGTCAACCGCAAATTGGACGTTTAAGTCGATAGTTCGTCCAACGTGTGTCGGCACACCGGCTGGATACAGCCGGATGTATGCAAAATCACTCAGGAAAAACCACTCATTGCGCTCAAAAACGCGGCGTTCGCTTTTCTGCAAACGATCTCATGCCTTCGCGAATTTCGTCGCCGCTCAGGCTGTCCTGATGTCTGCGGCGAGCCGCCGCATCATCGAGCGCGCCGCGGGCAAACTCGTTGATCGCGCGCTTCATGCCGCGCATGGCGGCGGGGGCGTTGCCGGCAAGCTGCGTTGCTAATCGGTCCACCTCGGCATCGAGCGCGTCGGCCGCAACCATGCTGGTCAGATAGCCGATGCGCAGCATCTCGGCCGCGCCGATCTTCTCGGCCGTGAGGAACAGGCGTTTGGCATTGTCGGCCCCGAGCCGGGAGACGTAGCGCTTGATGCCGTTCGGATAGTAGTGGAGCCCGAGGCGCGCGGCGGGCATGAACATCTCTGCCGTGTCGATGCCGATCCGGAAATCGCACGCCAGCGCGAGGTCGGTCGAGCCGCCATAGACCCCGCCATTGATCCGGCAGATCGTCGGCAGCGCCAGGTCTTCGAGCCGGTCCGCAACCGCTTCGAAGGACGGCCCCGCGCCGCCGGCCGGGCTCGTCTCGGCGCTGCCGATCGAGCCGAGATCATAGCCGGCGCTGAAGGCCCGGCCTGTTCCGGTCAGGATCAGCACACGCAGACTGGCGTCGGCCTCGACGCGATCGAACAGGCCGATCAGTGTGCCCAGATCTTCCGACTGCAGCCGGTTGAGATGGCGCGGACGGTTGAGCCGGATGGTGGCGCGCGGGCCCTCGATGCTGAGAAGCGGCGGGCTCGGCGCGTCGTCGACGGGGGTGATCCGGTTTGTCATGTCCTGTTCTCGTTCTCCAAGGCTCGGCGCTGGGCTTCGGCATCGATGCTCTGCACTAGGTCGGGGTGTCGTGCCATCAGCACGCGAAAGTCGACGAGGTCGAGGACCAGCAGCTTGGACAACGTCGTCGTCGTGATGTTGGCCGAGCGCAGGCTGTTGCCGAGCAGGGCCATCTCGCCGAAGAAGGCGCCTTCTCCCAGCCGGACCTTCTTGCCGGGCAGCTCGACCTCGACCTCGCCGGCGGCGATGAAATACATGCAGTCGCCCGGCGTTCCCTTGCGGATGATGGTGATGCGGGGCGGCAGGTCGATCGTGCGAAGCATCTCGGTGACGTCGGCGATCGTCGATGGTCCGAGGGTGGCGAAGAATGGCACCCGTCCGACCAATTCCCACGTTTTCAGGAAGTTCTCACGGCGGGTCTCCGTGGCGAAGCTGGTGGCCAGGATACCGGTCCACAGGCCGAACACGCCGAGGCCCGAGATCATCACCATGGCGGCCACGAGCCGCCCCAGCGGCGTGATCGGCACGACGTCGCCGTAGCCGGTGGTGGTGAGGGTGACCACGGCCCACCACATCGCCGAGGGAATGGTGCCGAAGGTGGCCGGCTGCGCATCGTGCTCGAGCGCATATTCGGCGACCGAGCCGAGAAACAACACCAGGAGGAACAGCACCAGCACCGACAGCAATGGCCGCGCTTCGACCACCATCACCCGGCGAAGCCGGCGAAGGCCGGGAACGCCCGGAATGACTTTGAGGACCCACGCAGCTCCCCACAGCCACGCCGTCCGCGCCGGGACTCCGGAGACGAGCGCGACCGGGACGGCCACCGCGGAGACCGTGTCGAGCAGGCCGCCGCCCAAGATGAGGTAGCTGGCAAGCCGGCGCGTTCGCGCCGCCCGCTGAACCCGAATGGTCCATTCGACGACGAAGAAGCCAAGGCATGCCCATAACAGGGCGAGGATCCATACGCCTGCGGCAGCAAAGACCGGGTCGACCGTCGACAACACGACGCCGCTCACGCCGAGCAGCACGGCCATGTTGGCGGCCCCGGTCATGTTTCGTCCGGCCGACGCCTCGATGAATGCCGCCAGGGCGGGCATGGGCTGCGGTTTGGTCATCGGAGGCGGGAGCCCGTCACTGTTTCCAAGCCGCAGGGGAGTAGCGGCGGCGCCAAACTGCCCCGAGCGGGGAACACGCGTCAACGATGCCGGGGGCGTGGCGGCGAAAGCTCGCGAACAGGCGCGCATTGCGGGCGGTTTCGAGCCGGGAATTTTCAGGTCTCGGCTCGAATACCGGTTCAAACGTCGTCTGTTGGCCGTATAGCAGAAGGCGGCGTAGACACGCTAAACTAGCCGATGCAAGGCCGGGCCTCAGCGTCCGCTCACCTCGCATCCCCTCAGAGTCTGGTTGATCCCGATGGATACCTCACACCTGGTCGAACATGCAGGCGCCGCCGGCAGCCTCTTCGCATCGATCTTCGTGGTCGCCACGCTGTCGATGCGGACGATGATTCCGCTGCGGGTGTTCGCCATTCTCACCAACATCGTCCTGATCGCGACCGCGGTCCCGATGCACAATTACCCGGTTCTCATCCTCCACGGCGTGCTGCTGCCGCTGAACAGCTACCGGCTGCACCAGATGCTGCAACTGGTCCGGGACGTGAAGCAGTCGGTCAACAGCGACCTCTCCATGGAATGGCTGAAGCCGTTCATGACCGAGCGCAAATGCGGACCCGGCGAGGTGCTGTTCTACAAGGACGAGAAGGCCGACAGCATGTACTACATCGTCAGCGGCCGTTTCCGCCTGGTCGAATCGGGCATCGAATTGCCGGTCGGCGCCATCGTCGGCGAGTTCGGCATGATCTCGCCGTCCAATACGCGCACACAAACGCTGGAATGCGTCGAGGGCGGGCTGATCCTGTCGGTGTCCTACGACCAGGTCGAGCAGCTCTACGTCCAGAATCCCGCCTTCGCCTTCTACTTCCTGCGCCTAGCCAGCGCCCGGCTGTTCCAGAACATCGAGACGCTGGAGCGGCGGCTGGCGCAGCAGGCGGCGGCCGCCGCGCCCGTCGCCAAATCGGCCTGATCCGGGAGCCTTGAGCCCAGTGGAAAGCGTCCGGTCCTCGCTGCAATATCTGCTCTCCGACTTCATCGGCGAGGCCGAGGGCGAGCCGCCTTTTCTACCCGAGGGCCTGCCGGACGCGGCAGCGCCGGCCGTGAGCGAGGGTATCCATCTCCTGATGGACTATCAGGGCGCGAGCTACGCGCAGCTCTATGTCGATCGCATCAAGCGGTTCGTGCGCAGATCGGACGTCGATGCCGCCATGCTGGGCGAGATCGCGCATCACCTGGCCGCGCGCATGGCCTATGAGGACCTGATCCGGATCGCGCAGTTGCGATTGATGAGCCTCGATACGGGGCGCCGTCCGGGCGGACGGGACACTGACGACATCAGGCGGTTTCGGCTCGACGAAATGCTCGGTGCCTTGCCGCAGGCGGTTGCTGATTCGATGTCGACGGGCTTCGAGCAGATCGGCTGGCTCGGGCGCCGCCGGATCAAGGTCCGTTTCTCGGTCCGGTCGCGCTTTGCGGTGCGGCGCCTCAGGCTGATGGCTGGGCTGCGGCGCTGGCGGCTGCAATCGGTCCGCTATGCCGAGGAGCGGGCCTGGGCCGAGCGGTGGCTGCACATGATCGCGCGCGCCCTGGACAAACAGCCCGCAGCGGCGCCCGCCGTGATCGACACGGCGACGATGATCCAGGGGCAGGGCGACGCCTACCGTCAGGGGCTCGCGGATTGGCATGCCATCATCGATGGCCTGGCCAAGCCGACCTTCGACGGCGTGCTGCCGATATCAGATCTCGCCGCCGCCATCGCCGAGGCTCGCGCCGTCGCGCTGGCGGAACCCGGGCAGGGGGCCTTGAAGCGGACCATTGCGCAGATCCGCGCGCGGGCGCTGCCGGCGCCGAGCAGCAACGCGGCAGAATGAGTCGGTGCTGCGGTCGCGCCTCGACGCCCGCAGATGGACCGCCAGGCAGGTAACCTTACCTCTCGCGGAAAGTGTGGGAAGGGTAGCAGGGTGCGCTTTGAGGTTCCCTTTCGCGTGCAATTCGGCGGCAGAGATGTCATAAGCGTCGCATACGCGTCGAATTGGCCGGGTATTCTCATCAGATTGCGCTGAACGCCTCCAGTTCCCGGTGCGTCCAAGGGTTAGTCGTAGCGAGAGCGTCAGCTTTGTCTTTTCCCGCTTTGTCGTCGCAGGTCCCGGTTGGTGCGCTGGTCGGCTGGATGCTGCTGCTCACCTTCAAGCACATCATCGGCGACTTCGTGCTGCAGAACGCCTGGATGGCCTATGGCAAGGACCAGCGGAAAGGCTGGGCGCTGCCGCTGCTGGTGCATTGCCTGATCCATCTCGCGGTGGCGATGGTGCTGATCCTGATCGTCGCGCCGAAATTCTGGTTCGTGGCGGTGATCGACTTCGCGATCCACATCACCATCGACCGCATCAAGGGCATCTGCTCGTCCCGCTTCGGCATGACCATCGAGCATCCCTGGTTCTGGACCCTGATCGGCGTCGACCAAGCGCTGCATCACCTCACCGGCTTCGGACTCTCGATCTTCATGGCGGCGAACGGCTGAGAGGCCTGCGCGGAACCGCCAAGGTGCGGCTGCTGGCCGGTGTTATGCCCGCTGTCGAACATGGTTAACCCCGCGTTAGCGATTCGCGTTGCATCCTTCATACAAGAGGATCAACCGATGCTTCCAAGCCGTAGTGCCTTCGACAGCGATGCCTGCCCGGTCGGCGAGGAACTTCTCGGCGCGCTGTATCGCGCCGACGAAAACGGATTGCCTGCGCTGGTCGAGAGCGTGTCGGCTGATGTCCGGGCGATGCTCGCACTGTTCTGCTATCGGCGGACCCATCTGCATTCACTTGCGCTGGCGATCGCCTCGACCTGCACCGAGTACGATCTGACGCAGTTCGGCGGACGCGTCGGCACCGCGCTCTACGCGCAGTCCCGCGGCAGCAAGAGCGGGCGGGTCAGCCCGCTGTCCACCAAGAAGCCGATCTCGCTGTCGACCAAGCCGCTGTCGGCCGTGGCGCCGCTCGACGATGACCTCGACGACGATCTCGCGCCCGTCACCGCCTGAGCCTGGTCCTGCTCACGGCAGCGCCGGCAAGCCGAACTTGCGCCGGGCCATCGCGCACTCATCATCCCCCGGCATGCAGATCCGGCACACTTCGGGGCGAACAGCGTAGATCCGGCAGGCGACGGCGCGCCCGATCTCGCCGTTTAAGGCGCAGCAGCGGTCGTTCTCGCAGCGCATGCCGGACAGCCGCTCATTGACAAGCTCGGCGGGAATGAGATCCAGCGTCTCATCCTCCTCGATCGTGAAGCGCGGCCAGTTCGACGAATAGGCGCAACATGCGCCGCAGCTTTGACAGGGGCTGCTGTCAGTTGCATCCGACATCGGCTCAGACATCTTTGGGAACCTCCCAAACCAGGCTGCGTCGCCATTTCGCGCGCAGTGCCTCGCGCCGCTCGGGATATTTGTCGTCCAGGTAGGTTGCTTCCACCACCCGGTCCGTCCTGAAGCTGCGGAAGTCGCGGCGCAGCTCGCACCAGGCGGCGAGGATGCGCACCGCGTCGTGATAGCCGATCGCGATCGGCCAGATCACGCGTTCGCTGTCGCGGCCCTGCTCGTCGCGATAGCGCAAGCGGATCTTGCGGCCCTCGTGGATCTGCGAGCGCGTGCGCGACATGTCGATGTGGTCGGGCTCGCGGCTCCATGGCCGCGGCGCGCGGCTGGCCGGCTCCAGCACGAACGGCCTCAAGCGCTCGGGCACGGTGTCGGCGATCTTGGCCATCAGGTCCTCGGCCGCCCGCGCCAGCACCGGATCGGCATTGACCGACACCCATTGCGCGCCGAGCACGGCCGCCTCGATCTCGTCCGGCGTCAGCATCAAGGGCGGCAGGTCAAAACCCTTTTCGAGGATGTAGCCCATGCCGGCCTCGCCACGGATCGGCACGCGCTGGCCGATCAAGGTGGCGATGTCGCGGTAGATCGTGCGCTTCGACGTCTCCAGCTCGGCCGCGATCGCATCCGCCGTCAGCGGACGGCGTGTGCGTCTCAGCACCTGGATGATCTGGAACAGCCGGTCGGCGCGTCTCATGATGTGTCCCCGCGGAAGCGATCGCCCCGCTGCTGCTGACACGATGTTGGCAGCAGCCCGTCCTTATACCGGGCCAACAACAGGATTGAAGGGGTGATGTCGATGATGATGTTTTATGGCCTTGGCCTTGCCACCACGCTACTGCCGCTGCTGACACCATGGTGGCAGCAGCATGTGCGTAGCTTCCGGCGCCTGCTCAGGAAGTCGGGAGTGCCGTCATGATCACGTTGTTCGGTTTGGGCGCGGGCTTCGGCCTGCCGGAGATCAGCCCCTTCGTCACCAAGACGGAGGTGCAGCTGAAGATGGCGGGCCTCGCCTATCGGAAGCAGCGGGCGATGCCGCCGGCCTCGCCCAAGGGCCAGCTGCCCTTCATTGATGATGGCGGCGCGCTGATCGCCGACTCCACCTTCATCCGTGCTCACATCGAGCGCAAATACGGCTTCGATTTCGATGCCGGACTGGACGTGCATGCGCGCGCCCAGGCCTGGGCGTTCGAGCGCATGATCGAGCACCATCTGTACTTTGCGCTGGTCGGCGCCCGCTGGGTCGATCCCGCCAACTTCGCCAAGGGCCCCGCGCATTTCTTCGACGGGGTGCCGGCCGACCGTCGGGAGAAGCTGCGCGAGGACGCGCAGTTCCGCGTCGCCGAGAACTACCTGATCTCCGGCCTCGGCCGCCACGCGCCCGACGAGGACATCGATCTCGCCGCACGCTCGCTGCGCGCGCTCTCGGTGCAACTTGGCGACCGCCGCTATCTGATGGGCGACCGTGCCTGCGGCACCGACGCGACGGCGTTCGCAATCATCGCCGGCATCCTCACGCCGTTCTTCGACTCCGAGCTGCGCCGCCGCACCGAGGGCTTCGGCAACCTAGTGGCCTATGTCGATCGCATGATGGCGCAATTCTATCCGGAGTTCGACTGGAGCCGGGCGGCCGAGGCTGCGTGATTTGAGCCCCACCCACCGTCATTCCGGGGCAAGGCCGCAGGCCTTGAACCCGGAATCCCGAGGTTGTCTTGCGTTCCAACGACTCGAGATTCCGGGTTCGATCATCCGGGCGCGGATGATCGCCCCGGAATGACGACCAAGCACAGTCCACAGCGCCGATGACGCAAGACTTAGTCAGAGGGCGCCCCTTCGCCCTTCAGTCTCGCCAGCTCCGTCTCCAGCTCCGCAATCCTGGCATCGCGGACGGCCAGTGCTTCAGCAACGTCACCCGCGTCGAACTTCTGCGGGATGTGCTGCGGGCAGTTGGTGTCCCAGGCCTCGATCGTGAACAGGATCACCTGTTCGGGCCGCGCCTTGTAGCCCCTCGGCATCAGCGCCGCCGTCAGCGCCGCGTCATCCTCGACCACCTGCGCCGTACCCCAGATCTTGACCCGGCGGCGATGCGCGTAGTCCATCACGAAGATGTAGGCCCGCTTGTTCTCCGACAGATTGCCTTGCGTGATGTACTGCTTGTTGCCGCTGTAATCGGCAAATGCGAGCGTCCGGCTGTCGAGCACCTTGAGAAAGCCCTTCGGCCCGCCGCGATGCTGGATATAGGGCTGGCCGTCGACTGATGCGGTGGCGAGATAGAAGCTCGTGGCTTCGGCAAGTCGGCCGGCGAGATCGGCATCGACCTCGTGACGAAAGCCGCGGGTCTGCTCGACATGCGCATAGCTCTCGCGCGATCCCTTGCGGGCCTGGATCGCCTTGGCGGCGGGTGAGAACATGACGTCGCCGGGTGCGCGGAAATCCGTCTGGGTCATCGCAATGACTCCTTGTCTTCTGCGGCTGTCACTGCCGCCATGCCGCCAATATGGTGCCAAACCCCACCGGAAATAATCCGACGCCTTGACACTGGATCATTGCAGATGCTGCAATGATCCATGGACCGCATCGACGCCATGCAGGCCTTCGTCACCGTGGCCGATCTGAACGGCTTTGCGCCGGCGGCGCGGCGCATGAAGCTGTCGCCGTCGGCGGTGACGCGCCTGATCGCCGCGCTCGAAGAGCATCTCGGCGTCCGTCTGCTGCAGCGCACGACCCGCTCGGTGACGCTGACCGATGCCGGCCGGCGCTATCTTGAACGGACCAGGCGCATCCTGGCCGATCTGGAGGAAGCCGAGCTTGCCGCCGAGAGCGAGCGCCTGCAGCCGGCGGGCCGGCTGGTGGTCTCGGCGCCGGTCGGCTTCGGCCGGCTCCATGTCGGTCCGGTCATGGCCGCCTATCTGAGCCGCTATGCCGAGGTCGCGGCCGAGCTGCGCCTCGAGGACCGCCAGATCAACCTGGTCGAGGACGGCGTCGACTGCGCCGTGCGGATCGGCCATCTCGACGATTCCACGCTGGTGGCTCGCCAGGTCGGCAGCATGCGCCGGATCGTGGTCGGCGCGCCCGCCCACTTCAAGGTGCATGGCGAGCCGCGGGCGCCGGAGGCGCTGGCGAAGCACCAGACCATCCAGTTCGGCCCGACCGACGAATGGCGCTTCGTCAAGGACGGCAAGGAGCTGCGGATAGCGGTGAGCCCGCGGCTCGTCACCAACAACGCCGATGCTGCGATCCAATATGCCGAGGCCGGCGGCGGCGTGACGCGGGTGATGGCCTATCAGGCCGCGGAGATGCTGCGGGCGGGCCGGCTCAAGCGGGTGCTGACGAAGTACGAGCCGCCGCCGGTCCCGATCCACATCGTCTTTCCCAGCTCCCGGCTGCTCTCGGCCAAGGTCCGCGCCTTCATCGACCTGGTCACCACGACCTGCGACTGGCGCTTCGGCTGAGGCCGCGTCGTCACCACACCCCGTCATTCCGGGGCAGGGCCGATAGGCCTTGAACCCGGAATCCCGATATTGTCTTGCGCCCGTTCTTCATCATGTCGAGATTCCGGGTTCAATCGACAACGCGCAGAGGCGCGTTGCCGATTGCCCCGGAATGACGGAAGGACGCGACTTCGCCCATCAGTAGGGGGCATCATTCCTTCTTCGGCACCACGCGAAACGTCGCATTCGCCCGCGCGATCACGGCATCGTCGGCGAGCACCAGGCTCTGCACGAAGCACACCGTGCGGCCGCTCTTGATGACGTCGCTCTCGACGCTGAGCCACTGTCCGATGCCGGCGCTGCCGATGTAGTCGACGGCGAGATTGATCGTCACCAGCGACATCTCCCAGCCCAGTGCCTGGGCGCAGCTGTAGCCCATCGCATTGTCGGCGAGCGAGGCGATCAGCCCGCCATGGATCAGGCCGCGCGAATTGGTGTGCGGCGTGGCCAGCCGCAGGCCGAGGATGACGGCCTTGTCGGTCGTCCTCGCATAGAGCGGCTCCCAGGGATCGGTGAACGGGCTCTTGCGGACATGCGGCTCGAAGCCTGAGGGGATGCTGCTCATGCGCCTCTTGATCGTTGCTGGCGATGCCCACAGTCAACGACGTCTCCGCGCATTTTGCACCGCCTACAAAGTTTCAAACGTGTTTTGCGCCGGTGTTTGAAACGGTGCGCCCCGACGCCCGAGGGAGCGATGGCGCACGATGTCGCAGGGCCGCGCGCCCTCCCGGCAATTTCGCGGTGTGCCGATGCAGCCGTGCAATTTCGGGTGCACTCGAGATGCTTAACGTGTTAATGAATTGGTCGCGCGACTGCAACTTTCGTCTGCCAGACTTGCGCTGGCCGGCGCGATAGGCGCAGGCTCGCGCGTGCAGCGACGGCAGCTCTGCCGTCACGCTTGCAATGATGGTTATATGCTATAACAATGAAGCAAAGGGCCCTCGAAGGCCCACGATGGAAGGAGAGGATCCCGATGAGGAAGACGCTTCTGGCGTTGGCGCTGGCTGCCGGTGTGACCACCCCCGCGCTCGCGCAGGACAAGACGTTCGATCTGAAGATTTCGCACTGGGTCCCGGCCAGCCATCCGCTGCAGAAGGCGCTGGAGGATTGGGCCGCGTCGGTCGAGAAGGCCTCGGGCGGCACCATCAAGGGCAAGGTGTTTCCCGCGCAGCAGCTCGGCAAGGCGTTCGACCATTACGACATGGCGCGCGACGGCATCGCCGACGTCACTTATGTGAACCCCGGCTATCAGCCCGGCCGTTTCCCGATCATCGGCGCCGGCGAGCTGCCGTTCCTGGTCTCCGACGCCAAGGGCGGCTCGGAAGGCCTGGACGCGTGGTACCGCAAATATGCCGAGAAGGAGATGAAGGACGTCAAGTACTGCCTCGCCTTCGTCCACACGCCCTCGGCCTTCCACACCCGCACCAAGAAGGTCGTGCTGCCCGAGGACGTCAAGGGCATGAAGATCCGACCGGCGGACGCGACCATCGCCAATTTCGTCACCCTGCTCGGCGGCACCAATGTGCAGTCATCAGCGCCTGAAGTGCGCGATATCATCGAGCGCGGCGTCGCCGACGGCGTGACCTTCCCCGCCGGCTCGCTGGTGCTGTTCGGCGTCGACAAGGTCACCAAGTTTCACATGGACGCGCCGTTCTACGTGACGACCTTCGTGTTCGTCATGAACAAGGACAAGTACAACCAGATGTCGCCGATGCAGAAGAAGGCGATCGACGACAACTGCAACACCGAGACCGCCGGCAAGGTCGGCGAGCCCTGGGGCAAGTTCGAGGACGCCGGCGTCGACAAGATCAAGGCCGAAGCCGGCCAGGAGGTCTACAAGCTGACGCCGGAGCAGACCGCCGCCTGGAAGAAGGCGTCCGAGCCGCTCTTCAAGACCTGGGCCGACGGCGTCAAGAAAACCGGTGTCGACGCCGACGCCGCCATGACCGAGCTGAAGGCCTCGCTCGCCAAGTACAACGCCCTGGCGCAGTAGGTTCTCAATCGTCATCCAAGCTATCGCGCGGCCGACGGTGCGCCCCCTCTCCCCGTCCTTCACGGGGAGAGGGTCGGGTGAGGGGCAGCGGCACGGGAAGTGCTCGCGGCCAGACCTGTCCCTCTCCATCAGCATAGTGCCGGGCGGCTGCCCCTCACCCCAACCCTCTCCCCGCCCGAGCGAAGCTTCGCTTCGCCCTGGCGGGGAGAGGGAGCCCACCGCCCGCTGAGCGGCGGCTCGCTTAATCTCTCAGACGTTTGACTCTAGAACGGGGACGCCATGCAGCGCGCCTTCATGGACCGGATCATCGACGGCATCGAGTGGATCGCTGCGTTCTTCGTCGGCATCGTCGCGCTCGACATCTTCCTGTCGGTGCTGCTGCGCAACACGCTGAACTACGCGATCCCGGATTCGTTCGACATCGGCCGCATGCTGCTCGGCATCCTGATCTTCTGGGGCATCGCTGCGACATCGTATCGCGGCACCCACATCACGGTCGATCTCGTCTGGGGCAATGTCGGCCCGCGCTACCAGCGCTGGATCGACATCTTCGCCACCCTGGTGCTGCTGTTCGTCGTCACGGTGCAGACCTGGACCCTGTTCGACAAGGTGCGCGGCACCTATGAGGACAACGTCCTCACCTTCGACCTGCACATGCCGACCTGGCCGTTCTTCGCCATCGCCTGGATCGGCGACGTGTCGGCGGTGCTGCTGATCGCCATCCGAACCTATCGCCTGATCTTCCATCCCGAGGAGATTCATGACCCTCACGTCAAGCCCACGGAGTAGTGCCGCATGAGCACGGATGCGGTCGCCGTCATCGGCTTCGTTGCGCTGTTCGCCCTGATGCTCTTGCGCGTGCCCGTCGGCATGGCGATGGGGCTCGTCGGCGTCTCCGGCTTCGCCTATCTCGTCAACGGCACGGCGGCGCTGAAGCTGGTCGGCCAGACCTCGATGCGCACGGTCACGGACTACACGTTCGGCGTGATCCCGATGTTTCTGCTGATGGGAACGTTTGTCTCCAACTCCGGCATGAGCCGCGAGCTGTTCCGCGCCGCCAACGGTTTCGTCGGCCATCTCCGGGGCGGCCTCGGCATCGCGACGGTGGCAGCCTGCGGCGGCTTCGCCGCGATCTGCGGCTCCTCGGTCGCGACCGCCGCGACCTTTTCCGCGGTGGCCTATCCCGAGATGCGCCGCTTCGGCTATCCGCAGTCCTTCGCCACCGGCGTCATCGCCGCCGGCGGCACCTTGGGCGCGATGCTGCCGCCCTCGACCGTGCTCGCGGTCTACGGCATCATCACCGAGCAGGACATCGGCAAGCTGTTCATCGCCGGCATCATCCCGGGCCTGCTTGCGATGACCATGTACATGATCACCATCACGGTGATCGGCAAGGTCAGGCCGGACTTCCTGCCGAAGGGCGAGGCGCCGCCGTGGCGCGAGCGCATCGCCGGCCTGAAAGGCATCTGGGCGCCGGTGCTGCTGTTCCTGTTCGTGATCGGCGGCCTCTACGGCCTGCCCTTCCTGCCGCGCTTCACGCCGACGGAGGCCGGCGGCGTCGGCGCCACCGGCGCGTTCCTGATCGGCGTGTTCACGGGACGGCTGAACAAGGAAAAGATCCTCGCCTCGCTGCTGCAGGCGACACGCACCGCGGCGGCCGTGTTCACCGTGCTGATCGGCGCGCTGATCTTCGGCTACTTCCTGACGGTGACGCAGACGCCGCAGAAGGTGACGGAATTCCTCACCGGCCTTGGCCTCGGCCCCTACGGCGTGCTGGCGCTGATCATGGTGATGTATCTCGTGCTCGGCTGCCTGATGGACGCCATGGCGATGATCATCCTGACCGTGCCGATCATCTTCCCCGTCATCTCGCATCTCGGCTTCGATCCGATCTGGTTCGGCGTCATCATCGTGATGACCGTCGAGCTCGGCCTGATCCATCCGCCGGTCGGCATGAACGTCTTTGTCATCAAGAGCGTGGTGAAGGACGTGTCGTTCTCCACCATCTTCAAGGGCGTGCTGCCCTTCGTCGCCACCGACCTGATCCGCCTGGTGATCCTGATCGCCTTCCCGCTGCTCGCCACCTGGCTGCCGCAACAGATGATGAACCGATGACCACGCCCGTTCTCGAGACCCGCTACGTCTTCACCCTCACCGTCATGATCGGCGATGTCACGAGCGCCGGCGAGACCGGGATCGGCGTGCGCCGGATCATCCCGATCCATGGCGGCGAGGTGAAGGGGCCGGGCCTGAACGGCGAGGGCGTCAGCGGCAGGATCTGCAATTTCGGCGCCGACTTCCAGGTGATCCGTCCGAACGAACTGATCGACCTCGAAGCCAAATACGGCTTCGAGACCGACGACGGCGCCACCATTTATGTCGAGAACCGCGGCATCCGCTTCGGGCCGGTCGACCTGCTGCAGAAGCTCAAGCGCGGCGAGCCCGTCGACCCCAAGCTGATCTACTTCCGCACCCACCCGCGCTTCGAGACCGGCCACGACAAATATCGCTGGCTGATGGAGCACGTCTTCATAGGCTCCGCCGCCCGGCATGCGGATCGCGTCATCATCGACGTGCATGTGGTGCTGTAGGCCCCCTCGGTCCGCGACACTCACCGCTGTCGTCCCTGCGAACGCAGGGACCCATACCGCGGAATCTCTCGGTGAGGCATAACTCCCAGATATCGTCCCATGACGGCCGGTGGTTATGGGTCCCTGCGTTCGCAGGGACGACAGCGGAGTATGCGGATGCTCCGGTGGTCCACTCTCTGCCTCAGACCAAACCCATAAGATAATGCGTGGCTCCGACGGCCGGCGATACTGCTATTGAGTTACTCCGCCACGGCCGGGCTTGTCCCGGGCATGACGGAGTCACAAATTGGCAGACTGGTTGAGCGCGGAACGGCGCTCGAATTCGCCGAGACCGACGACTAATCCTCGTCGTCCCAATCCGCCGCCCGGCCATAGCCGCCATGGTCGCAATTGCGGTCGCGGTAGACCGGCACGTAGCGGTGACGTTCATAGCCGTAGCCGTCATACGCCGCGTCGCGATAGTGCGAGCGATAGACCGGCGCGGGCTCATAGGCTTGCGCTTCCGACGCGATGGCGCCGCCGACGAGGGCACCGACCAGGAGACCGCCGATCAGCGCCGCGTTGCGGCCGTCATGCGCCTGGGCCGGCGCCGCGCCGGCGAGCAGGGTGGCGGTCACGGCGAGTGCGGCAACGCCGCCAGCGAGAGAAGTCTTCAGCGAAACCATGGTCCCCTCCATTGGGAAGTGTGGTGACGGTGGATGTTCTACGTGGTCGGCTTTGAAGCCATGCTGAATGCGAAGTTGTCGGCCGTTCATGTGCGAAGTCGGCTGATGTCGGCCCGGCAGCCTGCGCCAACAACGGTGTCGTCCCTGCGAACGCAGGGACCCATACCGCGGAATCTCTCGGTAAGGCATAACTGCCAGTCATCGTCACACAAAGGCCAGTGGTTATGGGTCCCTGCGTTCGCAGGGACGACAGACAGCGGAGGGCTGCGAGATGTCAGTGGCCACAGGGTGGAGTGATTTTCGAAAAAAAGAAATACCTTGCGATTTTTTTTCGAAAATTATGGTTCTCTCCCGCCATCCCTTCCCAAGCTGAGCAACTGTCCTTTGAGGTAGGCCGGCGAACGGCCGGCCTCAAGGCTGGCGCGAGACGCGCCCCCGCCTTCGGCGGCTGAAGGCCTTGACCCCGTCCGCTCGCCGTCCTGTGGGCTTGGCGTGCGCTCGGTCGTCGACCGAGCGCGGCATGTCGCTCGATCAGCTCAACGCAACCCGTGACGGCTTAGGATTCCATTTTTCTCCGCGCGCGATCATCGTGTTGAGGATGATGATCAGCTTTCGCATGCACGCAATGAGCGCAACTTTCGGCTCCTTGCCCTTGGCAGTGAGGCGTTCATAGTAGGCCTTGAGTATCGGATTGTGCTGCGTCGCTGCGCCGAGACAGGGAAGGAACAGGCCGTTTCTTACCCAGCGGCGACCTCCCTTGATGTGCCGCTCGCCTCGACGCTTGCCGCTATCATCGTCGTAAGGAGCAACCCCGATCAGGGCGGCGGCGATCTCGTCGCTCACCTTGCCGAGTTCCGGCGCTCCTGCGATGAGGATCGCGGAAGTCGTGCCAGCAAGCCCCGGCACACTTTCAATGATCTCGGCACGCTCGGCAAATTCCGGTGTCTCCTTGACCTTGGCGGTGATAGCAGCTTCCAGCTTCGCAATCTGGGCAGCGAGCGTCTTCAACACCTGCGAATGGGCCTTCTGCGCCAATCCCGGCAGAACATGCTCGTTCTGGTTCTGCAACCGGGTTTTCAGATCCACCAGGTTCTTGCGCGCTTTCACCAGCCCCGCCAGTTCGCTCGCGAGCAGCATCGTAGGCCTGGCTTGGTGCCTCATCGAACGTCTCGGCGAACCAGGCAATCATCTCGGCATCGATCGTGTCGTTCTTCGCCAGTCGCCCCGCCGACAAGGCGAAGCTACGAACCCGTTTGGGATCAACGATCCGCACCTCGGCCTCGCGCAGCGTCTTGGCCCATTCGCGCTCATAGCCGCCGCTGGCTTCCATGACGGCCTTTGTCACCTTGTGCTTGCGAAGCAAGGCCACCAATTGGCGGTGCCCGTGCGAACTGCTCGGGAACGTCTGCCGTAAGCCGAGCTTGCGAATGCAGCCATCGACCTTGTCCTTGGCGACATCGATGCCAGCGACACCGTCTATAATTTGTGTCATCATTCACTCCCTTCCTTGCCTTGTATGGGCTCGAGGCCCTTGCAACTGTTCGGGTTGAGGAAGATCACCGGAGCTGTCCCTCGCTCTGATACAGGCTCTGCCGCGTTTGGGGCGTTACGGGCTCAGATCCAGCGACGGGCGGTTTTGCGAGAACCGCCCGTTCGCACATTCTGGCAGATCTAGAGTACACAAGGGGCGTTGCGCGCGATCGTCACGACACGCGGGGCGGGGAGCGGTGGCCGCGAGATTTCGCAGCGGGCTCGACCGGGCCTGCGGACGAACGGATATCTTGCGGACGTGAAGTCGCAGCGTCCTGATACCCCGATGCTGGTATTAACTCGCGACGAAGCTTCGCTTCGCGCGGGGATGGTGGCCAACAAGCCCGGCGCACCAGGGAGACTGCGTATAAGCGTGAAGACCATCGCGCAGGGAAGGCCGGGCGTTTCCCGGTTGCACCTGTGGTACCTGCCGCCTGCATTCTTGTTAGCAGGCGGGCCGCAGGCGCCAGCCGGCGCCTGGCCTTCCCTGCGCCCTCTGCACAAGAGGGTGAACGCTGAGCAAGCCCCGGGCGAGATTTCGCCGCGGGAATGCCCGATCATGTCATTTGCCTTTGCGCGGACACGTCCTACGATGCCGCCGCGACCCGGGCATGTCGTCGGTTCGCGCGCGCAAGGAGTCAGTTCGGCGCGGTTCTTTTCGCATTGCACAACACGATCTCAGGCGCCGCTTATTGACTCCCGCCCAGATCGTTATAAAACATAACTATTCTGAACAGGACACAATAGAGCCCATGGGAAACGCCGACACGACGCCGACAGGCGATCCGTCTCTGCTGCAGATCGAACAGCAGGGCGCCGTCCTGACCATCGGGCTGAACCGCCCGGCCAAGCGCAATGCGCTGAATGACGGCATCATCCTCGCGATCGGCGACTGCTTCACCAGCCTGCCCGACGACGTCCGCTGCGTGGTGATCCATGGCCTCGGCGACAATTTCTCCTCCGGCCTCGATCTCTCCGAGCTGCGTGAGCGCGACGCCACCGAAGGCCTGGTGCATTCGCAGATGTGGCACCGCGTGTTCGACCGCATTCAATATTGCCGTGTCCCGGTCATCGCCGCGTTGAAGGGCGCCGTCATCGGCGGCGGCCTCGAGCTCGCCTGCGCCGCGCATATCCGCGTCGCCGAACCCTCAGCCTATTTCGCGCTGCCCGAGGGCCAGCGCGGCATCTTCGTCGGCGGCGGCGGCTCCGTCAGGCTGCCGCGCCTGATCGGCGTCGCCCGCATGATGGACATGATGCTGACCGGCCGCGTCTACTCGGCGACCGAAGGCTCCTCCTACGGCTTCGCGCAATATCTGGTCGAGGCCGGCGCGGCGATGCCCAAGGCGCTGGAGCTCGCGGCCAAGATCGCGAACAACGCGCCGCTGACGAACTTCGCCGTGCTGCAGGCGCTGCCGATGATCGCGGAAGCCAATCCGCAGACCGGCCTGTTGATGGAATCGCTGATGGCCACCGTCGCGCAGAGCGACAAGGAGGCCAAGGGCCGCATCCGCGCCTTCCTGGATCACAAGACAGCCAAAGTGAAGCCGACGTGACATGACTGCGCAAACAACAAAAAGCACACAGGGAGGAACGGATACCACGGCGCGAAGCGCCAGTGTTCATCCGTTGCGCGCCATCTCTTTCAATGATCCCGTCGTCAACGTCGAACGCCGCGACGACGGCACCATCTATCTTCGGCCGACGCAGCCGCTCGGCGACTTCCCGCAGCGAATCACCGACCGGCTGCATCACTTCGCCAAGGAAGCGCCGGAGCGCGTGTTCATGGCCGAGCGCGTCGGCCCCGAGGGCTGGCGCGAGCTGAGCTATGGCACCTTGCTGGCGGCGAGCCGGCACATCGCCTCCGGCCTGCTCGCCCGCGGCCTCTCGCCGGACCGTCCGGTGATGATCCTCTCCGGCAATTCGATCGACCATGCCCTGGTTGCGTTCGGCTCGCTGTATGCCGGCGTGCCGTTCTGTCCGGTGTCGCCAGCCTATTCGCTGGTGTCGCGCGACTACGGCAAGCTTGCCTACCTGATGAAGCTGCTGACGCCGGGCCTGGTCTTCGTCGACGACGCCGACAAGTTTGCCGACGCGCTCATTGCCAACGTGCCGGAGGGCACGGAGATCGTGGCCTCGTTCGGCTCGGTGCCGGGCCGCAAGGTCACGATGCTGTCGGAGCTGATCGCCTCGCCGCTGTTCGCCGGCCTCGATGCTATCAATGACAAGATCGGTCCCGACACGATCGCAAAATTCCTGCTGACCTCGGGCTCGACGGGCAATCCCAAGGCCGTCATCAACACCCAGCGCATGATCTGCGCCAACCAGGTGATGATCCGCGAGACGCTCGCCTTCCTGAAGGACGAGCCGCCTGTGATCATCGACTGGCTGCCGTGGAATCACACGTTCGGCGGCAATCACAATATCGGCCTGACCTTGTTCAACGGCGGCTCGATGTATCTCGACCAGGGCAAGCCGGTGCCGGGCGGCATCGAGGAGACCGTGCGTAACCTGCGCGAGATCTCGCCCACGGTGTATTTCAACGTCCCCAAGGGCTACGAGTCACTGCTGCCGTATTTCCGCGAGGATCCGGGTCTGCGGAAGACGTTCTTCCGCCGGCTGCATGCGATGTTCTTCTCCGGTGCCGCGCTCGCGCCACACGTCTGGAACGAGCTCGATGAGCTCTCCGTGTCCGAGACCGGCTATCGCGTGCCGATGCTGACGGGCCTCGGCTCGACCGAGACGGCGCCGTTCTTCATGTCGGTCAATCCGCGCACCAGCCGCTCCGGCCACGTTGGTTTGCCCGTGCCCGGCAACGAGGCCAAGCTCGTGCCCAACAACGGCAAGATGGAGGTGCGCGCCAAGGGCCCGAACGTCACGCCGGGTTACTGGCGCCTGCCTGAAGTCTCGGCTGCGGCCTTCGATTCCGAGGGCTACTATCAGATGGGCGACGCGCTGAAGCCGGTCGATCCCAACGACTTCAACGCCGGCTTCGATTTCGACGGCCGCGTCGCCGAGGACTTCAAGCTCGCCTCCGGAACCTGGGTCTCGGTCGGTCCCCTCAGGGCGCGCTTCATCGCCGCCTGCGCGCCGCTGGCCCGCGACGTCATCATCGCCGGCATCAACCGCGACGAGATCGCCGCCATCGTCGTGCTCGATGTCGATGGCTGCCGCCTGATCAACGCCACCTTGCCGTTCGACGATCTCGCCGCCACCGCGGCGGATCCGCTGATCGTCGCCGCCTTCCGCGAGCGCTTCGCCAAATTCCTGAAGACGGCGACCGGCTCCTCGACGCGGATCACGCGCGCGGTGCTGCTCGGCGTGCCGCTGTCGATCGACAAGGGCGAGGTCACCGACAAGGGCTCGATCAACCAGCGCGCCGTGCTGGAGAACCGCAAGGACCTGATCGAGCGCATCTACGCGTCGACGCCGGACGACGACATCATCGTCGCCGGCTGATCAACGCTATCCAAGGGAGAGACGACATGTTGTTGAAGGATCAGGCCGCCATCGTCACCGGCGGTGCGTCGGGCCTCGGTGCCGCCACCGCGCGCAAGCTTGCAGCCCAGGGCGCGAAGGTCGCCGTGTTCGATCTCAACGCCAAGCTGGCAGAGGAGGTCGCGGCCGAGATCAAGGGCGTGCCGGTGGTCTGCGACGTCTCCGACGCCGCCGGCGCGGAAGCCGCCGTGGCCAAGGCGGTCGAGGCACTCGGCCAGCAGCCGCGCGTGCTGGTGAACTGCGCCGGCATCGGCGTCGCCAAGCGTGTCGTCGGCCGCGACGGCCCGATGGCATTGTCGGATTTCGAGAAGGTCATCAAGGTCAACCTGATCGGCTCGTTCAACATGCTCAGGCTGGTCACCAACGGCATGACCAAGCTGGAGCCGCAGGCGACCGGCGAGCGCGGCGTCGTCATCAACACCGCCTCCGTCGCCGCCTATGATGGTCAGATCGGGCAGTCCGCCTATTCGGCGTCGAAGGGCGGCATCGTCGGCATGACCTTGCCGATCGCCCGCGAGCTCGCACAATTCGGCATCCGCGTGCTGACCATCGCGCCCGGCCTGTTCCTGACCCCGCTGCTCGCCAACCTGCCGCAGGAGGCCCAGGACTCGCTCGCCGCCGCGATCCCGTTCCCGCGCCGCCTCGGCCACGCCGACGAATTCGCAGCCCTGGCGCTGCACATGGTCGAGAACCCCTACCTCAACGGCGAAGTCGTCCGCCTCGACGGCTCGCTGCGCATGGCGCCGAAGTAGGATTGATGAGCCCAACGGTCCCCGCGAACCGCGCTGCTCACCTCTCCCCGCCTGCGGGGAGAGGTCGGATTGCATCGCAAGATGCAATCCGGGTGAGGGGGTACAGGTCTCTCCACAAGCACTGCCCGTGCTGCTGCCCCTCACCCCGACCCTCTCCCCCTGAAGAACGGGGAGAGGGAGCGCACCAACGCCGCGGCGTAAAGTAAGGCAAACAACATGTTCATCCACCGCCGCGACGTGCAGATCCAGTGGGGCGACTGCGATCCCGCCAACATCGTCTACTATCCGCGCTACTTCGCGATGTTCGACGATGCAACCTCCGTCATGTTCGAGGCGGCCGGGTTCTCCAAGCAGGACATCGTCCGCCGCTACGGCCTGGTCGGCATTCCCATGGTCGACACCCGCGCGAAGTTCTACATCCCCTCGACCTATGGCGACTGGATCACGATCGAGAGCCGGATCGAGAGCATCAAGCGCTCGTCCTTCGACGTCACCCACAAGGTGTTCAAGGGCGAGGCGCTGGCCATCGAGGGCTTCGAGACCAGGGTGCTGGTCGGGCGCGATCCGGCCGACCCGGACAAGTTGAAATCGGCACCGTTCCCGGAGGAGATGCGAGCCAAGTTTCTCGGCGAATGAGCGGTGAGAATGGGTGCGACATGCGGCCGTCTTAAGGATGTTCAGCTGTCGTGCTTTGGTCGGATGGTGAGGCGTGATCTTCTCGTGTTCAATGCTATGATCACGGTGGACACCTATCAGCCGGCCAACTGGAAGACGTCCCGGAACAGGGGCGGGACTGCAAACAGGATCGGCGGATCACGAGCTGAACCGAAAAGATTGAGGGAGGATTTTATGAGGAAGGCCTATCTGGCTGCGGCTGGCGTCATCGCGATGCTCGCGTCGGCCCCGGCGCTGGCGCAGACCAGCGAGATCACCATCGGCATCACCACCACCACGACGGGACCGGGCGCCGCGCTCGGCATTCCCGAGCGCAACGCGCTGGAATTCGTGCCGAAGGAGATCGGCGGCGTGCCGCTGAAGGTGATCGTGCTCGACGACGGTGGCGATCCGACCACGGCGACCACCAACGCCCGTCGCTTCGTGACGGAATCCAAGGCCGACATCATCATGGGCTCGGCGCTGACCCCGCCGACCATCGCGGTGTCGAACGTCGCCAACGAGGCCGGCATCCCGCATTTCGGCCTGGCGCCGTTCCCGGTCACGCCGGAGCGGACTAAGTGGTCGGTGGTGATGCCGCAGCCGGTGCCGATCATGGGCAAGGTGCTCTACGAGCACATGAAGGCTCACAACGTGAAGACCGTCGGCTATATCGGCTACTCGGACAGCTACGGCGATCTCTGGTTCAACGATCTGAAGAACCAGGGCGTGCCGATGGGCGTCACCATCGTCGACGAGGAGCGCTTCGCGCGTCCCGACACGTCGGTCACCGGCCAGGTCCTGAAGCTGGTCGCCGCCAATCCGGATGCGATCCTGGTCGGCGCCTCCGGCACCGCGGCGGCGCTGCCGCAGACCGAGCTGCGCGAGCGCGGCTACACCGGCCTGATCTATCAGACCCATGGCGCGGCGAGCATGGACTTCATCCGTATCGCCGGCAAGGCGGCGGAAGGCGTGATCATGGCCTCCGGCCCGGTGATGTCGCCGGAGACCCAGGACGACAGCGCGCTGACCAAGAAGCCCGGCCTCGAGCTGAACAAGGCCTATGAGGGCAAGTACGGCCCGAACAGCCGCAGCCAGTTCGCCGGTCACTCGTTCGACGCGTTCGAGATCCTCAAGCGCGTGATCCCGGTGGCGCTGAAGACCGCCAAGCCCGGCACCCCGGAGTTCCGTGAGGCGATCCGCCAGGCGCTCCTGAGCGAGAAGGATCTGGCGGCCTCGCAGGGCGTCTACAACTTCACCGAAAAGGACCGTTCGGGCCTCGACGACCGCGCCCGCATCATCCTGACCGTGAAGGACGGCAAATACGTCCCGGCGAAGTGAGATCGCCAACCCATAGCAAATCAGGAAAGGCCGGCTCGGTGAGCCGGCCTTTCGGCTATTTGGACGTCAATCTTTGTCGTTTTCCCAGAGGCCCGCGATGATCTTCGCCCCCACCGGAGCCACCCGGCTCCACATCATCATCGGCGATCCCGTCGCGCAGGTGCGCGCGCCCGCCGGCGTCAGCGAAGCCTTCGCCGATCGCGAGAGCGACGCGATCCTGGTCGCGGTCCAGGTCGCGCCGGCCGATCTCGCCGACTTCCTGGCGACGATGACGCGGGTGAAGAACCTCGACGGCATCGTCGCGACGATCCCGCATAAATTCGCCTGCTATCGTGCCTGCGCGACGGCGACCGAGCGCGCGCATTTTATCGGCGCCGTGAACCTGATGCGACGGGATGCGAACGGCCAGTGGCACGGCGATATGGTCGATGGTCTCGGCTTCGTCGGCGCGGCGAAGGCGGCGGGATATGATCCCGCCGGCGTTCGCGCCTTGCAGATCGGAGCGGGCGGCGCCGGCTCGGCGATTGCGCTGGCGCTGATCGATGCAGGTGTCCGCGAGCTCGCCATTCACGACAGCGATCCGGGTCGGCGCGATGCGTTGATCGCGCGGCTCAATGAGCGAGGCAAAGGCCGCGCGATCGTCGGCAGCATCGATGCCGGGGGCTTCGATATGGTCGTGAACGCGACGCCTGCGGGGATGCAGCCGGGCGATCCCCTGCCGGTCGACATGGCGACGGTGAGCCCGTCAGCCTATTGCGGCTGCGTGATCACCAAGCCGGAGGTGTCACCGTTCATCGCTGCGGCGCGTGAACGCGGCTGCCTGACGGCGACCGGGACCGACATGTACCACGCGCTGGAGCGCGTGATGGTCGATTTCCTGCTATCGAAGGAGGCGCCATCCTGAGACAGCGCCTCACCTCATTTCCGTCGGGCTCAGCTCGCAGCCGTCTCGGCAAAGCCGAGATAGCTCGCCGCCACGCGCTGGTCGGTCGCGATCTCCGCGGCCTTGCCGTTGAGCACGAACTCACCAAGCTCCATGACATAGGCGCGGTCGGCGACCTTCAGTGCGGCCTTGGCGTTCTGCTCGACCAGCAGCACCGAGACGCCTTCCTCGCGCAGCTTGGCGACGATTTCGAAGATGCCGGCGACGATGATCGGCGCCAGACCGAGGCTCGGCTCGTCCAGCATCAGCATCTTCGGCGAGCCCATCAGCGCCCGGCCCATCGCCAGCATCTGCTGCTCGCCGCCGGAGAGCGTGCCGGCGAGCTGCTTGCGCCGCTCCTTCAGCTTCGGGAACAGCGTGTAGACGTGCTCGAAGCCGCGTGCCGCGTGCGCCTTGCTCATTCTGAAAGCGCCGAGCTGCAGATTGTCCTCGACGTTCATGGTCGCGAACAGCTCGCGATGCTCCGGCACCAGGCAGAGGCCGCGGGCGACGCGGTCCTCGATCTCGTAGCGGGCGAGGTCTTCGCCCAGGAAGGAGACGCGGCCCTTGAGCGGAAACACGCCCATGATGGCGCTGAGCAGCGTGGTCTTGCCGGCACCGTTGGCGCCGATGATGGTGACGATCTCGTTCTCGGCCACGGTGAGCGAGACCGAGCGGACGGCCTCGACCTTGCCGTAGGAGACGTGGGCGTCAGTGACTTCCAGCAGGGTGCTCATGCGGCGGCTCCGAGATACGCCTTGATCACCTCGGGATTGGTCTTGATCGCGGCAGGTGTGCCCTCGGCGATTTTGGTGCCGAAATCGAGCACCACGATGCGGTCGGCGAGATCCATGACGAAGCCCATGTCGTGCTCGACCAGCAGCACCGACATGCCGCCGGCCCTGAGGTCGCGCAGCAGCGCGGCGAGGCGCTGCTTCTCCATGTGGCGCAGGCCCGCGGCGGGCTCGTCGAGCAAGAGCAGCATAGGATCGACGCACAGCGCGCGGGCGATCTCGACGATGCGCTGCTGCCCCAGGGACAAGGAGCCAGCGAGCTGGTGCATCTGGTCGCCGAGGCCGACGCGCTCGATCTGGCGCGCGGCTTCCGCGAGCAGCTTGGCCTCGTCGGCGCGGTCGAGCCGGAACATGCTGGAGAGCGCGCCCGAATGGCCGCGCAGATGCGCGCCGATCGCGACGTTCTCCAGCACGGTCATGTCGGGCACCAGCTTGACGTGCTGGAAGGTGCGGGAAATGCCGAGCTTGACGACATCCTGCGGCGGCGCGTTGCCGACGGCCTTGCCGAGCACCGAGATGTTGCCGGAAGTCGGCGGCAGCACGCCGGTGATCAGGTTGAAGGTCGTGCTCTTGCCGGCGCCGTTAGGGCCGATCAGCGCGACGATCTCGCGGGCCTGGACGTCGAAGGAGACGTTGTTGACCGCCACCACGCCGCCGAACTGCTTGCGCGCGTTGTCGACCTGCAGCAGCACGTTCGGGGCGGAGGACGAGCGCACGCGCGCTGGCAGTTCGATCGAGGTGTCCGGCTTCTTCGCGACGGGCTTGAATGGCAGCCGCGATGTCAGCCACGGCCACAAACCGGTCGGCGCGAGCTGCAGCAAGGTGACGAGGAGGATGCCGAACACGATGGTCTCGAGCTGGCCCTCGCCATGCAGCAGCAGAGGGAGGTAGCTTTGCAGGATCTCCTTCAGGACCACGACGATCGCAGCACCGAGCACGCCGCCCCAGACATAACCGGCGCCGCCGACCACCGCGACGAACAGATATTCGATGCCGGCCTGGGCGCCGAACGGTGTCGGGTTCACGGCGCGGGCGAAGTGCGCGTAGAGCCAGCCGGAGAGGCCGGCGAGCACGGCCGCGTAGATGAACACCAGCAGCTTGGCGCGCGGCGAATACACGCCGAAGGCTTCGGCTGCGATATGGCCGCGGCGCAGCGCGCGGATGGCGCGGCCGGTGCGGGAGTCCAGCAGGTTCATCGTCAGCAGCGCGGCAATCAGCACGGCGGCCCAGATCGCATAGTAGATCGTGCCGGGATCGAGCATCTTGAGGCTGCCGATCGACAGCGGCGGGATGCCGGAGACGCCGTCATTGCGCCCGAGGAAGGCGAGCTTGCTGAAGAGATAATAGAGGCCGAGGCCCCACGCGAGCGTGCCGAGCGGCAGATAGTGGCCGGACAGCCTGACCGTGACGAGGCCGAGCAGCACGGCCGCGAGCCCGGAGACCAAGAGCGACAGCGGCAGGGTCAGCCACGGCGACACGCCGTAATTGGCCGACAGCACCGCCGTGGTGTAGGCGCCGAAGCCGACGAAGGCGGCCTGGCCGAACGAGGTGAGGCCGCCGACGCCGGTCAGCAGCACCAGGCCCATCGCGACCAGCGCGGAGAGGCCGATATTGTCGAGCAGCACGATCCAGAACGGCGGCACGCCCGGGATGAACGGAACAGCCGCGACGAGGACGGCAAAGACGATGAGAGGCCAACGCTCGCGCACGGCTCAATCCTTCTCTTCTTCGACCGCGGGCGCGGCGAGCGAACGCAGCAGCAGGACCGGGATCAGCAGCGTGAAGACGATGACTTCCTTGAAGTTCGAGGCATAGAACGAGGAGAACGCCTCGACGATGCCGACGACCAGCGCGGCGACGGCAGTCAGCGGGTAGCTGATCAGGCCGCCGATGATCGCGGCGATGAAGCCTTTCAGGCCGATCAGGAAGCCGGTGTCGTAATAGAGCGTCGTGATCGGCACGATCAGGATGCCGGAGAGCGCACCGATGGTCGAGGCGAGCAGGAACGCGATCTGGCCGGACAGCGTGGTGCGGATACCGACGAGACGGGCGCCGAGCCGGTTGACGGCGGTGGCGCGCAGCGCCTTGCCGTACAAGGTCAGGCCGAAGAACAGCCAGAGGCCGACGATGAAGGCGATGGTGATGCCATAGACCGCCATGCCCTGGCCGGTGAAGCGCAGCGAGCCGAGCGTTGCAGTGGCAGTCAGCAGGGTCGGGCCGCGCTGGCCCTCGGCGCCGAAGAACAACAGGCCGAGGCCTTGCATCGCCAGGTGAACGCCGACCGAGGCGATCAGCAGCACCAGCACCGAGGTGTGGGCGAGCGGCTGGAACACGATGCGGTACAGCGACAGGCCGATGCTCGCGACGATCAGCAGCGACAGCGCCAGGCTCACGCCGGCCGGCATGCGCTGGTCGGCCGCCCACATGCTCACCAGCAGGACGACGACCGGGAAGGCGACGTGAAGAGCGAAGGCACGCGCGACCTTCGGCACGTGCAGCGTCTTGCGCATCGCATAGAGGTCGAAGGCAAAGGCCACGAGTCCGATGACGACCGCAAGCTTCGCGGTGCCCGGCATGCGGCCGGCGGCGAGCGAGGCGTAGGTGAGGGCGCCATAGGTGACGAATTCGCCCTGCGGGATCAGGATCACCCGGGTGACGGCAAATACCAGCACCAGCGCCAGCCCGAGCAGGGCGTAGATCGCGCCGTTGGTAATGCCGTCCTGCAACAGGAACAGCAAGATCGTTGTGTTCAAGACAGGACGCTCCCCCTCTGTGGTGACCGCATGCCGTGGGGTGCCTTGCGCCCGCGGCTGGTCGGAGCAGTTGAATGGCTGCCCGTGTTTGATATAGTGGATAACAATTATCGATTATAATCTCAAGGCCGCTGTTCCGGCTGCGGCATTCGAGACCAGGGATGGAAGCAAAGATGAATTTGGCGGATCGTGATGTCCGATAGCGCCAGGCCCGTCAGCAAGCGGGACAGCCGCAAGGAAGCTGCCGTAGCCGCCGAGGAGACGCAAGCGGTCCAGCTCGGCGAGCTCTCCGATCTGCTCGGCTATGTGCTGAAACGGGCGCAGTTGAAGGTGTTCGAGGACTTCCTGCGCTGCGTCGCACCCTTGCAGCTGACGCCGGCGCAGTTTTCCGTGCTGCTGCTGCTCGATGCCAATCCCGGCCGCAACCAGACCGAGATCGCCAATACGCTCGGCATCCTCCGGCCCAATTTCGTGTCCCTGCTGGACAGCCTGGAGAGCCGCGATCTCTGCACCCGGGTCCGCTCGGCCAATGACCGACGTTCGCACATCCTGCTGCTGACGGAGAAGGGCAAGAGCGTGCTCGCCCGCGCCAAGAAGCTGGTGGTCTCCAAGCACGAGGCGCGGCTGAACGAGCTGCTGGGCCCCGACGGCCGTGACACGCTGCTCGCGATGCTGACCAAGATCGCGGAGGAGTTTTGAAGGCGCGCGGGCGCGCCCTCAATCGACGAGGATGACCCTGACGTCGTTGACGTTTGTCAGCGTGGGCCCGGTCTGCAGCAGGCCGCCGGTGGCGGCGAAGAAGGCGGTGGCGTCGTTGTTGGCGAGATAGGCCTGCGGGTCCAGCTTCTGCGCCCGCATCGCCGCGATGACTTCGGCATCGACCAGCGCGCCGGCGGGATCGGAAGCGCTGCCGCCGCCGCCATCGGCACCGTCGGTGTCGCCGGCGAGCGCCGCGACGCTGTCCATGTCCTTCAGCAGGTCGGCGAGCGCCAGCGCATATTCCTGGTTCGGCCCGCCGCGGCCGTGGCCGCGCACGGTCACCGTGAGCTCGCCGCCCGAGATGATCGCCATGCGGCGGCCGAGCGAACGGGCCTCCCGCGCCAGCTTGGCATGATCGGCGGCGACCTCGCGGGCCTCGCCCTCGAGATCGGCACCGAGGTCGAGCACATCGTAGCCGGCCGCCTTGACGGCGGCCACAGCCGCTTCGAGCGAGCTCGCGGGGCGCGCGATCAACTCGAACGAGGCGCGGGCGAAGGCCGGGTCGCCAGGCTTGCAGCTCTCATTGGCGGGATCTTCGAGCGCACGAGCAATCGCCGGGTCGACCTCCAGCCTGTATTTCGCGACGATCGCGCGGGCGTCCGCCAGCGTGGTCGGATCCGGCACCGTCGGTCCGGAGGCGATGGCCGAGGGATCGTCGTGCGGCACGTCGGAGATCGCGAGCGTCACGATCTCGGCCTTATGCCCGGCACGGGCCAGCCGGCCGCCCTTGATCCGCGACAGATGCTTGCGGACGATGTTCATCTCGCCGATCGGCGCGCCCGAGCGGAGCAGCGCCCGGGTCAGCTGCTGCTTCTGCGCGAAGCTGACGCCGTTCGCCGGCGCCACCCAGTTGGCCGAGCCGCCGCCGGAGATCAGCACCAGCATGAGGTCGTCGGCCTCGGCCGCCGCGGCAAGCTGCAGCGTGTCGTCCGCGGCCTTCAGCCCGGCTTCGTCGGGCATCGGATGGCCGGCTTCGATGACCTTGACCCGGCGGGTCGGCACGCCGTGGCCGTGGCGGGTGGTTGCGATGCCGACGAATTTCGCGGAATCGAACGCGAGCGTGTCGAGATAGTGGCGCTCGGCGGCGACCGCCATTGCCGCGGCGCCCTTGCCGGCGGCGAGGCAGATGATCCGGCCCTTCGGAGCGGCCGGCAGAAAGGCCGGCAGCACCACGTCGGGATGCGCCGCGGCGACCGCGGCGTCGAAGATGGCGCGCAACAGCGGACGGCGGCTGCTCATGCGGCGCCGCCCGCGATGGTGCGGCGGCTTACTTCAGCTCGCCGCTCATGACCTCGCCGAACAGCTGCCAGCGCTCGCCCTTGAACTGCATCAGCTGCAGCTGCTCGATCGGCTGGAAATCGTCGGGGCCCGTGGTCAGCGTGACGCCGGGCAGCAGCCCGCCTTGCGCAAACTGCTTCAGGCTTGCCGCCTGCTTCATGACATTCGCGCGAGTCAATTCGTCGCCGCATCGCTTGAGCACCTCGACCATCGTGGTGGCGATGTTGTAGCCGGTGAGCGCCGAGGAATCCACGGGGTTGATTTCCGGCAGGTATTTGGCGAGCAGCTCGCGGAACGCGCCGAGGCCGGGGTCATTGGCCCACTGCGGATCCGAGGCATCCTTGGCATAGGCGGCCGAGATCACGCCCTGCGAGTTCTCGACGCCCGCCGGCCGCATCACCGCCGCGGTCGAGGCGCTGACATTCGAGATGATGGTGAGCGGCTTCCAGCTCATCTCGCCGAGCTTCTTGATCGCCTGCGCGCCCGATTTCGGCGTCGTGAACAGGATGACGACGTCGGGATTGGCCGACTTCATCTTGACGATGTGCGACTCCACCGTCGGCTCGGCGATCTCATAGCTTTCCTCCAGCACCACGCGTGAGGCCTCGCTGCCGAGACCGTCCTTGAGGCCCTTCAGATAGTCCTTGCCCATGTCATCGTTCTGGTAGAGCACCGCGATCTTGCCGGTCGGCTGCTGCGCCGTGAGATACTTCGCATAGATGCGGGCTTCCGACTGATAGCTCGGCAGCCAGCCCATCGTCCATGGATTGGTCTTCGGCTCGTTCCATTTGGTGGCGCCGGTCGCGACGAACAGCTGCGGCACCTTCTTGGCGTTCATGTATTTCTGGATCGCGGTGTTCGGCGCCGTGCCGAGCACGCCGAACAGGAACAGCACCTCGTCGCTCTCGACCAGTTTGCGGGCCTGCTCGACCGTCTTCGGCGGCGAATAGGCGTCGTCATAGGAGATGAAGTTGATCTTGCGGCCGTTGATGCCGCCCTCGTCATTGACCTTCTTGAACACCGCCGACATCGCCTTGCCGACCGAGCCATAGGCCGAGGCCGGGCCGCTATAGGGCACGATGTTGCCGATCCTGATCTCGGTGTCGCTGGCGCCGGTGTCGTATTTCTTATCGGCGCAGGCGCTGCCGGCGGCGGCGCCGACGAGCGCGAGGCCGAGGAGGCCGGAGAGCGTGCGGCGGGTGAGGGCAGTGGTCACGTGAGAGACTCCTTCGCGGCCTTGGAGCTTGGCCTTGTTGTTGGATCCGCCCGCAGCGCGGGCGACTCGTTTCACTCCGAAGGACGTCCCATAGCCCAGCCGTGCGCGCGGTGTAACCGCCGCCGCTGCATGACCGCCGTTCCGCCAACTCCTAGCTTAAGAAATGGTGGGCAAAGAAAGCAGATGTTGTCGCAAAGACCCTCTCCTGCGGCGTGACGCCGCAGGAGAGTTGTGAGTTCGTCGTTTCAGCCGCCGACATCTGCGGAGATGACGTCGCCGAACAGTTCCCATCTGTCGCCCTTGAACCGCATCAGCTGCAGCTGGCTGACCGGAGCGAAATCGGTCGCCGATGTGTTGATGCTGATGCCGGGCAGCAGCATCTCGGTGCGGAAGTCGCGCAAGGACGCCGCCTGCTTCATGACGTTTGCCCGCGTGAGGTCGTCGCCGCACTGCTTCAGCACCTGCACCAGGGTCTGGGCCACGCCGTAGCCGACCACGGTCCCGCCGTCGAGCTTGTCCCCTTCGGGGAAGTCCTTGGCCATGAAGTCCAGGAACTGCTTCATCCCTGCGTCGTCCTTCCATTGTGGATCGGAAACGTCCTTCAGATAGGCCGCCGAGATGATGTCCTGCGAGTTCTCATAACCTGCGGGCTTCAGCACGCTGCCGACGGACGCAGAGACGTTGTTGAGGAGGTGCAGCGCCTTCCAGTCGATCTCCTTGACCTTCTTGATTGCCTGGGCCGCGAATTTCGGCGTCGTGATGTTCATGAAGACATCGGCGCCGGTAGACTTCAGCTTGACGATGTGGCTGTCGATCGTCGGCTCGGTCGTCTCGTAGCTTTCCTCCATGATGATCATGTTGGCGGCCTTGGCGCCGAGCCCGTCCTTGAGGCCTTTCAGGTAATCCTTGCCGTAGTCGTCGTTCTGATACAGCACGGCGATCTTGGCGTCGGGCTTCTCCCTCAGGAGATATTTGGCGTAGATCCGCGACTCCGCCTGGTAGCTCGGCTGCCAGCCCATGGTCCACGGGAAGTTGGACGGATCGTTCCATTTGGTGGCGCCGGTGGCCACGAACAGCTGCGGCACCTTCTTGGCGTTCATGTATTTCTGAATCGCGGTATTCGACGGCGTGCCGAGCGAGTTGAAGATCAGCAGCACCTCGTCGCTCTCGACCAGCTTGCGCGCCTGCTCGACGGCCTTGGGCGGCGAGTAGGCATCGTCATAGGAAATGTAGTTGATCTTGCGGCCGTTGATGCCGCCTTCCGCATTGATCTTCTTGAAATAGGCGGCTTCCGTCTTGCCGATGATGCCATAGGCCGAGGCAGGCCCGCTATACGGCATGATGTTGCCGATTTTGATTTCGGTGTCGGAGGCTCCGGTGTCGTATTTCTTGTCGGCGGCGAATGCGCCTGACGAGGCGAGGGCGATGGCGGCGACCGAGGCGAGCGCTGTTCTGCGCGTGATCATCATTGTGCGTATCTCCCGTGTTGGTTCTGGATGACGTGTCGCGGCTTCCTTCTCGGAGGCTCTTGTTAGAACCAGAACTATAGCAGAGCCCGCGCGGCTTAGTTGCGACATCACGGCACGGGCCGTGTTTTCGCGGTTCGCAAGTGCGGCCGCCTTCCTGTGCGGCTGCGAGATGTCAGCGCAATCTCGACGGGTGCGTGCTGTGCGATAACAGCTAGAGATCAATGCTGTGGTGTCCGTTCACCGCGTCCGGCAGATGCAGCCTCGAAATGAAAAAGCCCTCCGCGCTGATAGCACGGAGGGCCAGTGAAGATCGGCACCGCTTTCTGCGGCGGTGCGCGATGTCTCGTGTCGTCGGTTACTCGACGGCGCCGCTGATCGCCTCGCCGAACAGCTCCCACTTCTCGCCCTTGAACCGCATCATCTGCAGCTGCTCGATCGGAGCGAAGTCGGTGGCGGAGGTGTTGATCTTGACGCCCGGCAGCAGCGTGTCCGGCGCAAAATCCTTCAGGCTCGCGGCCTGCTTCATGACGTTGGCGCGGGTGAGATCGTCACCACACATCTGCAGCACCTTCACCAGCGTCTGCGCCGCGCCGTAGCCATAGACGGTCGAGCTGTCGAGCTTGTTGGCGTCAGGAGCATACTGCGCGAGGAAGTCGAAGAACTTCTTCATGCCGGGATCATTGTCCCACTGCGCGTCCGCCGCGTCCTTGGCGTAAGCGGCCGAGAGAATTCCTTGCGAGTTCTCGAAGCCGGCCGGCTTGATCACGCTGCCGACCGACGCCGAGACGTTGACGACCAGATGGGTCGGATGCCAGTCGATCTCGGCGAGCTTCTTGATCGCCTGGGCCGCGAATTTCGGCGTCGTGACGCTGAAGAACACGTCGGCGCCGGAGGCCTTCAGCTTGACGATGTGGCCGTCGATCGAGGGCTCGGAGGTCTCGTAGCTTTCCTCCATCACGATCATCGAGGCGGCCTTGTCGCCGAGGCCGTCCTTGAGGCCCTTCAGATAATCCTTGCCGAAATCGTCGTTCTGGAACAGCACGCCGACCTTGGCGCCCGGCTTCTCCTTCAACAGGTACTTCGCATAGATCCGGCCCTCGCTCTGGTAGCTCGGCTGCCAGCCCATGGTCCACGGGAAGTTCTTCGGATCGTTCCACTTGGTGGCGCCGGTCGCGACGAACAGCTGCGGGATCTTCTTGCCGTTGAGGTATTTCTGGATCGCCGAGTTCGACGGCGTGCCGAGCGGGTTGAAGACGAACAGCACCTCGTCGCTCTCGACCAGCTTGCGCACCTGCTCGACCGCCTTCGGCGGCGAATAGGCGTCGTCATAGGTGACGAAGTTGATCTTGCGGCCGTTGATGCCGCCCTCGGCGTTGATCTTCTTGAAATACGCCTCCTCGGTCTTGCCGATCACCCCGTAGGCGGACGCGGGTCCGCTATAGGGCATGATGTTGCCGATCTTGATCTCGGTATCGGATGCGCCGGTGTCGTATTTCTTCTGGGCGAATGCTGCGCCCGAGGTGAGGGCGACGATCGCCGTCGCGAGGGCGGCGATCCGGAGTTGTTGAGCGACCTGCAAGAGAGTTCCTCCTTAGTTCTTTCTGAGTTTGCCGAGCAGCTGCTGCGCCACCATCGCCACCTGCCGCGAGCCGTGCGGCACGAGGAAGATGACGAGGAACAGCAGCACGCCGAACACCGCGCCGGACAGGCCCTTGGAGATGCCTTCGGCGATGTTGGGAACGAAGATGATGAAGGCGGCGCCGACGAACGAGCCGGGCAGCCAGCCGACGCCGCCGACCACCATGCCGAGGAACAGCGAGATCGCGAGCACGATCGTGTAGCTGTCCGGCGCCACGAACTGCACAGCGATTGCGCCGAGCCCGCCGGCGACGCCCGTGATCCCCGCGCTGACGCCGAACGCCAGCGTCTTATAAGTTGCGACGTCGATGCCCATGGCGGAGGCGGCGATCTCGTTGTCGCGGATCGCCATGAACGCCCGGCCGGAGCGAGAGCGCAACAGGTTCACCGAGAAAATGTAGATCGCGATCGTGATCGCCAGGGTGAAGTAGTAGAGCCACATGTCCTGCGACATCGGCAGGCCGAACGGCGCGTCCGGCTTGGTGACGACCAGGCCCTGCACGCCGCCGGTCCATTGCTCGAAGAAGCCGAGCTTGAGGATCTGCGGCATGGCGGTGGCGAGCGCGAAGGTCGCCAGCGCCAGATAGACGCCGGACAGCCGCAGCGCCGGCTGCCCGAACAGGAAGCCGAAGCCGAAGCAGATGACGCCGGCGACGGGCAGCGTCAGCGCGTAGTTGATGTTGTACTGCTCCATCAGGATCGCGGACGTATAGGCGCCGACGGCGTAGAACGCGCTCTGCCCGAGCGAGAACTGCCCGGAACCGCCGGTCAGGATGTTCAGCGCCAGAACGGCGAGGCCGTAGATCAGCAGCATCGTCATCTGGAAGATGATGAAGTTCTTGACGAACAGCGGGACCACCAGAAGCAGAAGCACGACGACGAAAGTGGTGCCGGAGCTCAGGGTCATCGCCCGCTTCGGAACGGCCTCGACCGCGGGCGCCTGGGATGCGATTTCCTCGACTGCGCTCATGATCAGACTCGCTTCACGATGTTGCGGCCGAACAGGCCGGCGGGTTTGATGACCAGGACGGAGATGATGAGGGCCAGCGCAATCGGCAGCTTCATCTCATTGCCCACATGCGGGATGTAGGTGCCGGCGAGATTCTCGAAGATGCCGACCAGGAAGCCGCCGAGCACCGCGCCGAACGGGCTGGTGAGACCGCCGAGCACCGCGGCGGCAAAGCCGTAGATCAGCACGCCGCCCATCATGTTGGGCTCGAGGAAGACGACCGGCGCGATCAGCATGCCGGCGATCGAGCCGATCGCCGCCGCCATGCCCCAGCCGAGTGCGATCATCCAGGACGTGTTGATGCCGACCAGCCGTGCCGACTCCGGCAAGGCTGCGGCTGCGCGCATCGCCAGGCCGACCCGGGTGTACTGGAAGAAGAAGTACAGGCCGACCAGGAGCAGCAGGGTGATGCCGATCATGCCCGCCTGATGGGTGGAGATCAGCTGGCTGCCGAGGAACGGCGAGGAGCCGAACGGCGTCGGATACTGCTTGATGGTGAAGTCCCAGATCAGTCCGGCGCAGGAGTTGATGATCGAGAACAGCGCGATGAAGCCGGCGACCTGGGTGAGGATCGGCGCCTTGGTCAGCGGCTTGAACAGCACGCGCTCGATGGCGATGCCGCCGATGAAGGAGAAGATCAGCGTGGCGATGAAGGCGGCCCAATAGGGCAGGCCCCATTGCATCAGTTGCCAGGAGATGAAGGTCGAGAACATCGCCATCTCGCCTTGCGCGAAGTTGAGATGGTCGATGGCCTGGTAGATCATCACGACGGCGAGCGCCATGCAGGCGTAGATCGCGCCCGTCGCGATTCCGGCCAGGACCTGGTTGGTGAAGAGTTCCATTGTCCCGACTCCGTCAGTAGCCCAGATAGGATTTGCGGACGTTCTCGTCGTTCGCGATGTCCTTTGCGACACCCGACATGACGATACGGCCGGTCTCGATGACGTAGGCCTGGTCGGCGAGCTCCAGCGCCAGCTGCGCATTCTGCTCGACGACGAGGATCGACACCTTTTCCTCGCGATTGATCTTGCCGAGGATTCCGAAGAGGTCGCGCACCACGAGCGGCGCCAGACCGAATGACGGCTCGTCGAGCAGCATCAGCCGGGGGCGCAGCATCAGCGCGCGGGCGACCGCCAGCATCTGCTGCTCGCCGCCCGAGAGTGTGCCGGCCTGCTGGGTGTGGCGCTCCTTGAGCTTCGGGAAGTAGGAGTACATCCGCTCGATGTCGGTGACGATGGCCGCCTTGTCGTTGCGGGTGATGGCGCCGAGCTGCAGGTTCTCCTCCACCGTCATGTTGGTGAAGGTGCCGCGGCCCTGCGGAACGTGGGCAATGCCATAACGGACGATGCTCTCGGTCGACTTGTTGTTGAGCGGCTTGCCCTCGAACTCGATCGCACCTGTCGAGCGCACCATGTTGCAGATCGCGCGCAGAGTGGTGGTCTTGCCGGCGCCGTTGGCGCCGAGCAGGGTCGTCAGCGAGCCCTCGTTGAGCGAGAAGGAGAGGCCGTGCAGGGCCTGGACCTGGCCGTAATACGCCCTGAGATCCTTGACGTTGAGAAGCGCCGTCATTGATCCTTGCTCCCGAGATAGGCCTTGATGACGTCGGGATCGGCCTGCACCTGGGCCGGCGTGCCCTCGGCGAGCTTGCGACCGAAATTCAGCGCCACGACGTGATCGGCGATCGACATGACAAGGCCCATGTGATGCTCGACCAGCAGCACGGTGACGTGGCGATCGTCGCGGATGCGGCGGATCAGGTCGCCGAGCACATAGACCTCTTCGTGGTTGAGGCCGCCGGCGGGCTCGTCGAGCAGCAGGATCTTCGGATCGGCGGCCAGCGCGCGCGCCAACTCGACGCGCTTCTGCGTGCCGAAGGGCAGGCCGGACACGGCCTTGTGCGCGACCTCCTCGAGATTGAGATAGGCGAGGATCTCGTGAACCTTGGTGTTCACGGATTTCTCGCTGCGCCTGATCCACGCGAGCCGCAGCGAGTCCGAGATGATGTCGCTCGAAGTCCGCGCATGCGTGCCGACGCGGACGTTGTCGAGCACGGAGAGGTTCGGGAACAGCGCGACGTTCTGAAACGTACGGCCGATGCCGATCTCGGCGATGCGATGCGGCGGCCGCGTCAGGATGCTGCAGCCTTCCATCAGGATGTCGCCGGCGCTCGGTTGGTATAGTCGGCTGAGGCAGTTGAACAGCGTCGTCTTGCCGGCGCCGTTCGGACCGATGAGGCCGAGGATCTGGCCCTGCTGCATGTCGAACGACACGCCGTTCAGCGCCACGATGCCGCCGAACACCACGCTGACGTCGCGGACCGCGAGCAGCGGGTCGTTGGTGGGGGCGAGTTGTGCCTGCGTCATCTCGTCTCGCCCCTCCCAACATTGCTCAGGAACGGGCGCGGCGCCAGCCGGACGTGACGATGATGCAGGCTATCTGATACCCTCGGCAACACGGGCAACTTTTCCTCCTGGCTTCGGCTTTTTATTGAGGTCTTTGTGAGACGAATTGTTCGTATGAACATTCGTCTGATTAGTTTGCGGCGCGAGTCCGCCAAGCGCCGCTTCGATTTTTCTTACCATCGCCACGAGGCGAGGTCCAATGTCGGTGAGCAGACGCTCTTCCGTGAAGCGGAATGCGGGCGCGCCGCAATTGATCGCGTAGGGACCCGTTCCATCGTTGAGCCTCAGCGCCGCGCCGACGGCGTGAACGTCGTCCTGCCACTCGCCCGCCGAGATCGTGAAGCCGTGCCTGGCGACGGTCTCGCCGGCGCGCTCGATGCCGTCGCGGATCTTCGGCCAGCGGTTGCCGTAATGCTCGCGCATCTCGCGCATGAGCGCGGTGCGCTCCTCCTCGGGCAGGGCCCAGAGATAGGCGCGGCCCATCGCCGTGGTCGCGATCGGAATCCGCGAGCCGACGTCGAGCTCGACATTCACGACGCCGTGCCGGCTCTGGCCGATATAGATCATGCTGAGGCGGTCGCGGCCGCCGATCGCCACCGCGCCGCCGGTCTCGCGCATCAATTGCTCGCGGAACGGCTCGGAGAGCTGGCGCACGCCGAGATTGGCGAGCGCGGCATAGCCGAGCAGCAGCGCGGAAGGCGCCAGCTGGTACTTCTCGAAGCGAGGAACCGGGGTGAGATAGCCGAGCTTGGTCAGCGTATAGGTCAGGCGCGACACCGTGGCCTTGGGCAGATTGGTACGCGCCGCGATCTCCTGGTTTCCCAAGAGGCCGTCATTGGGCCGGAAAGCCCTGAGCACTTCGAGGCCGCGTGACAGCGCAACCACGAAGTTGCGATCGGTCGCAGCTTTCTTCCCTGGGCGTTTCATGTCATCGGCTGTTGATTGATGAGCCTCGTTGACAACGCTCGTGCTTCAAAATAACCCTGGCTGTCAAGATGTGGAATTACGTTTCGCACTGCGGAATTGAAGTTCGGCAGCGAGTAGACGCAAGCAAGGCTGATACTCTGCGCAAATGAAGGTCCAAGAATTGGCTGGTGCGTTAACTGGCCGCAAAGAAACGACATCCAAGGAGCTTACGCGTGAGCGAAGTGGCAAAGCTTGATCGTCATGACATCATCGGCATCGTCACCATCGACAGCCCGCCGGTCAATGCGCTGAGTGCCGCAGTTCGCGGCGGCATCCTCGACAACGTCAAGGCGGCGATCGACGACCCCGCGATCAAGGCCATCGTGCTCACCTGTGGCGGCCGCACCTTCATCGCCGGCGCTGACATCACCGAGTTCGGCAAGCCGCCGAAGCCGCCGGCGCTCAACGATGTCCTGAGCACGATCGAGAACAGCCCGAAGCCGGTGATCGCCGCGATCCACGGCACGGCGCTTGGTGGTGGCCTCGAAGTGGCGCTGGCCTGTCATTACCGTGTCGCGACCAAGGACTCGAAGCTTGGTCTGCCCGAGGTGAAGCTCGGCCTGCTGCCGGGCGCGGGCGGAACGCAGCGTCTGCCGCGCGCGGTCGGGCCTGAGCTCGCGGTCAAGATGATCGTCGGCGGTGATCCGATCGGTGCGGCCGAGGCGCTCAAGGCCGGCCTGGTCGAGGAGATCGTCGAAGGCCCGGCGTCGGGCGGCGTGGAGTTCGCGCGCAAGGTGGTGGCGGAGAACCGTCCGCTGCGAAAGCTGCGCGATGACGAGTCGAAGATTGCGGCGGCCAAGGCCGATCGTTCGATCTTCACCAATGCGGTGGCCGCGATCACCAAGAAGTCGCGCGGCCTGGAAGCGCCGTTCGCTGCGGCCGACGCCGTCGGCTATGCGATCGACCTGCCGTTCGACGAGGGCTTGAAGCGTGAGCGCGAGGGCTTCCTCAAGCTGGTCGCCAGCGACCAGTCGAAGGCGCAGCGCTACGCCTTCTTCGCCGAGCGTGAGGCCGCCAAGATTGCGGGCGTGCCCGAGGGCACCAAGGGCCGCAAGGTCGAGCGCGTGGCCATCATCGGCGCCGGCACAATGGGTGGCGGCATCGCGATGTCGTTCGCCAATGCCGGTGTCCCCGTCACGCTGATCGAGACTGCCGAGGAGCAGCTCAAGCGCGGCATGGGAATCATGCAGAAGAACTGGGAGGCGACGGCCGCGCGCGGCGGTATCCCTGCTGATGCGCCGGCCAAGCGCATGGCGCTGATCGACGGCAAGGTCGGGCTGGAGAACGTCAAGGACGCCGACCTCATCATCGAGGCGGTGTTCGAAACCATGGCCGTGAAGAAGGAAGTGTTCGGCAAGCTCGATCAATACGCCAAGCCGGGCGCGGTGCTCGCTTCCAACACCTCGTACCTGAACATCGATGCCATCGCTGCAGAGACCAGCCGTCCGCAGGACGTGCTCGGCATGCACTTCTTCTCGCCGGCCAACGTCATGAAGCTGTGCGAGATCGTACGCGCCGAGAAGACCGCGCCGGATGCGCTGGTGACCGCGGTGTCGATCGCGCGCAAGATCGCCAAGGTGCCGGCGGTGGTCGGCGTCTGCGACGGTTTCGTCGGCAACCGCATGCTGGCGCAGCGCGGCAAGCAGGCCGAGAAGCTGTTGTTCGAAGGCGCGCTGCCGCAGCAGGTCGATGCCGTCGTCACCAAGTTCGGCATGCCGATGGGCCCGTTTGCGATGGGCGACCTCGCCGGCCTCGACATCGGCTGGCGCTCGCGCAAGGACCGCGGCATCAAGAGCGAGATCGCGGACGCGCTGTGCGAGGCCGGCCGCTTCGGCCAGAAGACCGGCAAGGGTTACTACAAATACGAGGCCGGCTCGCGTTCGGCGCTGCCGGATCCGGATGTCGAGAAGCTGATCGACGAGACTCTCGCCAAGCTCGGCCTCAAGCGCCGCGCCGTCAGCGACGAGGAGATCCTCGAGCGCATGATGTATCCGATGATCAACGAGGGCGCGAAGATCCTCGCCGAAGGCATCGCGGCGCGTCCGTCGGATATCGACGTCGTCTGGCTCTACGGCTACGGCTGGCCGATCTATCGCGGCGGCCCGATGTACTGGGCCGACAGCGTCGGCCTGAAGCACATCGCCGAGCGGCTCGCGTACTATGCGAAGGAGACCAACGATCCGTCGCTGGAGCCGGCGCCGCTGCTCAAGCAGCTCGCCGACGAAGGCAAGACCTTCGCCTCACTGGCCCAGGGGAAGGCCGCTTGAGGCTTCGCTCCCGCTCCGCGCTCAACTGCGCCCCCCTCCCCCTTGCGGGGAGGGGTCGGGGGTGGGGGTCCACACCGGCAGTCTCGCCCGGAGCCACCCCCTTCCCTGACCCTCCCCCACAAGGGGGGAGGGTACGGAAGCAGCGGGGCTGTCTTACGCGAACGGAAGTCGAGCCTGCATGACCCATCCCGGCGAACAGTTCTATCCCGAAGGCGTCCGCTGGGACGCGCCGCTCGCAAGTGGCACGTTGCCGGATCTGCTGGCGAAGTCCGCAAACGATTTCGGCGATCGCCATGCCCTGGAATTCCGCGACCGTCCGATCAGCTTCAATGAGCTTGCCGGGCTCGTCGACCAGGCCGCCGCCGCCTTTCTCCGCGCTGGCTTCGGCAAGGGCGCCTCGATTGCTCTGTTCCTCGGCAATACGCCCGACCATCCGATCAACTTCTTCGGCGCGCTCAAAGCCGGCGCCCGCGTCGTGCATCTGTCGCCGCTCGATGGCGAGATCGCGCTGTCGCACAAGCTCAGCGATTCCGGCGCGCGCATCCTGGTGACGTCGAACCTCTCGGCGCTGCTGCCGATGGCGCTCAAGTTCCTGGCGAAGGGTCTGCTCGATCGTCTGATCGTCTGCGAGGATGATCATTGGGGCAAGGTCGGCACGCCGCAGACGGCGCTGCCCGACAATCCCGCCGTGATCACCCACCGCGCCTTCGTCGAGGGCGCCGCAGCGCCCGCGGTATGGCCCGCCATCTCGCCTGACGACATCGCGTTGCTGCAATACACCGGCGGCACCACCGGCCTGCCCAAGGGCGCGATGCTGACGCATGGCAATCTCACGTCAGCGGTCTCGATCATCGAGATCTGGGGCCGCGCCACACGGACCCAGCATGACGGTGGCGACCGCGTCATCTGCGTGCTGCCGTTGTTCCACATCTACGCGCTGAGCGTCGTGCTGCTGACCGCGCTGCGCATCGGCAGCCTGGTCTCGCTGCATCAACGCTTCGACGTCGAGGCTGTCATGCGCGACATCGAGGTGAAGCGCGCGACCTATTTCCCGGGCGTGCCGACGATGTGGATCGCGATCGCCAACCTGCCCGATCTCGACAAGCGCGATCTGTCGTCGCTGACCAGCGTCGGCTCCGGCGGCGCGCCGCTGCCGGTCGAGGTCGCGCGCATCCTCGAGCGCCGCGTCGGCATGAAGCTGAAGAGCGGCTGGGGCATGACCGAGACCTGCTCGCCCGGCACCAGCCATCCGAAGGAGGGGCCGGACAAGCCCGGCTCGATCGGTATCGCTCTGCCCGGCATCGAGATGGATGTCGTGTCGCTCGAAGATCCCGGCAAGGTGCTCGGCATCAATGAGGTCGGCGAGATCCGCGTCAAGGGACCGAACGTCACCAAGGGCTATTGGAACAGGCCCGAGGAGTCGGCGCAGTCCTTCGTCGGCGATCATTTCCTCACCGGCGACATCGGCTATGTCGACGCCGACGGCTTCTACTTCCTGGTCGACCGCAAGAAGGACATGATCATCTCCGGCGGCTTCAACGTCTATCCGCAGATGATCGAGCAGGCGATCTACACGCATCCTTCGGTACAGGAAGTCATCGTGATCGGCATTCCCGACACCTATCGCGGGGAGGCCGCCAAGGCCTTCATCAAGCTGCGCGACGGCTTCGCGCCGTTCCCGGTCGAGGAGCTCCGCACCTTCCTCACCGGCAAGCTCGGCAAGCACGAATTGCCGGCGGCGGTCGAGTTCGTCGACGAGCTGCCGCGCACGCCGGTCGGCAAATTATCGCGTCACGAATTGCGCCAGCAGCAGTCACCACCATCTCACAGCAAACAATCGTAACAAACAACAGGAGGTCGCCCATGACCGATGCCGTCATCGTTTCCACCGCCCGCACGCCGATCGGCAAGGCTTATCGCGGCGCGCTCAACGCCACCGGCGGCGCCACCTTGCTCGGCCATGCCATCGGCGAGGCCGTCAAGCGCGCCAAGATCGATCCGGCCGAGGTCGAAGACGTCGTGATGGGTGCGGCCCTGCAGCAGGGCTCGACCGGCGGCAACATCGCCCGCAAGGCGCTGCTGCGCGCCGGCCTGCCGGTGTCGGTCGGCGGCACCACGATCGACCGCCAGTGCGCCTCCGGCCTGCAGGCCATCGCGCTCGCGGCGCGCTCGGTGCTCTTCGACGGCGTCGAGATCGCGGTCGGCGGCGGCGGCGAGTCGATCTCGCTGGTCCAGAACGACAAGATGAACAGCTTCCAGGCCACCGACCCAGCGCTGCTCGAGATCAAGGGCGACGTCTACATGCCGATGATCGACACCGCCGAGATCGTCGCCAAGCGCTACGGCATCTCGCGCGAGCGCCAGGACGAATATGCGCTGGAGAGCCAGCGCCGCACCGCCGCCGCGCAGCAGGGCGGCAAGTTCAACGAGGAGCTGGCGCCGATCTCGACCAAGATGGCCGTCACCGACAAGGCCACCGGCAACATCTCGTTCAAGGACATCACCCTGTCGCAGGACGAGGGTCCGCGCCCGGAGACGACGGCTGAAGGTCTCGCCGGCTTGAAGGCTGTGCGCGGCGACGGCTTCTCGATCACCGCCGGCAATGCCAGCCAGCTGTCGGACGGCGCTTCGGCTTGCGTGATCATGAGCGATGCCAACGCCGCCAAGCGCGGCCTGCAGCCGCTCGGCATCTTCCGCGGCTTCGTCTCGCATGGCTGCGAGCCGGACGAGATGGGCATCGGCCCTGTCTTTGCTGTGCCGCGTCTGTTGAAGCGCCATGGCCTGTCGGTCGACGACATCGGCCTGTGGGAGCTGAACGAGGCGTTCGCGGTGCAGGTGCTGTATTGCCGCGACAAGCTCGGCATCGATCCGGACAAGATCAACGTCAATGGCGGCGCGATCTCGGTCGGCCATCCCTACGGCATGTCGGGCGCACGCCTTACCGGCCACGCGCTGATCGAGGGCCGCCGCCGCAAGGCCAAATACGCCGTCGTCACCATGTGCGTCGGCGGCGGCATGGGCGCCGCCGGCCTGTTCGAGGTGCTGCAGTAAGAAATAAGGCTGTCGTCCCGGGCGAGTTCGCCCGGGATTTCTAACAGGTGTCGTCCTGGACAAGCCCGCAAGCGCAACGCGCTTGCGGGCGCAGATCCGGGACCCATACCGCGTGATGTTGCTTGGGGCACCTTGGCAGACGCCTGCGACCCCAGCGTCAGCCGGTGGTTATGGGTCCCTGCTTTCGCAGGGACGACAGCGGAATGTGACGAAAAAATCGAGATACAAACGGGAGCGATCCAATGGATCTTGCATTTACCAAGGAAGAGCAGGCGTTCCGCGAGGAAGTCAGGCAGTTCTTCAAGGACAACGTGCCGCCTGAGACGCGCCGCAAGATGGTCGAGGGCCGGCATCTGTCGAAGGACGAGATGGTGACCTGGTGGCGCATCCTCAACAAGAAGGGCTGGGGCGTCTCGCACTGGCCGACGGAATATGGCGGCACCGGCTGGAGCTCGGTGCAGCACTACATCTTCAACGAGGAGCTGCAGGCCTATCCGGCGCCGCAGCCGCTCGCCTTCGGCGTCAGCATGGTCGGCCCGGTCATCTACACCTTCGGCAACGAGGAGCAGAAGAAGAAGTACCTGCCACGCATCGCCAATGTCGACGATTGGTGGTGCCAGGGCTTCTCCGAGCCGGGCTCGGGCTCCGACCTCGCGTCGCTGAAGACCAAGGCCGAGCGCCGCGGCGACAAGTGGATCATCAACGGCCAGAAGACCTGGACCACGCTCGCCCAGCACGCCGACATGATCTTCTGCCTGTGCCGCACAGATCCCTCTGCCAAGAAGCAGATGGGCATCTCCTTCATCGTCTTCAGCATGAAGTCGAAGGGCGTCACGGTGCGTCCGATCCAGACCATCGACGGCGGCCGTGAGGTCAACGAGGTGTTCTTCGACGACGTCGAAGTGCCGATCGAGAACCTGATCGGCGAGGAGAACAAGGGCTGGGACTACGCAAAATTCCTGCTCGGCAATGAGCGCACCGGCATTGCCCGCGTCGGGGTCTCCAAGGAGCGCATCCGCCGCATCAAGGAGCTCGCCGCCAAGGTCGAGTCCGGCGGTCGCCCGGTGCTGGAGGATCCGTCGTTCCGCGAGAAGCTCACGGCCTGCGAGGTCGAGCTGAAGGCGCTGGAATTGACGCAGCTGCGGGTCGTCGCCGACGAGGGTAAGCACGGCAAGGGCAAGCCCAACCCGGCGTCGTCGGTGCTGAAGATCAAGGGCTCCGAGATTCAGCAGACCACCACCGAGCTCCTGATGGAAGTGATCGGCCCGTTCGCCGCGCCGTACGACGTTCACGGCGACGACGACAGCAACGAGACCATGGATTGGACCGCCCAGATCGCGCCGAGCTACTTCAACAACCGCAAGGTCTCGATCTACGGCGGCTCCAACGAGATCCAGCGCAACATCATCGCCAAGGCGGTGCTGGGGCTCTGATTTGTGAGCCGCAGCGCTTCGACAACGCACGCCGTCATGGCCGGGCTTGACCCGGCCATCCACGCGGAGCCCCGCAGTGGCCCGACGTGGATGCCCGCGACAAGCGCGGGCATGACGGAGAATGGGGATACTGGAGAATCAACCAATGGATTTTGATCTCACCGAGGAGCAGCGCCTCCTCAAGGACAGCATCGACGGCCTGCTGGCGGATGCCTATGATTTCGACAAGCGCAAGCTGTACATGAAGGAAAAGGGCGGCTGGAGCCGCGCGATGTGGTCCAAGCTCGCCGAGCAGGGCCTGCTCGGCCTGCCGTTCTCCGAGGAAGATGGCGGCTTCGGCGCCGGCGGCGTCGAGACCATGATCGTGATGGAGGCGATGGGCCGCGCGCTGGTGCTCGAGCCCTATCTCGCGACCGTCGTGCTGTCGGGCGGCTTCCTGCGCCATGGCGGCTCGGCGGCGCAGAAGGCGGCGCATCTGCCTGCAATCATCGACGGCAGCAAGACGTTCGCCTTCGCCCAGCTCGAGAAGCAGTCGCGCTACGATCTGTTCGACGTCGCCACGTCCGCGAAGAAGAAGGGCGATGGCTGGGTCATCGACGGTGAGAAGTTCGTCGTGCTCAACGGCGAGAATGCCGACACCTTGATCGTCACCGCGCGCACCTCCGGCGGCCAGCGCGACAAGTCCGGCATCGGCGTCTTCATCGTGCCGGCCGATGCGAAGGGCGTCACCCGCAAAGGCTATCCGACGCAGGACGGTCTGCACGCGGCGGACATCACCTTCACGGGAGTGGAGGTCGGTGCTGACGCCGTGATCGGCGATGCCGCCAACGGCCTGCCGCTGATCGAGCGTGTCGTCGACGAGGCCCGCATCGCGCTGTGCGCGGAAGCGGTCGGCCTGATGGACGAGTCGCTGAAGACCACGGTCGAGTACATCAAGACGCGCAAGCAGTTCGGCGTCGCCATCGGCTCGTTCCAGTCGCTGCAGCACCGCGCCTCCGACATGTTCGTGGCGCTGGAGCAGGCTCGCTCGATGTCGATGTTCGCCACCATGGCCGCCGAGTTCGACGACGCCAAGGAGCGCGCCACCTCGATCGCCGCGGCCAAGGTGCAGATCGGCAAATCGGCCAAGTTCGTCGGCCAGCAGTCGGTCCAGCTCCATGGCGGCATCGGCATGACGATGGAGGCCAAGATCGGCCATTACTTCAAGCGGCTGTCGATGATCGAGCTGACCTTCGGCGACACCGACTACCACATGCGCCGCGTCAGCGAGGCGGGTGGGTTGATCTGATCCCACGACCTCATTCCGGGGCACGCGCGCAAGCGCGTGAGCCCTGAATCTCGAAGTTGTTACGATGTCTGCCATGCCCCGCGAAAGCGGGGCATCCAGTATCCAGAGAGGTCGCGATTCATCACGATCGCCGCGGCGTACTGGATCGCCCGGTCAAGCCGGGCGATGACGGCGAATGTGAGGACACGGCGGAGAAAGCAGAACATGACCCCCAATCCCTTCAACCTCGCTGGACAGGTCGCCGTCATCACCGGCTCCAGCCGCGGCATCGGCCGTGCCTCCGCGGAGCTGCTCGCGCAGCTCCGCGCCAAGGTCGTGATCTCCAGCCGCAAGGCCGACGCCTGCGAGGAGGTCGCGAGCGGCATTCGCGCCCATGGCGGCGAGGCCCACGTCATTGCCTGCAATATCTCCCGCCGCGCCGAGGTCGACGCGCTGATCGACGGCGCCGTGAAGCATTACGGCCAGGTCGACATCCTCGTCTGCAACGCCGCGGTGAATCCGTATTACGGCCCGCTGCTCGACATCACGGACGAGGCCTTCGACAAGATCATGGCCTCCAACGTGAAGAGCAATCTGTGGCTCTGCGCCAAGGCGATCCCGCCGATGGCCGTCAGGGGCAAGGGCTCGGTCATCATCGTCTCCTCGATCGGCGGCCTGCGCGGCTCGACCGTGATCGGCGCCTACGGCATCTCCAAGGCCGCGGATTTTTCGCTGTGCCGCAGCCTCGCCGGCGAATGGGGCCCGCAGGGCGTGCGCATCAATTGCGTCGCGCCCGGCCTGGTCAAGACCGATTTCGCCCGCGCGCTGTGGGAGGACGAAGCCCGCCTGAAGCAGCGCTGCGCCACCACGCCGCTCCGCCGCATCGGCGAGCCGCACGAGATCGCCGGCGCAGTCGCCTATCTGGCGTCGGATGCCTCGACCTTCATGACGGGGCAGACCATCGTCGTCGACGGTGGTGTGACGACGGCGGCGGTGTAGCCCCCGCTGTCGTCCCTGCGAACGCAGGGACCCATAACCACCGGCCGGGCTGAGACGATGACTGGCAGTTGTGCCTCACCGACGGATCGCGCGGTATGGGTCCCTGCGTTCGCAGGGACGACAGCGGAGTTTGCGGTCGCGGCGCGTCAAGACAATCAAGATCGCCACCTCATCCTCCGGTGTCGTCCCGGACAAGCGCGCGGCAGGCGCGCGCCGATCCGGGACCGACGCCCAGGCAGGCGTGATGATGCGCACTGGCTGAACGATACCGCGTCAAAACGGGTGACCGTGGCTATGAGCCCCGTTCGCAATGACCGCGCCAAGAGATATTGACCTTCCCCCGCCAATCCGCTTGCTTGTCGGCCCAACGTCGTCAACTTCCCGGGAAGAAACTCTATGTCCTTCGTGCTGGCCATCGATCAGGGCACCACGTCCTCGCGCGCGATGGTGTTCCGCTCCGACATCTCGATTGCCGCGGTGGCGCAGCAGGAATTCCCGCAGCATTTCCCGGCCTCGGGCTGGGTCGAGCATGAGCCGGAGGACATCTGGACCTCGACTGTGATGACCTGCCGCGATGCGCTCGAGAAGGCAGGTCTCGCGGCCAAGGATATCGCCGCGATCGGCATCACCAACCAGCGCGAGACCACCGTGGTGTGGGACCGCGCCACCGGGCAGGCCGTGCATCGCGCCATCGTCTGGCAGGACCGCCGCACCGCCGATATCTGTGCGAAGCTCAAGGCCGAAGGCCATGAGCCTGACGTCAGCGCCAGAACCGGCCTGATCATCGATCCCTACTTCTCCGGCACCAAGGTGGCCTGGATCCTCGACCACGTGCCGGGCGCGCGCGAGCGCGCCGAGCGCGGTGAGCTGATGTTCGGCACCGTCGACTGCTACCTGCTGTGGCGGCTGACCGGCGGAAAGGTGCACGCCACCGACGCCACCAATGCCTCGCGCACCCTGTTGTTCAACATCCACAACGGCACCTGGGATGACACGCTGCTGAACCTGTTGCGCGTGCCGCGCTCGATGCTGCCCGAGGTGAAGGATTCGTCCGCCGATTTCGGCACCACCACGCCCGACCTGTTCGGCGGCCCCATCAAGGTCGCAGGCATCGCCGGCGATCAGCAGGCGGCAACCATCGGTCAGGCCTGCTTCACGCCGGGCATGATGAAGTCGACCTATGGCACCGGCTGCTTCGCGCTGCTCAACACCGGCGCCACGCCGGTGAAGTCGAACAACAAGCTGCTCACCACCATCGCCTATCAGTTGAACGGCGTCCGGACCTACGCGCTGGAGGGCTCGATCTTCGTCGCGGGCTCGGCCGTGCAATGGCTGCGCGACGGGCTCGGCATCATCAAGCACGCCGCCGAAACCGGTCCGCTCGCCGACAAGTCCGACTCGATGCAGTCGGTCTATCTGGTGCCGGCCTTCGTCGGCCTCGGTGCGCCCTATTGGAATCCGCGCGTCCGCGGCGCGCTGTTCGGCCTCACCCGCAACACCGGCCCGGCCGAGCTCGCGCATGCGACGCTGGAGAGTGTCTGCTATCAGACCTACGATCTGTGGGCGGCGATGCGCGCCGACTGGCCCGATGCGTCCGCGGCCACCATCGTGCTGCGCGTCGACGGCGGCATGACGGCGTCGGACTGGACCATGCAGCGCCTCGCCGACCTGCTCGACGCGCCGGTCGATCGCCCGATGATCCAGGAGACGACCGCGCTCGGCGCCGCCTATCTGGCCGGCCTCCAGGCCGGCGTCTATCCCGAGCCGGAGAAATTCGCCGACAATTGGCGGCTCGAGCACCGCTTCCGGCCGGCGATGAGCGCCGCCACCCGGCAGCGCAAGCTCGCTGGCTGGGCCCGCGCCGTCAAGGGCGTGCTGGCGAGCGACGAAGGCGAGTAGGGCGGTGTCTGTTCCCGACGGCTATTTTGATGTGCCGCCCGGCAAGGTCGCCGCGGTCGTGACGTCGCTGGAGATGCTGGCGCCGCCGGTGCTGCGGCCTGATCCCATCGGCGATTGGGCATTGCGCCGCGTCGCGCAGCCCGATCCCGCCTGGTACCGCGACCTCTACGCGCGCGTCGGTTCGGAATGGCTGTGGACCCAGCGGCTGCGGATGAGCGAGGCGGAGCTCTCGAGGACCATCCGCGCCGAAGGCGTCGAAATCACCACGCTGGAGCATGCCGGCGGCGACGAGGCTCTGCTGGAGCTCGACTTCAGCAAGAAGAACGAGTGCGAGCTGGTGCTGTTCGGCGTGACGTCGAAGCTGATCGGCACGAGCGCTGGCCGTTATCTGATGAACCACGCGCTGCGCCGCGCCTGGGCCCAGCCGCTGACGCGGCTCTGGGTCCATACCTGCAGCTTCGATCATCCGCGCGCGCTGGCCTTCTATCAGCGCTCCGGCTTCCGTCCCTATCGCCGCCAGATCGAGATCGCGCCAGACCCGCGGCTCGACGGCACCCTGCCGCGCGATGTCGCACCTCACGTGCCGCTGCTCGCCTGAACTCGCCAGCTGACAACGCGTGCGAATGACGCTTCAATGGCGCGCCCAGAAGAGGATGCGCCATGTTCCTGATCGGCCAATACGACTCGCCCTTCGTCCGCCGCACCGCGATCGCCCTTCGGCTCTACGGGATTCCGTTCGAGCACAGACCGTGGTCGACCTTCGGCGACGCCGACAAGATCGCGCCGTATAATCCGCTGCTGCGCGTGCCGGTGCTGGTGCTCGACGACGGCGAGGCGCTGATCGACTCGGCCGCGATCCTCGATCATCTCGATGAAGCCGTGGGGCCTGCGCGCGCGATGCTCGCGGCGCGCGGCGGAGTGCGCCGTCAGCAGCTGCATACGATCGCGCTCGCCACCGGGCTCGGCGACAAGGCCGTCAGCCTGATCTACGAGCGCGTGCTGCGCAAGGATCGCCTCGCGCTGTGGGTCGCGCGTTGCGAAGCGCAGATCTCAGGCGTGCTGGCGATGCTGGAGGCCGAGCGCGCCGCCGCGACGGCGCACTATTGGTACGGCGAGGAGATCGGCCATGCCGACATCGCCGTCGCCTGCATGCTGCGCTTCACGTCGGAGGCCCATCCGCATCTGTTCGATGCGGCGCGCTATCCGGCGCTGGCGGCACATGCCGCGCGCTGCGAGGCGCTGCCGCCGTTCCAGGAGATCGTGCAGCCGCTGGCTCCGCCGAGCGGGGATTGATGTGTCGGACGAAGCTGTTGCCGCGGCGACGCTGCGCTCCCTCTCCCCGTTCTTACGGGGAGAGGGTTGGGGTGAGGGGCAGCCGCGCGGGAAGTGTTAGTACGGGGCAAACGCGCCTGGAGTGCTCGTGGAGAGACCTGCACCCCCTCATCGAGCCAGCCGCGTTCAGGTGGGCTCGATCTATTTGGCCGGGATAGCACGTCTTGAGCTCGCGGATCGAATGACCCTCACCTCACGGCTTGAAATACACATCCACCTTCATGCCCACCGCGAACGGGCCGGGCTCGGCGAGATCCACCAGCACCTCCACGACATCCACGTCGGTCATGTTGCGCTGGCTGAGCGCCGCAGTGCGGCTGCTCTCGACCAGCGGGGCGACGGCAGCGACCTTGCCGGCGATGTCGCGGCCGCGGAAGGCGTCGCAGCGGACCACGGCCTGCTGGCCGGGCTTGATCTTGTCGAGATCGCGCTGGTCGAGCTCTGCGCGCACGCGCAGGGATGACATGTCGCCGAGCAGCACCAGCGGCTGCGCGGCTTGCGGTGAGGCGATCTCGCCGGCGCGCGCGTTGACCTGCAGCACCGTGCCGTCGAGCGGGGCGCGGAGGGTGAGCTTCTCCAGCGTCGCACGAGCCGCCTGCAGGTCGCTGCGGGCGACGTTGAGCTGCCCCTCGGCGCTGATCGGCAGCGGCGCATCGGCGGTGACCTTGCGCAGTTCGTCGGTCTGCTGATCCAGCTTGGTCAGGGCATTCGCCAGCTGCGTCCGTGCAGCCTCGACATCGCTGTCGGCGCCGCGTCCGGTGCGCCGCTCGGCCACCGCCTTGTCGAGCGCGGCGCGGGCGTCGAACACGGCCGCCTGCGCGTCGGCCACGCCATCCTCGGCGCGGCGGCGCGGGCCGGCGCCCGACGGCGTCGATTCCTTGTTGCGGACGCGCTTGCGCATCGCGGCCTGCGCCTCCGCGCTGGCGAGTTGCGCGCGCGCCTCGGCGTCGGCAAGGCGCAGCAAGGCCTGGCCGGCGAACACCGTGTCGCCCGGCTTGACCAGCACCTCCTGGATCGGCGCCACCACGGGCGCGCCGAGCTTGATCAGGCCGGACGCCGGCTCGACGCGGCCGGGCGCCACCGCGAGCCAGCGCTCCTCCTGCGCATTGGCCGCGCGCGCCGCTGGTGCGCTCCCGGCCGGCGCAATAGCGAGCGCCAAGGCTGCCGCCGCAACGAGGCCAAGCGCGGCGCGAAGTGAAGCTGCCGAGATCATGCGTTCGAGACCTTCTTCATCGACTCTCCCACGGCCTCCTCGCGGACGATCCGGCCGTCCTCGATATGAACGACGCGGCTGGCGAACGGCAGAATGCGCGGGTCATGCGTCACGACCAGCACCGCGCGCGACGGATCCTTGGCGATGTCGGCGAGCAGCGTCATGATCGCCTGGCCGTTCGAGGTATCGAGGGCGCCGGTGGGCTCATCGGCGAGGATCACCTGTGTCTTGCCGACGATGGCGCGGGCGATCGCGACGCGCTGCTGCTCGCCGCCGGAGAGCTCGCGCGGCAGCGATTTGCGCTTGTGGCCGAGACCGACGGTGGCCAGCACCTCGCGCGAGGCCAGCTTCGCCGCGCGCGCCCACTCGCCGCGGACATCGAGCGCGAGCCGGACATTGTCCTCGGCGTTGAGCGTCGGAAACAGATGGTAGGACTGGAAGATGAAGCCGATGCGCTCGCGCCGGAGCTTGGCCAGCGCCTCGGCGTCGAGCGCGGCGACGGCCTGGCCGCCGACCTTCACCGTGCCGGCATCCGGCGTCATCAGGCAGCCGAGGATCGACAGCAGCGTGGTCTTGCCGCTGCCGGATGGGCCCATCAGCAGCACCAGCTCGCCGCCCTTCAACGACAGGCTGACGCCCTTCAGCGCCTGCACCCGGCCGGCGCCCTGGCCGAGGTGATGCACGAGATCGGTGGCTTCGAGCACGATGTCGCTCATCGCGAGAACACCATGGCCGGATCGATGCGCATCACCTTGACGATCGCCGTGATCGCCGAGCCGACGCACATCGTCACCGTCAGGGCGAACAGCGCGACCGTGAGCAACGGAGTCATGATCACCGGTAGTGCCGATTCCGCGGTGGCCGCGGCCACGACCTTGCCGATGCCCGCCGCACCGGCGAAACCGACGATGGCGCTGAGCAGCGCCTGCCAGATGATGACGGTGTAGATGTAGCGGCTCGACGAACCGATCGCGCGCAGCGTCGCGAATTCGTTGAGATGATCCTTGGTGCTGGAATAGAGCGTCTGCGCCACGATCACCGTGCCGACGATTACCCCGAGCAGCGCGCCCGCGAACAGCGCCGCGCCCGCGCCGGTGCCGAACAGCCAGAACGAGCGGCTGCGGTTGCGAAACTCGGCTGCGGTCAGCACCTCGACATTCCCCAGGCTGTCGCGCAGGGCCTGCTGCACTTTCCAAAGATCCGCGTCGGGTGCGAGCCGCACCAGCAGATAGGACGCCTTGCTCGGCGTCGTCCCGGTGTAGGTGCGCGCGCGCTCGACATCGGTGAACACATAGGGCGTGGTCGTGAACGAGCGGATGCCCTTGCTCACCGCCATCACCTGCACCTTGCGGTCACGCAGCTCGGCGGTCTGCTCCACGCCTGAAATGCCCAGCCGCTCGAAATAGGTCTGGTCGATCGCGACCGCGCCGGGCACCGAGAGATCGTCGAGCCGGCCCTCGACCACATTCCACGGATGCAGGCCGAGCCCGCGAAGCTCCGAGCCGACCACGAACACCGGCGTCGTGGTGCCCTGCGGCAAGCGCCATTGCGCATAGCCGATGACGAGCGGCGTGGCCTCGGCGACGCCCGGAACGGCCAGCGCGCGGAACCGCTGCCGCTCGTCGAGCAGCGAGGGGTCCTCGAAGCATTTGGTGCCGACGGGCATGATCCACAGCTGCGCCGGGGAATGGTCGATCATGGTCGTCACCATGCGGCGGAAGCCGACATAAAGGCCCATCTGCACGGTCACCAGCACGATCGAGAAGATGATGCCGATGACGGTCGCGACGAAGCGCAGCCTGTCATGGAACAGGTTTCGCGACGCAAGCCTGAACTGCAACGACATGAACCAAAACCACCCGTCGCCCCCGGGGCATTTCAGCCGGTTACGGCGGCGATGTCCACGCCGGATCGGGCCACGTCAGCTGTGGCGCTTTGTCATTCGGAGCCGCCGTGGCGCGGGGGACACGGCCGGGGCGGCCAGACTAAGATCTGCGTGTGAGCCGACCAGGGTGCCTCACAACTGGTGTCGTCCCTGCGAACGCAGGGACCCATAACCCCAGGGAGAAGTTGTTTTTGCTCGGTTTCAGCCACCGCAGACTACGGAGGGATCACGCGGTATGGGTCCCTGCGTTCGCAGGGACGACGGCTGTGGGTGTCGAGGCCGCGCGGGCAAACGTGGGAATCGATAGCCGTCCGTCACAACCGGTGTCGTCCCTGCGAACGCAGGGACCCATAACCACAGGGCGTGGTTGTTTTGCTCGATATCAGCCACCGCAGACTACGGATGCATCACGCGGTATGGGTCCCTGCGTTCGCAGGGACGACAGCTGTGGGTGGGGAGGCAGTGCCGGCTATTTCGCGCCGACCGCCTTCTTGCGCCAGGCCAGATGCACCGCGCAGGTGCAGCCGGCGGGATGGCTGGCGAGCTCGGCGGGGGTGGCGTCGTTGGCTGGGGCGGGAGCGGGCGAGGCGACAGGGCGCGCCGCGGCGTCCGCCTGTTGTCCGCCTCTCGCCGGGATGTAGTTCAGGATCGGCGCCAGCCAGCGCTCGACCTCAGCCACCGTCATGCCCTTGCGTGCGGCGTAGTCCTCGACCTGGTCGCGCTCGATCTTGCCGACGCCGAAATAGAAGCTCTCCGGCGAGGCGAAGTAGAGGCCCGAGACCGACGAGCCCGGCCACATCGCAAAGCTTTCGGTGAGGCGCACGCCGGCGTTTGTCTCCGCATCCAGCAGTTCGAACAAGGTCGCCTTCTCGGTATGGTCAGGCTGCGCCGGATAGCCGGGAGCCGGACGGATGCCCTGGTACTTCTCCAGGATCAGATCGTCGGGCGAGAGCGTCTCATCCGGCGCATAGGCCCAGAACTCGCGGCGCACGCGGGCATGCAGACGCTCGGCGAAGGCCTCGGCGAGGCGGTCGGCCAGCGCCTTGACCAGGATCGAGGAGTAGTCGTCATTGGCGTTCTTGAAGCGGTCGGCGACGGCGTCCTCGCCGATCCCCGTCGTCACGACGAAGCCGCCGACATAGTCCGGCACGCCTGAACCCACGGGCGCGACGAAGTCGGACAGCGCGGTGTTGAAGCGGCCCTCGCGCTTCTCGAGCTGCTGGCGCAGCGTGTGCAGCGTCGCAAGCTCCTGGGTACGGCTATCGTCGGCATACAGCACGATGTCGTCGCCGACAGCGTTGGCCGGCCAGAAGCCGATCGCGGCGCGCGCCGTGAACCACTTCTCGGAGACGATCCGCTTCAGCATCTTGAGCGCGTCGTCATACAGCGCCCGCGCGGCCTCGCCGACCTTGGCGTCGTCGAGGATGGCTGGGAAACGCCCCGCCAGCTCCCAGGTCTGGAAGAACGGCGTCCAGTCGATATAGGGCACGAGCTCGGCGAGATCGTAGTCGACGAAGGTCTTCGTCCCAAGGAACGTCGGCTTCACCGGCTTCGCCTTGGCGAAATCGACCTTCGGCGCGTTGGCGCGGGAGTCAATCAGCGACAGCCGCTTCTTGTCGGCCTGGCCGCGCAGATGCGCCGCGGCGATCTTCTGATACTCGGTGCGGATATCGGCGGCATAGGCATCCTTGCGCTCCGGCGACAGCAGCGACGAAGCCACGCCCACGGCGCGGCTGGCGTCGTTGACATGCACCACCGGGCCGCCCTGGTAGTTCGGATCGATCTTCACGGCGGTGTGGACGCGGCTCGTGGTGGCCCCGCCGATCAGGAGCGGCACGTTGAGGCCCTGGCGCTCCATCTCCGAGGCGAGATAGGCCATCTCGTCGAGCGACGGCGTGATCAGGCCGGAGAGGCCGATGATGTCGGCATTCTCCGCCTTCGCCGTCTCGATGATCTTGGCCGCGGGCACCATCACGCCGAGGTCGATGACCTCGAAATTGTTGCACTGGAGCACGATGCCGACGATGTTCTTGCCGATGTCGTGGACGTCGCCCTTGACGGTGGCGAGCACGATCTTGCCGGCATTGGAGCGTTCGTTGGCGCGGCCCTTGTTGGCGGCCTTCTCGGCCTCCATGAACGGCATCAGATAGGCGACCGCCTGCTTCATCACGCGCGCCGACTTCACGACCTGCGGCAGGAACATCTTGCCGTCGCCGAACAGATCGCCGACCACGTTCATGCCGGCCATCAGCGGGCCTTCGATGACGTCGAGCGGCCGCGTCGAGGCGGCGCGCGCCTCTTCGGTGTCCAGCTCGATGAACTCGGTGATGCCGTGCACCAGCGCGTGGGAAAGCCGCTTGCCGACCGGCCATTCGCGCCAGGCGAGATCGGCCTCCTTGGTCTGCCGCTCCTTCCCACGGAATTTCTCCGCCAGCGCCAGCAGCCGCTCGGATGCGCCGGGATCGCGGTTGAGGATGACGTCCTCGCACACCTGGCGCAGCTCAGGATCGATGTCGTCATAGACGATCATCTGCCCGGCATTGACGATGCCCATGTCCATGCCCGCCTTGATGGCGTGATACAGGAACACCGAGTGCATGGCCTCGCGCACCGGCTCGTTGCCGCGGAACGAGAACGACAGATTGGACACGCCGCCGGAAATGTGGGCATGCGGCAGGTTCTGGCGGATCCAGCGTGTCGCCTCGATGAAGTCGACGCCGTAGTTGTTATGCTCCTCGAGCCCGGTCGCGATCGCAAAGATGTTCGGATCGAAGATGATGTCCTCGGGCGGGAAGCCCACCGTCTCGACCAGGATCTTGTAGGCCCGGGCGCAGATCTCGGTTTTGCGCTGGTAGGTGTCGGCCTGGCCGGTCTCGTCGAACGCCATCACGACGACAGCGGCGCCGTGGCGGCGCGCGATCTTCGCCTCGTGGATGAACTTCTCCTCGCCTTCCTTCAGCGAGATCGAGTTCACCACCGGCTTGCCCTGCACGCATTTCAGGCCGGCCTCGATGACGTGGAATTTCGAGGAATCGACCATGACAGGCACGCGTGCGATGTCCGGCTCGGCGGCGACGAGGTTGAGGAAGGTCCGCATCGCGGCTTCCGAGTCCAGGAGACCCTCGTCCATATTGACGTCGATGACCTGGGCACCGTTCTCGACCTGGTCGCGCGCGACCTGCAACGCAGCGGTGTAGTCGCCCGCGGTGATCAGCTTACGGAATTTGGCCGAGCCCGTGACGTTGGTGCGCTCGCCGACATTGACGAACGGAATGGCCGGCGTCAGCTCGAACGGCTCCAGGCCCGACAGCCGCAGCCGCGGCGCGATCTCAGGCACGGCGCGGGGCTTGTGCGGGGCGACCGCGGCGGCGATCGCCGCGATGTGGTCCGGCGTGGTGCCGCAGCAGCCGCCGACGATGTTGACGAGGCCCGCGCTCGCGAATTCGCCGATCAGCCGCGCCATGTAGGCCGGGGTCTCGTCATACTGGCCGAACTCATTGGGCAGGCCGGCATTCGGATAGGCGCAGACCAGCGTATCGGCGACACGGCCGATATCGGCGACATGGGCGCGCAGATCCTCGGCGCCGAGCGCGCAGTTGAAGCCGATCGTCAGCGGCTTGGCGTGACGCACCGAATTCCAGAACGCCTCCGGCATCTGGCCCGACAGCAGGCGGCCGGACTTGTCGGTGATGGTGCCAGAGATCATCACGGGCACGTCGATGCCGCGTTCCTCGCACAACTCGGCAATCGCATACAGCGCCGCCTTGGCGTTGAGCGTGTCGAAGATGGTCTCGACCAAGAGAATGTCGGCGCCGCCGTCGAGCAGCCCGCGCGCCTGCTCGCCATAGGCGAGGCGCAGATCGTCGAAGGTGACGGCGCGGTAACCGGGGTTGGAGACGTCAGGCGAGATCGAGGCGGTGCGGTTGGTCGGACCCATCGCGCCGGCGACGAAGCGCTGTTTGCCGTCCTCGGCCGCGACGCGGATCGCCGCGTTGCGCGCGAGCCGGGCGCCCTCGCGGTTGAGCTCGTAGATGATGTCTGACAGGTCGTAGTCGGCCTGCGCGATCGACGTCGCCGAGAAGGTGTTGGTGGCGACGATATCGGCGCCGGCGCGCAGATATTGCGCGTGGATGTCCTCAATCGCCTCGGGCTGCGTCAGGATCAAGAGATCATTGTTGCCGCGCAGATCGCGGTGGAAGTCCTTGAACCGCGCACTGCGGAAGGCCGCCTCGTCGAACTGCAGCGCCTGGATCATCGTGCCCATGGCGCCGTCGAGAATGAGGATGCGCTCGCGGGCAGCAGCGAGAAAGGCGGTACGCGCGGTGGAAACAGGAGCGGACATCAGGCGGCAGCCTTGTGGGCGGACTTCGGGCGAATGCCGAGCAGATGGCTGATCGCGAACACGAGGTCGGCGCGGTTCATGGTGTAGAAATGGAAGGTGTCGACGCCATGCTTGGCGAGCTTCTGCACCTGGCCGGCAGCGACGGTGGCCGCGACCAGCTTGCGGGTTTCGGGATCGTCGTCGAGCCCGTCGAACTTCTCGGCCAGCCAGCTCGGCACGGTGGTGCCGTTACGGCTCACGAAGCCGCGCGCCTGCTTGAAATTGTGCAGGGGCATGATGCCCGGCACGATCGGAATGTCGATGCCGCGGGCCCGGACGCGGTCGAGGTAGCGGAAGTAGACGTCGTTGTCGAAGAACACCTGGGTGATCGCCCGCGTCGCGCCGGCATCGACCTTGGCCTTGAGCATGTCGATGTCGGCGTCGAAGTCGCGGCTCTCCGGGTGCTTCTCCGGATAGGCCGAGACCGTGACCTCGATGTCCGGATGCCGCTTCTTGATGCTGGCGACCAGCTCGGGCGAGCTCTGATAGCCATCGGCATGGGTGGTGTAGGGCGTGCCGATGCCGCCGGGCGGATCGCCGCGCAGCGCCACGATGTGGCGGACGCCGACCTCGTGATAGCGATCGACCACATCGTCGATCTCGCCGCGGGAGGCGCCCACGCAGGTCAGATGCGCGGCCGGCAGCAGCGCGGTTTCCTTCAGGATGCGCGCGATGGTGGCGTGGGTGCGCTCGCGCGTCGAGCCGCCGGCGCCATACGTCACGGAGACGAAGCTCGGCTCCAAGGGGGCGAGACGCTCGATCGAACTCCACAGCGTCCGGTCCATGTCCTCCGACTTGGGCGGGAAGAACTCGAACGAGATTTTCGGCCGGATGATCGCGGCGTGTCCGTCAGTGATGGCGGTGGCGAGGTCGGTCATGGCGGCGCAGGTTCCCGATGGCGCGTAAATTTCAACTTGAGAGCGGATCGCTGCTCAGATGCGCCAAGATAGGGGAAGTGCGCCGCAATAAACAGCCCACCGGAAATGGGATTTGGCCCACAATGGGAGGATGAGTGGCATTTTCGGTGTGGTTTGTGGATCTTCGAGTGGGCGGGAAAAGACCAGCGTTACCAATATAAGTTGCGACGAACCAGTTAAATCGTCCCAAATTTTAGGGTGGGATAGGGTTGATCGTTGAATGTATACAGCCTGATCGTCCCAACAGAACTTCGATCTGATCCCTGCATTTCCGGCAGACCACCGGCGCGCTTGGCCCATTGTGGCGGGCGTCCCAGTCACTAGGTTGAAGCCATGATCCCGATTTCAGTCCTCGATCTCTCCGTCACCACGACGGCCACGCCAGCATCCGTGGCGTTGCGCAACAGCATCGACCTGGCCCGCCATGTCGACCAGCTCGGCTATGTCCGCTACTGGCTCGCCGAGCATCACAGCCTGGTCTCGGTGGCGAGCCCGGCGCCCGACATCATGATCGGCCAGATCGCGGCCGTGACGAAGCATATCCGCGTCGGCTCAGGCGGCGTGATGTTGCCAAACCATGCGCCGCTGGTGGTGGCCGAGCGCTTCAAGATGCTGGAGGCGCTCTTCCCTGGTCGCATCGACCTCGGTCTGGGCCGTGCGCCCGGCACCGACGGCACCACGGCCTACGCGCTGCGCAGCCGGCTCGACCGCCGCGAGGGCGACGACTTTCTGGAGCGGTTGCACGAACTGACCTTGTGGGAGACGCGTGAGTTTCCCGCTGGCCATCCCTACAACAATGTCATTGCGATGCCCGACGATGCGCCGCTGCCGCCGATCTGGCTGCTCGGCTCCAGCGATTATTCCAGCGAGCTCTCGGCGCAGATGGGCATGGGCTTTGGTTTCGCGCATCATTTCGCCAATCACGATGCGATCGACGCGATGACCAATTATCGCGCCCATTTCATCGCCTCGCGCTGGCGCTCGCAGCCGCATGCGATCCTGGCGGTGGCCGTGGTGACGGCGGAGACTGATGCTGAGGCCGAACGGCTGGCGTCGTCGATGGACCTCAACCGTCTCAGGCGCGATCGCGGCCAGTTCCTGCCGCTGCCGAGTCCCGAGGAGGCCGCAGCCTATCCGTATACAGACTCCGACCGTGCTTCGATCGCGCGCAACCGCTCGCGGCTGTTCGTCGGCTCGCCGTCGACGGTGCGCGCCAAGCTCGATCCGATGATCGCGGCGAGCCAGGCCGACGAGCTGATGGTCATCACCGCGATCTTCGACCACGAGGCCCGCAAGCGCTCCTACACCCTGCTCGCCGACGCCTTCGGCCTGCCGCGCCAGGCGGCGGCGTAATCTGCGCGACGTCATTCCGGGGCGAGGCCGCAGGCCTCGAACCCGGAATCTCGAGCTTGGTTTGCACCCTTTCCCACAATCTCGAGATTCCGGTTTCAATCGTCCATGCGCCGCATGGACGATTGCCCCGGAATGACGGAAGCGTGGACGCGTTCTTCCCTCCGCGCCTGTCGGCTCTTGAAGCACCAGAGCCTGCACCCCGCCCGATCCATCTCACCACGTGATCAGCGGCGAACGGTGCAGGAAGCTGTCGTCGCTCACCTGATCCACAACGAAGCGCGCGACGTCGGCCCGCGCGATCGTGCCGCCGTGGAAGCCTGAGAGATCCGTCAGCGCGCGGACTGCCTGGCCGCCCGGCTTGTCGTTGAGCATGGCCGGGCGGACGATGACCCAGTCGAGGCCGCTGTCGCGGATGATCGCCTCCTGCCGGTTCTTGTCGGCGTAGACGTTGCGCAGCAGCAGCGGCAGGATCAGCCGGTCGTAGACGAAGCCGCCATGCCCTTTGCTGTCGCCGGCGCCGATCCCGGTGATCGCGACGAGACGCGCAACATGCTCGGCTTTCATCGCAGCGACGAGCGCCCGTGTCGACGTCGAGAGCGCCGTGACCTCGCGGAGCGGGCTGAGCGCCGTGCCCAGCGAGCTGATGACGGCGTCCTGTCCCTTGAGCGCCTTGCGCAGCGTGGCTTCATCGCGCGCATCGCCGACGATCAGGCGCGCGCCTTGCAGATCGCCGGCCTTGTCGGGCGAGCGCACCAGCGCGCTGACATTGTAGCCGCGCGCCAGAGCGTCGCGCACGATCAGCTGCCCGGTGCCGCCGGTGGCGCCGAGCACCAGGATGCTCGGCTTTGATGTCGTAGCGTTGTCGTTGTTCAGACCGGTCATGGCGGCCTCCTTCAGATGGAAGCGGGACGCGTTGCGGCCCGCATGTTGTTGGGGGGATGATCAGACGGTGCGGCCTCAGGCCGAGGCCGCGATCTCGGCGACGAAGTCGCGATAGGAGCGCAGCGGCCGGCCGAGCAGCGCGGTGAGGCGCGCGACATCACCGTCGTCCGGCACCATCCCGTCGCTCACGAAGCGCTCGGCCATCAGCCGCATGTCGAACGCCATCCAGCTCGGCATCACCTGCCGCAGATTGGTTTCGAAGCCCGCGGTGTCGTCGCCGCCGTAGGCGATCGAGCGTCCGAGCATGTCCGACCAAGCAGCGGCGGCATCCGCGCCGGTCAACGTGTCCGGGCCGACCAGGTTGATACGCGTCAGCGGCAACGGTGTTGCCGACTGCTCACGGCGGATCAGCTCGACCGCCGCGATCTCGCCGATGTCACGGGCGTCGATCATCGCGAGACCCTTGGCGCCGACCGGCATCGGATAGACGCCGTAGTTGAGCACGACATCTTTGATCGTGAGATCGTTGTTCATGAAGTACGCCGGCCGTAGGATGGTGGCGTTCAGGCCCATCTGCTCGATCATCCGCTCGACCGCGAACTTGCCGGCGAAGTGCGGCACGTTCACGTAGACGTCGCTGTGGATCACCGAGAGGTAGACGATGCGCTCGATGCCGGCTTCGCGGGCGACATTGAGCGCGACCAGCGCCTGAGTGAATTCATCCGGCGTGACCGCATTGAGCAGGAACAGCGTCGACACGCCCGACATGGCGGAACGCAGCGAATCGACGTCGAGCAGGTCGCCCTTGGCGAGGGCGACTCCCCCCGGGAGGTTGGCGTTGGCGGGATCGCGGACGAGGGCGCGCACGTCGGCGCCGCGCTTGGTGAGGTGGTCGACTACGTGACGGCCGACGGTGCCCGTGGCGCCGGTGACGAGGATGGTCATGGGGGTATCTCCGGGTTGGATGAAGCGATGCCCGGAAAATAATGATCCACACGCGAGGCAATAGACGTTATATTTGGACAGGTCGTCTCACTAGTGGAACAGATGGATCTTCCGGCGCTCGCCGACTTCACGCTGGTCGCCCGTCACGGCGGCTTCGGCCGCGCCGCGCGCGCCAGCGGCCGTCCGAAAGCGACGCTGTCCCGCCGCGTCGCGGAGCTCGAGGCGGGCCTCGACATCCGGCTGATCGAGCGCGGCGGGCGCGCGTTGAAGCTGACCGAGGAGGGGCGGGCGCTGTTCGAGCGCACGGGCGCGCTGCTGACCGAGCTCGACGAGACCGTCGCTGCGATTGCCTCGGGCGGGCAGACGCCGCGCGGCCGCCTGCGCATCAGCGCGCCGCTGCTGTTCGCGCAGACCGCGATGGGCAAGCTCGCGGCGACCTTCGCGCTGAAATATCCGCAAGTGCGGCTCGACGTGACGACCGACGACCGCACCGTCGACATGGTCGAGGAGGGCTACGACCTGGTGATCCGGGTCAATCCCGCCCCGGACGAGAGCCTGGTCGGCCGTATCTTCCTGCGCGACCAGATGGTGGTGGTGGCCCACCCCGCGCTTGCGCCGCCAGCGGACGCCGCCGCAGTCCCCGCGATCGTGCGCAGTACCGACCAGATCTCGGCCTGGGACGTCACTACGCCGAGCGGACGCTCAAGGATCGTCATCGATCCGATCCTGCGCATGTCGTCGCTGATCATGGTCCGCGACGCGGTCCGCGCCGGCATCGGCGCCGCCTGCCTGCCGCTGTCGCTGGCCGGCCGCGACATCGCGGCGGGACGGCTGGTGCATTGGGCTGATGTCGATGTGCCGCCGGTCGCGCTCTGGACGCTGTATCCGTCCCGCCGCCTGTTGAGCGCGCGCGTCTCCGCATTCCTAGATCATTTGAAGGAGGCCTTCCCCACGGGAACGCCCGCCGAACTCGCTGCCTATGTCGAGCCGTAGCGGGTGCCGTAAACCTCCGCTGTCGTCCCGGGCAAGCCCCAGCAGCGCGCAGCGCTGGTGGGGCGCCGACCCGGGACCCATACCGCGTGATGTCGCGGCGAGAAGACGGTGGGAGAGACCATGCTCCAACCACTCCGCCCTGTGATGATGGGCCCCGGCGTTCGCCGGGGCAACACGAGAGACTTACTCGCGCGTCTCGCTGAACGTCGCGCGGAACGGGTGCGCCGGGTAGACGCCGACGATCCGCAGCTCGCGCGAGAAGAACTTCAGCTCCTCCAGCGCGAAGGCCAGGCCTTTGTCCTCGGGATGGCCGTCGACATCGGCGTAGAATTGCGTGGCGAAGAAATTGCCGTCGACCATGTAGCTCTCGAGCTTGGTCATGTTGACGCCGTTGGTCGCAAAGCCGCCCATCGCCTTGTACAGCGCCGCCGGCAGGTTGCGGACGCGGAACACGAAGCTCGTCACCAGCGGGCCGGAATTCTGCTCGGCCCATTGCGGCTCGCGGGCGAGCACGACGAAGCGGGTGGTGTTGTGCGCCTCGTCCTCGATGTCCTCGGCGAGAATCTCGAGGCCGTAAATGTCCGCGGCAAGCCGCGAGGCGATCGCGGCGACGCTTCTGTCGCCCCGTTGGGAGACGTCCCGCGCGCTGCCGGCAGTGTCGCCGGCGACGATCGGACGAATGCCGAGCTGCCGGATGATGCGGCGGCACTGGCCGAGCGCGTGGACGTGGCTCTCGACGGTCTTGATGTCGGCGAGCTTGGTGCCCTTCAGCGCCATCAGCTGATGGCGGATCGGCAGGAACCACTCGCCGATGATGTACAGGCCCGATCCCGGCAGCAGATGGTGGATGTCGGCGACACGGCCGGCCACCGAATTCTCGATCGGGATCATGCCGAGATCCGCCTCTCCGGACGAGATCGCGCTGAGCGCGTCCTCGAAGGTCGGGCAGGGCATGGCCTCGGCGGTCGGATAGGCCTCGGAAATGGCGATGTGGGAATTGGCTCCCGGCTCGCCCTGGAATGCGATTTTCAAGATCTTGCTCATGAGGGGCCTTGTAGCAGCTTAGGTCTGTGACAGCAGCCGGCGTGCGGTTTCGAGGTCGGCCGGGGTGTCGACGCCGCGCGGGACGGCATCGACGACCATCACGTCGATGCGCATGCCGGCCTCGAGCGCGCGGAGCTGTTCCAGCTTCTCCTGCTGCTCCAGCGGCGACGGCGGCAGGCGGACGAAGCGCTCCAGCGCCGCGCGGCGATAGGCGTAGAGGCCGATATGGTGGTAGCGCGGTCCGTCGCCATGTGGCGCCGTGGCCCGGGTGAAATACAGCGCACGCATGCGCCGGCCGCCCAGAGGAGACCCGACCGCTTTGACCACGTTCGGATTGAGGCTCTCCTCCTCGGTGTGGATCTGGGCCGCGAGCGTGGCAATGTCGACCGCGGGGTCATCGAGCGGCGGCAGCACGTCGCTGATGCTCTGGGGATCAATCGTTGGGAAATCGCCCTGCAGATTGACCACGATCTTGGCCTCGCCGCCCGGGTCGAGCTTGCACATCGCCTCGTAGATGCGGTCGGAGCCGGAGGGATGGTCCGGCTTGGTCATCACCACCTCGCCGCCGGCCGCGGTCACGGCAGCCGCGATCTCCGGCGTGTCGGTCGCCACCGCGACGCGGCCGATCGCCGCCTCTTCCGCGCGGCGGAGCACCTGCACGATCATCGGCTGGCCGGCGATATCGAGCAGCGGCTTGCCGGGCAGGCGGGTGGAGGCCATGCGGGCGGGAATCAGCACGAGGATGTTGGGTCGGGTCATCCGGGGAACGGCAGGTCGGAGCCGGTCGCAACAGCGCGTCCGGACGGGAGTGGGGACAGCAAAAACAGCCCGTTTATACGGGTTGCCAGAGCACGGGCAAACCGATATCTCACTTCTGCCGCAGGGGGAGGCGCGACGGCTCGATTCCGCTCGATGCCTTCACGAGTTCATTCTCGAGTCCTGGGGCGATTCACGGCCGCGGCCCCGCGGCCTCCCAAGCAATGAATTCCGCCCTCGGAGCCTGATTCCAAAATGGACTCCTTCGAACTGAACAAAATCCTCGGCGCCGTGCTGGCCGCCTGTCTGGTCGTGCTGGTCACGAGCTTCTCCGCCAACGCGATCTTCGCGCCGAAGATGCCGGAAAAGCCGGGTTTCGAGATCGCCGTGAAGGAGGCCGAGGGCGCCGCCAAGTCGGGTGCCGCGCCCGCCGCCGCCGAGCCGATCGAGAAGCTCTTGCAGACCGCCTCGGTCGAGAAGGGCGCCGCCGCCGCCAAGAAGTGCGCCTCGTGCCACACCTTCGACAAGGGCGGCAAGAATGCCGTCGGTCCCAACCTCTACGGCATCGTCGGTGATCATGTCGGCGAAGGCCGTGGCTTCAACTTCTCTGCCGCGATCAAGGCCAAGGGCGGCACCTGGACCATCGACGCGCTCAACCAGTTCATCGCCAACCCGAAGGGCTACATCCCGGGCACCGCGATGGGCTTTGCCGGCATCCAGAAAGACTCCGAGCGCGCCGACGTGCTCGCCTATCTGAACTCGCTGTCGGACAATCCGGCGCCGCTGCCGACCGCAGCCAAGTAAGGCGCGGCCTCAATCTCGCATTGCAAACGGCCGGGCCTCGCCCGGCCGTTTTGCGTTCCGGGAGCGAATTTCGCCGCATTTGGGACCTTTGGTCGCATCCGGTTCGTTCACAACCCGGTATCATGAGGAAAAAGCAAGGTTATTGGTCGAAACCTTGCCGTATATTGGTCCCCTGAATGGAACGGGATCGCAGGTCGAGCCGCCCAGGCGCCGGCCCGCGCAACCTGCCCTCGCGAAATGGGTTACGATCACACGTTGGATCTGGAAGCAGGACCGGCCGAGACCGGCCACCTGCTCCCGAGCGGTCTTATTCAGAGGAAGTCTCATTTGACGATTACCCGACGACAGCTCCTGCAGAGCAGCGTCCTCGCTGCGATGACCCCGGCGCTCGGCGCCGCCGCCAGCCTTGCTCCTCTCGATGCCGCGCAGGCGCAGGCCGGCGAGCAATTGGTCTGGCGCCACGGCCTATCGCTGTTCGGCGAGCTGAAGTACCCGGCCGACTTCAAGCGCTTCGACTACGTCAATCCCGATGCGCCCAAGGGCGGCACGGCGCGGATGATCTCGCTCGGGACCTTCGACAACTTCAACATCGTCGTGATGTATGTGAAGGGCAATATCGCCGCCGCCGCGATGACCGTCTACGAGACCCTGATGTCGCGGGCGCAGGACGAGGTCTCGACCGAATACGGCCTGCTCGCTGAGGCCGCCGCCTATCCCGACGATTACTCCTGGGTGATCTATCGCCTGCGCAAGGAGGCGCGCTGGCACGACGGCAAGCCGGTGACGCCCGAGGACGTGATCTTCTCGCTCGACGTGCTGAAGAAGAACAGCCCGTTCTACGGCTCCTATTACCGGCATGTCGTGAAGGCCGAGAAGGTCAGCGACCAGGAGGTCAAGTTCACCTTCGACGGCCCCGGCAATCGCGAGCTGCCGCACATCGTCGGCGAATTGCTGGTGCTGCCCAAGCATTGGTGGGAAGGCACCGACGCGCAGGGCCGCAAGCGTGACGTCACCGCGACCTCGCTGGAGCCGCCGCTCGGGTCGAGCCCGTACCGCATCAAGGAGTTCGTGCCGGGACGCTCGATCAAGGTCGAGCGCGTCAAGGATTATTGGGGCGCCAACCTGCCGGTCCGGATCGGCCAGAACAATTTCGACGAGCTGCAGTTCGAGTATTTCCGCGATAACCTCGTCGCGCTCGAAGCCTTCAAGGCCGATCAGGCCGATTGGATCAACGAGAACTCGGCCAAGCAATGGGCGACGGCCTACGACTTCCCGGCGATCGCCGAGAAGCGTGCGGTCAAGGAGGAGTTCCCGGTCCGCGATTCCGGCCGCATGCAGGGCTTCGTGTTCAACCTGCGCCGCCCGCAATTCCAGGACGTCAGGCTGCGCCGCGCCTTCAACTACGCGTTCGACTTCGAGGAGATGAACAAGCAGCTGTTCTTCGGCCAGTACAAGCGGATCAACAGCTATTTCGAAGGCACCGAGCTTGCCTCCTCCGGCCTGCCGCAGGGCCATGAGTTGCAGATCCTCGAGGGCCTGCGCGACAAGGTGCCGCCGGAGGTGTTCACCACGGCCTACCAGAATCCGGTCGGCGGCAATCCGGAGAACGTCCGCGCCAATCTGCGCGAGGCCAACAAGCTCCTGAAGGAGGCCGGCTACGAGATCAAGGACCGCAAGCTGGTCGACCCCGCCGGCAAGCAGGTCGCCATCGAGCTGATGGTTCAGGATCCGTCGTCCGAGCGCATCGTGCTGTTCTACAAGCCCTCGCTGGAACGCCTCGGCGTCACCGTCACGGTACGCCAGGTCGACAACGTCCAGTATGAGCAGCGGGTGCGCACCTTCGACTACGACATGATCACCGACGTCTGGGGACAGTCGCTGTCGCCGGGCAATGAGCAGCGCGATTTCTGGGGCTCCAAGGCCGCCGACGAGCAGGGCTCGAAGAATTCGGCCGGCATCAAGAACCCCGCGATCGACGAGCTGATCGAGAAGATCATCTTCGCCAAGGATCGCGCCACGCTCGAGGCGGCGACGCATGCGCTCGACCGCGTGCTGCTGTGGAATTTCTACGTCGTTCCGCAGTTCACCTATCCCTTCCTGCGCAGCGCGCGCTGGGACCGCTTCAGCCATTTCGAGCCGTTCCCGAAATACGCCAGCACCGGCTGGCCGTCGCTGTGGTGGTACGACGCCGACAAGGCTGCCAAGGTGAAGCGCTCTTGAGCACGCTGTCGCATCTGTCGCGCCGCGGCTTGCTCGGGCTCGGGCTCGGGCTCGGCGCGCTCACGGCGCCGTTGTTGAAGCCGGCTGTCGCCGCGGAGTTCGGCGCCGAGTCGCACGGCACCTCGGCGTTCGGCGATCTCAAATACCCGGCCGACTTCCGCCAGTTCGACTACGTCAATCCGGACGCGCCGAAGGGCGGGATGTTTTCGCTGATCCCCTCGGTGCGCGCCTACAACCAGTCCTACCAGACGTTCAACTCGTTCAATGCCTATGTCCTGAAAGGCGAGGGCGCGCAGGGCATGGACATGACCTTCGCGACCCTGATGGTGCGGGCAGCCGACGAGCCGGACGCGGTCTACGGGCTGGTCGCGAAGTCGGTTGCGATCTCGCCGGACAAGCTGACCTATCGCTTCACCTTACGGCCCGAGGCGCGCTTCCATGACGGCTCGAAGATCACGGCGCACGATGTCGCCTGGTCGTTGAACACGTTGAAGGAGAAGGGCCACCCGCTGATCGTCGTGCAGCTGCGCGACTTCGTGAAGGCGGAAGCGCTCGACGATGCAACCGTCGTCGTCAGCTTCGTCGAGAAGCGCGCCCGCGACGTGCCGCTTTACGTCGTGACCCTGCCGATCTTCTCGAAGGCTTATTACGCCAACCGCGTGTTCGACGAAAATCCGCTCGACGTGCCGCTTGGCTCTGGGCCCTACAAGGTCGGCAAATACGAGATCAACCGCTACGTCGAGTTCGAGCGCGTCAAGGATTGGTGGGCGGCCGATCTGCCGGTCAGCCGCGGCATGTATAATTTCGACATCGTCCGCTACGAGTTCTATCGCGACCGCGACGTTGCCTTCGAGGGCTTCACCGCCAAGAGCTATCTGTTCCGCGAGGAGTTCACTTCGCGCATCTGGGCGACGCGCTACGATTTCCCTGCGATCAAGGACGGCCGCGTCAAGCGCGAGCTGTTGCCGGACGAGACGCCGTCGGGCGGGCAGGGCTGGTTCATCAACACGCGCCGCAACAAGTTCTCCGATCCGCGCGTCCGCCAGGCGCTGACCTACGCCTTCGACTTCGAGTGGACCAACAAGACCATCATGTACGGCGCCTATGCGCGCACGGTGTCGCCGTTCCAGAACTCCGACATGGTCGCTGTCGGGCCGCCGTCGCCGGAGGAGCTGAAGCTGCTGGAGCCGTTCCGCGGCCAGGTGCCCGACGATGTGTTCGGCGAGCCGTTCGTGCCGCCGGCCTCGGATGGTTCGGGCCAGGATCGCGCGCTGCTGCGCAAGGCCACGCAACTGCTGCAGCAGGCCGGCCTGCCCGTGAAGGACGGCAAGCGGCTGCTGCCGTCCGGCGAGGTGTTCTCGATCGAGTTCCTGATCGACGAGGTCTCGTTCAAGCCGCACCACGGCACCTTGATCAAGAACCTGCAGACGCTCGGCATCGATGCCGACCTGCGCATCGTCGATGCCGTGCAATATCGCGCACGGGTCGAGGATTTCGATTTCGACATCACGGTGCAGCGGCTGTCGATGTCGCCGACCCCCGGCGACGGCCTGCGCTCCTATTTCACCTCCGACACGGCCAAGACCAAGGGGTCTTACAACCTCGCCGGGATCAGCAATCCCGCTGTCGATGCGCTGGTCGCCAAGGCGATCGCGGCGGAGACCCGCGGCGATCTGACCTTCGCCTGCCGGGCGCTCGATCGCGTGTTCCGCGCCGGGCATTACTGGATCCCGCAATGGTACCGGCAGACCCATCCGATCGCCTATTGGGATCAATTCAGCCACCCGCCGAAGCCGCCGAAATACGCCTCCGGCGTCGGCGCCCCCGACATCTGGTGGTACGATGCCGCCAAGGCCGCAAAGCTGGAGCCTGCGAAGTAGTTCATGGCCGCCTATATTTTCCGCCGCACGCTTCTGATGCTCCCGACTTTGCTCGGGATCCTCTTCATCTCCTTCGTCGTGGTGCAGTTCGCGCCGGGCGGCCCGGTCGAGCGCGTCATCGCGCAGTTGACTGGCGCCGACACCGGCGGGACGTCGCGCATCTCCGGCGGCAGCGGCTCGGATTTCGGCGCGCGGCCGCCGGGCCAGGTCGGCTCGGGCGGTGACACCAACTCGAAATATCGCGGCGCTCAGGGCCTCGATCCGGCCTTCATCAAGCAGTTGGAGAAGCAGTTCGGCTTCGACAAGCCGGCGCCGGAGCGCTTCGCGCTGATGGTCTGGAACTTCGCCCGCTTCGATTTCGGCAAGAGCTACTTTCGCGACACCTCCGTGCTGCAGCTGATCAAGGAGAAGCTGCCGGTCTCGATGTCGCTCGGCATCTGGATGACCCTGCTGACCTACCTGATCTCGATCCCCTTGGGGATTCGCAAGGCGGTCCAGGACGGCTCGCGCTTCGATGTCTGGACCTCCGCCGTCATCATCGTCGGCTACGCCATTCCAGGTTTCCTGTTTGCGATCCTGCTGATCATCCTGTTTGCCGGCGGCTCGTTCCTCAACATCTTCCCGCTGCGCGGCCTGACGTCGGACGGCTGGGCCGACTTCCCCTGGTACTGGAAGATCATCGATTATTTCTGGCACCTCACGCTGCCGCTGGTGTCGATGGCGCTCGGCGCCTTCGCAACCATGACGCTTCTGACCAAGAACTCGTTTCTCGACGAGATCCGCAAGCAATACGTCATGACCGCGCGCGCCAAGGGCTGCAGCGAGACCCAGGTGCTGTACGGCCACGTCTTCCGCAACGCCATGCTGATCGTGATCGCCGGCTTCCCCGGCACCTTCATCCACGCCTTCTTCTCCGGCTCGCTGCTGATCGAGACCATCTTCTCGCTCGACGGCCTCGGCCTGCTGTCGTTCGAGAGCATCCTCAACCGCGACTATCCGGTCGTGTTCGGCAACCTCTACATCTTCTCGCTGCTGGGCCTCGTGATCAACCTGATCTCCGACCTCACCTATATGTGGATCGATCCGCGGATCGACTTCGAGGCGCGGGAGGTCTGACGATGCTCAAGACAGCCCCGGTCGAGACCACCACCCAGGCGCCGCTCGGCGAAGCCGTGCCGCCGACGCGGCATCGCTTCAAACCGTCGCCGCTCAACCAGCGGCGCTGGCAGAACTTCAAGGCCAACCGCCGCGGCTACTGGTCGCTGTGGTTGTTCCTGGTCCTGTTCATCGTCTCGATGTTCGCCGAGCTGATCGCCAACGATCGCCCGTTCCTGATCAAGTTCGACGGCCATCTGTATTGGCCGGCCTTCGTCTCCTATCCGGAGACGGCGTTCGGCGGCGACTTCGAGACCGCGGCCGACTATCGCGATCCGTACTTGCAGAAGCTGATCGCGGACAAGGGCGGCACGGTGATCTGGCCGCTGATCCGCTACTCCTACGCCACGCACAATCTCGATCTGCCGACGCCGGCGCCGTCGCCGCCGACCTGGATGCTGAAGGAATCGCAGTGCAAGGCGGTGGTCGAGAAGAAGGGGCTGAAGAGCTGCCGGGATCTCGAATACAACTGGCTCGGCACCGATGACCAGGGCCGCGATGTCGTCGCGCGCCTGATCTACGGCTTCCGCATCTCCGTGCTGTTCGGCCTGTCGCTGACGTTCTTCTCCTCGATCATCGGCATCGCCGCCGGTGGCGTGCAGGGCTATTTCGGCGGCTGGGTCGATCTCTTGTTCCAGCGCTTCATCGAGATCTGGAACGCGATTCCCTATCTCTATCTGCTGCTGATCCTGTCCGCGGTTCTGGTGCCCGGCTTCTTCACTTTGCTCGGCATCATGCTGCTGTTCTCCTGGGTCTCGCTGGTCGGCCTCGTCCGCGCCGAATTCCTGCGCGGCCGCAATTTCGAGTATATCCAGGCGGCCCGCGCGCTCGGCGTCTCGAACGCTGTCATCATGATCAGGCATCTGCTGCCGAACGCGATGGTTGCGACCATGACCTTCCTGCCCTTCATCGTCTCCAGCTCAGTGATGACCTTGACCGCGCTCGACTTCCTCGGCTTCGGCCTGCCGCCCGGCTCGCCGTCCCTCGGCGAGATGCTGTCGCAGGCGAAAGCCAACGTGCAGGCGCCGTGGCTCGGCCTCACCGGCTTCTTCTCGGTCGCGATCATGCTGTCACTGCTGATCTTCATCGGCGAGGCCGTGCGCGACGCCTTCGATCCGCGCAAGACGTTCAGGTGAGCGCCAGGAATACGATGACATGGATACGATGACATGGACGCGATGACCCAGCCGCTTCTTTCGGTCAGCGATCTCTCGGTGGCGTTCCACCAGGGAGGCCGCGCGTCGACCGCGGTCGACCACGTCTCCTTCGACATCAAGCGCGGCGAATGCGTCGCCCTGGTCGGCGAGTCCGGCTCCGGCAAATCCGTCAGCGCGCTCTCGGTGCTGAAGCTGTTGCCCTATCCGGTCGCCTCGCATCCCTCGGGCAGCATCCGCTTCAAGGGCCGCGATCTGCTGCCGCTGTCGGAAGGCCAGATGCGCGAGATCCGCGGCAGCGACATCTCGATCATCTTCCAGGAGCCGATGACCTCGCTCAATCCACTGCACACGATCGAGCGGCAGATCAGCGAGATCCTGCAACTGCACCAGCCGATCTCGAACAGCGCCGCGCGCAAGCGCGTGCTCGAGCTGCTGACCCAGGTCGGCATTCCCGAGCCGGAGACCCGGCTCGGCAGCTATCCGCATCAGCTATCCGGCGGCCAGCGCCAGCGCGTGATGATCGCGATGGCGCTTGCCAACGAGCCGGATCTGCTGATTGCCGATGAGCCGACCACCGCGCTCGACGTCACCGTGCAGGCGCAGATCCTGGCGCTGCTCGCCGATATCCGCGCGCGGCTCGGCATGAGCCTGTTGTTCATCACCCACGATCTCGGCATCGTCCGCCGCATCGCCGATCGCGTCTGCGTCATGAATGGCGGCAAGATCGTCGAGCAGGGCCCGGTCGAGCAGGTGTTCACCGCGCCACAGCATCCCTACACCAAGGCGCTGCTCGCCGCCGAGCCCAAGCCCGACCCGGCGCCGCCGCGCCCCGATCAGCCGGTGGTGATGCAGGCGAAGGACCTGAAAGTCTGGTTTCCGATCAAGCGCGGCCTGTTCCGCTCGACCGTCGGCCACATCAAGGCCGTCGACGGCGTCAGCGTCGCCGTGCGCAAGGGCGAGACGCTCGGGGTCGTCGGCGAATCCGGCTCCGGGAAAACGACGCTTGGCCTGGCGCTGCTGCGGCTGATCTCGTCCGACGGCCCGATCGTGTTTCTCGGCAACGAGATCCAGGGTCTGTCGTTCAAGGACGTCCGCCCGTTCCGCAGGGACATGCAGATCGTCTTCCAGGATCCGTTCGGCGCGCTCAGCCCGCGCATGTCGGTCGGCGACATCATTGCCGAGGGCCTGACCGTGCACCAGCCAAAGCTGTCGGACGATGCGCGCGAGGCCAAGGTCGTCAAGGCGCTCACCGATGTCGGCCTCGATCCGGCGACGCGCTTCCGCTATCCGCATGAATTCTCCGGCGGCCAGCGCCAGCGCATTTCGGTGGCCCGCGCCGTCGTGCTCGAGCCGTCCTTCGTCGTCCTCGACGAGCCGACCTCCGCGCTCGACATGCTGTTCCAGTCGCAGATGGTCGAGCTGCTCCGCGATCTCCAGCGCAAGCGCGAGTTGACCTACATGTTCATCTCGCACGACCTGCGGGTCGTCGCCGCGCTCGCCAGCCACCTGATCGTCATGCGCCACGGCAAGGTGGTGGAAGAGGGCCCGGCCGCGCAGCTGTTCAAGGCCCCCAAGACCGACTACACGCGCGCGCTGTTCGCGGCGGCGTTCAGGAACGAGACGGCGGGGAACGGGGCGGCGGCTCCGTAGACGATCGGCGCGCATCGGGACCCAGGCAATCGCGAGACAATGCCGTCCAAGTTGGATCTCATCAAAGCTCTTCTGCTGTCCGAGTGGGACCCCATCGGCGTTTCCGGCTGCGAGGGCGCCGAAGACGAATATGATCGCTACGCTCTCCAGGTCTTCAACATGCTTGAAGACGGTGCCGATGCCGAGTCGATCGCGAACTATCTCACCGGAGTCGTCACTGACAGAATGTCACTTCCGGGGCGTCCTGACGCCGATCATCGGATCGCTGCGAAGGCGTCGATGATCTATCAAAGCTAGGTCGCCGACGAGGGCGGATCGTGCCGCAACAAACGGAAGCATGGAAATGTCCGGCAGGGACGCGGTGCGTTGGACCAAGGGCTATACGCAAGCCGAGCTCGACCGGGCGCAACGTCGATCTGGACTGGTCTTTCCTCCCGATCTGACCGCGCTCCTGAGGCGGAGGCGGCCGGTGGATGGCCACGACTGGACGGACGATCGTGCGATCAGACGAGCGCTCGAGTGGCCGTTCGAAAGCCTTCTGCATTCTGTCGAGAATGGACGATTGTGGTGGTCGGAGTGGGGAAGGCTGCCTTCGACTGCACGCGCCCGCGAAGAGGTGCTTCGGGACATCGTGTCCCGGGCACCCAAACTCATCCCGTTGATCGCTCATCGATATCTGCCTGAGCAGCCGCATGAAGCGGGCAACCCGGTTCTCTCGATCTACGGGATCGATGCGATTTACTACGGCGCCAATCTGAACGATTATTTTGAACGAGAGTTCATGGGCTGGAGCAGCAAGCCATGGCCCGCGCAGATCAAACACATCCCGTTCTGGTCCGACCTCGTCGAGCGATTTGCGCAGGACAAGAACACGTCGTGATCCTGTTCATGCTGAGATCCTTCGTCAGCCGATCAATGAGTGCCGATCAGTAGGTCCGGAATGTCCGATGGCACCAGTTCGAGGACTTTCCAGCTCTGGACGCCCTGCTCATTCCAGGTCGTGAAGCTCCTTGCGAAGCGGCGGTGTCAGGCGAAAATCAGAGAACGATACGACCAGCCCGGCTCGCTCCGGCGTGCAGGCCATCGGTCCGACGAGACAGGACCCGTCCGCGGCAAACGGCGCAAGCCGCATCAGAGGCCAAAGCCTGCCGTCGTTCGACGCTTGCAAGCGAAGAACGCCATGTTCGACGGTGACCCGCAAGCGGAAGTCGCTTGCGTCGTGCTCATAGGGGGCCGTTGCCCAATCCGACCGTCCATCGGTCAACACGCTCGACAGCATGGCGCGTCCGTCCGCAAATTCGATTCCCGCCTTGAGCCAGCGATCTGCGCCGACGCGCACCATGAGGCCCGCTTGATCGTAGAGCGCCTGGAAATGGCTACGGATGCGCAATTCGGCCGTGAAGGCCTTCCCGCCCGGGAAACCGAGAAAATGTCCGCTGTCGCGCACGAAGCCGTAATGCGTTTCACGCCAGAAGTCGGTGGCATTGTCCGTGATCATTTGGAGGACGTCGTCCGTCTCGGTCCATTGTTTTGGCTCGTTCAGCCAAATGCCGTCCGGTCTTCCCAATGTCATTCTAGCCTCGCTTCAAGCATGAGCCGGTCTCGGTGCGGCGTCGCCGCCGCCGTTTGCGCAGGGATCGAGTGTCAACAACGGACACCCCGGAAAGTTTTGGCTTCGAGCATGAGATCGCGATGCTTCTCGGGAGCAGCTGACGTTCCGCCTCGAAGCCCCGTGGGACTTCGATCTGGACAGCTGACGTGATCAGCTGCGGCCATCGGCATGCCACCCCCGGCAACATCTATCAGCTAAATCGCCGGGTTTCGTCACCTGCGAGCGATGCAGCACTGATTTGCCCGACGAGCAGCCTTTTGGAGATGCCTGTCCAGCCCTGTTCGCAAAAATAATCTGGTTTCTATTTTTCGGAATTCGTGCATACTCCGCTTCGTCCTGCCCCACGAGAGGGACGTACGCGTCGTCACGGACGTCGGTGCGGGATGCGATGGCCGCGATGATGCTGCGTGTGCATATGCGCACGGACGAACGGCGTCATGCGGACGGTGAAGTCGTGTGGTCCTGGCGCCCCGATGCTGGCGTCAAGGTCGCAGGCGCTGATGAGGCCCGCGGCCGACAGGGGCAAGACAGCCGGTCCCTGGGGAGAGCACGTATAAGCCGTAAGCCCGTCGCGCAGGGGAGGCCGGATGTTCGGCCCGTACCTGTGGCGACTACGCGTGCTTTTCTGCACGCAACCACGGGTGCGCTCGGCACCCGGCCTTCCCTGCGCCCTCTCACTTGCCGAGGGCGGATGACTGTCGCATAGCTCGGGCGGATCATGCCGCGAGAGTGCGGACGCTCGTCCCTATGCTGTTTGAGATGTAAATCGATTTGAACGCGCGATAAACATCGCGGCTTGTCGCAATGGACTGTCAGTACGATGGCCGTCATTGTGCCCTCTCCCCTTGCGGGAGAGGGCATGTAGGAAAGCGCGGCTTGCTCGGTTGGGTGAGGGGTATCTCTCCGCAAGCGATACTCGTAGATGCATACCCCTCACCCGACCGCGCCTGCAGCTCTGTCCTACATGCCCTCTCCCGCAAGGGGAGAGGGCGCAGTCACCAGCACCGCGACTTGTTGCACGATCGGGATTTTTCAACGTGATAAGGCCGTAGGGTGGGCAAAGGTGCTTGCTCGATGGCTGCTCCGACCTCGCCTGTCGCGCGCCGTGCCCACCGTTCCAACCGCGCGCGTATCTGCGACGGTGGGCACGTCACGATCGCGTTGCGATCGTGCCTTTGCCCACCCTACACACTCAACCCAGCCGCTTGATCTCCAGCACGTCGCTGCCGCTGGTCTTGATGCGCGCGATCGCTGCGCTGATCGGCTCGATCTGCGTGGCCATATGAAACGCGTTGGCATGCACCATCGTCTCGGCATCGCGCACGATCGCGACGTGGCCCTTCCAGAAGATCAGATCGCCGCGGCGGAGCGGCTCGCTGCTTTCGACCGCGCGCCCCAGTGCCGCCAGCTGCATGTCGCTATCCCGCGGGCATGACACGCCCGCGGCATTCAATGACACCTGCACCAGCCCCGAGCAGTCGATGCCGAGGCTGCTCTTGCCTCCCCAGAGATAGGGCGTGCCGACGAAGCGCTCGGCGACCGCGACGAAATCTGACTCGACATGGTCAAGGGCAATGACGTGCTGCCGCGGCACGCACCAGCCTTCGGCCGTCATGACGAAACCGGCTTCCTCGCGGATCACGGCGATGGTCGATTCCATCAGCAGCGTCTCGACTGGCGGCAGCTTGATCGACGGACCGGGAAACGCGAAGCTGCGCAGCGCGCCGATCTTATGAGTCGGCGCAGCAGAGGGGACCGCGAGAGCGGCGTCCGGCAGCCAGCCGACATAGCCGTCGCGTTCGAGCTGGCCCCAGGCCCAGCCCTCGCCGTTGCGATCGTAGATCGTGACGCGCTCGCCCTTCAGCGCCTGCGTTGCCAGCTCGGCACCGGACTGCGGCTGCAGGCGCAGCGGTGCGAGGGGATCGGCGATGACGAGGGTCTCGCCGTCGACGAAGCGCTCGGCGGTGACCTGCCCCTGGAGATGTCTGGCCGCGATGTCGCCGCGTGCCGGCGTGATGCGCGGATCAGCCATAGCGCTCGCTCAGCAGCTTGTAGAGCGCGCGCGCCGCCTGGCACTCGCCGCCCTCGGGACGGCCGGGCTTTGCCGACGGCGTCCAGGCGAAGATGTCGAGATGCAGCCACCTCGTCGTCGGCTCGACGAAGCGCTGCAGGAACAGCGCGCAGGTGATCGAGCCGGCGAAGCCGCCGGATGGCGCGTTGTTGAGGGTCGCGACCTTGGAGTCGAGCCACGAGTCATACGGCGCCCACAGCGGCATCCGCCACAGCGGATCGTTCTCGGCTGCCGCACAGCGGGCGACGTCTGCGGCCAGCGCCTCGTCATTGGTGTAGAACGGCGGCAGCTCGGGGCCGAGCGCGACCCGCGCCGCGCCCGTCAGCGTGCCCATGTCGATAAGCAGCTCGGGCTTGTCCTCGTCGGCAAGCGCCAGCGCGTCGGCCAGGATCAGCCGGCCCTCGGCATCGGTGTTGCCGATCTCGACCGTAAGGCCCTTGCGAGAGGGAAACACGTCCATCGGCCGGAAGGCGTTGCCGGCCACCGCGTTCTCGACCGCGGGTATCAGCACGCGCAGCTGCAGCTTGAGCTTGGCATCCATCACCATCTGCGCCAGCGCCAGCACGTTGGCGGCGCCGCCCATGTCCTTTTTCATCAGCAGCATGCTGCTGGACGGCTTGAGGTCGAGGCCGCCGGTGTCGAAGCAGACGCCCTTGCCGACCAGGGTGACCTTGGGATGGTCAGCGTCGCCCCAGTTCAATTCGATCAGCCGCGGCGTCCGCGTCGACGCGCGGCCGACGGCGTGAATGAGGGGATGGTTTTGCTGCAGCAACTCATCACCGACGATGCTGCTGAAGCGGGCGCCAAAGCGCTCGGCAACCTGCTTGGCGGCCGCCTCGAGCTCCTCCGGCCCCATGTCGTTGGACGGCGTGTTGACGAGATCGCGCGCGAGGCACGCGGCGTCGGCGAGACGATCGAGCTCGGCGGCATCGACGCCGTCCGGCGGCACGAGGCGCACGTCAGGCTCCTCGGCTTTGCGGTAGCGGCCGAAGCGGTAACTGCCGAGCGCAAAGGCCAGCGCAGCAAGGCGGGCGTCATGCGGCGCGTTGGCGAAGCGGTAGATGCCGGTGGGAAGCAGGCCGGGCAGGCTGCCGGGCCGGAACAGATCGCGGTGCCTGGCGTCGGCATCCTCGATGCCGAACAGCACCTGCGCGATGCGGCCGTCGGAGCCTGGAAGGATCAGGCAGCTGCCGGGCTTGGCCGCGTAGACATTGGCCTCGGCGAAGTTGCGGGCTTCCGGGGAAAGGCTCTCCTTGATGCCGGGCCAGCTCGACTTCGTCACGAAGGTGATCGGAACCGCGGAAGGTGTGGACGAGGTCTCGAAGATCGACGGCATGCCTAATCGTTCCTTAAGGGACGCGCTTCGGCATCAGACTTCGCAGAGTTCGGCGGCGGCTGCAATCGTGCCGGACGCATGGCCCGCAAACCGACGCAGAGCAGCCATCAGGGTCCGCGATCCCGCCATTAACCGGCTGTTAGCGTTAACAGTTTATTGCTGGCGCGTTCAATTTCGCTCGTCCTACGAGTCCAGTGAAAATGCGTCGACAGCCTTCGATCACCCGGCTCCTCGCCTCCGCAGCCATCGCCGCGCTCCTCGCCGCGGGCCTCGGCGGTTGCCAGACCGTGTCCGATGTCACGGGCTCGCTGGGCAGCCGTGCCGAGCCGCCGCCGGCGACCCCGCAGCGGGCGGCCGAGGTCTATGGCGAGCGCTACCGCGCCAATCCGAAGGATGCGGCGATGGCCGTCGCCTACGGCCAGGCGCTGCGCAACAATGGTCAGCGCGAGCAGGCCGTCGCGGTGCTGGAGCAGGCGACGCTGACGATCCCCGGCAACAAGACCGTGCTCGCCGCCTATGGCCGCGCACTGGCCGACAACGGCAATTTCAAGCTGGCCTTCGACGTGCTGTCGCGCGCCCACTCGCCCGACAATCCCGACTGGAAGCTGCTGTCGGTGCAGGGCACGGTGCTCGACCAGATGGGCCGTCACGACGAGGCGCGGCGCTACTACGAGAGCGCGCTCAAGATCGTGCCCGGCGAACCCTCGGTGCTGTCCAACCTCGGCCTGTCCTACATGCTGACGCGCGACCTGCCGAACGCCGAGCAGGCGCTGCGCCAGGCCTACGGTTCGCAGCGGGCGGACGCCCGCGTGCGGCAGAATCTCGCGCTGGTGGTCGGCCTGCAGGGCCGGTTCGCCGAAGCCGAGCAGATCGCACGCGCCGATCTGCCGCCCGATGAGGCTGCGGCAAACGTGGCCTATCTGAAGCAGATGATCCAGGGCCAGCGCGAAGGCCAGGGCAAGGGCAAGGCGCGCAACACGGCGCCGATGGCTTCGCTCAGCCAGCCGGACTGACGCTGGTCACGAGCCCGCGAGCAGGCGCCGGCAGGTCTCCACGAACACATCGGCGCCGGTGACGATGTCAGCGTCGGACGTGTTCTCGGTCCAGTGATGGCTGATGCCGCCGATCGACGGAACGAACAGCATCCCCGCCGGCATGATCGTCGCCAGCACTTGCGCGTCGTGCCCGGCGCCGCTCGGCATCCGCAGCGATTTGCCTCCGGCAAGATCGCGGCTCGCGGCCTCGATCGCGTCCTGGAAGGCGCGATCCATCATCGCCGGCGCGCCGGTGCGGATGCGCTCGACGGTGACCTGACACGGACCGGCCGCAGAGGCCTGCGCAGCCATCTCACGCAGCAGCGCTTCGAGGCGGTCGATCACGGCCGCATTGTCGTCGCGGATCTGGAACAGCATCTCGGCTTGGCCGGGGATGATGCTCGGCGCGCCCGGATCGAGCGTGATGCGGCCGGTGGTCCACACCGTGCGCGGGCCGCAGGCGGAGGGAAAGCGCGCGTCGATGTCGACGCAGAACCGGGCGAGCGCGAGGCCGGCGTCCTTGCGGACCGCCATCCGCGTCGTGCCGGCATGGTTCTGCTCGCCGGTGAAGACGATGCGGTACTGCCAGATGCCGACGATCGAGGTGACGACGCCGACCTTGAGCTCGCCCTTTTCCAGCGTATCGCCCTGCTCGATATGGGCCTCGAGATAGCCGATATGGCGGCCGCGCTCGGCGTGCAGGCGGGGACGTCCCGCGAAGCCCATGTCGGCCAGCGCCTCGCGCATCGTGCGCGGGCTGCTGCGGTCGCGGGCGGCATCGATGTCGGCCTCGCTGACATCGCCGACATAGGAGCGGCTGCCGAGGAAGGCGCCGAAGTGCCCCTCCTCGTCGCACCAGGAGGCGACTTCGACGGCGCCTGCGATGGCGGGATCGGGATTGAGCACACGGGCCGCTTCGAGCGCGTAGATCACGCCGAGCGGGCCATCGAGCCAGCCGGCATAGTTCTGACTCTCCAGATGCGATCCCGCCAGCAGCTTCGGCCCGGGCTTCGCGCTCGTGCCCAGCACGTTGCCGATGCCGTCGATCTCGGCCGTGAGCTGCGCGTCGGGCAGGCGCGCGGCGATCCAGGTCAGTGATTGGCGGTGCGCTTCGGAGAAGGTCGGCCGGTGGACGCCGGTCTTGTAGGTGCCGAAGGCGCGCAGCGCGTTCAGGTCGGCGAGGACGCGGGCGCCATCGGCGCGGCGGAGAGTGTCGGACATCAGGCGGAGACCTCGATCATGCTCCGCCTAGCTTTCAAAGTGGCGCCGCGACCGCAAGCGATATTTCGCCGGGCGGGGCATCAGTTACTGCATGGCCGCGACCTTGATGCCGGTCGGTCCCAGAATGACCACGAACAGCACCGGGAGGAAGAACAGGATCATCGGCACCGTCAGCTTCGGCGGCAGCGCCGCGGCCTTTTTCTCGGCCTCGTTCATGCGCATGTCGCGATTTTCCTGCGCCATCACCCGCAGCGATTGACCGAGCGGCGTGCCGTAGCGCTCCGATTGCTGGAGCGCCAGACAGACCGACTTGACGCCCTCGAGGCCGGTGCGGCGGGCGAGGTTCTCATAGGCGACCTTGCGGTCCTGCAGGTAGGACAGCTCCGCCGTGGTCAGCGTGAACTCTTCCGACAGCGCGATCGACTGGCTCGCGATTTCGATCGACACCCTGCGGAACGCCGCTTCGATCGACATGCCGGACTCGATGCAGATCAGCAGCAGGTCGAGGGCGTCGGGGAAGGCGCGCTTGATCGACAGCTGGCGCTTGGAGATCGCGTTGCTGAGGAACAGCATCGGCGCCTGCAGGCCGAGATAGGCCATGCCGACGCAGATGCCGATCTTGACCGGCATCGATTTCTGCAGATTGGCGATGACGAAGACGTACAGCACGGTTCCGACGAACAGCACCACAGGCGTCACGAGGCGTGCGAACAGGAAGGTGATGTAGGGCGCCTGGCCGCGATAGCCGGCCATGATCAGCTTGTCGCGCGCGGCCTCCTGGGCCAGCCATTTGGTGAGGTTGAAATCTTCCACCACCCTCGAGACCAGCTGCTTGGGCGTCTGCCGCAACGAGACCTTCTCGCCGGCATTCAGCCGCTCACGCTCGCGCTGCTTGATGCGCTCCCGCTCGCTGGCGACCGCCTTCATGCGCTTGTTCAGGTTCTCGCCTGCGAACAGCGGCATGATCAGCGTGTAGACGGTGGCGCTCGCCGCGATCGCGGCGAAGAACATCGTCATGAAGTGCGGATCGTGCAGCTTGGTGACCAGAAATTCGACCATGGCCCACCCCTCAGAAATCGAAGTTGATCATCTTCTTCATGACCAGGATGCCCATCGACATCCAGATCACGCAGCCGACCAGCATCAGCTGGCCGGTCGGATGGGTCCAGAGCAGCGAGATGTAGTCAGGCGTGCTCAGGTAGACCAGCAGCATCACGATCGGCGGCAGCGAGCCGATGATGCCGGCAGAGGCCTTGGCTTCCATCGACATCGCCTGGATCTTCTCGGCCATCTTCTTGCGGTCGCGCAGCACCTTCGAAAGATTGCCCAGCGCCTCGGAGAGGTTGCCGCCGGACTTCTGCTGAATCGCAATGACAATGCCGAAGAAGTTGGCCTCAGGCAGCGGCATGCGCTCATACAGCCGCGCGCACGCTTCGCCGAGCGGCATGCCGATCGCCTGGGTCTCGATGATCGCGAGGAACTCGCTGCGCAGCGGATCCGGCGCATCGGCGGCGACGACCTTGATGGACTCGAACAGCGGCAGGCCGGCCTTGATGCCTCGGACGATGACGTCGACGGCGTCCGGCAGCGCCGCCAGGAATTTCTTCTCGCGCCGCTTTTTCAGGTAGCCGAGAATCCAGCGCGGCAGGCCGAGACCGGCCGCAAAGCCGAGGCCGAGCGCGCCGAGCGGACCACCGCCGGCCAAGAAGGTGACGGCGGAGACGGCGAAGCCGAGAACGCCGGAGATGATCCAGAACTTCTGCACTGTCCAGTCGAGGCCGGCCTGCGAGATGCGCACGTTCAGCGGCACCTTGCTCTGCTTCTGCGCCTTGGCTTCGAGATCCTTCAGCGAGGTCTCGACCTGCTCGCGGCGCGAGCGCTGCGTGCGTTCGGTCTGCCGCACCACCGGCTCGGCCTTGGCGACACTGCTGCGCCGCTGCTCGGCCTTCCGCTCGCCGGACAGCAGAGGATACAGAAACACCCAGGCGATGCCGCCGATGGCGGTCGCGGCGAGGAAGGCGAGGGCGAGAGCCTGAAACTTCATGGGGGTGCCCTCTATTCCTTGCTCGCGACTTCGGCAGCGTCGAGCGCAGCCGCAAGCCGTTTCTCTTCGCCGTAATAGCGCGCACGCTCCCAGAAGCGCGGGCGGCCGATACCGGTCGAGCGATGCCGGCCGATGATCTTGCCGTTCGCGTCCTCGCCGACCATGTCGTAGAGGAAGACGTCCTGGGTGATGATGGTGTCGCCTTCCATGCCCATCACCTCCGTGATGTGCGTGATGCGGCGGGAGCCGTCGCGCAGGCGGGCGGCCTGGACGATGACGTCGATCGAGGCGCAGATCATCTCGCGGATGGTCCGCGAGGGCAGCGAGAAGCCGCCCATGGTGATCATGGATTCGCAGCGTGACAGTGCCTCGCGCGGGTTGTTGGCGTGCAAGGTGCCCATCGAGCCGTCGTGACCGGTGTTCATGGCCTGGAGGAGGTCGAACGCCTCCGGGCCGCGGACCTCGCCGACGATGATCCGTTCGGGACGCATACGCAGGCAGTTCCTGACCAGCTCGCGCATGGTCACCTGGCCTTCGCCCTCGATGTTGGGCGGCCGGGTTTCCAGGCGCACCACGTGCGGCTGCTGCAGCTGAAGCTCGGCCGCGTCCTCGCAGGTGATGACGCGCTCGTCATGATCGATGTAGTTGGTCAAGCAGTTCAACAGCGTCGTCTTGCCCGAGCCGGTACCGCCGGAGATCAGCACGTTGCAGCGGACGCGCCCGATGATCTGCAGGATTTCCGCGCCTTCCGGCGAGATGGCGCCGAACTTGACCAGCTGATCGAGAGTGAGCTTGTCCTTCTTGAACTTACGAATGGTGAGCGCGGGCCCATCGATCGCCAGCGGCGGCACGATGGCGTTGACGCGGGAGCCGTCGGCGAGACGGGCGTCGCAGATCGGCGAGGATTCATCGACGCGGCGGCCGACCTGGCTGACGATGCGCTGGCAGATGTTCAGCAATTGCTGATTGTCGCGGAAGCGGATGCCGGTGCGCTGGATCTTGCCGTTGACTTCGATGAAGACCGTGCCGGCACCGTTGACCATGATGTCGGCGATGTCGTCGCGCGACAGCAGGGGCTCGAGCGGACCGTATCCAAGCACGTCGTTGCAGATGTCGTCGAGCAGCTCCTCCTGCTCGGCGATCGACATCACGATGTTCTTGATCGCGATGATCTCGTTGACGATGTCGCGGATTTCCTCGCGCGCGGATTCGCCGTCGAGCTTCGCGAGCTGGGCGAGGTCGATCGCCTCGATCAGCGCCCCGAAGATCGTCGCCTTGACCTGGTAGTAATTGTCCGAGCGTCGGGCCTCGACCACCGGTGGGGGCGGCGGAGCAGCCTGCCGGGTCGGGGCCAGAGGTGGCGACGACACGGCCGGGGCGGCCGCACGGGGGGCGGCCGGCGCCAGCTCCGGCGCTGGCGCGGCCGGCCTGAGGGTCCTTGTATCGTTGTCCGTTCCGCTACGCTTACCAAACACGACCTAAAACTCCACGCGTGCTTACTTCGCCTTCAGCTTGTCCAGCAGAGGCGACAGGAAGGAGCCCTTCGGCTTCTTGGTCTCGCTGCGGCCGGTGAGCCGCTGCGCGATCTGGAGAAACATCTCGGTCGTCCGATGATTGGGCGACATCTCCGCAATCATCTGGCCGTTGTTGGCGGCCGCACCGAAGATCTGCGGCTCGAACGGGATCGTCACGATCGGCGGACTTTCGATCGCCTTGGCGAACTCGCTGGCATTGATCTCCGGCCGCTTGGGCACGCCGACCTGGTTCAGGCAGTACAGCGGCATGCGGTCGTTGGGGCGGGCCGCCTTGAGCAGATCGAACATGTTCTTGGTGTTGCGCAGCGAAGCGAGATCGGGCGCTGCGACGATCAGGATGTCATCGGCGCTGATCAGCGCGCGCTTGGTCCAGCCCGACCATTGGTGCGGCACGTCGAGCACGATGCACGGCATCGAGGCGCGCAGCGTGTCGAAGATCGCGTCGAACGCCTCGGCGCCGAAATCATAGACGCGGTCGAGCGTCGCCGGCGCGGCCAGCAGGCTGAGGTGATCGGTGCATTTCGACAGCAGCCGGTCCATGAAGGCGATGTCGATGCGATCGGGCGAGAAGACGGCGTCCGCAATACCCTGCGCCGGGTCCTGGTTGTAGTCGAGGCCGGCGGTGCCAAAAGCGAGATCGAGATCGGCGACCACCGAATCCATCGACAGATCGCGGGCGATCGCCCAGGCGATATTGTGCGCGATGGTGGATGCGCCGGCGCCGCCCTTGGCTCCGACCACGGCAATGATGCGCCCGACGGCCTTGGCCTCCGGCGCCGAGAACAGGTTGCAGATCGAACGCACGACGTCGATCGGGGTCACCGGCGACAGCACATAGTCGCTGACGCCGCGGCGCACGAGCTCACGATACAGCGTGACATCGTTGACACGGCCGATCACGACCACGCGCGTGCCGGGATCGCAGACCGTCGCGAGCTGATCGAGACCGGCCAGGATGTCGGAGCGCGCATCGGTCTCCAGAATGATGACGTTCGGCGTCGGTGCCGAGCGATAGGCTTCGATCGCCGCCGCCATGCCGCCCATCTGAACCTTCAGATGCGCCTTGCCGAGCCGCCGGTCCTCACCGGCCGCCTGCACGGTCGCGGCGGTTTCCACCGTTTCGCAGAACGCCTGCACCGAGACACGCGGCGCCGGCGCGATGTGATCGTCGGCCGGCGGCGGCACGACGTCAGGCTGCTCCTCTTGGGTCTGTCGGGCGTAGCTGATCATTTGCCTGTGTCACTGAGTTTGGCCTTGTCGGCCTCGGGATACGTGATCGCGGTTGACGCTCCCTTGCGGTATTTCTCGAACAACGCGGTGCGCCGGGCGGTGTAGGACGGGGTCTCGGCTCGGGGCTGGACCAGATCGGCCGGGTTATCGACCATCGCGGCCATGTTGCGCTGATAGGCGCAGCCGAAGTTCCAGTCGGGCTTGTTGTCGAACCAGTTCTTGTTCTTGATCGAGGGCCCCAGATCGTCCGGCCAGACACCGCAGGGACCTGCGGTGGCCGAGAGCTTCGGATAGCTCAGCCGGATCGCAGCCATCTGGCGCGGGTCCTTGGGCTGGTAGTTGCGCACCGTGAGGCCGTGCGGCGGAACGCCGGCCGCCGCGAACAGGGATTGAATCTCGCGCATCGAATCGGCGGCCGCGCGGGCGTTCGGCGTGCCGCTCGGCACGTCGGCCACGATCGCGCCCGTGCCCTGGCGCGTCCAGCTTTGCGCAAATCCCATGACCTCGGCGCGCTGCTCGGCCATCAGGCCGCCGCGGCCCTGGCCGACGAACACGACGAGGGAGTCCGGGGCTTCCTGGACCGCGATCGGGTGACGCAGCCGGTAGTCGTCGGGAATGCTGGCCGTGACGGCCGGGTCCCTGCGGAAGTTGCAGGCGCCGAGCAGGACCGCGGTCCCGGCAAGAGCGGCGGCAAGCTGCAGTCGGCGGCGAGCAAGGCGGGGTGTCGTGGTCATGGGTGCAAGTCCTTGGTCCCTGCTCAGTCCGTGATGAAGCCGTAGGTGCCGCGATAGTTGCGGGCTGGTTCGGTCCGTCCGGGCACGCCGTAGATGCGGTTGATGCTGCCCAGGAGCTCGGCCTGCGGATCCGAAGCCGCCGCAAAGCCGTCATCCGGACGGGAAAGATCCTTCTGCGCGACGGCGCGCACGACGAACGGCGTTACCATCACCATCAGTTCGGTCTGGTTGTTGACGTAGTCACGGCTGCGGAACAGCGCGCCGAGCACCGGAAGCTGCATGAGGCCCGGCATGCCGCTGATCGCCATCTTGGTCTGCTGCTGGATCAGGCCGGCCATGGCCATCGCGCCGCCCGAAGGGATCTCGAGCGTCGTCTCGGCGCGGCGTGTCTTGATCGAGGGCACTGTCAGCGAGTTCGTGGTGGTGGCGCTCACCGCCTGCGACAGGGTGATCGCATTCTCGTTCGAGAGCTCCGAAACCTCGGTCATCACCCGCATCGAGATGCGGCCCTCGCTCAGTACGACCGGCGTGAAGTTGAGCGAGATGCCGAACTTCTTGAAGCTGATCTGCGTGGTACAGACGTGGGTCGTCGGATCGCACGAATAGCCGGCCGGAACCGGAAACTCGCCGCCGGCGATGAAGGTTGCCGACTCGCCGGAGATCGCGGTCAGGTTCGGCTCGGCCAGAGTCCGGATGACGCCCGCGTTCTCCATGGCTCGCAGCGTGGCCTGCACGGACGGGGTCGCTCCGCCCAGCGCCGCGCTCACGGCGTTGTTGGAGACGAGGTTGCTGCCATAGGCCGTAAACGGATTGGAGTTGGCGAATTTGACGACGGCGGTGCCGTAGTTGAGCTGACCGGAAAGGTCGATGCCGAGCTGCTTGACGACCGAGCGCTGCACTTCGGCGACCGTCACCTTCAGCATGACCTGGTCGCGGCCGCGGACGGTGATCGAGTTGACGACCTTCTCCGCGCCGCCCGCGAGCCGCGCGGCCAATTCGCCGGCCTGCTGCGCCTCGATCTGGCTCGAGGCCGAGCCGGTCAGCACGACGCTTTCGCCGAGGCCTTCGATCTGGATGTCGGCGTTCGGCAAGAGTTGCTTCAGCGCTGCGCGTGCGCCGTTCAGATCGCGCTTCACGGCGATGTCATAGGCCGCGATCTGCTGGCCCTGGGCGTCGAAGAAGACGATGTTGGTCTGACCGATCGCCGCGCCGATGATGTAGGCGCGCTGCGACGAGCGCACCACGGCGTTCGCGATCTTCGGATCGGCGACGAGGACGTCCTTGATGTCCCGCGGCAGGTCGATGACCACCGACTTGCCGATCCCGAGCGCGAGAAAGCGCGCGTTGATCTGGCCGTCGGCGGCAGCCGTGGCGGCCGCGGGGCGGTAATCCGCCGCAATCACCGGTGCAAGCGCAGGATTAAGGGTCAGCGCAGCAGCGGCCGAAAACGACAGCGCGCGGACCATCAGGGTCCACGGTTTCCGCTGATTTTCGCTGCAAGTCATCTTGGTAGTCCTCTCGGTCACTTCTGCGTCGTCATGGTGCTGGGAATGCCGAAGCGAACGACGGCAACACTGTCGCTGCGCCTGCGGCTGTTCTCATCCGGCAGCTTCTCGGCCATGTTGACATCTGCAATGCTGCGGAGTGCCAGCGATAGCGTCCCGGTCTGCCGCGCCCGCGCAAGCGACTCGGCCTGCTCCGGCTTCAGCTCCAGCGTCACCGTCTTGCCGACGACCGTGGTCTGGCCGTCCTTCTCCTTGGGCGCCTGATCGATCGCCAGGACCCGGATGTTGGACAGGAAGATCTCCGAGCTGACGATGTCGCCGGCATTCGGCTGATCCGGCATCCGCTCGCGCTTGGACAGGATCACGTCGACCCGGTCGTTGGGCAGAATGAAGCCGCCGGCGCCGGTCTCCGGCGAGATCTCGGTCGAGACCGCGCGCATCCCCGACGGCAGGATCGCCGCCATGAAGCCGGAGCCATCGGCCTTGACCAGCTTCTGCTCGCGGATCGGCTCGCCGGCAATGAACGGCGCCCGGGCGATCATGCCGGTCACCTCGGTATCGCCCTTAGCGCGGTCCTTGCGCTGAATGAAGCTGGAACTCGTGGTCGCGGCGGGCCAGCTCTGCCATTGCAGGTGCTCCGGCTTGATCGACTGGCCGAGAGGGATGTCCGACTTCGCGATGAGAACATCGACCGTCTCGACCGCCGGCGCGACTGCGGCAACGGGAGCCGGGCGATCGTCGGACCCGCTCGCCAGATATGCGGCTATGCCGCCAGCGCCCACAGCGATGGTCAGAACCACAATGCGTGCGGTATTCATACGCTTCACTTTCCACATTACGCCGCGACGCTTGCGCCGCCGTGATGGGAGTTGAGCAGTTATTCGTCAAAGCATGGTTAATGAGGCGTATCTAAATCGCCTTAACACCGCGTTCACACGGTGTTTTCAGAGCAACGCAAGACGCGCAGCGTCGATCGCCTTCACCCACTCGGTCTCCGGGTAGACCATTAGGGCGCCCAGTGCGAGCGCGATGCCATAGGGAACGCCGCTGTCCTTGGCGTGGAGACGCGCAAGCCAGGGTTGCCCTGCGAGCATGTAGGGCAGGGGCCATTGCCGGAACTGCATGAGCGCGAGCGTGAGCACGCCGCCGAAGATCGAGGCGTACAACAGATAGTTCATCAGATGGGCGAAGCCGAACCAAAGGGCGGCAGCCGAAGCGACCTTGGCGTCGCCGCCGCCGATCCAGCCGAATGCAAAGCACGTAAAGGCGATCACCAGCAGCAGCGCGCCGGCGCCGGCATGCATCAGCATGTCGTTCGGGCCCATTCCGCTCAGCGGCGCCAGCACCAGGAATCCCGCGACGAGTGCCACCGAGACCCGGTTCGAAATGGTCATCGTGAACAGGTCGCTCGCCGCGGCGAAGGCCATCAGGGCCGGAAATAGCAGCAGGCGCGCGAGATCGAGGGTCATGGGCTCTCAACGGCATCGAACCGGCGCGGAATGCGCCGGCGCGGCCAACTTAGCGGCAACAGATAAATGATCGGGAAACGATCCGGCGTCGTGCCGTCCGGTCTCACCAGACGCTGACAATGCGGGCTGCGAGAGCGAGGATGGACAGGGCGAGCGCGCTGCAGATCAAGGGCAGGACCGCATCGACCTGCCGTGACGGGCGCCGGGCTGCGGCTGCGGAGACAACGTGGTTACGCATCACTGAACGCCGCGAAGCTGAAGGGCCAAATGATAAAAGGCCCCGGGGATTCCGGGGCCTTCTTTGCTCGGTCGTGGCGACTGCTTACTTCAGCGACGAGTTGATCGAGCCGAACTTGGAGCTCAGGCTGGAGCCGAGACCGTTCACCGCAGCAATGATCGCGAGCGAGATGCCGGCAGCGATCAGGCCGTACTCGATGGCGGTCGCGCCGGATTCATCCTTCACGAAGCGAGCAAGAAGATTCTTCATAGGGTAACTCCATGTACACGTGGCTGGTCGAACAAAATCTGGTCGTTGCGGCGTTCTCAGCACCGTGACCATGTAGGCACCCTAGAGGGCAGGAATTTCGGCGTAGTTAATTCAACCGATGAAACATCGCCGCGGACCGGCGTTCTTGCGCAGAGTAAATTTGGGCTAAATCGCGCAATGAAAATTGGAAGCAGGCAGCCTGGCTTTCAACTCCGGCCCGTGATGGTCACGAACGACGGAGTGCTTCTGCCGGTTCGATCGCCCAAGTCGATCGCCAAAGTCGATCGTCCAGGACGATCGCCCAAGCCGATCTCGTGATCCTGCCTCATCTGGCGCTTGCTCGACGCTGCAGTTCCTGCCGCGGAAGCGGCGAGGTTCACGGCTCCTTAAGCGCCAAGGAGTACCCGTCGGGAAAGTTCATGTGATGAGGGATGTTATGTCCGGTCTGCCGTGGGAAGTCGTGCTGATGCTCGGCCAGACCATCGAGAAGGTGCTGCCGATCACGCTGATCGTGGCGGTCGTCTTCTCGGTGCTGAGCCACTTCTGGGCCTGCAATCCGGGCAAGCCGTGGTGGCAGAAGCGCGAGCTCGTCACCGACATGGTCTATTGGTTCTTCGTGCCGGTGTTCGCCCGCGTGCTCCGCATCGGTTTCCTGGTGCTCGGCGCCGGCGTGATCTTCAAGATCCACGACGCGGACGAGCTGATCGCCTTTTATGAGAATGGCCATGGCCCGCTGGCGCAATTGCCGGAATGGCTGCAGGGGCTATTGTTCATCGTGCTCGCCGATTTCATGTTGTACTGGACGCACCGGTTGTTCCACGGCGGCGAGTTCTGGAAGTACCATGCCGTTCACCACTCCTCGGAGGACTTGGATTGGATCTCGGCGGCCCGCTTTCATCCGATCAACCTGGTCCTCGGCACCATTGCCGTCGACGTGATCCTGCTGATGGCCGGCATCTCGCCCAATGTGATGATCTGGGTGGGCCCGTTCACGACGTTCCATTCGGCCTTCGTGCACGCCAATCTCAATTGGACGCTCGGGCCGTTCAAATATGTCCTGGCGACCCCGGTTTTCCATCGCTGGCACCACACTGCGATGGAAGAAGGCGGCAACACCAATTTTGCCGGCACGTTCCCGCTCTGGGACATCATGTTCGGGACGTTCAGGATGCCGGAGGGCCAGCTGCCCGCGGAGTACGGCAAGGATGAAGCGACGATGCCCGGTGAGTTCGCCGGCCAGCTGGCGTTTCCGTTCCGCCGGTGAGCGGCCGGACGGGTGTTCGAGAGATTTCGGCTGCGTTGGTAGATCGTTCACCAATTAAGCGCAGATTTGCCGCGTGGGGCGCCGTCACCGCTGTGTATCGCTTGAGACGGCTCGTCAATGTCCCGGGGTTGAGTATGTCGTTCCGTATGTCGCGTCCTTGTGTATCCCTCGCATTGCGGGCGGCCTTCGCCGCGTTGCTGCTGTGGCCGGTTGCGGCGTCGGCCGATCCTGACCCTGCCATTGCCGTCAACGTCGACCAGGCCAAGCTCGTCAAGCTCCCGGACCGCGTCGCGACCCTCGTCGTCGGCAACCCGATGATCGCCGACGTGACCCTGCAGAGCGGCGGCATCATCGTCGTCACCGGCAAGAGCTATGGCGCCACCAACTTCATCGCGATGGACCGCGGCGGCCAGGTGCTGATCGATCGCCAGATCCAGGTGGCGGGCCCGACCGACCGATTGGTGACGGTCTATCGCGGCGTGGACCGCGAGACCTATAGCTGCATGCCGGTCTGCCAGCGGCGCGTCACCCTCGGTGATGGCGACACATACTTCAAGTCGGTGCTCGACCAGGCCGGCACGATGTCGAGCCAGGCCGCCGGCAATGCCGCGTCTGCCAAGACCAACTGAGGCACGGACGACGTCTCGCCATTGAGGTCAGAGCCAGATCGTGGCCGGGTGATGCCGGCCCGGCTTGTCGCGTGTGCGTTTCGATCAGCCGCTTTCGGCTGACCCGATCTCGATAGCTCATCTCGATCTCGCGCTGGACCAAAGGCCCTTACGTGCAGCGGACGCTTGCATGGTTAGCGGCTGGTTGCGGCCGCCGGCCATCTTGCTCCGATCGTAGGAAACTCTTTCCCAACGAGTTTCCGCTATTTCTTTCACCCAGGTTGATGTGCCTTTCCAAATCCGGGTCGAACAATGCAAGCCTCCGCCACCGCGAATGGATCGTTCCGCAGACTGCTGCGACGCTTTCGGCGTAACCGGCGGGCGTCGGCGGCGCTCGAATTCGCGCTGGTTGCCCCGGTGTTCTTCGCGCTGCTGTTCGCGATCATCGAAACGGCCCTGATGTTCTTCGCGGGCCAGGTGCTGGAGACGATCACGCAGGACTCCGCGCGCATGATCCTGACCGGGCAGGCGCAGCAGGGCTCCTACTCGCAATCGCAGTTCGCGAGCTATGTCTGCACCCAGGTGCCGGCGCTGTTCGACTGCAACAAGATCTATATCGACGTGAAGAGCTACTCGTCGTTCGGCAGCGTCTCGATCAGCAATCAGATCGACAACAGCGGCAACTTCATCAACAACATGACCTATAGCCCGGGCGCCGCCGGCGACATCGTGGTGGTCAGGCTGTTCTACCAGTGGCCGATCTTCGTGACCGGGCTGGGCTACAACATCGCCAACCTGTCGGGCAGCAAGCGGCTGCTGGTGGGAACGGCTGCATTCAAGAACGAGCCTTATTCATAAGGGCTCCAGGACGCCAATAGAACTCCATCATGCGTTGTGAAGATAGACCGAGGTCGAAGATGGAACGCCGCCTGCTACGTCGCTTTCGCGCCTTCGGCGCCGATCGAAGCGGCGTCGCCGCCACCGAGTTTGCCTTCATCGTTCCGCTGATGCTGGTGATGTTCTTCGGCACCGTTGAATTCTGTTCGGCGATTGCCGTCGACCGCAAGGTCACGCTGATGGCGCGGACGCTGTCCGACCTGACCTCGCAGTCGACCTCGGTCGGCGACACCGACATGTCGAACTTCTTCGCCGCGTCGACCGGCATCATGTACCCGTATTCGACGACCCCGGTGAACGCGACGATCACCGAGCTGTATGTCGATCCGACCACGAAGCAGGCGACGGTGAAGTGGAGCAAGGGATCCGCACCGCGCACGAAGGACACGACGGTCGGCATCCCGGCCGACCTGCTGGTCAGCGGCACCTATCTCATCTTCAGCGAGGTGAGCTACCAATATGTCCCGACCATCGGCTACGTGATGGCCAAGACCGGCATCAATCTGAGCGACGTCGCCTACACCCGTCCGCGGCAGTCGACCTGCGTCTACTACAGCCCGTTGACGAGCTGCTGAGCAGCGGCCTGTCGCCGGGCGGGGGCCGCGCGGCGAGGACGGCGGCCGGCCTGAAAATCAGATCTGAAATCAGGACATGAAAAAAGGCCGCGCAAGGCGGCCTTTCGTTTGTTCGGAGGCGATCTGGCGATCGCCCTCCCGCTGCTCAGTTGGCAGCGCGCAGATTGTCGGCCGAGGACTTGCCCGAACGGCGGTCAGCCACGATCTCGTAGGAGATCTTCTGGCCTTCGCGCAGCGTGCCGAGACCGGCGCGCTCGACGGCGCTGATGTGCACGAACACGTCATTGCCGCCGTCATCCGGCTGAATGAAGCCATAGCCCTTGGTTGCGTTAAACCACTTCACGGTTCCCATGCTCACGGGGGTAGTTCCCTTCTCAGATATCAAATGTCGTAACCCAGGACCCTGGGTTGGTTAGATCGAATTTTTGGAAGGGTCGTCAGCGTCTGAACCGGCTGTACCGGTAATAGCTAATCTCGTCCGGCCGAAAATCGATTGCGGGATATATTATTGGAAATGGCCGCGCAAAACAATCCTGAGGTGCGGGAGGGCGCACGTTTTTTTGACGCGCCGGCTGGTCGCCGACGCGTTGGATTGTCGCTGATTGCGCAAGACTTCATCAAGGCGAAGAGGGGCGGCCCGTCGTGCCGCCCCAGACGTCAGCGCCGGCGGAACTGGCCGCCACGCTGGGCGCCGCGCGGAGGACCACCGGGGGTGCTGGGGCGCTCGTCCTTGTGGCGGAAGATGAGACGGCCCTTTTCCAGGTCGTAGGGCGACATCTCGACGGTCACGCGGTCGCCCGCGAGCGTCTTGATGCGATTCTTTTTCATCTTGCCCGCCGTGTAGGCGACGATCTCGTGCCCAGCGTCGAGTTGCACGCGATAGCGCGCGTCGGGAAGGATTTCCGTGACCAGCCCTTCGAACTGGATCAGCTCTTCCTTAGCCATGTCTTTCTCCAGATCGACAGACGTCTAGTTTGGCCGTTGGTTGCGGTTGTGAGCGTGGTTTTTGGGTCTGCCCTCGCGATGCAGGAATGCAACGCCTTGAATCGACCCGGCCTTGCCGCCGCCTTGCGACGGCCGGTTGGGCTCCTGACGATTGCCTGGCAGAGCCGGCACCTTAGCATTGGAACGTCGGCGGCGGCGAGGGCCTTTTGCGGCGTTGCCGCCCTCGTTGGTCCGCGCATTCTGCATGCCAGGTCGGCCGCCGCGGTGAGGCGGTTTGGCCGGGGGGGCAGCTTCGCGCAGGCCCGGCGTGCGGCGATCCTCGCGCGGCAGCGTGACCTTGGTCAGCCGCTCGATGTCACGCAGGTAGGACAGCTCGTCCGCTCCGGCCACGAGCGAGATGGCGACGCCCTCGGCCCCGGCGCGCGCGGTGCGGCCGATGCGGTGGACGTAGGTCTCGGGCACGTTCGGCAGGTCGAAGTTTACGACATGGCTGACGCCGTCGACGTCGATGCCGCGGGCGGCAATGTCAGTCGCCACCAGCGTGCGGATCTCGCCGGTGCGGAACGCCGCCAAGGTGCGCTCACGATGGTTCTGCGACTTGTTGCCGTGGATCGCCTGGGCAGGAATGCCGGCCTTTTCCAGGCTCTTCACGACCTTGTCGGCGCCGTGCTTGGTGCGGGTGAACACCAGCGCGCGGTTGACCGGCTCATCCTTGAGCAGCTGAGCCAGCAGGTTCGGCTTGGCCGAGTGATCGACCTGGATGACGCGTTGGGCGATGCGCTCGACGGTGGACGAGACCGGGGTCACCGCGACGCGGGCCGGATCGCGCAGCATGGAGTCGGCAAGCTCGGCGATGTCCTTCGGCATGGTGGCCGAGAAGAACAGCGTCTGGCGCTTGATCGGCAGCTTGGCGACGATCTTCCGGATGTCGTTGATGAAGCCCATGTCGAGCATGCGGTCGGCCTCGTCGAGCACCAGGAACTCGACCTGGGTCAGTTTCAGGGCGTTGCCCTGGACGAGGTCGAGCAGGCGGCCCGGCGTGGCGACCAGCACCTCGACGCCCTGCATGACGGCGCGGACCTGACGGCCCATGGGAACGCCGCCGATCGCGAGCGTCGAGCTCAGGCGGATGTGGCGGCCATAGGTGTTGAAGCTGTCCAGGATCTGGCCGGAGAGCTCGCGGGTCGGGCTCAGCACCAGCACACGCGCCGTCTTCGGCTGCGGCTTGATGCGGTTCTCGAGCAGGCGGTGCAGGATCGGCAGTGCGAACGAGGCGGTCTTGCCGGTTCCCGTCTGCGCAATGCCGATCACGTCGCGGCCCTGGAGTGCGATCGGGATGGTCTGGGCCTGGATCGGGGTGGGGGTGGTGTAATTCTCTTCCTTCAGCGCGCGCGTCAGCGCGTCGGCGAGGTTGAAGTCCTGAAAGGAGGTCAAAAGATGGGGCTTTCCATAAGAGGATAAGGCCCGTGTCGGCAGGCAGCCGGACGCGGGTGGGTGGTTGAAGAGACACCCGCGTGTTTGGAGCGTCGAGATTGGATAGGGGAGGATGCAAAGCCAGAAGCTCGGGTCGAGCTAAAGAACACGCGGCTTGCAGAGATCCGGCCGATTCGCCTCGATCTATCAGCTATATGGAACAGGTGGACGGCACTTTCAAGGCCGCTGCGCAACGGATCGGCGATCCAGGCGGTACCCTGCTGCTTTAAATTTAGCCAATCGAAACAAAGTGCATAAATCGTGCGCTCAATGCCAGCTGATTAATCATCGTGCTTGCCTAAAGGTGCGGCAGGTGGTTGCGACCTTCCGCCGCGATTTTGCCGAGTTCCATATTCGGGTCAATGGCTTACCGGATGTGAACGGCATGGCACGCTTCTTGCGATTCTTCCGCCGCAGACCGCCGGCCGCCTTGGCTGCGAAGCACGTCTGCGTCAGGGAGATATTACCTCATGCTTACTCGACTCACTCAGGAATTAACGGCGCCGTTCAGCCGCCGTCGCTGGCTGGCTGCTGCTGCCGGCCTGGCACTGGGCGCAGCCGGCTTCGGCCCGGCCATGGCCGCGGACGACACCATCAAGATCGGCGTTCTGCATTCTCTGTCCGGCACCATGGCCATCAGCGAGACCACGCTGAAGGATACGATCCTGTTCCTGATCGACGAACAGAACAAGAAGGGCGGCGTGCTCGGCAAGAAGCTCGAAGCCGTCGTCGTCGACCCCGCCTCGAACTGGCCGCTGTTCGCCGAGAAGGCGCGCGAGCTGATCACCAAGAACAAGGTCGCGGTCGTGTTCGGCTGCTGGACCTCGGTGTCGCGCAAGTCGGTGCTCCCCGTGTTCAAGGAGCTCAACAGCATCCTGTTCTACCCCGTGCAGTACGAGGGCGAGGAGAGCGAGCGCAACGTGTTCTACACCGGTGCGGCGCCGAACCAGCAGGCGATTCCGGCGGTCGACTACCTGATGAAGGAAGAGAAGGTGAAGCGCTGGGTGCTGGCCGGCACCGACTACGTCTATCCGCGCACCACCAACAAGATCCTGGAAGCCTACCTGAAGTCGAAGGGCGTGGCTCAGGACGACATCATGATCAACTACACGCCGTTCGGTCACTCCGACTGGCAGACCATCGTCGCCGACATCAAGAAGTTCGGCTCGGCCGGCAAGAAGACCGCCGTGGTTTCGACGATCAACGGCGACGCCAACGTTCCGTTCTACAAGGAGCTCGGCAACCAGGGCATCAAGGCCAAGGACATTCCGGTCGTCGCGTTCTCGGTGGGTGAGGAAGAGCTCGCCGGCATCGACACCAAGCCGCTGGTCGGCCACCTCGCCGCCTGGAACTACTTCGAGTCGATCAAGACCCCGGCGAACGAGAAGTTCATCAAGGATTGGCAGGCCTACACCAAGAACCCGAAGCGCGTGACCAACGACCCGATGGAAGCCCACGTGATCGGCTTCAACATGTGGGTGAAGGCGGTCGAGAAGGTGAAGTCGACCGATCCGGACAAGGTCATCGACGCCCTCCCGGGCACCGAGGCGCCGAACCTGACCGGCGGCGTGTCGAAGATGCTGCCGAACCACCACATCACCAAGCCGGTGTTCATCGGCGAGATCAAGGGCGATGGCCAGTTCAGCGTCGTCTACAAGACCAAGGATCTCGTCCCGGGCGACGCCTGGTCGAAGGAGCTCGAGGGCTCCAAGGACCTGATCGGCGACTGGGTCGGCAAGAAGTGCGGCAACTACAACGTCAAGACCAACAAGTGCCTGGGCTCGGGCACCTGATCTGAGTCGTACGACGTCATCACGATCGGAGAAGGCGGCGGACCGCGCCGCCTTCTCTCGACCTCTTGAACTCCTGCCGGGGTTGTCCAGTGCCTGCCATTGTTCTCGCGCTCGTGCGCGGCCTTCTTCTGTCCATTGCTCTGATCGTCGCGACCGCTCCGGCTTTCGCCGCCAGCTTCGAGGAATCGGTCGCCAAGTTCGCCAATGATGATTTCTCCGACACCGACGATGCGGTGGGCGAGATCGCCGTGTCCGGCAACCCGCTGGCTTTCCCCATCATCAGCGCGCTGCAGGACGAGCGGCTGATGTTCGATGCCGAGACCAAGAAGGTCTTCATCAAGCAGGCCGACGGCAAGATCATCGATGCCGCGACCGGCGCCGCCGTCGACAAGCTGCCCGACAATGCCGCGGCCGTCAGCCTCAACAACCGGCTGCGTCGCAGCGTCGATGCTGCGCTCGGCGGCCTGACCTTGCTGTCGCCCGACACCAACACCCGGCTGACCGCGGCGAAATCCGTGTTCAAGTCGCATGAAGAGGCGACGCTGCCGACCGTGGAATCGGCGCTCGCCAAGGAAACCAATCGTTCCGTCAAGCAGGCGCTCGCTGAAGCGCGCGCCGCGATCCTGCTGTTCAAGTCCGATGCCAGCGAGGTCGACAAGCTCGAAGCCGTTGCCACGATCCGCTCGCGCGGTGACCAGGAAGCGCTGGCGCTGCTGACCGAGATCAGCGGCGGCGACCAGCCGGCCAATGTCACCAAGGCGGCGGCAAGCGCGATCTCGTCGATCCAGGGCTCGCTCGCGATCTGGTCCGGCGTGCAGAACGCCTGGTACGGCCTCTCGCTCGGCTCGGTGCTGCTGCTGGCCGCGATTGGCCTCGCCATCACCTTCGGCGTGATGGGCGTCATCAACATGGCCCATGGTGAGATGGTGATGCTCGGCGCCTACACCACCTTCGTGGTGCAGGAGGTCATCCGCACGCGCTATCCGGCACTGTTCGACTATTCGCTGCTGATCGCGGCCCCGCTCGCCTTCCTGGTGGCCGGCGCCATCGGTGTGCTGATCGAGCGCACCATCATCCGCTTCCTGTACGGCCGCCCGCTCGAAACGCTGCTCGCCACCTGGGGACTGTCCCTGATTTTGCAGCAGGCCGTGCGCTCCGCCTTCGGCCCGACCAACCGCGAAGTCGGCAATCCCTCCTGGATGAGCGGCGCCTTCGAGCTGGGTCAGATCACCATCACCTACAACCGGCTCTGGATCCTCTGCTTCACCATGGCCGTGTTCGCGATCCTGCTGGCCATGCTGCGCTACACCGCACTCGGCCTCGAGATGCGCGCGGTGACGCAGAACCGGCGCATGGCGGCGTCGATGGGCATCGCGACCTCGCGGGTCGATGCGCTCACCTTCGGGCTCGGCTCGGGCATTGCCGGCATCGCCGGCGTGGCGCTGTCGCAGATCGACAATGTCAGCCCCAATCTCGGGCAGAGCTACATCATCGACTCCTTCATGGTCGTGGTGTTCGGCGGCGTCGGCAATCTCTGGGGCACCCTGGTCGGCGCCTTCACGCTCGGCATCGCCAACAAATTCCTGGAGCCGGTGGCCGGCGCCGTGCTCGGCAAGATCGCGATCCTGGTGCTGATCATCCTGTTCATTCAGAAGCGCCCGCGCGGCCTGTTCGCGCTCAAGGGCCGGGCGGTGGAAGCATGATGCCGCATATGCTCACCCGCTCGCTGGATCGCGGCGCGTCGATCTTTCTCCTGGTCGTTGCTGCCTGCGGCATCCTGATCCCGCTGTCCAACCTGCTGCTGCCGGCGGGCTCCGCGCTGCAGGTGCCGACCTATCTGGTCGCGCTATGGGGCAAATATGTCTGCTACGCGATCCTCGCCCTCTCGATCGATCTGATCTGGGGCTATTGCGGCATCCTCTCGCTCGGCCACGGCGCGTTCTTCGCGCTCGGCGGCTACGCGATGGGCATGTACCTGATGCGCCAGATCGGCAGCCGCGGCGTCTACGGCAATCCGATCCTACCCGACTTCATGGTGTTCCTGAACTACTCCAAGCTGCCCTGGTACTGGCACGGCTTCGACATGTTCTGGTTCGCCGCGCTGATGGTGCTCGTCGTGCCTGGCCTGCTTGCGTTCGGCTTCGGCTGGCTCGCCTTCCGCTCGCGCGTCACTGGCGTGTATCTGTCGATCATCACCCAGGCGATGACCTATGCGCTGCTGCTGGCCTTCTTCCGCAATGATTTCGGCTTCGGCGGCAACAACGGCCTGACCGACTTCAAGGATATCCTCGGCTTCAACGTCCAGGCGGAGGGCACGCGCGCCGCCTTGTTCGCGCTGAGCTGCCTGGCGCTGATCCTCGCGTTCCTGATCTGCCGTGCCGTCGTGTCGTCGAAACTCGGCAAGGTGCTGATCGCGATCCGCGACGCCGAGTCGCGCACGCGCTTCCTCGGTTACCGCGTCGAGTCCTACAAGCTGTTCGTGTTCACGCTGTCGGCCTGCATGGCCGGCGTCGCCGGCGCTCTGTACGTCCCGCAGGTCGGCATCATCAACCCGTCCGAGTTTGCTCCCGGCAACTCGATCGAGGCGGTGATCTGGGTCGCCGTCGGTGGCCGCGGCACGCTGGTCGGCGCCGCGCTCGGCGCCGTCGTCGTGAACTACGCCAAGACCTTCTTTACGTCGGGCGTCCTCGCCCCGTACTGGCTGTTCATGCTCGGCGCACTGTTCGTGCTGGTGACCCTGCTGCTTCCCAAGGGCATCATCGGCACTTTCAATGCATGGTGGGACCAGCTCGGCGCCACCAAGCCCAATGCCGACAGCGCCGCTCGCGAGGACGGTGTCACCGAACCCAAGATGGCGGAGTGAGCCTGTGAACGTGATGGACACCCGTGCGACCTCGTCGCTGCTCTATCTCGACGGCGTGCACGTCTCCTTCGACGGCTTCCACGCCATCAACAATCTGTCGCTGACGCTCGAGCCCGGCGAGATGCGCGCCATCATCGGCCCGAACGGCGCCGGCAAGACCACGATGATGGACATCATCACCGGCAAGACCAAGCCCGACGAGGGCACGGTGCTGTTCGACGGCAAGACGGATCTCACGCGCCTGGACGAGACGCGTATCGCCGAGCTCGGTATCGGCCGCAAATTCCAGAAGCCCACGGTGTTCGAGAGCCAGTCGGTCGAGGACAATCTGCTGCTCGCGCTCAATGTCGACCACAGCGTCAAGGGCACGCTGTTCTGGCGCGGCTCGAAGGGCGAGGCCGAGCAGATCGACCGGGTGCTCGAAACCGTGCGGCTCAAGGATCTCAGGCGCAAGCTCGCCGGCAGCCTGTCACACGGCCAGAAGCAGTGGCTGGAGATCGGCATGCTGCTGGCGCAGGATCCGAAGCTGCTGCTGGTCGACGAACCCGTCGCGGGCATGACCGACGTCGAGACGCATCAGACGGCTGAGCTGCTCAAGGAAATCAATCGGGATCACACCGTCATGGTCGTCGAGCACGACATGACCTTCGTGCGCGAACTCGGCGTCAAGGTCACCTGCCTGCATGAGGGCACGGTTCTGGCGGAGGGCACCATCGATCAGGTGTCGTCGAACGACCGCGTAATCGAAGTGTATCTGGGGCGCTAGGCGATGTTGGACGTCAAGGATATCAACCTCTATTACGGCGCCGCCCAGGCGCTGCGCGGCGTCTCCATCGCAGCCGAGCCCGGCAAGGTCACCTGCGTGCTCGGCCGCAACGGCGTCGGCAAGACCTCGCTGCTGCGGGCGCTGGTCGGACAATATTCGCTGGCGTCGGGCAGCATCACCTTCGACGGCGCCGACATCACGCACCTCAAACCCTATGAGCGGGCGCGCAAGGGCATCGGCTTCGTGCCGCAGGGGCGCGAGATCTTCCCGCTGCTGACAGTCGAGGAGAACCTCAAGACCGGCTTCGGCCCGCTCAAGCGCGCCGACCGCAGCATCCCGGACGACGTGTTCTCGCTGTTTCCGGTGCTGGAATCGATGCTCGGTCGCCGTGGCGGCGACCTGTCCGGTGGCCAGCAGCAGCAGCTCGCGATCGGCCGCGCCATGGTGATGCGGCCGAAGCTTTTGCTGCTGGACGAGCCGACCGAGGGCATCCAGCCCTCGATCATCAAGGACATCGGCCGGGCCATTTCGTATCTGCGCAATCTTGGCAACATCGCGATCGTCCTGGTCGAGCAGTATCTCGACTTTGCCTGCGAACTCGGCGACAACTTCGCGGTGATGGATCGCGGCGCGGTGAAGTTCAGCTGCACGCGCGCCAATCTCGACCAGGCCGAAATCAGCCGCCAGATGGCGCTGTGATCGTCATCTGATTTTGTGGGGCGCGGTCTTCGCTGCGTCCGGTCCCAAAGGAGGGGATCGATGCGGGCCGATCCCGCCAGCGCCGCTGCCGAGATCTTCGAGGCCAACCGCGCCCGCGGCGCGGTGCGCTTCGACGTGCGGCTGCGGGACGGCATGACGCGGCGTCATCATCTGCATGAATCCGGCTCGCTGCGCGTGCGCTTTCCCTCGCCCGAGGACGACGGCCTCTCGGCGATGTTCGTCAACACCGCCGGCGGCATCGCCGGCGGCGACAGGTTTGCGATCGAGGTTGCGGCGGGCGAAGGCAGTCGCGTCACGCTGTCGAGCGCTGCCGCTGAGAAGGTCTATCGCGCTTCCGGGCGGCCGGCCGATCTCGATATTGCGCTGAAGGTCGAGGCCGGCGCGCATATCTCGTGGCTGCCCCAGGAAACGATTCTGTTCGACCGCGCCCGCATCCACCGCCGCATCGACATCGACCTCGCCGACACCGCCTCGCTGCTCCTCTGCGAGATCGTCGTGTTCGGCCGCACGGCGATGGGCGAGCGCATGCGCGAGGGCGAGTTCGTCGACCGCTGGCGGCTCAAGCGCGGCGGCAAACTGGTGTTCGCCGAAACCGTCCGCCTCGACGGCGACATCGGCGACAAGCTGGCGCAGCCCGCCATTGCCAAGGGCAGCGCGGCCATCGGCACCGCGCTGATCGTGCCGGGCGATGCCGCTCTCGTCGAGCGCATCCGGGAGAGCCTGCCGGACTGCCGGGGAGAGGCGGCGCTGTCGGCCTGGAATGGATTTGCAATGGCGCGCTTCTGTGCCCAAGATGCCGCGAGCCTGCGCGCGGACATGATATCTGTGCTCGGCCAAGCCTCGCCCGTGCCGCTGCCGCGGCTGTGGCTCAATTAGACGTTTACCAACCGACGATTATCCAGAAGCGATCACCAGAGAAGCCGCATGAACCTGTCTCCCCGCGAAAAGGACAAGCTCCTGATCTCGATGGCCGCCATCGTGGCCCGCCGCAGGCTCGAGCGCGGCGTCAAGCTGAACCATCCCGAGGCGATCGCGATCATTTCCGATTTCATCCTCGAAGGCGCGCGCGATGGCCGCACCGTCGCCGAGCTGATGCAGACGGGCGCCCAGGTGCTGACCCGCGACCAGGTGATGCCGGGCATTCCGGAGATGATCCACGACATCCAGGTCGAGGCGACGTTTCCGGACGGCACCAAGCTGGTCACGGTGCACGAGCCGATCCGGTGATCATTGCACGTCATTCCGGGGCAGCCCGCAGGGCTGAACCCGGAATCCAGAAATTGTCTGCAATCGATTTTGAGATTCCGGGTTCGGTCCTGCGGACCGCCCCGGAATGACGGAGAAAGACCACATGATCCCCGGCGAACTCTTCATCCAGGACGGCGAGATCGAGCTCAATGCCGGCCGCAAGACCGTGACCTTGTCGGTCGCCAATACTGGCGACCGGCCGATCCAGGTCGGCTCGCACTACCATTTCTTCGAAACCAACCCGGCGCTGAAGTTCGATCGCAAGAAGGCCCGGGGCATGCGGCTCGACATCGCCGCCGGCACGGCGGTCCGCTTCGAGCCCGGCCAGACCCGCGAGGTGCAGCTGGTGGCGCTCGCCGGCAAGCGCATGGTCTACGGCTTCCGCGGCGACGTGATGGGCAAGTTGTAGACCGATGCTGAGCGGACTGCGCCTCGTCTCCGAAGCGGCCGAGCTGGCAGCGCGCCGTCATGCCGGCCGGCAGCGCAAAGGCCGCGACGAGGAGCCTTACGTCAATCACCTCGCCGAGGTCGCGAACATCCTGGCTGCGACAACGGACGGCGCGGACGCCGAGCTGGTCGCGGCCGGCTGGCTGCACGACACGATCGAGGACACTGACACCACGCGAGACGAGCTGGCGCAGCGTTTCGGCGCGCGCGTGGCCGGCCTGGTCGAGGAAGTCACGGACGACATGACCTTGCCGAAGAGCGAGCGACGCGCCGTGCAGGTGATCGCGGCGCCTGGCAAGTCCGACGGCGCCAAGCAGATCAAGATCGCCGACAAGATCAGCAACATCCGCGCCCGCATCTTCTTCGAACCCGACTTGGAGCAGCAGCTCGAGGTGATGGAGTATGTCGGCTGGGCCGAGCAGGTCGTCGCGGGCTGCCGCGGTATCAACGCGCGGCTCGATGCGCTGTTCGACGAGACCGTTTCGAATGCGAGAGGGACGCTGTGAGCGGATCGCCGGTGTCTCGACAACAAGCTATGCAGAACTAATCGGGGGCCAACGATGTCCGTCAAGATCAAGCGTTCCGTCTATGCCGACATGTTCGGCCCGACCACCGGCGACAAGGTTCGGCTCGCCGACACCGATCTCATCATCGAGGTGGAGAAGGACTTCACCACCTACGGTGAGGAAGTGAAGTTCGGCGGCGGCAAGGTGATCCGCGACGGCATGGGCCAGTCGCAGGCGACCAACAAGCAGGGGGCCGCCGACACCGTGATCACCAACGCTGTCATCGTCGACCACTGGGGCGTGGTGAAGGCCGACGTCGCGATCAAGGACGGGATGATCTCGGCGATCGGCAAGGCCGGCAATCCCGACATCCAGCCCGGCGTGACCATCGTGATCGGCCCCGGCACGGACGTCATCGCGGGCGAAGGCAAGATCCTCACCGCCGGCGGCTTCGACAGCCACATCCATTTCATCTGCCCGCAGCAGATCGAGCACGCGCTGATGTCCGGCGTTACCTCGCTGCTCGGCGGCGGCACTGGACCCTCGCACGGCACCTTCGCCACCACCTGCACGCCCGGCCCGTGGCACATCGGGCGGATGATGCAGTCGTTCGACGCCTTCCCCGTCAACCTCGGCATCTCCGGCAAGGGCAATGCGTCCCGTCCGGCCGCGCTGGTCGAGATGGTCAAGGCCGGCGCCTGCGCGCTCAAGCTGCATGAGGATTGGGGCACGACGCCGGCCGCCATCGACAACTGCCTCTCTGTCGCCGACGATCACGACATCCAGGTGATGCTGCATTCGGACACGCTGAACGAGTCCGGCTTCGTCGAGGACACGATCAAGGCCTTCAAGGGCCGCACCATCCATGCCTTTCACACCGAAGGCGCCGGCGGCGGCCATGCGCCAGATATCATCAAGGTCGCCGGCCTGAAGAACGTGCTGCCGTCCTCGACCAATCCGACGCGGCCGTTCACGCGCAACACCATCGACGAGCATCTGGACATGCTGATGGTGTGCCACCATCTCGATCCGTCGATCGCCGAGGATCTCGCTTTCGCCGAGAGCCGCATCCGCAAGGAGACGATCGCGGCCGAGGACATTCTGCACGATCTCGGCGCGCTCTCGATGATGTCGTCGGACTCGCAGGCGATGGGCCGGCTCGGCGAGGTCATCATCCGGACCTGGCAGACCGCCGACAAGATGAAGAAGCAGCGCGGCGCCTTGCCGCAAGACAAGGGCAAGGACAACGACAATTTCCGCGTCAAGCGCTACATCGCCAAATACACGATCAACCCGGCGATCGCGCATGGCGTGTCGAAGCTGATCGGCTCGGTCGAGAAGGGCAAGCTCGCCGATCTCGTGCTGTGGTCGCCGGCATTTTTCGGCGTCAAGCCGGACTGCGTCATCAAGGGCGGCACGATCGTGGCCGCGCCGATGGGCGATCCCAACGCCTCGATCCCAACGCCGCAGCCGGTGCATTACCAGCCGATGTTCGGGGCCTTCGGCAAGTCGCTGACGGCGTCCTCGGTGATCTTCACCTCGAAGGCGGCGGTGGCCGGCGGCTTGGCGCGTAAGCTCGGCCTGTCGAAGAAGCTCTATGCGGTGCAGAACACCCGCGGCAAGATCTCGAAGAAGAGCATGATCCACAACGACGCGACACCGAACATCGAGGTCGATCCCGAGACCTATGAGGTGCGCGCAGACGGCGAGCTCCTGACCTGCGAGCCGGCCGAGGTGCTGCCCATGGCGCAGCGCTATTTCATGTTCTAAACTTCCCCCCGGTACCCAGAACAGAAACGTACCGGGAGGACTGCTTCGTGATCTATGTCGTTGCCACCTTGACCATCAAGCCCGAAACACGTGCCGAATTCATTGCTGCCGCCACCGCCTGCATCGAGGGGACCCGCAAGGAACCCGGCAATATCGCCTATGATCTGCACGAGAGCGTCACGGATCCGAGCAAGATGGTCTTCGTCGAGCAGTGGGAGAACGCCGAGGCGCTGGTGCCGCATCGCGCGACCGAGCACATGAAGACGTTCGGGCGCGTGGCGGTGAAGTGCATGGCCGCTCCGCCGAAGATCGAGATCATCACGCCTGAGAAGGTCGATGTCCGCTGAGCGGAATTGAACGAGGCGAAGAGAGAATGAGGATATCAGCATGATCCGCGCCACGCGCGTGCTCGGGCAGCACCGTTGGAAAGAGGCCGCTGCCGATTCCGTCCTGCTCGATTTCGACGATCGGCACCGGCGCCGGCTGGCGATGACCGGCACGCGCGGGCTGGAATTCCTGCTGGATCTCGAGCACGCCACCGCACTTCGCGGTGGCGATGCCCTGGTGCTGGAGGACGGCCGTCTGATCGAGGTCGTCGCCGCCGCCGAGCCGCTGCTGGAGATCCGCGCCAGCGATCCGCATCACCTGGTCCGGCTCGCCTGGCATCTCGGCAACCGGCATCTGCCGACCCAGATCATGGCCAAGAGCCTGCGCATCCGCCGGGACCACGTGATCGAGGCGATGGTGAAGGGCCTCGGCGCGCGCGTCCTCAAGATCGAGGCGCCGTTCGATCCCGAAGGCGGCGCCTACGCCGAGCCCAGCCATGCGCATGGCGATGACCATCATGATCACCACGGCCATGATCACTCTCATGGTGGGCACGATCACGCGCATCACAGCCATGGTCACGACCACGCGCATCATGTGCATGATGAGCATTGCGGCCACGATCATGATCGCGACCACGACCACCATGATCACGACCATCACGGTCATTCCCATGCTCATGACCACAAGTGAGCGCACGGGCTCCTTGGAGGCGGCCCAGACCGGGTTGGACAACGCCGCGCTTTACCGGTTGCTGACCTGGCTGTCGCCGGCATTTCCGGTGGGCGGCTTTTCCTACTCCAGCGGAATCGAATGGGCCGTCGAAGCCGGTGACATCAACGACGCTGGCTCGCTTCGGAGCTGGCTTGCGACGATGCTCACCGATGGGGCCGGCTTCAGCGATGCCGTGTTCCTTGCCCATACGCACCGCGCGGCGGAATCGAGCCGCGAACTCGGCGAGATCGCGGAGTTGGCCGCCGCCTTCGTGCCGTCGCGTGAGCGTCAGCTCGAGACGACGGCGCAGGGGCGCGCCTTCATCGAGATCGCCCGCTCAGCCTGGAGCTGTCCGGGACTCGACGAGGCGGTGTCGCAATGTGAGGCGATCGTCTACCCGGTCGCTGTCGGGCTCGTCGGCGCGCTTCATGGAGTGGCGGTGGAGCCCTTGCTGCACGCGTTTCTGCATGCCTTGACGTCGAACTGGATTTCCGCCGGCAGCCGGCTCATTCCACTCGGCCAGACCGACAGCCAGCGCGTGCTGGCCGCGCTGGAGCCGGTCGTGGTCGCGACGGCCGAGCGTGCGCTGCTTGCTTCGCTCGACGACATCGGCAGCGCATGCTTCCGGGCCGATCTCGCGAGCCTCCGTCATGAGACGCAGTATACGAGGTTGTTCCGCTCGTAGGCGAAGGCGCCCGTGCCGATGCGCGGCGATCAGTTCTGGTGAATATCAGTCCCCGCCGTCGCGGGGACGGCAGAAGGGCATATGATATGGCTTCGTCTCATGGTCCGCTCCGCGTCGGAGTCGGTGGTCCCGTCGGCTCCGGCAAGACCGCGCTGATGGATCTGCTGTGCAAGTCGATGCGCGAGCGCTACGACATCGCAGCCATCACCAACGACATCTACACCAAATGGGATGCGGAATTCCTCGTCCGCTCCGGCTCGCTCACCCCCGACCGCATTGCCGGCGTGGAGACCGGCGGCTGTCCGCACACCGCGATCCGCGAGGACGCCTCGATGAATCTCGCGGCCGTCGCCGACATGCGCGCCAAGTTTCCCGGCCTCGATCTGGTGCTGATCGAATCCGGCGGCGACAATCTGGCTGCGACCTTCTCGCCTGAGCTTGCCGACATCACGATCTACGTCATCGACGTCGCGGCTGGCGACAAGATCCCGTCCAAGGGCGGTCCAGGAATCACTCGCTCCGACCTGCTGGTGATCAACAAGATCGACCTGGCGCCGCATGTCGGCGCCTCGCTCGAGAAGATGGAAACCGACGCCAAGCGGATGCGCGGCGAGCGTCCCTTCGTCATGACCAACCTGAAAAAGAGCGAGGGCCTCGACCGCATCATCGGCTTCATCGAAGCCAAGGGAGGTCTGACGCCGTCGGCCTAGCGCTTGATCCGAACGGCCGATCGCATCGTTGCTGGACGTGTCGGGGCGTTGGCCAGACGCAAAAAAGCCCACAACGGGCCGGAACAAGTTGAGCCTCTGCGTGTTGCCTCACGCCGGGGTGCGCGCCTTTCCGGAAGGAGATGGCCGGCGAATAACCGGCCGGTATCCTAGGAGAGTTTTTGTCGATTTGCCTCGATCACTTCCTGCAGGTGCGCGTTACTTGAGTAGCAGAGCCGGTTATTGAATGCCTCGTTTCCTCCGCCAACCCTTGACCTTAGAGTAAACGAGTGTTCCGGCTGGGTGTCATCATTGGTCTGATCGCGCTGGTGGGGACGGCGCTGTCCGGCTTGGCGGCCTACCGGGTCCATGATCAGGAGCTGGCTCTCGACCGCATTGCGCTGGCGCGCGCCATCGACGTCCATGCCAGCCTGGTGCAGGACCGGCTGACCGAGCGCGAGCTGCTGGCACGGGTGGCTTCAGGCCTGTTTCGGGCGCCCTCCGTGATCAAGGCCAACATGCTGGAGCCGCTGCGGTCGTCGATCTACGCCTTCAAGACCGACTTCGTGGTGGCGTCCTGGATTGCGCGACTGCGTCCGGATGAGCTCCCCGTGGCGCAGGCCGAACTGCGTCAGGCCGGCTTTCCCAACCCCACCATTCGCAATTTTGACGACACGCCGCTCGGGCCGAACGTCGACCGTCCCCTTGACGTCCTCATGGATCTCGAGCCGCGCAATGCCGAAACATCGCGGTTGCCGGGAATGGCGCTCGATAGCCAACCCATCGTCGGACCGATGCTGGCCCGGGCGATGGCGGAAGGCAAGCCGGTGGCGTCCGATCCCACGCCGCTGTTGCGGGCCAACGGTCCGGTCGGGATCGTCCTGGCGGCTCCCGTCGTCCCGCAGGGCGCGACGGCACCCGCCGGCTTCGTCACCTTCTCCTATGAGATCGGCCCGCTGCTGCTGACAAACGACGATCTCTCGCTGTTTTCAGTCGCGCTGAAGGACCCACGGAACGCCTCAGACGAGCTGGTGGCGAACGACCAGGGCGTGGTGACCAGCCGGACGCGAGGCCCCGACGATCCTTCGCCGTCCTCGACGCGCACCGTCGGGTTCGGCAACCACGACTGGTCGCTGGTGTACTACGCCAAGAGCAACGCCGTGCGGCGCGCGCAACAAACGGCGGCGATCGTCGGCGTCATCGGGCTCGCGCTCACCGGCATCATCTGCGGCCTGTTCGGCTATGTCGCGTACAACAATCTGCGGCTCAGTCGCGAGATTCAGGTTCGCATCGGCTTCGAGCGGCGCCTGACCGCGGTCATCGATGAGTTGAACCACAGGGTCAAGAACATCCTGGCGGTGATCCAGTCGATCGTCACACGGACCCTCAGGCATGGCAGCGACATCGATGTCGCCCGTGAACTGCTGATCGGGCGCATTCACGCCATGTCCAACGTCGTCACGCTGTTGAGCGAGAGTCAGTGGCAGGGCGTCCAACTGCGCGGTCTGTTCGAAGCTCGCGCCATTCCCCATGCGGAGCGGATCGCGGTCAGCGGGCCGGATATCACGGTGAGCGCGCGCGCAGCGCAGAGCCTGTCGCTCTTGTTCTTCGAGCTGGCGTCGCATTCCGATGAGGGCCTCTCGCTGGTCGGCAAGCACCCGCACATTACGGCGAAGTGGGACGTCACGGGCGAGGAGCCCAACGCCGTGTTCAACTTCCGCTGGGAGGAGCGCAACACCAGCGAAGCCACGCGGCGTCCCGACAGCGATTTCGGCCTGATCCTGCTCGACCGTGTCGCGCCGGAGGCGCTGGGCGGCACATCCAAGCGCTTTTTCACCGAAGGCAGCTACGTCTATGAGCTGACGGCTCCGATGGAGACCGTCATCGACATGACGGAGCGTGACCGCACCGAGCAGTTCTCCGCGCCGGTCCGTCCGCCCAAGTAGTTGTGCGGGTGACCCGGCCGAACCGGCGGTGGCTCATTGATTGCCCATTGCAAAAGAGGCGGCCCCGCGATGGAGCCGCCTCTTCGATTTGCTAATACCTGTGTGCGACGTCAGCCGCCGCTGCCGCCGATCACGGCCCGCACGGTCTCATCGGGACCGAAATCCTCGGCACCTTCGACGTAGAGCAGAGCCGCCAGCTTCGAACGCGCGCGGTTGACGCGGCTCTTGATGGTGCCAACAGCGCAACCGCAGATGGCGGCCGCATCTTCGTACGAGAAGCCGGACGCACCGACGAGGATCAGCGCTTCGCGTTGATCCTGAGGCAGCTTCTCGAGCGCGGCACGGAACTCCTCGAACTCCAGATGCGCCCCTTGCGAGGGATGCGTCTTGAGCGTCTTGGCGTAGTTGCCTTCGGCATCTTCAACTTCGCGCCGGCGTTTGCGGTAGTCGGAGCGGAACAGGTTGCGCAAGATCGTAAACAACCACGCGGGCAGATTGGAGCCCGGTTGAAACGAGTCGATATTCGCCAATGCCCGGAGCAGCGTCTCCTGCACCAGGTCGTCGGCGCGATCGCTGTTACCACTCAAGGAAATCGCAAATGCGCGGAGGCTTGGGACGGCCGCAAGGATATCGTCCCGCAAGGAATCAGTGAGAGGCATTCACTCCCTCCCGTCGTTCTGGTCGTTGGATCCCCCGCCGTTCTCCACGTGGGACTGAGCTGTCGGCCCATCAAGCTTGCGGATCAAATCGGTAAACCGATCGGGAACTCCCTGACGCACGACATCGTCGTACATCGCGCGGAGTTGATGACCGATCCTCGATTGGATTTCCGCGTTGAGTCCGCCGGGCTTGCGCGGTGCCGCATTCTTGCTGGCTTGAGACTTTACATCTTTCATGACCTTTTCCACGTTTCCCCGAGAGTTAAGTCCCTGAAGCTTCAAGAATTATCCTCGCCATCGAGGGGGTCTGATCGGGAACTAATGCAACCGCGCGATAAAAGTTCCACGCGTTTGGGGAACTTTTCTTGGTTTCAGGCGTAATCAGCCCATCATGGAACCCGGGCGGAAAGCCCAGATCACCAAATGGAGTGGGGATGAGCCGATCACAGCTAGTTGCTGAACATTTGCCGCTGTTGCGCCGGTATGCGCGTGCTCTCACCGGTAGCCAGGGTTCCGGAGACGCCTACGTCGGGGCCATGCTGGAGGCTCTGATCCAGGATCCGGCTTTGCTGGACGAACGGTATGGGGCACGCGCTGCGCTGTTCCGACTGTTCACACAGATCTGGAACTCCGTCGCCCTCAACGATGACGCCGAGGTGGCCACGCTGCCGATGCCGCCCGAGCGGCGCTTGTCCAACATCACTCCGCTACCGCGCCAAGCCTTCCTGCTGCTGTCCCTGGAAGGATTCCCGGAAGAGGAAGTGGCATTCATTCTCGACATCGACGTGGCGGAAACCCGCCGCCTCGCCGACGCTGCAGGCCGCGAGCTCGCGGCGGAGATCGCAACCGATGTGCTGATCATCGAAGATGAAACGTTCATCGCGATGGATCTCGAGAGCCTGGTCAAGAACCTCGGCCACAACGTCATCGGGGTCGCCCGCACCCATGCCGACGCGGTTGCTCTTGCCAAGAACAAGAAGCCCGGCCTGATCCTCGCCGACATTCAGCTCGCAGACGGCTCGTCCGGCCTGGACGCGGTCAACGAGCTGTTGCGCACGTTCGAGGTTCCGGTGGTCTTCATCACCGCCTATCCGGAGCGCTTCCTGACCGGTGAGCGGCCGGAGCCGGCCTTCCTGATCTCCAAGCCGTTCCAGCCTGCGATGGTCTCAGCCGTGGCCAGCCAGGCGCTGTTCTTCCAGCGTAATTCACGCAATCGCATGCCGAAGCCCGCGGCCTGAGACGTTTTCGATTAGGTTCAGATGGATCGGCGCGCTCTCGATGGGCGCGCCGATTTGTTTTGCGAAGATGCTTGCTCAGCAGCCGCGGCAGATCCCGTTCAGCCTGGCCTTCAGCACGGTGTCATTCAGTGTCATTTCGTCGAACTGGACGCCAGATGTGCGCCGAGGTGCAAACACGATCGGCACCATGAACGTCAGGTCACCATCAGACAGCTCTGGAGGTGGCGGAGCGAAGGGCTGGGCACGTTCGATCAAGGCCAGGGCCTCCTGGTCCAGCGCAGGGTCGCCAGTGCTCTCGCTGAGAGCGGCGGACAGCAGATGACCGGTGCGGTCGATCCGGAAGACCACCTTCGCCGTTCCGCCCTCATCGGTGGCCTGAGCCGGAGAGCGGCGGTTCAGCTTCAGCCGGACGACGAGGCTCTTGATCCAGTCGTCCTTGGCGCTGCCGGCCAGGGCAGGGGGCGGAATCAGTGTGGCGAGGATCAACGATAGTGCAAGGCCCCTCAACGCGCCGATCAGGCTCGCCATCCGCATTCCCATCCTCGCCGCGCTGCCATCGTTGGGGCCGCACAGGCTGAGATATACCGCTGGATCGATCGAGGGGGAACAGCCGCCTGCCAAGGCGGGCCAGAAAAGGATGCGGGGCACCGCCGGCATCACCACGGCGGTGCCCCGCGTCGCCGGTCAATGGGGCAGGGGGAATAACCGGCTGCCGGGATGACGCGCGAGCCGAAAAGTCGTTCCCATAGGGCACCGATATTTTTGGGGCTCCAATACTTTTGGCGAGCGGCGCCTGCTTAAGACACGGTTAAGTGATTTGTCCGTCCCAGAACCCAGTTCCTGCGACTTACGTTGAAGAGCCGATCGCCTGCGGGCGAGGGGAGCAGAGACATGTCGCAGACTGGAAAACTGGTGGTTTCGGGTGCGCTCGCAGCGTCGGTGATGCTGGTGGGTGCGATGCAGCTTGCCTCGGGACATGATCTCGCGTCGAGCCTGCCGATGCAGGCGTCTGCGCCGGAGCTTCTCGCTGCAACGGCGGGCAATGTGAATCGCGAGGGCAAATCCGACCGGGCCGCTGTGGTGTCCGCCGCCACGGCGACGCGGACCGTGTCGATCAAGCTCGGTGCGTTTGCCGACACCACATTCCTGATGAGGCTCCCGTTACAGCCCTCGGGCGCTGCTGCCGGGGCGGCGAACGCGCCGCAGGGATCCCAGATCATCAGCACGGAGAACGACCGCCCGGTGGCCAAGCCGATCGCATGCGAGCCGTCCGTGTCCGTCCTGACCGAGATCGCGAAACGCCTCCAGCCCGGCCGTTGCGTGACCTGAGGAGCGTGGTGGCGTGGGGCGGCATGCGCGGCTAATGGCGCCGGCCGGCGTCTGTCGTCACCAAGTTGATCGACGATATCCGGCCCGCCGCCGTGTTGATTACTCGGCAGCTTCGGCGCTGTCGGACATCTGACCGCGGGCGAGAAGGCCCAGCGCCAATCCCCCTACGGCCAGAAGAGGAACGAGGCGCTTGACGCCAATCATCCTGACGACCTGGAGGCCGCTCGCCAGCAGCATCGGATCAGCAAACAGGGACTGGGCAGCTGAACGCGTGGCTTCTGCCGCACGTGCCGCTCGCCTTGCGAGCGCGCGCTTTCGGGCCATGTAGCTCGCCGCCGCAATCAGGGTCGCGACGAAGAAAATTGCAGCGCCGGTGAGACACGCTGCGACCAGGCCGTAACGCTGGAAAACGGCGACGAACGCCGCCGCACATAGGAAGCAAGTGGTGATGAACAATCCGACGGCAGCGGCAAGCGCCAAAGTGGTCAGTCGGACGGTGTGACTGGTGGACTCCTTGACCTCGGCAATCATGCGCTGAAGCATCTGTCTTCTTCCCATTGATCTCGTTACCGCGTCCGACAAACTCAATCGGCGCCGAAGTGGCGCCGATCGGTCATGGTTCGATATTTGCGCCCTGATCCTAGCGCTTCCAGGTGACACCGATCAGGAAGCCAAGGCCCAGTGCAAGGCCCACGGTCGCCAGGGGACGCTGCGAGATCACGTCTTCCAGGCGCTCTTCCAGGGAATTGGCCGCGTCCTGTGCTGCCCCCAGCATTGCGCCGCCGCGCTCCGACATGTCGTCGAAGGTCTGATCCATGTTGTCGCGGGCCTGGCGATAGCCGCTGCGCGCCTGCTTGCTGGCCTGGCCGGCGAAGGCGTTGAGCGCGTCGGTGATCTGGTCGGTGAGAGCTGCGATATCGTTCTTCACGGCGTGGACATCCTTCTGCAGGCGTTCATAGTTGGCTTTGTCGGCGAGATCTCTCATCGCGGCCTCACCATCGGTCGGCGGCATCGGCAGGGCTCCGTAGCAAGGTGATGTGGGTCTGCTCGACAAACGCGAGGCGCTGAGGGAAGTTCCTTGGATGAAACCGAATTAGTCCGCCGGCAGTTGCGGCGAAGTGTCCGGCAGCAGATGCTCCTTCACGATCAGACCGACGATCAGCAGCGGTGAGGCGAGGAAGGCGCCCATCGGGCCCCACAGCCAGGTCCAGAACGCCAGCGCGATGAACACGGCCAAGGCATTCAGCGCGAGTCGCCTGCCGATGATCAGCGGCGTGACGAAATGGCCTTCCATGAAGGTGATCACGGCAAAGATGGCAGGTGCGGCCATGCCGCCGCTCAAGGTCGGAAATGCGATCGCGCCGACCAGGACCAGCACGACGAACATCGCGATCGGTCCGATGATCGGGATGAAGTTGAGCGTCGCCGCAAGCGCGCCGAGGCCTGCGGGGTTGGGCATGCCCGTGAGCGCGCAGGTGAGGCCGGTTGCGATTCCGACCCCGGTGTTGATCAGTGTGACGGTCAGCAGGTAGTTGCCGAGATGCAGCTCGAGTTCGTTCAGGATGCGCAGCGTCCGCAGCCGCGCCTCGTGATCGCCGAACGTCATGATCAGCGTGCGCCGCAGGTCGCGCCAGCTGGCGATGAACAGGACCAGCGTTGCGAAAAACAGCAGGAATTCGGTGAAGGTCGGGGTTAGAAATTCGATCGTCGGCTGCACCCAGTCGAACTTCGGAAGCTCGATGGAGGCCGAACTCGCAGTGCTGCCGCCGCCGATCGCCGTCTGCATCTCGTGCCACAATGCGAGCGGCCTGTCGAAGACGTGCAGCTTGGCCTTGAGCTGTGTGGCGAGCTCCGGCAGCCGGTTGGTCCAGTCGAGCACCGGCGCCGAAATCAGCCCGATGATGAAGGCGAGACCGGCCGCCACCGCGACCACGATCAGCACCGCGCCGACGCCGCGCGGGACGCGATAGCGCTCCAGGAAGTTGGCCGCCGGCGACAGCATGGTGCCGACCACGAACGCCATCACGATGGGGAGGAAGAAGCCTCTCGCGACATACAGCACGCCCGTCATGCAGATCGCAGCGAGGATGACCAGCGTGATCGCGACGATCTCTGCGCGCTTGATGACAGGGGGCTGTTCGTTGCGGCTCTCGCTGAGGGCAGAGCCGTCATGGCCGCCTTCCAGCAGCCGCTCGGTGGGAAGGACGCGCACCATGATTTCCCCCGAAGGAATCGACGCGTGTCGTCCCGCGTTCGTGACGTTTGCTACTTGCTGATAACGACGGGGAGAGGTTCAGGTTCCGTCGCGCGAACGTGAGTGCGACGGCGCTTGACTGACACAGAGGAGCCACATCAGGCCCGGAACCGCGGCGACCTGTCTCGCGTTTGAGGAGGCAATCACGCATCGCACCGCGATGCTCGTCCGACAGGGGGATATCATGACCAAGCTCGTCTCCGGCCAGCGCTGCCTGCTGCAGCGGACTGCATCGATGATCGCGATCGCCGCGGCGCTCGTGCTCGCTCCGGGCGCCACGGTCGCGCATGCGCAGAGTCTGGGCTACGCACCGGTCGAGCAGCAGGCCTTTCCGCCGGACGATACGGCTGCTCCGGACGTTGCGCAGGACGAAGACAGTCAGCTGCCGGATCGACTCCGCCGCACGATCGTCAATCTCGATACGCGCGAGGCGCCGGGCACGATCATCATCGATACTGCCAACACCTATCTGTACTACGTGCTCGGTGGCGGCCGCGCGCTGCGCTATGGCGTCGGCGTCGGCCGCGAAGGCTTCACCTGGGCGGGCGTGCAGACCGTCACGCGCAAGGCGGAGTGGCCGGACTGGCATCCGCCGGCGCAGATGATCGCGCGCCAGCCCTATCTGCCGCGCTTCATGGCCGGCGGCCCCGGCAACCCGCTGGGCGCGCGCGCGATGTATCTCGGCTCCAGCGAGTACCGCATTCATGGCACCAACGATCCGACAACGATCGGCAAGTTCGTGTCGTCCGGCTGTATTCGCCTGACCAATGAAGACGTGTCCGACCTGTTCAGCCGCGTGCAGGTCGGCACCAAGGTCGTCGTGCTGCCGAAGGGAGGATCGCTGCAAGCTCGCACCGTTACGCCGCGCGTGACGTCGATGACGTCCGGGCGGCAGGCGATGTCGCTGCCCGTCGCCGTCGCCAACTGATCGAGGACCCTGATCATGAATAGCCCACGGATCCTCCTGGCCATTGCGATGGCAACCGCAGCCGGGGCCGGCGTGATGGCCGGGCCGAGCGCCGCAAGCGCGCAGGATTTCTTCTCCGCGCTGTTCGGCGGCTTCAACGCGCCGCAGCGGTCGCAGCCCTACGTCCGCATGCCGTTCGCCGACGAGGCGCCGGCGCCGCGGTCGGCCCCGCGCGGCGAGGTGACCTACCGCAGCGGCGGCAGCAGCAGCGTCGCCTGGTGCGTCCGCACCTGCGACGGGCGCTACTTCCCGCTCGGCGCGACCGGCGACCAGAGCAAGGAAGCGACGTGCAACAGCTTCTGCCCGGCGTCCAAGACGGAGGTCGTCTATGGCAGTTCGATCGACAATGCCGAGACCGAAGGCGGCAAGTCGTATTCGGCGCTGCCCAACGCCTTCAAGTATCGGACCGAGATCGTCGACGGCTGCACCTGCAACGGCAAGGACCATTTCGGCCTTGCCAAGGTGTCGATCGACAACGATCCGACCTTGCGCAAGGGCGACGTGGTCGCCAGCGATGACGGCCTCAAGGTCGCCAATCGCAGCGCCGGGCGCAAGAGCGCCGAGCTGAACTTCTCGCCGGCGCCGGCGGCGCTGCGCGCGAAATATGAGCGCGCCCCCGTGATGGCCTCGGACTGATCCGGCGACGCGCTTACGCCGCGCGGATCTTGCCGAGGAAATCCGTGACCTGATGACCAAGGTTTCTGCTCTGGTGCTCCAGCGTCTCCGACGCGTTGCGCACGTTCTCGGCCGCGGCCGCCGCGGCATCGGCGTCCGACTTTACGCCGGTGATGTTGTCGGAGACGTTCTTGGTGCCGTCAGCCGCAAACTGGGTGCTACGTGAAATTTCCTGCGTCGCGGCGCCTTGCTCCTGGACGGCGGCGGCAATGGCGGTCGCGACCTCGTTGACTTCGCCGATGATGCCGCCGATGCGCTGGATGGCATCGATCGCGTCATTGGCGACGCGCTGGATGTCGGCGATCTGCTCCGAGATTTCGTCGGTCGCCTTCGCCGTCTGGCTCGCCAAGGTCTTGACCTCGGACGCGACGACCGCAAAGCCCTTGCCGGCCTCGCCGGCGCGCGCCGCCTCGATGGTCGCGTTGAGCGCCAGCAGATTGGTCTGCGAGGCGATGCTGTTGATCAGGCCGACGACCTCGCCGATGCGGTTGGCCGATTGCGACAGACCCTGCACGGTGCCGTCGGTCATGCGCGCCTGCTCGACGGCGCGGCTGGCGATCCCAGCGGCATGCGAGGCCTGCTTGGAGATGTCGGCGATCGAGGCGTTGAGCTCCTCCGCCGCCGAGGCCACCGTCTGCACGCTCATCGAGGCGTCATTCGAGGCCTTCGAGGCCACCTCGGCGCGGGTATTGGTCTGCCGCGAAACGTTGGTCAGGCCCGCCGACGTCGCCTGCATGTCGGACGACGCGCGGCCAAGCTGCTCCAGCGAGCCACGCACCAGCCCTTCGAACTCCGCCACATAGGTTTCGATCAAGCGCTGTCGCGCCGTTGCGGCCGCGTTACGCTCGCGCTCCTGGGCCTCGATTGCGAGCTTCTCGGTGGCCTGCTGCTTGAACGTCTCGAGCGCCTTGGCAAGCGCCCCGATCTCGTCCTGGCGCCCGGAGTAGCCGGTGTCGACGCCGAGATCGCCGCCCGCGACAGCCAGCATGGCATCGCGCATGCGATTGAGCGGCTGGATCACCCGGCGGCTGAGGCCCGCCATTGCGCCGATGCCCGCCGCGACGGCGGCAAAGAGCAGCGACAACTGGACGATCAACGAACGGGTCGCGGCGCTGCGCTCGGCCTGGGTAAACTCCTTCGCCGTCTGCAGCGCCGATTCTGCGACCTTCACCGCGCTGGTCATGCGCGAGACGGAGAAGGCGCTCCACTGATTGCCGGTCATTTCCGGCTTCTCGCCCTTGGCGATGGCTGCCACCATGCGATCGCGGGCGCCGGTGTACTGGCCATCGAAGTAGGACGTCTTCGTCTCCGCCATGGCGGCGGCGAGCGCAGTCGGCAGCTCCATGCCCGACGTTGCAAGCTCAAGCGCCTTCCACGCCGCTTCGGCGCCGCCCACCAGCTTGGTGTAGGCGGTCTGCGCTTCCGGCGTGACCTTGCCGGCCAACAGCATGCTGCCGACGGCGGCCGAGGCGTCGCCGGTGGTGCTGCGGAGCAGCCACGCCGTTTGCTTGATCGCCAGCAACTGATCGACAGTTGCGCTCTGGTGGTTGACGCTCGACGTGAGCACGTTGGCGAGATTTTCGGTCAAGGCCAGGACTGCGTCCTGCGCCTCGACGTATTCCTTGGCCAAGGCGAGGCGGCGCGACGCCTTCGGCTTGGCGATCTCGGTCCAGTACTCCATCTGCTGCGCGAGCTGCAGCTTGTTCAGGCGAACGAACTCGGGCATCAACTCGGCTCGCCGCGGAAATTCGAGCGTCGACAGAATTTCGATCGCGCGTGCCGCGGCCGGCATCATCGCGTCGCGCAGGCCGCGCAAATACTTCTCCGTATCTGCGTCCAGCATGGCGTCCGCATTCAGGGTGCGGGGCGTCGTCGTGCGATCGGCGCGCAGATTGGTCATCACCATGAAGATCTCGGAAGACGCATCGGCGACCGCCGCCATGCGGCTGGCCGTTTGCAGCCGTCCCCACGAGCTCCAGGCGCTCAGCGAAAAGACGGCCACGACCACCAAGGCGGTGAGCGCGATCACGGTCTTGAGCAGCGCAGAAATGGTCAGGCGATTGAGCATTTTTATCTCCGATTCACCTCATTCGATCGGAAAGCAGTAAAAAACTGGATGATCATTCGCTCCGTGGAACTACGGGGAAACGGGATTGTGTCTCAGTTCCGGTTTGGGAACTTCAGGCGTTCGAACGGGTTAGCTCGGCAGAACCAGCGCATCCATGTCTCCCAGGGGCCCAGCCATGATCGTCAGTGCTCTCGTCACCTTCCTCGTCGTCATCCTGATCCTGTATCTGATCAACCTGCTGCCGCTGGATGGCCGGGCCAAGCAGATCTGCCGGGTCATCGTCATCGTGCTCGGCGTGATCTCGCTGCTGAAATACATCGCGGTGTTCTAGTCGGGTTTCATGTTACCTCCCTCAGACTAAAAAAAAGCCCCGGCGGATGGCCGGGGCTTTCTTGTCATCAGGCCTTCGCTTTCGCCTCGCGCCGGCGAGCGGTGAGAATGTACTCAGTGTAGCCGTTCGGCTGCGTGCGACCTTCGAACACGAGGTCGCAGGCCGCCTTGAACGCGACGCCGTCGAATGACGGCGCCATCGGCTGGTACAGCGGGTCGCCGGCATTCTGCTTGTCGACCACGACAGCCATGCGCTTCAGCGAATCCATCACCTGCTCCTTGCTGACCACGCCGTGGTGCAGCCAGTTGGCGAGGTGCTGGCTGGAGATGCGCAGGGTCGCGCGGTCCTCCATCAGGCCGACATCATGGATGTCCGGCACCTTGGAGCAGCCGACGCCCTGGTCGATCCAGCGCACGACATAGCCGAGGATGCCCTGGCAATTGTTGTCGATCTCCTGGCGGACGTCGTCCGGCGCCCAGTTCGAGTTCGAGACGGGGATGGTGAGAATGTCGCCGAGCTTGGCGCGCGGGCCGCCCTTGGTGAGCTCGTCCTGGCGGGCCTTCACGTTGACCTGGTGATAGTGCAGGGCGTGCAGGGTCGCCGCCGTCGGCGACGGCACCCAGGCCGTGGTGGCGCCCGCCTGCGGATGGCCGATCTTCTGCGCCAGCATGTCCGCCATCTTGTCCGGCGCCGCCCACATGCCCTTGCCGATCTGGGCATGGCCGGGGAGACCGTCGATCAGGCCCATGTCGACGTTCCAGTCCTCATAGGCCTTGATCCAGGGCTGCGCCTTCATCTCGTTCTTGCGGATCATCGGACCCGCTTCCATCGAGGTGTGGATCTCGTCGCCGGTGCGGTCGAGGAAGCCGGTGTTGATGAACACGATGCGCTTGGAGGCTTGCTGGATGCAGGCCTTGAGGTTGACCGTGGTGCGGCGCTCCTCGTCCATGATGCCGACTTTCATGCTGTTCTCGGGCAGGCCGAGCAGCTTCTCGACGCGGGCGAACAGCTCGACCGTCAGCGCCACCTCGTCGGGGCCGTGCATCTTCGGCTTGACGATGTAGATCGAGCCGGTGCGGCTGTTCTTGGTCTTTGAGCTGCCCTTGAGGTCGTGGATCGCCAGCAGGCCGGTCACCGCGGCGTCGAGGATGCCCTCCGGAATCTCTTCGCCGTCAGCGCCGAGCACGGCGTCGGTGAACATGTGGTGTCCGCAATTCCTGATCAGCAGCAGGCTGCGGCCGTGCAAAGTGAGCGTGCCGCCGGACGGCGTCGTGTAGCTGCGATCGCTGTTGAGAGCGCGGGTCAGCGTCTTGCCGCCCTTCTCGAAATCGGCAGACAGCGTGCCGTTCATCAGGCCGAGCGTGTTGCGATAGACCAGCACCTTGTCCTCGGCGTCGACGGCGGCGACCGAGTCCTCCATGTCGAGGATGGTCGAGACCGCGGCCTCCAGGATCATGTCGGAGACGCCGGCCGGATCGTCCTTGCCGATGACGTGGCTGCGGTCGATCACGACCTCGATGTGCAGGCCGTTGTTGGCCAGCAGGATCACGGAGGGCGCCTCGGCCGAACCCTGGTAGCCGGCGAACTGCGCGGCATCCTTCAGCGCGGTGGCGTTGCCGCTCTTCAGCTTGGCTGAAAGTTGTCCGGCGATGACGCTGTAGGCGGTCACGTCGGTGTGGCTGCCGGTGGCGAGCGGCGCGGCGGCGTCGAGGAAGGCCTTGGCCTTGGCAATCACCTTGTCGCCGCGGCCCTTGTTGTAGCCACGGCCGGCCTCGCCCGGATCATGCGGGATGGCGTCAGTGCCGTAGAAAGCGTCGTACAGCGAGCCCCAGCGCGCGTTCGCCGCGTTCAGGGCGTAGCGGGCGTTGGTCAGCGGCACCACCAGCTGCGGGCCGCAGATCTTGCCGATCTCGTCGTCGACATTGGCGGTCTCGACCTTGTGGGTCGCCGGCTCGGGCAGCAGGTAGCCGATCTCCTTCAGGAACGCCGTGTAGGCGCCGAGATCGAAGGCCTTGCCCTTGTTGGCGAGGTGCCAGGCGTCGACCTTGTCCTGCAGGGCATCGCGAAAAGCGAGCAGCTCGCGATTCCTGGGGCCGAGATCGCGCAGGATCGCCGCCACGCCGGCCCAGAACGCGTCCGGATCGATCCCGGTCTTCGGCGCCGCCTCCTTGGCGATGAAGTCGAACAGAACGGGGGCGATCTTCAGTCCATGGGCGTCGATACGGGTCATGATGAGACGTTTCTCTCGAATAAGGGCGACGTTGCGCGTGTCCGGAATGCTGAAATGGCCGCCTCTGAGGCGGCTTGTGCAGTGCATTTAGCGCCAAAGCGGGGGCCAAGGAAGGGGGGAGGGGTATCGCAGTTGGTCGGGGGAGGGGCAGGGCGGGTGGACCGGGGCGCTCTGGGAACAGCCAACAACCGTCGGCCGCCGCATTTGATCCTGCCGCCATCCTCTTCGCCGTCATCACCAGGCACCGCCGTCATTGCGAGGAGCGAAGCGACGAAGCAATCCGGGCTGCCGCCGCGGAGACAGTCTGGATTGCTTCGCTTCGCTCGCAATGACGCCTGAGGATACATCTTGCTGCCTATTTGGAACGTGCATTTGCGGACAGCTGTCCGCGTCCTCGCGGCGCGCGTTCGCGTCCGAGCTTTGCAAGTGGCTCGCCCCTCGAAACGAGAGGCGCAGGGAAGGCCGGGTGCAGGCTGCACCCATGGCCCGCCTGCAGAAAAAGAATGCAGGCGGCAGTCACCACAGGTACGAGCCGGACATCCGGCCTTCCCTGCGCGATGGATTGACGGTTGCTCCGTGGTCTCCCCGGTGCCCGGGCTTGTGGTCACCGTTGCCCGCGCGACGCGTTGGCGTCATCGCCGGCGTGGCATCAGCATCGGGATGCCAGAACCCCACGGCTTGGCCGTGCGCCCCGGGACTGTCCGTCGACATGAATGAACACGCCGCAGCCCGAAACGCCCACCGCATCCCGCACCCGACGTCCGTGACGGTCGCGAAACGTCCCTCGTGTGGGACGGGATGGGGAGAGATAAGCATGATTTCGGAAAAAATGAAAGATAAATATTTCTTCGGCGGGGACTGGACGGGGCAAATCAGGTTGAGGTGCCAGGTGAATTCGGGTTTGCTGAGCAGCAGATTTGAGGGTGCTGGCGCGACGTTGCAGGGCGAGACCGATACAAGGAGGTAGGCAGGATGCAGGCGGCCGTGAGGGAGCTTCTGGCACTGGGTGCTCTGCCGCATTCGCATGTTGCGGATGTCGAGACTCTGAAGAAAATCGAGGGATTGCTGCTGAAGGTCGAGCAGCCGATCTGCGAGGAGGATGCAGAAGCTCTGGTCAGCTTATTGGGGCCCGACGACTGCTTTGGCTTGGCATGGACGCTTGTTCACCTCATCGAAACCGCCCCAGGTTGGCCTCTTGAAGGTTCGCTTGAGGCGCAGCCTGGACGATGGACCGAGCTATTGAAGGCCAGATCGTCTGGTTCGCGCAGTTGATGATTCCTCAAGGAGGAGGCGCCCCGGTCCCCGCGCAGCGTCGGGGGCGTCTACGGGCCGACTCCCCCTCTGAACGTGTCCAATGCTAGAATTCGCCCAACCATCGGATCGCGTCGATGCAGATTGCAGTTCATGACCGCGCAGGCCGGATGTCAGCCTCGGAGTTCCGCAGCTTCCAGGCGCGGCGGCCGGATCACGAGCGCTGGGAGTTGGTCGGAGGCGTGGCCATGATGATGACCCCGCCGACCATCGCGCACAACCGGATCGCCAGCAATCTCGAACGACTGCTGAACGATACGCTGGCGCGGCATGCGCCTGCGTGGCTTCCCACTCAACGGCCCAGGCTCGATCTCGGCACAGGTGATTTCAGGCCTGAGCCGGACGTCGGCGTGATCGACGCCGAGTATGATCCCGGTCAGCGTTTCGTCGACAAGGCTTATCTGCTCGCGGAGGTAATCTCCGACACCGACGAGGTGATCGTGCCAGGCACCGACCGGCGCTGGATCGAAGTCAAGCGCGAGCTGTATCGCGCGCATCCGCATTGTCTCGCCGTGCTCGTCATCGCCCAGGACCGGATGGGGGTCTCCCTCGACCTCCGCAGCGAAGGCGGATGGACGTCGACCACGCTCGACGCCGCGGACGATCTGTCGTTGCCGGGATTTGGTCTGATCTGTCGCGTCGCCGATCTCTACGAACGAACGCCCGTGTCGCGCAACTAGGTCGTAGACTTGCGCCCTGTCGCTAGAATCCCACAAGGGGAGAGGGCGCAGTCATGGGCAGCGCGCTTGTATTTGACGTCTGGCCTCCGCACGAATGTGGATGATTCAACGCGGCATGAGCTGACTGGACGAGTGGAAACAGCGCGCTAGGCCCAGGCCAGGCTGCACGCGGCGGCTCGCTCGTCGTCGCTGCCCTGGATCGCGTCAGCGCCTAGTCGCTTCGCGGTGACGTGCTCGCGCCGACGGCGGACGCCACGGATCGACGACATCAGAGCGTGAGGGAGCTGTACGATCCGATGGGCGGTCTGCCTGACGACGAACAGGATCGTGGTGACACGGCTGAGGATGCCGATCAGCACCAGCACCGAGAAGATGTCGATATAGGCCACGATGTCGCCGACGAGCATCAACTCGGGAGGGATCGGAATGCGATGATAATAGGCGATGATGAGAATGACGACGGGGATGAGAGCGATGATCCTGCGCAGCGTCAGGCGGTCCAGCAGCGCTGCGAGTTGCACAACCAGCACCTCCCACAGCCAGTGGCCCAGCAGGGCAGGCTTGTCGATCGTCCAGGTTCGCCACAGCGACTTCCACATCCCGGGCTCCCGATTCATCCCCATCGCGCAGGTTCGCAGCGCATGATAGCATGAATCGACTGTGACGTCCGTCGCACGCTACACCACCTGGATCACTTGGGCGCGATGCAAACGATCGACCGTCTTGCTGCTTACACGTATCGACCCCGCATCATTTCGTTTCTTGGCGCACGAACGAGCGGCCGTTGGTCGGTCAAGATCCACGTCATCACCATCGTTCGCGATGTGCCGGGGCTCGTGGACATCGTGGAAGCCGGCTGGAGCAAGAGCGCTTCCGTTCTGCGCGACCTGCCCGAGACCGACGTCGATACCAATATCGGCTTCATCACGCTGCATGTCGGCCTTGCCGGCGTGTGGCTGCTCATCGACCGCTGGGAGGATGGCGACATCCTCCGTCATCATCACTTCAAAGCCTCATTGGACGATCCCACGCGGTTCTTGGACGTCAGCTCCGATCACTATGGCCCTTGCGTCTGGGAGCTCGCGGTGCAGGCGCATGAGCGCCAAGCCTGGATTGCCGATGTCCTGGCGAACAAATCCGGTCCCAATATCGTCTCGTATTTGCAGAAAGGACTGAACGCCGAACTTTGAGGCCGCTGTCGCTGATCGCGCTCGAGCGATATCTGACCGTGGGAACGCGCCGCCTTCGGCGTCGCATTGTGCAACCTGCGGATCTTGCGTGTCCCGCGAGCGTCGCGCGCTACAGCGCCCCCGACGTCACCAGGCCGAATTTCAGCCACGCCGAGGGCGGCACGTCGGTCGGGCGTTTGCGGTCGGCCCAATTGCGGTCGACGATGTCCAGGATTCCTGGGTCGATGCCCATCTCGCGCAGATAGAGTCGAGCCTGCCCACTGTAATAGGTGGTCAGGCCAGCGCGGTGCTCGGCGGAGACATTGGGCGCGAGCCGGTTGCGGATCTCCGTGCCGACCAGTTCGACACTCGCGTCGGGCGGCAGGCTGCGGTGGACGCCGCCGGCCAGCATCAGAAAGCAGGACATCTCGCACAGCATCCGCGAGGCATCGAGCGTGGCGTCGAAGGGGCCGCCCGCGCGCTTCAGCGCCAGGCAATCGGTTCTCGACTTGTCGCGGCAGGCCTCCACCTGCGTGCGGCCGACGCCGGCATCGATGCCGCGGCTGCGCAGGATGCGACCCATGCTGACAGCGACGTCGAGATCGGCGTCTCCGCGAGAGTGGATGATCACGGGAAGCTTGCGGCCGGACTGGCGGTCGAGGATCGCGATCAGGCGCTTGAACGTGTCGAACCGGATCGTGCCTTCGGCCGCGATCCAGTCGGCGCAGCCCGGACCGCAGGCGTCGCGCGGACCATGCGCAACGTAGAAGATCATCGCATCAGGCAGCGCGCCAAATTCGGCGATCGGCGCCGGTGGCGTGGTTGACGGCTGAGCTTTTGATGGACTCGCGATGACCATCGTCATCGCGACAATCAACATTGTTCGAAACGGTCGCGCGGCCATCGGCCTTCCCCCAGCATCCCCGCCGCGATTGTCGCCGCGGGGGCGTGGTCGTGCAAGGGGTGGCGTGCACGTGCTTGAGGAAGGCGAGAATGCAATTGGCGAACGACATTGTGTCGCCCGCCACTGCCGTCCGCTTCAACGATCTTACTGATAACGCCCGTTGGCGCGCGCGTTGTCGTATTTCACGCGGGCGCGCTGCTCGGGGGTGACGCAGGTGGTGTCGCCGTCATAGGCCTCGCGCCAGACGTAGCCTGGGCGGCAGGTCCTGCTGCCGTAGGTGCGATCGGTGGCGCTGACGCGGTTGCCGGCCTGGCGGTTGTCGAGCGCGGCGCGGGCGCGCTGGTCCGGCGTCACGCAGGTGTGGTCGCCGGGATAGGCCTCACGCCAGACGTAGCCGATCTTGCAGGTGTCGGGGCCGTAGGCGCCGCCGGCCTGGGCCTGGGACATCGCGCCGAGGCCGGAGATGATCAGGGACAGGGCGAAGCCGATGGTCGTGAGGATGGAGCGCGACATGATGATCTCCGTGAATGTTTGAACGAGGTGTGGTCGATGGCCGGTGTGTGAATGGGTTTCCGCCGCGCTCCGCGTCGGACTTCGCGGCGGTGATGCGCTGATGTGTAGGAGCGCGTGCCGAGGACCACCGTGACCGCGGTCACGCAAGTGCGGCCTGCCGTTCCCAATCGCGACACACCTGCGCAGCACTCGCGCTCTGCTTGCGCCGACTCATTGCCCCCGCTCAGTCCCACTTCAGACGTAAAGGCTATCGATAACGACTTGCATCTATGGGGTGCGGGGGGGGGGAGACGGGTGATGGCGTTCACTGGGCTCAAGTCGGTCGTCCTGTGTTTGAGCCTGCTCGCGCTGCCGGCGCTCGCAGCCGATCTGTCGACCGCTCCCTACATCCGCGCGGTCGAGAAGAAGCCGTCGCTGCTGCAGATGCTGGCGGCTGCGTGGAGGCCGAAATCCGTGCATGCCGCTGCGGCGCCGACGCCGGCGCAGACAGCGAGGACCCGGCATGCGGCCGCGGCGCCGCGCAAGCCGAAGGCTCCGCCCGCTGCTACGGCGGCGCCGGAGACGCCGGTCGCGCAGCCGGTGACCGTCGGTGCGGCCGCGACGCCGCCGGCACAGCTCTCGGAGGTCGAGCTCGCGGCCAAGGGGCTGCTGCTGTTCAACGATGCGAGCCTGTCGGGCGGCAGCAAGGCGTCCTGCGCCACTTGTCATTTCTCGACCGGGCACACCAACAACAAGACCTATGTCGGGCTCGACGTCGTCGCCGACGGCGATCCGAATGGCCGGAATACGCCGACCTTGTGGGGCGTCGGCGAGCGCTCGGTGTTCGGCTGGCAGGGCCAGGCGGCGACGCTCGAGGACAGCATCCGCGGCATCATCGTCAACCGCATGAAGGGGCCGGAGCCGTCGCCGGAGACGCTGGCGGCGCTGGTTGCCTATGTCCGCACCCTGAACTATCCGGCGAATTGGCAGGTCAAGGAGGACGGCACGCCGCGGCCGGATGCGAGCGCCGCGGTCAAGCGCGGCTTCGATCTGTACGTTGGCGACGGCGGCTGCGGCACCTGCCACCAGCTGCCGAGCTTCGACAAGAAGAGCAAGGACGACATCGGCACCGGCGGCAAGTTCAAGGTGCCGACCCTGCACGCGGCGGCATCGACCGCGCCGTATTTCCACGACGGCCGCACGGCCTCGCTGCGCGACGCAGTCAAGCTGATGTGGGAGTTCTACGCCAAGAAGATGGAGTCGCGGCTGCCGACCGAGGCCGAGCTCGACGATCTCACCGCCTATGTCGGCGCGCTGTGACGCGGCTTGAGCTCCAATCGTCGCCGCGGCGATGCCTCGTCGAAGACGGCGCTCCTCGTTTTCACGGAATGTCGGTTCCCCTCACCCTGAGGAGCTCGCCGAAGGCGAGCGTCTCGAAGGGCGAGGCCACAGTGGGGCCTCGTGGTTCGAGACGCCCGCCTTTGGGCGGGCTCCTCACCATGAGGGTCAGCTCCGAAGCCGGAGCTGCAAATTGGGTATGAAGGACGGTTTGGGTCAGACTGTCGCTCCAGGCGTTGGGAGCCTGAAGCGGCAGACGTCAGATATTCGCGCCGAGGTCGGCGATGTCGTCGAACAGCACGCCGGTCTTCGCCAGCAGTGCTTCCAGCTCGTCGGTGGCGTCGGCGATGCCGCGGGTGGCGGTGTCGAGCACCAGCTCGGCGTCCAGCGGCGGCTCGTAGTCGGTGCCGATGCCGGTGAAGTTCTGCAAGTTGCCGGCGCGGGCCTTGGCGTAGTGGCCCTTGGGATCGCGGCTCTCGCAGATCTCGGCCGCGGTGGCGACGTAGATCTCGCGGAACAGATCGCCGGCGACGCGGCGCGCGGCGGCACGGTCCTCGCGCGCCGGCGACACCGCGGCGACGATCGCGATGTGGCCGTTGCGGGCGAGATGGGTCGCGACCTCGGCGAGGCGGCGGATGTTCTCGGCGCGGTCTTCCGGCGTGAATCCGAGATCCTTGTTGAGGCCGGCCCGCACGGTGTCGCCGTCGAGCAGCACGGGCGCGCCGCCGCGGCTGAACAGCCGCCGTTCCAAGGCACGGGCGAGCGTCGACTTGCCGGCGCCGGGCAGGCCGGTCATCCAGACCACCGCGCCCTTGTGGCGATAGCGGTCGGCGCGCTCCTGCGGCTGCAGCGCGGATTCCACCGGCATGATGTCGACGGGAGCGGCGCGCTTGCCGGCCGCGATCGACAGTACCAGACCGCCGCCGGCGATGCGGCCCTGCACCTCGATGACGAGGCGGCCGGTGCGCGCGTTCTCGGTGTAGGGATCGACGGCGACCGGCTGGGTCAGCGCGATCTCGATCTCGCCGACATGGTTGCGCGCGATGGAGGCGTTCTCTTCGTTCGACAGCGAGCCCGGATCGACCGCCTTCTCGATCGCGACCACGCTGCCGCGCGCCTCGCGGGTGCCGAGCCGGACCAGAATGCTGTCCCCCTTGGCGAGCGGCTGGTCGTGCAGCCAGAAGATGCGGGCGTGCAGCCGGCGCGCCGCCTGCGGCTCGCGGCCGACATGGGCGATGACGTCGCCGCGCTCGATGAACAGCTCGCGGTCGAGCGTGATGCCGACCGAGCGGCCGGCGCCTTGCGCCGTGGTCACCGGCGTCTGCGGCCAGCCCTCGACGGTCCTGATCTTCGCGATCTTGCCGGCCGGCATGATCACGATCTCGTCGCCGGTGCGCAGCTCGCCGGCCTCGACGCGGCCGGCAACGATGCGGCGGTCGTCGAACTTGTAGATCGCCTGCACCGGCAGGCGCAGCGGCAAGCTGGACAGCGGCTTCGCCGGCTCGAGGCCGTCGAGCGCCTCGACCACCGTCGGGCCCTTGTACCAGCCGATGCGTGAGGTGAGCGCTGCCACGCCGTCGCCGTCGCGGGCGGAGATCGGAATGACCGCGACGGGTTTCACGCCGAGGCCCTCGAGGTGTGCCGAGATCTCGGCCTTGATGTCGTTGAAACGCGCTTCGCCGAAATCGACGCGGTCCATCTTGTTGACGACCACGGCGACTTGGCGGACGCCGAGCAGATGCAGGAGATAGCCGTGGCGGCGGGTCTGGTCGCGCACGCCTTCGAGTGCGTCGATGATCAGCACCGCGCCGTCGGCCTGCGAGGCGCCGGTGATCATGTTGCGCAGGAACTCGGCATGGCCGGGCGCGTCGATCAGCACGACCTCGCGCGCATTGGTGCGGAAGCGGATCTGGGTGGTGTCGATGGTGATGCCCTGGTCGCGCTCGGTCTGCAGCGCGTCGAGCAGGAACGACCATTCGAACGGCATGCCGCGGCGGGCCGAGACGGCCTGCAGCATCTCCAGCTTGCCGTCGGGCAGGCTGCCGGTCTCATGCAAGAGGCGACCAACCAGGGTCGATTTGCCGTGGTCGACATGGCCGACGATGACGATGCTGACCTGCGGACGGGTGGTGCCGTTCGGCGTGGCGGGAGCAGCGGACGGGACTCTCATGTTCATGACCTCGCGCTCCGCTTCAGAGATAGCCGGCGACGCGCAGACGCTCGAAGGCGTCCTCGGTCTCGTGGTCGAGCGCGCGACCCGCACGCTCCGGCACCTTGGTGCTTTCGAGCTCGGCGAGAATTTCCGGAATGTTCGACGCGTTCGACGCCACGGGGAAAGTGATGTCCTGGTCGCCGAGAGAGCGATAGCGCTTGCCGTTCCTGGAGAGATACAGCGGGATGATCGGGATGTTCTCGCGCGCGGTGTAGGCCCAGATGTCGGCCTCGGTCCAATGCAGGATCGGATGGATGCGCAAGTGAGCGCCCTGCGGCGGCGAGGCGTTGAAGTGATCCCAGAACTCCGGCGGCTGGTCGCGGACGTCCCAATGGCCCTCGGCGCCGCGCGGCGAGAACACGCGCTCCTTGGCGCGCGTTGCCTCCTCGTCGCGGCGGATGCCGGCGATCAGGCCGTCGAAGCCGTGCTTGGCGAGCGCCATCTTCAGGCCCTCGGTCTTGCGCGCCGCGGAGCGCGCGGCGGGCGGCAGCGTGGGATCGACGGCATCGATCGGCGGGCACGGCTCGACGCGCAGATCAAGTCCCCATTCCTGCGCGTAGGTATCGCGGAAGGCGTACATCTCCGGAAACTTCTTGGCCGTATCGACATGCATGGCCGGAAACGGCACGCGGCCGAAGAAGGCCTTGCGCGCGAGCCAGATCATCACGTTGGAATCTTTTCCCAGCGACCACAGCAGCGCCAGCTTCTTCAGCCGTGCAAAGGCCTCGCGGAGAATGTAAATGCTCTGCGCCTCCAGCTGGTCGAGATGATCCATCGTCGGCGCGGCGCTCAGCACGCGCGGCATGGAAGATGCTTGCTCGAGCTCGGAAGAGGGCAACCGGTCTCTGGAAACGTCGTTGGTGAGAATGTGCATGCTGCTAGCCATCGCCTGCTTGGGAGAAAATTCTATGGCGAAGCCAGGAAAAAATTTTCTCTTTACGTCCGCGGCGTGACACTTATATAGAAAATAATTCCAGTCAACCCCGAAGAGTCGAAGTCAGCGAGCGCAATGCAATATCTTCCGGTGTTTCTCGATCTGAAGACCGGACCCGTGCTGCTGATCGGCGCGGGAGAGCTGGTGCGCGCCAAGCTTCGGGTGTTGTTGTCGGCGGGCGCGCAGATACGTTGGTACGCGACCGATGGCGATTTCGATCTCGGCGGTCTGAAGGACGATCACGGCCAGATCGAACCCGCTGACGGCGATCCGCTGAGCGCCGATCTCGCCGGCGTCATCGCGGTGCTTTGCGCGGGCGCCGGAGACATCGGCGTCGCGATGTCGGCGCGGGCGCGCAGCGTCGGACTGCCCGTGAACGTGATGGACGACCTCGCGCATTCCACTTTCATTTTCCCGGCAATCGTCGATCGCGGCGACGTCGTGGTGGCGATCGGCACCGGCGGCTCGTCGCCGGTGGTGGCGCGCCGCGTCCGCGAGCGCATCGAGGCGCTGCTGCCGGCTCGGATCGGCGAGCTCGCGGGCTTCATCGGCGACTTCCGCAAGACCATCAATCCGCGGATCGCGGAAATGCCGCTGCGCCGCCGGTTCTGGGAGCGCATCGTCGACGGCCCGATCGGCGCGCTGGTGCTGGCGGGGCGCAAGCAGGAAGCCGAGGCAGCGCTGCACGGCATCGCCGATCCCACGGCATTCGCGGGCGCCGATCACGCCGGCCGCAGCGAAGGGCATGTGACGTTGGTGGGCGCCGGTCCCGGCGATCCCGATCTGCTCACCATCAAGGCGCTGCGAGCGCTGCAGGACGCCGACATTGTCTACTACGACGAACTGGTCACGCCCGAGATTCTCGACCGTATCCGCCGCGATGCCTCGCGCGTGCCGGTTGGCCGCCGCGTCGGCAAGCCCGGCATCGGCCAGGACGCGGTCAACAAGCTGCTGATCGAGGCGGCACGCGAGGGCAAGCGCGCGGTACGCCTGAAGGGCGGCGACTCCTACGTGTTCGGACGCGGCGGCGAGGAAGTCGACGCGCTGCGCCATGCCGGCGTGTCCTACACCATCGTGCCCGGCATCACCGCAGGCATCGGTGCCGCCGCGCAGTTCGAGGTGCCGCTGACGTTCCGCAGCAAGGCGCTGCGCATCACCTTCCTCACCGCGCACAAGGAGCGCGATGCCGAGGCGGTCGACTGGTCCGTTCTGACCGACACCAAGATGACCGTCGTCGTCTACATGGGCATGACAGCGGCGCCGGCGGTGCGCTCAGGCCTGCTCGCGGCAGGCCGCTCGCCGCAGACCCCTGTTGGCGTGTTCGCGCGGGTGACACGGCCGGATGCGCAGGCGGCGGTCGGCACGCTCGATCAGCTGCCGGACCTCGTCGGAAAGATCGATGGCGGCCCGGCCATCCTCATCATCGGTGACGTCGTGGCGCATTCGGCGCCGTGGCGTCAGCAGAATCTCAGTGGCGTGATTGCACAACTCCTGGAACCCGTCTGAATGACCTCTCCGCTGCAACAGAAGATCAAGATCACCGGTCCCTCGATCGTCACCGCTAACCGCACGTGGGACGGCGCGGTGATCTACCGCACCGGTTCGAAGAGCTGGTCGGACGAGCTTGCGGAAGCCGCGATCGTGCGCACCGCCGACGAGGCGCGGGCGCTGCTGACCGAAGCGGTCGCCGATGATCTCAACGCGATCGGTCCTTATATCGCTCCGGTCGAGGTCGCAGCCGATGGCGCGGTGAAGCCCGGCAATATGCGCGAACACATCCGGCTGACGGGCGCCACCATCGCGCTCCCGGCTCAAGCCTGAAGGCCCTCTCATGTACGCTTATGATGACATCGACCGTACCCTGGTCAACGAGCGCGTCGCCGAATTCCGCGACCAGGTGAAGCGCCGGCTCTCGGGCGAACTGTCCGAGGATGAGTTCAAGATGCTGCGGCTGCAGAACGGCGTGTATCTACAGCTGCACGCCTACATGTACCGCATCGCGATTCCCTACGGCACGCTGGCGTCGAACCAGTTGCGCCGGCTGGCGCATGTCGCGCGCCGCTACGATCGCGGCTACGGCCACTTCACGACCCGGCAGAACATCCAGTTCAACTGGATCAAGCTCGCCGAGCTGCCGGATGCGATGGCTGATCTGGCCGAAGTCGGCATCCAGTCGATGCAGACCTCCGGCAACAACATGCGCAACGTCACCGCCGACCAGTGGGCCGGCGTGGCGCCCGGCGAGGTCGAGGACCCCCGCATCTGGGCCGAGCTGCTGCGCCAGTTCACGACGCTTCACCCGGAATTCTCGTTCCTGCCGCGCAAGTTCAAGATCGCGATCACGGCCTCGGAGCACGATCGCGCCGCGATCAAGATCCACGACATCGGCCTGCGTCTGTTGAAGAACGAGCAAGGCGAGACCGGCTTCGAGGTGCTGGTCGGCGGCGGCCTGGGCCGCTCGCCGTTCATCGCCAAGACCATCAAGCCGTTCGTCCACGGCCACGACATCCTGAGCTATGTCGAGGCGATCCTGCGCGTCTACAATCAGTACGGCCGCCGCGACAACATCTACAAGGCGCGCATCAAGATCCTGGTCCACGAGCTCGGCATCGAGAAGTTCGCGGCCGAGGTCGAGGAGGAGTGGCAGCAGATCCGCGAGGGCGTGCTCAAGCTGGACGAGGGCATCGTCGAGGATATCCGCTCGCGCTTCTTCTATCCGGCCTATGAGACGCAGCCGGCGATGCCGGACGAGCTCAAGCAGGCCGCGCACGATCCGAAGTTCGAGGCGTGGCGCAAGAACTCGGTGTTCCCGCACAAGCAGCAGGGTTACGCGATCGCCGTGGTGTCGCTGAAGCCGGTCGGAAAGCCGCCGGGCGATGCGACCGCCGACCAGATGGATGCGCTCGCCGACATCGCCGACAAGTACTCGTTCGGAGAAATCCGCGTCGGCCATGAGCAGAACCTGGCGCTTCCGCATGTCAAGAAGCGCGACCTGCCGGCGGTGTGGAAGGCGCTCGAGGCGATCGGGCTCGCCATCCCCAATGTCAACCTCGTCTCCGACATCATCGCCTGCCCGGGGCTCGACTACTGCTCGCTGGCCAATGCGCGCTCGATCCCGATCGCGCAGGAGATCACGCGCCGCTTCGCCAACCACGACACGGCGAATTTGATCGGCCGGCTGCACATCAACATCTCCGGTTGCATCAATGCCTGCGGCCATCATCATGTCGGCCATATCGGCATCCTCGGCGTCGAGAAGAACAACGAGGAATTCTACCAGATCACGATCGGCGGCCGCGCCGACGAGGGCGCCGAGCTCGGCACCCTGATCGGCCCCGCGGTGCCCTATGCCGAAGTGGCCGATGTCGTCGAGGACATCGTCGAAGCCTATCTTGCGCTGCGCGCGCGTCCCGAAGAGCTGTTCGTCGACACGGTGAAGCGGCTCGGGGTCGAACCATTCAGGGAGCGGGTTTATGCCACTCGTTAAGGGCGGACACATCATTGCGGACGAGTACGTCCGCGTCACCGACGATGCCGAGCTGCCGGCGCAAGGCGCGATCCTCGTCTCCGAGACGCGCTTCCTCGCCGGACCCGATGCGCTGGTCGGCCGCGCCGGTGGCAAGCTCGGCGTGATCTGGCCGAACAACCGCGACGTCGACGATCTCGTGCCCTATCTCGACCGGCTCGCGCTGGTCGCGCTGGTGTTCCCGAGTTTTCGCGATGGCCGCGCCTATACCCAGGCCAGGCTGCTGCGCGAGCGCTACGGCTATCGCGGCGAGCTGCGCGCGACCGGACAGGTGCTGCGCGATCAGTTCGTGTTCATGCTGCGCGCCGGCTTCGATGCGTTCGAGGTCAAGAAGCAGGCCGACGCCGAGGCCTTCACCGAGACCGTGAAGCGCTATTCGGTGTTCTACCAGCCCGCCGGCGACGGCCGCATCTCGGCGCTGCATCAGCGCCTGCAGCTGCGCCATTCGGAGAGTGCCGGGCTGTGAGCAATTTGGCTGCATCCACTGAGGTCGCGGAGGCGCCGGTCGCGGCGCTCGACGCCGCGCTGCGCAACGCGACGCCGCACGAGGTCATCGCCGCCGCGCTGCAGGCGATCGGCCGCGAGCGGCTCGCGGTGGTGTCGTCGTTCGGCTCTGAGTCGGCGGCCTTGCTGAAAGTGACCGCCGATGTCGATCCGTCAATCCCAGTCGTGTTTCTCGATACCGGGCACATGTTCGCGGAGACTTTGGCCTATCGCGACCAACTGATCGAGAGTCTCGGCCTGCGCGACGTGCGCTCGATCAAGCCGGATGCCGCGGCGCTGGCGCGCGAGGATGCCGACAACGACCTCTGGTTCTCCGATCCCGACGCCTGCTGCCGCATTCGGAAAGTGGAGCCGCTGGCGCGGGCGCTCGCGCCCTTCACCGCCTGGATCAATGGCCGGAAGCGCTTCCAGGGCGGCCTGCGCGCCGCGATTCCCGTCGTCGAGCAGGACGGTGCGCGGGTGAAGTTCAACCCGTTCGCCAATGTCAGCCGCGAGGACATCGCGGCGATCTATCGCTCGGCCAATTTGCCGCAGCATCCGCTGGTCGCTTCCGGATTCCGCTCGATCGGTTGCATGCCCTGCACGAGTCGCTCGGATACAAGCGAGGGCGAGCGCGCCGGACGGTGGCGTGGCCGTGACAAGACGGAATGCGGCATCCACACCGTCGCGACCTCGGCAGTTTAGTTGGAACCATTGTCGGCTGTTCGCCGGCGAAGACGACATTCTGTCGCGGCAAAGAATAGCCATGCCAGTGCCGAGCGCATCGTAGCAAAATGCTGATGTCCGGCCGGGAACAAGAAAATCCGGTTCCGTTGACTCTGACGTGCACATCCGGCGATCTGACGTGCGCGCCTGCAACATTGCAGGCCTGGAAATGGAGAGCTTCGATGATGCGGCGTGTTCTGGCTGTGGTCGCGGGTCTGGCGTGGGCGGGGTCGGCCGTTGCTGCCGACGTGAATCTGCTCAACGTGTCCTACGATCCGACCCGCGAACTCTATGTCGAGTTCAACAAGGCGTTCGCGGCGAGCTACCAGAAGGACACCGGCAAGAGCGTCGAGATCAAGCAGTCGCATGGCGGCTCGGGCGCGCAGGCGCGGAGCGTGATCGACGGCCTGCAGGCCGACGTGGTCACCCTGGCGCTGGCCTATGACATCGACGCCATCGCGGGCAAGGGTCTGCTCGACAAGGAGTGGCAGAAGCGTTTGCCGCAGAACGCCTCGCCCTACACCTCGACGATCGTGTTCCTGGTGCGCAAGGGCAACCCGAAGGGCATCAAGGACTGGGACGACCTGCTCAAATCGGGCGTCGACGTCATCACGCCGAACCCGAAGACCTCCGGCGGCGCCCGCTGGAACTATCTCGCCGCCTGGGGCTATGCGCTGAAGAAGACTGGTTCGGCCGACAAGGCCAAGCAGTTCGTCGCCGATCTCTATAAGCACGTTCCTGTGCTCGACACCGGCGCTCGCGGCGCGACCGTCACCTTCGTGGAACGCGGCGTCGGCGACGTGCTGCTGGCCTGGGAGAACGAGGCCTACCTGGCATTGAAAGAGTTCGGTAAGGAAAAGTTCGAGATCATCTCGCCGTCGCTCTCGATCCTGGCAGAACCGCCAGTTGCCGTCGTGGACAAGGTCGTGGCCAAGAAGGGCACGCAGGCTGCGGCTGAAGCCTATCTGAAGTACTGGTATACGAAGGAAGGCCAGGAAATCGCCGCACGCAACTTTTATCGTCCGCGCGATCCTGAGGTGGCCAAGACATACGCCGAGTCGTTCGCCAAGGTCGAATTGTTCACGATCGACGACGTGTTCGGCGGCTGGACCAAGGCGCAGAAGGATCACTTCGGCGAAGGTGGCGTGTTCGACCAGATCTACAAGAACTGATGATCCGGCAGGGAATAGGGACATCGGAATGAGCCAGGTGGCTTCTTGAGCGTACTTGCACCCCGACGCAGCACCTTGCCGGGCTTCGGTCTCACCATGGGACTGACGCTGACCTGGCTGTCCCTGATCGTCCTCATTCCCCTGGCCGGGCTGTTCGTCCGCTCGACGGATCTCAGCCTGGTGCAGTTCTGGGATATCGTCACCAGCCGGCGTACCTTGAGCGCGCTCAAGATCTCGTTCGGACTGTCCTTCGCCGCGGCCTGCGTCAACCTGGTGATGGGCACGATCGTGGTCTGGGCGCTGGTGCGCTACCGTTTCCCGGGCCGCCGTTTGTTTGACGCCATCGTCGACGTGCCTTTCGCGCTGCCGACGGCGGTGGCGGGCGTGGCGCTGACGGCATTGTTCGCGCAGAAGGGCTGGCTCGGCGCGCCGCTGGCCGCTGCCGGCATCAAGGTGGCGTTCACGCCGCTCGGCATCTTCATCGCGATGATCTTCATCGGCATCCCGTTCGTCGTCCGGACCGTGCAGCCGGTGCTGATCGACCTCGATCCGGAGATCGAGGAGGCGGCCGCCAGCCTCGGCGCCAGCCGCTGGCACATCGTCACCAAGGTGATCCTGCCGAGCCTGACGCCGGCGCTGCTCACGGGCTTCGCGCTCGCCTTTGCGCGGGCCGTCGGCGAATACGGCTCGGTGATCTTCATCGCTGGCAATCTCCCGAATGTGTCCGAGATTGCCCCCCTCCTGATCGTGATCCGCCTGTCCGAGTTCCGCTATGCCGATGCCACCGCCATTGCGGTGGTGATGCTCGTGGTGGCATTCGTGATCATCTTCGCGGTGAATCGCCTGCAGCGCTGGGCCCAGGCCCAGGCGTCCACCTGAGGCCGCGACATGAGCATCGAGATGACCCTGCAACGGACGCCGGACACTTCGGCGCGCAGCCTGGCCGAGAGCGCCGCCCGACGCGATCCGCGCGCCGAGCCGACGGTCGTCCGCTACGCCATCATCACGCTCGCGGTCGGCTTCCTCTCGATTTTCGTCGTGCTGCCGCTGGTGGTGGTGTTCGTCGAGGCGTTCGGCAAGGGCATCGCGGCCTATTTCTCCGCGCTGGCCGATCCCGAGGCGTGGTCCGCCATCCGCCTCACGCTCGGCGTCGCGGCCGTGTCGGTCGGCACCAACCTGGTATTCGGCCTCGCCGCCGCCTGGGCGATCGCCAAATTCGACTTCCCCGGCAAGACCTTCCTGATCACGCTGATCGACCTGCCGTTCTCGGTCAGCCCGGTGATCTCGGGCCTCGTCTTCGTGCTGCTGTTCGGCGCGCAGGGCTTCTTCGGGCCCTGGCTGCAGGCGCACGATCTGCAGATCCTGTTCGCCTTCCCCGGGATCGCGCTGGCCACGATCTTCGTGACCTTCCCGTTCGTGGCGCGCGCGCTGATCCCGCTGATGCAGGAGCAGGGCACGCAGGAGGAGGAGGCGGCGATCTCGCTCGGCGCCTCCGGATTGCAGACCTTCTTCCGCGTCACGCTTCCCAATATCAAATGGGGCGTGCTGTACGGCGTCCTGCTGTGCAACGCGCGCGCGATGGGTGAGTTCGGCGCAGTGTCGGTGGTCTCAGGCCACGTTCGCGGCGAGACCAACACGATGCCGCTGCTGGTCGAGATTCTCTACAACGAGTACCAGATGGTGGCCTCGTTCGCGATCGCCTCGCTGCTCGCCATGCTCGCGCTGATCACGCTGATCGCCAAGACCATTCTCGAACGCAACATCGACGGGGACATGCCTCATGACGATTGAAGCAAGGGGCGTCGTCAAGACCTTCGGCGCGTTCAAGGCGCTCGACGGCGTCGACCTCAAGGTCGCCAATGGCGAGCTGCTGGCGCTGCTCGGTCCATCCGGCTCCGGCAAGACGACGCTGTTGCGCATCATTGCCGGGCTGGAATGGCCCGATGCCGGCGAGATCCTGTTCGACGGCGAGAACGCGCTCGACCGCGGCGCGCGCGAGCGCCATGTCGGATTCGTGTTCCAGCACTACGCGCTGTTCCGGCACATGAGCGTGTTCGAGAACGTCGCCTTCGGCCTGCGCGTGCAGCCCCGCCGCATCCGCAAGAGCGAGGCGCAGATCCGCGCGCGTGTGAAGGAGCTGCTCGACCTCGTGCAGCTCGACTGGCTCGCCGACCGCTATCCGAGCCAGCTCTCCGGCGGCCAGCGCCAGCGCATCGCGCTCGCGCGCGCGCTGGCCATCGAGCCGCGCATCCTGCTGCTCGACGAGCCGTTCGGTGCGCTCGACGCCAAGGTGCGCAAGGAGCTCCGGCAATGGCTGCGCACCTTGCATCATTCGATCAACGTCACCTCGATCTTCGTCACGCATGACCAGGAGGAGGCGCTCGAGGTCGCGCATCGCGTCGTCGTCATGGACAAGGGCCGCATCGAGCAGGTCGGCTCGCCCGGCGACGTCTATGACAGTCCGGCGACCGCCTTCGTGCACGGCTTCATCGGCGAGTCGATCATGCTGCCGGTGGAAGTCACCGGCGGCGCCGTGCATCTCAACGGCCGGCCGCTGGATATCGTCGCCGAGGGCGTGGCTCCCGGTGCGTCGACCCTGTTCGTGCGCCGTCACGACATGCTGGTCGGACCCGCCGACAGCGGCACGCTGCATGGCGCCGTCACCCACGTCCGCAGCTTCGGCCCGGTACAGCGCGCCGAGATCGCGCTGACCGAAGGCTCCACCATCGAGATCGACGCCCCCCGCGACCGCGACCTCCGCATCGGCGACCGGGTCGGGCTGAAGCCGCGGCACTATCGGATCTTCGCCGGCGGGTAGGTGGGTCTTACTTGGACCTGCATGACAGATAGTTAGTCCCAGGCCTTGCACCCGGAAAATGGTGTCGTCCCGGACAAGCCCGGCAACGCGCAGCGTTGCTGGGCGCCGATCCGGGATCCATACTCCGTGAAGTCTGATTGGGTCGTGCTGGTGCGGCATCGCGTCTCGCCACAGCCGCCGCGGAGTATGGGTCCCGGCTCAAGGCCGGGACGACACCGAATGTATGGCCCCGTCGGTGGCTTGACCTCGTCGACGTTATGGTGAACGAACCGTTGCCGGCCGAAATGGCTGCAATTGCGCGGATGGAACTTACCGTCGATTCACCTTTCAGCCACGGTTGATGTGCAACAACCCGCCTCTCTTCTCGGCAAAGGGACTGGTTCATTGAAGCATCGGGCACTCGCTTTCTCCATCGCATTCCTGCTCGCTGGTTGCGCGGCGGAGGCGCCCGTCGTGCAGGCGCCGACCATGTATGCCGACATGGCGGTCGCGGGCGCGAAGCTCGATGCCGTCGCTGCCGCGACGATGATCTCGCAATACCGCCAGAACAACGGGCTCGGCATGGTCGAGGTCGATCCCGAGCTGATGCGGCTCGCGGAATCGCAGTCCAATGCGATGGCCGACAAGAACAAGCTGGATCACGACGTGCGCGCGCCGCTGGCCAAGCGCCTGAACGGCGCAGGCTACGATGCGACGGTGGCCGTCGAGAACGTATCGGCCGGGTATCATACGCTGGCGGAAGCTTTCTCGGGCTGGCGCGACTCGCCGCCGCATCGGGCCAACATGCTGAAGACCGGTGTCACAAAAATAGGCATCGCCGCGAGCTATGCCCCGAATACCAAGTACAAGGTCTTCTGGACCATGATCCTGGCTGCGCCCGACGGTAAAAAGCCGTCCTGACGAGCACGGTTGCTGCCGTCTTACGCAGCGGATTGCGCGCGCCTCGCGGGACGGATTGACGTCACCGCGAAGTGACGCCACGGTGGCGCCATGCTTTGCTAATGACCGCCGTAATGACGCAACATCCATTTCCCCCGCAGCCGGCAACCCCCACCCAGTCGCAACGTGTCCTCGTCCTGCAGGGCGGCGGCGCGCTCGGCTCCTACCAGGCCGGCGCCTACCAGGCGCTGTGTCACTTCGACTTCGAGCCGGAGTGGGTCGCCGGCATCTCGATCGGCGCCATCAACGCCGCGATCATCGCCGGCAACGACCGCGACAAGCGCGTCGGCCGGCTGAAGGAATTCTGGGAGATGGTGTCCTCGCCGGTGCCGTGGAAGCCGCTGCTCGATGGCGACCATCACCGCTCGGCGTTCAACGAGGCCAGCGCTGCGCTGATCGCGGCGTTCGGCGTTCCCGGCTTCTTCACGCCGCGTTTTCCGCCGGCGCCGCTGTGGCCCGCCGGCAGCCTGCAATCCGTCAGCTACTATGACACGGCGCCGCTCAAGCGCACGCTGGAACGGTTGGTCGATTTCGACCGCATCAACGATCTCAAGACGCGGTTGTCGGTCGGCGCCGTCGGCGTCACCACCGGCAACTTCACCTATTTCGACAATGTCGAATTCAAGCGGCAGGGCAAGCGCATCGGCCCCGAGCACATCATGGCTTCCGGCGCGCTGCCGCCGGGCTTTCCGCCGGTCGAGATCGACGGAGAGCATTATTGGGACGGCGGCATCGCCTCCAACACGCCGCTCGACTACGTGCTCGACACCGAGACCGACCGAGACCTGCTGATCTTCCAGGTCGACCTGTTCTCCGCGCGCGGCGACCTGCCGCGGACTTTGCTGGAGGCGGCCGAGCGCGAGAAGGACATCCGCTATTCCAGCCGGACGCGGATGAACACCGACAAGAACCGGATGATCCACAACACGCGCAAGGCGTTCCGCGAGCTCTACGCCAAGCTGCCGGACGAGCTGCGCAACGATCCGTCGCTGGAGATCCTGTGCAAGGCAGCGCAGGAGAACACCGTGACGGTGGTGCACCTGATCTACCGCAGCAAGAACTACGAGACGTCATCGAAGGACTACGACTTCTCCCACGTCGCGATGGTCGAGCATTGGGAGGCGGGCGTGCGCGACGTGCACCAGTCGATGAGCCACAAGGACTGGCTGGAGCGGCCGCAGTCCGGCGAGACCATGGTCACCTACGATCTCACGCAGGACGGCAGCGAAGCTGCCGCCAAGAAGGAGTGAAGCACATGACGACGAATCTCAAGGGCAAGACCGCCGTGGTCACCGGCTCGACCAGCGGCATCGGTCTCGCGATCGCCCGCGGCTTCGCCGCGGCCGGCGCCAACATCGTGCTGAACGGCTTCGGCGCGCCCGCCGACATCGAGAAGGAGCGCGCCGGCATCGAGAGCGAGTTCAAGGTGAAGGCCGTGCATTCGCCGGCGGACATGAGCAAGCCGGCCGAGATCGCCGGCATGATCGCGCTCGGCGAGAGCACCTTCGGCGGCGTCGACATTCTCGTCAACAATGCCGGCATCCAGTTCGTCTCGCCGGTCGAGGATTTTCCGCCCGAGAAGTGGGAGCAGATCATCGCGATCAATCTCTCCTCGGCATTCTACGGCATCCACGCTGCCGTGCCCGGCATGAAGAAGCGCGGCTGGGGCCGCATCATCAACACGGCCTCCGCGCATTCGCTGGTCGCCTCGCCGTTCAAGTCGGCCTATGTGTCGGCCAAGCACGGCATCGCGGGCCTTACCAAGACCGTGGCGCTCGAGCTCGCGACCTTCAAGATCACCTGCAACTGCATCTCGCCCGGCTATGTCTGGACGCCGCTGGTGGAGAAGCAGATCCCGGACACGATGAAGGCGCGCAACCTCACCAAGGAGCAGGTCATCAACGACGTGCTGCTCGCCGCGCAGCCCACCAAGGAGTTCGTCACCGTCGACCAGGTCGCGGCGCTGGCGCTGTTCCTGTGCAGCGACGAGGCGGCGCAGATCACCGGCACCAACCTGTCGATCGACGGCGGCTGGACCGCGGCGTAAGCCGTCGCCAATCATTCCGCTGTCATCGCCCGGCCTGACCGGGCGATCCAGTCATCACCGGCAGCTGTGACTGACCGACACGCCGCGGCGTACTGGATTCCCCGCCTTCGCGGGGAATGACCTTGGGTGGGCCGAGATCGTACGCCCAGCCGCCAAGGAATCAATTTCGCGCCGAAGCGGGTTTCGCTTCGGCGCGCGTCATTCTACAAGCGTGCGTTTCCACGACCAGCGCACGGACGTTCATCTTGCTGACCACGATCATCGGCCTCGGCGCCGCCACCTGCACCACATGCTCGTTCCTGCCCCAGGTCATCAAGGCCTGGCGCTCGCGCTCGACCCATGACATCTCGATGGGCATGTTCGTGCTGCAGACCACCGGCAATTCGATGTGGCTGCTCTACGGCGCGCTGATCAGCGACCTGCCGCTGGTCGTCGCCAATGCCATCACGCTCGGCCTGGTCGCGGCGATCCTCGGCCTGAAGCTGCGCTACGGCTAGGATCCGACGATGGCTCCCGATCCGGTCCGACTGAGCAAATTCCTCAGTCTCGTGCTGCGGCACCAGCCCGAGGCGATCGGCCTCGTGCTCGACTCTCAGGGCTGGGCCGTCATTGATGATCTGATCGCGCGCGCCGTTGCGGCGGGGACTGCGTTCAGTCGCGCGGATCTGGATCACGTGGTTGCGACAAGCGACAAGAAGCGCTTTACCGTCTCGGAGGATGGGCAGCGCATTCGGGCCGCGCAGGGCCATTCGGTGGCCGTCGAGCTCGGCCTGACGTCGCGCGAGCCGCCTGCCGTGCTCTATCACGGCACCGCGACGCGATTTGTCGATGCGATCATGGCGGAAGGCTTGAAGCCGCAGTCGCGCCAGCAGGTACATCTGTCTGCCGACGTGGCAACTGCGACCAACGTCGGGCGCCGGCACGGCAAACCGATCGTCCTGCAGGTCGATAGCGCAGCGATGCATCGTGCAGGACTGAAGTTCTTCATCGCCGATAATGGCGTCTGGCTGACCGACCACGTGCCGCCAGAGTATCTGGCCGTCCAAGCCGCGCAGTGATCGCCGCCCAGGTCTCTGCTCGCGGGCGGCCAGGGGGCCCCAGCTATCAGCTCCGGCGTGCGAAGATGTTGGTGTTGGTCGACGCGACGCTCTGGCCCGGCGGCAGCACGACGACGGTCGAGCCGAGCTGGACATGGCTGTAGAGATCGGCAACGTCGGTGTTGGTCATGCGGATGCAGCCCGACGAGATCGCCTGGCCGATATATTCGGGCTGGTTGGTGCCGTGGATGCGGTACAGCGTGTCCTTGTTGCCCTCGTAGAGATAGATCGCGCGGGCGCCGAGCGGATTGGCCGGGCCGCCGGCGACGCGCTTCGGATACGGTCCGAGGCGCGCCTGGATGTCGGCTGTGGGAACCCAGTCCGGCCATTCCGCAAGCTTGCCGACGGTGGCGACGCCGGAGAACGCCATGGCCTCCTCGCCGACGGCCACGCCGTAGCGGATCGCCTTGCGGTCCGGCATGACGTAGTACAGCAGTCGCGCATCGGTATCGACGACGATGGTGCCCGGCTGTTCCTGCCCGGTATACTCGACGATGTGACGCTGGAACTGCTGCGGGATCTGCGCCTCCGCGTAGGGCGCGCGGGACAGCAGCTGGCGATCGCGCGGCGTCAGCGCGGCATCGGTCGTCGGCGACAGCGTCGCTTCCATGCAGCCGGCCAGCATGAACGTTGCGGCCAGCGATAGCGCGACCCCCAGTCTCGACATCTCATTCTCCCCCAGCGCACGATCAAATCATGTGCCCGGAGGATCGCGCCAATATCAAGGCGTTTCACCCAACACTTGCGTGATCGCCGCGCGAGGGAGGCTCGCGGCGTGCGCTGCTCTCAGTTCCGTCAAGGCGAGGACAAGATGACGCAACAGATGCGTCACCATGGTTCCTTCACGATGCCTTGCCGAAGGCGAGGACATGCAGTCCGAGCCGCTGCTTGACGATGCGGAACAGCAGCACGGTCTCGAACGCCAGCGACAGCGACGTCGCGGCGGCGGCGCCATGGCCGCCGAAATGCGGCACCAGCAGGATGCACAGCACGAGGTTCATGACGAAGGCCGCGGCATAGGCCATCGCGCAGGCGCGCTGCTGACCTAGCATGTTCAGGAGCCGCTCCACCGGGCCGATGGCCGCGCGCACCACGAGGCCGATGGCGGCGATGAACATGATGTCGTAGCCCGCGGTGAACTGCGCGCCGAACAGCCAGAGCAGCGGTTTGCCGAGCGCAAGCAGCACGAGCGTCGCCGCGAGCGAGGGCCAGAATGTCCATTTGATCGCGTAGGCGACATAGGCCGACAGCCGCGCCTTGTCGCCGAGGGCATGATATTCGGCGAAGCGATGCGCCGTCGTCGCCGACATCGCGTAGTGGATGAACGACACCAGCGCCAGCGTCTTCACGACAGCAAAGTAGATGCCGACCTCTTCGGACGAGCGGAACTGCTGCAGCACCAGCACGTCGGTGTAGGACAACAGCAGATAGAAGCTCTCGACCAGCAGGATCGGCAGCGAGATCGCGAGCCAGCCTCGGACATCGTACTGCTTCGGTCCGTTCTCGATGTGACGATCGAGCCTGCGATTGAGCACCAGCATCTGGCCGAGCATCGCGATCCACACGGCGGCCGCGCTCGCGGCCATCGCGGCGGTGGCGCCGAGATCGAAGCCAAGCACGAAGGCGCCCGCGGTGAAGCCGATGATGAGCGTCTGGCGGATGATGAATTGCGGCATCAGGCCGAGGCTCATCCAGTCGTGCGAGCGCGCGATGCCGTCCTGGGTGTTGGCGACGACGAAGGCGGGCAAGGTGAGACAGCCGATATAGAGCGGCATGCGCTCGGCCGCATCGATCCAGAGCGAGAGCAGGGCGATCAGGCCGGCGAGCAGCAGCGCGGCGATCGTGGAGGTCGCCAGCGTGAGCCAGCGACCGCCGGACAGAAAGCCGCGCAGCAGCGCCTGCCGGCCGGACGTGCGGTAGTCCGGGATGATCTTCTGCGCCGACGACGCGATGCCGAAATCCAGCATGCTGCCGAGCAGCAGCACCCAGGTCCAGACATAGACGTAGGTGCCGTAGTCCGAGCCGCCCATCCAGCGCGCCAGCAGGATCTGGCTGAGATAAGCAAGGCCGGCGCTGAGCACGCGGATCACGAAGATGGTGCCGGCGAGCCGCCGCGTCAGCGAGGCCTCGCCAGTGCCGCCGAGCGCGGCCAGGCGCGCCTTCAGCCGCGCTGCGAGGCGCGTCGATGTCGTGTCGTTGCGGGCGTCGATCACGGCCAAGGCAGAGGCTCCACGTCCGCGCGGATCGCGGCTGAGGATCCTCTCCTATCAACGCATCGTTAAGAATCGGTTGGACGGGAGATCCGTGAGGGCGTCACGGCAGATTGACGTTGAACTCGTAGGCCTTGTCCGGTCCGACGACCGTGAGCTTCAGCGCCGCGCCGTCAGGCTTGACGCCCGGCGGCACGCCGTCGAGCTCGAAGGCGAAGCGCTTGATGCCGGGCGTGCCGCTGTCGCGTGCGGTCGGGATCGGCAACGCCCAGTCCGGCGTCGGCCCCTCGACATAGAGATGGACGTCGTGCGGATCCGCGACGGCGACATCGACGATGACGTCCTTCTTGCCGTCGCGCTTGATACTGTGGATCGTCAGCGGACCGGCATCGCCGACATTGACCGGCTTCGGCACCGTGTCGAGCGCCGCCGACAGCGCGGTGTCTTCGGTGCTCGCGACGCTGGTGAAGGCGAGTTCGGCCTTCGCTTCCACCGGGATGCAGATCTTCTCGCAGACCGCGTAGCTGATGTCGGCGCGCAAGGTCATCGGCTTGTCCGGGCTCTTGGCGACGATGCGCAGCGGCAGCACGACCTGGTCGTGATAGCCGAGCGAATGGCCGCCGGCGCCGTCGTCGAATTTGGTCGGTGCCGGCCACAGAACCGTCACTGCTTCGACGTTCTCCGACTTGGAAAAGTCGAACCGCGGCGGCACGCCTGAATCGCCGGGCGTACGCCAATAGGTCTTCCATCCCGGTTGCAGCTGGAATGCGATGCCGCCCAGCATCACCGGCCCGCTGCGCGAGCCCGCGAGCAGGCGCATCGCGGAGTGGCTGTCGCGCTGCCAGGGCGAGGAGTCCTGCGCCCGTGCGCCGGATACGAGGCAGGACGACACCAGGGCGGCGACGAGCAGTGTGGCGGAGTGATGAGGAACCAAGGCGGACATGAGACGTCTTTAGAGTGCTGTTCAGGCGCAAACCATTGAATTGCTTGTGAGGCAGATTTCGTCGCGGGGACCTGAACCTTGATTGACAGATGCGCATCCCAATATCAGGATATCAACGATCATGAGAGTCCTCGCGGATGAATCCTGAAGCAAAAAGGCTGGGCGACATTCGCCGCAAGGTAACGGGGATCGGCGATCACGCCTCTCACGGCGGCTACCTCGATGGCCAGCTGCTGGTTGCGATGCCTGTGATGGGCGATTCCCGCTTCGAGCGCTCGGTGATCTATCTCTGCGCGCACTCGGCCGAGGGCGCCATGGGTATCATGGTGAACCGGCCGGCGGGCAGCATCGATTTTCCGCAGCTCTTGATGCAACTGAATATCATCGAGAAGGGCAATCAGATCAGCCTGCCCGACAGCGCCGAGACCATGAAGGTGCTGAGCGGCGGCCCCGTCGACACCGGCCGCGGCTTCGTGCTGCATTCGAGCGACTACTTCATCGCCAATGCCACATTGAAGATCAACGACGGCGTCTGCCTGACGACGACCATCGACATCCTCAAGGCGATCGCCAAGGGCAATGGTCCGAAGCATGCGATCCTCGCGCTCGGCTATGCCGGCTGGCGCGCCGGCCAGCTCGAGGAAGAGATCCAGGACAATGGCTGGCTGCATTGCGACGCCGACCCGGACCTGATCTTCGGCGACAATGTCGACAGCAAATATGACCTGGCGCTGCGCAAGATCGGCATTGATCCGGGCATGCTGTCCAACGCCGCGGGACATGCGTAGGCGCGATCGCGCCTCTGGTCCTGCTGCTCTCTGACAGCGCAACAAGTTGTTCTAAGACCCTCTCGCCTCCATGTCGTCCGCCTCCATGTCGTCCCGGCCTCCGCGCCGGGACCCATACGCTGCTGCGGGTGTGGTGGCGCACCATGCCGATCGAGTGGGCTCAACAATAGACGTCACGGAGTATGGGTCCCGGATCGGCGCCCGACAACGCTAGCGCGTTGCCGGGCTTGTTCGGGACGACACCGGTGTTTCAAGCTGCTGCACACCTCGCCGGAGTCCGCTCGCGACTGCGTATTGCCTCGTCGCGTCGCCAATGACGATGTCTCTCGAACAACAGTCGCTGCAGCTCCCGCTACTCCGCCGCCTGCTGTGCCACGGTTGGCTCGGTGCCGGCGACCGTCGCGCGGCGCATGTCGCGCGGTTGGGACTGATCGTAGCGGCGCACGCGGTGCATGGTCTGGCGATTGTCCCACATGATCAGATCGTGCAGCCGCCATTTGTGGACGTAGACGAACTCGGGCTGCGTGGCGTGCTCGGTGAGGTCGCGCAGCAGCAGCCGTCCTTCGGGGATGCTCATGCCGACGACGGCGCCGGCATGCGACGACAGATAGAGCGACTTGCGGCCATGCGCGGGATGCGTTCGCACCAGGCGCTGCAGCACCGGCTTGAACATGGCCTTTTCCTCATCGGTGTAGTCCAGGAAGCCGAGCGAGCCGCGTGAATACATCAGCGAATGTTCGCAGACGAGACTGTCGATCTCGGCCTTGCTGTCCTGGTCCAGCGCATCATAGGCGGCGCGCATGTCGGCGAACTCCGTGTTGCCGCCTTTCGGATTGACGATGCGCGCCGACAGGATCGAGTACTTCGCCGGGATCGGCCGGAATGAGCTGTCGGAGTGCCACAGGCAGTTGCCGAGATTGAACAGATGCGTGCGGTGATCCGACGGCAGCGGCTTGCCGTCCTTGCCGAGATTGGACACGTCGTTCAGTCCGGTGCCGAGGCGATAATCCTCTTTCTTGGTCACCGTGCCGCCGCGCGCCTGCTCGCGCTCGCCGAAGTTCAGCGCGAAAGCGAGCTGCTGCTCGTCGGTGAGGTCCTGATCATGGAACACCAGAACCGCGTAGTGATCGATCGCGGCCTGCAGCTGTGCGACCTCGTCGCGTGCGAGAGGCGCGCGCAGGTCGATGCCTGAGACTTCGCCGACGAAATGGGGATGAAGCTGCCGGATGGCGATGGCCATGGCGTTCTCCTTGCGTGTCCTCATCATGGCGGACTCGTGCCCGCTTCTGATTCGAGGCTACGCCCGCGCTCCGCGAAGTCAACGCGAAGCACGGAGCCCGACGCGCACGGCTGTCATGCCGGCGCAGGAGAGCATCACGCGTTGCGTGCCATCAGCCCGCCGTCGACCGGAATCACGGCGCCGGTGATGAACGACGCGGCCGGTAGGCACAGGCTCAAGGTCATGTGCGCCACTTCCTCCGGATCGCCGTAGCGGCCCAGCGCGGTGCGGCGCTTGGCGTAGATCGCCTTCTGCTCGTCGGGAATGCGCGCGGTCATCGCGGTCGTGATCGGCCCGGGGCAGATGCAGTTGACGGTGATGCCGTCGCGTCCGAGCTCGACGGCGAGCGAGCGCGTCAGTCCGGTCACGCCCGCTTTCGCCGCCGAATAGGCGCTGTGCAGCGCGGTGGCGCCGAGCGCTTCGGTGGAGGCGATGTTGACGATGCGCGGGCTATTTGACCGGCGTAGGTGCGGCAATGCGGCGCGGATGACGCGCTGCTGCGCGGTGAGCATCACGGCGATGCCCTTGGCCCATGCGTCGTCATAGGCCTCGTCGTCGATGGCGACGCGCACCGAGATGCCGGCATTATTGACGACGATGTCGAGCCCGCCGAACTGCGCGGCCGCCTCGTTCACCACCGTGCTGATCGCCTCGCGATCGGTCAGATCGAGCCGCCAGGCGCGCGCAGTTCCGCCGGACGCTGCGATCTCGGCGGCCACGGCGCGGGCGCCGGTCTCATCGATATCCGTGACGGCGACCCGCGCGCCGTCATCGGCGAACACCCGCGCGGTCGCACGCCCCATGCCGGATGCCGCGCCCGTGATCAGCACGGTCGATCCCCGGACTGTTCGGCTGAGTTGCCTATGTTCCTGCATATTTGCGGCTCACGGAAAAATGCACATCATCTCTCGACCCCGAGGATTATCACCAATCAGACGCATTTGGTCAGCACCGATCTGGCATGGCCGCGTGCACGTTGCTGACGGCACGGACCAACGAACCGGAGTGATCATGGTGCTCAAGACAGTCATCGGCCTGGCTTTGGCTGCGGGATTGTTTGCTGCCGACGCCGCAGGCGCGGACAGCATCAACGCCGGGGGGCGCAAAGCGAGTTCGGTCCAGCCCTTCGATGCCAAGACGGTGGCGGAATTCGACACGCCCTGGGCGATCGCGTTCCTGCCGGATGGGCGGATGCTGATCACCGAGAAGCCGGGCCGGATCTTCGTCGTCACCCAGAGCGGGCAGAAGACAGAGGTCGGCAATGTGCCCGCGGTTGCCGCGCGCGGACAGAACGGCCTCCTGGACATCGCGGTCGCGCCGGACTTTGCGACGTCGTCGCAGGTCTATATCAGCTACACCGAGCCGAATGCCGAGGGCAGCCGCCTCGCGCTCGCCCGTGCCGTTCTGTCGCTGGCGGACGGCCGCGCCAGCCTCGCGAATCTCACCGTCATCTGGCGCCAGACGCCGGCGGGCGGCGGTGGCCAGCCGGGCGGCATCATCGCGTTCGATCCGCAGGGAACGCACCTGTTCCTGACGGTCGGCGACCGGATGCAGCCGACCAGCGCGCAGGACCCGCGCCAGGCTCGCGGCAAGGTGCTCAGGCTCAATCTCGACGGCTCGACGCCGTCGGACAATCCGATGGCCGAGGACAAGGGCGTACCGGCGCAGACCTGGACCACCGGTCACCGTAATCCCTACGGCCTTGCCTTCGCGCCCGACGGAAAGCTGTGGCTGCACGAGATGGGCCCGCGCGGCGGCGACGAGCTCAACCTGATCGAGCCGGGCAAGAACTACGGCTGGCCGCTGGTCTCGAACGGCGACAATTACGACGGCACGCCGATCCCGCGGCATACGACGCGCCCCGATCTTGCGGCGCCGCCGCTGTATTGGGACCCGGTGATCGCGCCGGCCGGCCTCGCCTTCTATGACGGCGCGATGTTTCCACAATGGAAGGGATCGGCGCTGATCGGCGGCCTCAGGGCTCAGGCGCTGGTGCGCGTGGCGTTTCGTGCCGACGGCCAGCCCGACGAGGCCGAACGCTGGGACATGGGCGAGCGCATCCGCGATGTCGCGGTGGCGCCGGATGGCGCGGTCTGGATCATCGAAGACGACTCGCCGGGCCGGCTCAGGCGGCTGACGCCGGCGAAGTAGGCTCGCATCGCGTTCGCAGCGCTGACCTGCCGTCACGTTGACAGCACCACCGGCGCTCTCCACACATAGCGAAACCCATGGCGTAAGCCGTGGCGAACAAACAACAAGGGGAGTGCAGGGAGATGAGCGCGCTCGATTTCTCGGGGCGGCAGGTGCTTGTGATCGGCGGATCCAGCGGCATCGGCAACGGCATCGCGCAGGCGTTTCGCACGCAGGGCGCTCGGGTCGCGGTCTGCGGCACGCGCGCCGGTGCGGCCGATTATCGCGCCGAAGACGGCTCAGATCTCGCGGGGCTCGACTATCATCAGCTCGACGTCGGCAATGCCGCCGCGATCGAGGCGTTCGCGCCGCGCTTCGACCGGCTCGACGTGCTGGTGCTGGCGCAGGGCGCGGTGCTGTATCGGCGCGGTGAGTTCGCGATGGACGGCTTCCGCAAGGTGCTGGAGGTCAATCTCATCAGCCTGATGGCCTGTGCGACGAAGTTTCACGGCATGCTGAGCGAGGCCAATGGCGCGCTGATCATCGTGTCGTCGACCGCGGCCTATCATTCGACGATGGGCAACCCCGCCTACAATGCCTCCAAGACCGGGGCGGTCGGCCTGACGCGGACCCTGGCGGAGGCCTGGGCCGGTGATGGCATCCGCGTCAACGGCATCGCGCCGGGTCTCGTCGATACCAAGATGACCAAGGTCACGACAGCCAATCCGCAGCGTCTCGAAGGCGCCCTGCAGCGCATTCCGCTGAAGCGGCTCGGCACGCCGCAGGACATGGCCGGTGCGGCGCTGTTCCTCGCCTCGCCGCTGTCGTCCTACATCATCGGCCAGACCATCGTCGTCGATGGCGGGCTGATTTTGTAGTCCGCCGGAACTGTCGCCGCCCCAGCCGGTTAGCTGAGCGGAAAGCCCCGCAAACGCGAGACAAGGAGAGGCGGCAATGGATACGGATCGTTTGACCGGTACGGCGAAGGATGTCGCAGGCAAGGTCGAGAGCGGAATCGGCGAGATGACCGGCGACAAGAGCACGCAGGCCTCTGGTCGTGCGCGCGAGGCTTCAGGCGTGGTGCAGAACCTGTATGGCCAGGCCAAGGACGCCGCCCGCGAGGCCGGCGATGCCGCGATGGACTACGCCAAGGACACGTTCGGCAGCAGCACCGACAGCCTGCGTGACGGCACCCAGGCGCTCACCAAGCGGGTGCAGGACAATCCGATGGGCGCGTTGCTCGTGGCCGGCGGCATCGGCTTCCTGCTCGCGATGCTGATGCGTCCGTCGAGCCAGCCACAGCCGCGGCGCTGGCGCTACTGAGACAACGACAGCACGTCAGGCGACGGCTGAACGACAATCGGCCCGCATTCCCCTGGGAATGCGGGCCGATTGGCATTGATGGATCGCGTTCGCTCTCGCCTCGCGATTCGCGCTCAGCGCGCAGGTGCCTCCAGCACCGCCGCCGAGCGGCCCACGGAGCCTGGCGGCCGCGGCGGCGCATTGGGATTGCGGACGGTGGGTGGTCGCGGCTGTGCCGGCTGTTGCTGCTGCTGTGGCGCGCCGAAGCCGAAGAAGTCGCGCAGGCCGTTCTGGTTGCCGTTCTGGTTCGCTTGGCCGTTGGGGTTCGGCTGTTGGCCCTGGCTGGGCGCCGTCTGGCCGGGGGTGGCCGGGGTCGTCAGCCGCTTCGGCCGTTGCTGCTGGGGAAGCTGACCGGCTGCCGCCGGCGCGGCCTCCGTGGGTGAGGTCGCCGCGACGGGCGTATCCGGCTTGCTCAGCTCCTTCGGTGGCTCCTTGGCCTGTTCGCGGCCGACCTCGCGGCGCGGCCAGACGAAATCATCGGCGCGCCCGGCCGGAGGGCTGAGCGCCTCACCCTTGACCAGGGTGCGCGCCGCCAGCGCGTCGACGGCGGCGGGACGCGAGCCGGGACCGCCGAGCAATTGGTCGGTGCCGACCGACGAGGCCACCAGCGGCAGGATCGGTCCGGCCACGGGGCGCGGCGCAGGCTGACCAGGCACGGCATTGGCGTCGGGTGTCGCCGGCTCGGTCGGCAGCTCCAGCGGGGCGGAGCGGGCTGCGAGCAGGCGGTTGATCTCGCGCTCGGCATAGTGCGCGAGCTTGCGGGCGCCGGGCTTGGTGAAATAGACGCCGTCATAGGAGCGCAGCTGGCGGATCTGGCCCTCGAAGTCCGGGCCCTTCTGCAGGAAGCGGCCGGCTTCGTCGACGAAGCCGTCCCAGACGTCGACATAGGTGATTCCGGCCTTGCCGGCGGCGTCGCGATAGAGCGAATCGAGGAACAGGGTGTCGGCGGTGCCTTTCGGGCCGCGCACCGCGGGCAGGCCGACCCAGAGCACCGGCACGCCCTTGCTCTTGGCGACCGCGATCATCTCCTCGATCTTCTTGGTGTAGAGCTCGACCCAGCGCTCGTCGCGGAATTCGTAGAGGGCGCCCGGGGCTCGCGCGGTCTTTTCCGGCGCCGCGACGGCGGGCGTGTCGTTGTCGGCCTCGTCCTGCGGCAGCTCGCTGTCGGCCGGTTTAGCGGCCGTATCCGTCTTTGCATCGGGCTTGGCGTCCGGCTTGGCCTCGCCGGACTTGGGGTCACCCGGCTTGCCGTCAGCCGGCTTGGCTTCACCCGGCTTGGCCTTGGCATCCTTCTTGGCTTTATCCGCCTTCTTGTCGTCGGGCTTTTCGGTCTTCTCCACGGCCGGCTCGCGGATCGGGAGACGGTCGTTGAGGCCGAGCATGATGACGATCGCGTCTACCCGCTCGGTCGCCAGGATCCCCTTGGCGGCGGCGGCCCAGTCGGCCGGCTCGCCCTTCGGCTGGTATTTAATCAGGCCCGAGTTGGTCCTGATCCGGCGGGTGATGCCCATGTCCGGCTGCTCGGAATAGGCATCTTCGAGGCCATAGGCCAGCCAGTCGGCCATGCCGTCGCCAAGCACCAGCACGTAGCGCTCGGGCGCGTTGGCGTTGTCGCGCCTCTCCGGCGGCGGCGCCTTGGAATAATCCTGCTGCACCCGCTTCGGCTGCTGCGGCTGGAAGGGCGCGAAGAAGTCGCTGCCGAACCAGCCACCACCACCGCCGCCGCGCTGCGGCGCCGCCCGGGGCGGGGGCGATGAGAACGGGTTGAAGTTGAAGAACTGGGCCGAGGCCGGGCCGGTGATTCCGACCAGCATGGCAATCACGACGGCCAAAACGACCGCCGGGCCGGGCTCGTTCAACAGCTTGAGGAGGAACTTCAGCTTTGACATGCGCACCCGTCCGCAGCGCCGCGCGGCGAAATCGTGACAATCCATATAATAGGACCCGAATCAGGCCGCAAACGGGCATTCACCGGATGGTGTTGATGTCCGCCGGCAATCGCCCCAAAAGGTTACCGGCAGGGGCGGGGGAGACGTGTCAGCGCCCGCGCAGCCGTTCCAGCACGTCGGAGGTGGCGAAGCCATCGGCCGGCGCCCCGATCGATGCCTGGAAGTTCCGCAGGGCCTCGCGGGTCTGGCCGCCGAACTGACCGTCGGGCGTTCCGCGGTAGAATCCGCGGTCGGCCAGCAATTGCTGCAATTCCAGCCGCTCGGCGCGCGACAAGGTGCGCTCCTCGCGGGGCCAGGCCTGCACGAACGGCGGCGCGCCGCGCAGCCGGTCGGCGAAATGTCCGATCGCCAGCGCATAGGCCTCGGCCGGATTGTATTTCATGATCACGCGGAAATTCTGCAGCATCAGGAAGCCGGGGCCCTGGGCGCCCGCCGGCGCCAGCAGGTAGGCCTTCTCGTTCGTCGCCGGGAAGGGCTGACCGTTGGCGCGCTTCAGGCCGAGCTGTTCCCATTGGCCGAAGCTCATGCTCTTGGCGCGGTCGGCCAGCATGTAGTTGAAGCCCTGGGGCACGGCGACCTCGTAGCCCCAGCTCTGGCCGCTCTGCCAGCCGTCCTTCTTGAGGTTGTTGGCGGTCGAGGCGATCAGGTCGGCCGGATTGTCGACGACGTCGCGGCGGCCGTCGCCGTCGGCATCGACGGCGAAGCGCTTGAACGCGGTCGGCATGAACTGGGTCGGGCCGAACGCGCCGGCCCAGGAGCCGCGCATCTGCTCAGGCCTGAGATCGCCGCGATTGAGGATCTCAAGCGCCGACAGGAACTCGTCCTTGAAATAGGCCTGGCGGCGGCCGATGCAGGCCAGCGTCGCGGTGGATTGCAGCACGCTGCGGTCGCCGATCTGCGTCGAGTAGTTGGATTCAATGCCCCAGATCGCAGCGATGATGTAGCGGTCGACGCCATAGGCGCGCTCGGTCGCATCGAACTGCGCCTTGTACTTCGCCAGCACCTCGCGGCCCTTGGCCAGCCGATTGTCGTTCACCAGGATGTCGAGATAGTCCCAGATCGACTTGGTGAACTCCGGCTGCGCATCGAGCAGGTCCATGATGCGCAGGTCAGGCGACAGCCCGGCGGTGAAGCGCTGGAAATTGTCCTGGGTGATGTTGCGCCGTGCGGCATCTGGCCACATGCCTGCGACGCAGGCGTCGAAATTGCCGGCTGCCTCGCGAATCGCCGCCGCCGTCATCAGCGGGTGGCCGGAGGCGCCGTCCTCGCCGCTCCACGGCTGCGGCCCGCCGGGAGAGGGGGCTTGCGCAGGCTGGCCCGGGCTCGGGTTGCCCTTGGTCAGCGTGCCCGTGAACAGGCTGTCGAGAAAGTTCAGCGGCCCGCCGCCGGTGGACTGCGCCGATGCGGAACCGGACACCATCGTGACCACCGTCACGACGGCCGCCGCAGTGGCGCCGGCCTTGAGAGCTGCCAGCATTACGTTCCGTCGCGCCATGTCTCGATCCAGATCGCCGGGAAGACCAGCCTTCACGAGGCCCGGTCCTGCTTAACGGGAGATTAACAAGGTTAAGGATTTCCGCAGCGAAATTTAGCCCTTCCGTCCGTGTCGAGGGGAACACCGGACCAACATCCGCCTTTGTTCTCGGCTGCAAACCAGCTACCAACATGCGATCGGTTTCGCATTCATTCGTCACAAGGTTTAATCAGGCCCCATGAAGATCCGCAAAGCCGTTTTTCCGGTCGCCGGTCTCGGCACCCGCGTCCTTCCCGCCACCAAGGCGATGCCGAAGGAGATGCTGACGATCGTCGACAAGCCGCTCATCCAATATGTCTTCGACGAAGCGAAGGAAGCCGGCATCGAGCATTTCGTGTTCGTCACCGGGCGCAACAAGACCTCGATCGAAGACCATTTCGACCGCATGTATGAGCTCGACGCGACGCTCGCGGCGCGCGGCAAGAAAACCGAAATGGATATCCTGGCCCGCGACCAGCCGGAGGCGGGCGCCGTCAGCTTCACCCGTCAGCAGGCGCCGCTCGGCCTCGGCCACGCGGTGTGGTGCGCGCGCGACATCGTCGGTGACGAGCCGTTCGCGGTGGTGCTGCCGGACGAACTGGTGCTGAACACGCCGGGGTGCCTGGCGCAGATGATCGCCGCCGCCAACAAGCTGCCGGAGAAGAGCAACGTGCTCGCGGTGCAGGAGGTGCCGGCCGACCAGACCCATCAATACGGCATCTGCGGCGTAGGCCCGCGCGACGGCAAGATCTTCGAGGTCGACGGCATGGTCGAGAAGCCGGCCAAGGGCACGGCGCCGTCGAACTTCTCGATCACCGGCCGCTACATCCTGCAGCCGGAGATCTTCAAGATCCTGGCGACGCAGGAGCGCGGCGCCGGCGGCGAGATCCAGCTCACCGATGCGATGATCGGCCTGTCGAAGACGCAGAAATTCTACGGCGTCGATTTCGACGGCGAGCGGCATGATTGCGGTTCGAAGTCCGGCTTCCTCAAGGCCAACATCGCCTTCGCCATGGCGCGGTCCGACCTGCGGGATAGCCTGCGCGAAGACATGAAGAAGTATCTCGAGAGCAAAGGCTGAGACCGGCGCTTGCGCAGGTCTCGCCAGGCGGCTGGCGGCCTCACGCCGCCAGCGCGGCCGCGGGCTGTGGCCTTGGCACGGGCACGGTGATGCAGCGGTTGCGGCCCGCCGCCTTGGCCACATAGAGCGCCTTGTCGGCGGCATTCATCAGGGCGGTCCAGTCCGTCCCGCGCGACGGCGTCACGCTGGCGACGCCGATGCTGATCGAGGTGTTGGTCGCCTCGCCCGCCCACAAGGCGACCTTGTTGCGGATCGTCTCGGCGACGTGCAACGCGTCGGCCTCCGCGGTCCCCGGCAGCAGCACCGCGAACTCCTCGCCGCCATAGCGCGCCGCGCAATCGCCGGCCCGCCGCACCGAATCCGAGATGCAGACGGCGATGCCGACCAGCACCTGGTCGCCGGCCTGATGGCCGTGGGTGTCGTTGTAGCACTTGAAGTGATCGGCATCGATCATCAGCAAAGCCAGCGGCGTTTCGGCACGGAGTGCGCGCCGCCACTCGATCTCGATCGTCTCGTCGAACTTGCGCCGGTTCTTCAGCCCGGTGAGCGGATCGGTGGTCGCGAGCCGCTCGAGCCTGGATTCGACCTTCGCGCGCAGCTGAATCTCGCGTGCGGCGACCTGCGTGGCCGCGAGCACGAAGACGATGAGCGCCAGCATCAGGGCGCCGATCTGCGCCGCCTCGTTGCGCCAGACGGCGTACACGCTATCCCATGACCGGCTGGCAACCACGACCAGCGGGCCGCCGGCATTGCGCCAGACCAGGAGGCGCGGCACGTCGTCCAACGCGCCGGAGCTGCTCGACCAGCCGCTCGGCTCGCTCAAGGTGCGGGTCACGTCCGGCGCGCGTGCGAGGTTGCGGCCGATGGCGGCTTGATCGAAGGGCGCCGTCACGATGATGGTGCCGTCGCGTCCGAACACCGTGATGCCGACGCCCGGTCCGAGCGAGAGCTGGCTGAACAGGTCACGGAAATAGCTCAGCCGGATCGAGCCGGCGACGACGCCGGCGAAGCGGCCGTCGGGCGCGGAAATGCGGCGGCTCAGCACGATGGCGGTGCGGCCCTGATGCTCGGCGGGGCGGCTGACATACAGGCCGGCGTCGGCGCGGTCGCGATGAACCTGGAAGAACGCGGCGTCGCTGTGATCGTCAGGCAAAGGATCGAGCGTGGCCGAGTCGATGGCTAGGCGGCCTTTCGCGTCGAACACCTGGATGGCGCCGAAATTCTTCGCCGTGGAGGCGCGGTCGAACAGGATCAGGTGACGGATCGGCTTGCTGACCTCGTCGATTTCGGGCAGCAACATGTTGGCGGCGACGGCGCGCAGCGAGAGATCGTACAGCTCGATGTTGCGGCTGATGTCGGCGCCGATGCCGGCGGCAAGGTTTTCCAGCGCCTGCCGGGCGCGCACCTCCTCGCCGCGGCGCAGGTCGATCATGACGCTGGCGCAGATGGCGGAGAAGCCGATGATGGTGGAGATGGAGCAGGTGACGAGCGTGCGCGCCGAGAGACGCCAAGGCGGCTTTGCCCGGCCTGTTCGGCGTGTCCAGCGCATCGGCTCGTCCCGTCCCCGTGGAGTCCCGTCCGTAGACTGACGGATACTTCGAAGTAACTCATGTTAGGTTAACGAGTGGTGGCGGTCGTGGCTGCGTCCCGCCCTGGCTGCCGAGTGAGATGGAATTGCAATTTGCCCGACTATGACGCCCTAAGGGACTACCTCAAGCGGCAGACCCGTCCCGAGCTGGTGCTCAGCCTCGACGAGATCGAGGAGCTGATCGGCGACAGCCTGCCGCGGGCGTCGCACCGCGCCTCGTGGTGGGACAGCCTGCGGAGTCCGCAGGAGAAGATGCCGCAACGCGAGGCCTGCCTCGCGGCCGGCTATGTCGCCACCCGGCTGCCCGACGGCACCGGCGTCCGCTTCCGCAAGCTGAAGCCGCCGCGCTGAGCCGCCGCGACTGCGGCAAATGGCCCGGATCATGCCTATCGGCTCAGACGTATAGCCGTGCGGCGCGGAACCTCGAAGCACGACGCCCACGCGCTTCAACTGCATCACAGACTTTACTGCTTTGGAGAAGAACGACAGTGAACGAACAGGACCTGCGTCACGAGATTGCTGCGGTCAAGGATGGGCGGCTCTCGCGCCGCGATTTCGTGCAGCGGATGCTCGCGCTCGGGCTCACCGCGCCGCTTGCGGGCATGATGCTGGCGCATTCCGGGGTCGCGATGGCGGCGCAGGACTTTCCCTACAAGCCGACCAAGGCGGGCGGCGGCGGACCGCTGAAGCTCCTGTTCTGGCAGGCACCGACCCTGCTCAATCCGCATTTCGCCATCGGCGCCAAGGACCAGGAATCCGCGCGCGCGTTCTATGAGCCGCTGGCCGGATGGGATGCCGACGGCAATCTCGTGCCGGTGCTCGCCGCGGAGATCCCCAGCGTGGCCAACGGCACCATCGCCGCAGACGGGACCTGGGTGATCTGGAAGCTCAAGCCGGGCGTCAAATGGCACGACGGCCAGCCGTTCACCGCTGACGACGTGATCTTCAACTGGCAGTTCGCCACCAATCCGGAGACGTCGGCGGTCACCATCGCCGACTACAAGGACATCAAGACGATCGATCGGATCGACGATCACACGGTCCGCCTGGTGTTCGCCCAGCCGACGCCGCTATGGTTCACGGCGTTCGTTGGCGGTCGCGGCGCGATCATCCCGAAGCATCTGTTCGGCGACTATATCGGCGCGAAGTCGCGCGAGGCGCCGAACAATCTCAAGCCGGTCGGCACCGGCGCCTATCTGTTCGTCGACTTCAAGCCGGGCGACATGCTGACCGGCAAGATCAACCCCAACTACCACGTGCCGAACCGGCCGTATTTCGACACGCTGGAGATCAAGGGCGGTGGCGACGCCGTGTCGGCGGCGCGCGCGGTGCTGCAGACCGGGGAATACGACTACGCCTGGAACCTGCAGGTCGAGGACGAGATCCTGGTGAAGCTCGAGGCCGGCGGCACCGGGTTCGCCGAGATCGTGGCGACCGGCAATCTCGAATTCATCATGCTCAACGCGACCGATCCCAATGTCGAGGTCGACGGCGAGCGCGCGAGCCTCAAGACCAAGCACCCGCTGTTCTCAGATCCGGCGGTGCGCGAGGCGATCAATCTCTTGATCGACCGCGCCTCGATCCAGAAGTTCATCTATGGCCGCGGCGGCATCGCCACGTCGAACTGCGTCAACAATCCCGAGCGCTACCGCTCCAAGAACACGACGTTCGAGTTCAACATCGAGAAGGCCAACCAGATTCTCGAGAACGCCGGCTGGAAGAAGGGCGCGAGCGGGCTGCGCGAGAAGGACGGCAAGCAGCTGAAGTTCGTATTCCAGACCTCGACCAACGGACCGCGGCAGAAGAACCAGGCCATCATCAAGCAGGCCTGCCAGAAGGCGGGCATCGAGATCGAGCTGAAGTCGGTCGTGGGCTCGGTGTTCTTCTCCAGCGACGTCGCCAATCCCGACACCTACTCGCATTTCTATTGCGACATGGAGATGCTGATGATGACGATGTCGTCGCCGGAGCCGCAATCCTTCCTCAGCCAGTACGTCTCCTGGGAGGCCGCGACCAAGGCCAACAAATGGCAGGGCCGCAACGTCTCGCGCTGGCAGAACAAGGAGTATGACGATCTCTACAATGAGCTGCTGCGCGAGCTCGATCCGGTGAAGCGCGCCGCGCTCTACATCAAGCTCAACGATCTGGTCTGCGCCGGCCGTCATGTGCTGCCGGAGCTCAACCGTCCCCGCGTCAGCGGCGTCCGCAAGGGATTGCAGACTCATTCGTCGGGCTGGGACAACGATCTCTGGCAGTTGCCGAACTGGTATCGCGAAAGCTGAGCGCTCGCCCGCACCGTGGGCGCGCGCAGCGAGCTGATGCTGAGCTACGGTAGTGGCGTAGTTCCATTTTCCGGGGCTGCTCTGCAGCAAAAATTGTCGCACCGCGAAGGTGCGACAATCCATCCATTCCTTCTTGCGAAATTGGCCCGGATTCTGCTTTGACAGTCGCTTCGAAGGCTGATCCAATTTTGTGCAGCTCCGCGCTGATGCATCGCGGGGCGCGTTTTTTTGGCATCAGCACCACCTTGGAGCCGATTGAATGAACGAGCGTGATCTCCGTAACCAGATCGCTGATGTCAAAGCGGGGCGCCTGTCGCGGCGCGATTTTGTGCAGCGGATGATTGCCGTGGGGCTCACCGCGCCGATGGCCGGCGCGATGCTCTCTTATTCCGGCATCGCCGTTGCCGCCGACGCCATTCCCTACAAGCCGACCAAGGCCGGCGGCGGCGGTCCGCTCAAGCTGCTGCTGTGGCAGGCGCCGACGCTGCTCAATCCGCATTTCGCCATCGGCACCAAGGACCAGGAAGCCTGCCGGCTGTTCTATGAGCCGCTCGCCGGCTGGGACAAGGACGGCAACCTCATTCCGATCCTGGCGGCCGAGATCCCCAGCAAGGAAAACGGCGGTCTCGCCGCGGACGGTCTGTCCGTGACGTGGAAGCTGAAGCCCGGCGTGAAATGGCATGACGGCAAGCCGTTCACCGCCGATGACGTGATCTTCAACTGGGAATACGCCAACAATCCCGAGACCTCGGCGGTCTCGATCGGCAGCTACAAGAACATCAAGGCGATGGAGAAGATCGACGATCTCACCGTCAAGCTGATCTTCCCGCAGCCGACGCCGTTCTGGGCCGACGGTTTCGTGGCCTCGTTCGGCTGCATCATTCCCAAGCATCACTTCGCGGACTATATCGGCGCGAAGTCGCGCGAGGCGCCGGCGAACCTGAAGCCGGTCGGCACCGGCCCGTACATGTTCGTCGACTTCAAGCCGGGCGACACCGTCGCCGGCAAGCGCTTCCCGGACTACCACGTTGCGACGCAGCCTTATTTCGACACGGTCGAGATCAAGGGCGGCGGCGATGCGGTGTCGGCGGCGCGCGCGGTGCTGCAGACCGGCGAGTATGACTACGCCTACAATCTGCAGGTCGAGGACGAGATCCTCGTCAAGCTCGAAGCCGGCGGCCAGGGCAAGGCGGATCTCACGCTGACGGGCCACATCGAATATATCGGCCTCAACGTCACCGATCCGAACACCGAGGTCGACGGCGAGCGCGCCAGCCTCAAGACCAAGCATCCGCTGTTCTCCGATCCCGAGGTGCGCAAGGCGCTCAACCTCCTGATCGACCGCGCCTCGGTGCAGAAGTTCATCTATGGCCGTGCCGGCGTCGCGACCCCGAACTTCCTCAACAATCCCGAGCGCTTCCGCTCGAAGAACAACGCCTTCGAGTTCTCGATCGAGAAGGCCAACCAGATCCTCGACGCCGCCGGCTGGAAAAAGGGTTCCTCCGGCATTCGCGAGAAGGACGGCAAGCAGCTGAAGTTCGTGTTCCAGACCTCGATCAACGGCCCGCGCCAGAAGAACCAGGCGATCATCAAGCAGGCCTGCCAGAAGGCCGGCATCGATGTCGAGCTGAAGTCGGTCGTGGCCTCGGTGTTCTTCTCCTCCGATGTCGCCAACCCCGACACCTATTCGCACTTCTACTGCGACATGCAGATGTACCAGACGACGATGCCGCAGGCCGACCCGCAGTTCTTCATGAACCAGTTCACCTCGTGGGAATGCGCCACCAAGGAGAACAAGTGGCAGGGCCGCAACGTCTGCCGCTGGCAGAACAAAGAGTATGACGAGACCTACAAGCTGGCCCAGAGCGAGCTCGATCCCGTCAAGCGCGCCGCGCACTTCGTCAAGCTCAACGACCTCGTGGTGCGTGACAATTACGTGCTGCCGGAGATCAACCGTCTCAATGTGATCGGGGTCAAGAACGGCATGGTCCTGTACAAGAGCGGCTGGGACAACGACCTCGCGTTCATCGCAACCTGGCATCGGGCGAGCTGACGCGGCCCGCATGACCAGCCAGACATCGTAGTGGTGGAGCGATGGGAAACTACCTTCTCAGGCGCCTCATCGTCGCTTTGCCGAGCCTGCTCGGCATCAGCCTCATCCTGTTCGTGCTGCTCGCGCTGGCGCCGGGCGATCCGTTCGGCGAGCTCGCGAGCAATCCGAACGTGCCGCCCGAGGTGCGCGAGGCCTTGCGCATCAAGTTTGGGATGAACGATCCCGTGCTGGTGCGCTATGTGCGCTGGCTGGTCGCCATGTTCCAGGGCGATTGGGGCTTCTCGTTCGCCAGCCGCGTCAACGTCGACACGCTGATCCTGCAGCGGATCCCGACCACGCTCTACGTGGTCGGCACCGCGCAGATCCTCGCGCTCGCGGTCGCGCTGCCGGTCGGCGTGCTGGCGGCGCGGCGGCCCTATTCGATCTTCGACCAGATCGCCAACACCTTCGCCTTCATCGGCTTCTCGCTACCGACCTTCTTTACCGGCCTGCTGCTGATCCTGATCTTCAGCGTCAATCTCGGCTGGCTGCCGTTCGTCTATCGCGCCGACCTGCAGGCGACGGGATGGCAATGGTGGTGGGAGAGTATCAAGCAGGCCATCATGCCGATCACGGTGCTGGGCCTTTACCAGGCCGCTTCATACACGCGCTATGTGCGCTCGGCCGTGCTCGACGTCATCAAGCTCGACTACGTCACGACCGCGCGCTCCAAGGGCCTCGACGAGCGCAAGGTCATCGTCAAGCACGTCGTGCGCAACGCGCTGATCCCGGTGGTGACCCTGGTGGCGCTGCAGATGCCGACCGTGTTCGGCGGCGCCATCGTCACCGAGCAGATCTTCCGCATTCCCGGCATCGGCTCGCTCCTGATCAGCGCGATCCTCGCCAATGATACGCCGGTCATCATGGCGGTGACCTTCGTGTTCGCCTGCCTCGTCGTCCTCTTCAACCTCATCGCAGACATTCTGTATGGCTGGCTTGACCCACGCATCTCCTTCCGTTGAGGCGGCGTCGGCGGCCGCGTCGCCGAAACGGCGGTTCTCGCCGGGCCGCGACGCGCTGCGCCGCTTCCTTCGTCACCGCCTCGCGGCGGCCAGCATCGTCGTGCTGCTGCTGCTCGCGCTGTCGATCGTGCTCGGCCCGTTCCTGTGGCGCATTCCGATCAACGAGATCGACTTCACCGCACGGCTGTCACCGCCGTCCTGGGAGCACCCGTTCGGCACCGACGATCTCGGCCAGGACCTCTTGGCGCGCATGATCTATGGCGGCCGTATCTCGCTCGCCGTCGGCTTCGCCGCGATGGGCGTGGCACTCTTGGTCGGCATCGTCGTCGGCGCGCTTGCCGGCACCGCGAAGGGACCGGTCGACGCCGCGCTGATGTGGCTCACCGACCTGTTCTTGTCGCTGCCGCAACTGCCGCTGCTGCTGCTGATCATCTACCTGTTCCGCGACTTCCTCAAAGGCTGGCTCGGCCCGGAGGGCGGCGTGTTCGTGCTGATCGTGCTCGTCATCGGCGGCTTCCGCTGGATGCCGGTCGCGCGTCTGGTGCGTGCGCAATTCCTGTCGCTGCGCGAGAAGGAATTCGTCGAGGCCGCACGCGCGCTCGGCGCGTCGAATATCCGTCTCATCGTCCGTCACATCCTGCCGAATGCGCTCGGACCGGTGATCGTCGCGGGCACCATCGACGTGGCGGCGGCGATCATCGCGGAGTCGACGCTGTCGTTCCTCGGCCTCGGCTTCCCGCCGGATATTCCGACCTGGGGCCGGCTGTTGTTCGACGCCAAGGACTATCTCGACATCGCGCCGCATTGGGCGCTGTTCGCCGGCGGCGCGATCTTCCTCACGGTCATCGCGATCAACTTCATCGGCGACGGCCTGCGCGATGCGCTCGATCCGCGGAAGGTGATGTGATGGACGCGCAAGTGCACGCCAACGCGGCCCCGCTCCTCGAGATCAAGGGGCTGAAGACCTATTTCAACAGCGACGAGGGCCAGGTCCAGGCCGTCGACGGCGTCGACATCACGATCAACCGTGGCGAGACCCTGTGTGTGGTCGGCGAGTCCGGCTCCGGCAAGACCGTCACCGCGATGTCGGTGCTGAAGCTGATCGCGATGCCGCCCGGCCGCATCGCCGGCGGCCAGATCCTGTGGCAGGGGCGCGATCTCGTGCCGCTGCCGACGTCGGAGCTCAATCGCATCCGCGCCAGCGAGATCGCGATCGTGTTCCAGGAGCCGATGACGTCGCTCAATCCGGTCTACACGGTCGGCGACCAGATCGCCGAGGTGATCCGGCTGCATCAGGGCCTGTCCAAGAAAGCGGCGATGGATCGCGCGGCGGAGATGCTGGCGCTGGTGCAGATCCCGAATCCGAAAGCCCGTGTGCACGACTATCCGCATCATTTCTCCGGCGGCATGCGCCAGCGCGTGATGATCGCGATGGCGCTGTCGTGCAATCCCAAGCTCCTGATCGCCGACGAGCCGACGACCGCGCTCGACGTCACGATCCAGGCGCAGATCCTCGACCTGCTGCTCGACATGAAGGAGCGGCTCGGCATGTCGATCATGCTGATCACCCACGCCATGGGCGTCGTGGCCGAGGTCGCGCAGCGCGTCGTCGTGATGTATGCCGGCCGGGTCGCCGAGGAAGCGCCGGTCGATCGGCTGTTCGCCAATCCGCGCCATCCCTACACGCAGGGCCTGATCCGCTCGATCCCGCGCATCGATCTCGCCGCGGTCAAGAAGAGCCGGCTGGAGAGCATCCCGGGCAGCGTGCCGAAGCTGGTCAATCCGCCCGAAGGCTGCCGCTTCGCGTCGCGCTGCGGCTTTGCCATTCCCGAGTGCCGGCGCGCGCAGCCGGAGCTGCGCGAGATCGAGCCCGGCCACAAGGTGGCGTGCATCCGCGCCGAAGAGACGTTGTCGTGATGACCGAAGCTGTCGCTGCTCCCGCCACCGCACCGGCGCCGCTGCTCACCGTGCGCAACCTGACCAAGGCGTTTCCGATCAAGGGCGGCTTGTTGAAGCGCCAGATCGGCAGCGTGCGCGCGGTCGACGGCGTCAACTTCCACATCGAACCGAGCGAAACCTTCGGCCTGGTCGGCGAGTCCGGCTGCGGCAAGTCGACCACCGGGCGCTGCGTGCTCCGATTGATCGAGCCGAGCTCGGGCGAATTGAACTTCGAAGGCAAGGACGTGATCTCGTTGTCAGGCGAGAGCCTGCGTGCGTTGCGCCGGGACATCCAGATCATCTTCCAGGACCCTTACGCCTCGCTCAATCCGCGCATGACGATCGGCGCCATCATCGGCGAGGCGCTGACGATTCACGGGCTCGCGAAATCGCGCCGGCACTACGAGGAGCGTATCGTCCATCTGCTGGAGACCGTCGGCCTGCAGGCCGACCACATGACGCGCTATCCGCATGAATTCTCCGGCGGCCAGCGCCAGCGCATCGGCATTGCCAGGGCGATCGCGGTCGAGCCCAAGCTGATCATCTGCGACGAGCCGGTGTCGGCGCTCGACGTCTCGATCCAGGCTCAGGTCATCAACCTGCTTGAGGACCTGCAGCAGAAGTTCGGCATCGCCTATCTGTTCGTCGCGCACGATCTCTCGGTGGTCGAGCACATCAGCCGGCGTGTCGCCGTGATGTATCTCGGCCGCATCGTCGAGACCGCGCCGTCACGCCAGCTCTATTCGACGCCGAAGCATCCCTACACCGAGGCGCTGCTATCGGCGGTGCCGATCCCCGATCCCAGCGTCAAGCGCAAGCGCGTCCGGCTCAAGGGCGAGGTGCCGAGCCCGATCAATCCGCCGTCCGGCTGTCACTTCCACACCCGCTGCCCCATCGCGAAGGATGTCTGTAGCAAGGAAGTGCCGCCGCTCAAGGCGAGCGACGAGGGGCATCTCGTCGCCTGCCATTTCCGCTGAGGTCGACTTGGCGGATCACGCCGCCTGACGGTCCGAAATCAGGGCCGTCAGGCGCGCGGTCTGCTCCGGGTTGAGCGTGAACTGCACCAGCGCGGTGCGATCGCCGACGCGTGTGACAGTCCCCGGAAGGTCGGAAATCATCCCGGCGATCGCGAGCATGACCGGTGTGTTGACCGACAGGCGGACCGGAATCTGCTCGAGCAGTGCGCCGCCGAGCGACAAATTGCGCACGGACATGCTGATCTGTTCGCCATTCGCCTGCAGCGTGCCGGGACGATTGATGTTGAGCCGGGTCGAGAGACGGCGGTCGACGTCGGCGGTGGAGGTCCGGATCACGCGCACCAGCTCGGTGCGCAAGCGCTGCACCTTCTCGGCGACGGTGGTCGAGCCGTCGCGGATGTCGGTCGAACGGCGGCCGGCTTCGCTCGCCTCGCGCGAGACCTCGGCGATCTGGCTCGCGACCTCGCGCGCGGCCGCCGAAGTCTCCTCGACCGTACGGGAGATCTCGACGGTGACGCTGTTCTGGGCCTGGATCGCATCGGCGATACCTGAGGATACCGCTTCGACGTTGCGGATGACCTCGCCGATCGCCCCGATCGATGTCACCGAGGCGCGCGTCGAGTCCTGGATCTCCGCGATCTGCTGCGCGATCTCGCTGGTTGCTTTCGCCGTCTGCTCGGCCAGCGACTTCACCTCGGAGGCGACCACGGCGAAGCCGCGGCCGGCCTCGCCGGCGCGGGCGGCCTCGATGGTCGCGTTGAGCGCCAGAAGGTTGGTCTGGCCGGCGATCTCGCTGATCAGGCTGGTGACGGCGCCGACCTTGTCCGCCGCCTCCGACAGTTTGGCAATCGTCGCCTGCGCATCGGACGAGGCGGCCACGGCCTTGCGCGTCAGCTCGCGCGATGAGTTCACCTGGCCGGAGATCTGCGAGATCGAGGCGGCGAGCTGTGACGATGCCTTGGCGACCGTCTGCGTGGTGGCGAGCGCCTGCTCGGCGGCAGCCGCGACGCTGCTCGAATTCCGCTCCAGGGTCAGGGCGCTGTCGGTCATCGACTTGGCGTTGCCGGCCATCTGGCCGGTGCCTTCGGCGACCTCGCCGACGGCCTGGCTCGCGGCCTGCTCCACCGCTTCCGCCATCTCCTGCAGCGCCTTGGACTTGATGCGCTCGGCGACCTGACGCTGCTCGTCCTCGAGCATCGCGGTCTGCCGCGCCTTCTCCTCGGTCTTCAGCCGGAACTGCTCGATCGAGCGCGCCATGTCACCGAGTTCGTCGCTGCGGTTCTGCCCGGGCAGCTTGATGTCGAAATTGCCATGGCCCAGCTCGGTCAGCGCGCCGCCCATCGCGGCCAGCGCGGACGACATCCGCCGCGCGATGATCAGCGTGATCGATCCGATGACGAGCATGACCAGCATGGCGGCGATGAACACAGCGCGCTTGCTGTCCCACATCTGAGCCTCGAGATCGTCGACATAGACGCCGGTGCCGATGATCCAGCCCCAGGGCTCGAAGCCGGCGACGTAGGACATCTTGGGCTGCGGCGCATCCTTGCCGGGCTTAGGCCACATGTAGTCGACGACGCCGGCGCCCTGACGCTTGACGACATCGACCATCTCGACGAACAGCCGCTTGCCGGTCGGGTCCTTGTTGTCGGCGAGGCTCTGGCCGTTCAGCTCCGGCTTGATCGGATGCATGACCATCTTCGGAGCCATGTCGTTGATCCAGAAGTAATCGCCGCTGCCGTAGCGCAGCTTGCCGATCCGTTCCGCCGCCTTCTTCTGCGCGACCTCGGGCGTCACCTTGTCGCGCGCGATCGCGTCATATTCCTCGCGGGCGATGCTGACGGCGGTTTGCGTCAGATGGATCAGCTCGCTCTGCCGCTGGTCCTTCAGTGCGGTCTCGAGGTTCTGGCTTTGCGTTGCAGCGAGCCCGATGAGTCCACAGAAGGACAAGCCGATGATCGCATAGATGCGGAGCGCGAGAGAGAAGCGCGGCTGAGCCATGGATGGTCCTGGGCACGAGACGAGGGCTGATTGCGAATGATTTTAAGGTTTCGCAGTTGATGCCCGGTTAAGTGCCCGTGGTAGCATCATGCCGAATACAGATTGTCCGGCACGTAGTTCTACGGGATTTCGTAGGAAAACAGGTGCATCTCTGCATCAAAATGCGCTGCGCGGCTACTCATTAGTCGTCGTCACTTGGCCTGATCACGTCGGGCGCGGTGTCATCCTGCAGTCTTGCGACGAGGCTGGCGCGCCGCATCAGCACCGCGCGCTGGTTGATGTAGCCCTTGTCGGTGATCTCGCCGGCATCGAGCGACGGCGGCTCCGCCATGAGCAGCGCGCGCGTCGCGTAGCGCGACGAGCCGACGGCCTCGGCACGTAGCTTGGCAAGCCCTTGCGCGATGGCCCCGCGCACGGAGGCATGCGCCAGCACGTCGCCGGCCGTGGCGGTGTCGGTCAAGCCGGCCGTGACGCGGCAGGCTGCGATGTTCGGGACGATCAGGAAATGCACCTCGTCGGTGCCGTGGCCTGATATCACGATGTCCTGCGCAAGCGGCGCCAGCGCGGCAATGCCGGCGACGCGCAGCGCGCCGACATTCACCCAGGTGCCGGAAGAGAGCTTGAAATCCTCGGTGATGCGGCCGTCGAAGAACAGGCCGCGCTCCGGATGATCCGGGTCGGCCAGCTTCACGGCGTCGCCGATCTTGTAGAAACCTTCCTCGTCGAAGGCGACGGCGGTGATCTCGGGGGCTTTCCAATATCCCGGCATCACATTCGGCCCGCGCACGCGGACCTCGAGCTTCTCGCCTGATGGCACCAGCTTGAGCTCGGTGCCGGGAATCGGCACGCCGATATTGCCGGCGCGCTCGGCGAAGAAGTGGCAGTCGGTCGCGAGCGGCGACGTCTCGGTGGCGCCCCAGGCCGAGACCAGCGGGGCAGGGCGGCCGACCGAGGCCAGGCTCATCTCGTTGAGCGCGTCCCACAGATTCTGCGGCAGCGCCGCGGCCGCATAGAGGATGCATGTCACGCCGGAGAAGAACTTCTTTCGCAGATCCTCGTCCGCCTTCAGCGCTGCGACCAGCATGTCGAAGCCGCGCGGAACGTTGAAGTAGATCGTCGGCACCATGCTCCTGAGATTGGCGAGCGAGGTCTCGAACAGGCCGGGCGCCGGCTTGCCGCCGTCGATATAGATCGAGCCGCCATGGGCGAGTACCAGGTTGAAATTGTGGTTGGCGCCGAAGGTGTGGCTCCAGGGCAGCCAGTCGACGATGACGGGGCCGCCTTCGACCTCGCGCAGGAAGGTCCATAGCTGGCCCTTGGCCTGCTGACTCATGGTCAGCATCCCGTGCGTGTTGATCACCGCCTTCGGCTGCCCGGTCGAGCCCGAGGTGAACAGCAGTTTTGCGATCGTATCCGGCGTGACCGCGGCAAAGGCGCGGTCGACCTCCGGGCCGGGCTTCGTGCTGAGCATGACCTGCAACGGCACGGAGCTCGTGCCCTCGCCATCCCCGCTGATGATCACCGCGCGGTGCAGGCCCTCGATCGCGGCCAGCGCGCGGGCGAACGGGCCGTGCCGAGCCACGAAGATGGCGCCGGGATCGAGCAGGCGGATCATCGCCCTGATCTTCTCGTGGTCGGTCGACATCAGCGAGTAGGCCGGCGAGATCGCGCAGACGGGAATGCCGACATGCTGTGCCGCGAGCGCCAGCACCGCGTGGGCAATGCTGTTGTCGGAGAGAATCGCAAGCGGACGATCCGGGCCGAGACCCTGCGCCAGCATCCACGCCGCGGCGGCGCGGACCTGCGTCAGCGTCTCGCCATAGGTGAGCCAGGTCCAGGTGTCGCCGCGACGCTCGGCGAGGAATGTGCGGTCCGGCGCGCTGTGTGCCCAGTGCTCCAGCCATTCGCCGGTGCAACGGGCCGTGGGCTGCAGCTTCATGCGCGAGCGCAGGATGATCGCGCCGTCATCGCGTCTGATGGCCTCGATGGAGGGAGCGGCGAACATCGCGCGTTCCGGCTGGGGATGGCGTTCGGCGCTAATCATGGCCCGCCTCCGACCACGACGGACGGAACGGCGCAGGGCCCGCCGATGCGATGTCTCCCCGAGATTCACCGGAAGAGCCGCGATCGGCTCTGTTGCGCCGCCGCATTGCGATCGCAATGCGCTCAGCCATGGCCATCGCCGATGACATGGCTCCTCCCTCCATTTTGTAGTCGTTGCCGGTCAGACTAACAGAATAGTTGTGAACTGCAATTATTGCTGACGTGACCAATTGTGGCGGCTTGTTCTCGGGTGGCCGCCGGGCTAAGCATGGGCGTCTCACAGCAGCGAGCCCCTGATGTCGAAGAGCGCCGGCGCCGGAGCGCAACGAGAGGCGGCCAGGCAGGATGCTGCGATCCGCCTCGGCGAGCTCGAGAACCATCTCGGCTATTTCGTTCGCCGCCTGCAGCACTGGATCTTCCGCGACGCCAACGCGGGGCTCGCGACAATCGATCTCGACGTCATCCTCTATTCGATCCTGGAGACGATCGCCGCCAATCCGGGCGCTGCGCAGATCGCCGTTGCCGGCGCGCTCGGCATCGAGCGCGCGCGCATGGTCGCGCTGCTCGACGATCTGCAGCAGGCCGGGCTGATCGTGCGCGAACGATCCGAGCAGGACCGTCGCGCCCATGCGCTCGGCCTGACGCCGCGCGGCCGCGTGATCCTGAAGAAGGCGAATGCGCTGGTGGCCGCCCACGAGAAGCGCGTGGCGCGCCGGCTCGGCGTCGACAATTATCGCCGCGCGCTCGCTGCGCTGGCGCAGTTCGAGACCGATGAGACGCGTGGCTGACGGCATCGTCGCGAGCCTCCTGCCGCACCAAGGCGCATCGGCAGGACCAAGCCAGCACGCGAACGCGGTACTGAGGTAAGTCTACCTCAAGGCAGGGAAAAGAAAAGATACATCCTTTGGGTGTCGGCCGTGAAGAGCGGCGCCGTCCTTTGATCGGGATGAGCCGGAGAAGATCTCAGCTCGCCGCTTCCAGCCGCTCTTCCGTCAGCAGCCGCATCGCGGCGTCGGCGTCCATCGGCTCGCCGAAGGCGTAGCCCTGGGCGTATTCGCAGCCGAGCTGATAGAGTTCCACTGCATCCGAATCCGTCTCCGCGCCTTCGGCCACCACGTCCATGCCGAGGTCGTGGGCCAGCGCGATGATCGACTTGAGGATCACCGGGCGGGTGCCGCGCGCGGTGGTGCGCACGAAGGACTGGTCGATCTTCAGGGTGTCGAACGGGAAGCGCTGCAGATAGGCAAGCGACGAGTGGCCGGTGCCGAAATCGTCGATCGACAGGCCGACGCCGAGCTCGCGGATGCGGGTCAGCATCTGCGCGGCGTGCTCCGGGTTCTCCATCACCAGCGATTCCGTCAGCTCGATCTTGAGCGAGCCCCGCGCCACGGACGAGCGCGCCAGCACCGAGCGGATGTCGTGGATGAGGTCGTGGCGGAGCAGCTGGCGCGAGGAGACGTTGACGCTGGCGAAGATCGGCTCGCGCAGCCTTGTTGCGCGCTGCCAGACCGAGAGCTGGCGGGCGGTCTGGTCGAGCACGAAGGTGCCGAGATCGACGATCAGGCCGATTTCTTCGGCGATGGTGATGAACTCGTTCGGCGACATCCGCCCAAGCTTGGGATGATCCCAGCGCGCCAGTGCCTCGAAGCCGGCGATGGAGCGATCCTCCAGCCGCACGATCGGCTGGTACAGGATGGTGATCTCCTGGCGCTCGATCGAGCGGCGCAACTCGCTTTCGAGCGTCAGCCGGTCGTTCTTGCGCGCGCGCATCGCCGGCTTGTAGACGTCGATGCGGTCGCCGCCGATGCGCTTGGAGTGATACATCGCAAGCTCGGCATCCTTGATGATGTCCTCCGACAGCTGCGTCTGCGGGTCGGACAAAGCGAGCCCGATCGAGGCGGTCAGGAAGATCTCGCGCTCGTTGAAGGCGATCGGCGCGCGGATGGTCTTGCGGATGGTCTCGGCGAAGGCGGTGATGCGGGCGGGGTCCTGCTCGGACAGCAGGATCAGGCCGAACTGATCGCCGGCCAGCCGCGCCAGCGTGTCCTGCGGCTTCAGGATTCGCGACAACCGCCGCGCCAAAGTCAGCAGGATGGAATCGCCGACGGCGATGCCGACGGAATCGTTGACCTGCTTGAAGCGGTCGAGATCGATCACCATCAGGGTCGGCCGCAAGGTCGGCATCGTCTTGGCGAAATTGGCGACGGCGGCGAGGCGGTCGATGAACAGCTTGCGGTTGGGCAGGCCGGTCAGGTTGTCATGCACGCTGTCGTGGAGCAGGCGCTCCTCGGCATTCTTGAACTCGGTCACATCAGTCAGCGTGCCGACCACGCGCGAGACCTCGCCGTCGGAGCCGACCACCGGGCGCGCCTTCAGCGCGAACCACATGAAGTGACCGTCGGGCGTGCGCAGCCGGAAGTCCTGGACGAGGCGGCCGCGGCGCTGGTCGAGCACGCTGTCGAGCGCGGCGCGGAAGCGGTCCTGGTCGAGCGGATGCAGCACCTCGAGCCATTTCGCGGCCGGGCCTTCCAGCGTGCCGCGCTTGAGGCCGAGCAGGCTTTCGGTCTCGGGGCTGGTGAACACCTTGTCGGCGGAGACGTCCCAGTCCCAGATCAGGTCGCCGGAGCCGGCCAGCGCCAGCGCGCGGCGCTCGACGTCGGAGACGATGCCGGTGGTAGCGCCGCCGCCCGCGAAAGCGTGCTGCATCACCGTGAAGCCGATCAGCATCACGATCAGCACGAGGCCGCCGAGCAGAGCAGGACCTACGATGTCGTTGGTGACCTGGCCCGCGACCGTCATGCTGGCCGCGCCGACCCAGACGGTCAGCAGGAACCAGGTCGGGATCAGCAGCACCGCGCGGTCGAAGCCGTGGCTGGAGAGGTAGACGATCAGGGCGAAGCCGAGCACCGCGATCAAGAGCAGCGAGATGCGGGCAATGCCAGAGGCGACGGCGGGATCGAACAGCGCCACCGCGACCAGCGAGCCCAGGAAGAACAGCCAGCCCAGCGTGATGTGCGAATAGCGCACGTGCCAGCGCGACAGATTGAGATAGGCGAACAGGAAGACCAATAGGGTCGCCGCCAGGATCGCCTCGCCGGAGGCGCGCCAGACCCGCTCGGCATTGTTCGACATGTCCAGGACCTTGCCCCAGAAGCCGAAATCGACGCCGATATAGACCAGCACCGCCCAGGCCAGCGCCGCGGCGGCCGGAAACATGATGCTGCCCTTCACCACGAACAGGATCGTCAGCACTAGCGCAAGAAGTCCGGAGATGCCGATCACGATGCCCTGATACAGCGTGAACGAGTTGACCTTGTCCTTGTAGGCCTCCGGCTCCCATAGATAGAGCTGCGGCAGCTTGTCGGTGCGCAATTCGGCGACGAAGGTCACGACCGAGCCGGGGTCGAGGGTGACGCGGAAGACGTCGGCGGTCGGGCTCTCCTGCCGCTCGGGCAGGTCGCCGATCGAGGGCGTGATGGTGGCGATGCGCGACAGGCCGAGATCGGGCCACAGCACGCCGGAGCCGACCACGCGGTAATGCGGCGCCACGATCAGGCGATCGAGCTGGTCGTCGGTATTGTTGGCCAGCGCGAACACGATCCAGTGCTGGCCGCCCTCGCGGGCGCGCACCTCGATGCGGCGGACGATGCCGTCGGTGCCGGGCGCGGTCGAGACCTGGATGCGGTCGTTCTCGCTGCGCTGATGATCGAGGATGCCCGTCAGGTCGATCGCAGGCGCGTCGCTGCGAACGCTGACGGCGTCAACGGCCTGAGCGGGGGCAGCGGCACCACACATCACGAGGCCCAGCGCCACCATGGACGCTAGGCACCTGATCAGACGCAATGTCAAATCTCCGCGTTCGACACCAAACCACAGCGAAACAGTTCAAACTTAAAGCGACGTTCGCAAAGGATTTGGAGCCGTTCCAGGCACGGTTCAGATGTGCGCGATCATTGGCACGAAAGCGAGGAAAATCAAAGAGTTTCCAAACACGCTCTGTTTAGAGAGCGACTAGATTTCCAACACAATTTTGCCAATATGTTGGCTCGTCTCCATGCGTGCATGGGCTTTTGCTGCATCCACCAGTGGAAAGGTCGAGTCCATCAGGGGCTTGATGCGGCCCTCGCGCAGGAACGGCATCACCTTGGCCTCGATCGCCGCCACCATCGCCGCCTTGTCGGCATTGCTGCGCGGACGCAGCGTCGAGCCGGTGTGGGTGAGGCGCTTCACCATCAACTTGACGAAATTGACGGTCGCCTTGGGGCTGCCAAGGAAGGCGATCTGGACGATGCGGCCATCGGTCGCCGCCGCGTCGTAATTGCGCTCGATATACTCGCCGCCGACCATGTCGAGGATGACATTGGCGCCCTTGCCGCCGGTCGCCTCCTTGACGACAGTGACGAAGTCCTCGGTCTTGTAGTTGATGGCGCGGTCAGCGCCGAGCTTGACGCAGGCGTCCGCCTTGTCCTGCGAGCCGACGGTGACCAGTACCTTGGCGCCGAATGCCTTGGCGAGCTGGATCGCCATGGTGCCGATGCCCGAGGAGCCGCCATGCACCAGCAGGGTCTCGCCCTCCTTGAGGCCGCCGCGCTCGAACACGTTGTGCCAGACCGTCATCAGGGTCTCGGGCAGGGCGCCGGCCTCCTTGACGGACAGCGCCGGCGGCACCGCCATCGCCTGGGCGTCCTGCGCAATGCAATATTCGGCGTAGCCGCCGCCGGCGACCAGCGACATCACGGTGTCGCCGAGCTTGTGCCTGATAGCACCGTCGCCGAGCGCCACGACTTCGCCCGCGACTTCCAGCCCCGGCAGGTCGCTGGCGCCGGGCGGCGGCGGATAGCTGCCGGAGCGCTGGGCGACGTCGGGACGGTTCACGCCCGCGGCCTTCACCTTGATCAGGATCTCGCCCGGGCCGGGCTTGGGAACAGGCCGGGTCTCCGGCTTCAGCACTTCCGGTCCGCCCGGCTGGCTGATGGCAACCACGGTCATTTGCGCGGGCAGCTGTTCCATGAGAGATCCTTGGGCGATTGCTTGGGCGATTGAACGGGCGGGTACTGCGGCGTGCTTAAGCCAGCCCGGGCCCCGCTGGCAACCGGGAGAGGGTTAAGATGGCAAACGAGGACGACGACCGGCCGCGCAAGGCCACCTCGCACGAGATCGGCCAGGACCTGTCGATGCTCTCGGTCGAGGAGCTGACCGGCCGCATCGTGCTGCTGCGCGGCGAGATCGAGCGCATCGAGCAGGCCGTCGCCAAGAAGCGCGCCTCGCGCGACGCCGCCGCCAGCATCTTCAAGTCCTGACCTGGTTCCGCGGCACGTGGAAATACGGTCGGCCAGTGGCCGACATGGCTAACGAAGTTTGAAAAATTTCCGCCATTTACGGTTGATTAAGCTTTCGCGTTTACAACCGTAACCGTCCTCGTTTGGACACCGAGTGGCTCCTGTCCACTCTGTTTGACGCCTCCCTGTTATCAACTTCAAAGCCGCCGGCAACGGCGGCTCTTTTTTTGCGCGGCCCGCCATCCGGCGTTCGAAGCCCGGCCATTGCAAGGTTGTTAACGCATCCGAGCTCGAGGAGGCGGCGGCCGGCTGCTGCCGGGAACGATGATCGCGGGTCCGTCTTGAGCCAAGGTCTCGGTCGTCTCGATCGGCCGATACCGGCAGAATTCTGTGCGGCGCCGCAGGCGAGCAGCAATCATCCGGTCTTGGACCGCACATTATTGCCGTGATCGTGTTTGCTAGTTGGACGTGTGAGGCGACTCAGCGCGATCAGCCGTGCTGCAGCCGCAAGTGGTACGAGGGCACGGTACGTCCCACGCCGTGGAAACCATAAAAGCCGTTGCTGCTGGACTCTCGAAACCGGCCGCGCAATGATTTGTTCATCATACCGGCGCGGTTGCCGGATTGCGTAATCAGTCGCGTATATGAGGCGTTAACCATGTCGGACCGTTTGCTGGGCGATGGCGCTCTTGTTCAGTTCAATGAGCGGCTCACCAACTCAGCTGCATTCGGCGCGCTGTTCCGGGAAGGCATGGATCTGGTCGAAGAGACCGCCGCCTATCTCGACGGTGAGGGCCGCAACGAAGCCAAGGCGCTGGACCGGGCCGTCAGCCTGACCTACGCGACCGAGAGCATGCGGCTCACCACGCGTCTGATGCAGCTCGCCTCCTGGCTGCTGCTGCACCGCGCGGTGAAGGAGGGCGAGATGACCCTCGGCCAGGCGAACCGCGAGAAGACCAAGGTCAAGCTGACCGCCGCCGATCCGGGTCCGTCCGACCTGCTCGAGAAGCTGCCGCAGCAGCTGCAGGACCTGATCGCCCGCTCGATGAGCCTGCAGGCCCGGGTGCGCCGCCTCGACTCCACCATCCACTCGCCGCCGCCGGACCAGAGCGCGATCGGCAATCCCCTGGTGCCGCACCTGAACCGGCTGAAGGCTGCCTTCGAGCAATAAGCCGCAGATCCGCGGCTCGGCCTTGGCCGAGCCGGCTGTTCACCGCAACACCGGCTCAATAAAATGGTCCAAACAAAAACGCCCCCGTTTCCGGGGGCGTTTTGCTGTGAGGGTCTATGGAAGGAGCCTTGGGCCGCGAAGCGGCCCGGCAGGCATCAATCCTTCTTGAGGAAGCCCTGGAACTTCTTCTGGAAACGCGAGACGCGGCCGCCGCGGTCCATGAGCTGCTGGGTGCCGCCGGTCCAGGCCGGGTGCGACTTGGGGTCGATGTCGAGGTTGAGCTTGTCGCCCTCTTTGCCCCAGGTCGAGCGGGTCTGGTACTCGGTGCCATCGGTCATCACGACCGTAATCGTATGATAATTCGGGTGAATGTCGGCTTTCATGGCAGATCCTACGGCGTGATGCGAAGACATGACGCGGCGCAGTCGCGCCTGATCCTGTCGTCACTGAAGGGGGACAATTGGGGCGCTCTATAGCCCAAGGTCCCGCCCAAAACAAGCCAAGGTCGCCAAACAAGCCAGGGTCTCAGGTCTGTTACCTTGGTATGTTTCCGGATTTGCCAAGGCCGGTCCGGCAGGCCTATCACGACGTCAGATTGGATGAATTCTCAGGTGGCCCCAAGGTGATCGCATGAGTGCAGTGGAACGGCTTGACGAGCGGCAGAATGCTGGCCCCTCGGCGCAGGACGTGGTCGAGGATGCCGTCGCCGCCGTCGAGGCGCTGACCGAACCGGATGCCCCGGTCCGCCGCTCCAAGCTGCGCCCGCTGCTCGCACTGGCCCCCTATATCGCCCGTTACCGCATCCGCGCCTTCCTCGCCCTGATCGCGCTGACGGTCGCCGCACTCACCACGCTGCTGGTGCCGGTCGCGGTCCGCCGCATGATCGATTTCGGCTTCACGCCGAAGGGCATCGAGCTGATCAACAGCTATTTCAGCGTCATGATCGCCGTGGTGGCCGTGCTCGCGCTGGCCAGCGCCGCCCGCTACTACCTGGTGATGACGATCGGCGAACGCATCGTCGCCGACATCCGCCGCGACGTGTTCGCGCATCTGATGTCGCTGTCGCCGTCGTTCTTCGACTCTGCGCGCTCCGGCGAACTGGTCTCCCGCCTCACAGCCGATACGACCCAGATCAAGGCTGCCGCGGGCGCCTCGGTCTCGATCGCGTTGCGCAATCTGCTGCTGTTTCTCGGTGCCACCGCGATGATGGTGTTCACCAGCCCGAAGCTGTCGCTGTTCGTGCTGCTGGCGATCCCGCTGATCGTGCTGCCGCTGGTGGCGTTCGGCCGCTGGGTCCGCCGTCTGTCGCGCAACGCGCAGGACACGCTGGCGGATGCATCGGCTTACGCGTCCGAGCTGGTCGGCGCGATCAGGACGGTGCAGGCCTATACCAGCGAGAAGCTCGCCGCCGGGCGCTTCGGCGGCGAGGTCGAGCAGGCCTATGAGGCCGCGCGCGTCTCGACGCAGGCGCGCGGCGTGCTCACCGCGATCATCATTTTCATCGTGTTCTCCAGCGTGGTGGCGATCCTCTGGGTCGGCTCGCACGATGTGCTGACCGGCAACATCAGTGCGGGGCGGCTCGGCCAGTTCGTCCTGTACGCGGCGTTTGCGGCGGCCGGCCTCGGCCAGCTCTCCGAGGTCTGGGGCGAAGTCTCGGCCGCCTCCGGCGCTGCCGAGCGGCTGTTCGAGCTGCTGCACGTGCGGCCGCAGATCACCGCGCCGGCGCATCCGACGGCGCTGCCGGAGCCGGCGCGCGGCGACATCGGGTTCGACCACGTCAGCTTCGCCTATCCGAGCCGGCCTGACGTGCGTGTGCTCGAGGACGTGTCGTTCGCGATCCGCGCCGGCGAGAAGGTCGCGATCGTCGGTCCCTCCGGTGCCGGCAAGAGCACGCTGTTTCATCTGCTGCTGCGCTTCTACGATCCGGCCTCCGGTTCGATCGCGGTCGATGGCGTGCCGGTGCGCGCCGCCGACCCGCGCAAGGTGCGCGAGCGGATGGCGCTGGTGCCGCAGGAGTCCGTGGTGTTCGCGACAAGCGCGCGCGAGAACATCCGCTTCGGCCGTCCCGAGGCGACCGATGCCGAGGTCGAGCGCGCCGCCGATCTCGCCCATGCCAGCGAGTTTATCCGCCGCTTGCCGGAGGGATTCGAGACGCAGCTCGGCGAACGCGGCGTGACGCTCTCGGGCGGACAGCGCCAGCGCATCGCGATCGCCCGCGCCATCCTGCGTGACGCGCCCTTGCTTCTGCTCGACGAGGCCACCTCGGCGCTCGATGCGGAGAGCGAGACCCTGGTGCAGACCGCGCTCGAAGGCCTGATGAAGGACCGCACGACCTTGGTGATCGCGCATCGCCTCGCGACGGTGTTGTCCTGCGACCGCATCCTGGTCATGGACCGCGGCCGCATCGTCGAGCAGGGCACGCATTCGTCGCTGGTTGCGGCCAACGGCCTCTACGCGCGGTTGGCGCGGCTGCAGTTCGAGACCGTGTAGTTTCAGCAACACGAGTGGGCGATCTGCAACACCGCGAATTCTCGTCGCGGGCCCTGCAACCTTTCTCCAGCTTTGTACGTTCCCTGCCGGAACCGAGGGTGCGCTCATGCGCGTACCCGAACCAACAGGAGCAACGGACATGCCTTATCGTCGTGGCAGTTTTGCCCTTACGCCCCCGTCATTCGTGATCTTCGCAATCGCGCTCGTGCTCGCACTGGTCGCGATGCTCGCCCACTACATGCACGCCTCGGTGCCGCTGTTGTCGGCCGCCCACGCCTTCGACGCGCTGGCGATCGCCTTCGTGGTGCTGACCATCGGCGTGCTGTTCCGCGGCGTGTAGTTGCAGCCCGCCATCGCCACAGTGTCGCCCCTGCGAACGCAGGGGCCCATAACCCCGGTCGAACATGTGGCAGGCAATGCTCGCCACATCGTTCTTCGCAACACATCTGCTGCGGCGTATGGGTCCCGGATCTGCCCTCGCTGCGCTCGGTTGTCCGGGACGACAGCAGTGGGCGTGGCTGCGACGCGGGCTACCGCTGGTGTGTGTAGTTTACTGATTGCGGCACCTTCGGTGTCGCCCCTGCGAACGCAGGGGCCCATAACCCCGGTCGAACATGTGGCAGGCAATGCTCGCCACATCGTTCTTCGCAACACATCTGCTGCGGCGTATGGATCCCGGATCTGCCCTCGCTTCGCTCGGTTGTCCGGGATGACGGCGGAGGGTGTGGCTGCGACGTGGAAGTCTTCGCCTAGGCGCGGAAGTTTTCGCCTAGGGGCGCCAAGCCATCCGAAGCACGGGGCGGCCGGAGGTCGGGTTGACGTCCTCGCCATCATCCACGAAGCCGTTGCGCTTGTAGAAACGGATGGCGCGGGCGTTGTCCTTGTTGACCAGGAGGGTGATGCCGACAGGAGATTTCTGCCTGGCCGCATCGACGAGCTGGGTCGCCAGCGGTGAGCCCCATTGCTGCGGCGAGACCACGAGCTGATCGAGATAGCCCGCAGCATCGATCGTCACGAAGCCGGCAAGCGTGCCATCCGCCTCGGCGACGATCACCTCGGCGTTCGGCACCAGCTCATTGCGCCAACGCTCACGCCACCACGGCACGCGCGCGGCGAAGTCGATTGCGGGATAAGCGAGCTGCCACGTCTCTCGCCACAGCGCGATCGCCGCGTCCTCGTCCTCGGCGCGATAGGGCCGTAAGGTGAAGGTCGACGTCACCGCTCCGTCAGCTTCAATTCGATGCGGCGGTTGCGGCGGAAGGCCTCTTCCGTGTTCGCGGCGTCGAGCGGCTGGAATTCGGCGAAACCGGCGGCAACGAGGCGCTGGGCCGGCACGCCGAGCGAGATCAGATACTGCACCACCGAGATGGCGCGCGCCGAGGACAGCTCCCAGTTCGACTTGAACACCGGGCTGTTGATCGGACGGAGGTCGGTATGGCCGTCGACGCGCAGCACCCAGGAGATCTCGGTCGGGATCTGCTTGTCGAGATCGACCAGCGCCGTCGCCACCGAGTTCAGCTCCTGCTGTCCCTCCGGCAGGAGCGTCGCCTGTCCGGTGTCGAAGAACACTTCCGACTGGAACACGAACCGGTCGCCGACGACGCGAATGTCGGGGCGGTTGCCGAGGATGGCGCGCAGCCGGCCGAAGAACTCCGAGCGATAGCGCGTCAGCTCCTGCACCCGCTGCGCCAGCGCGACGTTCAGGCGCGAGCCGAGATCGGCGATGCGGTTCTGCGATTCCTTGTCGCGCTTCTCGGATGCATCGAGCGCGTCCTCGAGCGCCGCGAGCTGGCGCCTGAGCGCGCTGATCTGCTGGTTGAGAACCTCGATCTGCGCCAGCGCGCGTGCCGTCACCTGCTTCTCGGAATCGAGCGCGCGGTTGAGCTCGGTGGCACGGCCGGCGGCATTACTGCCGGCATTGGCGAGGCCGTCATACAGGCCCTTGATGCGGTCGCGCTCGGCCTCGGCGTTGGACAGACCCGCACGCAGCTGTGCGACCTGGTCGTCCAGCGACAGCTTGCCGAGCTTCTCCAAGGACAGCATTTCGTTGAGCTGCGCGATCTTGGCGTTGAGCTGCTCCAACGCCTTGTCCTTGCCGGTGACCTCCTGCGACAGGAAGAACTGCACCACCAGGAACACGGTGAGCAGGAACACGATCGACAGCACCAGGGTCGACAGCGCGTCGACGAAGCCGGGCCAGTAGTTGAGGCCGGAGTCGCCCCGGCGGGAACGGGCAAGCGCCATTCAGTGTCTCCTCACGAACGATTGGCCTGCAGCGTCGATGTAACCGAAGATGGATCCGCGAGCTCGGTGCACCCTCTCCCCTTGTGGGAGAGGGTGGATCGCGCGCGCGGAGCGGGCGCGAGCCGGGTGAGGGGTCTGTCTCCGCGGAAAGAACCCCTCACCCGGCGCGGATCTCGCTGCGCTCATGCGCGCCACCCTCTCCCACAAGGGGAGAGGGTGCACGGCCGCCGTGGCGAAAGAATTGACCTCGTTGAGCGTCAACGACCGAGATCCTCAACTCTTCTCCGGCTGCCTGGCCAGGCGCTCCAGCAGCCGCTTGATCTCGCGGTTCTGCTCGCCCTGGCCGTCGGCCCATTCGCGGATCATCTGCTGCTCGGTGCGCATGTGCGCGACGAGGCCCTGGATCGCCTCGGCGAGGTTGGCCATCGCCGCGGTCGCGCCGCGGTTGGAGCCTTCTTCCATGGCGGTGCGCAGCCGCTCGATGGCGACCGAGAGGTCCGCGCCGGTGTCGCCGGTGCCGCCATATTCGCGCACCGTGCCGGCCAGCCAGTCCTCGAGATCGGTATAGAAGCGGTTCTGGGCCTGGCTGGACTGCAGATCGAGGAAGCCGAGGATCAGCGAGCCCGCGAGGCCGAACAGCGACGACGAGAACGAGATGCCCATGCCGCTGAGCGGGGCGGCGAGGCCGCCCTTCAGCGTGTCGAACAGCGCGCCGGCGTCGCCCCCGACCTTGAGCCCGTCGATGACCTTGCCGACAGAGCCGACGGTCTCGATCAGGCCCCAGAAGGTGCCGAGCAGGCCGAGGAAGACCAGGAGGCCGGTCATGTAGCGCGAGATGTCGCGGGCCTCGTCGAGCCGGGTGGCGATGGAGTCGAGCAGGTGCCGCATGGTCTGTTGCGAGATCGACATCCGCCCGGTGCGCTCGCGGCCGAGGATGGCGGCCATCGGCGCCAGCAGGACCGGGTGGCGGGGCACCGCCAGGCCGGGATCGGCAATGCGGAAATTGTTGACCCAGGAGACTTCGGGATACAGCCGGACGACCTGCCGGAACGCCAGGATGACGCCGATCAGGAGTACCGCCCCGATCAGGGCGTTGAGCCCGGGATTGGCGAAGAACGCCATGATGATCTGCTTGTAGAGCACGACCCCGACCAGGCCGCACAGCACCAGGAAGACCAGCATCCGCACCAGGAAGATCCGGGGCGTCGACAGTTTGGTCGGGTCGACGCCCATGGCGGCGCGGGGAGGGGAGCCTTGAGGCATTGTCGTTGACATCCGTTGCGGGGGGACCGGTCCCGAAATCCACTATGGCATAGCACGGTCGGGAGAACAGCCGCGAACGGCGCTCTCCTTATCCCTGCACGGAACCATGGCTGAAACCGGCGGGCTTCCGCGGCGTAGTTAGTCCCGTGGACCATTTCTAGCGGGAATGCCCGGGCTTTGTCATGACCGTCGTTGAATATCTGCAGGCGCTGGTGGCGCTGGCACTTGCTCTTTCCGTCCTGATGGCGGGCGCCTGGGTGGTGCAGCAGCGCACCGGGAATTCCGGCTGGGTCGACACGATCTGGACATTTTCCGTCGGCCTCGTCGGGGCGATCGGCGCGATCTGGCCCGTGGACGGTGCTCCTCCCAACGCGCGGCAATGGCTGGTTGCAGTGCTGGTCGCGATCTGGTCGCTGCGGCTGGGCGGCCACGTCGCGGCGCGCAGCCGCGGCATCTCCGATGACCCGCGCTACGCCGAGTTCGCCCGGCAATGGGGCGATGCCGCGCCGCGGCGGATGTTCGTGTTCCTGCAGCAGCAGGCCTGGGGCGCCATTCCTCTGGTGTTCGCGATGTTCGTCGCCGCACATGCCCCGGCGCCCGAGCTGCGCCTGCAGGACTATCTCGGCATCCTCGTGCTGTTCCTAGGGATCGCCGGCGAGGCGCTGGCCGATGCCCAGTTGAAGGCGTTCCGCGCCGACCCGTCCAACAAAGGCAAGGTCTGCGACATCGGCCTGTGGCGCTGGTCACGCCATCCCAACTACTTTTTCGAGTGGGTGTGCTGGCTCGCTTACCCTGTCATCGCGTTGTCACCTGACAACCCCTGGGGTCTCGCCAGCCTGCTGGCACCGCTCCTGATGTACTACATCCTGGTCCACGTCACCGGCATCCCGCCGCTGGAAGAACAGATGCTGCGTTCGCGCGGCGATCGCTACCGTGCCTATCAGGCGCGCACCAGCGCCTTCTTTCCCCTGCCACCCCGCAACGGAGCCACGGCATGAGCTTCATCTCGACCATCATCGGCGCCGCTGAGCGTGTGCCGCTCCCCGATGCCGTCATTCGCGCCGCGATCTACGAATTGTGCGCGCGCACTGCGACGCGGCTCGGCGGGGTCAATGCGATGGGCGATGCCGAGTTTGCCCGGCTGCTGACGACACGCCCGATCGCCGAGCATACCGACGCCGCGAACAGCCAGCATTACGAAGTGCCGGCCGCGTTCTTTGCCCGGGTGCTCGGGCCGAACCGCAAATACTCCTGCTGCTTCTACAAGGAGCCGGTCTCGACCCTGCAGGAGGCGGAGGAGGAGGCGCTGCGGCAGACGGTGGCCAATGCCGATCTGCAGGACGGCCAGAACATCCTCGAGCTCGGCTGCGGCTGGGGCTCGCTGTCGCTGTTCATGGCCCGGCAGTTTCCGCATGCCAAGATCACGGCGGTCTCCAACTCGCACTCGCAGCGCCGCGCGATCGAGGAGATGGCTGCCGCGCGCGGCCTGCTCAATCTGCGCGTCGTCACCGCCGACATGAACGCATTCACCCCCGACGCGCGCTTCGACCGTGTGGTCTCGGTGGAGATGTTCGAGCACATGATGAACTGGCGCGAACTGTTATCGCGCGTGAGGTCATGGCTGGTGCCGGACGGCCGCCTGTTCATGCACATCTTCACCCATCGCACCGGCTCCTATCTGTTCGACCGCAACGATCGCGAGGACTGGATCGCGCAGCACTTCTTCACCGGCGGCATCATGCCGAGCCACGGCCTGATCCGGCAGTTCGACGATCTGTTCGCGGTCGAGAAGGAATGGCGCTGGAGCGGCACGCATTATCAGCGCACAGCGAGAGACTGGCTCGCCAATTTCGACGCCGACCGCGACCGCATCCTCGAGACACTGCAGCCGGTGTATGGCGACGAGACCGCGCTGTGGATGCGCCGCTGGCGCTGGTTCTTCCTTGCCACGGCCGGACTGTTTGGCCACGACGAGGGCCGCGAATGGGGCGTCAGCCACTATCGCCTGCGGCCCACGAGCTGATCGCGAGCGAACTGATTAGCATCGTACCGGAACCGCCGTGGGATTCGCGTCGACCCGCGCGGAACTCGGGGGAACAGCGCCGCCACAATGCGCTCACAATTGGGTGAGGCCCGAAAACACGTTTGAGAACAAGCGCCTAGGGGCTGTGACATACAGCCGCCCAGTTGCTGCATTGCGTCGCAGCAGCACACTTTTATGGTGCGGCCCACGCTCGGCACCAGAATGGCGCCATGTCCCGGTCATCCGGTCGACTGCTTCTTAACATGATCGAGGGGCTCCATTGTCCACGACCCGTTTTCGCGCGCCGCTGCTCGGCACCGCATTGATCCTCATAGCCGCTCTGCCGCTCGCCGGCTGTAACGAGACCACGCCGGCCCAGGCTTCAGCCAACGAGCAGGTCGTCGTTCCCGACGTCGGCATCATCACGGTCGAGCAGAAGGCGCGGGCGATCGTGCGCGAGCTGCCCGGCCGCATCGCGCCGACCCGTGTCTCCGACGTGCGGCCGCGCGTCTCCGGCATCATCGTCGAGCGCCTGTTCCGCCAGGGCAGCGAGGTCAAGGCCGGCGATCCGCTCTACCGCCTCGATCAGAAGCCGTTCGAGGTCGAGATCATGTCGAGCCGCGCCGCGCTCGCCAAGGCCGAGGCGGTGCATGAGCGCGCCGTGCAGCAGGCGAACCGCATCGCGCAGCTGTTCAAGGAACGCGCGGCGCCGGCCGTCGAGAACGAGAAGGCGATCTCCGGGGAGCGCGAGGCCGCGGCCGACATCGAGGCGCGCAAGGCGGATCTCGCGCGCGCCCAGCTCAACCTCGACTACGCAACCGTGCGCGCGCCGATCGACGGCATCGTCGGCGCGGCCCAGCTCAGCGAGGGCGCGATTGCCGTGCAGAACGAGACCTCGCTGGTCACGATCCAGCAGCTCGATCCGATCTATGCCGACTTCACCCAGTCGGTGAGCGAGCTCAACCGTCTGCGCCGCGCCTTCGAGTCCGGCGATCTCGACCAGATCGCTCCGGACGCGATCAAGGTCAGGCTCGTGCTCGACGACGGCACGCCGTATTCGATTCCCGGCAAGCTGCTGTTCTCCGACGCCAAGGTCGATGCCGCGACCGGCCAGGTGACCTTGCGCGGCGAGTTCGCCAATCCCAAGCGCGAGCTGCTGCCGGGCATGTATGTGCGCGTCCGCATCGAGCAGGGCATCGACAGTGACTCCGTCGGCGTGCCGCAGCAGGCCGTGCAGCGCAACGCCGCCGGCGGCTCCGAGGTGTATGTCATTCGCGACGACAACCGCGTGATCGCGCGCCCGATCCGTACTGGGCCGGTGCAGGATGGCCTGGTCCTGATCACCGATGGTCTGCGCGCCGGCGACAAGGTCGTGGTCGACGGCTTCCAGAAGTTCGCCGCCGGCGACAAGGTCGCGCCGCAGGCCTGGACCGAAGTCAGCGCCGCGACGCAGCTCGAATCCAAGTCAGCGTCGCGGTAAGTCCTGATGCCGAGCTTCTTCATCGACAGGCCGATCTTCGCCTGGGTCGTCGCGCTGTTCATCTGCCTGATCGGCGCCATCGCGATTCCACTGCTGGCGGTGGCGCAATATCCGATCATCGCGCCGCCCTCGATCTCGATCTCGACCAGCTATCCCGGCGCCTCGCCGGAGAATCTCTACAACAGCGTGACGCGGCTGATCGAGGAGGAGCTCAACGGCGCCTCCGGCATCCTCAATTTCGAATCGACCAGCGACTCGCTCGGCCAGGTCGAGATCACCGCCAACTTCGTGCCGGGCACGTCGACCAACGACGCCTCGGTCGAGGTGCAGAACCGCCTCAAGCGCGTCGAGGCGCGGCTGCCGCGCGCGGTCATCCAGCAGGGCATCCTGGTCGAGGAAGCCTCCGCCGCGGTGCTGCAGATCATCACGCTTCAGTCCACCGACGGCAGCCTCGACGAGGTCGGCCTCGGCGACTTCATGATCCGCAACGTGCTCGGCGAAATCCGGCGTATCCCCGGCGTCGGCCGTGCGACGCTGTATTCGACCGAACGCTCGCTGCGCGTCTGGCTCGATCCGGCCAAGCTGATCGGCTACGGCCTCACCGCCGACGACGTCACCAAGGCGATCGGCGCGCAGAACGCGCAAGTGTCCTCCGGCAGCATCGGCGCCGAGCCGGCCACGACCGTGCAGCGCACTTCGGCTCTGGTGCTGGTCAAGGGCCAGCTCGACTCGCCGGACGAGTTCGGCGCGATCATCCTGCGCGCCAATGCCGATGGCTCCACGGTGCGGCTGCGCGACGTCGCCCGCATCGAGATCGGCGGCCTCAGCTATCAGTTCAACACCCGCCTCAACGGCAAGCCGACCGCCGGCCTCTCGGTGCTGCTGTCGCCCACCGGCAACGCGCTGGCGACCGCGAGCGCGGTCGAAGCCAAGATGAAGGAGCTGTCGCGCTTCTTCCCGTCGATCATCGCCTATGAGATCCCCTACGACATCACGCCCGTGGTGAAGGCCTCGATCAAGCGCGTGCTGATGACCCTGGTCGAAGCCGTGGTGCTGGTGTTCGTGGTGATGTTCCTGTTCCTGCAGAACATCCGCTACACCATCATCCCGACCATCGTCGTTCCGGTGGCGCTGCTCGGCACCTGTGCCACGCTGATGCTGGTCGGCTACTCCATCAACATGCTGACGATGTTCGGCATGGTGCTCGCGGTCGGCATCCTCGTCGACGACGCCATCGTCGTGGTCGAGAACGTCGAGCGGATCATGACCGAGGAGGGGCTGTCGCCGAAGGAGGCGACGCGCAAGGCGATGAGCCAGATCACCGGCGCCATCATCGGCATCACGCTTGTGCTGATGGCGGTGTTCGTGCCGATGGCGTTCTTCCCCGGCTCGGTCGGCATCATCTATCGCCAGTTCTCGGTCACGATGGTCGCCGCGATCGGCTTCTCGGCGCTGCTCGCGCTGTCGCTGACCCCTGCGCTGTGCGCGACCCTGCTGAAGCCGGTGCAGGCCGGTCATGGCCATGCGAAGAGGGGCGTGTTCGGCTGGTTCAACCGCTTCATGGATTTCAGCCGCACCAAATACACCGGCGTGGTCGGCGGCGCGCTGAAGCGCACCGGGCGGCTGATGATGATCTACGCGATCTTCATCGTCGGCCTGTCCTGGGCCTTCATCCAATTGCCCGGCGGCTTCCTGCCGGTCGACGACCAGGGCTTCATCACGACCGACGTGCAGACGCCGGCGGATTCGTCCTACGCGCGGACGCAAGCCGCTGTCGAGGCGGTCGAGAACTATCTCGCCAAGCGCGCTGGCATCGAGGACGTCACCTTCCTCACCGGCTTCAGCTATGCCGGCCAGGGCGTCAACACCGCACAGGCCTTCATCTCGCTGAAGGACTGGTCGGAGCGCGGCAAGCACGACAGCGCCGCGGCGCTGGTCGCCGACATTAACCGCGACCTCGCCTCGCTCCGCGACGCCAAGATCACCGCATTGCAGCCGCCGCCGATCGACAATCTCGGCAACTCCTCCGGCTTCAGCTTCCGCCTTCAGGATCGCGGCCAGAAGGGCTACACCGCGCTCGTTGCTGCTGCCGATCAACTGATCGCGGAGGCCAATGCCAGCCCGGTGCTGCAGAAGGTCTACGTCGAAGGCCTGCCGCAGGGACCCCAAGTCAATCTGATGATCGACCGCGAGAAGGCCGGCGCCTTCGGCGTGACCTTCGAGGACATCAACAACACGATCTCGACCAATCTCGGCTCGACCTACGTCAACGACTTTCCGAACCGCGGCCGCATGCAGCGCGTCGTGGTGCAGGCCGACCGCATCAGCCGCATGAATGCGGACGATATCCTGAACTACAGCGTCAAGAACACGAAGGGGCAGCTGGTGCCGTTCTCGTCGTTCGCGACCATCCAATGGGCCAAGGGACCGACCCAGATCGCCGGCTTCAACTACTATCCGGCCATCCGCATCTCCGGTGAGGCCAAGCCTGGCTTCACCTCGGGCGATGCGCTGAACGAGATGGAGCGGCTTGCCGGTAAGCTCCCGCGCGGCTTTGGCTATGAATGGACCGGCCAGTCGCTGCAGGAGAAGCTGTCGGGCTCGCAGGCGCCGTTGCTGCTGGGATTGTCGGCGCTGGTCGTGTTTCTGTGTCTCGCCGCGCTGTACGAGAGCTGGACGATTCCGCTCGCGGTGCTGCTGACGGTGCCGCTCGGCATCCTCGGCGCCGTCGTCGCGGCCAATCTGCGCGGCCTGTCGAACGACGTCTACTTCACGGTGGCCCTGATCACGATCATCGGCCTCGCGGCGAAGGATTCGATCCTGATCATCGAGTTCGCCAAGGATCTGCGCGCCCATGGCAAGCCGCTAATCGCGGCGACGATCGAGGCCTGCTCGCTGCGCTTCCGCCCGATCATCATGACCGGCCTCGCCTTCGTCTGCGGCGTGCTGCCGATGTCGATGGCCACCGGTGCCGGCGGCGCCAGCCAGCAGGCGCTCGGCACCAACGTGATGGGCGGCATGATCGCGGTGGTGATCCTGGCGCTCTTGATGGTGCCGGTTTTCTTCGTCTCGGTGCAGCGCGTGCTCGCGGGCGATCGGGAGAAGACGGAGCCGGCGCCAGAGCGCGAGGCTTACGGGCCGCCGGCGCCCGCGAAGCCCTGAGTGATGATGGTCACCTTTAGAGACTGAGCCCGACTGTCACGCCGCGACCGGCGCGCTCCCCTCCCCCTTGCGGGGAGGGGTTGGGGGTGGGGGTCTCCGGGCGCCGAACGGCGCTAGGGCCCGCTCACAAGTCAGAAATCAATCAGCCGGGCGACGCTCACGCTAAGCTCCGATCATCTCTGTCGAGATGAACAGAATCGCGTTTTCACCGCATCCTGCGCGACTCGTGGACCCCCACCCCCGACCCCTCCCCGCAAGGGGGAGGGGAGCTCACCGTCTTCGCGGCTGACGTCGAGTTTACCCCAGTACTGGAGTTCCTCGTCCTCTGCCTGTATGATCCGCCGACGTGTAGCGGCAATGGCATGTCGATGGTCTCTCGCAAATCTGTATTCGCGCTCGTGCTCGCTGGGCTCTGTTTCGGCACTTCCGCGGCCCATGCCCAATCTGGCCCCGTGCAATACTGGCTGCCCGGCTGGCCGGTCGGCTTCAGCGAGTCCGGCAGTCTCGATTCCTACGGCAATTTTCCGAGCTTCACCGCCGATGGCCGCGACAGCGGGTTCTTCGCGCGGCGCTACAGCGTGGCGAACAACTGGTCGAGCCTGGCCGGCGTCGGCCTGAGCTCAAGCCTCGTCAATCGCTACGGTTCGCTCGGCTCCTACACCACTGAAGGCGCGCAATACGGCTATACGTTCAAGAGCGGCGTCAGCTTCTATGGCGGCTTCGAGGCGTTGAAGGTCACGCCCGGCCTCGGCGGCCCGTTCGCGACGTTCGACGGGCGCTCCACCTCGACCCCGGCTTACGCGATCAATGGCGGCGTCGAATTCAAGCCGACCTCAAACGTCAGCCTGTCGCTCGGCTTCAGCTACGCCGGCCAGTCGTCGGACCGGATGGACAGCGACATCAACTCGCCGGCACTGCCCGGCGCGACGCCGCAGGCGTTCACCAGCGGGCGCAGATAGCGTTCAGGCTGCAGATGGCGTTCAGGCGATAGAGTTCGGCCGCCAACTCCACCCTCGCTGTCGTCCCGGACAAGCGCGCGGCACGCGCGCGCCGATCCGGGATCCATAACCCCAGGGAAATGTTCGAGGCACGCTGGTCGCCCCATCTCGCTCAATTACGACGGCCGGTGGCTATGGGTCCCGGCTCAAGGCCGGGACGGCACCGTGTTCGGGGCGGCCGCTGTGGCAGCGTTACCCACAGCCGTCATGCCCGCGAAGGCGGGCATCCAGTAAACGCAGGTCGTAGTGTTCATCACAATCGTCACGGCGTACTGGATCATCCGCTTTCGCGGATGATGACACCGAATGCGAGGCGATAGCCTGGGTCCAAACGCCAGCGAGATCGAAGGACCTACGCCGCCGCCTTCAGCACCTTCACCAACTCGCGGTGGATGACCTCGTTGCCGCACACCACGTGCCCGGTCGCCAGCGCATCCTCCTTGCCGTCGATGCCCGACACCGTACCTCCCGCCTCGCGCACCATGATCATGCCGGCGGCGATGTCCCAGGGCTGAAGGTCGCGCTCCCAATAAGCGTCGAAGCGGCCGGCGGCGACGAAGGCGAGGTCGAGCGAGGCGGCGCCGAAGCGGCGGAGGCCCGCGACCTTGACCTGCAGCGAGGTCATCTCGCGCAGGAACTGCTGGTGGTCGCCGCGTCCGATATGCGGCAGGCCGCAGGCGATGACGCATTCATGCAGCTGCTTGCGGGCGGCGACGCGCAGCCGCTGGTCGTTGAGGAACGCACCCTTGCCGCGCTCGGCGATGTACAGCTCGTCATTGGCCGGATTGTAGATCACGCCGGCGATCACGGTGTCCTCGCGCTGCAGCGCGATCGAGATCGCGAATTGCGGGATGCCGTGCAGGAAGTTGGTGGTGCCGTCGAGCGGATCGACGATCCAGGTGTGCGACTTGTCGCTGCCTTCGCGCTTGCCGCCTTCCTCGCCGAGGAAGCCGTAGCCGGGACGGGCCTTGGAGAGGTCCTCGTACAGCATCTCCTCGGCCTTCTTGTCGGCACGGGAGACGAAGTTCGCCGGGCCCTTGAGCGAGACCTGGAGATGCTCGATCTCGCCGAGATCGCGCTTGAGGTTGCGGCCGGCCCGGCGCGCGGCCTTGACCATGACATTGATGAGGGCGGAATGAATCATGTGCTCGATGCGCTGCGCTGACCGCACCTTGCGGTGCGCGCCTCGGCCGAAGCGGGAGAGGCGGTTGAAAATGGCTGGCTGTGGGTGCCCTGAAGGGGCCGCCGCGTCAAGGCCGGATCAGGCGCCGGCTCATGTCCGGGTGACTTGTCGAGGTTACTTGATCGTGCCGAGCCAGCGCTTGGCGGCCGCTTCGCCCTTGGCGCGGTCCTCGGGCGGCATGTCGGCGAATTTCTCCTCCAGCTTGGGATCACCCTTGCCGGCGGTCTTGGCCACCAGATGCCACTTGTACGCCTCGATCTTATCCAGCGGCGTGGAGATGCCGTACCAAAGCACCCAGGCCAGCCGGTTCTGGGCCACCGGGCTGTTCTGCCGGGCGGCACGGCGCAGCAGCGCGATCGCGGCCGGCTGGTCCTTCGGCACCCCGGTGCCGTTGAACAGCGCGATGGCGTATTCCACCTCGGCATCGAGATTGTCGGCGAGGGCTGCGGCCTGCAGCAGGCGCGCGGCCTTCTCCAGGTCCTTCGGCACGCCGGTTCCCTCCTTGTAGAAGGTGGCCAGCGCATATTGCGCCTCGGGATTGCCGGCATCCGCCGCCAGGCGCAGCAGCTCGGCCGAGCGCTTGAGGTCCTGCGGGAAGGTCTGACCGTCGAGATAGAGCAGTGCGAGATTGTAGGCCGCCTTGGGTTCGCCAAGCTTGGCGGCAGAGGCGAGCAGCTTGACCGCCTCCGCCTTGTCGACGGCGCCCCCGCGGCCCGCGAGCCGCATCATCGCGAGCGCAAACATCGCCTCGCGGTCGCCCGCCTCGGCGGCGCGCTTGTACCAGATCGCTGCCTTCTCATAGTCGCGGCGGATGCCCTGGGCGTTCTCATAGAGCTGCCCGAGCATGGCCATCGCCTTGGGGTCGCCGGCCTGCGCGCGGGGCGTCGCCAGGTCGAAGGCGGTCTTGTACTGGCCACGCTGATAGGCGCCGTAGACCAGATCGACATTGGGGTCGTTGGCCGCCGGCTGCTGCGTCGGGGCGGGGGCGGGCGCGGCCGGTTTGGCCGAGGGAGCGGGGGCCGGCTTTTTCGCCGCGGCCGCAGGCGGCTTCGGTTTCTCGACAGCCCTTTCGGCGGGCTTTTCGACCGGCTTGGGCTTTTCCGCCGGCGGCGGCTGCAGGGCGGGCGGTGTCAACGAGATCTGCGCGCGCGCACCCGCTCCCATGACCAGGAGCGCAGCAACGAGGCATGTCAGGCGCAGCATCGTCATGGTCGGCCGTTCAGCTTCCGGCGATGGCGACGGGGGCCGCCGCATGGGCCTGCCGGATCGTCGCGCCGATCTCGGCCAGCGCGGCCGCCGGGCCGCGTGCATCGTTCCAGACGAGATCGTCCACCAGCACGAAATCCGCTCCCGCGGCGACGAAGTCGGCCGCCTCCTTCAACGAGATCGCATAGCCGACGCAGGGCGGCTCGAACAGCTCGGCCCACCACGCCAGGCGCTCATTGACGGCATCCGGCGACGGCCGCCGGCCCTGCGCGTCGCGCTCGCCGAACAGCACGTAGTCGGCGCCGACCTCGCCCGCCCGCATCGAATCGTGTCGTGTCGACAGCCCGCCGCCTCCGGCGATGCGGTCCGGCTTCAGGCCCGGCAGCGCCTCTTCCAGTGCGGTGATGCCGGTCAAATGTGCGCCATCTGCACCCGCGCGGGCGACGATGTCAGGATGGCCGTCGATCAGCAGCGCGGCGCCGGTGCCCTGGATCGCGGGCGCCAGCGTCTTCACGGTCGTGATCATGCTGCGCGGATCACTGTCCTTGAGCCGCACCAGCACCGCGGCGACATCCGCGCTGGCGAGGATCGCGGGCAGGCTGGCGGCGAGCGCCGCCGCGTCGGCCACGACCGGCGTCGCCAGATAGAGGCGCGGCTCGGGCCGCGCGGGAGTGGTTTTGCCGGACAATTTATGCCGCCTTCTTGTCGCGCCGCGCCATCAGGTAGCGGGGAATCCTGTCATTGTCGATGCAGTGAGCCACGGCGCGCCCGGAGGCGGGGCGTGCGCTCTGCGGGTAAACCCTGGTGCGGTGATCCGCAAGCCCGCCGGACGCCTCCGGTCGGGGGGCACGAATCGCCGTGCCGGGTGCCGGCGTCGGTGCGGCGACGGGGTTCAGTGCGAAGATGTCCATCATCTGCTCCAGACGACATCTGCCCTGCCCGTCAAACTAGACCGTTCTCGGGCGGTTGCCGAGCAAACATTGGCCGCGGCTGGGGCAGGCTCTCACAGAGGTGAACGGGGAGTTCATTGTCGTTGGCTGAACGATCTCTCACGTCCGCGGCAGTCGGCTCCCCTCCCCCTTGCGGGGAGGGGTTGGGGGTGGGGGTGGGGGCCACGGGCGCTGAACTCAATGATCTGCGCCCGGGCTCGTCCGCCGCCTCGTTGACGGTGTGCGCAAGAGAACTCGTACACACCTCAACTGGTCGTCAGAGCAATATCGCATACAGGCGGAAGCATACTCATCATCAACAGTCCGACTCGGAGACCCCCACCCCCGACCCCTCCCCGCAAGGGGGAGGGGAGCTCACCGCCGTCGCGGCCGGCTACGAGGTTGAGCAATACCGAACCTGAGCTGGTCGCTCACGCCACCTTCGGATCGAGCTCGCCGCTGGCGTAGCGCTTGGCCATTTCGGCGGTGGTCAGCACGCGCTTGATCTTGCCGGCCTGGCCTGCGGTGTTGAATTCCTCGAAGCGCTGCTTGCAGAGCTTGGTCATCGCTTCCATCGCCGGCTTCAGATATTTGCGCGGATCGAACTCTTCCGGATGCTGCGACAGGACCTTGCGGATCTGGCCGGTCATCGCCATGCGGTTGTCGGTGTCGATGTTGATCTTGCGCACGCCGTGCTTGATGCCGCGCTGGATCTCGGCGACCGGCACGCCCCAGGTCGGCTTCATCTTGCCGCCGAACGAATTGATGATCTCCTGCAGGTCCTGCGGCACCGAGGACGAACCGTGCATCACGAGATGCGTGTTCGGCAGCTTGCGATGGATCTCCTCGATGACGTTCATCGCGAGGATGTCGCCGTCCGGCTTGCGGGTGAACTTGTAGGCGCCGTGCGAGGTGCCCATCGCGATCGCCAGCGCGTCGACCTTGGTCTCCTGGACGAACTTCACGGCCTCGTCGGGATTGGTCAGCAGCTGGTCGTGCGACAGCTTGCCCTCGGCGCCGTGGCCGTCCTCCTTGTCGCCCATGCCGGTCTCGAGCGAGCCGAGCACGCCGAGCTCGCCCTCGACCGAGATGCCGCCGAGATGCGCCATGGTGGCGACCGTCTTGGTGACGCCGACATTGTAGTCCCAGTCGGCCGGCGTCTTGCCGTCGGCCTTGAGCGAGCCGTCCATCATCACCGAGGTGAAGCCGGACTGGATCGCGGTCATGCAGGTGTCGGCGCCGTTGCCGTGGTCGAGATGCACGCAGATCGGGATCTGCGGATAGATCTCGGTCAGCGCGTCCATCATGTGCTTGAGCATGACGTCGTTGGCGTAGGCGCGGGCGCCGCGCGAAGCCTGGATGATGACCGGAGCGTCGGCAGAGCTTGCCGCCGTCATGATCGCCAGCGCCTGCTCCATGTTGTTGATGTTGAACGCCGGGACGCCGTAGTCGTGCTCCGCCGCGTGATCGAGCAATTGACGCAAGGTAATGCGGGCCATGGCTGGAACTCCCTGATCAAGAATTGGACCGTGCGGCAGCTGGCGCACGCGTCGAAACGGCTGCACCGTGCATAACGCGGTGATCGGCGGAATCCAAGGGTGGCGGCGACGCAGATAAGTGGAGGGAGCAGTCAGGCGATGTTTAGGTCAGCAGCCCGAGCGAGCGCCATTGGCTCACAGCCTCGAAAGCGCCAGGTCAGGTCTTCAGCTTAAGTCTTCCTGGCTTCGAGAGCCGCCATGCGCTCCTCAACCGCGCTGACCCGCTCGTCGAAGTCGCCGGCAGCCGCACGCATCATGACCAGCATGCCAGCGGAATCTCGGCGCTGCTTGCGGATCAAGGCTTCCATCCGCTCGTGCTCGGCTCGGTTGTCCTGCCTGAACTGCCCGACCTCCATCCGGAGTGCAGCAATGCTCTCCTGGATCTTGATCAGGATCGAATGGACGGCGTCTGTCGGGAGATCAGCCATGGATGGAACATAACAGAAACATCCATGGCTGACAATCGTTAAAGCATCAGGCTTTCAGCACCTCGACGCCCGGCAGCGGCTTGCCTTCCATCCATTCCAGGAAGGCGCCGCCGGCGGTCGAGACGTAGCTGAAATCGCCGGCCACGCCGGCCTGATTCAGCGCCGCCACCGTATCGCCGCCGCCCGCCACCGAGACCAGCTTCTTGGCCTTGGTGCGCTCCGCCGCGTGCTTGGCGGCGACCATGGTGCCGCGGTCGAACGGCGTCAGCTCGAAGGCGCCGACCGGGCCATTCCAGACCAGGGTCGCCGCGTCGTCGATCGCGGCATGAATGCGCGCGGTCGATTGCGGGCCGACGTCGAGGATCATGCTGTCAGGCGGAATCGCGTCGAGGCCATAGGCGAATGACGGCGAGTTGGCTGCGAAGTGGAACGACACGGTGGCATCCACGGGCAGGATGATCGCGCAGTTCGACGCTTCAGCTTTCTCCATGATCCGCAGCGCGGTCGCGGCGAGATCCTTCTCGGCGAGCGACTTGCCGATCTGCACGCCCTGCGCATGCAGGAAGGTGTTGGCCATGCCGCCGCCGATCACCAGAGCGTCGACCTTGGTCACGAGGTTTTCCAACAGGTCGATCTTGGTCGAGACTTTCGCGCCGCCGACGATCGCGATCACCGGCTTGGCGGGACGTCCCAGCGCCTTGTCGAGCGCGTCGAGCTCGGCCTGCATGGTGCGGCCGGCATAGGCCGGCAGCTTGTGGCCGAGGCCCTCGGTCGAGGCATGGGCGCGGTGCGCGGCGGAGAACGCGTCGTTGACCCAGATGTCGCCGAGCTTGGCGAGCTCGGCGACGAACGCCGGATCGTTCTTCTCTTCCTCCTTGTGGAAGCGCGTGTTCTCCAGGCACAGCACGTCGCCGTCCTTCATCGCGGCGATTGCCTTCGCCGCGGGCTCGCCGATGCAATCCTCGGCGAAGGCGACCGGGCGCTTGATCACCTGCGACAATGCAGAAGCAACCGGCTTCAGCGAGTCCTTGGCGTCGCGGCCCTTCGGCCGACCGAAATGGGCGAGCAGGATGACCTTGCCGCCCTTGCTCGCGAGCTCATTGATGGTCGGCGCAACGCGCTCCAGGCGCGTTGCATCTGTCACGTGGCCGTTCTCCATGGGCACGTTGAGATCGACGCGCAGCAGCACGCGTTTGCCCTTGGGATCGACGTCATCGAGGGTACGGAATTGTGTCATGTCATGCTCGCTTGTTGGCGGAGGTCATGAGGAGCCAGCGCCAGGTGGTGGCTCCGGTGTCGAATCCTGCCGAGATGTGATTTTGCCGCCCTGGCGCATGCCGTACGCGATCAAGCCGATCAGCAGGATCACGCCGGGAATTCCAAGCCAGTGAGGAAGGGTCATGATGTTTTGCTCAGCCGTCATTCCGGGGCGGTCCGAAGGACCGAACCCGGAATCTCGAGATTCCGGGTTCGCCTCTGCGAGGCGCCCCGGAATGACTGAGAGAGTTACAGCAGCTTGCCCATCGCGACGGCGGTGTCGGCCATGCGGTTGGAGAAGCCCCACTCGTTGTCATACCAGGACATCACGCGCACGAGGTTGCCGTTCATGACCTTGGTCTGGTCCATGTGGAACGTCGAGGAGTGCGGGTCGTGGTTGAAGTCGATCGAGACGTTCGGCGCGTTGGTGTAGCCGAGCACGCCCTTGAGCTCCTGCTCGGCAGCGCGCTTGATCGCCTCGTTGATCTCTTTCGGCTCGGTGTTGCGCTTGGCGACGATCTTGAGATCGACCACCGAGACGTTCGGCGTCGGCACGCGGATCGCGACGCCGTCGAGCTTGCCCTTCAGCTCCGGCAGCACCAGGCCGATCGCCTTGGCCGCACCGGTCGAGGTCGGGATCATCGACATCGCCGCCGCACGGCCGCGGTAGAGATCCTTGTGCATGGTATCGAGCGTCGGCTGGTCGCCGGTGTAGGCGTGGATCGTGGTCATGAAGCCGGTCTCGATGCCGACCGTGTCGTTCAGCACCTTGGCGACCGGGGCCAGGCAGTTGGTGGTGCAGGAGCCGTTGGAGACGACGAGGTGATCCTTGGTCAGCGTCGCGTGGTTGACGCCGTACACGATGGTGGCGTCGGCGCCGTCGGCAGGCGCCGAGACCAGCACGCGCTTGGCGCCGGCGGTCAGGTGCGCGGAGGCCTTGTCCTTGGAGGTGAAGATGCCGGTGCATTCGAGCGCGATGTCGACGCCGAGATCCTTCCAGGGAAGCTTCGACGGGTCGCGCTCGGCGGTGACCTTGATCTTGCCCTGGCCGATATCGATGCTGTCGCCGTCGACGGTCACGGTGTGGGGAAAGCGGCCGTGCACGCTGTCGAAGCGCAGCAGATGGGCATTGGTCTCGACCGGGCCGAGATCGTTGATGCCCACCACCACGATGTCCTTGCGGCCCGATTCCGCGATGGCGCGCAGAACGTTGCGGCCGATGCGGCCAAACCCGTTGATCCCGACCCGGACTGCCATTTTCGTCTCCTTCAATGACGTTTCTCGTCCCCGTCTGCGTCCTCCCAACAGGGGCGCCACGAGGGTTTTGGAACTAATGCCGACCGGTTCTGCCGGGCGGGAGCGGACGATAAGGGCCTTTTGGTAGACCTTTTTCGCGGAAACCTCAACTGTCTGGCGGCGATCCTGCTCCTGCCGAGCGCGCAGCATTGATCAGCGCCAGCAGCTCGTCGCCGTAGTGCTCGAGCTTCTTGTCGCCGATCCCTGGTATATCGCGCAGCTGGCCGAGCGTGGTCGGACGGGCGCTGGCGATGCCGTCGATGGTGGCGTCGTGCAGCACCACATAGGCTGGTACACCACGCTTGCGCGCGATCTCCGAGCGCCAGGCCCGCAGGCTTGCGAGCAGCGGAGCATCGGCCGCCGCGGCCGGCCGCTGCACCAATTCGCCCCGCCGCGATTTGCTGCGGATGGCGCGGGTGCTCGCCGTCTCCTCGCGCAGCATGACGGGGACGTCGCCCTTCAGCACGCCGCGCGAGCTCTCCGTCAGCTTCAGCGCGCCATAGGCCTCGGTGTCGGGCGCGAGATACCCCATCGCCACCAGCTGGCGCAGCGCCGCGCGCCACTGCTTCTCATTCATCTCGCGACCGATGCCGAACACTGACAATTGATCATGTCCGAACTGCTTGACGCGCTCGGTGGCGCGTCCGACCAGCACGTCGATCAGGTGCATCGCGCCGAAGCGTTGCCCGGTGCGATAGGCGCAGGACAATAGCTTTTGCGCGATCACCTTGCCGTCGCGCATCTTCGGCGGCGACACGCAGTTGTCACAATTGCCGCAGTTCTCACCCGCCGGGCTCTCACCGAAATAGCTGAGCAGCAACTTGCGCCGGCAGCCGGCGGTCTCGGCGAGCGCGACCAGCGCGTCGAGCTTGCGGATCGACATCCGCTTGAACGCGTCGGCACCGGTGGACTCGTCGATCATGCGGCGCTGCTGCACGATGTCGGACAGGCCATAGGCCATCCACGCGGTCGAGGCCTTGCCGTCGCGGCCGGCGCGGCCCGTCTCCTGGTAGTAGGCCTCTATGCTCTTCGGCAGATCGAGATGCGCGACGAAGCGGACGTCAGGCTTGTCGATGCCCATGCCGAAGGCGACGGTGGCGACGACGACGACGCCGTCCTCGTTGATGAAGCGGTCCTGATTGCGCGAGCGCACGGCCGGATCGAGCCCGGCATGATAGGGGATGGCGGTGATGCCGGCCTCGGTCAGCGCCGCCGCGGTGTCCTCGACCTTGGCGCGCGACAGGCAATAGACGACGCCGGCGTCGCCCGGATGGCGCTCCTTGATGAAGGCCTTCAGCTGCGCCGGCCCGTTGTTCTTGTCGACGATCTCATAGCGGATGTTGGGACGGTCGAAGCTCGCGACGAATTGCGGCGCGTCGGTCAGGCTGAGCCGCTCGGCGATCTCCTTGCGCGTCAGCTCGTCGGCGGTCGCCGTCAGTGCGATCCGCGGCACGTCGGGGAAGCGCTCGGCGATGATCGACAGGCCGATATATTCCGGGCGGAAGTCGTGCCCCCATTGCGATACGCAATGCGCCTCGTCGATCGCGAACAATGCGATCTCCGCGCGCTCCAGCAGCGACAGGCAGCGCGGCGTCACCAGCCGTTCGGGGGCGACATAGAGCAGATCGAGATCACCGACGATCAGCCGCCGTTCGACCTCATCGGCCTCCTCGCGCGACAGCGTGGAGTTCAGCACGGCGGCGTTGACGCCCGCCTCGATCAGGCCCGCGACCTGGTCGCGCATCAAGGCGATCAGCGGCGACACCACGATGCCGCAGCCTTTGCGCAGCAGCGCCGGCAGCTGGTAGCACAGCGACTTGCCGCCGCCGGTCGGCATCAGCACCAGGCAATTGCCGCCCGCGGCGACATGCCGGACCACCTTCTCCTGCGCGCCGCGAAACCCCGGCAGCCCGAACACCGAATGCAGCACCGCCAGCGCGCGATCGGCCGTATCGGTCTTGGCGTTAGGGGCTGAGGGCATGGGCTGTGCGGGAGCTTCCGAAAGGTCCGATGAACGAGCGCGTCAATCCGCGCTCGTTCTCGTATTGTCCACTTCTCGCCGCGTCCTAGTCAATGCCGCTCCTCACCCTGAGGAGCCCGCCGCAGGCGGGCGTCTCGAAGGGCGAGGCCCGAACTCTGGCCTCATGGTTCGAGACGGCGCTGCGCGCCTCCTCACCATGAGGTTCGAGATCTGAGGCTGACGATGCAGCCGCTTGAGGCAGAACGCTCAGCCCAGCCGCTTGACCGCGGCATCCACCGCCGCCTCGGCGGTGATGCCGAAGTGCTTGTAGAGCTCCTTGGCCGGGCCGCTCTCGCCGAACGAATGCATGCCGACGAAGATGCCGTCGGTCCCGATCACGGCGTCCCAGCCCCAGCGCACGGCGGCCTCGATCGCGATCTTGACCGGCGCGTTGCCGATGATCTTCGCCTTGGCGTCGGCCGGCTGCTCGAGCAGCAGCTCGAGCGACGGCACCGAGACGACCCGCGCCGGGATGCCGCGCTCGGCGAGCTGCTTCTGCGCCGCGACCGCGATCTCGACCTCGGAGCCGGTGGCGAACAGCGACACCTTGGCCTCGCCTTGCGCTGGGACCAGCTCATAGCCGCCATGGCTGCAAGGATTGTCCGATGGGGTCGACGTGCGCAGCTGCGGCAGGTTCTGCCGCGTCAGCGCCAGCACGGTCGGACCGTTGGTGCGGTTGAGCGCGAGCTCCCAGCACTCCGCCGTCTCGATCGAATCGCACGGGCGGAACACGCGCATGTTCGGGATGACGCGCAGCGCGGCGAGATGCTCGACCGGCTGGTGGGTCGGGCCGTCCTCGCCGAGGCCGATCGAGTCGTGGGTCAGCACGTAGACGACGCCGGCGCCCATCAGCGCCGACAGGCGCATCGCGCCGCGGGCGTAGTCGGAGAACACCAGGAAGGTGGCGCCGTTCGGCGCGAAGCCGCCATGCAGGAAGATGCCGTTCATGGCCGCGGCCATGCCGTGCTCGCGGATGCCGTAATGGATGAAGCGGCCCTTCGGCGTCTTGGCCGAGAACGAGGTGGCCGACTTCGCCTTGTTGTTGTTGGAGCCGGTGAGGTCGGCGGAGCCCGCGACGAACTCGAACGGCATCGCCGCGGCGATGGCCTCGATCGCGGCCTCCGACGATTTGCGGGTGGCGACGTTGAGCGGGGTTTCCAGCAGCGCCTTCTTGTGGTCCTTCAGCGCCTTCGACAGTGCGGCGGGACGCTCGTGGCGCAGCCGGCGTTCGAACTCTGAACGCTTGCGCGGGCCCATCTCGCCGAGCCGGGTCTCCCATTCGGTGCGGGCCGCGGCGCCGCGGCGGCCGGCCTCGCGCCAGGCGGCGAGCACGTCGTCGGGCACAGAGAACGGCTCCAAGGAGATGCCGAGCTTCTCCTTGGCGCCCTTGAGCTCCTCGGCGCCGAGCGCCTCGCCATGCACCTTGGAGGTGCCGGCCTTGGTCGGTGCGCCATAGCCGATGGTGGTCTTGCAGGCGATCAGGCTCGGACGCGAGGACTTCTGCGCCCGCGCGATGGCTGCTGCGATCGCTTCGGGATCATGGCCGTCGATCAGCTCGGCGGCCCAGCCGGCCGATTTGAAGCGCTTCACCTGGTCGACCGAATCGGCGATCGACAGCGGGCCGTCGATCGAGATGCCGTTGTCATCCCATAGGACGATCAGCTTGTTGAGCTTCCAGTGACCGGCCATCGCGATCGCTTCCTGGGAGATGCCCTCCATCAGGTCGCCGTCGGAGGCCAGCACATAGGTGTGATGGTCGACGATCTTCTTGCCGTACTCCGCCTGCAACATCTTCTCGGCCAGCGCCATGCCGACCGCGGTGGAGATGCCCTGGCCGAGCGGGCCGGTGGTGGTCTCGATGCCCTTGGTGCGGAAATTCTCCGGATGGCCGGGGGTCAGCGAATCGACCTGGCGGAAGCGCTTGATCTGGTCGAGCGTCATCTCCTCGTTGCCGGTCAGATACAGCAGCGCATACAGCAACATCGAGCCGTGGCCGGCCGACAGCACGAAGCGGTCGCGGTCCGGCCAGGCGGGCGCCGCGGCATCGTATTTCAGCACGCGGGTGAACAGCACGGTGGCGACGTCGGCCGCGCCCATCGGCAGGCCGGGATGGCCGGATTTCGCCTTCTCGACGGCGTCCATTGCGAGCGCGCGGATGGCGTTGGCCATGCGGGAGTGATCGACCTGCGTCATGCTGGAATCCGTCCAAACGTGAAATGCTGATGACAGGGGAGCCGCCGGTATCGCTGGCGGGCCGGGATTTTGCGGGCTGATTAGCACCTCAGTTCCGGGAATCAAAGGCAATGCAACGTCGTTTGCGTCCCAAAAGTTGCTTAGTAGTGCATAGTTTCCGCCGAGCGTTGCACTCGGCTCGCCCAGCACGTAAGATTCTGCCCGTAAACGCTTGCCGGACAGCGCCTTTTATCGCTATCCCCAGGCGGTATAAGGGCCTCGCATCCGCGTCATGAACGATCACCCTGCCAATCTTGCCGGCCAGGTGGAACCCGGCGCTGCCGATCTGGAGGCGGCGACGCGGCGCCTGATGACCGCGCTCGACGCGCTGGAGAGCGCGGTCGAGCGGCGGCGCGAGGCCGATCGCGACGAGGACGAGCTGGCGACGCGAATCCAGGCGCTCGGCGCCGACCGCTCGCGTCTTGCCGACGAGCTCGACGGCTCGCTGATGAAGACACGCCGGCTGGAGCGCACCAACCGCGAGATCGCCGAGCGGCTCGACACCGCAATCGGCACCATCCGCGCAGTGCTCAATGGCGCCGGCCAAGACGGCGCACATGACGACGAGGATGATGAATGAGCCACATCAACGTCACCATCAACGGCCGCCAATATCGCATGGCCTGCGAGGAGGGCCAGGAACTGCGGCTGCTCAAGCTCGCCGAGAGCCTGGAGACGCGCATCACCAATCTGCGCGGCAAGTTCGGTGAGATCGGCGATGCGAGGCTCACCGTGATGGCTGCGCTCACCGTCTGCGACGAACTGATCGACGCCAACCAGCGCGTGCAGATGCTGGAGCAGGAGCTCGACAGCCTGCGCAACGTGCGCAGCCAATCCGTCGACCGCGCCCGCGCCACGCAAGTCGCCGTGGCCAAGGCCCTCAACGCCGCCGCCGAACGCATCGAGCGTACCACGCAGGTGCTGAACCGCACCATTGGTGGTGGAGTGGCGATCGGGTAGGTCGTGTACCTCGTAGCCGCACGTGCGGGGCACGGACTGCCGGTCTGCCCGACTCGCGCAACACTATCGGTGTCGTCCCTGCGAACGCAGGGACCCATACCGCGGATGCTATCGAGGGACGTGGCTGCCAGTTGCCTGCCTCAACAAGGCCAGTGGTTATGGGTCCCTGCGTTCGCAGGGACGACACCGGTGGGCTTGGCGATGGCTCGGTCGACGACATACTTGTGAATGGCCTGTGAGGCCTCACTCACAGCTGCGCCTCGATCGCCGCCTTGTCGATCACCGACCACACCTGCGCGATCCTGCCGTCGCGGAATTCGTAGAACACGTTCTCGGCAAAGGCGATGCGCCGGCCGTTGATCGGAAGGCCGAGAAATTCGCCTGACGGCGTGCAGTCGAAGTCCAGCCGGCACGCGACACGCGGCGGGTCCGCCACCAGCAAACCAATATTGAAGCGAAGATCGGGAATGGCGGCGAAGTCGCCGATCAGCATGTCGCGATAGCCGGTCAGTCCAAGCTGCCGGCCGTTATGGACGACGTGCTCGTGCACGAAATCCCCGAGCGCCGGCCAGGCCTGCGCATTCAGGCAGACGATGTAGGCGCGATAGTGGTTGGCCAGTTCGGCTGAATTCATGGGGCTGCGGTCCGACACGACGAGAGTGAGCCAACTGGTCGCAGCGGCAACGGTTCCGAAACGCGATCAAAGACCCTCGAGGATCAGTGCGATGGTTTCCAACGGGAATGCTGCTGCCAGCGCGCCGACGACCAGGCCGACGAGGCCGAGCACGACGGCGCCGATCCAGCCACTCGATTGGAGGCCGATGGCCACTCCTGCGAATGCGCCGGCTGCCATCGCGCAGACAGCCCATAACGCGTGAAGGATGAGTCCGATCGTCCTCAGCATGCGGTCCTCGCGCAACCGTGGTCTCACCCGTCCCTTGGATTCGTCTGTCCACTCCTCCGTTGTGCGGCAGCGAACACGATCACATCGCCGCGATGCGATCGTGTTGCGAGCGCTTGTCGTTCGCCGCGTGCTGTCCTACTGCTTGCAGCGGCGGATCTGTCGACTCTCGCACTCATAAGCGGGATCGTCCGCGCATCAGGGAGGTTTCATGAAGACGCTGATCACGGCGGCCGCAGCCTTTGCGTTCACCACGCTCGCCACGCAGCTTTCCGCCGCGCCGTTGCCCGAGGCCAAGCCCGACGAGGTGGGCTTCTCGCAGGCTGGCCTTGCGCGCATGGACGACTTCTTCGCCCGCGAGATCGCGGCCAAGCGCGTGCCCGGCGCCGTCGTGGCGATCGCGCGCGACGGCAAGCTGGTGCACTACAAGGCCTATGGCCAGCTCGATCCGGTCAAGGGCACGGCGATGCCGCTGGATGCGATCTTCGCGCTGGCCTCGATGACCAAGCCGATGGCGGCGGTCGGCGCGCTCACCTTGATGGAGCAGGGACGGCTGCCGCTGCAGTCCAAGCTCGCCGACTACTATCCGGCGTTTGCCGACATGAAGGTCGGCGTGGTGCAGGAGAACGGCGCGCTGCTCTCGGTGCCGCAGGCGAGGCCGATCCTGATCCACGATCTCTATCGCCACACCTCCGGCCTGATGTATGGCGGCCGGCCCGACAGCGCGAGCCCGGTGGCACGGCTCTATCCCGACGGCATTTCGCCGGCGATCGAGGGCGACACGCAGGCTCTCATCGAGCGCCTCACCAAGCTGCCGCTGGCGCATCAGCCGGGCACGCAGTTCGAATACGGCTACTCCATCGACGTGCTCGGCGCCGTCGTCGAGAAAGTCAGCGAGCAACGGCTCGGTGACTATCTCGCCAACAATGTCTGGAAGCCGCTCGGCATGCAGGACGCGACCTTCGCGCCGTCAGACGCGCAGCGGCCGCGGCTGGCGCGGCCGTTCCCGAACGATCCGCTCACCGGCAAGCCGCAGGCGATCAGGCTGCTGGACACACCGACCAAGTCCGACTGCGGCGGCGCCTGCTCGTTCGCCAGCGTCGGCGACTACATCCGTTTCGGCCAGATGCTGCTCAATGGCGGCGAGCTCGACGGCGCGCGTATCCTCAGCCCGAAGACGGTGCATCACATGACCTCGAACCATCTCGGGCCCGAGATCAAGAACACCGTCGCCAATGTCGAGCCGCATCGCGCCGGCTTCGGTTTCGGCCTCGGTGTTGCCGTGCGCGTGAGCGAGGGCCTGTCGGCGGTGCCGGGCAATCCAGGCGAATTCAGCTGGAACGGCGCCTTCGGCACGCAGTTCTTCTGCGATCCTAAGGAGCGCCTCGTGGTGGTGGTCGGCACGGCGGCGCCCGGCGAGCTGCGCAAATATTATCGCGAGCAGGTGCAGGACATCGTCTATGGCGCGATGGTAAGGTAGCGCATGCTCATTGTTCATCATCTCGGAAAATCTCAGTCCGAACGCATCGTCTGGCTCTGCGAGGAGCTGGAGATCCCCTATGAGTTGAAATGCTACACGCGCGACGCCAGGACCATCCTGGCGCCGGCGGAGTACAAGGCGCTGCATCCGATCGGTGCGGCGCCCGTCATCACCGACGGCGAGCTCGTGCTCGCCGAATCCGGTGCGGTCGTCGACTACATCATCGCCAAATACGGCCAGGGCCGCCTGCGGCCCGGGCCCGATGATCCCGCCTTCGCGCCGTATCTTTATTGGTTTCATTTCGCCAACGGCACCTTGCAGGCGGCGATGGGCCGGCTGATGATCCTCAACCGGCTCAATCTGCCGGACGACAACGCCATGCTCGGCGCGATGCGGGCGCGGCTCGACCGTGCTTTTGCGGCCGTCGAGGCGCGCTGCGGCGAAGCGGACTATCTCGCCGGCAATGCGCTCACCGCCGCTGACATCATGACGGTGTTCTCGCTGACCACGATGCGCTACTTCCAACCCTACGATCTCGCGCCATATCCCAACATCCGCGCTTATCTGTCGCGCATCGGCGCCCGCCCGGCCTATCAGCGCGCGATGGCGAAGGGTGATCCGGGGATGGCGTTGTTGTTGAGTTGATCCGTAGGTTTGTTGGACGAAGAGTCCGGCAGCTCGCTCGGTGCAAACCTCTCCCCGCTCTTTGCGGGGAGAGGTCGGATTGCGTAAGCAATCCGGGTGAGGGGCGTGGCACATAGGGGGCCATCGGACGGGCAGGATGGCTCAACGTGGCAGAAGCACATGCACCGCCCATGCGGCTTGCCCCTCACCCCAACCCTCTCCCCGTGAAGAACGGGGAGAGGGAGCAGACTGCGCGAGTGGCGACGGATCGTCTCACTCGACTATCATCGACGAATGAGTCGGCAGCGCCGTACCCAGCCCTTTCCAACCTCCCTCACTTCTGCCGCTTCCGGCTCCATTCCAGGAAGGAGCGATACAGCTCCTCCTTCTCTGCCTTCGACGGCGGCGCCTTTGCTTGCGAGGCGAGAAAGGCCTCGAAGCGCTCCTGCTGGGTCAGGCTGCCGGTGGCGGCCGGCGGCAGGCCGATGTCGGCTTCCTTCTTCATCCGCTCCAGCACGGTCTCGACATAGGGGTAGCGCTGCCAGCCCGGCACCTGGGCCTCGAGATTGAGGTCCTTCCAGCCGGGGTGGAACGGCGGCTGCTGCAGCCGGGCAAGGTTGGTGAACAGCGTGTCGACGAAGCGGTTGACGCGATCGGCGCGGTCGCTGCCCGGCTTCCAGTTGTAGACTGCGAGCACCGACGGTACCGCGATCGTCTCCACCGCGGTGTCGGGCGCCACCAGGCCCGGATAGGTCTCGGGCTTGATGCTGGTCGGATAGTAGAAGTCGGCGAACTGCTGCGTGTACGGCACCGGCACGAAGTGGAATCCCGGATCGGCCTTCTTGCCGCTGAACAGCTCGCCGGGCTTGGACGCGACATAGACCATCGCCGCGATCTCGCCCTTGTGCAGCTTCTCCAGCGCGACAGGCCCGCCGACGGCGACGGGCTCGATATCGATGCCGAGCCGCCGGAAGATCAGCGGTCCCGTATGCGCCGCGGCGACGCCCGCGGTGCCGACCGCGACCTTCTGTCCCTTCAGATCCTGCAGCGTCTTGATGTCGTCCCGCGCATAGATGTGCACGTCGGAGATGAAGAAGCGCAGCACGTAGCGGATGCGGTCGTTGATGTTGGAGAGGCCGGCCTGCTTGGCATAGAAGTCGAAGGCATCGGCATAGGTGATCGCCACGTCGACGCCGCGCAGATACAGCAGGTCGGCGATGTTCGACGTGGTGCCGCGCGTCACCATCGGGATCAGGCGCATGTTGTCGCCGTCATCCATCGTCCGTGCCATTTCGCTGGCGAAGCGCACGAAGCCGCCATCGGGCAGGCCGGCGGCAAGTCCGACGGTCCACTGGTTCATGCGCGCCTTGATGGCAAGCTCGTCCGAGGCGCTGCGCGGCTCGGGCGCGCGGGTCTCGACCACCCTGGTTTCGGCGGCCCGAGTTTCAGCGGCTCGAGGCTCGGCGGCGCGTCGCTCGGGTGCGCGCGCCGGTTTTAGGGAGAGTGGCGCTGTGGGCTGCTCTTGCGCCCACGCCGTGGTGTCGAAAATGAAGAAGGCAGCAAAGATCGTTGCCAGCGCCATCAGCGCTGGGCTCGCGAGCGTTCGACGCATGACGATAGTCCCCCGATCGCGTCTGCCCTCGTGTCCCCGTGAGCAGACTGATGTGACCGCTTCAATCCAAGGTCGTATCGTTGTGCGACTTAAACCGGGCGGTTTTGCGGCGGAAACTACCTAAGGTTTCAGATAGCTCCAGCCGCTCTCCTGCAGTTCCATCAGCCTGACCGCGCCGGACGGCACCAGGCTCGCTTCGGAGACGATCGGAATCGGATGCCCCTCGCGCTTCTCCATGCCGCGCTTGGTGATGTTGCAGGCGGAGAATCTGATCTTGGCGGGAAAGCTGAGCTCGGAAATCTGCTTCAGCCGGTCCTTCACCGGCGAAGTGTCCTCACGCAGCATGTTGAGCCCAGGGCCGTAGGTGACGAGCTCGATCTCGACCTCCTCGCCCTTCTCCTTGAACGTCTCCATGATGTTGCTGGCGTTGTTGAGCGCGAGGTTCATGATCGCCGGATCGTTCTGATCGACCTGGATCGAGACGCGGTGAATCTTGACGTCGGCGGCAAAGCCCGCGCCGGTCGATGCGATCAACAACACGCAGGCGGCTGTGACGGGTCTGAGATCGAGGCGCATGCCAACTCTCCATGAACGCGGATACGCGACAACTATGTACGCTGCAGGGCATTTGGATGTGGCCGTGATCCACCACAACCCCAGCTGCACTCGATGGGCCCCAATCATGGCGAGACTATGCAGCCTCGCTGCGAACTCGCCGCGCAAGCGCCGTCATCCTCGCCAGTCGTCATTGCGCGCGCAGCGCGTAGCGAGGCAATCCAGACTGCGGCGGCAGAAAGATTTCTGGATTGCTTCGGCGCAAAGGCGCCTCGCAATGACGGTGAAGAGCAGATCCGCTGGCCAAGCCCGCCGCTGTCGTCCCTGCGAACGCAGGGACCCATACCGCGGAAGCTATCAGTTGGGCGCGGTGGGCGAGACCAACTGACACAAGAGACAGACGTAGTTTTGGGCCCGGCGCGTGTCGAGACGGGCGTGGGCTCGCCGAAACTCTGCCGTCGTCGCGGCCTCAAGCGTGGACTCAGAGCCACCGGCGGCCATGAGACAGATAACTGACAGCCATGTTCCTCGATAGCATCCGCGGTATGGGTCCCTGCGTTCGCAGGGACGACGGCGGAGTTTTGGGTTGGCGTCGGGGCAAGGCAAGTGCACCCACATCGCCCCCGCGCAGCGCTGCGCGACGGGCCATCCGCGCATGTCTCTCATGCGCAAACTGCCCGTCGCGTTACGATGTCGCAGGCGGCGCGGCTTGTCCTGTCGGGCAAATCAGGCCGATGCTCTCGCTCGTCCTGCTGCCGCATGAGGGGCGTGTCGCGACCGTCACGAGACGTTGGCAGTGGGATGCGATGGGCGTGGATTGCCGCAGCGTGATGAACTTCGCGCGGACGAACGGCGAGACACGACCGGTCAAGTCGCGTGGTCCTGACACCCCGAAGCTGGTGTCTCCCGCGCAACGTGCGGAAGCGCGTTGTGCGGCATGGTGGCCAACAAGCCCGGCGCACCAGGGAGCAACTGTCTTTTTTGTAGACCGGAGAGAGCGCGAAGCAGCCGTTAAAACCGTCGCGCAGGGAAGGCCGGGCGTGTCCGGCTGCACCTGTGGTACCTGCCGCCTGCATTTTTTCTCGCAGGCGGGCCACGGGCGTCAGCCGACGCCCGGCCTTCCCTGTGCCCTCTGTTTCGAAGGGGGCGATCGAATTCAAGAACTCGGACGCTGCGCGCCGCGAGAAAGCGAAGTCATGCCTGTTCTGATCTGCTGCCGCGGTCGGCCCGGCTCCCACCACTCGAAAATTGTCATCGCCCGCGAAGGCGGGCGATCCAGTACGCCGCGGCCTGTCGATTCATCCATTACCGTCACGGCGTACTGGGTCGCCCGGTCGAGCCGGGCGACGACACCGAGGGGGAGGCACAGTGTCCCGGCTCAATCCACGTCGACCGCTGGCAAAATCACCCGGCCATGGTTACATTGCCTTGGCGAGGCTGCGACGCGCGTCCGGAACCAACATATCCCCGGGGCCTTATCGATCCTTAAGGGAACTGTCCCTGGCCAGGTCCGTGGACCTGGACATATGGTGCCCACCTACTTTCGTAGGGAACTCCGGGATCGAGCGTTTCAACGGCGATTGCGGCTTCGCTCTTGTTTCCTTCCTGCTTTCCTGCCTGCCTGTCCCCCTTCGGTTGCCGACCTGCCGCGTTTCTGCAACGTTGAAGTGCCCGCGTCCGCGCGCTCTGAACGGAGGTCCCGTCGCATGCCGATGAAGGCCGCTCAGCACACCAAGCAGCAATTGCGCGCGGCCGCCCTAGCTGCCCGCGACGCCCTCGGCGAGGATGCCAGGAGCGCGGCCGCGCAGGCCATCGCCGCGCGCGGCCTGCCATTCCCCCTGAAGCCCGGCACCGTGGTCTCCGGCTATGCGCCGATCCGCAATGAACTCGATCCGACGCCCTTGATGCACGCGCTGGCCGGGCAGGGCGCACGATTGGCGCTGCCGGTGGTGCTGGCGCGCGGCCATTCGCTGTCGTTCCGCGCCTATGCGCCCGGCGACCGGCTGACGCTCGGCGCGCTGGGGATCCCAGAGCCGTCGCCGGTCGCCGCCGAACTGGTGCCGGAGGTCATGCTGGTGCCGCTCGCCGCCTTCGACCGCACCGGCCATCGCATCGGCTATGGCGGTGGGTACTACGACTACACCTTCTCGCACCTGCGGAAATCGCACCACGTCATCGGCATAGGCCTCGGTTTCGCGGTCCAGGAAACCGAGCAGGTCCCGGCCTTGGCCCACGACGCGGCGCTGGATTATGTGCTAACCGAGCGCGAGACCTTGGATTTCCGGAGCCATTGAGTTGCGCATTCTCTTCGTCGGCGACGTCGTCGGCCGGGCCGGCCGCAGCGCCGTCACAGACCATCTTCCAGGCCTGATCCGCGACTGGCGGCTCGATCTCGTCATCGTCAATGGCGAGAACGCGGCCGGCGGATTCGGCATAACCGAAGCGATCTATCAGGAGCTGGTCGATGCCGGCGCCGATGCCGTCACCCTCGGCAACCATTCCTGGGATCAGCGCGAGGCGCTGGTGTTCATCGAGCGCGCGCCGCGCCTGGTGCGGCCCGCGAACTATCCGCCGGGGACGCCCGGGCGCGGTGCGGCGCTGATCGAAACCAAGACCGGCGCCCGCGCGCTGGTCGTCAACGTGCTGGGCCGCGTCTTCATGACTCCGTTCGATGATCCGTTCGCCGCCATCGGGCGCGAGATCGGCGCCTGTCCGTTGCGCGAGGCGGCGGATGCGATCGTGGTCGACGTGCATTGCGAGGCCTCCAGCGAGAAGCAGGGCTTCGGCCATTTTTGCGACGGCCGCGTCAGTCTCGTCGTCGGCACCCACACCCATGTGCCCACGGCCGATCACCAGATCCTGCCGGGCGGCACCGGCTACATGACCGATGCCGGCATGACCGGCGACTATGATTCGATCATCGGCATGCAGAAGGACGAGCCGCTGCGCCGCTTCCAGTCCGGCATTCCGTCGGCGCGCTTCGAGCCGGCGATGGGCGAGGCGACCCTGAGCGGCGTCGCGGTCGAGACCGACGACGCCACGGGGCTGGCGGAGCGGATCGCGCCGGTGCGGATCGGCGGCCGGTTGTCGCAGGCGAAACCGACCTTCTGGGGCGCGTGAGACGAACGAACGGGATCAGGCCTTGATGCGGAAGCCCATCCGGAACGCACCCCAATGCCGGCCCTTGATGACAATCGGCGCGGAGAGGTCCTTCATCAGCACGAACTGCCCGCCGCCCATGTCGCGGCGGTAGGTCTGCAGCAGGAACGGCTTGTTGCCGGCGGCGGCGACCTTCTTCACCGCGCGGTCCTCGAACAGCCGGCGGTTGCGGCAGTTGGCGTTGTTCCAGACGGGGTCGGGCCCCTGCGGCTTGCGGTAGTTCGGATTGTGCGTCGGCAGGTAGCCGCCGCGGGCCCAGGCGACGCAGAACACGATGCGCGGGTCGCTGCCCTGGATCGGGTCCTGGATCGCCGGCAGCACGCGGTCGGTGAACTCGACGTAGCGGGTGAGATATTGCTTCGGATTGGTGCCGGGAATCTCGCGGTAGTTCTCGTCCATCAGGTCGGCGAGCGCGATCTCGCCGCGATCGATCGCCGCCTCGAAGGTGGCCGAGATCTGCCGTGCCGTCTCGACCACGGTGCGGATCAACGGCGCGTCCGCGGTCTCGACGCCGCTTTCGGCGATCAGCCCGATCAGCGCCTCGGAATGATCGAGAAGCTTGGCGATGCGGCTGTCAGCCTGCTTCAGCTCCAGCGAGGACTGGTCGACGCCCTTGGCGAGCTCCGCGAGCTCGCTGATGACCGTGTCGCAATGCGCGAGGTTGGAGGTCGCGGCCTTCGCGACGCCGTCGATCTCCTGGCCGACGCTGGTGAAGCCGTCCTGGACGCGGACGATGATGCCGCCGATCTGCTGGGCGCCTTCGCCCGCGGTCTTGGCGCGCGAGGAGGCCTGGCCGCTCTCGCCGAGCAGGCTCTTCACCTGCGAATCGAGCCCGCGCAAGGTGTCGCCGATCTGCTGCGTCGCCTGCCGCGTCGCCTCGGCAAGCGACTTCACCTCGCTCGCGACCACCGCGAAGCCGCGGCCGGCATTGCCGGCGCGGGCCGCCTCGATGGTGGCGTTGAGCGCCAGCAGGTTGGTCTGCTTGGCGATCGCCTCGATCGCGACCGAGACCTTGGCGACCTGCGACAGGGCATCGCCGACCGAGCCGAGCCGCTGCTCGATGCGCTCGACGGAATCGACCAGCTCGGAGATGTGGCGCACCGCCGTCTCGACCACATTGCGCGACTGCGCGATGTCGCCGACCGCGGCCGTCGTGGCCGATTGCACCGCCTGCGAGGCAGTGGCGATGTCGTGGTTGGCCGCGACCATGGTCTTGGCGGTCGCCTGCAGGTGCCCGAAGCGCTGCGACTGATAGCTGACGCGGTTGGCGACCTCCTGCACGTTGCCGGCGACGTCGGCGAGCTCGACGCCGAGCCCCCCGATGCGGTCGGCGATCTCGTCCATCAGCCGTTCGGCGCCGGTGCGCGCATCGTGACTTTCCAGAATGGCGCGTTGCGCGACCGACATGTTCATGCTCCCGGACTTGACGAATTCAGCAGATCGCTGCGCGGCTCACAATTTGTAGGCGGTGCGGAAGCCGCCCCAGTGCCGGCCGCGGACGCGGATCGGCACGTCGATTTCGCGCATCATGACGGTGTTGCCGTTGCCCATGTCGCGCGCGTAGCTCTGGATCAGATAGGGCCGCTGGTTGCGGCCGGCCGCCAGCCCCGCCGGATCGTTGAAGATGCGGCGGTTGCGACTGTTGGCGGTGTTGAAGGCGACATCGCCCGGCCGCTGCGGATGCGAATAGATCTTGTTGTGCACCGGCAGATAGCCGTTGCGGTCGATCGCGACGCAGAACGCCATGCGCGTGTCCTTGGCCAGAAAGGCCTCCTGGAAGGACGGCAAGGCGCGCTCGGCCCAGTCGAGGATGTGGCTGCGGTGCTGCTGCGGATTGGTGCCGGGGATCTCGACATAGTTGGTGTCGAACATGTCCTCGAGCGTGATCTCGCCGCGCACGATGGCGCTCTCGAACATCCGGTTCAGCTCGGTGCCGGCCTCCATGGCACGCGCAACGAACTCGTTGTTCTCCTCGTGCAGCGCCCAGAGCTTGTCTTCGATCTTCTCGCGCAGCTCCGCGCCCGGCGCATCGAACCGCGCCTGGGCACCGGCTTTGACCTGCTCGGTGATGCGCAGCCGGCAGGGGCCGACATCCTCCAGCACGGCGTCGACACGCTCATTCACGGGAAGGCGGCTGGCATCGGGGCCGGTGATCAAAATGCCGTCGTTGGAAATCTCGTAGACCGGCGCGCTGATCGTGCGGCCGCCCGACTTGATCTCGAGCTTGAGATGGCACGGCAGCCGTTCGCTGCCGCTGCGCGCGGTTCGATCGCCCTGGCGCAGCAGCACGGCGCAGCGCGCTTTCAGCTTCTGGGCATACATCGTCACCGCGCGCCCGGCGCTGGTGACCCGCTCGCCATAGCTTTCCGCCTGCTGGGTGGCGCTGCCGATGTCGGCGGCGCTGTCGACCACGGACGAGATGAATTGCGAGGCCTGCGCGGCGTTATCGGACATCTCGCCGGTGGTCTGGTTCTGCTCGGCGACCGCGCCGTTGACGTTGGTGAAGACCGGGCGGATCGCCTCGATCGCCTGGGCGATGCGGTGGACGGCGTCGGCGGAGCCGGCGGCGTCCTTCTGCAGCGCCTCGATCTTGCGGGTGATCTCCTCCGTGGCGTTCTGCGTCTGCACCGCCAGCGCCTTGACCTCGGTCGCGACCACCGCGAAGCCCCGGCCGGCCTCGCCCGCGCGGGCGGCCTCGATCGTGGAGTTGAGGGCGAGCAGCGTGGTCTGGCGGGCGATCTGCGAGATCAGATTGACGACGTTGCCGATCGCCGCGGAGGATTCGCGCAGACGGTCGACATTCTCACGCGCCTCGCGGGCGGCGGCGCTGGCCTGGTCGGCGAGCTGCCCGGCGTCCTGCACCTGGGAGCGGATGCCGTGCGCGGATTGGGTCACCTTCTCGGCGGCGTGGGCAAAGGTCGCGGCGGTTCCTTGCGCGGCGCTGCTGCGGCCGGACAGGGCGTCGGCGCGCTGGCGGATGTCGGTCAGCGTCCCCGCCGTCGCCTCGGCGCCGCTCGCCACCGCATTGGCGGCGCGTTCGAGCTGGCGGATCATGCCGCCGAGTTCGAGCTCCAGGAGGTCGAGAATCGCCTTGGCCGAATCATCCGGCGCCGCCGGCGGTTCAGGCGCTGCCACCGGCTTCGGCTCAACCACCGGTTCGGGCGCAGGGGCACGTCTCGCAAACAAACCAAACGCCATTGGGGTAGCCCCCGGGTCGCGCGTGAAAAGGTGCACAAGGCCGGTATCCTTGCACTTGACAGTGAAGCCATGGTTAACATTTGGCTTATGAGGGCAGGCGGCGCGGCGGTCCCCAATGCTGCTCGCCCCCCCTTGAAACCACCCCAAATCTTTGATTTTGACGATTCCCGGCCTATAAGGCCGCGCTTCCCCAACTGACCTCCAGACGATTGCAAGAGATCTCGCATGGCCGGCCATTCCCAATTCAAGAACATCATGCATCGCAAGGGCCGGCAGGATGCGATGAAGTCCAAGCTGTTCGGCAAGCTGGCGCGCGAAATCACCGTCGCGGCCAAGCTCGGCACGCCGGACCCGGCGATGAACCCGCGGCTGCGCGCCGCGGTGGTCGCGGCCCGCGCCGAGAACATGCCGAAGGACAATATCGAGCGCGCCATCAAGAAGGCGCTGGGCGGTGAGGGCGAGAACTATGCCGAGATCCGCTACGAGGGCTATGGTCCCGGCGGTGTCGCCGTCATCGTCGAGGCGCTGACCGACAACCGTAACCGCGCTGCCTCGGACATCCGCTCCTACTTCACCAAGTCCGGCGGCAATCTCGGCGAGACCGGCTCGGTCGCGTTCATGTTCGACCGCGTCGGGATCATCGAGTTCGACCGCAGCGTCGCCTCCGACGATGCGGTGCTGGATGCCGCCATCGAAGCCGGCGCCGACGACGTGATCTCGGGCGAGGGCGGCCACGAGGTCTACGCCTCGCCGGACAGTTTCCACGAGGTCGCCAAGAACCTCGAGGCCAAGTTCGGCGAGCCGCGCAAGGCGGCGCTGACCTGGAAGCCGCAGAACACGGTCGCGGTCGACGACGAAACCGGCGAGAAGCTGGTGAAGCTGATGGATCTGCTGAACGAGCACGACGACGTCCAGAACGTTTACGCCAATTTCGAGATCTCGGACGCGCTGATGGCGAAGATGGGCGGTTGACGGACGGTTAACCATACTGCTCCGGCCGTTCCGTTTATGTTTCCACTGGCGCGGCGCGAGGCTATCTCTAACCCATGAAAGCCCAGCCGATTCGCGCCGCCGTCCGCATCATCGGGATCGATCCCGGCCTCCGCCGCACCGGTTGGGGCGTGATCGAGAGCGAGGGCAACCGGCTGATCTATGTCGGCTGCGGCTCGGTCGAGCCGGCCGACGATCTTCCCCTGGCGAACCGGCTGCTGGCGATCCACGAGGGACTGGCTAAGGTCCTGAACGACTTCCAGCCGCTCGAGGCCGCGGTCGAACAGACCTTCGTCAACAAGGACGGCGTCGCCACCTTGAAGCTCGGCCAGGCCCGCGGCATCGCCATGCTGGCGCCGGCCATGTTCGGAATTTCGGTCGCCGAATACGCCCCCAACCAGGTCAAGAAGACCGTGGTCGGCGCCGGGCATGCCGACAAGGGCCAGATCGCGGTGATGCTGAAGATCCTGCTGCCCAAGGCCGAGCCGCCATCGGCGGATGCTGCCGATGCGTTGGCGATAGCGATCACCCACGCGCACCACCGCCAGGGCCAGGCGCTGCGTATGAAGGTGGCCGGCCTATGATCGGCAAGCTCAAGGGCCTGATCGATTCCTACGCCGAGGATTTCGTCATCCTCGATGTCGGCGGCGTCGGCTACCAGGTGCATTGCTCGGCGCGCACCCTGCAGGCCTTGCCGTCGCCGGGTGAAGCCGCCACATTGTCGATCGAGACCTATGTGCGCGAGGACCAGATCAAGCTGTTCGGTTTTCGCTCGGATGTCGAACGGGAATGGTTTCGTCTTTTGCAGACCGTGCAGGGCGTCGGCGCCAAGGTCGCTCTCGCGGTGCTCGGCACCCTGCCGCCGGCCGATCTCGCCAATGCGATCGCGCTGCGCGACAAGGCTGCGGTGGCGCGCACGCCGGGTGTGGGGCCGAAGGTCGCCGAGCGCATCGTGACCGAGCTCAAGGACAAGGCGCCGGCCTTTGCCGATGTCGATCCCGGCGTGGTCCGCCTGTCCGGCGCCATCGAAGAATCCCGCGCGCCGCAGCCGATCGCGGATGCGATCTCCGCGCTCATCAATCTCGGCTATGGCCAGCCGCAGGCGGCCGCCGCGATCGCCGCGGCGTCGCGCGCGGCCGGCGACAAGGCCGAGACCGCGCAACTCATCCGCCTCGGCCTCAAGGAGCTGGCCAAATAGGTCGCCGCACCGGGCGAGCAGAAGGACAACGATCTTCCCCATGGTGAGCAAGAAGGACAAGGAGCTGATCGAGGCGGCGACATCGGCGGTGAAGAACCGCTACCGCAACGATTGGCAGGAGGTCGGCGCGGCCATGCGCACCCGCGACGGCCGCATCATCACCGGCGTCAACATCGACGCCTATCTCGGCCGCAACGCCGTCTGCGCCGAGGCCATCGCCATCGGCCGGGCCATCACCGAGCACGGCGACCACGGCATCGAGACCATCGTCGCGGTGCGCCATCCCAAACCCGGTGAGCCCGGCGAGGTCGCCGTGGTCTCACCGTGCGGCACCTGCCGCGAGTTGATCCACGACTATGATGCCAAGGCGCGCGTCATCGTGCCGTCGAACGGCAAGGGACCGGATGTCGTGACCATCGGCGAGCTGCTGCCGAACAAATACCGGCGCGGCAACGAATGAAGCCGCCTGCGCGCATGGTCAGCCCGGAGCGGCGCTCCGATGATGTCGGCGACACCGCGCTGCGTCCGCAGCAGCTGTCCGAGTTCGTCGGCCAGCAGCAGGCGCGCGCGAACCTGTCGATCTTCATCGAGGCGGCGCGCAAGCGCGGCGAGGCGCTCGACCATGTGCTGTTCGTCGGTCCTCCTGGCCTCGGCAAGACAACGCTGGCGCAGATCGTCGCGCGCGAGCTCGGCGTCGGTTTTCGCGCGACCTCTGGGCCCGTGATTGCCAAGGCTGGCGATCTCGCGGCGCTGCTGACGAATCTCGAAGAGCGCGACGTGCTGTTCATCGACGAGATCCATCGTCTCAGCCCGGCGGTCGAGGAGGTGCTCTATCCGGCAATGGAGGACTTTCAGCTCGACCTCATCATCGGCGAGGGCCCGGCGGCGCGGTCGGTGAAGATCGATCTCTCGAAGTTCACGCTGGTCGGTGCGACCACGCGCGCGGGCCTGCTGACCAATCCGCTGCGCGACCGTTTCGGCATTCCGATCCGCCTGAACTTCTACACCGTCGAGGAGCTCGAAGGCATCGTGACGCGCGGCGCCCGCGTGCTCGGGATCGGCATGACCCCCGACGGCGCCAATGAAATCGCGCGCCGCGCCCGTGGCACGCCGCGCATCGCCGGCCGTCTGCTGCGCCGCGTGCGCGACTTCGCCTCCGCTGCCGATGCCAGTGCGATCGATCGCGCCATCGCCGATCACGCGCTGAGCGCGCTGGAGGTGGATGCCGCCGGGCTCGATGCGATGGACCGGCGCTATCTCTCGACCATCGCGCTGAACTACGGTGGTGGCCCGGTGGGCGTCGAGACCATGGCCGCAGCGCTGTCGGAGCCGCGCGATGCCATCGAGGACATCATCGAGCCCTACCTGATCCAATGCGGCTATCTGCAGCGCACCCCGCGCGGCCGTCTGCTGACGTCGCATGCCTTCAAGCATCTCGGCATGGCCGAGCCTGCGAACCGCGATCCCAGCCAGATCGGCCTGTTCGGCAATGACGGTGATGATTAACGAAACTGCTGACAATCTGCACAGACGCACCCGAAATCGGTTGCAATGAGCGAGGAAAAGGATTGCGTGCGAGGAGTTCGTCCATGCTGTCACGCCGTCGCTTTCTGAAATTCTCAGGCGCTTTCGCCGCCACCGGTTTTTCCACCGCCACCTACGGCGTCGGCATCGAGCCGCTCCGCCTCGGCATTACCGACTATCATATTCATCCACGCGGCTGGCCGGCCGGGCTGAAGCTGAAGATCGCGGCCATCGCCGACATTCATGCCTGCGATCCCTGGATGTCGCTCGCGCATATCGACGGCATCGTGCAGCGGACCAATGCGCTGCGGCCGGACCTGATCGTGCTGCTCGGCGACTACGTCGCCGGTCATCGTCACCACATCGGACGTATCGATGCCTCGGACTGGGCGCCCGTGCTGGGCGGATTGAAAGCGCCGCTCGGCGTCCACGCCATTCTCGGCAACCACGACTATTGGGACGACAAGACTGTGCAGCGCGACGGCCGCGGCGCGCCCTACGCCCAGAAAGCGCTCGAGGCCGCCGGCATTCCAGTCTACGAGAACGAGGTCGTGCGACTCACCAAGGATGGACATGCCTTCTGGCTGGCCGGCCTCGGAGATCAACTGGCCTATATGGCGGCGCGCCGCTTCCGCTCGGTGCCGCGGATCGGAATTGATGATCTTGCCGGCACGCTGCGCAAGGTCACGGACGGTGCACCGGTCATCTTGCTTGCGCATGAGCCTGACGTGGCATTGCGCGTGCCGTCCCGGGTCTCGCTGCAACTGTCTGGTCACACGCATGGCGGCCAGGTCCGCGTGCTCGGCTGGTCGCCCGCCGTGCCGGCCCGCAACGGCGTTGACCTTGCCTATGGCCACATCCGCACGCAATGCGACGTGATCGTCTCCGGCGGTCTCGGCTGCAGCCTGATGCCCGTGCGAATCGGCGTGCCCCCGGAGATCGTGCAGGTCACGATCGGCGGGGAACAAATGGAGGTGACGTCTTAAGCTTGCGCTCGCGGCTGACTTGCGCGAAACGATCGCATGTCCGGCGATCGAGGATTTCCAATGACCCAACAGCATCTCGACGGCGAGATCCGCGACGGCCGTCATCATATGCAGGTGCGCGTCTACTACGAGGACACCGATTTTTCAGGCATCGTCTACCACGCCAACTACCTCCGCTTCATGGAGCGCGGCCGCACCAATCATCTGCGGCTGATGGGCGCCGAGCAGCATGCTCTCTTTGCAGAGGCAGCCAGCGAAGCCCCGGGCTTCGCCTTCGTCGTGCGCTCGATGACGCTCGATTTTCTTCGGCCGGCGCGCATGGACGACGTGCTCGATGTCGTGACCTGGCCGATCGCGGTGAAAGGTGCCTCGATCACGCTGGCGCAGGAGGTGCGGCGCGGCGAGGAGGTGCTCGTCAAGGCCGAGGTCCGCGTCGCCTTCATCTGCGGCGGCAAGGCGCAGCCGATTCCGAAGGCGCTGCGCGACCTGATGAAGGCCGACCTCGCCTAGTCTGGCCGGTCAAGTGGGTGCGGCCGGGGAGACCTCCTGCGGCTTGGTCAGCAGCTCTCCCTCGCGACGCAGGCCGCCGGCGTCGATGAGATCCTCGAGGCCGCCCTGCACGGCTTCGCGCAGCTGGGCGCTGGTGGATCCAAAGCCGAACAGGCGGGCGACCGCCTGGATCAATTGGTCCTCCTCGGCGCCAAAGTTCTGCTCGACGACCTGCAATATGGCGGCCTTGATCTCATCAGGCGGCAGCATCTCGGGCTTGCGCAAGGTCGTCGATTGTACGTCCTCGCGGTTGCGCACGACGATCGTCTGGCCGGGCACGACATAGAACGGACCTCCAGCGATCTGGCCTTTCGCGACCGCCGCGTTCAGCGCCGCTTTCACCGCATCGCGAATGCGATTGCCGGCGCGGGCAAGGCCCCAGGCCGACCTGATGCGGACGATGATTTCCGATTCATGCACCGGCCCTTCGACGGCGACGATCTCGACGACATGCTTCGTCATCGTGGCAAGCGACGTCTCGTGCGGCTCGGTCTCCCGGCGTACCCGCAGCTTGGCCTCCTCGTAGGGCGCCATCATTGGCGTTGGAGCGAGGACCGCCGGAGGGCGGTCGTCGGTCGGCTCCGGCGCGCCGACATCGGCACCAACTGCAGGCTCGGGCCGCTTTGCAGCAGTCCCTTCGTCGACCTCCCTCCAATGCGCCTTCGCGGCGTCGATCGCGCGAAGCACTTTCTCGGTCTCCTCCTTGGGACGCAGGAACCAATCGGTCGACCAGATCCGATGCAGCACCCAGCCGTGCGCTTCCAGCACGTTCTGTCGCAGGCGATCGCGATCACGCGCCGATCGCGACGCGTGATACTGCGCGCCGTCGCATTCGATACCGAGCAGGAAGCGACCCGGCTTGTCCGGATCGACGATCGCAAGATCGACGAAGAAGCCGGCGGTGCCGATCTGGGTCTTCACATCGTGGCCGAGCGCCCGCAGCTTTGCGGCGACCTGCTCCTCGAACACGGAATCTGGATCGCGGCCGGTCTCCTGTGCGATGCCGAGCTGGCCCGTCTGCGCAAAGGTCAGGAACGTCTTCAGCGCCGCCATGCCGCGGCCCTTGGCGCGCGACAGGTCGATGTCGTCGCCGGTGATCGAGGAGAACACCTCGCAGCGCAGCTTGGCACGGGAGATCAGCACGTTCAGCCGACGCTCGCCGCCGTCCGAGTTCAGCGGGCCGAAGCTCATCGAGACGAACCCCTCCTTCGTCCTGCCGTAGCCCATCGAGATGAAGATGACGTCGCGCTCGTCGCCCTGGATGTTCTCCAGGTTCTTCACGAAGAACGGCTCGCTGGTCCCGCGGGAAAAGAACTCCTCGGTGTCGGGGCGCTCCTTCCGCAAGACTTCGAGCTGGTCCTGAATCGCTTGCCGCTGGGCCACGGAGAAGGTCGCCACGCCGAGGCTTCTCTCCGGCATCTCACGCGCATGACGCATGACCGCCTCCGCCACGATCCGGGCCTCGCTCGGATTGGTCCGGCTGCTGCCGCGTTCGTAATGCGCATCGGGGTTGTAGTTGAACTTCAGCCCCATCCCGGCGACGGCGTCATAGGGGCTCGGCACGATGAACAGCCGGTTGTCATAGAACTGCTTGTTCGACACCGCGATCAGCGACTGGTGCTTGCTGCGATAGTGCCAGTTCAGCATCCTGTGCGACAGACCCTTGGCGAGACAGAGATCGAGAATGCTCTCGGCATCCTTCACCTGGAAGGTCGGCTGATCTTCGTCGTCGCTGTCCTCCTCATCGTTTCCGGTGAGCTTTGCGAAGAAGCGCGTCGGCGGCAGCTGCCGTTCGTCGCCGACGACCACCATCTGCCGGCAGCGCGCGACTGCGCCCAGCGCATCGACCGGCTCGATCTGGGAGGCTTCGTCGACGACGAGCAGGTCGAACGCCATCGCGCCGGGCTTCAGGAATTGAGCGACGGACAGCGGGCTCATCAGGAAGATCGGCTTGATCTGCTGGATGACCGGACCCGCGCGCTCCAGGAGTTGGCGGATGGGCAGGTGATTGCGCTTCTTGGCGAGCTCGCCGTTGAGCACCCCAAGCGGACCGATGCCGCCAGCGTTGCGCGGCAGCGCCGCGGCATGCTCATGGGCGATCTGGTCGCGGGCGAGCTGCATGCGCTCGACATCGAGCTTGCGGAAGCCGTCGACCAGCCTGTCATGCGATTCGCCGTCGAAGCGCTTGAGCTGCGGATGCTGCGCAAAGATCACGCCGCGCATGGCGTCGTAATAGGAATTGTCGAAGGTCTGTACCAGCGCATCGCCCGGCAGCGTGCCGTCCAGCGTGCGGTCGGCCAGCGCTGTGAGACCGTCCGCGCGGGCGCGCCGGACGCGCTCCATGAATGCGATCCAGCGGGTGAGGCGTTCTGTCGAACTCTGCCACTCGGAAAGGGTCTGCGATAGTTCGTCTACACGAAGCCGATCGCCGGGGTCGAGCGGAATGCGGCCCGGCTCCATCTGGAGAAAATCGATCAGACGCTGAAGGCTGGACCGAAGGCCGGTGAGATCGTTCTTGAGTTCATCGATCGCCTGCCGGTCGTCAGCGGACAGCGTCAGCTGCGTCAGGCGTTGACGAGTCTCGTCATTCGCGAATGGTTTCGGGAAGGCGTTCCACCAGGCTGTCAGCTTCGCAAGCGCGTCCCAGTCCGACTGCTCCTTCCGCCAGGCCGTGCCGAAAGCCGCGCTGCCGGCACTATCAACCGCTTCGAAGGACTTGCGCGCGGCTTGCGCGGCGATGAGACCATCGATCAGCAGCAGGCGCTGGTCGAGCGATTTCGGCATGGGTACCTTCAAATAGGAGGTCAGCAGCGCCATCTGTGCGCGATAGCTAGCGCTCAATATGCGCAGCCAGGAACTGCCCTTCTCGGCAATGACCTTGCGGCAGTCGGCCATCGAGGCATCCCAGGCGGACTCGACGAACGCCGATTCGAATGCGGCTTTCAGTTTGGCGTAGCGGACCCCTCTGTCGACGACGTCGGCAACCTCCTGCGGCCGGCTCCAGATCGGGTCGCGAAGAGCAGCCTTGTCGCTCTCCGGCATCGCGGCGGTGGCTTCGGCTAACGCCAGCAGGCCCACAGCATCTGCCAACGTCGACGGCAGCGGCACCTCCAATAGAGCGCCGATGCGTGAGGTGCCCGTCCCGACGCGTCCAAGCAGGCTTGAAGTGTCGCCTAGCAGCTTGCGCAGCTCCGCCATCTCGGCCGGATCCAGCGCGTCACGGCCGACGCCGCGCCACGGGTGTTGATGCGGGGCTCCGTCGGCGGCAATCCGCTCGGCAAGTTCTGCGATCAGCTCGCGCCGTCGTTCCAGGTCCAGCGGAGTCCAGGACGGCGCGCCTTGCAATGGCAGCGCCGGGTGGGTGGATATCTCGCCGCAGCGGACGAGGTGGCCGAGCAGCCGGAAAGGTGTCAGCTCGCTCGGCTGATGCGGCTGGTGCATCATGTCGGCGTGGTGATTGAGAGCGTCGCGACTGTCGGTCAGGCGCTGGACCAGGGTTGCCTCGCCCCGCGGCACCGGGACCGCCGCGGATTTGCTGCGCTTCAGCTCTTCGAGCAGCACGCGCTTGTTCGCCTTGTTGGAGTGCAGCTCGAGCGCGAGGGAGCCAAGACCGACGGCCTTCAGCCGCCGGTGTACGACGTCCAGCGCTGCCATCTTCTCTGCGACGAACAGCACCGTCTTGCCCTCGGCCGCAGCAGAGGCGATGATGTTGGTGATGGTCTGCGACTTGCCGGTGCCCGGTGGTCCCTTCACGACGAGGTCGCGGCCGCGAACCACCTCCTCGATCACCACGGCCTGCGATGAATCGGCATCGACGACGTGGTTCATCGCGATCGGCTGGATCACGGGATCGATCTTGCCGTTGTCGGGGACGATCGGCTCACTTGCTTCGAAACCATTCTGCAGCAGCGCCGCGATCAGCGGATGCCGGTCCAGCGCGCCGTCGGAAGGCCAGTTTTCCGGATCGAGGTCGCGATACATCAGGAACTTGGAGAATGAGAAGAAGCCGAGGACGATCGCGTCTGCCCTGACTTCCCATCTCTTCTTGTTGGCGACGGTCTCCGCGATGCCCGCCAGATAGGCCGCGATGTCGACATCGTCCTCGTCGCCGAAATCGGCGACCTTCAATCCGAACTCGGCGTCGAGCTTGGCCTGGAGCGAGAGGTTCGGCGAGGGCGGCTCGGCGCGCGAGACCAGATGAAACCGATCAGCTGCGCTGCTGCGCTCGAGACGCACGGGCAGCAGGACGAGCGGTGCGAACCGTTCGGTGTCCGACTTGTCGTCCTCGAACCATTTTAGCAGGCCGAAGGCGAGATAGAGGATGTTGACGCCCTGTTCCTCTTCCAGCGTGCGCGCGTCGTACCAGATGTCGAGCAGGCGCTTCTGCAGCGCCTCCGACGACAAGCGTGTCTGGAGCCGTGTGTCGGCTGGACGGCTTTGCGTCTCCGATTCGTTGTTGGTCTGCTCGCCGTCGACAGCCGGTGCGTTGGGCGGGGGAAGTGGCAGCGTCGGAGCCGATGCCGTTTCCTGCTCCGCAGAGGTCAGGGTCTTGCTCGGAAGAAAGGTGAAGCGCTTGCCTTCGCCGAGCAGTTCGAACAGCGTCGCGGAGCGTGCGCCGACGATATCGATCGTGCGGGTGGTCTTGGTCTTGAGCGGGATGTGCACGAGCCGGTTGCGCGTGCCCAGATCGAGCAGCGCGCGCCGGTCCGCCAGCAATCGGTCTCGTACGGATGTTCCTGCCACCTGCAATCCTCCTGCGATTCGAGGATTGCAACCCGAACTCTTCGCGGTCAAGCGTTCGGCGCGGTGGAGTGGTGTTCATTGAACGCAGGTTCGCCTTCCTTGCAGAGGTCTCATCTCCCCGGCAGAGGGAGATGAGACTCGTGCGCGTCTATGCCGCGGCCTTGTGCCGCGCGAGTTCCGCCTTGTAGAGTTCGAACTCCTCGGCAATGGCGCGTGCGATCGACGGCCGCGCGCGCAGACGCTCGTAGTAGGCTTTCACCGCCGGCCATTTGGCGAGCTCGATCGGCGGCGTGGCCATCGTCCAGTTGATCACGGTCACGAGATAGGCATCGGCGACGGTGAAATGATCGAGCAGAAACTCGCGGTCATCAAGATGAGTGTCGAGATGATCGAGCCGCGACAGGTTCTTCTTGAGGACATGGACCTTCATCTCCTCGGGCGCGGTCCTGTCGAGGATTGGAATGAACAAGCCCTTGTGAAGCTCGGTGCCGATGAAGCACAGCCATTGATGCAGCCGGCTGCGGTCCATGCCGGGCCCGGTGCCGAGCTTCGCGGCGGCGAAACGGTCGGCGACGTATTGAAGAATGGCGGCGTTCTCGGTCAGCAGCTCGCCGTCATCGGTACGAAGCGTGGGAACGAGGCCGAGCGGATTGACGGTGCGGAAGTCCGAGCCGTCCTTGCGCACGATCTTCGTCTTCGGATCAACCTCGAGATAGTTTGCCTGCGCGCCGGCTTCGTAGAGCGCGATGCGCGTGGCGAGCGAACAGGCGAGTGGCGAGAAATACAGGTCCATTGGACGTCTCCCTGGGGCTCCCTATTGGAGCGTTGATTGATTTTTATACTGTCTTGCATAATATAACGCGGGCCAAGGAATTTAGTGCGAAATGGTACAAAAAAAGAAAGGGCCGCCGAATGGCGACCCTCCGCATAAGAAGGAAGCAGCGGCCGCCGAGCCGAAGCGGCGCGGGCGGCCGCGTGCCTATGAACCGGAGGTCGCGCTCGGCAAGGCGCTCGATCTGTTCCGGACAACCGGGTTCGCGGCGACCTCGCTCGATGATCTCAGCGCCGCCACGGGCATGAACCGGCCGAGCCTCTATGGCGCGTTCGGCGACAAGCGCGAGCTCTATATCAAAAGCTATCAGCGCTACCGCGACAACGCGCGCGCCCTGATGGGCGACATCTTCCGCAACGACTGGCCGGTGCGGCGGCAGCTCGAGCAGATCTTCGCCTCGGCGCTCGACATCTATCTGTCCGGCGAGGAGGGGCCGCGCGGCTGCTTCACGGTGATGACGGCGGGCTCGGAAGCGGTCGCCGATCCCGATATCCGCGCCATGGTGCAGAATGCGCTGACCGAGCTCGACAAGGCGTTTGGGCATTGCTTCCGGCGCGCCAAGGAGAAGGGCGAGCTGGCTGAGAACGCCGATCCCGCGGTGCTGGCGCAGCTGGCGTCGGCGACGATCCACTCCATTGCGGTCCGCGCCCGGGCGCGGGTGCCGCGGAAGGAGCTGGAGGCGATCGTCGCCGGTGCGATCGATGTGATGCTGGGCGGCAAGTGACGCCTCAGTACCCCCTGACGCGATCGACCAGGTTGCGCAGCGCGCCGCCGGCCTCGAAGGCCGCGATCTGTTCGCCCACATAGCGCGAAATCGCGTCGGCGTCGGTGTCGGCGGCATTGTGCGGCGTCAGCACCACCTTTGGATGGGGCCAGAACGGGCTGTCGGCCGGCAGCGGCTCCTGGCCGAACACGTCGAGCGAGACGGCGCCGAGCGTGCCGTCGTCGAGGCAGGCGAGAATGTCGGCCTCGTTCTGCAGGCCGCCGCGGCCGGCGTTGATCATGATCGGCGCGCCGAGCGGGGAAGAGCGCCGGAGCCTCGTGAACATCCTGCGGTCGAGAATGCCGCGCGTATCCGGCGTCAGCGGCAGCAGCGACACCAGGATATCGGTCCGCGCCAGGAACGCGTCGAGCTGTGCCGCGCCGTGGAAGGTCTCGATGCCATCGACCTGCTTGTCGCTGCGGCTCCAGCCGGCGACCTGGAAGCCGATGCGCTTGAGCACCTCGGCTGCGTCGATCCCGAGCGTGCCGAGCCCGAGAACGCCGACATTGATGGCAGCTGCCGGCCACTGATATTTCGGCGCCCAGCGCTTCACCCGCTGCGACTCCCGCAGATACAGCTCCTGGCGATGATGCATCAGCACGTGGAGCACGACCCATTCGGTCATCCGCTGCGTGAGATCGTCGACGGCCACGCGCACCAGCGGTACGCTCGGCAGGGACTTGTCGGCCATCAGCGCGTCGACGCCGGCGCCGAGGTTGAAGATGACGCGCAGGTTCGGAAAGCCGGCGAGCTCGCCGGGCACCGGCTTCCACACCGCGGCGTAGTGCACGTCGGCCGGATCGAGGCTCGCATCCGGCAGCAGCACCACGGGCCGGTCGCCGCAGACGTCGTCGAAACGCGCCTTCCAGCGCTGCGGCGACCAATTGTCGGTGCCGCCATGGATCAGGAGCGCCAGCGCGCCTTTGGTCATTGCAGGGTCCTCTGAGCTTGCGTGATCTGCTCCACATACCAGATCGCGCGGACAGGCCAATCTCCGGTCATCAACACGGAGACATCGTCATGCGCAAATTGCTTCTCGCGGCCGTTCTGGCCATCGCGTCCGCCTCGGCCCAAGCCCAGGCCCAGACCATCGACGTCGGCTCGATCCTGTCGGCCAACGGCATCTCCATCGGCAAGGGCGGCGGTCAGCAGGGTGGTGGCGCCTCGGGCATGGCGCAGGGCGCCGGCCAGCAGGGTGGCCAGAGCGCCGCCGGTCAAGGACAGGGCCAAGCACAGGGACAAGGCCAAGGGCAGGGGCAAGGGCAGGGGCAGGGCCAGTCGCAGCGGCAGGCCGGCCGGGCCAAGCAGCCGCGCGAAAGCGCCCAGGAGACGCGTGCGCGCAACATCGCGGCCAAGTACGGCATCTCCTGGTAGGTGTGCCGTTCCTGCCGGCGGAACCCGCGAAAATTGTTCGCGGGCCTGTCGGCTCCAGGCATACTCCGCCGTCTTGGAGACGAAGGGAGAGGCCTGCCGATGCTGTATGCGCTGCTTTGCTATCACGATGAGGATGTCGTTTGCGCCTGGAGCAAGGACCAGGATGCAGCTGTCATGGCCAAGCTCGCGGTGATCCAGGAGCGGCTCGCCAAGCAGGGCCGGCTCGGGCCGGTGGCGCGGCTGCTGCCGACCACGGCGGCAACGACCTTGCGCAAGGAGGATCCGCCGCTGGTGCTCGATGGTCCCTATGCCGAGACCAAGGAGCAGCTGCTCGGCTTCTATCTCGTCGATTGCGCCAATCTCGACGAGGCGCTCGACGTCGCGCGCGAGCTCGGCGAGGCCAATCCCGGCGGCTCCTACGAGATCCGTCCCGTCGGCACCTTCCGGCCAGGTGGGGCGCTGGCATGAGCGACGCGGCCTGGATCGATGCAGCCCTGACATCAGCTCGCCCCCAGGCCGTCGGCGCCTTGCTGCGCTATTTTCGTGACCTCGACACCGCGGAGGAGGCGTTTCAGAACGCCTGCCTGCGCGCGCTGAAGAGCTGGCCGCAGAACGGGCCGCCGCGCGATCCGGCGGCGTGGCTGATCATGGTCGGGCGCAACGCTGCGATCGACGATGTCAGGCGCACCCGCCGCGAGCAGCCGTTGCCGGAGGACGAGGCCATTTCCGATCTCGGCGACGCCGAGAGTGCGGTCGCCGACCGGCTCGACGGCTCGCATTATCGCGACGACATCCTGCGCCTGCTGTTCATCTGCTGCCACAAGGAGCTGCCGGCGACGCAGCAGATCGCGCTGGCGCTGCGCGTCGTCTCCGGCCTGACGGTCAAGCAGATCGCCCGCGCCTTCCTGGTCAGCGAGGCCGCCATGGAGCAGCGCATCACCCGCGCCAAGGCGCGCGTCGCGCAGGCCGACGTGCCGTTCGAGACGCCGGGCGCGGTGGAGCGGTCCGAACGGTTGATGGCGGTCGCCGCCATGATCTATCTCGTCTTCAACGAGGGCTATTCCGCAAGCGGCGAGACGGCCGCGTTGCGCCAGCCGCTCTCCGAGGAGGCGATCCGGCTGGCGCGGCTGCTGCTGCGGCTGTTTCCGGGCGAGCCGGAGATCATGGGGCTGACGGCCTTGCTGCTGTTGCAGCACGCCCGCAGCGCGGCGCGCTTCGATGCGGAGGGCTTGCCGATCCTGCTGGACGACCAGGACCGCACGCTGTGGAATCAGCCGCTGATCGCCGAAGGCCTGGCGCTGATCGACAAGGCGATGCGGCATCGGCGCAGCGGTCCCTATCAGATCCAGGCGGCGATCGCGGCGCTGCATGCGCGCGCGGCGAGGCCTGAGGACACCGACTGGACCCAGATCGACCTGCTGTATGGCGCGCTCGAAGTGGTGCAGCCGTCGCCGGTCGTGACGCTCAATCGTGCGGTCGCTGTCTCCAAGGTGCGCGGCGCGCAGGCTGCGCTCGACCTGATCGCGCCGCTGGAGGGACGCCTTGCCAACTATTTCTACTTCTTCGGCGTGCGCGGCGGGTTGTTGATGCAGCTCGGGCGCAACGACGAGGCGCGAACGGCGTTCGACCGCGCCATCGCGCTGGCGCACAGCTCGGCGGAGGCGGCCCATATCCGCATGCAGCTCGATCGGCTGATGCGCGACGGCGCGACTGCGCAGGCCCGGGCAGGACAATGATGCCGGGCTGAGATCGGCGCGAAAATTGTCTGCGTTCGTGTCGGCGGAGTGAGGCCTCCATCGTCCTTGGAGCAGCATCATGGGAGGAGCTTGGAATGTCGACGATCACCTTGGACCAGCCGGTCTCGCGCGCCGAATTGTGGGGCGGCCGCATCCTGAGCGGGCTGGTGATCGCGTTCCTGCTGTTCGACGGCGCGATCAAGCTCATCCCGCTCGATGTCGTCACCCAGACGATGGATCAGATGGGCTATGGCGGCAGCGACGGCCTCGCGCGCACGCTCGGGCTGATTACGCTGCTCTGCACCGTGCTCTATGCGCTGCCGGCGACCTCGCTGCTCGGCGCGATCCTGCTCACCGGCTATCTCGGCGGCGCCATCGCCTCGCATGTCCGCACCGGCAGTCCGCTGTTCAGCCACGTGCTGTTCGGCCTCTATCTCGGACTGATGGTGTGGGGCGGGTTGTGGCTGCGCGACCGCCGGCTGCGCGCGTTGCTGCCGCTGCGTTGATTTCAACCAAGGAGGATGTCGATGATCTGTCCCTATCTCACGTTCAATGGCGATTGCGAGCAGGCCCTCAAGCTCTATGGCGAGGTGCTCGGCGCCAAGGTCGACATGATGATGCGCTATGGCGAAGCGCCGCCGGAAATGCCGTCGGCGCCGGAGCACAAGGACCGGATCATGCACGTCCGCTTCTCGATCGCGGGCGATGTCGTGATGGCCTCGGACTCGCCGCCCGAATATTATCAAGGCAAGCCGAACGGCATCTCGGTCTCGCTCCAGATCGCCGATCCGGCCGAGGCCGAACGCAAGTTCAACGCGCTGCTCGAGGGCGGTGCGATCACCATGCCGTTCGGCAAGACCTTCTGGTCGAAGGGCTTCGGCATGGGCGTCGATCGCTTCGGCATCCCCTGGATGATCAATTCCCCGGCTGACGGCTACGAGGCCTGACGCCGCTAGCGGCACGAGGGGTACATCGCCTTCAGATCGCGCCCGCGCAGCAGCAGCAGCCGCGACGTCAGTCCGCCGCGGCGCTCGATCCAGCTGCGCACCGGCGCGGGATAGGTCTGCAGCACCAGCTTCGAGGCCTCGGGCTCTGCATAGATGCGGCCGCGGCGATCGACCGAGCGCGCGGCGTGAAAGCCGAGCGCGGCGCGCCGCGTCACGCAGATGCGCTCCTCGGGCACGACGCTCAGCACCAGCGTGCAGGCGGACAAACAAGGGCCGTCGATCACGACGCGCTCGCCGGAGGCGCGCACCTTCTCGAACAATGTGAGGAACGATCCGACCTCGCCGCCGGGCGAGGAGATGATGCGGACATCCGCCCGCGCCAGCATGGTTGCGATCACCCACAACGCGGCCGCGAGCAGCAAGGTCAGGATGATCCGCAGCCGGCTCGGCATCGTCGTCCTCATGCGTTCCTGCGTTGACCTCGCAAGGTCGGCAGTCCAATTCCGGCCGCGTCGAAACCGCCGTCCACCGCGAGCACCTGGCCCGTGATGTAGCTCGACCGCTCCGAGCTCAGGAAGAAGATGGCTTCCGCCAGCTCCTCTTCAAGCCCGTACCGGTTGAGCGGAATGGCGTCGTGATAGTCCGCGCGAATCTCCGGCGTATGCACCGCCTTGGCCATCGCGGTTTCGACCGGGCCGGGCGCCACGGCGTTGACGCGGATGCCGGCGGAGGCAAGCTCGACCGCGAGCTGTTTGGTGAGATGCGCCAGAGCCGCCTTGCTGGTGCCGTAGGCTGAGCGCAAGGTCGAGGCACGCACGGCCGAGATCGAGGTGATGTTGACGATGGCGCCGCCGCCATGCTCGCGCATCAATGGCACGGCCGCGCGCGTGCACAGGAACGGTCCGGTCAGATTGACGTCGAGAATGCGCTGCCAGTCGGTCTCGCTGGTCTCCATGATCGGCGCGAAGCGGGCGACGCCGGCATTGTTCACCAGCGCATCGAGGCGGCCGAATCGTCCGGCGATCCGCTCCAGCGCGTCGGCGACCGTCGCTGCATCCGAAACGTCACAGTGCAACGCCAGCGTTCGCTCGGGAGATTTGAGCGCAAAAGTGGCTTCGTCGAGCAGCTTGGTCTCGATGTCGAGCAGCGCGACGCGCCAGCCCTCCTGCAGGAATCGCTTGGCGGTCGCAAGCCCGATGCCGCGCGCCGCCCCTGTGATCAGGGCGACCTTGTCGCTCGGCGTCGTCCTCAGTGATTCCGTCACGGCAATCGCCTCCTCCGGCCGGCGGCCCGGCTCTTGCTCGTTGTGGCTCCTAGCACGCGCTGCGCGGAGCAGCTGTGAAGGCCGTCACAAATCCTCAGTGTGCGTTAAATCCAGCTTATGGAATGCCGACAGCGCAGCGAAGTTCGCGAGCGTTGTCAAACAGCCAAGGGTAGTAACTGCCGCAGCAGCTCGCGTTCTCGCAGCGCGGGAGCGCTCGAGTGTTGCTGGTATCTGTGTCCCTCGCGATCGGAGGGAGCAGGGAAGACCGGGAGCTCGCCGCCCCCATGGTCCCCGTGCGGAAGAGATGCACGGGGCAGGAACCACAGGTTCGGCTGAGACATCCCGGCCTTCCCTGCACGATGGGCTGATGGCTTATACGTGCTCTCCCCGGGGACCGGCTGTCTTGCCCCCGTTTCCGCCACAATGCGCACACGCATCGGACACGGCATCAGCTTCGGGATGCCAGGACCACACGATTTCGCCGTACGCGCCGCGTTGTTCGTCTGCGTGTCTACTTCTGAGCATGATCTCGTCAGAAAGCTGTGGCGCAATGTGCGTCAACGCTCTCCGGTTCCGAATCATGCTCCACGCTGCAACATCGACGCGTCCACCGCATCCCGCTCCCCACGTTCGTGACGACCGCGAAACGTCCCTCTCGATCGGGAACAGGACGTGGCTAAGAGAGCATGAATTCTGAAAAAAAGAAAGAAGAATTTGTTAACGGGAAGGACTGGACAAGGGTGATCGGCTTGAAAGTCTTCACGAAACAAGTTTCCTGGCGCAACGGGATCGATGGCGCGCCAAGGGGCGCAAAGGCTTCCAAAGGGGCAGTCCGTGCCGGCGGCGAGCGTATCTCCCCGGCTGATTTGCCCGTCGGGTCGTGTGCGCGGGGTTCTCTCTTGGACGAGCCCCGAGCTGGTAGCGTAAAGTCAAAGTCTCGGTAGAATCGATATGCGCGGTCACGTCATCAGCCAGCGAATCACATCCCTCTCGTGGAGCACGGAGCAGCCGGTGCGTCGGCCTGCCGGCGTGCTGCGCGCGCGGCGCGCGTTGCTGCTGTCCTGCGTCGTCATGGTGGGTCTGACGGCGCAGGGCGCCGCCTTTGCGGCAGACGGCCCGGTTGCCGTGAAACCGGCTGCGACGGAGCAGGCCGCGCAAGCGCCTCAGCCGCAGAAGACAGAGCCGTTGAAACCCGAGCCGCAGAAGGCGGACGCCAAGGCCGAACCGCAAAAGGCCGAATCGCAAAAGGCTGAACCGCAGAAGGCCGAGTCGCAAAAGCCGGAGTCCCAGAAGGCAGAACCGGAGACGGTGGGACGCCCGGCCGAGGCACAGGCGCCCGCTCCCAAACTCGTCGTTCCGTCGACCGAGCCCGCGAAGCCGGTGACGGCCGAGCGCAAGACCGACACGAAAAAGACCGACACGAACAAGATCGACACGAACAAGACCGACACCAGGACGGCGGCGCGCGACACCAAGGACGGCAAGAACCTCACCGTTCCGCAACGGATGCTGCCGCCGGATGTGGCGCAGATGATCGGGCGCAAGATCTGGCTCAACGAAGCCGGCGGCCGGCGCGACGCGATCACCTCCTGGAATGCCGGCGAGGAATTCGCCTCGCTGGGGATCGGACACTTCATCTGGTACCCAGCCACCGCGAAGCCGCCTTATGAAGAAGGCTTCCCCGGGCTGGTCGCGTTTCTGCGCAAGGGCAAGACGCCGCTGCCGGCGTGGCTGGACAAGACACCGGTCCCGGCCTGTCCGTGGACCAGCCGGGCCGACTTCAAGCGCAATTTCAATTCGCCGCAGATGAAGCAGCTGCGCCAGTTCCTGCTCGACACGATGGCGGAGCAGACCCAGTTCCTGGTGGCGCGTGCGCAAGGCGCCATGGACAAGATCCTCGCCAACACGCCCGACGGGGCCGAGCGCGAGCACATCGTCGCGCAATATTCGCGCGTCGTCCGCGCCTCGGAGGATCTGTATCCGCTGATCGACTACATCAACTTCAAGGGCGAGGGCACCAACCCCTCCGAGACGGCGGTGGACAAGGAGACCGGGCAGCGCCAGGGCTGGGGTCTGAAGCAGGTGCTGCTCAAGATGAACGGCACGACGACGGAGCCGAAGGTGGTGCTCGCCGAATATTCCGACGCGGTGCAGGTCGTGCTGCAGCAGCGCGTCCGCAATCTGCCGTCCAACCGCGTCTGGGAAGCGGGCTGGCTGCGGCGCGCGGAGACGTATCGCCGCCCGATCGCGCAGCTCGAGCAAATGCCCGAACGGCCGACGCGCAAATCGTCACGCTATCGGGCGGACAATACGGCGTTCTGAGTCGCAAGCGGCGCGTGCCTGCCATCAAGGCAAAGGTTGACTGCTCTCAGAGAGCTGAGCAGTTGTTGTCACCGTCATTCCGGGGCAATCGTCAACACGCTGGCGTGTTGACGATTGAACCCGGAATCTCGAGTTTGTTGAGAACGAACGCGAGACCAGATCGAGATTCCGGGTTCAAGGCCTGCGGCCTTGCCCCGGAATCACGGGGCAGGCCGGCGCGAGTCCGCAACGCGCGTCGGATCAAGCCTTGCCCGCCGCGGCCTTGTTGTCGGCGACCACCTTCTGATACGCCGCCTGGAGTCGCTCGCCGACGCTGGGTCCTGCTTTCTTGCGCATCTTCACGCCGAGATGGATCTCGCGCAGCTCATCCATGAACTCGGCCCACATTTTCGGTCCGCCCTCCATCAGCAGCCGGGCGCGGATGCCGAGCTCCTCTGATACCGGAAGATATCTGTAACCCCATCCGGCCATCTGGGCGAGGATCGGCAGCAGCTCGATGCCCTGCTCGGTCAGGGAATAGATGCCCTTCTGCTTGTGGCTCGGATCGTCCTGGCGGCTGATGATGCCCGCGGCGAGCAGCGTCTTCAGCCGGTCGGCGAGGATGTTCGAGGAGATGCCTTCCTGGGAGCCGCCGAGCAGCTCGCGGTAGTGCCGGCGATTGCCGAACATCATGTCGCGGATGATCAGCAGACTCCATTTGTCGCCGACCACTTCGAGCGTGAGGTTGATCGGGCAGCCGGAGCGCTGAGGGTCGGACATCGAGATCTCGTGGGAACGGTCGGAAACAAACTGCTTGCAATATCGCATCGGTCTGGGCATCCTCCAACTGCTTGCAAAATAAAAGCAGTTTGGGAGGTGGCCCGTGGCGAGGCTGGTGATGTGGAACATGATGACGCTCGACGGCATGGTCGCGGGCGCGAGCGGCGACATCTCCTGGCATGAGGACGTCTGGGGGCCCGAGCTGGAGCAGTTCTCCGAGGCGCAGCTGCAGGAGGCGGGCGGCCTGGTATTTGGCCGGGTGACCTATGATCTCATGGCGGGCTATTGGCCGACGCAGCAGAGCGTGATCGCCGAGTTCATGAATGCGATCCCGAAATATGTCGCCTCCCGCAAACTGTCCGATCTCGCATGGTCGAATGCGCACCTCCTGGGCCGGCAGCCTGCGGCGGAGATCGACAGGCTCAAGAGGGACACCGCCAAGGAGCTGTTCCTGTTCGGCAGCGCGGATTTCGCCGCGACGCTGATGGCGCATGATCTGATCGACGAGTACCGGATCGCGATCAATCCGCGCGTGCTCGGCCACGGCGCGCCGCTGTTCAAGCCGGGGCAGGCGATCAAGCTGCGGTTGATCGACAGCCGCGCCTTGTCGAGCGGTGTGGTGATCGTGCGCTATGTGCCGGCGCGGGAGAAGTAAGAGCATCCTTTAGCGGTTTGCCGTCTGTCACGGGTGCTGGACCTAATGTCATTGAGGTGCGACCCCGATGCCGCGTCCGCGGTGTACCTCGCCCCGCCTGCGGGGAGAGGTCGGATCGCATCTCAAGATGCGATCCGGGTGAGGGGTACAGGTCCATCAACAAACACTTCCCGTGCGGCTGCCCCTCACCCCAACCCTCTCAGCGCGAGCGAAGCTCGTCGCGCCCCCGTGGAGAACGGGGAGAGGGAGCGCACCGCCGGTGGCGGGCGAGATTTACCTCATAGCGCAGGCCTCATGACACGCATCAGGAGCAACCATGTCCCTCACCATCTACTATCACCCTCTCTCCTCGTTCTGCTGGAAGGTGCTGATCGCGCTCTATGAGAACGACGTTCCGTTCTCGCCGAAACTGGTCAATCTGGGCGATGCGAACGACCGCGCCGCGTTTCTGAAGCTTTGGCCGGTCGGAAAGTTTCCGGTGCTGCGCGACGAGGTGCGGCAGCGCACGATTCCGGAATCGAGCATCATCATCGAATATCTCGACCAGCATTTTGTGGGGACGACGCGCTTCATTCCGGACGAGCCGGATCTTGGCTTACGGACTCGGTTGCGCGATCGTTTTCTCGATCTCTATCTGCACATGCCGACGCAGACTGTCGTGTTCGACCGGTTGCGGCCGGGCGATGCGCGCGATCCGTTCGGCGTCGCCGAGGCGAGGACGCGGCTGCGGACGTCCTACGCGATGCTCGAGGCGGAGCTGCCGGCGGCCGGCTGGGCGATGGGCGAGCACTTCACGCTGGCCGATTGCGCGGCCCTGCCGGCATTGTTCTACGCTGAGAGGGTGGAGCCGTTCGGTGGCGAGCTGGCGAGGGTGCCGGCCTATCTCGAACGCCTCAAGGCGCGCCCCTCCGTCGCGCGTGTCCTCACCGAGGCCGAGCCCTATTTCCACATGTTCCCCGGCGAGCCCGGCTGAGGGTGCCTCTCGACGAAAATAATTGCACAGCCCCTGTCGGCGGGCATGGTTGCCGATCGTCTTGCTGAGGAGAGCAGGGAGACCTGCCGCGGCAGCAGGGAGAGAGTGATCATGCGGTTCATGGCGATCGTGAAGGCGACGCAGGACTCGGAAGCGGGCGTGCTGCCGACATCAGAGGAATTCGCCGAGATGGGCCGGTTCAACGAGGGACTGATCAAGGCCGGCATGATGGAGACGGGTGAGGGCCTGCATCCCACCGCCAGGGGCGCGCGCATCGATTTCTCCGCCGGCGAGCCTCGCGTGGCGCACGGCCCGTTCAAGGACACCGGCGATCTCGTCGGAGGCTACTGGATCATCAAGGCGGCTTCGCTCGATCAGGTGATCGACGCCATGACGCGTGCGCCGTTCCCGAGCGGCCAGGTGGAGATCCGCCGGATCTACGCCGCGGAGGATTTCGGCGAGGCATTGACGCCTGAATTGCGCGCGCAGGAGGACCGGCTGCGCGCGCTGGCGGGGAACGGCTGACCGTCACGCAATCAGGCCAGGAGCAGACGTGATGCGATTCATGATGCTGATGATCCCGCTCGGTTACGAGAACGCGCCGCCGGATGTGCCGCTCGATCCCGAACGAGCCGCGGCGATGATGCGCTACAACGAGACGCTAAAGGAGGCTGGCGTGCTGATCACGCTGGAGGGGCTGCATCCGCCGTCAATGGGCGCGCGGGTGTCGTTCCCCGGCGGCAAGCCGGTCGTCACCGACGGTCCGTTCGCCGAGGCCAAGGAGGTGCTCGGGGGCTTCTGGATGATCGAGGTCGGCTCGCGCGAGGAGGCGATCGCCTGGGCCAGGCAATGCCCGGCGTCCGACAACGAGATCATCGAAATTCGCCAGGTGCAGGAGATGGCCGACTTCTCCGACGATGTGCAGCAGGCGCTGGCCGGCTTTGCCGAGCTGCCGCATGCCGGGCGAGCCTGATCAGTTCATTTTCAACAGGGAGGACGTGCAATGAGCGACAACAGCAACACCTATTTGGCCGTGTTTCTCGGCAGCAAGACGAGCCAGGCCGCGAAGGACTGGGAGGCGCTGCCGGAGGCCGAGCGCAACGCCCGGGGACGGCAGGGCATGATGGCGTGGCATGCCTGGGTCGAACAGCACAAGGACGCGATCGTCGCGTTGGGCGGTCCGCTCGGCAAGACCAAGCGGGTCGACAAGGGCGGCATCAACGACATCGCCAACGAGATGGGCGCGTTCAGCGTGGTCCGCGCAGCCTCGCATGAGGATGCGGCGAAGATGTTCGTGGACCATCCGCATTTTGCGATCTTCCCGGGCGAGCGGGTCGAGATCATGCCGGTGCTGCCGATTCCGGGTGGTGTCTAGCCTGACTTGCGGGGATCGCGCAGCTGCGGCCGCGCGATCTGCCGCATCCGTTGCGATGAGTTGATGGGAGCGTTTGGCCCAGCGATCCGCGCACGACGGGCATTCGCGTCAGCCGGGAAAATGCTCGACGTGCGTCTCGGCCGAGCGGCCGAAATAGACCACGCGGCGGCCGAGAAACGACACGATGTAACCGGCGCAGCCGGCCGCTTTCGCCTTTTCGGAGAAAGCCGCGTAGCTGTAGTCGGCGGAATTGCTCTGCGCCCAGCGGACGAGGTGCTCGATCATGACGGCATCGAATGCGGAGCCGACCCGTGCGGCCGCCTGTTGCATCGGGAGAGTCAGATGATCGCCGCCAGGCAAATACCAGGTCTGGGTGTTGCAGCGATAATCGACCGCGTAGCTTTCGAAGCCGGCTGCGATCAGCCGGCCCACGATCTCGGGAAAGCTGAGGCTTCCATCATGGGCGGCATCGAGACAGGTCTTGGCAACGGCAATCTGGTCCGCGTCCATGTCGACATCCTTTTTCGGAGAGATCGAGTGGTGGGCGAGTGATGTTCAGTCCACCGGCATGACCTTCAGGCCGCGGTTTTCGGCGAGAGCCTTGAGGATGCGACGGAGCATGTCGTGGTCCTCCTTGGCCAGCGTCCCGAAATAGGCGTTGTCGTTGTCGTCGGCCAGCGCGGCCAGAACCGGCACCTTGGCTTTTCCCTCGGCCGTCAGCGACAGGCGGTGAGCGCGCCGATCCTCCGGCGTCTCGGTCCTGATGATGAGGCCTTTGGCTAGCAGGCGGTCGGCGAGTTTGCTGATCGCGCCCTTGGTCATTCCCATCAGGCTGGCGAGAGCCGAGGGGGACATGGGATCCTGGTGGAACAGCGTCCGCATGAAAGCCCACTCCGCGACCGTCACGCCCTGTCCCGCCACTTTCCGCGCGAACTCCTGCGACACCGCATTGGAGACCATCCGCAGCCAGAACCCGGTGTGATCAGTGAGCTGAGAGACGGCAAGCATGCGATGTCCTATGGTTGACTAGGAAACTATCTGGTTTCTGTTTCCTAGTCAACTAAGTTGGGACGGCTGCGCGCATTCCGGTGCACGTCCGAAAAGTCGCGCTGGCGTCTTTTCATGTGGCATGTAAAAGCCCTTCACATGAGCTGGCGCAAGGAGCAGCGCCGCGCCGAGCGCGGCTATCATCACGGCAACCTCAAGGAGGCGCTGCTGCAGGCGGCGCTCGACCTGATCGCGCAGAAGGGGGCTGCGGGCTTTACCTTCGCCGACGCCGCGCGGATGGCGGGCGTCAGTCCGGCCGCGCCGTACCGGCATTTCCGTGATCGCGACGAGCTGCTGTCCAGCATCGCGCAGCGCGGCTTCGAGCAGTTCGAACAGCGGCTCTCGGCCGCCTGGGACGACGGCCGTCCCGAGACGGTCTCGGCGTTCGAGCGCGTCGGCAAGGCCTATCTCGCCTTTGCCCGCGAGGAGCCCGCGTTCTACTCGGCGATGTTCGAATCCGGTGTGCCGGCGGATTCGACACCGGGACTGCTCGCGGCCGGCGACCGTGCTTTCGGCGTGATCCGCGCCGCCGCCGAGCGGCTGGCCGCACTGGCGCCGCCCGGCGTGCCGCGGCCGCCGGCGATGATGATGGCGCTGCACATCTGGTCGATGGCGCATGGCATCGCCTCGCTGTTCGCGCGCGGTGACGCCGCCCGGCGCAAGCTGCCGATGTCGCCCGAGGAGCTGCTGGAAGCCGAGGTGCTGATCTATCTGCGCGGACTCGGCTTCAACACGGACCGTCAAGCTGCGGCCAAGCCCGCCGCCGAGCCGCCGCCGCTGCCGGACGACGACAAGCCGGCGGGCCCGTGGGGCCGGCCGAAATAAGGTTCAACGCGAAAGCGAAAATATTCCGGGCGGCGCGTCAGGCGGCCGCCTTGACAAAATCCCGGGCTGAGCTAGCTATGTAAATGTTATTTACATTCACACGGCATGGCGCCGCGAATGGAGAGGGAGATGGCCTACACCGCAGATGTCAATCGATGGCGCGGTTCGGAGGAGGAGCAAAGGTATCGGCCCCATATGATGGAGTCGCCCTGGCATCCCGGCTGGATCGCGGTGACCGTGCTCGGCTTCATCATCTGGTGGCCGATCGGACTTGCCCTTCTCTTTTTCACACTCGGGAGCAGAAAGATGGCGTGCTGGAACGGCGGTGATCGCTGGTCGAACAAGATGGAGCGGATGCAGTGGAAGATGGACCGCATGCGCGACAAGATGGAGCGCCGCGGCTTCGGTTTCGGCTTCTCGCAGCCGTCCACGAGCGGCAATCGCGCCTTCGATGAATACCGCATGGAGACCCTGCGCCGGCTCGAAGAGGAGCAGCAGGAGTTCCGCGACTTCCTGACCCGGCTGCGTCACGCCAAGGACAAGGAAGAGTTCGATGCCTTCATGGCGCAGCACAAGCCGCGCCCGACGACGCCGCCGAACGATCAGCCCCAGAGCTGATCACTTAAGCGCTGATCGTCCGATCCTGACGCCGCAGGGCTTTCAGCCCCCGCCCTGACGGCACGAGACGCCCGCCCGCGGTCCCGCTGGCGGGCGTCTTGCGTTCCAGGATACCGCCCAACTGCGGCAGCTCGCCGCTGCCATTCCCCGACCGAACGCCCGCGGAACCTGCAAGGCTCTGATCACAAAGGCTCTATCCGGCTGTCCTGGCTCGCCCTTTGACCTCCGCAAAACTCCGCGGTAACCCCGCCTTAACCCCGGAGGGGGTTTGGTTAAGGGGCGCTTACGGGCGCCGAGCCCTTGTTTTGACACGTTGGCAGAGGAAGCAGGCCGCATATGGCTTCGGCGGGCCTCTTAAAGCGATCAGTTCAGGGCTTTCTTGCGTAGGCGCTTTGCGCCGCGACGGCGTCCGGCGTGGAACGGCGGATGCATGGTCCCGGGCGTTCCGGGCGGTTGGTTGAGAGGATACTGCGGATGGAAGGCGACTTCTCCCTGATCGCGCTGTTCTGGCAGGCGCATTGGGTCGTGAAGGGCGTGATGCTCGGCCTCATCACCTGCTCGGTCTGGGTGTGGGCGATCGCGATCGACAAGCTGTTCCTCTATTCCCGGACGCGCCGTTCGATGGATCGCTTCGAGCAGGCGTTCTGGTCCGGCGAGTCGATCGAGGAGCTGTATCGGGTGCTGTCGGCCAAGCCGACGCAGTCGATGGCCGCGTGTTTCGTCGCGGCGATGCGCGAGTGGAAGCGCTCGTTCGAAGGCCATGCGCGGTCCTTTGCCGGCCTGCAGATGCGGATCGAGAAGGTGATGAACGTGTCGATCGCCCGCGAGGTCGAGCGGCTGGAGCGCCGGCTCCTCGTTCTCGCGACCGTCGGTTCCGCCGGTCCGTTCGTCGGCCTGTTCGGCACCGTCTGGGGCATCATGACGAGCTTCCAGGCGATCGCCGGCTCCAAGAACACCTCGCTGGCGGTGGTCGCGCCGGGTATCGCGGAGGCGCTGTTCGCGACCGCCATCGGCCTGATCGCGGCCATTCCGGCGACGATTTTCTACAACAAGTTCTCCTCGGAGGTGAACCGGCAGGCCCAGCGCCTGGAGGGCTTCGCAGATGAATTTTCCGCCATCCTGTCCCGTCAGATCGACGAGCGGGGATGAGGACGGGTATAATGGCGTCGTGATCGTGAGCACCAGAACATGGGCATGAGCATGGGAAGCGCGTCCGGCGGCGGTGGTCGTCGCGGTCGGCGCAAGGCACCGGTGATGTCGGAGATCAACGTCACGCCGATGGTCGACGTCATGCTGGTGCTGCTGATCATCTTCATGGTCGCGGCGCCCTTGCTCACCGTGAACATCCAGGTCGATTTGCCGCAGGCGCAGGGTGGCTCGGCCTCGACCGCCGATGCCAAGCCGCCGCTCGAGGTGACCGTGAAGAAGACCGGAGGCGGCTGCGCCTCCAAGGTCGACGTCTACATCGGTGACTCCCCGATCGCGATCGGCGAGCTCGGGCCGAAGATCAAGGCGATGAAGGAGGCGGCGGCCGGCGGCGGCGACAACGTCGTCAAGATCCGCGGCGACCGCGACGCCTGCTACTCCGACATGATGAAGGTGCTCGGCATGGCGCGCGACGCCGGCTATCGCGCCAGCATCGTCGTGCTGCCGGAACAGGGCTCATGACGGCAAAGGACCTCATCCAGTTCGTGCGTACGCGCAAAGGCACGGTGCTGTCCGTGGCTCTGCACGTGCTCGTGCTGGGCTGGGGTCTGTTCAGCTTCTCCGCGCGCTCGATGGTGGCGCCGCCGGAGGACCTGGTCCCGGTCGACGTGATCTCCGACGACAACACTTCGAAAGCTAAGGCTGGCGCGCTCACCGGCAAGAAGGAAGCGCAGAAGCTGCTCGCCGACAAGATCGGCGAGAAGAAGCCGACCGAGGACATCGTCGGCAAGGTCGATACCAAGCAGGTCACCGAAACCGACGCCGCGCCGGAGCCGAAGCCCAAGCCGGAAAAGCCGGTCGAGAAGAAGCCCGATCCGCCGAAGCCGGTCGAGAAGCAGCCGGATACGCCGAAGCCGGTTGCGGAGAAGAAGCCGGATCCGCCGAAGCCTGCGCCGGCCGAGAAGCCGAAGCCCGAAGAGAAGAAGCCCGATCCGTTCAACCCGGACCAGATCGCGAGCGTCCTCAACAAGGACAAGCCGAAGCAGCCGCCCAAGCCTCAGCAGACCGCGGCCGCGACGCCCGAGCCGCCCAAGCACAAGAGCGAGCGCAAGTTCGACGCCGAGAGGATGGCGAGCCTGATCAATCAGAAGGACCCGACGCGCCAAGCCGTGACGGGATCGGAGCTGAACGCGAATGCGGCGCTCGGCGCTGTTCATGGAACAGCGGAGAGCAACGTTGCAAGCTGGCAGGGTGCCTTCGTGGAAGCGGTCAGTCGATGCTTCAATCCGCCTTATAGCGGCGTGGACGAGGACAAGATCGAGGTCGACATCGACATTCAGTTGAGCCCCGATGGACGCTTGATCGCGACGCCGACGGCGGTCGCCACGCGTGGCCCGAACCGCACGGTGAGTCTCGCGATGGCCGAAAATGCCAAGCGGGCGGTCGAGAACTGCCAGCCCTACGCGTTCCTGCCGAAGAACAAGTATAATGAGTGGAAGCTCATTCCCACGACATTCAATCTGAAACAGATGAATTCGATACGAGGCCGAACTTGAAGACACCTCTGACGCGGACGACAGGACTGATCACGCGGCGCCAGGCCCTGCTGGCGGGCGGGACCGCCATGGCTGCGTTGGGGATGGGACCCGCATTGGCTCAGCAGGGACGCCTGCAGATCGTCCCGAGCGGCGAGTTCAAGCCGATCCCGATCGCGATTCCGCCCTTCGTGCCCGGCGGCGCCGGCGATGCCGATGTCGGCAACGGCATCGCGCAGGTGATCACCAACAACTTCAAGCGCAGTGGCTTGTTCGCACCGGTCGACCCGGCCGCGTTTCCCGAGCGCATCAGCAATTTCGAGGCGCCGCCGCAATTCGCGAGCTGGCGGCCGCTCGATCTTCGCGGGATCGTCACTGGCCGCGCCACGCGTCAGTCCGACGGGCGCCTGAAGGCTGAATTCCGGCTGTGGGACCCGAATTCGGGCCAGCAGCTCACCGGCCAGCAATATGTCACGGCGCCGGAATATTGGCGGCGTATCGCGCACATCATCTCCGACCAGATCTACACGCAGATGACCGGCGAGAAGGGCTATTTCGACAGCCGCGTCGTGTTCGTCGACGAGAGCGGGCCGTCGGAGCGCCGAGTCAAGCGGCTGGCGCTGATGGATCAGGACGGCGCCAATGTCCGCTATCTCACCCGCGGCGCCGATCTCGTGCTGACGCCGCGCTTCTCGCCGTCGAGCCAGGAAATCACCTATATGGAGTTCGGGCAGGGCGACCCCAGGGTCTATCTGTTCAACATCGAGACCGGCCAGCGCGAGATCGTCGGCAACTTCCCGGGCATGTCGTTCTCGCCGCGCTTCTCGCCGGATGGCCAGCGCATCATCCTGAGCCTGCAGCAAGGCGGCAACTCCAATCTGTTCGTAATGGATCTGCGCTCGCGCACGACGACCAGGCTCACCGACACGCCGGCGATCGACACCTCGCCCTGCTACTCGCCGGACGGCAGCCAGATCTGCTTCGAGTCTGATCGCGGCGGCAAGCCGCAGATCTACGTGATGTCGGCGAGCGGCGGTAACGCGCAGCGCATCTCGTTCGGCGAAGGCAGCTACTCGACGCCGGTATGGTCGCCGCGCGGCGACTACATCGCCTTCACCAAGCAGGGCGGCGGCCAGTTCGCGATCGGCATCATGAAGACCGACGGCTCGGGCGAGCGCATTCTCACCGCCGGCTTCCACAATGAAGGCCCGACGTTTGCGCCGAACGGCCGTGTGCTGATGTTCTTCCGCGATCCCGGCGGCACCGCCGGTCCGTCGCTGTATTCGATCGACGTCTCCGGCCGCTTCGAGCAGAAGGTCCCGACGCCGGGATTCGCCTCGGATCCGGCCTGGTCGCCGTTATTGTCGTAACGGCGGCGACCTCGGCGAGGCTCGCTCACGCCGGAGTGGACGTCATTTTTCGAGTCGCGCGATGCGTGTTTTCAGGAAAATTGGAACCGCGCGTTGCAGGACCCCGGTAGTGTTTGCCTAGTTCGCTGAATTCGCGGTGGTTTTCCTGCATTCCTGCGCTGCGGCAACGCTCCGCTAACGATGTTCGCTCAGAAAGACTTCACTTGCGAACGGTAATGTTGCGCACCGAATAGGACGCGTGCGCACGAATGCAGCTTGCCAGTCAGAACCGAGACGACGATCGAAAATTGTCGCCCGCCATTCAGGCGGCTCTCGTCGACTCTCTTTTCCAGGATCCCGGCCCGATGTTCGCCGGCGCGCTGTGCGCCGCCGTCGCCGCCGTCATGACCGCCATCAAGAGTGGCGATGTCAATTTGTGGCCGTGCGCTGTGATGCTGATCGTTGCCGGCGGGCTCCGCTCGCTCGACATGCGCTACTATCGGCACCTCTGCGACAGCGGTCGGCTGACGACCGAAGCGGTCGCGCGCTGGGAGATCCGCTATCAGGTCGGCGCGATGCTGTACGCGCTCGTGCTCGGCATCTGGTGCGTCGTCGCCGTGGCCGGCAACAATGATTCCGTCGTGCACCTGATCGCGATCTCGGTCACGCTCTGCTACATGTCGGCGGGCGCGGGCCGGACCTATGGCCGGCCGTGGATCTTCCATGTCCAGATCCTGCTCGCCTGCGGGCCGCTCGCCTTGGCGCTCGCGCTGCACGGCAGCCCCTATTACATGGGGATGGCGGCGTTCTGCGTGCTGTTCTTCATGTCGCTGAAGCACATCTCGACGAACCTGCAGCGGATCTTCGTCCAGGCCTTCGTGGCGCGCGAGGGCGAGGCTGCGCTCGCCAAGCAGTTCGACACCGCGCTCAACAACATGCCGCATGGCCTGTGCATGTTCCGCCCGGACGGGCGGCTTGCCGTGATGAACCATCGCTTCGGCGAGATGATGGGTCTCCCGGAAGAAATCCTGCAGCGCGGCGCCAAGGCCGCCGACATCATCAATGCCTGCGTCATCTCCGGCGCGATCTCGGCCTCCAGCGGCCGCATGATCCTGTCCGAGATCGAGCACACCAAGACACACAGCATCATCACCAGCGATCCCGACATCGTGCGCGACCGTTCGCTGTCCTGGACCTTCCAGCCGATGGCCGATGGCGGCGCGGTGGTTCTGCTCGAGGACATCACCGAGCGTCAGCATGCCGAGGCCAGGATCTCGCATCTCGCCCGCTATGACGAACTGACGACCTTGCCGAACCGCGTCAGCTTCCGCGACGAGATCGAGCGCCTGCTCAAGATCCCGCAACGCCATGGCGAGTTGTCGGCGCTGCTGTTCGTCGACCTCGACCGCTTCAAGCAGGTCAACGACACGCTGGGCCACCCCTGCGGCGACCAGCTGCTGTGCGCGGTCTCCGAGCGGCTGCGCGACATGCTGCGCCCGGAGGATTTCGTCGCCCGCTTCGGCGGCGACGAATTCGTCGTTTACCAGCGCAACATCCGCTCCAATGACGACGCCGCCGTGCTGGCGCGCCGCATCGTCGATCAGCTCAGCGAGCGCTACAAGATCGACAATCATCTGGTCGAGATCGGCGCCAGCGTCGGCATCGCCATGACCGCGCCGGGGATCAGCGCCGATACGCTGCTCAAGAACGCCGACATGGCGCTGTATCGCGCCAAGGCCGAGGGCAGGGGCACCTTCTGCTTCTTCCGCGACGAACTCGCCCAGACCGTCGAGGCCCGCCGCATCCTCGAGCTCGACTTGCGCAAGGCGCTGGCCAATGAGGAGTTCGAGCTGTTCTACCAGCCGCTGGTCAATCTGAAGTCCGGCAAGATCTCGACCTGCGAGGCGCTCTTGCGCTGGAATCATCCGGTGCGCGGCACGGTCTCGCCGGTCGACATCATCCCGGTTGCGGAGGACATGGGCCTGATCGTCGATCTCGGCCGCTGGATCCTGCGCAAGGCCTGCCTGGAATGCATGAAGTGGCCGGAGGCGGTGAGCGTCGCGGTCAACTTCTCCCCGCAGCAGTTTCATCAGCGCGACGTCCTGAGCGAGGTTCGCTACGCTCTGGAAGTGTCGGGCCTGCCGCCGCACCGCCTGGAGATCGAGATCACCGAATCCTCGCTGTTGCGCAACACCCAGCTGACCCACGACGTGCTGTCGCAGCTCCACATGCTCGGCGTGCGGATTTCGCTCGACGATTTTGGTACCGGCTATTCCAGCCTCAGCTACCTGCACAACTTCCCGCTGGAGAAGGTCAAGATTGACCGCTCTTTCCTGGAAGGCATCGACAGCGACCGGCCGCTGACCCTGCTGCGCGGCGTCGCCCGGCTGTCGGCCGATCTCGGCATGTCCGTGGTGGTCGAGGGCATCGAGACCAACGAGCAGCTCGAGTTGATCAGCGTCGACGGCACCGTGACCGAGGCGCAGGGCTATCTGTTCAGCCGGCCCGTGCCGGCCGTGCGCATCCGCCAGCTCCTCAATGCTTCGCATGGCCGCCGGGGGGCCGAGGAGCCGTTGGCCATCGTCGCCACGCGCTCGATCGCCTGATCGGTGCTCTGATCTGCTCGCATGGCTTGGTTCACAGCCATGCAGTACAACCGTACGTCGTATCAGGACCGAGCAGGAGGCGCGTATACCACGCGCTTTCGTTTCGAATTGGTACGTAGTTGATCCGAAGCGATCCTTCGCCGCCTGACAACTACCTGTGTAAGTCACGGTTGCGGCACCGGGATTCTACGTGCCGTTAACTGTGTACCGCCGAAAGCTTTGCTTCCCCATTAACGCGCTGTTAATCTCAATCCTGCTCGTAAGGGTTGTGTGAAAAGGGGTTGCGAATGAAGTCGGCGGCTAGAGTGACTGCCGTTGCCGAACAGAAGTTGGATGCGCTGGAGAACGTGGACTATCGGCTGGCACTGACCGCTGAAGACAAGGATGAGATCTATCGCCTGCGCTATCGCGCCTATCTGCGCGAAGGGGCTATCCTCCCATCGGCCAGCGAACGCGTCACCGATGAATATGACGATCTGCCCAACAGCTTCATCTTCGGCGTCTACGTCAACGGCGAGCTGTACAGCTCGATCCGCATCAGCGTGCTGAATTCGCAGTGGCGGAAGTCGTTGTCGGCGGACATGTTCTCGGACCTGCTGCATCCCGAGCTCGATCGGGGCAAGGTCATCGTCGACCCCACGCGCTTCGTCGCCGACCACGAGAAGGCGCGTCTGTTTCCGGCGCTGCCCTATGTGACCGTTCGTCTCGGCTATGTCGCTTGCGCCCATTTCAATGCCGACATCGGTCTTGCCAATGTCCGGCCCGAGCATCGGGCGTTCTACAAGAAGGTGTTCCTGCAGGAACCCTGGGGCGAGCCGCGGCTCTATTCCGGCCTGACCAAGCCCGTCGGCCTGGTCGCCGCGCATTATCCGTCGATCCGCGATCGCGTGTTCCAGCGTTTTCCGTTCATGCGATCCAGCGCCTTCGAGCGCCGCATGCTGTTCGTCCGGCCGTCGCCCGACGCCTTCACTGATTCGTTCAGCATTCCCGCGGTCGCCAAAGCGGGCTGATCGTCCGCCATCGTTCAAGCGCCTCCGGCCGTTTGGCCGGCGCTTGGTGTGGCGCTGCCGCAAAAATCAGCGAAAAAGCGCCCTGCTGCAGGCCGTCGGCCGCTTGCCTTCACCCTGGCGCCACATTTACAACCCATTAACCATCGCGGTCGCTTTTTCGGGTTTCGTTAGCATTTGACGGGGTTCGGCAAGACCGCATCAAGGTTGACGGAACGTTCGCTTAACCATCGCCCTGTAGACCGGATGGCAGTCTAAGAACGTGAGCGTGGAGGCTCCCGGAATGAAATATCAGATGCGTATCCTCCAGGGATTGAAGTTGGCTGCCGTGTTCGCGGTCGCGCTGTCGATGGGCGCCTGCGCCAACAAGAATCTCACCGGCGCCGATGGGGCAATGGCCAGCGCTGCAACTCCGGGCAGCCAGCAGGACTTCGTGGTGAACGTCGGCGATCGCGTGTTCTTCGAGAGCGACCAGACCGATCTGACCCCGCAGGCGATCGCGACCCTCGAGAAGCAGGCGCAGTGGCTGCAGAGCTATCCGCGCTACAGCTTCACGATCGAAGGCCATGCCGACGAGCGTGGCACCCGCGAGTACAATATCGCCCTCGGCGCGCGCCGTGCGCAATCGGTGCGTAACTTCCTGGTGTCGCGCGGCATCGATCAGGGCCGCATGCGCACGATCTCCTACGGCAAGGAGCGCCCGGTCGCGGTCTGTAACGACATCTCGTGCTGGTCGCAGAACCGCCGCGCGGTGACTGTGCTGAACGCCAGTTCATAAAGCTGAACGAATAGCTCGTTCATGAAGCCGGCGTCGATCATCGACGCCGGCTTCATGTTTTTGTCTTCGCTTGAACGTCATTTGTCTCTATTGCGGTTCTGACGTAGAGCCACGCCCACAGGGCTATTATTTCCAACCTCTCGCCGATCCGGTCGTCAGGGCAGCATGTCATTCATGTTTCTATCCAGGAGCGCCGCCGCAGGTCTCGCGGCGCTGATCGTTTTCTCGTGCCAGATGCTGTCGCCGCGGGCGTTCGCCCAGGTCGACGACGATCCGGAGATCCGGATCCAGCGGCTGGAAAATCAGCTGCGCCAGCTCACCGGCCAGAACGAGGAGCTGCAATATCGCAACCGCCAGCTCGAGGAGCGGCTGCGGCAGTTGCAGAGCGGGGCGCAGCCGGCGGCTCCCGCGGCCCAGCCCAGCGCGGCAGTCCCACCCCCGACGCAGCTCTCCCCCGGTTACGGGCAGCAGGCCCAGCCGGCCTATGGTCAGCCGCAACCCGCGCAGCAGCCGGCCTATCCGCAGCAGCAGCCCGCCTATCAGCCGCAGCAGCCGACTTATGCGCAGCCGCCGGTCGCCGCGCCGGCGCCGATCGCGCAGGACCAGCCCGCGCCGGGCGTGGGCGGAAAGCGACGCGGGGATGCGTTCGACCCGAACCAGAACCCGACTGCGCCGGGCGCCCCGCAGGCGCTGGGCGGCGGCCAGCTGCCGATGCAGCCGGGCGGCCAGCCCCCCCGTCCCGCCGCTGATCCGGCGACGCTCGCCAACACCGGCGGTGGCCGCTATCCGCAAGGTGCGCCCGCCGCTGCTCCCGGCGCGGGCGGGCTCACGACGGCGCCGCCGACCCCGACGCCGCGCGACGAATATGACCTCGGCATCGGCTACATGCAGCGCCGCGACTACGCCCTCGCCGAGCAGACGATGCGCAATTTCTCGCAGAAATATCCGAACGATCCGATGGTCGGCGATGCGCAATACTGGCTGGGAGAGAGCCTGTATCTGCGCCAGCAATATCGCGATGCCGCCGAGATCTTTCTCGCGGTGACGACGAAATACACCAAATCGTCGAAGGCTCCCGATGCGCTGCTGCGCCTCGGCCAGTCGCTCGCGGCGCTGAAGGAGAAGGAGGCCGCCTGCGCCGCCTTCGGCGAGGTCACGCGCAAATATCCCAAGGCATCGGCCGGGGTGAAGGCGACAGTGGACCGCGAGCAGAAGCGGGTGAAGTGCTGAGCTCGGCCATGCGCTCGGCTTGGCCGAGCCGAATGACCGACCCGAACCGATCCTGGCTCCGGCGTCCGTCACGCCGGAGTTTGTTGTTCCGCCGTCTCCCGCGTAAGGTCCGTCGTCATGGCAGCCGACAGGACCATGCGGGACGACGCGCCAGAGCAGGGTGATCCGATCTCCGCTATCGAGGTCGAGCGCCTGTTCGCGCCGCTTGCGGCTGCGCCTGCGCTGGTGCTGGCCGTCTCCGGTGGTCCGGATTCGTTGGCGTTGATGTGGCTGGCGGCGCGCTGGCGCGCCGCGCTCGCAGACGGGCCTCGTCTCGTTGCGGTCACCGTCGACCACGGTCTGCGTCCCGAGGCCGGACGCGAGGCGCGGATGGTCAAGGCGCTCGCGCGCCAGCTCGGGCTGCCGCACCGGACGTTGCGCTGGACCGACGACAAGCCCGCGACGGGTCTTCCGGAGGCGGCGCGCCTGGCGCGCTATCGTCTGCTCGCCCGCGCCGCGCGGCAGGCCGGCGCCAGCCATGTCGTCACCGCCCACACTCGCGACGACCAGGCCGAGACCGTGCTGATGCGGCTGTTGCGCGGCAGCGGCCTCGCTGGGCTCGCGGCCATGGCGGCGATCAGCGAGCGCGAGGGGCTGCTGCTGGCGCGGCCGCTGCTGGATGTGCCCAAGCTGCGCCTCGTCGCGACGCTGCGATCCGAAGGACTGGATTTTGCCGACGATCCGACCAACCGCGACCCGGCCTATACGCGGCCGCGGCTGCGCGCGCTGATGCCGGCTCTGGCTGCCGAAGGCGGCGATGCGCGGACGCTGGCGATACTGGCGGCACGGCTCGGACGCGCCAATGCGGCCATTGAGCTGATGGTCGACGGCGCCGAACAGTATCTCGCGTTGCACGCCGCAGCAGGCGGCACGGAGGCGGCGCCGGTGCTCGGCCAGGCCTTCGAGCCGCGCGCCTTTGCCGCACTCCCGGCGGAAATCAAGCTCAGGCTGTTGATGCGCACCATCAACCGCATTGGAACCGAAGGGCCGGTGGAACTCGGCAAGGCCGAGGTCTTGCTCGATCGTCTGGACCGGACTCTTGCGGGGATCGCAGATGGTGGTAGGTCTGGGCCGGACAGGCTAAAACAAACTCTGGCTGGTGCGCTGGTAAGCATGACCAGCAAGGCCATCCGCATCACGCCCGCGCCGCCTCGGCGATCGCGTCGGACGTGAGGGGGACGAAGCCTTCGCTGACCCTTAACCACCTGCGTCGGCGGCGCTTTCCCGCGCCATTTTTTGAGCGGGAATCGGGCTAGGATGCGTTAAATAGTCCTGTCTGGTTCCCTTGGCATTGGTGCGAGTGGTACCTAGATTACGAAACGGTCGACCGGGGGATTCCCTCGTGGCTACCCAGGGATGAGTCCGAGGAAGAACGGCCGCGATCCGCGCGACCACGAAGGAAAATCGATGAACGCCAATCTGCGCAATTTCGCCCTTTGGGTCATTATTGTCCTATTGCTGTTGGCGCTGTTCACGCTCTTCCAAAATCCTGGGCAACGCGCCTCGTCGCAAGACATCAATTTCTCGCAGCTGCTGAGCGAAGTCGATCAGGGCAATGTGCGCGACGTCGTGATCCAAGGGCCGGAGATTCACGGCACCTTCAAGAACGGTTCGTCGTTCCAGACCTACGCGCCCAGCGATCCGAACCTCGTGAAGCGGCTGTACGACGCCAAGGTCAACATCCAGGCCAAGCCGCCGGGTGACAACGTGCCGTGGTTCGTGTCGCTGCTGGTGTCCTGGCTGCCCTTCATCGCGCTGATCGGCGTCTGGATCTTCCTGTCGCGGCAGATGCAGGGCGGCGCCGGCAAGGCGATGGGCTTCGGCAAGTCGCGGGCGAAGATGCTGACGGAAGCGCATGGTCGCGTCACCTTCGAGGACGTCGCCGGCGTCGACGAGGCCAAGCAGGACCTGCAGGAGATCGTCGAATTCCTCCGCGACCCCGGCAAATTCCAGCGCCTCGGCGGCCGCATTCCGCGCGGCGTGCTGCTGGTCGGCCCTCCCGGCACCGGCAAGACGCTGATCGCGCGTGCGGTGGCCGGCGAAGCCAACGTGCCGTTCTTCACCATCTCCGGTTCTGACTTCGTCGAGATGTTCGTCGGCGTCGGCGCGAGCCGCGTCCGCGACATGTTCGAGCAGGCCAAGAAGAACGCGCCCTGCATCATCTTCATCGACGAAATCGACGCCGTCGGCCGTCATCGCGGCGCGGGGCTCGGCGGCGGCAATGACGAGCGCGAGCAGACCCTCAACCAGCTGCTGGTCGAGATGGACGGCTTCGAGGCCAATGAGGGCGTGATCCTGATCGCCGCCACCAACCGTCCCGACGTCCTCGATCCCGCGCTGATGCGTCCCGGCCGCTTCGACCGCCAGGTCGTCGTGTCCAACCCGGACATCATGGGCCGCGAGCAGATCCTCAAGGTCCACGTCCGCAAGGTGCCGCTGGCGCCGGACGTCAACCTCAAGACCATCGCGCGCGGCACGCCCGGCTTCTCCGGCGCCGACCTGATGAACCTCGTCAACGAGGCCGCCCTGACCGCCGCCCGCCGCAACAAGCGGATGGTGACGCAGGCCGAGTTCGAAGAGGCCAAGGACAAGGTGCTGATGGGCGCCGAGCGCCGCTCGATGGTGATGACCGAGGAAGAGAAGATGCTGACCGCCTATCACGAGGCGGGCCACGCGATCGTCGGCCTCAACGTCCCGAGCCACGACCCGATCCACAAGGCGACGATCATTCCGCGCGGCCGCGCGCTCGGCATGGTGCAGTCGCTGCCCGAGGCCGACCGTCACTCGCACACCCGCGAGTGGTGCGTGTCGAAGCTCGCCATGATGTTCGGCGGCCGCGAGGCCGAGGTGCAGAAGTTCGGCGCGGAGAAGGTGACCAACGGCGCGACCGGCGACATCCAGCAGGCCACCAACCTCGCGCGTGCGATGGTGATGGAATGGGGCATGTCCGACAAGCTCGGCCGCGTGCGCTACCAGAGCAATGAGCAGGAGGTGTTCCTGGGTCATTCGGTGGCGCGCTCGACCAACATCTCGGACGACACCGCCCGCCTGATCGACTCGGAAATCCGCGGCCTGATCGAGGCCGGCGAGCAGGAGGCGCGCCGCATCATCACCGAGAAGCGCGAGGACTGGGAGACGATCGCCCAGGCGCTGCTCGAATATGAGACGCTGACCGGCGAGGAGATCCTCGACCTGCTCAAGGGCAAGAAGCCGAACCGCGAGTCGGCGATCGAGCCGTCGACGCCGCGCGCGTCTGCCGTGCCGCCGGCCGGCAAGCCGCGGCCGCGGCCCGATCCGGATCCCGGCCTGGAGCCGCAGCCCCAGGCGTGAGACGGAGCAGGGGGCAGATCCTCTGTAGGACAGTCAGCAAAACGAAACGAAAAGCCCGGCTGCGAAGCCGGGCTTTTTGTTCTCTGTTGCCGTCCGTCGATGGGCCGGGATCGCCAATGACCTCAAGGCTTGTCGAACCAGGCCTTCCATTGCGGGACCGCCGTGGCGAACGTGCCGCGATGCGTGGTCGGGCCGGTCGAGACCGCCTCGACCTTGGCGTTGCCGGCGCCGATCGCCTGCTGATAGGTCATCGCCAGCCGGCCGAGCCCGGTCGAGATCGCCTCGTCGGTCTCGCCATAGTAGTTGCGAACCGGGCTCTTGATGATCCAGCGATAGGCCTGCGTCTGTGCGACGAGCCTGCCATAGGCAGAGGCTGCGAAATATTGCGGATCGAAGTAGTCCGGCTTGAGCAGCTTGTGCAGGTCGGTCGGAACGTCGGCGACGTCAAAGGGCTCGCGCTCATAGGCCTTGCGAGCGACGTCGTAGGAGCTGTCGCTGATCACCGAGCGCGCCAGGCCGGGGACCGCGTAGTAGTTCTCGAAGGCGAAGGCCGAGAGGATGAACAGCGAGTTGACCCAGGCGGCGTCGTTCTTGCGCGGGAAGCTCAGGAAGCCGTTCAGCGCGACGAACACGTCGACCGGCGCGCTCGCGGTCGCGGCTGCCGCGACCGGCACGCCGGCGCTTTCGAGCTTCTCGAGGAATGCCATCGTCACGAAGCCGCCCTGCGACCAGCCGGCGATCGACAGCCGGGTGGAGGTCAGATGCAGGTCGTTGAGCACGGCGCGGCTCGCGATCAGCATGTCGTAGGTGGCCTGCTGGTGGCTCGCCTTGACCATGTAGCCTTCCGGCTCGGTCGAGACGCCCATGCCGAAATAGTCGGCCCCGATCAGCAGATGTCCCTGGCCCGCGAACTGCGCGATCATCAGCTGCGTCTCGGGCGACTGCTCCGGGAATGACGGCACCTCCTGTTTTCCGTACACGGTGCCGTGCTGATAGGACACCAGCGGCAGGCTGGTCTCGCTGATCTCGGGCACGGCCAGCAGGCCCGAAGCGCGGATCGGCTTGTTGCCGCGCTCGGGGACGACGGACGCGTAGGTGATGCGATAAAGCCGGACGGCGTTGACGGCCGGCGTGTAGCTCACCGTGATGCCGGCGAATTTCGGCGTGTCGACAGTCAGGATCTTGTTGAGCCGGTCGACGTCCCAGCGCGCCAGGAATTCATAGGAGACGTCGGAGGTCACACGCACCGTGCCCTTGTCCTGGGCGCGGCTGGCCGCCGGCCAGACCACGCAGAGCGCGAGGGCAATGATGATTCGGATGATCGACATGAGAACTCCTGCGGGCCGCCTGCCAGTTGCATCGGAGTTCCTTGCTACAGAGCGCGCGTAAACAATCAGTACGGCCGGCGCCGAAAGCCCGGCGCAGGCGCGCTTAAGCCTTCTTCAAGCCTCGCCGCTTATGCCTTGCTCAGGAGTGCGCCCCGTGCCGGCGCGGGCGAGGTTTCTCATGGCCGACAAGTCTGTTGCCGCGATCCCGTCGCAGCGCCCCAGCGTTCCAAGAAGCCTGTTCGTCGTGTGCTTCGCGCTCGCCTGCATCAACGCCGCGTTCTTTCCCGCAGGGCTGTCGTCCGGCATCTGGATCTGGGGCGCCGACGGCTTGGGCATCCCAACCGACTTCGTCAATGTCTGGGCAGCGGGCAAGCTCGCCCTGCAAGGCCATCCGGCGCTGGCGTGGGACTGGGACGTGCAGCGCCAGCTCGAGCTCGATCTGTTGAAGCAGGATTTCCCGGGCTATTTCGCCTGGCACTATCCGCCGCCGTTCCTGTTCGTCGCCGCGTTCCTCGCGCAGTTTCCCTACATCACGGGCTTCGCCGGCTGGGTCTATGCGAGCTTCGTTCCCTTCGCGCTCGCCATGCGCGCCATCGTCGGCCGCGGCTTCGGCGTGCTGCTCGCCGCCGGCTTTCCGGCGCTGTTCTCGAATGCGCTGGTTGGCCAGAACGGATGCCTCACGGCAGCCCTTGTCGGCGGCACGCTCTATTGGCTGCCGGTGCGCCCGGTGCTGGCGGGAATCTGTCTGGGGCTTTTGACCTACAAGCCGCAATACGGGCTGCTCTTCCCGATCGTGCTGATCGCCACCCAGCGCTGGACGGCGGTCGTCTCCGCGACCGTCACTGCGCTGGTGCTGGCCGCGGCGTCGCTTGTGGCCTTCGGTCTCGACAGCTGGCAGGCCTTCTTTCATTGGCTGCCGATGTTCTCGCAGGCGTTCCTCACCGAGGGCAAGGCGACCTGGTGGAAGCTGCAGAGCCTGTTCTCGCTGGTGCGCTATTTCGGCGGCTCGGAAGCGCTCGGCTGGACCTTCCAATGGGTGCTGACCGCGGCGGTCGCGGTGGTGCTGGTGACGCTGTGGCGCAGCCGCCTGCGCTATTCGCTGAAGGCGGCGGCGCTCGCCATCGGGCTGCTGCTGACCACGCCGTATCTGTTCATGTACGACATGATGGTGCAGGCGATCGCCGTGGCCTGGCTGGTGCGGCTTGGCCTCCATGACGGCTTCCGGCGCTACGAGCTGCCGGCGTTCGGCTGCATCGCGGCGCTTCAGATCGCCTTCATGCTGACCGGCATCCCGCTCGGTCTCGCGGCCAATCTCATGGTCGGCGGCCTGGTCCTGGCCCGCGCCGGGTCGTGGTGGCGGCGGCAGCCGGTGAGCTCGCAGACGGCGCTCGCAGCGGCCTGAGGCCATTCAGGCCTGCCAGACCATGATTCCGCTTGTCTTCTTTCCTGAACAGGTGTTCAGTTCTTTCAGCGATTTGCGAGGGTGATCCTCCAAAAACACTGAACCAGCGTTCGCCGGGCGTTTCCTGGACGGGCGCGTCCGGGACGAGAAGCGCCATGGTCTATCGGCGAACGCATCAAGTCGTGAAGCGGCTGGCGGCCCGTCGCAGCGCGATTCTGACCGCTGCACGCGAAGCTGCTGCCGAAGGCGGCATGTCGGCGGTCCAAATCGCGCCCGTCGCGGTCCGGGCCAATGTCGCGGCCGGAACCGTGTACCGCTATTTCCCATCCAAGGCGGATCTGATTTCCGAGCTGATCGCCGAGGTGTCGCGGGACGAACTGGCGGCCGTGCGCCGCGCCGCCGATGCGGCGCCGGGTCCGTCCTCCGCGCTTGCCGCGGCCGTATCCACCGTCGCCGTCCATGTCCTGTCGCAGCGCAAGCTCGCCTGGGGCATCCTGGCCGAGCCCGTCGATGTCGACGTCACGGCGTCGCGCATCGCCAGCCGCCGCGAGATCGTCGGCGAAATCGCCTCCCGCATCGACGCCGCCGTCCGCGCCGGCCACCTGCCGGCGCAGGACACGCAGCTCGCGGCGACCGCGCTGCTCGGCGCATTGCATGAGGCCCTGGTCGGGCCGCTGGCGACCGACGCGCTCGATGATCCCGCCAAGCTGCGCGACACTGTCCAGGCGGTCACCCTGCTGGCGCTGCGCGCCGTCGGCGTGATGGACGCCCGCGCTCGCGGCCTGGTGGTGCAGGCGGTGCTGCCGGTGAAGAGCCTGGTCGGCGCCTGAGCCGGGCCGGCGGGCATCCGCTTAAGCAAGGATTCATGCCTCGCCGCCATGGTCGGGTGTGGCGCCGGACGGCCGCCGCGGCTCGCAGGTCCAGGCGTTTCCTCAACCGATGTCCATCGCACGCAACCATCCGGCCACGTTGTTCGTGATCGCTGGATCGGCGATGGCCGGCGCGCTCTATGCCTATGTCGCGGGCGAGGACATCAACTGGGACTGGCAGAACTATCACGACTATGGCGCCTTCGCGCTCATGCATGGCCGCTTCGACGTCGATGCCGCGCCCGGCGGCTTTCAGACCTTCCTCAATCCGCTGATCTACCTGCTCCCTTACGCGCTCCGTCATGGGCTGGCCGCGCCTTGGTGGGGGCTGGTACTCGGTGCGCTCCACGGGCTCAACCTTGCGCTGATCTGGTGGCTCACGCGGGTGCTGCTCGGGCGTGCGGCCGATGTCTTCACGCTTGCTGCGGCCGTGATCATCGCAGCGCTCAGCCCCATGGCTCTGTCGGAAGTCGGTACCAGCTTCGCGGACATCCTGACCGCGATCCCGATCCTGATCGGGATCGCGCTGATCTTCCGCGATGATGAGGATGGCGGCCGGCGCTTTTTCATCGCTGGCCTGCTGATGGGAGCCGCCACCGGACTGAAGCTGACCAACGCCATTTTCCTGGTCGGCGCCGGCGTTTCGCTGCTGCTGGTCGCGCGACCGCTGCTTGCGATGACGGCGTTCGGTGCCGGCGGCGCGCTGGCAGGCATCGTGACGGCAGGGCCCTGGGCGCTGAAAATGGCCCGCGAGTTCGGCAGCCCGCTCTATCCATTCTACAACACGATCTTCCGCTCGCCCGAGGCGCCGCTGGCCTCGATTGCCGACACGCGCTTCCTGCCGCAGGGCCTGTTCGACGCGCTCGCTTATCCCTTCTACTGGCTGGTCGGGGTGCATCCCTCGTCGGAATCGCCGTTCCGCGATCCGCGCTTTGCGGCGATCATCGTGCTGCTGATCGCGCTGATCGTCACTGCGATTTGGCAGAAACGCGAGGTGCTGGCGCTGCGCGACCGGCGCCTCATCATCCTGTTCTGGAGCAGCTATGTCCTGTGGCTGCTGGCCTTCTCGATCCAGCGCTATCTCATTCCGCTCGAACTGCTCGCGGCACCGCTGATCGTGCTGCTGCTCATGCGTCTGATCGATGCCTGGCGCACGCAGGCTGCGCCGCAGAGGCCGTCACGGAGCGTACAGGCGGCCGTGCTGATTGCCGCTGCCGCCGTCGCGCTCGGCTCGCAGCCGAGCGACTGGGGCCGACGGCCGTGGTCCGATCCCTATCGGCCGCAGCTTGCGCAGGCGTTGCAGCAGCCGGCGACGTTCCTGATGATGCAAAAGCCGTTCGGCTATCTCGCTGCGCTGCTGCCAAAAGGCTCGCGATTCTATCAGCTGGCGGAGATCGTCGTTCCGATCGTTCCCGGCGGCGTGTTGGATCGCCGCATCCGCAGCGGATTGTCCGATCCGCCGCCCGGCGGGATCTGGGCGCTGTACTTTGCCAACAGCCGGCCGGACTACCAACCTCGCCTCGAACTGCTTGCCGACTACGATCTGAGGATCGATGAGACACGGCCGTGCGAGCACCTGTGGGCGCCTGACAGCGTCGAGGTCATGGCCTGTCCGGTCGTGCGCGGGGCGATCTCGGCTGCATCGACGGCCGGCCTCAAGCCAGCCAGCCGCGCCGACTGATCAGCTCACAGATGCGCCTCGTTCGAGGGGCCGACATAGGCGATGCGGACCATGTTGGTCGTGCCGGGGGTGCCGAGCGGCACGCCGGCGACGACGATGACGCGCTGGCCGGCCCGCACGAAGCCGTCGCGGAAGGCGATCGAGCCGGCGCGCTCGACCATGTCGTCCTGGTCGCGCGCGTCCTCGGCGACGACGCAATGCACGCCCCACACGACCGACAGGCGGCGGCCCGTCGCGAGGTTGGGCGTGATTGCGACCACCGGCGGCTTGGCCCGCTCGCGAGCGACGCGCACCGCCGTCGAGCCCGACGAGGTCCAGCAGATTATGGCGGGCAGATCGAGATTCTCAGCGATGCGCCGCGCGGCTTCCGCGATCGCGTCACCCGCGGTCGATTCCGGTTCGGGACGCTGAGCCGCGATCACCGAGCGATAGACGCTGTCGCGCTCGACCTCCTCGCCGATGCGGTTCATGGTCGACACCGCCTCGACCGGGAATTTGCCGGCAGCCGATTCGGCCGACAGCATGATCGCATCGGCGCCCTCATAGACTGCGGTGGCGACGTCGGAGACTTCGGCGCGGGTCGGCACCGGCGACTGGATCATCGATTCCAGCATCTGCGTCGCGACCACCACCGGCTTGCCGGCGCGACGCGCCAGCCGCGTCATCTGCTTCTGCAGGCCGGGCACGCGCTCCAGCGGCAGCTCGACGCCGAGATCGCCGCGCGCCACCATCAGCGCGTCGGACACGTCGACGATGTCGTTCAGCCGCTCGATCGCCTGCGGCTTCTCGATCTTGGACATCACGGCGGCGCGGCCGCGGATGATCTTCTTGGCCTCCAGCACGTCGTCGGCGCGCTGCACGAAGGACAAGGCGATCCAGTCGATGCCGATGTTCAAGGCCGCCTCGAGATCGGCGCGGTCCTTCGGCGTCATCGCCGACACCGGCAGATCGGTATCAGGCAGACTGACGCCCTTGCGGTCGGACATCTTGCCGCCGATCACGACGCGGGTGACAGCGCGGGTGGGGGAGGTCTCCTCCGCGATCAGCCGCACCTTGCCATCGTCGAGCAGCAAGGCGTGGCCGGGCTGCAGGGCGGCCAGGATCTCCGGATGCGGCAGATGCACCCGGGTCGTATCCCCCGGTGTCTTGTCCGAATCGAGCACGAAGCTCTGACCGTTGTTGAGCTGAACCGGACCGTCGGCGAAGGTGCCGAGCCGCAGCTTCGGACCCTGCAGATCGACCAGGATGCCGATCGGACGGCCGTAGCTCGCTTCGACGCTGCGGATCGTCGCCACCAGCTCCCGCAGCTTGTCATGCGGGGTGTGGCTCATGTTGATCCGGAAGATGTCGGCGCCGGCCTCGAACAGCTTGCGAATCATCGCGCTGTCCGAGGAGGCGGGACCGAGCGTGGCGAGGATCTTGATGCGACGTAGCCGTCTCATGGCTTGGGCGCTTGCCCTGAGGGCAGGCCGGACCCGGCAGGCGGCGCAGCCTGAGGGCCGTTGGGCAGACCCGGCACATTGCCTCCCGGACCCAGGGTGCCCGGGATGCCCGGAACGCGCTGCTGCGCCGGCTGCTCATTGGCTTCGGTCAGTTGCACCGTCCAGGCGCGCTGGTCGCCGGTGTCGACCTCGAAGAAGCCGGTGCGATCGAAGCCGCGCGCCAGGCAGTTGTCGGTGCCCTTGATCGTGAACTCCTTGTCGCGCGAGCACATGAAGGCCTGTCCCGACCATTCGCCGCCGCGATCATAGTCCAGCGCATAGATGTAGTAATAGCGCGCCACCAGCGTGCCCTTGAGCAGGGTTTCGCAGCTGCGAGACGAGACGTTCCACCAGCCTTCGGTGGTCCAGCCCTCCGCGTCCTTGTAGCCGAGGGCGATCCCGACCCGGCTCGACGTGTTGTTGCAGAGCCGGAAATCGGCCGCCGCCGGGCTCGACGAGAGACAGAGCGCGGCCAGCCCGAGCAGCGAAAGCAGTCCGAAACCAGGGCGGCGGGGAATGCGATGCACGATGGCGGATATTTTGGGGATCATTGCGCGACGCTATATCAAACGTTGAACGATGTCGCGTGACTTGGCCGCGGCTGTCAACGGCAGGCGATCCGCGGCGAGGGCGGATCCGATCGAGCTTCTGAAGCCGCCTGACGGTGCTGCGATATGGCCAAACCTGCGACGAAGCCGCATGATATAGCAGATCTCCGTCGCGGCGCGGAACACGGAACGAAGGAGATGACCATGGACGCTACCACCCGGACCGAACTCGAAGCGGCCGCCTTCCGCAGGCTGATCGAGCATCTCCGAAACCGAACCGACGTTCAGAACATCGACCTGATGAACCTGGCCGGGTTCTGCCGCAACTGCCTGTCCAACTGGCTCAAGGATGCCGCCGACGCCAAGGGCGCAGCGATGACCAAGGACGAGAGCCGCGAGGCCGTCTACGGCATGCCCTATGACGAGTGGAAGGTGAAGTATCAGCGCGAGGCCAGCGCCGAGCAGCTCGAGACGATGAAGAAGGTGCATCCGGGCCATTGAACCCGGCAGCCGCAGGCGCGCCCGATCCGCGAATCGTATGGCTGTCCGGAGGGCGTGGAAAACGCAAGCGGCATGGCCGATGTTGTTGCCCGGCGGTCCGCCGGGCCCAACAAGATGTGGGCGCATCTGTGGATGAGGGCGATGTCGCCTTGACGCAGGGCACGCCAGATTTGAGGGTCGCGGCGAACACGCGGCGCTCTGACGGCGCCTTCAATGGACACACGAGTTCCACTCAGGAGTAACAGATGGCCACCTCCGCCGCCGCGAAGGACGACGACTCGCCCGCGACCCGCTTCGCCGTAGATCAGCTCAAGTCGATCATCGAGCGCATCGAGCGGCTGGAGGAGGAGAAGAAGGCGATCTCCGAGGACATCAAGGACGTCTATGCCGAGAGCAAGGGCAACGGCTTCGACGTCAAGGCACTGCGCACGATCATCCGGCTGCGCAAGCAGGATCCGAACGAGCGCCAGGAAGAAGAGAGCATTCTCGAGACCTACATGCAGGCGCTCGGCATGATCTGAGCGCTCGCCGCGCGCTCACATCGTCGTTCCGTCGAACGAGCCCATCGAAATGCCCCGCGATGCAGTCGGCGCGGGGCATTTTAGCGTGAGGAAATGCTGAGCGGGCCTTGATCGACGGTCAGCGCAAAGCTGCGGCGCGCATCGTGAAGGATTTGGTCTCGAGCTTGATGATCGCCGGCCCCGAGAACTGGTCATAGCTCAGTCCCGGGATCGGCTCGGCGGCGAAGGTCATCGCCAGCGTCGTCTGCGGCTTGACGAAATAGCTGCGCATCACCGTCAGATCGGGGTCGCCCATTTTCGTGACCGACATCGATGACGATGCGCTCGGCGTCAGCATGATCGCCCGCATCCATGTGGAATCGGGACCCTTGGCGGCCGACACACGCGTGGCCATCGTGATCAGGGCGTCGGAGCCCTGACCAGTCTGAGCAGACTTGGTGCTGGCCTCTGCGGCAGGTGCCGCTGAGCGGGACGTCGCCGGACGGGAGTTGCGCACCGGGATCGGCGTGGTCGCGGCGTTGCTGCGATCCGGCGGGGCCGGCGGAGCGAAGGCCATGGCCTGCATCAGGCTCGCATTCTGCGGCTGGTCGATGGCCGACAGCGCCCGGCGCGCGGTGATCGCGGCAACCTGCTCGGGCGTCGCCTGCTTCGGCGTGCTCGGGTTCTCACCCCAGAACCCGCGGGCATTGATGATGTCGGCGACACTCTTCGGCGCGCCGTCCCGATCGCCGCCATTGATCGCACTGGTGGTCTCGGCCCTGGTCTCCGGCTTTGCCTGCGGCTGCTGCACGGCCTGCGCATCGGCTGAGGCCAGCTGGAGCGCATTGGCGATCTTGCCGCGGGCCGTCGCCGGCTTGGTGTCGGCGGAGCGGTCCTTCTCCGACGGCTTGTCGGCCGTCTTGTCAGCCGTTTTGGCGGAGAGCGAGGCGGTCTGGACCGGCTTGGCGTCGGCCCTGCTGTCGCTCTCGCCGGATTCTTCGTCATCCTCGCTCGGACGTCCGCGGAACAGGCGTGCAAACAGGTTCGATCCGCCGGACGAGGCGTCGTCGCCGGAGCCGCGCTTCTCGATCTCGGCCTTGGCCAGCTCATAGCCCTTCAGCGGCACGCCATTGGTCGGAACGTGAACGGTCTTGCCGTCGGGGAAGACGCGGGCGAGCTGGTCGGCGGTCATCCGCGGCCAGTGGCGGATATTGCCGGTGTCGAGATGCACGAAGGGCGAGCCGGAGGTCGGATAGAAGCCGACGCCACCGCGCTGCAGGCGCAGGCCGGCGTAGCGGATCTGCTCCAGCGGCACGCCGGGGATGTAGAAATCCATCGCATGGCCGAGCATGTGCTGGCTGTGGCGGGCCACACCGGTATGCGCCGAGCGGCGGCGCAGCATCGAGTTGGTGGCAGGCGAGCGGTACGACGAGATGATCTGGATCGGCTGCTTGCCGTCGACGTCGCGGTAGACTTCCCAGAGGATGTCGAACAGGCGGCGGTCCATGACCGTCTGGTCCTGGGTGCGCCAATCCCGCAGGAAATAGTTGAGCTTCTTCAGCGCGTCTTCGTCGTAGCGGCCTTCGCGCTTGAAGGTGACGGTCAGGTCTTCGCCGGAATGGGTGTGGTGGAAGGTGAGGGTGCGGGTGTCGTTGAGGGCCTCGGCGTCACGGATGGTGCCCGCTCCCACCAGGAGAAGCAGCGACGCAAGGCCGGTGCGGCAGACGGCGTTCCATGCCGTTCTCGGCAGCGAACGCGATTGGCGCGCGAAAACAGACAGCAAGATGCAGCCCACCCCGTCGACGAGCGTTTACTCGAATACCCTCTTGCGGCCCGTCCGGCGGAAGAGAGAGGAAACGCTTACCTAAGGCGGGATGGTTAAGGGATACTCACCGGCCCGCCCCCCAATTACCCTTAACATATACTCTTGAGTGTGGCGAAAAAGAGCCATCGAATCGTGGTTGATCATTGTGGTTAACCTAAAGCAAAGGCCCCGCCGAACGGCGAGGCCTTTGATCGCAAATTGGAAATTGGTTCGCCTGACGGCGCCGATCAGCGCGTGAACACCCGGCGTGATGGACGCCCGACCGGGGCCGGCGGGGTCGGCTGTCCGCCGCCGCCAAACAGGCGCTCGAAGAAGTTCGGGCCGGAGGAGCCGGACGAGAAGCTGTTGTCGCTGACGTTCACGGCGTTCGGGAGCGGGCCCTTCGGACGCGAATAGTTCGGCTGGGCATGGGCGACGACGTTCTCGAGATCCTTGCCGCGGCTGTTCTTGAGGATCGCGATCATCGCCGCGTCGCGGCCATAGATGTCCTTGCGGAATTGCAGCTTGCCGGCATCGTCGACGAAGGCGGTCTGGTAGGTGATGTTGACCGGAATCGGCGTCGGGAATTTCAGGTCGATCTCGCTGCGGCCGTACATGTTGCGGATGCGCTCGGGGGTGTAGCGCTCGTTCGGCATGGTGATGTTGAGCAGCACCGAGGCGTACTGATCCGGAAACTGCACGCGCATGCAGCCATGGCTGAAAGCGCGCTCGTCACGGGCGAACAGGTTCTTGTCCGGCGTGTCGTGCTGATAGACCAGGAACTTGTTCGGGAAGTTGAAGCGGATACGGCCGAGTGCGTTGGCCTCGCCCGGTGGCTGCGAGATGTGGATCGAGCCGTCGCGGGCGCGTTCCAGCTTCAAGCCCATGCGGTCGAGCACCGTCGGATCCTGCTGCAGCGCCGGCAGATACTCGTTGTAGATGATCGACGGCGGCACGTTCCAGGTCGGATTGACCGTGATGAACTTCATCGTCTCGCTGAGCAGCGGCGTGGCGTGCTGGCCCGGCTTGCCGGTCACGACGCGGGTGGTCCACACCTGGGCGCCGTTCTGCATCACCTTCAGCGTGTAGTCGGGGATGTTGAGGATGACATAGGCATTGCCGATCGCGGGCGCGCCGAGCTCGCGCGGCAGCCAGCGCCAGCGCTCCATGTTGACGAGGACCGTATCGATCTGCTTGTCGCGCTTCGGCGTATTGAGCGCCTTGACGGTGCGGTCGTCGAGCACGCCGGTCGGCTTGAGATCGACGCTCTCCTGGAATTTGCGCACGGCGGCGGCGACCTTCGCGTCGTAGCGGATGTCGTCGGCATTCTCGGTCAGGCCGAGCTTGGCGCGCAGCTTCGGCACGCGCGGGTCGGACATCTGGGCCTCGGCCTCCGGCGCGTTCTTGCCCTTGGCCGGGGTGTATTTCAGCGGCTCGCCGTCGTCGATGATGACAGGCGCGCCGTCGCTCACGCCGCGCAGCTCGGCAAGCTTGGCCTTCAGAAGCTTGAACAGCTTGTGCGGAGGGTTGTAGCTCTCCAGCGCCGCCGAGGCGTCCTTCGCGCCGGTGACGTTGGCCAGCACCTCGTTCGGATCGATCGGATGCTCGGGATACTGGATGTCAGCCGAGACCTGCGACCAGTGCATGCGGCCGCTCTGCGCCTGCCGCGCATAGTCCATCATGCTCTCGGTGAGCTTGAGATCGGCTTCCGCCAGCGCGTCCGGTGCGGAGCCTGCGGCGGCAAAGTCCGGCACCGGATAATCGGCAGGGTTGAGGCCGTCGGACGCCGCATCCTTCAGGCGCGCGATCACGCCCTTGGCGGCGGCGGTCAGGCTGCCGCTCTGGGTCCAGACCGGCGCGTAGTCGCGGCTGGTATAGAACTTCTCGACGGCGGCGCGCTCGGCCTTGCGGTCGAAATATTTCGTGCCCTTGGTCGCGATCAGGTCGCGCAGCCGATCGGCCACCGGCTGGTCGGCAGCAGGAACGGTGCTGGCCGCCTTGACCGGTTCAGGCGCGGTTGCGGTGGCAGGGGCTGCGGCGGGCGGCGGTGCGGCAACGGTCTTTGCAGGGTCAGCCTTGGCGGGATCGGCTGCCGGCGCGGAGGCGGCATCAACCGGCTTCGTCGCCGTCTCCTGCGCCTTGGATTGAGGTGATACTGTCGCGGTCGTGTCGGGCTTGAAATCACTGGCGGTCGGCGGCGGAACGTTGGCCGGCTCGGGGAGCGGGACCGCGGCATCGATGGCCAGCTCGGCGGGGCTGCGAGGCGTGTCGCCCTGGGCGAGGGCCGAGGTCGCGGACACCGCGAGGAAGGTTGCCGCGACAGCCATCAGCACGCGGTCATATCCGCCACGGGTGGTCACACAATCTCGCATCGTCAATCCCTCGGATGATCTGTCCCGCCAGGAACAGGGTCGGTAACAAGGTCGATCTCTGCCCAACAGTTCCGGGTCGAGCACCGCTCGTGAGAATGGGTCACGCCTGGTCGCAATGATTCACGCCCAAACGATACCCAAGCCCCATTTCTGCGGCCAGCGCCACACGGGACAACTCACGACAAACTGACTCTTGGGAAACCCCGGCCAAACCGATCGTGCGTTTGTGCCACGCGTTATTTCCTTTGTCTGTCACCGCAAGGCAACGGTTCAGATGTTCCAGTGTTGCGCAGGGTTGCGGCGTTTTTCGGACGGCTGCGGATCATCCGAGCGGCGGTGACTCCGTCGCCGGTGTTTCGCCATTGGCCTCGTCCAGCTTGCGATAGAGCGTCGAGCGTCCGATTTTGAGACGCCGTGCGACCTCGGACATCTGGCCGCGGTAATGGGCAATCGCGAAGCGGATGATTTCGTGCTCCATCTCCTCCAGCGGGCGGACCTCGCCGGCCGCCGTCAGCATGGCGAGGCTGCCATGCGAGGGCAGGGGCGCGATGGGTACTTCACTACCCGGCACCATGGCCGGCAGCGCGGCATGAGCAGTGCGCTCCACCATCAGCGCCGGCGCCGGCTCGATCGGCGGTGCGTGAGTCGGGATCAGCGGAAAGTCGCCGACGCCGAGCTGGTCGGTCTCGCTCATGACCACTGCGCGATAGACCGCGTTTTCGAGCTGGCGGATGTTGCCGGGCCAGTCGAGCTTGGTCAGATAGGCCACCGCATCGCCGCTGATGCCCGACACCGGGCGATTCTCCTCGGCCGCGAAGCGCGCCAGAAAATGCCGCAGCAGATGCGGAATATCCTCGCGGCGCGCGCGCAAGGGAGGGATCGTCAGCGGCAGCACGTGCAGGCGGTAGAACAGATCCTCGCGGAAGTGACCTTCCTTCACCCGGTCGAGCAGGCGACGATTGGTCGCCGAGATGATGCGGACGTCGACCTTGACCGGCTTGCGGCCACCGACCGCCTCGACGGCGCCCTCCTGCAAAGCGCGCAACAGCTTCACCTGCGCGGTGAGCGGCAGCTCCGAGACCTCGTCGAGGAACAGCGTGCCCCCATGGGCCTCGACGAACTTGCCTGTGTGACGCTCGGTTGCGCCGGTGAATGCGCCCTTCTCGTGGCCGAACAGGATCGACTCCACGAGATTGTCCGGGATTGCGCCGCAATTGACCGCGACGAACGGCTTGGTCTTGCGCTCGCTGGTGCCATGGATGGCGCGCGCGAACAGCTCCTTGCCGACACCCGATTCGCCCTCGATCAGGACGGGAATGGAGGAGGCCGCAGCCTTCTCGGCGATGCGCAGGATCGGCGCCATCGCCTCGGCGCGGGTGATGATGTCGGTGAAGGTCAGCCGTCCCTCACGGCTGTGCCGGATGCGCTGCAATTCGCCCTTCAGCGCCGAGGTGTTCAGTGCATTGCGCAGCGAGACCTGCAGCCGCTCGATACCCACAGGCTTGACGACGAAATCCTGTGCGCCGGCGCGCATGGCCGAGACGACGTTATCGATGCCGCCATGCGCGGTCTGCACGATGACTGGAATCGAGAGCCCCGCCTCGCGCATTTTCGACAGCACGCCCATGCCGTCGAGGCCGGGCATCACGAGGTCGAGCACGATGGCGTCGATGGGACCGGCGTCGGGATTGGTCAGCTTTTCGATCACGGCGTCGCCGGTCTCGACGACGACCGCCTCGTAGCCGCATTTCTGGACCATGTTCTCCACCAGCCGGCGCTGGACCGGATCATCATCGGCGATCAAAATGCTGGCAGCCATGGCTTTCCTTGCACGCTACGACTATCTGTCTCGAATCGGGGCACTCTCGCCGACGCCGATTAACGCAACCTTAAACCTCGCTGATCGGGATAAACGTTCGAACAACAGGTTACCCATCCGATGACCTCGCGCGCCTCTTCCGCCCTTCGCAAGCCGACCAAAGCTTCTCCTCCCTCCAAAGCCGCCAAGGCCAAGCCGGCCAACAAGGCCAAACCGGCCAAGAAGGCCGCGGCCAAAACCTCGAAGCCCGCCGCCAAGTCCGCGCGTGGCGCGACGGCCAAATCGTCTGCCAAGCCGGCGAAGCAGACAGTCGCGGCCAAGACGGGAATCGGGGCGCTGCCCGAGTGGAATCTCGGCGATCTCTATATGGGCATCGACGCGCCGGAGATCGCTCACGATCTCGCGAAGATGGATGCCGAATGCGTCGCGTTTGAGACCGACTACAAGGGCAAGCTCGCCGAGCATGTGGCGCGCGAAGACGGCGGCGAATGGCTCGCGGAAGCCGTGCGCCGTTACGAGGCGATCGACGATCTCGCCGGCCGGCTCGGCTCGTTCGCGGGACTCGCCCATGCCGGCGACAGCGTCGATCCCGCAATCTCCAAATTCTACGGCGACATCTCCGAGCGGCTCACGGCCGCGTTGACGCATCTCCTGTTCTTTCCGCTCGAGCTCAACCGTATCGACGATTCGGTGATCGCGCGCGCCATGGAAACTCCGGCGCTCGGCTATTACCAGCCGTGGATCGAGGATCTGCGCAAGGACAAGCCGTACCAGCTCGAGGATCGTGTCGAGCAGCTGTTCCACGAGAAATCGCAGACCGGCTATTCGGCGTGGAACCGGCTGTTCGACCAGACCATCGCAGGCCTGCGCTTCCAGGTCGGCGGCAAGGAGCTGGCGATCGAGCCGACGCTGAATTTCCTGCAGGATCGTGACGGAGCCAAGCGCAAGGCGGCTGCCGAGGCGCTCGCCAAGACCTTCAAGGCCAATGAGCGCACCTTCGCGCTGATCACCAATACGCTCGCCAAGGACAAGGACATTTCCGACCGCTGGCGCGGCTTCCAGGATGTCGCAGACTCGCGCCATCTCAACAACCGCGTCGAGCGCGAGGTGGTTGATGCGCTGGTGGCCTCGGTGCGATCAGCCTATCCGAAGCTGTCGCATCGCTACTATCAGCTGAAGGCGCGCTGGTTCAAAAAGAAGAAGCTCGCGCATTGGGACCGCAATGCGCCGCTGCCGTTCGCCGCCAATGCGACGATCGCCTGGCCGGAGGCCAAGAGCATGGTGCTGACGGCCTATCGCGGCTTCTCGCCGGAGATGGCCGACATCGCGCAGCGCTTCTTCGATGACAGCTGGATCGATGCCCCGGTGCGGCCGGGCAAGGCGCCGGGCGCGTTCTCGCATCCGACCACGCCGTCGGCGCATCCCTATGTGCTGATGAACTATCAGGGCAAGCCGCGCGACGTGATGACGCTCGCGCATGAGCTCGGTCATGGCGTGCACCAGGTGCTCGCGGCCAAGAACGGCGCGCTGATGGCGCCGACACCGCTGACGCTCGCCGAGACCGCAAGCGTGTTCGGCGAGATGCTGACCTTCAAGCGGCTCTTGTCGGAGACCAAGGACGGCAAACAGCGCCAGGCGCTGCTTGCCGGCAAGGTCGAGGACATGATCAACACCGTGGTCCGGCAGATCGCGTTCTATTCCTTCGAGCGCGCCGTCCATACCGAGCGCAAGAACGGCGAGCTGACCGCCGAGCGTCTCGGCCAGATCTGGATGTCGGTGCAGACCGAGAGCCTGGGCGAGGCGATCGAGATCAAGCCGGGCTACGAGAACTTCTGGATGTACATCCCGCACTTCATCCATTCGCCGTTCTACGTCTACGCCTATGCGTTCGGCGACTGCTTGGTGAACTCGCTCTATGCGGTCTACGAGCACGCGGCCGATGGATTCGCCGACCGTTATCTCGCGATGCTCTCCGCCGGCGGCACCAAGCATTATTCCGAGCTGCTGAAGCCGTTCGGTCTGGACGCCAAGGACCCCAGGTTCTGGGACGGCGGCCTCTCCGTCATCGCCGGCATGATCGACGAGCTGGAGGCGATGGGATAGGGGTGTAAAACATGTGTTGAACGGCCCAAAAGCTCGCGTTATACAAATGTATAACGCGAGCTTTTGTGGAGTTCGACCATGAAGATCGAGATCAAGAAGATCGGCAATTCCGACGGCCTCCTGCTGCCGCGTGAATTGATGCAGAGGCTCGATCTCAAGCGCGGCCAGCAATTGCACATCGTCGAATTGCCCGGCGGTGGGTTCCAGGCGCTGCCCTATGATCCGGATTTCGAGCGGACGATGGAGATCGCCGACGAGCTCATGGATGAGTATCGCGAAACCCTTGCTGCCCTCGCTAAGTAAATGAGCTGGCCAAATGAGCCAACTGCAGGAGCCGCTCTGGATCACCTACGAGCAGGAGGTCGCGATCCACGCGCGGCAGCTGCGCCGCTTCGGCGGCGCGCCGGGACTTCGCGACGAAGGCATGCTGCGCTCGGCGCTGGAGCGGCCCGTCAACAAATGGAGCTATGAGCAGGCGACGCTGCCGGAGCTGGCGGCGGCCTACGCTTTCGGGCTCGCCAAGAACCATGCCTTTGTCGATGGCAACAAGCGCATCGCCTTCATGGCGATGATGACGTTTCTGCGCAGAAACGACATCGCGTTCGCGCCGGACCCAGCTCAAGCCACGGCCATCATCCTCGCCCTCGCCGCCGGCGAGGTCAGCGAGGCCGGCCTGACGCGCTGGATCCGCGACAATTGGCCGGGCCAATAGGCCGATTGGAAAAGCCGATTAGCCCAATCGGAAAAACCGATAAAACCGCCTTGCATGCCAGCCGTTGCCCTTGCATTGGCTTTGGGGTATGCGACCTTAACAAAGCAATTTTCTCTGGGGGACCCCGATGGCAAACCATGGCGAGATCGCCTACTCGACGGCTGACGGCAATGACTATGTGGCGCATGAGGCCACGTATGAGGGCTTCATCAAGCTGGTGAAGTACGGCTCGATCGGCGTCGCGCTGATCGTCATCTTGATGGCTATTTTCCTCGTTTAATGTCGCACCGGGCCCGCCGGCATCCCCGGCGGGCCTTCAGCTGACTGGCCGAGCCGATCTGACCAGCCGTCACGCTGAAGCCATGGACGTCCCGCCCTTTTAAGCTCGCGCGCGCATCCGCGCCGGAGGCCTCATGAAGATTGCCGTCGCCAAGGAAATCGACCCGTTGGAGCCGCGGGTCGCCGCCTCTCCCGACACGGTGAAGAAGTTCAAGGCGCTGGGTGCCGAGATCGTTGTCGAGCCCGGTGCCGGCATCAAATCCGGCCTGCCGGATTCGGAGTTCACGGCGGCGGGCGCGACCGTCAGCGCCGACGCGCTCAAGGACGCCGACATCATCATCAAGGTGAAGCGGCCGGAAGCCTCCGAACTCGCCAACTACCGGCGCGGCGCCTTGGTGTTCGCGATCATGGATCCCTATGGCAATGACGCCGCGCTGAAGGCGATGGCCGATGCCGGCATCGCGTCTTTCGCGATGGAGCTGATGCCGCGCATCACGCGCGCCCAGGTCATGGACGTGCTGTCGAGCCAGGCCAACCTCGCCGGCTACCGCGCCGTCATCGAGGGCGCCGAGGCGTTCGGCCGCGCCTTCCCGATGATGATGACCGCGGCCGGCACCGTGCCGGCGACCAAGGTCTTCGTGATGGGCGTCGGCGTCGCCGGCCTGCAGGCGATCGCGACCGCGCGCCGTCTCGGCGCCATCGTCTCGGCGACCGACGTGCGCCCGGCGACCAAGGAGCAGGTCGAGAGTCTCGGCGCCAAGTTCCTCGCTGTCGAGGACGAGGAGTTCAAGAACGCCCAGACCGCCGGCGGCTACGCCAAGGAGATGTCGAAGGAGTACCAGGCCAAGCAGGCCGCTCTGACGGCGGAACACATCAAGAAGCAGGACGTCATCATCACGACGGCGCTGATCCCCGGCCGTCCGGCGCCGCGCCTCGTCACCATGGAGATGGTGAAGTCGATGCGTCCCGGCTCGGTGCTGGTCGACCTCGCGGTCGAGCGCGGCGGCAACGTCGAAGGCGTCAAGCTGGGCGAGACCGTCGAGATCGACGGCGTCAAGATCATCGGCTTCCCCAACCTCGCCGGCCGCGTCGCCGCCTCGGCGTCGGGACTGTACGCCCGCAACCTGTTCTCCTTCATCGAGACGATGATCGACAAGAAGGAAAAGACGCTGGCGGTGAACTGGGACGATGAGCTGGTCAAGGCCACGGCTTTGACAAAGGACGGCGCCATCGTTCACCCGAACTTTCAGCCGAAGGCATAGTCGGAAGACATCAGGAGCAAAGCCATGGAACATGTCGTCCAAGCCGTCGATCCCTTCGTCTTCCGGCTGTCGATCTTCGTCCTCGCCGTTTTCGTCGGCTACTTCGTCGTGTGGTCCGTGACCCCGGCGCTGCACACGCCGCTGATGTCGGTGACCAACGCGATCTCCTCGGTGATCGTGGTCGGCGCGCTGCTCGCGGTCGGCGTGTCGATGGTGTCGAGCGGCAGTGGCCTGGCGCGGGCCTTCGGCTTCATCGCGCTGATCTTCGCCTGCGTGAACATCTTCGGAGGCTTCCTCGTCACCCAGCGCATGCTGGCGATGTACAAGAAGAAGTCCAAGTAACAACGCCGCATAACAACGCCGCGCGACGCGGGATGACAGGCACAACGGGGCATCTGCAATGAACGCCAATCTGTCGGCACTCCTTTATCTCGTGGCGGGTGTGCTGTTCATCCTGTCGCTGCGCGGGCTGTCCAGCCCGGCCACCAGCCGGCAGGGCAATCTGTTCGGCATGATCGGCATGGGGATCGCGGTCCTGACCACGCTCGCCAGCCACCCGCCGGCGGATGCGGTGGCCTGGATCCTGGTGATCCTCGGCGTCGCGATCGGTGGCGGCATCGGCGCAGTCATCGCCCGCCGGGTGCCGATGACGGCGATGCCCGAACTCGTCGCCGCCTTCCATTCGCTGGTCGGCATGGCCGCGGTGCTGGTCGCCGCCGGCGCATTCTTCGCGCCCGAAGCCTTCGATATCGGCACGCCCGGCAACATCCATCCGCAGAGCCTGATCGAAATGTCGCTCGGCGTCGCCATCGGCGCGCTGACCTTCACCGGCTCCGTCATCGCCTTCCTCAAGCTGTCGGGACGGATGAGCGGCGCGCCGATCATGCTGCCCGCGCGCCATATCATCAACATCGCGCTGGCCCTGGCGCTGGTGTTCTTCGTCGTGCGGCTGGTGATGACCGGCGGCGGCTTCGACTTCTTCATGGTCACGATCCTGGCGCTGGCGCTCGGCGTGCTCATGATCATTCCGATCGGCGGCGCCGACATGCCGGTCGTGATCTCGATGCTGAATTCGTATTCGGGCTGGGCGGCGGCGGGCATCGGCTTCACCCTCGGCAACTCCGCGCTGATCATCACCGGAGCGCTGGTCGGCTCGTCCGGCGCGATCCTGTCCTACATCATGTGCCACGCGATGAACCGGTCCTTCATCTCGGTCATCCTCGGCGGCTTCGGCGGCGAGACCGCCTCGGCCGGCGCCGCGACCGGTGAGCAGAAGCCCGCCAAGCTCGGCTCGGCCGATGATGCGGCCTTCATCATGAAGAACGCCTCCAAGGTCATCATCGTGCCCGGCTACGGCATGGCGGTCGCGCAGGCCCAGCACGCGCTGCGCGAGATGGCCGACACCTTGAAGAAGGAAGGCGTCGAGGTGAAGTACGCCATTCACCCGGTCGCAGGCCGCATGCCCGGCCATATGAACGTGCTGCTCGCCGAAGCGAACGTGCCGTATGACGAGGTGTTCGAACTCGAGGACATCAACTCGGAATTCGCGCAAGCCGATGTTGCCTTCGTGATCGGCGCCAATGACGTCACCAACCCGGCGGCGGAAGAGGACAAGACCTCGCCGATCTACGGCATGCCCGTGCTGCAGGTGTGGAAGGCCGGCACCGTAATGTTCATCAAGCGCTCGCTCGCGTCGGGCTATGCCGGCATCGACAATCCGCTGTTCTACCGCGACAACACGATGATGCTGCTCGGCGACGCCAAGAAGATGACCGAGAACATCGTCAAGGGCATGTAGCTTGAGATCATCAGGAGCCATGAAGATCGCGTATGACGATCCTTAAATGGCTCCTGATCGTCCTGGCGGCCGTCTATGCCGCCGGTCTTGCTGTGCTGTTCGTGCGGCAGCGCGCCATGCTGTTTCCGATCCCGCCGGTCGGCCGCACCGCGCCGGCAGCCGCCGGTTTTCCGCAGGCTGAAGAGCATGTGTTGACGTCAGCCGACGGCGAAAAGGTCATCGCCTGGCACGTGACGGCGCAGCCCGGCCGCAAGGTGGTGCTGTATTTTCCAGGGAATGGCGACTTCCTTGCCGGCGTCGTCTCGCGCTTCAAGGCGCTCACCGCCGACGGCACGGGCCTCGTCGCGCTGTCCTATCGCGGCTATGCGGGGTCCACCGGCAGTCCCAGCGAGCAGGGCCTGCTTCAGGATGCCGCAGCCGCCTACGCATTCACCCGCGAGCGCTACAATGCCGAGCGTATCGTGGTGTGGGGCTTTTCACTCGGCAGCGGCGTAGCCACCGCGATCGCCGCGGAGCATCCGATCGCCAAGCTGATCCTGGAAGCGCCGTATACGTCGACGGTCGATGTCGCGTCCGAGATGCTGAAGGTGGTTCCGGTCAGTCTGCTGATGCGTGACAGTTTCCATTCCGATCGGCGCATCGCCAAGGTTCAGGTGCCGCTCCTGATTATGCATGGCGCAAAGGATCCGGCGATTTCGATCCAGTTCGGGGAACGATTGTTCGCGCTTGCGCATGACCCCAAGCGCTTCGTACGGTTTCCCGACGGCGGTCATAACGATCTGGATTTGTTTGGTGCGACAGCGACGGCAAAAGGCTTCATCGACGCTCCCTAGCTTTCTCCGCGTGAGCCGGCCTGCGCCGCTCGCCGCTATGCTGCTCTGTACAACTCTGCCGATCCAAGCCCACGCCGCGGAGCTGAACGGCGCGGCGATGACCTGGCCCTTCGCGCTGCCATTCGCCGGGCTGCTGCTCTCGATCGCGCTCGGTCCGCTGCTGTTTGCCGCCTTCTGGCATCACCATTACGGGAAAGTCGCCGCGGCCTGGGCATTGGTGACGCTGGCAGCCCTGACGTGGCAGTTCGGACCGGGGAGCGCGCTGGTCGCATTCGTCCACGCGCTGCTCGCCGAATATCTCAGCTTCATCGTGCTGCTGTTCGCGCTCTACACGGTCGCCGGCGGCATTTTGGTGACAGGCACGATCAGAGGGACGCCCGCCACCAACACGGCCATCCTGGCGCTCGGCACGATCATCGCAAGCGTCGTCGGCACCACGGGCGCGGCGATGATCCTGGTGCGGCCCCTGATCCGCGCCAATCTCGACCGGCCGCACAATGTGCATGTGCTGGTGTTCTTCATCATCCTCGCCGCCAATGTCGGGGGGGCCCTGAGCCCGCTCGGCGATCCGCCGCTGTTCGTGGGATTCCTGCGTGGCGTCGACTTCTTCTGGACCACGCGCAATATCTGGCTACAGACCGCGATCGTCGCCGGATTGCTGCTCGTGATCTTCGCTGCCATCGACTGGTGGCGCTTCCGTCAGGAAAAGTCGGCGCTGCAGGCGTCCGGCACGACAGAGCCGGTGCGCGTTCGCGGCCTCATCAATGTCGTGCTGATCGCGGCGATCGTCACCAACACGCTGATTTCCGCAAACTGGAAGCCGGGCATTTCCTTCGATGTCGTGGGCACGCATGTCGAGCTGCAGAACCTGGTTCGTGATGGCGTTCTCCTGGTGATCGCCGGACTTTCACTGTGGCTGACGCCGGACGAGCACCGCGAGGCCAATGGCTTCAATTGGGAGCCGATCCGCGAGGTCGCCAAGCTGTTCGCGGCGATCTTCACCGCGATCGTCCCGGTCATCGCCATGCTGAACGCCGGCCACGAGGGCTCGTTCGGCTGGCTGCTGAATGCGGTGACGACGCCGTCCGGCGCGCCGCGCGAGGTCGCCTATTTCTGGTTCACCGGGCTGATGTCGGCCTTCCTCGACAATGCGCCGACTTACCTGCTGTTCTTCGAGCTCGCCGGCGGCGACCCGAAGGTGCTGATGAGCCAGCTCTCGGGAACGCTGGCCGCGATCTCCATGGGCGCCGTCTACATGGGCGCGTTGACCTATATCGGCAATGCGCCGAACTTCATGGTGGCGGCGATCGCCAACGAGCGCGGCATCCGGATGCCGAGCTTCTTCGGTTACATGCTGCGGGCCGCCGCCGTCCTGATCCCGCTGTTCCTGCTGCTGACGGTGCTGCCGATCCATCCGCTGCTCAGCCAGAACTGATGACCATCGGCGCGCCATCGCGCATAGTCCGCGACAGGATCGAGGAGCGCGAATCATGAGCGTGCAGGGCGCGACGCCGGCATCATCGGTGATCTTTCCCGGACTGGCGGTGGCGCTGGTCGTGGCCGTCACGCTGACACACTATGATTTCACGCCCTCCGCAGCCGGCCTCGTGTTCGCCGCGGTGCTTCTGATCATCCTGTTCGGAACGGTGTTCGCAGCCGTGCATCACGCCGAGGTCATTGCCCATGAGATCGGCGAGCCGTTCGGAACGCTGCTCCTGACATTGGCCGTCACGATCATCGAGGTGGCCTTGATCGCCACCATCATGCTCGGCGACAAGTCCGCGCCTGCGCTGGCGCGCGACACCGTCTTTGCCGTCGTGATGATCGTCTGCAACGGGCTGGTCGGCATCTGCGTCTTCATCGGCGGCTTGCGCTATCGCGAGCAGGATGTCCTCGTCTCCGGCGCCAATCTGTATCTCAGCGTGCTGTTCACGATGGCGACGATCACGCTGGTACTGCCGAACTATACGCTCACCGCGCCAGGCCCGGTGTATTCGGCGGCGCAGCTGGCCTTTGTCAGCGTCGTGACCATCCTGCTCTATGCGGTGTTTCTGTACACGCAGACCACGCGCCACCGGGATTATTTCGTCGGCAGCTCGACCGGCTTCACCGATGACGACAGCCGGCTTCCACGGAGCAAGCTCATGCTGAGCGTCGGGCTGCTGCTGCTGGCGCTGCTCGCGGTCGTGCTGCTCGCCAAGAAGTTCTCGCTGGTGGTCGATGCCGGCGTTGCCGCCACCGGTTCGCCGCCCGCCGTCGCCGGCGTGCTCGTGGCGCTGCTGATCCTGCTGCCGGAGAGCGTCGCCGCCATCTCGGCCGCCCGCGCCAATGATCTGCAGAAGAGCATCAACCTGGCGCTCGGCTCCTCCCTCGCCACCATCGGCCTGACCATCCCGGCCGTGGCGGTCGCCGCCTATGCGCTCGACAAGCAGCTCGTGCTCGGCCTGGACGCCCAGGGCATGGTGCTGCTGGTCCTGACCTTCGTCCTGAGCATGCTGACCTTCGGCACCGGCAGGACGAACATTCTGTTCGGGCTGGTGCACATGGTCGTGTTCGCGATATTCCTCTTCCTGCTCTTCGTGCCCTGATCGTCAGAGAGATCCCATGCTCACCGCCCAGTCCGATGTCCAGGTCGATACGCCCGAGGTCCGCGTCACCGAATGGCGGCTGGCGCCGGGCAGCGCGACGGGACGCCACGTCCATGGGATGGATTACGTGATCGTTCCCGTCACCGCGGGGGAGATGACGATCGTGGCGCCGTCGGGGGAGCGCTCGAAAGCGCAGCTCGCGGTCGGGAAATCTTATTTCCGCAAAGCCGGCGTCGAACACGATGTGCTGAACGAGACCGGTTCCGAGATCGTTTTCCTCGAGGTTGAGCTCAAGCCCTAACCATTTGTTTACCGGCATGCCGCTGATTGTGGTATCTTGAGCCGGTGATCCGGAGAGCTGCGGTCGCGTCCGAACGGTCTCGGATTGCAGCTCGGCTCCGGTCTCAAAGGCTTTCAGGAAAACGACTTTTCGCGGTTCGTCCGTGCTCGCTTGGCGTGGATACGGGCTGCGGAGAGTGGGGAATGGTCCCTTAATTGTGCCTCAAAGTTCCCGCAAATACCGCGCGGGAGTGGTCAGCATGCTGAAATATCTCACGAAGTTTGCTCTGGAGATCATCCCGTCGGTGCTCGCCACCATCATCGGGGCTTACATCGTCAACCACTACATCAATACCAAGCCCGATGCGCCGCCTTCGACCGTGGCCTCCGTGGCGTCGGCTGCCTATGCCAAGCTGACCGGCTCCAGGGCAGATGCGCACAAGGGCGATGTGCCCAAATCGGCTGACAAGTCCGCAGACAAGTCTGCTGATGGCGCAAAGCCCGATGCCAAGCCGGCCGAGACCTCCGCCGCGCTGTCCACGGCTCCCGTGCCTGGGATCAAGGCCAAGGGCGTGTCCGAGAAGTCGCTGACCGACAAGGCCGCCGAGAAGTCGGTCGAGGTGAAGCCGACGGAGACGGCGAGCCTCCCGACCGAGACGCCGGCGCCACGCCATACGACGTCGCCTCGCGAAAAGCTGATTGCGCGGGGCACGCCCGCCGAGACGCCGGCCGCTCAGCCGGAGGAGCGCCGGGATGCGGCTGATCTTGCGCGCGCTGCGATCGAGCGGCTGCGGGCGAGCGAGGGCGCTGGAAAGGGATCGACTGAGAAGGCAGCTGCAGAGAAGCCCGCCAACGATGCTGGCCGTGACACCTCGCGTGTCGTCACCGCCGCACCGCAGGTGTCGCCGGTTCGCCCGCTGCCGCCGCCTGTGACGGTCTCGGCCCCGCCGGCGGAGCAGGGCTTTGTGATGCCGTCGGCGCCGAACCCGGCCTATACGGGATCGGTGCAGGCCGATGGTCGGCCCACGCCGCCTGCTGAGATTCCGGCGCAGCAGTTGCGTCCGCTCGATCTGCGTGTTGAGAAGGATCCGTCGATCAAGGACCAGATGTCGACCGTGGCGCAGGACATGATGTCCGCGGCCAAGTCGGTGTTCCATTCGGTGCTGCCGAAGTAATCGGCGACATCCAGCCGTGAACTGATCCGCGACGCGGTAGACCATCCGGTCTGCCGCTTTTCTTTGGCCGGCAGCTCCGCATCGAGCCCGGCGCGACAGCGCCTGCCGAACGGCTCATGTCGGCCGTGTCGCCGATCAGCAGGCGGCCAAAAACAAAAGCGCGAGCCCAGGGCCCGCGCTTTCAATTCAGCAGATGATTTTGATGGATCAGCGCGGCGCGCCAGGGCGCGGGCCTGCACCCGGACCACGGCCTGCGCCGCGGTCGCCACCAGCGCCGGCACCGAACACCGGCTTCGGCTTCATCGGCAGCAGGCCTTCGCGCTGCAGCTTCTTGCGGGCCAGCTTGCGCGCGCGGCGCACGGCTTCGGCCTTCTCGCGGGCTTTCTTCTCAGAGGGCTTCTCGTAATGGCCGCGGAGCTTCATCTCGCGGAAAATGCCCTCGCGCTGCATCTTCTTCTTGAGCGCCTTGAGGGCTTGATCGACATTGTTATCGCGAACGAGAACCTGCACGCGGCATCCTCTTTCTCAGTCTATCGGTTTGAAATCTGGTGAAGCCAGGGCTGGCAAATGGCCGCGCCCTTAACCTTGAGCGCGCCCATGTATCAGAGGAGTCCCCTGCTGTCCACCCGCTGGCGGGCTCATGAGGACAAGTTTAACGCGCAGGAGGCGGTTTATTTCAGCCCTGCCGAGGGGGAAGGGGGGAGACCTGAGTGACGTGCCCCATCTTGCGGCCGGGGCGGGCGGCCCCTTTGCCGTACAGGTGGACGGTGGCGCCGGGAACCGTCAGCCATTGCTCATAGGTGTCGATCTCGTCGCCGATCAGGTTGGTCATCGTCACGTGACCGTGCCGCAGCGGCTTGCCCAGCGGCCAGCCGGCAATCGCCCGGATGTGCTGCTCGAACTGGGAGATGGAGGCGCCATCGAGCGTCCAATGGCCGGAATTATGCACCCGGGGCGCGATTTCGTTGACCAGCACGCCCGGATTAGGGCCGCCGGTGACGACGAACATCTCGACGGCGAGCACGCCGACATAATCCAGCGCCGTGGCGATCCGGCTGGCGATGTCGCGGGCTTCATCAGCGAGCGCATCGGGAATGCCGGCCGGGGCGCGTGAAATCTTCAGGATGTGGTCGCGGTGCTCGTTCTCGGTCACGTCGAAGCACTCGACCTGGCCATCGGCGGCGCGCGCTGCGACGACCGAGATCTCGCGCTCGAACGGCACGAAAGCTTCCAGAATCGCCGATTTGGTGCCGAGCTCGGCCCAGATCCGCTCGAGGTCGTCGCCCTGGCGAATCTTGACCTGGCCCTTGCCGTCATAGCCGAACCGCCGCGTCTTCAGCACGGCCGGCAGGCCCAGCCGGAACGCCGCCTCGCGCAGCGTCGCGAGCGAGGAGACGTCGGCATAGTTCGCGGTGCGGATGCCGAGCGAGGTGACGAAATCCTTCTCGATCAGCCGGTCCTGGGTCGTCTCCAGCGCGGAGCGGCTCGGCAGCACCGGGCGGCGCGCCGCGAGCACCATGGCGGCCGCGGACGGGACATTCTCGAACTCGTAGGTGACGACATCGACGTCGTTGGCGAACAGCTCCAGCGCCTCCACGTCGGCATATTCGGCGCAGGTGGCGTTCAGGACCACGTCGAAGGCCGGCGAGTCCGGGTCCGGCGAGAACACCTGGCAGCGCAGGCCGAGCCGCGCCGCAGCCAGCGCCAACATGCGTCCGAGCTGGCCGCCGCCGAGAATGCCGATGGTGTCGCCGGGCTTCAGCTTCACCTGCTTGGAGCCGGTCACGCCGCGCCCTCCGGACGTTCGGCGATCGCATTGGTCTGGGCCTGACGCCAGGCCGACAGCCGGTCGGCCAGAGCGCTATCCGTCAAAGCCAGGACGCTCGCCGCCAGCAGGGCGGCATTGATCGCGCCCGCTTTGCCGATCGCGAGCGTGCCGACCGGGATACCGGCAGGCATCTGCACGATCGAGTAGAGCGAATCGACCCCGGACAACGCCTTGGACGTAACGGGAACGCCGAACACGGGCAGCTCCGTCAACGACGCGGTCATTCCTGGCAAATGGGCAGCCCCGCCCGCGCCGGCGATCACCACCTTGAAGCCGGCGGCCTTGGCGCCCTTGGCAAACGCGTACAGCCGGTCGGGCGTGCGGTGCGCCGAGACGATGCGGGCGTCATAGCTCACGCCGAGCGCGCCGAGTGTCTCGGCGGCATGGCGCATGGTATCCCAGTCCGACTGGCTTCCCATGATGATGGCGATCGGGGCGGTCATGACCTCAATTCTTCTCGGGAATCCATCAGCATGGGCCGGAGTATAGGATCGGTCCCGACAGCGGCAAGCCATGGCATGGAGGTCCGAATGGACTATCCTGTCTTGGTTAAACCCGGCAAGTCCAAACCGTGGCGAGTCAGGTCCAGGATGAAAAAGAAGCGTATCAAGAAGGTTGGACCGGTCGCGAAACGCGGACCTCGATACCGTCGCAAGGCTTCGTCCCGCGCCCGCGCGCCAGGCACCGCCGCCGCACCGGCGGGCGCCCGCCAGACCATCCGCCGCCTCAAGGCCGAGTTGGCCGCGGCTGAGGCGCGCATCGAGGAACTCACGGCCACCGCCGAGCGCGACTTCCTGCTCGACATCTTCAACCGCCGCGGCTTCGCCCGGGAGCTGCATCGCTCGATCGCGTTCATCAAGCGCTACGATGCGACCGGCGCCCTGGTCGTGCTGGATGTCGATCGCCTCAAGCCGATCAACGACACGTTCGGTCATGCCGCGGGTGATGAGGTTCTGAAGGCTGTCGCGCGCGTCTTGAGCGAACAGGTTCGCTCGTCCGACGTGATCGGGCGGCTCGGCGGCGACGAGTTCGGCGTGTTGCTGTGGCATCTCAGCGAGACGGACGCGCGCGCCAAGGCGGCCGCACTGGAAGAAGCGATCGACGGACTGAGTTTCACCTTCGGCGGCCAGACGGTCCGGGCAGGGGCCTCCGCCGGCGTCGCCCTGCTGGACAAGCGCGTCAACCCGGTGCGTGCGCTCGAGGAAGCCGATCGCGCGATGTACATCCGCAAGGCGCAGCGAAGACACGAAATCCCGGCCAGCGTCGGCATTTCGCGTTTTGATTAGAGCTCGCCGAGGTCGTCGGGCAGCTCGCCGAATGTGTGCAGCAGCCGCGCATCGCTGAACTCGCCCATCAATGGATCGCCGCTGCGACTGAAGGCGATGGCGCCGATATTGTCCGGTAAGCGCGACATCGCTTCGGCGCGGCGCAGGGCTGCCGTCGAACTCTGGCACTCCTCCGCATTGCCCGCGATCACGGCGCCCTGTTCGTCTCGCCTGAACGGCATGGCGACGTAGTAGGTCACGTCAGGCATGGCATCATCCTCCTGGTGCTCCTCGAAACTCCAAGCAGATGCGGCAACGATCTCCGTTGCGGCGCGGCTCAGGCCGCGCTGCTCTGTGCCTCATCAGAAGCCGTGTTCGGCATGCAGCCACAGGCGATGGCCGCACGCAGCTCCAGCAGTTCCAGCTCGAGATATTCGTTGGCCATGATCAGGGCCTTGATCGTCGAGCGCAGATTGCCGTCGCACATCGCGATGGCCTGATCACAGGCCTGTTCGTAGAGGCGGTCTTGCGGAGAGAACGAGGCGGGCATCGAACCATCCTTGGGGCTGGCAGGACCTGTACGGTCGGGGAGCGAGGATGGCGGGATTGTTCCTGTTTTGTTCGATTGTGTCAAGACGACTTTGGGAGGCTTCCCCAATCAGTCGGCGACATAGGACACGATCGCTGACGCTTCGCGTCAGGCGATGATGTCAGGCGTAATCTGGTCTTCGATGAAGGCGATCCGGTCGCGCAGCATGAGCTTCCGCTTCTTCAGCCGTTGCAGCCGCAACAAATCCGGCGCGGGCGACAGATGCAAGGCATCGATCGCTGCGTCGAGGTCGCGGTGCTCCTGCTGCAGGCGCGCGAGTTCGGCCTGCAGTTCGCGCTCGTCTTGGTCAGCCATGATCTATGATAGCAAAAAAGCGGAAGGAAGTGGGAAGCCCTGCGAAAGGCGGGAGCGAATATTGCGCTTGCGAAGCTGATAAGCAAGCCGCGAGCCCGATGATCTCTGCAGCTGTCCCGTGAATTTCAGGTTGGCGCGCCCTCAAGAATCGTCCGCATCCGCTCACGCTTCGTTACGCACGGCGCTCAAATCTGCATGTGCGGTCTTTTGGCCCCATCGACAGGTCAAGCGACTTGTGTACACTCCAAGGCCCTGGTCGAATCTCAGGTTCACCTACCAAGGAGGTTTCGAATGGCCATTCAGGCGCATCTCGTTGAACTGGAGCGTAAGCATAAAGTTCTTGAAAACGAATTGCATGAAGCTCTCGTGCATCCGTCAACAGACGATCTGCGCATTGCCGAACTGAAGCGGCGTAAACTGATGGTGAAGGATGAGATCGAGCGCTTGAGACAGGTGACCACCGAAACGCTTCACTGACTTGTGACTACGATCCACGGGACTTCCAATCGCAAGACCCGTGCATGCTAAGACCGTGCGTACTGGGATGGTGATCACGCCATCCCAGGCGCAACATTCGGATGACTCGGCGAATACCTCCAAATCCGGTCTGCCTGAGACATCCAGCGCGCTCCATCTCTGTTGGAAGCGCACGTATCCTGATAAGTTGCGGTTTGTCAGCTCGCTGCGAGTTCACCGACATCAGCGGCAATCGCCAGCGATGACGTTAGCCCAGGCGATTCAATTCCGAACAGATTGATCAATCCAGTCACGCCGTGCTCGCGCGGTCCCTGGATGACGAAGTCCTGCGATGCCACCGCGGGCGGTACGATCTTCGGCCGGATGCCGGAGTAGCTCGGCATCAGCGCACCATCGGGCAGTGTCGGCCAATATCTGCGGATCGCCGGATAAAAGCGGTCGGCGCGAGCGGGGTCGACCGCGTAGTCGATCCTGTCAATCCACTCGACATCGGGACCGAAGCGGGCCTGGCCTGCCATGTCGAGCGTGAGGTGGACGCCGAGCCCGCCGGGCTCCGGGACCGGATAGATCAGCCGGCTGAACGGTGCCTTGGCGCTGCAGCTGAAGTAGTTGCCCTTGGCCAGATAGGCTGTCGGCACCAAGTCCGGCGGCATGCCCTCGACCAGGCGGGCGACCGCCGGCGCATTGAGGCCGGCTGCGTTGACGAGCAACTGGCAGGACAGCGTCATCGGCTGTTCGCCGCCGGCATCGAGCTCGATCGCGCCGTTGACCGCCTTGGCGCGCAGCAGCGGGGTGTGGAAGGCGAAGGCGCCGCCGGCATCCTCGATCTCGCCGCGCAGCGACAGCATGAAAGCGTGGCTGTCCAGGATTCCGGTCGAGGGCGACAGCAGGGCGGCTTCGCAGGCCAGCGCCGGCTCCATGCCTTTCGCCTCGGAGCCTGTCAGAAGCCGCATGCCCTCGACGCCGTTCGCCTCGGCATGAGCGCGGATGCCCTGCAGCTTCTCGGTCTCGGCCGGGCTGGTGGCCACGATCAGCTTGCCGCAATTGCGATAGGGAACACCATGCTCGTCGCAATAGCGGTACAGCATGCGCTTGCCGCTGACGCAGAAGCGGGCCATCAGGCTGCCGGCTTTGTAATAGATGCCGGCATGGATCACTTCGCTGTTGCGAGATGAGGTGACGGTGCCGATGTCCTCCGCCGCTTCCAGCACGATGACCTCGCGCCCCGCTTTGGCCAGCTGGCGGCCGATGGCAAGTCCCACCACGCCCGCACCGACGACGACGCAATCAACCTTTTCCATACCTGTTCCTGAAACAATCCCGAGAGGTCACGGCTCTCTGCAATCGGCGGTGGGCGGAGCCTTCATGCCAAGCACGCCGCTGCTTAGCAAACCATTCATCATAGAAGGTCATCGCCCGAATTTGCTTCGTCTTTTTCGAAGTTTGTGGAAACCGTTTACCCGATCCCAACCGGTCGAGCCAGAGAATGCCATCCGGATACCGCGGGTGATTGATGGCTGGCAAGTTTTGGCAGGCGAGCGACCGAAACGCGTTTCCGGCGCGTGTCGTTGCGGCCTCGGTGGCCGCCATGACGGCCGGGACGCCGGCGTGCGCCTGGGCTGCCTCGCCCGGTTTTTCGCCCTCCTTCTATTTCGGCAGCGTCGACCCCGACGTGCTCTGGAAGGTGCTGATCGGCGGCATCGTCGTTTGCGCGTTTCTCGCCTCCGTCGTGATCTGGATCCATCAGGCCCTGCGGCGCGCCAAGCGCGCGCAGCTGCGCCGGAACGCCTTCATCAGCTCCGCCCTCAACAATCTCAGCCAGGGCCTGATGCTCACCGACGCCGCCAACCGCGTCGTGTTCTACAATCACCGCTTCCTCGAGATCTACGGCATGAGCCGGGCCGACATTCCCGCCGGCTGCACGGGGCGCGACCTGCTCGAACTGCGGCGCCAGCGCGGCCTGCTCACGATGTCGGTGGAAGACTATGCGCGCCAGGCGCGCGAGCCCGAGGGCTGCCTGACCGAGCTGCCCGGCGGGCGAGCGGTGCGCGCCAAGATGTTCCGCCTGCCGAACGGCGGGTCGATCGGCATCCATGAGGATTGCACGGTGCAGCGCAAGCTCGAGGACGAGCTGGCCTCGACCAAGCAGTTCCTGGAATCGGTGCTGAACCATGTTCCGGTCTGCGTCGCCGCCAAGACCATCGAGGACGGCCGCTACGTGTTCGCCAACCGCGCGTTCGAGGAGTTCTCACGCATTCCGCGCGAGCGCATCGTCGGCAACCTCGCGCGCGATCTGTTCTCCGCCGAGACGGCTGCCAACATCGAGGCGGCCGACCGTGCGGCGACGCTCGCCCCCGGCACGTCTCATCGCAGCGAGCTGGTCATCCAGCGCGGCCGCAAGCAGCTCATCCTGGATTCCAACCGCGTCGTGGTGTGCAACGACAGCGGCAAGCCGCAATTCCTCATCTCGGTGTTCGACGATGCCACCAAGCGCCGCTCGCTGGGGCTCGAGCTGGAGACCACCAAGAAGTTTCTGGAGCTCATCGTCGACAACATCCCGGTGTCGCTGATCGTCGAGAGCGTCAACGACGGCCGCTATCTGCTCGCCAACCGCAGCGCCGAGATCATCCTCAACCGCAAGCGCGAGGAGGCGACCGGCCTGACTGCGGCGGACATCTTCAATCCGCGCGAGGCCCGGCTGATCGTCGCGCGCGACGAGGCGGCGATCAAGAAGCGCAGCCTGATGACCGAGGAGCATCCGATCTCGACCAAGGACGGCCTGCGCCTGTTCCTGACCCGGCGGGTGACGGTGCTCGGCGATAGCGGCGAGCCGCAATATCTGATCAAGACCTATGAGGACGTGACCGACCGGCGCCAGACCGAATCGCGGATGGCGCACATGGCCTATCATGACGGCCTGACCGACCTGCCGAACCGCGCCGCCTTCCTGCAGGCGCTGAGCCAGATGATCGAGGCGTGCCGGGACTCCGACGAGGAATTCGCTGTCCTGAACGTCGACCTCAAGGCCCTGAAGGACGTCAACGACGTGTTCGGCCATGCCGTCGGCGACAAGCTCCTGATCGAGGTCGCCCGGCGCGTTCATGCCGTCGCCCGCGGCGGCGTCGTCGCGCGCCTGTCCGGCGACGAGTTCGGATTGATCATCGACGGCAAGCAGCCGGAGGCGGGCAGGGCGCTCGCCGAACAGCTGGCCGCGGCGATTGCCGTCGAATTCCAGATCGACGGCAAGTCGATCCGCACCGCGCTGACCACCGGCATCTCGGTATTCCCGCACAATGGCTCGGATCCGGCGTCGCTGCTCGCCAATGCCGGCGCCGCGCTGTTTCGCGCCAAGGCCAAGGCCCGCGGCAGCATTACCTTCTACGAGCCCGAGATGGACCAGCAGATCCGCGATCGCCGCGTTCTGCACCAGGAGCTCTCGGTCGCGATCAAGAATGGCGAGCTGTCGCTGTACTTCCAGCCGCAGGCGAGTTCGGGCCGCACCGTCGATGCCAGCGAGATCATCGGCTTCGAGGCGCTGGCGCGCTGGCAGCATCCGGTCCGCGGCTTCGTGCCCCCCAGCGACTTCATTCCGCTCGCCGAGGAGAGCGGCCTCATCGTCGAGATGGGCGAGTGGATCCTGCGCGAAGCCTGCCGCGAGGCGGCGTCGTGGCCGAAGCCGCTGCAGGTTGCGGTCAACCTGTCGCCGGCGCAATTCGTCCATGGCGACCTGGTCGCGCTGGTGCATTCGATCCTGCTGGAGACGGGACTCTCTCCCGGACGGCTCGAGCTCGAGATCACCGAGGGCGTGCTGATCGAGGATTTCGATCGCGGCGTTTCGCTGTTGCGGCGATTGAAGGCGCTCGGCGTCCGCGTCTCGATGGACGATTTCGGCAGCGGCTACTCGTCGCTCAGCTATCTGCAGGCGTTCCCGTTCGACAAGATCAAGATCGACCGCGCCTTCGTCATGAATCTCGGCCGCAACCCGCAATCGGCCGCGATCATTCGTGCGGTGATCGGTCTCGGCCACGGCATGAACATGTCGATCGTGGCCGAAGGCGTCGAGACGCCGGAGCAGCTCGGCTTCCTCGCCGAGCAGGGCTGCGACTCCGTTCAGGGCTATCTGCTCGGCAAGCCCTTGCCGATCGGCAAATATGACGGCGTCGTGGGTCGCGCGCATGACGAGGACGTCGCGACCGTGCGCAAGACCGGCTGACCGCAACACGTCTCACCGTAGGATTGCGGTCAGAGGCCGCCGCGCAACAGCGCGAATTTATCCGCTGACCTGTCAGCTCCGCCGCTACGAGAATCATCGGTCGAGGTCTACGATCGTGCGTCACACGCGCGAAGAACTTGGCGGATGGCGGACTACGATCTCGCAATCATCGGTGGCGGTCTGAACGGCGTCAGCCTGGCGCGCGACGCGGCTGGCCGCGGCTTGCGCGTCATCCTGATCGAACAGGGCGATCTCGGCGGCGCCGCCTCGTCGGCGACCTCACGGCTGGTGCATGGCGATCTCGCCGCGCTGGAGCGACGCAGCCTGCTGCGCGTGCGCAGGGCGCTGACCGAGCGCGACGTCTGGCTTACGACAGCGCCGCATCTGGTGCGCCCGGTTCGCTTCGCGATTCCCGCCCATGCCAATGAGCGTCCGCAGTGGCAGTTGCGCGCCGGGCTCTGGCTCTACGATCACCTTGCGAAGCGCAGCCGCCTTCCCACCGCAGCAACGCTCGACGTCACGCATCATCCGATCGGCGACGCGCTGAAGCGTCCGTTCGGCACCGCCTTCGAATACTCCGATTGCGTCGTCGACGATTCCCGCCTGGTGGTGCTGACGGCGCTCGACGCCGCCGAGCGGGGCGCCGACATCAGGACCGGTGCCCGCTGCATCCGGGCCGACTGCGACCGCATCTGGCGCCTCGCCATCATCGACCGCGGTCACCGCCGCATCGTCACCTCGCACGCGCTGGCCAATGCGACGGGCGCGTGGAGCGTGTCGACCGCAGAGACCGTGTTGCGTCAACCGCCGCCGCGCGTGGCGGCCCGGCAGGTCAGCCAGATCGTCGTGCCCAGGCTGTTCGATACCGACGCCGTCTACGTGTTCCAGAATCCCGACGGCCGGCTGATCTTCGCCCAGCCCTATGAGCGTGAGTTCACGCTGATCGGAACGGTGGCTCATCCATTCAGCGGCGATCCGGCTGTCGTTGCGATGCCGGCGGCGGATGTCAGCTATCTCTGCAAGGCCGCCAATCGCTATTTCCGTTCCGATATCCAGCCGGTTGATGTGGTTCGAACGATCTCCGGCGCCAACATGATGCTGCTGAAGGGCGACGACGGCCGGCAGATGGAAACGGTCGTCAGCCTTGATACCGCCCGCGGCAGGGCGCCGCTGCTCACTCTGTGTGGCGGCGACGTCACCACGGCGCGGCGCCGCGCCGAGCAGGCCGTCTCACGGCTCGCGAGGGTCTGTCCGATGTCGCCGTGCTGGACCGCGGCGGCGCCGCTGCCCGGCGGCGACTTCGCCTGGGAGCGCTTCGAGGACCTCGTCGACGACGCCAGGGATCGCTGGCGCTTCCTTGGCGAAGCCGAGGCACGCCGCCTGGTCGGCGCCTACGGCACGCGGGTTGCGGAGATCCTGGGTGATGCCCGGAGCCGCGCCGATCTCGGCCAGGCGTTCGGGGCACAGCTGACGGAGGCCGAGGTCCGTTATCTCATGAGCAGGGAATGGGCACGGTTCGCCGACGACGTGCTGTGGCGGCGGAGCAAGCTCGGGCTCAGCCTCGGCGCGACGGAGCGGGATGCGCTGGCTGCCTTCATGGCGGCAGCAGGGGCGCGGAGCGCGCCGCGTGTGCCCGACGGGGACGGGGATAGTCCGGCCCGTGCGGTTGAGCTGCAGTCGATCGGCGGCTAGCTTGCGCTGCGCCGCGCCATTGTGGGCCGGCAGGGTGACTAGACCTGATCATGGCTGACGACATCGCGACTTCAGAGCCTGCCGCCGAGGCGGCGCCACCGCCTGCGCCGGACCCGCGTCCCGATCCTCAGCCGCCGATCCTGCGGATCGAAAATGTCGTGAAGAGCTTCGGCAGCTTCCGCGCCGTCGACGGCGTCTCGCTCGACATCCGCGCCGGCGAGTTCTTCGCGCTGCTCGGCCCCAGCGGCTGCGGCAAGACCACGCTGCTGCGCATGCTGGCCGGCTTCGAAAGCCCGGATGAAGGCCGCATCCTGCTGTCCGGCGAGGACATCGGCGACGTGCTGCCGCATCAGCGGCCGGTCAACATGATGTTCCAGAACTACGCGCTGTTTCCGCATCTCAACGTGCGCGACAACATCGCCTTCGGGCTGCGGCGCGCCGGCATGCCGCGCGCCGAGATCGCCACGCGCGTGGCCGAGATGGTGGCGCTGGTCCGGCTCGAGGGCCTTGAGAAGCGCAAGCCCGATCAGCTCTCCGGCGGGCAGAGGCAGCGTGTGGCGCTGGCGCGCTCGCTGGCACGGCGCCCGCAGGTGCTGCTGCTCGACGAGCCGATGGCAGCCCTCGACAAGAAGCTGCGCGAGAGCACGCAGTTCGAACTGATGGAGCTGCAGCGCAGGCTTGGCATGACCTTCATCATCGTCACGCACGACCAGGAGGAGGCGATGACGGTGGCGACCCGGATCGGGGTGATGAACGCCGGCAGGCTCGAGCAGGTCGCGGCGCCGCGGCGGCTCTATGAGGAGCCGGCCTCGCGCTGGGTTGCGGAGTTCGTCGGCGACATCAACCTGTTCGAAGGCGAGGTGACCGCGCGGGAGCCGCTGCGGCTGCGGGTTGCGACGTCGACCGCGGGCGAGCTCGTCGCGGCGCAGCCGGTGGTTCCGATCACCGAGACCAGGGTGTCCGTGGCGATCCGCCCGGAGAAGATCCGGCTTGCGCTTCGTCGACCCGCAGGCGATGCCACGGGGATCAATTGCGTCGAGGGCGCCGTCAGCGATGCCAGCTATCTCGGCGGCAAGACGGTCTACAAGATCAAGCTCGATGGCGGCGCTGTGCTTCACGCGGCGCAGGCCAACACCGCGCGGCTCGATGCCGATGGTTATGGGCTGAACCAGCGCGTCGTCGCCTGGTTCACGCCCGACGATTGCGTGGTGCTGGAACGATGAGCGCGCGCCGCATCTTCTCGCGCCCGGCGCGCTTCGCCGCGATCGCGCCCTATGTCTGGATGGTGCTGTTCTTCCTGGTGCCGTTCGCCTTCGTCCTCAAGATCAGCCTGTCGCAGACTGCGATCGCGCAGCCGCCCTACACGCCGCTGTTCTCGCTCGCGGAGGGCTGGTCGTCGCTATCAGACGCCTTCGCGGCGCTGTCGCTCGACAATTTCCGCCTGCTGCTGTCGGACGATCTGTATCTCGCGTCCTATCTGCGCAGCGTCGTCGTCGCCTTGACGTCGACGGCCATCCTGCTGCTGATCGGCTATCCCATCGCCTATGGCATGGCGCGCCTGCCGAGGCGCTGGCAGGGCATCGCGATGATGCTGGTGATCGTGCCGTTCTGGACCTCGTTCCTGATCCGCATCTATGCCTGGGTCAACATCCTCCAGCATGACGGCCTCCTGAACCAGATCCTACTCGCGCTGCATCTGGTGTCCAAGCCCGTGGTGTGGCTGTCGACCGACAGCGCGATGTATGTCGGCATCGTCTATTCCTATCTGCCCTTCATGATCCTGCCGCTGTTCGCGACGCTGACGAAGCTGGAGCCGGCGCTGGAGGAGGCCGCCGCCGATCTTGGCGCGACGCCGCGCGAGATCTTCTGGCTGGTGACGTTTCCGCTTTCGCTGCCGGGTGTCGGGGCGGGCGCGCTGCTGTGCTTCATCCCGATCGTCGGCGAGTTCGTCATTCCCGATCTGCTCGCCGGCTCGAAGTCGCTGATGATCGGCCAGACGCTGTGGCTGGAGTTCTTCACCAACAAGGACTGGCCGGTGGCCTCCAGCATCGCTGTGGTGCTGCTCGCCGTGCTGCTGCTGCCGCTGCTGCTCTACGACCGACTGCAGCGCCGGCAGCTCGAGGAGAGCCGGTGATGGCTGCGAGAGCCTCCCGCCTGTCGCGCTTCAACGTCGCCTCGCTGACGCTCGGGTTGGCGTTCCTGTACCTGCCGATCCTGATCCTGGTGATCTACTCGTTCAACGCCTCGCGGCTGGTGACGGTGTGGGGCGGCTGGTCGCTGCGCTGGTATCACGAGTTCTTCAACGACCGCGCGATGATCGATGCCGCCTGGATGAGCCTGCGCGTCGGTGCGACGTCGGCGACGGTGGCGACGGTGCTCGGCACGCTCGCGGCCGTGGCGCTGTCGCGCGGACAAGGTTTTCGCGGCCGTCTGCTGTTCTCCGGGATGCTGTATGCGCCGCTGGTCATGCCCGAGGTGATCACCGGATTGTCGCTGCTGCTGCTGTTCGTGGCGCTGGAAGTGGAACGTGGCTTCTGGACGGTGACGATCGCCCACACCACGCTGACGATGTGCTTCGTCGCCGTCGTCGTGCAGTCGCGCCTGGTCTCGCTCGACCGCAGCCTGGAGGAGGCGGCGATGGATCTTGGCTGCGATCCCTTCCGCGCCTTTGCGATGGTGACCCTGCCGTTGATCGCCCCGGCGGTGATCGCCGGTTGGATGCTGGCCTTCACGCTGTCGCTCGACGATCTCGTGATCGCGAGCTTCACCACCGGCCCGGGGTCGGCGACCTTGCCGATCCGGATCTATTCGGAGGTGCGGCTCGGGGTGAAGCCGGAGATCAACGCGATCTGCACGCTGGTGATCGGGCTGATCGCCGTGGTGATCGTGATCGCATCGCTGGCGTCAAAACTGTCGAGCGACCGCGGCGAGAGCGCGGCGCCGCTGTAGCAACCGTCATTGCGAGCGCGGCGAAGCAATCCAGGGCTGAGCAAGGACTCTGGATTGCTTCGCTGCGCTCGCAATGACGGAGAGTGTCGAGGCTGCGTCTTCAAGCCATAAACAGCTTCAAGGCGGCCTCGATCACTGTGCGATGGACTGCCCCGCGATTGACTGACGCCGGATCGACGCAGCTAGCAGGATCGGCGTTGCGGCCGAGCTCGGTGCTCTCCGGCAAGAACACGTAATGTCCGGCATCGTCAGCGACGATGTCGAACGCGCTGCGCTTCAGGCGTTCCTGCAGCCACCGCGCCGATGGCAGCAGCGCATCGGCGCCGCCAACCATGATGTGTGTCGGCACATCGATCGCCGCGACGCTCTCGTCGGAAAACCCCTGCACCGAGCGTCCCGGCGCCAGCAGCAGCGCCGCCTTGATGCGCGGGTCGTGATACGAATCCGACATCCGCGCCCAGGAGTCACGGAAGACCTGGCTCGTCTCCATCAGGCGCGGCAGGTGATCGACGAGATCTGGAAACTCGCGCGGGCCGCGGCCGAGATTGGCGCCGGGCGCGAAGGGCGAGCGGATCATGATGGCGCCGAGCAGCAATGCGACCGTGACGCCCCCGAGCGAATAGCCGACGGCGTAGATGCGGTCGGCGTCGATGCGGCCGGCGAAAGCGGGATGCGGGAGGAGGTGGTCGATCAGCATCGACACGTCACGCGGCCGCTCCCACGAGCACAGGAAGCCCTCGGCACGGAACGGCGCGGCATTGTTGTTGCCGTGATGGTTGATCCCCACCACGATGAAGCCGCGGGCCGCCAGCTCGCGCGCCAGCCATTCGACCTGCAGGCCGTTGCAGCCGGTGCCGTGTGAGTAGACCACGAGCGGACAAAGACCGTTGGCGGCCAGCGGTGCATCCAGCGCCACAGGTCCGGCCTTGAACCATTCTTGCGGCCAGGGAGTGACCGGAAGCGACGCTTCGGTCGCCCCCTCCGCGGCCGGATACCACGCGAACCAGTCGATCGGGCGCGGCCCGTCGCCATCCCAGTTCGGCCGCGACGCATCCGCGATGCGGCCCTGGCGAAACCCGACGCGCATTATCCTGTCACGACTTCACGGCACCAGCCGTCAGGCCGCCCACCATGTAGCGCTTGAAGGCGTAGTACACCGCGGCCGGCGGCAGCGCGTAGATGAAGCCCGTGGTCATCAGGAGCTCCCACGGCGAATCGTCGGCGGCCAGGAAGTTGCCGAGCGCCACGGGAAGGGTGATCGCCTTGTCGTTGGACAGCAGCAGGAACGCGTAGAGATATTCGTTCCAGGCCAGCAGCACCGCGTAGGTGCCGATCGCGACCAGCGACGGCATCATCAGCGGCACGTAGACGAGGCGGAAGATCTGCAACGGGCTCGCGCCGTCCATCACGGCGGCCTCGTCCAGCTCGACCGGCAGCTTGTCGGAGGCCTGCTTCAAGACCCAGATCGCGTAGGGCGAGGCGATCGTCACCATGGCCAGGATCAACGACCAGTCATTGTTGAGCAGGCCGTATTTGCCCATGGTGCGATACATCGGCACGGCGAGGAAGGCGGCCGGAATGAAGTAGGTGAACAGCGCGAGGTTCATCACGATCCGGCTTCCCGGCACGCGCAGCCGCGAGATCGCGTAGGCCGCGCAGGTCGCGATGATCAGCGTCAGGGCACCGACGGCGACCGCGATGATCACGGAGTTGCCGAACTGGATCCAGAAGTCGCGCAGGAAGTAATGCTGCTGGTGAAACACGATCGAGAAATTGTGCAGCGTCGGATGATCCGGCCACAGCTTGCCGGAGAACGCGTCCTCCTTGGGCGAGATCGCGAACAGGAACATGTGATAGATCGGGATCATCGTCCAGATGAAGACGGGAATGCCGATCAGCAGCAGCCGGGCCTCGGTGCCGACTTCGCGGAGGGTAGGGAGCTTCATCGCGACAACCGCTTCATCATGAAATAGACCAGGGGGAGCACCAGCGGCATCGCGCAGACGATCGAGGCCATCGCGAGGCTCAGCTGATCGAGCCGGAGATAGCGGATGCCGAGCGTCGACAGCACATGCGTGAGGTCGGCCGGGCCGCCGCCGGTCAGCAGATAGACGCTGTTGAAGTCGCCGAGCGTCCAGATCATCGAGAGCAGCGTGCAGGTGATGTAGAGCGTCTGCATCGACGGCCAGGTGATGTAGCGGAACTTCTGCATCCAGGTCGCGCCATCGACCTCGGCGGCTTCGAACAGGTCCTGCGAGATCGCCAGACGCCCGGTCATCAGGATCAGGGTCCAGAACGGCAGCGACTTCCAGATGTGCATGCCGATGGCCATGCCCAGCGCCACTGTCGGATCGTTCAGCCAGTTCGGGCCGTCCTCGCCGGTAAACTTGAAGATCAGCTGGTTCACCACGCCCCATTCGGGATTGAGCATGAAGCGCACCGACAGGATGGTCGGAATCGACGGCACCGCCCAGGGCAGGATGAAGATGACGGAGAGCCATTTGATCCAGCCGCGCTGCTGCACGAAGAAGCCGGACAGGAACAGCGCGATCAGCATCTTCAGATTGATGCCGACGAGCAGGAAGATCAGCGTGTTGACGGCGGCGCGCGCAAAAATGGGATCGTTGTACAGCGCGACATAGCTCGCCGGATCGCGCGCCAGCCACAGGCCGTAACCGACGGGATAAACGACGAAGGCGAGGAACACCAGAATATAGGGCGCCAGCATGACGATGCCCCACACCTGGGGCGGCGTCAGCCGCGCCGGTCGCGGTGCCTCCGCAAGCGCAGAATCGGAAGCTGAGAGCGTGATCGCCATGTTTGTCTCTTCCGGTCGTCTCTTCCGCCGATAACCAAACCGGCCGCATGGGCTGCGGCCGGCAGTCTTTGTCAGAACGTCAGGCTAGTGCATCGCGATGCGAGAGACTAGCCCGCGACTTCCTTGAGGCGCGCAATCAGTTCGTCGACCGCCTTCTCGACCGGCACCTTCTCGCTGACCACGCGGTTCATCGCCTTCGCCCAGACGTTCTCGTTGTTGAGAATCGTGAACTTGTAGTTCTTGGTGAAGTCGAACGGCGTGGTGCCGCCGGTGAACTGGGTGTAGACGGCCTTGCGATGGCGGTCGGCCTGCCAGAACGGGCTCTTCTGGCCGGCGGTCGTCACCGGGAACCAGCGACCGAGCGCGCCCTCGACGTAGGGTCCGAGGTTCTCTTCCTGCATCAGGAACTTGATGAACTCCTTGGCCTGAGCCTTGTGCGGCGCATTGGCGAAGATGAGGCCGGTCTTGACGTCGGAGCGATACTTGATCGGCGTGCCGTCGGGCTTGTTGGGGAAGGACGCGGTGATGATGTCCTCCTCATAGGCCTTCTTGCCGGCGGCGCGCTGCTCGGGCGTCAGCGCCGGGTTGGTCGAATCCTCGAACCACTTGGCCGCGATCGAGATCGTGAAGTTGTGGGTCATCACGATGGTCTTGTTGTGGAAGGCGACGTTGTTGTCCGGGTCCTTCCAGGTCGTCGAGGACGGCGGCGTGCAGCCCTTGATGTAGGTGTCGGTATAGTCCTTCAGTGCCTTGATGAGGCCTTCGCGCACCTTGGGATCGTCGACCAGGAGCTTGCCGTCGTCATCGACCAGCTTGACGTTGTAGGCGTCCATGAAGGTGTAGAACGACTGGAACGAGTCGGTCGACTCCACGCCCATCGGCTGTCCGACGCCGTACAGGCGCTGACCGGTCGCCTTGCGGATGCCTGGCTGCACCTTGTCGCACCAGAACGTCCAGTAATCTTCCCACTTGGTCGGGATGTCGGCCTGCTTGAAGCCGGCCTTCTCCAGCAGGTCGCCCCAGATCTGGACGTGCATGCTCTGCTGCTTCAGCGGGAAGCCGTAATAGGCCTTCTTCTTGGTGACGTTGTTGAAGAGATAGGCGGTCTCGATCGTGTTCGGGGCGAACGCCGACTTCATCGGCTCCAGGATGTCGGTGAGATCTTCGAGCTTGCCTTCGTAAGCCCACTTGCCCTGCGCCTGGACGTCATAGGTGTCGGCATAGGCGACATCAGGCACGGTGCCGGAATCGAGCGCGGCGACCGTCTTCGGAATCATGTCCTGGATCGCGTATTGCGACAGCTCGACCTTGATGCCGGTCTTGGCTTCGAACTTCTTGACGACGTTGAGCAGCGCATCGTCCTCGGACTTGTAGAAGCCCTTGCTCCACCAGATCGTGATGGTGTCCTGAGCGACGGCTGGTGCTGCAGCGCAAAAAAGCCCGGCGGCTACTGCGATTGAAAGCGCACCCATTCCCCTGGATTTCACGTGTCTCTCCCTGATCCGCCGATCTTGCTTGATCGGTTGTGGGCGGACACTAGCGCAGGGACCAGATGCGATCCAGAAGTAATATATCAGACATAGGTCGGGGCCACGGCCGTCGCGCGATCACGCTTAACGCGGGCGGTGATCAGTTCTGTTTTGTGGGACTTTCGCTCGCGGGAGCATCGGCCTGCGGCGCATTGTCCTGCTGAGCAGGACGCAGCCCGCCGCCGGTGAAGCGCTCCAGCACCGAGCGCACGGCGTCCCGGGTCTTGCGGTCCTTCACGGCGTCGAGCAGCGGCGCCGCCGCCGGCGCACGGCGGATCAGGCTTTCCGGATCGGGGAAGATCAGCGGATCTTCCCACGGACCCTGCACGACGAACGGCAACTCGAAGCCGTTGCCGGCATTGCCTGCCGACAGCAGGCTCGCCACGCCCTTGAAGTCGTATTCGCGGCTCGGCACCGATGCCGTGCCGGTCATGGTGATCCGCGCGGTCGGGCTCTCGACGCGGATATCGTCCGCGGTGGCAACTCCGTCGGCGAACTTCACGGCGACCGTCAGCGAGTCGTAAGGCGTCGATCCCGTGCGGAAATTGCCGCCGCGCGACAGCGGGCTGCGCTCCAGCCGCTTCAGCAGCTGCTCGACGTTGAAGCCCGAGATCGCGCCGTCGCGGCCCTGCAGAGTGGCGCTGCCGTCGAGCGATTGCGCAAGCCCGAACGGGCTCGAGCCCGAGGCCGTCAGCGAGACGTTGAGATTGCCGCGACCGGACAGCGAGGACATGCCGAACATCTCGTTGGCGCAGGCCTGCAGGTCGACATCGTTGAATTGCAGCTCGGCCTTGACGTCGGCGACCGTATCGGCGCGCGCAATGCCGAACGAGCCGCGCACGATGCCGCCATACATCTGCGCTTCGCCCACCGACAATGCGAGCACGCCGTTGCGCAGATTGGCGCCGAACGCCGTGCGTCCGAGTTTCGAGGACCCCACGGTGACCTTTGCGGCCGATAGCCGCATGTCGAGGTCGGTGGTCGACAGCGCCTTGAGGTCGAACAGCTGCCGGTTCCAATCGCGCGCGCCATTGGCGAGCAGCCGGAAGGTCGAGATGTACGGCGTGAAGTCGAGCGCATCGGCGGCCAGCGTGGCCTGCAGCGCCTGCCGGCCATTGTTGGCGTAGGTCATCACGCCCTCGGCCGTATTGCCGTCGAGCTCGACATTGACGTTGGTGAGCGCGACCGAGGCGCCGACGACATTGGCGCGCGCGCGCAGCGCAAAGCGGCCGAAGCCGCCGCCGCCGAGCGGCGTCTGCCCGGTCCAGCGCAGCGCATCGCGCAGCGACGGGCTGTCGACCGTGAGCGTGCCTTCCATCAGCGCACTGGTGCGGTTGGCGACCGTCCCGTCGAACGCGACTTTTAGCGGCGGGCTGGCCAGACGCATCTTCAGGCCGGAGCGGTCACCCGACAGCGCCGCCAGAAAATCGCTGACGCTGATCGAGCCCTCGATGCGCTGGCCGCGCCAGTCGAATTGCCCGGTCGCAGCGAACGAGCGCGAGATCGAGGGCCAGGCCAGCGACAGGTCGATGTCGTCGAGCCGCTCGGAGGCATGATGGCTGCCGTCTTCGTAGACCAGGATGCCGTCCTGGATGCGGATCTCCGAGAACGACATCTGGCTGTCGGGACCCGGCCGCATGGTCCGCGCGATGGTTTCGATGAAGGGCGTCCAATTGCTGTTGCCGTCGGCCTCGCGTGTCACGTTGATCTGCGGCCGCAGCATCATGACGTCGGCGATCTCGAAGCGCTGCAACAGCAGCGGCAGCAATTGCAGATTGGCGGTCAGCACGTCGACGCGCAGCGCCGGATCGTCGGCGCCGCTGCCCTTGAGGCCGACATCGTGAAACGAGACGTAGCTGCCCGGGAACAAGGAGACGTCGATGTGACCTTTGACGACGAGCTCGAGCCCGGTCACGGCGCGGATCTGCGTCTCGACGGCGTGCCGCAGTGCCTCACGATTGACCAGCCAGGAGCTTGCAAGCAGGCCCACGAAGGCGATGCCGAGCAGCACCGCAATCGGTGTGCCGAGCCGCCTCATTCCTTGGGCCATGGTCACGGACATGTCCTGGGGTCGTCGGATCGCTGTTGAAGGAGGATGGGCAGGGCGCGCCGAAAACCCTTGCCAACATCAACAACTTGATGCGTTTTCTTGACGCTTTCAAGGCCACGCCGCGGGTGTGGCTGGATTAGGGCGGAGGCCCCGAATCGCAGCCCCCGGATCATTCCGGGGCCGCGTGCCGGTGCGACTGCTAATGCAGGACATGCCCGTTGGGAAGGCATCATTGACGCATTGCGAAGATTTCGCCTAATAATCCGGTCGATATCCGCGCCGTCGTCGCTTTCCATCAGGTCATTCCCGTATGAACAAGGTCTATCCGGACGCCAAATCCGCCCTTGCGGGCCTTCTCAAGGACGGCATGACCATCATGTCCGGCGGGTTTGGCCTTTGCGGCATCGCCGAAACGCTGTCTGACGCCATCCGTGAGTCCGGGGTGAAGAACCTCACCGTCATCTCCAACAATGCGGGCGTGGATGGCATCGGCCTCAGCCGACTGCTGGAGACGCGGCAGATCAAGAAGATGATCTCGTCCTATGTCGGCGAGAATAAGCTGTTCGCACAGCAATATCTGGCCGGCGAACTGGAGCTGGAATTCTGCCCGCAGGGCACCCTGGCCGAGCGCATCCGCGCCGGCGGTGCCGGCATCCCGGCCTTCTTCACCAAGACCGGCGTCGGCACGCTGGTCGCCGAAGGCAAGGAAGTGCGCGAATTCGACGGCGAGAAATATCTGATGGAGCGCGGGCTGTTTGCCGACATCGCGATCGTGCACGCCTGGAAGGGCGACACCGCCGGCAACCTCGTCTACCGGAAGACCGCGCGCAACTTCAATCCGATGATGGCCACGGCGGCCAAGGTGACGGTCGCTGAGGTCGAGCATCTCCTGCCGGCCGGCCAGATCGACCCCGATCATATCCATACGCCGGGCATCTTCGTGAAGCGCATCATCCAGGTTGGAACCGCGCTCAAGCGCATCGAGCAGCGCACCGTGCGCAAACGTGAAGCCGCCGCTGCAGCCGGGGAGGAAGTCTGATGGCCTGGACGCGAGAGCAGATGGCGGCGCGTGCCGCCAAGGAGCTGCGGGACGGCTACTACGTCAATCTCGGCATCGGCATTCCGACGCTGGTCTCCAACTACATCCCGCCGGGCGTCGACGTGGCGTTGCAGAGCGAGAACGGCATGCTCGGCATGGGTCCGTTCCCCTATGAGGGCGAGGAGGATCCCGACCTCATCAATGCCGGCAAGCAGACCGTCACCGAGCTGCCGATCACCAGCTATTTCTCGTCCGCCGATTCCTTCGCGATGGTCCGCGGCGGCCACATCGACCTCTCCATCCTCGGCGCCATGCAGGTCGCCCAGAACGGCGACCTCGCCAACTGGATGATCCCCGGCAAGATGGTCAAGGGCATGGGCGGCGCGATGGATCTCGTCGCCGGCGTCAAGCGCGTGGTCGTCGTCATGGAGCACAGCGCCAAGGACGGGCCGAAGCTGCTCAAGCAGTGCAATCTGCCGCTGACCGGCGAGCGCGTCGTCGACATGGTGGTCACGGATCTCGCCGTGTTCACCATCGACAAGCACGGCAATGACGGCATGGCGCTGATCGAGCTCGCCGACGGCGTGACGCTCGACGAAGTGAAGGCCAAGACCGAAGCCGAATTCCGCGTCGCGTTGAAGAACAGCTGAGCGCGACTACCAGCGCCGGCACAGCATCTCGGCGACCTTGACCGCGAGCCTGCAGGCCGCACTGGGGCGCGGGCTCGTATGAGCCTGGGACGGCATCTCCAGGCTCTGAAGTACGAGGCAGGGGATGCCGTGGCTGAGGCAGATCAGCCCGGTCACATAGGCCGTCTCGTCGGTCGCGAGGGCACCCGGGACGGCCGCCGAAATATCGGCGTCGGTGCCGCCACCGTTGCGAGTCACCGTCATCCCTTCGAAGAACACGCCGATCTCGTCGAGCATGGTCGTCGCCGCCTCATGCGCAAGGCGGCAGAGCTCCGGGTTGGCCGGGATGATCAGGCCGCCTTCGCTCGGAAATGGCGGCTCGGCAATGCTCAGCGCATCCCGTAGCTGGATCTCGATCCGGAACGGCGCGACCGCCGTCGCAATCACCAGATCGCCCGGGCCGGCGCCGACGAAGCGGGCGCCCTGGGTTGCCTGCGCCAGCGCCGGGCCGAGCGCATGCGCGCGGCCCGGCATGATCACCCATCTTGCGCCGTGCTCCGCGATCGCGACTGCCGTCGCGCTGGCCACCTCGGTCATGGATCGCCCGAGGCAGATCACCGCATGGAAGCAGGAGTGACGGATGATCGCGCGTGCGGCGTTGCGCTGTTCGATCAGCGTGCCCGGTCCCATCGCCTGGATCAGGCCTTCGATGTCATCAGGTGTGCTGACGACAAAGCCGATCGTGTTGGCCTTGGCGTGAAGGAAGCGCAGCGCGTCGAGCATCGCGTTGATGTTGGCCTTGTCGCGCTCGTCGAGCTGCTGCCACAACGCCTCGAGCACGTCGAGGGAGGCCTCGATGCTGGCGCCGATGACGCCCTGGCCAAGCGGACGGCCGGGCGTCTCGCAGCGATGGAGCTCCTCCAGCGTCTGGAGGACGGTTCGCCTGTCCTTGATCGCGCCGGCGCCCTGCAGGATGCGTGCGAGAACGAGGGCGCGCTTGCCGGTGTCGAGCGGCACGGCCAGCCAGGCGAAATCCGCCAGCTCCGCCGCCTGCTCGCTCGCGGCGCGCTGAAATTCGCCGACGACCTGGCCATAGTGCCAGCTGAGCTGCCACGGCGACACCTGCCGTCCGCGATACCGGCCGCGATCGATCCGCTCGAGGGCCTGGGCCTGCAGCTCGTGGCGCAGATCCGGGTCGAAGCCTGCCGCGCGCGTATCCAGCAGATGATGGGCGCGCGTCGCGACCCCCGGACCAAACCACTCCTGATCGGGATCGCCGACCGCAAGCCCGCTCGGCATGCGGATGTGGACCGTTCGGCGAAACTGATCGAGCTCTCGCTTTGCGACCTGTGCCGCAGTGGCCGAGACGCTCTGCAGTTCGCAGAACGCGTCGACGACGCTGGCCCAGTCCCAGAAATCATCGCCGTAGAACGGAATGCGGTATTGCCGGCTGGCGACGATGCACGCACAGATCTCTTCGATGTGTCGCGTGACCCGATCGAGGATGTCCCGGCGCGCCAATGCGGGATCGGTCAGGCATTGATGGACGATGCGCGCGGCATTGGCATTCACCACATGCCAATCCTTGGCGGGAAATTTCGGCGTTTTCAGCAGATATTCGAGCGCATCGACGAGGCACCGCCCGGCCAGCGCGCGCGGCGAATTGTCGTCGAACCAGCTGGTATTGCCGATGCCGTACCCATGCAGGTCGGACGTGAAGAAGACCGGCGGATGTCGAGAAACCACGCTCGCCTCCTGGTCCGCTCACCGCGTCTTTCATGCAATTTTGTAACGTTTGTAGCTCGATTGTCGCAACCGAAAGTTGATTTTGGGTGACTGTCATTTGTGCCAGTGCCAGGACACCGGCGGCGGTGCGCCGACCCGACGGGGATTGAATCCCGGAGCTATCGGGTCAGGCGCGGAAGGTTCGCATCAAGCGGCTGAGCCGCTGCGCCATGCGCTGGCTCCACGCGGGTTGCTCGCGGACCAGGCGGAAGCCGAGGTTGGCCGGCGGCGTCCCCGAAGCGCAGCCGCCGGCGCGCGCGTCGCGGATGAAATCGGTCACATAGGCCCGGTGCGCGCCCTCGGCGAGCCGCACGCCGCAATTGCTGACCGTCTTGATGACGTGCCCTGCTTGATCCTGCAGCTTGCGGGTGAAGCAGGTCGAGGTCCATTCCCAGACATTGCCGGCCAGATCGGCAACGCCATGCTCGTTGAGGCCGAAGCTGCCGAAGCTGCGCGGCTTCGGGTCATCGGGCAGCGCCGCTTCCCGCTCGTAGCGGACGATCCAGCGCCGCGAGGGGTCGGAATCATCGACCGCGACGCCATCGTCCTTGAAGCGGCTGCCGGCCGCATGGGCCCATTCGGCGTCGGTCGGCAGGCGATAGGTGTGACCGGTCTTGAGGGACAGCCACTCGGCATAGGCGAGGGCATCGAGCCAGCTGACCTGCACAGCCGGCCGGTCGATGGCGATGGCGACGTCGCGATCCAGCGCGCGGCACGCACGGGCTTCGACGCAGGCCTGATAGTCGGCTGCGCTGACCTGGTGGGTCATGATCGCAAGCGGACGATCAAAGCGGATCGCGGTGACGGGGGCTTCGGCGGGCCGTCCGTCGCGCAGATGATCGCCGGAGTCGCGATAGCGGAGCGTGCTGGGCGCGATCTCCGTGAGCGCCGGGCCGTCGAAGCTGGCGGGAGTTTGGAGGCTTGCGACGATCGGGGCGAGGGCGGTCGGGCCGGCGACGCCGACGATGCAGGCGAGAGCGAGTTTGATCTTGAAGGCGACAAGCATGGCGGCACATCGGAGATGGCGGGGGCCGGTGCACCGGCCCCCAGTGTCTTGATTTCAGGGTCGTGAGTGATGAGCGCTCATCAGTTGGTCGAGCCGGTCGGAATGTCGGCCGGAGCTTTCACCTGGGTCATCAGGTCGTCGTTCCACTTGCCTTCGACCTTGAAATGCGCGGTGGCGCCGAGATTGGCCGCCTCGATCAGATTGTGGGTGACATAGGCGTAGATGCCGGGCTGCAGGAATTTGTAGAGCGCGGCACCGGCCGAGCCACCGCGGATGAACCACGTCTCAAGCCCCGTCTCCGGCGCATTGGAGAACTTTCCAGTCTCCCAGACGTAGTCGCCGTGGCCGCCGATCAAATGCGGGCGGCTGTCACGATTGGCCTGCGAGTGGACGATCAGGACGTTCTCGCCGACATTGGCGGTCAGCGCATTCTTGCCGGTGAGCGCGCCGGCCTTGCCGTTGAACACGACATGGGTCGGCGTCAGCCTGCGCATGACCTCCTCGGTGTCGCTATAGGCTTCGCCGGGCGAGTCGTAGGACTTGAAATTGCCCTTCTCGTCGCGCGGGACGTACAGGTCCTGCTCGCCGATGTAGTAGACGCGGTCGTAGCGCAGCGCATGGCCGCGTCCATCGTTGAGGCCATCGCGCGGCAGCACCATCACGGCGCCGTTCATGCCGGAGACGACGTGCCAGGGGATCATCGGTCCGCCCGGGGCGCAGTGATAGACGAACACGCCGGTTCGCGTCGCCTTCCAGCGTAGCACCACCTGCTCGCCCGGATTGATCAGCGTCAGCGCGCCGCCACCGAGCGCACCGGTCGCCGAATGGAAGTCGATGTTGTGCGGCATGGTGTTGGTGGCCGGGTTGACCAGCGTCACCTCGACATAGTCGCCCTCGTGCACGACCATCAGCGGGCCCGGCATCGAGCCGTTGAACGTCATGGCCTGGAAGGTGGTGCCCTTCTCGTCGATCACCATCTTCTTCTCCTGGACCACGAGCTTGAACTCCATGATCTTCGGCCCCTGCTTGGTCGCCTGCTCATGCGCATGCACGAACGGCGGGGCGACCAGATCGACCTTCTGGCGGGGCAGCTTGAGGTCTTCGGCAACAGCGGGAGCCGCAAGCATCATCGCGGCGATGGCTGCACTGAGCAGGGCGGTGCGGCGGGTCAACATGGATCGCTCCTTCGTTTGGATCTGTTGTGTGCCGCAAACAGCATGCGCCTGTTGGAACCCGGCTTGTTTGTGCTGCAACAATCAATCGTGCGTTTGCGAAGGCAGCCGGTGGCCCCACGCGCGTGTCGCGCCAGCACAAGCGCGGCGAGCCGCCAATGAGTTGCATCGGCGGTGCTCTCTTTCGATTCCGACGTGCAGAGAACGAAGACGCCAGCGTGCTGATAGGCCCCGCGCATTGAGATCAATGCTAAGTCGTCGCCCGGAAGCGCGGACACGAGCGGCATGGGAAGGAAGACATCTCAAGGAAGACAAAGGACGACACGGCAACTCAGCTGCGCGAACGGCGCGAAGGTGCCGTCCTGGCTCCAGGTCGTTTGCCTGGCTGACGGTTCGTCAGCTCAGCCAGCGCACCGCCAGCAGGACGACGAACGCCACTGCGGCCGCGACACAGAACAGCGTCGTCATGAACATCGCGAGGTTGCCGAGCAGGCCTGACGGCACCGAGTCGTCGCGAAAGGATTCGAACCCGTCTGATTGAGGAATATGGCCGCGGATATCGGTGAGGACAGCAAACAAGCGAATGAGCAGGTCCAGAGCTTCCATTGCGGTTTCCTCGAATCGGGGGCAAGCCGATGATCCCCGCCAAAACGGCCGGCGACTTTGATGAAGCGCAATGTCGATGGCGAAAGCCGGGATTTTACTGGCAATCCGACGGGGCACCTGCTGGCTGCGTCTTTGAGGAAGCTCAAGGTCGGCTCCATTGCCTTGTGTCAAACACGCCTCAACTCAGGTGGACAGGACATGAGACCAGATCTCGCCGCATGCTACGGACAGGAGCGCCTCCCGCGCTACACCAGCTACCCGACGGCGCCCCATTTCTCGACCGCAGTCGGCCCCTCCACTTACGCCGAGTGGCTGCGCGCGATCCCCGCGAACGCGACGGCATCGCTGTACCTGCATGTGCCGTTCTGCCGCTCGATGTGCTGGTATTGCGGCTGCAACACCATGGTCGCCAAGCGCGACGAGCCGATCGCCGTCTATGAGTCCGCGCTGCGCTGCGAGATCGACATGGTGGCGCGCCAGATCGGCCGCCGGCTGCCGGTCGGGCACATTCATTTCGGCGGCGGCACGCCCACGATCATGACGCCGGACTCCTTCGTCGATCTGGTCGGCTCGCTGCGTCATTCCTTCTTCGTGCTGCCGACGGCCGAGATCGCGATCGAGATCGATCCGCGCACGCTGACGCCGGCGATGATCGATGCGCTCGGGACGAGCGGCGTCAACCGCGCAAGCCTCGGCGTGCAGAGCTTCGATCCCGTGGTCCAGAAGGCGATCAACCGGGTGCAGAGCTTCGAGCAGACCGCCGCGGCGACCACGGGGCTGCGCAGGGCCGGCGTGGCCGGCGTCAATTTCGACCTGATCTACGGGCTGCCGCACCAGACCGTCGCCTCCTGTCTGGACACGGTGCAGCGTGCCGTCGAGCTGCGCCCGGACCGGCTGTCCGTGTTCGGCTATGCGCATGTGCCGTCGTTCAAGACGCATCAGCGCAAGATCCCGGATTCGTCGCTGCCCGACAGTCTGGAGCGCTACGATCAGGCGTGTGCGATCAGCGATACGCTGAAGGACGCCGGCTACGTCCAGATCGGTCTCGACCATTTCGCCTTGCCGACCGATCCCATGACGATCGCCTCCCGCGAAGGCCGGCTGCATCGGAATTTCCAGGGCTATACCACCGACGCCAACGACCTGCTGCTCGGCTTCGGCGCCTCGGCCATCGGCCAGCTGCCGCAGGGCTATGTCCAGAACGCGCCGCAGGTGCGCGCCTATGAGGAGAAGATCGCCTCCGGCAGCCTCGCCACGGTGAAGGGCTATGGCCTGACCGATGATGATCGGCTGCGGGCCGACATCATCGAGCGCATCATGTGCGACTATGGCGTCGATCTCGACGTGATCTGCACGCGGCACGGCACGGCAACCGATGCGATGCTGCAATCGGCGCCGCGGCTGCAGTCGCTGATCTCGGACGGCGTGGTCGAGCTCAACGGCAGCGCGCTGGCGGTGACCGAGCATTCCCGGTTCCTGGTGCGCAGCGTGGCTGCGGCCTTCGATGCGCATCTCGATGCGTCGAAGCAGTTGCACAGCCGCGCCGTGTAGCAAGCCTGCCGCACTGCTTGTGCCGCGACAAAGACGAGGCAGGCCGCGCCGGTTACCATTCACGTTCGAATGGAGGCGCGCATGCCTATCACCTTTGATGAACTGGTCGACGACGTCATGCGGCGCAAGCCGGAGACGATCCGCGTCTTTCTCGCGTTCCAGATGCGCTGTGTCGGCTGCCCGATCGCCTGTTTCCACAATGTCGCGGATGCCTGCCGCGAGCACGGCGTCGATCCCGACGCGTTTCTCACGGCGCTGTGCGCCGGCGCCTGATCAGGAGCGCGATGCCGACGCGTCGGAGCTCTGTTCCGCCAGCAGCACGATCTTGTGCGGCTCCCGCAGCACGATCTTCTGCCGGCCGCTTTCGACGAGGCCCTGCTGCTCCCAGCCGGATAGGATCCGGCTCACCGTGTGCAGCGTCGTGCCGGTCATCTGCGCGATATCCTGCCGGCTGATCGGAAAGTCGATCTGGACGCCGTGATCGAGCTTGCGGCCGGCCTGGTTGGCGAGCCGCAGCAGCGCGTGCGCGATGCGCTGCTCGACCTGCTGCGTCGACATCTCGATGACGCGGGCATGGGTTTCCTGCAGCCGCTGGCCGACCGTCTGCAGCGTATTCGCGGCGAGTGACGGGAACTTTGCGACGAGGCGCGGCCATGCGGCCGAGGGCCAGGCCAGCACGATGCTGTCGTCGACCGCGGTGGCCGTCGCCGGATAATGCTGCAGGCCGATCGCCGGCGCGACGCCGAACGTGTCACCGGGCACGACGTAGCGCACCACGATCTGGTCGCCGGTCGGCGTCGTCTTGCTGGCGCGGACATGGCCGTGCAGCAGCAGGAAGAACGAGGTCGCATCGGCGCCCTGCTCGAACACCGCGCCGTTGCGCGGAACACGCATGGAGCGGGCTTCACGCAAGACCTCGGTGAGGTCGTCGGTGGAGAGCCCCGCAAACAGCGGCAGATGCGCGACCAGCGAGCGGTCGATGGAAGCCATGATGTTCTCCGGGCCGGGCACGGCATAATTCGCGCGCGCTCAATACCACGATTTCGCGATCCGCCGGAAGTTTGTGCTGGCGCAATCCGCCGCGAGCCATGCGCAACTACATCGGGGGAGGCGCCACGATCGGCGCGGTTCCCGTCGACTTCGAGCGAGCATGCCAATGGCCATTCCGCGCAACTATCAAGGCTGGACCGTTCTCGCCAACGGCTTCCGTCCGTTCTTCCTGCTCGGTGCGATCCAGGCCGCGCTCGCGATCCTGGTCTGGCTGCCGGCCTATTATGGCGAGCTGAAGCTGGGCTCGGCGTTCGCGCCGCGCGACTGGCACGTCCATGAAATGCTCTACGGCTATCTACCGGCCATCGTCACCGGCTTCCTGTTCACGGCGATACCGAACTGGACGGGACGGTTGCCGATCCGTGGCCTGCCGCTGCTCACGCTTGTTATCGTCTGGCTGGCCGGACGTCTCGCCGTCACCTTCTCCGCCGCCGGCCCCTGGTGGGCTGCGCTGCTGATCGATGCCAGCTTCCTGCTGCTGGTCGTCCTCGCCGCCGCGCGTGAGATTGCAGCCGGGCGCAATTGGCGGAACCTGCCGGTGGTCGCCATGGTCGGCATCCTGCTCGCCGGCAACGTCGCCTTCCACCTCGAGGCGCATCTGCACGGCGCGGCGGACTATGCGATCCGCGTCGGCGTGGCCGTGATCGTGCTGCTGCTGGCCCTGATCGGTGGCCGCATCACGCCGAGCTTCACGCGCAACTGGCTGGTGAAGCACAATCCCGGCCGGCTGCCGGCGCCGTTCGGCCGCTTCGACATGGTCATCGTGGTGTTCAGTGCACTGAGCCTGCTCGGCTGGATCGTGGCGCCGGACAACGCAATCACTGGCGCTGCGCTCGTCGTCGCCGGCGTGCTGCATGCGGTGAGGCTGGCGCGCTGGGCCGGCGACCGGACGCTGCGCGAGCGGCTGCTGGTGATCCTGCATGTCGGCTACGCCTTCGTGCCGCTCGGCTTCCTGCTCAACGCGGCGGCGAGCCTCGGATGGATTCTGCCGAGCGCCGGCCTGCATGCCTGGATGGTCGGGGCTGCGGGGATCATGACGCTCGCCGTGATGACGCGCGCCACGCTCGGCCACACCGGACAGGCGCTGACGGCTTCGGTCGCGACGCAGGCGATCTATCTCGGGATCATCGTTGCGGCGCTGACGCGGGTCTGCGCGGTGCTGGCACCGGCGCATGCGGACGTCCTGCTGCACGTGGCCGCCTTCGCCTGGATCATCGCCTTCTCGGGCTTCGTGCTCGCGTTCGGTCCGCTGCTGCTCGGCCTCAAGCTGCGCGCGCTGGCGATCCGTTCCGCGGGATCGGCTCAGCCCGTGCTCTGATTGCGCGCCACCGCGCGCGAGAACACCACCTCCATCAGCGTGCCGGATTTCGGCGCCGCCTTGACGTGGAATTGCGCGCGGTTGGCCTCGACCAGAGCCTTGGTGAGCGACAGGCTGAGACCCGCGCCCTCGGAGCTCAGCTCGGCGCCCGCGGCCGCGCGGAACGGCTCGAGCGCTGCGGCCACGGCCTGATCGTTCAGCCCATGACCGGTGTCGCGCACGCGCAGCACCACCTCGCCGAAATCCGATGTCGCGGTCGAGACGATGACCTGGCCGCCGGCATTGGCGAGCGAGATCGAGGCCGAGATCAGGTTCGTGGCGATCTGGCGCAGCGCCCTCGCATCGGCGATCACGGGCGGCAGCGCCTGCGACAGCGAGGTGCGGATGATGATGCGCGCCCGGTTCGCCTGCGGCTGCATCACGGCGACGCAGCTCTCGACGAGCTCGTTGAGGTTCTGGCTGGTGAAGGCGAGCTCGAGCTTGCCGGTCTCGATGCGCGACAGTTCGAGCAGATCGTCGATCAGCGACACCACGCGCTCGCCGGAGGCGCGGATGTCCTTCATGTATTCGGCATAGCGCGTGTTGCCGAGCGTGCCGAAGCGCTCGCCGATCATCACCTCGGCAAAGCCGATGATCGCGTTCAGCGGCGCGCGCACCTCATGGCTGATCCGCGCCAGCATGTCGGCCTTGGCATTGGCCGCGCGGTCGGCGACGCGCCGGGCCTGCAGCAATTCGTTCTCGCCGCGGCGGAGCTGGGACAGATCGCGGAACACCGCGAAGAAATTTGGACCCTCCGGCCGGGTGCGGCCGATCGTCATCGACAGCGGGATGGTGCCGCCCTGGGCGATCTTGCCGAGCACCTCGTGGCCCTGATCCAGCACGCCCGACGCACCGGCCTCTTGAACGCAATCGAGATAGTCCAGCACCAGACGCGCGCTCTCGGGGGCGAACAGCTCGATGAGGTTGCGACGAACGAGCTCGGCGCCGTCATAGCCGAACAAGGCCTCCGCGCTGCGATTGCAGGCGTGAATGTTGCCGCCGGCATCGAACATCAGGATGCCCTCGGCGGTGACGTCGAGGATGGCAGCGAGGTCCTCGGCCTCCGCGTGACCGGCCGCAGCAGGCGGAGGCACGACGAGCGCGGTCGGTGCTGCTGCGGGCGGAGGCGCCGGCGCGGCGTCCGTGGTGGGCGGCAGCGCAGCTGCGGGGCCGTGCGTCGGCGCGAAGATCAAGGCGTGCGCGGTGTCGCCGTCCCAGGTGATCGTGAACAGGCGCGCCTCGGCCTTGACCTCCTCGCTGGAGGAGCCGTCTGCCGCCGAGATCGTCACCGGCGTGCCGGTTTCAGATTTGTTTGACGATCCCGAGCCGCCGGGCTCGACATAGAGCGCATCGAGGCCACCGGCCTGCTCGAGCGCCGGCAGGTCGGCATAGCCCATCTGCTTGAAGAACGCGGGATTGGCGTAGAGCAGCCGGTCGAGCCGGTAGATCAGCATGCCCGTCGGCAAGAGATCGAGCAGGATGCGGTCGCGCTGGCTGTCGCCCTGGGCCGGCGGCGCTTCGGGCGTCAGCCATTCGGTCTGCAGCCCGGCGCCAGGCTCGCTCGTCGCCTCGGCCCTCGCCGGCATCTCCTCGTGCGGAGCTGGTCCAAGAGGATCACTCACGCGCGGTGCCGGCTCAAACGCCGTGCCGGAAAGGTCGGCGGACGTGCTGCGGACTTCACCTTCGAGCCGGGCTGACAGCTGGCGCGCAAGTTCATGAAACGCATTGTTCTCCACCGGCGTCAGCGCCGGAAGCTTGCTCTCACCGGGGGCGCGGAACGGCACGACGTTTCCGGCCGCTTCCAAGCCGACACCATCAATGTGGGACGCGTCCGTCGTGATGGAAGCATCCCGGGCAGACAGCGTGATGTTGTCCTGCCGCGGCGGCGCATCTGCGGCCGGCCCATGGTCGGATTGAGCACGTTCCGTCGGCGCGGCATCGGCGGGAGCAGGATCTGTTCCGCCGCCCTGCGACGCCTCGGCCGTGCCCGGCCGCAGCGCCTCCAACCGGTTCAGAGTATCGAGATCGCGACAGACGCCGAAGCCACGATAGCCGGAATAGGTCTGGTCGCGGGTGAGGACCGGCAGTCCAGAGAGTTCGACGGCGAGACTCTCGCCGCCGTCGGTGGGCCACATCACGGCGAGGTTGCTCCAGGTCTGACGCGACTCGATGGCGGCGCTGACGAGGCCATCCGGATCGAGGCCGAGCGTGTCCGTGATGTCGTGCCAAAGCCGGCCGAGCTGCGTGGCGCTCCGCGCACCGATCAGTCGGACGAACTCCTCGGAGCCGACCGAGAACCGTCCTTCGGCATCCATCTCCCAGGAGAAGCGCAGCGGATGGCGGCGCGCGCGCGTCGACGCATCATCCGAAACGATGGCGGAGTCGTCGTCCGCCTGCCGCATCGGCGACGCGGCAAGCTCTGTCGCGCGGTCCTCACTGGTTGCGGCCTGTGGCGGCGCGAATGCGGAGGGATGCATGTCGGCCGTGGTCTGCGACACCAGCGGCTGCGGCTCGAACAGCTCGGCCTCGGCAGGGTCGTCGATCAGGAGGAATTCAGCCGGCGCTTCGTTCGACAAAGCGGGAGCTTCATAGTCGCTGTGGCGTTCAGTCATGTCGTCCATCGAAGGAGCAGGCGGAGTCTCGGCCGCATCCGGGCCGGCGATGTCGATCGGGGCCGGGGAGGCATCGGGAACGGACTCTGCATCGGATATGGGCGCCGGGTTCGACGCGTCGATCTCTTCAGGTCCGGCCGGCACGGGCATCGCGACCAGTCCGGTCTGGTTGCCGCTGCCGACACGGCACAGCACGGCGCGCTCAGTGCCGAGCGTCACCTCGGCAAGACCATCGGCGAGCGCCGAGCGTCGGGCTGCGGCAAAGGCTGGATCGCTCAAGTCGTGCATGCCGAACAGGCGTCGCCCTGACGTGCTGATGCCGGCGAACAGGCCGTCGTGGGTGAACGCAATCAGAGGATGCTCGCTGCTCTCGACAAGTCGCCTGAGACGCTCAGCCAGCGGAATGCCGCGCCCGGTGCTGTCGGTGCTGGTGATCAGCACGGCGCGGGTGCCGTCCGGGAAATCGAGCCTCGCGCAGCCGCAGGTCGCGAGCGTGCCGAGGGGGGCGCCGAAACCGCGCAGCCGTTCGAGCCGGAGCGCACCGCTCTCCGGCAACCGTCGCGCCAATTGTGCGATCTGGCGGCGATGCTGATCGGCTGGGCCGAACGTCCTGGCGCTCAGCGCCGTGGCATGGGTCGCGCCGAACACCCGCGCCCCCATGGCATTCGACCAGAGCACGCGGCTGCCATCGGCCGACCACAGCCAGGCCGGCAGGCTGCCCGCGGCGTGGACCGCCAGCCGGGGATCGCTCAGGACCTGCAATTCGAGATCGGCGTGGGTCATGGGCAAAGGCGAAGGGCTCTTCTGACTTTCATCGGCGGCCGGAACCGGCAGCGTTAAGAATTCGTTACTATCGCGCGTTTTGAGGGCAGAGGTCCACGGCCCGGCCGGCGCGACGTCGTGCTAAAGCTTGGATAACCTTAATGTGTTCCTCGGCCCGCCCTCGGCGCACAGAACCCGGCCGCCGCCGGCCTTTTGCATTGCAAACGCGCCCCAGGCGGTCACGATGCACCGCGGACCGGCCGTAAAGCCGACCTGCGCCCCCTGACGGGGACGCGTCTCGGGGCCGCTTCGGCCAACAGGCTTCGGCCAACAGGAAGAGGGACAGATGACGGACGACGGTCGCCGATTCGAGATTCCGAAAGACATGCGCGCCATGGCGGAGGCCGGCTTCGACCAGGCCAGGCAGACGTTCGAGAAATTCCTGGCCGGCGCCGAAGCCACCGCCGGCTCGCTCGAGGAGCGCGGCGCCACGGTGCGCGCGGGCGCCAAGGACATCGGGGCCAAGGTCCTGTCCTATGCCGAGAAGAATGTGCAATCCTCGCTCGACTACGCCCAGTCGCTGGTGCACGCCAAGGATCTGCCCGAGGTGCTCAGGCTGCACACAGACTACATCCAGGGGCAGATGCGATCGCTGGCCGAGCAGGCGACCGAGATGGGCCAGGCGATCAGCAAGGCCGCGGTCGACGCCGCCAAGCCCAAGGCGTGAGACCAAGAAGGCGCGAGCGACGAGAGCGCTTGAGCCTCTCTCGGCACGCTCGGATTGAGCAGTTGGTCTGCTCGACGGTGGCCCGCGACAAAGAGTTCCAGATATCGGAATTAGTCGTTGCGTTGCACAAATTCGACACGATATAGCTCTACGCGAGGTTGTTACCTCCCAGGGGCGGTTCCTCTGCGTGATCCGAAGTGACGTCTCGTTGCCGGGACGATTCAGCCTTAAATGTTCCCAAGGATGCATGCCATGACCAATGCCACCGATCCTTTCTCTGCATCGATCATCCCGTTCGAGGTTCCCGAGCAGGTGCGTGCGCTCGCCGAGAAGGGCGTGTCCCAGGCTCGCGAGAACTACGCCAAGTTCAAGGACGCGGCCGAGACGCACAATTCGGCCATCGAGGCGTTCTTCGCCAACGCCAGCAAGGGCGCCGGCGCCTATTCGTCCAAGGTGATGGAGTTCAGCAAGGCCAATACGACGGCCTCGCTCGACTTCGCCCAGGAGCTGTTCAGCGTGAAGTCGCCGTCGGAGGCGATGGAGCTGTGGGCCGGCTTCGCCCGCAAGCAGTTCGAGGCCTTCACCGCCCAGGCCAAGGAGCTCGGCGAGCTCGGCCAGAAGGTCGCGACCGAGACGGTCGAGCCGATCAAGGAAAGCGCCACCAAGCTGTTCAAGCCGGCGGCCTGAGATCGCCCCGCCCGGCGCCTGCGGTGCGGGCGCCGGCATGAACGGCCAACAATCCCGAGCCCGGCGCGCTTCCGCCTCCGGGCTCGATCCATTTTGAGCCCGCATTGTGGGCAGGCGTGCGGAAGCGCTCACAAAGGCGGCAAAAAACGCCGGGGAGGCGGGAGACTTTATCCGTTCTCGGACTTGCCAAATCTCCCCGTTGCACCTAGTTTCCGGCCCGTTCGGGCGCCCCCTCTCGCGGGGCTCTGCCCGTTGCGGATGCAGTTGTAGCTCAGTTGGTTAGAGCGCCTGTCTGTGGAACAGGAGGTCGGTGGTTCGAGCCCACCCAACTGTACCAAAATCAATGACATCTCGATCGTTTGCCGGGGGCGCGGCACGTATTAGCCATGTCCGGCGGGGATCCATGTCCCGGCCGACGGCGGTGTCGTAGGGCGGATTAGCGCCAGCGTAATCCGCCATCTCCGAAGCAAGTATTCCGGACATTCGATTGTCCCTGTGGGCCCTTTGAGCGGCCTCTGACCAATTCGTTCGACGGCCTTAACGATGAAACGGCGGATCACGCTGCGCTGATCCGCCCTACGCGCTGACCCATTCCTTCAACGTTTTTGACGTAGGGCATCGAATCCTTTGATCTGACCTTGCTTTTCACGAGCCGATTTAGGTGTGAATTCAACTATAGGCATACGCGTGCGTGGCCCATCTACGAAGAGTAAGGCGGTGCGTGCCGCGTCATGTATCACGTGATGCATGCATCGGACCACGATGAGGCACCGAAGTAATGAGTCGAGCTGACCGCAAGGCGAACGAGTCAATAGAGGATCTGGCGGACATACAGAAAGCACTTTCGGCTTCGTGATTTTTCAGGAGCGATGAGCCTCAGTGGAGATGAGCACCGTTTGGTGCATTTGATGCAGTCAAACACTGTCACGTGAGATAAATTAGGAGAATAGCGGAGTGATCTCTCTTGTAGTAACGCCTATAAGCATTCACACTTGAAACGCGTCACGTGAGCTCCGGAGGGGCCTACAATGACAAGCGGATCTCGACAATACCAGGGCTATCCGTTGAAGCCGCCGGTTGCGGTAAAGGAGAGGGAGGGCTTTGTTCTTGCCCCTCTCGCGCCTCCGGCTCCGCCGGGACAGCCGCCATCTATCAATACGTCATACCAATATCCGGATGGTCCCCAATCGAATTGGGAGCCCACGAGCTTCGGTGATACGTTTCGTACGTTTTTTATTCTTGCGCTGTGGGCAATTGGCGCGCTCATTTTGATATTCGGTGTGGCGTATTTTGGGCAGGACGCTCGACCATCCAACAGCGATTGGCTGCCGTTGTCCCGACCGCTTCCAAGATGAGTTGCCGTTCGTTACCGGAAGAAGGCCAAAATTTCGTTAGTCGTAGGACGGATTCGCGCCAGCGCAATCCGCCCTCTTCGAGCAAGATTAGCGAGGAACATTCGATTGTCCCTCGCGAGCGCCTTGAGCGGCTACTGACCCATTCGTCCGACGGCCTTGACTATCAAACGGCGAATCACGCTTGGCTGATCCGCCCTACGCGCTGATCGGTTCGACCAACCAGCGAACTGCTGGAGCGGCAACAAACCGATACCTTCTTCCTAACGGCTCTTGCGATCAAGCGGCCTTGTCCCGGTCTTTGATTCCGCAGCCAAACAGCGGCGGAGCTTCACAGCTGCAATTTCTTGCGCATCATCACTGTGGAATGCCCGCATCATCGAACGCCGCTCCTTCCTCGAAGTAACCCAGCCGTATGTAAAATTCGCATGCTGTGAGTTGCGCGGCGAGAATGAGTTGCTCGTTCCCCGACGGGGGCGACCTCCGCGGCGAACTCCATCAACTCTCTTCCTGCGTCTTGGCTGCCGGGCTCCGCACTCTCTTCCGTTTTCCAGAAAAATTCTTGACGCCCCCCCCCAAATCAATGGTCTTATCCGCGCATCCCGTCCCGATGCGAAGGGGCGTACGCGCGGTCGTCACGATACGTGGGGCGGGGATGCGGTGGCCGTGGTGGATCAGGCGCTTTAGCGCGACGACTGATCCGTCGCGGACGATGAAGTCGTGTGGTCCTGGCCTCTCGTCGCTGAGGTCAAGTCCGGCAGCGTTGCCTAGGGGCACGCGCGGGCGATGGGGGCAAGAACGCCGATCCCCAGGGAGATCGCGTATAAATCGTAAGCCCATCGCGCAGGGAATGCCGGATGCTCGGCTGAACCTGTGGTGACTGCCGCCTGCTTTTCTTGTTGCAGGCGGGCCATGGGTGAGGCCTTCACCCGGCATTCCCTGCGCCCTCGCGCTTCGAGGGCAAGTGGCGGAACACCTCGGGCGTCCGGCGCCGCGAGATTGCGGGGGCGTGCCATCGCATGTGCCGATCGTCATTGCAGTCATGGAGCAACGCTTATGGAGGGCACCGACGCCTCACCAACACCGCTGTCGTCCCTGCGAAGGCAGGGACCCATAACCATCGGCCCTGGTGAGATGATGACTGGCAGTTGCGCGTCAAACTTGGATTCCGCGGTATGGGTTCCTGCGTTCGCAGGGACGACAGCGGAGCAGGTGGCGCGGTTATCGGTCCTGAGCGCAATGGTCGTCAGCGCCCCGGCGGCCGCGATGAACCGATCATGCGGCGACGTGATCGCGCTCGACGGCGCTGCCGAAGATCGATGGCGACGTCGCCACCGTATTTAAACGGATGGGTTTCAAGCCGCCATCCTCGGGCAAGCTGTTCGACGACATCGCCGGCGGCGCTCGGAGCGGCGCGGCGCGCTTACAGCTTCAGCATGCAAATGCCGGCGAGCATGACCGGATGTTGTCGAGGGAACGCGAAGCCGATGTGCTGCTTTTCTGCCGATGGTGTGACTCAAAAACCAATGCGTTTCAGCAATCAGGAGTTACGCCTTAGCAATCGCTAAATTTATCTTCCGCGAATCAGTCCGCTGATTCATTTTCGCGGCCGGGGTCAATCTGGAGGCCAAGTGATGAACGTTATTGTTTTCGCATCGCGTAAGGGCGGTTCAGGCAAGAGCACCCTGGCCGCCCATCTCGCTGCGCAGATCAAGGCGAGCAAGTCCTGTCTGCTCATCGATGCCGACCCCCAGGGGTCGCTGACGCTTTGGCACAAGCTGCGCGGCACCAACGAGCCGCCGATCAAGACGGCCGTGAACTCGGTGAGCGCGATCGTCTCCGCCGCCCGCCGCGACGGCGTCGAGTGGGTGCTGATCGATACGCCGCCGACCATCTCGGCCGTGGTCGAGGATGCGATCAAGAACGCGACCATGGTCATCATCCCGGCGCGTCCGGGCGTGTTCGACGTCAACGCGGTGCAGGAGACGATCCAGACCTGCCGCGCC
>NZ_JANBVS010000040.1:2500-5686 GCF_024586915.1 Bradyrhizobium sp. SRS-191
CTCCGTCTGTTTGTAGGTGTCCGGTTTCAGGTCTATTTCACTCCCCTCGTCGGGGTGCTTTTCACCTTTCCCTCACGGTACTGGTTCACTATCGGTCGCTGAGGAGTACTTAGGCTTGGAGGGTGGTCCCCCCATGTTCAGACAGGATTTCACGTGTCCCGCCTTACTCGAGCATGAATGCTTGCATTACCCATACGGGGCTATCACCCTCTGAGGCCCTGCTTTCCTGACAGGTTCTGGTTGGCTTACATTCATGACTGGCCTGGTCCGCGTTCGCTCGCCACTACTAGCGGAGTCTCGGTTGATGTCCTTTCCTCCAGGTACTTAGATGTTTCAGTTCCCTGGGTTTGCTTGAAACCTCCTATGTATTCAGAGATCTCATACCTTCTCTTGATAACCGGAAATCCAAGACCTCACGGCCTGGATCGTCACAGTCTCCCGATCGAACACCAAGACCAAGGTCTTGGAGTTCCGGCTATCGAAGGTGGGTTTCCCCATTCGGAAATCCGCGGATCAAAGCTTCTTCGCAGCTCCCCACGGCTTATCGCAGCGTAGCACGTCCTTCATCGCCTCTCAGCGCCAAGGCATCCACCGAACACCCTTAAGGCACTTGATTGCTCTCATTATCAATGTCCACACACTCGGCAGAATGTTCACTGCTCTCACCTGCCCCGAGGGACAAGCGTTAGAGACAGCGAGGACACTGATTAGAAAGACCAGCTTGCTTCTTAAGATCGAACCGATCGCCGTGCGGTCAAGCGCAGCGAACAGAGTCATTTACAACAAGCAGGATGCTTCACAGCTTCCAGCTTGCGCCGAAATGACCCGGAGATAGTGAAGGCGTCGGTGCATAGTCGAAGTGCGGACCGCTTGCGCGGTGGCCCTTCATTGCACGACCCTACTCGGATCGATCTCCTCTTCACGATGTCAGATAACACGCAGTCTTCTGTAATCCCGGTGAGGACCAGAAGATGCGAAATGTTGTCTCGCGGACGAATTGAACACGCTAGCAGCAGCCCTCTGGCCGCGCCACGCGCAGCCCAAAGGGCGAAGCGTGGTGGAGCCTGTCGGGATCGAACCGACGACCTCATGCTTGCAAAGCACGCGCTCTCCCAGCTGAGCTAAGGCCCCATACTCGGAAAGACGAATGCAGCAGCGCGATCGTCGAGACGACTGCCTTGCTAGGCAGTTGGCTTGCCAGGCGATAGCGCCGGCAGCGCGAAGATTGGTGGGCCTGGGAAGACTTGAACTTCCGACCTCACGCTTATCAAGCGCGCGCTCTAACCAACTGAGCTACAAGCCCTAACGCTCGAAGCTCGTCACCACCCTGCCCCAAGGGACAGATGCAGCAACCGCGCAGCCCCAGGCAGCGTGTTCGTCCGCGAAGAAAGAGAAACGAAGACGGCGAAATCCCGCCAATGGAACTCAACCCGATCTGGCGATCGTGTTGGTCCCTGATGTTTCTAAAACAGCTCGATAGTACGCGATCCGAAGATCGTGGTCCCAAGATCTTGCGACCTTAAAGACCAGACTGAAGAGCCATCCTTAGAAAGGAGGTGATCCAGCCGCAGGTTCCCCTACGGCTACCTTGTTACGACTTCACCCCAGTCGCTGACCCTACCGTGGTCGGCTGCCTCCATTGCTGGTTAGCGCACCGCCTTCAGGTAAAGCCAACTCCCATGGTGTGACGGGCGGTGTGTACAAGGCCCGGGAACGTATTCACCGTGGCGTGCTGATCCACGATTACTAGCGATTCCAACTTCATGGGCTCGAGTTGCAGAGCCCAATCCGAACTGAGACGGCTTTTTGAGATTTGCGAAGGGTCACCCCTTAGCTTCCCACTGTCACCGCCATTGTAGCACGTGTGTAGCCCAGCCCGTAAGGGCCATGAGGACTTGACGTCATCCCCACCTTCCTCGCGGCTTATCACCGGCAGTCTCCTTAGAGTGCTCAACTAAATGGTAGCAACTAAGGACGGGGGTTGCGCTCGTTGCGGGACTTAACCCAACATCTCACGACACGAGCTGACGACAGCCATGCAGCACCTGTGTTTCGGGCTCCGAAGAGAAGGTCACGTCTCTGCGACCGGTCCCAAACATGTCAAGGGCTGGTAAGGTTCTGCGCGTTGCGTCGAATTAAACCACATGCTCCACCGCTTGTGCGGGCCCCCGTCAATTCCTTTGAGTTTTAATCTTGCGACCGTACTCCCCAGGCGGAATGCTTAAAGCGTTAGCTGCGCCACTAGTGAGTAAACCCACTAACGGCTGGCATTCATCGTTTACGGCGTGGACTACCAGGGTATCTAATCCTGTTTGCTCCCCACGCTTTCGTGCCTCAGCGTCAGTATCGGGCCAGTGAGCCGCCTTCGCCACTGGTGTTCTTGCGAATATCTACGAATTTCACCTCTACACTCGCAGTTCCACTCACCTCTCCCGAACTCAAGATCTTCAGTATCAAAGGCAGTTCTGGAGTTGAGCTCCAGGATTTCACCCCTGACTTAAAGACCCGCCTACGCACCCTTTACGCCCAGTGATTCCGAGCAACGCTAGCCCCCTTCGTATTACCGCGGCTGCTGGCACGAAGTTAGCCGGGGCTTATTCTTGCGGTACCGTCATTATCTTCCCGCACAAAAGAGCTTTACAACCCTAGGGCCTTCATCACTCACGCGGCATGGCTGGATCAGGCTTGCGCCCATTGTCCAATATTCCCCACTGCTGCCTCCCGTAGGAGTTTGGGCCGTGTCTCAGTCCCAATGTGGCTGATCATCCTCTCAGACCAGCTACTGATCGTCGCCTTGGTGGGCCATTACCCCACCAACTAGCTAATCAGACGCGGGCCGATCTTTCGGCGATAAATCTTTCCCCGTAAGGGCTTATCCGGTATTAGCACAAGTTTCCCTGTGTTGTTCCGAACCAAAAGGTACGTTCCCACGCGTTACTCACCCGTCTGCCGCTGACATATTGCTATGCCCGCTCGACTTGCATGTGTTAAGCCTGCCGCCAGCGTTCGCTCTGAGCCAGGATCAAACTCTCAAGTTGAACTTGAAGCTTTGAACCGGCTGATCACAACGTTTGACGAGGTCCCACCAATCGATCCCGCGCTTCACAGCGCTAAGACCATGGTGTTACCTTTGAAACATTGTCCGCCGAAGTCTTCTCGTCCGATCCCAGAACCAAAAGCCGAAGC
>NZ_JANBVS010000041.1 GCF_024586915.1 Bradyrhizobium sp. SRS-191
CGCCGCGTGCAGCAGCTTGGCATCGGTCCGGAAGGTGATGGCCTTCGGCTGCACCGTGGTGTCCACCGTGACCCGCTTGAGGTCCTGGCCGCGTAGCGCGCCGGCCTCGTGCGCCACTCGCAGGCTCTCGGCCAGCAGCAGCTCCAGCTTGTCGCCGAGCCGCTTGCGCCAATGGCTCAGGTCCGAGCGCTCGTGCGGGAAGGCGTGTTGGAATAACTCCTCGCCGCTGAAGAACTGGAAATACGGGTCGTGAACCCAGCGCTCGCACACCCCCTCATCGGACAGCCCGTAAATGTGCTTGAGCAACAGCAGCCCGATCCTGAAGCGGGTCTCAATGCCGGGCCGGCCGTTCTCGCTATAGAGCGGCGCGATCTCGCCGTCGATCCAGTCCCAATCGACCTTGCCGGCGAGCTGAACCAGCTCGTGCTTCATGTTGATGATCTGGTCCAGCCGCGCCCGGAACAGGTCGTTCGATCCCGTCGTCTTGTGCTTCTTCGGCCGCATCGCTCCCTCCGATGCACCACAGAATCATGGTCTGCAGCCAAATGGAATCCACAAACGAAATTGCAGGGTTTGGCGGCCTCAACCACCAATTCCCTGCAATCTCAAATGCCGCCGTAGCCGGAAAACAGACTCTCGCTCAATCGCTTAGAGGCTTGTTCACGGACGACGGCCTAAAGCTTCATGAAACCGCTCAAGGCCGAGGGGGTCAACGGCAAGGCCTTCGCCGATCTCAACGACGCCCGTCGCCGCCTCAGCAGCTTCATCGCGGAGGTCTACAACAAGGAGCGCCTGCACTTGGCACTCGGATACCAATCGCCCCTTGAGTTCGAAACCGCCTTCGCGCAAAACAATGCGCGGTAACGCATCGTGACAACCCCGCTGTTACTGTAATTATCGTGTCTCACTTCAGGGGTGCAGTCCAGCACTGTCACCGTATTTCCCGGGTGATCCCAAGCTCGAACCGAGAAGAATGCCTTCTCCGTTCACTATGAGCCTAGTCGCTCTCATTTCTAAGTTGAGAAGGACTCGTTGGCCAAGTTCGTTGTAGAATCTGAGCAACCTTCATAGTTGATACCCCTAATTGATCAAACTGATCCATGATGATGTTCGCAAACACCTCATCGGGATATCGATCTGGCTGGGAGAAAAGCAAGCTTACCAATTGTGATTGGATTCGATTTTGCGCTTCATTGAACTTTCTTAATGATGCGGGATCCTCAACACCGTCCCCCTGAGCATATGTTCCTCGCGCAAGGAGACTGATGTCCAATAATAAGCGGGCTAGAAACCGCGCTTGATTCCGCTCGTCCAAGCCACAGTACGCCGTTGCGAAAGCTGATCTGGAAAGATTCATCAGTGCGTATCTCTCGGAAGGGAGTCAACGGGATATCCGCGGTTTCGCAGGATGTAATATCTGGTATTTCCATTCATTATGGTTCCGTCTGGCTTCGCTTTTAGCGACTCTGGCAGGCCTGGCTGTAGTGAATCGACAATGGCTTGATTGTCCTGTTTCGACCAATAATCATAGGAGGATTTATTTCCTCTTGTAATCGTATCCTCTGAATGCAGCGGCCTCAATATTGAGGTTGAATTGCGAGGCGCGACGAAGTCTCCCTGGTCACTACCGGGGCCAATTGCTGCGCCCGGCCCTCGTGCTGCTGATTGAGGGATGTGGCCCTCTGTGGCGCCGGAACATTCCTCAGGACTTCCGGGCATCATGCAGGGCTCGACCGCATTAAAGCTATCTCTTGGATTTCCCTTCTGAGGTTCCGGATTTCCTTGCGGCTCTAAAGCTGCCGTTCGTATTGCTTCCGCCGATGTCTGCGCTAAATATTGGAATCCCGCAGTCAGGGCACCGTTAGCAAACTTTCCGCCGCCTGCGATTGAGGCAAGGCCGCCGGCAGTGGCTTGCATAAGAGTACCGCCGATAAGGTCACCAGCGTTGTGGAGCGGGTTCTGGAAAACAGTTCGTGTTACCGGAGAGAGCGCGGAACCGACTCCAGCCGCTAAGGCGCCGGATTGGCATGATCCGCCCGACGCGACGGAAGATGCGCACCCCACGGCCGCGTTGGCGCCAACAGACGCGATATATCCGCCCGGATTCGAAGCGAATGAAGGCGTCGGTCCGATCTGTGTGAATGCAAAGGAGGTAACTGCCGCTATTGCTGCAGCCTTCAGTATCTGCCCCAGATTGCCACCAGACAAACCTGTCACGACGGCAGACGCAATGGCAGCGGCGGCCACTGGCCCGATTGGCGTGAATGAGAGCACGGCCGTAATAGCAACCTGCAAGAGCGACATGAAGTTGTTCTTGATGAAGTTACCGACCGCGGTGAAGGCCTTACCGATCCAGCCGAACCAGTTCGAGAACCAGCTGAACCCATTGGGATCTGTGAAGGCGAGCGGATCGTTGCCGACGTAGGAGTACCGGTTCCAGCCCTGCATGTTCATGGGGTCTGTGACCGTCGGGTCGGCACTGGTGAACCTTGCCAGCAATGGATCGTAGACGCGGCCGTTCAAGTGCACGAGGCCGCCGATCGAGAGCTGCTCTTCGCCGGTAAAGCCGCGTGTGGACTGGCTGGTGATGCTGCCCGTGGTGTCGTCGGTGCCGTTCGGATTGCGCCGCTTGCCCCAGGCGTCGTAGCTAAGACGCTCGACGACCATCGCGTTCTCGTCGGTGATCACCGAGATCGAGCCGAGATGGTCGACGTGGAAGTAGCGCGTCGTCAGCGTGGCGGACGCGGTCTGGAGAGTACGCATGCCGACCTTGGCATTGCCGACGGCGAGATAGTCGGTCCACTTCTGCGAGGCCGTGCCGGGATTGGTGACCTCTGCCAGCACGCCAAACCCGGCGATGTAGAGCGTAGTGCCCTCCGGCGTCACCTGCTTGAAGCGCTGGTGCTCGGTGTCGTCGACAAAGCTGATGGTGCGGGTGCCCTGTGTGATCGACGCCGGCTTGTTGTAGGACGTCCAGGCGATGGTGCGGTTCAGACCTGAGGTCTGATTGCCGTTGAGGTCGTAGGTGAAGGTGGTCGAGATCAGACCAGAGGTGATGCTCGAGACCGCATGCGGCCGCGCTTGGCCGGCCGCCGGATAGTTGTAGGTGCCGACATCGGACTTTGTAAGCATGTTGCCGATGGCGCTGTAGGTGAAGGTCTTGGCCAGCGGCGTCGGCGTCAGATTGACCGTCGAGGAAGTCAGACGGTTCAGCGTGTCGTAGCTGAAGGTCTCGCTGAGGTTGGTGTTGGCGTCGGTGCGTGATAGCGGGTTGCCGAGCCGGTCATAGGTATAGCCGAGATTCTGCACCGCAGTGCCGGCGCCGCTGCCGGTGGTGAGGCCGCTGAGCCGCCCGGTGGTCGCTTCAAAGTTACGGTTGGTGACGAGGCCGTTGCCCGAGGTAAGCTGGGTCAGATGCCCTTCGGCATCCATCGCGTTCGCGGTCCAATAAGCAAAACTGGTCGCATCGTCGGCGAGCTGGTTGGCAAAGCCGAGCGCGTTGTAGCCGTAGCGCGCGGTGAAGCCGGAGGGGTAGTTCACCTTGCTGATGCGGCTTTGGGCGTCGTAGATCGCGCCCATCACATAGGTCGCACCGTCGACGGTGGTCGAGACCTGCGAAGGCCGGCCAAGCGTGTCATAGGTGACGCTGCGGCCAAAACCGCTGCCAGCGCCCGCCGTGATGCCGGACGACGCCAGCTTGCCGATACCGTGCGCCGCGGTGTCGTAGGTCCAGACGCTGGTCACGTCGGCCTCGACCCGCTGCACCAGACGGTCGAGCTTATCATAGGTTAGTGTGGTGACCTGACTCTTGGCGTCGGTCTGCGTGACGAGCTGCCCGAGCGTGTTGTAGGTGTAGGTCCAGTGGCCGAGATCGGGATCATTGCTGGCGATTTTGCGGCCGCGCAAATCGTAGGTCGCGGTCACGATGTTGCCGGCAGCGTCCGTGGTTTGAAGCAGATTGCCGACCGCGTCATAGACATAGGTCATGACGCCGCTCTGGGCGTCGGTGATCGAGACCACCTTGCCCTGGCTGTTCTTGACCACCGTGCGGGTCTGGTTCAGTGCGTTGGTCGCGACCACGGAGAGGCCGTGATAGGCGGTCGACGAGACGCTGCCGTCGGGCTTGGTCTCGGTCAGCACACGACCGAGTGTGTCGTAGGTGTAGGTGGTGTATTGTGGTGTGCCGCCGGTCAGGAAGTAGGGTCGGCCGGTCTGGGTCAGACGGCCGAGGGCGTCATAGGTTCGGGTCGCACGCACCACGGAACCGTCAAAGCCCTGGGTCTGTCGTGCGATCTCGCGCTCGAGCTGGTCGAAGAACACCGTCACGTAGGGCCCGATGACTGTCGTGCCATCGGACGCGTAGGGTGTCTCGGTGATGAGATAGCTCGCTCCCGACACGCATGAAGCGGTACCGCCGTTCACACCGCTGCAGAACGCGTAGATCCACTTGGTCAGAGTGCCGTCGGCGCGGGT
>NZ_JANBVS010000042.1 GCF_024586915.1 Bradyrhizobium sp. SRS-191
CGAAATTGTCTTGTCCGGGTATTTTGCCTGTTGCTAAGAAGGCGAACATATTCTTCTTGGCTAAAATGAATAGCCGAATGGAATATGCGCAACTTCAACTCGCTGATCGATATCACGCCGCGAGTACGCACATGGAAGCCAGCAACGCGTCTTGCCATTCCAGCAAGCTGCACGACCTAGAACTCTGCGCCATCCAGCAATCGTTAGCGGAATGCCTCCTTTGAGCGAACACTCATCTGGATGCCACCAGCTAACGAATTCATCCAATCGTTGGTGCATATTTACAAGCGCCGGCAACAAGAATTCCGTCTTGGCGTGGATAGACCCGATGTATCCGCGTAGGTGGGATTTGGCGCTGGCATATTATGGAAATGACGACGCTAATTTCGCAGAGCTCGAGAAGCATTCGGCTTACGCGTTTCGCACAAGCGGGAGCAAGTTTCAGAATCTCAAGAAATTGCTTGATAGGTCGCCGCACATCTTGGACGGCTACACGCACGTTTGTGTTTGCGACGACGACATTCAAATGACTCCGAGGCAAATAGATCAATTGTTCGGCCTATCGGAACAGCTTGGATTTTGGGTTGCTCAGCCTGCATTCAGTCCGGCGGGGAAGTGGTCTCACGAGATCACCATCTGTGCGGGGAAAAAGAGCGACTACAGGATCGTCAATTTCGTTGAAGTCACTATGCCAGTTTTTCGCCGCGACAAGCTGATGCAATTTATGAAAGTCTACGATGACACTTTGGTCGGCCTCGGCATCGACTGTTGGTACTCGGATTTCCTGCAAGCCCATCTTTTTGGTCGGTTTGCTATCATCGACAAAATCTCGGTTATAAATCCCACGGACGAGGAGAAAGGCCACCGGGAGATCGATCGCCTCCAGAGCTTCGAGGAAAGAGTCGCCTCCTGGATTGGCATTTCGGAAAAATATGGAATTGTCGCACACCCGCACCAGGTCTTCGCGTACTGCAAGATGGCGCCTCGAGGAGACACGGGGAAACGTTCACGCGCGCGCATTTTGTTAGGGAAGCTGCAGAAAGCTAGGGCACGTGCCAAGCATTTGCTGCGCAGTCGGGTAACCTGATTGACGGACGTCACCGCTTCGAACTGGTTGCGCTTTTGCCCATTGGACGCTCGCCATGAGCGTCGACAAGTCGAACAACAGTTCGTTGGCATCGACGGTTCAGATTTCGAGCCCCTCATGGGCCCAGCGATCATCGCGAATAAGGCTTGGATGAAAGCGACTCGGATAATTTTATAGGGACCCTGTCGTAACTATCCCAAGGCACTTTGCGTAGAAAGAAGCTTGATTAATCTCGATCGATGGGCGAACACCGCCTCGTCGGTCAAATCAGCAGCAGATTGCTTGGCAAGGAACGACAATTTGGGCAAGGTATCCGTGTTGCTAAGCCTGACGATTGCTTCGCCCAAATCAGCTATATTTCCCTTTTGAACGAGCACCGATCCGCCATGCTGCCTTGTAAGGTCATTCGGGTAGGGACTATCATAGCCGACGATCGGAAGCCCGCATGCCAGAGCTTCAATAAGGCATCGGGGCGATTCGAGCGTCTTGTGACAAAACACAAAGATGTCGAATTGCTTCATTTCGTCAAGCAGTTGATCGTGTGGTATAGATCCAGGGAAGGATATCGGCAGCGACAGCCTACTGGCGAGTTCTTTAGCTGCCTGCAAATCGCTCCCAACTCCGTACCATGTACAAATTAGGCTCGTCTTGCTGCTGGCGTGAGCTATGGCTTGAACCCAATCTAAGATCCCCTTTTCCGGCGCTGCCCTTCCCGCGTAGACGATGCGGAGGGGGCGGACCGCCCTGTCGCTCAATCTCAGTTCAAGCTGTTCATCGGTTATGTGCTGATCTGCACCTATGTGTATGTCGTGAACGAGGTGGGGATTACGACAATATGGCGCATATGCATCATAGCAGTCCGCGCCGTGGAAAAGGCCCAGCGCAGAGCGAGCGATAACGGCTCTCTCGTAAGGAATCATCGCCACAGCGGTGGCCTTCGTATATAGCCGCGGCAGGAGCCCCTTTCCTTCCGCGCGCTTGAAATGCACATCGGATTCGACATGATCCGTCCAAACGGAAAAAGCACGTCCTTTTTGGCTTGCAATCCATGCTGCAACTGAACCCCAATCCCCCCAAAGGCCGCCAATTCCAAACTGGAGGTGCTGGGCTTTATCGATCTCTTGGGCCAGGATCTTCGAGACTGCGGGCAATTTCTTCAAAAACTGATGAGGTTGCCATGCCTGGTCTAGACTTACGATTCTAAGCCTGTCCCCCCCAGGGATCGTGGAAATTGGTAGAGTTGGTTCTGCACTTTCTCGAGCGTACGGACACGCAGCAATTACATTCTCGAAATGTTGGAGCCAGAGCCGTAACCCATTATGCGCTTGTGCTTCGATTTGCAGGCTATCGAGCGGCCCCGTCACCGGCACCTGCAAAACCAAAAAAATACTGCTCATTCGGCGATCCAATTCCAACCAGAGGGCTGATCGCTCCGGCGACGATGAGCGAAAAATACCTTACGCGCCCCCCTCCTTGCCAGCCCCAAAATCGAAGCAACCAATAGGTGCTCGTTCGTCACGCGACGTTTGTTCTGCAACTTGACGCGCTATACTAACCAAGCGACACGTCCTTTGCCGGACACGAGGCGCTACAAATTGCCATCAGTCAGTGACCGGAGCATCTCCAGACGATCGGAGGAAGTCTTCGCCGATGGTACCGGCGCAGCAATCAAGCTGCGAGGATAGGCCCCCGCACTTAGCGCCTTCGGCGGCACAGAGTGCCATGGTCAGGGATCGATGCCGTACTTTCTGCAGGCCAGATCGATGTAAGATCCTTTCGGAGGCTTCAGGTCTCGCAACTCGCGAAGGGCTCCGTTGTACATATGCACTGCACAAGTTTCCGGCCCGATCATCGCTTCGATCCGCTCTGCAGGCCCATATAAACCGCGCGCATCGCGCCACCCGACTGGGTAAAACACACTGGGCTCTTTCGCCAGCTCTGCGATCTTGTGCTTCTTGGCAAGATAGGTGAGCATTTCAGGGCCATACGTGCCCCAAGGCAGATCCTGTACCCGTACGCCCTTGCTGCTCGTCATCCGCGCAAAGTAGTACTGCAGGCTCCGCCTGGGGCCGAACCAGGGCGGTCGGACGTTGTCGCTAGGTAACTCGCAGAGGTCGCGCACGATTTCCGAATCCGAGGGAAGAAGCAAGACAGCATTGTTTATCTTGGCTCCATCCTCCCAACCCAGCACAAACTCTTCGAAAAAGTTCAATGGTTTGACGAAATAGACGTCGGCATCCACCCAGTAGCCGAGGCCCTTCTGAAGTAGGCGGTATCGAAAGAAATTGGCTCCAAGAGCGAAGGAGCCTGTGTCGGAATATCTGACCAGCCGTTGCTCGGACATCACCTCCCGCGCATCTCGAATTTCCACGCCGGCAGGTACACCTTGGAGTGCCTCTGGCGTATATGAATACAGGACAACATCGTGCCCTTGTGCCAGAGCAGACACGAAACATAACTGCTCAAGGT
>NZ_JANBVS010000043.1 GCF_024586915.1 Bradyrhizobium sp. SRS-191
CCTGCGCCGTGGTCTTGCCGGCCCACACCACGAACTGGAATGCCGGGAAGTAGCGCTCGCAGGCGTGGATGGCGCCGGCGAGCATGGCCTCGCATTGCCCAGTCGAGGCGGTGAGCCCGCCCGGCAACACCAGCGCCTGGCGGTGCATGATCATCCCGGTGTTGGTCCAGAGGTCGAAATGGCCGACCCACAATTGCTCGTTGACCGCGGCGACGAGCCGCTGCACCTCGGGGCGCCGCGCCACCGGGATCTTCATGTCGAAGGCGCAGGCCAGATGCAGCGCCTCGATCTCACCCATCCAGGTGAAGGAGATCTGGTAGTCGGTCCATTGTCCCTTGGAGACGATGGTGAGTTCGTCTTCGCCGGAGCGTTCGAACGGCCAGTTGTTGCTGGCAGCGATGTCCTCGACCACCGCGAGCGGATGGTTTCGGGAATCGATAGTGCCTTCGAGCAGGGACATGCCGTCTCGACCTCTTGCCTTTTTGTTGTCGTTGATACGCACGCGGTTGGGTCCGGCGCGCGCTCCCTAAACGTCGTCGATCGGGAGATAGCTTTCGCGATCTCCGGGATCGGCGCGGCCTGTCGCGGATCAAGTGATGTGATTTGCGGAATCTGCGCAACTGGCTGCCGAGTCCGTCCACAAGCCAGGACTCCTTCGTCCACAGCTGATCTCCGCCATAATTATTAATTTCGGAACAAAGCGGAGTCAGATCGCACGGTCCGATCGGCCAATCGTTAATTCCATGGCGTGGTGGCCCCGTCGCGATCAGAAGATCGCCCGCGGCAGCTGGCAGGGGCCATCCCTGGGGGCATGGGACCATGCGGTTTGCCGATGCGGAACGGGCTTGCCGGTCCCGCCCGGTGGCGTCATATTTCCGCACAGGTCGCTCATTCCGGGCGGCCGATGTTCTCAGGGCGGGGTGAAAGTCCCCACCGGCGGTAAGGGCCGAAGGGCCTAAGCCCGCGAGCGCCTTCCCGGAGGTTTGTGCCGACGGGAAGGGTCAGCAGATTCGGTGCAACTCCGAAGCCGACGGTCACAGTCCGGATGAAAGAGAACGGTCGGGAGCAGACGCATCGCAGGATGCGGCTGGTTGTCGTGCCGTGTGCCCTGATTCTGGTCCTTAAACCGAGGAAAGCCATGAATCAGATGTTGCAAGATCCCCAAACCGAAACTTCAGACACTCCACCGCCGGTTCCGGCGACCGGGCATCCGCGCTTTGCCAAGCCGCAGCGGGTGGCCTTCGTGCAGGCCTGCTGGCACCGCGACGTGGTCGAGGAGGCCCGCATCGCCTTCATGAAGGAGGCGGAGGCGCGTCACCTCACCCATGTCGACGTGTTCGAGGTGCCGGGCTCGTTCGAGATCCCGCTGCACGCGCAGGTGCTGGCCAAGACGCGGCGCTACACGGCGATCGTCGCCGCCGGTCTCGTCGTCGACGGCGGCATCTATCGCCACGAATTCGTCGCCGACACCGTGATAAAGGCGTTGATGGACGTCCAACTCCGCACCGAGGTCCCGGTGTTCTCCGCGGTGCTGACCCCGCAGCAATTCCACGAGACCGAGGTGCACTACGATTTCTTCCGTCGGCACTTCACGACCAAGGGCATCGAGGTCGCGGCCGCCTGTGCCGAGACGTTGCACGGCCTCGAGCGGCTGCGCGGCCAGGTCGCGGCGGGGATCGTGGGGTAGCAGATGTCTCCCTCTCCCCGCTTTGCGGGGAGAGGGTTGGGGCGAGGGGGAGTCTCTGCGACGACGGTGAGAGTTGGACTCGCCGACAGTCGCAATTACCCCGAATTTGCTTTGCAAATTCCGGCCTCTCCACGCACGCGGGGAGAGGCGAAGAAGTCTCAGTCGAACAGGCTCGACACCGACTCTTCCGCCGCGGTGCGGGCGATGGCGTCGGAGATCAGGCTGCCGATCGGCAGCGTGCGGATGTTGGGCGCCTTGCTCACCGCCTCGGTCGGCAGGATCGAGTCGGTGATGACGAGTTCCTTGAGGCGCGAGCCCGCGATGCGCGCGGCCGCGCCGCCGGAGAGCACGCCATTGGTGATGTAGGCATAAACGTCCTTGGCGCCCTTGGCGATCAGAGCGTCGGCCGCGTTCACCAGCGTGCCGCCGGAATCGACGATGTCGTCGACCAGGATGCAGGTGTAGCCGGCGACGTCGCCGATCACGTTCATGACTTCGGACTCACCCGGCCGTTCGCGCCGCTTGTCGACGATGGCGAGCGGGGTGTTGATGCGCTTGGCAAGGCCGCGCGCGCGCGCCACGCCGCCGACGTCGGGCGAGACCACCATGACGTTGGAGAGGTCGAAGCGATCCTTGATGTCGCGCACCATCAGCGGCGCGGCGAACAGATTGTCGGTCGGGATGTCGAAGAAGCCCTGGATCTGACCGGCGTGCAGGTCGAGCGTCATGACGCGATCGACACCGGCCTGGGTGATCAAATTGGCGACGAGCTTGGCCGAGATAGGCGTGCGCGAACCCGACTTGCGGTCCTGCCGGGCGTAGCCGAAATAGGGCAGTACCGCCGTGATGCGGCGCGCCGAGGAGCGGCGCAGCGCATCGGTGATGATCAGAAGCTCCATGAGATGGTCGTTGGCAGGGAACGAGGTTGACTGGATGACGAAGGCATCCGAGCCGCGGACGTTCTCCTGGATCTCGACGAAGATCTCCATGTCGGCGAAGCGCCGCACCACCGCCTTGGTCAGCGGCAGGTCGAGGCCCTGGGCGATGGCTTGCGCCAGCACCGGATTGGAGTTGCCGGCGACGAGCTTGATGGAGCCGTTCTTGGCCGACATGGACGCTTCCTCCCGCGCTTTGCTGGATACGACGTTCAACATCAGGGATACCCACTGGAAGCACGGTTACGACGGGCGAGGAAATATCAGGCCGGAGGCTCCGCTGGCAACCCGGGACCCTACGTTTTCCCTGCGAAAATCCCGAGTCGGGCCAACGGTTTGGCCCGGAAATGAGGCGTTGGTTTCGCGCCGGTTATTGCGCGGCGTAGCCGAGCGCCGTGGTCGGCACATCCGACGTTTCCGGACCCGCGCTCGCCACCGCCGGCCCGCGCAGGCCCGGAGCGGCGGAGGGCGCCTCCGGCGTGCCGTTGATCATGTTGGAAAGTCCGCTGAATCCGGCCTGGGCGATCTTTCGCAGCACCAGATCGTCGGCGGCGGACCAGGGGTCGCGGCCACCCCGGGCCGAGGTCGGTTCCTCGCCGGACAGCCGCAGCGCCCGCTGCTGATTGGCGTCGTAGACGTCC
>NZ_JANBVS010000044.1 GCF_024586915.1 Bradyrhizobium sp. SRS-191
CTGCTGATCGGCGGTCCGGCCACGCTCTATGTCGTCGTGTTCGGCGCGGTCTCCGTCATCGCGCAGATCTTCTTCAAATACGAGCGCTATGTCGCGATCCTGAAATGGCTGACGCTGGTGCTGTTCGCCTATGTCATTGCGCTGTTCCTGGCCAAGGTGCCGTGGGGCGAGGCGCTGAAGGGACTCTTCGTCCCCAGGATCGAATGGAGCGGCGCGTTCCTGACCACCTTGGTGGCGATCCTGGGCACGACGATCTCGCCTTATCTGTTCATCTGGCAGTCCTCCCAGGAAGCGGAGGAGCAGCGGATCGATCCGGACAAGCAGCCGCTCAAGCACGAACCGCACAAGGAGGAGCAAGAGATCAAACGAATCCGGCTCGACACGCTGGTCGGCATGGGCGTCTCCAATGTGATCGCCGTCGCGATCATGATGACGACGGCGGCGACGCTGCATGCCTCCGGGAAGACCGACATCGAATCCTCCGCGCAGGCCGCGGAAACGCTGCGCCCCGTCGCCGGCGCGTTGGCCGAGCTGATCTTCGCGCTCGGCATCATCGGGACCGGACTGCTCGCGATCCCGGTGCTGGCCGGCTCGACGGCCTATGCGATCGGCGAAGGACGCAAATGGCCGGTCGGGCTGTCGCGCAAGCCGCGGGAGGCGATTGCCTTCTACAGCGTGCTGGCGCTGTCCGTCGCGCTCGGCATCGCGCTGAACTTCACGGCGATCGACCCGATCAAGGCGCTGTACTGGAGCGCCGTCATCAACGGCGTGCTGGCCGCGCCGGTCATGACCGTCATGATGCTGCTGGTGCGGCGCAAATCCGTGATGGGCGATCTCGTGGTGCGGGGGCCGGTGTACTGGCTCGGCTGGATCGCAACGGCGGCGATGGCCCTGTGCATCGTCGGCATGGCCGTTTCGATGGTCGGCTAGACAGAGCGATCGATTGAAATCCGCGCGCTCCGTGGCTATCTGCGAAGCCGGACGGCACGACGGAGGAACGACGCGATGCCAGGATCAGCCACGCCGTCGCTCTGGCGCCGCGACCAGATGCGGCGCGGACGATAGCTGCGTTTCCGGCGGGGACCATGTTCAGGATCGGCATCATCTCGGATACGCACGGATTGCTGCGGCCCGCGGCGGAGCGCGCGCTTGCGGGTGTCGACCACATCATCCATGGCGGCGACATCGGTAGCCCCGACATCATCCCTGCGCTGCGCAGGATTGCGCCTGTGACCGCGATCCGTGGCAATGTCGACGTCGGCGACTGGGCGACGGACTATCCCTCCACCGCGCTGGTCGAGCTTGCGGGGCGAACCTTCCACGTGCTGCACGATCTGAAGACGCTTCGCTTCGATGCCCTCGCCCGCCGCGTCGACATCGTCATCAGCGGGCACTCCCACATTCCCAAGATCGAGACGATCGACGGCGTGCTCTATCTCAACCCCGGCAGCGCGGGCCGTCGCCGTTTCAAACTGCCGATCACGCTCGCGACGCTCGACGTGACCGCCCAAGGGCTGCGGAGCGAGCTGCACGATCTCGGCGCGGATTGAACCAAGCGATCGTCCATCGCTCTCCGAACCTTCGGAGCGTGAAGACATCACGCGTCAGCCGGCGGGCGGCAGCTTCTCGCCGTCTTCGACGATCTCCGGCGGCACATCCTTGAACACCCGCACCGGGACCGATTTGGCCGCGGGCACCTTGCTGCCTTCGGCATAGTGCCACAACGGGATCAGCACGTTGCACTCCGGATAGTAGCCGGCAATACTTCGCCGCGGGATATCGTAGGGCACGACCTGGAGCTCGCTCAGGCTGCGTTCGACACCGTCGCCGGCTTCCGTCACCAAAGTGACGGTGTCGTCCGCGGTCAGGCCTTCCGCCTCCATGTCGGCGGCATTCATCAGCACGACGTAACGTCCGCCTTGAATGCCGCGGAAGCGGTCGTCCTCGTTGTAGATCGTGGTGTTGAACTGACCGTCGGCGCGCATGGTCATCAGTTCGTAGACCCCGTCCGTCTCCTTCGGCGGCGCAAAGGCGAATTTGGGAACGGTGAAATTGGCCTTTCCGTTCGGGGTCTTCCACTTGCGCTCGCGCGCCGGCAACGGCCTTGGGAAGCCGCCGGGCTCGAACATGCGCTTGTTGAAATCCTTGAACTGGTCGGGATAGGTCCGCTCGATGGCATCCCGCACGCGCGAATAATCCGCCACCCAGCCATCCCAATCCACCCTGGCATTGGGCTGAAGCGTTGCCTTGGCGAGACCGGCGACGATCGCCGGCTCGGACAAGGCATCCTTCGCCACCGGCGTGCGCTGGCCGCGCGAGCCGTGAATGCAGGTGGTGGAATCCTCCATCGACACCGCCTGCGGGCCGCTCGCCTGCTCGTCGATCTCGATCCGGCCGAGGCAGGGCAACAGATAGGTCACCTCGCCCGGCACGATGTGGCTGCGATTGAGCTTGGTCGCGATCTGGACCGACAGGCGCAGGCCCGACCAAGCCGGCTCCATCAGCATCTGCTCGGGAATGGCGCGTACGAAATTGCCGCCGAGACTGACGAAGCCGCGCACGTCACCCTTCAAGATGCCCTCGCACGCATCGACCGTGGACAGACCGTCCCAGCGCGGCGGCTCGAAATCGTAGAGCTCGGCGAGCTTGTCGAGCGGCACCAGCTTGGTCTTCTCGGAGATGCCGACGGTGCGCTGGCCCTGCACGTTGGAGTGACCGCGAATGGGCGAGATGCCGGCGCCGGGCTTGCCGATATTGCCGCGGAGCAGCAGCAGGTTCACGATCATCTTGGCAGTCTCGACGCCGTGCCTGTGCTGCGTGACGCCCATTCCGTAATTGGCGATGACGGCGTTGGCCGCCATGTAGGTGTTCGCCGTTTCCAGCAGCGCCGACCGGGTCAGGCCCGACGCACGCTCGATCTCGTCCCACTCCTGATCGCGGCAGAACGCTGCGAACGCCTCGAATCCGGAGGTGTGCTCGGCGATGAAATCGGCGTCCACCACGCGCGGCTCGCCGTATTTGACGGCCCGGTCGTCGGCCTCGATCACCCATTTGCAGATTCCGACG
>NZ_JANBVS010000045.1 GCF_024586915.1 Bradyrhizobium sp. SRS-191
TCATGCCGCGCCAGCAGGCGATTGGCCATTCCCCGGCGGCGGAGGACTATGGATTTTTTGCCGCGGCCAGGGCGACGATCCCAGGGCATCAGGTGACGTGGCCACCGCCGAAGATGAAATCGCTGGCGTGCAGGTTTGCGCCGATGACGCTCTTCAGCAGAATCGTCTCGTGACCATCGAGCGTGATCAGGGCGCCGTCCGACTGCTGCGCAATGCCGATATCGCTGATCGAGCCAATGCCGCTGAATTGCCGCAGGTCGATCTTGTCGAGGCCCGTCTCGAAATCGTTGACGATGTGCTGGACAGAGTCTTGCGACGCGGCCGGTGCGAACACGAACTGGTCCTTGCCGGCACCGCCGATCAGAGTGTCGCTCGCCTCGGTGGCGAAGATGACGTCCTTCCCGCCGGTGCCTTGAAGCGTGATTCCCTGGCTGGTATCGCCGGCCTCGTTGAAGATGAAATTGACGGTATCGAACAGGCCTGTGGTCTTGTCGGTGACCGTCAGGGTGATCATGTCGGTCGCCGGAGGTTCGTCACCCGGGACGTAGGTGACGCCGTCCGCCAGCGTCACATTGATCTGGTCGAGATCGCCGCTCATCGTCACTGGATCGACGCTGCTGTCCGGACGATGCGCGGTCACCGCCGTGATTTCGAAGTCGTCGGTCGATGCGCCGGGATCGACGACCGAGAGACCGGTGATGGTGTCGGTATTGCCTTCGTTGTTGTGCCAGACGTAGAAGCTCGTGGTGTCGATGACGGGGCCGGCGGCATCGTCCGCGCCGGTCACGTCCACTGTGAGCGTCGCCGTGGCGCTCGCTCCGTGCACGTCGGTTGTCCGGACCGTGAAAGCGTCCTGGTAGGATCCTTCCGGCAACGCGTTGACCACCGCCGCATTTGGAACATAACTGTAGCTGCCGTCCGGATTGACCGTCAGCGAACCGTACAACCCGGCCACTGTCGTGGCGGCGGTGTGATCCGCACTCAGCACCGCGTAGGTCAGGCTCGCCGTCTCGCCGCCGTCGGCGTCGTGCCCGGACAGATGGCCGGTGAGATCGGGGAAGGTGTCGGTGGCCGCCGTATCCGTCAGCGCTCCCGCGTTGATGTCCGCAAGCGTCGGCACGTCGTTGGCGCCGGAGATGTCCACGGTATAGGTCGCCGTGGTGACCGCACCATGCACATCCGCGACCTGGACCGTGAAAACATCCGAATACGAGCCTTCCGGCAGCGCATTGATGGCGGTCGCATCGGGCACATAGCTGTAGCTGCCGTCGGAATTCACCGTCAGCGAACCATACAGACCCGCGACAGTGCCATGATCGTCTGCTCCGACCGCCGCGTAGACCAGCGTCGTCGTCTCGCCGGCATCGACATCGATTCCGGCCAGCTTGCCCGTCAGATCGGCGAAGCTGTCGGTTGCGGCGCTATCCGTGAGGGTGCCCGCGGTGACGGCGGACAAGATCGGGGCGTCGTTCGTACCGGTGATGGTGACAGTGACGTCCTGCGTCACCGAGGCATTGTGATTGTCGGTAAAGGTGACGGTGTAAACCTGCGTGATGGTCTGGCCTTCAGCCAGCGACTGCAACACGGGATCGCTGCCATCGAGCGTGAAATGCCAGCCCAGCGTCGCGCCGTTGGCGGTGTCACCGTTGGACTCCGTCACCGCGGAGTCGATGGTGAAGGTGCCGAGATGCGAGCTGCCGTCGAAACCAGGCAGGACCGCGCTGACGGACGAAACCTTGAACACGGCCTGCGCCGTGTGGGTGTCGATCAGGTCGAGATCCCTGATCGCCAGCGTGCCGTCGGCCGACAGCGTCGGACCGCCATCCTCGGTCACCGCTCCCTTGGCCGCATCCGCGTCGCTGGTCACTGTCGGCGCATCGTTGGCGCCGTTGATCGTGACCGTGACGTCTTGCGAAACCTGGGCCCCGTGATTGTCGGTGAAAGTGACGGTGTAGACCTCGATGATCGATTGCCCCTGGGCAAGCGATTGCAGGGTTGCATTCCCGTTGGCGAGACTGAAGTGCCAGCCCAGTGTGGCGTGAGTGTCGGTATCGGTGGCCAGTTCGGTCACCGAGGGATCGATCGTAAAGTTGCCGAGAGAGGTGCCGTCGATGAAGCCGGGCAGATGTGCGCTCGACGTCGACAACTTCAAGACCGCCGTGGCGGTGTGGGTGTCGATCAGGTCGAGATCCTGGATCGTCAGTGTACCGTCAATCGTCAGCCACGCGCCGGCATCCTCAGTCACCGCTCCCTTGGCTGCATCTGCGCTGCTCGTGACGGTCGGCGCGTCGTTGGCGCCGTTGATTGTCACGGTGACGTCCTGACTGACCTGCGCACCGTGATTGTCGGTGAAGGTAACCGTGTAGACCTCGGTGATCGATTGGCCCTGCGCCAGCGATTGCAGCGTGGCATTGGAATTGTCGAGGCTGAAATGCCATCCCAGCGTCGCGTTCTTGTCGACATCAATGGCCGACTCGGCCACCGACGGGTCGATCGTGAAGCTCCCCAGCGACGTGCCGTCACTGAAGCCCGGCAAGTGCGCGCTGGACGCCGACGACTTAAAGACGGCCGCGGCGGTGTGGGTATCGATCAGGTCCACATCGCGGATAGCCAGCGTGCCACCGACCAGAAGAGTCAGACTCGAATCTTCGGTCACCGCGCCCTTGGCCGCGGCGGCGTTGCTGATGATGGTCGGCGCATCGTTGGTACCGGTGATCGTCACCGTGACGTCCTGACTGACCTGCGCGCCGTGATTGTCGGTGAACGTGACAGTGTAGATCTGGGTAATTGTCTGGCCTTGGGCCAGCGATTGCAGCACCGGGTCGCTGTCGCTCAGCGTGAAGTGCCAGCCCAGCGTCGCGCCATTGTCTGTATCGCTGTTCGACTCTACAACCACGGGAGCGATGATGAAGGTACCGATATGGCTGGTGCCCTCGCTGAAGCCGGGCAAATGCGCACTCGATGCCGACGACTTGAACACCGCCGTGGCGGTGTGGGTATCGATCAGGTCGACATCCCGGATCGCCAGC
>NZ_JANBVS010000046.1 GCF_024586915.1 Bradyrhizobium sp. SRS-191
CAGGACCTCGACCCGGGCGCCCTCGACGAAGCCCAGCTCGATCAGCCGGCTCTCGAGCTCGATGTCGGACAGTGCCGAGCCCACGTCCTTGGCGGACAGGTGCTGAATGACCCCGGTATAGCCGCGTTGGGCCAGACCCAGCGGCATATGCGAACGCGTCTCATTGGTGTCGGTCATGCCCTGTATTTTCAATGCAGGGCATCGAGGTCAAGCGCGCCTGCCGGCTGAAGCTGCACCTTAGAGCGATTTTAAAGTGCGGCTCCACAGATGCGCTGGGACAAGAGGCCGTGGCGCTTACTGAGCCGCGACCTTGTCCGGCTGGGCGGCCATGGCGCGGCTCTTGAAGTAATCGAGCACGAACAGCCGGATCGCCGAGGACAGATTGCCCTGCTGGCGGTTTCCGTCGATCTCGCCGACCAGTTCGGACAGCGTCATGTTGCGCAGGCCCGAAATCTCCTTCATGCCGTTCCAGAACGCCTCTTCCAGGCTGACGCTGGTCTTGTGTCCGGCCACCACGATCGATCGTTTGACGACGGGCGACTTCATGGCTGCTCCTCGCGATCGATCTGATGCCTGTCCAGGTGCTCCTTCGCCTGGTCCGCTTGCGCCTGCTCCGCCGATCGCTCGGCCTTCGTGCGGCCGAACTTCGCCCGGTTGGCGTCCGCCTGCTTCGCCGACGCTTCCCGCTCGGCGCGCTTCCTGAAACGGTTCAGGTTGATGACGTTCCTCATGCCGCGTCTCCATCATCCGCTCCTTTTCAAGCCGGATGAAACTTTCAGAAACAGGGTGCCTCGTTGCGCCCCGAAAGACTTGATCGCCATTCGCTCGTCCTCGTCAACCGGCCGCTCGGGCCATCAAACGATGAATTACGCCCCGTCATGGGGAGGGGGCCTGCGTACCACGCCCCGCGACCCAAACATTGACGGTAATCAAATCCCGCCCCTCAGGCCCCATATTTGTGACCAGCGCACCTCCGTATCATTACGGATGGTTATCGAAATTCAGCCGGGCCGCGTCATCTTCTCCGGCTGCACCAGGCGGTCGAACTCGTCGGACGAGACCAGGCCGAGGCGGAGCGCCTCCTGTTTCAGCGTGGTGCCGTTGGCGTGGGCGGTCTTGGCCACCTTGGCCGCGTTGTCGTAGCCGATCTTCGGCGCCAGTGCCGTCACCAGCATCAGCGAGCGCTGCATCAGCTCGTCGATCCGCTTCTCGTCGGCGCGAATGCCGTCGATGCAATGCTCGGTGAAGGAGCGCGCCGCATCCGCCATCAGGCGGATCGAGTGCAGCATGTTGTAGGCCAGCACGGGCTTGTAGACGTTGAGCTCGAAATGGCCCTGGCTGCCGGCGACCGTGATCGCGGTGTGATTGCCGAACACCTGGCAGCACACCATGGTCATCGCCTCGCATTGGGTCGGATTGACCTTGCCCGGCATGATCGAGGATCCCGGCTCGTTCTCCGGCAGGATCAGTTCGCCGAGCCCCGAGCGCGGGCCCGACCCGAGCAGGCGGATGTCGTTGGCGATCTTGAACAGGCCTGTGGCGACGGAATTGATGGCGCCGTGCGCCAGCACATAGGCGTCGTTGGACGCCAGCGCCTCGAATTTGTTGGCGGCGCTGGTGAAGGGCAGTTTCGTGATGGTGGCGACGTGCTTGGCGAACAGTTTTGCAAAGCGCGGTTTCGAATTGAGTCCGGTGCCCACCGCGGTGCCGCCCTGCGCCAGCGGATAGAGCTCCTTCACCGCGATCTTGAGCCGGGCGATGCCGCTCTCGACCTGCGCGGCGTAGCCTGAGAACTCCTGGCCGAGCGTCAGGGGCGTCGCGTCCTGGGTGTGGGTGCGGCCGATCTTGACGATCTTCGCGAACGCCTTCTCCTTTTTGCGCAGCGCGCGGAGCAACTCGGCGAGGGCAGGGACGAGATCGGCGTTGATGCGGCTCGCAGCCGCGATATGCATCGCGGTCGGAAAGCTGTCGTTCGACGACTGGCTCATGTTGACGTGATCGTTGGGATGCACCGGCTTCTTGGCGCCAAGTTCGCCGCCGAGCAGCTCGTTGGCGCGGTTGGCGATCACCTCGTTGAGGTTCATGTTGCTCTGGGTGCCGGAGCCGGTCTGCCACACCACCAGCGGGAAGTGATCGTCAAGCTTGCCCTCGATCACCTCGCGCGCGGCGCGGATGATGGCGCCCGCCCGGCGCTGGTCGAGCAGGCCGAGTTCGCGATTGGATTGCGCGGCGGCGAGCTTGACGATGCCAAGCGCATGCACGAGCGCGATCGGCATGCGGTCCTGCCCGATGCGGAAATTCTGCCGCGAGCGCTCGGTCTGCGCGCCCCAATAGCGGTCCGCGGGAACCTCGATCGGACCGAAGCTGTCGGTCTCGATCCGGGTGGCAGGGCGTGAGGGAGCTTTGGCCATGAGCACATCCATTCTGCCGCGCACGATGTCGCGCGGTCTCTTCATGTGCTCATCTATAGAGGCTGTCGCGCCGGCGCGACCGTCTTGGCCTTCAGACTAGATCATTTCTTGCGGAATCGATCGAGCCGCACGACCTCCGCGCCGCCCTGGCTCGGCGGGGTCGGGTCTTCGCTCGCCTCGGTCGTTTCGGCGGCCGGTGCCGGCACGGCAACAGCCGTAGGTGCCGGAGCGGCGGGCAAAGTCTCGGACGCGACTTCGGTGACGTCCGAGGTGTCGAATTGAAGGCCGAATTTCACGGACGGATCAAGGAAGCTCTTGATGGCGCTGAACGGAACGATCAGCCGCTCCGGAATTCCGCCGAAGGACAGGCCGACCTCGAAGCGATCCTCGAGCACGGTCAGGTCCCAGAACTGGTGCTGGAGAATGATCGTCATCTCTTCCGGATATTGCGCCAGGAGCCGCGGCGACAGTTTCACGCCTTCG
>NZ_JANBVS010000047.1 GCF_024586915.1 Bradyrhizobium sp. SRS-191
TTCTATCCGGATACCGCGACCGGCAAGGTGAAGGAGTTCATCGAGGCCTATCGCAAGATGTTCGGCGTCGATCCTAACCTGCAGTCGACCTCGGGCTATGACGGCGCGATGGCATTCGCGTTCTATGCCGGTCTCGCAGGCAAGAACCTGACGACGGAGTCGCTGATCGCGGCGATGGAGTCGGGCAAGGTGTTCGAGGACATTTTCGGCGGCGCGCCGGTGTCGTTCTCGAAGGACAACCACCTTGGCGTGTCGGCCGCAACCATCGGCCAGATCAAGAACGGCCGCTGGACGACGATTGCTCGAAACCAGTCCTACAAGGCGGAAAAGTAACGGGGCAAGCCATCGTCGCGGCGCCGGCCCATGCGGTCCGGCGTCGCGACCCCGGCGCCTCCGCTGATTGGACATAACGCGCGACGCCAAGACGGTTGACTCCCGGCACGGGCGCTCTTAATCACTTTACCCAGCGGGCTAATTAATCGATTAATTAAGTTGCTCCAGGGAAGAAACCGCCTGATGTCGGCCAGCCAGAGATATCCGAAGCTGTTTTCACCGCTCGATCTCGGTTTCACCCGCCTGAAGAACCGGGCGCTGATGGGCTCCATGCACACCGGGCTGGAGGAAGCCGAGAACGGCTTTGCCCGGCAGGCCGCCTTTTTCGCGGAGCGCGCACGGAACGGCGTCGGGATGATCATCACCGGCGGCATCCCGCCGAACCTCGAGGCGAGCGGTCACGGCATCAAGCTGTCGACCCCGGAGGAGGCGGCGCAGCATCGGCAGATTACGGACGCGGTGCATGTTGCCGATCCCGAGGTGAAGATCTGCCTCCAGATCCTGCATGCCGGTCCGCTGGCGCGCACGCCGAACTGTGTCGCGCCCTCGGCCGTCAAATCGCGCATCGGCGCCTTCGTGCCGCGCGAACTGGACGACGCAGGCATCGAGAAACAGATCGCCGATTTCGCCAACTGTGCCGCGCTTGCGAAATCCGCCGGCTACGACGGCGTCGAGATCATCGGCTCGGCCGGCTATCTGATCTCGACCTTCCTCGTCGAAAAGACCAACCGTCGCACCGACCGCTGGGGCGGTTCGTTCGAAAATCGCATGCGCTTCCCGGTCGAGGTGATCCGGCGGGTTCGCGCCGCGGTCGGCAACGATTTCATCGTCATCTTCCGCATCTCCGCCATGGACATGCTCGAAGGAGGGCTTGCCTGGGACGAGGTCGTGGCGCTCGGCAAGGCCGTCGTCGCGGCCGGCGTCAATATCGTCTCCACGCATTTCTGCTGGCACGAAGCCTTCGTGCCGACCATCGCTACCATGGTGCCTCGCGCGGCCTTCACCGGGGTGACCGGCCGGCTGCGCAAGGAGCTCGGCGTGCCCATGATCACGTCGAACCGTATCAACATGCCCGGGGTCGCCGAAGAGGTGCTCGCGCGCGGCGACGGCGACATCGTTTCGATGGCCCGTCCGATGCTCGCGGATCCGGAACTGGTGCGCAAGGCCGCCGAAGGCCGCGAGGACGAGATCAACACCTGCATCGCCTGCAACCAGGCCTGCCTCGACCACACCTTCACCGGCCGCATGGTCTCGTGCCTCGTCAATCCGCGCGCCTGTCACGAAACAGAGCTGACCATCGATCGAGCGCACACGCCCAAGCGCATCGCGGTGATCGGGGCGGGACCTGCGGGCCTCGCTTTCGCGACGACCGCGGCCGAGCGCGGCCACAAGGTGACGCTGTTCGAGGCAGGTCCCGAGATCGGCGGCCAGTTCAATCTGGCGCGCAAGATTCCGGGCAAGGAAGAATTCGACGAGACGCTGCGCTATTTCCGCCGCATGATCGCGGTGCGCGGCATCGAGCTGCGCCTCAATACGAGGGCGGACGCCGACGCATTGAAGGCTGACGGCTTCGACGAGGTCATCGTGGCAACCGGCATCGAGCCGCGTGTTCCGCAGATTCCGGGCATCGACCATCCCAAGGTCGTCAGTTACATCGACGTCATTCGCGGTCGCCGCGAGGTCGGACGGAAGGTCGCCATCATGGGCGCCGGTGGCATCGGCTTCGATGTCGCCGAGCTCATCACCCATGCCGGTCCGTCGGCGGCGCTCGACGTCGCCGTGTTCGCGCGGGAATGGGGCATCGACTTCGTCAACCATCCGCGCGGCGGCGTGACCGGCGTAAAGCCCGAAGTTGCCCGCGCCGAACGCGAAGTCTATCTGATGCAGCGCAAGACCGATGTGGTTGGCCGCAATCTCGGTCGTACCACCGGCTGGACCCACCGGCTGGTCCTGCAACGGCGCGGCGTGCACATGGTGAGCGGTGTCGACTATCTCGGGGTCGACGATGCCGGCCTGCACACGACCGTGAACGGTGAGCCCCGGCTGTTCGATGTCGACACCGTCATCGTCTGTGCCGGCCAGACGTCTCTGCGCAAGCTTTACGACGAGCTTCAGGCGCAAGGTGTCAAGGCGCGTTTGGTCGGGGGTGCCTTCGAAGCCGCGGAACTCGATGCCAAGCGCGCCATCGATCAGGCGACGCGGCTGGCGGCGGCAATCTGATCTCGGATCGAGCCGACCCAGATCATCTCGTACGGAAATGAAACTGAACTGTTTGGGAGCGTAAGCGATGGGACGACGATCTGAAAGGCTGATGATGCAGGACGCGCCTGCGACCGGTGCGGAAAACGACCAGGTGATCCAGGTGGTCTCGCGCGCCTTCGACATTCTGCGCTGCTTCGACAGCCGCTGCGCGCGCCTGGGCAACCGGGACATCGCCGAGCGTTGCGGCCTTCCCCGATCGACCGTCTCGCGCCTCACCTTCACGCTGACCCGGATCGGCCAGTTGATCTACCTGCCGCAGGAACAGAAATACGCGTTGGGTCCTGATGCCATCGCGC
>NZ_JANBVS010000048.1 GCF_024586915.1 Bradyrhizobium sp. SRS-191
AAGCAGCGACGGCGGGTTCGGCAGCGGACCGGATCGGGCTGCTGACGCGATTGTCATCCAGCCGCTCGATCCTGAGATTGCAATCGTCCTCGACGAACTCAAAGACGCCCTGGATCGCGTCCTTGGGCGCCGTGGTCTCGAGGGTGAAGACCCAGCCCAGATAGGCGATCTCCGGCTCCATCGAGTGGAAGTCGGGGAGACGCGAGGTATCAGCCTCGATCTTGAGATCACCGAGCTTCCGCAACTGGCGGATCAGCAGCAGCGGCTCGTTCGCCTTGACGAACATTTCCGTGTGAGGCGTGAAAGCGATGCTGTAGCGCAGCTTCGCGGCCTCGATCGGGCGATCGGCTTCCGCTTTCACCGGCTGAGCGCTTTGGGGCTGCCCGGGCCCCTGAGGCAGTGCGGCCTGCATGGCGGCGACGATGTCGGCGCCGAAATTCGCCGCCAGCGGATTGTCGGTGCGCGCCGCGCTGACGATGTCGCTGAGGGCGTCGCTCGCCCGCATCAGCAATTGCGTGATCTCCGGTGTGGCAGCAACCCTGCGGTCCCGCATTGCATCGAGAAGGCTCTCGAACACGTGAGAAAAGGCAATCAGCGCCGAAAAGCTGAAGGCCCCGGCCCCGCCCTTGATGGAGTGGACCGATCGGAAGACGGCGTTCAGAGTTTCGCTGTCCCGGTCACCATTCGCCATGAGGTCGAGATTGGCCTGGAGCGACTCCAGCAACTCGGCGCATTCCTCGAAATAGGTTTTCCGGAATTGCTCGAAAGGAAGACTGTCGGCTTCCGAGCTCATGGACACACCCGGTGAACCAGTTCGACGAGCTGATCGGGATTGAACGGCTTGACCAGCCAGCCGGTCGCCCCTGCGGCCTTGCCATCCGCCTTCTTGGTGCCGTCGCTCTCGGTCGTCAGGATCAGGATCGGAACGGTGCGATGGCTCGATCCCGCCCGCACGTTCTTGATGAGCGAGATGCCGTCCATGTTCGGCATGTTCAGATCGGTGATGATGAGGTCGAACTTGGAGCCGCCGAGCACGTTGATGGCCGCCTTGCCGTCCTCGGCCTCGGCAACGTCGAATCCCGCCTTGCGGAGCGTGAACGTGATCATGTCGCGCATGGTCTTGGAATCGTCGACCGTCAGAATTTTTCTGCTCATTTCACTTCGTCCAGTTGGAAAATTCGCCCTGCAGGCCGAGTTCGACGACTGCGTCGAGGAAGACGTCCGACGCATTGATGATCTTCAGTCCAGTTCCCGCCTTCTCCGACGCGCGTCCCGCCGCCAGAAGCAGCTGCACGCACGGCGTCGACATGCGCCCCACACCGCTCGCATCGAGATTCGGATGCCCGGTCGCGAGCAGGTGTTTCAGCTTGTCTTGGAGGTCTGATGCGGCGGACATATCGAGCGTATGCGGCAGTGCAAACGCAGTTGGTTCGGACGTGCGGCAGTGCACGGCGTCCGCATCAGCGCACGTCAGTTCCGGCTCCATGGCCCCGCTCCCGATCAGATCCGTTTGACTCGAAGGAATTGGTAAGAGGAAAGAGCAGCGTGTTGATGCAACGTACTCAAATTGACGCCATGCGGTTGCAGCAGGGTTAAGTTCACGCTCCGTGATATTGCGGGGTCGATCGGCAATAACGTGCATAGCGCGAGGGTGACAGGTAACCCCGAACCGAAAATTGGATTACGGCTCATGTTCGGGCGAGCCTCGCAGTCGCAAGCGCCTGCGCAGTGTTAAGAGCATCGCGCGCCGAGGCCCGACCACTGATCACGCTGTCCACCGCTGCATTGATGCAGTCGCCGACTATCGGAAACTGGCGAACGGTCCGGTACGCCATGTAGTTCTTGCCGCGCGTGGGGCGTTCGAGCACATCCAGGTAGAGCGCACCCAGGTCCTGACCGTTGACCTTGTTCATCGCCCTGTAGGCTTCGCTCTCGATCACGGATCTGCGGCAGACGCTCGCGTGCCCGTGTTCGCGCATGATTCGGGCGGTCATGTCCGGGCTGAGGGCCCATTTGACGAACTCCCACGCAGCCGCGCGATTGCGCGCGGTCCTGGGAATTCCGAGCCCCTGGCTGTTCGACGCTGGACGATCGAACAGGGGACCGACGGGCATCCGCGCGATCCGCGCGGTGTCCCGCACCCTGCTGTCGTTGGCCAACAGGGACGGCGCCACCCACGAACTCGAATGGATGAAGACGTTGGAACGGCCCTTCGCCAGCGAGGCCCGCGCCTGATCCTCGGTATAGCTGGAGACGTCAAGCGGCGCGTATTTCAACAGGCTTGCGTAGAATTCGAGAGCCTGGACCGCCTGATCCGTGCTCAATGTCGGCGTCGTATCCGACGGAGCGTCAGCAAAGACGTCGCCGCCGAATCCCTGCAGATAGGGAATAAGGCACCAGTGATGGAGATGCCAGGAGACGAAGCCGTTGACCTCGCCGGGTTGATGGATTTCGGCACAGACATGCCGCAATTCCTCGAAGGTCCGGGGTATCAGCAGACCCTTTCGCTCCATCAAATCCATCCGCGACACTCCCATGATGGTGGCGCCGCCTTCCCAGGCGTAGGCGTAGGTGCCACCCTTGGCATCGCGATAGGGAAGTTGCGCGCCCGCGACGAAATCCGCCGGCGCCCATTCCGCCGGCGTCACGTTCGCGTCGGCCGTGAATTCGTCCAGATTGGCCAGGCGGCCTGAGGCCACCCATTGTGCGGCCAGGAAGAACGTCACGTTGATGAAGTCGAACGCAGGCTGCTCCGAGGCCAGCTCGCGGTCGATCATCGCATTGTACTCGCCGAACGGAAGCAGCTTCAGTTCGACCTTCATACCGGTCGCCGCTTCGAACTCCGGA
>NZ_JANBVS010000049.1 GCF_024586915.1 Bradyrhizobium sp. SRS-191
CCCGAGGCGAGGCTGGTCAACGGCTGGTTTCAGTGGACGCCCGAGCAGGCACCGATGCCGGAGGTCGTGCTCGGCAATTCCGACGCTGCGGGCGAGTGGCGGCTGTGCCAGGACGGACGTTGCCGGACATTGTCGGAGATTGTCGGGCATCCCATTGGTGCTAACGTCACCACGATGAGCGTCTGCAAGGATCAATAGAGTCTGAGCCCGGATCAGCGTAGCGACATCCGGGAATGACGGCCCCGGATGTCGCTACGCTGATCCGGGCTACGAGAAAACAGGGGAGACACGCGATGAACAGGCTCAAGGGCAAGGTTGCGATGGTGGTGGGCGCCGGCTCGATCGGCCCAGGCTGGGGCAACGGCAAGGCGACCGCCGTGACCTTCGCGCGCGAGGGCGCGCAGGTGTTTTGTGTCGATCGCAACGGCGCCGCGGCCGAAGAGACCGCGGAGATCATCACCGGCGAGGGTGGGAAGGCGACGGCGTTCACCGCCGACGTGTCGCGCTCCGCCGAGATCGAGGCGATGGTGGCGGCGTGCCTGAAGGCTTATGGCCGCATCGACGTGCTCGACAACAATGTCGGCATCGCCGAGATGGGCAGCGTGGTCGAAGTCAGCGAGGAGAGCTGGGACCGCGTCTTCGCGGTCAACCTCAAGAGCGCCTATTTCACCATGAAGCATGTCATCCCCGTCATGGTGAAGCAGGGCGGCGGCTCGATCATCAACATCTCCTCGATCGCCTCGATCCGCCACATGGGCATTTCCTACGTCACCTACGGCACCTCCAAGGCGGCGATGAACCAGATGACGCGCACCACCGCGATCGAATTCGCCCGCCATCACGTGCGCGTCAACGCGATCCTGCCCGGCCTGATGAAGACGCCGATGGTGGAGCATTCCGCTGGACTTGCGAACAGCTACGCCAAGGGTGACGTCGAGGCGATGTGGCGCGCCCGCGACGCGCAAGTGCCGATGGGCCACATGGGCGACGCCTTCGACGTCGCCAACGCCGCGCTGTTCCTGGCCTCGGACGAATCGAAATACGTCACCGGGATCGAGCTGGTCGTGGACGGCGGCATCACCTGCAAGGCGGGCGCTTAAAGCAATATCGAGAGTCCCGTCATCCTGAGGTGCGAGGCGCGCGATGCAGAGCATCGCGCGGGGAGCCTCGAAGGATGAGCGGCCCCGCTGCGGCAGCCGGACCGTCGCCCTTCGAGGGCCGCTGAAGGAGCGGCCACCTCAGGGTGACGGATCTTGCATTCAGGCTTGTGCGGGACGACGGCAGCGAATTACTGCGCCAGCGCCAGGATCCCGCCGGCGAAAGCGTGCCATGCGGCGGTTTCGCTGACCGGCCAGTTCAGCACCTTCACGGCGAGCAAGGCGAGCGTGCCGTAGATATAGACCGGGTGCACGCGACCCATGGTGCGCCACTCGTGCACCATGGCTACGACGAGCAGGAGCGAAGCAACCACCGCCGGCGCGATCGTCACCGGCACGGGCGGCGGGCCGGGCGGCCCGGGAGGCGCGAGGAACGTCAGGAACCAGCGCGCGATCGCGGCATCGAGGATCGAGACCGCCGCGAGCAGCATCAGGCGTTTGTGAATCTCGGGCCTGCGCGTATTCATGATCGCCAGCACAAACACTATCGCGAAGAATGCGATGCCGCTCATCGGCACGATCGAGAAGCTGATGCCGGCATCGAGTTGCCCGAGCGCGGCGGAATGCTTCATCACATGGACGGATGCGAGGAAGCCGAAGATCGTCATCGCGGTCGCGAGCGATACGCCGGCAATGCCGAGCGAACGGTGATTGACCACGCGGCCCGAGGCCGCGAGCCAGGTCTGCAGCACGAAGTAGACAGACCAGGTGAAGAACAAGAAGGCGTGGAAGTGAATCACCGGACCGGCGGAAAAGGTCCGATTGGCAAGCGGCACGAAATAGGTCGGCGCAAAGCCGAGAAATGCGGTGGCCGCGCAGGCCAGTGCCATATGGAAATAAAAATATCGTGCAGGCGACGCATCACGCGCGCGTACACGACGGTCGTCGGTCAATGTCGTCATCTGGGATGTGTCTATAGACGCGGCATTTGGTTCAATGCCCGAAACTATCCGCCTGCGCTCAATTCCGCGCGATCGAGCTCCTCCTCGAGCCGATGGAACGCATCGTCGCCGATGATCTCGGTGGCGCGCAAGCCAAACAGTGATTTGCGCGCGGCGGCGATGGCGCGCAGGCGGAGATGATCGGCCGGCAGCCGTCCGTCGGGGATGCCGCCATGGGGATTGTCGTCGGCCTGCATCAGGATGGCGCGATATTCGAGCCGCAGCATCTCCGCCTCCTCCGAGGGATCGTCCTCGATCGCATCGAGGGCGGCGCGATAAGCGACGGCGCGGGCGCGCGCGACCTCGATGCCGACGGGATCATCGTCCTTGAGGCCGAAGGCGAGGATCAGCGGCCGCAGCGTCAAGCCCTGGATCACCAGCGATCCCAACACCACCGCGAATGCGATGAAGACGATGAAGTCGCGATAGGGAAAGTTCTCCGGCAGGGCAAAGGCAGTCGCAAGCGTGACGATCCCGCGCATGCCGCACCAGGAGATGATGAGGCCGCCTTTCGGCGAGGCCACCGACTTGGGATCGGCCGGATGATAGATCCCGCGCACGAT
>NZ_JANBVS010000005.1 GCF_024586915.1 Bradyrhizobium sp. SRS-191
ATACCCATCGCAACCTCCTCATCGAGTGTTGCGACGACCGATTGAATCCGCCCCCGGCCTTCCCTGCGCGATGGTTTTCACGCTTACTTCGCGCTCTCCTCGGTGCACCGGCTTTTGGCCACCGTCGCCCTTGGGATCATCATCACCCGCCGGCTTGGCATCAGCATCGGGATGCCGGGACCACGCGACTTCACGTCCGCGCCATGCCGTTCGTCCGCGCAAGCCAAGCCTACGCTGCGACATGTCGCGGCCACCGCCTCCCTGCCCCAACGTTCGTGACGATCGCGAAGCGCCCCTCGTGGCGAAGCAGGATGGAGGGAGTGAAGCACAATTTCCGATAAATGGAAAGATAATTATTTTTTACGGCAGGACTGGACAGGACAGATCAGCTTGGGCGGACTGATGAAATTGGCTGTTCGAACATAAGATCTGCACCGCCCGAGCCGCTGCCCCTCACCCCAGCCCTCTCCCCGTGAAGAACGGGGAGAGGGAGCGCACCGTCGCCGCGGCGATGGCTCCTTTGGTAAAGCGCGCGGAAGATCAATTGAGCCCAGCCCCTTCCACGTCGTCATGGCCGGGCTTGTCCCGGCCATCCACGTCCGTCAGCAAGCGCGGACGACAACATGGATGCCCGGGCCTTTGCTACACCGAAGCGGCTTCGGCCGCCGTTGGCAAGCGGCGCACGAGAGCTCAAATCGAGACACCCTCGGCCGCTCGCTGTGGCACAAGCTCCGGCGCGGGATCTGGCGGCCGCGTGTCCAGCTCCTCGATCATGCCGCGCGCGATCTCGCGTTCGCCCATGATGACCATGTCGGCGCCGAGCGATTTGAGATGCTCGACCTCGGCGTCGGAATGCGCGCGGGCCACGATGTGCAGCGCGGGGTTGGCGGCGCGGGCCTGCTCGACGATCTGGCCGGCCTCGAACGCCTCGGGGATGGCGATGACGAGCGCATGCGCCGCCGATGGATTGGTCGCGCGCAGCACGTTGCTGCGCGCCGCATTGCCGGTGATGGTCTCGATGCCGGCGTCCTTCAGCTGCTTGAGGATATCCTCGGAGGTCTCCACCGCCACGAACGCATGGCCGCGCTGCTGCAGCGCCTCGCCGACGAGACGGCCGACACGGCCATAACCGACGACGATGGTGTGCTCGGTCAGCCCGGTCACCGGGATCTCGGCTGGTTTCGGCGCGGCCGGCGTCGCCGGATCGGCGCGTCGGCGCTCCAGCCGCGGCAGCAGCCAGTCGAGGGCGGCGAACATCAGCGGGTTGAGCATGATCGAGATGATCGCGCCGGCCAGGATCAGGTCGCGGCCGGCTTTCGGCAGCAGGTTGGTGGCGCCGCCGATCTCGGCGAGGATGAAGGAGAACTCGCCAATCTGCGCCAGGCTTGCGGAAATCGTCAGCGCGGTCGAGACCGGATGGCGGAAGGCGACCACGATCAGGAACGCGGCGAGCGACTTGCCGAACAGGATGATGAAGAGCGTCGCGAGCAGCGGCCAGGGCTCGCGGATGATGCTGGCGGGATCGAACAGCATGCCGGCGGAGACGAAGAACAGCACCGCGAAGGCATCGCGCAGCGGCAGCGATTCCTGCGCGGCGCGCTGGCTCAGCGGCGACTCGCCGAGCATCATGCCGGCGAAGAACGCGCCGAGCGCCAGCGACACGCCGAACAGTTTCGTCGAGCCGAAAGCGACGCCGAGCGCGATCGCCAGCACCGCCAGGCGAAACAGCTCGCGCGAGCCGGTGTGGGCGACATAGTGCAGGATCCACGGGATCAGGCGGCGTCCGACCACGAGCATCACGGCCATGAACACGCCGATCTTGGCGAAGGTCAGCAGCAGCACGCCGGTCAGCCCGAGGCCGAAGCGGGCGGCGAGCGGATCGGCGGCGGCGACGTCGCCATTGCCATTCTGCAGGCTGGCGAAGGCCGGGATCAGCACCAGCGCCAGGACCATCGCGAGGTCCTCGACGATCAGCCAGCCGACCGCGATGCGGCCGCGCTCGGTGTCCATCAGCCGCCGCTCCTGCAAGGCGCGCAGCAGCACCACGGTGCTGGCGACGGACAGCGCGAGACCAAAGACGAGGCCGCCGCCGATCGACCAGCCCATGGCCCAGCTCAGCGCCATGCCCATCAGGGTCGCCACCGTGATCTGCACGACCGCGCCGGGCACGGCGATGGCCCGCACCGACATCAGGTCCTTGAGCGAGAAATGCAGGCCGACACCGAACATCAAGAGGATGATGCCGAGCTCGGCGAGCTCCGTGGCCAGCGCCTGGTCGGCGACGAAGCCGGGCGTGAACGGACCTACGGCAACGCCGGCGAGAAGATAGCCGACCAGCGGCGGGAACCGGAACCGCTGCGCGAGCGCTCCGAAGACGAAGGCCAATCCGAGGCCGGCGACAATGGTCGCAATGAGGGGTGTGTCGTGCGGCATCTGAACTTATTGCACGGCAGGCCGGATGATGCACCGCGACCAATTGTGGCAGAGTTCCCTTACGCGGATGGGGATGATGGGCGGTTGCCTGTCAAAATCGGTGGTGAAGCGCGGGATCCGTTCCGTATGATCCGACACGAGCCATCACGGGGTGCCCTGTCCCAATGCCCGCCGATCTCGTCCAGACGTTTCGTGCCTTTGCCTACAACAATGCGTGGGCCAATCACCGGCTGCTCGCCGCCTGCGGCCAGCTCAGCGCCGACGACTTCGCCGCCGAGCGCACCGGCTTCTTTCCGAGCCTGCAGAAGACACTCAATCACATCTACATCATCGATTTGTTCTACGTCGACGCGATGGAGGGCGGCTGGCTCGGCCCGATGGCATGGCAGAACGAGGTGCCGTTCCCGCGTCTCTCCGATCTCGTCAAGGCGCAGGGCGCGATGGACCGCCGCCTGATCGGCTTCTGCGAGGCGCTGACGCCGGCTCGGCTCGATGAGACCGTGCGCATCAACCGCGAGACACGGGTGCAGAACGAACGCTGCGATCGCCTGCTGCTGCATCTGTTCCAGCACGACATCCACCACCGCGGCCAGGCGCATGCGATGCTGTCAGCAACGTCCGTGAAGCCGCCGCAGCTGGATGAGTTCTTTCCAGCTGATGATGCCGGCTTGCGGGCGAAGGATTTCGCTGAGCTCGGCTTCAGCGAGGAAAAGGTGTGGCGGAGCTGACGGTGCCGTAGGGTGGGCAAAGGCGCTGCCGTGCCCTCTCCTCATACGAGATTGCAGGGGCGCCGTGCCCACCGTCTCGCATCCGAACACGCCTCCCGACGGTGGGCACGCTGCCGCCTTCGGCGGCCGCTTTGCCCACCCTACGGCGCTTCGCCTTTGGCCCATATCTCACGCGGTAGCCGGTACATCACCTGCCGGCGCAGCGGGCTGTCCGGCTCGACGCGCGGATGATCGAAATCGGACGCCTCATCCCTGATCATGCCGAGCTTGCACATGACATTCTGCGACGCCTGGTTGGCCGGCGCGGCATAGGCGATGATCTCGTCGAGACCGAGCTGACCGAAGCCGAAAGCGAGCGAGGCGCGCGCCGCCTCCGTCGCAATCCCCTGCCCCCAGGCCGCGCGCGCCAGCCGCCAGCCGATCTCGACCGCCGGCGTGAACGGGGCATCGAAGAAGACGCGGAACAGACCGGTGGCGCCGAGAAAGGTGCCGGTGGCGCGGTCCTCGACCACCCAGAAGCCGAAGCCGTGCTCGGCAAAATGCTTGATCTGGAAGTCGATCCATTGATCGCAGGCCTGCCGCGTCGGCAGCGCGCGCAAGTATCGCATCACCGCGGGATCGGCCGACATGTCGGCAAACGGCGCACGATCTTCGTCGCGCCATTCGCGCAGGGTGAGGCGCTCGGTCTGGATGATCATGACAGCATCAAACGGTCCGGCAGATACGAGCGCTGCAGCTGAGCGGAAGGCCCTTGCGGGGCACCGTCATTGCGAGGAGCCAACGGGTCCGCGCAAAGCGTGGCCCGATGACAAGCTCAGCGACGCAATCCAGAGTCGCGCACGCGGCCCTGGATTGCGTCGCTGCGCTCGCAATGACGGAAGATAGAGCTTGGACTACTTCGCCGGCTCCAGGATCGACACGTAGTTGGCGACTGCGGCGCCGCCCATGTTGAAGATGCCGCCGAGCTTGGCGTTGGGGAGCTGCATGCCTTCCGGCGCTGACCCGGTGAGCTGCATGGCGGTCATCACGTGCATGGAGACGCCGGTGGCGCCGATCGGGTGGCCCTTGGCCTTGAGGCCGCCGGACGGATTGACCGGCAGCTTGCCGTCCTTGAGCGTCCAGCCTTCCTTGATGGCGCGGGCGCCCTGCCCGCGCGGGGTCAGGCCCATCGCCTCGTACTCGATCAGCTCGGCGACGGTGAAGCAGTCATGGGTCTCGACGAAGGAGAGATCGGACAGCGTGACGCCCGCCTTCTCCAGCGCGCGCTGCCAGGCGACCGTGCAGCCTTCGAAGGCCAGGATGTCGCGCTTGGACATCGGCAGGAAGTCCTGCGCATGCGCGGTCGCACGGACGTTCACCGCCTTGGCGAACGACTTCGCGGTCTCGCTGTCGGCCAGCACTAGGGCGGCGGCGCCGTCGGACACCAGCGAGCAGTCGGTGCGCTTCAGGGGGCCGGCGACGTAGGGGTTCTTCTCGCTCTCGGAGCGGCAGAACTCGAAGCCGAAATCCTTGCGCATCTGCGCATAGGGATTGGCGACGCCGTTCTTGTGGTTCTTGGCCGCGATCAGCGCCAGCGCGTCGGACTGGTCGCCGTACTTCTGGAAATAGCCCTGGGCGATCTTGCCGAAGACGCCGGCGAAGCCGCCGACGGTGTCGCCATCCTCCGGCAGGTAGGACGCCTTCAGGAGGTTCTTGCCGATCTCCGGGCCCGGCGTCCGCGTCATCTGCTCGACGCCGACGACGAGCACGATCTTCGCGGCACCGGCCGCGATGGCGCGGATGCCCTGGTGGACGGCGGCGGAGCCGGTAGCGCAGGCGTTCTCGACGCGGGTCGCCGGCTTGAAGCGCAGCGCCGGATCGGCCTGCAGCACCAGCGAGGCGGTGAAGTCCTGCGGTGAGAAGCCCGCGTTGAAATGACCGAGCACGATCTCGTCGACATCGCCGGCCGAGATTCCGGCGTCGGCGAGCGCCTCATTGGCGACCTTGACGACGAGGCTCTCGACGGTCTCGGCGTCGAACTTTCCAAACGGCGTGTGTGCCCATCCGACGATGCTGGCGGTCATGCTGTCTCTCCCGAATGTCTCGCTGCCCTCAAATGGCGCGTTGCGCCATGCGAGTCCAGAGGCTGGTGGCGGTCTCAGGCGACGAACTTGCCGCCGAGCTCATCCTCGATGTGAATCCGGATGATGTCGTCGAAGGTCTTTTCCTCGGTGGTGAAACCGAGTTCGCGGGCCCGCTTGGCCTCGAACGTCCGCGGCCAGCCGGCGACGATGCCGATGATGAAGGGATCCGGCTCCCGCTTGATGCGGTTGGCGACGGCGTCGCCGGCGACGCGGCGGAGCGCGGCGATCTGCTCGCCGACGGTGGCCGTCAGGCCGGGCATGGTCAGGTTCCGGCGCGGCCCGATCCTGGCGGTATCCATGGTCGCGGCATGCAGCAGGAAGCCGACCGCCGAGCGCGGCGTGGCGTGCCAGTGCTGGACGTCCTCGGACACCGGCAGCACGGCCTCCTTGCCGGCCAGCGGCTCGCGCAGGATGTTGGAGAAGAAGCCGGAGGCGGCCTTGTTCGGCGCGCCGGGACGGATGCAGATGGTCGGCAGGCGGATGCCGACGCCGTCGAAGAAGCCGCGGCGGCTGTAATCGGCCAGCAGCAGCTCGCCGATCGCCTTCTGGGTGCCGTAGCTGAGCAGCGGCGCATTGACGAACTCGTCGCCGATCGCGTCGGGGAACGGCGCGCCGAACACCGCGATCGACGAGGTGAAGACCAAGCGCGGCTTGTAGCCGTCGCCGATCAGCCTGACGGCGTCGAACAGCATCCGCGTGCCGTCGAGATTGATGCGGTAACCCTTGTCGAAATCGAGCTCGGCCTCGCCGGAGACGATCGCGGCGAGATGGAAGATGACGTCGGGACGCGGAGCGACAAGCTTCTCGGCAAAGCCGGGGACGGCGAAGTCGCCGGCGATGGTCTCGACGGCAATGCTGGTATCGGGCTTCGCCGGCGCGACGATGTCCTGCAGCGTCATGCGGGAGATGGCGGTGTCGCCGAGGCGGCCGTCGCGGACCAGCCGCTCCACCAGCTTGCGCCCGACCATGCCGGCGGCGCCGAGAACGAGAATATGCAAGGGGATGCTCCTTGTTTCTTATTGTTTCCCGCGGCCGCGATGATTATCGACGCGCTGCGGTGCTCATGACTGCGCCCTCTCCCCTTGTGGGAGAGGGCTACACTGTCGGTTCCGCATACTCGCTTGGGTGAGGGGTTGGTCCCACACGCACCGCCGTTGCGGAGAGAGACCCCTCACCCGGCGGCGCGCTTCGCGCGCCACCACCCTCTCCCACCCTGGCGAAGCTTTCGCTTCGCCTTGGGGGAGAGGGTACACCGCCGTTGGGGCAACATCGAAATCAATCAAACGCCCGCCCTACTCCTTCACCGCGCCGGTCATGGCGGACACATAATGCTCGACGAAGAAGGCGTAAAGGATCACGAGCGGCAGCGAGCCGACCAGGGCGCCGGCCATCAGCGATCCCCATTTGTAGATGTCGCCGTCGACGAACTCGTTGACGATCGCGACCGGCACCGTCTTGTTGGGCGTCGACTGCAGGAAGGTCAGCGCGTAGATGAACTCGTTCCAGCACAGGGTGAACGAGAAGATGAAGGCCGAGATCAGGCCGGGGATTGCCAGGGGCACCACGATCTTGACCAGGATCTGCCAGCGGCTGGCGCCGTCGATCAGGGCGCACTCCTCAAGCTCGAACGGGATGGTCTTGAAGTAGCCCATCAGCAGCCAGGTCGAGAACGGGATGAGCAAGGTCGGATAGACCAGGATCAGCGACAACGGCGAGTCGAACAGGCCGTAGGCCTGGATCACCGAGGCCAGCGGAATGAACAGGATCGACGGCGGCACGAGGTAGGCGAAGAAGATCAGCACGCCCACGGTGTCCGCGCCCTTGAAGCGCAGGCGCACGATCGCGTAGGCCGCGAGCACCGAGGCGAAGATCGACAGCGTGGTGGCGCCGACCGCGACATACATCGTGTTCCACAGCCAGCGCGGATACTGCGTCTCGAACAACAGCTTCGAGATATGCTTGAAGGTCGGATGCACCACCCAGAACGGGTTGTACTTCTCCATGTCGATCAGCTGCTCGTCGGGTTTGATCGACGTCAGGCCCATCCAATAGAACGGGAACAGCAGCACCAGGAGAATGATCCCGAGCGGCAGGTAGAGCGTGATCAGGCGCCGCGGCAGCGACTCCAGATAGCTCATGCCCTCGGAATCGTCGCCGGCGGCGAGCGCCGCGGCGGTCTTGGTCGCATTGGATTGCGTCTTGGGCGGCAGCGCGGTGTCGGTCATTGGTCGGATCCTTGCTGCCATTTGCGACGTTGCATGCCGAACCAGGAGATCGCGATCGCCGCCATCAGGAACGGGATCATCGCGGTCGCAATCGCGGCGCCCTCGCCGAGACGGCCCGAAATGATGCCGCGCTGGTAGCTGAGCGTCGCCATCAGGTGCGTGGCATTGACCGGGCCGCCGCGGGTCAGCGCCCAGATCAACTGGAAGTCGGTGAAGGTGAACAGCACCGAGAAGGTCATGACGACCGCGATGATCGGGGTCAGCAGCGGATAGGTGATGAAGCGGAAGCGCTGCCAGCTGGTGGCGCCGTCGAGCGTCGCGGCCTCATAGAGCGAGGGCGACACGGTCTGCAGGCCGGCCAAGAGCGTGATGGCGACGAACGGTACGCCGCGCCAGATGTTGGCGATGATCACCGAGGCGCGCGCCCAGGAGGTGTCGCCGAGGAAGTTGATGTTCTGGGTGATCAGGCCGAGCTTGATCAGCGACCAGGAGATGATCGAGAACTGCGCGTCGTAGATCCACCAGAACGCGATCGCCGACAGCACCGTCGGCACGATGAAGGGGATCAGCACGATGGCGCGGATCATGGCCTTGAAAGGCATGTGCCGGTTCAGAAGCAGCGCCAGATAAAGCCCGATCGCAAATTTGATGGCGGACGCCACGATCGTGTAGAGCAGCGTGTTGAACACCGACAGCCAGAAGATCGAATCGTCCCACAGCCATTCGTAGTTCTCGACGCCGACGAAGACGCCGGCGCGGCCGATCTTCTCGTCGGTGAAGCTCATCCAGACGCCCAAGCCCAGCGGATAGGCCAGGAACAGGATCAGGAACGCCGCGGCCGGCAGCATGAACCACAGCGCGATGACGTTGCGGTTGGTCTTCAGCCGTGTCCAGGCCGATGGCTCGCCGATGGCGGCGCCCGGGGGCAACGAGGTCTGAATGGTACTCATTCTTCGTGCAGCTCCCTTCGAAGCCTGTGATGGGCTGCGCAGCGGCCCAACGGCGTTCGGGACGGATCAACGTCAATTCCGTCATTGCGAGCGAAGCGAAGCAATCCAGGGCCAAGCAAGAAGTCTGGATTGCTTCGTCGCCTTCGGCTCCTCGCAATGACGGCCGTGAGTAAGCCGTAGGGTGGGCAAAAGGCCTCGGCGCGATGCGTGCAGCGCGCTGAGGTCCGTGCCCACCATCCGGTGGTTCGACGAAGTCGGTGGGCACGGCGCGGGAAAGATCTCGGATCTCTCACTTCGCTCTCGGCGCGCCTTTGCCCACCCTACGCGGTGAACCTCGCCTCAGCGGAAGATGCGCTTGGCGGAGCGCTCGGCGCTCGCCATCGCGGTCTTCACGTCCTCGCGGCCGGTGCAGTAGTTCGCGAACATGTCGACCAGGACGAAGTCGGCGATCGCGGCCGCGGCCGCCTCGCCGAGCTTGCCGAGGCCGGCCGGCGTCGTCGCCGTCGCCGCGACGTCGCGGTACGGCGTGTTCTTCGGATCGGCAGTCCAGATCGGGTTGGCGTCGTACCCCTTGAGGAAGTGCGAGAGATAGCCCTGCGCCGCCTCGATCCACGGGTTGAACTGCTCCGGCTCCAGCATGAAGGCGGTGAACGCCTTGCAGGTCTGCGGGTACTTGGAGAAGTTGAACACCAGGATCGGGAAGCCGAGATGCATCTCGCGGGTCTTGCCGTCCAAGCCAGCCGGCAGATGCGCGTGGTTCATGTCCTCGGCGATCTGCGGCGCTTCCTTCTTGGCGGTGACGTAGATCGAGATGCCGTTGACGGTGGTGTAGAGCTGGCCGGCCAGGAACGCCTTGTTGTTCGAGGAGTCGTTCCACGACGCGGTGCCGGGCACGAAATTGTCGTACAGGCCCTTGACGTATTCGAGCGCCTTGGCGGTCTCCGGCGAGTTGATGACGACCTTGTTGTCCTTGTCGATCAAATTGCCGCCATGCGCCCACAGCGCCCAGTGCACCCAGCCATTGGCGTCGCCGGAGGCGTGGCCGAGCGCCATGCCGCCGGGCGTGCCGTTCTTGTTCATGGCCTTGAAGAACTCGGACATGCCGGCGAGGTCCTTCGGGAACTCCTTGAAGCCGGCCTTCTCGGCAGCAGCGACGCGGTAGTTGATCAGGCCGCCGGTGGCCGCCACCGGGATGCCGATCCACTTGCCGTCGAGCATGCCGTAGGCCTTGCCGGAGTCGGTCCAGCCGCCGCACTTCTTGCCGAGGTAATCGGCGACGTCGGTCATGTCGACGCATTTGTTGGAGAACAGGAAGGGCAGCGTGTAGAGGCCCCACACCATGTCGAGCCCCTGCCCGGTGTTGGCCGCGACCGAGGCCTTGGGCTGAACGTCGTCATAGGATTCGTTGGAGATGTTGATGGTGACGTTGTTGGCCTTCTGGAAGGCGTCGACGATCTTCATGAAGGCCACGTCCTCGGCCTCGACGAAGCGCTTCCAGCGCATCATGTTGACCTTGGCGCCGGGCTCCGGCTTCCAAGGCGAGGTCTGCGCCCAGGCCTTGGCGTAGCCGAGCAGTTCGTCGGCCGACATCGTGGCTGCCGCCGCCAGCAACGTCGCGCCACCCTTGAGCAGAGACCGTCGATCCGCGAGGAATTTTGTCATCTGAAGTTTTCTCCCGTTGAATATTGCTTGTTTTGCTTATTGCCGATTTTTCGGTCGTTTAGTTCTTCTTCGTTCGGCGCCGTGCGGCCGGATCAAAGTCTCCGGCCACTATCCTTATCGAACAGATGCGCCGCCGACGCGCGCGGACGCAGATGGATCTTTGCCCCGGGAACGACCTCGTGGCGATCGCGAAACACCGCGATGATGTCCTGGGTGCCGATGCGGGCGACGATCTGGGTCTCCGACCCCGTCGGCTCGACCACGATTACCTCGGCCTCGATGCCGTCGTCAGCCAGTTCGAGATGCTCCGGCCTGACACCGTAGACGACGGGGCGGCCGTCGGAGGCCGCCGGCGCGGTCAGCAGCGGCAGCTTGGCGCCGTTGTCGGTCTCGACATAGACCGAGCCATTCGACTTCAGATGGCCGTTGAGGAAGTTCATGGCCGGCGAGCCGATGAAGCCGGCGACGAACTGATTGTCCGGCTTGTCATAGAGATCGAGCGGCGAGCCCATCTGCTCGACGATGCCGTCATGCATCACGACGATCTTGTCGGCCATGGTCATGGCCTCGATCTGGTCGTGGGTCACGTAGACGGTCGTGGTCTTGAGCCGCTGATGCAGCTCCTTGATCTCGGTCCGCATCGCCACGCGCAGCTTGGCGTCGAGGTTCGACAGCGGCTCGTCGAACAGGAACACCTGGGGATCGCGCACGATCGCGCGGCCCATGGCGACACGCTGGCGCTGACCGCCGGAGAGCTGGCGCGGATAGCGATCCAGCAGCGGCGTCAGTGCCAGGATCTCGGCGGCGCGCGCCACGCCCTTCTTGATGTCCTCGGGCCGCGCGCCACGCAGCTTCAGCGAGAAGCCCATGTTATCGGCGACGGTCATGTGCGGATACAGCGCGTAGTTCTGGAACACCATCGCGATGTCGCGCTCTTTCGGCTGCACGTTGTTGACGACGCGCTCGCCGATCGAGATGGTTCCGGAGGTGATGTTCTCGAGCCCTGCCAGCATGCGCAGCAGCGTCGACTTGCCGCAGCCGGACGGACCGACCAGCACGACGAACTCGCCATCCTCGATCGGAATGGTCACGCCGTGCAGGACCTCGAATCCGCCGAACGATTTGCGCACGTCGCGAATTTGCACCGACGACATCAATTTCCTCCTCAAAGACCGACTGCATTGGCTGCAGACCGGCGGCATTCTGACCGTTGTTCGCGGCTGTTTGCTTGGACCGCTTATCGTTGTGTAGTCTTCTAAGTGTAGTCTTTTTAAGCGTAGTCTTTTGATCCGTTCGGGCTGCGCGGACGGACCGTCAGCTCGGGACGCATTGTCGGCAGTTTAGTTCTCTTTCGCAATGCTTCGCTTAGCAACCGCGTGATAGCGCTGTCAATATCGCTTGTGTACCAGACCGCCTATGCTATGAGCGACGGATGGGACGGAAACGCATCACGCCGGGCAAAGTGCGGCTGACGGAAGTTGCTGCCTTGGCGGGCGTCAGCCCGATCACGGTGTCACGCTTCTTCCGCAATCCCGACACCGTCTCGGCGGGCCGCCGGCTGCGCATCGAGAGCGCCGCCAAGGATCTCGGCTACGTCCCCAACCTCGCCGCACGCGCGCTGGCATCGCAGCGCACCGAAGTGATCGGCGTGCTGATACCGTCACTCACCAACAACGTCTTTTCCGACGTGCTGCGCGGCATCTATGATGCCTTCGAAGGCAGCCGCTACAGCATCCAGCTGGCGAACACGCGCTACAGCGTCCTGCAGGAGGAACGCCTGCTGCGGCTGTTCCTGATGCAGAAGCCGGCCGGGCTGATCGTAACAGGCGTTGACCAGACCGCGGAAGGCCGCGCCATCACGCAGGCGGCCGACTGCCCTGTCGTGCAGATCATGGAGCTCGGCCCCGATCCGATCGACATGATGATCGGCTTTTCGCACGTCGATGCCTGTTATACGGCCATTTCTCACCTTCTCGCGCAGGGCTGCCGGCGCATCGGCTTCCTCGGCGCGCGCATGGACCCAAGGGTGCAGCGGCGCCTGCAGGGCTACCAGAACGCGATGAAGAATGCCGGTTTGTTCGACCCGCGACTGATCGTCACGACCGCCGTGCCGACCTCGACGACCATGGGCGGCAATCTGTTTTCGGACCTGATGCTGAAGGCGCCGGACATCGATGCGGTGTTCTGCGCCAATGACGATCTCGCGCTCGGCGTGCTGTTCGAATGCCAGCGTCGCCACATCGCCGTGCCCGAGCAGCTCGCGATCGTCGGCTTCAACGACATGGAGTTCATGGCCGCGGCGGTTCCGACGCTGACCAGCGTCCGCACCAATCGCTATGAGATGGGCCTGCGCGCGGCGACGATGATCATGGACGAGATCGAAGGGCGCCCCGTGACCGAGCGCGTCGTCGATCTCGGCTTCGAGGTCATGGAGCGCCAGAGCTCGACGATGCAACGTTCCGCGACAGCGCGGCCGGCGCAGGCCGATCGTGCCTCAGGAACAAAATGGTAGCGCAACCAAATCCGCTGATCTAGAACCACGCTGACGACGACTTGAACGAAAGACTCGAACGAAAGACTTGAACGAAAAGCGTGGGCGAATTCGACACCGGCCCATCGAACTCAGGCGCCTTGTTTCGCGCACGTCCTGAACCGACCGGCTCGCCACGTTCGCACTGCGGGAGGAAGCACATGACAAAATCCAACGGACATGCCGGCAACGGCGCTGACAAGAGCCGCAGGCTGCGCTCGCAGGAGTGGTTCAACGATCCCCACAATCCGGGCATGACTGCGCTCTATCTGGAGCGTTATCTGAACTTCGGCCTCACCCGCGCCGAGCTGCAATCGGGCAAGCCGATCATCGGCATTGCTCAGACCGGCAACGATCTGTCGCCGTGCAACCGCCACCATCTCGAACTGGCGCATCGCGTTCGCGAGGGCATCCGCGAGGCCGGCGGTATCGCGATGGAGTTTCCGACCCATCCGATCCAGGAGACCGGCAAGCGGCCGACCGCGGCCTTGGATCGCAACCTCGCTTATCTCGGCCTTGTGGAAATCCTGTTCGGCTATCCGCTCGATGGCGTCGTGTTGACCACCGGCTGCGACAAGACCACGCCCGCCTGCCTGATGGCGGCCGCGACCGTGAACATCCCCGCGATCGTGCTGTCGGGCGGACCGATGCTCAACGGCTGGCACGAGGGCCAGCGCACCGGCTCCGGCACGGTGGTTTGGAAGTCGCGCGAGCGGCTCGCCGCAGGCGAGATCGACTACGAGGAGTTCATGCAGATCGTCGCGTCGTCGGCGCCGTCGGTCGGGCATTGCAACACCATGGGCACGGCGTCGACCATGAACGCGCTGGCGGAATCGCTCGGCATGTCCCTGCCCGGTTGCGCCGCCATTCCGGCGCCGTATCGCGAGCGCGGCCAGATCGCCTATGAGACCGGCAAGCGCATCGTCGACATGGTGTGGGAGGATCTGAAGCCGTCGGACATCCTCACCCGCAAGGCGTTCGAGAACTGCATCGTCGCGAACTCCGCGATCGGCGGCTCGACCAACGCGCCGATCCACATCAACGCGCTGGCGCGCCATGTCGGTGTCGAGCTGGATATCGACGACTGGCAGAAGGTCGGCCACGACGTGCCGCTGCTGGTCAACATGCAGCCGGCCGGGTTCTATCTGGGCGAGGAATTCCACCGCGCCGGCGGCGTGCCGGCCGTGATCGGCGAATTGATGCGGCACAAGCGCATCCACGAGGACGTCATCACCGTCAACGGCCGCAGCATGGGCGACAATTGCCGCGCCGCGCCGAAGCCCGACAATGACGTGATCTGGTCCTACGACAAGCCGCTGGTGAAGGACGCCGGCTTCCTGGTGCTGCGCGGCAACCTGTTCGACTCCGCGATCATGAAGACGAGCGTGATCTCCAAGGAATTCCGCGACCGCTATCTCGTCAATCCGAAGGATCCGAACGCGTTCGAGGGCCGCGCCATCGTGTTCGAGGGGCCTGAGGACTATCACGACCGGATCGACGATGCGTCGCTCGAGATCGACGAGCACTGCGTGCTGTTCATCCGCGGCGCCGGCCCGATCGGCTATCCCGGCGGCGCCGAGGTCGTGAACATGCAGCCGCCGGCGGCGCTGATTAAACGCGGCATCCTGTCCCTGCCCTGCATCGGCGACGGCCGCCAGTCCGGCACCTCGGGATCGCCCTCGATCCTCAACGCCTCGCCGGAAGCGGCGGCCGATGGCGGGCTTGCGATCCTCAAGACCGGCGACAAGGTGCGCATCGACCTCAACAAGGGCTCGGCCAACATCCTGATCTCCGACGAGGAGCTGGCGAAGCGCCGCGCCGAGCTGAAGGCCAAGGGGGGCTTCCCGCACCCGGCCAACCAGACGCCGTGGCAGGAGCTCTATCGCAACACCGTCGGCCAGCAGGCCACCGGCGCCTGCATGGAGCTCGCGACGCGGTACCAGAACATTGCCGGCACTGTCGGCGTGGCCAGGCATAATCACTAGACACGTCCGGCAAAGCCAGCCACCGTCATTGCGAGGAGCCCCCGGGTCTCGCCTCCGGCGAGCCCGAGGGCAGGCTCCGCGACGAAGCAATCCAGAGCGGCGCACGCAGCCCTGGATTGCTTCCGCCTTCACTCTGCGAGCTACGGCGGACGCGTCGCGGCGCTCGCAATGACGACATAAACAACGAGCATCCAGGGAGACCCCATGTCCGACCGCCTCAAGGGCAAGCGCGCCTTTGTCACCGCCGCCGCTGCCGGCATCGGCCGCGCCTGCGCTGTTGCTTTCGCGCGGCAAGGCGCAACCGTATTCGCCACCGACATCGACGAGAAGGGCCTGGCCAGCCTGAAGAGCGAGGGTATCGCCGAGGTCGCAACGCTCGACGTGCGAAACACCGCCGCGGTCAATGCCATGGCCGAGCGGGTCGGCAAGGTCGAGATCCTGCTCAATGCCGCGGGCTTCGTGCACAACGGCACCATCCTCGACTGCTCGGATGATGACTTCGATTTCTCCTTCGACCTCAACGTGAAGTCGATGCACCGCACCATTCGCGCCTTCCTGCCGAAGATGCTGGCCGAGAACGGCGGCGCCATCGTCAACATCGCCTCCGCTGCCGGCGTGTTCAAGGCAGCGCCGAACCGCTACGTCTATGCGGCGACGAAAGCGGCCGTTGCGGCGCTGACCCGCTCGGTTGCAGCCGATTTCGTGGGCAAGAAGATCCGCTGCAATTGCATCTGCCCGGGCACGATCGAGACACCGTCGCTGCTCGGACGCGCGGCGGCCGCCGGGCCGAACGGGCTCGAGATGTTCATCTCGCGCCAGCCGATGGGCCGGCTCGGCACCGCCGAGGAGATCGCGCATCTCGCCGTTTACCTGGCCAGCGACGAGAGCGCGTTCACCACCGGCGTCGCGCATACGATCGACGGCGGCTGGACGTTGTAGCTTCCCCTCATCCTGAGGAGCCGCGCAGCGGCGTCTCGAAGGATGAGGCCCCAGCGGTGGCCTCATGGTTCGAGACGCGCTGCGCGCTCCTCACCATGAGGAGCGAAAGACGGGAGTCTCAATTATGAACCACATCGACCTCACCAACCGCTGCGCTGTCGTCACCGGCGGCGCGCAAGGCTTTGGCCGTGCGATCGCCGAGCGCTTCAAGGCATCGGGCGCCAAGGTGGCGATCTGGGATCACGACATTGCGCTCGCCGAGAAGACCGCACGGGAGATCGGCCCCGAGGTGCTGGCGCTGAAGGTCGACGTCACCGACACCACGGCCGTCGAAGGCGCGCGCGATGCGACCTTGGCGGCGTTCGGCACCATCGACATCCTGGTCAACAATGCCGGGATCGCGGGCATCAACAAGACGGTGTGGGAGACCGATCTCGAGGAATGGCGCAAGGTGCTGCGCATCAATCTCGACGGTCCCTTCATCTGCGCCAAGGCGATCGTGCCGGTGATGCTGAGGCAGGGCTACGGCCGCATCGTCAACATCGCATCCATCGCCGGCAAGGAAGGCAATCCGAACGCCGCGCACTACTCCGCCTCGAAGGCCGGCCTGATCGCGCTGACCAAGTCGCTGGGCAAGGAGCTGGCGCAGCACAACATCACTGTGAACGCGGTCACGCCGGCCGCGGCGAAGACCGCGATCTTCGACCAGATGACGGACGCGCATATCAACTTCATGCTGTCGAAGATCCCCAAGGGCCGCTTCGTGCTCGTCGAGGAGCTCGCCGCGCTGGTGTCGTGGCTCGCGTCGGAGGAATGCTCGTTCTCGACCGGCGCCGTGTTCGACATCTCCGGCGGCCGCGCGACCTATTAGCTAGATGAGAACCGTAGGGTGGGCCAAGGCGCGGCCCTGCCCTCTCCTGACGCCGGATCACGGTGGCGCCGGGTCCACCGTCCCACCGAACGACATGCCGCCCAATGGTGGGGACGCGCCGCCTGACGGCGACGCAGGACCGCTGAATTTCAGCCGCTAGGCAGCGCCGGGTTTCGGCTGGTGCGCGGCCTCGGCCTTGGCGACGAAGCCCTTGGCGAGCGCGTGGTAGAGCCCCTCCTCGCAGATCACACGCGAGGTGCCGTAGGCGATCAGCGAGGCCATCATGAGCGGCACCACCATGGCGTGGTTGTCGGTCATCTCGGTGACGATGACGAAGGCGGTGATCGGCGCCTGCACCACGCCGGCGAAATACGCGACCATGCCGAGCAGCATGATCGGCGCCAGCGGCGTGCTCTGGAACAGGCTCGCGACATTGGCGCCGATGCCGGCGCCGACCGCGAGCGACGGAGCGAAGATGCCGCCGGGCATGCCGCTGATCGCAGCGAAGGTGGTGGCGAGGAATTTCAGCACGCCGAAATCGGCCGGCAGCGGCGTGCCGGTCTCCAGCGCCGCCTTCACCTGCGCGTAGCCGGTGCCATACACCATGTCCCCCGAGGCGAGGCCGCACAGCGCCACCGCCAGCCCGCAGGCGAGTGCGAACGGCAAGGGCTGACTCTTGATCGCACGGCCGGCGGCCCCGGGCAACCCGCGCGCCATGGTGATCAGGATTCGGCTGAACAGCCCGCCAGCGGCGCCGCCGATGACGCCACAGATCGGCACCGCCAGCCAGTCGATGCCCTTGCCGAGCGCGATCGGCGTCGTGCCGAAATAGGCGTAGTTGCCCATCAGCGCGAGCGAGGTCAGGCCGGCCGCGATGACGGTGGCGATGACGAGGCTCGAGGTGCGCGTCTCGAAGGCGCGGCTCATCTCCTCGATGCCGAACACGATGCCCGCCAGCGGCGTGTTGAACGCGGCGGCGACGCCGGCCGCAGCGCCGGCCAGGATCAGGCCCGGTTGCCGGCGCGGCGACAGCCGGCCGAGCGCGAACATGATGGAGGCGCCGACCTGCACCGTGGGGCCCTCGCGGCCGACCGAGCCGCCGCACAACAGGCCGAGCAAGGTCAGCAGCACCTTGCCGATGGCGATGCGGATCGAGACCAGCGGGCTGCGCGCGCTCGTGTCGGTGAGGTGCCGGGCGGCGATCGCCTGCGGGATGCCGCTGCCTTGCGCGTTGGGGAAGAAGCGCCGGGTCAGATAGACCGACAGCGCAAAGCCGGCCGGCGTGACGATCAGCGAGGCATAGCGCGATTGCGACAGCAGCCAGTTGAAGGCGAGCTGGGCCTCGTCGGCGAGCTTGGCCAGCGCCACCGCCGCGGCGCCGACCACGAGACCGCCGGCCACGAACAGCACCCGCCGCTGCCAGCGCGCCGAGGTCAGCTTCAGCCAGCGCTTGCGGCGGGGAGTGATCTTCAACAGCGGGGGGCGGCGGGCCGGGTTTTACGCGGGTGCAGCCCCCTCGACAAAAACCAACCGCCGGTCCAGCGCCTTCCAGCGCTCACCGAGCGCTTCGGCATATTCGGGCGACGCATACCATTCGCGCAGCCGCGCCATCGATGGGAACTCGACGATGATCAGCGTCTTCGCCGGCGGCCCGCCCTCGACCGCCTCGGCCGGACCGCCGCGGACCAGATAGCGGCCGCCATACTGCGCGATCGAGCGCGCCGCGAGATCGCGGTAGCGCTCCATCGCTTCGGGCTCACGAACCTCGATCTCGGAGATGACGTAGGCCGCCATGGCGGGCCTCAGGCGATGGTGTCGATGATGCCGCCCTCGGCGCGCAGCGCGGCGCCGTTGGTGGCGGAGGCCTGCGGAGAACAGGCGTAGACGACCAGGTTGGCGATCTCGTCGACGCTGGCGAAGCGCTGCAGCAGCGAAGCCGGCCGGTGCTGCTTGACGAAGGACGATGCCGCCTCCTCCTCCGACTGGCCGTTCTGACGCGCCAGATCCTTGACGAAGGTCTCGACGCCCTCCGACATCGTCGGTCCCGGCAGCACCGCGTTGACGGTGACGCCGGTGCCGCGCGTGAGTTTGGCGAGGCCGCGCGAGACCGCGAGCTGGGCCGTCTTGGTCATGCCGTAATGGATCATCTCGGTCGGAATGTTCAGCGCCGATTCCGAGGAGATGAAGACGATGCGGCCCCAGTTGCGCACGAGCATTCCCTGCATGTAGGCGCGCGCCATGCGCACGCCGGACATCACGTTGACCTCGAAGAAGCGGCTCCAGTCCTCGTCGGGAATCTCGAAGAAGTCCTTCGGCTCGAAGATGCCGGCATTGTTGACGAGGATGTCGACCTCCGGCAGCGCGGTGACGATGGCGTTGCCGCCGTCGACCTGGGCGACATCGCCGGCGACGCCGCGCAGCCTGTCGGACGGGACCGCCTGCTTCAGCCGGGTGACGGCGTCATCGACGCGCTCCTGGCTGCGGCCGTTGATGACGACCTCCGCACCGGACGCAGCCAGTCCCCTGGCGATGGCAAAGCCGATGCCGGCGGTGGAGCCGGTGACGAGGGCAGTCTTGCCCGTGAGGTCGATGTGCATGAGCAGCTCTCCGTTGTGCTGGGGAGACGGATGTGGGGCGTCGCGGCGCCGACGCCCAACGCGCTGCACGCAGAGCTGATCCTCGATCCGCCGCCAGGGGCGGCAGTCGCGATGAGACGGCGGACCCGAGAGATCGCCTATTTCACCGTCCATGGTGCAGCGCGTCATGAATTCACAACATCCGCACGGTATCTGCGTAGGAAAACCTGCCCTACCGCCCCTCCCCCCGGCACCTTCGACGTGAGAGGAATGCAGCACTCCGTCCTCCCTGAGCGCCCGTCGCGCGCGATCCTGACGTCCCGATGGCTCCGATGGCTGCGTCCCAGCCTGACCACGCAGATCGCCGCGCTGGGCACCCTCGGGGTCGTGATCGTCGGCACGTTGTGCCTCGGTGGGCTGGAACACGCGACGCGGGTCCAGCGCATCGCCGACGAGGGCATGCGATTCCGGCTGGAGATCGCCTCGCTGTCCGACGGCTTCCTCGAAACCCAGCAGCTTGCGGCCCGCTTCCTGCGGACTCATGACGAGGGCCTGATCGCCAAACATGCGGAGCGGGTCGCGGAGGAGCTGCGCGCGCTCGATGCGGTGGAAGCCTACGCGGCCACGGCCGACGGCGATCCGATCGGACAGATCGGCGCGCTGCGCAGCGGCATCAATCTCTACGCTACGCGCTTCCAGAACATCGTGGGCGCCCAGCGCATCCTCGGCTTTCGCGACGGCGAGGGCCTGCTCGGCAAGCTGCAGACCGCCGCCCGGCCATTCGAGGCACGGCTCACCGGCCTCGACGAGCCCCGGCTGACGCTCGCGATGCTGACGATGCGCCGGCTGGAGACGGAGTTCCTGCTGCGCGCAGAGGACAAGCTCAGCGACCAGTTCGACGAGCGCGAGAGCGAGTTCGAGACCGCGCTCGGCCGGTCCGCCCTTGCGCCGGCGGCCAGATCCGAGCTGCTGGCGCTGGCGCGGGCCTACAAGCAGGCCTTTGCCGGCGTCGCGGTGTCCCGGCAGGCGCTCGACGAGCAGGTCGAGGACCTCGAGCAGATCTTCGACCGGATGCGCCCGGCGCTGGTCCAGGCGGCGGCCGCGGCGCAGCTGCGCGGCCAGGCGGCGGAGCAGCGCGCCACCGAGGTCCGCAAGCTGCTGACCGGGATCACGGCGGCGACAGTGCTGGCGCTGGCCCTGGTCGCGATCCTGTTCGGACGGCGCGTGGCGCGGCTGATCCGCAGCATGAGCGCGGCGATGCATGCGCTCGCGGCAGGACGGCTCGACGTGGTGCTGCCCGAGCTCGGGCGCAGCGACGAGATCGGGGCGATGGCGCAGGCGGTGGAGACGTTCAAGCTCAAGGCCGGCGAGCGCGCCGCGGCCGAGCTCGAGGCCCGGCGCGAGGAGGACCGTCGCGCGGCGGAGCGCCACCGGACCGAGATGGCGCGGCTGGCTGCGTCGTTCGAGGCCACTGCGGGCCTTGTGATCGCTTCGGTGTCGTCGGCGTCGGAGGAGCTCACACTGTCGGCCCATGGCCTCACCGAGACGGCGCGCCATACCCAGTCGCTGTCGGCCGCGGTGTCCGCCGCCTCACAGGAGGCCTCGCTCAACGTTCAGCGGGTAGCGGCGGCGACGGAGCAGATGACGGCCTCGGCCAGCGAGATCGGGCGCCAGGTCGACGCGACAGCCGTGATCGCGCGCGATGCCGTGCTGCAGGCCCGCCAGACCGACAACCGGATGGCGCAGCTGGCCGCCGCCGCCGAGCGCATCGGCAACGTCGTGCAGCTGATCGCAACCATCGCCCAGCAGACCAACCTGCTGGCGCTGAATGCAACGATCGAGGCCGCGCGGGCCGGCGAAGCCGGCGCCGGATTTGCCGTCGTCGCCCAGGAGGTCAAGATTCTGGCCAAGCAGACCGCCGACGCCACCGAGGAGATCCGCGAGCAGATCGCCGGCATCCAGACCGCGACCCGTGACTCGGTCGGGGCGATCGGCGCCATCGTCGACATCATCGGGCGGATCTCGCAGATCGCGTCCCACGTCGCCATTGCGATCGACGGTCAGAGCCACGCCACCCGCGACATCGCCCGCAACATCCAGGGTGCCTCCGAGCGCACCGCCCAGGTCGCCCACAGCATCGGCGAGGTCACGCAAGGCGCCTCGCGGACCGGCGAGGCCTCGTCACAAGTGCTGAGCGCCGCGCAGCTGCTGACCGACGGCAACACCCGCCTCCGCCAGGAGCTCGACGCGTTTGTCCGGACGATCCGAGCAGGGTAATAGCCGATGTCGCACCGGATGAGCGAAAGCGCCATCCCGGTTCATGGGCCGCCCTTCAGCTTGTGGTCCCCGTCAGGACCGCGACCTTGCACCGGCCTTTCAGCAGCTCCTCGAAGTCGAGGGCGAAGCGGTCGAGGATCGCGTATTCGGTCAGGAAGCGGATCGAGGCGATGTTCTGCAGATCGGCATCGGGCGTGCTCTGAACGCCGGTGGCCAGATCGGCATGCACCAGCAAGTGTCCGCGAAAATCGAAAGGCTTGACGATGATCCGGACGAGGCATTGCGCGAGCCCGCCCTGGCGGTCGAAGTACCCGCCTTCGATCATCGGCGGCTGGTCCCACGACAGCGGATAGGAGCGCAGCCCCTTGACGAAATCATCCAGGTCGCGGCCGAACCACGCCTCGCCGCGCCCGGCAAACGCGCCGGCCCTGGCCGTGGCGATGATCTTGCCGGTGCCGTCCTGATCCGGCTCGTAGGCGATGTGCAGCTCTGCGGTGCTCATGCGCGGCGCTCCGGGTGTCGCATCGTATTGTAAGCAAAGCGGCCGCCGAAGGCGGCAGCGTACCCACCGTCGATCGGCGAATTCGGGAGTTAGACCGTGGGCACGGCGCCGCTCCGAGCGCGCGTGAGGAACAAGCGCAGGAGCGCCTTTGCCCACCCCTACAAGCGGCCCTCAAAACAAAAACGGCGCCCGAGGGCGCCGTTCCGTAAACCGTCCATCGGAGCGCGGCTTACGCGGCTTCCGAGGTCTCCTGCACCGGGCCCGAATCCTGGCCCTTGGCATCGACGTCGCGATCGACGAACTCGATCACGGCCATCGCGGCGTTGTCGCCGTAGCGGAAGCCGGCCTTGATGATGCGGGTGTAGCCGCCGTTGCGGTCCTTGTAGCGGGGCGCCAGCACGTCGAACAGCTTCTTGACCTGGTCGACGTCGCGCATCTCGGCGATCGCCTGGCGGCGCAGCGCGAGGCCGCCCTTCTTGCCGAGGGTGACGAGCTTCTCGACGATCGGCCGGAGCTCCTTGGCCTTGGGCAGCGTGGTGACGATCTGCTCGTGCTTGATCAGCGCGGCGCACATGTTGGCGAACATCGCCTTGCGATGCTCGGCGGTGCGGTTGAGCTTCCGATGAACCTTGCCGTGACGCATTGTGTTAGTCCTTCATTTCAATCTGCCGCGACGGTTCGTCGGACATGTTGCTCAGGTGGGCTGCCTGCGTTCGCCCGGTGGAGGTGGTCATTCCGGGGCGATGCGCAGCATCGAACCCGGAATCTCGAGATTCCGGGTCCGGTCCTACGGACCGTCCCGGAATGACGAATGCTCAGTAGTGATCCTCGAAGCGCTTGGCCAGCTCGTCGATGTTCTCCGGCGGCCAGCCGGGCACTTCCATGCCGAGATGCAGACCCATCTGGGCCAGCACTTCCTTGATCTCGTTCAGCGACTTGCGGCCGAAGTTCGGGGTGCGCAGCATCTCCGCTTCCGACTTCTGCACGAGGTCGCCGATGTAGACGATGTTGTCGTTCTTCAGGCAGTTCGCCGAACGCACCGACAGCTCGAGCTCGTCCACCTTCTTGAGGAAGGCCGGGTTGAAGGCGAGGTCCGGGATGATCTCCTGGGCGACTTCCTTGCGCGGCTCTTCGAAGTTGACGAAAACGTTGAGCTGATCCTGCAGGATGCGCGCGGCATAGGCCACCGCGTCCTCCGGCGAGATCGCGCCGTTGGTCTCGATCGTCATGGTCAGCTTGTCGTAGTCGAGGATCTGGCCCTCGCGGGTGTTCTCGACCTTGTAGGAGACCTTGCGGACCGGCGAGAACAGGCTGTCGACCGGGATCAGGCCGATCGGCGCGTCCTCGGGACGGTTGCGATCGGCGGCGACGTAGCCCTTGCCGGTGGCGACCGTGAACTCCATGCGGATCTCAGCGCCCTCGTCCAGGGTGCAGAGCGGCAGGTCGGGGTTGAGCACGACGATGTCGCCGACGGTCTGGATGTCACCGGCGGTCACGGCACCCGGACCCTGCTTCTTCACGACCATGCGCTTCGGGCCTTCGCCCTGCATCTTGATCGCGATGTCCTTGATGTTCAGAACGATGTCGGTGACGTCCTCGCGGACACCGGCGATCGAGGAGAACTCGTGCAGCACGCCGTCGATGTGCACCGACTGCACGGCGGCGCCCTGCAGCGACGACAGCAGGATGCGGCGCAGTGCGTTGCCCAGCGTCTGGCCGAAGCCGCGCTCGAGCGGCTCGGCAACCACGGTGGCGAAACGGGTCGCGTCGGAGCCCGGCGTGACCTGGAGCTTGTTCGGCCGAATCAATTCTTGCCAATTCTTCTGGATCGTCACTGTTTCACCCATGGGCCAGTCCGTAGGGTCGACTGACTGGCGTTGGAGAACCGCGCATCGGATCGCGGCAATCGAAATGGTTCAAAAGCAAGACGAGGCGGACATGCTGCCCGCCTCCTTCAGATCAGACGCGACGACGCTTGCGCGGACGGCAACCATTGTGCGGGATCGTCGTCACATCGCGGATCGAGGTGACGGTGAAGCCCGCGGCCTGCAGCGCGCGCAGCGCCGACTCACGTCCGGAACCCGGACCGGCCACCTCGACCTCGAGGGTGCGCATGCCGTGCTCCTGGGCCTTCTTGGACACGTCCTCCGCCGCAACCTGCGCGGCATACGGGGTCGACTTGCGCGATCCCTTAAAACCCATCGTGCCCGCCGACGACCAGGCAATCGTGTTGCCCTGCGCGTCGGTGATGGTGATGGTGGTGTTGTTGAACGACGAATTCACATGGGCGACGCCGGAGGCGATGTTCTTGCGCTCACGACGGCGGACACGTGCGGCTTCCTTGGCCATATAAGTACCTTTCTCGAGATCTCAACGCCGCCGTAATGCCAGCGGCTACACCAAACGAGCGAATGGTAAATGGCGAATAGCGAGAAGGGCTTCCCCTACCCGCTATCCGCACATCTGCAATTCGCCAATTACTTCTTCTTGCCGGCGATCGCCTTGGCCGGACCCTTGCGCGTGCGCGCATTGGTGTGGGTGCGCTGGCCGCGCACCGGCAGGCCGCGGCGATGACGCAGGCCGCGATAGCAGCCGAGGTCCATCAGCCGCTTGATGTTGATGCCGGTCTCACGGCGGAGGTCGCCCTCGACGACGTAGTCGCGGTCGATGATTTCGCGGATCTGCAAGACTTCCTGGTCGCTCAGCTGGTTGACGCGGCGATCTTCCGCGATCTTCACCTTCTCCACGATCTCACCGGCGATCTTCGGGCCGATGCCATGGATGTACTGGAGCGCGATCAGGACGCGCTTGTTGGTCGGGATGTTGACACCGGCAATACGGGCCACGGACTTCTCTCCTGTCACCGATCCAAGGACGGACCGGCCTTCTCTGTCGCTATCTCGGGCAGGTGTCCGCAAACGCGAACAAGACGCCCACCCCTCGATTCCTGGGGGCCCGGCATCTTTGGAAAACTATCCGACTTGGATGCGGGCTTATTAATGGATTCACACGGCGGTCGTCAACCGCCCCTACAAGATTCGATCACCCCTTGGCGCGCTTTTTTGCTGCCTTTGCAGAGGTTTTCCGAGTTCCCCTGGTCGCCTTGGCGGCAGCCTTGGGCGCCTTCTTCGAAACCTTGGAGGCCTTCTTGGGGGCGGCCTTAGCTGCCTTTTTCCCAGTCTTGACCGCCTTTTTGGCTGTCTTGCCGGCCTTTTTCGCCGGAGCAGCCGCCTTCGAAGCCGTTTTGGCGGCCTTCTTGGCCGATTTCTTGGCTGATTTCGGCTGCGCCGTCTTGGCTGGAGTCTTCGAAGCCTTGGCACTGCGCTTGGCCGGGCTCGCCTTCTTGGCCGCCCGGCTGCCGGCCTTCCCGACCGCAGCCAGGATCCGGCCGATCTCCTCGGTGACCTCCTCGATCGGCATCATGCCGTCGACGGTCGCTAGCATCCGGTGGTCGGAATAATAGTGGATCAGCGGCTCGGTCTGGTCACGATAGCTGGCCAGGCGCTTGGTCAGCACCTCCGGCGTGTCATCCGCCCGGACAGCCTCGCCACGGGCGCGGGTCTCGGCGGCGCGGCGCTCGACGCGCTCCAGCAGAACGCCCTCGTTGACCCGGAGCTCGATCACGGCGTCGAGCTTCATCTGCTTCTGCTTGAGCAGTGCGTCCAGCGCTTCGGCCTGCGGGACGGTGCGCGGGAAGCCGTCGAGGATGAAGCCGTTGGCGGCGTCAGGCTGCTCGATTCGGTCGGCAATGATGCCGACCACGACCTCGTCGGGCACGAGCCCGCCGGCCGCCATGATGTCCTTGGCCTTCAGCCCGATCGGGGTCTGCGCGGCGACCGCGGCGCGCAGCATGTCGCCGGTCGACAGCTGAACGATGCCGTGACGCTGCACCAGGCGCTGCGCCTGCGTTCCCTTGCCCGAACCGGGCGGTCCCAGAAGAATCAGTCTCATTGAATGTCCCGCCCCCCGGCACACGGTGGGCGACCTCCCGCACACCTTGTTCTTGGCTTTTTGGCTCCCGGGCCGCGATCCGCCGCTGTCAGCGGCGGCGCCCCCGCAGCTTCGACTTCCTGATCAGCCCCTCATATTGATGGGCGAGCAGATAACCCTGAACCTGCGCCACGGTATCCATCGTAACGCTGACCACGATCAGAAGCGAAGTGCCACCAAAGTAGAACGGGACGGAAGCGTAGGAAATCAGAATTTCCGGAATCAGACACACGATCGCCAGATAGATGGCGCCGAGCACGGTGATCCGCGACAGCACGTAATCGATATATTCCGCCGTGCGCTCACCGGGGCGGATGCCCGGGATGAAGCCGCCATGCTTCTTGAGGTTGTCGGCCGTCTCGGTCGGGTTGAACACGATGGCGGTGTAGAAGAAGGCGAAGAACAGGATCAGCGCCAGATACAGCACCAGGAACAGCGGCCGGCCATGGCCGAGCTGGGTGGTGATCCACTGGAACCATTCCGGGCCCTTGCCGGCGTTGAAATTGGCGACGGTGGTCGGCAGCAGCAGCAGCGACGAGGCGAAGATCGGCGGGATCACGCCCGAGGTGTTCAGCTTCAGCGGCAGATGCGAGGACTGGCCCTCGAACATCTTGTTGCCGACCTGGCGCTTCGGATACTGGATCAGGAGCCGGCGCTGGGCGCGTTCCATGAACACGATGAAGGCGATCACGGCCACCGCCATGATGATGACGATCAGGATCAGGCCGGTCGACAGCGCGCCCTGGCGGCCGAGCTCGAGCATGTTGGCGAGCGCCGAGGGCAGCTCCGCGACGATGCCGGACAGGATGATAAGCGAGATGCCGTTGCCGATGCCGCGCGAGGTGATCTGCTCGCCGAGCCACATCAGGAACATGGTGCCGCCGGTGAGCGTGATCGCGGTCGACAGGCGGAAGAACAGGCCGGGATCGGCCACGACGTTGCCGGCGCCCTCGAGGCCCACGGCGATGCCGTAAGACTGCACGGCGGCCAGAATCACCGTCAGATAGCGGGTGTACTGGTTCAGCATCTTGCGGCCCGCCTCGCCCTCTTTCTTGAGGGCTTCGAGCTGCGGCGAGACCGTGGTCAGGAGCTGGATGATGATCGATGCCGAGATGTACGGCATGATGTTCAGCGCGAAGATCGCCATGCGGTGGATGCCGCCGCCGGCGAACATGTTGAACATGCCGAGGATGCCGCCGGCCTGGGTGCGGAACACCGAATCCCAGATGTTCGGGTCGATGCCGGGCAGCGGAATATAGGTGCCGAGGCGGTAGACCAGCAGCGCGCCGAGGGTGAACCAGATGCGCTTCTTCAGCTCATCGGCTTTTGCAAGCGCGCCGAAATTGAGGTTTGCCGCAAGTTGTTCCGCTGCTGAGGCCATCTCTAGCTTTCTCCCGCCGCCCGTTCTTGACCGCATCAGCCCCGCGAGGGCTCGCGGGGCTTGGGCAGACGTCGGATATTATCTGGTGCGCAGACGCATTCTGTCCATCGCCCTGCCCGCTCAGGCTGAAGCCTGGGACCGGGCGATGACGCAGAAGTTACGCCGCTTCGCCTTCGTCCTTGGCAGGTGCCAGGAGCTTGACGGTGCCGCCGGCCTTCTCGACCGCCGCGATCGCCGACTTCGAGGCGCCATGCACCTCGATGTTGACCTTCGACGTGATCTCGCCACGGCCGAGCAGGCGCACGCCGTCCTTGGCGCGACGCAGCGCGCCCGACTTCACCAGCGCCTCGGCGTTGATCACGCTGCCGGCGTCCAGCTTCTTGGCATCGATCGCCTGCTGGATTCGGTCGAGATTGATCTCGACGAAATCGAGCGCGAAGATGTTGTTGAAGCCGCGCTTCGGCAGACGGCGATGCATCGGCATCTGACCGCCCTCGAAGCCCTTGATGCGCACGCCGGAGCGCGCGGTCTGGCCCTTGCCGCCACGGCCGGAGGTCTTGCCCTTGCCGGAGCCGATGCCGCGGCCGACGCGCATGCGCTTTTTGCGCGCGCCGGCGTTGTCGGCGATATCGCTGAGCTTCATCGCCCTTCTCCTTAATTCTCGTCGACGATGCGGACGAGATGATGAACCTTGGTGATCATGCCGCGGACCGCCGGCGTATCCGGCAGCTCGGTCACCCGGCCGATCTTGTTGAGCTTCAACCCGATCAGCGTCTCGCGCTGCGAGTGATGCCGGCGGATCGGGCTGCCGATCTGCTCGATCTTGATGGTCTTGGCGCTAGCCATTGTGCTCACTCCGAGATGCGCCAGCCACAGGCGGCGCGCGTTCGTTAGTCGGCGGCTGCCTCGGCATCGCCACCGACGCGGCGGGCCTGCAGGGTCGACACCTTGATGTTGCGGCGGGCAGCGACCGAGCGCGGGCTATCCTGGTGCTTCAGCGCGTTGAAGGTCGCGCGCACCATGTTGTACGGGTTGGACGAGCCGATCGACTTCGCCACCACGTCCTGGATGCCCAGCGTCTCGAACACGGCGCGCATCGGGCCGCCGGCGATGATGCCGGTACCGGCCGGAGCCGCACGCAGATAGACGCGGCCCGCACCGTGACGACCAAAGATGTCGTGGTGCAGGGTCCGGCCCTCGCGCAGCGCGACGCGGGTGAGGTTGCGCTTGGCGGAGTCGGTCGCCTTGCGGATCGCCTCCGGCACTTCGCGCGCCTTGCCGTGGCCGAACCCGACCCGGCCCTTCTGATCGCCGATCACGACGAGCGCCGCAAAGCCGAAGCGCTTACCGCCCTTCACGACCTTCGCGACTCGGTTGATGTGGACGAGCTTGTCGACGAACTCGCTGTCGCGCTCCTCGCGCTCCTTGCGATCGCGACCGCCTCGTTCCCGTTCACCTGCCATGGTGCTATCCAATCTTCTGAGGGGCTCTCGCGCCCAAATCCAATGATGTTAGAAGCTCAGCCCGCTCTCGCGCGCCGCATCGGCCAAAGCCTTGACGCGACCGTGATAGAGATAGCCGCCGCGATCGAACACGACTTCCTTGATGCCTGCCTTCACCGCGCGCTCGGCGAGCAGCTTGCCCACCGCCTTCGCCGCATCGATGTCGGCGCCGGTGTTGCCGGCCGAACGCATCTCCTTCTCCATCGACGACGCCGAGGCGAGCGTCTCGCCCTTCTGATCGTCGATGACCTGAGCGTAGATGTGCTTCGACGAACGGAACACCGACAGACGCGGACGGCCGCCGGCGGAGCGGCGCAGCGACAGCCTCACGCGCTGCTTGCGCCGGGCATTCGTAACCTTTGCTCTCGACATGTCCGGCTCCGTTACTTCTTCTTGCCTTCCTTGCGGAAGATGAATTCACCCGCGTACTTCACACCCTTGCCCTTGTAGGGCTCCGGCGGCCGGTAGGCGCGGATTTCGGCGGCCACCTGGCCGACGCGCTGCGGGTCGATGCCCGTGATCGTGATCTCGGTCGGCTTCGGCACGGCGATCGTGATGCCTTCCGGGATCTGGTAGACGACGTCGTGGCTGTAGCCGAGCGCGAGCTGCAGGTTCTTGCCCTGCATCGCGGCGCGGTAGCCGACGCCGGTGATCTCGAGCTTCTTCTCGAAGCCCTTGGTGACGCCTTCGACCAGATTCGCGATCTGGGCGCGGGCGGTGCCGTAGAGCGAGCGCGCGCGCTTGGTCTCGGCGCGCGGGGCAACCTTGACCTGGCCGTTCTCGAACTTCACTTCGACGTCGTCATGGACGAGGAACTGAAGCTGGCCCTTCGGGCCCTTCATCTTGACGGTCTGACCGTCGACGGTGGCGGTCACACCGGACGGCACCGTCACAGGCTTCTTGCCAATACGTGACATGGCTCAATCCTTCTTAGAACACCGTGAAGAGAACTTCACCGCCGACATTCGCGTCACGCGCGCTATGGTCGGCCATGATTCCCTTCGGCGTCGACAAAACAGAAATTCCGAGCCCGTTGTTCACGCGCGGCAGGTTCTTCACCGAGGTGTAGACGCGCCGGCCGGGCTTGGAGACGCGCTCGATCTCGCGGATCACGGGCTCGCCGTCGAAATACTTCAGCTCGATCTCGATCTCGCTGCGGCCCGACGGATGCTCCATCGTGGCATAGCCACGGATGTAGCCCTCGGACTTCAGCACTTCGAGCACGCTGGCGCGCATCTTCGAGCCGGGGGTCGTGACCTTCGACTTCGAGCGCATCTGCGCGTTGCGGATGCGGGTGATCAGATCGCTGATGGGATCGTGCGTTGACATGTTCGACCCTCCTTACCAGCTCGACTTCACGAGGCCCGGAACCAGGCCCTTGGATCCGAGCTCGCGCAGCGCGATGCGGCTCAGCTTGTTCTTGCGGTAGTTCGACCGCGGACGGCCCGTCAGCTCGCACCGGTTGCGGATGCGGGTGGTCGACGAGTTGCGCGGCATTTCCGCCAGCTTCAGGGTCGCGGCGAAGCGCTCCTCCATCGGCTTTTCCTTGTCGGCGATGATCGCCTTCAACCTGGCGCGCTTCGGGGCGGCGTTCTTCGCCATCCGCTTGCGCCGGTTGTTCTTCTCGACTGAACTCTTCTTTGCCATGCTTGGCTCCTGGGTATCCGCGTTTGAGAAGCTTTAAGTCAGCTGCTCACTGCCGGAACGGGAAATTGAATGCGGTCAGAAGGGCACGGGCCTCGTCGTCGGTCGTCGCGGTGGTGCACACCGTGATGTCCATGCCCCAGCTCTCCCCGGCCTTGTCGAAGTCGATCTCGGGGAAAATGATGTGCTCCTTGATGCCGAGCGAGTAGTTGCCGCGGCCGTCGAAGCTCTTCGGGTTCAGGCCGCGGAAGTCGCGGACGCGCGGCAGCGCGACGTTGATCAGGCGGTCGATGAACTCGTACATCTTGGTCTTGCGCAGCGTGACCTTGCAGCCGATCGGCTGGTTCTCACGCAGCTTGAAGGTCGCGATGGCGACGCGCGAATAGGTCACGACCGCCTTCTGGCCCGCGATCAGCGTGAGGTCGGCCGCAGCCGTCTCCGCCTTCTTGCGGTCGTTGACGGCCTCGCCGATGCCCATGTTGAGCACGACCTTGTCGAGCCGCGGCACCTGCATGACGTTGGCGTAGCCGAACTTCTCGGTCAGCGCGCTCTTGATCTTGCGGTCGTATTCCGTGCGGAGGCGCGGGGTGTAAGCAGTCTCAGCCATCGATCTCAACTCCCGAGCTCTTGGCAACGCGGACCTTCTTGCCGTCCGCCTGAATCTTGAATCCGATGCGCGTCGGCTTGCCGTCCTTGCCGACGTAAGCGACGTTGGACAGGTTGATCGGCGCTTCCTTGGTGACGATGCCGCCTTCCTGGTTCTGCGTCTGCTTCTGGTGACGCTTGACCAGGTTGATGCCGCGCACGAGCGCCGTGCCGGCGTCCGGACGCACTTCGAACACCTCGCCGGTGCGACCCTTGTCGCGGCCGGTCAGGACGATCACCTTGTCGCCCTTGCGGATCTTCGCAGCCATCACAGCACCTCCGGCGCGAGCGAAATGATCTTCATGTGGTTCTTGGCGCGCAGCTCGCGCGGCACCGGCCCGAAGATACGGGTGCCGACCGGCTCCGACTGGTTGTTGATCAGGACGGCCGCGTTGCGGTCGAAGCGGATCACCGAGCCGTCGGCGCGGCGGATGTCCTTGCGGACGCGCACCACGACGGCCTTCATGACGTCGCCCTTCTTCACCTTGCCACGCGGAATGGCTTCCTTGATCGACACCACGATGATGTCGCCGACGGTGGCATAGCGGCGCTTCGAGCCGCCCAGCACCTTGATACACATAACACGGCGTGCGCCGGAATTATCGGCCACGTCGAGGTTGGTCTGCATCTGAATCATTGATGCACCTCGTCCTCTTCATCTGCTGCGCAGGAAAGCTGCGCCTTTTATGATCCCGAAAGCGAAACCGGCCCCTTCGATCAGGGCCGTGTCTCCCGACTCAGGCGGTTTTCTTATGCTCTCCGCGGACCACGGTCCAGCGCTTGAGCTTGGAGATCGGCTTGCTCTCCTCGATCCACACCATGTCGCCCGGCTTGAACTCGTTGCTCTCGTCGTGAGCATGGTAGTTCTTCGAGCGGCGGATGGTCTTCTTGTAGATCGGGTGGGTGAAGCGCCGGTCGACGCGCACGACCACGGTCTTGGCCTGCTTGTCGCTGACGACCACGCCCTGGAGGGTCCGTTTCGGCATGTCGAGCCTCTTACTTCGTCTTGGCGCGCTGCTGCGCGGCGATGGTCTTGATACGGGCGATGTCGCGGCGCGCCTCACGCAGGCGGGCGGTATTCTCCAGCTGCCCGGTGGCGCGCTGGAAGCGCAGGTTGAAGCGCTCCTTCTTCAGATTGACGATCGCATCGTCCATCTGGTCCGGGCTCATCGCGCGAATGTCGGCAATCTTCATCTCGGCCATGACCATTACTCCGCAATGCGTTCGACGAAGCGCGTCTTGATCGGCAGCTTGGCAGCGGCCAGGGTCAGCGCCTCGCGCGCGATCTGGTTGCTGACGCCGTCGATCTCGAACATCACCCGGCCCGGCTTGACGCGGGCCACCCACAATTCCGGCGAGCCCTTGCCGGAGCCCATGCGGACTTCGGCCGGCTTTTTCGACACCGGCAGATCCGGGAACACCCGGATCCAGACGCGGCCCGCGCGCTTCATGTGACGGGTCAGCGCACGACGGGCGGCCTCGATCTGGCGCGCGGTGACGCGATCCGGCTCCATCGCCTTCAGCCCGAACTGGCCGAAGGCCAGCGTTGCGCCCGAGGACGCAACGCCGTGGATACGGCCCTTATGCGCCTTTCGGAACTTGGTCTTCTTTGGTTGCATCATGGCTTTGAGCCCTCAAACCTGTCTTGTCGCGGCTGAACGATCAGGCCGCGTCGCGGCGCGAACGCGGCGACGGGCTTTCGCCACCACCCTCGTTCATCCGCTTGTCCTGTGCCATCGGATCGTGCTCGAGGATCTCGCCCTTGAAGATCCAGACCTTCACGCCGCAGGTGCCGAAGGTGGTGAACGCGGTGGCCACACCGTAGTCGATGTCGGCGCGCAGCGTGTGCAGCGGCACCCGGCCCTCACGATACCACTCCATGCGGGCGATTTCCGCGCCGCCCAGACGACCCGAGCAGTTGATGCGGATGCCCTCGGCGCCGAGACGCATCGCCGACTGAACGGCGCGCTTCATGGCGCGGCGGAACGCGACGCGACGCTCGAGCTGCTGCGCGATCGATTCGGCGACCAGCGTGGCATCGAGCTCCGGCTTGCGGATCTCGACGATGTTGATCACGACGTCCGACGAGGTGATGTCGGCGACGCGCTTGCGCAGCTTGTCGATGTCGGCGCCCTTCTTGCCGATCACGACGCCCGGACGGGCCGAGTGGATCGTGACGCGGCACTTCTTGTGCGGACGCTCGATCACGATGCGGGCGACGGCCGCCTGCTTGAGCTCCTTGTGCAGGATCTCGCGGATCTTGACGTCTTCATGCAGCAGCTTGCCGTACTCGGCCTTGCCGGCGAACCAGCGCGAATCCCAGGTCCGGTTGATGCCGAGACGCAGACCGATCGGATTGATCTTTTGACCCATCGTATTCTCCCAGCGCCCGACTTTACGCGCTCGCCTCGACCTGACGAACAATGATCGTCAGCTGCGAGAACGGTTTGAAAACTCGGCCCGAACGGCCGCGGCCGCGCGGCGAGAAACGCTTCATCACGATTCCCTTGCCGACGAAAGCCTGCGAGACGACGAGATCGTCGACTTCGAGCTCGTGGTTGTTCTCGGCATTGGCGATCGCCGATTCCAGGCACTTCTTGACGTCGACCGCAATCCGCTTGCGCGAGAACTGCAGGTCGGCGAGGGCTGCCGACGCCTTGCGGCCGCGGATCATCTGCGCCACCAGGTTCAGCTTCTGCGGGCTCACCCGAAGCATCCGGGCCACAGCCTTGGCCTCGTTGTCGGGGAGGCTCCGTTCGCGCTTTGGTTTGCTCATCGCTTAATCCTCAAGCCTTCTTGGCTTTCTTATCGCCCGAATGGCCGTGGAAGGTGCGGGTCGGCGAAAACTCGCCGAACTTGTGACCGACCATCTCTTCGTTGATCGCCACCGGCACATGCTTCTGGCCGTTGTAGACGCCGAACGTCAGGCCGACGAACTGCGGCAGGATGGTCGAGCGGCGGCTCCAGATCTTGATGACGTCGTGACGGCCGGACGCGCGCGCCGCATCTGCCTTCTTGAGCAGCGACGCCTCGACGAACGGGCCTTTCCAGACTGAACGAACCATGTCCGTCGTTCCTTACTTCTTCCGCTTGTGGCGGCTCAAGAGAATGAATTTGTCGGTCGACTTGTTGGTGCGGGTCTTCTTGCCCTTGGTAGGCTTGCCCCACGGAGTGACCGGGTGACGACCGCCGGAGGTACGGCCTTCGCCGCCGCCGTGCGGATGGTCGATCGGGTTCATCGCGACACCGCGGTTGTGCGGGCGACGGCCCATCCAACGCTTGCGGCCGGCCTTGCCGATCGAGGTGTTCATGTGGTCCGGGTTCGACACCGCACCGATGGTGCCGCGGCAGCGACCGTGCACCAGACGCTGCTCGCCCGAGTTCAGGCGGACGATGACGTAGTCGTGGTCGCGGCCGACGAGCTGGGCATAGGTGCCGGCCGAACGGGCGAGCTGACCGCCCTTCCCGATCTTGACCTCGATGTTGTGCACGATCGTGCCGACCGGCATGTTGCCGAGCGGCATGACGTTGCCCGGCTTCACGTCGACATAGTTGCCCGCGACGATGGTGTCGCCCACCGCCAGGCGCTGCGGCGCCAGGATATAGGCGAGCTCGCCGTCCTGATACTTGATCAGGGCGATGAACGCGGTGCGGTTCGGATCATACTCCAGGCGCTCGACGGTCGCGGGGACGTCGATCTTGTCGCGCTTGAAGTCGACCGTGCGGTACGACTGCTTGTGGCCGCCGCCGAGGAAGCGAACCGTGATGCGGCCGGTGTTGTTGCGGCCGCCGCTCGACTGCTTGCCTTCGGTCAGAGCCTTGACCGGCTTGCCCTTGTACAGGGCCGAACGATCGACCATGACCAGCTGGCGCTGGCCCGGCGTCGTGGGGTTGAATGTCTTCAGTGCCATGGCAGCTCTGCCTTACAGTCCGGTGGTCACGTCGATGCGGTGGCCCTCTTCGAGGGTCACGATCGCGCGCTTGCTGTCCGATTGCGAACCGAAATTGCCGCGGAACACCTTGGTCTTGCCCTTGCGGACGAGCGTGTTCACGCTCTTGACCTTGACGTCGAACAGCTTCTCGATCGCTTCCTTGATCTGCGGCTTGGTCGCCTTGGCGGCCACCTTGAACAGAACCTTGTTCTGCTCGGAGGCGAACGTCGCCTTCTCGGTCACGACCGGCGCGATGATGATGTCGTAGTGGCGCGGATCGATGGTCTTCATTTGAAGCGCGCCTCCAGCGCATCGATCGCCGCCTTGGTCAGAACGAGCTTCTGCCGGCGGAGAATGTCATAGACGTTGATGCCCTGGATCGGCAGCACGTCCAGGTTCGGAATGTTGCGGGCCGCAGCGGCAAAGCCGTTGTGCAGCTCGGCGCCGTCGATGATCAGCGCGTTGGTCAGGCCGAGACCGGAGAAATGGCCGATCAGCGCCTTGGTCTTCGCCGCCTCGAGGGTGGCGTTCTCCAGGACGACCAGATCACCGTCCTTGGCCTTGGCCGATAGCGCATGCTTCAGCGCCAGCGCACGGACCTTCTTCGGCAGGTCGGTCGCATGCGAACGCACGACCGGACCGAAGGCGCGGCCACCGCCACGGAACTGCGGCACGCGGGCCGAGCCGTGACGAGCACCGCCGGTGCCCTTCTGCTTGTACATCTTCTTGCCGGTGCGCCAGATCTCGGCGCGGCCCTTGGCCTTATGGGTGCCGGCCTGACGCTTGTTCAGCTGCCACTGAACGCAACGCTGGATGATGTCGGCGCGCGGCTCGAGACCGAAGATGGCGTCGGACAGCTGGACCGAGCCGGCTTCCTTGCCCTCAAGCGTGGTGACTTTCAGTTCCATTTATGCGCCCTCCTGCACGGCCGGCGCTTCGGCAGCCTGCTCACCCGCGACCTTGAACTTGCCGGGCTTCGGCGCTTCCTTCGGCAGCGGCTTCTTCACGGCGTCGCGCACCGAGATCCAGCCACCCTTGGAGCCGGGCACCGCGCCTTCGACCAGGATCAGGCCGCGCTCGACGTCCGTCTGCACCACACGCAGGTTCAGCGTGGTGATGCGGTCGACGCCCATGTGACCGGGCATCTTCTTGTTCTTCCAGGTCTTGCCGGGGTCCTGACGGCCACCGGTCGAACCGATCGAACGGTGCGAGATCGACACACCGTGCGTGGCGCGCAGACCGCCGAAGTTCCAGCGCTTCATGCCGCCCGCGAAGCCCTTACCGACCGAGGTGCCGGTGACGTCGACGAACTGGCCGACGACGAAGTGGTCGGCCTGGATCTCGGCGCCGACCGGGATCAGCGAGTCCTCGCTGACGCGGAATTCGGCGAGCTTGCGCTTCGGCTCGACCTTGGCGACCGCGAACTGGCCGCGCTCCGCCTTCGGCATGTAGACCGTCTTGCGGCTGCCGCTGCCGAGCTGCAGCGCGACGTAGCCGTTCTTCTCGGTGGTGCGATGACCGACCACCTGGCAATTGCCGAGCTTCAGCACGGTCACAGGGATATGCTCGCCGGTCTCCGTAAAGACCCGCGTCATCCCGACCTTTTGTGCGATCACTCCGGAGCGCATCGGCGTGCTTCCTGTTCTTCTCTATGTCCGCGATGAGGCGAACGTGAATCCAAAAACTTAGAGCTTGATCTCGACGTCGACGCCGGCAGCCAGGTCGAGCTTCATGAGAGCATCGACGGTCTGCGGGGTCGGATCGACGATGTCGAGGAGACGCTTGTGGGTGCGCATCTCGAACTGCTCGCGGCTCTTCTTGTCGACGTGCGGCGAACGGTTGACGGTGAACTTTTCGATGCGGGTCGGCAGCGGAATGGGTCCGCGAACCTGCGCGCCGGTCCGTTTCGCCGTGTTGACGATCTCGCGCGTCGACGTATCGAGGATACGATGGTCAAACGCCTTGAGACGGATGCGGATATTTTGGCCGTTCATTGCCGTATCTTTCTTTGAGTAGTGAGTGGCGAGTAGCGAACGGCGAATGGATCTCCATTCGCCACCCGCCATTCCCTATTCGTGTTGTTACTCGATGATCGAGGCGACGACGCCGGCGCCGACGGTGCGGCCGCCTTCACGGATGGCGAAGCGCAGCTTCTCTTCCATCGCGATCGGCACGATCAGGTGCACTTCCATCGCGATGTTGTCGCCCGGCATCACCATCTCGGTGCCTTCCGGCAGGTGAACGACGCCGGTCACGTCGGTCGTGCGGAAGTAGAACTGCGGACGATAGTTGGTGAAGAACGGAGTGTGGCGGCCGCCCTCTTCCTTGGTGAGGATGTAAGCCTCAGCCTTGAACTTGGTGTGCGGCTTGACCGAACCCGGCTTGCAGAGAACCTGGCCGCGCTCGACGTCCTCGCGCTTGGTGCCGCGGAGCAGCGCACCGATGTTGTCGCCAGCCTGGCCCTGATCGAGCAGCTTGCGGAACATTTCGACGCCGGTGACGGTGGTCTTCTGGGTCGGACGGATGCCGACGATCTCGATTTCCTCACCGACCTTGATGATGCCGCGCTCGACACGACCGGTCACCACGGTGCCGCGGCCCGAGATCGAGAACACGTCTTCAACCGGCATCAGGAAGGGCTGGTCGATCGGACGCTCCGGCTGCGGAATGTACTCGTCGACATTGCGCATCAGCTCGAGGATGGCGTCGTGGCCGAGCTTCTTGTCCGAATCTTCGAGAGCGGCCAGCGCCGAGCCCTTGATGATCGGGATCTTGTCGCCCGGGAATTCGTACTTCGAGAGCAGCTCGCGAACTTCGAGCTCAACCAGCTCGAGCAGCTCCGGATCGTCGACCATGTCGCACTTGTTCAGGAACACGACGAGCGCGGGAACGCCGACCTGACGGGCGAGCAGGATGTGCTCGCGGGTCTGCGGCATCGGGCCGTCAGCGGCCGACACGACCAGGATCGCGCCGTCCATCTGGGCAGCGCCGGTGATCATGTTCTTCACGTAGTCGGCGTGGCCGGGGCAGTCGACGTGGGCGTAGTGGCGGTTCTTGGTCTCGTACTCGACGTGGGCGGTCGAGATGGTGATGCCGCGAGCCTTCTCTTCCGGCGCCTTGTCGATCTGGTCGTAGGCAGTGAACGTCGCACCGCCCGTTTCGGCCAGGATCTTGGTGATGGCAGCCGTCAGCGACGTCTTGCCATGGTCGACGTGACCAATGGTGCCGATGTTGCAGTGGGGCTTGTTACGTTCAAATTTAGCTTTGGCCATTTGACTCTCCGTTCAGTCGCTAACTTGAGCTCGCGACAATCAGGCAAACTTCTTCTGGACTTCAGCCGACACGTTGGCCGGCGCTTCAGCGTAGTGCGAGAACTGCATCGTGAAGGTCGCGCGACCCTGGCTCATCGAGCGCAGATTGTTCACGTAACCGAACATGTTCATGAGCGGCACCATCGCGTTGATGACGTTGGCGTTGCCGCGCATGTCCTGGCCCTGGATCTGGCCACGACGGGAGTTCAGGTCGCCGATGACCGAGCCGGTGTAGTCTTCCGGGGTCACGACCTCGACCTTCATGATCGGCTCAAGCAGAACGGACTTGCCCTTCTGCAGCGCCTCACGGAAGGCCGCGCGCGACGCGATTTCGAAGGCCAGAGCCGACGAGTCGACGTCGTGATACTTGCCGTCGACCAGCGACACCTTGACGTCGACCACCGGGAAGCCGGCGACCACGCCTGCGCCGAGCACGCTCTCGATGCCCTTTTCGACGCCGGGGATGTATTCCTTCGGAACCGCACCGCCGACGATCTTGGACTCGAACACGTAGCCACCGCCCGGCTCGTTCGGCTCGACCACGATGCTCACGGCCGCGAACTGGCCGGTACCACCGGTCTGCTTCTTGTGGGTGTAGTCCACATTGGCCGGCTTGGTGATGCGCTCACGGAACGCCACCTGCGGCGCGCCGATGTTCGCATCGACCTTGTAGGTGCGCTTCAGGATGTCGACCTTGATGTCGAGATGGAGCTCGCCCATGCCCTTCAGGATGGTCTGGCCCGACTCGTGATCGGTCGACACGCGGAAGGACGGATCTTCGGCGGCGAGCTTCGCCAGCGCGATGCCCAGCTTCTCCTGGTCGGCCTTCGACTTCGGCTCGATCGCGATCTCGATGACCGGCTCCGGGAATTCCATCTTTTCCAGGATGACCTGGTTGTTCGGATCGCACAGCGTGTCACCGGTGCGCGCTTCCTTGAGGCCGGCGAGAGCGACGATGTCGCCCGCATAGGCTTCCTTGATGTCCTCGCGGTTGTTGGCGTGCATCAGCAGCATGCGGCCGATGCGCTCCTTCTTCTCGCGGGTCGAGTTCACGACGCCGGTGCCCGAGGTCAGGATGCCCGAATAGATGCGGCAGAAGGTGATGGTGCCGACGAACGGGTCGTCCATGATCTTGAACGCGAGCAGCGACAGCGGCTCCTTGTCGTCCGCCTTGCGCACGACCTCGTTGCCCTCGTCGTCGGTGCCCTTGATCGCGGGCACGTCGAGCGGCGACGGCAGATAGTCGACGACGGCGTCGAGCAAGGGCTGCACACCCTTGTTCTTGAAGGCCGAGCCGCACAGCACCGGATAGAAGGCGCCGGTCAGAACGGCCTTGCGGATCAGGCGCTTCAGGGTCGCTTCGTCCGGCTCCTTGCCGTCGAGGAACGCAGCCAGGGCGTCGTCGTCGAGCTCGACGGCGGCTTCCACCAGCTTCTCGCGATATTCGGCAGCCTGGTCGGCGAGATCAGCAGGGATCTCGACATGGTCGAACTTCGCGCCGAGCGACTCGTCGTTCCAGACGATCGCCTTCATGGTCACGAGATCGATGCAGCCCTTGAAGTTGTTCTCGGCGCCGATCGGCAGCTGGATCGCAACCGGCTTCGCGCCCAGGCGGTCGACGATGTCGGCCAGGCACTTGAAGAAGTCGGCACCGGTCTTGTCCATCTTGTTGGCGAAGACGATGCGCGGCACCTTGTACTTGTCGCCCTGGCGCCAAACGGTCTCGGTCTGCGGCTCGACGCCCTGGTTGGAGTCGAGCACGCACACGGCGCCGTCGAGCACGCGCAAGCTGCGCTCGACCTCGATGGTGAAGTCGACGTGGCCGGGGGTGTCGATGATGTTCAGGCGCTTGCCGTTCCAGAACGCGGTGGTGGCAGCGGAGGTGATCGTGATGCCACGCTCCTGCTCCTGCTCCATCCAGTCCATCGTCGCGGCACCTTCGTGCACTTCGCCGATCTTGTGGCTCTTGCCGGTGTAATACAGGATGCGCTCGGTCGTCGTCGTCTTACCGGCGTCGATATGCGCCATGATACCGAAGTTACGATAGTCTTCGATGGCGTGTTGGCGGGGCATGGATCTGTTCCCTGATTTCCGTTCGGGCCGCTGTTACCAGCGGTAGTGCGAGAAGGCGCGGTTGGCTTCAGCCATCCGGTGCACGTCTTCACGCTTCTTCACGGCGTTACCCCGGTTGTTCGAGGCATCGAGCAGCTCCGCCGAAAGCCGCTCGGTCATGGTCTTCTCGTTGCGGTCGCGCGCAGCCGAGATCAGCCAGCGAATGCCCAGCGCCTGGCGGCGGGTGGAACGAACCTCGACCGGCACCTGGTAGGTCGCGCCACCGACGCGGCGCGAGCGCACTTCGATCGTCGGCATGACGTTTTCCAGCGCCTGCTCGAACACCGTCAGGGGGCTCTGCTTGGTCTTGGCCTCGATGATGCCAAACGCGCCGTAGACGATTCCTTCGGCGACCGACTTCTTGCCGGCGTACATCACCGAGTTCATGAACTTGGTGACGATGATGTTCCCGAACTTCGGATCCGGAAGCACTTCACGCTTTTCGGCTGAATGGCGACGCGACATGTGATCTGTTCCCGCTTTATCTCGAACGTCTTACTTCGGACGCTTCGCGCCGTACTTCGAACGACGCTGCTTACGGTTCTTGACGCCCTGGGTATCCAGCACGCCGCGGAGGATGTGGTAGCGCACGCCAGGCAAGTCCTTGACGCGGCCGCCGCGGATCATGACCACCGAGTGCTCCTGCAGGTTATGGCCTTCACCCGGGATGTAGCCGATCACCTCGAAGCCGTTGGTCAGGCGCACCTTGGCGACCTTACGAAGCGCCGAGTTCGGCTTCTTCGGGGTCGTGGTGTAGACGCGCGTGCAAACGCCACGCTTCTGCGGCGACTGCTGCAGCGCCGGCACCTTCTTGCGCGACTTCTGCACTTCGCGCGGATTTGCGATCAGCTGGTTGATCGTCGGCATCTTGGCCTTCACCCTTCTCAACGTTCGCACGGAAACCGCGATGGATTTCCGCAAATTCTGTTCGAGGTTCCCCGCCTCACCCGGGCCGCATCGCGCGAAAACCCGCGCAAAACGAAATCGCGCCAACCATTCATCGCTGAACGGAAAGCGCTTGACGCCACAGAGGACCGCGATCACCACCCTTCAGCTTGCGCTGACAGCGGTCTACCGAGGTCATGCATCCGAAATTGGTCTCAAGAGAACGAGCTCGAGAGATCTAAAATCGTTCTGGCATTGCCTAGCTATGATCGACAGCGTTTGAGCGGCATTCGTCGAGGTTGGTGCCCGTTCTGCCCTGTTCGGAGCCGTCCGGGTGATCCGTACCGACGCTGGCGAAGCTCACCGCCTGTCGTTGAGTGCGGGCCTTTTATAAGCGGTAAATACCCAAGTCAAGCAAAACGACGCCGCAGCACGCGCAATCCAGTCGTTTGTATGTCGGGTGCCCGCCACGCTGGGCCGACGCCGGGCAGCCGATACCTGCAGCTTACCTATTCACTCAAGTAGACCAGTCAAGCCCCTGACGATGTTGAGAGATTGAGGTGCCGTAGGGTGGGCAAAGCAGCCGGCCCGAAGGGGCGGCAGCGTGCCCACCATCTCACCGCAATGAATGCCGCCCGACGGTGGGCACGGCGCGGCCGACAGCTCGGGCGCGGAGACGGCACGGCCGCGCCTTTGCCCACCCTGCGGCCTCTCCGATTCTCCGTTCACCCTCCGCAACGATCTGAAACAGGGCGGCTAAGGCTTTGTTCGGCTTTAGGAGCCAAGGATGGCGCGACGAAGAGACGCCGCATGCCCCACTATACCGACATCGCGATCATCGGCGGCGGACTGGCCGGTTCGATCACGGCGGCCATGCTGGGGCGTGCCGGCATTGCGGCGATTCTGGTCGATCCCCACGCGGTTTACCCGCCGGACTTCCGAATCGAGAAGATCTCGGGCGTCGAGCAGATCGCGCGGTTCCGGCGCACCGGGACGGCGGACAAGGCGCTGCGGGGCGCGACGCTCACGGCCGAGAATTGGATCGCCCGATTCGGCTACGTCCTCGACAAGGCGCCGGTGCACCAATACGGCATCCGCTACGACGCGCTGGTCGCCGGCGTGCGGGAGGAGATCCCGGCGCCGATCCTGCGAATCGTAGCCAAGGCCACCGCGATCACCCCGGGAGACGATCGCCAGTCCGTCGTCCTCTCCACCGGCGAGTCGATCTCCGCCCGGCTGGTCGTGCTCGCCAACGGTCTGAATGTCGGCCTGCGGCATCAGCTGGGAATCACCCGGACGATCACCAGCCCGGCCCATTCGATCTCGGTCGGCTTCGATCTGGAGCCGGTCGGCCGCCCGGCCTTCCCGTTCCCGGCCATGACCTATTTCCAGGAGCGGGCGAACGCTCGGGTGCCCTACGTCACCCTGTTTCCGATCGGCGAGCGGATGCGCGCCAACCTGTTCGCGTATCGGGAGGTTGACGATCCCTGTGTCCGCGCAGTGCGGCGCAGTCCGGCCGAGACGCTGGACGCCGCCCTGCCCGGCCTCAAGCGGATCACCGGTGCTTACGCTGTGACCGGCGAGGTCAAGGTCCGGCCGGCCGACCTCATCGTCAACAGCGGCCAACGCATGCCCGGCGTGGTGCTGGTCGGCGATGCCTTCTGCACCACCTGCCCGGTGACCGGCACCGGCTCCGACAAGGTGTTCACGGACGTCGAGCGCCTGTGCAACGTCCACATCCCGCGCTGGCTGGCGACCGACGGCATGAGCGAAGGCAAGATCGCCGCGTTCTATGACGACCCGGTCAAGGCCGCCTGCGATGCGTGGTCGTTGGACAAGGCCTGGCGCTTCCGCGATGTCTCGATCGGCAGTGGCCCCTATTGGCTGGCGCAGCGCTGGGCGCGCTTTGCGGTCTCACTGGGCCGCGGCGTGCGGCACCGGCTGGCGAGCACACCGCTCCACGCCTATTCCTCCTCGTCGTCGTCCTCGTCATCCTCGAGGTCGTCTTCGTCATCCTCATCGTCGCTGTCGTCGTCGACCTGATCCTGCCGGCTCGGCTGGTGGCCCTGGTCGTCCCAGAGCTTACGGTACGTGCCGTTCTTGGCGAGCAGTTCGGCGTGGCTGCCGCGCTCGATGGCGCGGCCGCCGGAGATGACGATGATCTCGTCCATCTCGACAACTGACGTGAGGCGGTGGGTCGACCAGATCATGGTGCGGCCCTTGGCGACCTTGAGCAGCGTGCGGTTGATCGCGGCTTCAGTGGTCTGGTCGAGCGCCGAGGTGGCCTCGTCGAGCAGCAGGACGGAGGGATTGCGGATGATGGCGCGGGCGATGGCGATGCGCTGGCGCTGGCCGCCCGATAGCGTGTCGCCGCGCTCGCCGACCAGGGTGTCGTATTTCTGCGGCAGGCTCATGATGTAGCGGTGAATCTCGGCCTTCTTGGCCGCCTCCTCCACCTCCTCGTCGGTCGCGCCCTCCTTGCCGAGCCGGATGTTCTCCCGCAGCGACATGTTGAACAGCATGTTCTCCTGGAACACGACCGCCATGCTGCCGCGGAGCGAATCGCGGGTCACCTTGCGGATATCGACGCCGTCGATGGTCACGCGGCCCTCGTCGGGCACGTAGAGCCGCAGGATCAGGTTGAGCAGCGTGCTCTTGCCGGAGCCGGACGGACCGACGATGGCGATGCGCTTGCCGACGTCGAGCTTCAGGCTGAGATTGTCCAGCACCGGGGTCTGGCTGCCCTCGTATTGGAAGCCGACGCGCTCGAAGGTGATGTCGTGGCTGATGCGCGGCAGGTCCGGCGCGCCCGGCCGGTCGGCGCCCCGCGTAGGCTCGTCCAGCAGCTCCTGCATGTGCCGGATCGCGGCGGCCGAGGAGATCGACACCGGGATGAAGTGCATCACATGGGCGATGTTGTAGGACACCTCCCAGAACGCGCTCTCGAAGGTGACGAAGGTGCCGACGGTGATCTGCCCCTTGGTGGCGAGATAGGCGCCGATCGCGAGCACCACCAGGTGCAGCAGCAGCACCGCGATGGTCACCGTGCGCTCGACCATGGTCGAGAGGAACATCGCATCGGCCATCTTGCGCCGCGCCGCGTCATTGCGGAACGAGAACCAGCCGAACACCTTGCGATGCAGACTGAAGGCCTTGATGACCGCTTGCGCCGCGATGTTCTCCTGGATCACGCCGAGCAGCGAGGCCTCGTTGAGCTTCTGCTCGTAATTGGCCTGCACGGCCTTGGGCGTCAGGATGCGCGGGCCGATCAGGGTGATCGGAAATACCAAGAGCGCGATCGCGGCGAGCTGCCAGTTGAGGAACAGCATCAGGATGATGCCGGCGATGAGCTCGAGCAGCGGCAGCGCGGCGCTGTTGGCGAAGGTCTTCACCACGCCCTCGAACGCCGACATGTCGACCGAGAAGCGCGACAGGATCTCGCCGCGCTTGGTGCGCTGGAAATACGCCGCCGGCAGGTTCTGCACGTGGTCGAACAGCCGCGTGCGGACGTCGGAAATGACGCAGGCCGCCAGCCGCGCATCCCAGCGCTCGTAGAGCACGGCGACGATCGAGGTGAAGATGCCGGCGACCGCGAGCACGCCGAGGATGCGGTAGAGCGCCTCGAAATCCTCCTCGCCGAGCGCGTCGTCGATCAGGAACTTGAGGCTGAGCGGCATGATGACGTTGAACAGCGTCTCGATCAGAACGCCGATCGACACGAAGGCCAGCATCTTCTTGTACTTGCCGAGCAGCGGCGAGACGAAGCCGTAGATCGTCGCAAGCGCGCCGGCGGCCTCGCGGGCCGAGTAGACGACGAGGTCCTCGTCGTCGTCATCATCGTCGAGATCGTCGTCCTCGCCGTCATCATCGTCGTCCTCGTCGGAGGGCGGCGGCGGCTTACTGGTCTCAGGGGGCTTAGCGGCCGCCGGCGGCTTGGTGGCCTGCGGCGGCTTGGCTGCCTCAGGCAATTTGCCCGCCTGCAACTGCTCGGAGGGCTGCGCCGCCTCGGACGTCCGCGGCACGTTGGCGGCAACGGGTGCTTCAGGTGCCTGCGCGGATTCGGGCGCCTGCGGCGGTTCCGGCGCCTGTGCAGCCTGAGGCGCGCTGGCTTCAGAAAGCCGCTTTGCGATCTCGGCTGCAGCACCGGCGGCAGCCGCGATTCGCTTGCCGGCGATCCGATCGTCGGCGGTCTGACCGGGCGCAGCCGAGGTCGAACCCGATTTCGAACCTCGCTTCGAGCCCGATTTGGAGGCCGGTCTCGACTCTGATCCTGGTTTCTTGGGCGCCATGCAACCAACCGAAGCAGCGCGGCCGACGAGAGCGCCGGCCTTGCGCGTCAGGCATTTAACATCTGCACAGCGCCGCGGCCAGCGTCCTCAGTCTTCGTCCTCGACCTTGTCGAAGAACGAGTAGCGCAGGCTGTCCGCGTCGGCATACCACTGGCCGGGGCCCTTGTTGGCGGCGAGAGTCGCGGCCCACACTTCGTCGGTGCAGTCGCGGCGGTGCATCGCGAGATCGAAGCCGTTGCCGAAGAACAGCTCGGACCATTCCCACCATGTGCCGAGCTTCTTGACGCCGCGCAGCAGATCGTAACGGTCGACCAGCGCCGGCGCCATGTCCGAGGTGATCGAGCCGAACACGAGGCCGGTCTTGACCACGCGGTTGAGCTCGCGAATCGCGCGCGCAACCTGCTTGTCGCCGAGGTGGCAGAGGCTGGTCTCGAACACGAAGTCGAACTCGCCCGACTTGAACGGCAGATCGGCAATCGAGCCGAGCTTGTTGTACTTCCTGAGCGCCTTCGGCGTCTTGCCGTGGATATAGCGGTTGTTCTCGATGCCCCAGGCATCGATGCCGCGCTCGCGCAGCGCGCCGACCAGCTCGCCGCTCGCGGAGCCGGCGACCAAGAGCTTGTAGCCCTTGCCCTTGCTCTTGTTCCAGACGATCTTGATCAGGCCGAGCAGATAGTCCGGGTCAGTGAAATGCGACCAGGCATCCGCGTACGGCCCCTGCCCGCGATAATTGTCGAAATAGTCGCGGTCGATCTTGTCCGACAGCGGCTTCTCCGCCTGCGATTTGACGCGGCGCAGCCGCATCATCTCGGTGAGGATGATGTCGGTCGCGGCATCCGAGGAGTCGAGCAGGCCGTTGAGGGTCGAATCGAACAGATAGTCGCCGACCACCACGATCCCCGGATGCTCCTTCGGCTCCGGGCGGTGATTGGTCATGACGTCGCGCACCGGCAGGCCGCCGGGCAGCGCGTTCACCGACGACAGCCAGCGATGGATCTTGCCTTCCATGAAATGCGCCCTGGAATCGCCGAGCGCCGCCGGCAGCGACTTCAGCGCGGCGTCGATCAGCTCCTGGTCGGACAGGTTGGCGAAGGCCAGCGCGTCGGAGCCGGCGATCAGCCAGTTCAGCACGCCATGCTTGCCGACATCGTGGCGCGAGCCCTCATTGTAGATGCAGCAGCCGCCGAACGCCTCCGACATGAACCAGGAGCCCGGGATCTTGTCGCCCCAGAACGGGGAATCGAACAGGATCGAGACGCGCAGATAGTGCGCGGGACGATCGAAATAGGCGACGTGCTTGACCATCGACTGGCGCAGCTTCTCGCCGTCCCAGCCGACGGTGGACAGCCAGGAATGCGGCAGGCAGACCAGCACGAGATCGAACTCGCGCGTCTCCGGCCCCTTGCCGTTCATCATGTTGAGGCGGTAGCGGCCCTGCTCGGTCTTGCCGATGCGCAGGACACGGTGGTTGAGCTGGATGTCGGCGTCGACCTCCGAGCGCAGGCACTCGATCAGCTGCTCATTGCCGTTCTGGATCGAATACAGACCGATGTAGTCGTCGATATCCATCACGAAGTTCTTGAGCGCGTTGAGGCCGTTGGTGTTGTGGGCCTCGGTGGCGATGTCGGAGCGCGACATCACCTTGAAGAAGCGCTTGGCGGTCGGGTCCTCGACCTCTTCGTCGAGCAGCTCCTCGCAGGTCTTGTAGGCCCAGGGGTGCTCATTGTCGTGCGCGCCGACGCCCTCATAGTATTCGACCGGCGACATCACGTCGGAGCAGCGCTTGCGAAACGCCTCGACGGCCGCGGCAGTCTTCGGTCCATATTTGCGGCGCAGGCCCGGAACGTCGTCGAGCAGCTCGCCGTCGAGCTGCACCTGCAACGCGTCCATCGGAATCGTCTGCAGGCCGAAATGCTGGATCAGCTCGCGCAAAGGATCAGGGCCGGTCATCGAGTAGTCGTAGATCTCGGCGACGCCGGCTTCGTACATGGCCGGCGCCGTGTCGAACTTGCGCGTGACGATCTTGCCGCCGAGCCGGTCGGACGCCTCGAAGATGGTCACCTTGCAGAGATCGCCGAGCTTTCGCCTGAGATACCAGGCGCTCATCAGGCCGCCCGGACCGCCACCAACAATCGCAAGGTCAAGCATCGAAGTTCCGCCATCTCCGGCTGTCTGCGACACCGCCGGTCGTCCGTGTTTCGGGTCTGCCACCCTTGGGGCTCGATCGGCCATAGCCTACCCGGCCCGCACAGGGTTTGCGCCCGAGCAAATCGGCGCAGCGCCACGCGCGGTGGACGGACATCAGCTCAGCGGATCTGATGCTCCCAGAAGCGCCTTTGTGCCTGAAGGGAAGATGAACAACGGGGCAGCAGCGCGGCAGCAGGAGAAAATCTTGTCAAAAAAAGGCCGGCGAGCGCCGGCCTTTTCTATGTCACATGAACGAGCGGCGGAACCTGACACCGTCAGGCCTCGCCGCAACGCTCTGCTTACTCTGCGGGCGGCAGCGCCAGCGGCTGCGGCTCGGGCTGCGACGGCACGATCGCCGCCTGCTTCTCGCGCTCGTCGAGAATCAGCTTGTCGCGCTTGAGAGCGACTTCGCGGATGCGGGCCATGGAGGCGCCGGTGCCGGCCGGGATCAGGCGGCCGACGATGACGTTCTCCTTGAGACCCTCGAGCGGATCGATCTTGCCGTTGACCGCAGCCTCCGTGAGGACGCGGGTGGTCTCCTGGAACGAGGCCGCCGAGAAGAACGACCGTGTCTGCAGGCTCGCCTTGGTGATGCCGAGCAGAACCGGATTGCCGGTGGCGGGCTTCTTGCCCTCCTCCTGCGCCTTCAGGTTCAGCGCGTCGAACTCGATCTTGTCGACCTGCTCGCCCGAGATCATGTCGGTGTCGCCCTGGTCGGTGACCTCGATCTTCTGCAGCATCTGACGGACAATCACCTCGATGTGCTTGTCGTTGATGAGCACGCCCTGGAGCCGGTAGACCTCCTGGATCTCGTTGACCAGATAGGCCGCGAGTTCCTCGATGCCCTTGATCGCCAGGATGTCGTGCGGCGCCGGGTTTCCTTCGACGATGAAGTCACCCTTCTCGACGATGTCGCCATCCTGGAGATGGATGTGCTTGCCCTTCGGGATCAGGTACTCGCGCGCCTCTTCGGTCTTGTCCACCGGCTCGATCGAGATGCGACGCTTGTTCTTGTAGTCGCGGCCGAACCGGATGGTGCCGGCGATCTCAGCGATGATCGCGGCATCCTTCGGCTTGCGCGCTTCGAACAGCTCCGCCACCCGCGGCAGACCGCCGGTGATGTCGCGCGTCTTGGCGCTCTCGGTCGAGATACGCGCCAGGATGTCGCCCGGCTTCACCGTCGCCCCGATGTCGACCGACAGAATCGCGTCGACCGACAGCATGTAGCGGGCATCGCCACCGCGGGCGAGCTTGAGCACCTTGCCGTCCTTGCCCTTGATCACGATCGCCGGACGCAGATCCGCGCCACCGCGCGTTCCACGCCAGTCGATGACCACGCGCTTGGCGATACCGGTGGACTCGTCGAGCGTTTCCGAGATCGACAGACCTTCGGTCAGATCCTCGAACCCGATCGTGCCCTCCGCTTCCGTGAGGATCGGGCGGGTGTAAGGATCCCACTCGGCGATGCGCTGGCCGCGCTTGATCATGTCGCCGTCGTCGACATGCATGCGCGAACCGTACTGGATACGGTGCGTCGCACGCTCGCTGCCGTCGGGGTCGACGATCGTCACGACCATGTTGCGGACCATCGCGATCAGGTGACCCTCGCTGTTGCGAGCGATCGCCTTGTTGCGGATGACCACCTTGCCTTCGAAGTTCGATTCGACGAAGGACTGCTCGTTCAGCTGCGCCGCACCGCCGATGTGGAAGGTACGCATCGTCAGCTGGGTGCCGGGCTCACCGATCGACTGCGCGGCGATGACGCCGACAGCCTCACCGTGGTTGACCGGCGTACCGCGCGCGAGGTCGCGGCCGTAGCACATCTTGCAGATGCCGTTGACCAGCTCGCAAGTCAGCGCCGAGCGGATCTTCACCTCCTGCACGCCAGCCTGCTGGATGGCGTCGATGTGGCTCTCCTCCATCAGCGTGCCGGCCTTGACCAGCACGGCGTTGGTGGCGGGATCGCGCACGTCGTCGCAAGGCACGCGGCCCAGGATGCGCGAGCCGAGCGACGCCACCAGGGTGCCGGCGTCGACGATCGCACGCATCTTGATGCCGAGATGGGTGCCGCAATCGTCCTGCGTGATGATGCAGTCCTGCGCGACGTCCACCAGACGGCGGGTGAGGTAACCCGAGTTCGCGGTCTTCAACGCCGTGTCCGCGAGACCCTTGCGGGCGCCGTGAGTCGAGTTGAAGTACTCGAGAACCGAGAGGCCTTCCTTGAAGTTCGAGATGATCGGCGTCTCGATAATCTCACCCGACGGCTTGGCCATCAGGCCGCGCATGCCGGCGAGCTGACGCATCTGGGCCGGCGAACCACGCGCACCGGAGTGCGACATCATGTAGATCGAGTTGATGTCGGCATCCGCGCCCGTCGCCGTCTTCTTGGTGACGGAGATCTCCTTCATCATCTCCTTGGCGATCTCTTCCGAGGCCTTCGACCAGGCGTCGACGACCTTGTTGTACTTCTCGCCATGGGTGATCAGACCGTCATTGTACTGCTGCTCGAAATCCTTCGCCAGCGTACGCGTCGTGTCGACGATCTTCCACTTGCCCGCCGGCACGACCATGTCGTCCTTGCCGAACGAGATGCCCGCCTTGAAGGCGTTGTAGAAGCCGAGCGCCATGATGCGGTCGCAGAAGATCACCGTCTCCTTCTGGCCGCAGTGACGGTAGACCTGATCGATGACGCCCGAGATCTCGCGCTTGGTCATCAGCTTGTTGATGACCTCGAAGGTCACGCGCGGATGCTTCGGCAGCAGGTTGCCGAGCATGACGCGGCCCGCGGTGGTTTCGATCCAGCGCTTGGAGATCTTGCCTTCCTCGTTCATCCCCTCCCAGCGATACTTAATCTTGGTGTGGAGATGGATCGCCTTGGCGTGCAGCGCATGCTCGAGCTCGGCCATGTTGCCGAACGCCATGCCCTGGCCGTTCATGCCCTCGCGCATGATCGAGACGTAGTAGAGGCCGAGCACGATGTCCTGCGACGGCACGATGATCGGCTGGCCGTTCGCCGGATGCAGGATGTTGTTGGTCGACATCATCAGGACGCGCGCTTCCAGCTGCGCTTCGAGCGACAGCGGAACGTGCACGGCCATCTGGTCGCCGTCGAAGTCGGCGTTGAACGCCGAGCAGACCAGCGGATGCAGCTGGATCGCCTTGCCCTCGATCAGCACCGGCTCGAACGCCTGAATGCCGAGACGATGCAGCGTCGGCGCGCGGTTCAGCAGCACCGGATGCTCGCGGATGACCTCGTCCAGGATGTCCCAGACCTCCGGACGCTCCTTCTCGACCAGCTTCTTGGCCTGCTTGACCGTCGTCGACAGACCCTTGGCGTCGAGCCGCGAGTAGATGAACGGCTTGAACAGCTCGAGCGCCATCTTCTTCGGCAGGCCGCACTGATGCAGGCGCAGCTCGGGACCGACCACGATGACCGAACGGCCGGAGTAGTCGACGCGCTTGCCGAGCAGGTTCTGACGGAAGCGGCCCTGCTTGCCCTTGAGCATGTCGGCGAGCGACTTCAGCGGCCTCTTGTTGGCGCCGGTGATGACGCGGCCGCGACGGCCGTTGTCGAACAGCGCATCCACCGCCTCCTGAAGCATGCGCTTCTCGTTGCGGATGATGATGTCCGGCGCGCGCAGCTCCATCAGCCGCTTCAGGCGGTTGTTGCGGTTGATGACGCGGCGGTAGAGGTCGTTGAGGTCGGAGGTCGCGAAGCGGCCGCCGTCGAGCGGCACCAGCGGACGCAGGTCCGGCGGGATGACCGGCACGACGGTCATGATCATCCATTCCGGCTTGTTGCCGGAGTGGCGGAAGGCCTCGACGATCTTCAGGCGCTTGGCGAGCTTCTTGTGCTTGATGTCGGAGTCGGTCTCCTGCATCTCGGCACGCAGCGTCTGCTCGAGCTTCTCCAGCTCGAGGCCGCGCAGCAGCTCACGGATGGCTTCCGCGCCGATCATGGCGGTGAAGCTGTCCTGGCCGTACTCGTCCTGCGCCTTGAGGTACTCGTCCTCGGACAGCAGCTGACGGTCCTTCAGCGCGGTCAGACCCGGCTCGAGGACGACGTAATATTCGAAGTACAGGATCCGCTCGAGATCCTTCAGCGTCATGTCGAGCAGCAGGCCGATGCGCGAGGGCAGCGACTTCAGGAACCAGATGTGCGCGACGGGGGCGGCGAGCTCGATGTGGCCCATGCGCTCGCGCCGGACGCGCGACAGCGTCACCTCGACCGAGCACTTCTCGCAGATGATGCCCTTGTACTTCATCCGCTTGTACTTGCCGCACAAGCACTCGTAATCCTTGATCGGCCCGAAGATGCGGGCGCAGAACAGGCCGTCGCGCTCCGGCTTGAAGGTGCGGTAGTTGATCGTTTCCGGCTTCTTGATCTCGCCGTAGGACCAGGACAGAATCTTTTCCGGCGACGCGATCGAGATGCGGATCTGGTCGAAGACCTGAGCCGGCGTCGTCGGGTTGAAGAGATTCATAATTTCTTGGTTCATCGTATTCTCCTCGCGGACCGATCGGGGGTCGGCCGCAAATTCGAAAATCTCTTGGCAGACGGCGCCCTGCCCGACCCGCGGGAGGAAGGCGCCGGCACCCGGCCGCTCGAGGGCGGCCGGGCCTGAAGTCTTGAACTACTCGGCGGCTTCCGACGTCGGCGCCGGTCCGAGCTTGGAGTTGTGCAGGTCGACGTTGAGGCCGAGCGAGCGCATTTCCTTGACCAGCACGTTGAACGATTCCGGAATACCGGCCTCGAACGTGTCGTCGCCGCGCACGATGGCTTCGTAGACCTTGGTGCGGCCGGCGACGTCGTCCGACTTCACCGTCAGCATCTCCTGCAGCGTGTAGGCCGCGCCATAGGCTTCGAGCGCCCACACCTCCATTTCGCCGAAGCGCTGGCCGCCGAACTGGGCCTTGCCGCCCAGCGGCTGCTGGGTGACCAGCGAGTACGGGCCGATCGAACGCGCATGGATCTTGTCGTCGACCAGATGGTGCAGCTTGAGCATGTAGATGTAGCCGACGGTCACCTTGCGGTCGAACGCATCGCCGGTGCGGCCGTCATAGACGGTCGACTGGCCCGAGGCGTCCATGCCGGCGAGCTTCAGCATCTCCTCGATGTCGGCCTCCTTGGCGCCGTCGAACACCGGCGTGGCGATCGGCACGCCGCGGCTCAGATTGTGACCCAGCTCGATCAGCTCATTGTCGTTGAGCGTCTTGATGGTCTCGTCCTCGCCGTAGATCCGCTTCAGGGTTTCCTTCAGCGGCTTGATGTCCTGCTTCGCGAGATACGCATCCACGGTCTGCGCGATGCGCCGGCCGAGGCCCGCGCAGGCCCAGCCGAGATGGGTCTCGAGGATCTGACCGACGTTCATGCGCGAGGGCACGCCCAGCGGGTTCAGCACGATGTCCGCATGCGTGCCGTCCTCGAGGAACGGCATGTCCTCGATCGGCACGATCTTGGAGACGACGCCCTTGTTGCCGTGACGGCCGGCCATCTTGTCGCCCGGCTGAATCTTGCGCTTCACGGCCACAAAGACCTTGACCATCTTCATCACGCCGGGCGGCAGTTCGTCGCCACGCTGCAGCTTCTCGACCTTGTCGAGGAAGCGCTGTTCCAGCCCCTTCTTCGACTCGTCGTACTGCTTCCGCATGGCCTCGATCTCGGCCATCAGCTTGTCGTTCGGCGAAGCGAACATCCACCACTGCGACTTCGGATACTCGTCGAGCACCGCACGGGTGATCTTGGTATCCTTCTTGAAGCCCTTCGGGCCGGAGATGCCCTGGCGGCCATCCAGCATGTCGGCGAGGCGGCTGTAAACGTTGCGGTCCAGGATCGCCTGCTCGTCGTCACGGTCCTTGGCGAGACGCTCGATCTCTTCCCGCTCGATCGCCAGCGCACGCTCGTCCTTGTCGACGCCGTGGCGGTTGAACACGCGGACCTCGACGATGGTGCCCTGCACGCCCGGCGGCACCCGCAGAGAGGTGTCGCGAACGTCCGAGGCCTTCTCGCCGAAGATGGCGCGCAGCAGCTTCTCTTCCGGCGTCATCGGGCTCTCGCCCTTCGGCGTGATCTTGCCGACCAGGATGTCGCCGGCGCGCACTTCCGCACCGATATAGACGATGCCGGCTTCGTCGAGATTCTTCAGCGCCTCTTCCGACACGTTCGGAATGTCGCGCGTGATTTCCTCCGGACCCAGCTTGGTGTCGCGGGCCATCACCTCGAATTCCTCGATGTGGATCGAGGTGAAGACGTCCTCCTTCACGATCCGCTCGGAGAGCAGGATGGAGTCCTCGAAGTTGTAGCCGTTCCACGGCATGAACGCGACCAGCACGTTGCGGCCGAGCGCGAGCTCGCCGAGGTCGGTCGACGGACCGTCGGCGATGATGTCGCCCTTCTTGACGATGTCGCCGACCTTCACCAGCGGACGCTGATTGATGCAGGTCGACTGGTTCGAGCGCTGGTACTTCATGAGCCGGTAGATATCGACGCCCGACTTGGTCGGATCGAGATCTTCCGTGGCGCGGATGACGACGCGGGTGGCGTCGATCTGGTCGATCACGCCCGAGCGGCGCGCTGCGATCGCAGCGCCCGAGTCACGAGCCACAACGCCTTCCATGCCGGTGCCGACGAACGGCGCCTCGGCGCGAACCAGCGGCACCGCCTGGCGCTGCATGTTCGAGCCCATCAGCGCGCGGTTGGCGTCGTCGTTCTCGAGGAACGGGATCAGCGCCGCGGCAACCGAAACCAGCTGCTTCGGCGACACGTCCATGTAGTCGACCTTGTCCGGCGTCATCGGCACGACTTCGCCGGCATGACGGCAGACCACGAGGTCCTCGGTGAAGCGGCCCTTGGCATCGAGCGGCACGTTGGCCTGCGCGACGCGGTAGCGCCCCTCCTCCATCGCGGACAGATACACCACCTCGTCGGTGACGCGGCCGTCCTTGACCTTGCGGTACGGCGTCTCGACGAAGCCATACTTGTTGACGCGGGCGAACGTGGCCAGCGAGTTGATCAGACCGATGTTCGGACCTTCCGGCGTCTCGATCGGGCAGATGCGGCCGTAATGCGTCGGATGCACGTCGCGCACCTCGAAGCCGGCGCGCTCGCGGGTCAGACCGCCCGGTCCAAGCGCCGACAGGCGGCGCTTGTGGGTGATCTCCGACAGCGGGTTGGTCTGGTCCATGAACTGCGACAGCTGCGACGAGCCGAAGAACTCGCGCACGGCAGCCGCGGCGGGCTTCGCGTTGATCAGGTCCTGCGGCATCACGGTGTCGATGTCGACGCTCGACATACGCTCCTTGATGGCGCGCTCCATGCGGAGCAGACCGATGCGGTACTGGTTCTCCATCAGCTCACCGACCGAGCGGACGCGGCGGTTGCCGAGATGGTCGATGTCGTCGATCTCGCCCTTGCCGTCGCGCAGGTCGACCAGGGTCTTGATGACCGCCAGGATGTCTTCCTTGCGCAGCGTACGCTGCGTGTCCGGCGCATCGAGCTCGAGGCGCATGTTCATCTTGACGCGGCCGACCGCGGAGAGGTCGTAGCGCTCGGCATCGAAGAACAGCGACTGGAACATCGCCTGCGCGGAATCGAGCGTCGGCGGCTCACCCGGACGCATCACGCGGTAGATGTCGAACAGCGCGTCCTCACGCGTCATGTTCTTGTCGGCCGAGAGCGTGTTGCGGATGTAGGGGCCGACATTGACGTGGTCGATGTCGAGCAGCGGCAGGTCCTTGTAGCCCTGCTCGTTCAACACCTTGAACAGCTTGTCGGTGATCTCCTCGCCGGCCTCGGCGTAGATCTCGCCGGTCTTCGGATTGACGAGATCCTCGGCGATGTAGTTGCCGAGCAGCTCCTCGTCCGACATGCGCAGCGCCTTCAGCCCCTTCTCCTGGAGCTGGCGGGCGGCACGGACGGTGAGCTTCTTGCCGGCCTCGAGCACGACCTTGCCGGTGTCGGCATCGATCAGGTCGTTGACGGTCGAATAGCCGCGGAAGCGGTTGGCGTCGAACGGAACGCGCCAGCCTTCCTTGATGCGCTTGTAGATCAGCTTCTTGTAGAAGGTCGACAGGATCTGCTCGCCGTCGAGGCCGAGCGCGAACATCAGCGACGTCACCGGCAGCTTGCGGCGACGGTCGATGCGCGCGAACACGATGTCCTTGGCGTCGAACTCGATGTCGAGCCAGGAGCCGCGATACGGGATGACGCGGGCGGCGAACAAAAGCTTGCCCGAGGAGTGGGTCTTGCCCTTGTCGTGATCGAAGAACACGCCCGGCGAACGGTGCATCTGCGAGACGATGACGCGCTCGGTGCCGTTGACGATGAAGGTGCCGTTCATGGTCATGAGCGGAATGTCGCCCATGTACACGTCCTGCTCCTTGATGTCCTTGACCGACTTGGCACCGGTTTCCTCGTCGATATCGAACACGATGAGGCGCAGCGTCACCTTGAGCGGCGCAGCGAAGGTCATGCCGCGCTGGCGGCACTCGTCGACGTCGTATTTCGGCGGCTCGAACTCGTAGCGGACGAACTCCAGCATCGAGGTGCCGGAGAAGTCGGAGATCGGGAACACCGAGCGGAACACCGCCTGCAGGCCCTCATCCGGCCGGCCGCCCGTAGGCTCGTCCACCATCAGGAACTGGTCATAGGACGCCTTCTGAACCTCGATGAGGTTCGGCATCTCCGCGACTTCCTTGATGTGTCCAAAGAACTTGCGAACACGTTTGCGACCGGTGAATGTCTGCTGCGCCATCGTGGGCCTCTCATGTCGTCGCCCGGAGGGGCGATCCTTCCGAAACAGCGGCTGCCACCGCCATCCCGGGTTGAATTTCGATCCATTTCGAAGGTCTGAGGCACAGAGCGCGGAACGGAAACGTCCCAGATCTGTTCTTCAGACCGCCAAAACGCAAAACGACGCGCGAGGCGCGAGGGCGCACCCGCTCGTCAGAACTAGTTCGTCACGGACTGCAAAAGCCCGAAATTGCCTATCTCCCAACGGCTTACGATAGAGACGCCACTCCATCGCGAAAACCGGCTTTTCGTGCTGCCGACCCAATATGGGTTGACATTAGTCGAGATTCGAGAGCGACGTCCCCAAATCTCCACACTTTTCCGTGTTCGGCCCGCAGCGGACTTCCCCGTTGCACGCCTTTTGCAACGATTCCGGCCGATCCGGATACCCCCGCAAACGTCTTTGTCTTTATGATGACCGGGCAATGTTACCACCCGGTCACCAGATCGTCGGGGAGCGCCCCGCGCTTGGCCCTCAGGCGCGGGACGCTCCAGAGCCAATCGCGCTTACTTGAGCTCGATCTTGGCGCCAGCCTTCTCGAGCTGAGCCTTGATCTTCTCGGCCTCGTCCTTGTTGACGCCTTCCTTGACCGGCTTCGGAGCGCCCTCGACCAGGTCCTTGGCTTCCTTCAGGCCCAGGCCGGTGATGGCGCGGACTTCCTTGATGACCTCGATCTTCTTGTCGCCGGCCGAAGCCAGGACAACGGTGAACTCGGTCTTCTCTTCCGCCGGAGCGGCAGCAGCGCCACCAGCGCCCGGAGCGGCGACGGCCACGGCGGCCGCGGCGGACACGCCCCACTTCTCTTCCAGGAGCTTCGCGAGCTCAGCAGCCTCGAGAACGGTGAGGGCCGAGAGGTCGTCGACGATCTTCTGCAGGTCAGCCATTGATGTAGTCCTTTAGTGTGGTTCGGTTCGAAACCAGGTTGTGAGTGTTTGCGAAGGGCGTCAGGCCGCTTCGCCCTTTGAGGCATGAGCCTGAATGACGCGCGCGACCTTGGCCGCGGGAGCGTTGGCGAGCTGGGCCAGCTTGGTCGCCGGAGCCTGGATCAGGCCGACGAGCTTGCCGCGCAGTTCGTCCAGCGACGGCAGCGAGGCGAGAGCCTTCACGCTGTCGACATTCAGGACGGTTGAGCCCATCGAGCCGCCGAGGATGACGAACTTTTCGTTCGCCTTGGCGAATTCGATGGCAACCTTGGGCGCCGCGACTGGATCGTTCGAAGTTGCGATCACGGTCGGCCCCTTCAACAGGGAACCGATGCCGACGACGTCCGTGCCTTCAAGAGCAATTTTGGCGAGACGGTTCTTCGAGACCTTCACCGACGCGCCAGCCTGCTTCATCTGCATGCGCAGCTTCTGCATCTGGGCCACGGTGAGGCCGGAATAGTGAGCGACGACCGCGACGCCCGTGGTCTTGAAGACCTCGTGCAGTTCTTCGACCGCCTCTTTTTTTGCCGCTCGTTCCACAGCAAGCTCTCTCCGGTTGGCGGCCTTCGCCCAAAAGCGGGACCGCCGGGTTAAACCCGCCGCCCCGCCAAACATGACCTCTGGACTCATGACCCCGAGGACACGCAAGGCAAAACGGCGATGAATAGCCTGCCCTTCCGAAAGCCCTGATGAAGGGCTCGCGGAGTGTCGAGGTTCGAACCAAACCTGCATGCCACCGCGACAAAGCGCAGAGGACATGCCGAAATCCGGTTTTCACCCGTCTATGCAGGCTGGATGATTAAGCCATTGAGGAAATTGGATTTCCGCACCGGCGCCTGCAGTCTCGGACAGGATTCGGGGTGATCGGCGGACCGACCTCCCCTGCGGCATTTCGAGAGCAGAAAGATCCTTCTTCCTTCCGAGACATCCGAACGGATATTCTCAAAAGGAATGCCGGCTCTCCACGTCTTTCGGAATGCGCGCACGGGCGCGCCAGCAAAAGCCAGCCCGCCCGGAAGCCGGTTCTTTAACGGGTCGATGACGACTTGCCAAGACCCCCATCAGCAAAAATCGCACCAATTTGGAGGTGCGGCGGCCGCCGGCCGGAGGCCCTTAAAGTCCTTTATGAGCCTGCTGAGGACGCAGATACCGCATAAGGCAGCCTCTGACCCGCGAAGAACGCCGCGAGATTGGCCACCACGCAGGCCTGCATCGCAACGTGCGACTCACGGGTGTTACCGCCGATATGGGGCGTCACCACGACATTGGGAAGCGCCGTCAGTTCATCCGGCACATGAGGTTCGGTCTCGAACACATCCAGGCCGGCCCCGGCGATGGTGCCGTCCTTGAGCGCTGTCTGCAGCGCGCGCTCGTCAATGACCGAGCCGCGCGAGATGTTCACGACATGACCGTCAGGTCCGAGCTTCTTCAGCAGCCCGGCATTGACCACGTGGGTGGTCTCGGCGCTGGCGCGGACGGCGATCATCAGCACGGTGCACCATTCGGCCAGCGCATCCAGGCTCGGGACGTATCGGTACGGCAGGTCGTCGTACCGGGTGCGGTTGAAATAGCCGACCTCGGCCTCGAACGCGGCGACGCGGGCCGCGATCTTGCGGCCGATCTCGCCCATGCCGTAGACGCCGACCTTGCAGCCTGAAAGGCTCGGCGGCGGCTTCATCAACGGCGACGGCTTGGCCGCGGCCCAGCCGCCATCGCGCACGTATGCGTCGGCGACGATCAGCCGCCGCGTGCTCGCCAGCATCAGCATGACCGCGATATCGGCAACGGCTGCGGCATTGGCCCCCGGGCTGTGGCCGACCGCGATGTTGCGTTCAGCGGCAGCCTTGAGGTCGACGCCATCATAGCCGGTGCCGTAGCAGACGATCGCCCCCAGCGCCGGCAGCCGGTCCATCTCGGCCGCCCCCAACCGCTGGGCGCCGGCCGTGACCAGGGCCCGCACCTGCGCCACCTCCGCCGCCGGAAACACCTCGTGCGCCGGCTTGCCGCCGGTGTCGAGCAGGTCGAAGCGGTCGGCGAAGCGCTGGGTCAGCGATTTGGGGAAGCGGGAATAGATCAGGACCTTGTCGGGCATCGCGGCTGCGGACTCCAAAAATGCGAAGGGCGGGATCGATCAACGATCCCGCCCTTCTTAATCTAGCTCATGCGTGGCCGCTTAGGCGAGCACGGTGCCCGGCTCGACCTTGACGCCCGGGCCCATCGTCGAGGACACCGCGACGCGCTGGACGTAGGTGCCCTTGGCGCCTGCCGGCTTGGCCTTCACGACCGCATCCGCCAGCGCCTTGATGTTCTCGACCAGCTTGTCCTCACCGAACGAGGCCTTGCCGACGCCGGCCTGGATGATGCCGGCCTTCTCGACGCGGAACTCGACCGAACCGCCCTTGGCACCCTTGACGGCGCCCGTGACGTCCATGGTCACGGTGCCGATCTTCGGGTTCGGCATCATGCCGCGCGGACCGAGCACCTTACCGAGACGGCCGACCAGCGGCATCATGTCGGGGGTGGCGATACAACGGTCGAAGTCGATGTTGCCGTTCTGCACCTTCTCGACCAGGTCCTCCGCGCCAACCACATCGGCGCCGGCAGCCCGGGCTTCGTCGGCCTTGGCGCCACGGGCGAACACGCCGACGCGCAGCGTACGGCCAGTGCCGTTCGGCAGCATCACGACGCCACGGACCATCTGGTCGGCGTGACGCGGATCGACGCCGAGGTTGATCGAGACCTCGATGGTCTCGTCGAACTTCGAGACGGCGCGCTCCTTGATCATCTTGATCGCATCAGCAAGCGGGTAGAGCTTGGTGCGGTCGATGCCCTCGCGGGCCTTCTTCAAACGCTTTCCGATCGCCATGGCCGCTTACCCCGCAACTTCCAGACCCATCGAGCGGGCGGAGCCCTCGACCATCTTCATGGCCGACTCGATCGAGTCGCAATTCAGGTCCTTCATCTTCTTCTCGGCGATCTCGCGCACCTGCGCCTTGGTCACCGCGCCGGCCTTGTCGCGACCCGGGGCCTTGGAGCCCGACTGGATCTTGGCGGCCTGCTTGAGGAAGAAGGACATCGGCGGGGTCTTCATCTCGAAGGTGAAGGACCGGTCCGCGTAAATGGTGATGACCACCGGGATCGGGGTGTTCTTCTCTTCCTTCTGGGTCTGCGCGTTGAACGCCTTGCAGAACTCCATGATGTTCAGACCGCGCTGACCGAGCGCGGGGCCGATCGGAGGCGACGGGTTCGCCGCGCCGGCCGGGACCTGAAGCTTCAGGTAGCCGGTTACTTTCTTTGCCATTCTGATTCTCCAACGCGTCCGCGCTTTTGCCTGATGCGAACGCACCGCCCTCGGGGCGACAAAACCCGTCGGGCGAGGTTTGGGACCGTGGTCCGGCGCGCTTGATCCGGCTGGCAAAGCCGGCCGCGCCTCCCACGAACGAAATCGCCCCCCGATTGGGGAGCGAAGCGCGCCCGATACACGAGATCGGACGAAAAGGAAAGCCCGGGGACGCCGCAGATGCGGCGGCCTAGCTTAGCCGACCACCTTCTCGACCTGGTTGAATTCCAGCTCGACCGGGGTGGCGCGGCCGAAGATCGACACCGCGACCTTGACGCGCGAGCGGGCCTCGTCGATTTCCTCGACCACGCCGGAGAACGAGGCGAACGGGCCGTCGGCGACGCGGACGTTCTCGCCGATCTCGAACGACACCGAGGATTTCGGCCGCTCCACGCCTTCCTGCATCTGGTTCAGGATGCGCATCGCCTCGCCTTCGGAGATCGGCATCGGCTTGTTCTCGGCGCCGAGGAAGCCGGTCACCTTGGGCGTGTTCTTGATCAGGTGGAACGCCTCGTCGGTCAGCTTCATCTTCACCAGCACGTAGCCGGGGAAGAACTTGCGCTCGGCGTTGATCTTGCGGCCGCGGCGCACCTCGGTGACGTTCTCGATCGGCACCAGCACCTGCTCGAACAGGTCCTCGAGATTGCGCTGCTTGGCCTGCTCGCGGATCGACTCCGCGACCTTCTTCTCGAAGTTCGAATAGGCGTGGACGATGTACCAGCGCTTGTCGGACGAGCTTTGCGTTGCGATTGCCATCAGTGGATGCCCAGCACGAGGGTGATGAGATAACGGATGATCTGATCGGCGGCGAAGAAGAACACCGAGGCCAGCGCCACCATCACGAACACCATGATCGTGGTGATGGTGACCTCGCGACGGCTCGGCCACGAGACCTTGGCGGTCTCCGAGCGCACTTCCTGCAGGAATTTGAACGGGCTTGTAGCCATCGTCAGGGGTCCTCGTCCGTCATCGGACGATTGAAGAGTTGACTGGGAAAACCGAACAGCCGACCGCTGCCCACCCTCTTGTTCGGAGAGATGAGCCGAATACACGGGCTCGCTTGTTCGGGGAGTGAAAAGCCGCGCCGGATATCCGCTGTTTCAGCGGGCCGGCTGCAGGTCCTCGATATCTACTGTCGGAGCGGCCTGAGGTCAAGATATGGGCAGGCCGGGGTGTCCCGGTCATATCGGCGGCAAGCCTCCACCTGCCCCGCCTCACGCCGGTTTTTCGTATCGCGGCAGGGCATTTCCGCACCACGGCAGGTTGAGCAGTTGCCGCGACGAAATGCCCGTGGCGAGGCGGTTCCAGCCCTTGCCGCGCCTGCGACGGCCGCTCATGCTCGCCGGCACAAGAATAATCAGGAGGAAACCCATGACCTTTGCCACGGGCAAGGGACTGACGCGCCTTGCCGCCGTCGGCCTCGTTGCCAGCCTTGTTACCAGCCTTGCCGCCCTCACCGCCGCCCCTGCCCGCGCCCAGGCGCCGCTCAAGATCGGCGTGCTCAGCGACTTCTCGTCGGTCTATTCGGACATCGGCGGCCAGGGCAATCTGGAGGCCACCAAGCTTGCGATCGAGGAGTTCGGCGGCACCATGTTCGGCAAGCCGATCGAGGTGATCAGCGCCGACCCGCAGAACAAGGCCGACATCGCCGCCACGATCGTGCGCAAATGGTACGAGAACGAGGCCGTCGACATGGTCATCGACATGCCGACCTCGGCCACCGCGCTCGCCGGGATGGAGATGTCGAAGCAGTTCGAGAAGCTGATGATCGTGACGGATGCCGCGAGTTCCGACATCACCGGCAAATCCTGCTCGCCCTACACCATCCACTGGACTTACGACACCTACGGCAACGCCCACACGGTCGGCCAGGCCATCGTCAAGAACGGCGGCGACACTTGGTTCTTCGTCACCGCGGACTACCTGTTCGGCCATTCGATCGAGCGCGACACCGGCGACGTCGTGCGCGCGGCCGGCGGCAAGGTGGTCGGCAGCGCCAGGCATCCCCTGAACAACCAGGACTTCTCGTCCTTCCTGCTGCAGGCGCAGGCCAGCAAGGCCAAGATCATCGGCATGGCCAATGGCGGCGGCGACACCATCAACACCATCAAGCAGGCGGCCGAGTTCGGCATCGTCGCCGGCGGCCAGAACCTCGCCGGCATCGTGATGTTCATCTCGGACATCCACAGCCTCGGCCTGAAGCTGGCCCAGGGCCTGATCATCACCGAGGCCTATTATTGGGACCTCAACGACCGCACCCGCGCCTTCGGCAAGAAGTTCTTCGACAGGATGAAGCGGATGCCGACCATGAACCAGGCGGCGACCTACAGCGCCACGCTGCATTATCTCAACGCGGTGAAGGCCGCCGGCACCCGCGACACCAAGCCGGTGCTCGCCAAGATGCGCGAGACCCCCGTGCGCGACGCCTTCACCGACAACGGCATCGTCCGCGAGGACGGCCGCATGGTGCACTCGATGTTCCTGTTCGAGGTCAAGAAGCCGGAGGAATCGAAGGGCCCGTGGGACTATTACAAGGTGCTGGCGGAGGTGCCCGGCGACCAGGTGTTCCGGCCGCTGAAGGACGGCAACTGCCCTTACGTGAAACAGTAGGGACCCGCCAAAATGCGTTCGGGGCTCGCAGATCGCGGGCCCCGGCCAAACTGTCTTCGTCGATTTTGGTGTTAAGTGCTTGATCTCGCTGGCAGCCATCTCGCTGGCAGGAGTGGAGAGGCTCGAACTCCCAACCCCCGGTTTTGGAGACCGGTGCTCTACCAATTGAGCTACACTCCTAGCGAGCCGGGACTGCGTCGCCGGTTCGGGCGCTTTCAAGCATAGACCTCCCCCCCAATGCAAGGGTGCATTGGGGCAAATCGACTGGTCAGGCCACAACTTCCACGCCAGACTTGATGCAAACCGACAACATGACCCCAGGGAGAGCCCATGACCCCGTCCCCCGCCCCCAGCATGCCGCTGTCCGCGCTCCGCTCCCTGAGCCCGCCGCTGCCGGATGACCGGCCGGAGGCGCTTGGACTGTCGCCCACGCGGTTGCAGCGGGCCTCGGACGCCTTCAAGCGCGAGGTCGACAAGGGCACGATCCCCGGCGCGACCCTGCTGGTCGGCCGCCGCGGCCGGATCGGCTGGTTCGATGCCATTGGCCGGCAGTCGCCGGATCAGGACACGCCAATGCGGCCTGATTCGATCTTCCGCATCTTCTCGATGACCAAGCCGATCGTCTCGCTCGGGATCATGATGCTGGCCGAGGACGGTGAGCTGCTGCTCTCCGACCCCGTCGCCAAGTTCATTCCGGAGTTCGCAGACCAGAAGGTCGGCGTCGACGTCAGCGGCAAGCTGGAGCTCGTCCCGGTCGCCCAGCCGATGACAGTGCAGGACCTGCTGCGCCACACCTCCGGTCTGGCCTATGAGCACACCGGCACCGGGCCGGTGCACCAGCTCTACCAGCAGTCCCGGGTGCGCAGCCGCAAGATCACCAATGCCGAGCACGCGGCGATCGTCGCCGGCCTGCCGCTGATCTGCCAGCCCGGCGCGGAGTTCAACTACAGCCGCTCGACCGACATCCTGGGACGGATCATCGAGGTGGTCTCCGGCCAGTCGCTCGGCGCTTTCCTTGCCGGCCGCATTCTCTCGCCGCTGGGCATGAACGAGACCGGCTTCTTCACGGCTGAGGCGAATGCCGGCCGGCTGGCCGAGCCGTTCGCCAAGGACCCGTGGACCGGCGAGGCCGTGAACCTCTTCAAGATGACCGAGCAGCCGGTGATGGAGTCCGGCGGCGGCGGCCTGGTGGCGACCACCATGGACTATGCCCGGTTCTGCGCGATGCTGCTCAACAAGGGCAGCCTCGATGGTATCAGGCTGGTCGGCCGCAAGACGCTCGAGCTGATGGCCTCCGACCATCTCGGCCCCGGGGTGAAGACGGTCGGCACCCTGCTCTCGCCCGGTCACGGCTTCGGCCTCGGCTTCGCCGTCCGCCGCGACGCCGGCATCGCGCCCTTCCCCGGCTCGGTGGGCACCTTCTTCTGGAGCGGCATTGCGGGGACGTTCTTCTGGATCGACCCGAAGGAGGAGCTGTTCTGCGTGTTCATGGCCCAGGCTCCGGGCCAGCGCGACTACCTGCGGACGCTGGTCCGTGACGTCGTGTATGCGGCGGTGGAGTGAGACGGCTGCCCGGCAATCGCTGTCGTCCCCGCGAACGCGGGGACCCATACCGCGTGATCTGTCGAGGAATGTCACTGCCAGTTGCCTGCCTCATGCCGGCCGGTGGTTATGGGTCCCCGCGTTCGCGGGGACGACACCGGGGTGTGTGGCGAGCAGCGATCCTTCACCGCGGCAGTCGCGCGACACCCACCGTCGTCGTCCCGGCGAACGCCGGGACCCATACCGCGTGATCTGTCGAGGGATGTTACTGCCAGTTGTCTGCCTCATGCCGGCCGGTGGTTATGGGTCCCGGCGTTCGCCGGGACGACGGCTGAGAGTGTAGCTGCACCGTCCCGCTACACTCTCAATCGCCTTCAGCTGATCGTCGCGCCGCCGTCGATGACCATGGTCTGGCCGGTCATGAAGTTGCCGGCGGCCGAGCCCAAGAACACCGCGGCGCCCGCGATCTCGTCGGGGATGCCGATGCGCAGCAGCGGCGAGCGGGCGGTCGAGGCTTTGAGGTTGTCCGGATTGTCCCACAACGCCTTGGCGAAGTCGGTCTTGATCAGCCCCGGCGCGATGCAGTTCACGCGCACATTGTGCGGGCCGTATTCACAGGCGAGATTGCGCGCGAGCTGCATGTCGGCGGCCTTTGAGATCGCATAGGCGCCGAGGATCGTCGAGCCCTTCAGGCCGCCGATCGACGAGACGATGATAACAGAGCCGTCCTTGCGCGCAATCATCTGCGGGACGACCATGCTGATCAGCCAGTTGTTGGCGACGATGTTGTTGTCGAGAATTTTCCGGAACTGATCGTCGGAGATGCCGGCCAGCGGCCCGTAATACGGGTTTGAGGCGGCGTTGCAAACGAGCACGTCGATCTGGCCGTAGATGCGGTTGGCCTCGTCGACGAGGTTCTGAAGATTTTCCTTGCTGGAGATGTTGGCAGCGACCGCGGCCGCCGTGCCGGCGCCGAAGCGCTCATTGAGTTCCTTCGCAACGGCATCGCAGACATCGGCCTTGCGCGAGGAGATCACGACCTTGGCGCCGTGCTCGGCCATGCGCTCGGCAATGGCGAGCCCGATGCCGCGCGTGGATCCGGTGATGACGGCCACCTTGCCGGTCATGTCGAACAGGGTCATGGGGAGTTCCTCCGAATTATGAGTTGTTAGCGATAGAAGGTTAGCACCGCAGGGCCGCCAAGCTCTCCGCGGTGCCAATGACTGCGCCCTCTCCCCTTGTGGGAGAGGGCTACACAGCTGCCAGCGTCATCCTCGCTTGGGTGAGGGGTTTGTCTCCATAGGCACCGTCTTTGCGGAGAGAGACCCCTCACCCGGTATGATCGCGCAAAGCGCGATCATACCACCCTCTCCCACAAGGGGAGAGGGGACACCGCTCGTGTGGCCAGATGTAATTAGCTCGCGTGTATCGAACATGGAATAGGCCAACCTCCCCCTCACGCCAGCTTGCTCACCGTCACCTCCGGGCCGGCCGGCTGGTGCATCGCGCGGTGTGCGGCATCGGCGATCCAGGGCTGCTGGTTGACCATCGGCAGGCGCCATGTGCTGGTCTCGCCGGCCACGATATGATCGAGCCGCGTCACCGAGCAATTGTCGATGTCGAAGGCGAGGCCCTTCTCGACGAGGCCGCCGAGGGCGAGGCCGACCGCGGCCTTGATCGTGCCGCCATGTCCCACCGCGATGACATCGCGGCCGGCTTCGGCCACCGTGACGCGCGCGATCGCTGCGGTCACGCGCAGATACAGATCCAGGTAGCTCTCGCCGCCCGGCGCCGGCTCGTCGATCGCGGCGAACCAGCTGCTGCCGGCGGGCCGGCTGGCGAGGAAGGCAGCGCGGTTCATGCCCTGCCATTGGCCGAGATGCTGCTCGGCAAAGGCGGCTTCCTTGATCATCATGGGGGGCTGCGGAAACCCGGCGGCCCAGATCGCCTCCGCCGTCTGATGCGTGCGCATCAGATTGCTCGCATACCAGACCCCGCTGCGCGGCAGGATTTTTGCGACCGCCTCGAACACCTCGCGATCGGACGTGTCGCAGGCGATGTCCGACTGGCCATAGATGTTGCCGCCGTCGCTGCGCACCGGCGCGTGGCGCACCCACCACCAGCGCGTGGTGACCACAGAAGGCTTGCTGCCATCACTTGTCATCGCTCACCCTTCCCTCTGCTGGTCTCTCGCTGTACGTGAAGGCCTCAGTCGTCTCAAGCCGGTTGGCGATCCCGACACGTTTGAAACGGCGTTTGAATTCCGTTGCGCGGCACGCAACTGATCACAACGACAACAGGAGGAAACATGGGCCGCCTCGAAGGCAAATCCGTCATCATCACCGGCGCCGGAAGCGGAATCGGCCGCGCCGCATCCTTGATGTTCACGAAGGAAGGCGCGCGGCTGATCGCGGTCGACCGCAGCGAGGCCGTCAAGGAGACGGTCGAGATGGTCAAGCAGCAGGGCGGCATCGCGGAAGCCGTGATGGCCGACGCCGGCTCGGAGACTGATGTCTCGGGCTTCATCGATCGCGCGGTCGCGACCTACGGCAAGCTCGACGTGATCTGGGCCAATGCCGGCATCTCCGGCGGCTTGATCCCGATCGCCGAGCAGACCGTCGAGCACTGGCAGGAGATCCTGCGCATCAACCTGATCGGCCCGTTCCTCGCGGTGAAATACGCGATGCCGCACATGATCAGGCAGCAGCGCGGCGCGATCGTCTGCACGGCCTCCGTTGCGGGCCTGAAGTCGGGCGCCTCGGGCCATCCCTACGCGGCCAGCAAGGCCGGCGTCATCAGTCTGGTGCAGACCACGGCCTACTCGTTGTCCGGCACCGGCGTGCGCATCAACGCGGTCTGTCCGGGCCTGATCGAGACCGGCATGACCAAGCCGATCTTCGACGGCGCCAAGGAGCGCGGCACCGAGGGCAAGATCGGCCAGCTCAATCCGCTGAAGCGCGCCGGCCAGCCGCACGAGATCGCCGCCATGGCCCTGTTCCTCGCCAGTGACGAGGCGTCCTACGTCAACGGCCAGGCGTTTCCGGTCGACGGTGGCCTCACGGCCTCGATGCCGTATGCGGGCAAGCCGATTTAGTTGAATTGCCGCCTCGCTCTCCGCCGTCGTCCCGGCGAACGCCGGGACCCATAACCACCGGCCGGAGCGAGGCAGGCAACTGACAGCGACATCCCACGAGAGATCACGCGGTATGGGTCCCCGCGTTCGCGGGGACGACACCTGTTGTTGCCGCACGCCTGCCGTTCTTGCAGCCCAGTTGGCACAACAAACTCCACTGTCGTCCCCGCGAACGCGGGGACCCATACACCCAGGGAGCGGTTCGAGGCAGGCTGACGATGGGCTTGTTGTCCAACACATTTGCTGCGGCGTATGGATCCGGGCTCTGCACACCGCCAGCGCGTTCGCGATGTCGATGCTTGGCTGTAATGACGATATCCAAACATGCGCATTCATTCCCGCAACGCTGTCGCGCCCGAGTGATCCCAAGAACTCACCGCCCCTCGCAATCGAAGGGCGCAGGGAAGGCCAGGCGTCGGCTGACGCCTGCGGCCCGCCTGCGAGAAAAATGCAGGCGGCAGGTACCACAGGTGCAGCCGAGAACACCCGGCCTTCCCTGCGCGACGGTCTTCACGCTTATACGCAGTCTGCCTGGTGCGCCGGGCTGTCTGGCCACCATTCGCGACAATGCTTACGCATGACGCTGGACACCAGCATCGGGGTGTCAGCACGCTGCGACTTCGCGTCCACGCCTAACCGTTCGTCCACGTAGCAAGCTACGCTGCGGCTCGATCGCGGCCATCGCTCCCCGCCTCGCGTGTCGTGACGATCGCGCGCAACGCCCCTTCGGTGAGGCGGGATGGCGCAAGCAAACCACAAATTCCGAAAAAGCGAAAGAAAAATCTTTTGCCTGTCCGGACTGGACGAGACGATCGCCTTGATCGCACGGGTGAACTTTCTGTTCCGGAGACGGCTCAACTCGGCGATCATGGGACGTGTGCACGACCCAACGAAGCAGCATGCATGAGGTGATTCGCCCGACGGGCTGCCCGGAGCGATCCCGCTCAACCACGCAACAGGCGTTCGATGTCATCGATCAGCGGCGAAAGCTTGTCGGTCGCTCCGAACTGCTGGTACCAGCACCACAGCTCCAGCGAGAACAGCAGACGATAGACCGCGAGTGTCGGCTCGATCTCGCTCCGGGCGATTGGCCCGTAGCCATCCAGAAATGCGTCGCGCTGCTCCGGCGACAGATAATAGATCGCCTTGGCGACATCCATCAGCGGGTCACCCGCCAGCGCGCCTTCGAAGTCGACCACGCCGGTCAGGCGCACTGCTCCATCGGCCATCTGGGCCAGCACGTTGCCGGGATGCAGATCGTTGTGGCATAGGACCGGCCCAGCGCAGGTCTCGAACAGATCACCTCGGCCTGCCACATGACGCGCGATCCGCTCGGCCAGATCAGGCTGGCCGCCGCGACGGCCCCATTCCGCGAGCTTGCGCTCGAACTGATAGGTGAGATAGCTACGATTATCGGTATGGGCCGGCGAGACGCCGTCGGCGCCGATGTAGCCGAACGCATCCATGGCAATGTCATGGAACGCGCGTGAGAGGCGGCCGACCTGCCGGAAGGCGTCCCGTCGCTGCGGCTGCGAGAGCGACTGCTCCAGTGGACCCAAGAGATCGCCGTCGAGCCAGCTCATGACGACATAGTGCAGACCGATCAGCTCCCGCGTCGCATCCGCCAGATGAAGACGCGGCGCGGGCACCGGCAGCCGGTCATGCACCAGCTCGAGCAGGCGCGCCTCTTTTCGCATCTTCCAGCTCATGCTGTCAGGGTAGATCTTCGCGACCAACGGCGGATGATCGTCTTCGATGTCCAGCGCATATACAGCGCTGATCTCACCGCCATGCAGCAGTGAGACCGATCGGACTCGCGCATCGAGCTTCGCGCGAGCCAGCATGGCCTCGGCGCTCGAGACATCGAGTTGACGGTCCGGCTTGATCGGAAGCGACGACATGCTTGACGGCTCCGCCTGCGGGATCAGGCCGCGAAACGCCTCATGCGCGCCCTTTTGAGAGGTAGCCGATTCATACTATCGCAGCCGTCGCGTCAAGGTCCGGACGACAGGCTCGATGGCAATGTCCAATGGTCGGACTTGCAAGCGTCAGCAACATCAGAGGTGCTCACGCGCAGGCGGCAGCCCGCTTCACGTCGTCCTGCTCAGTCATCGGGTTCAAGCGCCCGCCGCAGTGCCAGCCCGATTTTTTCGGCCCGCAGCTTCGAACCGCCTGCTCTGAGGCCCCGTCGAACCTCGCAAGCGGACCATTCCGGCCTCGCCGAAACGAAGGATGGACAACATGTCGAGAGTATCGAAATTGGCTTTGCTCAGCCTGGCGGCCGGCGCATTTGCGACGAGCGCCAGCGCACGCGAGACGCAATGGCCGGGCTGTGAGCTCGTGTCCTGGACAGCCTGCGGGACCGACGTCCAGGTACAGCAATCCACGCGCCGCCAGAGCCGCGACACCTCGCCGATCTACATGAAGCAGACCGATCCGCGCTACAGCAGCGCGATGACGACGGCCGGTGGTGGCGGCGGCGGAGGTGGTGGAGGCGGCGGCGGGCGCTGAGCCTCACAACACGGGCGTGATGAAACGCAGGGCGGGCAAAGGCGCTGACGTGCTCGCCCGACCTACGAGATCGTGGTGGCGCCGTGCCCACCGTGCTTGCTGATGAGTTCGCGGATGGACGGTGGGCACGCTGCCGCCTTCGGCGGCCGCTTTGCCCACCCTACGCGAACGGCGGTGCCTTACGCAGCGCCGGCCTTCTGGGCGTAGGCCCATGCCTGCTTGGTCATCGGCACCATGCGCTTGACGGACTCGATCGCCTTGTCGTTGGCGGCGGTGCCGTCGCGGATGCGGCCGATGATGCCCTGGAGAATGCCGGCGAGGCGGAACAGGTTGTAGGCGAAGTACCAGTTGAGGTCGGGCATGTCAGTGCCGGTGACGCCGCCGTAGATCGCGGCCGCCTCCTCCAGCGTCGGGATGTTCAGCGCCTTGAGATCGACGCCGGCGAGGCCGGGCATGATCCACTGCATCAGAAGATAGGTGAAGTCGGCCATGGGATCGCCCAATGTCGACAGCTCCCAGTCGAGCACCGCGATGACGCGCGGCTCGGTCGCGTGGAAGATCATGTTGTCGAGCCGGTAGTCGCCATGCACGATCGAGACGCGCTGCTGCGCCGGCAGGGTGCGCGGCAGCCATTCGATCAGCTTCTCCATTTCCGGCAAGTGCTCGGTCTCGGAGGCGCGATACTGCTTGGTCCAGCGGTCGACCTGGCGGGCGAAATAATTGCCCGGCTTGCCGAAGTCGGCGAGGCCGATCGCGGCGGGATCGTAGGTGTGGAGCTTGGCCAGCGTCTCGATCTTGCTGGTGAAGATGGCGCGGCGCTGGGGCGCGTCGACATGCGGCAGGGTCGGATCCCAGAACACCCGGCCCTCCTCCATCGACATGATGTAGAAGGCCGAGCCGATCACGCCGTCGTCGTTGCACAGCGCATAGGCCTTGGCGACCGGGAAGCCCTGCTTGCCGAGGGCTGCGATGACGCGGAATTCGCGGTCGACCGCATGCGCCGACGGCAGCAGCTTGCCGAACGGCTTTCGTCGCAGCACGTAGGAACGGCCCGGCGTGTTCAGCCGGTAGGTCGGGTTCGACTGGCCGCCCTTGAACTGCTCGACGGCGAGCGGACCGGCATAGCCCTCGACATGCTCGGCCATCCAGGCCGCGAGCTTGGCCTCGTCGAAACGATGCCGCTCCTCGACCGGCTTGGTGCCGGAGAATTCTTCGTCCTTCTTGACGCCGTCGGCCACGACGAGGCCTCCCTCTTCTCACATGTTCGTCATTCCGGGGCAGCCCGAGAGGGCTGAACCCGGAATCTCTGTCTTGGCGGACTCATCTCTGGATCCCGGTTCGACGCTGCCCGCCGCCCGGAATGACGGGAGTGGTGAGTCTCCGCCAGGTATTCGAATCCGTAGGGTGGGCAAAGCGAAGCGTGCCCACCGTCTTGCTTCGGGCTCGACAATGGTGGGCACGCATCCGTCCCCGCGCTCTGCGCGGCGACGGACGCTTTGCCCACCCTACGAGATTACACTCAGTGCCGCGGCTCGTTGGCGTATTTCTTCATCTCGAGCCGGGCGATGGCGCGGTTGTGCACCTCGTCGGGGCCGTCGGCAAGCCGCAGCGTGCGGATGTTGGCGTAGTCCTTGGCAAGACCCGCCTCGTCCGACACGCCGGCGCCGCCGAACGCCTGGATGGCGTCGTCGATGATCTTCAGCGCCATGTTGGGGGCGGCGACCTTGATCATGGCGATCTCGCCCTGCGCGGTCTTGTTGCCGACCTTGTCCATCATGTCGGCGGCCTTGAGGCAGAGCAGCCGGCACATCTCGATGTTGGTGCGGGCCTCGCCGATGCGCTGCTCCCACACCGAATGCTCGATGATCTTCTTGCCAAAGGCCTGGCGGGTCATCAGCCGGCGCACCATCTTCTCCAGCGACTCCTCGGCCTTGCCGATGGTGCGCATGCAGTGATGGATGCGGCCCGGACCGAGGCGGCCCTGCGCGATCTCGAAGCCGCGGCCCTCGCCGAGCAGGATGTTTTCCGCAGGCACGCGGACGTTCTCGAGCAGCACCTGGGCGTGGCCGTGCGGCGCGTCGTCGAAGCCGAACACCGGCAGCATCTTCTCGACCTTGATGCCGGGGGTGTCGAGCGGCACCAGGATCTGCGACTGCTGCTGATGCTTGGCGGCGGACGGATCTGTCTTGCCCATCAGGATCGCGATCTTGCAGCGGGGGTCGCCGACGCCCGACGACCACCATTTGCGGCCGTTGATGACGTAGTGATCACCGTCGCGCACGATGCGGGTCTCGATGTTGGTCGCATCCGACGAAGCAACTGCCGGCTCGGTCATCAGGAACGCCGAGCGGATCTCGCCGTCCATCAGCGGGCGCAGCCATTTGCGCTTCTGCTCCTTGGTGCCGTAGCGGATGAACACTTCCATGTTGCCGGTGTCCGGCGCCGAGCAGTTGAAAACTTCGGAGGCCCAGGAGATGCGGCCCATCTCCTCCGACAGCAGCGCGTATTCGAGGTTGGAGAGGCCGGCGCCGCGGAACTCGTCGTCCTCATGCGGCGACGGCGGCATGAACATGTTCCAGAGGCCCTCGGCCTTCGCCTTGGCCTTCAAATCCTCGAGGATCGGGATCACCTTCCAGCGGTCGCCCTCGGCGTCCTGCTGCTTGTAGATCGGCACCGCCGGGCGGACATGCTTGGTCATGAAGCTGCGCACGCGCTCCAGCCATTCCTGCTGCTTCGCCGACATCGTGAAGTCCATGGGACTCTCCTTGAGCGTTTCCTCGAACGTGTTTTGGCCGCAGTGTCGATCCGCCAGCCGCATCGGCGCAAGAGCGATCTTGCGCGGCACGATTTCGCGGGGCCCTTCGCTGCAGCGCCGAAATGTCGTCCCGCGGAAGCACCGCGATTGACATTCCGGCCGTCTCAAACAATAGTTTCATACAATTGTTTGAAACGCAACTCCCCACCCCTTCGGGAGGTGACGATGGCCACCGACCAGACCCGGACCGCGATCCTCATCGCGGCGGAACGTCTCTACGCCGAGCGCGGATTCTCCGACGTGACCTTGCGCGACATCGTCGCGGCGGCGAACGTCAACCTCGCCGCGGTGAACTATCATTTCGGCTCCAAGGACGAGCTGATCGCCGAACTGTTCGTGACGCGGTCGATCGCGCTGAACCGCGAGCGGCTGCGCGAATTGCGGGCAGCGGAAGACGAAGGCGGCGGCCGCGCCGAGATCAGCGCCATCCTGCGCGCGCTGGTGGGCCCGATCCTGCGCGGCTGCTTGGGGCCGCAGAACCAGCGCTCCGCCGTGGCACAATTCATGATCCGCGCCTCGATCGAATCCGTGCCGCCGATCCGCCGCATCAAGACCAAGGAAATCGACCATCTGCGCAAATTCGCGGGCGCCATGCAGCGCGCCCTGCCCGACAGTTCGGAGGTCGACCTGTTCTGGGGCCTGCATTTCGCGCTGGCCATGGCGCATCACACCATCCGCGAGAGCGAGCGGCTGACCAAGCTGTCCGACGGCCGATGCGACCTCGACGATGTCGAGGATGTGATCGAGCGTGTCGTGCGCGGCGCCGTGCTCGGCTTGACCGCGCGGATGTCGGCGGCAAAGTCAGCGCCGAAGGTCGCAGCGCGCGAGGCGCGCTAACGAGAATGGAGCCCGCCTGATGACGCAGCGCCTGCGATTGATCATGGCCATCGCCGCGTCCACGTTTGCGATGGTCATCGCCAGCGAGCCGGTGCTCGCCCGCGGCGCCGCCGCCAACATCATGAACTCCCCCGGCTATCAGCGACGCCTGCAGGAGTCGCGGCAGCAGCTCGGCGCCCCGCCGCCGGCCCCGTACGTCACGGGGCCGCGCTATCATGCGCCACGACACAAGGCGAAGCGGCTCCGTCATCACCGCCACAATTAGAGGCACACTCTCTCCACGGGGCGTCCCGGCGAACGCCGGGACCCATACCGCGTGATCCGTCTTGAGGCACGCGGGGAGAGATCGAGCCTCAGCACACCGGCCGGTGGTTATGGGTCCCGGCGTTCGCCGGGACGACACCGGAGAATGTCGCGATTAATCGCGCCCTACACCACGCCCTGCTGCTTCAGCGCCGCGATCTTGGCCTCGTCATAGCCGAGCCCTGAGAGCACGTCCTGTGTATGCTCGCCGAGCAGCGGCGGCGCCCGATACTCGGTGATCGGCGTCCCCGAGAAGGTCAGCGCGTTGCGGATCACCGATAGCTGCGGCTCGAACGGGTGCTCGACCTTCACCTCCATGCCGCGCGAGCGGACATGCGGATCAGCGAACACGTGAGCGAAGTCGTTGACGGGGCCGCAGGGCACACCGGCCTTTTCCAATTCCTCCAGCCAATGCGCGACCGAGTTCTTCAGGAACAGGCCGGCGAAAACGGCCATGATCTCCTTGCCGTTCACCACGCGGTCGTTGTTCTTGACGAATTTCGGATTCGTCGCGAGCTCCGGCGCCCCCAGCACGGCGCAGGTGCGCGCGAACTGCGCGTCGTTGCCGACCACCAGCATCAATTCGCCGTCGGTGCAGCGGAATACACCGGCCGGCATGCCGCCATTGCCCCAGGTGCCGCGGCGCGGCGGTGACTTGCCGTTGATCAGGAAGATCTGAGCGTAGTGCGACAGCGAGGCGATCACGGTGTCAAACAGGCAGACATCGACATGCTGGCCGCCGCCGCCATTGACGTCGCGGTGGTACAGCGCCGAGAGGATGCCGATCGAAGTGTTCATGCCGGTCATGTAGTCGACGATCGACGGCCCGACCTTCATCGGCCCCGCCCCCGGCTCGCCGTCCATGTGGCCGGTCACGCTCATCAGCCCGCCCATCGCCTGGAAGATCGCGTCATAGCCGGCGCGCGGCGAATACGGGCCGGTCTGGCCGAAGCCGGTGACCGAGCAATAGATCACGTCGGGATTGATCGCCTTGATGGCCTCGTAGTCGAGGCCATAGCGCTTGAGATCGCCGACCTTGTAGTTCTCCATGAACACGTCGCAGTCTTTCGCCAGCGCGCGGATGATCTCCTGGCCCTCCGGCGAGGCGATGTTGACCGTCACCGATTTCTTGTTGCGGTTGGCGCAGATGTAGAACGAATTGTTGTTGTTGGCCTTGCCCGCGGGATCCACGAGGTACGGCGGACCGAAGGCGCGGGCGTCGTCGCCGGTCTTGGGCCGCTCGATCTTGATCACCTCCGCGCCGAGATCGGCCAGCATCTGGGCCGAGAGCGGACCGGCCAGGACGCGGGTCAGATCGAGAATCTTGATGCCAGACAGCGGCAGGGCCGACATGGAGTTCCTCCGGGAGTTTATTCCTTGTGGCGGACATGCCCGTGGAGGCGCCGCCTGTCACCCGCGGATACACCATTTCGGCCGGATGAGCACTGCGCTCTCGGCATGCCGCCTTGCCAGTGTCGATGGAAGCCGGTTTCGCCACGGCATTCACTGTCGTCATTCCGGGGCGTGCGCAGCACGAACCCGGAATCCATTCCTCAGCATCGCCTGCCGCCCGATGGATTCCGGGCTCGCGCTGCGCGCGCCCCGGAATGCCAGCGATGGTGGGGCTCCCGGCGGCGGCATCAGGTCCGACCCAGACAACGGCCGGAGATAACGGCCGCTACGCCGCGCGCAGCTGGCTCACGAACTGGTCGACGTCGTGGCGCAGATCGGCGGACAGCTTCGACAGCGTCCGGACCGAATCCAGCACGCCGCCGGCGGCCTGGCCGGTCGCGGCGGTCGCTTCCGAGACGCTGGAGATGTTGTGCGACACGGCATTGGTACCTTCCGATGCCTGCTGCACGTTGCGGGCGATCTCGCGCGTCGCCGCGCCCTGCTGCTCGACCGCCGCCGCGATCGCCGCGGCGATCTGGTTGACCCGGTGGATGGTCGAGGAGATCGCCTGGATGGCATCGACCGAGGCCTTGGTGGCGCCCTGGATGCCGGCCACCTGCGAGGTGATCTCCTCGGTCGCCTTGGCGGTCTGGTTGGCCAGCGTCTTCACCTCCGCGGCGACCACCGCGAACCCCTTGCCGGCCTCGCCGGCGCGCGCCGCCTCGATGGTCGCGTTCAAGGCCAAGAGGTTGGTCTGCTCGGCGATGCCGCTGATCAGGGCGACGACGTCGCCGATGCGCTGAGCGGCGTCCGACAGCGCACGCACCTCGTCATTGGTCTTCTCGGCCTGGGTCGCCGCCGCGCCGGCGATCGTGGTCGACTCGGTTACCTGGCGGCTGATCTCGCTGATCGAGGCCGACAATTCCTCGGTCGCCGCCGCCACCATCTGGACGTTGCCTGAGGCGCGCTGCGACACGTCGGCGACCGACGAGGCCTTCTGGCGGCCCTGGTCGGCGGTCGTGGACATCGATTGCGCGGTCGCGTTCAGCTCGCTCGACGCCGAGGTCAGGGTGTGCAGCGAAGCGGTCACCGTCGCCTCGAACTGCCGGATCAGCGCGTCGACGGCCACCTGACGCTGCTCGCGGCGCGCCTGCGCGGCGTCCTTCTCGCTCGCCAGCTGGTCGCCGGTGATCATGCTCGTTTTGAACACGGCCACGGTGCGCGACATCTCCCCGATCTCGTCGCGGCGGTCGAGCCCTTCGAGCTCGACCGTGTAGTCACGATCGGCCAGGCGCTGCATCGCGGCGGCCAGTGAGCGGATCGCCGCCGAGATGCGGCTCTGCACCACGATCATGCCGACGAGCGCCACGGCAAGCGCGATGCCCATCATCACGAGGTTGATGATGAGGCTCTCGCGCGCCTCGCCGATGCGCCGCCCGGCGACCGCGACCATCTCGGCCAGCGCGGCATTGGCGGCATCGACGCTGTAGGAGAGCAGCGCGGTGTTGAGCTTCGAAAGTTCGGCGAACTTGAAATCGATGCTCTGGTTGTTGCGCAGCGCCTTGATGAGGCCGGCCTGCTGCTCGGCCATCGCAATGGCCTCCGCCTGCTTGGAGCGGTTGACGGCATCGACGAGCGCGGCCGGCGCATCGGGCCGCGCCGCGGCCGTCAGCACCTGGCTCCAGGCCTGCGCCTGCCGCCCGGAATCCTCCGCGCCGGCGACGATCTCGGCCGTGGTCCACGGCTTGCCGGAGGCTGCGGCGTTCTCGATCTTGATCGCGAACTGGCCGCCGAAATTGCGCGCCGCCCAGGCCGATTGCTTGACATTGACCATCTGGTCGACGAGCGGGTCGGCCAGCTTCACCGTCTCTTCGAGATCGGCGGCGATGACGAGCAGCGCATCGAGATAGTCCTGCGCGGCCTTGCGGAAGGCATCCGCGGCCTGCGCGTCGCGCGACGCCTTGGTCTGCCTGATGGCGCGCTCGGCATCGGGCCGCAGCGAGGCCAGCCGGTCATGCGTCGCGACGAGGGTGCTGAGGCGGCTCGCGATCTTGCCGTCGGCGACGCCGGACAGCGCGTCCTGCACCTGCCTGTAGGCCGTCTCCGAGATCTGGCGATTGGTGGTGATGCGGGTCTCTGCTGCCTGGTCGGCGGTCCCCTCCGCGGCCAGGGTCGCCAGGAACGTGCCGCGCTCCAGCCGGAAGCCGATCAAGCTGTTGAACAGCTGCTGGTCGGCGCCGGCGAGCCGCGCGATCCGCTGCGCCGACTGATAGCGGCTGAGCGCGTCGACCACGCCGGTGGCGAGACTGCCGATCAAGAGCAGCGCCAGCGCTCCGATGATCAGACCGAGAACGGTTCGTATGGTCAGGCCGTCGAGCAATCGCATCTGATCAATTCCACCCCGAAATTATCCGGAGCTACTTTCGCTGCTCGTCCTTAATAATTCGTCTGGCGCCCTTCGCAGCCGCATTTGCGAATACCCCGTAAAAACACGGGAGTTGCCGACTTTCTTGCTTCGTTTTGTGTGCAGCCCGACTTCGGACACATCGGGACATACAGCACAAGAAGCTGTTAAGCGCTCCGATCAACAGCTGGACGCAGGTTTGATGTCGCAACTCTCGGAGCACGCCATGACGTCGATCTCTGCCTCCTCCATGAGCGGTTTCTCGCCGCTCGACCTGCTCAAGCAGGAGCTCACCAAGGAAGTCTCCGCCGGCAAGGTCAGCTCGACGGACCAGACCGCGCTGTCCTCGGCGCTCGACGATATCGATTCCGCGCTGCAGAGTGGCAGCAGCAGCTCGTTCTCCTCATCGACGAGCTCGAGCACGCCGCCTTCGCCCAAGGAGATGCAGTCGAAGATCGACGATCTCATCCAGAGCGAGGTCGACAGCGGCAAGCTCACCTCGGATCAGGCCACCGAGCTGAAGAACGTGTTCGCCAGCGCCTTCTCCGGCGGCCCGGGCGGCGCCGGTGGCGCGGGCGGTCCGCCGCCCGGTCCGCCGCCGAGCGATGACAGCAGCAGCAGCGACGCCACGTCGAGCACGTCGTCCTCGTCGGATTCATCATCCTCGTCTCAGGTCGAGGAGCTGCTGAAGAAACTGCTCGAGGCGCTGCAGAGCTCGAACAGCAGCCAGACCTCGTCCTACAGCTCGAATGGCAGCAGCTCGTCGAGCTCGACCAGCAAATCGCTGGTGGTGGACTTCTCGGCCTGACCCACTGAGGATACGCGGGCCACTGCGCGCCCGGGGAGGAGAAGCAGGGCTGGCGAATTGACGATCGGACTGGGTGCGCTCGTCCGTCTGGACATCGTCATGGCCGGGCTCGTCCCGGCCATCCACGTCGTTCGGCACGCTGAGAACCACGTGGATGCCCGGGACAAGCCCGGGCATGACGGAGTCCTAACTGCCAGGATTGCTTGTCGCGACAGCCCCTATCTCCATATGCGATAGCCCTACATGGGATGAAGGGCGCCCCTACGCAGCCCTTAGCGCACCGCCGCGCTCATGCGGGCTCCACCGCTCTCACTCCGGCGCGTTGAACGTCCGCGCGAAGTACACCGGCGCGGCCGCCGGCTTGAGGCGATAGAGCTGCGCCGGGCGGTTCGGTCCCTTGCGCATCTTTTCGATCGGCTCGATCAGGTCGGCCGAGAGCATGCGGGTGCGGAAGGCGCTCTTTTCCAGCGGACGATCGAGCACGATCTCGTAGCTTCGCTGCAGCTCGGGCAAGGTGAACTCCTCCGGCATCAGATAGGCCGGCAGCGAGGTGTATTCGACCTTGTTCCGCAGCCGCTGCACGGCGGCCCGCAGGATCTCGGCATGATCGAAGGCGAGCTTCGGCTTGACGCTGGCGCCTTGAAGCAAAAACCATTGCGCATCGGCCGCCAATGCAGCCTCCGCCGCTGACGACGGGATCAGCGCGAAATAGGCATGCGTCGCCGACCAGCCGCGCGGATCTCGGGTGGCGCTGCCCCAGCTGCCGAGCTGCTCCAGATACGGGCTGACGACGCCGGTCTTCTCGGCGAGCTTGCGCCGGGCGCAGGCGGCGAGATCGGCATCCTTGGTCACGTCGACGAAGCCGCCGGGCAACGCGAAAGTCTCCGGGAACGGTTCGCCGGCTCCCTTGCCCCGTCGCACCAGGAGCACGTGCAGAGCCTCCAGCCGGATCGTGAAGATGACGATGTCGACCGTGGTCAGCGGCCGCGGAAAATCCAACGCCGCCCTCCTGGCCACCGGCTGATCCCCTGATCCACCGCCCTGCCCCTGCCGTCCCGCCATACCCGCCGCCTCCCAATCTTGCCCCTTGACACTAGCATACTTAGTTGTACTGTCCAACTTACTTAGTTGGTGTGACACACTTACACCATCGAATGACACAGGAGGCCGCCATGTTCGGCATGCGTTTCATCAAGGCCCAGCCCACCACCTACCTGCTGAAGTACCGCGCCGGCACCGTGGTCGAGGAAGGCGCCGGGCTCTCCACCTTCTATTACGGCCCCGCCACCTCGCTGGTCGCGATCCCGATCGGCAGCCGCGACGCCAGCTTCATCTTCCAGCAGATCGCCCGCGACTTTCAGACGCTGACGATCCAGGGCCAGGTCACCTACCGCATCGGCGAGCCGAAGAAGGCGGCTTCGATGCTGAACTTCACCCTGAAGCGCGACGGCAAGTCGTACGAGTCGGATGACCCCGAGGAGCTGCCGCGGCGCGTGCTCGGCGCGGTCGAGGTGCTGGCGCAGCAGGCCGTCAAGGACATGACCCTGAAGGAAGCGCTGCGCGCCTCCGACCGCATTGCGGAAGCGATCGCGACCGGACTGCAGCGACGGGCCGATATCGATGCGCTGGGGCTGGAGATCCTCGGCGTCGCTGTGCGCGCGGTGAAGCCCACGCCGGAGACCGCCAAGGCGCTGGAAGCCGAGGCGCGCGAGGCGATCCTGAAGACCGCCGACGAGGCCATCTTCGCCCGGCGTAACTTTGCGGTCGAGCGCGAGCGGGCCATCCGCGAGAGCGAGCTGGATACGGAGATCGCGGTCGAGCAGAAGAAGCGCTCGATCCGCGAGACGCAGATGGATGCGGAGACCAGCGTCGCGGCAAAAAAGAACGAGCTGCGCGAGGCCGGCATGGTCGCCGACATCGGGCTCGAGGCCAAGCGCAAGGACTTTGTATCGCTGAATGCGGCCAACACCCGCACGCTGGCGGATGCGGAAGCCTACCGCGTCGGGGCGCTGATGAAGATCTTCGAGGGCGTCGACACCCGCGTCATCCAGGCGCTCGCGGCGACCGGCATGCAGCCGGGCCAGCTGATCGCGCAGGCCTTCTCCGGCCTCGCCGAAAAGGCCGAGAAGATCGGACAGCTCAACGTCTCGCCGGAGTTGCTGAACAGCCTGATGCAGAAGCCCGCGGAGGCTCCCCGTGTCCGGCAGTGACCGCAAGGTGATCCTGGTCACCAGGAGAACGCGGCTCGAGGAGCTGATCGCAAGGTTCCTCACCGCGGACCAGGCCCGCTTCTATGTCGAGCATCTCGGCGCCGACTTCTCCGACTACGAACGCGAGCACGCGGCCTACCAGGCCGCGCGCGCCACGGCGACGCAGACGCTGGAGCGCTGGGGCCGCTACCAGATCGTCGACCGCGGCTTCCTGCCGAACTTCATCTTCGGCCCGGCGGACATCGTCGCTGCCCTCGGTCCCGACGGGCTCGTCGCCAACACCATGAAATATCTCGACGGCCAGCCGCTGCTCGGCCTCAACCCGGATGCCGCCCGCCATGACGGCGTGCTGCTGCCGTTCGCGCCTGATGATCTCGCGAGCCTGCTGCCTGAAGTGGCCGCCGACAAGCGCGCCGCGAAGGCGGTGACCATGGCGCGCGCGAGCCTCGCCGACGGCCAGGTGCTGCATGCCGTCAACGACCTCTTCATCGGCGCCAGCACGCATGTGTCGGCGCGCTACGAGATCGCGACCCGCGAGGCTCATGAGCGGCAGTCGTCCAGCGGCCTGATCGTTGCCACCGGCCTCGGCTCCACCGCCTGGTTCAAGAGCATCGTCACCGGCGCGCTGGCGATTGCCGGCAGTTATGGCAGCCACGGCGATGGCGACTATACCGCCCTGCCCTGGGATGCCCGCGCGCTCCGCTTCGCCGTGCGCGAGCCGTTCCCAAGCAAGACATCGCAGACCTCGCTGGTGTGCGGCGGCCTCGACGGCGCCGAGACACTGCGGCTCCGCTCGCTGATGCCCGAGAACGGCGTGATCTTCTCCGACGGCATCGAGGCGGATCATCTCGATTTCAACGCTGGAACGGAAGCTGTCATCTCGATTGCGGAACGCCAGGGGCGGCTGATCATCTAAGCCGAGGCCGCAATCGGGATGGCGGAGCGCCAGGGTGGCTGATTGTGTAGTTTACCTCTGCAGATCGCTTCGCTGATACCGCGCCCCGCTCTCACCACGTCATTGCGAGCGCAGCGAAGCAATCCAGAGTCCCGCCCACCACCCTGGATTGCTTCGCTGCGCTCGCAATGACGGTGGAGAGACCGCTATCCATATTTTGCATATCGTCGCGCCGAGCGCGGTGCCGTAGGGTAGGCAAAGCGGCCGCCGAAGGCGGCGGCGTGCCCACCGTCGAGCCGCGAGCACGTCGGCAGATGGTGGGCACGGCGCCTCTGCGATCTCCTTTGTGGAGAGAGCAGTGCAGCGCCTTTGCCCACCCTACGGCTTATGCATCGGCTCCAGTGGCTCGCTTATAGATCAATTCAAACATGCCGTTGAACTCGCAGCATGCGGCAAATAGTTCATCCCGACGGGCTCGCCGATTTGATAGATCACCGCCAGACCTGCATGTGATCCACACGCCGTCCGGATCGTCAGGCCGTGGCCGTGCGTCTGTCGTCCATTCGAAATGCCTGTAGGGATAGCTGACGCTGGTTCGGTCCCTGCGTTGACAGGCCGTTCTTATCGAACCGATGATTTCACTTGCCTGCTCGAACGTCAGATCGAGCGGCTCGCCCTCAGAAAGGCGCGCGTCCAATTTGATCTTGAGAGGCGGAATCTGCATCATCAGCCCTGGCGCCAGATCGATGCGATGAGGCGGCGGATCGCGGTCAGCCTCCCGGCGCGCTCGATTGGCCTGATGAGTCCGGGCGATCGCAGTAAACAGTGCCTTGATCGCCGATGACGCCCCCATCAAGTAAGATCCTTTCTACGTCCGCGCGAACACCAGCACGCCGTTCGCCGGGATCGTCACCATGGCCGAGTTGGGCTGGCCGTGCAGAGCCGGGCCGTTCGCATTCACCGCGCCGTTGTTGCCGACCACGCCCGGATTGACCCAGTTGTCGTAGACGTCGCTGTTGAACACCTCGTGCCACGCGCCGCCGGCGGGGAAGCCGATGGCGTAGTCGCGCCAGGGCGTCTCGCTCAGGCTGACGATCACCATGACGTCGTCGCCCTTGCCGTCCCAGCGGTGGAAGGCGAGCACGCGGTTGGAATCGTGGAAGTGGACGATGGCGCAGCCCTCGGCGGTCAGCGCCGGATGGGTGCGGCGGATCGCGATCAGCTCACGGGTGAAGCGCATCGCGTCCGCGGTGATCTTGTCCTCGCCGTCGAGCAGCGCCCATTGGATCGTGGTGTCCAGGCTCGGCGTGTCGCTCCAGGGCCGGTCCTCGAACAGCTCCTGGCCCATGAACAGCATGGGGATGCCCGGCGCGGTCAGCAGCAATCCCGTCGCCACGCGGCTGCGGCTGCGCGCGTACCAGCAGCGGCTGTCGATGGGATCAGCGAGGCGCGGGATGCGCGGCTCGCGGCCGGCATAGACGATGTCGTGGTTCTCGATCGAGTTGACCGCGCGCCAGCGATGGCCCAGGCCGAGATCGGCGATCGCCGCCGCAATCGGCTGCATCGCGACCTCTGCCCCCGCCCCGCCGGCGGCGCTGGCAATCGCGCCGCGCACGGCGAGCCGCAGGCCGTCGCTCCAGGTGGCATCGAAGCCGGCGCCGCCCGTGGCGATGTCCTTCACCACCCACGGATTGACCGGCCAGAATTCCGCGATCTGGATCGCGTCCGGCTTCTCCGCGCGCAGCGCCTCGGTGAGCTGCTGGCAGGTCGCCCAGCCGCCGAAACGGTCCATCACGCTGACCTCGTCGAAGCGCAGGCCGTCGGCGTGATATTCGCGATAGAACATGATGGCGTTGTCGACGAGGTACTGCCGCACGTCGGCATTCCAGTAGGCAAACACCTGCCCGCCGGCCCAGCCCTGGTCGGTGAAATACAGGCTGCGGTTGGGATCGCCGTAAGGCTGGCGGTCGAAGAACCAGATGCTGGCCTCGTCGAAACCGCCGCCGGCGTGGTTGTAGACGACGTCGAACAGCACGGCGATGCCGTGGACATGGCAGACGTCGATCAGCGCGCGCAGCTGGTCGTCGCAATGCCTGACCACGCCGATATCGGCGTAAGGCGCCGCACCAGCGGCCGTCAGGATCTCGTTGGTCCGCGCGAAATAGGCTGCGAGATGCGCCGCCTCCGCCTCGCCGTAGTCGGTCTCCGGGCTGAACAGATCGGTGCCGTTGTAGCCCATGCTGAACATCGACGGGAATTCCTGCACCGGCAGCAGCTCGATGGCATTGATCCCAAGCTTCTTCAGGTGCGGCACGCGCTCGATCACGTCGAAGAAGCAGCCGTCGGGATTGCCGGCCTTCATGTCGAAGGTGCCGACATGGAGCTGGTAGATCACGAGTTCGTTGTTGGGCGGCGGCGTGAAGTCCGTGTCGTGCCAGGGAAACGCCTGCGGGTTGCGCAGCACCGAATGCGCCTGCGGAAATGGCGGATCGACGGTGAGCAGGCGTGCATGCGGATCGCGCTTGTAGCCGGAATTCCCCTCGCCCTCGACGAAGTACATGTAGGCGTCACCGTCCTTCAAGCCGGGGACGAAGATTGCCCAATGGCCGTTGCCGATCGGCGCCAAGCGGCAGCTCGAATCCTGCGCCCAGTCGTTGAACGGGCCTGAGACGTAGACCGCCTTCGCATGCGGCGCGAACACGCGGAAGGTGGCGCCGCCGGTCACCAGGGTGCCACCCATGGGAGCCTGGAGAAGATGCATCTGCCGCAGCGAAATCCTCAAGCCTTCAGGGAATGGCGGCAGCGTAACAGGTTCCAGCAACATATCCATCGCCAGCGCCCCGCTCAGAACAGCCGCGCGCCGTTCGGCACGGTCTTGTCGGGCTGAAACAGCACGACGTTGCCGGCCTCGTCCGGAAAGCCGAGCGTCAGCACCTCCGACATGAACTTGCCGATCTGCCGCGGCGGGAAATTGACCACGCCGGCGACCTGGCGACCGACCAGCGTGGCCGGATCATAGAGCGAGGCGATCTGGGCGCTGGAGCGCCTGGTGCCGATGGCCGGGCCAAAATCAATCGTCAGCTTCAGCGACGGCTTGCGCGCCTCCGGATACGGCTCGGCGGCAACGATGGTGCCGACGCGGATGTCGACGGCGAGGAACTGGTCGAAGCTGATCTGCGCTGCCGCGGGTGCCGTGGGATCGTGGGATAGATGCATGACGGCCTCATCGAACGCGGGACTGGCCGCGCGGCTTGGTTCCGGCGCGGCTCGGAAGGGAGATTCCTCAACCAGATCAATTTCTAGTCGCCGGGTCGCGCGGTGACAATGCACCGTCCTGGGGACGGCGCCCCGCGCAAGCGACTGGCGGGCCCGGTGTGGCGGATCGGTCGCAGCCGAGCCTGAGGCAACGCCGTCGTCTCGGCAGCCTTCGCTGCTTCGATACCCTCAGCTGTCGTCCCTGCGAACGCAGGGACCCATAACCACAGGAGGACGTCGTGACACGAGATGGCCCGACTTGCGCAAGCCAACGACCGGCACGGCGTATGGGTCCCGCGTCAGCGCCCCGCCGCCGCTGCGCGCCGTCGCGGCTTGCCCGGGACGACAGCCACGTAGCCCGGGCGAGCGCAGCGACGCCGGGTTCTCCGACGCAGCCCGTGAGATCCCGCATGTTGCTTCGCTCATGCGGGCTACGCGATGCTTGGAGATCATGATCCCTCGCCCGTCCGGGAGGCATATGCGTCAATCAAGACCGCGGTATCGTCCTCCCCCTTCTCGCGCGCAATATCGGCGGCCGTTGCACCGCTGCGATCAGTCTTTACAGGGTCCGCTTGGTTCTCCAACAAGAGCTTCGCGCAATCGGTGTATCCCTAGGCCGCCGCGCACATCAGCGGGGTGACGCCCTGGGCCGTCTCGGCGTTGACGTCCGCGCCCGCGGACAGAAGAAAGTTGGCGATCACCGTCTGGCCATTTGCAGCAGCCTCATGCAATGCCGTCGTTCGATAGTGACCTGTCACATGGACCGAGGCACCGCTCCGCACGAGTATCTCGGCCGTCGCAAGCAAACCTTCAGCTGCCGAGACCATAAGGGGAGTTCGACCATGTAGACCGAGGTCGTTCAGATCGAGTTGCATGGACTCGATGTCGAGCTGCTCTGGTAAGGCGCCAGCCAATATTCGTTGGATGAGCCGCTCGATCTTCGAGTGGTCGGTCATGCAGTATATCTCGTGGGCGAACTGAACTGGGTCAAGTTGTCCGTCGGCTTGGCACGGTGGTGGGCACGTCGCTTCGCGGCTGCCGCCGCGAACCGCCTTTGCCCACCCGACTCCACTACAAACTACGCATTCTCCAAATGACACGCCACCCACTGATCCTCGCCCTTCAGCCTGAGCTCCGGGACTTCGCTGCGGCAGCGGTCGAACGCCAGCGGGCAGCGGGTGTGGAAGCGGCAGCCTTTCGGCGGGTTCACCGGGCTCGGCACGTCGCCCTTCAAAATGATCGGCGTGCGTTCGGCGCCGGGCTCCGGCACGGGCACGGCCGACAGCAGCGCCTTGGTGTAGGGATGGCCCGGGGACGCGAAGATCTGCCGCCGCGGCGCGATCTCGACGATCTTGCCGAGATACATCACGGCGACGCGATGGGTCATGTGCTCGACGATGGCGAGGTCGTGGCTGATGAAGAGCAGCGCGAGGCCGAACTCGCGCTGCAGATCCTGCAGCAGGTTGACGATCTGCGCCTTGACGGAGACGTCGAGCGCGGACACCGCCTCGTCGCACACGATCAGCTCGGGCTTGGCGGCGAGCGCGCGCGCAATGCCGATGCGCTGGCGCTGGCCGCCGGAGAATTCGTGCGGGCGGCGGTTCACGGCGTCGCGCGGCAGCCGGACGATTTCCATCAGCTCGGCGATGCGCGCGTCGCGTTCGGCCGCGCTCTTGGCCAGACCGAAATTGTTGATCGGCTCGGCGAGGATGTCGCGGATCCGCATGCGCGGGTTGAGGCTGGAGAACGGGTCCTGGAACACGACCTGGACGCGGCGGCGCATCTCGCGCAGCCGGTGCGGGCCGAGATCGTCGATCCGCTCGCCATCGAGCACGATCTGGCCGGCGGTGATGTCGAACAGCCGGAGGATCGCGCGGCCGACGGTCGACTTGCCGCAGCCGGATTCGCCGACCAGCGACAACGTCTCGCCGCGCGCGATCTCGAACGACACGCCGTCGACCGCATGCACCTTGCTCTTGGTGCGGCCGAACAGGCCGCCCGAGATCGGAAAATGCTTCTTGAGGTCGTTGACCTGGAGCAGCGGCATGGTCATGCGGCGGCTTGCTCCTTGGCGGCGAAGTGACAGGCGGCGATATGATGCGCGGCCTTCTGCTCCAGCCCCGGCGCATACTGCCGGCACAAATCGGTCGCGAGCGCGCAGCGGCCGGCGAACACGCAACCTTCGATCCGCTGCTTGAGGTCCGGTACCTGGCCGGGGATTTCCGCGAGGCGCTTGGTCTCACCCGACAGCGACGAGCCGAGCTTGGGCAGCGCGCCGAGCAGGCCCTGCGTGTAGGGATGGCGCGGGCTGCGGAACAGCTCCTTCACCGGGGCTTCCTCGACCTTGCGTCCGGCATACATCACCATCACGCGCTCGGCGACCTCGGCAACGACGCCGAGATCGTGGGTGATCAGGATGATCGCAGCGCCGACGCGCTGCTTCAGTTCGAGCATCAGCTTGAGGATCTGCGCCTGGATGGTGACGTCGAGCGCGGTGGTCGGCTCGTCCGCGATCAGGAGCTTTGGATTGCAGGCCAGCGCCATCGCGATCATCACGCGCTGGCGCATGCCGCCGGAGAGCTGATGCGGATATTCGCGCACGCGGCGCGCGGGTTCGGGGATGCCGACGAGCGTCAGCATCTCGACCGCGCGCGCTTCGGCCTGCGCCTGGTCGAGGCCCTGGTGCAGCCGCAGGGTCTCGCCGATCTGGCGGCCGACGGTCAGCACCGGATTGAGACTGGTCATCGGCTCCTGGAAGATCATCGAGATGTCGTTGCCGCGGAGCGCGCGCATTTCGCGATCGGAGAGCGTCAGGATGTCCCTGCCCTCGAGCAGAATCGAGCCCGCGATCTTGCCCGGCGGCTCCGGGATCAGGCGCATCATCGACATCGAGGTCACGGACTTGCCGCAACCGGATTCTCCGACGATGGCCAGCGTCTCGCCGGGATTGACGTGGAACGACACGCCGTCGACGGCGCGGTTGATGCCGGTGGGCGTGCGGAAATGCACCTGGAGATTCTCGACCTCGAGCAGCGGCATTAGGTGAGCTCCCTGCGAGAGGTCGGGGCCTCATGGTTCGAGACGCGCCGCGCGCTCAACACGGTCGACTCCTTGATCATCTGTGGCGCGTGGCGCTCCTCACCATGAGGAATTGGTTTCGAATCTGGCGCGGCACATCGACGATGAGCCTCGTCGCCATCTGCAACGCTCTCACCCCTCACCCTGAGGAGCTCGCCGAAGGCGGGCGTCTCGAAGGGCGAGGCCGCAACTCTGGCCTCTCGGCTAAACATCACCGCGCTCATGGTGACTTCGCCATGCGCGGATCGAGCGCGTCGCGCAATCCATCCCCCACGAGGTTCACCGCGAGCACCGTCACCGACAGGAACGCCGCCGGGAAGAACACGATGTAGGGCTTGACCTGCCACAGCGCGCGGCCCTCGGCCATGATGTTGCCCCAGGACGGGATCGTCGGCGGCGTGCCGGCGCCGATGAAGGACAGGATGGCCTCGGTGATCATGGCGCTGGCGCAGATGTAGGTCGCCTGCACCAGCATCGGCGCGGTGGTGTTCGGCAGGATATGGCGCAGGATCACCATCGGCGTGCGCGTGCCCGAGGCGACCGCGCCGTCGACATAGGGCTGCTCGCGCAAGCTCAGCACCACGCCGCGCACGAGCCGCGCGACGCGCGGGATCTCTGCGATGGTGATGGCGAGGATGACGTTGCCGACGCTGCCGCGGGTCAGCGCCATCAGCGCCACCGCCAGCAAAATCGGCGGGATCGACATCAGCCCGTCCATGCAGCGCATCAGGACGCCGTCGGCCCAGCGCACGAAGCCGGCGACGAGGCCGATCGTGAGGCCGATCAAGGACGCGCCGAGCGCCACCGCAAGGCCAACCGTGAGCGAGACACGGGTGCCATAGAGCACGCGCGAATAGATGTCACGGCCGAGCGCATCGGTGCCGAACCAGAAATCGGCGGATGGCAGCCGCGTGCGCTTGGCCGGGGCGATCGCGGTCGGATCGACGGTGAACAGGAACGGCGCGAAGACACCGATGATGACGAGCACCAGCAGCAGCGCGCCGCCGATCGCGACAGTCGGATGATTGCGCAGGAAGCCGATGGCGCCGCGCCGGATCTTCGGCGCGGCCATCAGGTCCGGCAGGCGAGGTGCGACGACGAGGCCCGGCGGCGGAGAGGTTGTGGTCGTGACGGTCAATAGCGGATCCTCGGGTCGACCAGAGTGTAGGTGATGTCGATCAAGAGATTGACGAGCACGTAGACGAAGCTGAACAGCAGCACGATGCCCTGGATCACCGGATAGTCACGGCGCAGGATGGCGTCGATGGTGAGCCGTCCGAGGCCGGGAATGGCGAACACGCTCTCGGTGACGACGGCGCCGCCGATCAGCAGCGCGATGCCGATGCCGACGACGGTGACGATCGGCACCGCGGCGTTCTTCAGCGCATGGATGAACAGGATGCCGCCCTGCCCCAGCCCCTTGGCGCGCGCCGTGCGGATGTAGTCCTGCTGCAGCACTTCGAGCATGGCCGCGCGGGTGATGCGCGCGATCAGCGCGATGTAGACGCAACCGAGCGCCACAGCGGGGAGGATCAGGTTCTGCAGCCAGGGCCAGAAGCCTTGGGACAGCGGCGTGTAGCCCTGCACCGGCAGCAGGTCGAATTTCAGGGCAAAGACATAAGCGAGGATGTAACCGACCACGAACACCGGCACCGAGAAGCCGAACACGGCAAAGGCCATGATGACGCGGTCGATCCAGGTCCCCGCCTTCCAAGCCGCGAGGACGCCGAGCGGCACCGCGATGATGATGGTGAGAAACAAGGTCACCATCATCAGCGACAGAGTCGGCTCGATGCGCTGGGCGATCATCGCCGCCACCGGAAGATTGGTGAAGATCGAGGTGCCCAGGTCGAAGTGCAGCAGGCGCCACACCCAGCTGCCGAACTGGACCAGGAAAGGCTGGTCCAGTCCGAGATTGGCGCGGATGCGCTCGACGTCGGCCGGGCTCGCCTGGTCGCCGGCGATCACCGCGGCGGGATCACCCGGCGCGATGTATAGCAGGCTGAAGACGAACAGCGCGACGATCGCCATCACCGGCAAGGTCGACAGCACGCGTCGGAGCGCATAAGCGAGCATGTGAGTTCAGCGCCCTATGCGGTCTTCGACACGCCCCAGAACAGCGGGATCGGCCCCTTGGTCACGCCGGAGACGTTCTTGCGCCACGCGGTGTAGCCGAGGAAGAAGCCCGTCGGTGCGAACACCACGTCGTCGAGCGCCGCCTTGTTGATGCGGGCAGCAACGGTCTTCTCCTCGTCGAGCGACTTGGCGTTGAACCAGTTGGTGATCTCCGTCTCGACCTTCTCGCTGGTCGGCCAGCCGAACCAGGCCTTGTCGCCATTGGCGCGCAGCGCGGTGTAGGCCGCCGGGTTGATGCAGTCAGCACCCGCATGCCAAGTGTGGAACATGTGCCAGCCGCCTTGGGCAGGCGGCGTCTTCTGCGCGCGGCGGGCGCCGACGGTGCCCCAATCGGTCGCGACGAAGTCGACGTTCATGCCGAGCTTCTTCAGCAGATCCGCAGTGACGTCGCCGAACGCCTTGGTGATCGGCTGGTCCTGCGCGACGACGCAGGTGATCGGCTCGCCCTTGTAGCCGGCCTCCTCCAGCAGCTTCTTGGCCGCAGCGAAGTCGCGCTTGCCCTTGAGGATCTCTCCGCCGGCCTCGGTATAGAGCGGTGTATCCGGCGTGAAGAAGCCGGGCAGCGGCTTCCACAGCGCGTTGTCATCGCCGACCAGCGAGCGCATGTAGTCTTCCTGGCTCATCGCCATCAGGATGGCCTGGCGCGCCTTCACGTTGTTGAACGGCGCATGCAGATGGTTCATGCGGAACGAGCCGACATTGCCGAGGGGATCGCCGATGTCGACGCCGATGTTCTTGTTGCCCTTCAGCACCGGCACGAGATCGGTGATCGGGTTCTCCCACCAGTCGACCTCGCCGTTCTGCAGCGCCGCGGCGGCGGTCGCGGGATCCGGCATGATCACCCATTCGACGCGATCGACCAGCACCTTCTTGCCGCCGGCCAGCCACACCGGCTTCTCGTCGCGCGGCACGTAGTCGGCGAACTTCTCGAACACGGCTTTCGCGCCCGGCACCCATTCGCCCTTGGCGAATTTGAACGGACCGGAGCCGACATATTCGGAGATCTGCTTGAACGGATCGGTCTGCGCGATGCGCTCGGGCATCACGAAGGCGCAGGGCGCATTGCCCTTGCCGAGCGCGAACAGCATCTTCGGATAAGGCTGCTTCAGCACCCATTTGAAGGTCTTGTCGTCGACCGCGGTGAGCTCGTTCTGGATCGCCTTGAGCATCAGACCCATCGGGTCGCGTGCCGACCAGCGCGTCAGGCTGGCGACGACGTCCTTGGCGAGCACCGGCGAGCCGTCATGGAATTTCAGGCCGGGGCGCAGCTTGAAGGTCCAGGTCAGGCCGTCGGACGAGACCTCTTCCGACTCGACCATCTGGCGCTGCGGCACGAACTGATCGTCGATGCCGTACAGCGTGTCCCACACCATCGCGGCCGCGTTGCGCACGACATATTGCGTGCCCCAGATCGGATCGAAATTGGCGAGATTGGCCTGCGGGACGAAGCGCAGGGTCTTTGCCGATGCGCCTTGCGCGATCGCCGGCGCGGCAAAACCCGTCAGCGCCAGACCACCCGCGCCCGCCAATCCCTTCAATACCGTTCTGCGATCCATGTTCTCTCCTGATGCAACGTGACCGAGTTCAATTGCCGAAATTGTAAGCAAGGCCCATGCCATGCACGTCGAGTGCATTCATTTGAACGCAAATGAGGCATGGGACGCAAGGATGAAGGTGCCGTAGGGTGGGCAAAGGCGAGACTCCAATCTTTCCACATGCAAGATCGTGGTGACGCCGTGCCCACCATCGCGCCGCACGGTCCGCAGCGAGACGGTGGGCACGGCGCCATTGCGATCTCGCGTTGGGAAACAGCACGGCAGCGCCTTTGCCCACCCTACGCATCACGGCTTCTTCACCGGCGAACCATCCGCCATCAGCGCCGTGCCCCTGCGCTCGACGATCATTCCGTAGGCCGCGGGCTGGCGATGGATGTCGAAATTGAAGATCGTCTGCTTGTAGGAGTTGCACAGATCGAGGTCGCAGCGCGCCAGCGCGATCTCGTCGCCCTTGGTGGCGCAGGCCGCGACGATCTCGCCGGACGGAGCGATGATGCAGCTGCCGGCGATGGCATCGACGCCCTCCTCGATGCCGCCCTTGGCAACGCCGATCACCCAGGTGCCGTTCTGATAGGCACCGGACTGCATCACGAGGCGGTTGTGGAACAGCGAGAGGTCGTCATGCTCGGGCGCGGGCGGATTGTGAACGGGCGTGTTGTAGCCGATCAGCACCATCTCCACGCCCTGCAGCCCCATCACGCGATAGGTCTCGGGCCAGCGCCGGTCGTTGCAGATCGCCATGCCGATGACGCCGCCGAAGGCGTTCGTCACGCCGAAATTCCGGCCCGGCTCGAAATAGCGTTTTTCCAGATGCTGGAACTTGCGCCATGGCTCGTGCTCGGCATGACCCGGCAGATGCACCTTGCGGTACTTCGAAACGATCAGCGCGTCCTTGTCGACGAGAATGGCGGTGTTGTAGCGATGCACGACGCCGTCCTCGACCGCGAGCTCGGCATATCCCAGGCAGAAGCCGATGCGCAGCTCCTTCGCGAGCGCGAACAGCGCCTGCGTCTCGGGCCCCGGCATCTCACGCTCGAAGTAGGTGTCGACCTCGGCCTGATCCGCCATGTACCAGCGCGGGAAGAAGGTCGTCAGCGCGAGTTCGGGATAGACGATGAGATCGCAGCCATTGGCGTGCGCCTGGCGCATCAAGGCGGTCAGCCGCGCGACGACCGCGCTGCGCGGCTCGCTCCTGGCGATGGGGCCGAGCTGGCCGATGGCGACGTTAACGAAGCGCGGCATTGATCTGTTCCTTATTCCGGAACTGTATCGTTCGCGGCGTGCGCTGCTCCTGCACTCATCATGCCATGCAGGTTCAATCGCGCAAGCCGGGTGCGTAGCCGAACGCGACCGCCGGCTCGGCCGCGGTCTCGACCCACACGCTCTTCACCTGCGTATATTCGTACAGCGCCTCGACGCCGGAGGAGCGGCCATGGCCGCTGTTGTTGTAGCCACCGAAGGGTGAGGCGACGTTGATCGTCTTGTAGGAGTTGATCCAGAAGGTGCCGGCCTTCACGCTTGCTGCGACGCGGTGCGCGCGCGCGACGTCACGGGTCCACACCGCGCCGGCAAGGCCGAACTCGCTGTCATTGGCGATCGCGATCGCCTCGTCTTCCGTGTCGAACCGGATCGCGGCGACGACCGGTCCGAACACTTCCTTGCGTGCGATGCCCATGGCGTTGGTGACGTTCTTCAATACGGTCGGCTTGACGTAGTAGCCCTGCTGCTGTGCGGTGCCATCGCTGCCGGTGACGATCTCGGCGCCCTCCTCCGCGCCCTCGCGGATCAGCGACAGCACGTGATCATATTGCTTGGCGTTGTTGATCGGACCGATCTCGGTGTCCACAGACAGCGGGTCGCCGCATCTGATTTTGCCGGCTCCTCTCGCGACCAGCTCGACGAACCGGTCATACACCGCGCTCTGCACCAGCAGACGCGAGCCCGCGACGCAGCTCTGTCCCGCGCCGCCGAAGATCGCCGCCTGCGCGCCGATGGCGGCGCGTTCGAGATGGGCATCGGCGAACACGATGTTGGCCGACTTGCCGCCGAGCTCGAGCACCGACGGCACGAGCCGCCGCGCCGCGGCCTCACCGATCAGCCGCCCTGTCGGCACCGAGCCGACGAACACTACCTTCTTCACCGCGGGCTGCGCCAGCGCCGCCTGCCCCGTCGTATGACCAAGGCCCGCGAGCACGTTGACGACACCCTTCGGCAGGCCGGCGGTTTCCGCGATCACCGCGAGCGCCAGCGACGTCAGCGGCGTCAGCTCGGACGGCTTGAGAAGAACCGCGTTGCCCATGCTGATCGCCGGCGCAATCTGCCAGCCGGCGGTGAAGATCGGCGCATTCCAGGGCGTGATCTGCAACACCACGCCGATCGGCTCGCGGCGGGTGTAGTTGAGATGGCTCGACGGCACCGGGATCACTTCGCCGTGGAATTTGTCCGCCCAGCCGGCATAATACTCGAACATCTCCGCGACCTTGGCGACCTCGCCCCTGGTGTCGCGGATCGGCTTGCCGGCGGAGAGCGACTCCAGCTGCGCAAGCGGCTCTGCGGAAGCGAGGATCGCGCGCGCGATCGCCTGCATCACGCGGCCGCGGCCCGCAGCCGTGCTGCGCGCCCACTCCGCCTGCCCCACCTCGGCGGCCGCGGCAGCCTTGGCCGCGACATCGGCGCCGGCATCCGAATAGCTGAGCAGCAATGTTCCGGTGGCGGGATCATTCACCGAGATCGTCGCGCCGTTGCCGACGACGCGCTCGCCGCCGACATGCGAAGCAATCGGCTCGGCTTCCGGCCAGAACGGCTTCATGGCCTCGCGCAGGCGGGGATCGATGAAATGGGTCATGGCTGCACTCATGTCTTCGAGATCGAGCCGAGCTGCAGCTCGACGATGCGGTTGAAATCCTCGGAGTCGGCGATGCTGGCAGCACTGTCAGCCCAGATGCGCGCGGTGTCCGCCGCGATCGGCAGCGCCAGGCCGAGTTCGCCGATGAATTGCGCGGCGAGCCTGACGTCCTTGCGCATCAGCTGCATCGTGAAGCCGGAATCGAAGGCCCCGTTGAGGATCCAGTTGGGCACGTTGACCTGCGTGACGCCGGAGCGGCCGGAGCCGGCATTCAGGCCCTCGAGCAGCCTGAAGGCATCGACGCCGGCCGCCTTGGCCATGCGCAGCGCTTCCGCGGCGGTGAGCAGATGCGCGGCGCACAAGAGATTGTTGACGATCTTGGCGACGTTGCCCGCGCCGACGCCGCCGACATGGACGCGCTTGGCGCTCATCCGCTCCAGCACCGGCAGCACGCGGGCGAGATCATCGTCGTCGGCGCCGATGACCATGGTCATGGTGCCGCTCGCCGCGCCCTTCGGCCCGCCGCTGACCGGGACATCGACGAAGCCCATGCCGCGCGCCTTCAGCAGGCCGGCGAGCCGGCGCGAGGTCTCGGGATGCGAGGTCGATGTGTCGACGATGACGACGCCGGAGCGCGCATGCGCGAGAATGCCATCCGCCACGACGCGCTCGACGATCTCGGCCGTCGGCAGCGACAGGATGATCATGTCGGCGCCGGCGACCACCGCGCCGATGCCGTTCGCAATGGAGAGGCCCTCGGCGGCCAGCGCCGCGCATGTCGCCTCGGATGCGTCGTATCCGGTGACGGCAAAGCCCGCGCCCTTCAGCGTCAGCGCCATGCCGCGCCCCATATTGCCAAGTCCGATGATACCGACCGCGGTCACGATGCCTCCTGCGAAAACGACCAGGAAAAGCTAGCGATCCGATTTCAGGGCAGACATCAGCGGCCCCCGCCGCTACTGTTGACTTCAAGTCAACACACGTTCGAGGCCCATGTCCGCCCTGCTCGATCATCACCGGCTGCACTACCTCCATGAGACCATTCGGCTTGGCTCGGTCCGCGCGGCAGCCGAAGCGCTCGACATCAACGCGTCGGTGATCAGCCGGCAGATCGCGCTGTTGGAGAAGGAGCTCGGGCTCACGCTGGTGGAGCGGCTCAGCCGCGGTATCCGCGCCACCGAGGCCGGCGCCCTCCTGGCCGAGCGTTTCCGAAAGTGGCAGGCCGACCAGACGGACACCGTTGCCAAGCTGCGCGAGCTTCAAGGTCTCAAGCGCGGCCATGTCGACATCGTGCTCGGCGAAGGCTTCGTCAGCGACCTGATGTCGGGCCCGCTCGGCCGGTTCTGGCAGCGTCATCCGCAGCTGACGATGTCGTTCGATCTCGCCGGCACCAACGAGGTCGTCAACGCCGTGGCTGAGGACCGCTATCACATCGGCCTGGTGTTCAACCCATCAGCCGATCCGCGCATTCGCGTCGCCACCGCGAGCCGCCAGCCGCTCTGCGCGATCGTGCCGCCCGATCATACGCTGGCGCGACTGGGCCGCTCCTTGCGCCTGCGCGAACTCGCCGAGCATCCGCTCGGCCTGATGCATTCGAGCTACGGCACACGGCAGATCGTCGCGATGGCTGAAACCGCCGAGCATATCGCGCTTCAGCCGAAGCTCACGACCAGCTCGATCAACGTGCTCCGCCATTTCGTCAAGAGCGGCCTCGGCCTGACGCTGCTGCCGGCCTTCTCCATCGCCGCCGATCTCGCCGACGGCTCGCTTGCCGCCGTGCCGATCGACAACCGCCTGCTGTCGTCGAGCGAAGCGTGCGTCATCACCCGGCGCGGCCGCGAGCTGCCGCACGCGGCAAGTCACCTGCTGCGCTTCCTCGGCGGCCAGATGCGGGCGTTCAAGGTCGCGCGAAAAAAGTAGGATGGAAACGGGCGTTGCCGTTGTGCTCCCGCACCGGTTGCGCTTGAATGCTGCAATCCCAGGAAAACCAGCCATGCGCACGATTCTCACGATCGCCGTCAGCCTGTTCGCGGTCACGGCAGCTCACGCCGAGAACTGCCAGACCATCGGCAACCAGATCATGTGCGACAACGGCATCTCCGGCCAGCGGATCGGCAACAACACCTATTGGAGCGACGGCACCTCGTCGCAGCAGCTCGGAAGCTTCACCTACAACAGCGACGGCACCAGCTCACAGCAGGTCGGCCCGCACACTTATTACAGCGACGGCACGTCATCGCAGACGATCGGGACCACCACCTATTTCAGCGATGGCAAGTCCTGCCGGCGAATCGGCAACCAAATGTATTGCGATTGATCGGCTTGCCGCCAGGACCGGCCGGACGGCACGGGCTTGCAGATCCATGTTGCAGATCCATGGACTGGAGCGGGTGAAGGGAATCGAACCCTCGTATTCAGCTTGGAAGGCTGCTGCTCTACCATTGAGCTACACCCGCGTCGGGGCGTTCCCTAACACGGTCCGTGGCGGGTCTCAACCTCTTCGGGCGGGTCCGCGGAGGGATCGAAACGGGCCCGACCGGTCTGGAACACCGGCGGATTCGGTCACGGCCGCCGCTTTGAGGCCGCACTGCAGCATGTCCCAAGTTCCGTATTCGGCCCCCCCTACCGCGCCCCCGATCGTCAGCCTATATTGGTTGGACCATCAACAATGAAAGGAGGTGATCCAGTGTCTTTCACCAAGCGCTGTCACCTCGCTGGGATCGCCCGCTGAGCGGCTCTTCATGAGCAACGTTCGATGAGTGCGTGATTCGTCAGCATCCGCGCCATCGCGGCTCGGCAACGGGGCGGTCTCAGCCCTGGACCAGCGAGTTCAAGATCGGAGACGCGGCGGGTCGGACGGCCCGCCGCGTTTTTTATGGGCTGTGTTTATGGGCTCGAGTCTGATGGCTCAGCCGGCGTCGCCCGGCGGTTTGACCGGGCTCGTGCCGACGAAGCGACGCGCCAGAAATCCGCCGAAGCCGAGCATCCAGAAATACTGCACGTATTCCGGCGCGTAGGCGGCCAGCGCGATTCCCGGCACGAACACGATGACCGGAAAGACGGCGCCGGCGATCTCGGCATGACGGCCGCCCGAAAGGGCAAGCCACCAGAGCGCGGCGTTCAATGCAGCGATGATGGTCAGATGCAGGCCGTAGAGCACGGCCACCGCGCTCGCGAGCCTGTAATTGCCGTAGAGCCCGTTGGTGACCGGCAACAGCACGATCGACAGCAGGAAGAACAAATTGAGGATGACGACGAAGCGGCTGCCGAACGGCTGCCGCGCCAGCCGGCGGTGGTGACTGATCCAGAACACCCCGGCGATGATGAAGCTGAGCACGAGCCCGGCGAGGCGCCCGGAATAGGTGTGAGCCAGATCGTCCCAGCCCGGCATGTGGGCGAAATTCGGCTTCGGGAGGTCGTAGGCGAGAAGCGTCATCGCCACACCGAAGATGGTGTTGGAGAGCGATTCCAGCCGGCGCATCTCGAACAGGTCGGGTTGAGGCTCGGTCATGTCAGATCGGATGCCGCGGCAGGCATGAAGGTCAATTCGATGCCGATCCTATAGCAGGTCTGTCGGGCCGTCGCGTGGCCCGTACGAAGACGGCACGCTATGCGCCGCCTCCTCCCTCGTCATCGTCGCCGCGGCTCGAACTCAGCGGCAGGCATAGACGTGGCCGTCGAAGCCCCGATAGCTCCGCGTGCTCGGATTATAGCTGCGGAATTGCATGCAGCCGGGCATTCCGGCGGTGCGCAGCCGCGGCTTGTCCTCGGCCTGCGGCCGGGCCAGGACCGGCGTTCCGGTGTTGGCCGGCTTGGCCATCACGATCATCTTTCTGATCGCCGACATCGCCGTCGGCTTGCTCGCCGCGGCCGGAGCCTCGGTCTGCGTGCTCTTCGCCGCGGGATCCTTGACCGCAATCACGACGGGCTTACCCGGCTTGCCGGCTGACGACTTGCCCGGCTGCACCGTCGCCGTCGCGGACTTGCCGGACGCTGCGTTGCCCGTCGCGGCGCTCGCCGTGACAGCGCTGCCGGGCGCCGACTTTGTGGCAGCCGACTTGCTCGTGGCCGGATTGCCCGCGACAGGCTTGCTCATCCCAGGCTTGCTGATGGAGGGCCTACCGGCCGGGGCTTTGGGGGCTGCCACAGGATCGAGGCCGGCCGCCTTTTGCGGCGTCCCAGGATTGGTCTCTGGCTTGTTTTCGGACTTGTCGGTCACCGCCGCCTGCTTCGGCTCACCGGGCGCCGGCTGGGCAACCGAGGCAGCCTCATTGGCCGCTGGCTTGATGTCCGGAGCCGGCTTGTCGGCTACGGAAGACGGGAGTGGCCGCGACGGCGCCGCCTCCGTCGACGCAGTCCTGTCTTCCGTCGCGCTCTTGTCCTCGGCGACCGGCGCCTCCGCAGGCTTCTTGATCAGCTTCTTGCATTCGAGCGGAAACACCAGCTCGCCCGATGCCGTGAGCCCGATCGGCTCGCAGCCGCCGAATGGACCGCCATCCTTCAGCGTCTCCTTGGCCGTCTCGGCGGCACCTTGCTCTGCGCTGTGCGCAAGGGTGACGCCAACCACAACCTGAAATAGTACAACGCCACACACCAAACCGGCTTGGCCGGCCTTCCGCCCCAATGTACGCATGACACGCTCGCTCGACGCACAAACTGGCATCGAGGCGAACACGCCATTGAGGCAAGTCTGTGAAGGCGCGTTGCGTGAGACCGGAGCGATGTCAATTCAATGGCATTGTGTCCTATCTGCACGACCGGCTCGCCACAGGAAGCCCGCAACTCGGTTGCAATCAGAGCTTATGCAGGTCGCCCATGCGCGGCGACTGAAAGGATCGATGGTCGCCGGCCGCGAGCGCCCGGACCGTCATCTTGAGCTCAATCAACTATCGTCCCGACATCGACTGCCTGCGCGCCTTCGCCGTGATCTCGGTGATCGCGTTTCACTACGACATCCCACCGTTCCGCAGCGGCTATGTCGGCGTGGACGTGTTCTTTGTGATCTCGGGCTTCCTGATCACGCGGATCATCCGTGATGAAGCGCGCGCCGGCACGTTCTCCTTCGCGACGTTCTACCGCCGCCGCGCCCGGCGCATCCTGCCGGCCGCCTTCGCCATGCTGTGCGCCACGCTGCTCGGCGCCAGCGTGATCCTGCTGCCGCAGGACACGGTGTCGGCCGCACAGCAGGCTCTCGCCGTGCTCACCTTCTCCTCGAACATCCTGTTCTGGTCGCAGCAGGGCTATTTCGACGCGGCAGCGATCACCAAGCCGCTGCTGCACACTTGGTCGCTCGGCGTCGAGGAGCAGTACTACCTGCTGTTTCCCGTGTTCGCGCTGGCGGTGTTCAGGCTGCGCCGCCCCCTGATGCTCGCGAGCCTCATCGCCGTGTGTGCTGCGTCCGTCCTGCTCTGCGTGATCCAGACCCGGACGCACCCGGCCGCGGCCTTCTATCTGCTGCCGGCGCGGACCTGGCAGCTGGCGCTTGGCGCGCTGCTCGCGGTCGAAGCGCTGCCGACGCTGCAGCCTCAGTCGCTCAGGATCGCGGTGACCACCGTCGGATGGATCGCACTCGGCGTCTCCGTCAACATCTACTCACCGCGCACACCCTACCCCGGCGTCGCCGCGCTGCTGCCCTGTCTCGGCGCCGCCGCCGTGATCTGGGGCAAGCCGGACCTGAACAAGACGGTTCTCACCATTGCATCGCCGATGATCGCAATCGGGCTGTGGTCGTACTCGCTGTATCTCTGGCATTGGCCGGTGGTGTCGTTCGCCACCGCCGTCTGGGGCCCTCCAAACTCGGCCCTGGACAGGCTGGCGCTGCTCGGCGCCTGCACGACGCTGGCGCTGGCGAGCTTCTATCTCGTCGAGCAACCCGCGCGCCGCGCGGACTGGCCGTTGACGGCGCGGGGGCTCGCAGCGACCGGCGGCGCCGCGCTGGCGGCCAGCATCGCCATGATCGTGCTGTCCGGCTTTCCCACCCGTTTTTCCCCCCAGCAGCAGGCCATGGCCGCGTTCCTCGGCTACGACCACCGGAGCGTCTATGAAGAAGGGCGTTGTTTCCTGGCGCCGGGTCAGACCTTCGCAGCGCTGCAGCCCGACTGCCTTGCCAAGGGCGCCCGGCCCCGCGTCCTGCTCTGGGGCGACAGCCATGCCGCGCACCTCGTCGACGGGCTGAAGCGCGCTCTGCCGCAGATTACACTGGCGCGCGCGACGATGGCGCAATGCGTTCCCTACGACGAACCGGGCCAATCCGTCCCCTGCGCAGAGTTCAACCGCCGGCTGCCCGGCCTGGTGCGTGATCTCGTACCCGACATTGTCATCCTCTCAGGCAATTGGACGCGCACGGCCATGACGCCAGCCGCGCGCGCGAGCCTGCAGGCGGCGATCAAGACCATCGCGGACACCGGCGCCGAGATCGTCGTGGTCGGGCCGAGCCCGCAATTCGACCGGCCCCTGCCGCATCTGCTGATCGCGGCGCAGCGCTTCGGCGTCGCCACTGATGGTCACACGCTGGATCTGCTCGGCGAAGTCGACGTTTTCCTGCGCGAGCTGTTGAAGGGCCTGCCGCAGACCGACTACGTGTCGCTGATCAATCGGCTTTGCCCCGACAACGACTGTATGTTGCAGACCTCCGACGGCGCGCCGCTCGCCTGGGATGACGGCCATTTCACCGCCCAAGGCTCGGCGCTCGCGGCGATCGAGATCGTCAAGGCCTCACCGGCGCTGGCCGCGTCGATCACGCCGCGGAGCGACTGAAGCATCCCCGCGGCGCCCAGGACTAATCGTCAGCCAGGAACGCCGCAAAGATCGGCGCGGCGCGCTCGCCCATGCGCTGCGCGCCCGCCACGGTGAAATGGCCGGCGTCCTGGAACAGCCAGACGCCGTCTTCGACGACAGGACAATCCCGGTCGCAATACACCTCCGACGGCCGCAGCAGCATCACCTTGGCCAACGGCCTGATCGCCTCGCTGAGGACCACATCGATGGTGTGATTGGTCGCGAGCGCCTCGCTCTTCGGCACGGCCTCGCAGGGTCTCGCCGGCGCATGCCAGCGCGGGCCCGGCAGCATGCGCAGCTGATCGAAGGCGCAGTTCACAGGCCGCACCTGGCCGCCAATCACGAGGAAATGGCGGCCCGGCCGGTCCAGCAGGCGGATCGTCTCGACGAGGCGCTGGGCGACCTCGGCGTTGCGCGCCTGCGCCGCCGGTCCCTCGCGCAGATCCAGGTAGTTCTGCCACGCCTGCCCGATCACGACGAAATCGGCCGGCGACTGCCGGATGCGCGGCAGCTCGCTGTCACGCAGCTCGGCGCAGGCGCGCGCACGCGGGCCCTCCGCGGTCAGGCCCGCCAGGGTCGGGCAGCCGCTCATCGTCGAGACGTGCCCGATCATGCCGCGCGTCTTCAACGACGTATCGAGCGCGGCGACATATTGCTGGACATAGGAGTCGCCGAGCAGCTCGACGCCGCGCGTGCCCTGGAGATCGCCGAAGACGCAGAGGCGCCCGACAGTGCTGCCGCATTTGTTCAGGCCGAAGCCCTGTAGCCGAAACAGCGCGAGCTGGTCCTCCGGCAATCGCGAGACGACGCCGTTGGCGCGATATGTCACGTTGGTCAGGCCCGCCCCGACCAGCAGCACGGTCGCAAAGCTCGCCACCTGCGCCCAGCGCGGCCAGGGCAGCCGCCGCAGCGGCTGCTCGACCGCGATGAACATCAGCGTGGCCAGCGCGGCCATCAGCGCAAGCTGGGCCGCGACGCCTGTGGATGTCTGAGCCGCCTCGCCGAAGATGAAGCCGGCGAAGAAGATCACCGGCCAATGGACGAGATAGAGCGAATAGGAGGCTGTGCCGATGGCGCGGACCGGCGGGGCCATCACCAGCGAGGTCGGCGCGTTGGCGGCGATGATGAGAGCAGCGGCAGCGCATGGCACGAGCGCCGCGACACCTGCATAGGCCTGGTAGCGGCCGATGACCACGAGGCTGCCGATCAGGACGATGTCGCCGCAGGCCGCCGCGATGGTCCGCGCGCGCGGCAGCGATGCCAGCCGCGCCTCCAAGGGAATGGCGAGCGCGCCGAGCGCGAATTCGAACACGCGGAACGGCGTCAGGAAGAACACAGCCTCCGAATCCCACGGCAACCAGACCGCAGCCGCAGCCAGCGACAACAGCCCGATCGCTGCGATCGCCCTGAAGAACTGGCCGCGGCGCCCCGCCCACATCAGCAGCAAAGGTGCCAGCGCGTAGAACTGCACCTCGAGCGACAACGACCAGAGATGCAGCAGCGGCAGCTGGTCGGCGGTGGGCGCAAAATAGGCGCTCGCCTCGCGCCAGTACTGGATGTTGGAGATCGAGAGCAGCCCGTGCGTCGCCTCCTTGGCGAGCTGGCGCAGGGCTTCAGGCGACAGGAACAGCCAGCCGACCGCGAAGGTCATCGCGATCGTCGCGACCAGCGCCGGCAGGATGCGCCGCGCGCGCCGCAGATAGAACTCCGACAGCGAGAACCGCCCTGTCCTGACATCGCGCAGGATCTGGCCGGTGATCAGATAACCGGAGATCACGAAGAAGATGTCGACGCCGGCGAAGCCGGCTTCGAAGCCTGCGATCTTCAGATGGAACAGGATGACGATGACGACCGCGATCGCCCGGAGCGCATCGATATCGGCGCGATGACTGCGTTCCAATGTTGTCCACCCCGCGCATTGTTCGAGGCGAACGACATGCGCAGAGACGGATGGCAACAGCGGGAAACAGTCATGACGTCATCGGACCGATCCCATGACGCCGGGCCGGCAGCGGCAAGGCAGCGCCCAGGAATGGCCAATGTTGCGGGCCGGCGCCGGGTTACGGCTTGGAGTGTCCGGAGAGGAACGAGGAGATCAGAGAGTCTGCGCGTTGCCCCATCAGCCGCGCGCCTGCCACGGTGAAATGGCCGGGGTCGAGAAACAGCCAGACGCCGTCGTCACGGACGACCGGACAGTCCTTGTCGCAATACAGCTCGGTCGGCCGCAACAGCTCGGCATTGTCGCGTCCCATCAAGGCATAGCCGAGCAGGCCATCGATCTCACGCGCATTTGCGCGCGCCCTGGCGGTTTCGAACGGGGCGCATCGCGGCGGCGGCGCGTGCCACAACGGGCCCGGCTGCATCCGCATATGGTCGAAGCTGCACGTGACCGGCCTGACCTGGCCGCCGATGATCAGGAAGCGGCGGCCCGGCCGGTCGAGCCGAGCCAGCAATGCTTGCAGTCCGTCGCGGATCTCGCTCGCCTTGCGCTCGTCCGGCTGTCCAGGCCCCTCCAGATACAGATGCCAGGCCTGTCCGATCACGACCAAATCGGCCGGCGATGCCTTAACGCGCGCCAGCTCGCGATCGCGAAGGGCGATGCACTCCGCCGTTCGCGGCGGGAGTGGAATCACTCCTACCAGCATCGGACAGCCGCCGACCGTCGATGTTCTGCCGTGAATGCCGCGCGCCTTCAGGTGGTCGTCCAACGCGGCGACATACTGATGCACATAGGAGTCGCCGAGCAGCTCCAGCCCGCGGGAGCCGGCCAGCGCACCGAACTCGCAGTCCTCGCCGGAGCGACCACAGGGGCTCATGCCGAACCGCTGCAGCTCGAGCCGCGCGCGCTGATCCTCCGGAAGCCGCCACGGCACGCCGTCTGCCTTGAAGGCCCCATGCGTAGCGACGACACAAAGGCCGATCACCGCGGCAAAGGCGGCCCCCTGCTTCCATGCCGCGCCCTGCAGGCGACGAATGGGCTGCTCGACCAGGACGAACATCGCCGCGGTCAGCGCCGCCATCACCAGCAGCTGCGTGATCCGCCCCGTGCTGCTGGCGGCCTGCGCGCCGAAAATGAAGGTTGCGAAGTAGATCACCGGCCAGTGCACGAGATAGAGCGAGTAGGACGAGCGGCCTACGGCCAGAACCGCGCGGTTCGCGAACAGGCGGAGCGGCCTGTTCGCTGCGATGATCGCAACCGTCGCGAGGCTCGGCGGGAGGGCGCCGAGTCCCGCGTCGTGCTGGAAGCGCGCGATGACCAGAAGGCTGGAAAACAGCACGGCATAGCCGCCCCACGCCGCGGCGGTGCGGATCGCCGGCCACGACGCAACGCGCCGCTCGAGCGCGATCGCCAGTGCACCGAGGGCGAACTCGAACACGCGAAACGGCGTCAGGAAGAACACGGCCTCCGGATCTCGCCGCAACCAGATGATGGCTGCCACGAACGACACCACGCCGGACAGAGCAATGCCTGCCGCGACCTGGCGCATGCGGCTGAGCAGCACGAGGACCAGTGGCGTCACCAGATAGAACTGCTCCTCGGCCGACAGCGACCACAGATGCAGCAGGCCGAGCTGATCCGAGCTCGGCGCGAAATACTGGTTGGACTCGCGCCAATATTGAATGTTGGCGATCGACAGCAGACCGTGTGTCGCCTCCTTGGCGAGCTGGCGCAACGCGTCCGGCGGCAGCCACAACCAGCCGGCGGCGAAGGTCAGCATGACGGTGACGATGAGCGCAGGCAGAATCCGCCGCGCACGGCGCGCATAGAACGCCGCGAACGAAAACGCGCCGAGCTCGATGTCGCGCAGGATATGCCCGGTGATCAGATAGCCGGAGATGACGAAGAAGATGTCGACGCCGGCAAAACCGCCACCAAAGCCGGCAACCTTCAGGTGGAACAAAACCACAATGCAGACCGCGATCGCCCTGAGGCCATCGATATCCGCCCGATAACGCGCTTCCAACTCAGTCCATCCCACGCCTGTTCGCAGCGCGATATATGGACAGACACGAGCGGCAACAATCGGAAACAGTCACGGCCACGTCGTGACGATCAGCCGATGGCGCCTTTAGCAGCGGCGACGTCAGGATTTGCGAAACTGAGCGCAATTCGCGCTACAGCTCATGCTCGCAGTCCACGTAAATACGACGATCCGTTGAACGCTTGGGCCGAATGCGGCAATCTGGTGGCGACGCAGGGAGCGAGGGGCGGATGCTGAGGACGAATCGATCAGGGCAGACATGGTGGAGCTTGCTTGAAGGACTTGCCGTTGCGGGGCTGCTCGTCATGACGCCGGCAGCCCTGGCGCAAGCGCCGGTTGCACCCGCGACACCTGCGCCTGCCCCGGTCCCTGCTCCAGCGCCTGCTCAGACCACGGTCGAGCGCAGTGCCAAGGGCGTCGCCGGCAAGGCGATCCAGGTCGGCGTCTATCTCAACGTGCAGCCCGACTGCTCCTCGGGACCGTTGCCTTCGATCCGGCTGGTCACGCCGCCCGGCAACGGCACCGTCTCGATCAAGCGCGGCAAGATCTCGGCAACGAACTACAAGCAGTGCCTGGCGCTGGAAGTGCCAGGCTTCATCGCCTTCTACCAGTCCAAAGCCGACTTCGCCGGCACCGATACGGTGACGCTGGAGGTCAAGTTCCCGCAAGGCCGCACCGAGTTGCAGCGGATCACGATCAACGTCGGCGTCGGGCCCGCGGGACAGAAGATCTGAGCTGATCGCGCGTCTTGGACGACGGCGCTCCGGAATCAAAAAGGGCCGCCTCATCGGCGGCCCTTTGCCTTGTCCGAGGCGCGTCAGATCAGACGTGGACCTGGGTCTGCGTATGACTGTTGTCGAGGATCATCTTGATCACGTCATCGCCGCCCGTGAGGTTGGCTCCGGTGTCCTTGATGGTCGCGACATTGGTCCAGCCGGAGCCGGTATTGATCTGCACCATCAGGTCGCCATTGCTCAGCACGCCGGCGCCATTGGCCGAGGCGAGGCTGGAGTGGCTCGGGTTCGAGCTGTCGACGAACCGCACCGCATCGGCGTGGTTGCCGGAGACGTTGGCGAGCAGCGCCGAGAGATCGATGACGTCGCCGGACGTGCCGGTCTGGAAATCAAGGATCGCGTCGACGCCGCCGCCGGTCAAATCGCCGGCCTGCCACTTGAACGTATCCGAGCCCCCGTTGCCGGTGAGCTGATCGCTGCCACGGCCGCCGATCAAGACGTCGTCGCCCGACGAACCGTAAAGCGCATCGTTGTACGCCGACCCGATGACGCCTTCCATGTTCTTATAGGTATCATGGCCGACACCCGACAGGTTGGCGCCGATGTAAGTCGGGTTGCTGCCCTGCACCAGCGTGAAGCTGATGCCGGCGGTGGCGTCGGAGAAGTCGAGCAGATCGATTCCGGCACCGCCGTCGATCGTGTCGTCGCCGCCGCCGCCGCGGATGATGTCGTTGCCGTTGCCGCCGTTGAGCGTGTTGGCAAGGCTGTTGCCGACCAGCGTGTCGTCACCGGAGCCGCCGGTCACTCGCTCGACATTGAGCAGCGACGTAAAGCCGGTCGCAGTTCCTGCCGCCAGATCGACGTTGACCGCCTCCGTCGTGGTGTAGGTCAGCGTGTCGTTGAAGCTGCCGGCGAGATCGGCGATCACCGACTCGATATTGGTCAGCTTCGTTCCGTTGACGTCCGTGATCGTTCCATTCGAGAGCGTCACGTACAGCAAATCCTGACCGCTCGTTCCCTCGATGGAGAAGGTGTCCGTGCCGGTCCCGCCGTCGACGACGTCGACACCGTCGTTGATGGCCCAGTCGAAGCGATCGTTGCCGGAGCCGCCGAGCATGACGTCGTTGCCGGTTCCACCGCGGATCGTGTCGTTGCCGGCACCACCGTCGATGAAGTCGTTGCCGGCGCCGCCGAGCAGCGTGTCGTTGCCGCCGAGGCCGTAGATCGCGTCGTCGCCGGCGCCGCCGTTGAAGACGTTGCCGTTGGTGCCGTTCGACCCGATCATCACGTCGTTGCCGTTATTGGCGTTGGCTTCGATCAGGTTGTCCACCGTCGCGGTGATCGCATCGCCATCATAAGCACTGAAACCGGACAGCCAGGGAGCAGAACCAGCGACGTTCGGATTGCTGGACGTCGAGTTGATGGTGAGGTTGTACGCCTGGTTGTCGAGCGCGCTGAAAGCCAGGTAGGTCGTCACCGACGACGACGAGTCGGTTGCCGTCACCTTGTAGACGTACAGCCCGGCGTCGTTGTTGTTCGGATCACCCGCGAACTGGGTGCCGCTGCGGTGAATCCAGCTGTCGTCGCCCGTCGAGCTGTAGACGAGCGCGTAGCTGTAGGTGACCGGCCCGTTTCCGCCCGAGAACAGCGATGCAGCATTCAGGCTGATCGTGTTCGGCGAGTCGGTGTTCTGCGACAGTGCATAGCGCCCGTCCGCGCTCGTGGTGTCCACAACCGCCAGCGGACCAGGCTCATTGGTGCCGTTGATCGTGACGTCGATGATCTGGCTCGCCGTGCCGTCGACCGACTTCACCGTCAGCGTGTCGTGCTTGACGTCACTGTCGTTGAGGGCCTGCACGTTGGACGCGGAGTTGTTGAGCGTATAGCCCCAGGCTCCGGTCGCCGCATCGAAGGTGAAGGTGCCATAGGTGCCGGCCAGCGACGCCGGGGTCTGGAACTGGTTCTCCCCCGTGTCGACGTCGGCCACCGTCAGCTTGCCGCTGGCGGCGAGCGTGCCGTCCTCCTTCACGGTGCCGGTCGCCGTGCCGGTGATGGACGCCGCATCGTTGACGCCATTCACGGTCACCGTGACGTCCTGCGTGGTGCTCCCGCCATGACCGTCGTCGATCTTCACCGTGTAGGTCTGATCGATGTGATCGCTGGCGCGCAGCGACTGGATGTCCGAGTCGTTGACGGTAAAGGTCCAGTTCACCTTGTGACTGGTGTTGTCGACCGTGGCGTTGAACGTGCCGTAATAGTTGCTCCCGGCCGGCGTGGTGTAGCTCACCGTCTGATTGTCGCCGTCCACATCGGTGAAGGCAATCGCGCCGGACGCCTTCTCGACCCCGGGCGTCACGCCCGCAACCTGCACCGAGATGTCGTCGATGAGGGCACCGCCTGCGCTCGCGAACTTGATGGTGGTCGACGTCGACGTCGCCGTGAACTGATAGGTCTGCTCCGTCCAGCCGGCATGCCAGGTGCCGGACGTCAGAACGGTGGTGCCGTTCACGGCCGATGTCACGGGCGTGCCGTTGGCTTCCACGTAGAAGTCGACAGTATAGGTCATGCCGACGACGGTGCTGATGGTTTGGCTGATCGAGCTCGATGCGCCGTAGAAATCAGCCGAGCCGCCGTCCGTGTGGCCCCCCATCACCGTGACCGCCTGGGCGCCTCCGACCGTCCACGCATTCAGCGTGTACCAGCTGCCGTTATAGAGGCTGAACGTGCCGTTCTGGATCAGGTTGCCGGTCGAGGCGGCATAGGAGGCGTCCTCGGTGACGCTGCCCGCGATCGTTCCCGACCCGAACGCCGGGGCATGGTTCGGCGTCGAGACCGAGCCGGTCTGGCCGCTGGTTACGTTCTCCGCAAAGCCCTGTCCGTCGGTATAGGTGACATTGGCCGAGATCTTGTGGCCGACGTCATTGGCGCCGAGCGTGTAGGTCGATCCGGTTGCACCGTTGATCACGGCGCCGTCGCGCAGCCAGTGATAGGCCACATTGGAGGCCGCGCCATCCGGGTCGCTGCCGAGATTGGCGGTCAGGATCTGGCCCTGGATCGCATTGCCCGACACCGTCACGGTGGCCGGGCCATCATTGACCGGCGTGATCGTCAGCGTGAACGTGTCCGAGGCGGCATATTCGCCGTCGCCGGCATAGACCGTGACATTCACTGCGCCGGCAAAATTCGCCGGCGGCGTGCCGCTGAAGGTGCCGGTCGCCGCATCGAAATGCAGCCAGGCCGGCAGCGCGCTGCCGTCCTGCTGGACGGCCTCCAGCGTCAGCGGACCGTTGCTGCCGTCGAAGCGGCCATCGACGTCGGCAAAGGTGTTCGCCGGGATGGTGAAGCTGAACGGCTGGTCCTCGGCCGAACTGCGGTCCGAGATCGCGTTCTGCAGCGTCGGTGCGTCGTTGTTGCCGATGATCTGGATCGTCACCGTCTGGGGAGTGCCGTCCTCCGTATAGACCGTGAAGCTGTCGGTCAGCGTGGTCTGGCCTTCCTTCAGCGCCTGGATCGTCGGGTTGTTGTTGTAGAGCCCGTAGGTCCACTTGCCGTCAGTGCCGATGTCGAACCAGCCGTAGCCGTTGGCCGTGTTCGAAGAGGCCGCCTGCCAGACGTCGTTGTGACCGTCGACGTCGGTCGAATTGAGGTCGCCGCGGGCGATGCCGTAGAGCGGGCTGCTCTGGCTGTTGGCGATACCGCCCTCCTCGGCGATCGTGCCGGTGGCATCTCCGGTGATCACCGCAGGGTCGTTGACCGGAGTCACCGTGACATCGATGTCTTGCAACGACACCGTCGAGACGTCGGTATGGTCCTTGCCGTCCGACAGCGTCGCGTGGTCCGTCGTCTCCACGACGAACGAGAGCTTGAACGTGCCGTTGTAGTTGGCCGGCGGCGTTACCTTCAGCGGGTTGCTGTCGAACGATGCGATCGCGGTCTGATCGTCAATCACCCATTTGCCGGTGTCCGCGCCGGTTCCGGCATGGCCGACTGAGAAGGTCGCGCCTGCCGGATAGCCCGAGATCAGAACCCGCAGGCTTTCGGAGCCGTCTTGGTCCGTGACCGCGGCGCTGATGACCTTCAGGCTGATCGCCGAGTCCTCGGCGCCCGAGGCCGGACCGAGGTCCATGGAGCCGAGCGTCAGCGAGTCGGTCTTCGGTGCGACATCGACCGTGACGTGCGCCGTCGCCGTGCCGCCATCGCCGTCGCTCACCGTGTAGTCGAAGCCGGCGACGCCCGAGAAGTTCTTGTCCGGCGTGAACAGCGGATTGCCGTTGGTCAAGGAAACCGTGCCGTGCGTCGCATTGCCGACGCCGGTGACCGTCAAGGTGTTGTTGTCGACGTCGGTGTCGTTGTTGAGCAGGCTCAACAGGGAGTTGATCGAGAGCGGAGAATCCTCCGTCGTCTGCACCTTGTCGTCGTGGGCCGCCGGCGGCGTGTTGAAGATGCCCGTCAGGGTGCGGGTGCCGTCGGTGAAGGTGAAGCTCTCGTAATTGGTGAAGGTGTCGGTCACGCCGTTGTGGGTGACCTGCACGCCGATCAGGGTCTGACCGTCGAACACTTTCGTATAGGTTGCCTCGGCAAGCTGGAAGCCGAACTTCACCGTGTCGGTGTCGCCACCGCCGTCCGACACCACGCTGGTGTTGCCGGCAAAGCGGGTGAGATCGAGCGTATCGTTGCCCGAGCCGCCGTTGAACACGATGGTCGACGGCGCAATCGCGGTGCTGGTGATATCGGTGATCGTCAACGTGTCACTGGCGGTGCCGCCGGTGATGGTGACGCGTTCGATCTCGTCGGCGCGGATGGTGGCGCCGTTCGGACCGTCATAGCGCACCAGGATATCGGTGGCGTTGACTCCGCCGTCATTGGCGGCCGGATTGATCTCGGTGCCCGTCGTCGTCTTGCCGATGGTGAAATTGCGCGCGTTGCCGTCGCCGGTGATCTCCAGCACGTCGTAGTTCGGGAACGCCGAGCCGGACTCCGCGCCGCCGTCGATGACGTCGTTGCCGTCACCGACCGTGTACAGGAACTTGTCGTTGCCGGCGCCGCCGAACAGCCGGTCGTCGCCTCCTCCGCCCTTGATGACGTCGTTGCCGGCGCCGCCATAGAGCACGTCGACACCGCTGCCGCCGACCAGGATGTCGTCGCCGCCGGAGCCATGCGCCTCGGTCACGCCGCCGAGCTTGTCGATGCCGACCACCTTGTCGGTGACCGACGCCCTGTCGGTCACGCTGTGGGCAGCGACCGTTTCACCAAGGATCGTGGCCGAGCTGTCGCCGAGATTGACGAACACCGGCGAGTTCGGCGCGTCGTAGCGCGTCGTCGTGACGGTGCCGGCCGCATCCACCCGGACGGTGAAGTTATTGTTGAAGATGTCGTGATCGCCATCCTGCACCGCGAAGGCGAAGTTGAGATCGAGATACTGGTCGGCTGCGCTCGCCGTGCCGATCGGAGCCGGATGATCGAGCGGCTGCAGCAGGGTGAAGTTGTAGGAGCCGGTGCCGGCGTCCGACAGCGTCACCGTGAACACCGCCGCGTCGGCGGCATTGCCGGTGACCTGCCCGTTCTGGCCGATATAGTTGCTGCCGCTCATGCGATAGGCGGTCAGCGTGGTGGAATCTGCCGAGAGCACGTAGCTCAGCCCGAAGCCGAGCGAGGTCAGCCCGGACATCGGGTGATGGCCGGCGTCGTAAACGCGCACCGGCGAGACGCCGGCGAAGGTCACCGACGGGCCTGAGCTGTCGCCATCGGCGCCATACATGATCTTCAGATCGACCGCGCCGGTCGAGACGTCGCCGGCGGCCTCCGAGATCGCGACCGTCGCCACGTCCTGCGACTGCGCGCTGTCGTCGTTGACGGTGACGATGATCTGGTCGTGCAGCGCGAGCGAGTCGCCGTCGGAATCCACGGCTGTGACGGCCGTCGACAGATCGAGCGTCAGCGTGTTGTCATGACCGGTCCCGACATGGTCGAGCGCGCCCTTCAGGCGGAACGAGTACTGGCCGCTGTTGGCATCGACCTGGAACTCGAAGATCGTGACGCTGCCGGCCTTCGCGACCAGCATGTTGTTGGCGGTGTCGATGCTGTAGGTCAGCGCCACGCCACCCGACGTCAGCGACAGCAGCTCGGGCGCCAGGTTGGTCTTTTCGACCACATAGGTGCCGGGCTTGTCGGCGCCGAAGGACACCAGCGAGGTCAGGTTGCCGGTGTAGTAGGAATCGTTGCCGTTGGCGTCGCCGTTGAGGTCGCCGCCATGCTGGCCACCGCTCGAGACCGTCACCGTTCCATTCGGCAGCTCGCTCTCATAGACCGCCGCCGACAACACCGTGGTGGTCGCCACAGGGCTGTCGTCGTTGATCGTCACGACGAAGGACGAGCTGGTGCTGTCGCCATCGGCATCGGTGGCGGTGAAGCCGAGGGTGAGCTTGATGTCGTTCTCGGCCTGCCCGGCCGGATGATCGACATGCTTCAGCAGCGTGAAATTGTAGCTGCCGGCGCCGGAATCATCGAGGCTGACCTTGAACACCTGGTTGGCGGCTGCCGGCGCGGTGTTGGCATTCGCCGGATTGGAGCCGGTGAAGCCGTAGAGCGTGTTGCCGACCACCCAGTACTTGACCTGCTCGCCATTGACCTTGAGCAGGCCGGCATCCGAGGACGCGTTCGCGCCGTTGGTGAAGCCGGAGAATGTGACGGCGCGATTGACCGAGCCGCTGTTGTTGTCGTCGGCGCCCCAGGAGATCGCGAGCGAACCGGTGGCGGAGACACTCGCACCGAGAACGTCGCCGCTCGCAGCCGCCGTGTTGCCGCCGGACAGGCCATCCTCGTCCACCACGCCGGCCACGGGCGCACCGATCGCCGGCCGGCCGTTGTCGTCGTTGATGGTGACGGTGAAGTTGCCGGTGGCCGGATCGCCGTCGGCGTCGGTCGCGGTGAAGCCGAGCTTCAGCGACAGGGCATTGGCCTGGCCGCTGCCGACGTGGTCGACATTGTCGAGGAGCTCGAAGGTGTAGCTGCCCGAGCCGTTGTCGGACAGCGTGATGTGGAACACCTTGCGGTCGTTCAGCGTCAGCGAGCCGCCATTGTCGTTGGCGACGCCCCAGATCTCCGTATCCGAGACGCGGATGAACTGCACGGTCACGCCGTTCGAGGTCAGCGCCGGGCTGCCGGAGCCGGCCGTGCGCACCACGTCGCCGCTGTCGATTGTCGGATCGAAGGCGATGCCGCGGTTGGCCGAGCCGGAATTGCTGTCGTCCGCGCCCCAATTGATGTTGAGCGCGACGTTGGAGGCGGTCTGGGTCTCGAACACCTCCGCTCCCGCCGCACCGGTGGTGTTCTCGGTCAGGGTCGCGCCGTTCGGCGTGCCGACCACCGGCACGTCGTCCTTGACCGAGACGGTGAAGCTGTTGCTCGAGGTGTCGCCGTCGCCGTCCGTCGCCGTGAAGCTGAACGAGAGATTGACGATGTTCTCGCCGGAGCCGGCGGGATGATCGATGTTGCCGAGCAGCTTGAAGCTGTAGGAGCCGTCGTTCTGATCGCTCAGCGACACTTCGAACACACGGGTGCCGTGCGCGAGATCGTTGCCGGTGTAGCCGACCAGCACGCCGTTCTCGAACGCGTATTTGACGGTCTGGCCGTCCGACGTCAGGTTCAGGTTGCGGCCCGCGCTGTCCTCGGCGTCGACATTGGCGCTGGCGCTTGAATAGCGGAACGAGACCGAGCGGTCGCCGAGGCCGCCGCCGGCGGTCTTGTTGTTGTCGTCGCTCCCCCAGCTGATGTTGAGATCGCCACTGACGGTGGTCGATTCCTTGGAGGAATCGGTGCCGTTCGACAGATCGTCCTCGTCGACGGTCCGGGAGTCGCCGGCTGCCGCGGTCGGGGCGGTGTCGATCACGTTGACCTTGAACGTGCTCGTAACGCTGTCGCCGTCGGAATCGGTCGCCTTGAAGCCGAAGCTCAGCGGCAGGCTGTCCTTGCTGGCGCCCGATGCGGGGTGATCGAGATTGTCGTACAGCGTGAACTTGTAGCTGCCGTCACCGCTGTCGGACAGCTGGATGGTGAAGACGGTACGGTTGTCGGCGCTGACGGCCGTCAGCAAGGTGCCGTCGCTGGAGACCGTGTAGCTGATCGCCGAGCCGTCCGAGGTCAGGCCCGTTGCACCGGCTGACGTGGTGAACACCACCGAGCGGTTGTGACCGACGCCGCTGTTGTTGTCGTCGGCGCCCCAGGAAATGTCCAGGTTCCCGGTCTGGACCGTCGAGTTCGACGCATCGGGATGGCTGGTGTCGTAACTCGTCGTCGGCAGGCTGGCTTCGCTGACGGTCTCGTCCTCGGGGCAACCGATCGTCGGCACGTCGTCGGTGATCGAGACGCTGAAGCTGCTGGTGGCGCTGTCGCCGTCGGAATCGGTTGCCTTGAAGCCGAAATTCAGCGTCCGGCTGTCGGTGCCGGCGCCGCTATGGTCGATGTTGTCGAGCAGCGCGAACTTGTAGCTGCCGTCGCTGTCATCGCTCAGCGTCACGGTGAAGACGGTGCGGTGGTCGGTGGTGACCGCCGAGAGCGTGGTGCCGTCGGCCGAGATCACATAGCTGACCGCATAGCCGTTCGAGGTCAGGCCCTCCGGCGCGGCCGTGTTGAAGAACGACACCGAGCGGTTGTTGGTTGCGCCGGAGTCGTTGTCGTCGGCGCCCCAGGAGATGGCCAGCCGGCCGGTCTGCACGGTCGAATATGGCGAGTCCGGAAAGGCCACGTCGTAGAGATCGGTCGGCAGGTTGGATTCGCTGACCGTCTCGTTCTCGGCATGCCCGATGGTCGGGACGTCGTCCACCACGGTCACGGTGAAGGTGTTGCTGCTCGAATCGCCGTCGGAATCGGTCGCGGTGTAGTCGAACGTCAGCTTGACGACGTTGCTGCCCTGCCCGGCTGGATGATCGAGATTGCCGAGCAGCTTGAACGTGTAGGTGCCGCTGCCGTCGTCATCGAGCGAGACCTCGAACACGCGCTGTCCGAAGGCGAGATTGCTGCCGGTGTAGCCGACCAGCACGCCATGATCGAAGGCGTATTTCACGGTCTGGCCGTCCGACGTCAGCCCGCTGAGCGCGGCATCGCTGCCGTTGGTCACGTGGACATCGGCCGCGGCATTGGACGTATTGGTGAAGCGGACCGAGCGATCGGCGGCTCCGCTGTCGTTGTTGTCGGCGCCCCAGTTGATGTTCAGCGCGCCGGTGACCTGCGGATCACTGCTGCCGCCATGTCCATCATCGCCATGTCCATCGTCGCCATGGCGCTCGCCGTCGTCGCGCCCGTCGAAACCGCAATCGCCGCCGGCGTTGAGAGCGGCCTCGTTGATGCTCTTGCCCGTCCCGGTCTGAGCCACCGGGCTGTCGTCATTGACGTTCACCTTGAACGAGCCGCCGACCTGGTCGCCGTCTGAATCCGTCGCGACGTATTTCAGCGTCAGCGCGATGTTGTCTTCGGTGTTCGGAACGGGGTGATCGAGATTGTCCAGCAGCGTGAACGTGTAGGAGCCGGAATCCAGGTCGGACAGCTTGACCGTGAACACCGCGGCGTTGGCCTTGCTGTTGGTCCAGTTGCCGTTGCCGTCGATGTAGTGCTGGCCGTCGAAGCGATAGGCCGTGATCAGCGTGCCGCCGTCGCTGACGGCGTAGGTCAGGGCCACGCCGTTCGAGGTCAGGTGCTGAGCCGCGAGCGTGCTGGTGGCGTCCGACGCGAAGGTGACGGCGCGATCGCCGGTGACCGGCGCGGCGCCGGTGATGCCGACATTGCCGAGATTGTTGGCGCTATCGGCGCCCCAGGAGATGCCGAGGGCTCCGGTCGCGATCGTGTTCTGGCCGGGGACGTCGTTCGGGCCACCGGCAATGCCGGTCGCGAGGCCGTCCTCGTCGACCACGCCGGTCGGAATCTCCCGGTTCAGCACCGGCGCGTCGTCATTGACCTTCACGGTGAAGGTGTTGGTGACCGCGTCTCCGTCGGAATCGGTGGCGACGAAACCGAGCGTCAGCGTGACGTCGTCCTCGGTGTTGCGGACGGGGTGATCGATGTTGTCGATCAGCGTGAAAGTATAGGCGCCCTGCCCCTGGTCGGACAGCGACACCGTGAACACCGCGGCGCTGGCCGGATCGTCCGTCGGCTTGCCGTTCGCGTCGACATAGGTTTCGTGCGCGGCGTCATAGCGATAGGCCGACAGCAGCGTCCCGTTCTCGGACACGACATAGGTCAGTCCGACTCCGTTCGACGTCAGATGCTTGGCCTCGAGCGTGGTGACCACGTCCGAAGCAAACGTCACGGCCCGGTCGCCATTGACCGGCGCTCCGTTGATGCCGCCGTCGACGTCGCTGTTGGCGCTGTCGGCCCCCCACTGGATGCCGAGGAAATCGGTCACCGTCAGACTGGCGCCGGGGGCGTCCTTGCCATCAGCATAGGAATTGCCGGGATTGCCGAGCCCGTCCTCGTCGACCACCGAAACGCCGGCAGGCTCGCCGAAGGTCGGCGCGTCGTCATTGACGTCGACAGTGAAGCTGCCGTTGATCGCGTCGCCATCGGAATCGGTCGCGACGAAGCCGAGGTTGAGCGTGATATTGTCCTCGGTGCCATGCACCGGATGATCGAGATTGCCCGTCAGCTCGAAGGTGTACGAGCCGGCGTCCTTGTCGGACAACGACACGGTGAACACCGCGGCGCCCGCCTGCTCCGTCGGCTTGCCATCGGCGCCGATATAGGTCTCGTTCGCGGCATCGTAGCGATAGGCGGTCAGCACATTGCCGTTGGACGAGACCTCGTAATGCAGCGCGAAGCCGTCCGACGTCAGATTCTGGGCCTCGAGCGAGGCAACCACGTTCGCAGCGAAGGTGACTGCGCGATCGCCGTTGACCGGCGAACCGTTGATGCCGCCATCGACATTGCTGTTGGCGCTGTCGGCGCCCCAGAGGATGCCGAGCGTCTTCGTAACCGTCAGGTCGGCGCCGGCGACGTCGCCGCCATCGTCGTAGCTGTTGCCGTCATTGCCGAGACCGTCCTCGTCGACGACCGCATGGCTCGGCTTGCCTTCGATCACCGGGGCGTCGTCATTGACCTCGACGACGAAGCTGCCGTTGATCGCATCACCGTCGGAGTCCGTGGCGGTGTAGCTGAAGGACAGCGCCTGATTGTCTTCGCTGCCGTGAACCGGATGATCGAGATTGCCGATCAGCGTAAAAGTGTAGGAGCCGGCATTCTGGTCCGACAGCGACACGGTGAAGACCGCGGCGTTGGCCTGGTCCGTCGGCTGGCCGTTGGCGTCGATATAGTGCTCGCCGTCGTAGCGGTAGGCGGTGAGCAGCGTGCCGTTCTCGGCAACGGCATAGGTCAGGGCAATGCCGTTCGACGTCAGCCCCAGCTCGGCGAGCGACGGGATCGCCATCGAATCGAAGGTCACGGCGCGGTCGCCATTGACCGGCGAGCCGTCGATGCCGCCATCGACATGGCTGTTGGCGCTGTCAGCGCCCCAGAGGATGCCGAGCGTCTTCGTGACCGTCAGGTCGGCGCCGGCTGCGTCGTGGCTCTCCGCATAGCTGTCGCCGACATTGCCGAGGCCGTCCTCGTCGACCTGGCCCGAGCTCTGCTCCGCGCCGATGACGGGCGCGTCGTCGTTGATCTTGACGGTGAAGGTGTCGGTGATCGCGTCGCCATCGGAATCGATGGCGACGAAGCCGAGATTGAGCGTGAGGTTGTCCTCGGCGCCGTGCACCGGGTGATCGAGATTGGCCGACAGCGTGAAGGTGTAGGAGCCGTAGCCCGGGTCGGACAGCGACACCGTGAATACCAGCGTGCCGGAGCCGCCTTCGCTGTCTTCGCTGACCGCGTCGGCGCGATAGGCCGTCAGTGTGGTGCCGTCGGCCGACAGTTCATAGCGCAGCGCGAAGCCGTCCGAAGTCAGGTGCTGCGATTCGAGCGTCGCCACGACGTCGGGCGCGAACGTGACGGCGCGGTCGCCATTGACCGGCGCTCCGGTGATGCCGCCGTCGACATGGCTGTTGGCGCTGTCGGCGCCCCAGCGGATGCCGAGCGTGTCGGTCACCGTCAGGTGTTCGCCATCGGCGTCGCTGCCGCCCTTGTAGCTGTCGCCGGCGTTGCCGAGGCCGTCCTCGTCGACCACCGAATAGCTCGGCTTCTCGCCGAAAACAGGCGCGTCGTCGTTGACCTTCACCGTGAAGGTGTCGGTGATCTGGTCGCCGTCGGAATCTGTGGCGACGAAGCCCAGATTGAGCGTGATGTCATCCTCGGCGCCGTGCACCGGATGATCGAGATTGCCCGACAGCGTGAAGGTGTAGGAGCCGCGGTCCACGTCGGACAGCGACACCGTGAACACCGCCGCGCCCGAAAGGCCTTCGCTGCCCTCGACGTTCAGCGGCTTGCCGTCGGCGCCGACATAGGTTTCGTGCTCGGCGTCGTAGCGATAGGCGGTCAGCACAGTGCCGTTGGAGGACAGCTCGTAGCGCAGCGCGAAGCCGTCGGAGGTGAGATTCTGCGCCTCGAGGGTCGACACCACGTCGGCCGAGAAGGTGACGGCGCGGTCGCCATTGACCGGCGCACCGTTGATGCCGCCATCGACGTTGATGTTCGCATCGTCGGAGCCCCAGCGGATGCCGAGCGTCTCGGTGACCGTGAGGTCCTCGCCATCGGCGTCGCCGCCGCTGCCGGCCTTCATGACCACAGGCTTGACGCTCTCGCCCTCGGAGCCGCCCTCGTCGCCGCCCGGATGGTAGCTGTCGCCGGGATTGCCGAGGCCGTCCTCATCGACCACCGAGTAGCTCGGCCTCTCGCCGAAGCTCGGACCGTCGTCGCCGATGTTCACCGTGAAGGCGCTATTGACCGGGTCGCCGTCGGCATCGGTCGCCACGACATTGAAGGTCAGCGGCTGCGACGCGCCATGGACGCCGTTGTGGTCGATATTGTCGGACAGCGTGAAGGTGTAGCTGCCGGATCCCGTGTCGGACAGCGTGACCGTGAAGATGGTGCGCACGCTATCGCCGCTGCCGGCGGTGGCGATGATCTCAGTGCCGCTCGCCGAGACGCTGTACGAGATGGTCTCACCGTTGGAAGTCAGCCCGAGCGCCTGCAGCGTCGCGATGTCCGAGGACGCGAACACCAGCGAGCGGTCGCCGTCCACCACAGTGCCGTTCGAGCCGCCGTCGACCTTGCTGTTGCCGTTGTCGGCGCCCCAGGAGATGCCGAGATCCACCGTCTCGGTGGTCTGCACGAAGCCCCCCTCGCCGTTGGTCTGCTCGGCAAGGCTGGGCGTCTCGACCGTCGCCGCGACTGGCGAATCGTCGTTGACGCCGATCACGATTGTTACCGGCGCGGTGTCGCCGCTGCCATCGATCGCGATGACATTGACGGTGAGGTTCAGCGTGTCCTCGGTGCCGAACACCGGATGGTCGAGCGGACGCAGCAAGGTGACCGTGTAGGTCCCCTCGATCGTCGAATTCGCGTCGAGCGTGATGGTGAAGACCTGGTTGGCTGCGATCGACGGATCAACGCCGATGTAGCCGATCAGCTCGGGCTGGCCGTTGATCGTGGTGATCGCGAAATGCACCTCCTCGCCGCCCGACGTCAGGCCTGCGAGACCGGGCTGCGAGGCCGCGAACGCAAAGGCGCGGCCGATCACGTCGGTGCCGAAATCGACGTTCAAGGAGCCGGTGAAGCTCGTCGCCACACCGCCGACGTCGCCGGGGCCGCCGGGCCGCCCCTCGGACAGGCCGTCCTCGTTGAGGAGCACGGGCTGGACGCCACCGGGGATCGGCGTGGAGTTCGGCGTGGTCGGAGCCTGGCCGAAATTGCTCCCGAGCGATTCGCCGGCCAGCAGCGCCAGCGGCGTACCGCCGGTCAGCGGATCGATCGTGAAGCCGCCAAAATTTGCGCCCGCGGGCACGCCAGGCGCACCCGGCGTTCCGGCCGCCGGCAGCACCGACTGATCGGTCGTGACCGGAAACAGCTCGGCGAACTGATCGCCATTGATGATGCGGTCGGGACCGACTTCGAAGCTGACGTCCTTGAGCGGCGCGCCGTTGTTGTCGAACACCGGGTCGATCGACACCGTCGACTGATTGTCGAACAGGATGATCAGGCGATTGCCGATCTTGACGAAGGTCAGCTTCTCGCTGGCGATGTCGCTGAAATCGATCTGGTTCTGACCATCGAGATGAACCGTGACAGCCTGGCTGCCCTGCGGCTTCTCGATCTTCACATGCTTGGCAGAGACGCTGGATGGCTGCGAGGACGTGCCGGTCAACTGGGCCAGCAGGACAGGAGCATTCATGCGCCACAATCTCCAAATGCGGGGCGCCTTGGTGGCGCTCCCATTTTTCTGCGATTAAACTATTATTAAAGTTTAATTCGGGTCAATATTAGCAAGGTCTCTTAACCGGACTTTAGGGACTTTGGGTAAATGCAGTCAAGTGCAGCCGCGTTTACCAAGGTAAACCGGTTAGCAAGAATGCTTTACGACTGGGGGGAATGGGGCGCGCACCCCAAGACTAGATCGACGCTAGTCTGTATAGACGGCGCGGTGTCGGCTAGTATTCGCAAGATCTATACTTGAGCGCGGCAATACGCGCGTCGCCCGAATGTGGCGGGAAAGCCTCAAAATCGACGAAATGGAACTCGCCCGCCGCAAATTATTTGCGGCAGGCGCGGGTTATTCTTCTGAAATGCTGAAAAATGCGCGCGAGGTCAGATCCGGCTGACGACGCAGGGGATCGGCTGGTCCTTGCGCAGGTACAACAAAGCCTGATCATTGATGCCATCGAGCCACACACCGCGGCCGGCATAACGGTAACCATCGCCCATCGGGATCAAGCGAACCGGAATCGCGTGACGCGGACTGAGGCGCAGCTCGCCCGTGACGATTTGTCCCGGTGCAAGGACGGGACGGGAGCGCAGCACGTAAGAGCCGCCGTTGTCGCAGGCGATCGCGAAGGCTGCGCCAGGCAGCATGAGATCATGTGCCTTTGCGCTACCGATGAATCCACCGAGCGCCGACAGGGCCACTGCCCCGGAAATCATGAGTTGCTTGATCTTCACTGCTATCCCTCTGCTCGCCAGCTTCCCCGCGCGCATTAAGACCGCAAACAGCCTCTTCCACAAGCCGTCATGTCCGCGCAGCTCAGAGCAGAAGCGGCCGATCAAGCTCCCAACTACCACCGGTCTCGGCCTCGGCGGCCGGCGCGAGATCGCTCTCGCTTTCATGGTGCAGCCGCTCGGCATAGGGCGCGGCAAACAGGCTGACGCCGCGATGATCGATCGCAAACAGCGGCATGAAGGACTGCAGATCGCGGCCTTCCATCAGGGCGGCCCGACGGTTGTCGAGCACCAGCCACTTGCCGTCGATCCGCACGGCGAGAACCGCGTGGTCCTGCCGCACGGCGAGGTCGCGGACCAGCAACAGCTTGAGATCGGATTCCGCCGTTCCCGCAGCGAGCAGCACGGCATATTTGGCGATCGCGTAGTCCTCGCAGTCACCGAGCCCGCTGCGCAAGGTCTGCAGCGGTGAGCTCCAGACGTCCGGCGAGCCGTGCTGCTGATCATCGCTGACATAGCGCACGGCCTGATTGACGCCGCGATTGACGATCTCCGCGCGGACACGGGCGTCGGTGGCCGCCGCAGCGAGCCGTTTCAACGCCACGAAGCTGCGCTCCGACGGCGAGCAGCGCGCGTCATCGCCGTTGCAGCGTTCGACCGACATCCGCTCGCTGGCCATTGCGCCTTGGACGCCGCGCCATTTGATCCACAACAGCCCTTCGGGCGCACGGAAGGTCATCAGGCCGAACGGCTCGTCGCTCGGCGCCGCGACCGCGGGTCCTTGCGGCGCGTCGCTGCCGATCCCGACGCGCGTCGCCGCGTCGGTCGACGCCACTTCGACCGGTCCAGAAGCCGCGCGGCGCAGGCCGTCGTGCTTCGCAAGTACAGAATTGATGGTGAAGAAGCGAACGGGCGGCGGCACGGAGAGAGCTGTGTCGGCCGTATCCCGCTGGGCTCTGCGAGCCGACGTCTCGGCGGACGCGACACCGGCACAGCCGGCCATTACCGAGAAGGCAAGCGCAAGCCCTAGCGCACGCGGGACTCCCCGCGGCCGATCGATCCGCAACATCACTGACGCCCCGTATGCTCCGGGGCATCGGCCGACATCCCGTGTCGGTCCCTGTCCCGGTCGTTATGGGGATCAGGGATAGAACCGGCGCTGCTTCGGGCCGGTTAAACGGGGCCGACCAGGGCGGCCATGTTTGCCGATGCGACTAACAGCGCCGCACCAGACCGTATCAAATTGTACCTATTTTTCGGGACGCCCCCGGCCCACGCGAGCGCAGCAACATGCAATGAAACGCCGCAATCGGTGAGCTCCTGGATACCGCTGCCCGCCTGCCCTGGCGGCCATCGGCCGCCACAGCCGGCTTGCGAGACGGACGCTCAGCGCTCGCGCAGCGCCTCGTCGCGCAGCATGCGGGCCGGCTTGACCAGATAGTCCAGCACCGACTTCTTGCCGGTCAGGATCTCAACCGTGGCGACCATGCCCGGAATGATCGGAAGCGGCTGCTCGGCGGTGCCGAGATGGTTCTTCTCCGTTCGCACCATCACGCGATAGAACGTCTCGCCGCGTTCGTTCTTGTCGCCCTTTTCATCCGTGATGGTATCGGCGCTGATGCGCTCGACGCGGCCGTGCAGCGAGCCATACACCGACGAATCATAGGCGCTGAGCTTGACCACCGCCTCGTGATTGGGACGGATGAAGGCGATGTCCTGCGGCCGGATGCGGCCCTCGACCAGCAGCGTATCGTCGAGCGGCGTGATCTCCATCAGGCTGGCGCCGGGCGCGACGACCGCACCGATGGTGGTGACGTTGAGGCGATTGACGATGCCGCGCACCGGCGAGCGCAGCTCCGTCCGCCGCACGCGGTCCTGGGCCGACTTGATATTCTCATCGAGGACGGCGAGATCGGCGCGGGATTTGGCGAGGTCGTCCTCGGCCTGGGCACGGAAGGCGGTCACGATGTTGAGCCGTCGGGCGCGCGCTTCCTGCACGGCGGCTTCCGTCTTGACGATGCTCGCCTGTACGACCGCGAGCTGGCCGCGCATGTCGGTAGCCTGGCGGTCGGCGCGCAGCATCTCGATCTCCGGCACGACCTTCTGCTCATAGAGCTTGCGGGTCAGGCCGAGCTCGCGATTGAGCAGGGTCAGCGTCTCCGAGAATCGCTTTTCGGTCGCCCTGAGCTCGTCGATCTCCTTGCTCTTCTGCTGCTCCTGCTGCTGCACGACGTCGACGTCCTGCGCCAGCTTGCGGGCATGGGCGTCGAACACGGCGCGCTCGCTCTGCACGGCGCGCGGAGCGTCCGCGGCGAGGTCGTCGGGAAACACGACCGGGCTGCGGCCTTCGGTTTCCGCCGCGAGCCGGATGACACGCGCCGCCATCGCGCCACGGCGCTCGCGAATTTCGCCGAACTGCGAGGCGAAATTGGTGTCCTCGATGCGCGCCAGCGGCTGGTCCTTCTCGACGATCGCGCCCTCCTGCACCAGGAGATCGGCGATGATGCCGCCTTCGAGCGACTGCACCACCTGGGTCTGACGCGACGGCACGACCTTGCCGTTGCCGCGCTTGACCTCGTCGAGCACGGCGAAATGCGCCCAGATGAGGAAGGTGAAGAACAGGCCGAGCGAGGCGAACAGCAGCATCCGCGCCGTCTTCGGCGTGCGCAGCTCGATGGCCGCGCGGATGTCGTTGGAGAAGGCGAAATCACTGTGCGACATGTTACTTCGCGCCCTGCACCGGCTTCACTGCCATGGTCACGCCCTGTGCTGCCGCGGGCGGCTGCGGACGCAGCATGGTGAGGATCTGCGCGGTCGGCCCGTCGGCGACGATCTTGCCGGAGTCGAACACGAGGATGCGGTCGACCAGCGACAACAGCGACGGCCGATGCGTCGAGACGATGATCGACATCTCGCCGGCCTTGTCGCCCTTGGCCAGGACCTTCAGCCGCTCGAGGAATTCGCCCTCGCTGCGGACGTCGAAATGCGCGGTCGGCTCGTCGAGAAACAGCACGCGCGGCTTGCGGATGAGAACGCGGGCAAGCCCGATCGCCTGCTTCTGGCCACCCGACAGACTGCGGCCACCCTCGGCGATCATCATCTCATAGCCCTGCGGATGGCCGGCGATGAAGGTCTCGACGCCGGCGAGCCGCGCCGCCTCCAGCACCTCCTCATCGGTCGCTGCGGGACGGCCGAGCGTGATGTTGTCGCGCAGCTTGCCGTAGAACAGGTCAGTATCCTGCAGCACGAAGCCGATGCCGGCGCGCAGATCCGCCGGGTCATATTGCTGGATGTCGATGCCGTCGATCAGGATCGAGCCTTCGGTCGGCGGATAGAATGCGGTCGCGAGGCGGCCGACCGTGGTCTTGCCGGAGCCGACGCGGCCGATGATGCCGATCTTCTCGCCGGGCTTGATGTCGAAGGAGACGTTGTCGAGCGCCTTGGCCTGGCTTCCCGGATAGGAGAAGCTGACATTCTTGAACTGGATGCGGCCCTGCTTGATCTCGCGCGCGACGTAGATCTTTTCCGGCGGCCGCTCGCGGTCCAGCGACATCAGCCGGTCGATCGAGCGCAGCGCCGATGTGGTCTGGGTGAAGCGCGTCATCAGCCCGGCGATGCCGGCGATCGGACCGAGCACGCGGCCGGACAGCATGTTGGCCGCGACCAGCGCGCCGACCGAGAGCTTGCCGTCGAGGATCAGGAACACGCCGACCACCACCAGCAGCAGGCTGCACAGCTGGCTGGCCACGGACGCCGCGGTCATCGCCATCGAGGCCCAGAACTGCACGTCCTCGCTGGAGCGCGCCTGTGCCGCCACCGAGCGCTCCCACACCGTCTGCACCCGGCTCTCGCCGGCCACCGCGCGGACGGTCTCCATGCCGTTCAGCGATTCCACCAGGATGCCATGCCGCGCCGCCGACTGCGCCTGCATCTTGCGCATCGCCTTGTCGAGCGGCCGCTGGATCAGAAGGCCGACCGCGATCATCACCGGCAGCATCAAGAACGGAATCCAGGCGATGGGGCCTGCGATGACGAACAGCACGATGATGAACACGACCGCGAACAGCATGTCGGTCGCCGACACCACGGTGCCGGAGGTGAAGAATTCGCGGACCGAGTCGAAGTCGCGCATCTGGTTGGCGAGGATGCCGACCGACGGAGGCCGCTTGTCCATCTTCAGCGCCATCACGTGCTCGAAGATATTGGCGGCCAGCACCACGTCGATCTTCTTGCCTGTCATGTCGATGATGCGGCTGCGCACTACCTTGAGCAGGAAGTCGAAGCCGATGGCGAGCGCAAGGCCGATGCCGAGCGCCACCAGCGACGGGATGGCGCCGTTCGGAATGACGCGGTCGTAGACGCTCATCGTGAACAGCGGCGCGGCCAGCGCCAGGATGTTGACGATGAAGGCAGCGATCGCGACGTGTCCATAATTCGCGCCGAAACGGCTGACGATGGACCAGAACCAATGGGTCTTCGGCACCTCGCCGGCGGCATCGACGCGCGCATCGGCGACCGCGGCAGGCCGCACGAGATAGGCAAAGCCGACATAGCGGGCCGCAACCGCCTCGAAGCGCTCGATCGCGGGGGCTTCGTTGTGCGAGGGGTCGACGATGGTGACGCGGCCGGCCGCCTCATCGACGGTCAGCAGGATGCGGGTGGTGCCGTCATGAAACATCAGCACGCACGGCAGCACCAAAGCAGGAATCTCGCTGAGCGGCCGTTCGACGAGTTGCGCCTCGAGTCCGGCGCGGCGCGCAGCGCGATCGTAAAGGCCGATGGTGAGCACGCCGGTGTCGAGCGGCAAACCCGACAGCAGCGCGCTGCGGCTCAGCGCTCGGCCGTGATGGGCCGCGAGATAGAGCAGACTATCACTGAGAGGATCAGAAGCCGGTGCGGATACGCCGGGCGGCGGCAACACGGGCGCCTCTTCCAGCTCAAATCTGGTCGGACGAATATTCAACGACGCCTCAAAAATCCAGCGGGCCAGCCAGGCAACGCGCGCCTGCGCCCAGCGCATTGTGCTAATGATTGTCGTTTAGCCCAATTCTGTGGCTACGCCCCAGGTTTTTCGGGGCTTTCGCCGGTAGCAGGGTGAGTATGTGGCAGCACAGTAAATGCGAAAATGAGAAAGGCCGGCGCGGTCTGCGCCAGCCTTTTTATTCATCCTAACTATTTCGGTGCCGGGCCACCGTAGCCGCCGTACTTGCCCGACGTGACGAAGAGGGGCGAGTCCGCAGGATCGCTCGAGGCCCAGCGATCGCCGAAGGTGATCGGCGTGGGCTGCTTCGCCGCACCGTCCTGGCCGAACATCGGCACCGGACCTGCAGCGTTCAGCGGCTCCGGTCCCGGCGACGGCGCGCTCAGTCGCACCGGCGGCAGGCGATAACCGATGAAGCCACCAGACGCGTCGAGCGGCTCGGTCTCCGGCGGGTGGCCGGTCTTCAGATAGGCCAGCATCTGCCCCATCGCGGCGAGCAGCTGATAGTCCGCGAACACGACGACTCCGCGCGCCGACACCAGCGACACGTTGGCGTTGAAGTACTGGTTCTGCGAGTTCAAGAGATCGATCAGCGTGCGCTGGCCGAGCTCGTATTCCTTGTTGTAGGCGACGAAGGTGCGGCGGGCAGCCTCGACGTCACGGACCAGGGCCCCCACACGATCAGCGGTGATGATCCGGGCCGCCCAGGCCTTGTCGATCGACTCCAGCGCATCACGCTGCAGCCGGGCATGCTTCTGCTGCTCCTGGATCATGCGCTGCGCGGCCTCTTCACGGCGCCACGAGTTCTGGCCGCCGTTGAAGATGTCCCAGGACGCCACGACCTTGCCGCTCACCTCGTCATAGCGATTGTTGTAGGTGACCGACTCCTTGCCGGTGGTCGCGCGTCCCTCGAGCGAGACCGTCGGCAGGAAGCTTCCCGTGGTGGCATCGAAGCCACGCTTGGCGGCGGTCACGTCGGCTGCGGCGGCACGCAGCGTCGGATTGAACTTGTAGGCGATGTCCAGCGACTCCGCCTTGTCCCGCGGCAGGTCCGGCAGACGGCCGGGGAAGCGCAGATTGTACGGCTCGACGCCGACGACCTTGCGATACTTCGCCCGCGCCACTTCCAGGCTGAGACGGAATTCCTCGAGCACGGCCTGCGCTGCGGCGACGCGCTCTTCCGCCTGCTGCGTATCGCCCTCGCCGGCCCGGCCACCCTGGAAGCGCGCCAGCACGTTCTTGCGCAGCTCGAGATGGACCTTGAGGTTCTTGTCGGCCAAGCCGACCAGCGTGGTGTAGCGCACCACGTCCACATAGGCCTCGGCGGCGTCGAGCCCGATCAGCTCGGTACGCTCGAGCACGCGGAACGCAGCCGCATCCACGCGCGCAGCCTGTCGCCACACTTCGTTGATGGAGGAAAATCCATCGAACAGCAGCTGGCGCACGACCACGCTGGCCTCACGGCCGCGCAAATAGCGACCATTATTGTTCGGCGCTGGCGTGACATATTGCTTGAGCATTTCAGGTCCGGCGCTCGCATCGAGCCGGACCTGCGGGAGCAGGGTTCCCTGCTGCTGGCGAAGCTCCGATTCCGTGGCGCGACGATTGGCTGCCGCCTCGCCGACGCCCGGATTGGTCTTCACCGCCTGATTGATGGCGTCTTGAATCGTGAAAGGTTCTGCCCCAAACGCCGGGCTAAAGCCCATTCCCACGACACAAATGAAACCGAGTGAATGTATGATCTTCAACATACAGGATCGGTAACAAAGCCGCGATCAACCCGCAAGGAACCCCGCCACACTTCCGGCGAAAAATCGACGCGATGTTGCAGATTGGCGACTCTGCGTTGCAACCGGAGAAATTTCTAATCTTTATCAAGAATGGTGGGGGAGGCAGGACTCGAACCTGCGAAGCCATGAGGCGGCTGATTTACAGTCAGCTCCCTTTGCCACTCGGGACACTCCCCCGTATCGATGGCAGTTGAAGGCCGGCCGCGGAAAACAGCGGTTGAGTGACCATCAGCGCCATGAAGACGGTAAGGCCGGGGGCCCGGATGAAGGGGCGCGCGCGACCGGGGCCCTTATGATCGAACCGGCCCCTCAAAGTCAACCAAGGGACGACGATTTTTCCCAAGCCGGTTTTTCCAAGCCGCCGGTGCCAAATTGCCAGAATCCGCCGGCCGTGACAGAAGCTCACGCCATGAGCGAACGTGACCGCAAGCCCCCTTTTCGCCGCCAAGGCGGCAAATCTCCCGGCAGATTTTCCGGCAAGCCGCGCGGATTCGAGCGACCGCACGGCCGGTGGGAGCGCGAGGCCGGCTCGGATGGTCCGGTCATCCTCTATGGCTGGCACACCGTGAGCTTGGCGCTGGCCAATCCGAACCGGACCATCCGCAAGCTCTATCTGACCGAGAACGCCGCGCGCCGGCTTGCCGATGAAGGCATCGAGACGCGGGTCACGCCCGAAATCGTCCGTCCCGGCCAGATCGACCAGCGGCTCGGCCCCGACGCCGTGCACCAGGGCCTGCTCGCCGAGGCCGATCCCCTGCCCTCGCCCGACATCGACACGCTGGCTCCCGAGGGCCTGATCCTGGTGCTCGACCAGATCACCGATCCCCATAACGTCGGCGCCATCCTGCGCTCGGCGGCCGCCTTCGATGTCAAGGCCATCGTGACCACCGCGCGGCATAGCCCGGAGGCGACCGGCGTGCTGGCCAAATCCGCTTCGGGCGCGCTCGAGCTGGTGCCGATCATCACCGTGCAGAACCTCGCCCGCGCCCTGACCCGGCTCAACGAGCGCGGCTTCCAGACCGTGGGGCTCGACAGCGCCGGTGACGCCGACATCGCGTCGGTGCCCCTGCGCCAGCCGCTGGCGCTCGTGCTGGGCGCCGAGGGAAAGGGCCTGCGCCAGCTCACGCGCGAGACCTGCAGCGTGGTGGCGCGGCTCGACATGCCCGGCGCGATCAAGAGCCTCAATGTCTCCAACGCCGCAGTGCTCGCACTCTATGTCGGCGCGAGCCGGCTCGGACTGATGGCCAAATGACGAAACGCCCGCGCGCAGGCTGCGCACGGGCGTTCGCGACGGGGATTGACCTGGTAGATCAGTAGTAGCGGCGCAGCACGCGGCGGCCGTGATAGTAAGACGAGGCGCCCCAGCGATAGCCGCCATGCGGCTGGGCGTAGACCACTTCAGGCGCGACGCGGGTCGCCTCATAGGCGTGGTGGCGGTGATGATAGCGATACACCGGCAGCGCGCGCTCCTCATAGGCCGGATACGGGGCGAACGCACCGGGACCGCTATAGGTCGGGCCCTGGTTCACATAATAATATTGGCGGGTCGGCTCCGGCAGGCGCTCATAGGTGGCGCCGCAGCTGCCGCAGCCGGCCGCGCCATAGGTGTAGCCGGGCTGATAGGTATAGGTCGGCTGATAGGTGACCGTCGGCTGGTACGTCACGGTCGGCTGGTAGGTGACGGCCGGCGCGCACGGGCTCGCATAGCCGCACGGCGCGCAGGACGAATAGCCGCAGGCCATGGCGGGCGCGCTGCCGGCGACGGCAAGGCCGGCGATGGCGACAAGTCCTGAAATCATATGACGCATTACTCTCTCCTGATGATCTGATTTTTGTTTGATCTCGTTGTCGACGATTGGATTCTAACGACGATAGTCTGGAGGCCGATTACCGTAGCCGCGCGGGCCGCCGCCCTCCGGCGCGACGATCACCGCGGGTGGATACATCGGCACCGCCGGCTCGGCCGGCTGCATCTGCGACTCCGCGCCCCAGGAGCGGGAATAGCTTTCAGCCGGCTTCGGCAGCTTGCGGTTGGCCGGCGGCTCGATCTCCATCCGGCCATAGCCGGGCGTCGATCCGAGCGTCGGATAGTAGTGACCGACATGGGGCTCGGGCTCGACCAGACGGCCGCCATAGACCTGCGGCTGCATGTAGTTGCCCCGACCGAGACCGTACTGGCCTTCGACGACGGCGTAGGAGGCATCGATGCCGTTGATCACGACCGGCACGCCCGGCCGTTGCGGAATCACGATCTCGAACCCCTCGCTCGCGAGCGAGGCGGACGCCGTCCCGATCAAGATCGCAAGAGCCGTTGCAATACGCATGAATTCACGCCCGGGTTGCCACGCTACAAATACCGCAACGCGCCTCGCCATGGGTTAAGCGCGCGGATCAATCTGCCGGTAAGGCTAACGCGCAGGCCATTCGTTCGGGTTAAGGCGTCCGGCGAGTTCGCGGCGGAAGGTTAATGCCCGCTCATCAGCCGAGCGCGTCAGAACCAGCCGAAAATCTCCGAGCGCACGGTACGTGCCCTGCAAAAACATCGTGATCACTGCGGAACGGCAAAGCCCGCTTGTACTTAGCAGTCGGGGCGCAACGACGGAGTCATTCCATGATCAGATCTGCAATTCTCGGGGCTGCCGTGCTCGCGACGGCGCTGGCCGCACCGGCCATGGCGCGCGACATGCACCACCGCCACCACATGGCCCGCCACGACGCTGCTCGCCAAGACGCCGCGATGATGCAGCAGCGCGCCGACGGCGGCTGGAATAATGGTTGGAATAACGATTGGAATCGCCGGGGCACCGGCTTCTGGCCGGCCGATGTCGCCGCCGGCGCAGTCGGCGCCGCCGCAGGCGTGGCTGGGGCTGCCATCGGCACCGCCGGCGCCATCGCCACGGCGCCGTTCCGCACGGCGGACGCCTATGCCTACGATCCCGGCCCGTACCGCTTCGACCAGCCGACCTATGATCGCGGCCAGCTCGGCTACTACGGCGACTGGAACAGCTACGCCACCCGCAACGGCCTGGTCTGCCGTCCGGGCACGATGTTCAAGGGCGGCGACGGGCTGATGCACATCTGCCAGTAATCCCGGATCACTGCTCCGGCTCGACGAAGGGCGGCCTCACGGCCGCCCTTTTTCGATCTGGCGTCCCGATTGGAGCTCGCGCGACGGCAGTAGCTTCGGCCCATCAACTCTGGTAGGACGCGCTTCGGAGGCCCTTGCCGGGACGGCAGGCACACCTCCGCCACCATCCGAAGGCGCATTCGCCGGCTTAGCTCAGCGGTAGAGCAGCGGTTTTGTAAACCGAAGGTCGGGGGTTCAATCCCCTCAGCCGGCACCATCCGCCATGGCGCTGGGCGCGCCCCTCTTGAGCCCGAAAATCAATTCGCCCTGGGCTTGATCGCCGCCGCAGGCAACTTCACGCCCCCGGCCGCCGGCTTCGGCGCGGCCCATTCCGGATCGGACACGGGCCCACCGCCCTCCCCGGTCGCGGCGACGAGCTGACCGGGGACCAGATCAGTCACCTGAGCCCAGCCTTGGGTGGCGCAGAACAGGCCGAGCAGGCAGCCTTTGACCGCCAGCGTTCTCGGTCCCTCGCGCCAGATGGTCACACCGTAGGTCTTGCCGTCCTCGGCGTTGTACACCTCGCCGGCGTAGCGGCCGTCGGCATTCAGCTTCAGGCCGAGCAGCATCTGATGTCCGAGCAGCAGGCGGTTGCGTTTGGCCGGATCGGGATTGAGGCGGTCTCGGAACGCCTGGCCCTTGGCATCGGCGGTTTCTTTGGCCCACACGACGTAGCCACAGACGCGGTCCGGCGCCGATCCGCAGCGCTCGATGCGAATGCGGGCGCGGCCGTCCTCGGTCAGCCAGGTGCCGAGCGGATCGCTGATCGGTGCGGCGTTGCCGCGGCCCTCGGCCATCGACAACAACAGGCTGACCACGATGCGCAAGCTCACACGCAGGACGAATCTCAGAGTCATCTTGACGGACCTCATTGTCTCCACGGCTTCAAGCCAGGCGCTGGCGCGGCGGCCGCGCGGCCGGGATTCGCGCTCCGGGCGATCTTTGCCGGCCGATCGTCGACCTTGTGCGATCGAGCTGCCCGTACCCGCGATTTCGAGGCGGGAGGCGGCGGCAGATGCGCGGCGTGGCGACCCGCAATGATCGCGCCCGCGTGCGGGCTCGCCGCTCATTGCAGCTCAGCGACCAGGGCATCCGCGCCCTTGTCGATCCCCGCCTGCGCGGCGGACAGCGCACCGACGCTCGCGCTGATGTCGTAGGGCGCCGGATACTGCTTGCTGACGAACGCGTTCAGCAGCCGCCCGCTCGCGGCATCAAAGAGCTCGGCGGCGTAGAACACCGAGCCGGTCAGCAGCCCCTCGCCGTCGCGCGCGCTCTGCACGCCATTGTAGACGGCGCCTGCGAGATCGAAGCGCGAAGCCGTACCGAGCACGGGCGTGTTGGTCACCGCGCCTGTCAGGGTGAGCCGCACACGCAGCGTGTTCGGGCCGCGCTGGGTGACGGGCTGAAAGCGCGACGCCAGAGCTTGCTGGAAGCGGGTCCGCATATAGGCGGAGAGCTTTGCCTTGTCGGACTCCGACATGTCGCCGAACTGGTGATCGCGGCCCCGATAGATGACGATCGGCTCGAGGATCACCTTGTCATAGCTGCGCCAGTCGGTGGTCGTCGCGTAGCGGTAAGGCACCCGCCCCGAGGCATCAGCGGTATTCGATGCCAACAAGCGCGCCGAGGTCACCTCGGAATAGGCGACCGGCGTCACCGTGTTGCACCCGGCGCACATGGCAGCCGCTGTCATCACGACAGCGCCAGTCGTTCGGTACCCGCCCTTCATGTCACTCTCCTCTCGCCGATGCTGCGAAGCACAATCGACATCCAATCAATAAAACCGACCAGACGGTTTGTAAAGAGGTTAGCCTAAGAGCGGGTTAATTGCCCGAGGAACCTGACAACGGAAAATGGGGGAGGCGACCGGCCTCAGGATTTGGGCGAGTCGTCCTGCGCGAACCTGTCCCATTGCCGGTCATCGAGGAGGCGCGCGAACAAGCGATCCAGTTCGGCCGGTTCCAGCGGCGAGACGCGCAGCATGGCCATCAGGGCGAGCCCCCGCGCCGCGGCCCAGCGCAGCACGGCAAGCTCGGCGTCGTCGGCTTCGCCGCGAATCTCGGCCAGCCGCTCGGCGTCCTTGGCACGGGCATCGGCCAGCAGGCTGGGCTCCTGGGCCAGCGCGCCGAGCATCGCCTGCGCCACTGAATATTGCTGGGCAATCAGCTCGCGGGAGATGGCAATCTGGGTGGCGAGCTCAGACTGCCCTCCGGCTTCGCCGGCCTCAGTCCTGAATTTGCTGGCAAATTCGTCGAAGTGTGAGAACTGCTGCTCGAGCAGCGCCCGGAGCACCGCCTCCTTGCTGGGAAACTGGTGCATCAGCCCGCCCTTGCTGAGGCCGCTCTCGCGCGCGATCGCATCGAGCGTCAGCCGTCCCGGGCCATCGCGGGCGATAATGGTGAGGGCAGCAGTCAACGCCGCCTTCCGCGACCGCTCCGAGCGCGAGGGATTGTCCATCAGAAAACACCAGGTCTCGCCGAGATTGCATCAGTGCAGAGGCAGAGGGAGACTGAGGCGGCGTCTGCCCGGCCGGTGATAGGCGAGAGCCACCCTCTCCTGTCAAGCCAGCCGACTGCACGCTCGGATGCAGCAGGAACCATCGCCGCCACCGCGGATTGTCGCCATCGACTTCCACCGGGGCCAGGACGAAACGGGTTCGAACTGTGGCAACAGTATTGCCACACCTCAACCAGGACTCGCGCTTATCCCCAGAAGTCACTGGCCCATCAACTTGATTTAGGGACAGGCATTTGTTGCAATTACGGCCTTCTGGGGGACATCGCCATGACGTGGAAGGAAGAGCGTGATGCGCTGATCGCGCAGACCATGGCCTTCGTGCAATCGGTCACCGGCAAGCCGGCCGACTTCTCCAAGTTCGAAGTCCCTGCCATTCCGGTCGCGCCGCCCGTCGCCTCCCAGCAGGCACCGACCTCCCGCGCAACGTCGATCCCGGTCCAACCGGCGCTCGCAAAGCCCAGCGATCACGAACTCCCGGCCCGGGATTCGAACGATGCGGCGGATCCTGCCCCGGCAGAGAGTTATGAGTTGGCCAAGGTGCGAGGGCAGGAGTCCCCTGCTGTGCAGTCGCCAGCCGCCCAGGCCGGTTCTGGTCTCGGGCGCTTCACCAGCATCGCATCGCAGCTCGATCTACAGCGCGACATGCAGACCGAAATTCGCTCCCGCGTCGCCCGCTTCCGTGCCCATCAGGAGCGCTTCAACCGTGAGCGGCAGGAATATTTCAGTGCGACGCTTGCGCGACTGAAGGCCTCTGCCGAGGGAACGGAGCTTCCCGAGAAGTGAGTTCGTCATTCTCGCCCGCTCGAGCTCGCGAGAGGGCGCGCCTGCTCACAGCCAGGCGCACAGGGTCGCCACATTGGCGACAAAAGCCAGCAACAATCCAAACGCGAGCGTCAGCTGGATCCGCCCGCAGAAGATGTGGAGATCGGTTCCCATGGACTTAACCATCTGGCGATTCTAGCCCCGGAGTCCCACGGATTCTTTTTCCAAAAATTTAGGACTCGTTTACGACTCGCGCGGACCGAAAAGGCCACTTTCCGGCCGCGAACACGCCCGTGTCTCGCTACAACCCCTGTTCATCGTCGGTTCATCCTTCGCTTCTTTGGAGCCGTTTGGAATGCCCTATGCCCTGTTTTGCAATGAGGCCAAGTTGAGCAAGGCCTATCCGACCGAGGCTGACGTCTGGCGGCTGGCACGGCAAAGCGGACTGGTGGTGGATGTGATGATCAATGCGCGGCGTGAGGCCGGGCATCTGCAGCTCGACAATGACTACGAGATCCGGCCGTGTGCCGCCGAGCCGGAGGAGGATCCCTGGCAGAACCGCGTCGAGGCCGACCAGGAGTTCAACATCCCCTACGCCTCCTGAGCGAAGGGGAGATATTACGGCAGGGGCGCCTCGGCTGCCCCTCAGTCGACGCCGTCGAGCAGCGCCGATCATATGGTCAGACGGTTCGCGCGCGATCCTCCATGGGAGGGACCGCGCAGATACGTCTCTCACGACTTCCAGCAGGCTTTTGCAACTGAAGACACCGCAATCGGCGGGCAGCTGAGCTGCCCGCCGGAAGCGTCGCCTTGATATCCAGACCTTACGGCGTGGCCGTCGCCAGCGAGGCGGTTTCGGAGGGAAGTGCGACACAGGCACGCTTGCGGCTAAGGCCGCGGATCGCACCGGTCACCTTCAACACCTTACCCGACGGGCAGGATGCGGCTTGCACCAGCGCCACCTCGTATGGCGCCAGCATCAGCGGTTCGGACTTCAGGACGGTCTGGGCGGAGCACGGCAAAACAGCCGCCGACAACAACAGCACGGACAACAAGATACGCATGTGGGATGATCCATCAAACCGGCGGACTCATAATAACAACTGGTGGCGAAAGTTTCACGAAGGTTTGAAAATTTTTTTGCAGTGCGTGAGAGCCTCCGAAACCATCGCTACCATGGGTCGGTCAGCAAAACGCCCGCGCCAAGGCGCGGGCGTTTGACAGATTGTCGTTACGATGAGCGGCAGTGGGCGGGCGCCTTGCCTGCCGGCCGGTCGAGCGGTCAATACTTGCTGGCGACCGGACCACCCCAGCCGAACCGATAGTTCACGCCGACCTTCACCGTGTGGTCCTCGTTGTTGAAGCGGCCGCCCACGATCGGAGCCGGTCCACCCGTGAAAGTCGTATTGCCGAAATTATAGTACTGGTACTCGGCCTTGGCCGACCAGTTCGGGGCGAACATGTATTCGAGGCCGGCGCCGACGGTGTAGCCGTCCTTGCTGTTGCCCGCGGTCGTGAATCCGGCCGGCACTCCGGCGACGTTCACGCCGAGGCCATTGCCATCACGCCAGGCATAACCGCCCTTGGCGTAGACCATGGCCGGCCCCCAGGTGTAGCCGAGCCGACCGGTCACCGAGCCGAGCTGGTTGGCGCCGGTCGAGGTCACGACCGTCGCGCCAGGGAAGCCGAAATTGGTCGTGTTGCGGTCCATCCAGCTGTACTGGGCCTCGATGCCCAGCACCCAGTTCGGCGCGAACTGGTAGTCGAAGCCGCCCTGGACGCCGCCGAGGAAGCGCCCATTGTTGCCGTCGAGGCTGTTGTTCGCGGCAAAGGCCCCGCCGAGATGGCCGCCGATATAGAACCCGGTCCAGTCGTAGATCGCCTGGGGCGGGGTCATGGGCGGCGCCTTGGTGTAGGTGCGCGCGGGCATGTCGGCGGCGAACGCCGGCACGGCCGCAATGGTCGAAGCCAAGGCGGTCACAGCCACTGCACTCAGAAAAACGCGTTTCATGGGACGTCCCCGTTATTCATTTGCGACATCTATCGAACATCGTGGCCGCATTTGGGTTGCCCGATGGCGGTGACGCAGCTGTGATTGTCCGCCGCGTGTCACCAGGGGGCAACAAAGGCCTTTTGTTCCATAGGCTTCCCGAAGATTTCGTGAAGCTGAACGCTTCGCCCGACATTTGGTCGCACCGAGGCGGCAAAGCGTTTGAACCTATCCCTCACTTGTGATCGGGTTCGAACCCCCGCAAGCCGCTGCGACGACGTGGCAGGTCTGCCGTGAACGCAGCTTGCTAGCGGGTCATACCGGCCAGCTCGGGAAATGCCGCATAGCTCGATCCGGTACAGAGCTCGCCGGCCTCCTCGAGCAGCCGGTCGAACCGACCATCGACGAAGATCGCCGCCCGCTCCTTGGCCGGACGGTAGCTGCCGTCGGACTCGCGCGCCGCGTAGCGGAGGCAGCTGACATAGCGCAGGCGGCCGCCGACCGTCCGCTGCACCGGCTCGGCCAGCACGCCCTCGCGCACCCCGACCGGATTGTTCAGATAGGTCCTGAGATAGGCTACCAGCTCGGTGCGATAGTTTGCCGGAAAGGGCTGGTTGGAGACGCCGCGGTCCCCGGTGTAGGAGATGGCGCGATTGTCTTCGCTCATGAACGCAGCCGGACCGCCGCTCGCGCATCCCGCCAGCAGCAATGCCAGCGCGGCCGCCGGCCACCAGCTCGTTGTCCCAATCCCCACCGCGCCCAACTCTGCAAGCCCTCTCCTCGCCAGCTTCTAGCCGAAAGCCTGCGAACAGGAAATCCACCCGGCGTCACAGCCTCGTCAAACCGCTGCCGCCGGTCACGCGGGAGGCGTGCCGGCGGCAATACGAGCGTCGGTCGGATGGTCGTCCGCGGCCGATCAGCCGCGGCGGGTCGCAGGCGTCACACGCTTGAGGCTCACCTTCTTGTGGGCGGCGGCGGACGCATGCTGGACCTTCACCTTGTCGTGATGGCGAAGATGCGCGGTATGCCGATGCGTGTGCCGAAGCAGCGAGGCGTGCGGCTTGCCCTTGGCCTTGCCGACCGTCGGCTTCATCTCGTTGGTCTTGTCACCGGTCTGCGCGCTGCCGGCCTTCGCATCGGTCGTCTTGCTCGCGTCGGTCTTGTTGATCTCGCTCTTGTTGATTTCGGTCTTGCCGGTCGACGTGCCGGTGGTCTGGGTCGACTTCGCGGAAGCATCGGTTTTTGCAGGCCCTGCGGCGAAGGCGGGCGCAGCCAGGATCGACGCGGCGAGCAGTGCAATGGACATGGTCTTCAGCATGGTCGTCTCCGTGATGTGAAGATCTGCAAGGTACCATCCAGTGCGAATGGGCTCGTGATCATGGAAACGACCATAGGGAACGGGCACTGAACCCACCCTGAAGTAAAGCCGGGCTTTCAGTTCATCGACATGAAGGGATAGTCATCGAGGTGACTAGCCTGTCATCATCTGGCCAGTATAATGCACCGATCGCGGCGCAAAATCCGCGCAAACGACCGGGAATATTTCGCAGCTGCGGAAGTTCTTCTCCGCATGCAGTCACCACCTGTTGGATCGACAACTCGGGAGATACGAATGAAAAAGTCTGCGATCAGGATTGCCACGCTGGCATTGTGCGCGATGGCCGTGGCCTCCGGGCCGCTGCTTCTGTCGAAGGCTTATGCCGCGGGCAGCGAGACCCCGTCTTCGCCGCCGCCGGACAAGAAGAAGAAGGACAAGAGCTCGAGCATCGACGATCCGAAGTTCCTCGCTGCGTATCGTACGGCCTACACCTCGATCTATGATCGCGGCGACTACACCACCGCGATCCAGCAGCTCAAGGCGCTGAACCGTGAGGACGTCGCCGACGTGGCCAACCTGATCGGCTACTCCTACCGCAAGCTCGGCAACTACCAGGCCTCCAAGCAGTATTACGAGCAGGCCCTGGCGGATGATCCGAACCACGTGCGCACCTGGCAGTATTACGGCCTCTGGCAGCTCGAACAGGGCAACCGCGAGCAGGCCAAGTACCACCTCGACAAGGTCGCGCAGCTCGCCGGCACCAACAGCGCCGAATATCGCTCGCTGGCCGACGCGCTGGAAAAGCAGCCGGGCACCGGCCTCGTCTACTGAGGCGCTATCGGACACGTCCGATCTCGACAGTGGCGCAACCCGAAAGGGTTGCGCCATTTTCGTTTGTGCGCTGCCATTCCTCGGCTATGGATCAGTCTTCGCAGTTCATTTCATCACGGTTCGATAGGAGATTGCTCGTGGAGCCCTGGCTTGGCGCAGCTCTCGGTTACATCAAGGATTGGCTGGCGTATCAGGTCGAGGTCTCCGGACAGCCCGGCTGCATCATCGCGATCGCCCATCGCGGCGAGATCGTGCTCGAAGCCGCGTTCGGGCATGCCAATCTCGACAGCGGCGAGAAGCTGACGCCAAGGCATCGCTTCCGCATCGCCTCTCACACCAAGGCTTTCACGGCCGCCGGAATCATGCGGCTGCGCGAGCAGAAGCGGCTGAAGCTCGACGACCCCGTCGGCGACTACGTCAAGGACCTGCATCCGGAGGTCGCCACCGCCACACTCGGCCAATTGCTCTCGCATACCGCAGGCCTCGTCCGCGACGGCAAGGATTCCGGCCAGTTCACCGACGGCCGCCCCTACCTCGATTGGAACGAGCTGCTGGCTGAGCTGCGGCTGCCGCCGGCCATCGAGCCGAACAGCCGCTTCAAATATTCCAACCACGGCTACGGCCTGCTCGGCCTCGTCATCGAACAGATCACCGGGGAGCCCTACCCCAGTTGGCTGCAGCGCGAGATCATGACGCCGCTGGGCCTGCGCGAGAGCGCGCCCGACATGACCCTGCTGGCCAAGACCGTGCCGTTCGCGCGCGGTCATTCGCGCATCGTGCCACTGGGGCGCCGCGCGGTGATTCCCGGCGACAATCCGACCCACGCCATCATGGCCGCCGCAGGCGTCGTTGCGACCGCGGCGGATACCGCGCGCTTCTTCGCCCAGCTCGCACCCAACGCGAAAAAGAGCCTGCTCTCGGTCGCGAGCCGCCGCGAGATGGTCCGGCGGCAATGGCGCGTGCCGCAGGACGTCGAGGAAGCCTATTACGGCTTGGCGCTGATGAGCGGCACCACCGCAGGCTTCGACTGGTTTGGCCATGGCGGCGGCTTTCAGGGCTACATCTCGCGGACGTCGGTCATCCCGTCGCGTGAGATCGGGATCACCGTGCTGACCAACGCCATCGATGGCTGGGCCCCTGGATGGGCGAACGGCGTCAAGTTCATCCTGCAAGCCTTCGCCACCCATGGCGCGCCGTCGCGCAAGACGCGCGACTGGACCGGGCGCTGGTGGACGCTGTGGAGCGCCTTCGACCTCGTTCCCTTCGGCGAGCAGGTGATGGTGGCCAATCCGTCCTTCATCAACCCGTTCCTCGATGCGCCGCGCATCGAGGTGACGGGGCGCGACGAAGGCCGGATCACACACGCCGCCGGTTATTCCAGCCATGGCGAGCCCGTCCGGCGCGTGCGCTCGAAGTCCGGCGTCAGCGAAGTCTGGCTCGGCGGCGCGCGCCTGCGGCCGGAACGCGTTTTGAAGGCCGAAATGGAGCGGAAATATCCGAAGGGCCGGCGGAAGAAGGAGAGTTAGACTTCGGCCAGGAGTGTCCCCACACACCGTCAGTGCGAGCGAAGCGAAGCAATCCAGGGCGGCGCGAGGACTCTGGATTGCTTCGCTTCGCTCGCAATAACGGGTGGACAGAGAGGCGGCTCAAAAAAAGAGCTACCTGCCCTCCTTCATCATCGCCTCGGCCTCACCACGGAAGGCCTTCCGCGCATCGTCGCGGGAATAGAACATGTGTCCGCCGGGGTAGACCACGAGCTTGACCCGCGGCGGCCGCGCGAACGCCGGCAACTGGTCGAGCAGAATCTTCGTGCCGTAGTACGGCGTGGCGAGATCGAACAGGCCATGGCCGACCAGGAGCTTCAGCCTGGGATCGAGCGCGAGGATCTGCCGCAACTCGCCGGTCGATTCCGGCGGGCTGATGCCGCGGCCGAAATCCCAGGACCGGTTCACCGCGCCGCTGAGCAGCTCGTAGGAGCCGTCGGGACGCCAGTTCAGCTTGCGCGTCGTCAGCTCGACGGCCGCGCTGGTCAAGGGCGCCGTGAGCACGTCGCCGGAGGGATCGGAACTGCGCGAGTGGCTCGAATCCGGATACGGGTCGATGCCGAGCACCGAGCCGTCATAGCGGCCGGTGACGCGGCCATTCTTGCGATCGAACTCGCGGCGAAATTCCGAGACGTCGAAACGGCCCGCAAGCCTGCGGCTGACCGACTGGTCGATGCCGGTCAGGTTCGCGACATTGTCGGCAAGCCGGTTCGTCGCCTCAGTATCTGCCTCGCCCTTGACGAGATCGAGCAGGAAGTCCCCGCTGGCGTAACGCTCGACATCGGCGAGATCGGCGCGCGTCACCGGGCCCTTCATCTGCTTGGCCACCGCCGCAAAGCTCGGCAGGCTCGCGACATATTGCAACAGGCTGGAGCCTGAATAGTCGCGGAAGTCCATCAGCGGCGAGAGCAGGATCAGTCCGCTGACGCCGACACCCTGATCCTGCTGCAGATTTTGCACGATCTTCGGTCCTCGAATGCCGCCATAGCTTTCAGCGGTGACGAATTTCGGCGAGGCCAGCCGGTCATTCTTCTCCAGCCAGCGGCTAACCACAAGCGACAGCGAGCGCACGTCACCATCGACCGAGAAGAAGCGCTTGCGGACATCGTCGCCGGTCGCGACGAAGCGGCTGTAGCCGGTGCCCACGGGATCGATGAAGACGAGATCGGTGAAGTCGAGCCAGGTGTCGGCATTCGGCAGCAGGTCGGGCTTCGACGACGGTGTGACGCTGGCTGCGTCAATCCCAATCCGCCACGGCCCCGCATTGCCGAGCTGCAGATAGGCGGAGGACGCGCCCGGTCCGCCATTGAAGAAGAAGGTGACGGGGCGGCTGGCGCGATCGGTGCCGTCGAGCTGATAGGACGTATAGGCGATATCGGCCTGCGGCTCGCCCTTGTCGTCGAACAGGCGGATCGAGCCGGCGGTCGCCGTGAACGACAAGGTCCGGCCGGGCAATTTGACCGTCTGGGTGGTGGTGGAGTCGACCGGCAGCTTGTGCTGCTCGGCCGTCGAGGCCGAGCCCGGCGGGGTCGCGGCGCGATTGCCCGCTGAGCCGGCACGAGCTCCGCTCGGTGCGGCATGCTCCTGCGCCGCCGGCGGGGCGTCCTGGGCCCGCGCCGCGGGTCCAGCGATCAGCGCAGTCAAGGCCAAGGCCACCAGACCGGAACGTCCGATGGACGACGTGAAACCTGCCATCAACTCACTCCCTCGACCAAGTCCCGCACCAACCGTCGTCTTCAAACGCATGAACCGCGCTTGAGGACCAACCTCAACCAACTCTTCCGTGATCCAGGTCACACGGGGCCCGGTGCCTGTTCGGCCGACTTGTGTTATGGGCTCGAACCTCTCGATCCCGTCCAGCGTCCCAATCATGGGACAAAAGGCGCGCCGCCGGTTGCGATCACGGAGCTCATCATGAAATACCCGACGTTCATCGTCGCGGCCCTGACCGGGCTCGCCGCACCGGTCTTTGCCGGACCGCCGGCTGCGCTGGTGGAGGATGTGCAGGGCGAGGTGTCCGGCGCAGAGCTGATGGACTATGTCGCGCCCGGCCAGGTGATCAAGCTCGGTCCCGACGGCGCCGTAGTCATGAGCTACCTGAAATCCTGCCGCCGCGAGACGGTCAACGGCACCGGCAGCGTCACCGTGGGCCCCTCCGAGAGCAAGGTCGAGGGAGCCGCGCTCAAGAGCGACATCGTCAATTGCGACGCCAGCCACGCGCAGGCGACGACGCGTGAGACCAGCGAGGTCGCAGCGACCATCGTGCGCAGCGTCGGGCCGGACAGCGCGCCGATCGCGCAGGCGGTGATCTATGGCGCGTCGCCGATCTTCGAGGCCAAGGGACGTGGCACCCTGGTCGTCGAGCGGCTCGACCAGCCCGGCGATCGCCAGGAGGTCGAGCTTTCCGGCCGGCAATACAAGGGACGGTTCTACGATTTCGCCGGCACCAGCCATCCGCTGACGCCCGGCGGCACCTATGTCGCAAGCTTCGGCCCCGCCCGTATCGTCTTCAAGGTCGACGCGCAGGCCAAGGCGGGTCCCGGCCCAGCGGTCGGGCGGCTGATCCGGCTCAACTGAAGCTGAAAGCGGTCATCGGTGGCGATCGGACGCCGGACGCGCGACGCGCTTGCCGTCATCGCCATCGCATTGGCGTGCGCGGGCCTGTTCGTCTCGCCCGCCTTCGAGCGCGGCCGCGGGCTGTCGCTCGACGCCTTGACATGGCTGCGCTTCGAGGCGTTCGGCAATCGCCATGACGCTGCGACGAGTCCCGCGGTCGTGATCGCGATCGATGAGGAGAGCTATCAGGCGCCGCCCTTCAAGGGCGCCCCGCTCCTGACCTGGACCGGCGAGATCGGCCGCGTGCTGACCGCCGTGCTCGACGGCGGCGCCAAGGTGGTCGGCTTCGACATGGTGTTTCAGACCTCGATCGAGCAGTCGGAGATTCCCCTCGGCGATTCCACGCTGGGCGAGAAGACGCGCGGTTTCGATCGCGACTTCCTGCGCGCGCTGGCCGCCGCGGCCGCCGGCGGCAAGGTGGTGCTGGGCGAGATCTTCGGCGAGCCGCCGATCCTGCCCGCGCCGGGCCAGCGCATCGCGGTGCGCCAGCAGCAGAACCTGAGGCCGCTCAATACCTATACCGACAGCGACGACGTGGTGCGCCGTCATCCGCTGACGCTCAGCGCAGACGGCAAGATCATTCCGAGCATGGCGCTGGAGCTCGCCGCGCGCGCGACCGGCACGGCGCCCGCCATCGCCGCTGACGGCGTTGCCCTCGGCGACTACGCGATTCCCGGTCGGGTGCCGGGCACGATGACGTTGAATTTCGCCGGCGGCGCCGACGACATTCCCACCTATTCCTTCGCAGACCTGCGCGCCTGCGCGCTCAAGGGAGACAAGGACTATTTCCGCCGCGAGTTCAGCGGCAAGGCCGTCCTGATCGGCACCGTCGGGATCGAAGACCGGCGCGTGACCTCGAAGCGCTTCGCGACGCGGGCGGAGGGCGCGCGGCGGCCGCGCTGCGTGCTCGGCGAGCGCAGGGTCGCCGAGACCTTCGCCCGCAGCACCATTGCCGGCGTCTATATCCATGCCACGGCGGTGAACAATCTGGTGAGGCAGGAGGCCGCCGTGGAATTGAGCCGGCCCGCGATCTTTGCGATCGCGCTCGCCATGGCGCTGCTGGCCGCCCTGCTCGCGCGGCTGCTGCGACCGACCATTGCCGCAGCAATCCTCGCGCTGCTCGCGGTTCTCTACATCGGACTGGCCAGCGCCCTCTTCAACCGCGCCCTTGCGTTGCCCCTCGGCGAACCGCTGGCCGCCGGCATGCTCGCGCTCGCCGCAACCACCGGCTATCGCTTCATGGTCACCGACAAGGACCGCAGGCTGCTGCAGAAGAGCTTCGCCTACTACCTCGCACCGCGCGAGATCGACCGCATGCTGGCCTCGCGCCGGCTGCCGCAGCTCGGCGGCGAGACCCGCGAGGTCACCGTCTTCTTCTCGGACATCGAAGGTTTTTCGCGCATCGCCGAACAGATGTCGCCGGAGCAATTGATGGCGCTGACCAACGAATATCTGTCGGCGATGACTGATGTCATCGAGGCCCATGACGGCTATGTCGACAAATATATCGGCGATTCCGTCGTCGCCGTGTTCGGCGCCCCGCTCGACGATCCCGATCATGCCAAGAGCGCGGCCCATGCGGCGCTCGATTGCAAGGCGAAGCTTGCCGAGCTCAATCGCACCTCGAGCGCTTTTCAGGGCATCAAGGTGGCGCAGCGGATCGGCATCAACAGCGGCGCCGCGCTGGTCGGCAATTTCGGCTCGCAGCGGCGCTTCAACTACTCGGTCATGAGCGATGCCGTGAACGTGGCCTCGCGGCTCGAAGGCGCCAACAAGTTCTATGGCACCACGATCATCGCGTCCGAAAGCACGCGCTCGCTGGCCGGCGACGCCTTCGCCTGGCGCGAGCTCGACACCGTCAGAGTCAAGGGCCGCGAGCAATCGCTGACCATCTACGAGCTGCATGGCCGCACCGCCGAGCTGTCGCCGCAGGAACAGACCCTGCTCTCCGGCTACGCCACGGGTCTCGCGCACTGGCGCGCCGGCGAGCTGGCTCAGGCGGCCGAGCGCTTCGCGGCCGGCGCCGATGACGATCGCCCGAGCGCCCTGTTCGCCGCGCGCGTCACCGCGACCACGCCGAACGGTGCCACCGCCTGGGACCCGGTACGCACGTTGCAGGAAAAATGACGCGGCGATGACGCTGCCCTCGTCCGCAACCGCGGCAATGACCCGTCGCGAAGGCTGCGTGGTGCGCCCCATTTCCGGGCGGGATCGGCCCTCATACCGGCCCCATTGGCCCCGCATACCGGCCGCGATGGACAAGCACGGCCAAGGTCGGCTAGACGACACGGCGCCTTCAACCGGCCAACGACCAGCGAGCCCGATCGACGCATGACCACGTCCAAGCGATATGAGCGGATCGCCTTCGTCGCGAGTCCAAGTGCCGAGGCACAGGCTGCGCTGACGCAGCTCTCCGCGCTCTATGGCAACGCCGATCCGGATCTGGCCGATGTCGTCGTCGCCCTCGGCGGCGACGGCCTGATGCTGCAGACGCTGCACGACCACATGCGCTCGGGCAAGCCGATCTACGGCATGCATCGCGGCACCGTCGGCTTCCTGATGAACGAGTTCTCGACCATCGACCTGCATGGCCGGCTCGAGGCGGCGCAGGAATCGGTCATCCATCCGCTGTTGATGCGGGCGACCGACGCCAACGGCGTCGTGCACATCCATCACGCCATCAACGAGGTCTATCTGTTCCGCCAGACCGCGCAGACCGCGCGGCTGCGCATCCTGATCGACGAGCGCGAGCGCATGCCCGAGCTGATCGCCGACGGCGTGCTGGTGGCGACGCCCGCGGGATCGACCGCGTACAATCTCTCGGTGCAGGGTCCGATCCTTCCGATCAACGCCGCGCTGCTGGCGCTGACCCCGATCAGCGCGTTCCGCCCGCGGCGCTGGCGCGGCGCCCTGCTCCCGAATACGGCCTATGTCATCATCGAGGTGCTCGAAGGCGACAAGCGGCCGGTGGCGGCGGTGGCCGACCACGACGAGGTCCGCAACGTCCAGCGGGTCGAGGTGCTCTCCGACAAGACGATCTCGATGCGGATGCTGTTCGACGCCGGCCACAGCCTGGAAGAGCGCATCCTCAGCGAGCAGTTCGGCTACTGATTGCAGCGGTTTTCGCGGGCGCGCGGCCGCCCCGCAACGCTTTGTTAACCCGGTGCTCCCTATGGTTAATGCGCGTTGACCACCTTCATTGGTGATGCCTTCAGGCCGGCCCAAATGTACCGCATCGACTTCAACAAGCTGCGTTTCCTCGTCTGCGACGACAACCCGCACATGCGGCGCATCCTGCGCACGCTGCTGCATTCGTTCGGCGCACGCGAGGTCAACGAGGCCGAGGACGGCGCGACCGCGCTCGAAATGTACACGCATTTCTCGCCCGATATCGTCATCACCGACTGGGCGATGCCGATCTTCGATGGGCTCGAACTCGCGCAGATGATCCGCCAGCCGGAAGCGAAGGGCAATCCTTACGCGCCGATCATCATGCTGACAGGTCACTCCGAAAAGCGCCGCGTCACCGTCGCGCGCGATGCCGGCGTCACCGAGTTTCTCGCCAAGCCGATCTCGGCCAAGGGCCTGTATCAGCGCATCCTCAACGTGGTCGCCAATCCCCGTCCCTTCATCAAGACCAAGACCTATTTCGGTCCGGATCGGCGCCGTAACACCAACACCGCCTATATCGGCCCCGAGCGCCGGATCGGCGGCGAGGCGGAAATCTTCCAGCAGCCGTCACTTCTGGATAAAGCCCGCTCCGCAGTTTAGCGGCGCAGCAGTGAGCACCTGTTAACGCCGTCCCGGAATCGGTGCACAGCCCGTCCGGTCCATCGGCTATGAATCAGATTGCGTTGGTCGGCATCACCTGAGGATATCGAGATGGCGAAAGACAAGGCCCCGGCAATCCAGGTCAAGACCTACGCCTCGCATCATGTGATCACCCAGCCCAATCCGCTGAAGAAGGTGCTGCGGCGCACCGACGAGGAGGATCTGGACGATCCTGTTGCGCGCGCGGAAGCCGCGCTGGCCGGTCTGTCCGGCGAGTTCAAATCATGGATGGACAGCGAAGCCGAACGCCTGTCGAAGGCCTACGCCGCCGTGCGCAAGACCCACTTCGATGATGACGCCTGCGAGGAGATGTTCCGCGCGGCCCACGACATCAAGGGCGATGCGGCCACGTTCGGCTATCCCGCCGCCGCCGAGGTTGCCGACAGCCTGTGCCGGATCATCGAGCATGCGCCGGACCTGGACAAGGTCCCCGCCGAGCTGTTCGACCATCACGTCAACGCCATCCTGGCGATCGTGCATGATCACACCAAGTACCACAGCCCGACTGTCGCCGCCGAGCTGAGCCGTCGCCTGCGCCGCGTGGCGGATGACTATTTGATCCAGGTGAACCGCAACCGTCCGGAGCATCTGGAAGCGATCCTGGCGCCGAGCCTCGTGCCGAGCGATCAGCCGTAATCGCTCACGGTCGGGTTCTGCGGCAAGCTGCCTGCGAGCAAGGCGCGCGCAAGAAAATCTAGGCGCGTTCTCTCTCACCTGTCATTGCGGGGCGCGCGTAGCACGAGCCCGGAATCCATAGCCACGGGATGCAATGAGGCGCGAGATGGCGGCGGCGCTTGCCTTCGCCACATAACCGCTCGGGGTTATGGATTCCGGGCTCATCGCTGCGCGATGGCCCGGAATGACGTGGACAGAGATGGGTAGCCTCACACACAGGTGGGGGTGCGGATGAACCGTAAGCCCGGCCTACGCCGCGATCAGCCCGAACTCCAGCCCGGCCACGAAATCCTCGGCCATCACCTCGTCGCAGAACTCGCGGGCTTCGTCGCGGGCGGATTCGGTGGCGAACCTGCGGAGCAGGATCAGCAGCGGCTCGGCCGCATCGCGATCGGTCGCGCAATGGGTCAGCACGCGTTCCACCATCTTGCGGCGCAGGATGGCCGCGCCGCTCAGCGTGTCGGCAAAGCCGTTCTCGCGGCAGACCTCCAGCGCAATGGCGAAGGCCTCGAAGGTGGTGTCGGGGATGCCCGCCTTGCGCAGCAATCCTTGCAGGCTGGCGCGGCCACGCTCGTTGAGGAGCGAGGAGACGCGCGCGCGCGGCATGTCGGCGAGCTCCGACAGCGCGATCTCGAACAACTCGATATTGCCGGAGAGCAGCGCGCGCAGGATGAGCCCGGCAGTGAGTTGCGACGTCACGCGGAGATGCTGGACGAGACCGCGCAGCTCCTCGCCGCGCGTGCGTGAGGCGATGGTGATGGTCGAACGGTCGCGCGCTTCGCTGGTGATGCGCCCGGCCCGGTCGGCGCTGAGCCAGTTCCTGGCGACCACGAACTGCGCCAGCGTCTCGGAGAGTTTGTCGACCAGCGCCGCACGGGTTGCGGCCGGAAGATCGTCGAGCACCAGCATCGCTTCGCGGATGGCGGCGAGATGGCCGTGGCGTTCGACGATGCGATCCCAGGAGAATGGCGGGAGCTCGGCATAGGCGTTCTCGATCAGCTCGAGCGCCGCCGCGGCGCTGCCGACCTCGGCGATTGCCGCGCAGACCGGCGCCGGCAGGCCGATGCGCCGGGCGATGGCGCATTGTGTTTCGGAATTGCCGGTCGCGACGATGTCGACGAGGTCGGCATCGATCAGCAGCGGCGAGTGTTCGAGGATGATCGCGGCCACCGAAGGCTGGTCGGTCGCGAGCGCCTGGACGATGGCGGCCGGCGCATCCTCGCTGCGGGCGAACACCTCCGCCATGGCCTGCCGCACCAGCGGCGACGGATCATCCAGCAGCATGAGCAGCGCGCCCTCGGCGGCGCCGCGATCCTCATCCGAGAGATCCGACAACAACCACGCCCGCGCGAGAGCCCTGGTGGCCTCTGCCCGCTCACCGGCGGGCGCGGTTCTGACCCAACTGAGAAACTGCCGAACGATCATGGTCTTTCCGGCTTACGCAACTTGCAAACAAGGCCACGAGGGCCTCAACACCACCGAAAATAAACCACGACGCTTAACAAAGCGTTCACCATAAGTGGCTGGTTTTGTTGATGTTTTATTAAGCCGGGAGGCTTTTACTATACTATGATACCTCAGATTGGCTGATTTAGCCGTAATCCGACGGGCAAAACGCAGCCTTCGCCTTCCGCGGGAAGAGCGGCTAAGCAATTAAAAATTTGTCGATTGGAGGAATCGCGGGTCCGGATTGGCCCCGCCGGAGGGAGATCAGCCCGAGAACGTTCCGTTGCGATCGCTGAACAGGTCGAGCCTGCGCTGACCCGAACCGTTGCCGGCGTTGCCGCCGTCGCCATCACTGGAGCTGGCGCTGGCCGCCGGCGAGCGGCCCCACAAGTCGCGGACATCCGACGACACGGCTTGGCTGGACTGGCCGTCGACCTGGAAGAGCGAGCGGAACATCGGATCCGCGGGCCGGCTCGCCGCCGATGCGTCGGCTGTCCGGGCGGATGCGGCCTGCGCTCCCCGCACATCCGGGAACATCGACAGGAAGGTCGCGGTGTCAGTGGTCGGCAACGCACCGCCGCCGGCCGCATTGGCCGCGACGTTGCTGCCGGTGCCATAGAGGGCGAGCGCGCCGCGCGTCGCTGAGGAGTTGGCCGCCCCGGCATAGCGGCTGGTCAGCACCGAATAGACCTGCGAGACGCTGCGCGCCTGGCCGTCACGATCATAGAAGATCGGACGGTTGGCGGCGGCGGCACTTGGGAAGATCGCTGCGGCGGAGGCATTCGGTGTGTTCTGGGCGCTGGTGATCAGCTTCGCCGCCCCGCCCGCACCCATAAAGTGCGCCATATAGAGTTCGGCGTCGGTCGGCCGGCGACCGATCATGCCGGTCAGCTGGAAGCTGTTGGACTGGGTGAGCGCCGCGGCCATGGCGGAGGACGCCTGCGGGTCGTCGCGCAGCTTCATGATCGCCTGCCGCATGCCGGGATCGTTGACGGTGTACTCGCCCGAGGAGGTCCGCGTGATCGCGTCGGCATATTGGCCATAGCCGAGATCGGCACCGGCCTGCTTCACAGTGCCGAGCCAGGTCTGGTCGATGAACTGATAAAGTCCGCGCGCCGAGGACGTCGATGCGCCGGCGCTCGGATTGAAGTCCGACTCCATCTTCGCCGTCGACAGCAGATATTCGAAGCTGGTCCCGACCGTATCCGCCGCCTGCTTGATCGCGCCGGCGACCTTTGCCCGGACGCCGTCGAGAAGCCCGGTGGGCGAGGAATTGGATGCGTCGACCGACATGAGAAGACCCGCTGTTTGCAGATTCGCTGGCAGACAAACGCGCCGGGGAACGTCGGGCAAAATGCGATCGGTATGGTTAATGGCGGGTTAATTTCGCCTGATCGAGACGGCCAATGAACGACCCGGACGTTTCCGGATGCAGGCCTCTGACCTACTTGCGATAGACCGCGTTCGGATCGAACAGGCGCTCGGCATCGACGAACACCAGCCGCGCGCCGCCCTGGTCATCCGCGCGCTCGACCTTGCGATAGAAGCAGGAGTGACGGCCGGTGTGGCAGGCCGCCCCCGTCTGCTCGACACGCAGCCAGACCGCATCCTGGTCGCAATCGGTGCGCATCTCGACGACGCGCTGGGTCTGGCCCGAGCTCTCGCCCTTGCGCCACAAGGCGTTGCGCGAGCGGCTGAAATACCAGGCTTCACCGGTCGCGACCGTCTTGCGCAGCGCCTCCGCGTTCATGTGCGCGACCATCAGCACGTCGCCGCTCACGGCGTCCGTGGTCACGCAGGTGACCAAGCCGGCCGCGTCGAATTTCGGCAGGAAGGCAGCGCCCTCCTCGCGTTCAACTGAGGATGAAGACACGAAAATCTCTGCTGAAGAGCTTGGGCAGACTCACCGTTGCGGCGAGCGCACCATGGACAGGAAGCGCGACTGCTCGGCCGGATTGTCCCGGAACATGCCGGTGAAGCGGCTGGTGAAGGTGACGGCGCCATGCTTGGCGACGCCGCGCACCGACATGCAGGTGTGCTCGGCCTCGATCATCACGGCGACGCCGCGCGGCTTCAGCACCTCGTCGATCGCGGCTGCGATCTGGGCGGTCAGATGCTCCTGGGTCTGCAGCCGGCGCGCGAAGATATCCGTCAGGCGCGCGAGCTTGGACAGACCCACCACCCGCTCGACCGGCGTATAGGCGATATGCGCGCGGCCGTAGAAGGGCATCATGTGATGCTCGCATTGCGACGTGAACTCGATGTCGCGAATCAGCACGAAGTCGTCATAGCCGGCGGTCTCGCCGAAGGTGCGGTCGAGCACCTCGGCCGGGCATTGGTGGTAGCCCTGGAACAGCTCGTCATAGGCCTCGACGACACGGCGCGGCGTGTCGATCAGGCCCTCGCGGGTCGGATCCTCGCCGATGTAATTGAGCAGCGTATAGACCGCGGCCTCCGCCTCGGCGCGCGACGGCCGCGGACGGTCGGGCCGCACGGCGGCGGCGAGAAACTCGGCCGGGTCGAGCTCCGCAGGGCGCTCACCGGTCAGCTTGGTCTCGGACGGCTTGCCCTCGGGCTTGTTCGCGCGCAGCGTCTTGATCAAAGTGTCCATCTCAACTCCGTTCGACCGGTCGGCAATCCGACCGGAGTGTCACCGGCAGAGCGTCACCTTGGACGGCGTCACCTGCAGAGGTGCCACGCGCAGGCTTGGCGCCTCTGCGCCGGACGCCTATGGATGCGGCTGGAATTCCTGCCAATCATTTCCATATAGTCGCAATATAAGGCGATGAAACCCGGCCGCCAAGGCCGGGCCGCCGGTAATTCCGGAACGTCAGGCCCATGCTGAACGACATCTACAACAAGCGCATCATCGAGCTCGCCGGCAACATTCCGCGACTCGGACGGCTGGAGAACCCGGACGCGACCGCCACGGCCCATTCCAAGCTGTGTGGCTCGACCGTGAAGATCGATCTCAAGATGGATGGCCCTGTGGTGACCGACTTCGCCCATGACGTGAAGGCCTGTGCCCTGGGCCAGGCCTCCTCCTCGATCATGGCCCGCCATGTCGTCGGTTCCAGCGCCGCGGAGCTCCGCGAGCTGCGCGACATCGTCCGCCGGATGCTCAAGGAGAACGGCGCCCCGCCGGAGGGGAAATGGGCCGATATCGCCCTGCTCGAACCGGTGCGGGACTACAAGGCGCGCCACGCCTCGACCATGCTGACCTTCGATGCGGTGGTGGATGCGATCGGCCAGATCGAAGCAAAGGCAAAGGACGAGCCGGCCGCAGCGCAGGGCTGAACAGCCAGCCCGTCGGCCCAAAAGCATCCGGACGGGCGTCGCTGATCGGGAGTTTGCGACCGCCACCTTCATCCCTGGGCGAGGCAGAGCTGCCTCACCCCATCGGGCGCTGAATTATTGCTGCGGCGTCGCCGCGACCGTCGCCTGCGGAAGGGCTTCGGCCGTACGGGACAACGGCTTGTCGAGCGCTGCGGGGAAACGGTCCTGCTGCTTGTCACGGGCCGGCTTCGGCGCAAGCTCGGCGACCGGCGTCGTGCCCTTCAGTGGCAGCACGTCGGCCAGCAGTTCGGTCGTCATGACGTTAGTGGTCCGCAGCTCCGTACGGGACAGCTCGTGCAGGTCTTCCCACGGCGGCACGTTGAGGGCGAGCAGCAGCAGATCGCCAGCGCCGCCCATGTCGAAGGTGTATTTGGCGAGACGGCCGATGTCGCGCTCGACGATCATCAGGTCCTGCGCCGAATAGCTCGCGGCCTTGGCGTCGTCGGCGCGGTCGCCCATCCAGATCTGGTGAACGCGAACATGTGCGCTGTCAGGAACATAGCGGGTGGTTCCGGCGAGCAGCAGGAACACGCACATCGACTCGCAATAGGCCTCGGGCACGACCTTCGGCCGCTCGTTCGCCCGGCTGGGGCGCTGCGTCATGCCGACGGTGGTCCGCATCTTCAAGGCGCGGAACCGGCGGCCCAGGGTGATCGCGTCGTTGACGGAGCCGCCGCTGGAATCGAGCACCAGGGTTGCGCCGGTGAGATCGCGGTCCCGGGCGAAATCCTCGAAGTCCTTGGGACTGTCGCTGGTGACGATGCCGACGGCGCTGATCCAGCCGCAATTCGGCTCGCAGGCCACCCAGCTGAACCGCATCGGAAGTTTGCGCTCTTCGAGCGCGCCGCCGGCGCGCGCGGTGTTCGAGTTGATGGTGACCGTGCATCCGAGCACGGCACCCAGCGCTGCAACACCGAGAAGCATCCAGCGCAACTTACGCGACCGCAGCAATCTCACGCCCAATCCGTCCCCCTCGTAAAGCTCGGTACGCAGTTCCTCGTCTTCCTCGTCTCAAGACCTGACAAGCTGGCCTCAAATCCGTTATTAGTCTGTCACATCGTTGCCAGGAAACGTATCCGGGCAATTCCCGAGCGTCCAGGTGCGGCGCACTGCGGCGCAGCTGAAAACCTGTCATTGTTGCATCACATCACCACACGAGGGCGAGAGCGGAGGTTCCTTGCCGAGGAACCGGTCAAAGCCCGCATATCCGTCCGGTACAGCGCCCATGAAGCACTCATGCTCTGACCCCACCTGCCATTCTGCGCACATCCGGTCGGGGACGCTGTCGCGACTCCCCCGCCGCGCCGCCCATGCGCTGATCTGGCTCTATCGGCACACACTGTCGCCACTGGTTGGCTACAATTGCCGGCACATGCCGACCTGCTCGGTCTATGCCGATGAAGCCATCGAGCGTTACGGGCTGTGGGCCGGCGGCTGGATGACGTTGGCAAGACTGTTGCGCTGCCAGCCGTTCGGCACCTCGGGCATCGACAATGTGCCGGTGGAAGCGCCGGCCAGCGCGCGCTGGTATCTACCCTGGCGCTACGCGCGCTGGCGCGGCGTCAACGGGCCCAGTTAGGTCCAGATTAGTTGCAGTGCACCATTTGATTTGAAGCAAATCGGACTAGCAAGATTTCGTAGCAGGATTAGTCTGATGTGATCAGGCGGCCGTCGCAAGGAACGTCGCCGACCGCTGTTGCATTGATGTTGAAACTTCCGTTTCGGGAGGACAACCATGCGCTGGACGATCAACCCGAGATCGCGCCGATCCCGCACCGGTGTCGACCCCGATCATCTGCACGGCCAGGATCAAGTCGGGCATGACGCACGACAGGTCGACCTGCTCTGCATCATCGCGCTGCTGATCGTCATTGTCGGCGCCTGGCGCTATCTCGCCGACAGCACCACCCTGCCCCCGACCACCACGTCCTACATCGTGCCGAGCCAGAGCGTGCACTGGTAAGGACAAAGCAGCGCAACTAGCGTCTTGTAGTCGAAAGAGCTTTGCGAGATGGCGTAACCAAGCTAAGCGGCGGCGGTCATGAACGCGGATCACGCCGCTGCGGCACCGTTTCTACCAGCGCTGCCAGAAGAAGAACTCGTCGCGCCGCGGTGGCGGCGGATAGGCTGGGACAAGCTCCGTCGGACGCGGTGCACGGCGCGCGCGCGGCGGCGGGCTGGTTTCAGCCGGTCCCGTGGCCTCGGCCGACACCGTCGTATCGGCCGAGGGCGATCTCACCGAGAGCAGAACGTTGGACTCCCGCGTCCGCCAGCGATAGCCGATGCCAAAGTCGAGCGGCTGCGCGCGCTCGAACAACCGGGCGTAGCTGTTCTGATACATGCCGGGAAACTTGTCGATCGGACCGGCATAGCGCCCGAACGGGAAGAACCGCCACGCTCGCGTATCGTAACTCGCCAGCGGAATGCCGGAATCGTCCTGCACGATCGTGGCGCTGTTCTGCAGCAGCCAGCTACGTACCCGGGAGAAGCTGCTCAGGTGCAGCAGGTATGACGCACTCTTCAGCAGGCTGTTGCCCGGAGCGAGCGGATCACAGAATTTGAGAAAGCCGCTGGCCTTGACCCCGGAGTCGGACAGATCCGTCGAGAAGTAATAGAGCGTCTTCTCGACGCCGTCGGATCCAGCGAACACGATCCGTGCGCCCTTGGTCGCATTCCGGGTCGGTGGCTCGTTCGCGGCGTGTAGCGCGCCGGTCTCGTCCAGCCAGACCAGGCTCACGCTGCGGATCGTCTTGCCGGTGCGCGCCAGGAACACGTAGAGGATCGGCAGCGTCCCCTCCATCTCGCCTTCGCGCAGATCGACCTTCATGTTCTTGGTGATGAAGAACGAGAAGCTCAGGATCGATTGCAGCGAGCGCTCGACATAGGACAGCGCGGGACCGACGCTGCCGCGGGACAATGTGGTGAGGTCCGGGATCGGACCGGTCGGCTCGAGCGCGGCCATCACGTAGGTCGTGGCCTTCGGCGCGAAGACGTCGGCGTAGAGGAAGTCAGGCCCCGAGAAGAAATAGAACATCGTCGGCCGCGGTTCTGCGAGATTGGCCTCAGTCCAGGCGCGGATCTTCGACAACTGGCGCTGCTCGAGCTGATTGAACGCATTGTCGAGGAAGGCCGCGTGCCGCCGCCACGCCGGATCCTGGGTCACCGCGGCGAGCGGCGAGCCTGCCGACGGTGCCATGCCCGCCAGCACGCGCGCCGTGTCATCGGGCGTGACGGTCTGCGCCTCCACAGCGCCGCAGGTCACCACAAGCAGGCAGGCGACCGCGAACCAAAGTCTCGACACCAACACCATCCTCATTCCGAACCCGACATGGCTGTTGCGGCGGTCCGGCGGAACCGCGCGTGAGCGAACCAATAGATCAACAGTCCCGACAGCATCGCCAAAGCGCCGAGCCCGGCCTGCCAAGGTCGCGCGGTGATCAGGTAGTACATCATGAACCCGGTCACGCTGAGGAAGATCAAGGGCGTGACCGGATAGCCCCACGCCCGGTACGGCCGCTTCAGCTCCGGCCGGGTGATGCGCAGCCTCAACAGTCCGAGCACGGTGAGGAACGAGCACGACAACAACGCGAACTGGACGAGGTCGAGCACGGCTTCGAAACTCTCGGTGAACAGCATCAATGTCGACACCGTGAGCTGAAACAGGATGGCCCAGGCCGGCGCGCCATTGCGCGATCGGCGGGCGAACAGCGCCAGCGCCGGGATGTCTTCGCCCATCGTCATCAGCACCCGCGGCCCGATCCACATCATCGCGGCGATCGACGGCACAAGTCCGATGCAGATCATCCCGGCGACGAAGCGCCCGCCGGCCTCGCCGAAGATATGCGCGCCGGCAATGCTTGCGACCTGCAGCTGGCCGGCGAGCTCGCTCGTGGGCGCGGCCCGCAGGAACACCGCATTGAGCGCCACGTAGAGCACGAGCACGATCAGCGTGCCCAACAGCAGCGCGCGCGGCAGCGTGCGCTCCGGCGCGTGCAGCTCGCCGATGATGTAGGTCGCCGCGTTCCAGCCGGAAAAGGCATACATCACGAAAACCAGGCTGGTCGCGAACGCGGCGCTGGTCACATAGCCGATGTCGGATGTCGCCGGCAGGAACCTCACCGGCTGCGGCGCAGAGATGGCCCAGCCCGCGCCCAAGAAGGCGATGATCAGGCCGAGTTTCACCACGGTCGACAGCAGCTGAAAGCGGCTGGACTGCCTGATGCCGCCGAGCTGCACGAGGGTCACGATCCAGACCGCGCCGATCGCAAGCAGCATCGGCGGGACATTCGGCAGGACGGCGCGGCCATATTCTCCGAACGCCATTGCCGCGAGCGCCACCGGCGCGGCGAATCCGACCGTCGCGGAGACCCAGCCGGCCATGAACCCGATGGCCGGATGGAACGCGCGGTTGAGGAAATTGTACTCGCCGCTCGAGCGCGGAAACATCGTGCCGAGCTCCGCATAGGACAGTGCGCCGCACAGCGAAACGAGGCCGCCAAAGGCCCATAGCAGCAGGATCGCAAAGCCTGACGGGAGGTCCTTGACCTGGAAGCCGAGGCTGGTGAACACACCGACCCCGATCATGTCGGCGATCACGATCGCGGTTGCGACCGGCCAAGACACGGACGGACAAGACACGGACGGAACGGCGGCGCCGCCTGACCGGCCCGCTCTGGTGGCATCGTCCGCCTCGGATGCAGCCATCTGTTCGAAGGGCGCGCGCGGCGCCCCTTCCCTTTGCTTCAGGCTCAGGTTCCGGCCAAAGCATTCAATCATAGTTAACGCGGACTAAATATGGCCGCCGTTACAGGTTTTATATTACCTATTTCGCCCCAAAAGTCGGTCCTTGCGTTGCATCGACCGCCACCCCGGCCCACAATCGCGACACGATCGCGTGGTGTGTCGCCTGACGTGCCGGGGGTTGACCGGGCACCATCCTTAACGCGACCTCAACATCGGCGACGCAGATTGATGAAACCGACGGTTGTGGGGAGCCGCTGCGCGGCTCAGGATCGTCTTGGGGACGTATGATCGGGACCGCTCTGGCAAATTGGAGACACAGCCGCATGCGCCGCTTCGGCTGCCTGCGTGCGGCCTCCGGCCTCGCCGCCGGCGCTCTGTCGCTTGCGCTGGCACAGTGCGGCCAAGCCCCGAATCCGGCAGCGCTCGCCGCCAACGCAGCGCCGTCGCAGGAGCTCACCTTCGATCAGCGCTTTCCCGCCCCCGAGTTCAGCGATCGCTTCCCATCGGCCAGCGAGAGTTTTTCGCTGCATGCGCCGTCCGACTTCGCGCCGAAGCCGCCGCCCTATCAGGTTGCATCGCTGGAACCTCAGGCGCCCGCCCGGCAACAGCGCGAGGATCTCACCACACTTGTCAGCATGAAGACGTCGGCGTTCCCCTATTTCGGCAATAATCCAGCGTCCGACGCTCCGTTCCTCAACGTCTCCAGCGGCGAGCGCCGTGGTCACCGCAGCTTCTCCGGCCGCGTCTACTGGCAGGACCAGACCTACAATGACAGCCGCGTGCTGGTGCATGTCCCTGAGCAGTTCGACGCGCGCAAGCCCGGGGTGATCGTGGTGTTCTTCCACGGCAACGGCGCCACCCTGGAGCGCGACGTGCGCGACCGGCAGCTTGTGCCGCAACAGATCACCGGCTCCGGCGTCAATGCCGTGCTGCTGGCGCCGCAGATGGCGGTCGATGCCGCGGATTCCTCGGCCGGCAAGTTCTGGCAGCCCGGCGGCTTCAAGCGCTTCATGGACGAGGCCGCCGGCAATCTCGCCCGCCTCACCGGCGATCCCGCCAGCGCCAAGGCGTTTGCGAGCATGCCGATCGTGATCGTCGGCTACAGCGGCGGGTTCCTTCCCACCGCCTGGAGCCTCGAAGTCGGCGGCATCAGCGAGCGCGTGCGCGGCGTCGTGCTGCTCGATGCGGTGTATGGCCAGCTCGACAAGTTTGCCAACTGGATCGAGCGCAACCGCTCGGGCTTCTTCATCAGCTCCTACACGCGCTACACCGCGCGTCATGATCAGGAGCTGATGGCGATGCTGCGCAATCGCGGCATCGAGGTCTCCGAGGACATGGACCGGCCGCTGCGTCCCGGCAGCGTCGTCTTCGTCGAGACCGAGGATGGAATCACCCACCGGGATTACGTGACGCAGGCCTGGACCCGCCACCCGATCAGGGACGTGTTGACCAAGATGGCGGTCGCGCAGCCACCGATCCGGATTGCGGCCGGCGCCCAGAGCACGTCGAGCCGCTGAGCCCGCGCTGGCGTCCTGCGCGAGAGCGCGTCAGCTCTTCGGCAGCTTCGGCATGTTCTCGACGAAGCCGTTGAAGCAGGCCAGCCGCTCGTCCTGCTCCTTGGTGAACTTGCAGTCGGCGACGGACTTCGCCTTCATCGCCTTTGGCTTGGCGGCCGGCGGGATGACGGCGTCGTAGCAGTCCAGCCGCTCCTTGCTGCCGTCCTCGATCTCCAGACAGGCCTGCAGCTTCACGGCCGTCGACTGCGGCTTGGCCGGAGCGGCGGCCGCGGTCTTCATTCCCTTCGGCTTGACCTGCACCAACGGGCGGTCACCGACCATCGGGGGGCTGCTCTGGGCCAGGGCTGGCGCGCAAACCAACATTGCGGCAAGGCTCAACACTATCTTTTTCATGCCATGTCTCTTTTCATCCAGGCCATGGCGCACGCGACCAGCGCCGCTTATGGCGCGATCTCCTGCCCTGTGGCCTCCCACCACAGCGGCTTTAATCCGGTCCGGCAGGTTTTGCCAAGCGCCAAGCCGCAGTTCGCGGTGGACCTCAAGCCAGACCTCAAGCCAGACCTCAAGCCATGGCTGCAACCGGGACCCGCGGCCGGCTCGCCAGAATCGCGAGCAGCGCCACCACGACGAACCCCATCGCGACCGGACCGGTGGCGCCGAGAGCATCGCGCGCGAACAGGCTGCCGCCGACCGCCGACCCGATGGCTTGGCCGATATAGAGCACGGACGTGTTCAGCGACACCGAGGCCGAGGCAAGCGGTGGCGCTGCAGCAACCAGCCGGACCTGCTGCATCGAGTTGGTCGACGCAAATCCCAGGCCCCAGACCGCCACCGCCCCAGCCATCAGCGCATAGGCACCTGCACCGATCGTCCACAGGGCGATGCCCGTGAACAGCAGGCAGGAGAACAGCAGCGAGGTCCGATAGGCGCCCCAGCCATCGACGATGCGAGTCGCGATCACGACCCCGAGGAACCCGCAGACGCCATAGATCGCGAACACCAGCCCGACCTGGTTGGGATCAGCGCCGGTCAGCTTGGTCAGCAGCGGACCCATGAAGGTGAAGATCACGAACTGCCCCGACATCTGCAGCATCGTGATCAACAGCAGCAGCACGACGAGGCGATTGCGGCCGAGCGCGATCCAGGTCGTCAGCTCGACCGGCGCGCCCTTCAGGCCCGAGGGCAGTCGCCAGGTCAGCAGCACGAAGCTGATGGCGCCGGCCGCGGCGACGGCCAGATAGGCGGTCCGCCAGCCCGAATGGCTGCCGATGAAGGTGATCAGCGGCAGGCCGACGGCGGCGGCCAGCGACCAGCCGAGGAACACATAGGCGATGGTGCTGCCGCGCTTCTCCACCGGACTGATCAGCGCCGCCGTCCCCGCCGCCTGCGGCGTGTACAGCGCACCGACTGCCAGCATCACCAGTCGGATCGCGAGCAGGCTCGCATAATCCGGCGCGAAGGCCGAGGCGAGATTGCCGAGCGCGAGAACCAGCAGCGTGACGGCCAGCAACAGGCGGCGGTCGAAGCGGCTGGTCAGCCAGGCCGTCAGCGGCGAGCAGATGCAGAGCACCACGGCGCCGAAGGTGATCAGCAGGCCCGCCGTGTGGACGCCGATGGAGAGTCCCTCGGCGAGCTGAGGCAGCATGCCGGCGGGCGCGAGCACCGAGCAGCCGGTGACGATGTTGCCGAACATCAGCGCGGTCGGGGCCAAGCGCGACGAGGGCTGAAGGGATGTCATCTGATGAGCGGTCATGGCGCTTCAATAGCAGAGATTTTCATGCACTTGCATGAAAAGGTCTCATGCGGTCCATGACATTCTGTTTTCCTTCCCGTCCTTTCCCCTCCTCGACGTCAATGATCCGGCTGCGCGGAGGCCTGCGGCGAGGACAGCTGAGGCGGAGACACTTGAGGTGAAGGCATCTGGGGCGAAGACACCTGGGTCCAGGGAACCGGCACGTTGACGGGATAAACGACAGCTTTCGAAGGCGGGCAGCTGTCCGTCAGCTTCTTCAGCGCCGTCTCCAGCCCCTCGCTGCCAACGGCAAAGGTCAAAGCACCGGGGCGCGCGACGTTGAGCAGCGCATCGCTCAGCTCCGCTCGCGGTGCCGCCGCCACCGACCTGATCTGAGCGGCATTCATGAACACGCCCCAGGTCTCGCGATCGCCGGACCGGCGAGGCGGCGACAGAAAATTCAGCCTGACGTCGCCGCTGCTCATCGACAACGCCCCGCCCGCAACTCCAACGGCCGCATTGCGCTCGACGTCGAGCTCGAAGCGGTCCTGATCGAAGCAGACCAGCTGAAGACGGGTGGTCCGGAACGTGCCCTTGCCTTCCTCGCGCGACAGAATCGTCTTGTACGCAATGCCGCGGCTGGCGGCCTCGAACATCCAGGGACTTTCGACGCGATCGCGGCGGTCGAGCGCAAAGCGCACGATCTCCTCACGGGTCAGGATGCGCATGCCCTCGAACGGCACGGAGCGCGCCACCGTGAGCAGGCCCGGGTCGGCGCCGAGCCTGGTGATGTAGTCGAGCACCATCTTGTCGGACCGCGCCATCGCCGCCTGCAACGCCTTGGCGCGCACCTCGGGCGGCGGCACGCCGCCGGTGTAATTCAGGATGACGCGCGGCGAATGCACCGCCAGCGTCGCGTCCGGCGCGATCTCACGCACGGTGCCGCCGAGGATGAGATAGGGACAGGCGGAATTGCACATGGCTCCGCGCGTCCAGACCTCGCCGTGCAGCTCGCGGCCGGACTGCTTGAGCTTGGTGCAGACATCGCCTTCCTGCGACTCGAAACCGCATTCGCGCACGGTCGTGCGCCCGACCCGGACCGAGGCCTTCTTCTCCCGCAGCATGTTGCCCATCGCGAGCGCCTGCTCGAGATTGCCGCCCGGCGAATTGAAGTAGATCGGCAGCTTGCGGTCGCCGACCAGCTTCAAGACCTTGCGCAGCCGCGCCGCAGCGCCGCCGTCGATCTTGCCTTCGGCCGCGATCCAGCTGTCGCAGCCCGGTCCGCATGCGTCGGCCGGTCCCTTGACGAGGGCGAACGAGATCGGCGCAAAATTGTCCGCAATCCGCGGCGACTTGCCGGGACGCTTCGAAGGCTTGACCTCCGCCCCCGGCGTGACCGGCATCCCCGGCTTGACTGGCGCCGCGGGCTTGGCCTGCGCGGCAGGCTTCTGCGGCAAGAGCGGCTTTTGTTGAAACGCAGGCTTCTGTTGGAACGAAGGCTTCTGTTGAAAAGAAGGCTTGGCGGCCGCCGCAGGCTTTTCGGCCGGCGGCACGGCCGCATGGGCTGTCACGGCCGTGAGCACGAGCGCGGACAGCGCCGCGATCTGGATGCCGCAACGCCTGACCAGAAGAGAGAGTGGCGCCTCCCCAAAAGACACCATCACCACGCGTCCCCACGCCCCGAACACTTGAAGTTGTATCATACCGGCACCCGGCAGCAATGTCCGCACCGCAACAGGCGAGCCAAATCGGCCGGTTTTCCCGTCCCTCTCCCGGTTGCAGGCTGCAAATCCCCTGCTATACCCCTTGCTCCCGCTTACCTGCGCTCGTTCGCAGGAGTGAGCTAACGGAGAGAGACAATGCCTGACTCGAAATCCCCCGACTCGAAATCCGACCAGTCCAAAGCCGGCTTCCAGTACAGCCTCAGCAATCTGAAGCCCGCCGCCCCGGTCGAGAAGATCACCATCAGCTTCCCCGACGGCGCCAAGCGCGAATATCCCAGGGGCACCACCGGCTTCGACATCGCCAAGGGCATTTCGCCCTCGCTTGCCAAGCGCACCGTCGCGATGGCGCTGAACGGCGACGTCGTCGATCTCAACGATCCGATCGAAGAGGACGCCAAGCTCGAGCTCGTCGACCGCGACGATCCGCGCGCGCTGGAATTGATCCGGCACGATTGCGCGCACGTGCTCGCGGAAGCCGTGCAGGCGCTGTGGCCCGGCACCCAGGTCACGATCGGTCCCGTGATCGAGAACGGCTTCTATTACGACTTCTTCCGCAACGAGCCCTTCACGCCCGAGGACTTCGCCGCGATCGAAAAGAAGATGCGCGAGATCATCGGCCGCGACAAACCCTTCACCAAGGAGGTGTGGGACCGCGAGAAGACCAAGCAGGTGTTCCGCGACAAGGGCGAGGCGTTCAAGGTCGAGCTGGTCGACGCCATTCCGGGCAGCGAGCCGATCAAGATCTACTACCAGGGCGACTGGTTCGACCTGTGCCGCGGCCCGCACATGACCTCGACGGGGAAGATCGGCAACGCCTTCAAGCTGATGAAGGTGGCGGGCGCGTATTGGCGCGGCGATTCCAACAATCCGATGCTGACCCGCATCTACGGCACCGCCTTCGCCAAGCAGGAGCAGCTCGACGCCTACCTCAAGCAGATCGAGGAAGCCGAGAAGCGCGACCACCGCAAGCTCGGCCGCGAGCTCGACCTGTTCCACTTCCAGGAGGAAGGCCCTGGCGTCGTGTTCTGGCACCCCAAGGGCTGGAGCATCTTCCAGGCGCTGATCGCCTATATGCGCCGGCGTCTCGCCGGCGACTATGACGAGGTGAATGCGCCGCAGATCCTCGACAAGTCGTTGTGGGAGACCTCGGGCCACTGGAACTGGTACCGCGAGAACATGTTCGCGGCGCAGTCCGCCGGCGACGAGGCCGAGGACAAGCGCTGGTTCGCGCTGAAGCCGATGAACTGCCCGGGTCACGTGCAGATCTTCAAGCATGGCCTGAAGAGCTATCGCGACCTGCCGATGCGGCTTGCCGAGTTCGGCGTCGTGCACCGCTACGAGGCCTCCGGCGCCATGCACGGATTGATGCGGGTGCGCGGCTTCACCCAGGACGACGCGCATGTGTTCTGCACGGAAGACCAGCTCGCCGAGGAGTGCCTGAAGATCAACGATCTGATCCTCTCGACCTACTCCGACTTCGGTTTCGAGGGCGAGTTGACGGTGAAGCTGTCGACCCGGCCGGAGAAGCGCGTCGGCACCGACGAGATGTGGGACCACGCCGAGCGCGTGATGGCGACCGTGCTGAACGAGATCAAGGCGCAGAACAACCACATCCGCACCGAGATCAATCCGGGCGAAGGCGCGTTCTACGGGCCGAAGTTCGAATACGTTCTGCGTGACGCCATCGGCCGCGACTGGCAGTGCGGCACCACGCAGGTCGACTTCAACCTGCCGGAGCGGTTCGGCGCGTTCTACATCGATGCCGACGGCGCCAAGAAGGCGCCGGTGATGGTGCATCGCGCGATCTGCGGCTCGATGGAGCGCTATATCGGCATCCTGATCGAGCACTATGCCGGCAGCTTCCCGCTGTGGCTGGCGCCGACGCAGGTCGTCGTCACCACCATCACCTCGGAAGGCGACGAATACGCCAAGCAGGTGCTGGCGGCGCTCCGCCGGGCGGGTCTGCGGGCCGAGATCGATCTTCGCAACGAGAAGATCAACTACAAGGTCCGCGAGCATTCGTTGCAGAAGATCCCGGCGCTGCTCGTGGTCGGCAAGAAGGAGGCCGAGACGCATTCGGTCTCCGTCCGCCGTCTCGGCCGCGATGGCCAGACGGTGATGCCGACCGCGGACGCCATCGCGGCGCTCGTCGACGAGGCGATGCCGCCGGACGTGCGCCGTCGCCAGCGCGAGGCGGCCTGAGGTCATCCTACGCCCGCCGGAGCGGGCCGACATGCGGGAACGGTGTTCCCGCATGTCGCTTGCGTTGACCCGATCAACACGTTCCCTCGCCGTCATTGCGAGCGCGGCTCGCACTGACCCGTGGAGATATCTTGCGTCCACATCAGACGGCTGTCGCGAGCTGCTACGCTGACAGAGTGGCGACAGCATCCGTCGCACTTGCCTCCCTGCCCGCCTGCAGCGCCACGTCGGCGCATTCGGCCATGTAGAGGAACATGGTCGCGAGCATCCGCTCGATGGCGTCGCGGCCCAGCGGCAGGATGGTGATGGCGTCGGTGCCGCGGACCAGCAGGCCCTTCTCCTCGGCCTCGCGCAGCAAGGTCAGCACGTGCTTGCGCGACACCGAAAAGCGCGTCGCCAGACCATTGATCGAGTACGGCACGGGACTGTCCGGCGGAAACGCGTCCTCCGGCGCCGAGCTCTGCGCCAGGCTGAACAGGACCACCATGCCGGCGGTGCGCTCGGCAAACGGCTCGAGCTCCGGCGCGCCATCGAGCACCCGCGCGCCCGCGATGAAGCGGCGACCGAGCTCGAGCACGAACGCCTTCACGAACGCCGGATCGTTCAACCCGGCCCGATAGGCCACGGCGGCCGGCAGCACCGCGCTCATGGCGTCGAACTGCACGCCCCAGCGATCCCGATGCAACGCGATCAGCTTGTCGGTCGGCACCAGCGGCCTCCTGCGGCGATCGGGGTTGGAGGCCGACGCCACCAGCCCGGTCGCCCGCATCAACGCCAGCATGGCTTCGCAGCGGCCGGCGCTGCACAGGTCGAGCCTGGCGCACATCGCCTTCATGGCGCCGACCGTGAGGCCGAGCTCGCCCTCGCGCTGCTCGGCGAAATGCAGGTAAAGCGCGAAATGCGGAAACAGCGCCCGTGCCCGGTCGCTCAGCAGCGCATTGAGAATGCGGTCGCCGCGGTAGAGCCGGATGGCCGCGGCGGTCGACGCCCGCATCGCGCGCGCAAAGCCGGGCATCCGGCGCAGCCGGGCGACAGCGTCAGCTGATGGTCTCGGTACGGTCATCGGCAGGTCTGATCTTGCACGTGAGGCGCCCTCGGCGGATCTCTCAGCATTATGTTTTTACCGGCGCGCCTCAGGTTCGACAATTCGCGCCGATGACAGCAATTTGGACAGATGGCCGCAGACGCGCGCTCCGCTTGGCGTCGCGAGAAGCCCTCGCCGGAACCCGCACAGGCGTCAGGCATCGGCGCGCTGGTCGTGAGGCCCGGACGGAGGCGGTAGAACCGATCAAAACGCCGTGCCGCGGCCTCGTTGCAGGCTGGGGCGCATGCTATCTGTTCCGCGTGCAACGAACGAGATCCACCGACGTGCCCGACGCGATTGAACTCCTGAAGACCCGACGCTCCGTGAAACCGCGCGAGATGAGCGGCCCCGGCCCCTCGCCCAGCGAGATCGACACCATCCTGACCATCGGCGCCCGCGTGCCGGACCATGGCAAGCTGGCGCCCTGGCGCTTCATCGTGTTCGAGGGCGACGGCCGCCGCCGCGCCGGTGAGGTCATCGCCGCCGCGTTCGCCAGGAAGAACCCGCAGGCGAGCGCCGCCGAACTCGAGGTGGAGAAGAACCGCTTCATGGAGGCGCCGCTGGTGATCGGCCTCGTCAGCTTCACCCGGCCGCATCCCAAGGTGCCGGCCTATGAGCAGGAGCTCTCGGCCGGCGCCAGCGCGATGAACATCCTCACAGCGGCCACCGCGCTCGGCTATGGCGGCTGCTGGCTGTCCGGCTGGTTCATGTTCGACCGCGACGTGATGGACGGGCTCGGGCTGAAGCCGGAGGAGAAGCTCGCCGGGCTCATTCATATCGGCAAGCCCACCAAGCCGAGCGAGGACCGCCCCCGCCCCGCGCTGGCTGACATCGTCACGCGGTTCTGACCGCCACAATCTCCGCTGTCGTCCCGGCGAACGCCGGGATCCATAACCACCGGCCGGCGTGGTGATGGACTCTGGGTCGGCACCGCTCGTGACCGCACTGCTCGGTGGCTATGGGTCCCGGATCGGCGCGTGCCTGCGTCGCGCTTGTCCGGGACGACATTTGTGGGTGTGGCGGCCGTCATCCCATCACGCCGCCTTCGACGCTTTCGCGCCGAACTGCGCCAAGAGGCCCGCGATCTCCGAGGCCGGACGCGCCGCGCTGAACAGATAGCCCTGCACCTGGTTGCAGCCCTCCGCGCGCAGCCAGTCGAGCTGCTCCGCTGTCTCGACGCCCTCAGCCGTGGTGGTGATGTTGAGGCTCTTGCCGAGGCCGGCGATGGCGCGGACGATGGCGAGACAGTCCGAGCGCTGCGCGAGGTCCTTCACGAAGGAGCGGTCGATCTTGATCTTGTCGAACGGGAAGCTGCGGAGATAGCTGAGACTGGAATAGCCGGTGCCGAAATCATCCATCGAGATGCGGATGCCGAGCTGACGCAGCTGATGCAGCGTCGCCAGATTGGCCTCGGTCTCGGCGAGCAGGATCGACTCGGTGATCTCCAGTTCGACGCGGTCCGGCGCCAGCCCTGATTGCGCCATGGCCTGGATCACGACCTGCACCAGATTGCGGCTACGAAACTGCACCGCAGACAGGTTCACCGCGACCTTGATGCCGTCGGGCCAGGTCGCCGCCTCGCGGCAGGCCTCGCGCAGCACCCATTCGCCGAGCGGCACGATCAGGCCGATGTCTTCGGCGACCGGAATGAACTCGGCCGGCGAGATCATCCCCTTGTCTGGGTGACGCCAGCGCAGCAGGCACTCGAACGCCGAGATGGCGTTGGTCGCGACATCGACCAGCGGCTGGTAGTGCAGCTCGAACTCGGCCTGCGCAAAGGCGCGGCGCAGGTCGTGCTCCATGTCGCGCCGCTTCTGCGCCTGCAGGTCCATCTCCTTCTCGAAGAAGCGATGCACGCGGCCGCCGTCCTGCTTGGCGCGGTACAGCGCCATGTCGGCGTTCTTCATCAGCTCCTCGCAACTGACACCGTCGCGCGGCGACAGCGCGATGCCGATCGAGGCGCCGATCACGAGCTCATTGCCGTCGATGTCGTAGGGCGCGCTGAGCGCGGTGATCAGACGGGCCGCGCACTCGCTCGCATCTTCCGGGCCGGTGCCGCCGAGGATCATGGCGAACTCGTCGCCGCCCAGCCGCGCCGGCAGATGACTGCCATTGATCTGCTGCCTCAGCCGCTCCGCGACGGCCTGCAGCAGCCGGTCGCCCATCGGGTGGCCGAAGGAATCGTTGATGGTCTTGAACAGATCGAGGTCGATGCACATCACCGCGACGCGCTTGTCCGACGATGCTTTGTCCTCGAGCTTCTGCGTCAGCTGCTGCTGGAAGAACTCGCGGTTCGGCAGGCCCGTCAGGCCGTCATGATGCGCCATATAGGCGATCCGCGCCTCGGCGCGGCGGCGCTCGGTGATGTCGACGATCGCCACCAGCACGCCGTCGCGGCCGTCGAAGCTGATCTCGCGGCCATAGGTCAGCACCTCGATCTCGCTGCCGTCTGCCCTGCGGTGCCGCCAATCGCGATGGAACGGCTCGCCCTCGGCCAACCGCAACAGCGCCTCATCGAGGCTCGCCCATTCGCCCGGGAGCCACAGATCCCACACCGTCATGCGCAGCAGGTCGGCACGGCCGTAGCCGTAATGACGGGCCATCGCGTCATTGACGTTGAGGATCTGCGCGGTCGTGCGGTCGAGGATGCACATCGGCATCGGATTGGCCTCGAACAACAGCCGGAACGAGGCCTCGCGCCGCTTCAGCGCGGTCACGTCGGCAATCGTCAGCGAGACGATGTCGCCGAAGGCATGGGCGCCGAGCCTGAGGCTGCGATCGTCGCAATCCAGCTCGAACTGATCGCTGCCGCCCCGCGTCACGACCTCGACCAGCCGCGCCATCACCTCCGGCGCGCCCAGCATGTTGCCGCCCTGCTTCAGCCGGTGCCATTGCAAGGTGAGCGGCGCCAGCCTGAGCAGGTCGGCCGCCGCGCGATTGTGATGGACGACCTGGAAATCGCACGGGCTACCGGCGCTGTTGCGGATGGTCGCGAGCGAGATGACTCCGTCGTCCGTCGTGGAGAAGATCGCATCGAGCAGATTGTACTGCGCGGCGCGCTCGTTGATGTAGGCGCCGACCAGCGTGCTGCCCCAGCGCGAACCGGTCGGCAGCGCCAGCACGTCGTAGGTGCGGACCATGCCGTCGCGCACGCAATGCGCCGTCGCCAGATGCGGTTGCAGGCTCGTCAGCGCCGAATTCGCCGCCTCCGTCAATACGGTGGCGCAATCCGGCGAGACGTCGGCCACGGCGATGTCCCAGCGCTCATCCTGAAGCCATTGCTGCACGTAGCGGCCGCTGCGCGAGATCTCCAGAACGCCCTGCTCGTGCCTGAGCACGGCGACATGATCGGCGAGGCGACCGAGGCTGCCGAGCATGACGTCCTCGTAGCGCGGCAGCGTCTGGCCGGGCTTCAGCGCCGCCTGCCATTTCCGCCTGAGCACCGGGATGTCGTCGAAGAGATCGCTGCTGACCTTTTCGGACGTCGTCTTGGCGGCACTCATCGTATTCCCCACGCAGTCATCACGCTCCGCCCGCCGGCGGTTTCCGCGTACCCATGCGTCGCTTGCGTCTAATGAGTTGTAAAGGCGAGGTGCGTTCTGCAGGCCGCGCGCGAATATGACAGTTTTAAGTGGTTCCATGGTTAGTGCGCGTTAGCGACTATGACAGCGCGACGTCACGCGGGAGCGCGAGACCGTGACAAGGCGATCTCGCGGCGGAGAACCGCCCGAGCGATGCATCGGCAAGACCCTCGATCGATGTGAGGGCGCAGGGAGGACCGGACCTCGACCGAGGCCCGTGGCCCGCCTGCGGAAAAAATGCAGGCGGCAGGTACCACAGGTTCAGCCGGAAATCCGGCCCCCCCTGCGCGATGGCTTAACGGCTGCTTCGCGTTCTCCCTGGTGCGCCGGGCTTTCTGGCCACCATGCCGTGCAACGCGCTCACGCGCGTTGCACGGGTGATATCAGCTTCGGGATATCAGGACCGCGCGACTTGACCGTGCGCAGCGGATTGTTCGTCGGCGCGAGCAACCCGCGCTGCAATCCACCACGCCCACCGCTCCCCGCCCCGCGTGCCGTGACGACCGCGATACGCCCCTCATCCCGGGACGGGATGCGCGAGAGCATCGATCTGATTTGCCCGACGAGGCAAGAACTAATAAGTGCGACAAAGTAACCCGACGGGCAAAGGCAACGCCTTTTGGCGCATCATGTCGCGCATAAGCGCTTCGACATTCACCGCTGTCGTCCCGGCCTTGAGCCGGGACCCATAACCACAGGCCGCAATGAGGCGGGCAACTGGCAGCAACGTCCCTCGATAGCGTCCGCGGTATGGGTCCCTGCGTTCGCAGGGACGACACCTTGGGTGGGGATACTCTCTGCGTTCATCCACGCGACGCGGTCGCAATGATATGCTTCGCGGTGTCGCGCAACGTCCTTATCGCGCCAGCACCTCGACCTCGCCGTCGACGCCGTTGACGACGTTGAAGGAGCGCTCGAACACCTTGCCTTCGTATTTGGCGATGGCGCGGTAGTCGCCTTCGGACAGCACGACCTTGGGGAAGGCGCCGACAGATTCCTTGATCACGTCGCCGCCGGGGTTGATGACCGACCAGGCGGTGTTGGCGAGCGCCTCGCCGCCCTTGTCGGAGACCAGCTTCAAGGTGATGACCGCGGCGCGGTGCGTGACCGTAACGTCGGTGAGCTTGCTGGCCTGGACGCGAATGTCGGAGCGCACCACCGAGTTGGCGTCGCCATAGTTGGAGACGATGTAATAGGTGCCTTCGGGCAGCATCAGCATGTCGCCCGCGGCGACGTTCGGCACCAGCGGCGCGCGCTCGCGGCCGTCGAACTGGCTGCCCTTGTAGATCGCGAACGAGATCTGGTTCTGCGGAATCTTGCTGCTGCCGACCCGGCCCTCCAGCCGCAGGCCACCGGCCGGCAGGAGAAAGGATTCGCGATCGGTGTCGGTCTTCAGGCTCACCGTCCGGACGGCGCTGACGAGGCCGAGCGCGACATGGACGACGTAGTTGCCGGGCGGCAGCACGATGTTCGGCGTCGGGCCGCGATCCTCGCGCAGCATCTTGAAGGCGCCGGTCTCGTCGGGCCGGTCGGCGAAGACGCGCCAGACCAGGCCGCCATTGATGTTCGGCAGATCCTTGCCGTAACGCGCCGACAGCGACAGCACACCCTGGTTCGGTGCAGCGGGGGGAGCAGCCACCGGCGGAATGGCGGCGGGCGCGCCCGGCGGGATCGCGGCCACCGGCGGGCCCGGGATGGCCTGCGGCGCGGGCGGCGGCGGAACCACGGGACCCGCTCCGGGCCCGGAGGGCGGTGCGAGACTGACGGCAGCGCCGGGATCCGGCACCGAAGCCGGCGGAACCGGCGGCGGCCGGTCGCTGAACAGCTGCGCCTGCGCGGCGGTGAGGCCCCAGGCGGCTACAAGCGACCCGGCCACAAGACACGACAGCACCCGCGCGGGCCATCGCCGCACGCCGCACCGGACTCGGATGAAACCGCGACCACTCGTCATCCCCCTCGTTTTGACCGAAAACGGGGCAAATTCAAGCCTGTACTGAACCGATCCGGGAATCGTGGGGCGTGGCGTGCGGCTTGGCCGCGCTACGATCGTGACGACGGACATCGCAGGACCATCACATCAGCGGCATCTCATGGAGCCGTCAACCGGCATAAAGAATGCTTCTGATAGGTTCGCGCCGGAACGGTGACGGTGCGGCACGGCGTGGCGGCGGCGTCGCAGAATGGCGTATGCGTGGAGATGATGGTGCTGGATATGTTGATGGGACGCCGCCATGGCGGAACAGACGGCACGAATGTCGGACTCGGGACGATCCGCAAGCCGGTGATCGGGTTAGCGCTCGGGGGCGGCGCGGCGCGCGGCTTTGCTCATATCGGGGTGATCCGCACCCTCATGGCGCATGGCATCGTGCCCGATGTGGTCGTCGGAACCTCGATCGGCGCGGTCGTCGGCGGCGCCTATGCGGCCGGCCAGCTCGATGCGCTGGAAGAATGGGCGCGCAGCCTGCAGATGCGCAACGTGCTCGGCTATCTCGATATCCGCCTCAACGGATCCGGCCTGATCGGCGGCGAGAAGCTCGCAGCCCAGCTCGAAGCCTCGCTCGGCCGCGTCGGAATCGAGGAACTGCCGATGAAGGTCGCGACCGTGGCGACGGAGATTCGTACCGGGCACGAGATCTGGCTCACGCATGGCAGCTTGGTCGACGCGATGCGCGCCTCCTACGCCCTGCCCGGAATCTTCGCGCCGGTCCTGATCGGCGACCGCTGGCTGGTGGACGGCGCGATGGTCAATCCGGTGCCGGTGTCAGCGGCGCGCGCGCTCGGCGCCGAGATCGTGATCGCCGCCAATCTGTCGAGCGACGTGTTCACGCATTCGACGACGATCTATTCGCACGGCCAGCCGGTCGAGGTGCCGGAGACGGTGATGGAAAGCACGCCGCCGAAGCGGCGCTTCCGCAGGTTGTTCTCGCCGGAGCGTGCGGTGAAACGGCAGTTCTTCGGCGAAGGCGGCCGGCCGGGAATCTCGTCGGTGATGGTCGACGCCTTCAACATCATGCAGGACCGCATCACGCGCGCGCGGCTCGCCGGCGATCCGCCGGACCTCCTGATCTCGCCGCGCGTCGGCCAGATCGGCTGGTTCGACTTTCATCGCGCGGCCGATCTCATCGCGTTCGGCACCAAGGCGGCCGAACGCGCGCTGGATTCGATCCATGAGGCGATCGGCGGGCCGGTCACCCAACCGGCCGGAGCACCGGCGCCGACCGGCGGAGCGCCTACGCCGTCTTGATGTACTGGCGCAGCGCTTCCTGCTCGGTCTCGTATTCCTGGACGCGCCACTTTACGACGTCGCCGATCGAGATCAGTCCGACCACGAGGCCGCCTTCGATCACCGGCAGATGGCGGAACTTGCCGTTGGTCATCGTCTCCATGAGCGAGGCCACCGTGTCGGCCGGCTTGCAGCTGACGACCCGGCGCGTCATCACGTCCGAGACCGGCTCGGTGAGGACGGATGCGCCGCGCTCGCCCAGCGCGCGCACGATGTCGCGCTCGGAGAGAATGCCCTCCATCCGCGAGCCCGACATCACCAGCACCGCGCCGATCTTGCGGTCGGCGAGCAGCCTGGCGGCGTCGGCAAGTGAGGTCTGAGGGTCGACGCTCTCGACCTGATGGCCCTTGATGTCGAGGATCGCACGTACTGTCATTGCTCGTCTCCTTGAGAGGCCGATGCGCCTTCTTGAGCGAGGCGTCGTTGCGGCCGATGCCTGCAGAAGTCTTCAGTTCAAGCGAGTTCGATCGTCACGCGTGCCAATCAACAATTGGCCGCTCGACAGTTGGCAAATGCACCAGTCGCGTTCTGGTTGCAGTGCGCTCGGCAGGCCGGCGGATGGCCTTCAAAAACGGCCTGCCTTATTTGCCCGGAATCGTGTTCCGGTTGCATAGGGTGCAAATGATGAATGAAATCACCCGCGCCCGCAAGCGCAGTTGAGCGGCAACTAACTGTCGACCGGCTCCGACGGCAACGCAGGTGCAGCATCTTCACGCACATGCGGGATCGGATCGAACAGCGCAAACAGCACCAGTCCGGCGAGGAAGCCGCCGATATGCGCCTGCCAGGCGACATCGGCGCCGTCAGCACCCGGCGTGAGGCCAAAGGCGCCGAACAGGATATTGACGCCGAACCACACGCCAAGAAAACCGAGCACCCGCGGATTGCGCAGCGCACGCGACAGCGACAGCGCCGGCACCTTCGCCGCCGCATCGGCATCGCCGCGACCGAACGATAGGAACCCGCCGCGCACGAAGGCAAAGCGCATCGCCGCCGCCATCGCGCCGGACACCGAGGCCGAGGCGCCGATCATCGGCGCCAGCGCATGCTCATGGGTGACGAGATGGGCAAGCGCGCCCGCCGCCGCCGTCACCGCCATGAACAGATAGAACCTCATGGCGCCGAAGCGGCGCGCCAGCGCGCTGCCGAACGGCAGCAGCCACAGCACGTTGAAGCCGATATGCGTCAGATTGGCATGCAGCAGCGAGTAGCTGACGAAGGTCCAGATCTTGGCCGGCGTGCCGCCCGGAAACGCGCCGTCGAGCAGCGTCTGGTCGTATCGTTTCGGGACAAAGGCGAACAGGTCCATGATCCAGCCGTCCCATTCCTCGGGCAGCAGCACGCGCAGATGGATCACGGCGATCAGAGCGATATAGGCCGTCAGTGCGCCCGGCAGGTTCAGGACCGGCTCGCGCGCAGCCTGCCGCGGCGGATCTTGGGTGACGTCTGACGGAGAATCCAACGGGCCGCACGCCTTCGACGAGAGGAACAGATCTGTCAGATAGGCGGCTTTGGCGGATCTGTGCAAGCGCACACATGCAGAGTTGATGTGCGGCCTGATGGCCCCGAAAACGACGGCGATCCGGAAAAGAAAAGAGGGAGAGCCCTGAGAAAGCTCTCCCTCGTGAGATCCGCCGGTTTGTTTGCGCGTCCGGAGAGCCCGGGGTTATTTTTCCCCACCCCTCCCCGTCGCGACGACCGGACTTGTTTGACGCCGCCTTCGTGTACCTCTACCGGTCGCGGCGGACCTCGTCCGGCCGCGATGGCATGAACGCTTTTTTAACGATCCCGTGGCCGCCGCCAAGCACATCGTTAATTTAACCTTAACGCGCGGAAGCTCGGGGTAAGACCGGCACGATCGCACCATCGGCATGGACGCTGCACAGCCCCTCCTGCACAAACAACCAGGGAGGCGCCTGGACGAAAGCGGGACAGCGATGTCCTGACAACGTCGAGGGCGCGAGGGGTCTATCCGATGAAACATCCGTCCAATCGCGAGCTCTTCGCCTATTGGAACGACAGACGCGGCCATGCGAAGGCGCCGGAGCGCGGCGACTTCGAGCCGTCGGCCGTGCGCGAGCTGCTCGGCGACATCTTCGTGCTGTCCTGCGATCCCGACAGCGGCTTTCCGTTCCGGATGGCCGGCACGCGGCTTTGCGCCCTGCTCGGCGGCGACGTGAAGGACAAGAGCTTCGCCGCGCAGTTCTCGTCCGCCAGCCGCTACGAGATCGAAGAGATCGCGTCGGTGGTCTGCGAGGAGACGCTTCCCGCCATCGCCGGCGTGACGGCTGTGGCGCCCGATCGCACAACCGCGCATTTCGAGCTGTTGCTTTTGCCGTTCGCCATGCGCGCGCATGAGCCGATCAGCCTCACCGGCCTGCTCGCCCCGTTCGAGACGCCGCAGGGCGCGCTCGGGCCATTGGAGATGGTGTCGTGGCGCTACATCCATCCGCCCGTCCAGCCGATCGTGCCGCGCGCGCTGCGCAAGCTGGCACTCGCCCGCGGCCTGATGGTGTATGAGGGCTTGCGCTGATCGCCCGTCGCCTCCCGCGACGCGCGAACAACATGAACGCGCGCGGCGCTGCGATAACGCTGAATTAACCGTGCAGCATTTAGTTTCGTTGCTGGATCGTCCGGTCCTGTAAAGAGCCGGCTTTGAGTGGCGAAACATGGCGTTGCCGAACATCAAACAATCTCTTCCGGCCGCCGAGGAGCGCCGCCGTTTCCAGCGGGTCAAGGTCCACCTGCTCGGCCGCTACATGCTGCCGGATCGCCGTGAGTTTCCCTGTCAGGTGATCAACATGTCGCCCGGCGGCCTGGCGCTGCTGGCGCCCGGCATCGGCAATGTCGGCGACCGCGTGATCGCCTATCTCGACCATATCGGCCGCGTCGAGGGCAAGATCACCCGCATCATCGACAACGGCTTCGCGATGACGATCGGCGCCACCGCCCGCAAGCGCGACAAGCTCGCCGCACAGCTGACCTGGCTCGCCAACCGCGACATCCTCAATCTGCCGGAGGATCGCCGCCACGACCGTATCATCCCGCGCAACCCGATCGCGGTGCTGACGCTCGAGGACGGCACCAAGATGACCTGCCGCATCATCGACATGTCGCTGTCGGGCGCGGCCATCGCAGCCGAGACCAAGCCGGCGATGAAATCGCAGGTCATGCTCGGCCGGGTGCAGGCGCGCGTGGTGCGAAATCTCGAAGGCGGCTTCGCCATCGAGTTCGTGCATCCGCAGCTCGCCGAAACGCTCGAAGAGAGCGTTACCGCGCGGTAAAGCCGCAGGTCCCTCAAATCCCGCAACTTCACGGAGCACACGGCGTCCGCCATCGCGGGCGCCGTGTTGCGTTCGGCGACCGCACGCTGCATCCGGCGCAGTTAATGTACCGCCTGAAAAGCGCTGCCGAGCCTGCAACGACAGCGGTTCCCGCCTTAATGCGGCGCATTTGAATCAACCCCGATCGATTCAAATTTTAAGCGAATTCGATTCAACAAGGATTCAAATTAGCGCCTTGTTTGAATTGGGTTTTCGTCAAATCCATCGTGGCGATTTAGCGGCAGCGAAAAATCTTTGTGAGACACATGGTCCCAACGAAAACGGGGGCCAAAATGGTCAAGCGGACGGGACAGGCAAAGGGATTGGCGGTCGCAGCCTTCCTGATGGCGATGGGGACGATGGCGCATGCCGGTGATGACCGGGTGCTCTATGCGAGCCTGGGCGACACGACGCGGGCGCCGATCGGTTGGATCGAGTTCTGCACCGAGACTCCCGAGGAATGCCGCGGCGGCGCGTCGCAGCCCCGCGACATCGTGCTGTCCCAGACCGCCTGGCGCGATCTGCTAAAGGTCAATCGCTGGGTCAACGAGAACGTCAAGCCCATCACCGACATGGACCATTGGGGCGTGGTCGAGAAATGGTCGCTGCCGACAGACGGCTACGGCGACTGCGAGGATTATGTGCTGCTGAAGCGCAAACTGCTGATCGATGCCGGCTGGCCCCGCGAGGCGTTGCTGATCACGGTGGTGCGCGACAAGAAGGGTGAAGGACACGCCGTCCTCACCGTGAAGACCGACAAGGGCGAATACGTGCTCGACAATCAGAACGAGAACGTCGTCGCCTGGACCGAGACCGGCTACCGCTTCGTCAAGCGGCAGTCGCAGAGCGACCCGAACGTCTGGGTCTCGCTCGGCGACGGTCGCCCGGCAGTGGCCACCGCCAGCGCCAGATAGCGCTGAGAGAGGCGAAACAGGAATTCGAGTTACGCGACCCGGTCACATCCCCACCCCTCCCCGTCCCAGACCGGTTCGCGCGCGGCCAGCTCTCCCCCAAGAGCTGGCCGCACCTTTTTGGAGACGGCCCGAAAAAAGCGCGATTCCAACGGGCTCCAGCGACAACCGGAAACCACCCCGAAGCTCGCGACGTTTGGCGCATCCCGCATGGCCCGGCCAACTCGGCTGCCCGCCCGGGTGAAAACCACGAAACTGTGCGGCAGGCGATCGTTTTGCTCGCATGCGCCCGCAAAGTCCCGCTGCCTGGGGTTGCCACCTCCGCGGAGCGCCGTAAGGCTCTGGCCTTGCGAGGTCCAAAATTCTTCCTGACCTGGCCCAAGGATTCCGCTGTTCCGTTCGTCTCAAGGGGTGAATGCCGGGAAAATCTCTTTCCCAGTGTCCGGTGTATGGGTGGAACGACGATGGGAGCGATAGGGCACATGCGATCGCCGTCCTGGACGGGACTGGACGAGGGGCCGGGTGACCGTCCCGGTTGTCTTGCTCAATCCCGTCGGCCCTGAGGAAAGGACATGGAGGGCGTCATTCAGCGCGTGACAGCAGAGGTGACTGAGCCGTCGGGCAGCGACGCCACGGATGACGACCTCGTCTGTCTGGCCACGCAGGGCAACCGGGCCGCGTTCGAAGCCTTGTTGCGGCGTCACTACGACCTCATGCACCGCGTTGCCTGGCGCATGACCGGCTCCCGGACGGACGCGCAGGACATCTGCCAGGATGTCTGCTGCGCGCTCGTGGAGCGGATCGCTTCCTTCAGGGGGGACGCCAAGTTCACGACCTGGCTGATCGGAATCGTCCGCAACGCCTGTCATGATCACCATCGGCGCCATTCGACGTTGGCGCGCCTGAAACGCCACCTCGCCTTGCTTGCGCGAATGGCGGCGCTGCCCGATGGCAGGGATCTCTTTCGTCGCAGCTGGCTCGCGAGCGAGCTGGCGCAGCTTTCGCCGCTGCTGCGCGAGACGGTCGTGCTTGTGGTCGGCGAAGGCATGACCCACGCGGAGGCGGCGACGGCCCTCGGTGTCTCCGAGTCGACGATCTCCGGCCGCATGCACGAGGTGAGGCGACGAGCGAGTCTCGCGAAGGACATCAGCGATGAGTTCTGATCCCGACATCACGCGTTTGCCCGCCTCCCCGCCGCCCCCGCCGGACGCGCGTGACGCGGCCGTGCAACAGGCGCTGCTGCGCTTCGATCGAAAAAGCGCCGCAACCGCCCAAGGAATCTCGACCGACATCCGTCTCATCGAGCGAACTGCCGCGTCCCTGCGGCCGTCACGCGAGAGGCCTGTCATGAAGCGAACGCGATATCTCCTGGCTGCCAGCCTGGCCTGCCTTGTTGTCGGATCGGGCGCCTATCTCCATCTCATTCGGTCACCGCAGGTGGCGCAATTCGCTCCGCCCCTCCAACCGAGGGTGGCGAGCAACGAGGCCGCTCAGGCTGAGCCGACGGTGCAAGCAAAGAAGGAAAGCGAAAGCCAGGCCCAGCCGCAAACGCAAATCCCAACCGCCACTCCGGCCGCAAAGCCCAACCCGGAAGCCGCCGCGCCCTCGGCAGCCGCGGCGCCGCCTCCCGCCACGCCGCATGTGGAAGATCGGATCCTCAGCCGGGTGGCTCCGCAGGCGCCTGCCGCGACCGACCGGGTGCAGGGCTTCATGCCGGGGACGCCGTCGCCCTATTCCGCTCGGAGCCGCGGGGACTACAGGACCGATGACGGATTCAACCGCGCGTCGCCGCCAGCCTTTGCCCAGCAGATGGCGCCGGCCGAAAGCCTACCCGACCACACACAGCGCGAGCGCGTCTTTGGTGCCGCCGAGCCTGCCGGCCGCGACAAGTTCGCGAATGCGCCGGAAAACGCCTTCCAGATCGCGCGCGATGCACCGGTCTCGACATTCTCCATCGATGTCGATACGGCGTCGTACGCATTCGTCCGCGCACAGCTCAACCGCAATGTCCTGCCGCCGGCCGCGTCCGTTCGGACCGAGGAGCTGATCAACTACTTTCCCTATGACTATGAAGCGCCGGCATCGGCGGACGAGCCGTTCCGGGCCAATGTTGCCGTGTTTCCGAACCCTTGGGCGGAAGGCCGCAAACTCATGCGCATCGGCATCAAGGGTTATGCGCTGCAACAGACAAACCGGCCGCGCGCGAATCTCGTTTTCCTGATCGATACCTCGGGCTCGATGCAGCCGCAAAACCGGTTGCCACTCGTGAAACAGTCGCTCGCCATGCTCGTGACCCAGTTGCAACCTGAGGACCGCATCGCGATCGTGACCTATGCGGGAAATGCCGGCACGGCGCTTGAACCCACGTCCGTATCCGAGAAGGCGAAAATCCTGACAACGATCGATCGGCTCGAGGCGGGCGGCAGCACGGCGGGCGCCGAAGGCATCCGCCATGCCTATGCGCTTGCGGAGCAGAACTTCGACGCCAGCGGCGTCAACCGCGTCATCCTCGCCACCGACGGCGACTTTAACGTCGGGATTACGAACAGGGACGAGTTGAAGGGGTTTGTCGAACGGCAGCGCGAGAAGGGCATTTTCCTGTCCATCCTTGGCGTTGGCATGGGCAACTACAACGACGCGCTGGCGCAGACGCTGGCACAGAATGGCAACGGCGTCGCCGCTTACATCGATACGATCAACGAGGCGCGCAAGGTGCTGGTCGAAGAAGCAAGTTCGACGCTGTTTCCGATCGGCAAGGATGTGAAGATCCAGGTCGAGTTCAATCCCGCAGCCGTCGCCGAATATCGGCTCATCGGCTACGAGACGCGACTTCTCAATCGTGACGATTTCACGAACGACAAGGTCGACGCTGGCGACGTCGGCTCGGGGCAAACCGTGACGGCGCTCTACGACATCGTGCCTGTCGGCGGGCCTCGAACGGTCGACGATCTCAGATACGGGGCGCGGGCCGCGGCGAGCGGCGCTCCGTCGCCGGCCGAATATGCCTTTGTCAAGATCCGTTACAAGCTGCCGCGATCCGATCGAAGCGTGGTGATCAGCACACCCGTCGATCGCGGGTCCGAAAGCGCTCGCTTCGAGGAGGCGCCACTCGATGCCCGCTTTGCAACCAGTGTCGCCGCGTTCGGCGAGATTCTGCGTGGTGGAAAGCATACCGGCCAGTTCGGCTACGACGACGTGCTGCGTATCGCCTCCGCAGCACGCGGAGACGATCCTTACGCCTATCGCGCCGAGTTCCTTCAGTTGGTGCGCGCGGCCAAAACCGCGAGCGCAATGCAGCCACTGCGACCTTGATGGATCTGCGATTCTCGACCACGGCATCGGTGCGCAACTTGCGACCCGCGCAGGCGAAAAGCGTCAGGCGAATGAAACTCGCCAACGCCGTCGAGCGCGGCCAGGCCTCCCCCAAGGTCTGGCCGCACCTTTTTTAGGCCTTGCTTTGACGATATCTTCCTGGCGGGGCGCGGCGGATCGCCGGCCAACCTTGTTTTCCCTCGACCGTCGGGTTTAGGTTGTCGGCATGATGATGATCCTGCGAAGCGCGGCGCTCGTGGCTGCGGCCCTGACCCTTTCGAACTGCTGCATGTCCGGCACCGGTTGCTCGGGCCCGCTGGCCTCGGCCGGCACGCCGGCGATGGCCGCCGCAACACCGGGTGCCACACCCGCCGCGATGACGGCACCGCAGGCGGCGACAGCCATCGCCGACTGGGACGGACGCGTCGCCTCCTCGGAGGCCGATACCGACATGGTGATGGAGCCCGACATCGGCGCCGCTCCCCGCAAGACCGGCAAGCGCCGTGGCGACTCGCGCGTCGACGCGATGTCCTCGCAGTCGAGCACGGGCACGCGCGGCCGGATGAGTTGGGAGGAGGAACAGGCGGCCGACCTCGCCGACGAGGCTCGCCTCAAGCAGAAGCTCAATATCTGCCGGAACTGCAACACGACCCAGTAACCCTCTGACCCGTCTCGGGTTCAGCACCTTGCCCGGGACCGGCCGACGGCTGGCCGGCGCGACCGGCCGGGAGTTTGCCGGCGGCGTTTTTGCGGCTTGCCGGCCTCGTTTTCGTCAGATTTGCTAATAAAGTCCGGTGGTCGGGATCGGCCTCCCACGGCATGCGTTTTGCTGCTTATGGGCTGCTCCTGCCGAGCATGCCTTTTTCCGCCGCTCCAATTTTCGGAACGGCCTTCCGAAGCTTTTTGGTTAGGGTGGTTTCGTGATGGATCCGGTGACGCGCGACACCAGACGTTATCTCGAGAAGTCCGGCGCCAGCGCCGTCAAGAGCTCGCAGCCGATCGCGCTCGCCGCGGCCACCCTGCTCGTGCTGGTCGCGGGCATCGGCGGCATCCTGCTGTGGCGCGCCTATGGCGGTTCACCGGTCGAGCCCGAGCGCGGCGCGGTGACTCGGCAGTTGCAGGCGCGGACGGCTCAGGCCTCCGAGCAATTGGTGGAGAAGACCAAGGGGCTGGAGGCCAGCCAGCAGGAATCGATCGACCAGCTGCAGATGATGCAGGAGCAGCTGCAGAGCATGCGCCAGCTTCTCGCGGCCCAGCAGGCCGACACCAAGCGTCTTGCCGAGCAGGTCTCGACGATGAAGGAGTCGATCGACGGCCTGCGCCAATCCTTCGCCAGCACGCAATCCTCCGAGCAGGCCTCGCCGCCGCCGCGCAATCGCAGCATCCGTGCGCGCGCTCATGCGAACCGCAGCGGACACCGGCATCGCCGCAGCCGCGGTTAGTCGTTAGTCGTAGGAGCTGTACAATCCCTGCCGAAAATTCCCGGTGGCTTGTGAAGTGCTTCACATAGCGAGCCGTGGATTCGGGCCATCTTGTGATCACCGGATGGCGAGCCAATTTCAGGATGGCGCAGGGCCAATTTCAATCCGGGGCTGGCAAGGTCGTTGGCGCCATACTGCGCCGACGACCTTGTTCTTTGTAGTGGACCCTCGAGCGCAAGATGACTTCGGAACTGCGCCGCGTGCACAGCACCCTCTCCTGCTGGTGACTTGCTTTTCACAGCCGCTTCTCTGCTCAATGCACGCCTCACCTGTGGAGAGAAGCCGCCATGTCCGCCGACCCCATACTGACGTCCGACGTGATCGGACTGACCAAAGTCGCCCCGTTCTCGCGCCGCGGCTTCATGACCGCGTCCGCAGCCGTCACCGCCGGCTACACGTTGGCCGCAGGCCCTGTCCGGGCCGAGGTCATCACCACCGACACCAGCGGCCTCAATGCTGGCGATGCGAAGGTGAAGGTCGCCGATGCCGAGATGCCGGTGTATTTCGCCAGGCCCGTCAGCGCCAGCAATCCGCCTGTCATCCTGGTCGCGATGGAGATCTTCGGCCTGCACCAATACATCAAGGACGTGACGCGACGCCTCGCCAAGCTCGGCGCGCTCGCGGTGGCGCCCGACTACTATTTCCGCAGCGGCACCGATCTCACCAAGATCAGCGACATCAAGGAGCTGCTGCCGATCGTGAATGCGAAGCCTGATGCCGAGCTGCTGTCGGATCTCGACGCGACGGTGGCCTGGGCCAAATCACAGGGCGGCGACACCTCGCGTCTCGGCATCGTCGGCTTCTGCCGCGGCGGCCGCAATGTCTGGGAATATGCCGCCCACAATGCCGGGCTGAAGGCCGGCGTGGCGTTCTATGGTCCGCTGACCGATGCGCCCAACCCGGCGTGGCCGAAGAGCCCGGCGCAGCTTGCGCCGGAGATGAAGGCGCCTGTGCTCGGCCTCTATGGCGAGGCCGACACCGGCATTCCAGTCGCCAGCGTCGAGGCGATGAAGGCCGCGCTCGCGGAGAACAAGAAGACCGCTGAGTTCAAGCTCTATCCCGGCGCGCCGCATGGCTTCCACGCCGACTACCGCCCGAGCTATCGCAAGGAGGCGGCGGAGGATGCGTGGTCACAGATGCAGGCGTGGTTCAAGAAATATGGCGTGCTGAGCTGATCGGCACGCACATGTCGGCGTGGTGACCGAGGGTGGGCAAAGCAGCCGCGGCCAGGCGGCAGCGTGCCCACCGTCGCTCCGCGAACTCGTCAGCAACGATGGCGGGCACGGCGCGACTGCCATCTCGCACGCGGCGAGATCACGACCGCGCCTTTGCCCACCCTATGCGGACCGCGCAAGGACGGCTCAGCGCCGCCGGCGCACCCTCGCCGGCTGCCGGGCGCCCTGTTCGAGCTCCCAGGCCATCCAGACCAGAGCGGCGCCGAGACCGACGACGACGCCCATGAAGACGAAGGTGAGTTCAGGGGATGTGAGTGAGTTCATCATGCCTGGAATCCATGCAAGCGTTGCGCCAGCTCTTGCTCCATGGCCGCCTCGTGCACCGCAGCGGCAGGAAATGGTGACCGGGATATCGTTAAGGCGAAGTGACTGGCCAACGCGTCACCCCGCCCGCAGGTTCACCGCTCATTCACAGACTTCAACGGGACGAAGACGCCAGCCGTGCGCTGTCCGCACGCGCTTCTTGATCACGTAGCAGCCGCCGATGTCTTCATAGGTGTAAGGGTAGTAGTTGTAGGGATAGCCGCCGTAATAATAGGGATAGCCGAAACCGAAGCCGATCCCGAAGCCAGGGCCAAAGCCGTGGTGATAGAAGCCGTGACCGAAGCCACCCCCGTGATGGAAGCCGCCGCGGGCCGACGCCGCGCCGGGGATCATGATCAACGCGATCCCGCCGGCCGCCAGCAATCCCATCCAAGTTTTACGCATCGATCCGTCTCCAAATTCACGCAGCCCAAGCTGCAATGATCGCGTCATTGCAACGCAAATGTCTTAAGGCCTGATTTGGAACAGCTCGCGGGCAGCCGCACTCACATCTGCGCGATCAGGTGTCTGAACGTCACGTCAAGAGCCGCAGCAATGATCAGCAACCGCGGCAGATGCTCTTCACCTTCTGATCGACCTTCTGGTTCTCCTGCTGAATCTCGGCATCCACCGTGTTGTCGCCCGGACGGTTGGGTCCCGTTGCCGAGGTGCCGCCGGCGGCACCGCGGCCTGCGCCCGTGGTGACCCCGGAATTGCCCGACGCTGAGCCAGATCCGCTCGCACCCGAGCCGGTCGATTGGGCGGTGCCAAGGCTGTTGGTGCCGTTGGCGCCGGCCGCCCCCGGTTGAGACAGCTGCGCGCCATTGCCGACGCCGTTCGGGCTGGTGGACGTGTTTCCCAGCCCCGCAGCGTTTCCAGAAGCTGTGCCGCTGGTACCGCTCGTCCCGGCGCCTGCAGTCCCGGTCGTCCCGGCGCTGGAGCCGCTGCCACCCGTCGCACTGCTCGCAGCGCCGCCGCCGCCGGCCGCGCCGCCGGCGCTTGCTCCGCCGCCCGCCCCACCTCCTCCGCCGCCACCGCCGCCGCTCTGGGCGAAGACGGCCGTCGCCGTCGTGAGACCTGCAATCACGATCAGTGTGCGCAAGGAATGTCTGGTCATCGGAGGCTCTCCCTTTACGTCTCAACCCGACCGGGCAGGCCGCGTTCCGGAACCAACGTGAATGGGAGAGGATTGATGGCGCGAGGAGAAGATGGACAGGTGCGCAAGCTGATCGCCTTCGACCAGGACACGTTCGACAAGCTCAAGCAGCTCGGTCGCGATCAGATGCTCGGCCTGCAGGATCTCGCGGACGAAGCGTTCATGGACCTGCTCGAGAAGCACGGCGTGCCGGCCGACCTGAAGGACGCATTGCGCAGGAGCGCGGCGGAGGACGACGCCACCGCCGCGCGCGAACGCAAGGACAAGCCCAGCAATAGACCCAAGACGCGGGCCAGACCCAAACGCAAGCAGAGGAGCAGGATTTCAGCATGACCACCGACCCCGATCCGTTCGAACAGGGCGAGCGCGCCGCGCGCGAGAACATTCCGGCCGAGGCCAATCCGTATCAGGATGGCAGCGAGCAGCATGCGCTATGGGCGAGCGGCCATGAGCGCGTCGCCAGCGCGCGCGAAGCCAGCGAGTCCGAGGGGACGTGAGCCGCGCGATCAGCCCCTCGCTGATCAGGCTGCCTCAGCCGATCTTCTTCAGGCCTTTGGTGTAGCGCGGGCCCTTGGCGACATAGGCCTTCGCCGCGATGCCCATGCGCTCGACCTGCGCGGGCTCCAGCGTGCGCACGACGCGGGCGGGTGCACCGATGATCAGCGAATATTCCGGAAAGTCCTTGCCCTCGGTGATGATCGCGCCGGCGCCGACGACGCTGCCGCGACGGATGTGCGCGCCGTTCATGATGATCGAGCCCATGCCGATCAGCGCGTCATCCTCGACCGTGCAGCCGTGCAGGATCACGTTGTGGCCTACCGTGACGTTGCGGCCGACGCGCAGCGGAAAGCCGGGATCGACGTGACAGGTGGCATTGTCCTGGATGTTGGAGCTCTCGCCGATCTCGATCCAGTCATTGTCGCCACGAATGACCGCGCCGAACCAGACGGTGACCTCGCGGGCCAGCTTCACGCGGCCGATCACGGTGGCATTGTCGGCGATGTAGTAGTTGCCGTCCGCCGGCAGCTCGGGCGCCTGCCCGTCGAGTTCGTAGATAGCCATGGAGGTCTCCCGTTCGCGGGTGACCTTGGCACGGCCAGGACGGCGAATTCAAGCAATCGCGGCGCTTGCCGTTCCGATGAGGAACTCACGCCAGCACGCCGGCGGCGCGCAAGGTCATCACGATGAAGGTGCCGGACATCATGCTCCAGAAGCCGGCGATCACGGTTGCCAGCATCACGAACTCGAAGCGGCGGCGCTCGATGCGGGCGCCGCGCAGCGTATTGCGCATGATGATGAAGGGGGCTGCGAACACCAGGAACGGCACGGCAGCGAAACGGCGCGGCGTCACGCCCTCCTGCAGCAGCTCGAAGCCCGGCGGCCGCTCAGCATAGGCCTGATAGCCGCTGGCCAAGGCGCCGGCCAAGGCAAAACCGATCAGGAGCGAGAACAGGGAATTGAACGCCTCTGCCGACATCGTACGCACTCACTCAAACTTGCAGAACTGCCCGATGCTGGTTTGGCAAAATCCGGCCCCGCTCGCCACATTATCCTTAAGGAAGGGTTAATCGAGCCCGCGGCAAATGTGCAGGTCCCTGCCGGTAAGATTCTGCAGAAAATCGCATTGCCGTGGCATAGTCGCGCTGATTCGCCGTTGAGATCCCCAGCCCGACATGACGATGTTTTCCGTCCGCAGTGCCCGCCCTTCGAACGGACATGGCCACGCCGTGCCGATCGTGACCGGCTGCGTGCTGGCGGCGTCCGCCGTGGCCGTCGTCGCCTACCTCTTGTGGCCGACATGGCAGGCCGGCGCCTTCAAGGGGCCCGAACGCCTGCCGGTCAGCATCGGCGGCACCATCTTCAACGTCCCCTCGGCCGCCATCAGGGTGAAGATCCAGCGCCACACCGGCCCGCAGGAGCGGGTCGATCTCGGCTTCGACTATCCCGCCCTCACCCCGCCCGAGGCGCCGCATCACGTCAGCGCCGACCAGGTCGATCAGGCGCCGCATCCGATCGATCGAATCTTCGTGTCGATCTCGGCGCATCACGACGCGCTGTCGCCGGAGGCGCGGCTCAAGACGATCTATCCGCGCTATCTGAGCCCGTCCGCCATTTCAGTCCAGAACGGCTTGACGATGCGCGGCTTCCGCGCCGGCACGCCTTACGATGTCGAAGACCTTTTCATGGCCGACCAGCCGGCGCTGGTGGCGCGCTGCACCCGCGATGCGGCCACCCCCGGCATGTGCCTGAGCGAGCGCCGCATCGACGGCGCCGACCTCGTGTTCCGCTTCCCGCGCAGCTGGCTGTCACAATGGCAGGACGTGGCCGCCGCGATGGATCGGCTGACGGCACAGATGCATGCGGTGAAGTAGTTGGGCATAGCCGCTGGAATGTCGTGACTTCGCGCGGTGGGTGCGGCGGCGTCCGGCTTCTAAGTGCAGCCGTGTATGAACCAGCACCTTACGTATGATGATGCGGCTACGTGCACGTCGGCAGACAAGCGCGGTGCTCATGACTGAGCCCTCTCCCCTTGCGGGAGAGGGCATGTACGAAGGCGCGGCAGACTCGGTTGGGTGAGGGGTATCTCTCAACGAGCGCAGTTCGCGGAAAGATACCCCTCACCCAAGCGAGCACGTTGATCGGCCGGTGAGGCCCTCTCCCGCAAGGGGAGAGGGCACATTCGCTTGCACCGCGCGGGATCGTCCGTACCCCAAGCGCAGTCGCTTACTGTCTACTCGACCAGATCGTCTTCCAGGATGGCCATCTGGAACTGGAACGAGCGATCATCGTCCTCGTCGTCGACGAACAGGACGCCGATGAACTCCTCGCCGATATAGACCTCGGCGGAGTCTTCCTTCTTCGGCCGCGGCACGACGCGGATCTTGGGATTGCCGAACACGCGCTTCAGATACGCGTCGAGCTTCCTGACTTCCTGAACGTCCACGGGAGATCTCCAATTGCAGCGGGTTGCTTGTTGTTCAGGACGTGACAGCACGGCACGTCCGTGTCCTCGAAGCTTGTTAGTTCAGCCGGTCGATGCCCGGCATTGATACCAGCGTCATCGAACGCACCTGAAAAGGGACGCCGTGGATCTCACATTCAGTCCGCCGCGGCAATGGCGGATCGTCAGATCCACAGATCAACGATGTGTTCGCACGAAATCCCGTGGTTGAAAAGCTCTTGACTTCGAGATTGCGCGCACGCGCGCCGCGGCTCAGATGCCGATCGCGTTGATCATCTGGTCCATGGTGCGCGAGGGCTCCGCGCAACCGGCCTCGCCGACGATCTTGGCCGGGACGCCGGCCACCGTGACGTTGTTAGGCACCGGCTTCACCACCACCGATCCGGCCGCGATGCGCGCGCAATGACCGACCTCGATATTGCCCAGCACCTTGGCGCCGGCGCCGATCAGCACGCCGTGGCGAATCTTCGGATGACGGTCCTCGTTCTCCTTGCCGGTGCCGCCGAGCGTCACACCGTGCAGGATGGAGACGTTGTCCTCGATGACAGCGGTCTCACCGCAGACGAAGCCGGTGGCGTGATCGAGGAAGATGCCGCGGCCGATCCGCGCCGCCGGATTGATGTCCGTCTGGAACACCGCCGAGGAGCGGCTCTGCAGGTAGAACGAGAAATCCTTGCGGCTCTTGCGATGGAGCCAATTTGCAAGGCGATGCGTCTGCAACGCGTGGAAGCCCTTGAAGTAGAGCAAGGGGTCGATGAAGCGCGAGGTCGCGGGATCGCGGTCATAGACGGCGACGAGATCGGCACGAAAGGCATGGCCGAGATCCGGCTCGTCGCGCAGCGCGTCGTCGAAGGTCTGGCGGATCAGGTCGCCGGACAGCGCGGAATGATCGAGCCGGTCGGCAACGCGATGCACGACCGCATCTTCCAACCGGCTGTGATGCAGCACGGTCGAAAAAATGAACGTGGCCAGCTCGGGCTCGCGCCGGACGATCTCTTCGGCCTCGTGGCGAATGCGATCCCAGATCGGGTCGAGCGTCGCCAGCTTTCCGCCCTGGGGATTGGTCTGATGCATAGCCATGGCTGCGTCTCGCAGAGTTTAGTGGGCAGGCAATATAGCACAGCGCGTGGAATGATGTCCTCCACACGCTGCGCGAGGCCATCGATCCATTCTCGCCGGCCGCGCTGCCAGGAGATCACGGGATTGAGACATTTCCGTTACGCGCAACGTGACCCCGCCAGGCCGACAGACCGGCGGTCGGCTCGAAGTGGTCAGCAGGAACCGGAAATCAAGTCGGTGAGCCGCCAGCCCCGCAGGTTTCCCATCGAGGACGAGCGTCGGGGCCAGATACCATCCCTGAGGCAAAAAGGAACCACCCGGGACCAGACAGACACCCGTCCCCGCTGGATCACGGGGCTGGCTTTACCATCCATCAGCCTGCGTCTATTGATGAATACCGCCTTGACCATGTTTTGGCCATGGTGCTCCGAACCGGGGGATGCAGGCATCAGTAACACTCAGATCCTGGACGAACGCGCAAGCGAGGCCGGTGCGGCCTGGCTTCCCGTCATCGTCATCCCCCTCTTCCTGGTCGCCCCCGCGCTGTGGAACGGCTACCCGCTGTTGCAGTGGGACACCGGCGGCTATCTCGCGCGGTGGTACGAAGGCTATCTGGTGCCGAGCCGCTCGACCGTGTTCGGGCTCTATCTGCACTACGGCGAAGGCTCCAGCTTCTGGCTCAATCTCGGCCTTCAGGCGCTGGCCACGTTGTGGATCCTGCAGCTCACGCTGCGCGTCCTCGGGCTCTACCAGCCGCTGCGCCTGCTGTGGATCGGCCTGTTGCTGATCCTGACCACCGCCCTGCCCTGGCTCGCCAGCATGCTGCTGACCGACATCTTCGCCGGGCTGTCGGTGCTCGCGCTGTTCCTGCTGGTGACGCAGGCGCGCCGGATCTCGGCGCTGGAGAAAGCCGCGCTGTTCGGCTTCGTGGCGTTTGCCTCCGCCACCCACAGCGCCACGCTCGGCGTGCTGTTCGGTCTGTGCTGCGCCGGCTGGATCGCCTATCCCTGGCTGCGCCGACAGATCGCGCTCTCCGGGCTGATCCAGGCCAGCCTCACCATCGTCGCCGGCGCGACCATGCTGCTCGCCGCGAACTTCGCTCTGTCGGGCCAGCTGGCCTGGACGCCGGGCGGCACCGGCGTCGCCTTCGGCCGCATGCTTCAGGACGGCATCGTCGCGCAATATCTCAACGATCATTGCGGGCGCGAGAAACTCAAGCTCTGCCCCTACCGCAACGAGCTGCCGCCGACGGCGGACGATTTCCTGTGGGGCAACTCCATGTTCAACAAGCTCGGCCGCTTCGAGGGCATGAACGAGGAGATGGGCTTCATCGTCAAGCAGTCGCTCGCCGCCTATCCGCTGTGGCAGGCCAAGGCGGCGGCGATCGCGACCGGCGAACAGCTGATGCATGTGGCGACCGGCGAAGGCACCAGCGGCTGGGTGCCGCACACCTATGGGATCATCGAGCGCTACATTCCCTCCCAGGTCCGGCAGATGCGCGCGGCGCATCAGCAGCATTGGGAGATCAATTTCGCGGTCGTGAACTGGCTGCATGTGCCGGTGGCGCTGGGCTCGATGCTGGCGGCGGCCGCGATCGCGGCGCATGCGATCTGGCGCCGGCGGCGCGACGACATCACCCTGCTCGCCGTCACCGTGACGCTGGCGCTGCTCGGCAACGCCGTGATCTGCGGCGTGCTCTCCGGGCCGCACGACCGCTACGGCGCCCGGCTGGTGTGGATGGCGACATTCACGGTACTGATCGCAGTGGCGCGGTGGTTCAGCGGCGAGCGAACGACGCAAGCGTAGGGTGGGCAAAGGCGCCGCACCGCCATCTCCACATCCGAGCTTTCGGTGGCGCCGTGCCCACCATCTCACCGCATGTGACGCCGCCCGACGGTGGGCACGCTGCCGCCTGCGGCGGCCGCTTTGCCCACCCTACGGCAGCGCGTCGTTCCGCGCGCGAGCGTCAGCGCCGCACCAGGAAATCCACCACACCGGCCTTGTAGACCTTGTCGCCGACGGCGCGCATGTGGTCGCGGTTGGGGATGTCGAGCACCTCGGCGCCCGGGATCAGCGCGCCGAGCGCGGGCCCCGAGCCGGAGACTTCGTCGGTCGTGCCGACCGCGACCAGCACGGGCACGGCGATGCGGCCGGCATCCTCGCGCGCGATCAGGCCGCGCGAGCCGCGCATGCAGGCGGCGAGTGCGAGGCGATCCGAGCGGGTCTGGTCGGCGAAGGCACGGAACGTCTTGCCGACGGGATCGGTGACGTCGTCGAGCGACGGCGCCTCGAGCGCCGCCGCGACGTTCTCGCCGGGACCGCCGCCCTCGATCATCGCCATGCCGATGCCGCCGAAGATCGCCGCGCGCAACCGCTGCGGCGTCGTCAGCGCGATGTGGGCGGCGATGCGGCCACCGAGCGAATAGCCCATCACGTCGGCGCGCGCGATGTCGAGATGATCCATCAGCGCCGTCACGTCGCTCGCCATCTCGGCGATGGAATACTGCGCGGGGTCGTACAGCTTGGCCGAGTCGCCATGGCCGCGATTGTCCAGCGCGATGACGCGACGGCCGGCCTTGCGCAGCTCGGTGACCCAGCCCGGATAGATCCAGTTGACGGTCTTGGTCGACGCGAAGCCGTGGACGAGCACGATCGGATCGCCCTCCCCCTCATCGATGAAGGCGATTTCGACGGCGCCGTTGGAAAAGCTCGGCATCGGACCTGGTCCCGAAAAATCTGGAGTGATGGTGCAGTGAAGTCTAGCCGCAGGGCGCGGCGGCGACCAGTTGCCCGCTCGCTGCAGCGGCCTGCATCCGGCGCAGCCGCCGGCGCTTGCCGCGATCGATGACGCTCTGCGTGGCGCGCTCCGTCATCGCCTTCAGCGAGGCGACGGCGCTGAACAGCGTCATCAGCGCGCCGAACAGCCAGAGCGCGAGATTGAAGGCGCCGGCCGTGAGCAGCAGCGCGCCACGGCCGAGCAGCTTCAGGATCGCCCGCGTCTGGCCGCCCTTGGCCTCGGCGAGGCGGGCGGCGCGCGCGATGTCCTTCGGCCCGTCGGCGAGCTTGAGCGAATCGAGGGCGCCGCGCGTGCCCACCTTCTCGGTGATACGGCCGACATCCTTGGCCAGCCGCACCAGCGCGCCGGCCTTCTCGGCCCGGAAAGCGGCGCGGATCGCAGTTGCCGTCTGGCCCGGACGCAGCATCGAGCCGGAGGCGACCGCCTGCTGCAGCATCGGTGTATCGACCACCTCGCGCGCCGAGCGTCCAGCCCAGGACGCCAAGCCCTCGCCGAGCCGGCCGACCTTGCGGGCATCCTTCACCAGGGTGAGCCCGGCCCGCACCGGCGCGGCGCCACCGGCCGAGACATAGGTCGCCGCGGTCACGGCAAGTCCGGCCGTGGCCAGGCCGAGCACGAGGCGATCGGTCTCCTCGCCCATCACCAGATGCTTGCCCTCACGAATGGCGTCGCGGATGTCACCGAACACGAACAGATCGCCGGCCACCGTACCGGACAGGCTGGCGACATCGTCGGCCTGCCCCGTCACGAGCCCGGTCGCAAACCGCCTGGCAACGCTGGTGGGCGCCCTCTCCGCAGCAACGGCATCGCTCACGCGCTGAACCTGTGCCTCATCGAGCGCAACCTGATGCTCCCTCGCGAGCGCGACGAAGCTCTCGGCGAGATCGGGATCGCCGGCAGCAAGCGCGTCGTCGATATTGCGTGCGATGAGCACCGGATCGGCCCGCAGCATGAACGCGACCTGAAGCTCCGACAGATTCGCCGGATCGTCCTGCGCCGCGACCACGGCGAGCGACGCCTGGGCATGCGGCCACAGCGCAACGCCGATTGCGGCGCTGACGGCGAGGCCGGTCACGGCCAGGTTGAGCCTCCAATTGATTCGCATCACTTGAACCGCATCGAGATCACGCCGCCTTCACGTTTTCGCGCATCGATCCGTCCCAAGACATAGGATATCCGGCCCGGGAGACAACGGCCCCGACGAAAGAAGGGCTTCTCGGCGAGGGCCGGTTTGTGTCGAATCCACAAGCGCAAAAATATCGGCGTGCGTCGCGCCCCACGAGGTTCCCAACCCGAGGAATTGGCCTTATGGCTCAGCATGGTGCGCCGCCGTCGCCACGACGGCCCGGCGCCTCTGATTCTGTCCCGTCGGCCGCTTCCCCGTGCTGATTCCACTCTCTCTTCCTGCTTCTTGCCACTCGAGGTGAAACCGATGGCCGATAACATCGTCCCGCATTTCCACAACGATGCCGGTGTGCCCGTCATCGAGATCGGCTCGCATGAGTTCATGTGCGTGGGCGCCAATCCGCCGTTCGACCATCCGCATGTCTTCCTCGATCTCGGCAACGACAAAGAGATCATCTGCCCGTACTGCTCGACGCTGTACCGCTATGCGCCCGACCTCGCCGCCGGCGAGGCACGGCCGCCGGAATGCGTGCTGAAGGACGTCGCCTGACCGGCGCGTCGTGGCACTGCGGACCGTCACCGTCGCGGGGGCCGGGATCGGCGGCCTGACCGCCGCGCTGGCGCTTGCGACCAAGGGCTTTCGCGTCGTCGTGCTGGAGAAGGCCGAGCGGCTCGAAGAGGTCGGCGCCGGCCTGCAGCTCTCCCCCAACGCCAGCCGCATCCTGATCGATCTCGGCCTGGGGCCCCGGCTCACGGCGCGCGCCGTGGTGCCGGAGGCGGTCAGCATCATGAGCGCACGGGCCGGCGGCGAGATCGCCCGGCTGCCGCTCGGATCGGCCGCCAGCGAGGCCGCCAGCGCGCCCTATTGGGTGATCCACCGCGCCGACCTGCAGGCGGCCTTGGCCGCCGAGGCGATCGCGCATCCGGACATCGAGCTCAAGCTCGGCTGCCAGTTCGAGGACGTCGCCGCCCACGCCAAGGGACTGACCGTGGTGCATCGCCAGGGCAACGAACGGCGGCAGGACGTGGTGCTGGCGCTGATCGGCGCCGACGGCGTCTGGTCGGTGGTGCGGCACCATCTGTTTCCGCAGGTGCGCGCCGAATTCTCGGGCCTAATCGCCTGGCGCGGCACGCTCGACGCCCGGCAGTTGCCGCGCGAGTTTACCAGCGCGCGGGTGCAGCTGTGGATGGGTCCGGACGCCCATCTCGTCGCCTACCCGATCTCCGCCGGTCGCCAGGTCAACGTGGTCGCGGTCGTGCCCGGCACCTGGAACCGGCCGGGCTGGAGCACCGAAGGCGATCCGAACGAGCTGAAGGCTGTGTTCGGCCCGCCGCGCTGGCCGGCCTCGGCGCGGCTTCTGCTCAACGCCGTCGACGGCTGGCGCAAATGGGCGCTGTTCGGCGTGCCCGAGGGCATCGAATGGACCAAGGGCAATATCGGCCTGCTGGGCGATGCCGCCCATGCGATGCTGCCGTTCGCCGCGCAGGGCGCCGGCATGGCGATCGAGGATGCGGCCGTGCTCGCCAAGACGCTGAGCGAGGCGCGCCCGGACGGGCCGGCCGCGGTCGAGAGCGCACTGAAGCACTATGCCAAGCTCCGACGCCCCCGTGTCGGGAGAGTGCAGCGCACGGCGCGCAGCCAGGGCCGGATCTATCACATGGCCGGGCCATTGGCGCTCGCACGCGACATCAGCATCCAGGCGCTGGGACCGCAGCGGCTGTCGGCGCGACAGGGCTGGATCTACGACTGGCGGCTGTAGGCGCCGGCAATCCTCATTTCGCCGAGGCTCAATACACCGAGCCGTCGCGCGGCAGGGTCGACGGTCCGCCGGAGCTGGCCATCGGCCGCGCCGTGCGCGCGGGCTTGACCGGCTTGCCCTTGGCCGCGACCGGCGTCGGCGGCGTCTCGACGCACTTGTTGCGGCGCCAGGCCTCTTCCGCGAACTGCGACTGGCCGCGGACCGCGACGTAATCGTTGCGATAGGCCACCTCGGCGACGACGGCGCCCCCGGCCCCGGTTTCCGCCTTGGCCATCAAGCCCTGCAACTCGGCGGTCCTCCCAGCGAGCGCCTTGCGCTCCGCCTCGAGCTGCTTGCAGTCGTAGAGGTCGTATTTGGCCGGATCGGCGAACGCCGTAGACACGCTGTCGCTCATGCCGGCACAGCCCGACATGAGCAACGAAAGCGCGAACAATCCCGCGGCAAGCGCGAGGCGGTGATAGCCCAGGCGATGGCAGTCGGTCGTCATGAGGCCTCGATCATCCACCCGTCTCAAAGCTTCGTACCATCGATGACCCCAGACGGTCCGGTCATCGATGCCGCCCTCTTCGAACGGCGCGAGCCCGCCACAAGATGGAGCAGCCTTGCGCCCACCGTTTCGCAGGCCTCAGCTGGTGCCGACGGCCGGAGCCGAGGTCCGCCAGAATCGTTTTCCGCTGATGGCGGCGTGGCTTACACCGACCACCTCGCTCATGTCCTGCACAATGTCTCACACCCGATCGGTCTTGATCCATTGCGGCACGGCGGACACCCCTTCAAAGCAGTTGGTGACGGCCGGATTGAGGCTTTACCAAGGCAGCCGCGCCGGCTTAAGCACACGATTAGCCGAGAGGCCGCATACAAGCTCATTCCGTATTGCCGGATGATGCGCTAGGTCTCTGATCTCAAAGGCGGACGTGGCGGAATCGGTAGACGCAAGGGACTTAAAATCCCTCGATGGCAACGTCGTGTGGGTTCGAGTCCCACCGTCCGCACCAAGGGCTCATGCCTCCGAGTCAGGCCGCCGTGGCTGAAGCGTTGGGACAGCCTTCCGCCATCCGTATTGGCAATAGGGCAACAGCGCCCGTTGGAGCGGCCGTGCCTTTGCCTAAATCAATTGAAAACGATCGATAGAATATGCGCCTTCGAGTTGTATACTACTATACGATTCACGCAGCGCGCAGATTGACCTATGGCACTCATCCTGCTCACCGGCGCCGGCTTCAGCCGAAATTGGGGCGGTTGGCTTGCAAACGAGGCTTTCGAATACTTGCTCGGGCAGGACGGCCTGCACCCGCGCGTGCGACATCTGCTTTGGGCTCACAAAGAGAGCGGCACCGGATTTGAAGGCGTGTATCAGGCACTCAAGGATGGCGCGAGCAATCCCACCGATCAAGCGGTGTTCAGGCGATTCCACGAGATGGTCGCGGGCATGTTCCATTCCATGCGTCATGGTTTTCAACGGGTCTCCCTCGGCGGTCCAATTCAGCGCTTTCTCGCGTCATTCGATGCCATCTTCACATTGAACCAAGACACTCTTCTCGAACTCCAGTACATAGGCGGCGACATCCGGCAGCACTCAGATGGGAAATTCTTTGCTTGCGAGACCCCAGGGCTCTTCGAGACTGACCAAAAGATCTCTCCGCCAGGACTGTACAGGCCGCTTGATCCTCCCTACTCGACCACTAACCAGCATCAGCCCTATTTCAAGCTACATGGCTCAAGCAACTGGATGCTGCCCGACCGATCCGACTTGATGCTCATTATCGGTGGCAACAAGGTGAGTGCCATCAACAGCTCCCCTCTGCTCTCATGGTATCATGAGCAGTTCAGAACGATGTTGAATGGAGCCAGGGTTGTCATAATCGGCTACAGCTTCACAGACGATCACATCAACAAGGACCTTATAGAGGCGGCGGGGACCGGCGCACGGTTATTCATCGTCGACCCTTCGGGCGTTGACATCATCGACAAGCGAAAACCTGCCCAAATTCCTCAACCCAGAGAGCACCTCATGGAGAAGCTCATGGGGAATATCGATGGTGCTTCGCGGCGGCCGCTCCTCTCTACTTTTGACGGCGATGACATCGAGCGGCGCAAGTTGGATCACTTCATTACTGCCGCTTGGCGAGGCCTGAAGTCCTGACCAATTAATGGCACGGGTATGAACTGCACGGTCGAAGCGGTGGAGGAGCGCGGTTGCCGCTGTCTCGTTGCCGGCGGCGATGTACTACCAGATTCCAGCGCGTCTTCCCTGGCCTGCGGGCGCAACAGGCGGCTACTTTGCACGCGTGGCCTTCCGGCGTTTCGCCTCTGCGATGAGGTCTTCCACATCCTGGCCCTCGGCGGGACCGCTGTCGAGACCGTCCTGGATCGCGCTGCGAAGAGCTTCGAGTTTGGCCTTGCGCCGCTCTTGCTTTTCTTCGATCAGCCGCAGCCCTTCGCGCATGACCTCGCTGGCGGTCGAATAGCGGCCGCTGTCCACCAGGCCCTTGATCAACTCCTCGTAGTGTTTGCCGATGGTGTAGCTGCTGGCCACGGAAACTCCTCTAGCAGAATGTAGCATATGATCTCGGCTCAAGCGCTCCGAACAAGGTCGATCCGAACAACACGCGGCATCTTTCTGACCGGACGTGCCCCTTTATGAACCAAGCAACGAGGCGGTCGTGGATGCGGATCTTCGCATTGCCCTGATCACCGGTGCCGGACGTGCGACGGGCATCGGCTTCGAGGTCGCGCGGCAGCTCGGGCGGCGCGGCTGTCGCATCATCCTGACTGCCAGGACGGCAGCGGATGCGCAGGCCCGGGCGGCCGAGCTCAACGCGGCGGGCGTGGTCGCCGAAGGTCACGGCATGGACATCACCGATCCCGACGCGACGGCGAAGGTCGCCGCGCTCTTGGACGAGCGGTTCGGCCGGCTCGACGTGCTGGTCAACAATGCTGCGACGCTCGGGAGCTATGACGAGACCGCCTCGTCCGCCGATCTCGCCGAGGTCCGCGCCAATTTCGAGAGCACGCTGTTCGGCGCCTGGTCGGTGGCGCAGATCTTCCTGCCGCTGTTGCGCAACAGCGCGCATGGCCGACTCGTCAACGTCTCCAGCGGCGCCGGCTCGCACAGCGATGCGGAATTCGGTCTCGCCACTGCTGCGCCGATGCCAGCCTCCTATGGGGTAGCCAAGGCCGCGCTCAATGCGCTGACGGTGAAGCTCGCCAGGGAAAACCCCACGCTGCGCGTCAACGCGGTCTGCCCCGGCTTCACCGCGACCTTCGACGGCGGCGCCGCGATGGGCGCGCGCCCGGTGGCCGACGGCGCCGCCAGCGTGGTGTGGGCGGCACTGATGGGCGATGACGGGCCGACCGGCGGCTTCTTCCGCGACGGCAATCCGCTCGGCTGGTAGCGCGCCCCCCTACGCCGCCTGTGCGCGGGCCATGAGTTGCGCCATCGTCGTCGCCTGGAAGCTCGGGCGTGCTTCCAGCCGCGCGATCCAGGCGGCGAGATTGGGATGGCCTGACGTCAGTTCGGTCCATTCCGGCGTCAGCGACAGAAAGCTCGCCTGCGGACCAGCCTGCAGGTCCGCCAGCGACAGCCGGTCGCCTGCCATGAAGTGCTGTTCGCCGAGCAGCCGCGACAGCTCCGCGATGACTGTTCTCGCCTGTGGCATCGCGCTGATAATGGCGGATTCGTCCGTCGCGGTGCCGAAGAATTGCGGGCCGACGATGCGCTGAAAGATGATGACGTTGCACACGCCCTGAAACAGGTACCAGTCGCTGATGTTCATCACCTGGTCCATGCGCGCCGCCTGCTTCGGCTCATCCGGCGTCAGCGCCGGCTGCGGCAGCACGCGGTCGAGATAGCGCAGGATCGCCTGGGTCTCGTACAGCTCGAAGCCATCATGGCTGAGGGCCGGCACCCGGCCGAACGGATGCCGTGCGAGATGCGCCGCCATTTCGAATCCCCGGGCGAAAGCGGGGCAAGCCGATAGCTTGCTCCCTTCTCCTCCAGCGTGGCCAGCACGCTGCGGCCGAACGGGCTTCCCGGCACCGAATGCACGACGAACGCTGACATGACGTTTCCCCCATGATGATTGATTTACGAGGACGCCGGCCCCTCGGCCTCAGCCACAAAGCGCTGCAGCAGGCCCGGCCAACCGCCGTCGACATCCCGGCGCATCGAGGCCCCGCCCTCCGCGCCCATGGTCTCGAACTTGTGGTGCACGAGCTCGACCCGCGTTGCGTCCTTGCCTTCGGCGAAGAACCGGACATCGACCTCTGAGCGCATCGCGGCATCCGGCTTCCACTGCGCATCGACCTGCCACAGCATCACGAAGCGCTGCGGCGGCTCCCATCGCGTGATGGTCGCGACCACCGTCTGCGTGCCGTCCTCGGCGATCTCCAGCCAGCGGCCGCCGAGCTGCGGCTCGAGCAAGACCTTCGCGATCGGCTTGCCGCCGACGCCATGCGTATGCGGCCACCACTGGGTCAGCCCGCTGGTGAACACCGTGAAGGCATGATCGATCGGTGCGCGGACACGGACCTGTTTCTCGACCGGCGCAATGACGACGCGCTCACTCATTCCCCGTCTCCCTGTCCTTTCGCGTGACGGTGCGTGCGTTCGGCCTCGATCTTGAAGGCCAGCAGCGCGTCGTCCCAGAAGCTGTCGAGCCAGTCGCGCAGCTCGGCCAGCCCCTCGCGGCGCAAGGAGTAGATGCGCCGCGCGCCCTCGCTGCGCTCCTCGACGAGGCCAGCATCCTTCAGCACCTTCAGATGCTGCGACACTGCCGGCCGCGACACCGGCATGCCCTTGGCGATGGCATGAACCGGACACGGTCCGTGGCGGAGGCGCTCGAACACCTGCCGCCGCGTCGGGTCTGCCAGAACTGTCAACGCCGTTTCGTAAGCCATGACTTACCGTAAGGCACCACTTACGGTTTGTCAAAGACGCCAACCGAACCCCGCCCCTACCGCCGGTTGCGACGGGAAACCCACCGTTAACCATACAGCGCTCAGAGTTCCGACGGACTGCCGCCACGGCGCTGACATCCGGCGCGAGACCGGCCGCGCTCGATTTGAACCGAGAGACACGATGCTGGGATTCCGCAGCCGCAAGACCGATCATCAGGATGCCCCGCCCGTCTTCGATACGGCCGCGCACGAGGCGTTTCAGGACGTGTTGGCGCAATGCCTCGACGACTGGGCTGCCGGCAAGCTGAACCGCGAGGTCGCGAACCTCGATGCCGCCGCGCTACGCGCAAAACTCAAGCCGCGACTGATCGAGGCGATCCATCGTCTCGGCACTGCGCTGGCAGGCCGCGCATCCCAGGACCTCGACTCCATCGTCGACCTCTGCATCAACAGCAACGAGGCTTCGATCAGTGCAGCGCGCCTGATCGGCGCCTCCAACAATCAGTCCGAGCGCTGCCAGAGCCTCGCCTCGGCCTCTGTCGAGATGCAGGCTTCGGTGCACACCATCCGCTCGACATCGACCGAAGCGGCAGCCGAGGCGGCCGCCACGCGCCAGGCGGTCGAGAACAGCGTCACCGCGGTCCGCAGGACGTTGCAGACCATGAACGGCATTGCGAGCTCCGTGCGCGACACCTCGGCCAAGATCGCCGACCTCAGCGCGGCCTCGGCGGAGATCGGCTCGATCGTCGGCACCATCGATGCGATCGCCAACCAGACCAATCTGCTGGCGCTCAACGCGACGATCGAGGCGGCGCGCGCCGGCGAGTTCGGCAAGGGCTTTGCGGTGGTCGCAGCCGAGGTGAAGAACCTGTCGCAGCAGACCACAAAGGCGACCGAGGACATCAAGGGCCGCATCGAGCGGCTGCAGGCGGAAATGAGCGGCATCGTCGAGGCGATGGCGGGTGGCGCCAAGGCGGTCGAGGTCGGTATGTCCGAGATGAACGATCTGGCGCAGACGATCGATCAGGCTGGCAGCCGGACCGCCATCGTCAGCACCAAGATGAACGAGATCTCCGGCATTCTCGCCGAGCAGACCGCCGCGACCGACGAGGTGGCGCAAGGCATCACCATCATCGCCGATCTCGCGACCGCCAATGCCAACGAGGTGATGTCGCTCGCCGACACCATGGGACGGACCGACGCCAAGGTCGGCAAGATGCTGGGCGAGATCGCCAAGCTCTCGCTCGACAATCAGGTGGTGCGCCTCGCCAAGGCCGACCATGTGATCTGGAAGAAGCGGCTGGTCGACATGTCGGTCGGCCGACTCCAGCTGCGCGCCGACGAGCTCACCGATCACCACAATTGCCGGCTTGGCAAATGGTACTACGGTGAAGGCGGCCAACGCCTTGCCGGCGACGCGGCATTCCGCCGGCTCGAACGCCCGCACGAGGCGGTGCATCGTCACGGCAAGGAGGCCGCGCGCCTGTTCAGCTCAGGCCGGATCGACGAAGCGCTCAACGAGATCGGCAAGGTCGAGGTGGCCTCGACCGAGGTGCTGGCGGCGCTGGACGACATCAAGGCGTGATGGCCGAGCTACCGCGGCAATCGTAGTCGTAGGGTGGGCAAAGGCGCAGGTACGCTGCATCTCCGAACGAGATTGCCAAGGCGCCGTGCCCACCGGCTTAGCCAAGACCTCGCTGCGCGACGGTGGGCACGCCGCCGCCCTGACGGGCGGCCGCTTTGCCTACCCTACGAGGCCATGAGCTACTCGCGAGCTACTCGCTCTTGTCCACGTTCCAGAACACGGGCACCGCCTGCCCTTCGAGCACGCCGGTGACAGACTTGCGCCAGGCGCTCGGCATGAACCATTGGCCGAGCGGCACGTAGATCACCTGGTCATAGATTTCCTTCTGGATCTCGGTCGCGATGCGCTTCTGGTCCTCGGGCGTGCCGGCCTTGGCGAAAGCATCGCGCAGCTCTTCCATCTTCGGATCGTCAGGCCAGCCGAACGGGCTCTTCTGTCCGCGCGCGCCGACGAAGGTGCTGCCGATCGGGTTGCCGGAATCGGCGATCACCGAGTTGGTGAAGAACATATTCCAGCCGCCCTCCTTCGGCGGCTTCTGGCTGGCGCGGCGCGTCACCACCGTCTGCCAGTCCGTCGTCTGCAGGTCGACCTTGAAGCCGGCCGAGCGCAGCAGCTGCGCGGCGACGACCGGCTGCGCCTTCAGCGTGATCGCGTCGCCCGGCGCCAGGATCACCACCGGCGTGCCGTCATAGCCGGACTCGGCGAGCAGCTTCTTGGCCTGCTCCATGCCGTTGCCCTTCACCAGCGTCTCCGAGCCGACGTCGCTTTCCAGCGGCGTGCCGCAGCCGAACACGGCGCCGCAGATCGTGTAGTATTTTGGGTTGCCGGTGAGCGCGTCGAGCACGTCCTTCTGGTTCAGCGCCAGGAAGGCCGCGCGGCGGATCTTCACATTGTCGAACGGCGGAAACAGGAAGTTCATCCGGCCCAAGGTCTGGTAGCCGAACTTGTTCAGCACGTTCATCGTCAGATCGGGACTGGCTGACAGCACCGGCTCGAGGTCGAGCGGCGGAAACTCCATGAAGTCGATGTCGCCGGATTGCAGGGCGTTGACCGCGGTCTGCGCGTCGGGCATCGAGATCCACTCGACACGATCGACCTTCACCACCTTGCCGCCGGCGGTCCAGCTCGGCGGCTCCTTGCGCGGCACGTAGTCGGTGTTCTTCTCGTAGACCGCCTTCACGCCCGGCTGGAATTCAGCCTTCACGAATTTGAACGGCCCCGAGCCGATCTGCTCCGAGATCTGCGCGTTCGCAGGCGTCTCGGCGAGACGCTTCGGCATCATGAACGGCACGTAGGACGACGGCTTGCCGATCGACTCCAGCACGAGGCCATAGGGCTCCTTGAGCTTCAAGGTGATCGTCTTGGCATCGGTGGCCTCGAGCGAGGCGGTCGCCTCCATCAGCTTCTGGCCCATGCTGTCGTTGCGGCTCCAGCGTTTCAGCGAGGCGACGCAATCCTCCGCCGTCACCGGCATGCCATCGTGCCACTTCAAGCCGTCGCGCAGGGTGAAGGTGTAGGTCAGCTTGTCGTCGGAGACCTTCCACTCCGCCATCTGCGGCTGGACCTGAAACTTCGCGTCGGTCCCGAGCAGCGTGTCATAGACCATGTAGCCATGATCGCGGGTGATGTAGGCGGGCGTGAACACCGGATCGATCACGCGCAGATCCGAATGCATCACCGCCGTGATCGTCTTCTTGCCGGCTGCAACGGCCTTGGTTGTTGCACCGAGCGAAACGGCCATCGCCGCGGCAATCAGACAGGACACCAGCGCGGATGAGGTCCGCCGCAAAGGATGTGACATGCAATATCTCTTGATGTGAGCTTTCATCCGACGGTCCCGACCGCAATCAAGGCCGGCAAGCCGCTATGCCGCGCATCAGGGAGCGCGGAGCAAACAAGCTTGCGGAATGCAGACTTGCAGCAGTTCCACTGCGCGTCAATCGGCACGGACGCATGGCGACCGTCGCCTCATGCGCGGGCCGACCCCGGTGCCGACTCCTGGAACTGGAAACGGGCTCGCTCGTTAGCAGCGCGACCAGGGAGCATGCCAATGCCGACCGAAACAGCCGCCGAGTCACATCGCACGACCCCAGCCGCGGCGCCGATCCGTGCAAGCAAGAAGCTGTCGCAGGATCAGCTCACGCCACCCCTGATGGTGGATGGGCTGGAAGCCGTCCGGGATACGCATTGCTGACGACGGTCGGGCGCCCGAGCGAGCGAAAGAGCGCGACAATGATGTCCTCGCCGCGCCCTGGTCGACGTCACAGATGACGACCGTCTACTCCTTCTTCTCGATGTTCCAGAAGATCGGCGTCGCCGGGCCGTCGAGCACCCCGGTCAGCGTCTTGCGCCAGACGCTCGGCTGCAGGTATTGCCCGAGCGGGACATAGATGACGCGCTCATAGTTCAGCTTCTGGATCTCGGTCGCGATCTTCTTCTGCTCGTCGGCCGACGATGAGCGTGCATAGGCGTCGCGCAGCTTCTCGATGTCGGCATCCTCGGCCCAGCCGAACCAGCCACCCTTGGTGCCGCGGCCGCCGACCGAGACATTGGCGACGGGATTGGCGACGTCGGCGCCGACCCAGTTGGTGAAGAACATGTTCCAGCCGCCCTCCTTCACCGGCTTCTGGCTGGCGCGGCGCGTCACCACGGTCTGCCAGTCGGTCGCCTGCAGGTCGACCTTGAAGCCGGCTTCGCGCAACAGCTGCGCCGACACGATCGGCTGCGCCTTGAGCGCGATCACGTCGCCGGGCGCCATGATCGCGATCGGCGTGCCGTCATAGCCGGACTCGGCGAGCGCCTTCTTCGCCTCCGCCATGCCGTTGCCCTTGATCAGCGTCTCGGCCCCGACATCGGTCTCCAGCGGCGTGCCGCACACGAACACCGCGCCGCAGATCTTCTGATACTTCGGGTTGCCGACCAGCGCGTCGAGCACGTCCTTCTGGTTCAGGGCGAGGAAGGCCGCTCGGCGCACCTTCACATTGTCGAACGGCGGGTTCAGGAAGTTCATGCGTCCGAGCGTCTGGTAGCCGAACTTGTTCAGCACCTCGGTCTTGAGCTCGGGGTTGGCCTCCAGCACCGACAGCAGCTCATAGGGCGGCGCCTCCATGAAATCGATGTCGCCGGCCTGCAGCGCGTTCGCAGCGGTCTGCGCATCCGGCATGGTAATCCACTCGACGCGATCGACCTTCACCACCTTCCCGCCCGCCGTCCAGCTCGCCGGCTCCTTGCGCGGCACGTAGTCGGTGTTCTTCTCGTACACCGCCTTCACACCGGGCTGGAATTCCGCCTTGACGAATTTGAACGGTCCGGAGCCGATCTGCTCCGGAATCTGCTGGCCCTGCGGCGTCTCGGCAAGACGCTTCGGCATCATGAACGGCACGTAGGACGACGGCTTGCCGATCGATTCCAGCACCAGGCCGTAGGGCTCCTTCAATTTGAGCACGATCGTCTTGGCATCCGGAGCCTCCAGGCTCGCGGTGAAGTCCATCAGCTTCTGGCCCATGCCGTCGTTGCGGCCCCAGCGCTTCAGCGACGCGACGCAGTCCTCGGCGGTGACGTCGGCGCCATCGTGCCACTTCAAGCCGTCGCGCAAGGTGAAGGTGTAGGTCAGCTTGTCATCTGAGACCTTCCAGTCCGCCATCTGCGGCTGGATCTTGAAGTTCGCGTCCGTGGCGACCAGCGTGTCGTAGACCATGTAGCCATGGTCGCGGGTGATGTAGGCCGTGGTGAAACCGGGGTCGATGACGCGCAGGTCGGAATGCATCACTGCGGTGATCGTTTTCTTGCCGGCTGCAATCGCCTGCGGCGCAAGCCACGGTGATAGCAGAACGGCGGAGGCAACAAGCCAAGACGCGAGCGCGGAACGGGCCCGGCGCGGATGAGGTGACATGCGAGCTCTCTTGACGTGACGGGTGAACGACGGCCTCGGAGTGATCGAGACACGGCGACCGCTGGGCGTCGCACCATCGCTTTCAGGGTCTTCGCCCAGCGTTCATTCCGCGGGCGAAAGACTTGCAACAGTTCCTGCGCCCGTCAATCGGCTTTGCTGTCGCCTCTTCGCCGGCCGCCGTGCATCTAATTACCAGCGTTGCTCCCGTCAGGTGGGCAAAGGCGCGGTGGTGCTATTTGTACGCGCAGACGTGTTGAGGCGCCGTGCCCACCGTCTCTCCGCCGAGCATGCTGCACGACGTTGGGGCGCGCTGCCGCCCTCTGCGCCTGCTTTGCCCAGCCGACGGCAGCGCGCCGCGCGCCCTCGAATGAAAAAAGCGGCGGAGTTGCCTCCGCCGCTCGATCACTTTGCTGGTTCAAACTCGGCGTGACTTATTCGCTCTTGTCGATGTTCCAGAAGACCGGCGTCGCCGGACCGTCGAGCACGCCGGTCAGCGACTTGCGCCAGCCGCTCGGCAGCAGGTACTGGCCGAGCGGGATGTAGATCACCTTCTCGTAGTTCATCTTCTGGATTTCGGTCGCGATCTTCTTCTGCTCCTCCGGCGAGGCCGAGCGCGCATAGGCATCGCGCAGCTTCTCGATCTCGGCGTCCTCGGCCCAGCCGAACCAGCCGCCCTTGGTGCCGCGGCCGCCGATGGACACGTTCACGACGGGATTGGCGACGTCGGCGCCGACCCAGTTGGTGAAGAACATGTTCCAGCCGCCCTCCTTCACAGGCTTCTGGCTGGCGCGCCGCGTCACCACGGTCTGCCAGTCGGTCGCCTGCAGGTCGACCTTGAAGCCGGCCTCGCGGAGCAGCTGCGCCGAGACGACCGGCTGCGCCTTCAAGGTGGTCACGTCGCCCGGGGCCATGATCGCAATCGGCGTGCCGTCATAGCCGGACTCGGCGAGCGCCTTCTTGGCCTCCGCCATGCCGTTGCCCTTGATCAGCGTCTCAGCGCCGATGTCGGTCTCCAGCGGCGTGCCGCACACGAACACCGCGCCGCAGACCTTCTGGTACTTCGGATTGCCGACCAGCGCATCGAGCACGTCCTTCTGGTTCAGCGCCAGGAAGGCCGCGCGCCGGACCTTCACGTTATCGAACGGCGGGTTCAGGAAGTTCATGCGGCCGAGCGTTTGGTAGCCGAACTTGTTCAAGACATCGATCTTGAGCTCCGGGCTCGACTCCAGCACCGACAGCATGTCGTAGGGAAGATTTTCCATGAAGTCGATGTCACCCGACTGCAGCGCGTTCACTGCGGTCTGCGCATCCGGCATGGTGATCCACTCGACGCGGTCGACCTTCACCACCTTGCCGCCCGAGGTCCAGCTCGCCGGCTCCTTGCGCGGCACGTAGTCGGTGTTCTTCTCGTACACCGCCTTCACGCCCGGCTGGAATTCCGCCTTGACGAACTTGAACGGGCCCGAGCCGATCTGTTCCGGAATCTGCTGGCCCTGCGGCGTCTCGGCGAGACGCTTCGGCATCATGAACGGCACCAGCGACGACGGCTTGGCGATCGACTCCAGCACGAGGCCGTAGGGCTCCTTCAACTTGAGCACGATCGTCTTGGCGTCCGGCGCCTCGAGGCTCGCCGTGAAGTCCATCAGCTTCTGGCCCATGCCGTCATTGCGGCCCCAGCGCTTCAGCGACGCGACGCAGTCCTCGGCGGTCACCGGCGTGCCGTCATGCCACTTGAGACCGTCTCGCAGCGTGAACGTGTAGGTCAGCTTGTCGTCGGAGACCTTCCAGTCCGCCATCTGCGGCTGGACCTTGAAGCTCGAATCGGTCGCCAGCAGCGTGTCGTAAACCATGTAGCCATGGTCGCGGGTGATGTAGGCCGTGGTGAAGCCTGGGTCGATGACGCGCAGGTCCGAATGCATCACCGCCGTGATCGTCTTCTTGCCGGCAGCCATGGCCTGGGTGCTCAGCGCCGTGGAAAGCGAAAGCATGGAAACGGCGAGGCTCGTGGCGAGCGTCAGGCCTTTCCAGCGCGGGATGTGGAACATTACAGAAGTCTCCTAGCGGGATGGATTTGACCTGAATCTGTTCAGACCCAGATCATTCGTTGTGCGTGCAGATCAATCCTTGTGCGAACTAACACGCTGTAAGTCGTAGGCTTTCGACAGTTGCAGAGGTCGTGTTTCGCGTCAATCCGCATTCAGTGCATGCCGCTCACGCCTCAGATCGCCGTTAACGCTTACACAGCTTTCGCTTTACAAAGCGCGCGCGACTATCGTCTCGTGTCACGAGATTCACGATAAGGCCTTGAAGAGAGCACACATGAATCCAGCCGATCTTCCCTTCGATACCGAAGCCATGCTGCAGGGCCTGCGCGGCTGGGTGGAATGCGAGAGTCCGACCTGGGACGCCGGCGCCGTCGAGCGCATGCTCGATCTCGCCGCGCGTGACATGGCGATCTCGGGTGCGACGATCGAGCGCATCGCCGGACGGCAGGGTTTCGCCGGCTGCGTCCGCGCCCGCTTCCCGCACCCCAGGCAGGGCGAGCCCGGCATCCTGATCGCCGGCCACATGGACACGGTCCACCCTGTCGGCACGCTGGCCAAGCTGCCGTGGCGCCGCGACGGTGGCCGGTGTCACGGTCCCGGAATCTGCGACATGAAGGGCGGCAATTATCTCTCGCTCGAGGCGATCCGGCAGTTGATGAAGGCCTGCGTCACGACGCCGCTGCCGACCACCGTGCTGTTCACGCCCGACGAAGAGGTCGGCACCCCCTCCACCCGCGACGTCATCGAGGCTGAAGCGCGCCGCAACAAATACGTGCTGGTGCCCGAGCCGGGCCGTCCCGACAATGGCGTCGTCACCGGCCGCTACGCCATCGCGCGCTTCAATCTCGAAGCCACCGGACGCCCCAGCCATGCCGGCGCGCGGCTCGCGGCCGGCCGTTCCGCAATCCGGGAAATGGCGCGGCAGATCCTCGCCATCGACGCGATGACGACGGAGGATTGCACCTTCTCGGTCGGCATCGTGCATGGCGGCCAATGGGTGAATTGCGTCGCAACGACCTGCACCGGCGAAGCGCTCAGCATGGCCAAGCGCCAGGCCGATCTCGACCGCGGCGTCGAACGCATGCTCGCACTGTCCGGCACCACCGACGACGTCGCCTTCAATGTGACACGCGGCGTGACGCGGCCGGTGTGGGAGCCGGATTCCGGAACCATGGCGCTGTACGAGACCGCGCGCCGCATTGCCGCAGACCTCGGCATGTCCCTGCCCCACGGCTCGGCCGGCGGCGGCTCCGACGGCAATTTCACGGGAGCGCTCGGCATTCCCACCCTCGACGGCCTCGGCGTCCGTGGCGCAGATATGCACACCCTCAACGAGTATATCGAGATCGATAGCCTCGCTGAACGCGGCCGCCTCATGGCCGGGCTATTGGCGTCGCTGGCGTAACCACGTGCTTGCCGCATGACCGTAGGGTGGGCAAAGCAGCCGCCGCAGGCGGCAGCGTGCCCACCGTCGAACTGCGCGGACGCTTGGAAGATGGCGGGCACGGCGCGACCGCGATCTGGTTTGTGTGAGGCAGCACGGGCCGCGCCTTTGCCCACCCTACAGCACCACTCGTTACGCGCTGTTGCGCAGCAGCACGGTTTCATTTTCCGGGACCGCCCTGAGCAAGTGGACATTCGCCTTGCCGCGCGCGCATGATGGCATGCGGCTTGCAAAGTTTCGCGCGAAAGTTCGCCGCAAAGTGCCGCGACATTGTTTGCAAATGCGAGGGATCGCGCTGATCACGAATCCCGTGTCATGCGCATGCACGCACGGACGAGCGAACACCGGAGATCTCGAAAGCGATGAATCTTGCAAGCCATGACCATCGGTGACATGCACACTCACTCACGACATCAGGCGCGTCATCCCCGCACCATGACAACGGTTCTCTCAAGATGATCGGTTATCTGTTTCGCCGCATCCTCGCATCCATCCCGGTGATGGGCGTGGTGGCGTTGTTCGTCTTCCTGCTGCTGCGGCTGACGCCCGGCGATCCCGCCGCGATTCTCGCCGGCGACAATGCGACGCCCGAGCAGCTCGAGCGCATCCGCACCACGCTCGGACTGAACGAGCCGCTCTACGTCCAGTTCTTCACCTGGATCAATCAGCTTGTTCACGGCGATCTCGGCGTGTCGCTGATCTCCAAGGTGCCGGTGCTGCAGATGATCGGCCAGCGCATCGAGCCGTCGATCTCGGTCGCGCTCTCGACGATCATCCTGTCGATCCTGGTCGCCGTCCCGCTCGGCGTCATCGCGGCGTGGAAGCACGGCACCTGGATCGATCGCTTCGTGATGGCGCTGTCCGTGCTCGGCTTCTCGGTGCCGGTGTTCGTGATCGGCTACATCCTGATCCAGGTGTTCGCGATCAATCTGCGCTGGGTGCCCGTGCAGGGCTTCAAGAGTCTCAGCGTCGGTTTCGGGCCGTTCTTCGAGCGCATCATCCTGCCGACCTGCGCGCTGTCCTTCATCTACGTCGCGCTGATCGCGCGCATGACGCGCGCGGCGATGCTCGACGTGCTCGGCGAAGACTTCGTGCGCACCGCGCGCGCCAAGGGCGTCAGCGAGGTCGCGGTGCTGCTGCGCCACGCGCTGCGCAATGCCGCCGTGCCGGTCATCACCGTGATCGGCTCCGGCTTTGCACTGCTGATCTCCGGCGTCGTCGTGACCGAGAGCGTGTTCAACCTGCCGGGCATCGGCCGTCTCACCGTCGATGCCGTGCTGGCCCGCGACTATCCCGTCATCCAGGGCATGATCCTGCTGACGTCGTTCATCTACCTGGCGGTCAATCTGCTGATCGACCTCGCCTACACGCTTCTCGATCCCCGTATCCGCTACTGAAGGCCTCAGCTCCGATGGCAATCGTCACCACTCCTGAGCCGTCGATTCCGGTCACCACACGACTGGGGCCCCGGTTCGGCTTTCTCACCTCGACCCCGATCATCGCCGTGGCCACCGTTTGCCTGTCGCTGATCGTGATCGTCTCGGTCCTGGCGCCGCTGCTGGCGCCGCATGATCCGGTGCTGCTCGCACCGGCGCAACGGCTCAAGCCGGCCAGCGCGCAATTCCTGCTCGGCACCGACGCCTATGGCCGCGACCTGTTGTCGCGCACCATCTATGGCGGCCGCATCTCGCTCCTGGTCGGCGTCGGCGCTGCCGTCATCTCGATCGCGATCGGGCTGGTGATCGGCCTCGTCTCCGGCTTCTTCCGCTGGGTCGATGCCATCCTGATGCGGGTGATGGACGGCCTGATGGCGATCCCGAGCATCCTGCTCGCCATCGCGATCGTCTCGCTGTCCGGCGCCAGCGTCGGCACGGTGATGATCGCGATCACCATCGTCGAGATTCCGCGCGTCGCGCGCCTCGTCCGCTCGGTCGTGCTGACCGCGCGCGAGGAGCCCTACGTCGAAGCCGCGATTTCGCTGGGCACCTCGATGCCCAAGATCATGTGGCGGCATCTGATGCCGAACACGATTGCGCCGCTGATCGTCCAGGGCACCTATATTTGCGCCGCGGCGATTCTCACCGAGGCGATCCTGTCCTTCCTCGGCGCGGGCATCAGCCCGGAGACGCCGACCTGGGGCAACATCATGGCCGAGGGCCGCTCCTACTTCCAGGTCAAGCCGTCGCTGATCTTCTGGCCCGGCCTGCTGCTGTCGATCGCGATTCTCTCGATCAACCTGATCGGCGACGCCGCCCGCGACGCGCTCGACCCCCGCATGAAGCAGCGCGAGGCCGGCAAGTGACGGCAGTGCATCAAGCGAAGAATGTTGACGTCATTCCGGGGCGCGTCGCAGACGCGAACTATGGCGCGCAATTGCGCTCCCGAGAATCTCGAGGTTCCGGGTCTGGTCCTGCGGACCATCGCGGAACGACGACAGAGAGAGTTTTAATATGACCGATACCATCCTCGACATCGACAATCTCGTCGTCACCGTCGGCAAGACCAGGAATCCGAACGGCCCGCGCATCATCGACGGCGTCTCGATCAAGGTCGAAAAGGGCGAGACGCTGTGCGTCGTCGGCGAGAGCGGCTCCGGCAAGTCCGTGACGTCGCTGACCACCATGGGCCTCCTGCCGAAGAACGCGCTGCACGCCGTCGGCGGCAGCGTCAAGCTGGTCGGCGAGGAGCTGCTCACCGCCAGCGATCGCCGCCTGCGCGAGCTGCGCGCCACGCGGATGGCGATGATCTTCCAGGAGCCGATGACCGCGCTCAATCCGGTCGTGCCGGTCGGCCGCCAGATCGACGAGGTCCTGCGCGCCCATACTTCGCTCGACGGTCGCGCGCGCCGCAAGCGCATCCTCGACATGATGGAGCAGGTTCACCTGCCCGACGTCGAGCGCATCTTCGGCTCCTACCCGCATCGCCTGTCCGGCGGACAGCGCCAGCGCATCATGATCGCGATGGCGCTCGTGCTGGAGCCGAAGCTGCTGATCGCCGACGAGCCGACCACCGCGCTCGACGTCACCACGCAGAAACAGATCCTCTCGTTGATCCGCGAACTGCAGCGCGATCACGGCACCGCGGTGCTGTTCATCACCCACGACATGGGCGTCGTCGCCGAGATCGCCGACCGCGTCTCGGTGATGCGCCAGGGCCGCCTGGTCGAGACTGGCGCGCTGGACAAGATCCTGCGCAAGCCCGAGATGGACTACACGCGCAACCTGCTCGCCTCCGTGCCGAGCCTGATTCCGCGGCCACCGCGGCCCGACACGACCGAGCCGGTGGTGCTGGAGACCAACGAGCTCGGCAAGGTCTATCGCGAGCGCTCGTTCATCGGCAAACCGCGCGAGGTGGTCGCCGCGCAGAACGTGACGCTCACTTTGCGCAAGGGCCGTACGCTCGGCATCGTCGGCGAAAGCGGCTCCGGCAAGTCGACGGTCGCGCGCTGCATTGTCAGGCTGATCGACCCGACCTCCGGCGGCGTCCGCCTTGCCGGCCACGAGATCTCGATCCTGACGCGCCGGCTCTTGCAGCCGCACCGCAAGCGCATCCAGATCGTGTTCCAGGATCCCTACCGCTCGCTCAACCCGCGCCTCACCGTGGGCGAGAGCATCGCCGAGGGACCGATCAACTACGGCACCTCGCATGACAAGGCGATGGCCCGGGCACGCGAGCTGCTCGAACTGGTCGGCCTGCCCGCCGATGCCATCTCGCGCTACCCGCACCAGTTCTCCGGCGGCCAGCGCCAGCGCATCGCGATTGCCCGGGCGCTCGCGCTCGATCCGGATGTTCTGGTGGCCGACGAAGCGGTCTCCGCGCTCGACGTCTCCGTGCAGGCCCAGGTGCTGGAGCTGCTCGACGAGATCCAGCGCCGGCTCGGCATCGCGATCCTGTTCATCACGCATGACCTTCGCGTCGCCGCCCAGATCTGCGACGAGGTCGTGGTGATGCAGAAGGGCCGCATCGTCGAACAGGGCCCGGCGGGCGAGATCCTGACGCATCCGAAGGAGGCCTACACCAAGTCCCTGCTCGAAGCGGCCCCCGGCCGGAACTGGGATTTTGCCAACTTCCGGCCCGTGTCGGAAGCGGTGGCGTAGCCGCTCTGCCGTGGATTCGTAGGGTGGGCAAAGCGGCCGCCGAAGGCGGCAGCGTGCCCACCATCGGCGCCGGTTGAGTTTAGGCGGTGGGCACGGCGCGCGAAAGACCCTGGCCTACGACGCGTCGTGTGGCGCGCCTTTGCCCACCCTACCGACGGCATCGCCGCTCCGCTCACTCGGCATGCAAAACGGCATCGCTCCTTCGCTTGCGCGGGCCGCCGGGCACAGTCTAACGTCGCCACTCCATCTCACGACCTGAGGCGAAGTAATGACGCGCGTCGCGATCGGCGGCTTTCTGCACGAGACCAATACCTTCGCCCCGACGAAAGCGGATTACGACGACTTCATGCATGGCGGCGGCCGCGCCTCCATCGCCGACGCTGCCAGCGTGATGACGACCATGCGCGACATCAATGCCGGCCAGTCCGGTTTCATCGCGGTCGCGGAAGCCAATGGCTGGGAGATCGTTCCCAGCATCGCCTGCGCAGCGAGCCCGTCGGCTCATGTCACCCGGGATGCGTTCGAGCGCATCACCACCGTGATGGTCGACCGCATCAAGGCGGCCCTCCCGCTCGACGGCGTCTATCTCGACCTGCACGGCGCCATGGTGCCGGAGCATTTCGACGATGGCGAAGGCGAGATCCTCGCGCGCGTGCGCAAGGCGATCGGGCCAAACGTACCGCTGGTCGCGAGCCTCGATCTGCACGCCAATGTCACGCCCGAGATGATGGCGCATGCGGACGCGTTGATCGCCTATCGCAAATATCCGCACACCGACATGGCCGACACCGGCCGCGCCTGCGCCGAGCACCTCGCGCTGCTCTTGCGCACAAAGCAGCCGCTGGCGAAAGCCTTCCGCCAGCTGCCCTTCCTGATTCCGATCAGCTGGCAGTGCACCAACGACCAGCCCACCAAGGGCATCTATGAGAAGCTTGCGGCGATGCAGAGCGACGCGGTGCCGACGCTGTCGTTTGCGCCGGGCTTCCCGGCCGCGGACTTCGTGCATTGCGGTCCCAGCGTGTTCGCTTACGGTCGCACGCAGGCGGATGCGGACGCCGCCGCGGATGCAGTGGCTGCCATCGTCAGTGGTCACGAGGATGATTTCGACGGCCGCATCTACACGCCGGACGACGGCGTGCGCCACGCGATGACGCTGGCGAAGACAGCCACCCGCCCGATCGTCATCGCCGACACCCAGGACAATCCCGGTGCCGGCGGCGATTCCGACACCACCGGCATGCTGCGCGCGCTGGTGCGCAACCGCGCCAGCCGCGCCGCGATCGGCATGATCTACGATCCCCAGGCCGCGCTGGCTGCGCATGCGGCCGGCGAAGGCGCGACGATCACATTGTCGCTCGGCGGCAAGAGCGGCATTCCCGGCGACGCGCCGTTCGAGGAAAGCTTCATCGTCGACAAGATCTCCGACGGCCGCTTCGTCGCGCCCGGCCCGTTCTACGGTGGCCGCAAGATGGAGATGGGTCCGTCTGCGTGCCTGCGGATCGGCGACGTCCGGGTGGTCGTGGCCTCGCACAAGTCGCAGCTCGCCGACCAGGAGATGTACCGCTTCGTCGGCATCGAGCCGACCGAGCAGGCGATCCTCGTCAACAAGAGCTCGGTCCACTTCCGCGCCGATTTCGAGCCCATCGCCGAACAGTTGCTGATCTGCGCCGCGCCCGGCGCGATGCCCGCCGATCCCTCCACCCTGCCCTGGACCCGTTTGCGCCCGGGCATCCGCCTCAAGCCGAACGGCCCGGCGTTCAAAGCTTAAAACCTCCCAGGAAACCACACCCATGCCCACGATCGATCGCATCCAAGGCTACGCCGACGAGCTCACCGCCATCCGCCGCGACCTGCACGCGCATCCCGAGATCGGATTCGAGGAGACGCGCACCTCCGGCATCGTCGCCGAGAAGCTCGCGCAATGGGGCATCGAGGTGCATCGCGGCCTCGGCGGCACCGGCGTGATCGGCGTGCTCAAGGGCAAGGGTGCCGGCAGCAAGAAGATTGGCCTTCGCGCCGACATGGACGCGCTGCCGATGGAGGAGAACACCAACCTCCCCTGGCGCTCCACCATCCCCGGCCGCTTCCACGGCTGCGGCCATGACGGCCACACCACGATGCTGCTCGGCACCGCGCGCTATCTCGCCGAGACGCGCAATTTCGACGGCACCGTGCATTTCATCTTCCAGCCGGCCGAGGAAGGCCTCGGCGGCGCGCGTGCGATGATCAAGGACGGCCTGTTCCAGAAATTCCCCTGCGACGAGCTCTACGGCCTGCACAACGCGCCGGACCTGGAGCATGGCGAGATCGCAATTCTCCCGGGCCCGGCAATGGCCGGCGCCGACTTCTTCGATATCAGAATCTCCGGCTACGGCGCTCACGGCGCGATGCCCGAGCGCTCCAAGGACGCGGTGGTGATCGCGACCAGCGTCGCCCAGGCGATCCAGACCATCGTCAGCCGCAACGTCGAGCCGCTGCAGGCCGCCGTGGTCTCGATCACCCAGATCCACGCCGGCTCGGCCTACAACGTCATTCCGGGCGACGCCTGGCTGTGCGGCACCGTGCGCGCATTCTCCGACAATGTCCGCGCGCTGGTGCGCGAGCGCATGCGCGCGATCTGCGCCGGCATGGCGGCGGCATTCAATTGCGAGATCGACGTCGACATCCGCGACACGTTCAGCGTCCTGGTGAACCAGGAGGAGCAGTCCAAGGTCGTCGAGGAGGTCGCGCGCACCGTCGTGGAGCCCTCGAAGGTGCTGACGCGCTCGACGCCGAAGATGGGCAGCGAGGATTTCGCCGACATGCTGCAGACCATCCCGGGCGCCTATTTCTGGGTCGGCCATGATGGCTCGGTGCCGGTGCACAATCCCGGTTACGTGCTCGACGACAAGATCCTGCCGATCGGCGCCAGCATGTTCGCGCGCATCATCGAGACCCGTCTGGCGGCCGCCTAGCGCCGCCTGACGTATGTCAATGAGCGGGCCTGGAATTGAGACGAACTTCGGCGACGGAGGACCAGCATGCACAAGCCCGCTTCTGACGACGTCACCTCGCTGCACGATCTCTCCGCCGTCGACCTGATTGCAGGTTATCGCGCGCGCCAGTTCTCGCCATCCGAGGTGATGGACGATGTGCTGGCGCATGTCGCGGCGTGGGAGCCCGAGATCAAGGCGCTGTACCTGCTCGACGTCGACGCCGCGCGGGCCGCGGCGAAAGCCTCGACCGAGCGCTGGGCCAATGACGAGCCGGCCGGCGTGCTCGACGGCGTGCCCGCGACGGTGAAGGACAACATCGCCACCAAGGGCCAGCCGATGCCGCTCGGCGCGGCCAGCGTCACGCGCGCGCCGCTCGCGGCCGACGCGCCGCCGGTGGCCCGCCTGCGCGAGGCCGGCGCGATCATCTTCGCCAAGACGACGATGCCCGACTACGGCATGCTGTCGTCGGGCCTGTCGAGCTTCCACCCGCTGACGCGCAATCCGTGGGATCTGCGGATGAACCCCGGCGGCTCCAGTGCCGGCGCCGGTGCCGCGGCCGCCGCAGGTTACGGCCCGCTGCATGTCGGCACCGATATCGGCGGCTCGATCCGGCTGCCGGCGTCGTGGTGCGGCCTCGTCGGCCTGAAGCCGAGCTTCGGCCGCGTGCCGATCGATCCCCCCTATGTCGGCCGCGTCGCCGGTCCCATGACGCGTATCGTAGATGACGCCGCGCTGATGATGAGCGTGCTGTCCAAGCCCGACCGCCGCGACGGCACCAGCCTGCCGCCGTCAGACCTGCACTGGAAGGTCGCAGAGAAGCCGGTGCGCAAGCTGCGCATCGGCTTGATGCTCGATCTCGGCGGCGTCGGCCAGCCGTTGGAGGAGTCGGTGCGCGCGACGACGCTGGCGGCGGCGAAGGCCTTCGAAGACGCCGGCGCGATCGTGACCGAGACCAAGGGTTTTCTCACCCGCGACATGCTCGACGGCCTCGACAATTTCTGGCGCGCGCGGCTGTGGGACGACCTCGCCCGGCTCGCGCCCGAGGTGCGCGCGAAAACACTGCCCTACATTCTGAATTGGGCCGAGCGCGGCGCTGCGTTGTCGGGCGTGGAGGTCGTCAGGGGCTTCAACGTCACGATGGCGCTGCGCGCCGCCGCGGCGAAGCTGTTCTGCGAGTACGACTACATTATCTCCCCGGTCTCCCCCGGCGTGAAGTTTCCCGCCGAGTTCGCCTCGCCGGTCAACGATCCCGAGAAGCCGTTCGAGCACATCACCTACACCGTGCCGTGGAACATGTCGGAGAACCCGGCGATCTCGGTCAATGCCGGCTATGATTCCGACGGCTTCCCGATCGGCCTGCAGATCGTCGGCCGCCGCTTTGACGATGTCGGCGTGCTCGGCATGGCCAAGACGTTCGAAGGATTGCGCGGCGAGCAGCGGCCATGGCCGAAGGCGCCGGCCGCGTAGCCCGCTTCGTAGGGTGGGCAAAGGCGAGCGCACCGCACCGTCCAAGCGTGCCATTGCTGATGGCGCCGTGCCCACCGCCACACCATCAGTGTGAATGGTGGGCACGGCGACGCGCTGCGCGCGACGCCTTTGCCCACCCTACGGAATACGCCGCGCGCGCCTTGCCGCATGGCGTTGTTCGATGCTTGCGCATCGGCCTGGAATGCCGTTTCTAACAACCATAACCAACAACACATCAAGAAACCCGAGGAAACCTCCATGGCCTACCAGACCATCCTCTACGACGTCGCCGACAAGATCCTCACCATCACGCTGAACCGCCCGGAGAAGCTCAACACCTTCACCGGCACGATGATGGAAGAGCTGATCGACGCCTTCGATCGCGCCGACAAGGACGACGGCGTCAGGGCGATCATCATCACCGGCTCGGGCCGCGCGTTCTGCGCCGGCGCCGATCTCTCCTCCGGCGCCGACACCTTCGATCGCGATGCCAAGCGCGGGCCGGTGAAGCGGCATGCCGACGGCAGCGTCGACTATTCCGATCCGCAGGTGCGCGACGGCGGCGGCCAGGTCACGTTGCGCATCTTCAAGTCGCTCAAGCCGGTGATCGCGGCGGTCAACGGCCCCGCCGTCGGCATCGGCGTCACCATGCAGCTCGCGATGGACATCCGCATCGCGTCGGAGGCGGCGCGGTTCGGCTTCGTGTTCTCCCAGCGCGGCATCGTGCCGGAGGCGGCGTCGAGCTGGTTCCTGCCGCGCATCGTCGGCATCTCGCAGGCGCTGGAATGGTGCTACACCGGCCGCGTCTTCCCGGCGCAGGAGGCGCTCGCCGGCCGTCTCGTCAGCAAGGTGGTGCCGCCGGACGAGCTGCTGCCGACCGCCCGCGCGCTCGCGCGCGAGATCGCGGACAAGACCGCGCCGGTGTCGATCGCGCTGATCCGCCAGATGATGTGGCGCATGATGGGATCAGATGATCCGATGGAAGCCCACAAGGTCGACAGCCGCGGCATCTACGCACGGGGACGCTCTGACGACGTCAAGGAAGGCGTGGTGTCGTTCCTGGAGAAGCGTCCCGCGCAGTTCAAGAACACGGTGACGGCCGACATGCCGGACTACTTTCCGTGGTGGGACGAGCGGGAGTATAAATAGTTATCGGGCGCGGTCGCGCGACATATTCTCCTGTCGTCCCGGACAAGCGCGCGGCACGCGCGCGCCGAGCCGGGACCCATAACCACAGGATGGGGTTGGGCGACGAACGACGTTCCGGGTGCCACAAGAGAGATCACGCGGTATGGGTCCCGGCGCGGAGGCCGGGACGACACCGGTGGTTTGGCGCCGCTGTGTGCCTCAGTCCATCACCAGCGCGACCCTGCCGATCGCCTTGCGATCGATCAACAGCCGCATCGCCGCGGCGTAGTCCGCGAACGGCACGCGGTGAGAGACGTTCGGCCGCAGCTTGCCCTGCTCGGCGAACTCCAGCAGCGCCGCCATGCGGCGCTGGCCCAGCTCGGGATCCTTGCGAACGGCCTCGCCGGCGCGCACGCCGAGCACGCTGGCGCCCTTCATCAGGATCAGGTTGGTCCGGGCCAGCCCAATGCCGCCGGTGAAGCCGATCACCAGCAGCCGCGCGCCCCAGGCGATGCAGCGGACGCTGTTCTCGAACACCTCGCCGCCGACCGGATCGAACACGACATCAACGCCACGGCCATCGGTGATGCGCTTGACGGCGTCGCGGAACGGCTCGCGCGCATACAGCACGAGATGATCGGCGCCGCGCGCGCGGGCGACCGCGAGCTTTTCCTCGGATGAGGCCGCAGCGATCACCGTGGCGCCGAGCAGCTTGCCCAACTCGACCGCCGCAAGGCCGACGCCGCCGCCGGCGCCGTGCACCAGCAGGGTCTCGCCCGGCTTGAGCTGGCCGCGATCCACCAGCGCGTGATGCGCGGTGCCGTGGCCGGCCAGATAGGTCGCGCCCTCGGCGTAGTCGAACGGCGTCGGCAGCGGCGTGAGCTGGCTCGACGCGACCACCGCCTCCTCGGCATAGGCGCCGAAGCGCATGCGGACGATCACCCGGTCGCCGACGGCGTAGCCGGTGACATCGGAGCCTAGTTCGATCACGGCGCCAGCGGCTTCCACCCCAGGCGTGAACGGCAGCTCCGGCTTCAACTGATACTCGCCGGCCGCCATCAGAATGTCCGGAAAGTTGATGCCGGCAGCGCGAATTTTCACCCGCACCTCGCCTTGTCCCAGCGCTCGCGGCGGCAGCTCTTCGAGCCGCAGTGTCTCCGGCGGACCGAGCTCGCGGCAGACGATCGCGCGCGGCATCAGGCCGCCTTCCGCTTCGCCAGCGCCTCACGGATCAACGGCAGCCGGTCGTTGCCGAAATACATGTCGTTGACATCAAGGAAGATGGTCGGCGAGCCGAAGCCGCCGCGCTTGACGACCTCCTCGGTGTTGATGCGCAGCTGATCCTTGATGCCCTGCTGCGCGATGCCGTCGAACAACGCCTTCGGATCGACGCCGACGCGCCGGCACACTTCGGTGAGCACCGCATCCTGCGAGATGTCCTGGTCCTCGCCCCAATAGATCTCGAACACGGCGCGCGCGAACGGCACCATCTCCTGCCCCAGCCAGATGCAGCCGCGCATCGCCTTGACGCTGTTCACCGGAAACACCGAAGGCGGCATCTTGATCTTGAGGCCAGCCGAGCGCGACCAGTCGCCGAGGTCCTTCAGCATATAGGCCGCCTTGGCCGGCACCGGCGCCTCGCGCTGCGCGTAGACGCTCGGATTGATGGTGTTGAAGATACCGCCGACGAGAATGGGCCGCCAGACGATGTCGACGCCGAACTCGCGGGCGAGCGGCTGGATGTTGTGGAAGGCGAGGTAGGTCCAGGGGCTGGAGCAGTCGAAGAAGAATTCGATCATGGTGTGTCCTGTTGCTGTTACCCCTCATCCTGAGGAGCGCGCACCGCGCGCGTCTCGAAGGATGAGGCCCGGTTTGTGGCCTCATGGTTCGAGACGCGCCTTCGGCGCTCCTCACCATGAGGTTCTGGCACCCAAGGAGGTCCTGCGCACCAACCATGAACACGCCGTCGGCGTGTTCATGGGGTTTACTATGAACCTCGTCCCGTCATTTCCTTCGCCCGCGCGCCGAACATCACGTGGCGGGTCTCATCATTGAAGGGCTCCTTGACGAACTTGCCGATGGCGAGCCCGGCTTGCAGCTTCGGCCGCGCGCGCACCGTCGCGTACCAGCGTTTGATGTTGGGATAGTCGTCAAGCGTAAAACCCTGCGCCTTGTGGGTCATCATCCACGGAAAGCAGGCGATGTCGGCGATCGTGTAGTCGTCACCGGCGACGTAAGCGCCGGTCCTGCCGAGCTGCACGTCGAGCACGTGGAACAGCCGCGCCACCTCGTCGCGGTAGCGCTGGATCGCGTAGGGAATCTTCTCCGCGGCATACAGCGCGAAATGGCCGTGCTGGCCCATCATCGGCCCGAGCCCGGCCATCTGCCACATCACCCATTGGATGACGCGCGAGCGCGCGCGAACGTCCTGCGGCAGGAAGCGTCCGGTCTTGTCGGCGAGGTAGATCAGGATCGCGCCGGTCTCGAACACGGCGAACGGCGCGCCGCCGTCGGCCGGCGCGCGGTCGACGATCGCGGGGATGCGGTTGTTGGGGCTGATCGCCAGGAACTCCGGCTTGAACTGGTCGCCGGCGCGGATGTCGATGGGAATCACGGTATAGGGCAGCCCGAGTTCCTCGAGCATGATCGAGATCTTCCAGCCGTTCGGCGTCGGCGCGTAATGGAGGTCGATCATGCCTCGCCTCGAGTCCTTCCCCAGTGGCCGTCCCGGACCATTATGCCGCGCTGCGAAACGCGCGCCGGCCTTGGTTCTTTCTGTACCTGACAGTTAAGCCATGGCAGACAGGCGCTCAAGCCTGACCGCCTTCCAGCCGGAGAGTCCCACATGCTGTTTCCATCGACCATCGCAGGATCGCTGCCCAAGCCGGAATGGCTGGCCGAGCCGAACGTGCTGTGGGCGCCGTGGAAGTCGAAGGGCGAGGAGCTCGCCCGCGCCAAGCGCGATGCGACCATCCTGGCACTGAAGCTGCAGGAGGATTCCGGCATCGACATCCTCACCGAGGGCGAGCAGTCGCGACAGCATTTCGTGCACGGCTTCCTCGAGCGCGTCGAGGGCATCGACTTCGCGCACAAGGTCGAGATGGGCATCCGCAAGGACCGCTACAAGGCGATGGTGCCCCAGGTGGTGGCGCCGCTGTCGCTGAAGGGCCGCGTCCATGGCGACGAGGCGCGGATCGCGCGCACGCATACGACGCGCGCCGTGAAGTTCACTCTGCCAGGGCCGATGACGATCATCGACACCATCGCCGACAACTACTATGGCGACCGCGTCAAGATGGCGTTCGCCTTCGCCGAGCTGTTGAACCAGGAGGCCAAGGCGCTGCACGACGACGGCATCGACATGATCCAGTTCGACGAGCCCGCCTTCAACGTCTACATGGACGAGGTGCGCGACTGGGGCATCAAGGCGCTGGAGCGCGCCGCCGAGGGCCTCACCTGCCCGACCGCGGTCCACATCTGCTACGGCTACGGCATCAAGGCCAACAACGACTGGAAGGAAACGCTGGGCGGCGAATGGCGCCAATACGAGGACACCTTCCCGGTGATCGACGCCAGTTCGATCCAGCAGGTCGCGGTCGAATGCCGCAATTCGAAAGTGCCGATCGAGCTGCTCGGCCTGCTCAAGAACAAGATCGTCCAGGCCGGCGTCATCGATGTCGCCAGCGACGAGATCGAGACCGCGGAGGACGTCTGCAAGACGCTCGAGGACGTCATGAAGGTGGTGCCGAAGGAGAACATCATCGCCACCACCAATTGCGGCATGGCCCCGATGCGCCGCGAGATCGCCGAGGCCAAGCTGATGGCGCTGGGCACCGGCGCGAAGCTGGCACGGCAGCGCTTCGCGTGACGCGTAATTCGTAGGGTGGGCAAAGGCGCTGCCCTACGATCTCCGCGCGCACGATCGCGGTGGCGCCGTGCCCACCGTCTTGCCGCAGCGCTCCCTGATGGATGGTGGGCACGGCGCTCTGGCACTGATGCATGGGGATGGCGCGGTGGTGCGCCTTTGCCCACCCTACGACGGCTGTGAACTGGGATGCAGTACGGGCCGATAGCCGGCCCGGAGCGCGCGCAGCGTCGATGGTGGCGTCAGCAGCAGCGGCGCGGCGAGGTCGTCGCGCGCGGCGCTGTAGCCGGCGAACGACCATGGACATGCCCGGCCCTGCACGACCAGAAAGATCTCATCGCCCGCCTGCACCATCGCGCCGTCGGGCAGTTCGGTCCACGGCATCTGCAGCGGATGCAATCGCTTCCTGCCGCGCTCCAGCCGCTCGCGATGCAGCACCTTGTCGATGTCGGCGGCCCGAACCGGGCTGACGCCATTGCCCTCTTCCCATGCCGCACGAAACCGGTTGGCGTCGTCGCGGCGGCAGTAGAAGCAGGGCCGATGGCCGGCGGCGAGCGCGGTGGCTTCGTCGAGGAAGAACAATTCGGTCCAGCTCTGCCGCGCCATCACCTCGCGGCGCTTGCCGCGGAACTCACACAGGCAGACCAGCCAGGCCGGGCTCGACCAGCGCTTGGTCAGCAGCGTCTTCGTCGCGGGGTCATGGATGATGCCGCGATTGCCCGTGAACATCCCACGGTGCGGCGTTGCGACGATGTCGCCGGTCGGCGTGACGCGGTTCTGCAGCGGCATGGCGAACCTTCGGATGGCGAATAGCGACTAGGGAGTAGCGAATAGCGAACGCCTCGCCCACCCGAATCCCCTATTCGCTACTCCCTAGCCGCCATTCGCCCAGCTCACGCCGCGCCGTCTCGCAGCGGCGGCGCGAACGACAGGGCGGTGTCCCAGGGGAAGAAGATCCAGGTGTCCTGCGACACCTCGGTGATGAAGGTATCGACCAGCGGCCGGCCCTTGGGCTTGGCGTAGACAGTGGCAAAGTGGGCGTCGGGGAGAATGTCGCGAACCATGCGTCCGGTCTTGCCGGTGTCGACGAGGTCATCGACGATGAGCAGCCCCTTGCCGGTGCCGCCGCCGAGCTGGGCGGTGTCGGGCGAGATGCCCTTCAGGACCTGAAGCTCCCCCTGCTTGGTGTGGTCATAGCTGGCGATGCAGATCGTATCGATGACCCGCACACCCAGCTCCCGCGCCACGATGGCCGCCGGCACCAGCCCGCCACGGGTGATGGCCACCACGGCATGAAACGGCCCGATCTCGTTGAGCCGCCAGGTCAGCGCCCGACAGTCACGGTGGAATTGATCCCAGGACACCGGGAAGGCCCGGCCCGCCCGTTCCTGCGCGATGAGGTCAGAATTCTTTTCAGCCATCTGCAATCTGCCCATTGATCTAGGAGAATAGCTTGCGTCCGATGGAGGCCGCCAGCAGAAACAGGGCGGCATAGCCCAGATACCACAGGAACGCGCGCCTAAAGGCCCTCAGGCGAAGACGATGCACGACAATGGCCGCCTGCAGCTCGCCGGGCTGCCGGTCGATCACGGCCTCCAGCACACTGGGGCCTGGAAAGTTCAAGCCAGGCTGTGCGAGCTGCCAGAAGAACGTGCTCACTCCGATCGAGTAGTCGCCGATGCGACGGTAGATCCGCCAGCCCCGGGATTGCAGATAGATCCCGACCGGCATCAGAGCGAGGAGCGGTCCCCCGAGCACGGCCATATACAACAGATCTCGGCCCGAGGGAGCCATCGCGCTCGGTGCTCAGGCGGCGCCGCGCAGCCCGGCGAGCATCTCCTTCACCGCCGCCATCGCCGCCGACAGCTTCTCCTGGTCGCGCGAGCGCACCACCAGATGCGTGTTCGGCTTCTGGTCCTCGTCGATGAAGGGGTAGCTGCCGATGATGGTGTCCGGGTGCGCCTTGGCAATCTCGCGCAAGGGGCCGCCGATGTCGCCTTCCCGCGCATTCGCGCGCACCGTCTCCGACAGCATGCGGACGCCGGATTTCAGCTTCGGCGCGACGATGTCCATCATCGCCTGCATGATCGAGGGCACGCCGGCCATGACGATGACGTTGCCGAGCTTGAAGCCCGGCGCGAGGATGGTCGCGCTCTGGATCAATTCGGCGCCGTCGGGAATGCGCGCCATCCGCAGCCGCGCCTCGTTGAGCTCCTGCTCGCTCCAGCGCTCGCGGAAGCGCGCCACGACCTCGGGGTGATGGTCGATGCCGACCCCGAACGCCTTGGCGATCGAGTCGGCGGTGATGTCGTCATGGGTCGGCCCGATGCCGCCGGTGGTGAACACATAGGTGTAGCGGTGCCGCAGCGCATCCAGCGCCGCGATGATGTCGCCCTCATCGTCCGAAACCACCCGGACCTCCTTGAGGTCGATGCCGAGGTTGGTCAGGTATTCGGCGATGAAGCCGATGTTCTTGTCCTTGGTCCGGCCGGACAGGATCTCGTCGCCGATGACCAGCAACCCCGCGGTGACGATCTCGCTCATGGTTTCTCCTCGCATCTACCGTCTCTTTTGGCCCGAGCCGGCGCCAAAGTCATCCAGAACGTCGCAGTCTATGCCGCGGATTTGAGCATCGTGCAGCCGGTTTTTCGGGCACGCTTTCCGCAACCCCCACGAAATGCCGCAGGAGAATGCATATCGCGCTGGCCCGGCCCTTGCTACCATCATGCGGAGTCATGCAGTGTATGGCCAGGCGGGGACACACGGGCATCTATGGCAGTTGCGTTCGACGAAATGAACGAGCCGGGCGGCGACGTCCGTCAGGCTTATCAGGAGCTGTCGCGGTGGCTGAAGGAAACGCCGCCGGAAGCGCTGGAGTATCGCCGCCACGAGGCGGAGCTCCTGTTCCGGCGAATCGGCATCACCTTCGCGGTGTATGGCGAGGCCGAGGCGCAGGAACGGCTGATCCCGTTCGACGTCATCCCGCGGATCATCTCGGCCAAGGAATGGACCCTGCTGGAGAAGGGGCTGAAGCAGCGCGTCAAGGCGCTGAACATGTTCCTGCGCGACATCTATCACGGCCGCGACATCCTGCGCGCCAACGTGGTGCCGGATGACCTGATCTTCCAGAACCCGGTGTTCCGGCCGGAAATGAACGGCCAGGACGTGCCGCACGACGTCTATGTCCACATCGCCGGCATCGACATTGTCCGCGTCGACGCCAACGACTTCATCGTGCTGGAGGACAATGCGCGCACGCCGTCGGGCGTGTCCTACATGCTGGAAAACCGCGAGATCATGATGCGGCTGTTTCCGGACCTGTTCGCACGCCACCGCGTCGCGCCGGTCGAGCGCTATCCGGACGAGCTGCTGTCGTGCTTGCGGTCGGTGGCGCCGCTCAGCGCCTCGGCCGAGCCGACCGTGGCGCTGATGACGCCCGGCATCTACAACTCCGCCTATTACGAGCACTCGTTCCTGGCCGACAAGCTCGGCATCGAGCTGGTCGAGGGCCGCGACCTCATCGTCAAGAACGACGAGGTGTTCATGCGGACCACCGAGGGGCTGAAACGGGTCGACGTGATCTACCGCCGCGTCGACGACGACTTCCTCGATCCCCTCACCTTCCGGCCCGATTCGGCGCTCGGCGTGCCCGGCCTGATGTCGGCCTATGCCGCCGGCAACGTCACGCTCGCCAATGCGGTCGGCACCGGCATCGCCGACGACAAGGCGATCTATTCCTACATGCCGGATGTCGTGAAGTTCTATCTCGGCGAGGAGCCGATCCTGAAGAACGTGCAGACCTGGCGCTGCCGCGAGCCGCAGGACCTGTCCTACGTGCTCGACCATCTCGGCGAACTCGTCGTCAAGGAGGTGCACGGCTCCGGCGGCTACGGCATGCTGATCGGCCCGGCCGCGACCAAGGCCACCATCGAGGCATTCCGCGACAAGCTCAAGCGCGAGCCGGAGGGCTTCATCGCGCAGCCGACCTTGGCGCTGTCGACCTGTCCGACCTGCGTCGCCTCGGGACTGGCGCCGCGCCATGTCGATCTCAGGCCGTTCGTGCTCACGGGGCGCGACCGCACCACCATCGTGCCCGGCGGTCTCACCCGCGTGGCGCTGAAGGAGGGATCGCTGGTGGTCAATTCCAGCCAGGGCGGCGGCACCAAGGACACATGGGTGCTGGATGAGTAAGACCCGGCATCATCGCCTCACGCGCTTCGTATCCGTGCATGCCTCGCCGATCGGCGCAGGCGCACTTCGCACCTCGTAGATTGCCCATGCTGTCGCGCACCGCCGAAAACCTGTACTGGCTGGCCCGCTATGTCGAGCGCGCCGAGTATCTCGCCCGCACCATCGACGCCACCTTGCGCGTCACCGCCCTTCCTGCGGCCTATATCGGCAAGACCAATGAGTGGGAATCGGCGCTGCTGACCGCCGGCGTCAGCGCCAGTTTCTATGAGGCCTATTCCGAGGCCAACGAGCAGAACGTCGTCGAATATCTCTCGTTCAACCAGTCGAACCCGTCCTCGATCAAGAACTGCATCGAGGCCGCGCGGCTGAACGCACGCTCGGTCCGCACTGCGCTGACCTCCGAGATGTGGGACACGCTCAACGGCTCCTGGATCGAGTTACAGGAAGTCTGGAGCAAGGGCACCAAGACGCGCGAGGAGCTGGCGCGCTTCCTGCGCTTCGTGCAGGAGACCTCGCTGCGCTTCGACGGCTCGGCCTACCGCACCATGCTGCGCAACGACGCCTATTGGTTCTCCCGCCTCGGCCTGCATCTCGAACGCGCCGACAACACTGCGCGCATTCTGGACGTGAAATATCACGTGCTGCTGCCGGAGGACGAGCATGTCGGCGGCCCGCTCGATTACTATCAGTGGACCTCCATCCTGCGTTCGGTCTCGGCGCTCACGGCCTATCACTGGGTGTATCGCGAGACGCTCAAACCCTGGCTGATCGCGGACCTCTTGATCCTCAACGACACGCTGCCGCGCTCGCTCGCCAGCTGCTACGGCAATCTCGTCCGCAATCTCGACCAGATCGGCGTGGCCTATGGCCGCCAGGGTCCGTCGCAGCGCCACGCCCGCGGCGTGCGCAACCGGCTGGAGCATTCCAACATGGACGACGTCTTCCAGCGCGGCGTCCACGAGTTCATCCAGGAGTTCATCTCCGACAATTCGCGGCTCGGAGAGATCATCACCAAGCAATACCTGATCTGACAGGCGCCGCTGCCGGGAACTGTGGCCGCAAGACCACTCCCGTCGCTCGTCGATCCAGCCAACGACGAGCCTGCCCTTTTTTGGGCAGGTGAAACGAGCTACCGCGGTAATCCACCTCACAACACCGATCGACCGCCATGCGCCTGCGTATCTCTCATTCCACCACCTACCGCTACGAGCCGGCGGCCACCGGCGTCATCCAGATCCTGCGCATGACGCCCGGCAGCCATGACGGCCAATATGTGGCGGAGTGGCAGATCGACGTGTCGACCGACTCCCGCCTCGACATGCACGAGGACGCGTTCGGCAACGTCACGCACGTCATCACCCACGGCGCCCTCGAGGACCTCACCATCACCGCCGAGGGCCTGGTCGAGACGCACGACACCGGCGGCGTTCTGAAGGGCGCAGACGAGCGGTTTCCGCCGGGCTTCTTCCTGCGCACCACCCCGCTCACGACCGCCAATGCCGCGATGACGACGATCGTCCGCGACCTGCGCGCGGAATCCGAGAGCGACGTGCTCGGCTTCCTGCACACCCTGATGATGCAGGTCTACGAGCACATGACGTTCGACGAGAACCCGACTCACAGCGGCACCTCGGCGGCGGAGGCCTTCGCGCTCAAGCGCGGCGTGTGCCAGGATTACGCGCATATCTTCATCGCCTGCGCCCGCGCGGCGGGAATCCCCGCGCGCTTCATCTCGGGCCATTTCCTGCGCTCGGATGGTGCGGTGCACCAGGACGCCGGCCATGCCTGGGCCGAAGCCTATGTGCCTGATCTCGGCTGGGTCGGCTTCGACGCCGCCAACTGCATCTGCTCCACCGACGCGCATGTCCGGGTCGCCATCGGACTGGATTATCTCGGTGCGGCGCCGGTGCGCGGCACCCGCTATGGCGGCGGCTCCGAAACGCTCACCGTGAAGGTGAAGGTCGAGCAGGTCGGCCGCGGCGGCCAGTCGCAATCGCAGTCGCAGCGCCAGTCCTGAAATCCCGGTCTCGCTCGTGACCACACCCCCGATGTCATTTCGGGGCGCGCATCAGCGCGAACCCGGAATCCATCGCCCCGCAGAACGCGCTGAAAAATGGATTCCGGGTTCGTCGCTTCGCGCCGCCCCGGAATGACGACCTGTTGTGGAGCGGCAGCGGGGTCTCCGGCACTGCAGGGTTGGACGCGCCCCCGATTTTCGCTACTAATTCGCGCTCTGGCTCGAGGGGAAGACGATGACCTATTGCTGCGGAATTCTGGTGCGTGACGGGCTCGTCATGATCGCGGACACCCGGACCAATGCCGGTCTCGACAACGTCTCGACCTTCCGCAAGCTGCACATCTTCTCCAATCCGGGCGAGCGCATCATCGCGGTCGCCAGCGCCGGCAATCTCGCGATCAGCCAGTCCGTGCTCTCGACCCTGACCGAAGGCATCGAGGACCCCGAGACCGGCGAGGTCGAGACGCTGATGAACGCGCCGACCATGTTCCAGGCCGCGCAGCGCATCGGCAAGGCGATCCGCATGGTGCATGCGACCGAAGGCCCGGCGCTGAAGGCCGAGGACATCTCGTTCGACGTGTCCTTCCTGTTCGGCGGCCAGATCCGGGGCTCGCGGATGCGGCTCTTCATGGTCTACACCGCCGGCAACTTCATCGAGTGCACCACCGACACGCCCTATTTGCAGATCGGCGAGCACAAATACGGCAAGCCGGTGCTCGACCGCGCCATGCATTACGACGTCGAGCTCTACGAGGCGCTCAAGACCGGGCTGATCTCGATGGATTCGACGATGCGCTCCAATCTCGGCGTCGGCCTGCCGATCGACGTGCTGGTGGTGCGCGCGGACGCCTGCGAGGCCGATCTCAACCACCGCATCGAGGCCGGCGAGCCCTATTTCCACGACCTCCGCTCGCGCTGGTCGGCGGCCCTGCGCGCGGCGCATAACAACATCCCGCGCCCGCCCTATAAGACTCAGAGCGAAGTGAAGCACTGACGCGATCCAACGCTCAAAACGGCAAAACGTGAAAAGGTGAGGAAACATGGCTGAAGCAAACAAGATCGCGCTGGTGACGGGCGCAGGCACCGGTGTCGGCCGCGCCACATCGCTGGCGCTGATGAACGCAGGCTTCACCGTGGTGCTGGCGGGCCGCCGCAAGGAGATGCTGGAGGAGACCGCCAAGCTCGGCCCCGCCGGCATGAGCCTGCCGGTCTCCGCTGATATGATGGACCCCGCCTCGATCGCGGCGCTGTTCGACACGGTGAAGACAACCTACGGCCGGCTCGACGTGCTGTTCAACAATGCTGGCATGGGCGCGCCGCCGGTGCCGTTCGAAGACCTGACGATGGAGCAGTGGCAGTCGGTCGTCGCCACCAACCTCACCGCGCCGTTCCTGTGCACGCAGCACGCCTTCCGCATCATGAAGGACCAGTCGCCGCGCGGCGGCCGCATCATCAACAACGGCTCGATCTCGGCGCATGCTCCCCGGCCGTTCTCCTCGCCCTACACCTCGACCAAGCACGCCATCACCGGCCTGACGAAGGCGTCCAACCTCGACGGCCGCGCCTATGACATCGCGGTCGGCCAGATCGACATCGGCAATGCCGAGACGCCGATGACCGAGCGCATGGTCGGCGGCGTGATGCAGCCGGACGGCCGCATGATGCCGGAGCCGCGCATGGACGTGAAAGCCGTCGCCGACGCCGTCGTCTACATGTCCGGCCTGCCGCTCAGCGCCAACGTCCTGTTCATCACCGTGATGGCGACCAAGATGCCGTTCGTCGGCCGGGGCTAGCCCGCCGATCCTCGCAGCCCGGGCCGATACGCCGATCCGGGCTGCGCGATCCGCACGCGCAGGTCAATCTCGCCTCTCGCCTCAATTGTATCTTAAGGCAATTTTTCTACCTATCCGAGCAACGGGCTGCAGCCGCGGCGGCCTGAACCGGATGCGCGATGCGACACTCATCAACTCGCTGCCCTCGTTCGATCGACGACGCCAAGCAGTGGCTCGCGCGGCTGGCTCCGTCGCCCCCGCATGATACCGACCGCGCCGTGTTGCGCAGCCTTCTTTGGCCGGGCGCGATCATGTTCGTCCTGACCCTCCTGGCCTATGTCTGGACGGTGCAATGGTTTCAGCCATTCCCCCGCGACGCCACGAGCTTGGTGATCGGTCGCGACTTCCTTAACTTCTGGATGTATGGCCGGGCGGCGTTCACGCCCGACCCGTCGCGCTTCTACGATGTCGCGATCTACAACGACGCCCTGTCGGCGTTTCTCGGGCCTGACTATCCCGGCCAGAACGTGCCCAACCCGCCCAACGCGCTGGTGGTCTTGGCGCCGTTCGGGCTGCTGCCCTATCTGCCGGCGCTCGCCTGCTGGCTCGCGCTCGGTCTGCTCGCCTTCCACTATGGCTGCCGGCTGGCATTCCCCGATCGAAGGGCGCTGCTGATCGTCGCGATCTCGCCGGCCGCAATGATGTGCCTGCTGTCGGGCCAGAGTTCGTTCCTGACCACTGCTTTGTTGTTCGGCGCGCTCGCCTCGCCCGCACAGCGGCCTGCGCTGACCGGCCTCCTGATCGGCCTGCTCACGGTGAAGCCGCAGCTCGGCCTGCTATTCCCGGTGATGCTCGTCGCGTCCGGCCAGTGGCGCGTGATCGGCTATGCGACGCTCACCGCGCTCGTCCTGTTTGCCGGCAGCGTCGGCATCGGCGGGCTGCACGCCTGGAGCGACTACATCGCCAAGGGGCTTCCGACGATGACGGAGGTGCTGCGCGATCCCCGCGGCATTGCCGTGCCGTTCCACGCCTCGGTGTTCATGAACTTCCGCGGCCTCCTCGGCGATCGCCTGGCCGAAGCGATCCAGACCATCGCGGCGCTGAGCGCTGCGGCGGGCGTGTTCGCGGTCTTCCGCTATCGTCGCGATGCCGATCCCGCGGTGCTCCGGGCCTTCTTCCTGGCCTGCACGATCTCCGCCTCGCCCTATATGGGGATCTACGACGTGCTGCCGCTGACCTGCGCCGCCGTGGCGCTGATCGCGACCGGGGCATTGGACAATGCAGGCCGCAGGCTCGCGCAGCTGGTGTTCTGGCTCCCCGCGCTGCAGCTTCTGTTCGGCAACATCCAGGTGCCCGGGCCCGGCCTGATTGCGCCAGCCTTCGCGATCTATCTCGGCTGGCAGTTGTTCGCGCCGGCCCGAACCGTGCAACTCGACGCGCGCATTGCGGCAGGCTAAGCGGGCTTCCCCAGCTTCTGCCGCCGCTGTTCGCGCGCCCGCTCGAGCTCGGGAAACGGCTCGTACTTGGCGAGCATGCACGCTCTTGGAATGTTGTTCATCCCCACGACAAACTCCATCTTTTCCCGGCCGCCGTCGCCCGGCTCGAAATGCACCATGGTGACCCGTGTCTGCGGGATGAGCGGCACCTCGAGCTTGGCTGACACGCAATAGATCGTCATGCGCTTCGACTCGAACAGACCGCCGCCATACTCGAATGGTCCAGAGAACTTCGCCTCGGACAGGGGCGGCGCGCCATCGTCCCACAAAGAGCGGTAGCCCCAATGGTCCTCCAGAACCCGCGCAATGGCTTCACGCCGCCGCGGCAATGAGGGATCGGCCGCCGTCGACGCTGCCACGGCGCGCGAGTCCCGATTGGACCTGTCGTTCGATGGCGCAACCGGCTGCCCGGCGTCGGCCTGAGGCAAAGGCGCTGCCGCGCTGGCGCATCCCGCCAGTAGCAACAGCATCAGAAGGCCCGGAAGCTGCAACAGCCGATCTCGCGCGACAGGCGTCGGCATCTGCCGCGCCGGTGCAACGCCCGCCGGCGGCATCGGAAGTCCAAACATGAAAGCGTCCCCACCCCCAACAAGACAGGCCTGTCGGCTTGCCCCATGAAGATCGAGCTACCATCGGAGCCGCCCTTCGTCCAGTTGTAAACTCCACGACGTCGTACCTCAGGCTGTTCACCCCGGGCTGTTTACCTCAGGCTTTCTTGGAACACGCCCGATCAAGGAGCGGACGCCTACTCCAACCGCTCCACCTTGCGTAGGTCGGGAAACAGCTTCATCCACGCCAGGGCGATCGCGATGGTGCCGAGGCCGCCGATAATGGCGGCGGGCATCGCGCCGAACAGAGCGGCGGTCACGCCGCTCTCGAACTGGCCGAGCTGGTTGGAGGCGTTGATGAAGAGGAAATTGACGGCGCCGACACGGCCACGCATCTCGTTGGGCGTCGCGAGCTGCACCAGCGAGAAGCGGATCACGACGCTGATCGTGTCGGCGGCGCCGAGGATGGCGAGCGCAACGACCGAGATCCACATCACCTGCGAGACCGCGAACACGACCGTCGCCGCACCGAACACGATCACCGCCTGGAACATGCGCAAGCCCACGCGCCGGCGGATGGTGGTGCGCGCCAGCACCGCCGTCATAGCGAGCGCGCCGACCGCGGGCGCGGCGCGCAGCACGCCGAGCCCGAACGGCCCGGTCTGGAGAATGTCGCGCGCATAGATCGGCAGCAGCGCCGTGACGCCGCCGAGCAGCACTGCGAACAGATCGAGCGAGATCGTGCCGAGGATCGCCGGATTGGCGCGAATGAACCGGACGCCGGCGAACAGGTCGGCATTGCCGCCGTCGCGCCGCTCGGCCGGCACGTCATCCGGCACCTGCATCAGGCCCGTCAGCGCCATGCCCCCGAGCCAGAACAGCATCATGATGCCGTAGGGCAGCCCAGGCCCCACCGCATAGGCGAAGCCGCCGATCGCGGGGCCCGCGATGGTCGCAAGCTGCGCAGCCCCGCTCGAGAGCGCGCTGGCGCGCTGCAACGTGCCTGACGGCGCGATCAGCGGCAGCAGGGCTGCGGTCGCCGGGCTCTCGAACGCGCCGGCAATGCCGAGCACGAACACGGCCGCAAACAGCTGGAATTCGCCGAGCTGACCGGCATAGGCGCCCCAGCACAGATACAGCGCCGTGATTGCCTCGACGAGCTGACAGAGCTGCACCACGCGCTTGCGCCGATAGCGGTCGGCGGCGCTGCCGGCCACGAAGACCAGCAGCGCGGTCGGCAGAAACTGGATCAGCCCCACCATGCCGAGATCGAAGGCGCGCCCGGTGAGATCGTAGATCTGCCAGCCGATCGCCACCGCTGCGATCTGGCTCGCGAAGCGCGACAGGCTGCGGGACGACAGGAAGAACAGGAACGCGGCTTGCTTCAGGAGATCCTGCGCGCCGATCGGGGCGGTGGTCGACATGATGACGCCTTGGGTGACGCAGGCCCATCCGCTTGTCAATCGCAGCTCCGAGCATGGCCGCACGGCATTGCGCGGGGCTGTTCCGTCGGCTCATAATGATCAGGGGTTCGGGGGATCTGATGCTGCAGCTGCAATCGGCGTTCGGGATCGTGGCGCTGCTCGCGATCGCGTGGGCGCTCGGCGAGAACCGGCGCGCGGTGTCGCTGAAGCAGGCCGGCCTGGGGCTGGTGGTCACGCTGCTCACTGCGCTCGTGCTGCTCAAGGTGCCGACGGTGGCCCGCGCCTTCGGCGCCATCAATGACGCGGTCGGCGCGATCGCCTCAGCGTCGCGGGCCGGCACCTCCTTCGTGTTCGGCTATGTCGGCGGCGGCGCCCTACCCTTCGACCTCAAGGCGCCCGGCGCCGATTTCGTGCTCGCGTTCCAGGCCCTGCCGATCGTGCTGGTGATGAGCGTACTGACCACGCTGCTGTTCTATTGGCGCGTGCTGCCGCCGCTGGTGCGCGGGCTCGCCTGGCTGCTGGAGCGCACGCTCGGCGTCGGCGGCGCCGTCGGCCTCTCCACCGCCGCTAACGTCTTCCTCGGCATGGTCGAGGCGCCGCTGTTCATTCGTCCCTACCTCGCGCAGATGACGCGCAGCGAGTTGTTCCTGGTGATGACCGGCGGCATGGCCGGCATCGCCGGCACCGTGCTGGTGCTCTACGCCACGCTGCTTGCGCCGCTCATTCCCGACGCCGCCGCGCATTTCGTCATCGCCTCCGTGCTCGGCGCGCCGGCCTCGATCCTGATCAGCCTGATCATGGTGCCGGAGACCGCAAAGCAGCTCACCGGCGGCGCGCTCGGGGATCCCGACATGCAGGCCTCCTCGACGATGGACGCCATCGTCAAGGGCACCAGCGCCGGGCTCGAGCTGCTGATGAACATCGTCGCGCTGCTGCTGGTGCTGGTCGCGCTGGTGCATCTCGCCAACGCCATCCTGTCGCTGCTGCCGGCGGTCGGCGGCGCCGCGATCTCGCTGCAGCGGCTGCTCGGCCTGGTCATGGCGCCGGTGTGCTGGCTGATGGGACTGCCCTGGCCGGAGGCGGTCACGGCGGGGAGCCTGATGGGCACCAAGACGGTGCTCAACGAGCTGATCGCCTATGTCGAGCTGGCCAAGCTCGACGCCGCGGCGCTCGATCCGCGCGCGCGGCTGATCATGCTCTACGCGCTCTGCGGCTTCGCCAACTTCGCCAGCCTCGGCATCATGATCGGCGGCCTCGGCACCATGGCCCCGACACGGCGCGACGAGATCAATGCACTCGGCTTGAAATCAATAGTCTCGGGAACGCTCACCACCTGCCTGATGGGCGCGATCGTCGGGCTGTTGACATGAGCGAACGCTGTTATTCGACAGCCCCTCGCGACACAAACCGGGCTACTTCAAACGATCCGGCGGATGGCGGTTCAAATACTCCTTGGCCTGTTCGTTGGACGGATTGATGGTCAACACAGACTGAAAAACTGCGACCGCCTCACCAGCTTTACCGGCTTGATCCAAAGCGCGCCCGAGATCGATTTGATACTGCTCATTCCCTTTTTCTAGGTCAGCGGCAATACGGAATTCGGCAACCGCTTCATCGATCTGCCCGACCCGCCTGAGCAGCTCACCCAAATCATAGTGGGCGTCTGACATGCCGGGGGCAAGCCTTGTCGCTTTCCGATATTCTTCAATCGCCTCCTGGATCTCCCGGTTTTTCTCGAGAACAATAGCCAAATTATAGTAAGCTATTGCGTAACCCGGATCGCAGCGTATGGCCCTCTTGTATTCCTCTATTCCTTGAGACTTCCTGCCAGACGCGACCAGTGCAAGTCCATAGTTGTTGTGAACGGACGCGTCGGTCGGGTTTAATCTCACCGCCGCCTTGTGCTCACCAATGGCTTCTTCGGGTCTGTTAGCTCGCCTCAAAAGCCGACCCAGCTGATCGTGAGCGAGATAATACGTTGGATCGACCTGAACAGCCGCCTGAGCCTCTTTCAGCGCACCATCCATGTCCTTCGCATCCCGCCGCACATTACTCAAATTCAAATGAGGTGCAGCAAAATTCGGGTTATGGGCGATAGCAATATTCAACGCTTCAATCGCTGCATCGTCTTTTTTCTGCAGATGAAAGATTGCACCTCTCAAATTGTAAGCCCACGCAACGTCTTTGCTCGGTGGGTCCTCGGAGACGATCTGTTCGATCAAATCGAGCGCGGCATCCATCTTCTTAGCCGAAGCCAGAGCCAATGCCGCCAGATAGGGTCGCGTTCTCTTGATCAGCTCAGGAACTGCTGCATTGATAACTTTCTCCGGATCTTCGGCCTCATCCCCATCACTCTCGCTAAAGAACTTCTGCCCGTTGATCCTGAGTCGGAGCTGAAGCTTGCCTTGGTTGATCACGAATTCACCACCCACCGATTGGGTTCGCGTGCTTCGGAACAACGTTTTCAAGGAGGACAGAACCGCATCAATGGAGATTCCGACAGTAGGCACGACGATGTCTGGAAGTTCTCCATGAAGCGCGATTTCTATTAGCTCCGCACGCGTCTCTACCGGGTAGAGGTATCTTAAAATGCCATCGCGCAAGATCCGCGCAGTGACCCCAGACGAATAGCCGCGATCGGCCAGTGCCTTTGGCACAGCAATCTGCTCGATGACGATAGCATGTTGCATGAGCCCCTGAACAACGACCAGCACCACCAGAAGAGCAGCAGATGCTGCGAATAACTTCGTGATGATCGCTGAGAAATTCTGAGAGACATATGAAGCCAGGTCGAACGCTTCGTTCGGACTCTCGCGAGGAGAGATCGGCTCCGACGGCCGCGCTCTCCGAGGTGCGCGAAACAGCTGTCTCCTACTTCGGGGACCCGGAATGAACGATCGGGAGCTGGACATGATGCCGCCTCGCTGCATCAATCTTCGAGCATCCTAATCGTGCAACCACATAGTATGCAACCTCAGGGTTTTGAGCAAATCAGACGCATCTTCATCTGGACCGGCCAGTTTGAGCACATTCCAACGCCCGGGCGGTCCCGGAGCCGCAGCACGCTTGAAGGACCGTCCCTTGCTCGACGCCCCGACATCGATCCTGATCAGCCTGATCATGGTGCCCGAGACATCGAAGCAGGTGACCGGCGGCGTGCTCGGGCTTACATCAATCGTCTCAGGGACGCTCACCATCGGCCCGATGGGCGCGATCGTCGGCCTGTTGAACTGAGCCTGATAGCACCGCCTGTGGCAGGATCAGCGGCGCGACCTTGCTCATCACATGCGCGGAGCCCTCGGCCGTCAGATGTGCATGATCGAACGACAGCGGCACGTCGCCGACCGTGAGCGGACAGCTGCGCCGCGCGCACACGGCGGACAGGATCGAGACGTAGGATAGCCCCTCGCCGCTCGGGAGCGCCGCCTGCATCGCCTGGTCGAGGGCAAAGATGTCCGACCGGACGAAGGCGGCAGGGTCAGGCTTCACGCCGCGCAATGTGGCGCGGGCCAGCATCGAGGGCAGCCGCGCCCGGAACTGCACGGCTGGACCAAGCAGCACCACCGGAATGCCGGCCTCGCTCAGGCGCGCCAAGGTCGCGCGGAGGTCGCGCACCATGCCGGCGAAGCGCGGCGGGCGCGCATCCTCGAGCCAGTCCGCGGACATCACGACGAGATCGGGCCGGTTCACGGCAAGATAGTCCCGCATCTGCGCGGCGAGCGCGCGGCAGGCCGGCACGCCCTGGGTCTCCGCGTTGAAGGTCGGCATGCAGGTCGGCTGTGTCGCCTGCATGATGTTGACGGCGTCCGGATCGAGATGAGTCTGGAGGCCGTGATAGTAGTGCGCCGCGAAGCTGTCGCCCCATAGCAGGACGTTGGTCTTGCCGGTCACCGGCCGGAGGCAATCCTCCGGCACGCGCCCGTCCGGCGTCGTGAAGCAGCTGCCGTAGCGATAGACCGGCTTCATGTCGTAGCCGTTGTAGGCGTCGAGGCGCTGGGCCGCGCGGTCGGCGTCCGAGGTCGCGCCGGCGCGCAGCAGGCCCGTCGCGCTGCCGGCAAGCAGCACGATGCTTGCGAGCGCGGCGAGACCGAAGGCCGCGCGCGGCGTCGCGGCGAGCTGGCGCTGGCGAAACGGCTGCTCGATGAAGCGCCAGGACAGCGTGGCCAAGGCGACTGTCAGCCCGAACAGGACCGCCCGCTCCCAGCCGTCGAGCGCCAGGCCAGGCTTGGCGAAGCGCGCAAAGACAAACAGCGGCCAGTGCCAGAGATAGAGCGAATAGGAGATGCGGCCGACGAACGCCGCGACGCGGAGCGGCGACAGCGGGCTGCGCGGCGCGTTGGCGACACCGACGCCACTCCACAGGAACAACGCGGCACCGAGGCACGGCGCGAGCGCGTTGAGCCCGGGAAAGCCCGGTCCCGGGCGCAGCGACAGGATCGGGATCGCCATCAGCAGCAGCGAAAGCGCGCGTGCCGAGCGCTGCGCGAGGCCAGGCCGCGGCGCCGGAAGGCCCGAGACGGCAACGAGACTGCCGAGCAGGAATTCCCAGGCCCGCGGCGGGCTGAGGAAGAAGGCGCTCGCGGAGGCCCCTCCTTGCATCAGCATGAGGCCAAGCGCGAACGAGGCGGCCGCGAGCAGCAGCAGCGTGAGCGGCAATGCCAGCCGGCGGCCGCGCGCGATCCGCAACACGCCCCAGACCACGACAGGCAGCACGAGATAGAACTGCTCCTCGACCGCGAGCGACCAGGTGTGCAGCAGCGGCTTCTCCACTGCGGCGTGGTCGAAATAACCGGACTGCTGCCAGAAGAAGATGTTCGAGCTGAAGGTGACGACGGCGATGGCCGAGCGAAACAGCTCGGCCCGCTCGGAGTTCAGCAGATCCCAGGATGCCGGGATCGCGGTGAATGCGACCATGACGTAGAGCGCCGGCAGCAGCCGCCGCACGCGCCGTTCATAGAAGCAGGCGAACGAGAACTGCCCTTTGGCCATCTCCGCAGCGATGATGCCCGTGATCAGATAGCCGGAGATGACGAAGAAGATGTCGACGCCGATGAAGCCGCCGAAGATGGCCGGCGCCTCGAAGTGGAAGCCGACGACGGCGAGCACCGCGAGGGCGCGCAGCCAGTCGATGTCCTCGCGCTGGGCGGGAGCTGACGCTGCGGATGCGCCGGCCACACTGGGCTGCGCGGACGCAGGCATCCGTGGCGCGCGCTTGGACTTGGGAGCGTATTGAACGACGAAGGACGGCAAGGGAACGGATACGCCTTACACAAGCCCGCGCCGAACACGGCACTCCGCATCCGCCGCCGGCCCGTCCGTCCCTATCACGCGAGACTGGACGTCAACACACACGCGCGAGATCGCCGCCTCGCGCGCGAATGTTTCCATCCGTTTCTGTCGGCTTTAGGTCGTAAGTTCGACGGTTTTGAAGTCGGCCGGCAGGATCACCTCGAGCAGCTCGACGTCGTCGGAATAGTCGAGGATCATGTGCCGGATCTTCGGCGGCTGCGTCCAGCAGCTGCCCTCCTTCATCAAGGTCTCGCCGACGCCTTCGAGATAGCTCTTCACCCAGCCCTTGAGCACGTAGACCATCTGGAAGTCGACGGCATGGGTGTGCAGCTTCGAGACCTCCTGCGGATTGCACGGCGGCAGCATGCGGATGACATGCGCCCGCGCCAGCCCGTGAGTCGCAGCCGCAATGCCGAGGTCGCGGTACTGCGCATAGGTGCGCAGGCCGTCGGCCTTGAAGTCCGCTTCGTTCAGATGGCTGATCGCGATCTTCTGCCTTGGCCGCTTCGGCGCCGGCATGGTGCGGCCCTTGCTGACGAGCGCCTTGCGCGCTGAGGGCGGAGCAGCCCTGCCCGGCTTGGCGGCCGTCTTGGTCGGCGGCTTGGCACTGATCGCAGCCCCGGCTTTCGCCGTTGCCTTGCTGCTCTTGCTGGTTTTCATCGCCGCGGCCTTGGCAGCGGCGCGTGATGCTGGCTTGGTCGTGCGGCTCTTCCTGGCCATGGTGCTCTCCCTGCGAGTCCTCGCCGTGAGAGTAGCACAGATTGGAAGAGCCCAGCTGCTGCTCCAACAGAGGACGTCATTCCGGGGCGTGCGAAGCACGAGCCCGGAATGACACCGGTGATGGGGCTATCAGCTCAATGCAGCCGGAACACGCCGTCCACGGCGCGCAGCTCGGCCGGCTTGATCAGCTTGGAATGCGCCACCGTGACCGAGTGCAGCGGCCCCTCGATCTTCTCCTCCCAGAACGCCAGGAAGTCGTGCAGCGCGGGGAATTTCGGAAACAGGTCGTAGTTCTGCCAGACATAGGTCTGCAGCAGCGAGCGATGGTCCGGCATCCGATACAGGATCTGCGCGGTCGTCAGCCCATAACCCAGCACCTGTTTCCGAAAGTCCTCGGAAACCTCACCCCTCGAACCCATGCCAACCTCCGTTTCTGGAGCGCACGTCCGTGTGGCCAACCGGGATGGAGCCACCCGGCAAAGATGCGCTCACTGCAAAAGAAATGTGACGCATGTCTTCAATCCATCTCAAGCCTAAATGTTTAACGGCCTGTTGAAAAATGCTGCATTAGCAGCGACTTAGCCCGGGTGCTAATACGGGGTTTCGCGTTTCGTTCCGCTCGTGTTAACGCTATCGGAACGCTTTGGCAGAGCGCGCAGTTGACTGCTAATTTTTCTGCTACAAGGCCTTGCCCGGCTGGAAACTCTCCCCTAAATCCAGCCCGCGTGCTGGCACTCGCCGGCAACGACTGCCAAATCTCCAGAAACTGACAATCGCTTCAATTGCTTAGGAGGACTGTATGGCTTTCCGTCCGCTTCACGACCGCGTCGTGGTCAAGCGCATCGACGCCGAAGAGAAGACCGCTGGCGGCATCATCATTCCCGACTCGGCCAAGGAAAAGCCCTCGCAGGGCGAAGTGATCGCGGTGGGCCCGGGCGCTCGCGACGAGAGCGGCAAGCTGGTCCCGCTCGACGTCCAGGTCGGTGATCGCGTGCTGTTCGGCAAGTGGTCGGGCACCGAGGTCAAGATCGACGGCCAGGAGCTGCTGATCATGAAGGAAAGCGACATCATGGGCGTCATCACCGACGCCGGCGCCAAGAAGAAGGCCGCCTGATCCAAGCTCGCACACCGCTCACCCCTGAGGAGCGCCTGCGGGCGCCCGCCTGAGGGTGAGACAGACCATTCAACTCAGGGAAACCCAATATGTCAGCGAAAGACGTAAAGTTCGGCGTCGAAGCCCGCGACCGCATGCTGCGCGGCGTGGACATTCTCGCCAATGCCGTGAAGGTCACGCTCGGTCCGAAGGGCCGCAACGTCGTCCTCGACAAGTCGTTCGGCGCGCCGCGGATCACCAAGGACGGCGTCACCGTCGCCAAGGAGATCGAGCTCGACGACAAGTTCGAGAACATGGGCGCGCAGATGGTGCGCGAGGTCGCCTCGAAGTCCGCTGACGCGGCCGGCGACGGCACCACCACCGCGACCGTGCTGGCCCAGGCCATCGTCCGCGAAGGCGCCAAGGCGGTTGCCGCCGGCATGAACCCGATGGATCTGAAGCGCGGCATCGACCTCGCGGTCGAGGCGGTCGTCGCCGATCTCGTCAAGAACTCCAAGAAGGTCACGTCGAACGACGAGATCGCCCAGGTCGGCACCATCTCCGCCAACGGCGACTCCGAGATCGGCAAGTTCCTCGCCGACGCCATGAAGAAGGTCGGCAACGAGGGCGTGATCACGGTCGAGGAAGCCAAGTCGCTCGAGACCGAGCTCGACGTCGTCGAGGGCATGCAGTTCGATCGCGGCTACATCTCGCCCTACTTCGTCACCAACGCCGACAAGATGCGCGTTGAGATGGACGACGCCTACATCCTCATCAACGAGAAGAAGCTGTCGTCGCTGAACGAGCTGCTGCCGCTGCTCGAGGCCGTGGTGCAGACCGGCAAGCCGCTGGTCATCGTTGCCGAGGACGTCGAGGGCGAGGCGCTGGCCACCCTGGTCGTCAACCGTCTGCGTGGCGGCCTGAAGGTCGCTGCCGTCAAGGCGCCGGGCTTCGGCGACCGCCGCAAGGCCATGCTGCAGGACATCGCGATCCTGACCGGCGGCCAGGCGATCTCGGAAGATCTCGGCATCAAGCTCGAGAACGTCAACCTCTCCATGCTCGGCCGCGCCAAGAAGGTGATGATCGACAAGGAGAACACCACGATCGTCAACGGCGCCGGCAAGAAGGCCGACATCGAGGCGCGCGTGGCGCAGATCAAGGCGCAGATCGAGGAGACCACCTCGGACTACGACCGTGAGAAGCTGCAGGAGCGTCTGGCCAAGCTCGCCGGCGGCGTCGCGGTGATCCGCGTCGGCGGCGCGACCGAGGTCGAGGTCAAGGAGCGCAAGGATCGCGTGGATGACGCGATGCATGCGACCCGCGCGGCTGTCGAGGAAGGCATCCTGCCGGGCGGCGGCGTCGCCCTGCTCCGTGCCTCCGAGCAGCTCAAGGGCGTCCGCGCCAAGAACGAAGACCAGAAGACCGGCATCGAGATCGTCCGCAAGGCGCTCTCCGCCCCGGCCCGCCAGATCGCAATCAACGCAGGCGAGGACGGTTCGGTCATCGTCGGCAAGATCCTCGAGAAGGAGCAGTATGCGTACGGCTTCGACTCGCAGTCGGGCGACTACGTGAACATGGTGTCCAAGGGCATCATCGACCCGACCAAGGTCGTGCGCGCCGCGATCCAGAACGCAGCCTCCGTTGCCGGCCTGCTGATCACCACCGAGGCGATGGTCGCCGAGCTGCCGAAGAAGAACGCCGGCGGCCCCGCGATGCCTCCGGGCGGCGGCATGGGCGGCATGGACTTCTAAGTCCGGCTTCCATCTGATAGTTGCAAAACCCCGGCAGCGATGCCGGGGTTTTCGTTTGTGCAGGGATTCGCCGGCTTGCGCTCAACATGAGCAGTGCGTCGCCCGGATGAGCGCGGCGACATCCGGGGTCTCACGAGCTGTGTCGATGAACTCGCACGTCGCTTCGCTGATCCGGGCTACGGACTTGTGGGGTGGGCACAAAGGCGCATGGCACGCCGCGTGCTCGTGGCACACCGTCGCGCGCCGTGCCCACCGTTGTGCTGCGAGTTCGCTGCCGATGGTGGGCACGGCGCCCCCGCGGTTCTCGCCTGTGGAGACAGCACGGCAGCGCCTTTGCCCACCCTACCGATCCTGAAATCCGCCGTCGACAAAGCAGCCGCGCAGCCAATCGATCACGACGCGGGCGGCCGGATCGCGCTTCAGATGCGGCTGCACAAGCAGCCAGACGTCGCGACGCCTGGGGAGTTGCGTCATTCGTAGCGAAGCATCGCCGAAGAGATCGCGGCAGGCGTGTTCGGGCAGCACAGCGACAGCCTGTCCGCCCCGCAACACCTCCGACATCACCCGCACATTGTCGGTGACGCAGCGCGCGGCGTCGACGAGCTTACGCTGCTTCAGGATCTGCTGCTCGGGGATCTCACCGAGCTCATCGGGATAGCCGCAGACAAAGCTCGGCACCACGCCGGCCGGCTCGATCAGATAGAGCCTGAGACTGCCGAGGCGCGTGATGGTGAAGTCGCCCTTCTCCGGCTTGCGCAGCCGGATCGCGAAATCAGCCTGCCAGCGCGAGAAGCTGACATTGCCGCTCGCGGTCAGAAGCTGCAGTTGGAGTGCCGGATGCGCGGCGAGCAGCTCCGCGATGCGCGGCGCCAGGACGCTCTCGGCGACGGCCGGCGTGGCAGCGATGCGAAAGCGGCCGCTCACGCCGGCCTGCGCGGCGCCGACACGCGCGAGTTCGGCCGCGTGATGCGCCATCGCCTCGACATGCGAGAGCACCGTCTCGCAGGCCGCCGTCGGCCGGCGCACCCCGTCGATCGCCTCGAACAGCCGCACGCCGAGCACGGCCTCGATCCGTGTCAGCCGCCGGCCGACCGTCGTCTCGTCGATCCGCAGCCGCTTTCCGGCCCCGGTATAGCTGCCGGCGTCACGCACGGCGGCGATGATGCGCAGATCGTCCCAGTTCAGATCGCTCGGGCTCATGCCTGCCGCTAGCATGACGCCGCAATGCCTGCAATCCTGCAGCCATCGGCTGCAAATCTCCTGCATTGATGCAGGCGGCTTCCCGGCTAGCATGACCGCGTCATTTCAATCGCAGGACCTCGCCATGACCACGCCCTCGACGCTGCTGCAGCTTGCCGGTGCCGACCTCAGCCTCCCCTCGCTCGCTCAGTCCAGCCTGGTGCTGATCGACATCCAGAATGAGTATCGCAGCGGTCCGCTGGCGCTGCCGAACGTCGAGGCGGCGATCGCGCAGGCCGCCCGCCTGCTGGCCCGCGCGCGCGCCGCCGGCAGCGTCATCATTCACGTCGCCCATCGCGGCAAGGAAGGCAGCCTGTTCGACCGGACCGCGCCGCGCGGCGCGATCGCCGACGCCGTGGCGCCGCTGCCGGGCGAGGCGATCGTCGAAAAGACCCTGCCGAACGCCTTCGCCGGCACCGATCTGCAAGCGCGCCTGACTGCGGCCGGCCACAAGAACATCGTGCTCGCGGGCCTCATGACCCACATGTGCGTGTCGTCGACCGCGCGTGCTGCGCTCGACCTCGGCTGGCGCGTCACCATCGATGCCGAGAGCTGCGCGACGCGCGACCTGCCCGACGGCAAGGGCGGCACATTGCAGGCCGCCATGATCCACGAGGTCGCGCTGGCCGAGCTGTCGGACCGCTTCGCGATCATCGCGCGCGATGGCGCGGCGCTCGTCTAGCGGATCACGCTCCCGATCCGCTTGAAGCGAATGCCGCCGGACTGGTTCTCGTCATCGGCCGCGAGCGAGAAATAGATCATCGCGGCGCGGCCGATGACGTTCTCGACCGGAATGAACCCAATCTGCGACAACGCGCGGCTGTCGGTGGAGTTGTCGCGGTTGTCGCCGAGCATGAAAAGATGCCCCGGCGGAACAACGTAGACGTTGGTGTTGTCGAAATAGCCGTTATCGACGCAATCCAGCGTCTCGTAGCTCCGTCCGTCCGGCAGCGTCTCGCGCCAGCGCTTGACGCGCTCGTCCTCATCGTCGCCGCAGGCCTCGATTCCGATCAGATCCTCCAGCCGCTCGCGCGGCACGGCCGCGCCGTTGATGTGGAGCACCCCGCCCTTCATCTGAATGCGATCGCCGGGCAGGCCGACGACGCGCTTGATGTAGACGGTGGCATTGTCCTTCGGCAGAACGAACGCGACCACGTCGCCCCGTGCCGGCGTCGCTCCCCAGATGCGAGCTGACGGCGGCAAGCCCGTCGGCCAGGGCAACGGCCAGGTGAAACGGCTGTAGCCATAGGAGTATTTGGACACGAAGAAGTCGTCGCCGACCAGGATGGCCGGCTTCATCGAGCCCGACGGCGCATTGAACGGCTGATACAGGAAGTCGCGGATCAGCATCGGCGACGCCAGCAGCAGGCACAACGCCGCGAAACCGGCGATGAAGACGCCAAGAATCGCCCACCACGGCTCGCGCTTCGGCCTGATCTCTCCCGCATCCAAGCTCGTCACGATGTCCCTCATGCGATCGCGCCGCAAGGATGACCGAACCCCGCGCCGCACGCAATGACCTGCGCCCCGTGATCAGCGCTTCCGCCGCCACGGCGCGTCGTCCTCCCAACCGCCGGCCATGATCGAGCCGTAGGGGATCACCTCGTCGATGACCTCGCCGAGTCCGAAGCGTGCGATCTGCGCCCGCACCGAGGCCGCGTTCTTGTAGGCCTGCGGCAGCTCCGACAGATCGGGCTTGCCGCAATAGAACCGCGCATCGATGCCCTCGGGAAGGTTGGGGCGATGTTCACGCAAGAACGCCTTGCGGCCGAGATTGCGGCCGGCGCCATGCGGCGCGAAGCCGAGGGCGTCCTTGTTGTCCCGATGCCTGATGATCAGCACCGGCTCGGCCATGTTGAGCGGCACGATGGTGCGGCCGTCATCATCGGCCGAGAAGCCGGACCAGTTCGGCGTTGCGCCCTTGCCGTGATAGTACAGGCCATCGCTCTTCTGGAAGACGAAATTGTGCTCGTTCCAGAAGCGGTCGGCGACGGCGTTGCCGAGCTTGGCCGCCGTGAGATCGTGGATCGCGTGGTGGTTGGCCCGCGTCCACAATCGCGCCACCTGCAGCGCCTCCCAATAAGCGCGACCGTCGTCGCTCGACGCCTTGATCCAGGCGCTGTGCTCCGGGACCTTCGGCGCGTGGATCGCGGTGTGCTTGCGCGCGGCCGCCATGCCGCGCTTGTAGAGCTGCGCGCCGAAGCCGCGCGAGCCGTGATGCGTCACCAGCGCCGCCTGCCCGGTCGATTTGAGATGGCCGACGAAGGCAAAGTGATTGCCGTCGCCCTGGGTGGCGAAATGGCCCACGGCGAAGCGCTCCAGCCCCTTCAGGAACGGGTTGGTATCGAAGCCCTGCATCACCTCGTCCGGCGGCTGGTGCAGCCGGTCGCGCCCGCCGGGACCGAAATGGGTCACGGCGTGCACGGCATCGAGGATGCGCTTGGGATCGTCCTTGCGTGCGAAGACGGTCACCGCGACCGAACAGCAGATGTCCGACGAATGGAAGCCGGGATGGATGGCGTCCTCGCAGGCCACCACGCCGCCGACCGGAATGGTGCCGAGCGCCGTTCCCGAGGGACAGGCATCGGGCATGACAGCGCCGGCCACGATGGTCGGCACCCGCATCAGCGCATCCATGTGCTGCGCCACCGCCGCGACGTTGGCGCGCTCTAGTTCGTTCTCGGCCTCAATCAGCAGCGCGAACGGCACGCCATTGGTGCGCATCAGCGCCTCCGCCGGCTGCAGCGCCTGCAGCGCGACGAAGATCGCATCGTCATCGGCGCCGTTGGCGCGCATCGCGTTGGCCGTCGCCAGCCCGTCCTTGAACCAGCGGCCCGGCTTGAAGCCCCAGGCGATCAAAGTGTGTCCGTCGATCATGGCAGGTCTCGTGTCCAGTCAGATCCGTTTGTTGCCGCACGCGGCGCCTGCGTTCATCGCCGCAACCCTTGCCTCCCTCTCCGCCGTCATTCCGGGGCACGCGCCCCGGAATGACGTGCGGAGAGCGTGCCGCCTTACGTCATGCGCCGATACATCACGTCCGTGCGCAGCACGTATTTGCGCCCCTTGGTCACCCGATCCCCCCGATGCATGATCGGGTGATAGAACAAGAGCGCCATCCCCTGCACCGGCGTGATCTGGAAGGGATCACCGACGGCAGCTCCTCCGTAGCCATCCCTGAACGACGTCGCCCCGCCTTCGAAGTCGTCATTGAGATAGACCATGAACGTAAAGTAGCTTCGCTCGCCATTCTCGCGTTCGAAGTATCCGTCCAGATGCCAGTCGAATGTCTGCCCGACGTCGTAACGATAGAGGCGCAGCCGCTCGTTCAGTCTGCACGGGGTCCATTTCTTCAGGAAACGCGGCGCCAGATGATCGGACAGCCGATCATAGAGCGCAAGTGCGCGCGCCTGGTCATCGACCATCACGCGCTCGTTGTTGCGGACATCCTTCATCATGACCATCCCGTCCAGCGTCGAGATCGGCGCCTCGGCAAATCCGATGGTCTCGCCGAGCCGGACATAATCGGCGCACTCGTCAGCCGACAGGAAGCCGGAGATCGTGCCGACGTTCTTCGCTCTCCACCTGATCTCGCTCATGTGACACTCCCACTCTCCAGGTCAGTCGTTCCTACGTCGTCCGCTGATACATCACGTCCGTGCGCAGCACGTATTTGCGGCCGTGCGTCACCGGATCACCGCGATGCATGATCGGGTGATGGAACAGCAGCGCCATGCCCTGCTCGGGCGTGATGCGCAGCGGGCCATCCGGCATCAGGCCCGTGTCGTCGCAAAACGAAGTTCCGCCGCCTTCAAAGCCGTCGTTCAGATAGACCATGAACGTCAGCTGGCTGCGCTCGCCATTGTCGCGCTCGAAATGACCGTCGCGATGCCATTCGAACTTCTGGCCGACGTCGTAGCGATACAGCCGCAGCCGCTCGTTCAGCCCGACCGGAGTCCAGCGGTGCTGGAAGGACGGTGCGAGATGATGAGCGAGCCGATCGTACAAGGCTTGCGCACGTTCGGGATCGTCGAGGAGGACGCGATCGTTGTTGCGATAATCCTTGACGCCACGCGGCGCAAACAATGTCGCCTCCTCGAACCCCATCTGCTCACCCAAGCGAATGTAGTCATCGCACTCCGCTACGGAGAGGAAGCCCGAGATCGTCTCGATGTTGTCGGCGTGCCAGCTCAATTCGGTCATGATCCGATCCTCCGGGAGGTGACGGGCCGCTCGTGAGCGGCCCGTGATGTCTCAATGCAGTTTCAAGCGAATGCCCGCTCAATCCTTGAACGGATCGAACTCGCCCTCGCCGGCCATCACCACGGCGAACGGCCGCAAGCTGTGCACGACCTTCACCGAGCCGGCGTGCTCGGCGAGCACCTCGGGCAGACGGCGATAGGCCATCGGGCTCTCGTCGAGGTCGGCGCCGATCAGGGTGACGCCGCGGCTCTGCAGCCATGCGTCCATCTCGACCCGCGTGAAGCGGCGCTTGGCCTCGCGACGGCCGAACAGCCGCCCCGCGCCGTGCACCGTCGAGTACAGCGAGGCCTTGGCCTCCTCCGACTCGACGCCCTCGAGGATGACGGCATCGTCGCCCATCGAGCCGCCGACGAAGCCGCGCTGGCCCGGAAAGGCCGGCGTGGCGCCCTTGCGCACGACCCACAGGTCACGCCCGTCGTGGGTCTCACGCCAGGCGTAGTTGTGATGGTTGTGCACGCTATCGGTGACCGCGCCGCCGATGATCCGGCGCACGCGCTCCACCACCCACTCGCGGCCCGCATAGGCATAGCGCCCGGCGAGCTGCATCGCGGCGATGTAGCGCTGCCCGACCTCCGAGTCCTCGTCGACCACGGCGGGCGGCACGTTCATGCCGTCCTTGCCGCCGGCCGCCTTGAGATAACGCGTCGCCGAGGTATGGCCGAGACCACGGCTGCCGAAATGCACCCCGATCCAGACGAAGCCGTCCTCGTCGCGCATCAGATCGACATAGTGGTTGCCCGACCCCACCGTGCCGAGCTGTCCGACCGCCTTCTGCCGGTACGCGTCCATGTCGGACTCCCGCCACGCGTCGGCGTCATCGAACAGCTCGTGCTCGACACGCTCGGCATTCTTGCGGCCGACGCCGAACGAGATCACCTTCGACACGTCCTTGACGATCGTACCGACCTTGTCGGCGATCGCAGCGAACTGCGTGTCGAGCCGCACCGCCATGTTGCCGCAGCCGATGTCGAAGCCGACACCGGAGATGCTGATCTGCTTCTCATAGGCGATCACGCCGCCGACCGGCTGGGCATAGCCGAGATGGCCGTCGGCGCAGATCACGCCCGCCACGGCGTTGCCCACGCTCATGCAGTTGCGCATCTGCGCGATCGTCGCATCCTCGTGAGTTCCGAACACCTTCAGCGGGCTGTTCTGGTACTGCGCCGCCTGCGGCCGGCTCGCCACGGTGTCGGCCAGCGCCTCCGCTTCGCGCGCGAGCTGCTCCTTGCGAGCGGCGTCGCGGAACGTGCACCACAACGGCATCGAGCGCTGTCCGGGCCGCTCGACCCGCGCATCCGGATCGAGCCCGGATTCGATAGCCAGCTTTCGCGCACGGTCTTTGTAGGGATCGGCTCGCATCGGATCCTCCTCTCTTGCTCGCATGCAGGACACGGAGCAGCCACACGGCGTCTCCATGGTCGACGTTCGCGCGAATGGTCGCGCGAGCGGATGGTGCAGGCCAGGAGGTGGATCTGAGTTGAGGGGCTCTCCGCAACGGGAGCCCGGGCTCGGGAAGATCGTCGCTCTGGCCGGAACGGCAGAGGGACGATCCCGCTGCCGCGTTAGGCTATCAGTCTGGTATTGACGGGTAGCGCGTTGGCTGCGGAGACCGCCGGCACGCGCAGGACGAGCTCACGGCGCCGCGATTGCGGCAGCGCGCTGTCCTTGATGTGGCGTGGCGTCGGATACGACATGGGTCTCTCGCTGCGGATCATCCGCATGTAAGTTGGCGCGTGCAGATACAGGGGGTTTTTGGATTTGTAAAGTGACGGCGCGAGACAATCGCTCGAATTCGTCACGATGCGGCTTAGATCGAACTCATCACTCGGACTCATACTCCCGAGCCGTAGGGTGGGCAAAGGCACAGCCGCTCTCTGTCCACGATCGAGACCGCAAAGGCGCCGTGCCCATCGTCTTGCCGCGCAATCTGCGCCCCGATGGTGGGCACGCGCCGCCGTTGGCGTCGCTTTGCCCACCCTACGCACCTACGCCCTTCGATTCGACCTAATACAAACAAACGAAAGGCCGCCCGTGGGCGGCCTTTCTCATTAGTCGTACGGCTCTGCAGCTCACGCTGCATCCGGCGCCTTCAGCCGCACCAGCCTTGTCAGCAGCGCATCGAGGCCTGCGCCGTCGCCGGCGTGCAGGTCGATGCGGCCGACCTTCTCGACCAGGCGCTCCAGCGACTCCAGCTCCTTGAGCCGCAGCAGCAGCGGGTTCTCCTCCATCAACTTCGCGGTGTTCAGGAGCGAGCGCGTCGCCGCGGTCTCCTCCTGGCGACGGATCAGGTTGGCCTTGGCCAGCCGCTCCGCCTCCACCACCTTGTTGACGAGCTCGCGGATCTCGCCGGGCAGGATCACGTCCTTCACGCCGAGCTCCGTCACCTCCACGCCCGATCCGTCGAGCCGCGCGCGCACGTAGTCGCGCAGCTCGGCATCGAGCGACGCCTTCGCCGCCAGCACCTCGTCGAGCGTGCGTGACGCCACCGCCTCACGGATCGCAAACTGCACCAACCGATACAGCCACGCGTCCACGTCGGGTGTGGTCGCCACCACAGCCTCCGCATCGACGATCCGCCGGAACGCCGTCAAGGTCACCCGCAGCGCGATGCGATCCTTGGTCAGCATCTCCTGCGCGGTGATCTCGAGCGCCGTCGGCCGGAGGTCGAGGCGCTTGACCTCGATCTTGCGACCGACCGCCCAGAAGGCGTGCCGGCCGGGCACGAGCCGCTCCGCCAGCTTACCGTCGACGTGCAGCAGACCGGCCTCGTGGTTCTCGACCACGACCTCGGTCACGATGCCCGGCCGGTTGCGCTCGATCATCGCCAGATGCCGCGCGCTCACGCGCACGTCGTCGGTGATGTCGATCCGCTCGACCTCGATCGCTGTGGCAACCTTCCAGTAGACGCGGCTCTGCCAGGGCGTGAGCAGATGCGTCGGACGGCCATCGAGGCTGACGATCGCGATCTCGTTGGCGCCGGTCTCCACCGCCTCGAACAGCTCGGCGGCGAGATCGGGCCGCGCCGCCTTCAGCACGGCGTAACGGTCGGCCGGGTATTCGGCCTTCACCACGTCGAACAGCTGCACCGTCAGCCGGTGCAACGGATCGAGCAGCGCATGACGGCCAGGGCCGAGCGCGCGCACGAGCCGGCCATCACGCCAGACCAGCGCCCGCTCCCCATCCGCAACCGTCACGGTCTTCGTCATGACATGCCAGCTCATGGCATTCTCCTTCCTGCAAGGCCCCGCCTCGTGCCGGGCCCTGCGCCGTTGGCTGCCGGCCTGCACCGGCAGCGATCTGAAATTCAAAGGACGTGAGGACCGGACGGCGCTTCCTGCGTGAACCGAGCGGGCCGTGGCTTGAGCGTCGGATGACGGCGGGCGCACGCGCGCGCGACCCCGCTTGCGCGGGAGACGTCGCTGCGCAGCCTTCCCAGCCTCACCCGGCGCGGTATCCACCGCGGCACAGAGCCGGTCCTGCAGTGTCCTGATCTGGTCGAACTGCCCTTTCGGGCACAACGGCCGGACCGCGACTGAAGCGCGCGCCCGGTCCTCGTCAGAGGCACATAGCTTTGCTAGCTATTCCGAAGCGCTGGAGCGGGAGTCGAACCCGCGACACGATGATTCATGGTCATCTGCTCTAACCAACTGAGCTATCCTTTGTGTGTCGATCGGATTCGAACCGATCCCCTCGGGCCCTCACCCGATGCTCACCATGAGCTTCGACGCGCATCCTCACTTCAGCGGAATACGCCACCGGAGACCGGCGCGCACCAGTCGGGATCTCAACGAGCCCGAACCCGCGGCCAAAGCGAAGGGTCGTCTACGTAGATCAACTCATACACCGACGCAAGTGTTAGTTCGTAGCTACGTTGATTATTCCAACTCGTTTGATCATGACGGTCACAACTGACTCCACCTCGTCATTCCGAGGCGCGCGCAGCGCGGGCCAGGAATGACGGTTGGATCGATACAGCACGCAGGCCTCAGAGACTTCGACTCACGCCGGCGCCCAACAGGCGCCGGCGTGAGATCTCCCGGCTAGGCGGCCCTCATCACCGCTCCAACTCCACATCCCAGTAAAGATAATCCTGCCACGTTTCGTGCAGGAATCTCGGCGGGAACAGGCGTTGCGCGGCCATCAGTTCGTGCCGCGTGGGCTCGAACGGCGGCCGCAGCGGCCTGAGGTAGCGCCGGTCCTTGCGCGCGTTGCAGGGACTGCAGGCCGCGACGATGTTGATCCACGACGTCTCGCCGCCATCGGCTCGCGGCACGACATGATCGAATGTCAGCTCGCCATGCAGATAGCGGCCGCCGCAATACTGACACGTGAAGCGATCGCGCAGGAACACGTTGAAGCGCGTGAACGGCACGCGCATCGCAGGCCTGACGTAGTCGCGCAACGCGATCACCGACGGCAGCCGCATCGTGACGCTCGGGCTGCGGACAACCCGATCGTACTCCGCGACGACGACATGAGAGCCGCTGACCACGGCCCGGATCGCATCCTCCCAGCTGACCACGGACAGCGGGAAATAGCTCAACGGCTGGAAGTCGGCGTTGAGAACCAGCGCGGGATTTGTTGCTGACATCACTGGCCTCCTTTCTCGACACTGGCCGGCTCATTGATGCTGATGTCCTGCGGGACAGCCGATGTCGCTTCGCGCGTCCACAGCCGAACCACCATCAATGTAATTGAGATAAATCTGCTGCGCGGCCGCCTCGCTGACGCCGCGGCACGTCCTGACGATGCGCACGAAGGCAAGCGCCACCGGCGAGGACAGGGCTCGCACGTGGTCACAAATCTCGGGATCTTGTCTCGAGTCTTGCTTCGAGTCTTGCTTGGAATCTTGGCTCGTCATGCGGGTCATCGGACCCTCCGCTCGATGTGCGGAGGGTGGGATCCCGCCGCGGACTACATTTTTGCTGGAATTTGAAGTCCCGGTCCGGCCGGGAACAGTGCGAGAGTGTCACGACCCTGACAGGCGACGCCCATGCCAAAAGACATGCCGAACCAGCCGCGCGACCAGGTGAATGGCCGTTCGTTGGCGGGGGCGTTCGCGAGATGTGAGCTTAGGCTCAACACGGTCGTGGTCCTCAAGGGAGCGCCTGACAGCGGCGGTCCGTTTTCGATGGGGCAGAGCTATGCGCAGATTTCGACGTATCCGTCAAGGCTATCGGGCTCAGGCGAGACGACCGCCGTTGCGAGCGGAGATTGTTGGGGTCCGTCGTAGTACCGCTGCCACACCTTGCTGATGAGTTCTCCGGCGCCGTCTCGCGCGCGATCACGACGACGCAGGTCTCTCATCAGGCCACCTCGGGCAGCCCGCCGATCAGCTTGTCGAGCGTGACCGGATAGTTTCTCACGCGAATGCCGGTCGCGTTGTAGACGGCGTTGGCCACGGCTGCACCGACACCGCAGATGCCGAGCTCCGCCACGCCCTTCGCTTTCATCGGCGAGGACATCGGATCGGTCTCATCGAGGAAGATGACATCCTGGTGCGGAATGTCGGCATGGACAGGGACTTCGTAGCTGGCGAGATCATGATTGACGAAGAAGCCGTAGCGGCGGTCGACCGCGAGCTCCTCCATCAGCGCAGCGCCAACCCCCATCGTCATGGCGCCGATCACCTGGCTGCGTGCCGTCTTCGGATTGAGAATGCGCCCGGCGGCGCAGACGGCCAGCATACGTCGCACCCGGACCTCGGCCGTCGCCGCATCGACCGCAACCTCGACGAAATGGGCCGCGAACGTCGACTGCTGATGCGTCTTGGCGAGATCGCCGTATTCAATCGCATCCTCAGCCACGAGGCCGCCAGCAGCGGCCGCCTGGATCAGCGGAGCACTGCGGTTGCCGGCGCGGACCTCGCCGTCGGCGAACACGATCTCCGATGAGTTGAAGCCCAGTCGTGCCGCCGCCGCCTCGCGCAACTTGATGCAGGCGGCATAGACGCCGGCCGTCGAGTTGTTGCCGCCCCACTGCCCGCCCGAACCCGCGGACGCCGGGAAGTCGGAATCGCCAAGCTTCACCACCACCCGCTCGACCGGCACGCCCATCATCTCCGCTGCCGTCTGGGCAATGATGGTATAGCTGCCGGTACCGATATCGGTCATGTCCGTCTCGACCGTCACGATGCCGTCGGGCCCGAGCCGCACGCGGGCCGCTGACTTCTGGAGCAAATTGTTGCGGAATCCGGCCGCCATGCCCATGCCGACCAGCCATCGCCCGTCGCGGACCTGCGCAGGCCGCGCGACCCGCCTGCTCCAACCGAAGCGCTCCGCGCCGAGTTGCAGGCAGCCGATGAGGTTGCGATGTGAGAACGGCCGCTCCGCATTCTGCGGATCGACCTGGGTGTCGTTGCGGATGCGGAATACGACCGGGTCGAGGCCGAGCTTCTCGGCGGCCTCATCCATCGCGATTTCCAGCGCCATCATGCCCGGCGCCTCGCCGGGCGCACGCATGGCGTTGCCCTCGGGAAGATCGAGCTCGGCGAGCTTCATCGCGGTCATCCGGTTGGCGCCCGCGTACAGCAGCTTGGTCTGGTCGACCGCCGTTTCGGGCCGCCCGCCGGGGAGATTGCCGGACGTGCTCTCATGCGCGATCGCGGTGATCTTGCCGTCAGCCGTCGCGCCGATCCGGATCCGCTGGATGGTTGCGGGACGGTGCGTCGTGTTGTTGATCACCAGCGGCCGCGCCAGCGCGACCTTCACCGGTCGCTTCGCGGCGCGCGCGCCGAGTGCGGCAAGCACGGCATCGGCGCGAATGAACAGCTTGCCACCGAAGCCGCCGCCGATATAGGGCGAGTCCAGCCGCACATTCTCGGGCCGCAGACCGAAAATCTTGGCGATGCTGCCCTTCCCCCAATTGATCATCTGGTTCGAGGTCCAGATCGTCAGCCTGTCGCCGTCCCAGGCCGCGATGCTGGCATGCGGCTCCATCATCGCGTGGCTCTCGTCGGGCGTCGTGTAGATCGCATCGAGCTTGACCGGTGCAGCCGCGAACGCGCCGTCGAAGTCGCCGACACCGTTCACGGGTTTCGCGCCACTGCCCTCGCCGCTGTCACCACCGGCCGGTGGCGCGTTGCCGGCAGCGGCGCCGAGATCGAATCTGCCTTCCTGCTTTTGATAGTCGACCTCGATCAGCGCCGCGGCCGCGCGCGCCTGCTCGAAACTCTCGGCCACCACCAACGCGATCGCCTGGTGATAGTGCTGGATCTCGGGCCCGCCGAACAGCGATGCCGTGTTCATCCGCCCGAGCTCGAGCCGATCCATGTCGAGCGTGCTGACGATGGCGATCACGCCGGGCGCCGCCTTGGCACGTGTCAGATCCATCGCCCTGACCCTTCCCTTGGCGATGCCGGCGCCGAGCACGTAGCCGTAGGCCTGGTTGGGGGCCACGTCGTGACGCTCATAGGCATAGGGCGCGGTCCCCGAGACCTTGAAGCGGCCGTCGATGCGATCGGTGGGCTGCCCCACGACCTTCCGCTCATCGATCGGATTTGTCGTCGCGGGCGTGTCGAATTTCATGGTTCAGCCTCGTGCTTCGGCAAGAACCGCACCGAGGGTGCGCTCGGCCAGGCGGATCTTGAAGCTATTGTCATTGGTCGGCCTTGCATCGGCCAGCAGCCGCGCCATGACCGGCTTTGCGCCCCTGCTCAGCTGCGCATCGGCCTCCGCGATGCGCCACGGCATGTGCGCAACCCCACCCAGCGCCACGCGACCGGTGCCGTCGGAATGAACCACCGCGGCAACAGACACGAGAGCGAAGGCGTAGGACGCGCGATCGCGCACCTTGCGATAGATCTGCGCTCCGCCGATCGGCTTGGGCAATGTCACGGCCGTGATCAGCTCGTCGCCGGCGAGGTTGGTGTCGAGATGCGGCGTTGTGCCCGGCGCGCGGTAGAACTCCGCGATGGGGATGCGCCGTGTCGTTCCATCGGGCCTGACCGTTTCGATCTCGGCATCGAGCGCACGCATGGCAACCGCCATGTCGCTCGGATGTGTGGCGATGCAGGCCTCGCTCGTACCGACCACCGCGAGCTGGCGGGTGTAGCCCCCGATCGCTGCGCAGCCGCTGCCCGGTCTTCGCTTGTTGCAGGGCATGTTGGTGTCATAGAAATAAGGGCAACGCGTGCGCTGGAGCAGATTGCCGGCGGTCGTCGCCTTGTTCCGGAGCTGTCCGGAGGCGCCTGCAACGAGCGCACGCGCCAGAAGGCCGTAGTCACGCCGAATGCGCTCATGCGCGGCAAGATCGGTGTTGCGCACGAGCGCGCCGATCCGCACCCCACCGTCGCCGGTGTCTTCGATCTTGTCGAGCGCCAAGCCATTGACGTCGATCAGATGCGTCGGCGCTTCGATCTGCAGCTTCATGAGGTCGAGAAGATTGGTCCCGCCTGCGATGAACTTGGCGCCCGGCGTTGCCGCGACAGCGGCGGCGGCCTTGGCCGGCGACTCCGCGCGCTGATAGGTGAACGGCTTCATGCCTTGTTCTCCGCGACTTCGAGGATGGCCTCGGCGATGTTGGAATAGGCGCCGCAGCGGCAGATGTTGCCGCTCATGCGCTCGCGCAGCTCGTCCCTGGTGAGTTGCGGCGGCTCCGTCAGGCTGGCCGAAACATGGCTTGGGATGCCGGCCTTGATCTCGTCGAGCACGGCGACCGCCGAGCAGATTTGCCCCGGCGTGCAATAGCCGCATTGGAAACCGTCATGCTTGACGAAGGCCGTCTGCATCGGCGCGAGATGATCGGGCGAGCCGATCCCCTCGATGGTCGTGATCGCATCGCCCTCATGCATGACCGCAAGCGTCAGGCAGGAATTGATGCGACGGCCGTCGACATGCACGGTACAGGCGCCGCACTGACCGTGGTCGCACCCCTTCTTGGTTCCGGTCAGCTTGAGATGTTCGCGCAGGACGTCAAGCAGGGTGGTACGGGTGTCGACCTCGAGTTCCCTGACGCTGCCATTGACGGCGAAGGAGACTTTTGTCGTCGCAGGCGGCACCGCTGCCACGGGCTCTGCTGCAAAGGCGCCGGGCGAGAACGGTAACGCCATTCCTGCGACCGATACGGCACCGCCGACCATCAGGTCGCGCCGATTCATTCTGAAGGGGGAATTGTCCATCACGGTTTTCGATCCTCGAGTCGCAGATGCAAACGCGCCCCGGACAGATCGGTTTCGTGGTCGCGCCGACGTGTCTCAGCGAAAGATGCGGCAGACGGCGCAACCTCCGATCGCGCCTGTTCCCGCGCTGCCTTGATGCCCCGCAGCCTCTGCCCGTCGGGCAAATCAGTTGTGCAATCCGGCCAACACGCAGCGCGCGCTGCGCCCGAGCCTGCGTGCAAACCTCCGGTGCGGAAAGCCTGTTTTCACGAATGTCGTCAGAGCGATCGCGCCGATCAGCCGCGGGCCGCCAAATCTTCCGTTTCCAAAAATCGGAAATCGTGTAATCTGGGCCGGTCCCGTCCTCATGAGAGGGGCGACTCGCGATCGTCACGAACGTAGAGGGCGGGATGCGGTGGGCGTATCGCCTCGCAGCGTGACCTCGGTCATGCCGACGAACGAGACGGTGCGCACGGCGAAGTCGTGATGTCCTGACACCCCGAAGCTGGTGTCAAGGTCGAGGGCCCGACATGCCCCGGCCGATGGTGGCCAGACAGCCGGCGCACCAGGGAGACCACGTATAAGCCGTAAGGCCATCGCGCGGGGAATGCCGGATGATGCGGCTGAACCTGTGGTGACTGCCGCCTGCTTTTCTTGTTGCAGGCGGGCCATGGGTGAGGCCCTCACCCGGCATTCCCCGCGCCCTCTCACGATTTTCGAGGGCGATGTTACGAGCATAACCCGGGCGTCATCCGCCGCGGGAATGCGATGTCGTGCCCAGAGCCGTTTGAGGCGTGTTTCCGTATGTTCTTCTGCTTCCGCTCAATCGCATTAAGCGGCCGCGCGGTCTGATGCCGCCCCCGAGTCCACGCCAGATGTCGTGGGATCGTGACGACGCGGCACTCAAGAAGCAGGCCGTAGTAGATCGGACGAATAGACGCGCTGCGCGTGAATGCGCCCTCTCCCGCAAGGGGAGAGGGCGCATTCACGCGCAGCAGAGCGCTTGCCGATATAGCGCTCTCGCGTCAGCAGAGCAGCACGTGATGTCGAGAGATGGTGGGCACGGCGTCAACTAACAGTGTCAGCGGGGCACGAGCCGTGCCGCGCCGTTGCCTACCCTACGGGACCGCGGACAACAGCGGCCCCCTGCCCGGCTCAGTCGATGCGGGCGAGCACGGCGAGCTTGCGGATGCCCTTGTTCTTGTAGGCATCGAGGAACGCGTAGTAGTCGCGGAACGATACGCAGCCGTTGGAGTCGCCGTTCGGTCCGAGCATGAAGGTGTGCGCCAGCAGGCCGTTGCGGCCGTGGATGGCATCCTCGCCGCCGATCGGGTTCAGACGCAACGCCGGCACGCCGTGGAACAGCGCCTCGCGCGGCTTCAGCTCGTAGATGTGAGGCGGGGTGACGCCGCGCATCTTGATCTTCTCCGAGCTCGGCTTGTCGAGATTGTCACCGAGGCCGGAATGCGCCTCGAGCTTGGTGCCGTCAGGCAGGTACACCGCCTTGGCCGAGATGTCGTAGACCGCGGTGCTCATATCGTAAGGCGGCCGCCCACCGCGGGTCGGATCCTTGGTGATCGACGCCGTGATGTTGGAGTCGGCCGACGCATAGGCCAGCAATCCGCCATCCTGGTTCTCGGGCTTGCCCCAGAGCTTTTCCTGGATCGAGTGACGCTCGCCGGCGATCGACATCACCGCGGCCTTGGCGCGCTCGGTCATCGCGCGCAGCGAGAAGCCGCCGCTCTTGGTGTTGGCGTCGGCAGCCTGCGCCGGCGCGTCAACCTGCGGCTTTGCCGGCTGCTTGGGATTGGGATTGGCGAGCGCCAGCTGCATCGGCGGCCGGACGTCCTTCTTGGGCGCGTCGGCGACCTTGGCGGTCTCGGCCGGCTTGATTTCAATCGGCTTGGCCTCGGCCAGCTTCAGGTCGGGCAGCTTGGGGGCGGCGTCGGCGAGCCGAGGCAGCGGCGGCGCGCCGGCGGACGCGTTGGAGGCGACGCCCTGCGGCACGGCCGCGCCGAAGCGGTCGTTGAACATCTGCGGCGTGATGGCGGCGACCGTGGTCGTGGCCGGCATTTCCGGGAAGGCCGAGAACGCATCGCCCACGGCATCGGCAGCGCTGCGCGTTGCGATCCGCGGCGCCGGGCGCACGACGGGCTCGTCCTGCTCGATGCTTCCCAGGGTGGGATAGGCATCGGCCGCGATGATCTTGGTATAGACCGTCACCGCGCAGCCGCCGATCAGGCAGGCGACTGCCGCGCCACCGATCAATTTGTGAGAGAAAGCGACCAGGGAGGACTTCCTGCGGTTTCGTGCGGCCAACGCAGCTCGACTTTTACTCATTCACTCACGCCCGAACGAATACTCGAAAACTCTCGCGCGATGCGCCACGGACACCCGTCTTGCATCTCGCAGAAGCACCAAGCTTCATTAAGGCGACTTTTAGTTAAATGCTGATTAAGTTTTGGCGGATTAAGGGCGGGTTAACCATGAAGGTCTGTTTCGCCGTCAAAGAGGGCGGAAACAGGGCAAAAATGCAGACCCCGGCAATATTGCCGCACCGGGCGATTCCGGGGAGGCAGCATTCGACCGTCCCGGAAATCCGTAAAACAGCGCAGACCGCGTTAACGATTGGGCTCGAGCGGAGAGGTGCGGTCGATGATCTCTCGTTGCGAAGCATTGGCAAGGTCAACCGCGCAGTTTTCGCTGGTCAAAGGGCCGTGCCCGCGCACGGGCCCGGCGATCTCTGCGATGCCGGTCCAAGTATTGGTCGCGTCAAAACACGCCGAGATCGCCGACATCGGTCTACACACGGATCGGGCTCGCGGCCGGTCCGGGCCCGACAGCACAGCCGGCTGCGTTGCCAACCCATCCGTAGCATTCCGGATTGTGCGGCGCTCGGCCATGAGCGGCAGTATGGTAGCGAACGATTCTCCGCATCACCCCGTCCGCACATCGTATCGCGTCCACTCCCTGCCGCAGACGAGACCAGAGGACTCCATGCAGATCCCCGACCGGAAGCTGGCCTTCGTTCTGGCCGCGAGCAATCACGGGACGATGATCGTCAACCGGCTCGACTATCGGATGGTCGACGCCAACCGCGGCTATGGTGTCGGCTACCAGATCCTCCAGACCGGAGCGTTCGATCCGGCCGAGGTGAGCCTCGCCGTTCGCCTGCTCCACGTGCGCCGCAAGCATCATGGCGACGGCGCCGTGGCGATCGACTGCGGCGCCAATATCGGCGTCCACACGATCGAATGGGCGAAGGCGATGAACGGCTGGGGGTCCGTGCTGTCGATCGAAGCGCAGGAGCGGATCTACTACGCGCTCGCCGGCAACATCGCGATCAACAACTGCTTCAACGCGATCGCCATCCATGCCGCAGTGTCCTCGGAGAGCGGCGTGCTCAACATCCCGAGCCCGAACTATCTGACGCCGTCGAGCTTCGGCAGCCTCGAGCTGCGCCAGCGGCCGAATACCGAGTTCATCGGCCAGGCCATCGACTACGCCAACGACACCGTCGAGGTGCGCAAGCTGCCGCTGGACGATTTCAACCTGCCGCGCTGCGATCTGATCAAGCTCGACGTCGAGGGCATGGAGATCGAGGCGCTGGAAGGAGCCGCGGCGACGATCGAACGCTGCACGCCGATTATGATGATCGAGAAGATCAAGACCGATGCAAACCAGTTGCGGCAATGGCTCGAACGCCGCGGCTACAAGACCGTCGACGCGGACATCAACATGGTCGCGATCCACAGCCGGGACAAGGCGCTCGCGGACATCATTCCGCGGCAGGGCTGACGCGGACCTCAGCGCTGCAGCTCAGGCGGCGGGCTGCGATCGAGGATCTCGCCTTTGGGCTCGCTGAGCGCGTAGAAGGCGTAGGTCTCGATGGTCAGCGGCCCGCGCATCCGCGGGGCCTCGCCGATCTTCTCGACGCGGCCGAACGTGCTCGTGACATAGAACCGCGAGGCGATCTGCGCCTCGTCCACCAAAAGCTGCGTGCCCGCGAGCATCGCCGGATCAGGCTCCGGGAAGTTGACCCAGCGGATGCGCTGGATCGGCTGCAGCACGCATGTCCCCTGCGGCAGATAGAACGACAGCCACGCGGTGGTGCCGTAATCCATCGCGAGCACGCAAGCGGTGCCGGCACGGACCCGCGCCTTCTCGACCTCAGCGGCGAGCGGCCGCCAGCCGACGCCGACGCTGCGCACGGTGGCGTCGCGCTTATAGCCGGAGAGAAGACCCGTATTGGCCTGCACGATCAGGGCGACGAACATCACGACGCCGGCGGGCAGCGCCCAGCGCAGGCAGAAGGCCGCCGTGCGCTGCTCGCGCGGCCCCCATGCGACGAGATGGGCGGCTGCCGCTGCGGCCACCACGAAGGCCGGATAGATCGGCGCGAACCAGTTGGCCTCGACGCGGGCATGCAACGAATGCCAGGCGAAATAGGCGACGATGACCCAGACCGTCGCCTCGATCAGCACGCGCCCCGCCGCATCCCCTGCCCGGCGCCGTGCCAGTCCATAGAGACCCATCACGCCGAGAATGAAGACCAGCGGCGTCGCGAAGGCGAACTGCGTCGGGATGATCTCGGCGATGTAGACCGGACGAACCTCTTCCACCCTGGCGCGGCCGAGCTGCTTGATGAGCGACACCCATTGGTGGTCGGCATTCCACAGGATGACCGGCGAGAAGATCGCGAACGCGACGACGCCGCCGAGATAGGGCCAGAGCGAGGCCAGCCAGGGCCGCATCTTCGGCACGGCGACGAGCCAGATCAGGATCGCAGCGCCGAAGAACAGTGCGGTGTATTTCGACAGCAGCGCCGTACCGACGGCTGCGCCCACGGCGAGCCACCAGGCGCCCCTGCCCGTCTCCAGCACCTTGGCGCAGAAGAACAGCACGAAGCTGGAAGCAACAAGCAGCGGCGCATCGGGAGTGACGATCAAGGTGCCGACCGCGGCCATCAGCGTCACGTTGAGCAGCAGCGCCGCGGTCGCGGCGACGCGCACGCTGCCGAACAGGATCTCTGCGGTGCGGTACACCGCGTAGCTCATGGGAAGGCCGAGCAGGATGGAGACGCAGCGCACGCCGAATTCGCTGTCGCCGCCGATCAGCGTGCCCAGGCGGATCACCACCGCAACCATTGGCGGATGGTCGTAGTAGCCGCCCGCGAGATGCTTCGACCACATCCAGTAATAGGCTTCGTCGAAGGTGATCGGTGTGACTGCGGCGGCAACCAGCCTGAGCAAGACGAGGCCCGCGATGATCAGCCAGACGTTGCGCGCCAGCCTGGTGTCGTCGGCCTCTGCCGCAGAGGTCATCGCTTGCGCCAGACGAACAATCCGGAGATCGCGTAATTCCAGACCACGCCCATCAGCGCACCGGCCGCACCCGCCAGCCACCAGATCGGCTCCTGGTCATAGACCGAGAACGCGACGCCGACATTGGCGAGCAGGCCGACCGAGCAGACCAGATAGAACAGGAGCAGGCCGCGCAGGATGGCGAAGCCCTTCAGACGCTGGTCCCGATAGGTGAGGAAGTTGTTGAGGATGAAGTTCGAGGTCATCGCCACGAAGGCGCCCAGCGCCTGCGCCTCGGCGAACGGCAGATCGAACAGATTGAGACCGAGAAAGAGCGTCGCCAGATGCACGACCAAGCCAGTGCCGCCGACCATCGCGAACAAGAGGAAGCGCAGCGACACCACGTCGTTGGTCATCTTGGCCAGCACGAGGCCGAGGAAGTCGAGCGCGACCATCGAGTCGAGCTTGCTCTCGCCGTGCAGGCGCGAGCCGAACGTATAGGGCACCTCGACGGTCTTCAGCCCGCCCTCGGCGCTGGCGATGATGTCGAGCAGGATCTTGAAGCCCTGCGTCGACAGATCAGGCGCGATCTGCTCGAAGCGGTCGCGGCGGATCATGAAGAAGCCGCTCATAGGGTCGTTGACCTCGACCTTGAGCGCGCGGCGCGCGATCTCGGTGGCGAAGGCGCTGGCTCCGGCCCGCTTGCTGTCGAAGCTCGCCGCGCTGCCGCCCTCGATGTAGCGGCTGCCGACGACGAGCTCGGCCGCGCCGCTCTGCAGCAGCGACAGCATCTTCGGCAGCTGAGTCTCGTCATGCTGCAGATCGGCGTCGATCACGGCGGCATAAGGCGCGCTGGCGGCGAGGATGCCCTCGATGCAGGCGCCGGACAGGCCGCGGCGGCCGATGCGGCGGATACAGCGGACGCGGTTGTCGTTGCGCGACAATTCGCGCACCACCTGCCAGGTGCCATCAGGCGAGTTGTCGTCGACGAAAACGACCTCCCACGGCACGTCCTTGAACGCCGCCTCCAGCCGCCGGTACAGCGTGGTGACATTGTCGCGCTCGTTGAAGGTCGGCACGACGACCGAAACGATCGGAATATCAGCGGTTTGCGGCAGCACTGGCGAGGCCGTCCGGGTGGCTTGGTTCATGGTGCGGATGCGTATATCTGCCGCATCCCGCACTGCCAAGCGCGGCGGCCGGCCGGAGGTGCAAAAAGGCCGGCGGGTGGTGCCGCCTTGCACCGCCACAGTTAAGGAGGCCCTGAAAACGCCAACGACCACAAACAAAGGGTGCGCGTACATCCGGCGCAGCCGCTCTGCCGTGGTCGTCTCGGTGCCGGAGCCGCTACAGCTCGACGTCACCGTCCCTACCCAGATGGGGTGGCTCCCAGATAATTCAAGGCCCGCGGAAACCTGCCTAGTTCGGAACCTCGCGCACGACTGGCCCGCGCACGGCCGGCGCCACCGGAACCGTCTGCACCGGGGTCTGCGGCACGTCGACCTTGGCCGGCTGCATCGGACGGGCCATCGGCCCGACGGGAACGTAATAGAAGGCCGCCGCCAGCACGGCAGCCGCGACGATCGCGCCCAGGGCGCCGCCGACCGATTCTGCTCTCATTGCCATATCTCCCCTTCCCGGCCCGCTTCCTGGATACACGAGCGCTCCGAGCGCTGGAAGAGCGCCTGCGCAACACCGCCGAACTGGCCAGAGCCGGCCGGCTTGACTACTGTCCTACCCACAATGCCCTCAGCCATCAGCAACGGAACCGGTTCGTGAGCAAAGCTCCTGCACGCGCCTCGCAATCCAAGAGCCACATCTACATCGGCATCGGCGGCTGGACCTTCGCGCCCTGGCGCGGCGTGTTCTATCCCGACAAGCTGCCGCAAGCGAAGGAGCTGGAATACGCCGCCTCCAAGCTGACCTCGATCGAGATCAACGGCACCTATTACGGCTCGCAGAAGCCGGAAAGCTTTCGCAAATGGGCGCGCGAGGTGCCCGACGGCTTCATCTTCTCGCTGAAGGGGCCGCGCTTCGCGACCAACCGCAAGGTGCTCGCGGAGGCCGGCGATTCGGTGAAGCGCTTCTACGACACCGGCGTGCTCGAACTGGGCGACCGGCTCGGCCCGGTGCTGTGGCAGTTCGCGCCGACCAAGAAATTCGACGAGGTCGATTTCGGCAAGTTCCTGGAGCTGCTGCCCCGCGAGCTCGACGGCCGCAAGCTGCGCCACGTCGTCGAGGTCCGGCACGACAGCTTTTGCGTGCCTGAGTTCGTCAAACTGCTGCGCGAGTTCGCAACGCCGGTGGTGTTCGCCGAGCACGGCAAGTATCCGGCGATCGCCGACGTCGCCGGCGACTTCGTCTACGCGCGATTGCAGAAGGGCAATGACGAGCTGAAGACGTGCTACCCGCCGAAGCAGCTCGATGCCTGGGCTAAGCGGCTGCAGCTGTGGGCCGCCGGCGATGAACCGGACGATCTGCCGCGGGTTGACGACAAGCCGGCGAAGAAGACGCCGCGCGACGTGTTCGCCTACGTGATCCACGAAGGCAAGGTGCGCGCGCCGGCCGGTGCGATGGAGCTCATCGAGCGTGTGAGCTAGTTCAGGAGGCTCGTGATGGCCAAGAGCAAGACGCTGTACACCATCGGCTACGAGCACACGCCCGCCAAGGCCGTGCTCGACGAGCTGCAATCCGCCGGCGTCAAGCTGCTGGTCGATGTCCGCGCGGTGGCGGCGTCGCGACGGCCGGGCTTCTCCAAGAGCCAGCTTGCCGCCGGGCTCGACGAGCGCGGCATCGCCTATGTCCATCTGCGCGGGCTCGGCACACCGAAGGAAGGCCGCGAGGCGGCGCGCAGCGGCCATTACGACACGCTGCACAAGATCTACAGCGCGCATCTGAGGACGCCGCAGGCCAAGGAGCAAATGGACGAGCTGGCCTCGCTGGTTAAGAGCGCCGGCCCGGTGTGCCTGCTCTGCTACGAGCGCGACCACGCGCATTGCCATCGGCAATGGATCGCCGAAATCATCGAGGAGCGCGACAAGGTCCGGGTCGAGAACCTCGTCGCGCCTCAGGTCTAGCGGATCACTCCGCGGCGCAGGTGAAGGAGGAGGCCTGCTCGACGTCGCCGCTCACATACTTCGCGAATTTCGGCCACGGGCACAGCGGCCGCGTCCGCTGCGCGCTCCAGTTCGACGGCAGCTCCTTGTTGGCGGCATTGACAGAGGCGGTGATCGCCTCCGGCGCCTTGCCCTTCTCGACCCAGTCCATCAGCGCACCCAGCGCATCGAACTTCTCCAACGTGACGCCGCCACCGCAATGCGTCTCGCCGGGCAAGGCAAACAGCCGCGCGAAGCCGTCGGCCTTGCCCTGCGTGTTGGCATTGAGCTTCTCGTACCAGCGGATGGTGTCGTTGACCGAAAACACCGGATCGGCCTGGCCGTGATAGATCAGCATCTTGCGCGCGCCGTTCTGGAACGCCGGCAGGGTCGGATTGTCCACCGCGGGCGGCGCCATGAAATCCATCGCGGACTCCGCGAAGGGGCCCTCCTTGGCGTAGATCTTCGGCGCGTCCTTGTCGAAGTCGTAGGTCTGCAGCTTCTCGACCAGCTTGTCGGGCGAGCCCTCGATCTCCACCGGCGGGGTTGAGAAGATGTAGTTCAGCGAGGCGCCGCCCATGGTGGCGATGATCGGAAGGTTGTTCCACGGCGCCACCGGGCTTTCGACCTTCCAGGCGCGCCAATTGCCGGTGCCGACGCCGCCGTCGACCGGCCAGTCCGAATACAGCGCCTCGCCCTTGGAATTCTGCGGCCCGGCGAACACCCTCTTCAAGGCGTCGACCTTGGCGGACGGCAGGCAAGCATCGCTGCTGCCTGCGGCACAGCGCAGGCTGTCGAAGCTGAACGTCTTCTGGCAGGCCTTCAGATTGGCCGTCAGCCCGTCCTTGGCCCCGTCGAGCCCGTCGCAGATCTCGATGATCTTGGACGAGATCAGCTTGGCGTCGTCGCGGGTGATCGACTTGCGGATGTCGGCATCAGCCTTGGTCAGCGCCTGCACGTCCCAGGCGTGCTGCACGGCGGCGCGCGGCAGGTTGAAGCCGGGATTGCCGACCAGGAAGCCGTCATACTGCTCCGGCATGCGCTCGGCCGCGACCATGGTGTGGCGGCCGCCATTGGAGCAGCCGGCGATGTAGGAATAATCCGGCTTCTTGCCGTAATGCTCGGAAATGATCGCCTTGGCGATCGGCGCCAGCGTCATGTCGGCGGCGTAGCCATAGTCGCGCCGCGCCTGCGGATCGAGGCCGAACGCCGAGCCAGCAGCAAGACCGCGCGGCTTGTTGGCCGGATCGTTGCCGGAATGACCGCTGTCCGACGACAGCACCGCAAAGCCGCGGGCGAGCGGCGTTACGCCGCCGCTGACGAGACCATCCGCCTTGTCGCCGAGCGCCGGCACCACGACGCCGTCATTGCCGCCATTGACCTGGTGCAGGAAGCGGCCGTTCCAGGTCTCGGGCAGCCGGATCTCGAACTGGATCGCATAGGCATGGCCGTCGATGCCGGTGCGCTCATTGACCTTGCCGGAGACGATGCAATGCCGCGGCAGCCCGTCGGCGGCCTCCTGCAGCTTCGATCCGGTCAGGACCAGCCCGGGGATCTTCAGCGCCTCGGCCGTGACCTTGCTGCAGGCTGCATCCTCGGCCCGCGCCGTCCCCACTGTGGCGGCGCAAACGAGGCCCGCTCCGGCCAAAAACCATGCCCTGCTTCGGATCATGCATTCCCCCCGATCATCCTGTTCATTGGCCTGCAGTTAAACGCGCACAGCGCGTGTTGTAAATCGCCGACGTGGCGCGGCCGACCACAGCATGAGCGACCGGCTCTAATGCAATTGCCAGACTTCGAAAGACCGGTCATAGCCGCGCACCGACACTTCGCCGTGAAAGACGGCGTCGCGCGCCACGTCGCCGACGGCCTGCCGTACCTCGCTCGAGATCAGAAGGCGCGAATCGAACTCCTTGTTGAGCGCTTCCAGGCGAGAGGCAAAATTCACCGTGTCGCCGATGACGGTGTATTCCTTGCGCCGCGGCGAGCCGATGCTGCCGGCGACAACCTCGCCGAGATGCAGTCCGATCCCGATCCGGAGCGGCCAGGACGACATCGCATTGATGCGATCCATCGCCGCCACCATCTCGCGTGCCGCGGCAACCGCCTGCGCGGCCGCATCGCGCGACTCGAACGGCGCGCCGAACAGCGCCAGGAAGCCATCACCGAGAAACTTGTTCACGATGCCGCCATGGCGCTCGAGAATCTCGACCAGCACGGCGAAGGCGCCGTCGAGCCGGTCGACGACCTCCTGCGGCGCCCTGGATCTGGCCGCTGCCGTGAAGCCGCGGAAGTCGACGAACATGACGGCGACCTCGCGAATGTCACGTGCCTCTGCCGTGCCCTCCTTCATCAGACGCTCGACGACCTGCGGCGAAACGTGCTGGCCGAACAGGTCGGTGACGCGGTCGCGCGCGGATGCGGCCTCGATGCTCGCCGCGAACTGGCGGCGCAGCTGCACACTCACCGCGCCGGCAAGCAGGCCGCACAGCAGGACGATGAAGCTGCGCTCACCGTGATAGTAGATCTCCGGATTCTGGCTGACATCGATCGATGGGCGATGGATGAGGGCTACGGTGAGCAATTCGGCTGCGGCGACCAAGCCGGTGAAGCTGGACAGCCAAAAGTCGAGACGCAGCGTCGAGAGGATGATGAAGATGAAATAGACCAGAGGCGCGCCGAAGCCGAGCGCCTTGTCGCGGCCGATGCCCTCGATCTGCAACAGGAGCACGAGCGTTGGCATCGACGTCTCGACCAGAGCGCTGAGATAGCGCAAAATGATGGGAGCATCGCGTCCCAGACGAAGATTGGCTTTGATCCTGAACAGGATCAGAATCTCGAAGGCCATGAAGACGACGATGATCGCGTAGACGTAGAGCACCCCGACGCGACTCGGCCATATCCACTCGGATATCCGCGGTTCGAAGATCTCGACGAACATCGAGACGACGAGGAACAGCCCTGCGGTGGCGATCAGCGCCTTCGCGCGCAGCAGTTCGGTGTTCAAAGTCTGGCGCATCAGCGCGCGGTTGAACTCCGCCGAAGCCGCCGCCGACGCGTCACTCCCGCTGCCCGCCCCCGAGATCGTCATCCTGCCCCAACCGCCTCTGCTCCCGCGGCCATTGTGCCTCAATCGAGGGTGCGGCGGAAGCGGAAGACGGCGACCGTCATGGCGAACAGCATCAGGCCGAACAAGGCGACCGTATCATGCTGCAGGTTCGGCAAGGTCGAGCCCTTGAGCATGATGGCGCGGACGATGCGCAGATAGTGCGTCAGCGGCAGGCATTCGCCGACCACCTGCGCCCATTGCGGCATGCCGAGAAATGGAAACATGAAGCCCGACAGGAGAATGCTCGGCAGGAAGAACATCATCGACAGTTGCATCGCCTGCAGCTGGTTCTGCGCCAGGGTCGAGAATGTATAGCCGATCGACAGGTTCGTGGCGATGAACAGGGTCGAGAGCAGCGCCAACAGCAGCAGGCTGCCAATGATCGGCACGCCGAACAGCAGGACGCCGATGCCGATGATGATCGTGGCCTGCAGGAAGCCGACCAGCACGTAAGGGATGATCTTGCCGAGCATCACCTCGACCGGCTTGATCGGCATCGACAGCAGGCTCTCCATGGTGCCGCGCTCGATCTCGCGTGTCACCGACAGCGCGGTGAAGATCAGCATCGTCATCGTGAGGATGGTGCCGACCAGGCCCGGCACGATGTTGAGCCGGGACGACGCGGCCGGGTTGTAGCGCGCATGCGCCCGGATCTCGAACGGCGGCGAGCCCGGATCGCCGGTGTAGAGATCATGCGCAAGCGCGGTCTGCACGATCATGCCGAGCGAGGACAGCGCCGAGGACGCCGCTACTGGATCAGTCGCATCGGCGGCCACCAGAAGCGCGGGACGATCGCCACGGCGGACCGCACGCTCGAAGCCGCGCGGGATCTCGACGCCAAACAGCACCTTGCCCGAGAGCAGGAGATCATCGAACTCGGCGACGCTCGAGACCTCGCGGGTGAAGCGGAAATAGGCGGTGTTCTCCATCGCCTTCAGGATCGAGCGGCCGAGATCGCTATCCTCCTGCAGCAGCACCGCCGCGGGCAAGTGATGCGGCGTGGTGTTGATGGCATAGCCGAACAGCATCAGCTGCATCACCGGCAACATCACGATCATCGCGAACGAGACCCGGTCGCGCCTGAGCTGGATGAACTCCTTGACCAGCATCGCGTAGGTCCGCCGCCAGGAGCCGAAGCGCGGTGCAGGAGGGCTTTGGTGAAGCGCGGTCTCGCTCATTGGAAATTGTCCCGCGAGCGGTTCATGAGGTCGATGAAGACGTCCTCCAGCGAGGGCGCGGCGTGCTGCCATTGCAGGCCGGCCTTGTCGCGCCACGGCGCGATCGTCTCGTCCAGGGCTTTGGCGTCGCGGCCGGAGACGTGCAGGCTGGTGCCGAACGGCGCCACCATGTCGACACCCGGCTTGCCGGACAGATCGGTCGAAAGCGCACGGAGATCATCGCCGCTGACGGTGTATGTGGTGAGCGCCGACTGCGCGATCACCTCCGAGACGGTGCCATGGGCCAGCAGATGACCATAGGCGATGTAGGCGATCTCGTGACAACGCTCGGCCTCGTCCATGTAGTGGGTCGAGACCAGCACCGTCAGCCCCTCGCCCGCCAGCGCGTGGATCTCGTTCCAGAAGTCGCGCCGCGCCTTCGGGTCGACGCCGGCGGTGGGCTCGTCGAGCAGCAGCAATTGCGGGTTGGGCAGCGTGCAGGCGCCGAGCGCCAGCCGCTGCTTCCAGCCGCCCGACAATTCGCCGGCGAGCTGGCGCTCGCGCCCGGACAGACCGAGCCGCTGCACCATGTCGCGCGCAGCGGCTTGCGGATTCGGCATGCCGTAGAGCCGCGCGACGAATTCGAGATTCTCGCGCACCGACAGGTCCTGATAGAGGCTGAAGCGCTGCGTCATGTAGCCGACGCGGCGCTTGATCTTGTCGGCGTCGCGGCGGATGTCGAAGCCGAGGCAGGTGCCCTCGCCGCTGTCGGGAGTCAGCAGGCCGCACAGCATGCGGATCGTCGTGGTCTTGCCCGAGCCGTTCGGCCCGAGAAAGCCGTAGATCGAGCCGCGCCGCACCTGCATGGACAGATCATGCACGACCTCGCGTCCGTCGAAGGACTTGCTCAGTCCCTTGACGTCGATCGCGATCTCGGCTGGCGCTGCCGCTGTCATCGTCCGTCCGCCAGCGGTGTCTTGGGTTGCGGAGTCCTGGGTTGCGGATAGATGCTGACGGGCTGACCGACGCGCAGCGCATCCGGCCGCGACGGCCGCGCCTGGATCAAATAGACGAGCTTGTTGCGCTCATCGAGGCTGTAGATGACGGGCGGCGTATATTCCGCCGTCGTCGCGAGGAAATACACCCGTGCGGTCAGATCGGCGGCGCAATTGTCGCAGGTGACGCGGACTTCGTCGCCGACGGCAAACTTCGGCAGATCGGTCTCGGACACGTAGAAGCGCAGCTTCATGTTGCCCGGCGGCATGATCGAGAGCACCGGCCGCTGCGCCGCGACCATCTCGCCCTCGCGGAAATAGATCTGCTGGATGGTGCCGGCGACCGGCGCCACCCCCTTGCGCCGCGCCAGCCGCGTCTGCGAGGTCACGACATGGGCTTTCGCGACACGCAGCGCCGAAATCGCCGCATCGAGCGTCGCCTGCGTCCCTGCTCCCGTCTTGCTGAGAGCGGCGGCACGATCGTAGCTCTGCTGCGCATTGGCGAGCGTCGCTTCGGTCTGGTTGAGATCGGCCTGCTGCAGGTCGTCATCGACCGAATAGAGCGGATCGCCGACCTTGACCTCGTCGCCTTCACGCACGTTCAGCTTGATGACCCGACCGGCCTCGTCCGGACTGACGAAGATCATGTCGGCCTCGACCCAGCCCTGATAGCCGGGATCGCGCGTATCCTTGCAGCCGTTGAAGGTGAAGGCCGTGACCAGCACGGCGAGGCAGTGCAGCAGGCTCATGTTGGCCTCCTCGGCCCGAAGATCAGATCGAGATGCGTCTGCAGCATCGCTTCCGCATCGAGCGGCGCATGCGTTTCGAACAGGCTCTTCCAGATCACCGCGACCATCATCGGCGCGATCATCAGTTGCGGATGCTGCACGAGCTTCGGCTCGCGGATCTCGCCGCGCGTGATCGCGAGCTGGATCAGCGCGCGCATCGCGGCGAGGCCGCGCGAGACGACCTCGCGGTAGTAGAAGTCGGCAATCGCCGGGAAGCGTGGCCCCTCTGCGATGATGAGCCGGACGAGATCAGCCCGCTTTGTGCCGGCGATCTCCTGGAGGAACATCCGCGCCAGAACTTCGACCATGTCCCGCACCGATCCGCCGGCCGGCAGCGGCGCGGTGAGGCGGCCGACGAAGGGCACGATCGCAGTCCGGATCAATTCCTCGAACATCGACTCCTTGTCCTTGAAGTGCAGATAGATCGTGCCCTTGGCGACGCTGGCGCGCTTGGCGACATCGTCGAGCCGGGTCGCCGCAAAGCCGCGCGCAATGAACTCGTCCATCGCGGCCTGCACGATGGCCGCCCGGCGTTCGGCAGCACGATCGGCCCGGCGCGAGACGACAGCGCCCGCCCCTTCTCCCTCGGCAGAAGCGGTGGCGACCCGGGCGTTGCTCATCGGCTTTGACGACTTCGACATCTAACAATTATGACTGACTAGTCAGTCATTGTAAAGGAGGATGGCGGCTCGTGGATGGGCTCTCCTGCGGCAGCTCGGCCGGGGTGTGGCGACGATCAGCCTGCCCGGCGCGATCAGGCGCACGGCCGGATGTAGGGCCGGTTGATCTCCCAGAGCTCGTCGAGGACCTTCCGGGCCGCAGAGGCCGAGTTGACCACCGGGTCGATCAGCAGCGCCTGGAGCGCGATGTCCTTGGACGCCGTCATCGCCGCCTGAACCGCGAGCTGCTGCACCTGGACCTGGATCGCCATCAGCTTGGCCACGGCCTCTGGCAGCGGTCCGAGCGAGACCGGATGGATGCCGCAGCGGTCGGCGACCACGGGGACTTCGACCGCCGCCTCCGCCGGGAGGTTGGGGATGACGCCCCGATTGAGGACGACGCCGGATTCGATGGACTGCTTGCGATCGTGCAGCACCGAGCCGATCACCGCGACGGCACGCTCGCCTGACGGCGTCCGCCACCATTCCGGCATCCCCGCTCTTCCCGCCAGGACATCGTCGATCTCACGGATCAGCTTGGCCCGCTCGGCCTCGTCCCACGCAAAGTTGTAGCCTCCCTCGCCCGCCTCCCAGCCGTAGGCGAGATACTCGCCGACATGGCCATCGCCACAACCGAGCCAGGAGCCGAAGTCACGCAGCAGCGTTCGCGTGAGAGGCGCGACCTTGGGGTCGCAGGCGCGCTCCCGCGCGCGCAGCAGCGGGTAGAGATCGGCGCCGGTCTCACGATCACGGATCTGCAGCAGGCACTGGAAGTGATTGAGGCCGGCACCCCACACCTCGACGCGTTCCTCGGGCAATCCCAGGATCGCAGCCACCTGGCTGCGCGCGATGAAGATGCCGTGGCACAGGCCGATATAAGCGAGCCGGCTGTGCAGGCCGAGGGCGAGGATGATGCGGCTCTCCGGATTGGAGAAATTGATGAACAGCGCGTCCGGACAACGCCGCTCCATCTCGCGCACGAAGTCGAACACCACGGGCAGCGTGCGAAGGGTGAAGAACAGCGCCCCCGGGCCGCCATTCTCACCGAGCGTATGGCGGATGCCATATTTGCGCGGGACCTCGAAATCGAGCTTCCATAGCCGGTTGCGGTCGATGGCGGTGGAATGGATCACGAAGCCCGCGCCGTCGAGCGCGGCCCGCCAGTCCGTCGTCGCTTCGATCTCGAGGCCTGCGCCGGACACGTCGTTCAGCAGCCGCGCCAATCGTTCCGACCGCGCCAGCCGGGTCGCATCCCGGCCGACCAGCACCAGCGTCGAGCCGGCGAGATCATGCGTCGAGAACAGGTCCCGAAAGACGCTCAGGCCAAACGATGCGCTGCTCGCACCGAGGAAGACGATCTTGGTGACGGCGGTCATCGGGGAATTGTGCCAGTCCGGAGCGCTGCCAGGCTGATCCAGATCAAGATGGTCGCCAACGCGAAGATGGCGACCATCTGCTGCGGGATGACGCGACAATCAGGTGAAGTCGAGCACCACGCGGCCGTCGATCTTACCGGCCTTCATGCGGTCGAAGATGGTGTTGATCTCCGACAGCGGCGCCGTGGTGACCTCGGCCGTCACCTTGCCGTCGGCGGCGAACGCGATAGCCTCGTCGAGATCTCGGCGTGTGCCGACGATCGAGCCGCGGACGGTGATGCGCTTGAGCACGACGTCGAAGATCGGCGTCGGGAATTCGCCCGGCGGCAGGCCGACCAGGCTGACGGTGCCCTTGCGGCGAACCATGTGCAGCGCCTGCGCGAAAGCCGGCGTGGAGACGGCTGTGACGAGGACGCCGTGTGCCCCTCCTCCGGTGATCGCAATGACGCGCTCCACGGCATCCTTGTCGAGCGCGTTGACGGCATGTTCAGCGCCCGCTTCAAGCGCCAGCTTGAGCTTGTCCTCGGCAATGTCGAGACCGATCGCCTTCAGCCCCATCGCCTTCGCATACTGGATCGCGACGTGGCCGAGGCCGCCGACGCCAGAGATGACCACCCACTCGCCGGGACGCGTATCGGTCTCCTTCAGGCCCTTGTAGGTGGTGACGCCAGCGCACAGGATCGGCGCGACCTTGGCGAAATCGACATTGGCCGGCAGGCGCGCGGCGAACGCCGCGGATGCGATGACGTATTCGGCAAAGCCGCCGTTCACGCTGTAACCGGTGTTGTGCTGATGCTCGCACAGCGTTTCCCAGCCGGTCTCGCAATATTCGCAGCGCAAGCAGGCATCATGCAGCCACGCGACGCCGACGGCATCGCCGACCTTGAAATCGGTCACGCCTGCGCCGAGCGCCGCGACGACGCCGGCGGCTTCATGGCCGGGAATGAACGGCGGATTAGGCTTCACCGGCCAGTCGCCGGAGGCGGCGTGAAGGTCGGTGTGACAGACGCCGCACGCCTTCACCTTCACCAGCAATTCGCCGGGACCGGGCGACGGAACGGGCACGTCCTCGATCTCGAGCGGCTTGCCAAACGCTTTGACGACGGCGGCTTTCATGGTCTGCATCGGTCTGCTCCTCATGTTGAGGCGCAAACTAACGAGCCCGAACTTGCCCGGTCTTGATCGGTATCAAAAGGCGCTGCTGCTTTGATGCGCAGCATGTAACAGTTTCATGACGACGCCGATGCGCACGCCCCTTGCTATCACGCGTGAAACTTCAGTCCGTCCACGACCTTGTCGATCACCTTGCGCTCGGCACGAAACGCAAGCCCCACCAGATTGAGATCGCTGCGCGCCACCGCCTTCACGGCGGCGCGGTTGGCCTCGTCATGCGTCGTCTTGAACATGTCCTCGGTGTAGAGCGCCGGCTTGACGTCGCGTGTCAGGGCCCGATCCAGGGCGCGCGCCAAGGCTGCATGATCAGGTGCACCGTAGATCAGGATCGGTTGGCCGATCAGCGCATGATACGGCGTCGCAGAGCCGTCCTCATAGGGCGCGCCGATGCATTCCGGAAACGCCGCGGCAATGCCGCTGGCGAGAAACGCCGCCACGTTGAGCTTCTGCCAGGTTTCGAGATCGTTGCGGATGACGAGCGCGATCTTGGTGTCGAACTGCATGTCACTTCCAATTCCAAATATGCGGACGCCCAGAATAGCAAGGCCATTCCGGGCGTGAAGCTTTGTTTGATAGTGACGTGTGCGGGAACCGGGCGCGCTATACAGCCGCGAGAGCCATCAGCCCTTGGCGTCGCACACCCAGGCGCGGATCACGCATTCCTTGCCGCCAAATTTGTAGCACTCGCGCGTCGCCTCGTTGAGCGAGGCGGAGATCTTCGGCCGCACTGCATAGCCATGCGGGCCGCACGGATTGGTGAGATCGACGGCGAATGCGGCGCAGGCCTTCTTCATCGTCACGGCCGTGCATTCGCCCTTGCACTGCTTGAGCGCGGCCGCCTTGGCCAGATGCTCGGCCGGATAATCGAAGGCCTGGCCATAGGCGGCGCATTGGCCGATGGCGAAGGCGCCGGCCGCATGCGCCGGGCTGATCGCGCCGGTGGTTGCGATGCGCGCGGCGCCGACGAGCACGGTCAACCCAAATGCAAACAGCGCGAAACGTCGCGCGACGGTCGAAATGATCAATCTCTCCTCCCCCGAGGCCCAATGTCGGCAAATCTAGCCGGCGGTCGTTGAGACTTGGTGAATGAGAGGTTGAGACGAAGGTTCGGTCAGCGTCGTTCCGGGTCATTCGCGCGCAAAAGGGCGAACCCATTTTGGAGCAGCGCGAATGAGCAGGGAATGACGGGGAGAGAGCCCCCGACGTAGCTCACCCGCGCCGGGCGGCCTCGAGCGCCTGTGGCGTGTCGATGTCGAGGAACGCGCTGTCGCCATCGACCGGCACCTCGGCGACGGCTTCAGTGTGCTTGGCGATCAGGTGTCGCGCCCCGACATCGCCGTCGAGCGTCATCAGCTCGGCGAAGAAGCGGCGCGACCACAGCACGGGATTGCCGCGGCGGCCTTCGGAGACGGGCACGACGATCAAATTGCCGCGATCGGGCGCGAAGGCTGTGATCAGGCGGTCGAGCAGACCGGAGGAGACCATCGGCATGTCGCCGAGACAGACCACGGCGCCATCGATTGCGTCCGGCACGGCCGCGATGCCAGCTTTCACCGAGCTGGCGAGGCCGCCCGCGAAATCGGGATTGCGGACGAAGCGGACCTTGAGGTCGGAGAGCGCCTGCTCGACCAGCTCGGCCTGATGGCCGGTGACGACGATGACCTCGCACGCCTTCGACGCCAGCGCCTGCTCGGTCACGGTCCGCACCAGTTTCTTGCCGTCGAGCTCGGCGAGCAGCTTGTTCGGCCCACCCATGCGGGTCGAGCGTCCCGCGGCGAGGACGATGGCCACGACCTTGCGCTCGCCCTCGGTCTCCTCCGGCTTGGCGCGCGGCTGCGGTCGCGTCACGATTTCCATCAGCAGGCCTCCGACGCCCATGGCAGTCAGCTCGGCACGGGTGACCTTGATGCTGGCGAGCAGCCGCATCAGCACCCAATCGAAACCGTTCTCGGCCGGCGAGCGGGCACAGCCGGGCGCGCCCAGCACCGGCACGCCGCCGGCGCTGCCGATCAAGAGCAGGTTGCCGGGATCGACCGGCATGCCGAAATGGGTGATCGCGCCGCCGATGCCGGTGATCGCGGCCGGGATGACGTCGCGCCGGTCGGCAATCGCCGAGGCGCCGAACACGATCACGAGCTCGGCGCCGAGCGCCAGCAGCTCCTTGATCGCCACGGCCAGCGCGGCCTGCTCATGCGGCACGCGGCGCTCGGCGATGATACTGGCTCCCGCCGGCGCCAGGCGCTCGGCGGTCACGCGCAACGTCTTGTCGATCACCTTCGAGGCGAGGCCAGGAAGAATCGTCGAGACCACGCCGACGCGCTTGATGATGTATGGCGCGATGCTGAGAGCGCCCTTGCCCGCCGCCGCAACGGCGGCATCGCGCAACCGGCCCTCGACGCCGAACGGGATCAGCTTGACGGTGCCGACCATCTCGCCTTCGACCACCGGCTTGAACGCCGGGAGGGTCGCGAAGGTGATGGCCTCGTCGACATCGTTGATGCGGTCGACGGCGGCCCGGTCGATCATGAGAACGCCAGGCTGGGCCGCGAACAGATTCGCGCGGCCGGTGAAGGCGCGATCGACATGGATTCCCTCGCCCGCCACGACCTTGGCGACATCGGCGGCGGCTTCGTCCTCGGAGACGTCGCCGGCCTCGAGCCTGACAACCACGATCTCCTTGACGTCCTCCCTGACCAGCGCCTCGACCTCGGCGGGACCGATCAAGGTGCCCTTCTTGAGCACTAATGGTCCCTTGCGGAGGGTATGAACCGTCACCCCCCCGATCGCCTCAGCCGGACTGGCAGGACCGAACTTCATGCCGCCTGCTCTTTCTCCTTGGCCGGCAGACGCAAGGTCGCGGTGATCTCGGCCATGATCGAGACCGCGATTTCAGACGGCGACACCGCGCCGATAGCAAGGCCGATCGGCGCGTGGATGCGGGCGATGTCGGCATCTCTGGCGCCTTGCGCGCGCAGCCGGTCGCCGCGCTTGGCGTGCGTCTTTCGCGAGCCGAGTGCGCCGATGTAGAAGCAGTCGCGCGAAAACGCGTGCAGCAGCGCCGGATCATCGATCTTGGGATCATGTGTCAGCGCGACGAACGCCGTGTAGTGGTCGACGTTGAGCGGCGGCAACGCCACGTCAGGCCATTCGGCGATCAGCGGCACGTCGGGAAAACGCTCCGGGCTGGCGAAGGCCGTGCGCGGATCGACGACGGTGACGTCATAGCCGAGCGACTTGGCGATCGGCGCCAAGGCCTGGCTGATATGGACGGCGCCGACGATCACGAGCTTGGCCGTCGGGGCGTAGACGTTGAGGAACAGCCGTTTGCCGTCCACCTCGACCATACCGCTCTTGCCCATGCGCAGATGTTTGCCGAGCTCGTCGCTGAGGGGATCGCGGGGGATCGCCGCGGCCTTCACCAGGCGCTGCTCGCCCGAGGCGACGTCGGTGACGAGAACGGCCGGACGGCGCGCTGCGCGTTCGGCGTTGAGCTCGGCCAGTGTCGAAAGCTGCATGGATCACCCTACCTTCTCGACGAACACGCGGATGGTGCCGCCACAGGACAGGCCGACGTTCCAGGCGGTCTCGTCGGCGACGCCGAACTCCAGCATCTTCGGCTGGCCGCTGGAGATCACGTCGAGCGCCTCGGTGACCACAGCGCCTTCGACGCAGCCGCCGGACACCGAGCCCAGGAACGTGCCCTCGTCGTTGATCACCAGATTGGACCCGACCGGACGCGGCGCCGAGCCCCAGGTCTCGACCACGGTGGCAAGCGCCACGCCGTGACCGCCCTTGTGCCAGTCCTCGGCGGCCTTGAGGATGTCTTCGTCGCGGTTGAGCATGGCTATCTCCTTCGGACTGATCAGGCGGCGGGTCGGAACGCGCTACGCTGATGCGGCGGCAGCGGTGCTGATAGCGCCGAGATCAGCGTCTCGATCGAGGTCAAGTTATGTACCGGGCGGAATTCGTCAACGTGGGGCAGCATGGTTTTGATGCCCTGCGCCTTGGCCTCGAAACCGGAATAGCGCAGCAGCGGGTTCAGCCAGATCAGCCGCCGGCAGGAGCGGTGCAGCCGGTCCATCTCGAAGGCGAGCTTGCTGTCGGCCTCGCGCTCCAGCCCGTCGGAGATCAAGAGCACGATCGCGCCCTGCCCCAGCACGCGCCGCGCCCATTGCTTGTTGAAGGTCTCCAGCGAGGTCGCGATCCTTGTGCCGCCGGCCCAGTCCTCGACATTGGCCGAGCAGCTCGCCAGCGCCTCGTCGGGATCGCGCTGACGCAGCGCGCGGGTCACATTGGTGAGCCGCGTGCCGAACAGGAACACCGACACCCGCTTGCGTGCATCGGTGATCGCATGGAGGAAATGCAGGAACAGCCGGGTGTACTCGCTCATCGAGCCGGAGATATCGAGCAGCGCCACGATCGGCGCGGGCTTCTCGATTCTCCCTAAGCGATGGAAGTTGATGATCTCGCCTTCGGTGCGCAGCGCCTGGCGCAGGGTCTTGCGCATGTCGATGCGGTGGCCGCGCGGATCGGCGGTATGGCGGCGGGTCTTCAGCTCGGCCTGCGGCAGCCGCATCTTGGCGATGGCCCGCGCGACCTCGGCGATTTCAGCCGCGCTCATCTGCGCAAAGTCCTTCTTCTGCAGCACCTCGCGGTCGGACACCGACAGCCGCAGGTCCTGCTCCTGCGCCTTCGGCTCCTCATGCATCTGCGGCTGCGACATCGCCTCCTGGACGCGGCGCGAGGCTGGCGGCGGCTTCTTCTTGGCGTGGTCCGGTAACGGCACCGAATCGAGCATCGACTTCCATTCCTCCGCCGGGCGGAAGAACAGGTCGAAGGCCTGGGCGAAGATCAGCGCATGCTCGTGGCGCTTGACGAAGATGGATTCGAGCGTGGTGAAGACGTCCGCGCGCTTGCCGATGTCGATGACTTCGAGCGCGGTCATGGCGTCGATGACGGCGCCCGGTCCCACGGGCAAGCCCGCGGCGCGCAAAGCGCGTGCAAAGCCTGCGATGTTGTCGGCGATGCCGCCGGTCGGCGGCGCGAGGTGATTGATGCTGGTGGGCATGGCTTGATCCCCTCGTCATTCCGGGACATGCGAAGCATGGGCCTGGAATCCATAACCACGATCGTGAGTATGGATTCCGGGCTCGCCATCCGGGCGGCCCGGAATGACGACCGTTGTTGTTGCGCGACCTCGCCTTACGTCTCGCTGGTCGCGTCCTTGATCACCTTGTTCAACGCATCACCCTGCATGCGAGCGATGTCGTCCTGATACTTTAACAGCGCGCCCAGCGTGTCGCCGACCACCTCGGCATTGAGCGAGCGCGCATCGAGCTCGGTCAGCGCGGTGGCCCAGTCCAGCGTCTCGGCGACACCGGGCGACTTGTAGAAATCCTGGCTCCGCAGCGCCTGGACGAAGCGCACGATCTGCTGCGACAGCCGCTGCGAGATGCCGGGCAGACGCGTCTTGACGATCGCAAGCTCGCGCTCGGCCGAGGGATAGTCGACCCAGTGATACAGGCAGCGCCGCTTCAGCGCGTCGTGGATCTCGCGGGTGCGGTTGGAGGTGATGATGACGATCGGCGGATGCGGCGCCTTGACGGTGCCGAACTCGGGGATCGTGACCTGGAAGTCGGAGAGGATCTCGAGCAGATAGGCCTCAAACGCCTCGTCGGCACGGTCGAGCTCGTCGATCAAGAGCACCGGGGCGCCCGCGACATCCGGCTCCAGCGCCTGCAGCAGCGGGCGCTTGATCAGGTAGCGGTCCGCGAAGATGTCCGAGGTGAGCTGATCGCGATCAACATCGCCGCCGGCTTCCGCCAGCCGGATCGCGATCATCTGCGCCGCAGAATTCCACTCATAGACGGCCGACGCGACGTCGAGGCCTTCGTAGCACTGCAACCGGATCAGCTTGCGACCGAGTGCCGCCGACAGCACCTTGGCGATCTCGGTCTTGCCGACGCCGGCCTCGCCTTCGAGGAACAGCGGCCGGCCCATGCGCAGCGACAAATAGGTCACCGTCGCCAGCGATCGCTCGGCCAGATAGCCGCGCGACGACAACAATTCGAGCATCGCATCGACCGATGCCGGCAGCGTTGCAGCACTCATGAGCGAGACCGCCCTCCTTGACCGTAGGGGCCCGTCACGACGCCGGAGCTTCCGGCTCGGCCGCTTCCGGCGACGAGGTCTTGGCGCCGGCATTGGCCGCATCGACCGCGCGGCGCGCGAGCACGCCGATCAGATGGGCGCGATATTCGGCGCTGCCATGGATGTCGCTGTTGAGGCCCTCGGCCGAGACCGGGATGCCTTCCAGCACCTTCGGCGAGAAGCGCTTCTGCAACGCCTCCTCGAACGCGGTCACCCGAAACACGCCGTTGCCGCCGGCCCCGGTCACCGCGACACGCACGTCCGACGGACGGCGCGCGACGAACACGCCGACCAGCGCGTAGCGCGAGGCCTGGTTGCGGAATTTCACATAGGCCGTCTTCTTGGCCAGCGGGAAACTCACCTTGGTGATGATCTCGTCCGGCTCCAGCGCGGTCGTGAACAGGCCCTGGAAGAACTCCTCAGCCTTCAGCTTACGCTTATTGGTGACGATCGTCGCGCCGAGCGCGAGGCACGCCGCGGGATAGTCCGCGGTCGGATCGTTGTTGGCGATCGAGCCGCCGATCGTGCCGCGGTGGCGCACCGCGGGATCGCCGATGAGGCTGGCGAGATGCGCAAGCGCCGGGATCGCCTCACCGACCGTGGCGGAGTTCGCGACGTCGGCGTGACGCGCCATCGCGCCGATCACCAGATTGCGGCCCTTGACCTCGATCGTGTCGAGCCCCTCGACATGCGAGAGATCGACGAGATGCGGCGGGCTGGCGAGCCGCTGCTTCATCACGGGCACCAAGGTGTGGCCGCCGGCGACCAGCTTGGCGTCCTCGTTCTTGGTGAGGAGATTGGCGGCCTGGCGCACGGTGGCCGGCCGGTGATATTTGAATTCGTACATGGGGGAATGTCCTGTCGCGGCGGGCGGCTGAGGCGAGGTCCGGCTGTTAGGCGAGGTCCGATTTGGCCATCGCCTTGGCGCCGGCAGCAATGGATTGCACGATGTTCTGATAGCCCGTGCAGCGGCAGAGATTGCCCTCGAGCTCCTCGCGAATCGTCTCCTCGCTCAGCTCATGGCCCTTGCGGTGGACGAGATCGACGGCGGTCATGATCATGCCGGGCGTGCAGAAGCCGCACTGCAGACCATGGTGCTCGCGGAAAGCCTCCTGCATCGGATGCAGCGGCGCGCCATCTGCGGCGAGACCTTCGATGGTGCGGACCTCGTGACCATCGGCCATCACGGCCAAGGTCGTGCAGGACTTCACCGCCTTGCCGTCGAGATGCACGACGCAGGCACCGCATTGCGAGGTGTCGCAGCCGACATGGGTGCCGGTGAGGCGCAGATTCTCGCGCAGGAACTGCACCAGCAGCGTCCGCGGGTCGACGTTCGCCGTGACGGGATTACCGTTCACAATCATGGAAATCTTGGCCATTCAGGACTCTCTATATTCCGCGCACAGCGTTGCACTGCAGCGCAGCCCAGCAAAAATCGGTCGAAAACCATCATATGGGCGCTCTCCGCGACGGGCAACCTCGCCTCGGGCAGCGCATGGGTCGGTTGCGGTCAGCCTTGAACCGTCATCCTTGGACGGCCTTGGCGAAGTTCGCAAAGAATTCGTCGGCGAGTTTTTTTGCAGCGCCGTTGATCAGGCGCTGCCCGAGCTGCGCCAGCTTGCCGCCGATCTGCGCCTCGACATTGTAGCTCAGCAGCGTGCCGCCATCCTTCTCCGCCAGCGCGACCACCGCGCCGCCCTTGGCGAATCCGGCGACACCGCCCTCGCCTTCGCCGGAGATCTTGTAGCCGTTCGGCGGATCGAGATCGCTAAGGGTGACCTTGCCCTTGAAGCGCGCGGACACCGGTCCGACCTTCATCTTGGCGACGGCGCGGAAGCCGCCATCCTCGGTCGTCTCCAGCTCCTCGCAGCCGGGGATGCAGGCCTTGAGCACCTCAGGATCATTCAGCTTGGCCCAGACGGCCTCACGCGGAGCCGCCAGCTGGACCTCGCCCGTCATCGTCATTGCCATGAGCATTTCCCCCGGATTGGCGCGGTTAGAGGCATTCAAGTAAAGCACCAAGGGCCCAAAAGGAAGGGCAAGCAGCGCCGTCAAGCGTTGCAGAAACGCTGGAGCACCGCAGCATTCCGGGTCTGCCGGCCATCGGGTTTCGATTGGCAGACGGCGCCCGCAATGGTTAGTTCGCCATCAAATCTGCACGATTCCTCCGGCGATCACCGCCGGCTGCGACAAGGATTGCGACCCATGCCGATGATCGATGCCGACGGCTGTCTGTTGAACGTCACCGTCGAGGGCCGCGACGGCGGGCCGACCCTGATGCTGTCCAACTCGCTCGGCTCCACCCTGCAGATGTGGGAGCCGCAGATGCGCGCTTTCACACAGGTGTTCCGCGTGATCCGCTACGACCGGCGCGGCCATGGCAAGTCGACGGTGGCCCCCGGACCATATTCCATCGAACGATTCGGTCGTGACGCGCTCGCCATTCTCGACGATCTCAACATCGAGAAGGTGCACTGGTGCGGCGTCTCGATGGGCGGCATGGTCGGCCAGTGGCTGGCGGCTCATGCCCCCGAACGCGTCGGCAAGGTCGTGCTCGCAAACACGACTTGCCATTACCCTGATCCGACGATCTGGGACGCTCGGATCAAGGCGGTCCGGGACGGCGGCCTCGCCAGCATCGCGGACACGGTCATCGCCGGCTGGCTGACGCAGGACTTTCGCGATCACAATCCGGAGATTGCCGATCGGATGAAGGCGATGCTGGTGGCCACGCCCGTCGAGGGCTATCTCGCCTGCTGCGAAGCGCTGCGCGCCCTCGACCTGCGCGAGGATCTGCCCAACATCAAGAGCCAGACGCTGGTCGTCGCCGGTCGCTACGACAAGTCGACGCCGATCTCGATGGCGGAAGCGATTCGCAGTCGGATTCCGGGCGCCAGCATGACGATCGTCGATGCAGCGCACATTTCGAATGTCGAGGCGGCCGGTGCGTTCAACGATGCCGCGCTCGGCTTTCTGACGCAGCGCTGATCGACTTTGATCAAGCGCTGGGCTGTGCCGAGCCCTCAACGCTCAAGGCCGGAACGGACGCGGACACCGATGCAGTCGCCGGCGACGACGGCTTTTCCACCAGCATGATGATCGCCGTCCCCAGCAGCATCAGCAGCTCGGTGGCATGCAGGCGCAACGCCTGGGTCTCCCCGACCTTTGCCGCCAGGATCATGCTCGTGAAGGCCAGGAGGCTGCCGAGCCCAAGCCCGATCGACAGCGCCTCGACATAGCCCGCCACCTTTCGCACCCGCGGCACGAGGATGAGGACGAGGAACATCGCGAAGAAGCCTGCGACCGTCAGTCGCGCCAGCGCAAGCAGCCAGGCGGCCCGCACCGTGTCGATGGACGAGAGGTGCAGATGGTCGCTGATGAACAGCGCAACCGCAATATTGGGACGCGCGAACAGCCCCTGGATCGGCGACACCATGATCTGGAAGGCCACGACAGTCCAGGCGGGAACAAAATACAGCGCCAGCAGCACGCCGTTGACGCAGCTGAGCCGCCAGTTCCTGATCACGCAATTCTTGATCATGTCGCCCGCCTTTGCACCCTGCCGCCCGTCCGGCAGGTTCCAGACGAGCTAACGCGCGACAAATGCACCGGGCAATTTAAACCCTTTGTTTACCTTAACGGCGCAGCCGGACGCGCGGGAGCGCCGGGCCAGGAACTGCAGCAGAGATCAGGAGGCTGTCGCCCGGAGCTCATGCCCTTCAGGCATCGCGCTCCCGGCTCCGGGAATCCTGACGCTGCGGGTCGGGCTCCCGCCCCTGGTCCTGGCGGATCGGCTTGCCCTGGGTCTGCCCCTGCTGGTTCTGACCGGGGTTCTGGTGGCCCTGGTTCTTGTCGGTGAGGCTGCTCATGCGTGGCTCCCTGATGACGACGGCACAACAACCAATGCGCGAGCGCGTCTCGCGTTGCCTCGGCACGCTGTTCCCGCGCGGTCATTGGATGGCCATCGTCTGGCCTGATTGCGGCAACGGAACCGCGCCCTCAAAGCAGGCGGGATAAGCCCCTAATTGTGGCACTGCACGCTGTTGCGGCACCCGGTTCCTAGCTGTTAGTACTTCACCACGCGTCGCCTTCGGCCGCGGGTGCAAGCTCCACGGGTGCAGGCACCCGTTCCGCGGGCCCCCGCCGCGTTGCGAACCGGTCTCGGAAGTCTCAGCCCCGAAGTCTCAATAACGGCAGTTCATGGATTATTTCGCGCAGCAGCTCATCAACGGCCTCGTGCTCGGGTCGATCTATGGCCTGATCGCCATCGGCTACACCATGGTCTACGGCATCGTCGGCATGATCAACTTCGCCCATGGCGACGTCTTCATGATCGGCGGCTTCATCGCGCTGATCTCGTTCCTGGTGCTGGTCTCGGTCGGCCTGACCGCAGTTCCGGTCATCCTGCTGATCGTTCTCCTGGTCTCGATGGCGATCACCGCGCTGTATGGCTGGACCATCGAGCGCATCGCCTATCGGCCGCTGCGCCATTCGTTCCGCCTGGCCCCGATGCTGTCGGCGATCGGCATGTCGTTCGTGCTGACGAACTTCTCGCAGGTGTCGCAGGGCGCACGCGTCAAGCCGGTGCCGCCGATCATCACCGGCGGCTACACGCTGCACGAGGGCGACAGCGGCTTCGTCGTGCAGCTCTCCAATGTCCAGATCGTGGTGGTGATCACCACCATCGTGCTGCTCGGCCTGTTCACCTGGCTGGTGTCGCGCACCCGGCTCGGCCGCGACATGCGCGCCTGCGAGCAGGACCAGACCATGGCCGCGCTGCTCGGCGTCGACGTCGACCGCACCATCTCGATGACCTTCGTGATCGGCGCGGCCCTCGCTGCCGTCGCAGGCATGATGTACCTGCTCTACTACGGCCTGGTCGATTTCTTCATGGGCTTCGTCGCCGGCATCAAGGCGTTTACGGCGGCCGTGCTGGGCGGCATCGGCTCGCTGCCCGGCGCGATGCTGGGTGGTCTCGCGATCGGCTTGATCGAGACGTTCTGGTCGGCCTATTTCTCGGTCGAGTACAAGGACGTCGCGGCGTTCTCGATCCTGATCGTGGTGCTGATCTTCATGCCGACCGGCCTGCTGGGCCGTCCCGAAGTCGAAAAAGTCTGACGACGGAGTCCGTGTGAGCGCGTCCCTTCCTCCATCTTCGCCTTTTCAGTCGAATGGCTCCGAGCCGGTCGGAGCCGCCTTCATCCTCAAGAAAGCCGTCCTCAGCGCCCTGGTCGCGCTCGGCCTGTTTTCGCTGATGGTCGGCGTCCGCACCGAAGCCGGCCAGAGCGGCCAGCTCGAATACTGGACCCGGTTCGGCGAGCTTGCGAGCCTGGTCGGCGCGGTGTTCGTCGGCTCGATCGCGGTCGAGCTGCTGCGGCTGTGGCTCGGCCCGCGCGGTGGCTTCGGCAGCTTCGTCCCGGCGTCGGTGCAATCCGGACTGTCTGTTGCGGGGCGCTATCTCGCGCCGGCGCTGCTGATCTTCACCTTTCTCGTGCCGGTGATCTTCTACAATCAGCGTTACATTCTCGACCTCGGCATCCTCGTCCTCACCTATGTGATGCTGGGCTGGGGCCTCAACGTCGTGGTCGGCCTCGCCGGCCTGCTCGACCTCGGCTACGTCGCGTTCTACGCGGTCGGCGCCTATTCCTACGGCCTGCTCTCGACCACCTTCGGCCTGTCGTTCTGGATCTGCCTGCCGCTCGCCGGCATCCTCGCCGCGTTCTGGGGCGTGCTGCTCGGCTTTCCCGTGCTGCGGCTGCGCGGCGATTATCTCGCGATCGTCACCCTGGCGTTTGGCGAGATCATCCGCCTCGTGCTGATCAACTGGCAGGAGGTGACCGGCGGCCCCAACGGCGTCTCGGGCATTCCGCGGCCGACCTTGTTCGGCATTCCGCTGACCCCTGGCGAAGGCGGCCTCGCCGCGATGCTCGGCATTCCGTTCTCGCCGACGCATCGCATCGTGTTCCTGTTCTACCTGATCCTGGCGCTGGCGCTGCTCACCAACTGGGTCACCATCCGTCTGCGGCGGCTGCCGATCGGCCGCGCCTGGGAAGCGCTGCGCGAGGACGAAGTCGCCTGCCGCGCACTCGGCATCAACATCACGACGACGAAGCTGACGGCCTTTGCCACCGGCGCCATGTTCGGCGGCTTTGCCGGCGCCTTCTTCGCCACCCGCCAGGGCTTCATCAGCCCGGAATCCTTCACCTTCCAGGAGTCGGCACTGGTGCTCGCCATCGTCGTGCTCGGCGGCATGGGGTCGCAGCTCGGCGTGGCGCTCGCGGCGCTCGCCATGATCGGCGGCTTCGAGCTGTTCCGTAGCCTCGAGGTCTACCGCATGCTGGTGTTCGGTCTCGCCATGGTGCTCATTATGATCTGGCGGCCGCGCGGCATCGTCGGCCATCGCGCGCCCACCGTGTTCCTCGAAAAATCGAAGAGCATCTCCTCGGACCTCGTCAAGGAAGGCCACGGATGAGCTCCGCTCCGATCCTCGCGCTCGAAAACCTCACCATGCGCTTCGGCGGCATCGTCGCCGTGAACGCGCTGTCATTCACCGCGCAACGCAAGCAGATTACGGCGCTGATCGGCCCCAACGGCGCTGGCAAGACCACCGTGTTCAACTGCATCACCGGGTTCTACAAGCCGACCTCCGGCGTCATCCGCCTGACGCATGACGACGGCGCGCAGTTCGAGATGCAGAAGCTGAAGGACTACAACATCTCCAAGCAGGCCAAGGTCGCGCGCACCTTCCAGAACATCCGTCTGTTTCCCGGGATGACGGCGCTGGAAAACCTGATGGTGGCGCAGCACAACGCCTTGATGAAGGCATCCGGCCTGACTTTTCTCGGACTGCTCGGCGTGCCCTCGTGGCGCGCCGCGGAGCAGAGCGCGATCGACAATGCGGTGTTCTGGCTGAAGCGCGTCGGACTGCTCGACCGCGCCGACGATGCCGCCGGCAATTTCGCCTATGGCGATCAGCGTCGGCTCGAGATCGCGCGCGCGATGTGCACCGGCCCCGCCCTGCTCTGCCTCGACGAGCCGGCCGCGGGCCTCAACGCCCGCGAGAGCGGCGCCCTGAACGAGCTGCTGCTGTCGATCCGCAGCGACCACGGCACATCGATTCTCCTGATCGAGCACGACATGAGCGTCGTCATGGAAATCTCCGACCGTGTCGTCGTGATGGACTACGGCGTGAAGATCGCCGAGGGCACGCCGCGCGAGATCCGCGACGATCCCAAGGTGATCGCTGCCTATCTCGGCACCGATGAGGAAGAGGCGGCAGCCGTGATGGAGGCCGAGGCGTGAGCGCGTCCCTCCTCCAGATCCAGAAGTTGCGCGCGTCCTATGGCAAGATCGAAGCGCTCAAGGGCGTCGATCTCGACATCAAGGCCGGCGAAATCGTTGCGCTCATCGGCGCCAACGGCGCCGGCAAATCGACGCTGATGATGTCGATCTTCGGCCGTCCGCGCGCCAGCTCCGGCCACATCGTCTATGACGGCAACGACATCACGCAGGTGCCGACACACCTGATCGCGCGACTCAAGATCGCGCAGTCTCCCGAAGGCCGCCGCATCTTCCCGCGCATGAGCGTTGCGGAAAATCTGCAGATGGGCGCCGATGCCGGCGATACCACCGAAGCGCAGCGCGCCGACACGCTGGAGCGTGTGTTCGCGCTGTTCCCGCGGCTGAAGGAGCGCATCGACCAGCGCGGCGGCACGCTCTCCGGCGGCGAGCAACAGATGCTGGCGATCGGGCGCGCGCTGATGAGCCGGCCGCGGCTCCTGCTGCTCGACGAGCCCTCGCTCGGGCTCGCGCCGCTGATCGCACGGCAGATTTTTGACGCGATCCGGACGCTCAACCGTCAAGACGGTTTGACCGTACTGATCGTCGAGCAGAACGCCAATCATGCGCTGAAGCTTGCGCATCGCGGCTACGTGCTGGTCAACGGCATGATCACCCTGTCGGGCACCGGGACCGAGCTCTTGCAGCGGCCTGAGATCCGCGCGGCCTATCTGGAGGGCGGCCGCCACTGAGGCCGCGGGTCGAAAGTCCCGGCGGAAATGGCCCTTAGCCCTTCGTCGGTCTCCCCGAAATTTTGCGGTGACTTCGGCAGAAAATCAGCCACAATGCGCGCGGTCTGCGGCCCGCCGTTCGGGCCATTTCCATGTCGACCTACCCCCTGTGAGGATTTCTCATGAAACCACTCAAACTGATTGGTCTGGCTCTGGGCGCCACGCTTGCGCTCTCGACCGCGGCCTTTGCCGACGACATCACCATTGCCGTGGCCGGCCCGATGACCGGCAGCGAGTCGGCCTTCGGCCGCCAGATGCAGAACGGCGCCGAGATGGCGATCGCCGACCTCAATGCCGCCGGCGGCGTGCTGGGCAAGAAGCTCGCGCTGCAGGTGGGTGACGATGCCTGCGATCCGAAGCAGGCCCGCTCGGTCGCCGAGAAGCTCGCCGGCTCGGGCATTCCGTTCGTCGCCGGCCATTTCTGCTCGTCGTCGTCGATCCCGGCTTCCGAGGCCTATGCCGACAGCAACGTGCTGCAGATCACCCCGGCGTCGACCAACCCGCTGTTCACCGAGCGCAAGCTGTGGAACGTGGCGCGCGTCTGCGGCCGTGACGATCAGCAGGGTCTCGTCGCCGCCAACTACATCGCGAAGAACTTCAAGGGCAAGAACATCGCGATCCTCAACGACAAGACCACCTACGGCAAGGGTCTCGCCGACGAGACCAAGAAGGCGCTCAACAAGGCCGGCGTCACCGAGAAGATGTTCGAGTCGTACAACAAGGGCGACAAGGACTTCAACGCGATCGTGTCGCGCCTGAAGCGTGAGAACATCGACCTCGTCTATGTCGGCGGCTATCACCAGGAAGCCGGCCTGATCCTGCGCCAGATGCGCGACCAGGGTCTGAAGACGATCCTGATGGCGGGCGACGCCATGAACGACAAGGAGTTCGCCTCGATCACCGGTCCGGCCGCGGAAGGCACGCTGTTCACCTTCGGCCCCGAGCCGCGCAATAAGCCGACCGCGAAGGCGATCGTCGACAAGTTCAAGGCCAAGAACATCGACCCCGAGGGCTACACGCTCTACACCTACGCCGCGATCCAGGTCTGGTCGCAGGCCGTCAAGAAGGCCAACACCACCGACGCCAAGAAGGTGATGGACACCATCAAGGCCGGAGAGTGGGACACGGTGCTCGGCAAGCTCGGCTTCGACGCCAAGGGCGACATCAAGCAGATCGACTACGTCGTCTACAAGTGGGACGCCAAGGGCGGCTACGCCGAGCTCGGCGGCAAGGGCTCCTGATCGCGCCGCTGATCCAGCTTCATCAAAATGCAAACGCCCCGGTCAATGACCGGGGCGTTCTGCTGATGGAGGGGCGCGCACTGCGATCGCGACGATCACCCCGCACAGACCGAGAGCGGACGCGCTTCCTTCACGGCCGTTCGGGCGGTCTCGACAGCGTGCAGCAATTCACCCGGGCGGAACGGCTTCTGCAGGTAGACCACGCGCGTCAGCTGTTCCGACATCGCCGCACCGTCGAAGGCGGTCATGCCCGACACAGCCACGACCGGCATATCGGGAACCAGCCCACGCATCTCGCCAACCAGATCGAGACCGTTGCAATCGTCGAGGTAGATGTCGACAATCACGGCGTCAAAGGCCTGGTCGCGGAACAATTGTAGTCCGGCCGCTGCTGTTCCCGCTTCGACCACGTCAAACTGATTGACGCGCAGCACCATGCTGATCATGGCCCGCACGTCCTTCTGATCATCCACCACAAGAATCCGTGGCATCAAAATCTCCAGAAATTTTGTTGGACAGCCTACAACATAAAAAGAAATCATGTACAACTACGGGTATATTTATCCCGGTTGCGGTAAAGGTGCAGTTACTGCAAATCACGACTCATTCTACAGAACGTTCCAAACTGGTACCATACAACCATAATTTGAGTAGATATATTTCTCGCGTATCAGTGGCACCGACGCTTCCAGCAGCGCGTTGACGCCAGATGCGCAGGACTTTGGAGATGCAAAGCATCGAGGATCCAAGCGAAGTTCTTCTGTCGACGTCCACCGCAACACGCCGAGACCAACTCGCAGCATTGATCGCGGTTGCCGTCTCAGCCGTGCTATTTGCCGCCGCCGCTCCCTTTGCCAAGGTGCAGCTGCCGGCGGCGCCTGCATTCGTTGCGAGCTATCAGTCCGCACTGGCGCTGAACGATCTTATCACTGCGTTCCTGCTGTTCTCTCAATTCGTGCTGCTGCGTTCGCGCGCGCTGCTTTGGCTTGCCTCGGGCTATCTGTTCACGGCGCCGGCCGCCTTGCTGCATACGCTGGTATTCCCCGGCCTCTACTCACCGACTGGCCTGCTCGGCGCAGGCTCGCAGAGTGCGGTCTGGATCTACATGATCTGGCATGGCGGGTTCCCCCTCCTCGTCCTCTGCTATGCGCTGGACAGGAGCAGTCGGCCCGTGCTCGGCCGCTCGGTTCCAGCATGGCTGTCGCTTGCGCTCCTCGGAGTCGCGATCGTGCTGACGGCGCTGAGCTGGACCGTGGTCGCTCATGAGGAGGCGCTGCCGGCCCTCCTCCGGGACGGCGCGGCAACGACGGCCTTGAAGGTCATCGTCGGCTCGATCTGGTGCGTCACCGCCGTCGCCCTTGTCGCGCTGGCGTGGCAACGGCCGCATAGCATCCTCGATCTCTGGGTCATGGTGGTGCTGTGCGCCTGGCTGTTCGATCTCTCGCTGTCCTCGTTGCTGAATGCCGCCAGGTATGATTTCGGCTACTACGCCGGCCGCATCTACGGCCTGCTCGCAGCGAGTTTCGTGCTCGGCGTGCTGCTCGCCGACAATGTCGGTCTGCAATGGCGGCTGTCGCGTCTGCTGCAACAGCAGCGCCGGCAGAACGAAAGCGAGCGGGCGCGCTTCATCGCGCGTGAACGGCTGTTCAGTGCGGTCGTCGAATCCTCCAACGATGCCGTCATCACGCTGACCCTGCACGGCAAGATCACGTCCTGGAACCGGGCTGCCGAGCAGCTGTTCGGCTATCGCGCCGACGAAGCGTTGGGCAGCGACATCGGCCTGATCGTTCCTGCCGAGCGGCGTGGTGAGGTCGACCGTATCCTCGGCGAGATCGGCTGCGGCGAGAAGATCGAGCATCACGAGACCATACGCCGGCACAAGGACGGCCACGAGATCGAGGTGTCGCTCAGCGTCTCGCCGATCCTCGATGCGCACGGCGCAGTGATCGGAGCCTCGAAGGTCGCCCGCGACATCACCGAGAGCAAGCGCACAAGCAACGCGCTGACCCGGGAAACCGAGGAGCGGCGGCGCATCTTCGAGACGTCGCAGGACTTGATCCTGGTCGCCGATTCCCGCGGCAATCTGATGCAGGTCAGCCCCAGCGCCCGCACCATTCTCGGCTACCAGCCGGAGGAAATGGTCGGACGCAACGCCAGCGATTTCGTCTATCCCCCGGAACTCGAGGCCGTCCGCAGCCAGATGCGCGACTGTCGGCGCGGCCGTGACGTCCATAATTTCGAAGCACAGCTGCTGCACAAGGAGGGCCGCGGCGTCGTGCTGAACTGGATGGCGAGCTGGTCCGATCCGGTGCAGCGCCATTTCTTCGTCGGCCGCGACCTCACCGAGAAGCGCGCCGCCGAGGCGCAGTTCCGCCAGGCGCAGAAGATGGAGGCGGTCGGCCAGCTCACCGGCGGCGTCGCGCACGACTTCAACAACATCCTCACCGTCATCACCGGCAGCATCTCCATTCTCGCCGACGCCGTCGCGGAGCGGCCGGAGCTCGCATCCGTGGCCAAGCTGATCGACGATTCCGCCGACCGCGGCGCGCATCTCACGCGGCAGCTGCTCGCCTTTGCCCGCAAGCAGCCGCTGCAGCCGGTCGACCTCGACGTCAACGCGCTGGTGAACGAGACCGCCGCGCTGCTGCGTCCGACGCTGGGCGAGCACATCGAGATCGAGCGCATCCTCAGCAACGATCCATGCACCGCGCTGGCTGATCCGAACCAGCTCGCCACCGCGGTCGTCAACCTCTCGCTCAATGCGCGCGATGCGATGCCGCAAGGCGGCAAGCTGACGCTGGAGACGGCGAACGTCGCGCTCGATCAGGACTATGCCGAAGCCAACAATGAAGTCGTCGTCGGCGACTACATCATGATCGCAGTGAGCGACACGGGCTGCGGCATTCCTCCCGCTTATCTCGACAAGGTGTTCGATCCGTTCTTCTCGACCAAGGGCGTCGGCAAGGGCACCGGGCTCGGCCTCAGCATGGTGTTCGGCTTCGTCAAGCAGTCCGGCGGACACATCAAGATCTACAGCGAGGTCGGCCATGGCACCTCGATCAAGCTCTATCTGCCACGCTCCCTCACGGCGCCGCGCGGGGCCACCGAGCAGCAGCTGCCGGACATGAGCGGCGGTCACGAGACGATTCTGATCGTCGAGGACGATCCGATGGTGCGCCAGCATGTCATCACCCAGGTGGCGAGCCTCGGCTACACGACCCTTGCCGCAGCGAATGCCGCGGAGGCGCTCGACGTGCTGCAGCGCCATCCCGAGATCGACCTGCTGTTCACCGACGTCATCATGCCCGGCGCCATGAACGGCCGCCAGCTCGCCGATGCCGCCCGCGCGCGGCGGCCGGAGCTGCGGACGTTGTTCACCTCCGGTTACACCGAGAATGCAATCGTGCATCACGGCCGTCTCGATGCCGGTGTGCTGCTGCTGGCCAAGCCCTACCGCAAGCCGGAACTGGCCCGGATGATCCGCATCGCGCTGGATCGTTGAGCGCGTGGAGCTCGTGGGGTATCCATCGGCCATCAACACCTGCAGCCGAGGGCGACCGTGCAGAATCTCCTGACCGATATCCCCGGCGTACGCGTCGGCCATGCCGATGATGCAGTCCTCGCCTCCGGCGTGACCGCGATCCTGTTCGATCAGCCGGCAGTGGCCGCGATCGACATCCGCGGCGGCGGACCCGGGGTGCGCGAGGACGCGCTGCTCGATCCCGTCAACACGGTCGAACGTGTCGACGCCATCGCGCTGTCCGGCGGCTCGGCGTTCGGGCTGGAAGCCGCCAGCGGCATCCAGGCCTGGCTGGCCGAGCAAGGCCGCGGCTTTGCCGTGCGCGACGCGCTGATCCCGATCGTGCCCGGCGCGATCATGTTCGATCTGCTCAACGGCGGCAACAAGCAGTGGGGCCGCTATGCGCCCTATCGCGAGCTCGGCTACGCGGCGGCGGCCGCCGCCGACACGACGTTCGCCCTCGGCAGCGTCGGCGCCGGCCTCGGCGCCACGACAGCCAATCTGCAGGGCGGGCTTGGATCGGCGTCGGCGACCACGACAAACGGCATCAAGGTCGCGGCGATCGCGGTGGTCAATGCCGTCGGCAGCGTCACGGTGGGGGATGGCCCGTGGTTCTGGGCTGCGCCGTACGAGGTTGACGGTGAATTCGGCGGCCGCGGCCTGCCTGCGGCGTTCACGCCGGACATGCTGGCGATGCGCATCAAAGGTGGCCCTGCTCCGTCGGCCTCCGAGAATACGACGATCACGCTGGTCGTCACCGATGCCATCCTGACCAAGGCGCAGGCGAAGCGACTGGCGATGATGGCGCAGACCGGCATGGCGCGCGCGATCTATCCGGTGCACCTGCCGCTCGACGGCGACATCGTGTTTGCGGCGGCGACCTGCGCCAAGCCGGTGGAGCCGCTGGCCGAACTGAGCGAGCTCGGCATGGTCGCAGCCAATGTGCTGGCCCGCGCGATTGCGCGCGGGGTCTATCACGCGAAGCGGCTGCCGTTCGCCGGCGCCCTGCCCTCCTGGCAGGACCGCTTCGGCGGCTGAGCGGCTTACACGCTCATCGCCGTCGTGGAGGCGGCTGACGGCAGCTTGGGTTGATGCTGCATCAGCTTCTCGATCATGTTGTAGGACGCCGTCGCGGCATTGGAGGCCGTGGTGGCGGCCGGCGTGATCAGCGTCATCTTCGAGCCGTCGGCGTAAGTGATGGTGGTCGTCGTCGAGCCATCGCTGTTCGTGGACGAGGAGCTCGACGCACCCGACAGCGCCTGCATCAGCGCATCGGCGCCCGCGCTGGAGGCGTTGCCCGAGCTGCCGGCCTGGCCCGCACCCGCCTGCTGATGGTGATGGCCGCGCCGGCCCTTGGCGCCCTGCAGCGCCGAGGACAGTTCGTCGAGGCTGACATTGCCGTCGCTGTTCGCATCGAGCTTGCCGAACACCTTGTCGGCATTCGCGAGGTTGGTGCCGCCCGCGCCGAGCGCATTCTCGAACTCGGACTTGCTGATCTGCCCATCGCCATCGCCGTCGATCTGCGAGAACAGATCCTGCAGCGGATTGGCGGAGGAGCTCGCGCTTGTCGATGCGCTCGACTGGCTTTGCGCCGCCAGCAGCGCGTTCATCGTCTCCGGCGCGATCTGCCCCGAACTGCCGCTGCCCGAGGTCAACGAGGGGCTGAAATTGCCGGAGCTGCTGGTCTCCTTGTTGCCGAGGCTGAAGAGACCGCCGGCATTGCCCGACTTGCCGGACCCCGACTTGGTCGAGCCGATCGACTGCAGGCTGTCCAGGACCGACGAGGCGGCCCCCAGTGCAAACCACATGGCGAAACTCCCGCAAGGCCGCCCGCGAGGCGGCAGAACATCTCCCCACGGCTGTCGCAATTGCCATGCCAGCGGCAAACCGCTGATATGTCCGGATATTTCGCGATGTTACGAAGCCCAGACCCCGGCAGATGCTGCCGCGCCCGGCAGATTTTTCCCGCTCGCGTTGCCGGACCCGCGCCTGCATGATACGGCGACATTTCCGCTCGCACTGGAATAGCTGCCCATGACCCAGTCCTTCACGCCGCGTCCGCTCGTCATTGCGCCGTCCATCCTGGCCTCTGATTTCTCCAAGCTTGGCGAGGAGGTTCGCGCGGTCGATGCCGCCGGTGCCGACTGGATCCATCTCGACGTCATGGACGGCCATTTCGTCCCGAACATCTCGTATGGCCCCGACGTCATCAAGGCGCTGCGTCCGCACACCACCAAGATCTTCGACGCGCACCTGATGATCACGCCGTGCGATCCGTATCTCGAAGCCTTCGCCAAGGCCGGCTGCGACCACATCACGGTGCATGCGGAGGCCGGCCCGCATCTGCATCGTTCGCTGCAGGCGATCCGTGCGCTCGGCAAGAAGGCCGGCGTCTCGCTCAACCCGTCGACCCCGCTCAACGTCATCGAATATGTGCTGGACCTCGTCGACCTCGTTCTGATCATGTCGGTCAACCCCGGCTTCGGCGGCCAGGCGTTCATTTCGTCGGCGATCGGCAAGGTGCAGGATCTGCGCGCAATGACCGCGGGCCGGCCGATCGACATCGAGGTCGATGGCGGCGTCGGCCGCGACAATGCCGGCGCGCTCGCCGCCGCCGGGGCCAACGCGTTCGTCGCGGGCTCCGCCGTGTTCAAGGGCGGCACGACGGAGGCCTATCGCAGCAACATCGCCGCGATCCGCGACGCCGCCGCGTCGGCGCGCGGCGAGGCGATCTAAGGCGATCGACGGCCTATGCTCACGCTCACGCCGCAGCCGCTGACCAAGGCGGCGTTTGCCGCCTTCGGCGATGTCGTCGAGACCGACGGTGCCGCTCCGATCGAGATCAACCAGGGTTTTGCCCGCCGCTGCAACGGGCTCGCCGCGATCGACGTGACGTCGGGCGGTGTTGATGTCAACATCAGCCTGTTCGAGGCCAAGCCGCGGCCGCTGCCGATCGAGGTCAAGCTGATGGAGCGGCATCCGCTCGGCACGCAGCTGTTCATGCCGCTGCAGGATCGCCCCTGGCTGGTGCTGGTGTGCGCCGACCCGCGCGATCCCGCGAGCTACCGGGCTTTCACCGCGAGCGGACGCCAGGGCGTGAACTACGCCCGCAACGTCTGGCACCATCCGCTGCTGGTGTTCGACGAGGGTTCGCGCTTCATCGTGGTCGACCGCATGAGCCCCGACAATCTGGAGGAGCTGTGGCTGGACCAGCCGCTGTTCCTGAGCGTTCCCTGACCGATGGCGCGCGGGATTGCTGGTCCGCGCACAGGAGAGACGATGATGGACAAGCCGAACTACTTCGTGCCGCAAGGCGGCCACCCGCCGCAGACCGACCTGCTCACCGGTCGCGCCGTGTTCACCGAAGCCTACGCCGTCATTCCCAAGGGCGTGATGCGCGACATCGTCACCTCGGCGCTGCCGTTCTGGGACAAGACGCGGACCTGGGTGATCGCGCGTCCGCTGTCGGGCTTCTCCGAGACGTTCTCGCAATACATCGTCGAGGTGTCGCCCGGCGGTGGCAGCACCCAGCCCGAGCCTGATCCCGAGGCCGAGGGCGTGTTGTTCGTCGTCGGCGGCGAGATCGCGCTGACCATCGCCGGCACCACGCATCGCCTGGCCAAGGGCGGCTACGCCTTCCTGCCGCCGTCCTGCAAATGGACGCTGACAAACGACAGCGCGGCGCCCGCGACCTTCCACTGGATCCGCAAGGCCTACGAGGCCGTTCCCGGAATCCCGCTGCCCGAGGCCTTCGTCACCAACGAGGCCTCGGTCGCCCCCGTCGGAATGCCCGGCACCGAGGGCCGCTGGGCCACCACGCGCTTCGTCGATCCGCTCGACGTCCGCCACGACATGCACGTCAACATCGTCACCTTCGAGCCCGGCGCCGTCATCCCGTTCCTGGAGACGCATGTGATGGAGCACGGGCTCTACGTGCTCGAGGGCAAAGCGGTCTACAAGCTCAACCGCGACTGGGTGGAGGTCGAGGCCGGCGACTTCATGTGGCTGCGCGCGTTCTGCCCGCAGGCCTGCTACGCGGGCGGCCCCGGCCGCTTCCGCTATCTGCTTTACAAGGACGGCAACCGGCACATGAAGCTGCGGCCGTTCCGGTGAGGGCGCACGGCTCTCAGGAGCGAGGACGGATCTCCGGAGGAAAGCGATTCCGATTCTCTTTGGGTGCCTGCATTTGCCGAAGGCCGCCGCAAGCTTCGACGCGTTGCGCAACGGCGACTTGATGGCGCCGCTTGATGTCGGCCAGCAGCGCCGGCGAAACACCGCACGACTCCTGATGTTTGTGAACGTAGCGCTCCAGGTCGGCCCAAGCGACCGAATAATGGACGTAGGGATAGCAGCGGTCGGGTCCCGGTAGATCTGCGACCTTGCTCGAGATGGCCTCAGCCTCCGCCGACAATCGCGCCAGTTCCGGACATAGCTCCTGGGCTCCAGCCGACGGGGCGATGCCCAGCAAAACGAAAATGATGACCTGGGTTCTGTTGAGCAACACGGATGGACTCCTTGCTGCGCTTCATCGGCGACGCCGCAAGATCTTAACACGATCGATCGTGCGGGAACACACAACGCCACCATGAAGGGCACATCCCGATCAGTCCTCGTGGCCGCAGGGCATGGCAGGCCGACGAAGAGCTTGTCCCCATGGGCCTTGCACGAGGCCTCGCTCGCGACTGCGATCAATTCCCACTGCGCGTCCTGCTCCGTCACTCGCTCCTATCGATCGGCCTTCACGCCCCCTGATACTCCACCTCCTCCGCGGTCCCGCGATCGAGCACGGCTTTCGCCTTGGCGTGATCGAGATCATTCTCCCAGGCGGCGACGACGACGGTGGCGACGCAATTGCCGATCAGATTGCCGACGGCGCGCGCGATGCCGACGAACCAATCGACCGAGAGCACCAGGACGAGGCCGATGGCGGGAATCGCCGGCACGGCGCCGAGCGTTGCGGCGAGGATGACGATCGCCGAGCCGGGTACGCCATGCGCGCCCTTCGACGTCACCAGGGAGACGCCGAGCACCAGCAGGAGATCGCTCACCGAGAGCGGCGTGTTGGTGGCCTGCGCGATGAACACGACCGCAAGCGTCAGATAGATCGAGAACGCATCGAGGTTGAACGAGTAGCCGGTCGGGATGACCAGGCCGACGACCTCCTGCTTGACGCCCATCGCCTCGAGCTTGCGCATGATCTGCGGCAGCACGGAATCGGATGACGCCGTCGCCAGCACAATCAGCAGCTCCTCCTTCAGGTAGCGCAGGAACTTGAACAGGCTGAGGCCGGCGAGCCGCATCACCAGGCCGAGCGCGATGACGACGAACAGGGCCACCGAGACGTAGAACAGCACGACCAGCGCCAAGAGCTGCTTGAGCGAGCCGATGCCGTATTTGCCGACGGTGAAGCCGATCGCGCCGAGCACGCCGAGCGGCGCCACGCGAACGATCAGGCCCATCGCCTTGAACAGCACCTTGGCGATGGAATCGATCAGGTCGACCACCGGCTTGCCGGGCTCGCCGACCAGCGCCAGGCTGACGCCGAAGATCACCGCGAAGAACAGCACCTGCAGCACGTCGTTGCGGGCGAAGGCGTCGAACGCGGTCGGCGGAATGATGTTGAGGATGAATCCGCCGAAGCCGCCGCCCTGCAGCTTGTGCGCGTTGTCGGCGAAGCTCGCGAGCTGCTTGGCATCGAGCTTGGAGACATCGATGTTCATGCCGTGGCCGGGACCGAACAGCAACGCAAGCACCAGGCCGAAGGCCAGCGCGATCGTGGTCATGCCCTCGAAATAGACCAGCGACTTGACGCCGACGCGGCCGACCTTCTTCAGGTCGCCGGCGCTGGCGATGCCGTGAACAACCACGCAGAACACGATCGGCGCGACCACCATCGCGATCAAACGCAGGAAGGCGTCGCTGAAGAATTTCAGCCCCTGGGCAGTTTCCGGCGCAAACACGCCGATCAGGATGCCGAGCACCAGCGCGGCCACGACCTGGAAGAACAACGAGCCGAACAGGCTGCGCTTCGGCGACGCCGTCCCCGCCATGCTCACATCCGTTGCCGCCATCGACAGTCCCCTCTGGTCAATTCAAAACTGCGCGCCGCACGCGCGTCACAATGTCACTCTGGCGGCGGAACTTTTGAAAGGCAATCGCAGCTGCGCTCGAATTTGAGGCTGTTAATGGCGCGTGGACGGTCATGGTTGAAAGGTGAAACAATCGATCGCATGCGTGGCCGACTTCCTCTGCCATCAGTGAGAGAGCAGACCTCCATGAGGTCGTTCCTCACGCAACGCTTCCGTCCCTCACCCTGAGGAGCGCGCCGCTTAGCGCGCGTCTCGAAGGGCGAGGCCTCAGCTCGGGCCTCATGGTTCGAGACGCGCCGCGGGCGTGCACCTTGCGCAAGCACCAACTGACGGGCGCGGCGCTCCTCACCATGAGGGGTAAATTCCGAAACCGGAGCCTCACCTCGGCCATGAGCGGCGTGTTCATGGAGAGGGTCCAGCTCCGAAGCCAGCGCTACACATGGGCCATCAGCCGCGTGTTCATCGCGAGAGGAGGTCATCTGCGTCATCCCCCCGCCCCGACCTTCGCCGGCACGTCATCGTCGTCCATCTCACGCGCGGCGGCGCGCGTGCGCACGACGGTGACCGTGCAGCCCGCCTCCGCGGCGACCTTGGCCGACACGCTGCCGAGCAGGCTGCGGAGCACGGAGTCGCGGCGGGCGCCGATGATGATGTGGTCGACCTGGTTGACCTCGGCGAACTCGATGATCGCGGCGGCCGGATCGACGGCTTCGAGCACGTGCACCGTCAACCGGCTGGCGTCGAGCTTCAGCGGCGTGGCCCAATGCTTCAGCGCGACCATGCGGTCGATGTGCTTGTTGTTGCCGGCCTCGTCCAGGGTGCGGTCGATGGTCAGGCGGCCGAGCTTGAGCACGTTGACGCAGGCGAGCCGCGCCGACGGCAGCGTTGCAAGAATGCGCTCGGCGGTGACGCGCAGCGCGCCGTTGAGCTCCTCGCCGCCTTCGGAGGTGTCGATCGCCACCGCCACGATCGGGCTGGTGGCGATCTGCACCGCGACATCGGATGGCTTCGTCTCCGGCTGCACCAGCCCGCGGTTGAAGCGGCGCCGCCACACGGTGGTGATCGGATCGCGCTTGAGCTTCTCCGCGCGCGCCGTCAGCTTGACCTGATCGGGATTACCGAGGTCGAAGGCGAGCTGCGCCGCGGTCGGATAGCGCCAGACCGGCTCGATCTCCAGGCAGCGCAGCACGATCTCCTGCAGCCACGGCGGATAGTCCGGCTTCAGCTGACGCGGCGGATAGGGATCGCGCCACAACCGCCGGCGCATGCCGCGCAAGGTCTCGGTTTCGCCGAACGGCCGCACGCCGGTGGTGAAGAAATACAAGAGCACGCCGAGCGAAAAGATGTCGCTGCGCGGATCGCTGCGGGTGCCCATCATGCGCTCCGGCGCCATGTAGGGCGCGGTGCCGTAAGGCAGGCGGAATTCCTCCTGCAACAGATCCGGCAGATGCTTGTGGCAGGACAGGCCGTAATCGATCAGCACCGCCTCCCCCGTCCCGCGGAACATGATGCTCGACGGCTTGATGTCGTGATGGATGACGTGCTGCCGGTGCAGGTCGGCGAGCGCGGTCGCGATCTTCGCCACCAGCACCCGCGCCTCCTCGTAAGGCAACGGCAACTCGGGCAGCCGCTTGTACAGCGTCTCGCCCGGGATCAGCTCGATCACGACATAGGCCTGGGTCGCGAAATCGCCCGTCCCGAAGCACGCCGGCACGTGCGGTCCCGAGAGCTTCGGCAGGATCATCTGCTCCATCTCGAAGCTGACGATCGCCGCGGGGTCCTCGCCCTCGGAGACGCGCGGCACCTTCATCAGGATGGGCCGGTCGATATCGGGACGCGTGACGCTCCACAACGTCGCCATGCCGCCGGAATGCACGCAGTCGCCGACCGTGAAGCCGTCGATCACGACGCCCGGCTGAAGCTTTGATCTCGCCATGCGCTAGCGCCCCATCGAGAGCCGCTGCGCCAGCCAGGGCGGCAGGCCGTTGTCGCGGATGCGCTGCGCTGCCGTCTCGATATCATACGGCACACGGCAATAGGTCAGCTCGCGCGTCCGGGTGTCGAAGGTGACGAAAGACGCGGCCGGATCGCCGTCGCGCGGCTGGCCGACCGAGCCGACGACGGCGAGCCATTGCCGGCCGCGCAGCAGCTGAACCGGCATGTTGGCGGTCGGGGTGAAACTCGTCATCTTGGCGGTGGCGGACATCGAGTACAGCGCCGGACGGTGGATGTGGCCGCAGAACGTGACCTGCGCCTCGGTCGCGATCATGCTGCGCGCTGCGTCGGCCGAACTCTGAATATAGCGCCAGCGCGGCGGGCTCGACGCCTCCGAATGCACGAACAGCCGGTCTTCGTCACCGACGCTCATCGGCAGCTCGGCGAGAAAGCGGCGCTGCTCGGCACTGAGTCGGCCGCGCGTCCATTCCATCGCCGCCTGCGCCTCGGCATTCATGCTCTCGCTCGAGGTGGAGACCGCGTTGTCGTGATTGCCGCGCACCGCGAGCCCGCCCTCGGCGACGATCTCCATGACGGTGTCGACCGACCATTCCGGATCGGCACCATAGCCGACGATGTCGCCGAGACAAATGAGGCGCTCGGCGCCGCGGGCGCGCGCCGCCTCCAGGCAGGCCGCAAAAGCCTGCCGGTTGGCATGGATGTCGGTAAAAATCGCCAGCAGCACCCGTATCCTCCCGGTTCCACCGTACAAGTGGGCTTCGCGCGGAATTTGAGCAACATCAAACCAGGCGGATCGGAGCAAGGAGTTTTTCGGCGCGGCCGATCCATCGGCGACACGACATCGCGTCCTCGCGGCGGATCTCGCCCGAGCTGTGCGATCGCTTTGCCCTCTCGAAACGAGAGGGCGCGGGGAATGCCGGGCGCTGGCCGCAACCCATGGCCCGCCTGCAGAAAAAAAGCAGGCGGCAGTCACCACAGGTTCAGCCGAACATCCGGCATTCCCCGCGCGACAGTTTTAACGCTTATATCGTGCTCTCCTCGGTGCACCGGCTTTTTGGCCACCGTGCCGCAGCAATGCGCTTGCGCGCATCGCGCGGGGGACACCAGCATCGGGGTGCCAGGACCACACGACTTCACGTCCGCAAGGCCAAGCGCTCGTCTCACGCCAGCCCAGCGTCCATCGCTTCCCCGCCCACGTGTCGTGACGATCGCGCGCTACGTCCCTCTTCTCGGGACGGGATGATGGTGGATAGCATGATTTCTGAAAAAAGGAAACTGAATTTTTGCCCGATCGCATCTCGTCTCGGGCCGGGAGATGGCCTTCGCTGCTTCGTAGCCCGGCCGGGGACGGCAGGTCGCGCGAGGCTCGCACATTCTCGCCAAAGCCTCCGCTGTCGTCCCGGCCTTGAGCCGGGACCCATACCCACAGGGAGCGGCTTGAGGCAGGCGTGTAGTTGGCAGCTTGCTCGATCACGACCGCCGCGGAGTATGGGTCCCGGCTCAAGGCCGGGACGACACTGTTAGCTTGGCGAAAGCGGCGCCCCAACCTCCGCCGTCATGCCCCGCGCAGGCATCCAGCACGCCGCAGCGGACGTGTTGGGCAGCAGCGTGGTCGCTTCGCTCATCCGGGCTACGCAGCTCGCCGTCGTCTTCGATTCCGGCAAGACAAGTCTGCCAGAAGCCGGATACGAACGTGTTCGCTTCGAAGACGATCCGACTGCATCGACATTTCTGATGAAGAAGTCGCTGCCATCATAGGCCGCGCCTCGCATGATCGATGAGCGCGCGGAGCTTGGGCGCCAGGTTCCGACGCCGCGGAAAGTACAGGTAGAATCCAGCAAACGGCGCGGAGAAGTTTTCGAGCAGAGGCATCAGGTCTCCACGCGCGACGTAGGGCTGGAACGTCTCCTCCATGCCGAAGGTGATGCCGCCGCCCGCGCATGCGGTGCGGATCATCAACAACATGTCGTTGGTCGTCAGGCTGGGCTTCACCTCGACATTAAAGTCCCTGCCCGCTTCGGTGAACTCCCAACGATAGGGAGCGGCCAGCGGCGCGGGCCGCCAGCCGATGCAGGCATGATGGATCAGATCGCGCGGGTGCGCCGGCGCGCCGTGTTGTTCCAGATAGCTTGGTGCGGCAAAGGCCAGTTGCCTCTGATCTCCGGACACCGGGACGGCGATCATGTCCTGCGCGATGACTTCTCCCAGGCGCACCCCTGCGTCGTAGTGCTCGGCGACGATGTCGAAGGTGTCGTCGGTGATGGTGACGTCCAGTTCGATCGCGGAATAGGTTTGCATGAACGAGGACAGCAATGGCCCGGAGATGAAGCGTTCGGCGATGGAGGACACGGCCAGCCGCAGCAGACCGGACGGCGGCCCGGCCTTGTCGCCGATCTGTTCGGCGGCGGCATTCAGCGCGCCGATCGCCGGCGCGACATCCGCGTAGAAACGGCGTCCCGCCTCGGTCAGGCTGAAGCTGCGGGTCGTCCGGCTGACCAGCGAAATCCCGAGATGGTCTTCCAGTCTGCCCATGGCCTGGCTGACGGCAGACCGCGTCACGCCCAGCCGGTCCGCGGCAAGGCGGAAGCTCCCGGCCTCGGCCACCGCCACGAACAGCTCGATGATGTTCTTGTCGATGCGCATTGGTTAGATTTGCTTACCACCGAGGCAATCATTGAGCAAATTGTCGTGACAATGCCCGCAACCTAGCTTCCGCCCGTCACCACCTGACGGGAGTTGAACATGGACAAGGTCATCCTGATTACCGGGGCTTCGAGCGGCATTGGCGCTGGCATCGCACGAGAGTTGGCCGCGACGGGCGCGCGGCTGCTGCTGGGCGCGCGTCGCCTGGACCGGCTGGAGGCGCTCGCCGCCGAACTGCGCGCGGCCGGCCGAACCGCCGAGGTTCGGGCACTGGATGTGACCAACCGCGCCGACGTCGCGGCTTTTGCCGAGGCTGCGCGCGCCTTGTGGGGGCACGTGGACGTCATGATCAACAATGCCGGCATCATGCCGCTCTCGCCGATGGCCGCGATGAAGGTCGACGAGTGGGATCGCATGGTCGACGTCAACATCAAGGGCGTGCTGAACGGCATCGCGGCGGTGTTGCCCGGCATGCTGGCCCGCGGCTCCGGACACATCATCAACATCGCCTCGATCGGCGCTCTGCAGGTCGTGCCGACCGCCGCCGTCTACTGCGCGACCAAGCACGCCGTGCGGGCGATCTCGGACGGGCTCCGTCAGGAAAATGAGACGCTGCGCGTCACCTGCATCCACCCGGGCGTGGTGGAGAGCGAACTCGCCAGCACCATCACGGACGAGACCGCAGCCGAGATGATGCGCAGCTACCGCGCGATTGCCCTGCAGCCGGACGCGATCGGCCGCGCCGTCCGCTATGCCATCGAGCAACCCGACGATGTCGACGTCAACGAGATCGTCGTTCGTCCGACGCGGGCGCCGTAAGGCGCAGGCGGCTCTACCGCAACACCACCTCGAGCAGGTTGGCGAGCCGTGCGGCGGCGAGCGCGGCCTGCTTGCGGGCGAGATCGCGGGCGTTGGTCTCGTACTCGCGCGTCAGCTCCACCGGCTGCTTGTCGGCACGAACCGGCGCGGCATAGGCTGTGGACTTGGCGAGGTCGAAGCTCTCCTGCGCCCACACCGCGGGGTCGATGATCTGCGCCTTGCCGGCGTCGGGCGTGACAGTCGACAGGCCGCCGCGCTGGTCGGCATCGAAGATCGCGCCAAACACGGTGGAATAGCCGCCGAAGATGCCGTCCCAATAGGCGTGCAGATTCTGGGTCTCGCCGTTGGCGGCGATCACCTGCTCCTCATTGCCGCCGCGGTCGCCGCCTTTGTCCGGCAGCGCGGCCGAATAGCGGGCGATGGCGTGTAGCGGCTGGTGCAGATCGCCGACGAGGTGGATCGTCCAGCTCAGGCTATACGAGCGCAGCGGCTCCGAGGCATCGGTGTTCGCCGGCAGCTTGGCGATCATCAGCTTGAGCTGCGACACCGCATCCACCGCATCGGGGCGCGGCAGCGGCGTGTCGTCGGCCGAGAACAGCGCGTCCTTGTAGTGCCAGTACTGATGCTTGAGGTGGCCATACGGCACCAGCTGCTTCGCCGTCGAATCCGTCACCTGATCGTCGTAATAGTCCGGCTTCATCTTGATGTCGTCAGGCCAGGTCGCCGCATGCACGAAGGCGTAGAGCTTCTCCTGGCCCACAGGCGCGCCGGCGATCCAGCCGGCGTAGTCGGGATTGAGCTTGAGCAGCGCATCGGCCCGGTCTCGCGCCGCGGGAGACAGCTTCTTGTAGGCCAGATAGGCGATCTGCATGTGGCCTTCGTCCCACCAGGCCAACGCCGGTGCGGCCGGCCACAGCATCACAGCGAAGACCGCAATCATCAGCTTACGCATTGCGAAGCTCCTCGAGATTCAATCAACGAATGAATCGCGCATTCGGGTGGATCAAACGAATGATCCCGAGCCTAGCTTCAACGGACGAAATTGGCAATTTCACCGACGAGTCACTGCTCATCCTTCGGCGGCATGCGCGGCGGCAGCAGGGGCGTGAAGGAGACGCCGTCGCCGGCATTCTTCGCGGCCTTGAACTCGCCGGTGGAGGGATCGCCGCCCGCGGTCTCGATGATGGTCTTGGGCAGGATGTACTCGCGCGCCGCGTCGATGACGCCGCCGTCGCCGGTGCCGAAATCGGCGGCGCGTCCGCCCTGCGGATGACCGGCGGCGATCTGATCGGCGGCGTGCTGCGCCTTGTCGGCGAGCGTGTCGCTGTAGGGAATGCGATAGGCGCGCGGCACGCCGCTCGGGCGGTTGTCCTCGTCGAGCTTCTCGACCCATAGATAGACCGCGCCGGGATCGCCTTCGACGCTGTGCGGATCGACGATTCTGACCTGCAGCACCTTGAAGGCTTTCGGCAGCCGGTCGACGCTGGCCCAGCCGAGGAGGCCCCGGGCACCGACGAAGCTGCCGACATAGAACGCGCTGGTGACGACGACCGCGACCGCCTTCACCGGCCATGGCAGCCGCGCATAGACCAGCACCAGGAGCAGCAGTGCGCCGATCAGCGCGTAGCACACGGACAGCGTGACGATGACGGTCTGGAGACTGCTCATCATCGGCTGATCATCCTGACACCGGTCTTGGGATCGAGGTCGGCGCCGTTGGCGCGGACGTTGCGAAAGGTCTCCAGCAAGGATTTCGGCCGCCGCTGCACGTCGATGACTTTCCCAGTGGCATCGAGCTTGAAGCGCAACGCGGTCCTCTCATCGCCGGAATGATCGAGCACGACCTTGTCGTCGAAGATCACCTGCGCCGTCGGGTTCAGCTTCTGCACCTTCACCTTGGCCTCGACCGGCGCGCCGCTGACGTTCTGGAAATGCGAGATGTTGACGGTGTATTCGCCGGCCACGATGCCTCGGATCGTCACGATCTCCTCGCGGATCGGCGAGGGGATCTTCAGCCCGTTGACCAGGATGAAATCATTGGCGCCGCCGCGATCGTCGCGATCGAGCGTCAGGAAGCCGGCCTCGCGATGCCGGTACCAGGCGATGTTGCCGACGGGGTCCTGGACGAACAAATCGAGATCATCGGGATGATTGTCCGGCCAGTCCATCGTGATCAGGAACTCCGCCTTGCTGTCGACCTTGCCGTCCTTGGCGTCGGGCGAGATCGCGAGCACGGCGATGAAGAAGAAGAACGCGACGATCTGCAGCGCCTTGAACAGCATCACGCTGAACGGATCGAACTGCTCTTCGCGCGGATAGAGCCCGAAATCGTCCATCATGCGCCCTGCTCCGCAGCGTGCTCCATCGCACGCTCGAGCCGCGGCGTCACCCGCGTTTCGGTGAGCATCACCGCATCGGAGAACACGCGGCCCGTGGCCGCGTCGAGCATGTAGTACTGGATGCGCACCAGGATCGAGCCGACGAGACCGGCGAGCGTGGTGTACATCGCCACCGCCATGCCGTCGCTCATCAGCCCCATCGAGGATTTCATCGCCAGCTTGTCGTTGACGTCGAGGCCGGCGATCGGCGCCAGCATGATGATGAAGCCGATGATGGTTCCGAGCAGGCCGAGCTTCATCAAGGTGTCCGAGGCGAAGCCCCCGAAGCCGTTGGAGCCGCGCAGCCGGTCGGCGAGCGTCCGTAGCAGCAGCGTCTGGTCGAGCCGCCCTGCTCCTTGCACCTGCGCCTTGATGACAAGGCTTTTGATGTGGTTGGTGACGAGCCCTTGGGGAAGGAGTTGCGCATCCGGTTCGAGCGCGCGCTCCGCGTCCGGGCCGATCAGCACGGCGCGGCAGCGCTTCGCGGCATCGGCCTCGCGCGCGATCGCTCGCGTCCGCCAGAAGCAGTGGCAGCACGTCAGGACATAGAGCACGGCGACGACGCTGGAGATGTAGGTGCGGTCGGAGGCGACCATCAGATGGAAGTAGCCGTAGCGGGCCAGCACCACGGCGGCGAACACCGTGAGCCCGGTGAAGATCATCCAGAGCAGCAGCGGCCCGCGCTCGGCGCTGTCACGCGCAGGTTCCACTTTGTCGGCACTGCTGACCACGCTCATGCATGCACTCCCCGATGCGCCCCGTCCTCGGGCGCTTTGGTCTCGGAGTTAAGCAGAGCCGCGAAACAGCGTCCAAAGACATCTGCCTCGGGGCCTTCGGGAAATTTTCCCAACCTGCCGCTTGTTGCAGTGCATTCGCTTGGCGGCGCACGGGGCCGTTGTTACGCTGCACCAAACGCGGTGGAGGGATCGCATGCGCCTCGTGCTCCAGCTGATTGCGCGCCTTGCGCTGATCGTTCTGCTCTGTCTCGCGGCCACGGGCGTCTGGGTCACCGTCGATGCCTATCGCAGCGTCGACCGCGCCACCGCGGCCTCAGCGGAGCGCGTCTCGCAGGCGCTGGAGGCGCTGTATTGGCGCGAGCTGCTGTTGCGCAGCAACCGGACCCGCGACCATCTGCTGCCGGTGCCGGATTGGCGCACGACCGAGACGATGAAGCTGATCGCGCCGGGCATCTGCGTCGAGTTCAAGCCGGAAGCCGCCTTCGAGAAGCCGCTGTGCGGCCAGAGCAAGGGCCTCGGCGCGGCGCCGCCGCGCTGGTTCGCTGGCCTTGTGGAAACGATCCTCGGCGATCACGCCGCGGTGGCGCAGGCGATCAGCGCACGGGCAACGACGGCCGGCACGGTCTCCGCGATCGCCGATCCCGACGCGGCGATCCAGCTCGCCTGGCAGCGCATCCAGGACAGCTTTGGCGTGGCGCTGGCCATGGCGGTGGCGATCGGCGTGCTGGCCTCGCTCGCCATCGCGCATGCGCTGGCGCCGGCGCGCAGCATCGTCCAGGCGCTCCAGCGGATGGCCGAGGGCGAGCATCGGCCCGCACTGCCGCGCTTCCGCTCGATGGAGCTCGCGATGATCGGCCGCGCCGTCGGCGAGCTCGGCGACCGCCTCGCGCAGGCCAGCGAGCAGCGCGCGGCATTGACCGAGCGCCTGCTCGACATCCGCGACGAGGAGCGGCGCGCGCTCGCCCGCGAGCTGCACGACGAGTTCGGACAGAACCTCACCGCGATCCTCGCTTTTGCGTCGACCATCGAAAGCGCCGGCAAGGACCTCAACGACAAGCATCTCGACGACAAGCATCTCGACGATAAGCATCGCAGCGATCAGGTCGCGCAGGATGCGCGCATGATCACGCAATCGGTCCGCCATCTGATGGCCTGCCTGCGCGGCACGTTGAGCCGGTTGCGCCGGCCGCTCGCCGAGGAGCTCGGGCTCGAAGCCGGACTGGTCGCGCTGACGCAGAACTATCAGCATGCGGCGCGGCCGGCGATCCGGCTCGACCTGCACGGCGATCTCGCCGACATCCAGGGGCCGGTCGCGGTCACCGCCTATCGGATGGCACAGGAATGCCTGACCAATGCGCTGCGCCACACCGACGCCAGCGAGGTGTCGCTGCGCGTCGAGCGCCGCGCCGGCCCCGACAGCGCGCTCGTGATCTCGGTCGAGGATGATGGCGGCGGCGACGCGGCGCAGCTGGCTCAGTCGAGCGGCTTCGGCCTGACCGGCATCCGCGAGCGCATCGCGGCCGTCGGCGGCTCACTCTCGATCGAACCTGCCGCGCGCGGGCTGAGCGTCTCCGCGATCATTCCCTTGGCCGCCTGAGATCCGCCGATGACCGAGCCCGGCATTTCCATCCTGCTGGTCGACGACCATCCCGTCGTCCGCCAGGGCTATCGCCGCGTGCTGGAAAGCCAGGACGGATTTCGCGTCATCGCCGAAGCCGACAGCGCCGCGGCCGCCTACACCGCGTTCAAGGCGCATGCGCCCGATGTCGTCGTGCTCGACATTTCGATGAAGGGCGCCAGCGGGCTGGAGGCGATCCGCAACATCCGCGCCCGCGACAACCGCGCCTGCATCCTCGTGTTCTCGATGCATGGCGAGGCGCCGTTGGTGAAGGCAGCCTTCGCGGCCGGCGCCAGCGGCTTCGTCACCAAGAGCAGCGAGCCCTCGGCGCTGGTCCGCGCCATCCGCATGGTCGTCCGCGGCGAGCGTGCGCTGAGTGACGACGTCGCCCATGTGCTCGCCGCCGACAGCCTCGATCCGCAGCAGACGGTGCTGGACAGACTGGGCGAACGCGAGATCGAAATCCTGCGCCAGCTCGCCTCGGGCCTGACGACGGAGCAGATTGCAGGCAATTTGCATCTCAGCATCAAGACGGTGCAGAACTATCATTATCTGGTGAAGGCCAAGACGGGATTGCAGACGGATGCGCAACTGGTGCGGCTGGCGGTGAACAGCGGTCTGACTGATCTGTAGGGTGGGCGAAGGCGCTGCCGTGCCGTCACCTCACGCGAGATCGCAGCGGCGCCGTGCTCACCGTCTCGCGGCGGAACGTGCTGATCGACGGTGGCCACGGCGCGCACGATCCCGGCAAGACACAGAAATCGTGCCATGCGCCTTTGCACACCCTACTGGCTACGTCGGCTAGCGCGCCGCCAGCCCGCGCAACAACAGCGTCAGCACGGCATCGACCCGCGTCGAGCAGGTGCAATCGGCCCATTCGTCGGCGTGGGCGGGGTGATGGAAGCTGCGCGTCGCATCGAAGATCGCGGCGGCCGCGGTCTTGGGATCGGCGACATCGAACGCGCCCTGGGCGACGCCTTCGGTGATGATGCCTTCGACTTGCGCGATCAGGTCCTGCTTGTGCGCCTTGACCACCGTGCAGGCTTCGCGCGCAAGGGTCAGATAGGTCGCGAACATTTCGGGGTCTTCGCAGACGCGCTTGTGCTTGGCGTCGAACAGCTCGCGCAGCCAGCGCTCCAGCTTCACCGGCGCCGGACCGGGCTCCGCGGCGATCTGCGCCAGCGGTGCGCTGACCCGCTCGAGCCAGCGTTTCGCCACGGCTTCGCGCAGCGACGCCTTGCTCGGAAAATGGCGGTAGACGGAGCCGTGGCTGACATCGAGCGCTCTCGCGACGTCGACGACCGTCGCTTTGGCGAGCCCGTAACGGCGCAACACGTCCTCGGTCACTTCGAGGATGCGCTCGGATGTCAGAACCACAGCCTCATTCATGCGTGCACCATATCGGCGTCCGTCGTGTGCGCCTTGATCTGGATCGGCTCGGCCAATTCAGCCGGCCCGCGAAATTTCGCGGCCTGCGCTTCCAGGTGACGGGCAACCTGGAGATTCAGCCAGTCCTGAAATTGTGAGTGCAACAATCGCTTTTCAATCTTCATCGAAGCGGTCCTTCGCAGTTGAAGCCGCTGAACCCCAGAGGTCAGACAGTGCTAATTGATCATAACGTCAACATACACCATCGCGCTGACAGATTTCAATATCTGTCAGCGCATTTTCTAAAAATAGCATTATGATACCTGTCGCCACGCCATGACGATCGGAAACCCGCCGTTTGTGTCCCCCCGGCGGCTCTGGTAGAGCACGGCGTAAAATGCTGCTGGCGCGGACGCGATGGTCCCGCCCACCTTCCCTCCCGCCTGGAGAGCCGTCGATGATCCCCCGCTATTCCCGTCCCGAAATGGCCTCGATCTGGGACCCGCAGACCCGGTTCAAGATCTGGTTCGAGATCGAGGCGCATGCGGCGGACGCGCTGGCGGAGCTCGGCACGATCCCGAAGGACGCCGCCAAGACGATCTGGGCCAAGGCCAAGGACGCCACCTTCGACGTCGCCCGCATCGACGAGATCGAGCGCGAGACCAAGCACGACGTCATCGCCTTCCTCACCCATCTCGCCGAGATCGTCGGCCCCGAGGCGCGCTTCGTGCACCAGGGCATGACGTCCTCGGACGTGCTCGATACCTGCCTCAACGTCCAGCTGACCCGCGCCGCCGACCTGCTGCTCGCCGATCTCGACCGCGTGCTGGCCGCGCTGAAGACACGCGCCTTCGAGCACAAGATGACGCCGACCATCGGCCGCTCGCACGGCATCCACGCCGAGCCGGTCACCTTCGGCCTCAAGCTCGCTTATGCCTATGCGGAATTCACGCGCGCCCGCGAGCGTCTGGTCGCCGCCCGCAAGGAGGTCGCGACCTGCGCCATTTCCGGCGCGGTCGGCACCTTCGCCCAGATCGATCCGCGCGTGGAGGAGCACGTCGCCAAGGCGATGGGGCTGACGCCGGAGCCGGTCTCGACCCAGGTCATCCCGCGCGACCGCCACGCGATGTTCTTCGCCACCCTCGGCGTCATCGCCTCCTCGGTCGAGCGCCTCGCCACCGAGGTCCGCCATCTGCAGCGCACCGAAGTGCTGGAAGCCGAAGAGTTCTTCTCCGAGGGCCAGAAGGGCTCGTCGGCGATGCCGCACAAGCGCAACCCGGTGCTGTCGGAGAACCTCACCGGCCTCGCCCGCATGGTGCGCGCCTATGTGACGCCGGCGATGGAGAACGTCGTGCTCTGGCACGAGCGCGACATCTCGCACTCCTCGGTCGAGCGCATGATCGGACCCGACGCCACCGTCACGCTCGATTTCGCGCTGGTGCGCCTCGCCGGCCTGATCGAGAAGCTCTTGGTCTACCCGGCCAACATGGAGAAGAACCTCGACAAGCTCGGCGGCCTCGTTCACTCGCAGCGCCTGCTGATTGCGCTGACCCAGAAAGGCGCGAGCCGCGAGGACTCCTACAAGCTCGTCCAGCGCAACGCGATGCCGGTGTGGCGCGGCGAAGGCGACTTCCGCACCTTGCTGAAGGCGGATGCCGACGTGAAGAAGTACCTGAGCGATGCCGAGATCGACGAGCAGTTCGACCTCGGCTACCACCTCAAGCACGTCGACACGATCTTCAAGCGCGTGTTCGGGGCGGCGTGAGCCGCCTACTGCTCCGTGGCCTTCCGCTGCAATGACACCGCGGCACTGCCGTGGTTGTTGTCGTAGAACGCGTGCCAATACCGCGGCACGAAGATCGAGGTGTCGTTGACATAGACGAACACCTCGCCGTCGCTGCGGGCGGTGAACTCGGCCGACCAGCGGTTGGCGTTGGCCGGATCCTGCTTGAAGTCAGGCAGGTGCTCCTCCAGCCCCGTGCCTCCGACCCGGACGATCGGCGCAAACCAGTTCGACCACATCAGCCGCTTGTACGGGGTACCCAGCGCCTGTAGCAGCGTTCCATGTCGAAAGCCTGCGGGTGATGCCGGAATGCTTGCATCCGACCACGGCGTGGTCACGTCGAGCGTGATCACATAGGTCTCGTCCTGGGTGACGTTCAGCCCGGTCGCGTAGCAGAGCTGCTTGGTCTCGAAGCCGTTCTTGTAGCGCACGCTCTTCCTGGCCTCGACCGGCGTATCGCCGACCTCGATGCCCTCGCCCGTGCCCTTGCAGAACAGGCCGAGCGTGTTTGCTGTGCCGAAGGCGAGCCACCAGAACAGCCACCACATGATGGCGGTTGGAAAGATCCAGTGCGTCAGGACATAAAAGAACGCCTTGTAGATGCCGAGCCGACGCAGCCGGTAGACCGCGCTGCGCCAGCCGCTGAGCGCCGGATGGGCGTGAGGCTCGTGCCAGGCGATGCGCGCGACGTCGCGCAGCCCCTGCTGCAGGCTCGAGCCCCAGAAGCTCAGGACGGCGAGCAGAGCAACACCGATCAGAACGAAGCCGGTGCCGTCGCGAAACGCCACGAACCAGGGATCGAGCACCTTGGGCAGGAATGACGCCGCGGCGTTGACGATCGGATTCACATACGGACCGAACATCTCGTGGCCGAAGCGCGGGGCATAGATCACGAACAGCGGAATCGACGCCACGAACAGCAGCGCGAACATGGTGGAGAAGTAGACCACGCGCCGCAGCCACACCCAGTTCCAGACGTCGTCCTGCACCTTGGAGCGCGCGGCGCCCGGATCCGCCGGGTGCAGGGCATCGACCGGCGTGTCGGTCGCATCGGTGACGCGATAGGTCTTCGGCACCACCACCGGAACGTAACGATCGGTGCCCGATGTGATGCGCTCGAACACGGTGCGATGGATGGTCGCCTTCGGCGGCGGCAGCGCCGTCTGCGGCATGCTGGGGTGCAGGTCGGCGAGAATCTCGGCCTGCGGATCGGGCTGCTTCCTGATCATGCGCCAGACGCGCTTGACGTCGGCGCGAAACGACAATTTGTACGGCGGCGCCGCATAGATCTCGAGCAGATTGCGCGGCTTGTAGCGATAATAGGCCGCGAGGCCCTCGCGCGAGTTGTTGAGCTTGTCGTTCGGATCGATCTCGGGGTCGTAGAGCAGCCTGCGCCGCTCGTCGAGATAGACGAGGCCGTACGCCATCGCGCGATCGAGCATCCAGTCGAGCGTCACATAGGACAGGCCGTCGCGCGGATAGCCGCCGCCGATGTCGGAATGCACCCCGGTGAACCAGACCTGGCTGATGCGCTCGCGATCACGCGGCGGCAGGTCGGTGCGCAGCCGCGGCGCCGGCTCGGAGAGCTTCGCCGCCTCGCTGCGCGGATCATGGTCGACGTCGAACAGCCAATCGGTCTTGTCGGGCCTGCCTTTGACGACGGCGCGGGCGCGCACATAGCGCTCGTCCCAGATCACCGGCCGGAACGCATCGCGCTCCTCCTCCAGCGCCAGCGCGTGGCAGGCGCGATGAATCTTGGCGCTCATGAACCGGTCCGGCATCGAGAGCGGCCACACCCAGTAGTCGATGGCCCGGATCATTTCCTCGATCGGCCCGCCATAGGCGTCGACCGTGTCCCAGATCCCGACGAAGTGAACGCTCTCCACCTCGATCGGCGGCGGTTCAGGCGCCAGACCGCGCCAGCTGCGGAGCTCGCGGATTCCCCAGTCGCGAATGCCACGCAGATCGAGGCCGATCTTACCGAGATATTTGAGAACGCCGCTGGTGTAGCGCCGGCGGTAGCGGCGATAGGCGTCGGCGGCGAAACGCGCCAGGTCGGCCTCGTTGTTGTTGTAGTCGATCAGACCCTGCCCTGCGATCATCGCCGCGACGATGCGGATCGTGAAGGCGCCGCGGCTGAAGCCGAAGCAGTAGATGCGATCACCGGGACGGTAGTTGCGGCAGCAGAAGCTGTACAGCGCGATCACGTTGCGCTTCAGGCCGAAGCCGAAAATGCCGCCGAGCGCGGCGAACAGCTTGAAGGACGATGTGCCGACGCCGTCGTCGTAAAACGCGATCTGCCGGTCGGGATCACGCAGGTCCAGCAGCTGGAACAGCCGCCAGACGTTGGTCTTGAACACGGCCTTGGCGCTGTTGCCGGTCCCATCCGACAGCAGCACGATGTTCTTTCCCGCGGTCCCGGACATGAGGCCCCCCGACCCAAATGCCAAAGCACCTCAGCTTGGAAGCCAATTGCAGGAAAAGCAAGCTACAATCTCTGCACGAGCGCATCGGTGCTGCATCGAGCAGCGGGGAGTTAAACCGGGAACGCCGCCGCGGGCGGACACCGCTTCAGTCCGCCTCCTCGCATTTGTCCTGCTTGACCTTGAACATCTTCCGGAACTGGGTCTCGAGCGCGCTCCGCATCGCCTCCGTCTTCTGGGCGCCGGTGTTGCGGAGGTTGTAATTCACAGCGCAATTGGTCCAGCCGAAATTGACCAGATAGATCCGCATGCGCTCCGGCCCGTCCGCCTTCTGCGCCTCGGCGGCGTAGCGGGCGACGCAGGCCTTCGGACTGGCGTTGTCGGCGCAGCCCTGATCGACGGCCTGGCGAAACATCTGCTGCAGGTCGGTCTTGCCCTCGATCGCGTCGACGAAGCGCACGCAGGCGGCGGCGGGCTGATAGTCGCGCAGCGCCGCGGGAGTCTTGAAGCCGCGGGTCTGTGCCAGCTCGAAATCGCAACTGTCCTTCAGCTCCGCGATCCTGGCGCGGCGGTAGTCGTCGACACCGGGCAATGCGATGAACTCCAGCCGCGCGGCGGCGTCGAGCGTGGCCTTGCAGGCGCGGTCGATCTTGTCGGGATCGAGCGCCGCGACCGCCTTCGGCTCGAACGCCGGCAACGTGCCCGGCGAGTCGAAATCGGACGGGCCGAACAGCAGCCGCACGGTGTTGCGCAGCCGCGTCTCGTCCTGCTTGGCAGGATCGTACCGGACCGTGAAACGGCAGCCACTGTCCCAGGACATCGTCCGCTCGGCGGCGCCGGCGCCCGCGCAGCCGAGCGCGACGGCGGCAAGCGCCAAGCGTGAGGCCCATCCGGTCCAGCTTCCTCGCGTCATGGCAATCCTCGCAGGTGGCCTATGCCAGCATCCTACCGCGTCCCCGCGCCAAGGCTAGCCCGCGCCGCGTACCATCGGCAGCGTGACGTCATCACGCTTGATGCGATGGTGACAGACGGCGGGTGGGATATGCAGCACGCTCAGCGCCGGCAGCACGTCAGCGAAGAAGATGTGCCGGTCTTCCCGGGCGCGCGCGACACCGCCCCAGCCGGTGTCGTGTTTCTGATCATGAACGAGAAGGCCCCCTCTGCCGTCGTTGAGCTAGCCGGCGGTCATCGATTTGTGAGCCCACGCCGGTGCAGGTCCGGGCTATGGAGCGCGCGTTGCGCGACCATGGAGGCCTGCACGTGCCGTCGACCGAGACCACCTACGATCCCCTGCTGCGATGGATTCACTGGGCCACTGCGCTGCTGTTCATTGCCGCCATGCTGATCGGGCTCTATTGCGGGCTGCAGCCGGCGGGGACGTCGCCGCGCCGCGAACTGCTGGAGATCCACAAATCGCTCGGGATCACGCTGTTTCTGCTGGCGCTGCTCCGCGTGATCGTGAGGGCGCGAACCATGGCGCCGCCCGCGCCTGCAACGTTCAGCGCCATCGTCCGCGCGCTGTCTCAGCTCAATCATTGGGCGCTCTATGCGCTGCTGCTGATCATGCCGATCACCGGCTACATGTTCTCGTCGGCCGGTGGCTATTCGCTGCGCTATTTCGGGACCTTCAGCTGGCCGCGTTTGTTCGCCGGCGACAAGGCTATCGCCCATGCCGGCGAGATCACGCACGATACGCTGGCTTATGTCGTGTATCTCGTCGTCGGCCTGCACATCGCGGCGACGCTCTGGCACGAGTTCGTCAAGAAGGACGAGACCTTGGCCCGGATGTGGCCGCGGCGGTGAGCCTGGCTGCGGCTGCGGGCTGAGACCAGCGGTCGAGGGATCGAGCTCCCACCTCGTCAATACGAAGATTTGCGCGGAGTTGCCGTAGGGTGGGCAAAGCGGCCGCCGTCAGGCGGCAGCGTGCCCACCGTCGTGCGGCCAAGCGAGCGGACAGACGGTGGGCACGGCGCCACCGCGACCTCGTACGCCGAGAGGCCGCGGCTGCGCCTTTGCCCACCCTACGCCGTCATGAGCTACATCGGCTGCGCCGCCGCCACGAGATCGCCGGCGCGCTGGTCCTTTTTCAACAATGCCGCGAGCTCGGTCTCGTCGAGCGTCTCCTTGACGAGCAGCCGGCGCGCGGCGCGCTCGAGCACGTCGCGCTTGTCCTGAAGCAGCTTCCGGGTGCGCTCCAGCGAGGCCGTCACGATCTCCCGCACCTCGGCGTCGATGGCGTCTCCCGCCGCCTCGCCATACTCGGCGCTGCGCGAGGCGCCGGGCGCGAGGAACGACTGGTTGTCGCGCTCATAGGCGACCGAGCCCAACTGCTCCGACATGCCGTAGCGCGTCACCATCGAGCGCGCGATGTCGGTGACGCGGCGCAGATCGTCCGCGGCCCCCGTCGACAGATGGCCGTAGACCACGAGCTCCGCGGCGCGGCCGCCGAGCAGCACCGCCATCTTGTTTTCGAGCTCCTCGCGGGTCATCAGGAAGCGGTCCTCGGTCGGGCGCTGGATGGTGTAGCCGAGCGCGCCGACGCCGCGCGGAATGATCGAGACCTTGTGCACGGGATCGGTGCCCGGCAGGCTCATCGCGACGATCGCATGCCCCATCTCGTGATAGGCGACGATCTCGCGCTCCCTGGGATTGAGCAGCCGGTTGCGCTTCTCCAGGCCCGCCACGATGCGCTCGATCGCGTTGTTGAAATCGTCGAGCGTCACTTCATTGGCGCCGCGCCGCGTCGCCAGCAAGGTCGCCTCGTTGACCAGGTTGGCGAGATCAGCGCCGGTGAAGCCCGGCGTCAGCGCCGCGACCTTCTCCGGGTCGACGTCGGCCGCGAGCTTGGCCTTCTTCAGATGCACGTTCAGGATCTGGATACGGCCCGGCTTGTCCGGACGATCGACCAGCACTTGGCGGTCGAAACGGCCGGCGCGCAGCAGCGCGGGATCGAGGATCTCCGGCCGGTTGGTCGCCGCCAGCAGCACGAGGCCTGTCGAAGAATCGAAGCCGTCGAGCTCGACCAGCAGCTGGTTCAGCGTCTGCTCCTTCTCGTCATGGCCGCCGGCGAACGGACCCATGCCGCGGGCACGTCCGAGCGCGTCGAGCTCATCGATGAAGATGATGGCCGGCGCTTTTGCCCGCGCCTGCTCGAACAGGTCGCGGACGCGCGCGGCACCGACGCCGACGAACATCTCGACGAACTCCGAGCCCGAGATCGAGAAGAACGGCACGCCGGCCTCGCCGGCCACAGCTTTCGCCAGCAGCGTCTTGCCGGTGCCGGGCGGGCCGACCAGCAGCACGCCCTTGGGCATGCGGCCGCCGAGCCGGCCATAGGATTTGGGGTCCTTCAGGAAGGACACGATTTCGCGCAGCTCGTCCTTGGCCTCGTCGACCCCGGCGACATCGTCGAAGCGAACGCCGGTGTTGGCCTCGACATAGACCTTGGCCTTGCTCTTGCCGATCTGCATCAGGCCGCCGCCGAGTCCGCCGGCGCCCCCCATCATCCGCCGCGACAGGAAGTACCAGACGCCGAAGAACAGCGCGATCGGCATGACCAGCGAGAGGATGTCGCCCAAAATGTTGCTCTCGACGCGGCCGGTGAAGGTCACGTTGGCCTTGGCGAGCTCTTTCGCGAACTCCTGATCGACGCGGGTGGTCGCGAACCGCGTCTGGCCGCCGGGCAGCGGCTCCTTCAAGGTGCCTTCGAGATAGTTCTCGGAGACGCCGACCTCCTTCACCTTGCCGGCTGACAGCAGGTCCTGAAACTGGCTGTAGGGAATGACGGCGACCTGGCGATAGCTCGTCCACGCATTGTGGATCATCATCGCGACGAAGATCGCGACAACAGCGTACCAGAGATTGAAGCGGGTCTGCTTGGTCATGAGTCTCTCAACATGTGATCAGTCGAAACGAGCGGCCGCAAAGTGCGGATCAAGCGGCTTGCCGTCAGGTGCCCGCCTGCCCTTCGGGCTTGGTTGCGGCCTTGGCTTCGGACTTGGGCACGAAGACGGTGACGGCGCGCGGCAATACGCGGAAGCGTGCCGGTGTGAAGGTGACGAGCTCGCCATCGGCATTGATCGGGCGCGGCCGGCGGGTGCGGATCTCGAACGACGTATCGCGCGAGGCGCGGACCTCCTGCCACAGGCTGTGCCGGCCCTTGCGGAAGTCATAGGCCATCGCCAGCAGCTTCCAGACGCGGCCGATCTCGAGCGAATAGAGATCGAGATGGGAATCATCGATCTCCGCGCGATGATCGACCGCCATGCCGCCGCCATAGTAGCGGCCGTTACCGACTGCGATCTGAAGGGTCTTCACGCGCACCGCGCCATCCGACGACACGATCATCGCGCGGAACGGCCGCGCGTTGGTCAGGACCTTCAGCGCGGTGATGGCATAGCCGAGCCGGCCGAACCGGCGCTTCGTCTCCTTCGTCAATTGCCGCGCGAGCTCGGCGGAGAGCCCGAGGCTGGCGACGTTGAAGAACGGATGGCCGTTGACGTCGCCGAGATCGATCTCGCGACGATGGCCGGCGGTGATCACGTCGGCCGCGGCCTCCATGTCCTGAGGCAGGCCAAGCGTGCGCGCGAGATCATTGGCGGTGCCGGCAGGGATGATACCAAGCGGCAGGCCGGTCTTCACCAGCGCTGGAGCTGCCGCATTGAGGCTGCCGTCGCCGCCGGCGATGACGACCGCCTCGGCGTCATCAGCATGCGCCTCAATCCACGGCGCCACCTCGCGCGGACTGTGCGGAGCCGAGATGACGAGATCATAGCCCGCAGCGCCGAGCCGCGACACGGCGACACCGGCCGCCTCGCCGCCGGAGCGGCTGCCGCGGTTGAGGATCATCAGCAGCCGGCGCGTCGTCACGCCCTGACGCGGTGGAGGCGCCTTCGCGATCGATATCTGGTCGTCCCCCGCGCTCACGCCTTGCCCCCGTACACAATATACCAGCCGCCGCGGACCATTCCGCGCGGGTTCCATAGAAAGGCGCGAGCCGCCGTGCGGGTTCCATCACGATCGCAGCCGCGGCGGGCTTGATCCGGCAACCGCCGGGCCGCGTGGCGGAGCATGTCGGAATGCAAGGGTCGGGAGCGGAAGCGGCGAAGATTGATAGTTGCAAGCGACGCGTGTGACCGCATCTCGTCAAACTCCCAAGAGAGACAGACCCGAGGACCTCCCGGCAGCGCTCCGGAGAGCGATACCGGTGAGCGGCATCTGTCATGAAAGAGAGTCCGACATCATAGCCGTGCAAACACCTTTGCAGACTATCAGAGGGGCCCGGATCTCCGGCCCCCTGGAATTAGTTCGCGGCCGAATGGCTGCAAGGCAGCAGACACTCTGTCGCACCTCGCGTTCATCTTGCTCGTTCATCTTGCTGAACATGACGCGAACGACGGGGGTCTTGAAAACCGTCCGGGAGACACCTACGTCCTTCGCACCCCCCTGGTCCGGGCCCCTCTGGTGAAGCTGCCGGTGCGCTCACGATGTCGGACCTGACATCAATCTCACCGGCCTGATTAAGAGGACCCGTCGTGGAATTCCTGTTCATCGCGTTTGCCGGCAAGCCCCTCTGGATGTGGCTCGCCTTTCTCGCAATCGTGCTCGCCCTGCTCGTGTTCGACCTCGGCATCGTCCATCGCAAGACGCGCGCAATCTCGGTGCGCGAAAGCCTCGTGATGAGCGCCGTCTACATCATGCTCGCGCTCGTGTTCGGCGCATGGGTGTGGTGGCAGCTCGGAGCCGAGGCCGGCACGGCCTATCTCACCGCATTCACGATCGAGAAGGCCCTGGCGATGGACAATGTGTTCGTCATCGCCATGATCTTCAGCTACTTCGCGATCCCGCGCGCCTATCAGCATCGCGTGCTGTTCTGGGGCATCGTCGGCGTGATCGTGCTGCGCGCGATCATGATCGGACTCGGTGCCGCGATCGTCGCCCAGGCGAGCTGGGTGCTCTATGTATTCGCGCTGTTCCTGGTCGCTACCGGCGTCAAGATGCTGGTGTTCAAGGACAAGCCGCATGATGTCGGCGCCAATCCGGCGCTCAACTGGATGCGCCGCCGCTTCGACGTGACGGACCGCCTGCACGAAGAGCGCTTCTTCGTGCGTCAGCCTGACGCGAGCGGCAAGATGACCTGGTTCATGACGCCCCTCTTCCTGGCGCTGATCCTGATCGAGTTCGCCGACGTCATCTTCGCCGTCGACAGCGTGCCCGCGATCTTCGCGATCTCGACCGACCCGTTCGTGGTCTACACCTCGAACATCTTCGCGATCCTGGGCCTGCGCGCGCTGTACTTTGCGCTGGCCGCGATGGTCGACCGATTCCAGTATCTGAAGCTGGCGCTGGCTGCGGTGCTGATCTTCATCGGCTCGAAGATCTTCCTGGCCGATCTGCTCGGGTTGGAAAAATTTCCCCCCGCGCTGTCGCTCGGCATCACCTTCGGCCTGCTCGGCGCCGGCATCGCCTACTCGCTGTGGAAGACCCGTCCGGCGGTCGAGCAGGTGAAGTGAGAAGCGAGAGGTCGCGGCGTGGCAGAGGATATCGCATCCAATGACGAGACCTTGCCGGGGCCGCGCCGGCACAACGGTCCGATCAGCCGGCGGCTGCTCGCGATCGCGCGCACGGTGCGTTCGGAGGAGCCGTCGGTCGGCGAGTTGTTCGACCGGCTGGAGTCCGAAGGACTCGGCCTGACGCTGCTGCTGCTGACGATCCCGGCGCTGATCCCGCTGCCGGGGCCGTTCGGCATGGTGTTCGGCACCTTCGTCGCATTGGTCGCGTTGCAGATCCTGTTCGGTGCCGAGCGGCTGTGGCTGCCGCAAACGCTGCGACAGCGTCCGGTGCCGCAGCGGCTGCTGCGCAAGGTGATCCGCGCCGGGCTCGACTGGGCGGGCTATGCCGAGCGCGGCCTGCGCGAGGACCGGCTGGTCTGGCTGACCGGCCGCACCGCACGCATGGTCCTGGCCCTGCCGCTGCTGCTGATGGCCGTCACGATCATTCTTCCGATTCCGATGGGCAATGTGATGCCGGCGCTGGCGCTGATCGCCGCCTCGATCGGCTTCATGGCCGGCGACGGGCTGGCGGTGCTGCTGTCGATGCTGATTGCCGCGGCCGCCGTGGTCTGGACCGCAGTGCTACTCTATACCGGCGCGGCCGCGGCGGACTATGCCGCCACGCTGCTGGCGCGTCTCGCCGTCGAGCTGCGGACGATGCTGGCGAGCATCGGCGTCGATCTCGGCTTCGCAGCCGGTGTTTCGACCGTGTTTGCGGTCGCCACGGGCCTCATCGCTCTCGCCTTCTGGGTTCAGACGATCCGCCACACGCGCGGCCGGCGCGCGTCCGTCGATCCCGCATTGGACCCGCGCGAGCGCTCTCGCGCGATCGCGCGCCGCAGCCGAGGCCTCGTCACGGCGGCAAGCCTGGCGACCGCGGCCGCGGCGATCCTCATCGCAACGCGGCTGATGTTGACCGGATGGATCTGAGGTTCCGGGGAGCGGACATATTTTGGTGAGCGGCGTCGGTCGCAGCGCTCGACACTTGTCATTGAACTCGCAATAAAAAATGCGAGTGAAGAGGTGCTTGCGCGCCCGATGGGGCGGAGACCTGCAAGAATTGCCACTGTTCCGCGTGGAGTGCTGCGGCTATACCAAAGATGACTGTCATCAAACGGTTACAGAATCGACAAATGCCCGATTCCAACGCCACCGCGTCGATCCACGGCAGTGACCGTGCGCTCGGCGCGCCGGACGCCAGTGAATCCGCGAGCAGCCGCCAGAGCCGTGCCGCCGACCCGGCGTCGCAACTCGGTGAGCAGACCGTCTCGAAGCCTGCTGAGGGAGCCGCAGACAGCGACGCCGCCGCGCCGTCCCTTCCTGATCCGGAGGCCGGCACCGGTCATGAGATCGAGCTCAAGCTGCTCGTCGATCCAACGCAGCTCGCCGGCTTCAATGCCGCGGCGATCGTCGCCGCGCATGCGCGCAACAAGGGCACGCGCAAGCATCTCAAATCCGTCTACTACGATACGCCCAAGCACGCGCTGTGGAAGAACGGCTTCACCTTGCGGGTCCGCCAGACCGGCGCGCGCTTCGTCCAGACCGTGAAGGCGCAACACAGCGACGACCCGCTCAAGCGCGGCGAATGGGAAGCCAGCGTCGCTTCGCTGGAGCCGGACATGTCCCTCGCCGCGGCGCTGTTGCCCGAAGAGCTGCGCGACACCCTCACCAATGCGACGCTGCAGCCGGTGTTCACCTCCGACGTGCATCGTCACGCGCGGCTGCTCGATGTCCCCGGCGCGGTCATCGAGATCGCCTTCGACAGCGGCGTCATCAAGGCCGGCGAACACAGCGAGATCGTGAGCGAGATCGAGCTGGAACTGAAGAACGGCAATCCCGCAGCGATCTACGAGATCGCGCTGCGGCTCGCCGAGCACGGCGACGTCAGGCCATCGATCCGCAGCAAGTCCGCGCGCGGCTTCGATCTCGCCGCCGGCCGTCCGCCAGGTGCAGAGAAGCCGCGTCGGCCCAGCTTCGATCCGGCGGTGTCGCTGGACGAAGCCTTCGCCATCGTCCTGCGCGGCAGCCTGCATCATTTGTTGCAGGCCCTGCCGGCCGCCGAGGACGGCGGTGATCCGGAAGGCGTGCACCAGCTGCGCGTCGCGCTGCGCCGCCTGCGCGCCGCGCTGCACATCATGCGCCCGCTCGGCAGCTCGGCTGCGCTCGACGGCCTCGAGACGGATGCGCGCTGGCTGGCCCAGAACCTGTCTGCTGCGCGCGATCTCGACGTCTTCCTCACCCAGACACTGCCCGAGATCGCCGACGCCTGCACCATGGTCGCCGGCTTCGACACGTTGCGCGCACTCGCGGAGCGGCAGCGTGACCTCGCCTATCGCAAGCTGCGCATTGCGCTCGCCGACCGCCGCTGCACCTCGTTCGTGCTCGGACTGGGCGCGTGGATCGCAACCCGCGGCTGGCGCAACGACGTCTCGCCGGATGAGCTCGGACGGCTCGCCGGGCCGGCGGTCGATTTCGCCGGGCCCGTGCTGTCGGAGCGGCATCAGAGGGTGCTCAAGCGCGGCCGTCGTTTCAAGAAGCTGCCGGCCGAGCGCCGACACCGGCTGCGGCTGGCGCTGAAGAAGTTGCGTTACAGCATCGACTTCCTGCTGCCGCTCTATGGCCAGAGCAAGCCGGCGAAGAGATATGCGAGATCGCTCGCCGACCTGCAGGAGCAGCTCGGCCACTACAACGACATGGCCGTCACTGCCGGCGTCATCGAGACGCTCGGCACGACCTCGACGGACGCGGCGATCGCCGCCGCCGCGATCACCGGCTGGCATGCGCATGCGATGGCCGGCGTCGAAGACCCGCTGCGCGACGCGTGGCGTGGCTTCACGAAAACGCCGACACCCTGGCAACCCGAGGAAGCGTGACGCGTTGGGAGGCGTGACGCGTTGTTCGATGCGGTCGTCGACGTGTCGCATTGATCTGGTTCAAAACGCGCCTTCGCGATATGTGTCAGAGTGAACCCATGAAGATATCCAGCCTGACGTGCCCCCATTGCCACGCCGCCTATGAGATCGCGGAATCGACCTCCGCCGTGGGCGCCCCTGGCCGGGTCGATTGCGGCATCTGCGGAACGCCGCTGGCCGCATGGAGTGAGCCGAAGCTGCGGGCCTTCCGTCTGGTGGTGCCGCCGGAGCACAAATACCCCCGCGTACCGGCGCCCGCCCCGCTCGCCTGACGCCGCCGTTCCGAAATCCGGAACGTTCCGCATGATTCGAAGGGATTGACCGCGCATCGCGCATGGCGCCATCGCGGGCTGCAACTTGCCTCGCTTTTTTGACCGGGTCATAGTCCGTCATCGCGCGGTGCCGGCGGCCGGTCTGCCGCATCCACTGCAGCGTCCCGATCCAACTCAGCGAGTCATCCCCTCCTCATGCCCATCATCAACAGCATCGCCGCCTTGTCCGACGAAATGGCGGCCTGGCGCCACGACTTCCACGAAAATCCCGAACTGCTTTACGAAGTGCATCGCACCGCCGGCATCGTCGCCGACAAGCTGCGCGCCTTCGGCTGCGACGAGGTCGTCACGGGCATCGGCCGCACCGGCGTGGTCGGCGTGATCCGTGGTCGCAACTCGTCCTCCGGCAAGACCATCGGCCTGCGCGCCGACATGGACGCGCTGCCGATCGAGGAGACCTCCGGGGTGCCCTATGCGTCGAAGACGCCCGGCCTGATGCATGCCTGCGGCCATGACGGCCACACCGCGATGCTGCTCGGTGCTGCGAAGCATCTCGCCGAGACGCGCAATTTCGACGGCACCGCGATCGTGATCTTCCAGCCGGCCGAGGAAGGCGGCGCGGGCGGCAAGGCCATGGTCGACGACGGCCTGATGACGCGCTGGGGCATCCAGGAGGTCTACGGCATGCACAACATGCCCGGCGTGCCGGAAGGCCATTTCGAGATCTCGCCCGGCGCGATGCTGGCCTCGGCCGATGCCATCCACATCAAGGTCACCGGCAAGGGCGGCCATGGCGGCGCCGGCCCGCACCGGGCCATCGACAGCATCCTGATCGCCTCGCAGATCGTCAACGCGCTGCAGTCGATCGTCGCGCGCAACGTCGATCCGCTGAAGTCGGCGGTGATCTCGATCTGCTCGATCCATGGCGGCACGACGTTCAACGTGATCCCCGAAACGGTCGAGATGCTCGGCACCGTCCGTACGCTCGATCCGGAGATCCGCGACCTCGTCGAGAAGCGCATCGTCGAGGTCGCCGAGGCCACCGCACGCGCCTATGGCGGCTCGGCGGAAGCGATCTACGAGCGCAAATATCCCGTCACGATGAACCATCCGGCCCAGGCGGCCTTTGCCGCCGATGTCGCCCGCGACGTCGCAGGCAGCGAGCGCGTCAACGACCGCGCCATCCCGCTGATGGGCGGCGAGGACTTCGCCTTCATGCTCGAAGCCCGCCCCGGCGCCTTCGTCTTCATCGGCATGGGCCCCGGCAACGAGTGCCACCATCCGGGCTACCGCTTCAACGACAACATTCTCAGCGCCGGCGCGTCCTACTGGGTGAAGCTGGTCGAAAAGAGCATGCCGGCGAACTGAGCGTCGCCACGTAGGGTGGGCAAAGCGGCCGCCGTAGGCGGCTGCGTGCCCACCGTCGTGCGGCATCCGCCGCGGCATAATGGTGGGCACGGCGCCGCCACGATCTCGCGCGGCGAGACAGCACGGCCGCGCCTTTGCCCGCCCTACACACTTCGTTCGCTATCGAAACGTCTGTCTTCGCAGCGCGGCTAGGAGAGCCCATCCGTCTCCCGCCCGCGAGGCATCATGCCGCGTCGCTCCCACCTCACCCGCGATCTCGCCCTCCTGCTCGTGCTGTCCACGCTGTGGGGCGCCTCCTACACCTTCATCAAGATCGGCGTCGAGACCATCCCGCCGCTGACGCTGATCGCAGCGCGCACGCTGGTCGCCGGCCTTCTGCTCGCATCCATCATCCGCGGCCGCGGTCTGGCCTGGCCGCGCGAACCTGCGATCTGGCGGCGTTTCCTGGTCCAGGCCGGGCTCAACAGCGTCGTTCCCTTCACGCTGATCGCCTGGGCCGAGCGCACCGTCGAGGCCGGCCTCGCCACGATCCTGAACGCCACCTCGCCGATCTTCACCTTCCTGCTGACCGCGCTCGTCACCCGCCATGAGCCGGTCACCTGGCGCAAGCTCGTCGGCGTCATCGCAGGCCTCGCCGGCACCTGCCTCATCGTCGGCGTCGAGGCGCTGCAGGGGGTCGGCCAGCAATTATGGGCCCAGCTCGCGATCGTCGCCGCCACCATCTGCTACGCGGGTGCCGCGATCGTCGGAAAGGGCTTCAAGGGTCTCGACCCCATGCTGCCTGCTGCCGGCTCATTGCTGTCCGGCGCCGCGATCCTGATCCCGCTCGCGCTCGTCATCGACCATCCCTGGACGCTGGCGCCTTCGCTCCGCTCGGTGCTGGCGCTGCTCGCCCTTGCGATCATCTCGACCGCCGCCGCGATGGTGATCTACTTCCATCTGGTGCAGACCCTCGGCTCGATCGGCGCCACCGCGCAGTCCTATCTGCGGGTCCCGATCGGCGTCGCGATCGCCGTGGCCGCCCTCGGCGAGCACCTCGCGCCGACAGCCTGGATCGGCCTCGCCTGCATCGTCATCGGCGTGGTCGCGATGACGCTGCCGGCGCGCAAGCCCGGCTAACCCAGCGCAATCGCGACCTTGCCGAAATGCGCGCCGCTCGACATGTAGTGGAACGCCTCGCGCGCCTCGGTGAACGGAAACACCCGATCGACCACCGGCTTAACCTGGTGCAACGCGAGCGCGTTCGCCAGCGCCTGGAGATCGTCGACCGAGCCGACCGTCACGCCCTGCAGCCGCTGCTGCTGCATCACCATCAAGGGCAGCCGCAGTTCCGACGCCGGCGCGCCGGCGAGCACGCCGATGAAGGCGATGGTGCCGCCGATCCGGGTGGCGCGGATGGACTCGTTCAGTGTGCCGACGCCACCGACCTCGACCACGAGATCGACACCCTGCCCCGTGATCTCGCGCGCCTGCTTGCCCCAGTCCGGCGTGGTCTTGTAGTTCAGCGTCACGTCGGCGCCGAGCTCCTTCAGTCGCGCGATCTTCGCCTCGCTCGACGACGTCGCGATCACGCGGGCGCCGGCGATCTTTGCAATCTGGAGCGCGAAGATCGAGACGCCGCCGGTGCCCTGCGTCAGCACCGTCTGGCCCGGCCGGATGCCGCCGAGCTTGACGACCGCGCTCCAGGCGGTGACGCCGGCACACGGCAGGGCCGCCGCTTCGATGTCGCTGAGATGGGCAGGCGTCCTGACCAGCGCCTGCGCGGGGAAGACCCGATACTCCGTCAGCGTGCCGTCGACGGCGCCGCCGAGCGCCGCGCGCATCTTGGCTTCGCTCGGCTCCCCGCCGGTCCAGCCCTCGAAAAAGCTGCCGATGACGCGGTCGCCCCGCGCGAACGAAGCCACACCGTCGCCGACCGCCTCGACGACGCCCGCCCCGTCCGACAGCGGCACCAGCGGAAACTTCTGCTTGGAGCCGTAGCCGCCCCTGACGGTAAGAAGATCTCGATAGTTGATGCTCGCCGCATTGATCCGCACCAGCACCTCGCCGCGCGCCGGTTGCGGCACCGGCTTGTCGACCAGCGCCAGCGCATCGATCCCGCCCGGCCCCTGCAGCTCATAGCATCGCATCGGAATGTCTCCTGCCCTCAGCCCGCGCTGTTGCTTCGCGCATTGCCCACCGATGGTGGAGCGTTTCGCAGCGACGATCAAGCCGCGCCTGGTTCCGCATGGCGGACAAAAGCCGGAAGGCGCCGGGGCTAGCGGGCAGGCAAGTCTGGCCTCTGCAGTCGGCCGTCGTCGATCAAGGGCATCACGACATGGTCGAGCACGTACTCCGTTCCTACCAAGGTCATGACGATCGAAATCATCAGCAGGGCAGCCATCAGCATCATGTCGCGTCGATCCATTGAAGACATACGTCGCAGCGAACCACACGTTTCAGGCTGCCGGCGACGCGATCATATCTCGCCGATGGAACCGAGAGCGCTCTGAGGAACGGCGCAGCTCAATACACGTTCAAACCGCTGCCTCGCACTGCGGATCGCCTATGGGATGATAAGGCGCGACATCGTGGTGATCGTCGCCAATCCGCGCGGGCTCGGTCTGAGGACCGCGCTGCTCACATTCGAGATCCGCGACATCAGGCGGAACTGATCGGCACGTCCGCGCAACACGCCTTACACATCCGCCTCGAACCTGATCCGGCCGAGCAAGCCGCTGTCGCGATACTCCTGCTCGATGCTGCCGCCGATCGCGGCCAGACTCGCCCTGATCATGCGGGTGCCGAACCCCTCCCCCACCGGCTGCTCGACGACGTGGCCCGACAGCTCGCGCCAGGTCACAAGGCTGCGGCCGCCGTCCTGCGCGAGCTGCACCTCGAGCCGTCCACCATCACCGCGCAACGCGCCGTATTTGACCGCATTGGTCGCGAGCTCATGAAAAACCAGCGCGAGATTCCGCACGGCCTCTGGGCCCAGTGGGATGTCCGTCCCCTCCACCGTGACCGCGCCGGATGCGCGATAGGGCTGCAGCTCGGCCTCGAGCAGCATGCGCAGCGTCATCACGCGCTGATTGGACCAGGCGAGCGTGTTGGCGCGTGCGACGGCGTCGAGCCTGAGCGCGATCGCCTCGCCTTTCTGATGATCCTCGCCCGACAGGCTCGATCGCACGATCGACTGGAACACCGCGAGCTGATTGTTGACGCGGTGCCTGAGCTCGCCCAGCAACAGCTCGCGCGCATGCTCGTTGCGCTTGAGCTCGATCAGCGCCGCGCGACAGAGATTGGCGAGCCAGATCACGAGCGCAGACGCCGCGAGGAACGCAACGAGATTGACGACCTCCTCATGACCGGGCCGGTCGGTGAAGCCGATCAGCACGATCGCGGCCGACAGCCAAGCGGCAAAAACGGCCGCCGGCAGGCCGCCGAGCAGAGTTGCAAACAATACGGCCGGAAAGAACGGAGCATAGGCCAGGGTCGAGCCGGCGATGTCCAATCCGAAGCGGGAGGCGGCGGACACAGCGACGGCAAGAATCGTCAGCAGAAACGTGGTTGGCGACCACGGCCTGCGCCGAACAATCCAGTTTGAAAAACTCTGACCCAAGCGCACGATTGACCCCGAAATCCACCTCTATCCCCGGGTGCCCACGGGAACAAGCTGAAGGAACTGTCGATCGCGCCCGAAATTTTTGGAACCTTTTCCGAGTAGTTGCGTTTAGCCGCGCCGTTGCATCCCGCGGAACTCGTGTTGCCGTCGGACGGAAAGTGGTTCCGCTCCCACATATGCAGGCAGCCGGCGCCGCCGGGCCGCTAAAGCCGCAGATCACTCATGGCGGCGGCTTGGATGCAGGGGATCGAAGCGCCCTGCGCGAAAGGCGCCATGTAGGAGTCTTGCTTGTCACGCGCCTGCTTTCGAGCCACGCGTAGCTTGGCACCATCGAGCCTCTCGCCCGATATCCGCACACGAGAGCAACGGAGATGAACCTCTAATCGAGGGGCATCTCGTCCTAATCAGATGATAGCCTGAGTGGCCTACTCGGCCGCCTGTCGGACATGCCGCTCGGTCACCGTGCGCATCGTGACGAGTTCCTCGGCGGCGGAGGGATGCAGGGCGACGGTGGCGTCGAAGTCGGCCTTGGTCGCCTTCATCTTGATGGCGATGGCGACGGCTTGGGTGATCTCGGCGGCCATGTCGCCGACGATGTGGCAGCCGAGCACGCGGTCAGTCGCGCCGTCGACGACGAGCTTCATCAGCACGCGCGTGTCGCGGCCGGACATCGTCGCCTTGATCGGGCGGAAACTGGTCTTGTAGATATCGACGCGGTCGTAGAGCTCGCGCGCCTGGGTCTCCGTCAGACCGACGGTGCCGACCTCGGGCTGGCTGAACACGGCGGTCGGGATATCGGCATGATCGACGCGCACGGTCTTGCCGCCGAACACGGTGTCCGCGAAGGCGTGACCCTCGCGGATCGCGACCGGTGTCAGGTTGAAGCGGTGGGTGACGTCGCCGATCGCATAGATGCTCGGCACCGAGCTCTGCGAGAACGCATCGACTGCGATGCCGCCATTCCGTGGATTCATCGCGACGCCGGCCTTCTCCAGGCCCAGATTGGCGACCGCCGGATGACGGCCGATCGCGAACATCACCTTGTCGGAGGCGATGCTGGAGCCGTTCGACAGATGCGTCGTGTAGTCCTTGCCGTGCTGGTCGACGCTCTTGACCGTGCAGCCGGTCAGGATGGTGATGCCTTCCTTCTCCATCTCCGAGCGGACATGCTTACGGACATCCTCGTCGAAGCCGCGCAGGATGTTGTCGCCGCGATAGACCACGGTAACGTCGGAGCCGAAATTGGCGAAGATGCAGGCGAATTCGAGCGCGATGTAGCCGCCGCCCTGGATCACGATCCGGCGCGGCAGCTCCTCGAGGTGAAACGCCTCGTTGGAGGAGATGACGTGCTCGATGCCCGGAATCGGCGTGCCGTGATTGGGCGCGCCACCGGTCGCGATCAGGATGTATTTCGCAGTGACCGTCTCGCCGGTGCCGAGACGCACCGTGTGCGCATCCTCGATCGTCGCTCGGGTCTTGACGACGCGGGCGCCCGACTTCTCGACATTGGCGGTATAGGCCGCCTCGAGCCGCGCGATCTCCTTGTCCTTGTTGGCGATCAGCGTCTTCCAGTCGAACGAGGCCTGTGGAATCGTCCAGCCGAAGCCGGCGGCGTCGGCGATCTCCTGGCGGACATGCGAGCCGATCACGAACAGCTTCTTGGGCACGCAGCCGCGGATCACGCAGGTGCCGCCCATGCGGTATTCCTCGGCGACAACAACGCGTGCGCCATAGCCGGCCGCGATGCGGGCGGCGCGCACGCCCCCCGAGCCACCACCGATCACGAACAGGTCGACGTCGAATTCAGCCATCTCTCCCCCGACCTGTCCTTGCAACCAGCCTCAGATCGGCTTGTTGCGCTTGCGCATCTCGGCGCGGAACTGCGCGGTCACCGTATCGGAGAACTCCGCAGCCCACTGGTTCATCGACTGCATGCTCATCTGGATCGCCTTGGGCTCCGCCGCAAGCAGCTTCTGGCCGATCGGCGACTTATAGAAGGTGACGAGGTTGGCGATCTCGGCGTCGCTGAACTCGTTGCAGTAGATCTGCGCCATCTTCTCGCCGATCTCCTTTTCCTTGCCGGCATAGGTCTGCGCGACCATCACGGCGACCTCGTCGAGATCCTTCTGGTAGTTGAGATTGGACTGCAGCAGCGCCTGCTTGGTCTGCTGCACGATGCCCGGAACGGCATTGGCGTACATTGCAGCCGCATTCTTCATCGCCAGAATCTCGCGCGCGCCGGCCATGCAGGCGGCCGAGGCCGGCTTCAGTGCCGGTGCCTGGGCCTGCGCCTGCGCGGCAGCCGGACTGGCCGAAGCCAGAGCCAGCACGACGCCGGCGGCCGGCAAGATTCTGAACACGCTCTTCATTCCAAGTCTCCTGTGAGATTGCGGCCCAAAGCGCAGGTCGTGCTGCGCTCAAGGCCGCTGGATAACGCGAATTCCCTGTGCGCCTGCCAGGATCGCCGTGCTGCCGAGGCCGATGAACAGCCCGTGCTCCACCACGCCCGGAATTGCGCTCAAAAGGCCCGCCAGACGCGGGGGATCCTCGATCTCCCCCAGGCGAACATCGACAATCCAGTGGCCGCCATCGGTGACGAAAACGTGGCCATCTGCGGACTTGCGCAAGCTCATTGGCCCGGACACGCCGGCCTTGACGAAGGCTTCGCTGATCTCGCGCTGCGTCGCGGCGAGGCCGAACGGGATCACCTCGATCGGCAGCGGGAATCGGCCGAGCCGGCTGACCCATTTGCTCTCGTCGGCGATCACGATCATGCGACCAGAGGCGCTGGCGACGATCTTCTCGCGCAGCAGCGCGCCGCCGCCGCCCTTGATCAGATCGAGCGCCGGATTGATCTCGTCGGCGCCATCGATGGTGATGTCGAGCCGGTCGATCTCGTCGAGCGTGGTCAGCGGCACGCCGCAGGCCTCGGCCTGCGCCCGCGTGGCTTCCGAGGTCGGCACGCCGACGATCTTCATCCCGGCCCGCACCTTCTCGCCGAGCAGGTCGACGAAATGCTTGGCGGTCGAGCCGGTGCCGAGGCCGAGCCGCATGCCGCTCTCGACCTCCTCCAGCGCGCGCGCCGCCGCCTGCCGTTTCAGTGCGTCCATATCGACCAAGACACCCGCCCCTCGGATGGACCCCCACCGGGCGGGGGCCGAAAACCGGCGCATATCTAGCGGTGTTTTGCCGCAAGGCCTAGCTCTTGCTGGCTCCCCACGGTCACGAAATCGGACAAAAAGCTGGTCCAGCCCTCTTGCAAGGGCGAGGGCTGCCCGGTAGCGGATACCGATGCCCATCTCCAGCACCATCGTCTTCGATCTCGACGGCACCCTGGTCGACACGGCGCCGGACCTCATCAACGCGTTGAACCATATCCTGCAGCGCGAAGGGCTGCGGCCGGTTCCGCTGGCCTCCGCCCGCAAGATGATCGGGCATGGCGCACGCAAGCTGCTGGAGCGCGGCCTCGAAGCCGAGGGCCGCTTCGCCAGCCCTTCGGACATGGACCGCCTCACGGCCGATTTCATCGCCTTTTACGCCGAGAACATCGCGATCGAATCACGCCCGTTCGAGGGGCTGGAGGCGGCGCTCGACGAGCTCGCCGGCCGCGGCTGCCAGTTTGCGGTCTGCACCAACAAGCTGGAATGGCTGTCCAAGCGCCTGCTCGACCAGCTCGGACTCACCTCCCGCTTCGCCGCGATCTGCGGCGCGGACACCTTCGGCGTCGCCAAGCCCGATCCCGTGATCCTGCGTCAGACCATCGCACAGGCCGGCGGCGAGATCGGCGCCGCGATCATGGTCGGCGATGCCGGAACCGATGTCGGCGCCGCGCGCCGGGCCGGTGTGCCGGTGATCGGCTGCACCTTCGGCTACACCGACGTGCCCATCGCGGAGCTCAACCCTGACCACCTGATCGACCACATGCGTGAGTTGCCGGCCGCGGTCGCCGCTCTCGGACCGTCGCTCAAGATCGGCTGAGCGGAGCGCGGCCGGGACGGCGAGGTCGCGGCGGGCCTCCCCCGGGTCGAGAGCCGCCCCGCGAGCTTGGGATTCCACAGCCGCATCCCGCTCTAACCGTCTGTCCCCGCAACAAAAAGACACACGATCCGGAGTCTCAACGTTCTGTTGAGAATAGGGTTGACCGCAGTTGCGCCGCTGTTCTGACGCTCCTATGGTCGCCTTGGGATTGCGGCCGATGGCCGCAGGGTTGTGGGGCGGACATCATGATGCGGCGTGTCATCGCAATTGCGGTTGCGGGAGCCGGCTTGGCCGGTTGCTCGTCCTTCTCCATGGACAGCTTCAAGATGGCGGCGCCGGAGGTTCCCGTGCAGCTCGAGTCCGTGCCGCCCGGTGCCGAGGCCAAGACGTCGATGGGGCAGTCCTGCCGGACCCCCTGCACGGTCCAGGTGCCGGCGCCCGATGCCGGCTTCAGCGTCACCTTCACGATGGATAAATACCTGCCGGCGACGGTCCCGGTGCAGGTGATCCGCAACTCCGGCGATTTCAACTCGTCGCCGCCGGTGGTGATGGATCCAAACCCGGTCGTGGCCGAGCTGCAGCCGGCGCCGGGCGCGCCGCCGAAGGCCGTCAAGCACATGCGGCCGAAGAAGCCAAAGCCGCAGAAAGCCGCGGCAGCGCCGGCCGCCGCCGCGCCCGCGACGACCGGGTCTGCGTTCCCCGCCCCGATTCCCGGCGCCGCCCGCCAATAGGCCTCCTTCGCGTGCAGCGCAGCAACGACGGCGCGGCCTCCGCGATTGTGAGCCGCGCGGATCATGATTAGATTGCCTTGTAACTGACATCCGGCCGTGCGCTTCACGCGGTCGCCGCGTGGCATCGCCGCCATCTGCAAGGCCTTCCATGACCGCTGAGACGTCTGACGACACCGCCCTGACGCGCCCGATGACCGACCCGTTCGGCCGTCGCATCAGCTATCTGCGCGTCTCCGTGACCGATCGCTGCGATCTGCGCTGCTTCTACTGCATGTCCGAGGACATGACCTTCCTGCCGAAGGCCGACCTGCTGACACTCGAAGAACTCGACCGGCTCTGCTCGGCCTTCATCCACAAGGGCGTGAAGAAGCTCAGGCTGACCGGCGGCGAGCCGCTAGTCCGGCGCAACGTCATGGGCCTGGTGCGGTCGCTGTCGCGGCATCTCAGGAGCGGTGCGCTCAACGAGCTGACGATGACGACCAATGCGACCCAGCTCGCCAAATATGCGTCCGAGCTCGCTGATTGCGGCGTCCGCCGCATCAACGTCTCGCTCGACACGCTCGATGCCGACAAGTTCCGCACCATCACCCGCTGGGGCGATCTCGACCGCGTGCTCGCCGGCATCGACGCCGCGCAGGCCGCCGGCATCGCGGTGAAGATCAACGCCGTCGCGCTCAAGAGCATGAACGAGGACGAGATCCCCTCGCTGATCGACTGGGCGCACGGCAAGGGCATGGCGCTGACCTTGATCGAGGTGATGCCGATGGGCGAGATCGGCGAAGGCCGCATCGACCAGTATCTGCCGCTGTCGCTGCTGCGCAGCCGCCTCGCCCAGAAATACACGATGACCGATCTCGACGAGACCACCGGCGGCCCCGCCCGCTATGTCCGCGTCGCCGAGACCGGCGGCACGATCGGCTTCATCACGCCGATGACGCATAATTTCTGCGAGAGCTGCAACCGCGTGCGCGTCACCTGCACCGGCACCTTGCACACCTGCCTCGGCCACGAGGATGCGTCCGACCTGCGCAAGCCGTTGCGGGCGTCGGCCAGCGACGAGCAGTTGAGCGATGCGATCGACCGCGCCATCGGCCTCAAGCCGAAGGGCCACGATTTCATCATCGACCGCCGCCACAACCGGCCGAGCGTCAGCCGGCACATGAGCGTGACCGGCGGCTGATCGCAGTCGTCAACGCCCAAGGCCAGCAATCAATCAGCGCTGCAGCCAGCCGGCGGTCCGCGCGCCTCGGACGACGCGCGGTTCTCACGAGAGGAACAAATCACCGGCTTGCGGCACGGTCCGCTGCGGCGTAGCTTTCAACCTGAGATCGCACGTTCGAAAGCACGTTCCTGGTGAAACCTAGCGGGAGGCAGCGATGGCAGAACCAGTCGCATGGCACCTGTCCGGTGACTATTTCGAGAATTGCAGTTGCAGCCTGCTCTGTCCGTGTCTCATGTCGGCCGCCCCTCCCCTGACTGCGCAGCCCACCGAGGGATTCTGCAATGTGCCGCTGCTGTTCCACGTCGACACCGGCCGCTATGGCGATGTCGCGCTCGACGGCCTCAACGCCGCGGTGATGCTCCACGCGCCGGGCGTGATGGCGAACGGGGACTGGTCGATCGCGGCCTATGTCGATGAGCGCGCCGACGATCAGCAGACCGAGGCTATGGCCACGATCTTCACCGGCGCCGCCGGCGGCCCCATGGCTGCGTTCACGCCGTTGATCAGCACCAATCTCGGCGTACGCAAAGTCGCCATCACCTTCCGGATTGACGGCAAGACGCGGTCCGCCGACATTGCTGACATCTTGCACATGTCCGTCGATCCGCTGCCGACCATGCATCCCAGCGGAGAGATGTGGGTGAACATTGGCCATCCCGTCAGCCCGGACCGGATGGCGCTCGCGGTCGGCGCTGCGGGCAACACCTACAACGATCACGGCATGCGCTGGGACAATTCCGGCAAGAACGGCCTGTACGCATCGATCAGCTGGACCAACCAGGCCTGATGCACGTGACGCAAGGCCGGCAGCCCGCCTTGCAGATGACCGATAGCGCCCTGGAAGCCGTGCTGCGGCGCGACCGCTGGATCGTCGGCGGCGCGGTCGCGATCATGGTCGCCCTGTCCTGGACCTATGTCCTCTGGCTTGCGAACGACATGGACATGGGCGGCATGGATATGACCGGCTTTCGTATGATCCCGGCCGGCATCGGCATCATGTTGCCGGCAAGCGAGCCGTGGCACACGATCGAGTTTGCCTACGTGTTCCTGATGTGGGCGGTGATGATGGTCGGGATGATGGCGCCGTCGGCCGCGCCGATGCTCCTGATGTACGCCCGCGTGGGTCGACAGGTTCGCGCGCAGGGCCAACCATTCGCTACGACCGGCTGGTTTGCGGCCGGCTATCTGCTGGCCTGGAGCGGCTTTTCGCTGATAGCGACAGGCCTGCAATGGGGCATCGAGCGGACGGCCCTGCTTGATTCCCGGATGGCGATCGACAACCACCTGCTCGGCGCCGTCGTCCTGATCGCCGCAGGCGCCTATCAGTGGACACCACTGAAAGGCGCCTGCCTTGTCCAATGCCAGTCGCCGCTTCTGTTCCTGATGCGCCACGGCGGCTTTCGCGGCGACCTGCAGGGCTGCCTGCTGCTGGGGCTGCGGCATGGCGGCTATTGCGTCGGCTGCTGCTGGGCTCTGATGGCGCTGCTGTTCGTCGGTGGGATCATGAGCGTGATGTGGATTGCCATCCTGACCCTGCTCGTCCTGCTTGAAAAACTGGCTCCGGCCGGACGATGGATCGCACGTGCAGCCGGCGTTGCTTGCGTTGCCGCGGGCGCCTGGATGCTGGTATTCCCACCACAATGACGCCCAGCGGCGCGCCTCAGGTCGTCGCGAAAAACGCGACTGGCTCTTGGCATTGGATATCGGGGACATGGTAAGCAGGCCGCCAGCAAGGCGACTCTGTCGCCTGGATTGTCGCAATCAAACTGACGCGAGACGCTCGTGCTCCCCTGGAAACTGATCGACACCGCAGACGTGCCGGGCGGCGGCGAGCCGCTGCGGCTGATGCAGCGCGGCCGCGAGTTCTCGATCAAGCTCGGCTCGAACGAACTGATGAGCAGCCGTCTCTACGGCTCCGAGGAGGCGCTCGCAACGTTGAGCTGCGCCCGCCTCAAGGACCGCCCTGCCCCGCATCTGCTGATCGGCGGCCTCGGCATGGGCTTCACCTTGCGCGCGGCGTTGAAGGTGCTGGGACCGCAGGCGCGCGTCACCGTCGCCGAGCTGGTGCCCGCGGTGATCGCCTGGGCGCGCGGGCCGATGGCTGAACTCTCCGGCGACAGCCTGGCCGATCCGCGCGTCGACATCCGCGAGGGCGATGTCGTGAAGCTGATCGCGGCCGCGCGAGGCAGCTACGATGCGATCCTGCTCGACGTCGACAATGGTCCGCAGGGCCTGACGCGCGAGTCCAATGACGCACTGTATGATCCCTCGGGCCTGCGCACGGCCTTCACGGCGCTGCGCCCCGGCGGCCTGCTCGCCGTGTGGTCGTCACATCCCGACGACCGCTTCGCCCCGCGCCTGCGCAAATCCGGCTTCACCGCCGAGGAGATCAAGATCCGCGCTACGGGGCGCGGTGGCGGCGGCGCCCGTCACGTGATCTGGATTGCGACCAGGCCGGCGTAGACCCGAATAAGGTTGCCCGCAAAGCCCCCCTCACACTTACGATTGCGGTAAATTTGCACTCCCCTCCCCAACCAGGGAGAGATTACGTGACCGCATCATCACCATCCTAAAGATGCGTTTTCGTTTGACACGACTGAGTGCAAAGCTAATCTTAGAGACAAATTTTATTAGTTTAAAAATATTCTTGGGGCACCAAATTGTTAAAACCACCCGTTAAAATTTTCGTTGCCTATGGGCATGATCACCAGCTTCGAGATACGGTCTCAACTACTCTTGAGCGTCTCGCAAACCAGCTTGGCTTTCGCATCACAGTTAAAGTTGTGACCGATTCAATCGTCCGAACCGGGACAGGCGCAGTTGGCAGCGAAGTCCATAAGACGCTCAAAGCGGTCGATGCAGCGATTATCCTTCTCACATCTGACGATTACGCGATCTCCAAAAATGAATTCAATCGAATCAAAGACGCATCAGCAGACGTCCGACTTGATGCAAACGAACTCATCAAACGGATGGAGCGACGATCGCGTCAGAACGTAGTGTATGAGATTGGATACCTAAATGCAAAGATTGGCCAAGAACGTTACTATGTAATAGCAGATGACGGCATTACCGCCTTCGCGAATTTGGGCGATGTTTTTAGAACCAAAAGCTTCGAGGGCAACATCGAACCATTGCTCAAGGAATTTCTAACTGACCGACTTAAACTTAAACTTGAACAGCGCCCTCTCTATCAGACGTCACGAGAAATCGAATATTTCGACTTCATTGAAGAACTAGAGAATCTTGACGATTCCGAGATACTCGACGACTTCGAGAACGAGTTCTCCGAACTATTGAACGACGACGACCGGATTCTATACATATACGAAAGAATCGTATTTGATAGCTATTTTCAAGACTCAATCTGGTGGCGCAAGCAAATCTCGAAGATAAAAAGAAAATCCAAAGAACATCGACTGCTTGTATCGGGACTCAATCTAGTTCAAGAGTACATTGCAAGCTGGCGACCTCCAGAGAAAAAAGATTACTCGAACATCCGATTGGTCGCCACCGAACTCAAAGCCAAGATCACGGAAATTGAAGCGATTGGCGTCGCCCCAATAGCCAGAATTGTGCTCTATGATTACTTAGGTCTCGCCCTGGATAAATGCGCGCGACGATCAATCGAAATCGGAAACATCAATGACGCCATAACTGATTGGCGCCTCGCTATATCGGCGCTAGACGCGACGCTCACTCTCGCCGCAGAATTTGAGGATGAGCAGTTACCACTTTGGCGAGGCTACGCCGCCTACAATAAAGCTCGAGTTCTTCGGCAATTGTCAGACCACGACAATTCAGTCGGAGCTGAATGGATGGCGACATTCCAAGAAGCAATTCGATTTCGCCACAAATGGACGCAAACCCCCGTTTTTTTGCCCAACATGGTCAAAGTTGGCCTGTTTACAGAGTACCTGCATGCCAAGGCCACTCGGATAGAAATGCGACAACCTGGCGAGATTGGTGACTTCGCCATCAGCGATGAATTCGTCACTGAGGCCAGGAAGGAGTTTGAAGAGTGGTTAGCGGGGCCAGACCAAAATCGGGTCCGCCTTGCCCGAAATGTCATTGACACATGGAATAAGCTGAATAGCAAAACATAGGCTGATAGGCGTCGCCGTAGTCCAACAAGGCACCCTACCAGTCTTTACATTACGCGGCGCGCACGCGGACCGGACGAGAATGGATTAAACACAGCATCCTCCCGCGCATTAATCTGATATGGCCCTATTTCCTTTGTTCGCATGGCTTCGCTAGGGCTCATTGGCATGACCGTCGATCTTTTGAAGGACACCAAGTCCTATCCGCGGATGACGCGCTGGTTCAATCCGCTGCTTCTGATCAAGCTCCTCAACAACGTCGTCACCTCAGCGATGTTCGGCCAGTATGCCGACCGGCGCCTGATGGTCGCCGCGCTCGATACGGTGGCGCCCGAGGAGCACATGGCGCGCGCGACGGCGTTCGCGCGAGGGCTCAGCCCGACGACGAAGGGCCCCGTCTGGATCGACTTCGTCGCCGACCTCGGCGACGGCTTCGACAGCACCTATGCTGTCGCCTGCCTGCTCGCCCGCCAGACATTGGAGTTCGGCGGCGAAACTCTGCCGCGCGGCGAGATGCTGATCATGGGCGGCGACGAGGTCTACCCGCTCGCCAATGCCCAGACCTACCGGAATCAACTGCGCAAGCCTTACCAATGGGCCTCTCCCGACCACGACAAGACCGACGACGACGGCGTTCCGTTGTTCGCGATCCCCGGCAATCATGACTGGTATGACGGGCTGGTGCAGTTCCTGGCCTATTTCACCCGGCCGACACCGACCCATTTCGGCTCGTGGCGGACGCAGCAGAAGCGCAGCTATTTCGCGATCCAGCTCACCGAGAGCTGGTGGCTGTGGGCGATGGACATCCAGCTCGCCGACAACATGGACCAGCCGCAGGCGGACTACTTCAAGCTCATCGCCCAGTCGGACCAGCTCAAGCCGGGATCGAAGATCATCCTGTGCACCGCGGAGCCTGGCTGGCTCTACACCGACACCAATATGAGATCATGGGAAATCGTCGACTACGTCCTCGGCATTGCAAGGAAGGCCGACAAGGCGCTGACGATCCCGCTGCTGCTCTCCGGCGACACCCATCATTACAGCCGCTACCACGCTGAAGACGGCACGCAGTTCGTGACGTCGGGTGGCGGCGGCGCCTTCCTGCACCCGACCCACCAACTGGAGAAGAACGTCAGCGTGCGCTGGACCGGCACGAAGGTCCCGCTGACGCTCGCCGACAAGCCTGATGGCAAGGAGCCCGCCGTCTACCCGTCGATGCACACCAGCCGTGAGCTTCTCTGGCGCAATCTGTGGTTCGCGCTGACGAATTGGGATTTCTCGATCCTCATGGGCCTGGTGTATTTCGCCGTCGGCGTCCTGGTCGGTTTGCGCAACGAGATCGACATCTACGTTCTCGTGGCGCTGGCGTTCGGCGCAGGCATCATCGGCTACACGACGCGACAGGAGCACGTCTCGCTCGCCGACATCTTCAACAAATGGCAGCGCCGTCACATCAGGACGGAGTTCGACGAGATCGACCGGGAAAACGTGCCGATCCAGTTCAAGAAGGCGCTGGTCGTCATCGGCACGAGCGTGCTGCACGCAGCCGCCCACATCGTCACCGCGCTGGCGGCCGCCATCTTCTTCAGGGAGATCAATGGCGATCCCTTTCCCGCGGGTCATCCCTGGTACAGCGTCTGGACATGGCTCGGCCTGCTCGCATTGGAAATGGGCGCGGTCGGCTCCGTGCTCGGCAGCAGCTATTTCGGCCTCAACATGCTCATCACCTGCCGCTGGCTGCGGATGAACCGCAACGACGCCTTCAGCGCGCTGCGCATCGGCCACTACAACAATTTCCTCCGGCTGCGCATCGAAGGCGACGACGTCCAGGTCCACGCCATCGGCCTCGAGCGCGTGCCTGCGCGTCATGAATGGAGGGCGAACCCCGCCTGCCAGGCCGGCAATCCTGCACAGCCGCAATGGATTGCGGCGACTCCCTTGCAGCCGCACCTGATCGAAAAATTCGTGGTCTCCGGCAGATCCGGGCCTGCGACGCGCCCCGAAGCCTGACCATGTCAAGGGCAATGGGACGAAATCAGCATGACGGCCGGCCCATCCCGCTCTATGCTGTGGCCGCTGCCGGTGGTAGCCGCGAGTTACGACTTATCTGTTCCGTGCTACGGCATGGAATACCGGCGCGCCGGCAGCACTTTAGTTTGTCTTGCGAGGTCGCGTCCCGACGGGGCGAGGTCGGCAAGAGGACGCCGCAGCGGCAAGCGGAGTGCGGTCCGCAGTTCCGTGACGGCATCCGGTTCGAGCGACCGGTCCGTGTAGCGGCAGTGCGCGAAGCCCTTCGTCACCCGGAGCTTCACATCCTTGATCCACTCGCCGAAGCATGGCCGCAGCGGACCGGCGATCGGGTCGCCCGCGATCAGCCCCGTATAGGGAAAGTACAGGTTCGTCCAGCGCGTCAGAGCGAACAGCCCGCCATGATGCGGCACCTGAACTGACCGGGTCCGACGCGGGCTTTGCTCGTCCTTGTAGGCATGGGTGAACGTGAACACCTTCCGAAAGATCCCTGCCGCCGGACTTGGAATTTGTTCGGTCTGCGGAGGACAGGTGGGAAAGGAACGCTCGCGAACAAGGTCGGCGAATTCGGTGGCCGCATCCAGGTTCAGCAGCCAGCGGGCATGCGCGAGCGGCGAGCCCGCGGTGACGAAATCGCTGACGCGCCAGAGAAAGCCGTTACGCCGGTACTCCAGCCATGCGGCATGCTGCATCGACTGCACCTGATCGACCCCGACGGCCCCGTCGTGAAGGGGACGCGGATTGAGAAGATCCTCGAGCGCCCGCAGCGCGCGGCTGCTGGTTGTCGGCACCGCCTCGCGGCTGCGGGCATGCCGTGCCCATGCATGGCTGAGGATGTCGTAGGCGATCACGCTGCCGAGGCTGTGGCCATAGACGATGATGCGCGCGTAGCGTCCGCCGTCGTGCAAGGCTTCGAGCAGCTTGGTGCCGGCCTCGCGGATTTCCTGCCGGCGCGCGATGTTCTCTGCCCGGGGCTCGAGGTAGCGCGCGGCGTCCCCGGCATAACCGACGACGAACTCGTCGCGCAACGCCTTGAGCGCGAAGGAACCTATGGCCGGCAGCGCGACCAGCGTGCCGCCCGCAATGCCCTTGAGCCAGCCGGACACATCCAGCGTCATCAGCCACGCGAACGCGATGATCACGGGGACCAGCAGGATGCGGATCAGCCAGACGAGCCGGATCAACGTCGGCGGAATCCGCGAGTCGCGCGACAGGATCAGTCGCAGCATCCAGCCGTAGACCTGCGCGACGGTGGTGTCGCGGATCAGGTGCGCCCAATATAGTTCGTAGATGTCGGTGGTCGGCCGCGCCGCGTCGCTGCGAGGCACTGTGGCCACCCGCATCTCGAACAGCGGCGAGACATAGTCCGGCTTCACGAAGTGCAGATCGCCCGCATCAGGATCGAAGATGTTCGCGACGAACCCGCGCAACAATTGGCCGGGGCGCTGCTCGCCGATGCCGTGAACGACGATGACCGCTTGCCGATCGCGACGGCGGCTGCGCTCGGCCTGCACCAATATGCGACCTATTCTCGTCAGCGCGCCCTGCCAGGCCTCTAGGCTGGCGCGCAGTTCGGCTTCGCTTTCGATCCCGCTGTGCTGGATGCGCAGCCGGGACGTGCCGTTCGGCCGCGGAGACAGCCGGAAGGCCACGCGTGCTTTGGCTGGCGCATCGTCCAATGCGACGATGATCTCGTAGCTGCGATGTGGCGGCTGCCCCGCCGCCCTGACCGGCGCCGGATGCCAAGTCAGCGATGTGACTTGTCCACGTCCGGGCCCACCAGAACCGATCCACTGCGACCGTCGGTGGACGGTCGCGTCCGGCAGGAGGACGATCGCGTTTGACGTAGGAGAAAGCGTGCATCCGTCACCAAGCCAATGGCCGACGACGGCCGGCTCGAACAGATATTCGGCGACTTCCGCCGTCGGATAAGGCAGTTCGAGCGCAACGCGGACCGACGGTCGCGGCAGAGCTGTCGTGACAGTCACAGCCAATCTCCCCAATCACCACGTCGCAGAACGGCACGACGGCGAGCCCACGACGGAGAGCCGCGTGCAGCAATACGGACGTTTGCAGCGCCGACCGCCATATCGCGGTCAGGGCGAGTTGCTACGAGACTACACCCAATGCAGGTCGGGCGGGAGCTTGCGGCGGAACTTTTTTGGCTCATGCCGTGCCATCGAGGTGGCAACGAACTCTTGCAGAGAATGACCATGGTCGCGACCATGATTGCGATGCAAACGACGCCGTTCACTCTGACCTGTTAGCGGCAACGTGATCGCACGCGAAGTATTGCGTATGTCGCCGATCGCTGACGCCATCGCGCGTCCAGGACGGACTACACTGCAGCGCGTCAGCGACAATGCTCGTAGGCGTGTCCGGAACCGCAGAGAGGCCGCCGAGTTGCAGAACAAGCGGAGGAGGACCACGCATTGAGCACCACGCGTCCACCACATCCCCGCTTCATTCGGCATGTCTTGGAAAGAGAGGCGACCATGAAAACATCCCTTCTTCTTGCCGGCGCGTTGATCGTCGGTTCCTTGGCTCCGGCGCTCGCTGACGAGTACTACGTCGTGCAGGGACCGAGTCACCGCTGCACCATCACCACCACCCGCCCCGCCGACCGCGAGGTCGTGACGCAGATCGGGCCGATGGCGTTCACCAGCCGCGTGGAGGCCGAGGATCGCATCAAGCAAACGAAGGTCTGCGAGGACGAAGGCACCGTCGGGAGCAGCAGCACCACCACGATCATCAAGGAGAAGTAGTCGGCGGCGGCTTCCTGGAATTCTCCGGGGATGTGAAAGGTCGTGCCCCTTCCAGGGGCGCGGCCTTTCTGATTCCGCGCGACACGTCAGAGACCACACTACTCGTCGCCCGGCGCGGTCTGCGCCGGATCATGCATCGATCTCCCTTCCTGCAACCCGGTCGCAGCAACAGAGAGGTTGCGTTCCATGGCCGCCTTGAGTACGTCGCAGCTCTCGGCCGGATCAGGACATCATGCTTTCGCAATCGCTCAAGCTCGCCGTCGGCAGTCTCGTGGTCGGGACCATCGTGCTCGGGCTGAAGTTTATCGCCTATTGGCTGACCGGCTCTGTTGCCCTCTACTCCGACGCGGTCGAGAGCATCGTCAACGTCGTCACGGCGGTGGTCGCGCTGCTCGCGGTGCGCATTGCCGCCAAGCCGCCGGACGCGAATCACCCTTTCGGCCACCACAAGGTCGAGTACTTCAGCGCGGTGATCGAAGGCGTCATGATCGTCGTCGCGGCGCTGCTGATCATCCACGAGGCCTACGGCAATTTCCGCGACCCGCAGCCGTTCTCGGCCCCGGTCGAGGGCCTGGCCGTCAATGGCTTCGCCAGCGTCGTCAATGCCGCCTGGTGCTGGCTGCTGATCACGCGAGGCAAGCGGCTGCGCTCGCCGGCGCTGGTGGCGGATGGCCGGCATCTCCTGACCGACGTCATCTCCTCGGGCGGTGTGGTGATCGGGCTCGGCCTCGCGGTGGTGCTGAAGCTGCCCATTCTCGATCCTGCCCTGGCCTTGCTCGTCGCGGTCAACATCCTGTGGTCCGGATGGCAGGTGCTGAAGGAATCGACCGGCGGGCTGATGGACGAGGCCGTCTCCGACGCCACGCTCGCGCGCATCCGCCAGATCATCAGCGAGCACGCCGAGGGCGCGCTGGAGGCCCACGACGTCCGCACCCGCCATGCCGGCAAGCTCACCTTCATCGAGTTTCACCTGGTCGTTCCCGGCGAGATGTCGGTCAACCAGGCGCATGAGATCTGCGACCGCATCGAAGCCGCCCTGCGCGAGGACGACGAGCACAGCTGGATCACCATCCACGTCGAGCCGGAAAACAAGGCCAAGCATTCCGGCGTGGTGGTGCTGTGACTGCGGCGCCCTGACATGGGCATCAGCCTCCATGAGCCTCGCGCGACAGCCGCTGGTCGCCCCCTGAAGGCTCCAGCCGCCCACTGATGCAGCGCCGTCTGCCCGCGACGGCATGGCCGCAAACGCGGCCTGCGACAGTCTGTGACGGGGTGTCGCCAAGACTGCAACATGTTGCGGCAACGCTCATTTTCGCCCATTTTTCCGATTGACGGCAACACGGGGCGCTGAAATGGTGCCCCGGTTTTTGAGAGCCTGCCGGGCCGGATAGGCCGCTGCGCCGCATGCCGCGCAGCCAAGAACGGGCCATGGGGCGGTCGCAAGACGTTGGCGGCCGTTAAGACATTGGGGGAGGATCAGCGTTGCAAGCGTTGCTGAAATTGAGCCGTGGGATCGATGGGTTTACCGCCTGGACCGGCAAGCGGCTGGCGTGGCTGATCCTGCTGGCCGTCATCATCTCGACCGTCAACGCCATCATCCGCAAGACGCTCGACACCTCGTCGAACTCCTGGCTGGAGCTGCAATGGGTGCTGTTCGCCGCAGTGTTCCTGCTGTGCTCGCCCTGGACCCTCCTCGACAACGAGCACATCCGCATCGACATCATCAATGCGATGATGCCGAAATGGCTGCGTGATACCATCGACGTCGTGGGTCACCTGCTGTTCCTGATGCCGCTCTGCATCGTCATGATCATCACCAGCGTGCCGTTCTTCCTGCGCTCGTTCGAGATCAACGAGCAATCCAGCAATGCCGGCGGCCTGCCGCAATGGCCGGCAAAATCCCTGATCATGATCGGCTTCGTTTTCCTGCTGGTGCAGGGCATCTCCGAGCTGATCAAGCGCATCGCCGTGATGCGCGGGCTCATTCCTGATCCGCACGCTGCGAAGTCCCACGGGATCGAAGCCGAGGTCGAGCACCTCGTCGAAGCGATCGAAAAGAAATAAGCGGCGGGCTGGGGGATACTTCAATGACTTCGTTTCTGATCGCCAATATGGCGCCGATCATGTTCGGCTCGCTGGTCGTCATGCTGCTGCTCGGCTATCCGGCCGCGTTCTCGCTCGGCGCCGTCGGCCTGTTCTATGCCCTCATCGGCATCGAGCTCGGAGAATTCCGGCCGGACTTCCTGCAGGCGCTCCCTGAACGCGTCTACGGCGTGATGAACAACGACACGCTGCTGGCCATTCCGTTCTTCACCTTCATGGGTCTGGTGCTGGAACGATCCGGCATGGCCGAGGATCTGCTCGACACCATCGGCCAGCTGTTCGGCACCATCCGCGGCGGCCTTGCCTATGCGGTCATCTTCGTCGGCGCGCTGCTCGCGGCCACCACCGGCGTCGTCGCGGCCTCCGTCATCTCGATGGGCCTGATCTCGCTGCCGATCATGCTGCGCTACGGATATGACCGGCGCCTCGCCTCGGGCGTGATCGCCGCCTCCGGCACGCTGGCGCAGATCATCCCGCCGTCGCTGGTGCTGATCGTGATGGCCGACCAGCTCGGCAAGTCGGTCGGCGACATGTACGAGGGCGCCTTCATCCCCGGCCTCGTGCTGTCGGCGCTCTACGCCGGCTATGCCTTCCTTGTCAGCATGATCTTCCCGAAGGCGGCGCCCGGCCTGCCGCCGGAAGCAATCGGCTTCCGCGAGGATTCCGGCAGCCGCGGCCTGACCTCGCTGGGCATGCTGTTCCTCGCCTCCTGCGTGTTCGGCTGGTACGTGATGCGCGGCTCCGAATATCACGGCGCCGATTTCGTCGTGCTCTGCATGTTCTCTGGCATCGTGTTCGCCTTCGCGGTCGCGGTGGTGAACTGGCTGCTGGAGCGCGCCACGGGATACCGCTTCCTGTCGCGCATGGCGCAGCAGACCACCTTCGTGATGGTGCCGCCGCTGTTCCTGATCTTCCTGGTGCTTGGCACGATCTTCATCGGCCTGGCGACCCCGACCGAAGGCGGCGCGATGGGCGCAGCAGGCGCCATCATCCTCGGCGCGATCAAGCGCCGGCTCAGCTTCGACCTGGTCCGACAGGCCGTCGAGTCCACCGCGAAACTGTCGGCCTTCGTGGTCTTCATCCTGGTCGGCGCGCGCGTGTTCTCGCTGACCTTCTACGGCGTCAACGGCCACGTCTGGGTCGAGCACCTCTTGACCTCCCTGCCGGGCGGCCAGGTCGGCTTCCTGATCTTCGTCAACGCCTTCGTGTTCGTGCTGGCCTTCTTCCTCGACTTCTTCGAGTTGGCCTTCATCATCATCCCGCTGCTCGGACCCGCAGCCGAAAAGCTCGGCATCGACCTGATCTGGTTCGGCGTCATCCTCGGCGTCAACATGCAGACCTCGTTCATGCATCCGCCGTTCGGCTTCGCGCTGTTCTATCTGCGCTCGGTGGCGCCGAAGGATTCGTATCTCGACCGCGTCACCGGCAAGCGGATGGAGCCGGTCACGACGGGCCAGATCTACTGGGGCGCGGTGCCGTTCGTGGTGATCCAGCTGATCATGGTGATGCTGGTGATCGTGTTCCCCTCGATGGTCATGCACTACAAGGGCACCGCCTCGACCGTCGATCCGAACTCGATCAAGATCGACATCCCGCAGATCGACGCGCCGCCGCTCGACTTCGGCCCGCCGCAGATCGATCCGCCGAAGCAGTGACGTCTCACGGCGCCTGATCGCCTCATCAACGAAAAACCCCGGCGCAAGGCGCCGGGGTTTTGTTTTGCGTTTACGCAGGAAGAGACGCGGCGCTTGCTCAGGCTAGCGGATTGCGCGCCATGAACGCGTCGTAGCCGATCTCGGCGACCTGGAACCAGGAATAGCCGTTGCCGGCGAAGGCGCTCAGCGATTCCAGCGTCTTCTTGAAGTCGGGGTTGGTGGCCGCGACCTCGGAATGCAGCTCGCGCGCCGCCTTGATGCAGGCCTGCATGATCTCCGGCGAGAAGCCGTGCAGCTTGGCGCCTGCGGCGAGCAGCCGGCGCAGCGCCGCCGGATTGCTCTGGTCGTATTTCGCCATCATCCAGTTGTTGGCGAAGTGGCCGGCCTGCTCGAGGATCTTCTGGTAGTGCTTGGGCAGCGCGTTCCAGCGATCCTGGTTGACGAAGGCGAGCAGCATCGGCCCGCCCTCCCACCAGCCCGGATAGTAGTAGTGCGGCGCGACCTTGACGAAGCCGAGCTTCTCGTCGTCATACGGGCCGACCCACTCGGCCGCATCGATCGTGCCCTTCTCCAGCGCCGGGTAGATGTCGCCGCCGGCGATCTGCTGCGGCACCGCGCCGAGCTTCTGCAGCACGCGGCCGGCGAAGCCGCCGACGCGAAATTTCAGGCCCTTGAGATCGTTGACGCTGGTGAGCTCCTTGCGAAACCAGCCGCCCATCTGGCAACCGGTATTGCCGGCGAGCAGCGAGACCACATTGTACTTCGTGTAGAACTCGTTGAGGATCTCGCGGCCGCCACCGAGCATGTACCAGGCCTGGTTGATGCGCATGTTCGGTCCGAACGGCACCGACGAGCCGAAGGTGAAGGTCGGGTCCTTGCCGAAGTAGTAGTAGGACGCAGTGTGGCCGATCTCGACTGTGCCGTTCTGCACGGCGTCGACAACCTGCAGGCCGGGCACGATCTCGCCGGCGGCGAACGGCTGGATCTGGAATTTGTTGTCGGTGGCCTCGCCGACCATCTTGCACATCATTTCGGCGCCGCCATACAGCGTGTCGAGCGATTTCGGCCAGCTCGTCGGCATGCGCCATTTCAGCTCGGGCATCGACTGCGCAATGGCCGGCGCCGCGATCGCTGCGGCTCCGGCAGCGCCGAGACCCGTGACCTTGATGAAGTCTCTCCGCTTCATAATTCTTTCCCCTCCCTTGGGTGATCGTGTTCGTTTCCTGGGCAGCCTTCTTTGTGAGGCTTCAGTTCCAGTGTGGATCAAAGTGCGTCGGAGTGCCATTGCGAAACGTTGTCGCAACGCAACGCAAAAAGCCCGGCCTCTTGCGAGGCCGGGCCTGATGTCGATCCGCCGATCTTGGTTAGCTTGCGATCAGCCGCGGGTGCGCGAGCGTATCATGAAGCTGTCATAGGTGTACTCGGCGACCTGCCACCACAGGTACTCATCCGAGCGGTACGCCTGCATGGCGTCGATCACCTTCTTGAAGTCGGCGTTCTTGGCCGAGATCTCGCCCCACAGCTCGTTGGTCGCCTTGAGGCAGGCTTCGAGCACTTCGTTGGTGAAGGGACGCAGCTGCGTACCGCCGGCGACCAGACGCTTCAGCGCCGCCGGGTTCACCTGGTCGTAGCGCGCGGCCATCCAGGTGTTGGCGTTGACGGTCGCGTTGGCCAGGATGTTCTGATAGTTCTTCGGCAGCTCGTTCCACTTGTCGAGATTGGCGAAGGCGTGGACGGTCGGACCACCCTCCCAGAAGCCCGGATAGTAGTAGTACTTGGCGACCTTCTGGAAGCCGAGCTTCTCGTCGTCATAGGGGCCGACCCACTCGGCCGCGTCGATGGTGCCCTTCTCCAGCGACGGATAGATGTCGCCGCCGGCGAGCTGCTGCGGCACGACGCCGAGCTTCTGCAGCACCTGGCCCGCGATGCCGCCGATGCGGAATTTCAGGCCCGAGAGGTCGGCGACCGTCTTGATCTCCTTGCGGAACCAACCGCCCATCTGGGTGCCGGTGTTGCCGCAGGGGAAGCCGATGACGTTGGACTTCTTGAAGAACTCATTGGCGAGCTCGTTGCCGCCGCCCTGGTACAGCCAGGAGTTCTGCTGCCGGGCGTTGAGGCCGAACGGCACCGAAGCGAAGATCGCGAAGGTCGGGTCCTTGCCGACGTAATAATACGACACCGTGTGGCACATCTCGACGGTGTTCTTGGAGGTGGCGTCGAGCGCCTGCAGGCCGGGGACAAGCTCACCAGCCTGGAAGACCTGGATCTGGAACTTGTTGTCGGTCATCTCGGCGACCTGCTTCGCCATGTACTCGGCGCCGCCATAGATCGTGTCGAGCGACTTCGGGAAGCTCGAGGTCAACCGCCACTTGATTTCCGGCATCGACTGCGCGATCGCCGGCGAGGCGATGGCGCCGGTCGCCGCGGCACCGGCGGCCGAAACCTTCAGAAAATCACGACGCTTCATATTGGGGCATCTCCTTGTTGGGGCGTTTCCCGTGAAAAACATTATCCGCCGACGCGATTGGCCGCGTACGGTCGAAGGCGATCCGGGCCGGGCTTTAGCACGGAACCGGTTAAGCGAAAACGCGACGTTGGGATGACAAACAGCCGAATGGTCGCATGCGCTTCGCTGCAGTGCATCAAGCCGCGGCGATGGCATCCTTGAGCTGATCGCGAACCGCAGAGGCAATCGTCCGGTAGATCGCCGCATGCGGTCCGCTGGGCTCGCTCTCGACCACCGGGTTGCCGGCATCGGAGGTCGAGCGGATATCCATGTGCAGCGGGATCTCGCCGAGGAACGGCACGCCGAGCCGCTCGGCCTCATGCCGCGCGCCGCCATGGCCGAAGATGTCGGAGCGCGTGCCGCATTCCGGGCACTGGAAGTAGCTCATGTTCTCGATGATCCCGAGCACGGGCACGTTGACCTTGCGGAACATCGCAAGGCCGCGGCGGGCATCGATCAGCGACAGGTCCTGCGGCGTCGAAACGATCACCGCACCCTTGAGCGGCACGTTCTGCGCCAGCGTGAGCTGGGCGTCGCCGGTGCCGGGCGGCATGTCGACGACGAGCACATCCAGCGTGCCCCAGGCGACGTCGCGCAGCATCTGGTTGATGGCCGACATCACCATCGGACCGCGCCAGACCAGCGCGGAGTCCTCCTCGACCAGGAAGCCGATCGACATGATCGACAGGCCGAAGCGCGACAGCGGGATCATCTTCTTTTCGGGCGTGAGCTGCGGCTTCTCCTGAAGGCCGGTGAGGCGCGGCACCGAGGGCCCATAAATGTCGGCATCGAGCAGCCCGACCTTGAGGCCGAGGTCACGCAGGCCGAGCGCGAGGTTGATCGCCGTGGTCGACTTGCCGACGCCGCCCTTGCCGGAGGCCACCGCGATCACGGCGGCGATGCCGGGAATCGGCGCCTGCCGGGACATCGGCGAATCGGCCGGGTTCTGGTGCTGGTGCGGACGATGCGCCGAGACCGGCTGCACGCCGCCCTGCCGCGGCGCCGGCGCTGCCGCCGCGCCTGCCTTGCGCTCGGCGGTCAGGGCGATCATCGCCATGGTCACGCCGGGGATGGCGCGCACGGCCGCCTCGGCCTCGGCGCGGGTGGTTTCCCAGGCACGCGCCTCGCTGGCCTCGACATTGATCGAAAAGAACACCTTGCCGTCATTGGCCGTGATCGGCGACAGCACGCCGGCGTCGGGCAGCGCCACGCCGCGTGGCGAGCGGACCCGCTTGAGAGCTTCGAGAACCTGCTGCTGCGTCACGCTCACGGCGCGTCTCCTGAAATGCTTCAGAACGCGCCACATCGTCGCGCCCTATCCTGTTGGCCGGACGCGATCTTCCGTCGTTGCCGAAAGGATCGCGCACGCCCCCTGTTGCGCTGCTTCATAATGAAGCCCGGCTCAAAACGCCACCATGGTTCCGATGTCGCCGGAGTTCTCGTCCGGTCCATCGCCGGCCTGCTCTTTCGCAGCCTCGTAATTCAACTCGATCATCACGCCGTTGGGGTCGCGGACGAAGATCTGCCACAACTCGCCGCCCGGCACCTGCCGCGCATCGAACGGCATGCCCTTGGATTCGAGCCGCGCCTTCATGCCGGCGAAGCCGCGGCTGACGAAGGCGACGTGATGCACGACTCCGGAATCCGGCTTCTGGGCCTCCGAGGTCGGCGAGATATCGACCAGATGCACCACCGGCCGGCCCTCGCTGTACATCCAGGCGCCGGGAAACGCGAAGTTCGGCCGGTCGCCGTTCTCGAGCCCGAGCACGTCTTCATAGAAGCGCACGGTCTCCTGGAGATTGCGGGTCCGGATGTTGAAATGATCGAGCACGCCGACGCTGACACCCATGCGAGACACTCCCTGGCTGTTCGTTGCTGGTCTGGATTTCGTTGCCGGATGACGGCTTTGCAAGCGGTGATGATGATGCCTCTTTAGCACGATGGCGCGCTTCGCATCCGTCACGAAGGCGTTGCCCCGGCGTCGCAAGCCGTTATGGTGCGGCGTCCAGCGGACCGCCGGAACCGGCCGGCTGCTGATGTTTTCCTTCAAGAACCGCCCGGCCCGCTCAAGGCCGTCGGCAGAACCCCCAAGAGAACCCCAAGGGCAAGGTCACTCATATGGCTAAAGTCGCTTTCATCGGTCTCGGCGTCATGGGTTTCCCCATGGCAGGACATCTCGTGAAGAAGGGTGGTCACGAGGTCACGGTCTACAACCGCACCGCGGCCAAGGCGAAGGAATGGGCCGACAAGTTCGGCGGCAAGACCGCCGCGACCCCGAAGCAGGCCGCCGAGGGCCAGGACTTCGTGATGTGCTGCGTCGGCAACGACAATGATCTGCGCTCGGTGACGATCGGTCCCGACGGCGCCTTTGCCGGCATGACCAAGGGCGCGACCTTCGTCGACCACACCACGGCCTCGGCTGAAGTGGCACGTGAGCTCGACGCCGCAGCCACCAAGGCCGGCTTCAAATTCATCGACGCACCCGTCTCCGGCGGCCAGGCCGGTGCCGAGAACGGCGTGCTGACCGTGATGTGCGGCGGCACGGCCGATGCCTATGCCGGCGCCGAGCCGGTCATCGCGGCCTATGCGCGGATGTGCAAGCTGCTCGGGCCGGCCGGCTCCGGCCAGCTGACCAAGATGGTCAACCAGATCTGCATCGCCGGCCTCGTGCAGGGCCTCTCCGAAGGCATCCACTTCGCCAAGAAGTCGGGCCTCGACGTTCCCGCCGTGATCGAGACCATCTCCAAGGGCGCGGCGCAATCCTGGCAGATGGAGAACCGCTACAAGACCATGAATGACGGCAAATATGACTTTGGTTTTGCTGTGGAATGGATGCGCAAGGACCTGTCGATCTGCCTGAACGAGGCGCGCCACAACGGCGCCCACCTGCCGGTCACCGCGCTGGTCGACCAGTTCTACTCCGAGGTCGAGAAGCTCGGCGGCAAGCGCTGGGATACGTCGAGCCTGCTGGCGCGTCTGGAGAAGTAGTCCAGGACTGGTCGACGACATCAAGCGGCCGCCGCTCGATTCGAGGGGCGGCCGTTCTGCATTGGGTTCGTACGGCGAGACTCGCGCCCCCGCCCCCTCGCAGCAATTGGCGCCGGACTTGTTGGCACGGCCTCGGACCTTCCATTGCGCGCCCAGCGACTCGCTGATACCCGTTGCAATCGCTAATCGTTCGCATGTGTTGCCGGATCGAGACACGCCGCAGCAGAATGCCCCATATGTGATGTTATAACATTACATATAAGGACATATCGGCTAACTCTCGTCCCGGTGATCAGGAACGTAAGGGGGGGCGCGGAGGCCGGCTGGCCGGACTCCGCGGTGGGATCGAAATGAGCGCGCGGGATTTCTGGGGTTCGGTAACGTTGGCGGGGCTGGTGGTGGCGGGCTGTTCAGCCATGACCACGGCCGGCGCGCAGGACAGGCAGCCAGCGAGCGACACGCTGCTGCCGGACGTGACGGTCGACGCGCCGCGCCAACGGCCAGCCGCCCGCCCGATGCCATCGTCGACGCAGGACGTCCGGCCAACGGCGCGGACGATGCCGCGGCGTCCAACCGCGCCATCGCAGGCGGCAGCGGGACCGTCGGCCCCGTCCTCCGCTTTGGCCGGGACGCCGCTCAACAGCAACACCACTCCGGCGGCCGCCAGCCGGCTCGGCCTCACGGCGCGCGAGGTGCCGGCAGCTGTTGACGTCATCGGCGCCGAGACCCTGCGCGAGCAGGGCTACCATACGACCGTCGATGCCGTGAAAGGCGCCGCCGGCGTCAGCGCCGGCGATGCGCCGAACGATGTCGGCTACGCGATGCGCGGCTTCCAGGGCAACCAGGTCAACGTCCTCTACAATGGCATCAACATCGGCCCGACCGGCTTCACGGCGCTGACAATGGAAACCTTCAATCTCGATCGCGTCGAGGTGCTGAAGGGCCCCTCCTCGCTGAGCTCGGGCCAGGGAGCGGTCGGCGGTACCATCAACTTCGTGACCAAGGCGCCGCAGTCCGGTCCGGTGCAGAACGAGGCCTTCATCGGCTTCGACCAGCGCGGCACGTTCCGCAGCGGCTTCGGCTCCGGCGGCAGCACCACCGTTCAGGGGCTCGACTATCGCTTCGACATCAGTCGGACCAGGGAGGTCGGCTTCATCGACGACACCGAGTTCAAGAACGTCCACGTCTCCGGACAATTGAACTATCGCCTGTCCGACAGCTTCAAGACCTTCTTTGCCGCCGAGTTCAAGGACTACAAGGCCAAGCCCTATGAGGGCACGCCGCTGGTGCCGGTGGCCACTAGCGGCGCGAACGCGACCAGCGGCATCGTGTCGGGCACCAAGATCTCGGCCTATAATGGCAGCGATCTCGGCGCGGTGACGATCGACGGCCGCACGCTGTCGACCAACTACAACGTCGTCGACGGCCACAAGACGATCAAGGAATCCTGGGTGCGTAGCGGGTTCGAATGGGACCTCAACAACACCGTCACGTTGCGGAGCCAGATCTACAACTACAATGCCAGCCGCGACTGGTACAACAACGAATGGTCATCGTTCAACGCGAACACCAACCTGGTCGACCGCGAGCGTTTCTTTGTCCATCACAACCACAACACGGTCGGCAACATCACCGATGTCACCTGGAACGCCAACCTGTTCGGCCTGGCCAACCGCCTCGTCGGCTCGGTCGAGAGTTCGCATACCGACTTCTCGCGGCCTGGCGCGGCAAACTTTCCGGGCGAGTCGGTCCCGCTGGTCGGGTTCGACCGCGGCACCTACGGTCTCCTGACGACGCAAATGCAGACCGCGACCATCAACAATGTCGCGCTCAACATCGAAGATCGGCTGAAGCTGACCGACACGTTCGCCCTGGTCGGCGGACTGCGCTACAACCCGTTCACGCTCGACCGCACCTGGATCCGAGACGGCGCCGAGCGGCCTGGCTTCCCCTACTCCAAGAGCTGGCAGCCGCTCACCGGCCGCATCGGCTATACCTGGGAAGCGCTGCCTGGCACGACGTTCTACAGCCAATATGCAACGGCGACCGACATCTCGGCCGACAGCATCTTCATTCTAACACCAACGCAGAATCTGACCCTCTCGGACTCCCGCAGCTACGAGACCGGCGTCAAGCAGCTGACGTGGAACGGCCGGGCGGAATGGACCTTCTCGGCCTTCGACATCGAACGCAACAACGTCTACAGCGCCCAGGCCGGCCAGCAGCTCAACCTCGCCGGCAAGGTGAAGTCGCAGGGCCTCGAATTTTCAGCCGCGGTGCGGCCGACACCGGAGAGCAAGCTGTGGGGCAACGTCGCCTATGTCCGCGCGCGCTATGCCGACTATGATCTCGCCGGCGGCGGCTCGTTCACCGGCAACACGCCACCGAACATCCCCGCCGTCATCGTCAATGGCGGCGGCTCCTACCGCTTCCTCAATCCGGGCTGGTGGCCGGTCGAGCTCGGCTTCTCCGTGCGCCATGTCGGCGACCGCTGGAGCACCGACGCCAACACGGTGAAGCTGCTCGCCTACACCACCGCAGACCTGTTCGCCTTCATCGACCTGCCGAAAGTGCCGATGTTCGCCACCGCGACCAGCACCCGCCTCGCCTTCCGCGTCCGCAACGTCACCGACAAGCGCTACGCGGCCTGGAGCGATCCGTTCTATCCCGACCAGATCTTCCTGGGCGCGCCCCGCACCTACGAGGTCGAAGCCTCGTTCAAGTTCTAGAGCGATATGATCCGGGCGCTGATCCTCACTCATCGCTGGCTCAGCATCCCCCTTGGCCCGCTGTTCGCGCTGTGGTTCGCCACTGGCATCGTGATGCACTTCGTGCCGTTTCCGGCACAGACCGAGAGCGAGCGGTTTGCCGGGCTGCTGCCGCTCGATCTCACCGCAAGTCTCCGCAGCCCAGCGGAAGCCGTCCTCGCGAGCGGCATCGATCGCCCCAGCCGCATTCGACTGTGGCAGCGCGCGGATGGTGCCGTCTATGTCATCTCCGCCGCCGACCGGAATGCGGCCATTCATGCCGACACGTTGGCAGCGGCCGATGTGACCGCCCCCGATCTCGCGCTGTCCATCGCCCGCCTGACGGCGCACCAGCGCGGGTTCGTCACCAATGGCGCCGCGGTCGCCGCGCGCGACGACTACGACCAATGGACCGTGCCGGACCGGTTCGATGCGCATCGCCCGCTCACCCGGATCGCGCTGAACGATGCAGATGAGACCGAGCTCTACGTTTCCTCCCGGACCGGCGAGGTGGTGCTGGACACGACCGGCTTCGAACGCCGCTGGAATTATCTCGGCAGCGTCATCCACTGGATCTATCCCACGGTGCTGCGCAAGGACTGGTCCGCCTGGAACGTGACGGTGTGGTGGCTGTCGCTCGCGGCGGTCATTGCTGCCGTGACCGGCGCCCTGCTCGGCCCGCTCAGGCTGCGGCTGCGCAAGGCGCGGCTTGGCTCGCGCTACCGCGGCTGGCACCTGTGGCATCATTGGGCCGGCCTCGTCTGTACGCAGTTCGTGCTGACCTGGATGGTCAGCGGCTGGCTCTCGATGGACCACGGCCGGCTGTTTGCGACCGGTCATCTCACGCCGTCCGAGAACGCCAGTTTCACCGGCGCGCCCGATTGGACGCAACTTTCTGCCGCCCCACTGGCCGCCGGCAGCGGCGAGGTCCGCGAAATCGAATGGTTCGCATTCGGCGGCCGCCTGCATCGGCGGACGCGCCGCGCGCTGAGCCAGCAGCAGATCTCGGTGCTCGATGGCTCCGCCTGGCGCGTCACCGGCCGTTTCCTGCAGCCGGCGGAGATCAACGCCGTCACCGCTCGGCTCCGCCCCGACTGCGCGCGATCGATCGAGGTCGAGCCCGGCGACGACTATCCGTTCTCATCCGACGTGCCGGGCGCCCCGATCCACCGCGTGATCTGCGGCGACACCTGGTATCACGTCGACTCTGCCTCGGGCGCCCTGCTCGAAAGGCTCGATCCGTCGCGACGCGCCTACCGCTGGCTCTATCAGGCGCTGCACACGCTCGACTTCCCGGCGCTGCTCGCACACGCGACGTTGCGCACCGTCCTCATCATCGGCCTGTGCGCGGCAGGCTTTGCCTTCAGCCTCACGGGGCTGGTGATCGGCTGGCGACGGCTGCGTGTGCTGGGCGTCGCTGCGCGCCGCAATGGTTAATTTTAACGCGCGGTTAACGCAAATTTTTCGTTGTCTATAATCCGTCTTAAGGATTTCGAGCCAGTTATAGAGGATGCAGAAAGCAGCCCGCGCGGCCCCGGGCAGGATTTGTGTTGTTGATGAGTAAACCCGCGGAAAAGCCCGAGATCGTCGAGCTTCCGGCCGATGCGCCGGCGCTCGCTCCGGCAAGCCAGCGCCGCGCCGCGCAGCAACGGGTGCGCGAGGCGCGCGACCGGTTAACGTCGACATCCGGAACGCGGCCCGCCTTTGATCGCGAGCTGCTGCGCCAATATGCGCAGACCCGCATCTCCGCATCCTACATCGTCATCCTGCTGGTCGTGGCGACCGGCCTCATGCTCAGCGTCTGGCTGCATGCCATCGCCGCCGGCGCCTGGACGCTCGGCGTGCTTTGTATCCATGTCGCCATCGTCCGCAACTGCTCGAACTTCCTCAACGACCAGCCGTCGCTGGCGGCAACGCGGCGCTGGCGCACGCGCTTCGTACTGCTCGACCTGCTCTACGGCGTGTGCTGGATGGCGATCCTGATCCATCCGGCATTGGCCGAGGTGTCGGGCACCCTGATGATGTTCCTGATGCTGCTGGTGATCGCCGTCTCCAGCATGCTCGCGGCGAACCTGCCGATCGCTGCCGTCGCGGTCACCGCGCCGGTGACGGTCGCCATCACGCTGAGCCTGGCGCTGTCAGGCAACTTCGACAACTATCTGCTCGCAGGATTTGCGATCGCCGCCGAAGGCTATTTCGTGCTGCTCGCCCATCAATTGCACGCAACCACGCTCGCGACCCTGGAAGCGCGCGCGGAGAAGGATGCGCTGATTGGCGAGCTCGAGCAGGCCAAGGCGATCTCCGACGAAGCGCGCTACCGGGCGGAGGCCGCCAACGTCGCGAAGTCGCGCTTCCTCGCGCAGATGAGCCACGAGCTGCGCACGCCGCTGAACGCCATCCTCGGCTTCTCCGAGGTGATGAAGAGCGAGATCTTCGGCGCGCATGCGGTCCCGGTCTACAAGGAATATTCCGCCGACATCCACAATTCCGGCGTCCACCTGCTGAATCTGATCAACGAGATTCTCGACCTCTCGCGCATCGAGGCCGGTCGCTACGAGCTCAACGAGGAAGCGGTTGCGCTGGTCCACGTGATTGCCGACTGCCATCACCTGCTGAAGCTGCGTGCGACCAGCCGCGGCATCACCATTCACGAGGTGTTCGAGCAGAACATGCCGCGTCTCTGGGCGGACGAACGCGCGATCCGCCAGGTGGTGCTCAACCTGCTCTCCAACGCCATCAAGTTCACGCCGCAGGGCGGCGAGATCTGGCTGAAGGCCGGCTGGACCGCGTCCGGTGGTCAGTATCTCAGCGTCAAGGACACCGGCTCCGGCATCCCCGAGAACGAGATCCCGATCGTGCTCGCCTCGTTCGGCCAGGGCTCGAACTCGATCAAGTCTGCGGAACAGGGCGCGGGCCTGGGCCTGCCGATCGCCAAGAACCTGATCGAGATGCATGGCGGCACGTTCACGCTGAAATCGAAGGTCCGCATCGGCACCGAGGTGATCGTCACCTTCCCGCCGGAGCGCGTGATGTCGGCGCTCGCCCCGCTCTCGGACGAGGCGCCGCCGCTGCAACCGGATCCTGCGACAGCACCCGCTCAGGAGAAGCGGCGCCTGCTGCGCAAACCGATCATGAATGCCGGAACGGGACTGTGAGATGATGGCACTTGCAAAGCCGGACGAGAACCTCTTCAACTCGCAGCATGAGCCAGGATACCCCCTGCATTGCCGTCTGCATGATCGATCCGAAGACCAAGCTGTGCTTCGGCTGCGGTCGCACGCTGCCGGAGATCGCGCGCTGGGGCCGAATGTCGCGCGACGAGCGGCTGGCCGTGATGGACGGGCTGCCCACACGCCTGCACGACGCCGGACTGCCCGCGATGGCGCGCAAGCGCGACTGAGCGCCGCTCTCATCGGAGGCCGGGCATGAACAAGGCGGTACTGGTTCTTGTCACCATGGTGGTCACCGCGAGCGCCGTGATCGTCTACAAGGATCCCGAGCAGGCCGCGCTCGCCAGCGACACCGTCTCGGAGATGCTGCGCAGCCGGGCCTTCAGGGCCAAGGCAAGTCCGCCGACCAACGCCGTCGAGATCGAGCGCACCAGAGGCGGCGAGTTCGCGCTGCGCGCCAAGATCAACGGTGTGACCGCGCCGATGGTCGTCGACACCGGCGCCACCTCGGTGGTGCTGACCTGGGAGACCGCCAAGGCCGCGGGCCTGCCGCTCGAGCTCTTGAACTATGACGTCGACGTCGAGACTGCGGGCGGCCACACCAAGGCGGCCCGGCTGACGCTCGATCGGCTGGCGATCGGCAAGCTCGTGGAGCGCTCGGTGCCGGCGCTGGTCGTTCCGCATGGCCAGATGAAGACGAACCTGCTCGGCATGAGCTTTCTCGACCGGCTCGAACGCTTCGAGGTCCGCTCCGACCGGCTGATGCTGCACGGCTACCCCGAGCGCAGCTGAGGCGGCGGCTGCGGCGAACGCTGCCTTGCACGCGCGGCAGATCCCGGCCTACGCTCCCGCCATGGCCGATACCCCGCAGATCAAGCTCGCCCTGAACGAGACTCCGTTCGGCCCCTCGCCTGCGGCGATCGCGGCCATTCAGGCCGATCTCGCCGGCCTCGCCCGCTACACCGGCCGGGAGGTCGATGATCTCACAACGGCGATCGCCGCGCGCGAAAACATCCCCGCCGACCAGATCGTGCTCGGCGAGAACCTCAACGTGCTCGGGCTTTATCTCGCCGCTCACGGCGGTCCCGGCGGCACCTTCGTCTACTCCGAGCCGGGCTACACGGCGCTGGTCGACGCGGTGGCGCTGGCCGGCGGCCGCGTGATCGGCGTGCCGCTGAATGCGGCGCTGGAGAACGACCTGCCGGCCATCGCGGCGGCCGTGGACGAAACAACGCGCGCGGTCTATCTGGTCAATCCGCACAATCCCTCGGGCACGGTGAGCGACGCCGCGCTGTTCATCGAGGCGGTTCGCGCCTTGTCGTCGCGCACGCTCGTGATCGTCGACGAGGCCTATCTCGAATTCCTGCCGGACTTCGCCGCCCGCACCGTCACGCCGCTGCTCCGCGAGGGTTGCAATGTCGCGGTGTTCAGGACGTTCTCCAAGATCTACGGCCTCGCAAGTCTCGCCATCGGGTATACCCTGGCGCCGAAGCCGCTGGCCGCAGGACTGAAGCAGATAGGCATCGGCGCCTTCTTCGGGCTGAACCGGCTCAGTCTCGTGGCCGCGTTGGCGAGCCTTGGTGAGCACGACTACATCGTCGATGTTCGCGCCAAGGTCGCGGCCGAGCGCGAGGCTTGGCATGCGCTGCTGCGCGATCGCGGCCGCGGCTTCAGCGCCTCGCATGCCAATTTCGTGTTCTTCGATTGCGGCCGGCCGCATGCGGATGCGGCCGCGGCGCTCGCCGCCCGCGGCATCGACATCGGCCGCGCACAGCCGGGTTTTGCGACATGGCTGCGCATCTCGATCGGACTGCCGGACGAAAACGCGGTCGCGCGCCAAGCCGTGGCCGACCTGCTGCCGGCGAACGAATAGGTCAGGCGAGCGCGGCCACCGGCTGACGCTGCTCGATCATCGCGACCGCCTCGCGCAACACCTCGATCCCGGCGTCGGGCTTCACGCCGCGCTCGGAGAGGTGACGGCGGAAGGCGCGCGCGCCAGGCACCGCGTGATAGGCCCCGACGAGATGCCGCGTGATCGCGTGCAGCCGCGTCCCCTGCCCGAGCTGGCGTTCGATATAGGGCTCGAGCGCCGCCAGCGCGTCCTTCATGCTCGAATGCGGCGCGGCCTCGCCAAACAGCACGGGATCGATGTCGAGCAATCGCCACGGCTCCTGATAGGCGGCGCGGCCGAGCATCACGCCATCGACATGAGCGAGATGAGCTTGCGCCGCTTCGATGCTGCTGATGCCGCCATTGATGATGATCGGCACGTGCAGCAGCCGCGCCTTCAGCCGGTACACCCTGCCGTAGTCGAGCGGCGGGATGTCGCGGTTCTCCTTCGGCGACAGACCGTTCAGCCACGCCTTGCGCGCATGCACGATCAGCGCGTCGGCGCCACTGTCGACGACCGCATCCGCCAGCGCATCGAGCGCGATCTCCGGATCCTGGTCATCGATGCCGATGCGGCACTTGACGGTGACGGGAATGCGCACCGCGCGCTTCATCGCTGCGACGCAGGCCGCAACGAGCGCCGGCTCCGCCATCAGGCACGCGCCGAAGCGGCCATCCTTGACCCGGTCCGACGGGCAGCCGACATTCAGGTTGATTTCGTCGTAGCCGAAGTCTTCGCCGATCTTGGCTGAGGTCGCGAGATCCGCCGGATCCGAGCCGCCGAGCTGCAGCGCCACCGGATGCTCGCTGGCATCGAAGCCGAGCAGCCGCTGCCGGTCGCCGTGAATGACGGCCCCGGTCGTCACCATCTCGGTATAGAGCAGCGCCCGCCGCGACAGCAGCCGATGGAACACCCGGCAATACCGGTCAGTCCAATCCATCATCGGCGCCACGGAGAAGCGGCCGGCTCCCACCGATCCATATTTCAACGTCGACTCAAGCACTTGGAGAGGGATCCCCGATCCGGATCGCAAAGGGACGCAGCCCCTGCTGTCTCATGATGTCCGCGGCGGCCGCCGCTCGAAACAGGCAGGTAATGCCAACGGTCCCCGCTCGCAAGCGCAAAGACGGCAAGACCGGGCGTCGCCGGTCTCACCGTGTGCGGAGACAGTTGTGTCGCAGGCTGATGCGGCGGGCCGCGCGTCTTTCCATGCGGGCGCCTCTCAGGCACCCGAACAGCCTTCGCAGGCCCCCGCGCGCGGAGATCAGAGCCGGTAGTATCGTTCCGCGTTGTCGTGAAACAGCTTGCGGCGGTCGCCTGAGGCGAAGTCCGACGTGATCTCCTTGAAGGCATCGAACAGTTTGTCGTAGCTGCTGAACAGCTTGTCGACCGGGAAGTTGCTGGCGAACATGCAGCGTTCGACGCCGAAGGCCTCAATGGCGGTGAGCACGTAGGGGCGGAAGGAGTCGACCGTCCAGGTCCAGTCGCCCATGCCGAGACCGGAGATCTTGCACGCGACGTTCGGAGCCTGGGCCAGCAGCTTCATGCCGGTCTTCCAGGCCTCGAAATGATCGGGGCCATCGACCTGCATGCCGGTGTGGTTGAGGATGATCTGCGTGTCCGGAAAATCTCGCGCGAGCTCATAGGCCTCCTGCATTTGCGGGTAGTAGAGCTGAAGGTCGAAGGACAGGCCGAGGTCACGCAGCATGGCAAAGCCGCGCCGCCACTCCGGCTCGCGACAGACGCCGGGCCGGTCGAGATAGGTCTTGGCCGGATCGGCGTGATAGTTCAGCGACTGGCGGATGCCGCGGAAATTCGGATAGGCCAGGTGTCGTTCGAGCACGTCGCGCACGTTCGGCTGCGCCAGATTGGCATAGCCGACGATGCCGTGAGGAAAGCCGTGCTTGTCAGCGACGCCCTGCAGCCACTTCGTCTCGCCGACCGGATCCTTGGGATCGAAGCCGACGTCGAGATGGACCGACTTGACGACGTTCTGGTTCTTGCAGTCGGCGAGGAAGTCCTCGATCAAATAGCTGTGGTTGATCGCGGTGTAGTCGCCGAAGGCCGAGGGCTTCACGCCGTCGCTGAGCCACGGGTAATAGTGGTTCTCGAGATCGTAGAGATGGTGGTGCGGGTCGATGATGGGAAAATCGGTCATGGTGGCATCCTCGATCAGGGATCGTCCGGACATGGGTGCGGGCGCCCGATGAATCAGGCGCCCGCTGCGATGCCTTGCGCGATCAGTAGTCGCCGGCGGACGGCGGATAGACGCGCTTCAGCTTGGCCTGGGCTTCCGGCGTGCCGACATTGCTGGAGGTCACGAGCGACAGCGGCAGCGGCAGGCTCTGAGTCACGGCCGCGCCGGTCAGGGCGTTGTAGACCTGCTGCACGCCCTCGATGCCCTGCCCGCCGGCCTCCTGCAGGAACAGGCCCTGCACGACGCCTTCACGCAACAGCTTGACGGTGGTCGGGCTGCCATCGGATGTGGCGAGGCCGACCTTGCCGACGAGGCCGCGGGTCTGCAGCGCCTTGGCCGCGCCGGTCGCCGCCTCATCATACATACCGTAGATCGCCTTGACGTCGGGATGCGCGGTCAGGAGGTCGTTGGCCTGGTCGACGGCTTCGCGGACGGTCAGGCCCTTGGTCTGCAGAATCTGCACCAGCTCGCAACCATCCGCCTGGAACGACTCCTTGGCGCCGGCGAGATATTTCTGCGCATTCTCGCGATCCTGCGGCAGTGACAGCATCCCGACCTTGTTGCCGCCGCGCTCCTTGGCGAGCGCGCAGACGAACTTGCCTTCGGCCTTGCCGCCGTCGAAATTGTTGGCGGTCACCGCCGACGTATAGTCGGTCTCGCCCGGCTGCGGGCCGATGCCGGCAAACGCGATCGGGATCTTCTTCTCCTTCAGCAGCTTCAGCACCGGCGGCGTGCTGGTCGAGCTGACCGGACCCATCACGATGGCGTCGACGCCGCGGGTGATCGCGGTGCGCACGTTGGTCATCTGGTCGGCCGGCGAATTGTGCGAATCCATCTCGATATAGGTCATGCCGAGCTCGGCCGCCTTGGTCTTGGCGCCGTAGCCGACCCACTGCCAATAGGAGATGTCGAGCGACGGCGCGATATAGGCGACCGTGAACTTCTTCGCGCCCTCGGCGGCAGATGCCGGCTGCAGAGCCGCGGCCATGACGGCTGAGACAGCGATGGCGAACAGGCCTTGAGATCGTCTTTTCATGCTTTCCTCCAAGTGTTTTATGAACGTTTCGTGGGTGGTGCAGCTATCTCAGCTACGGACCTTCGTGGCGCGGTCGATCAGGACCGCGACGAGGATGACGGCTCCCGTGACGGTTCCTTGCCAGAAGCTGTTGATGCCGATCAGGTTGACGCCGTTCTGGATGACCGTGATCATGATCGCGCCGAGCATGGCGCCGATCGCCGAGCCGGTGCCGCCGAACAGGCTGGCGCCGCCGATCACGCAAGCCGCGATCGCCTGCAGCATGAGGTTGGCGCCGGCGGTCGATTCCGAGTTGCTGATGTAGGACAGGCTCAGCAGGCTGGCGAAGGACGCCGCCAGGCCGGACGCGACATAGACGCCGAAGCGCACGCCGTGCACGGGAATGCCGAGCAGACGGGCCGCCTTGTCGTTGCTGCCGATGGCGAACACCCAGCGGCCGACGACGAGCTTGCGCAGCACGAATTCAAGGGCGATCACGGCAATGGCGCAGAACAGCACGAAGTTGGTGACGCCGGGGATCAGCTCGCCGCCATTGAGCTTCCAGAAATTCGCATCCGCAATCGCGATCGAGTGACCGTCGGTGATGACGAAGGAGAGACTGGCGCCGATCGCGTAGGTGATCAGGGTGACGACGAACGGTGCGAGGCCGACGATGGTGACGAGGCCGCCATTGATCGCGCCGACGGCCGCGCCGACGCCGAGGCTGATCAGGCAGGCGATCGGCCACGGCAGGCCGGCGGAGAAGCACAGGCCTGCGACCATGCCGGTCAGCGAGAAGGTCGAGCCGACCGACAGATCGATGCCGCTGGTGGCGATCACCAGGAACACGCCGAGCGACATCAGGATCAGCGGCGCAGCCGCCTGGGCGATGTTGGCGAGATTGCCCCAGGTCAGCACGTAAGGCGACCAGAAGCTGATACCCACGAGCAGAACGACGATAGCGATCGCGATCGCGATCTCCGAGCGATAGGTGCGCGTCAGCCGGACGGCCAGTGAGGCGCGCTTGCCAGGCTTGGGCCGCTGGGCCGCGCGCTGATCGATCACCACTTCCGTCATGTTATCCTCTTGCTTGCTCATGCGCCGGCAGTCACGCCGCCATTCCGGTCGCGCGCGACAGCGAGACCTCGTCGAGCTCGTCGTGCCCGAGAATGCCGCTGACCTGGCCGCCGAGATCGAAGGCGATCACCCGGTCGCAGACCGCGATCAGCTCGGTGAACTCGGTCGACCACCATACCACGACGCAGCCCGCGGCGGCGGCATCGCGGATCATCGCGTAGATCTCGCGCTTGGTGCCGATGTCGACGCCGCGCGTCGGCTCCTCCAGCACCAGGATCTTCGGCGCCGGCGCGAGCCAGCGCGCCAGCAACAGCTTCTGCTGCGTGCCGCCGCTCACGGTCTGCGGCAGCGCGTCGATCGAGCTCGCCTTGATCGACAGCGTATCGAGCGCGGTCTGCGCGGCCGCGGCTTCGCCTGATGAGGCCAGGATATGGCGGCCGGCGACCCGTGCGGCCGCGACGATGTTGTCGAGGATCGGCAAGGTCGCGAGGATGCCCTTCTCGGCGCGATCGCCGGAGACGTAGCCGACCCCTGCCCTCACGGCTTGCGCGGGACTTGCGAATGTCACGTCGGTGCCATCGATCGTGAGGCGCCAACCGCCGGACCGCCGCGCACCGATCAGGGTCTCGATGACGCCGGACGGCCCGGCGGGCGCACCGGCAAGCCCGAGCACCTCGCCCGAGCCGACGCTCAGGGAGACGCCCGAACCGCGGAGCACAATCTGCGTGCGTGCCGAGGTAGCGATCGTGCTGCGCGGCGCAGCCTGCGGCAAGGCGCTGCTCTTCTGCCCCATCGCCTCCACGATCGCCTCATCGCTGATCTCGGAGAGCGACGCGCGGTCGAGCACCGAGCGCCCGTCGCGCAGCACGGTGCAGACGTCGGCGAGCGCGCGGATCTCGCCCATGCGATGCGACACCAGGAGCGTGCTGATGCCCTGCTGCGCCAGGCGGCGGAGAATGCCGAACAGCCGCTCGGTCTCGGAGAACGTGAGATTGGCGGTGGGCTCGTCCAGCAGCAGGACGCGTGCGCCGGAGCTCAGCGCCCGGGCGATCTCGACGAACTGCCGCTCGTGCAGGTCGAGCTGCGCCACCGGCCAGTCCAGCGCCCGCTCCGCCAGCTCCTGGTCGACCAGCGCCAGCGCGGCATGCGCCTCCTCGAAGCATTCAGCCTCGCTCAGCCGCGCAAGAGCGCGCTTGCGATGCGGCAAGGTGATGTTCTCGGCCACCGACAGATGCGGCAGCAGCGCCAGCTCCTGGAACACGACGGCGATCGCATTGGCGTCGGGATCCTCGCGGCCGTCGATGCTGATTGATCCGCCATCATGGCGGTGCGAGCCCGAGATGATGCGGATCAGGGTCGACTTGCCCGCACCGTTGCCACCGAGCAGCGCGTGAATCTCGCCGCGCCGGATCCGCAAATTGGCGCCGCGCAGCACATGCGTGGCTCCAAAGCTCTTCTCGATGGCCTTGGCTTCGAGGACGAACGAAGTGGCGTTCGTCTCGCCTTGGGTCTCACGCACCGCTGACATGTCAGAACTCACGCTCACCTGCTTCATCCCGATGCTCAGAGGAATCCGATCGACAGCCAGGGGATGAAGGCCACGAGCAGCAGACCGAGCACGAGCGCTCCGAGATAGGGCCAGATGCGCGTCAGCCCGGCATTGGGATCAATCTGACCGATCGAGCACGCGGCGTAGTAGCCGAGGCCGAAGGGCGGCGCGAACAGGCCGATGCCCATCGCCAGGATGATCACCATCGCGTAGTGCACCTCGTGCACGCCGAGCAGCTTGGCGGCCGGGAACAGCAGCGGCCCGAACAGCACCATCGCCGGCAAGCCTTCGAGAATGCTGCCGAGCAGAATGAACACCCCGATCGAAATCAGCAGGAAGCCGTATTTGCCGCCGGGCACCGACGTCATCATCGCCGCCAGCGCGTGCGAGAAGTTCGATTGCGTGAGCGCCCAGGCCATCGCAGTCGCCGCGCCGATGATGAAGAGAATCGCGCCCGACAAGGCCGCGGTGTGGACCAGCGCCAGATAGAGCTTGCGCCAGTCGAACCGGCGATAGACCAGCAGGCCGACGATGATGGCGTAGGCGATGCCGATGGTCGACACTTCGGTGGCTGTCGCCACGCCTTCCGTGACGGCGGTGCGGATCAAGACCGGCAGCAGCAGCGCGGGGATCGCGGTGATCAGCGCCGCGCGGATCGTAGCCCAGGACGCACGCTCACGGATGATCCCCTCCGGCTCGACCATGCGGCGCTTGGCGACGATCGCCAGCGCCACCGCCAGCACCAGGCCCGGGACGATGCCGCCGGTGAACAGCGCAGAGATCGAGACGCCGGCGACAGAGCCGATGATGATCAGCACGATCGAGGGCGGGATGGTCTCGGCCATCGCGCCGGAGGCCGCGAGCAGCGACACCAGCTCGCCGTCATGGATGCCGCGCCGCTTCATGTCGGGAAACAGCACCGGCGCAACCGCGGCCATGTCGGCCGTCTTGGCGCCGGAGATGCCGGACACGAGCAGGATCGCGCCCAGCAGCACATAGGACAGGCCGCCGCGGACATGGCCAACCAGCGACACCAGGAAGCCGACCATCGCCTCGGCCATTCGCGTCATCACGATGAGATGACCAAGCAGGATGAACAGCGGGATGGCGAGCAGCACCAGCGAGGAGACACCCTCGTCGATGCGGCTGGTGACGACCTCGAGCGGTGCGGTGGTGACCGTCAGCAGATAGGCAACGGTGGCGAGGCCGAAGCAGAATGCGATAGGCACGCCGGCGAGCACGGCCGCGCCGAGCAGCAGCGCGAAGAAGACGATGAGATTCCAGTTGCCGAGCGCCTTCAGCGCCGGCGCGGCGCCCCACAGCACGAGCGCAATGGCCGCGAGCAGCACCAGCGTGATCGCGAGATCGCGCGAGGCATGGCGGGTCATGCGCAGCAACGCGGTCGCGAGCATCAGGCCGATGCCGACCGGCACGGCGCCGGCGCGCAGGCTGTCGGACAGCCCGAGCGCCGGCGTCTCGACGAAAGACTGGCCATGGGCGTAGTCGATCGCGGGATGCAGCAGGATGCCCAGGAACAGCGCCGGGGCCATCAAGGCAAGGCTCTCCAGCACCGCGCGCACGCGCGGGCTGACGCGGTCGACCAGCGCGGTCATCCGCATGTGCTCGCCACGGCTGAGCGCAAGCACCGCGCCGAACATCGCGAGCCAGAGAAAGGTGATCGACGCGAGCTCGTCGGCCCAGGTCAGCGGCCGGTTGAAGACGAAACGCGACGTCACACCGGTGAACAGGATCCCGACTTCCGCGACCAGGGCGATCACGGCCGGAATCTCGATCAGCTTCGTCAGGACCCGTTCGAGCCCGTCGACGACGCCGTGCTTCGTGGAGGCTGCCAAGGACGCGTCGACGCTGTTCATCCGAGCTCTCCGACGTTGGACTGCAGGATGGTCCAGGCCTCCTCGCCGAACTTGCCGCGCCAATCCTTGTAGAAGCTGCTCTTGCCGAGCGCGGTGCGGAACGCGTTCTTGTCGACGTCGACGAAGGTGAAACCCTTGGCGGCGAGATCGGCGCGCAGGCTCTGGCTGAGCGCGGCGATGTCGGCGCGCTCGTCGTCGGCCGACTTGCCGAACTCGCGGGTGACGATCGCCTGCAGGTCCGACGGCAGCTTGCCGAAGGCGGCGCGGTTGCCGAGGATCCAGTAGGCGTCCCAGACATGGCTGGTGAGCGAGCAGTATTTCTGGACCTCGTAGAGCTTGGCGGTCGCAATGATCGGCAGCGGGTTCTCCTGCCCCTCGACCACCTTGGTCTGAAGCGAGGTGTAGACCTCGTTGAAATTGATCGGGGTCGGACCGGCGCCGAGCGCCTGGAACAGGCTGGTCAGGATCGGCGCGGCCGGCACGCGAATCTTGAAGCTCTTGAGATCATCCGGCGTCTTGATCTCGCGGGTCGACGACGTGACCTGGCGAAAGCCATTGTCCCAGGGTTTTGAGAGCGCGATGGCGCCGGTCTTCTCGATGTCCTTGCGAATGTGATCACCGAGGCTGCCGTCCATCGCCTTCCACACCTGATCGTAGGACGAGAAAGCGAAGCCGGTGTTGACGATGCCGGCGAGCGGCACCCGCGTGGCGAGCACGGAGCTCGCGATGTTGATCGCATCGACCGCGCCGACGCGAACCTGCGAGATCAGGTCCGTATCGGAGCCGAGCTGATTGGCGGGATAGAGGTTGATCTCCAGGCGGCCGCCGCTGGCTTCCTTGATGCGGTTGGCGGCCTCTTGCGCCCGCTTGTTGACCGGATGCGACGGGTCCTGCCCGGTCGCAAGCTTCATCGTGAACTCGGCCGCGTTCGCATAACGCGAGATCGCGAATGTGAAAGGCAGAGCTGCTGCTGCCGTGATCAATTGCCGACGCGTCGTCCCCTTGGTCCCCTTGCGCATTTCCATCCCTCCAGTATGAAATTATTTTTATGGGCCGGCGCCATGGCGCCGGCGATGAATGAGAGCGGTTGGCCCGCTATGTGAGCCAGCCCTTCACCTGCCTTGCGACCTCCGAGAGCGAGATGCCGTAGCGGTCGTGCAGCGTCGGCAGCGCGCCGGCGTCGAGGAATTCGTCGGGTATCCCGATCTGCCGGAACGGCACGTGCACCCCCGAACGCATCAACACCCCGGCGACAGCCTCGCCGAGACCGCCGATCAAGGTATGGTTCTCGGCGACCACCACGAGACGCCCGGATCGGCCGGCCTCGCGCAGGATGGTCTCGGCGTCCAGCGGCTTGATCGTCGGCACGTGCAGTACGGCGACATCGACGCGATCATCGGATAGCGCCTTGGCCGCCTCGAGCGCGCGCATCGTCATCAGGCCGGACGAGATCATCAGCACGTCCCGGCCGTCGCGCAGCAGCTTGGCCTTGCCGAGCTCGAATTTGTAGTCGTACTCGTCGAGCACCAGCGGCACCTGGCCGCGCAGCAGGCGCATGTAGACCGGCCCCTGATGGGCGGCCATCGCAGGCACGACCTGCTCGATCTCATGCGCGTCGCAGGGATCGATCACCGTCATGTTCGGCATCGCGCGCATCAGCGCCAGATCCTCGGCCGCCTGGTGGCTCGGGCCGTAGCCGGAGGTCAGGCCGGGCAGCGCGCAGACGATCTTCACATTGCGATCTTCCTCGGCGATCGTCTGATGGATGAAGTCGTAGGCGCGGCGCGAGGCGAACACGGCGTAGGTCGTCGCGAACGGCATGAAGCCTTCGGCGGCGAGGCCCGACGCGGCGCCGAACAGCAGCTGCTCGGCCATGCCCATCTGATAGTAGCGATCGGGAAACTCCTTCGCGAAGATGTGCAGATCGGTGTATTTGCCGAGGTCCGCCGTCATACCGACGATTTCGGGCCTGTGGCGCGCCAGTTCGACCAGCGCGTGGCCGAACGGCGCCGGCTTGGTGCGCTGCCCCTCGGAGGCGATCGAGGCGATCATCGCCGAGGTCGTCAGGCGCGGCTTGCTCAGATCCGGAGCGGGTCTTGTCGATTTCATCAGGGCCTCCCGGCGTCGAGCGCGGCGATCGCGAGCTGCCATTCATACGGCTCGACGCGGATGAAGTGGTTCTTCTCGCGTTGTTCGAGGAAGGGCACGCCCTTGCCCATCAACGTGTCGGCGACGATCATGCGCGGCTTCGGCGCTTCGAGCATCTTGGCCGCGTCGAAAGCGGCGACCACGGCGTCGAGATCATTGCCGTCGACGCGCTGCACGAACCAGCCGAAGGCTTCCAGCCGGTCCACCAGCGGCTCGAAGCTCATCACCTGGGTCGAGGGGCCGTCGGCCTGCTGATTGTTGACGTCGACGATCCCAATCAGGTTGTCGAGCTTGTAATGGCTGGCGGACGAGATCGCCTCCCACACCGAGCCCTCGTCGAGCTCTCCGTCGGAGAACAGCGTGTAGACGCGCGAGGACGATTTCTTCCGCTTCAGCCCAAGGCCCATGCCGACGGCGATGCTGAGGCCGAGGCCCAGCGAGCCGCCCGACATTTCCATGCCCGGCGTGTAGGACGCCATGCCGGACATCGGCAGCCGGCTGTCGTCGCTGCCGTAGGTCTCGAGCTCGGCCTCAGGCACGATGCCGGCCTCGATCAGCGCGGCGTAAAGCGCGATGGCGTAGTGACCGTTCGACAAAAGAAAACGATCGCGCTCCTCCCAAGTGGGATCCTCGGGCCGGTAGCGCATCGCGTGAAAATAAGCCGTCGCCAGCACGTCGGAGATATCGAGCGCCTGGGCGATGTAGCCCTGCCCCTGCACCTCGCCCATGCGCAGCGCATGGCGGCGGATATTGTAGGCGCGCTGCGCCAGGGTCGGCGCGTTGACGAGCCGGTTGGTTGCGGTGTCCATGATCTCAGACCTTGCTAGTGGATCAGCATGCCGCCGTTGACGTCGATCACCGCGCCCGTGACATAGGCGGACAGATCCGACGCCAGGAAGGTGTAGATGCCGGCGACATCGTCGGCGGTGCCGAGACGGTTCAGCGGAATGCCCTCGAGGATCTTGGCCTTCATCTCATCGGTCAGCTTGCCGGCCGTGATGTCGGTGCCGATCAGGCCGGGCGTCACGCAGTTGACCCGGATGCCGTCATTGCCGAACTCGCGCGCCATCGCCTTGGCGAGGCCGAGCACGCCGGCCTTCGCGGCGGAGTAATGCGGGCCGCCGAAAATGCCGCCGCCGCGCTGTGCCGAGACCGACGACATGCAGGCGATCGAGCCCGATTTGCGGGCGCGCATATGCGGGATCACCGCCTGCGACAGGAACAGCACGCCCTTGAGATTGACGTCCTGGATGCGATCCCAATCGTCCGGCGTGATGTCGAGCAGCTTGACCGGCTGGGTGATGCCGGCATTGTTGATGAGGATGTCGATGACGCCGAACTTGGCGACGACCTGCGCGACGGCGTCATTGCAGGAGCTCTTGTCGGCGACGTTGCAGCCGAGCCCGAGATGCTGATCGCCGAGCGTCGCAGCCGCATCGGCTGCCGCAGCTGCATCGATGTCGAGGATGGCGACGCGCGCCCCTTCGGCGGCGAACCGTCGCGCGGTAGCGAGCCCGATGCCGCGCCTCGAAGCTGCGCCCGAGATGATCGCCGTTTTGCCGCTGAGCAGCATCCTTAGGTCCTCCCAAAGTGTCGTTGTGTTGGGCTTGACCATGGCGGGGCGGAGAGGCGACGACAAACGCACAGTTGTCACGGATAAATGAATCTGGTTCACTCATGGCATGCTGTCCAATATCCCGATCTCGTCAATCAAGGCGTTTGAGGCCGCCGCCCGGACCGGTTCCTTTCGCGATGCAGCGAATGAGCTTCACCTGACGCCGAGCGCGGTGAGCCACGCCATCCGCAAGCTGGAGACCACCCTGCGCACGGTGTTGTTCGAGCGCACGGCACGGTCCGTGCGGCTGACGCCGGCCGGCGAGAACCTGATGCGCCATGCCGGCGCCGCCTTCGACCAACTGCGCCGAGGCCTCGAAGAGGTCGCCGCACGCGGTCCGCAACTGGTCCGCGTGCATTCGGCGCCGAGCTTCGCGGCGCAATGGCTGACGCCACGATTGGCGCGCTTCCTCGCCGCCCATCCGAAGCTCGAGGTGCGGCTGTCGGCCAATACCGACTATGCGCGTTTCAAGAACGACGATTTCGACATCGACATTGTCTACGGCCAGCCGCATGCCGAGGGCGTCGAGGTCGTTCCGCTCGCGGAGGAGACCGTGACGCCGCTATGCGCGCCGGCGCTGGCGGCGACGATCAAGCGGCCGGCCGACCTGCTGGACCGGACGCTGATCCGCTCCGATGTCAAGCAGGTGCAGTGGCACCAATGGTTCGCCGCCAACGGCCTCGAGGCTCCTGCCCTGCACGGCATGCGCTTCGACCGCAGCTTCCTGGCGCTGGCGACTGCCGCCGAAGGCCTCGGCGTTGCGCTTGAATCAACCCTGCTGGCCGAGCGCGAGCTCGCCGCAGGACGTCTCGTGGCGCCGCTCGCGGGCCGTGCGAACGACGTGCGCTACGTCGGCCATCGCCTGGTGTTTCCGCGCAACGCTCACCAACGTACGGCCGTACGCGCCTTCGCGGACTGGATTACATCCGAGCTCAGTTCAAATGGCTGACGACGCTCGTTCTCGACGGGCCGGCATCACACCCGCGCGTGATCATCGCTTCCTGGCCGTCGAGCGGCCCGCCGCTTCATCGCCTGCTGCTCCAGCATTCGAGGCACGCGCGCCGTTCCACTTGCCCGTCGCGACGAGCGTGAGCAGCGTCGCGCGGCAGAGGGCGTGGACACTGGACACCGCGTGGCTGAGCGGCCGGTCGACCGGATGGGCGAGGTGTACCGAACGCTTGATCTCCGGCTGCTTGATCGGCCACGCCAACAGGCGTTCGCTCTGCACGTCACGTGCAATCGCGTTATAGGGCAGGATCGAATAGCCGATCCCCTCCTCGACCAGTCCCTTGATGTTGGCGTAGGAGTCGACCTCGATCACCGGCTCGAGCGACAGCCCGCGCGCGGTCGCCTCGCGCTCCAGCAGCATGCGCAGGCCATGGTCCGCGCTCGGCAGGATCAGCGGAAGCTGGGTCACGTTGGCGTAGGCGACGGCGCCCGATGCGGGCGGCTTGACGCCGGCCAGAGGCACCGTCGGGCCGAGCAGCCAGAGCTCCTCGGTGATCACTTCCGACGAGTTCAGCGCGTTGTCGCTGACGGGCTGATAAAGCACGGCGAGATCGATCCGGCCCTCGCGAATCCACTCGGTCACGAAGCCGCTCATCGCCTCGGCGACGCAGAGCTTGATCTTGGGAAAGCGCTTGCGCACCTCGATGATCAGCGGCACCGACAGGATCTGGCTGATCGTGCCGGGCAGCCCGAGCCGCACCTCGCCGGACGGCTCCGCTTCCTGGCCCTTGATCTCATGCCGCGCGATCGAGAGCTGATCGATGACGATGCGCGCATGGCGGATCAGGATCTCGCCGGCCTCGGTCGCGACGACGCCTTGCGGGCTGCGAAACAGCAGCGCCGAGCCGAGCTCGGCCTCCATGTTGCGCACATGGAGGCTCAGCGCGGGCTGGGCGACATTCAAGGTCTCGGCGGCCTTGGAAAAGGAGCCCTGCTCGACGATCGCAATGAAGTAGCGAAGCTGCCGCAGGTCCATTCCCGTGCCAACATTCCTATATGTCCGCCATAACTTTTCGATATGGCGAGCATTCAACTGATCGAACAACGCTATAGATCAGCGGCATCGGGACAGTGTCAAGCGAACGCGCCGCAAACGCCCATCGCTGAATGAGCATCTGCCGTGCAGAGACGCCGGCATTCCGCGCTCATCGCGACGACATTCCGCCGGGCGGACGCTTCAATCCTGCGACCTCGGCTGAAACTCGCGGCGCAGCCGCTCGCCATGCGCATCGAGCGCCGGGATCGGTCCGAATGCGGGCATCTGCCCGTCGGCAATCGCACCGGGCGCCATCAGCACCACGGGCCCTGTCGGCGTATCGATCTCGATATAGCGGTTCTGCGGATGCTCGGCGAAGTCGGCCAAGGTCGAGACGCGCCCGAAGGCGAGCCGCGCGTCGCTGAGCAGCTTCATCGCGCCGTCGAGGTCCATGCTGAGCAGGATCGGCCCGATCTCGGCATCCAGCGCGGCGCGGTTCTTGACCCGCTCGCCATTGTTGACGAACCGCGGATCGGTGGCGAGGCCCGGGCGCTTCAGAACGTCGCGGCACAGGATCACCCATTCGCGCTCGTTCTGGATCGCGATCAGGATCGAGCGGCCGCCGCCGCAGGCGTAGCTGCCGTAGGGCGCGATGGTCGGATGATGCAGCCCGACCCGGCCGATCGGCACGCCGCCGTAGGCATATTGCAGATACGGCACGTTCATCCAGTCGGCCATCGCGTGAAACAGCGATACCGCGATGTGGCGCCCCTGGCCGGTGCGCTCGCGCGCATACAGCGCCTGGAAGATCGCCTGCGTCGCCGTCATCCCGGCATTGATGTCGCACACGGAGACCCCGACGCGGGCCGCGCCATATTCATTGCCGGTGATGTTGGCGAGCCCGCTCTCGCCCTGCACGAGGAGATCATAGGCCTTGGCGTCGCGCAGCGGCCCCTCGTCGCCATAGCCTGATATGGCGCAGGTGATCAGCCGCTCGTGCTTGGCCCGCAGGCCCTGCATCGAGAAGCCGAGCCGGTCGATGGCGCCCGGCGCGAGGTTCTGGATGAAGACGTCGGCCTGCGCCAGCATCGCCGCCAGCACCGCCTTGTCGGCGTCGTCGGCGAGGTTCAGGCAGATCGATTCCTTGCCGCGATTGAGCCAGACGAAATAGGCGCTCTCGCCATGCACGAAATGATCATACTCGCGGGAGAAATCGCCCTCGGGCCGCTCGATCTTGATGACGCGCGCGCCGGCGTCAGCCAGCTTGCAGGAGGCGTAGGCTGCCGCCACCGCCTGCTCGATCGAAACAACCAGCAGTCCCTCGAAGTCGGCAGCCATCGTCCCTCATCGCTTCCGGTTGCGGCGCGCTATCGCATCACGAACGGGTTCGGCACATCCTTGCCATAAGACATCCAGACACATTTCGTTTCCAGATATTCCATGATCGCCTCCTGCCCACTCTCCCGGCCGATGCCGGAGGCCTTGAAGCCGCCGAACGGCGCCATGTAGCTGACGGCGCGATAGGTGTTGGTCCACACCGTGCCGGCGCGCAGCCGCTTGGCTGCTGTAAACGCGCGGCGCTGATCGTTGGTCCAGACCCCGGCGGCAAGGCCATAGGCCGTGTCGTTGGCGATCGCGAAGGCCTCGTCGTCCTCCCGGAACTTGATGACCGAGAGCACCGGCCCGAACACCTCCTCCTGCGCGATCCGCATGTCGTTGGTAACATCAGTGAACACCGTCGGCTCGACGAACCAGCCCTGGCCGCATTCCGGACGGTTGGCCGGTTTGCCGCCCATCACGCATTCGGCGCCCTCCTCGCGCGCCATCGCGATGCAGGACAGCACGCGCTGATATTGCGGCTGCGTCGTCACCGGCCCGACCTGGGTGTCCATGTTCATCGGATCGCCCATGCGCGCGGTCTGCGCGAGCGCGACGAACTTCTCCAGGAACGCGTCGTGGATGCTCTCGTGCACGAGGAGGCGTGAGCCCGCGATGCAGGTCTGGCCCGTGGCGGCGAAGATGCCGGACACGACGCCCTTCACCGCATTGTCGAGATCGGCGTCGGGAAACACCAGCTGCGCCGACTTGCCGCCGAGCTCCAAGGTGGTGCGCTTGAAGGTCTGCGCGGCGCTGCGCAACACGTGACGGCCGGAATTCTCGCCACCGGTGAAGGCGATCTTGTCGACGCCCTTGTGGCTGGTCAGCGGCTCGCCGACATCGGCGCCGAAGCCGGTGACGACGTTCAGCACGCCGGGCGGGAAGCCCGCCTCCTCCACCAGCCGCATCAGTTCGAGCGTCGAGGCGGAGGTGAACTCCGACGGCTTGATGACGATGGTGCAGCCGGCCGCGAGCGCAGGCGCCAGCTTCCAGGTGGCGAGCAGCAGCGGCGAATTCCACGGCGTGATCGCCGCGACCACGCCGACCGGCTCATGGCGCGTGTAGGTGAACATGTCGGGCTTGTCGATCGGCACGACCGCGCCCTCGATCTTGTCGGCGAGCCCGCCGAAGTAATGAAACCATTGCGGGATGTAGCCGACCTGGCCGCGCATCTCGGCGTAGAGCTTGCCGTTGTCCTCCACCTCGACGGCCGCGAGTCGGTCGGCGTCGCGCGCGATCAGGTCTCCGAACCGCCGTAGCAACTGACCACGCTGGGAAGGATGCATATTGGCCCATTCGCCGTGCTCCAGCGCACGGCGCGCCGCAGCCACGGCCGCATCGACGTCACGCGCATCGCATTTGGGGATCAAGGCCCAGGGCTGGGCAAGATAAGGATCGAAGCTTTCGAAATAGTCGCCGGACGCCGGCTGGCGCCATTGGCCGTCGATGAAACATTGATAGCGCCGCATGGGTCCAATTCTTCTCATGTCAAAAATCTCTTACTTGAACTCGACGACCTGGCGGATCGCACTGCCATCGGCAAGGCGATCGAAGCCGGCGTTGATGTCATCCAGCTTGATGCGATGGGTCAGCAATTTGTCGACCGGGAGACGGCCGCGGTGATAAAGGCCGAGGAAGCGCGGGATGTCGCGCGACGGCACGCCGGAGCCGAGATAACTGCCCTTGAGAGTCCGCTCCTCCGCGACCAGCGACACCGCCGGCAGCGACAGTACCGCCTTGGGGTTCGGCAGGCCCGCGGTCACCGTGGTGCCGCCGCGCCGCGTGATGGCGTAGCTCATCTCCAACGCCTTCACGGAGCCCGCGAATTCCAGCGCGGCATCGACGCCGCCCTTGGTCGCTTCCTTGACCTTCGCAACGAGATCGGGATCGGCGCCATGAAACGTGTGCGTCGCGCCGAGCTCGCGCGCCAGCGCGAGCTTCGGCTCGAACATGTCGATCGCGATCACAGTCTCCGCACCGATCGCGACCGCGCCCATGACCGCGGCGAGCCCGACGCCGCCGAGGCCGATGATGGCGGCCTTGCCGCCCGGACCGACGTCGCCGCCGTTGAACACCGCGCCGGTCCCGGTCAGCACGGCGCAGCCCATCAGCGCCGCGATGTGCAGCGGCACCTCCTTCTGCACCTTCACCAGCGAGCGGCGCGACATCGTGGCGTATTCGGCGAAGCACGATACACCGCAATGATGATGCACCCTCTCCTCGGCGCGATGCAGCCGGAAGCCGCCGCTGAGCAGATCGCCCTTGCCGTTGTGCTCGGCGCCCGGCTCGCACAGCGCCGGCCGCCCCTGCGCGCACGGCGCACAATGGCCGCAGCTCGGCACGAACACGCAGACGACGTGATCGCCGCGCACGAGATCATCGACGCCGGCGCCGACCTCCTCGACCACGCCCGAGGCTTCGTGCCCCAGCACCATCGGCAACGGGCGCGGACGATCGCCATTGATCACCGAGAGGTCCGAATGGCACAGGCCGGCGGCGGCGATGCGCACCAGCACCTCGCTGGGACCGGGACCATCGAGCTCGACGTCCTGAATCCGCAGGGGACGCGAGGCGGCATAGGGTCCGGCGAGGCCCATGTCCTCGAGAACGGCGGCCCTGATCTTCATGACTTCATTTCCCTGAAAGCTACGCTGCGGCCGATCAGTGAACGGCCGCGTACATGATCTTCTCCTCGGTCGCCTCGTCGGCCGAGAATTCCTCGACGACGCGGCCCTGGCGCGACACCAGGATGCGATCGGCGAGGTTGAGAATTTCCGGCAGATAGGACGAGATCACGACCACCGCGAGCCCGGCATCCGCCAGCTCGTTGATGACGTGATGCAGCTCGGCGATGGCGCCGACGTCGACGCCGCGCGTCGGCTCGTCGAAGATGACGAGCTTCGGCTCCTGCACCAGCGAACGCGCGATCACGACCTTCTGCTGGTTGCCGCCTGACAGCTCGACGACGCGCGCCGCGTTGCTGATCGCGCGCACGTTGAGCCGCTTGGTCCAGGTCGCCGCCAGCTCCATCATCTCCGCATAGGAGATCACGACGCTCTTGTTGAGATCGGCAGCGAGGAGGTTGAGATAGATGTTCTCGGCGATCGACTTGGTCTCGAAGAAACCCTCGATCTTGCGGTCCTCGGTGACGTAGACGATGCCGTCCTGCACCGCCTGGCGCGGCACGCGGTAGCGCACCGAGCGGCCGTCCAGCTTGACCTCGCCGCCATGGAAGAAGTCGCGCTTGACCACGCCGGAGATGATCTTGGCGGTCTCGGTCCTGCCCGAGCCGATCAGCCCGAAGATGCCGGTGATCTGCCCGGCATAGACCGAGAACGAGTTGTTGCGGACCATGCGGCCTATCGACAGGTTCTGCACGCTGAGCATCTTGCGGCCGTAGGGCCGCGTGGCATGCTCGTCGCCCGCCTTGCCATACAGCTCGTCCGACAGTGTGCGGCCGACCATGGCGGTGATGATCTTGTCGCGGTCGAAATTCTTCGCGTCGTCCGTCACGACATGCTGTCCGTCGCGCATGATGGTGATGCGATCGGAGATCGACAGCGCCTCTTCCAGCGCGTGCGAGATGAAGATGATCGAGACGCCGTCGCGCTTCAGCCGCTTCACCAGCGCGAAGAAATGGTGCTTCTCCTCGGGCGTCAGGGTCGCCGTCGGCTCGTCGAAGATGATGACGCGGGCCTTGTGATGCACGGCGCGCGCGATTTCGACCATCTGCTTCTGCGCCGCGCCGAGCTGCGACACATACATCGTCGGATCGACGCCGAAATTGAGCGACTGCAGGAACTGCTGGGCGGCGATGTAGATGCCGCGCAGCCGGTTCAGGAACTTCTCGTTGCCGAGATAGATGTTCTGCGCCACCGTCAGCGACGGCACCAGGCTGGTCTCCTGGAACACCATCGCGATGCCGTTGCGCAGCGCCTCCGCGGGCGTCTTGAACGAGACCTTTGCGCCGTTCACCAGAAGCTCGCCGCTGGTGACCTCATAGACGCCGGCCATGATCTTGGTCAGCGTCGACTTGCCGGCGCCGTTCTCGCCGAGCAGCGCATGGACCTCACCGGGGCGGAGATCGAAGGAGATGTTGCGCAGCGCCGGAATGCCGTGGAATTCCTTGGTGACGTTCTTGAGCTCGACGACCGGCTGCATCACTTCACCTCCCCGACCGCACGACCGATCGCGACGATCTCGTCGCCGCCCTTGGCGCTCAGCCACAGCCGTCCATCGACATCGATCGCAGACGTGATGCCGTGGCGCCTGCCGCCGGCCCGGCTGTGCAGGCTCTGCAGCGGAACGAAATCGGCGTCGAGCTCGATGACGAGGCCATATGACAAGGTCGGCGCCCACGGCTTGAGGATGCCCATCTGCTTCAGCGCGCCGCCCTGCATCGGCTCATGGAACGAGACGCCGCTGCGTAGCGCCGGCGCGATCCAATAAGCCGGCGGCACCTGCGCCAGCATGGCGCGGCGATAATCATCCTCGCGCAACACGAACTCGATCAGCGGGCTGCGCGGCGCGAACACCGTGAGCCAATAGCCGCCGCGCGCGGACGGCGTGATGCGGCCGGGATAGCCGGGAAGATCGTCGACGACGACGGCGAGCTCACGACCGTCGGGCGCGCGGCGCACCAGCCTGACGTCCCAGGCCTCGCTCACGATCAGCGACTGATCGGCCGCGACCACGACGCCGTTGGGATAGCCGAGCCCTGCGGCAAGCCGCTTGGCCTCGCGCTTGACGAGAGCGAGCTTCCACACTTCGCCGGCGCGGCGATGCTCCATCAGGTCGCGCTGCCACGCCTCCAGGCCGGTCTCGACCGAGCCGACGCAGACGACGAGGCTCGCCTCGTCGACGAACGTCATCGCGGTGATGCACGCGGTCGGCCAGCCGCTGCGGCGGCCGGCATTGGTAACGGAACCATCGCGCGCCAGGATCGAGATGCCCTTGCCCTCGCAGGCCACGGCGATCTGGCCGCGCGGCGACACCGCAAGGGCCGAGATCACGCCATCAAGCGTCGCCACCGCCTCGGGCTCAGCGCCGTCAGCAAGGCGAAACAGCCTGACACCGCTCGACCAGAACACCGCGCCATCGCACACGACCAGATTGTCCGGCGCATCGCTCGCGATCCCGCGCGGCGCATCCTCGAGACGATTGTTCGGCTTCAGCGCGCCGTCCAGCGGCGGCACCGTGACCGCGGCACGGCCGCGTCCGAGGAAACGTTCGAGCCAGCTTCCAACCAACGCGCTCATGCCCGCTGCCCCCAATAGCTCCGCGTACTGCTCCAGTTCGGATCAGCGCGATCGAGCTTGATACGGCCGATCCGGTTGTTGGTGATGCCGCCGAGATAGAGGTATCCGCGGTGCTCGCGCATCGAGGTGATCATCGGATGGTTCTTGGCGCCCTGATCCCACAGCGACTCCAGCACCTCGCCCTTGTCATTGAAACGGATCACGCAGCCGATGTTGAGGTTGGGATACAGCCACTGGTCCGGCGCGATGCGGCGCGCCATCCGGCGGCGGAATCCGGGCATGCGCAGCGCGAGGTCGAGCGCGGGCGAGCGCATGCCCATGATCGCACACCAATAGGAGCCGTCGGAGGCGCGGTTGATGTTGTCGGGATAGCCGGGCAGCGAATCGAGCACGCGCTCGACCTGCCCCGCCTTCGGCCCCGAGATCCACAGACGGCTGACCCGGCAGGCCCAGCTCTCGGCGAACAGCATGGACTGGCCGTCATGGGCCAGGCAGACGCCGTTCGGGAAGATCAGGTTGCGCAGCGCCGTATGCGTCTTGCCGCTGTTCGGGTCGTGGCAGATGATGCGGCCGTTGCCGCGGCTCTCCAAGGCATCGACCGGCCAGTCGTGCATCTCGTAGCGGATCGTGGCCTCGCTGAAATAGATTCGGCCGTCCGGCGCGATGTCCAAATCGTCGGCGAGCCGCAGCCGGGAATCGTCGACCACCGAGAAGGTCGAGCGGTTGGTCTCGTCGGTGACCTTGCTGACATTGCGCGCGCGATCGATCTTGTAGAGGCCCATGCCGCCGACACAGACGTGAAGGTCTCCTGCCCGGTCGAAGGCCATGCCGAGCGGCGAGCCGCCGATATGGGCGTAGACTTCCCAGGTCTTGTAGTCCGGCGGCGCGAAGCGGACGATGTCGCCGTGACGGGTGCCGCAATACAGGTAGTCCTCGTCGTCGAGGATGACGTCCTCGGGCGATTCGACCTCGCCGAGGCCGATGATCTCGACGGCGCCGAGCCGGTCGTTGAGCGCAAACGCCCCGCCGGTCTCAGCCGAGGTCGAACGTGGCGCAGGCAGCTCGACATAGGTCGGCGACACGTAGACCTTGGACAGCAGCTTGTCGCGGTTCTTGAGCCAGCGCACGTCGATGAACACGGCGAGCAGCAAGGTCAGGCCAAGCACCATCGGCCCGGAGCCGCTGTTCAGGCCGATGCGCAGCACGCCGTTGGTCATGACCAGGACGATGACTGCGCCGATCAACGCTTTCGCCACCGAGCCACGGCCGCCACCGAGACTGTTGCCGCCGAGCACGGCCGCGGTCAGCGCCGAGATCTCCAGGCCCATGCCTGTGTCGGTTCCGGCGCCGCTGAGCCGCGCCGCATAGAGCACGCCCGCAAGTCCGCACAGCATGCCGGAGATCGTATAGGCGGCGCAGACCATGCCGCGGACGGAGAGGCCGATATTGTGCGCCGAGCGGCGCGAGCCGCCGATCGCCATCATGCGCCAGCCCGGACGGCTGCGCGTCAGCAGCACATGGCCGATCAGCGCCACGACGACGAGGATGATGAAGCTCGACGGCACCTCGGCGACGCCGCCGAGCCCGATCACGTCCCAGACATCGGACTGGTAGAAGCTGACCGACATCGCCTGCGCGTATTTCAGCAGCAGCATGTCGACGATGGCGCGCACGATGATCAGGGTCACCAACGTGGTGAGGAAGGCGCGCAGCCGGAGGAAGCCGATCAGATAGCCGTTGAGCAGCCCAACGCCGCCGCAGACCAGCACCACCGCGGGGATCGCGAGCCCGACCGGCCAGCCGCTGAGGTTGAGCAGCGCAAGGGTCAAGAAATTGCCGAGCGCGAAATTGGAGCCGACGCTGAGGTCGATGCCGCCGACGATGATGACGATCATCATCGCCATGCAGACCAGGCCGAACTCACCTAACTCACGGGCGCTGATGGCGAGGTTGGCGCCGGTGAAGAAGTTCGGGATCAGCGAGCCGAAGACAGCGATCACGCACAGCAGCACCAAAAACGGGATCGCGTTGTCGATCCACTTCTTCGAGAGCAGCTCGCCGATGACGTGGTCCGGGATGAAGCGATATCTCAGCTTCGTAAAAGTACTGGTCGACGCCAAAGGAGCCTCTGCACGCAGTCGCTTGAAATCAAAATCAAAGAGAGCGCGTGGCCGCCGCACCCGGCGGCCACGCAAGGGTGATGCGGATCAGCGCAGCAGCTTGGCGTACTGCTCGGGATCCCAGCAGGTGCCGGCCTTGACGTCGGCCTTGGTCATAACGCGGGTCGGCGAATACAGCTGGAACTTCACCGTGCCCGCTTTCTGCTTGCCCTGCAGCACCGCGCTGATCGCGGTGAAGGCGTCGCGGCCCATGCCCGGCGCGTCATAGTTGATCGCAGCCGAGAAGGTGCCGTCGGCGAGACGGTCACACATGCTCTGCGCGCCGCCGCCCGAGGTCACGAAATAGACCTGGTCCTGCTTGCCGGCCTGCTTGATCGCAGCACCCGTGCCGACGCCCTGGCCATCCCAGACGTCGATCACGCCGCAGAGATCGGAGTTCTGCTGCAACACCGTCTCGGTGATGGCGCGCGCCTTGGACGCATCCCAGTCGGCCGCCTGGCTGGAGACCACCTTGATCTCCGGATTGGCATCGAACACCTTCTTGATGCCCTGCACCTGATAGTAGCTGACGCCGCCCGTGAGCACGCCCTGCACGATCGACACCTTGTGCGAGGTCTCGGTGCCCTTGCCGCACTTCGCGACCACCATCTTGGCGGCCTGCTCGCCCATGGCGATGAAGTCGGGGCCGACGAAGGCGTCGGTCTGCACCGCGCCCTGCATGTTCATCTGGATGACGACGATGCCGGCCGCGTTGGCCTGCTTGAGCAGCCGCGCCAGCGACTGCAGGTCCGGGTTCTGCGTCACGATCACGTCGGGCTTCTCGGCGATCAGCGACGTCAGGCCCTGCGCCATCGCGCCGGTGTTCCAGTTCGGGTCCTGCGACTTGAACTTCATGCCGTAGCGCTCGGCCTCGGTCTTGACGACGCCGCCCCAGGCCTGGGCGAGGTCGAAACCGATCGAGATCGGCAGATAGACGATCGACTTGCCCTTGAGCGCGTCGAGCGCCGGCTGGCGGTAGGGATCGTTCATGTCGTCGGCACGAGCGCCGACGGCGGCCGCGGCAATGCCGACGAAAGCGGTGGCCGCAAGGGCCAGGCGGTGCATGGTATTCAAGATGGTCTCCTCCGATTTTGTTGATTGAGGCGTATTGACCTGGGCTTCAGATATCGCCCTGTTGTCCCGTCTGCTCGTCGCGGGGATTGACGATGCTGTCGACGACGATGGCGAGCAGCAGGATCAGGCTCTTGACGACGTTCTGGATCGTGTACTGCACGTCCATGATCGTCATGCCGTTCATCAGCACACCGATGAGAAGCGCACCGACGATGACGTTGCGGACGTTGCCGCGGCCGCCGGACAGTCCGACGCCGCCGAGCACGACCACGAGAATGACGTCGTAGATCATGTTGGAATTGACGACGCGGGTGTTCATCGCCTCCGCCGAGGTGGCGGTCACGAGGCCCGCAACGAAGGCGATGCCGCCGGCGATGACGTATTGCGCAACGAGAATGGGACGCACGGGAACACCGCCGATGCGCGCGCTCGCGAGATTGTCACCGATCGCATAGATGAAGCGTCCGGGCTTGGTGTAGCGCAGGAACAGATAGGCGATCAGCGCGACCACAGCGGCCACCACGATCGGCATGGGAATGCCAAACAGCGCGCCCTGCCCCAGGCTCGCGACCGCGCCGATATTCGGCGGCAGATAGACGACGTCGGTGCCGGTGATCAGATGGGCGCGGCCGAAGCCATAGACGAAGGTGGCCATCGCCAAGGTCGCGAACAGCGACGGGATCTCGGCATAGGCGATCAGGATGCCGGTGACGAGGCTCATGCCGAGCGCGAACAGGAAGCCTGTGCCCATTGCGCTCGCCATCGACATGCCGCTCGCCGCGAGCTGCAGGCTCCACGCCACCGAGATCGCCATCGTCGCCACCAGCGACAGATCGATGCCGCGACCGAGCACGACGATGAGCATGCCGAGCCCGAGAATGCCGAGCACGGCAACGCTACGGACTAATGACAGCAGATTGCTGGGCGCCAGGAATTTCGGCAACGTCAGCGCGAAGACGATCAGCAGCAGCACCGTGAGCGTGAAGACGATGCGCTCCTGGTTGAAGTAATGAGACCACGCGCGCATCCGCTGCCTTAAGCCCTTGTCGCTTCACCCCGGCTCGATCGCGGCGGCAGATCTGATCTGCGCGCCTTCTGTCCGGCACGTCGGAGCTGGAGGTCCGCATGCCGCGTTCGAGCGTATTTTGGAGCCTGAAGCTAGGTGAGGGCCTGCCGTGAGCGGAAATACGGATTTGAGCTAGCGGCTATATCATCCGGTTATCAGCAGGTTGCGACGCAAGTGCGAGATGACGCGAGCTCACGGCTCGAAGGGTTCAAGCCTGCTGCGGAGGAGCGACAGCGGGTGCAAGAATCCGGCCTGAGACGAGCAGCCAGATCGTCCGTAGCACCAGCGCCCCGATGACGAGGTTGACGACCACGAACACGATCGGCGCCAGCGTCGCGGCAGGTCCATGATCGCCGCGGATCACCATCTTCAGTAACGAGCTGGCAAGCGCGGTCAGGCCGAACGAGAAGCCCCAATAGGACGCCGAGAGCCGATGCTCCAAGATCCATGGCAGCAGCCGGACGAGCAGCAGCAATTGCAGCATGCCATAGCCGATCAGCGCGCTGACCACCATGTCGGGCTGCCCCTCGGTCACGCTGAGATAGGCCAGCGCACCGACGGTCGGCGGCGCCAACTGAATGCCGAGGGTCGGGCGGATCGCGGCCGGCAGCGCATCGGCCGTGTACAGCCGGTGCAGCAGGACCGACTCCACCGCCAGCCAGGAAAACAGTCCGGCGCCGAAGGCGAGACGACCCCAATCAGGAAAGCCGAGTGCCCCTGCCCCGATCGCCGTGACGAAAGATCCTGCCACGGTCGGCAGGTACAGCACCGGCGTCGAGGCCGCGGGATCGCGGCCGCCGCGCCACAATTGACCGGTACGCCACAGCGCGAAGCCGAGCGTGAACACGAGACCTATCGCGTAGATGACGAGCGCCCCGATCCGACTATAGGGCTGTGCTGCGATCGCGACCAGCATGGTCGAGACGCCGGCAAGTCCAATGAAGCAGCACTGGATCGGATGCAGCGCCTCGGACAGAGCCGCATCGGCGGAGAAGATCCACTTGGCCACATAGAACAAGACAATAACGGCCCAGACGACAATGCCCACCGCCATCAGGACTTCGCCGACGGCAGCCGGCAATCCCCACAGCTGATGCGCCGCGCGCCAACTGTTGCCGAGCCCGATGATGCCCAGCACGATGCCGAAGAAGGACGCCGGAACCAGCGGAAGCTTGACGATACGCGCGGTCATCGATCACTCCGGCCGTTGGCGCGAAAGCCCGTCGCGCTCCGATCCAGGCTCAGGAGATCCGTGGGCCGCAGCGTCATCCCGGCATCGGCGGCGCCGGCCGCATGATCGATGTGGGCGAAGATCGTCATGCCCTTCGCTTTGACCACGTCCTGCAGCTTCCGCATCGTCGTGCCTGGATCGTTCTGGCTTGGCAGCGTGATCAGCCCTTGCGGGTCCATGGCGTTTGCTCCGATCGTTGTCGATAGTGTCAGGAAGACCAGCAGGGCGAACGTCTGCGCGCACGTCCGACGCAGGGCCCGATCATTTCGGCGCCCGGACGTTGCTGAACTCCGGCACGGGAATCAAGCCGTCGCGGTTCGGCATCTTCACCTCGGGCAGCGACGTCTGGTCGAGACGGCCGTCCGGCCGCACGATGCCATTGAGGCTCAGAATGTACGCAAACAGCGCGTAGCAGTCCTCGACACTGAGTGAACCCGGAGCCTGATAGGACCTGGCGCGAGGGATGTCGTCGAACAGGGGCGCCGCATAAGGCCAGAAGCTGCCGACGGTCTTCACCAGGTTGTCGGTTGGGCCCAGCGCGTGGCTGAGCCCAGCTCGCATCAGGCGCGATAGCGCTCGGCGACCACCGCGCTCGACAGATGCGGCAGCATGGCCTGACGCGCGGTTTCCCAGGCGTCGAACTCGGCGCCGTCGGCGAGCGAGGGCACGGTGGCGAACTCGCCGCGATCGAGCCCGCGCAGCGCGGCGTCGACCAGATCGGCTGCACTCATCACCCATTCCTTCGGCAGGTTGCTTGCCGGCAGGCCGGCGATGTCCCAAAACTCGGTGCCGGTCGCGCCGGGCAGCACCACCTGGACATGCACGCCGGTGCCGGAGAGCTCCTTGCGCAGCGACTGGCTGAAGGCGAGCACGAAGGATTTGGTACCGCCATAGACGCCGTTCAAAACCTCCGGCCCGATCGCGACGATGGAAGCGATATTGATGATGGTGCCGTGCTTGCGTGCGACGAATTGCGGCACGGCCGCGTAGGTCAGCCGCAACGGCGCCGTCACGTTGATCGCCACCATCTTCTCCATCTCGTCGACGGAGGCGCTGGCAAGCGGCGCGGCGCTGCCGAAGCCGGCATTGTTGACGAGGTGGGTGATCGAGGCATCGGTCGTCAGGACCGCCTCGACCTTGGCGAGATCGTCGCGCGCGGTGAGATCGGCGACCAGCGGCTTCACCTTCACGCCGTGGCGCGTCGACAGCTTGTCGGCGATCCCGTTCAGGCGATCCTGGTTGCGGGCGACCAGGATGAGATCATGGCCGCGCGCGGCGAACCGCTCGGCATAGACGGCGCCGATGCCTGAGGAAGCGCCGGTGATGAGGACGGTGCCTTTGATCTGGCTGGTCATGGCTGAATTTCCTTCTCCTGTCCGCCGGAAGCGGAGTTTGCTGCATTGCGAGAAGGTAGCGCTGGACCCATATGTCTCAAATGACATATAAGCGGCAAATCAAGACATGAGGGGTATCGCCTTGCGCCAGATCGGCTTCATCATGGAGGACGGCTTCCAGATCATGGGCGTGGCGGCCTCCACCGCCTTCGAATTCGCCAACATCCAGAAGGGCGAGCAGATCTATCGCGTGACCATCATGTCCGAGCACGGCGGCCCGATCCGCTCGACGCTCGGCGTGCGCATCGACACCCAGCCCTTGGGCGATTTTCCCGACACGCTCATGGTCGTCGGCGAATTGCTGCCGCGGCCGGCGAGTCCCGCGCTCCGCTCCTATATCGCGCAGGCCGGCGAAAAATCCCGGCGCGTCGCCGGCGTCTGCACCGGCGCATTCCTGCTCGCCGAGGCCGGCCTGCTCGACGGCCGCAGCGCGACCACCCATTGGGCCCATGCGAGCGAGCTGCAGCAGCGCTTTCCAGCGGTCAGGGTCGACGACGACCGCATCTTCGTGTCCGACGGCAACATCTGGACATCGGCCGGCATGACCGCGGCGATCGACCTCGCGCTCGCGCTGATCGAGGACGACCACGGCGCCGAGCTGTCGCGCGCGGTGGCGCGGCGGCTCGTGGTCTATCATCGCCGCCCTGGTGGGCAGTCGCAATTCTCGGCGTTGCTCGAGCTCGAGCCGCGCTCCGACCGTGTGCGCCGAGCGCTGACTTACGCCAAGGAAAACCTGCGCAATCCGCTGAGCGTCGAGGAGCTCGCCGAGGCCGCGAGCCTCAGCCCGCGCCAGTTCAGCCGCATCTTCCGCGAGGAGACCGGACAATCGCCGGCCAAGGCGGTCGAGCGCCTGCGGCTCGAGGCGGCCAAAGCCATGCTGGAGGATGGTCGCCATTCGATGGATGTGGTGGCGCGCGACACCGGCTTTGCCGATCGCGACCGCATGCGCCGCGCCTTCCTGCGCTTTTTCGGCCAGCCGCCGCAGAGCCTGCGCCGCAGCCTGCGACTGATCGACGGCGAGCCCAATGAAGCGGCAGGTGACGTGTCCTGAACTAACGCCTCGGCTTCGTTTGAAGCGCGGCTCGCCTCTCAGGCTCTCTGCTCATAGAACGTCCCGACGAGACGCATCCCGGCACGGTCATGCCGGGATGCTGTGCTGTCCCGCCTCAGACGCCGAGCTTCGCCTTGGCCAGCGGCAGGCTGCGCACGTGCCGACCGGTCAGCGCAGCGACGGCGTTGACCACCGCCGGCGCGATCCCGGGCAGGCCCGGCTCGCCGACACCGCCCATCGGCGCGCCGCTCTCGACGATCTCGACGGCGACCTTCGGCATCGCGCTGCGCGACAGGATCGGATAGTCGTCGAAATTGTGCGACTGCCGGACGCCGTCCTTGTAGACGAGCTCCTCGAACAGCGCAGCCGACAGGCCGAGCGCCGCGGCCGACTCCACCTGCGACTTGACGATCGCGGGATTGACGATGCTGCCGGGATCGAACGCGATCCAGAGATGGTGGACGCGCACCTCGCTTTTCTCGAGCGAGACCTCCGCGATGGTCGCGGTCTCCGAGCCGAACGGCGAGGCCAGCGCCACGCCGCGGGCGCGCTTGCCACCGTCGGCCTCGTACGGTCCGCGTTTCCACCCGCCCGACATCTTCGCCACCGTCTCCAGCAGCTTCAGATGCCGCGGCCTGTCCTTCAGCAACGCGAGGCGCAACTGATAGGGATCCTGCTTGCCGGCATCGGCGATCTCGTCGAGGAAGCCCTCGTAGAAGTAGTCGTTCATGGAGTGGCCGACCGAGCGCCAGAACGCGATGGTCACGGGATGCGCGAACCTCGCATATTCCATGCTGCGATTGGGAATGGCGTAGGGCTTTTCGACGATGCCCTCGACGGCGGAGCTGTCGACCTTGCTGCCGGCCGTGACACCGAACCAGCGGCCCATCGGCCCTTCGCCGACGGTGCGCACCTGGATCGCGGTGGGCCTTCCGTCCTTGTCGAGCGCCGCCTTGAAGCGGCTGAAGCTCAAGGGGCGCAGCGCGTCCATCTTGAACTCCTCCTCGCGCGACCACAGCACCTTGACCGGACGCTGCGTCGCCTTGGCCAGCAGGATCGCCTGCTGGAACGGATTGGACGAACCATAGGCGAAGTGGCGGCCGAAGAAGCCGCCGAGCATCGGCGAATGCAGGATCACTTTGTCCGGTGTCAGGCCGGCGACCTTGGCGGCGATGCCCTGGAACAGCTCCGGCATCTGGTTGGGCACCCATAGCTCGAGCGATCCGTCGGCATTGAAGCGCGCCATCGAGGACGGCGGCTCGAGCTGGCCATGGGCGAGATAGGGCGCGTCGTACTCGGCGTCCACGATGGTGGCAGCGCCGGCAAAGGCCGCCGCGACATCGCCGTCCTTCTCCGCGGAGACGCCGCTCGCATCGGACGCTTTCAGCGCGGCGAGCAGGCCTGACGAGGAGTAGTCCGCCGCGACCGCCTCGAAGCCGCTCGCCGGCGCCTTGGACCAGGCGACCTCCAGCGTCTCGACCGCCTTGCGCGCGCGATACCAGCTGTCCGCGGTGACCGCGACGGCGCCCGGCAGCCTGTGCACGGCGTCGACGCCCGGCATCGCCTTCACGGTCGCTTCGTTGCTGATGCCCTGCGGCTCGGTGCCGAGCACCGGCGCATGCTGGACAGCAGCGTAGAGCATGCCCTCGACCTTCTGATCGATCGCATAGACCGCCTTGCCGGTCGATTTCGCACGAACATCGAGCCGCGCCATCGGCTGGCGGATGTAGCGGAAGGTCGCGGGATCGCGCAGGGGGACGTTCTCGGCCGGCGTCAAAGCGAGCGCCTGCTCGGCCAGCTCGCCATAGGCCAGGCGCCGGCTGGATGCAGCATGCACGACCTGCCCGTCCTCGGTCGTCAACGCCTCTGGCTTGACGTTCAGCCTGGCCGCCGCGGCGCGGATCAGCATCTCGCGCGCGCTCGCCCCGAGCTTGCGCATCACCTCGTAGCTCGAGCGAGTCGAGAAGCTGCCGCCGGTCAACCGCAGGCCGTTGATGATCGCGTAGTCCGGACCGGGCGGCGCGCATTCGACCTCGAAGCGGCTCGGATGGACGTCGAGCTCCTCGCCGACGATCTGCGCCAGGCCGGTGTTGATGCCCTGCCCGCCCTCGACGAACGGGCTGAGCAGCTTGACGGTATTGTCCTTGCCGATCACCAGGAACGCCGGTACGCGCGTGCCGGGCTTCACGGACACAGCATTCTGGGCCTCCGCGCGCAACGCCGGCAACAGCGTGCCGAGCACGAAGGCGCCCGCGCCGAGCCCGAGCAGGCGGCGGCGCGACAGGTTGGTGACACCCTGCGCCGAGATCAGCGGCAGCGCGGCGGACAAGTCGGTCTTGAGGAAAGCATTCATGACGAAGTCTCCTCAGGCCTGGGCCGCACGACGGATCGCGGCAGCAATGCGGTTATACGTGCCGCAGCGGCAGAGATTGGTCATGGCGTCGGCGATGTCGGCGTCGGACGGCTTCGGATTTTGCTTGAGCAGCGCGGTCGCCGCCATCACCTGCCCGGACTGGCAATAGCCACATTGCGGCACCTGGTCGGCCACCCAGGCCTCCACCACCTTGCGGCCGATGCCATCCTGTTCGATTGCATCGATCGTGCGGATATCGGCCGAGCCGATGCTGTCAAGCGGCACCTGGCACGACCGCGTCGCCTGGCCGTCGATCATGACCGTGCACGCGCCGCATTGCGCGATGCCGCAGCCATACTTCGTACCGGTCAGCCCAAGCGTATCCCTGAGCACCCATAGCAACGGCGTATCGGCCTCCGCCGCGACGTCGTAGTCGCGGCCGTTCACGTGAATTTTCGTCATGACGGTCTGCACCCTGATCTGAAGCGATCAGGCTACAGGCCATCGGGCCGTTGTCGCATGACAAAAGTCCGGCAATTCCGGACATCCCGGCGTGACGGACAGTCGCGGCCGCGCCGCGAACGCCGTCAGGACCCGGCCCGAGCCTTGCTGGCTGCGATCTGATGCAGGGCCCATCTGGCGTTCTTGCGCACGTCCGGATCGAGATCGTCGGCGACGAGCGCCAGAAACGGCTCGCCATCCGGCGCGGCGATCTCGCCGAGCGCAGCGGCCGCCTCCTTGCGCAGATTGGCCTGCTCGTGGGTGATGCAGTGGCCGATCGGCCGCACGGCGTGGGCGATCTTCATCCGGCCGAGGCTGCGGATCGCCTTCAGCCGCACCTGCCAGAACTCATCCGCAAGGCACGCAATCAACGGATCGGCGGCGACGGCGCCATTGACATTGAGGCCGAGCGTCTCCGCCGCCATCTCGCGCACCATCCAGTCGGAATCCCTGAGCGCCCGGGTGATGGTCTCGGCGGCGATCTTCAGATGCGAGAACGCCAGCGCGCTGACCGCAGCGCGCCGCACATGCGCGTCGGGATCGCCGATCAGCGCCGTCAGCGCGGGAATCGACTCCTCGAGCTTGAGGAAGCCGATGACGCCGATCGCCTGCACGCGGACCGCGGCATCGGGATCCTGCAGCGCCTCCAGCGCAGGCTTCAACGTATCCTTGCGCCTGAGCTCCTTCAGGGCGCGGAGCGCCCCCATGCGGACGAAGGCGTGGGGATGCTTGACGAGCGGAAGGATGGCGTCAGCCGACGCTGGATCCTTGAACTCCGCGAGGCTGTCGGCCGCGGCTGACGCCACGATCCGCTCGGGATCGACGAGCAATCTGACCAGCGCGTCCGCCGCATCCGGCCCGTCGAACTCACCGAGCGCCATGGCCACCTGCTGCCGCACGCCGGCATCGGGATCGGCCACCATCTTCGCCAGATGCGCAACCGCAGCCGGATCGCCGGAATGTCCCAGCGCGATGATCGCGACCCGCCGCTCCGCCGGATCGGCGGCGCCGAGGCGCTCGTCGGCGTCGTCGAGATCGTCGTAGGATTCGAACGGGCTCGGCATGATCACCTCAGCAAATAGGGAATGTTGACGGTGACGGCGCCGGTCGGGCAATCCGCCTCGCAGGGCATGCAGTACCAGCACTCGTCATAGGCCATGAAGGCCTTGCCGGTCATGTCGCTGATCCTGAGCACGTCGAGCGGACAGACGTCGACGCACACCGTGCAGCCCTTGTCCGCGATACATTTGGCGTCGTCGACCACCACCGGAACCGACGTCTGATAGGTTGCAAGAGGCATGTCTCGTTCTCCGTCTGATCGTCAGGCGCTGGCGCGGATGCGCTGCTTGTCGTAGAGGTCCTTCTCGTCGTCCGCGATCGGCACGACATAGGGCTGCACCTCCCGCTTCTCGCTGGTCATCCTGCCGTCCTGCTTGCTCAGCAGCGTGTGGCAGAACCAGTTCTCGTTGTCCTTCTCCGGGAAATCCGTGCGCCAATGGTAAAGGCCCCAGCGGCTCTCCTCGCGGAACAGCGAGGCGTGGGCGGCCATGTCGGCGCAATCCATGATCGACTGCACCTCGAGCGCGCGCAGCAACTCATGCGCGTTGCGCGCGATCATGCGCTCCTGCATGTCCTCGCGAACCTCGGCGAGGCGGCGCATGCCGAGCTCGTATTTGCGCGTCACCTTCGGCGGCTGCAGGTAGTCGTTGACCAGCCTGCGCGTCTTGTACTCGATCTGGTTCGGCGGAATGCCGTCCTCGCGCTTGGTCGGCGCCATCACGCGCTCGCGCTCCATCGCGATCTCTCCGGCGTCGATCTCGCCGAAATCATGATTGTCCGCGAACTCCATCGCGTCGAGCCCGGCGAACGAGCCGTTGGTGAAGGCGCCGAGCATGTAGTTGTGCGGCACGCTGGCCATGTCGCCGGCCGCATAGAGCCCGGGAACGGTGGTGCGGGCGTTGTCGTCCACGAACACGCCCGACGCGCTGTGGCCGGAGCAGAAGCCGATCTCGGAAATGTGCATCTCGATCGACTCCTTGCGGTAGTCGACGCCGCGCCCCTCCTGGAACAGCCCCCGCGTGGGGCGCTCGACCTTGTGCAGGGTGTGCTCGATCTCCTCGATGGTCTTGTCGTGCAGATGCTTGAGCTGCAGGAACACCGGCCCCTTGCCCGACAGCAGCTCGTTGTAGAACTCGAGCATCATCTGGCCCGACCAGTAGTCGCATTCGATGAAGCGACGATCCTCGTTGTTGGCAGTGTAGGCGCCGAACGGACCGGCGACATAGGCGCAGGCCGGGCCGTTGTAGTCCTTGATCAGCGGGTTGATCTGGAAGCATTCGAGATTGGCCAGCGCCGCGCCCGCATGATAGGCCATGGCGTAGCCGTCGCCGGAATTGGCGGCATTCTCGTAGGTGCCGAACATGTAGCCGGACGTGGGCAGGCCGAGCCGCCCGGCCGCGCCCATGCACAGGATCACGGCCTTGGCCTTGATCACCAGGATCTCGGCGGTGCGGGTGTTAACGCTGACCGCCCCGGCGATACGGCCGTCGCTCGATTTGAGCAGCCGCGTCGCCATGTAGCGGTTCGAGATCAGGATGCGCGCGCGGCGCAGCTGGCGATACAGCGCCTTCTTGACCGTCTCGCCGTTCGGCATCGGCAGCACATAGGTGCCGATATGGTGCACCTTCTTGACGGCGTAGTCGCCGTTCTCGTTCTTGAGGAAGCGGATGCCGAAGCTGTCGAGCTCCTCGATAATTCCGTAGCAGCTCTGGGCGTATTTATAGACCGCCTTCTGGTCGACGATGCCGTCATTGGCGATCGTGATCTCCTTGGTGTACTGCTCCGGCGTGGCGTAGCCGGGGATGACGGCGTTGTTCAGGCCGTCCATGCCCATCGAGATCGCGCCGGAGCGCTTGACGTTGGCCTTCTCGAGCAGAACGACGTTGGCCTTCGGATTCTTCATCTTGGCTTTCAGGGCGGCCATCGGACCTGCCGTGCCGCCGCCGATCACCAGCACGTCGCAGGACACCTCCGAGAGGCCGTCGACGATTTCATCCATTGCCATTCTAAGCTCCTGCTTGGCCGGGAACACACCGGTCCGGGTCAGAGTTGTTCAGCGGGACGGCCGGCGATAGCAATTAGTTGTCGCCGGAGCGCATTTCTTCGCGGCCGGCGGTCAGCGCTCGACGAAGGCCTTCTCGACGACGAAATGACCGGGCGTGCTGTGATTGCCTTCGGTGAAGCCGCGCGTTTCCAGCATGGTCTGCAGCTCGGCCAGCATCCCAGGGCTGCCGCACAGCATCACCCGATCGGTCTCGCGGTCGAGATCGGGCCCAGCGATATCGGCGAACATCTGCCCCGATGCGATGAGGTCGGTGATGCGGCCGCGGTTCCGGAACGGCTCGCGAGTGACGGTGGGATAATAAAGCAGCCGGTCCCGGACCAGCGGGCCGAAGAACTCGTGACCGCGCAGCTCGTCGACGAGCTGCTCGCCATAGGCGAGCTCGGAGACCTGCCGGCACCCATGCGTCAGCACGACGGTGTCATAGGTCTCGTAGATCTCGGGGTCCTTGATCAGGCTGGCGAACGGCGCGAGCCCGGTCCCGGTCGACAACAGCAGCAGCCGCCGCCCCGGAATCAGGTTGCCGGCGATCAGCGTTCCCGTCGCCTTGCGTCCGACCAGGATGCTGTCGCCTTCCCTGATCTTCTGCAGCCGGGACGTCAGCGGGCCGTCGGCAACCTTGATGCTGAAGAATTCCAGCGCCTCCTCGTGATTGGCGCTCGCCATGCTGTAGGCGCGCACCAGCGGCCGGCCGTCGACCTCGAGTCCGATCATCGCGAACTGGCCGTTCTGGAAGCGGAAGCCCGGATCTCGTGTGGCGGTGAAGCTGAACAGCGTCTCGGTCCAGTGCCGGACCGACAACACCGTCGCGGTCTGAAAAGCGCTCATCTCGTCTCCTCGCGGCGTCTGGCGCCATGCGTCGGTTGATGACGACGATGTCGCGGAAACGAGCCGATACGGCAATTTCGAAAGCACCGCGCCGGTCGATTAGTTGCAAAGTTTGCCCGTGGGACGTTTCAAAGCGCGCCGATGAGGACGAGGAATAGAGATTCGGCTGCCGCTGGCAATTAGTTGCTGGGTGCCCCCGCGCCGCAAGCTTAAGCTGACCCGAAGGTCTCGGCACAACCAGGAGACAACATGGCCGTATCGGACGTCGCGGAGTGCGAGGTCAGCTCCGATCTGACATCCTTGCTGCTGCGGGAGGCGAGCCGGCCGCCCGCCGTGCTGTCGGCCGAACGGCTGCGCCTGTCCTGCATGTGCGCACATTGCCGGCGCGCGCGCTTCGACGGCCGCTTCCCGGCGCAATTTCCAGCCATCGGCATCGTCGGCATCGGAGACCTTGGTTACGGACTGAACATCGCGTTCTCCGACGGCCACAATCGCGGCATCTATCCGAAATCATACCTCTGGGAACTTGCCGCAAGCTGAGCCCGGGCCGCCCCGTGCAGGATGGCACGAACATTGCTCCGCCCCTGATCAACGTGATCAATGCGGAGGCAAGACATGTTGCTGCAGGCGGCCAAACCGGAAGCCGTGCCCTCGCCCCTGACATCCGCACGCGCCGTGACCAGTTCATCGCTCCTGCTCAGCGAAAGCCAGCAATCCATCGGCGGGCCGCCGTCGCTGATCGACAGGCTCAGCCTGCGTGAGCGTGAGCAGGTGCTCAAGCAGGGGCGCCGCAAGGTTTTGAACCGCGGCCAGACACTGTTCAGCCAGGGCGCCAAGCACGACGGCATCTTCCTGATCGAAAGCGGCCGCATCCGGGTGTTCTACACCTCGCCACAGGGACGCGAGATCACGCTGGCCTATTGGCATGTCGGCAATTTCGTCGGCGGCCCGGAAGTGTTCGACACCGGCGTGCATCAATGGTCGGGCGTCGCGGCCAGCAACGCCAGCGTCATTCAGCTTCCAGGCAAGGAGCTGCGCGCGCTGGTCGCTGACATCCCCAACCTCGCGATCGGGCTGATCGAAGGCCTGAGCTTCAAGGGCAAGTGCTACTCCGCGCTGGCGCAGATGCTGGGCACGCGCTCCATCACCGAGCGGCTCGCGCATCTCCTGCTGCATCTGGTCGACCTCTACGGCGTCGATGATCCGGACGGCAAGGTCATCGCGGCAGCCTTCACCCACGCCGACATCGCCCACATGGTCGGCGCCACGCGGCAGTGGGTGACGATCAGTCTGAAACGGATGCAGGAGAAGAACATCGTCCGAACGAAGCGCTCACAGATCGTGGTCTGCCGCCCCGATATCCTGGACGAGATGCGCGGCCAGGCCGCCGACTAGCCGGCCTGCTCATGCAAGCGGCTGTCAGGAGCAAAGTTGCCCAAGGAGTACGCAACCGGGATTTGACGGCAACTAATCGACCCCAAGCCGAAGTCCGGATTTGCGCTCGCGCACGCCGCCTTCATCATGGCGCCATCAGCCATCCAACCGAACGGGGATGAGAATGGTCCGCCGCCTTGAAGCGCTCATATTGTCCGTCACCTGCCTGTCATTCATCGCAGCGCAGCCCGCCGCAGCAGAGACGGTCACGATCGGAATCGGCACCCAGGACACGACCACCAACACGGTGACCGCCGGCACCGTCGTGCGGCAGCTCAAGCTCCTGGAGAAGTATCTCCCTAGGGACGGCAAATACGCCAACATCAAGTTCGAGATCGAGTGGCAGAACTTCACGTCAGGCCCGCCGATCACCAACGGCATGATGGCGAACAAGCTGCAATTCGGCATGATGGGCGACTACCCGCTGATCGTGAACGGCTTCACCTTCGAGACCAATCCCGAGAGCAAGAGCCGGCTCATTGCGGTCGCCGCCTACAGCCTGTCGGGCTCGGGCAACGGCATCGTCGTTCACAAGGACTCCCCCTACTACGAACTGTCGGACCTCAAGGGCAAGCTCGTCAGCGTGCCCTTCGGCTCGGCCGCGCATGGCATGGTCCTCAAGGCGCTGCAGGACGGCGGCTATCCCTCGGACTTCTTCCAGCTGGTGAGCCAGACCCCGGAGGTCGGCTCGACCAACCTGCAGGAAAGGAAAATCGACGCCCATGCCGACTTCGTGCCGTTCGCCGAGCTGCTGCCGTTCCGCGGCTTCGCTCGCAAGATCTATGACGGCGTCCAGACCAACCTGCCGACCTTCCATGGCGTGGTCGTCCGTACCGACTTCGCGGAGAAATATCCGGAGGTCGTGATCGCGTACATCAAGGCGGTCGTCGCCGCCAACCAGTGGCTGCGCCAGGATCCGAAGGCGGCCGCCGAAAAGATCCAGGAATGGACCGGGATCAACAAGGAGGTCGTCTACATCTTCCTCGGCCCCGGCGGCAACATGACCACCGATCCGACGATCAAGCCGGCGCTGGTCGATGCGGCCGCGACCGACGTCAAGGTGCTGCAAAGCCTCGGGCGCATGAAGGAGTTCGATCCGAAGAAGTGGGTCGACGACAGCTATATCCGCAAGGCCTATGCCGAGCTGAAGCTCGACTACGACAAGGAGCTCGCCAGCACCGCGAACTACGAGGTCTCCGGCGAAGACAAGTTCTGCAACAAGCCGATCACCGAGCCGCGCAAGGCCGGCGAGGTCTGGGTCGATGGCGAGGGCATCTCGGCCTTCAGCAGCGCGGCCTGCACGCTCGGCGCCTATGCCGACTACAAGGCCAAGGGCAAGAAGATCAACGTCGCCTATGTCTTCGACACCGCCCGCGGCATCAAGCTGTTCGCCGACCTGGCCTTCTTCGCCGCAGCGAATGGCGAGATCGCGCCGTTCCTGCTGAAGAAGGATGCCGAAGCCTATGCCGCGAAGACCGGCGGCAAGGTGATGGGTCTCGACGAGGCCGTGAAGCTCGCAGTGGCGGGAGGCAAGACTTGAGCAGCCCCGCTTTGATGACATCGCCCGAGCAGGCTGCGGCGCCCGCCGCGCCTGCCGCCGCCACGCCGCCGAGCCGGCCGGAGCTCTCCTCCCGCGCCGCGCGCTGGTTCCGGCTGAACCAGGACCGGCTGCGCGGCCTGCTGATCGGCACCGCGTCGCTGATCCTGTTCCTGATCGCCTGGCACCTGCTGACGACCTACCGCGTCGTCTTCTTCGTGAAGTTCACCAACGTGCCGGCGCCGCTGGCGGTGTATGCGAGCTTCACCAAGGCGATCCATGATCCGAAGTTCCTGATGCACATCCTGCTCAGCTGTCGCCGGATCTTCATCGGGTTCTCGCTGGCCGCTCTGGTCGGCGTGCCGCTCGGCCTGATCATGGGCCGCTTCAAGCTGGTGCACGAGATCATCTTTCCGGTTGCGGAGGTGCTGCGCCCGATCCCCGCCATCGCCTGGGTCCCGATGGCGATCATGCTGTGGCCGACCAATGAGCAGAGCATCGTCTTCATCACTTTCCTCGGCTCGTTCTTCCCGATCCTGGTCAATACGCTGCACGGCATGACGCTGGTCGATCCCGTGCTCGTGCGCGCCGCCAAATGCCTCGGCGCGCGCGAGACCTCGATCTTTCGCGAGGTCTACTTCCCGGCATCGCTGCCGCACATCTTCACCGGCCTCACGGTCGGCATGGGCGTCGCATGGGTGTCGCTGATCGCGGCCGAGATGATCTCAGGACAGTTCGGCATCGGCTACTTCACCTGGGAGGCGTACTCGCTGGTCCAATATGCCGACATTGCGCTCGGCATGATCGCGATCGGCGTGCTCGGACTCGGCTCCAGCCTGGTGATCCGCGCCGCCGGTCAATTGGTGATGCCATGGAGGTCGCGATGAGCCAGATTGCCGCGGAGACGAGACAGGGCCATATCGACGTCCGTAACTTCGCCCTGAGCTATGAGACCATCGACGGCGCAGTCGAAGCCGTCACCGACACGCAGATCCATGTCGCCCCCGGCGAGTTCGTCTCGATCGTCGGCCCTTCGGGCTGCGGCAAATCGACCCTGCTCAATGCTGTCGCCGGCTTCCTCAAACCCACCAGCGGCGTCGTGACCGTCGACGGCCAGGCCGTCACCGGACCGAGCGCCGAGCGCGGCATGGTGTTTCAGCAGTATTCGCTGTTTCCATGGAAGACCGTGCGCGAGAACGTCGAGTTCGGCTTGAAGATGCGCGGCATGCCCAAGTTCGAGCGAGCCCGCGCCGCACGCACCTTGCTCGGACTCGCCGGTCTCGAGGCGTTCGAGAACCACTATCCCGAACGTCTCTCCGGCGGGATGAAGCAGCGCGTCGGCATTGTGCGCGCGCTCGCGACCGGTCCCAAGGTGCTGTTGCTCGACGAGCCGTTCGGAGCGCTCGATGCCCAGACTCGCATCATCATGCAGCAGATCCTCACCAACATGTGGCAGCGGCTGAAGATCTCGGTGCTGTTCGTCACCCACGACATCGACGAGGCGATCTTCTTGTCGGACCGCGTCTACTGCATGACGGCGCGCCCCGGCTCGATCAAGGCCGAGATCCAGATCCCGCTGGAGCGGCCGCGCCAGCAATCCATGATGATGTCGTCGGAGTTCCTGGCGTTGCGCCGTGGGCTGATGTCACTGATCCGCGAGGAGAGCCTGAAAGCGATGGGCGGCGAGATCACCGATCTCGGCATGCAGGGCCTGGGTATCGAGCTGCAGGGCCATTCGATCGCGGATATTCTTTAGCCCCCGTCATGCAACTTCGGATCGGACGCGCATGAAACAGCGACGCAGTCGCCGTGCTGCGTCGTGGCATCAACAGGGCTTGCGCCGGGAATGTCATTTCCGTAGCAATCTCAAGCTGATTTGGCCTGTCCAGTCCTGCGCCGAAAAATAATCTTCTTTCGTATTTCCTGAATTTGTGATTGACTGCGGTCATCCCGGGCCCGCGAGAGGGACGCTTCGCGATCGTCACGAGACGTTGGGCACGGGATGCGGTGGCCGCAGGCGTGCTGCAGCGGGCTTTCCGAGCCCGCCGACGAACGGCAGTCTGCGGACGTGAAGACGCGTGGTCCTGGCGCCCCGAAGCTGGCGCCAAGTCTTTCGGGGATGATGATCCGGAAGGCGACGGTGACTAACAAGCCGGTACACCGAGGAGAGCGCGAGATAAGCGTGAAAACCATCGCGCGGGGAATGCCGGGTGGCGGATTCAATCGGTCGTCGCAACACTCGATGAGGAGGTTGCGATGGGTAT
>NZ_JANBVS010000050.1 GCF_024586915.1 Bradyrhizobium sp. SRS-191
GAAGATGTTGTTCTTGTACTCGGCGGGGAATTGATCACCGGTATAGAACTTCATGCCGAGCGGGGCGACGTGCGCGCCGAGGTTCAGCACGGGCGGCGTGAACTCCGAGCATTTGTGGCCCATCGCGAACTTGTCGTCGGGCAGATTGCCCTGGTGGCAATAGGGATAGCCGAAGTGCTCGCCGATCCGGTTGATCATGTTCAGCTTGTCGCTGGGCAGATCGTCGCTGATCCAATCGCGCGCATTCTCGGTGAACCAATATTTGCCGGTGCGGGGATCGACGTCGCCGCCGACCGAATTGCGGACGCCGAGCGCGTAGATCTCGGCATTGCCGGTCTTGGGATCGACGCGGCGGATCTGGGAGACGCTGGTCGGGGGGATGCCGATGTTGAAGGGCGGTCCGAACGGAATATAGAACCAGCCTTCCTTGTCGACCGCGATGTACTTCCAGCCATGCGCGGCATAGGACGGCATGTCGTCATAGACGACCTTGCCGTCGCCGAGCTTGTCGAGATTGGCCTCGGCATTGTCATAGCGGATCAGCTTGTCGACGGCGATGACGTAGAGCGCGCCATCCCGGAAGGCGAGACCGGTGGGCATGTTCAGCCCCTTCAGGACGGTCTTGACCTCTTTCTTCCCGTTATTGTCCTTGATGGCGTAGACGTTGCCGAGGCCGAACGAGCCGACGAACAGCGTGCCCTTGTCGCCCCAGGCCATCTGCCGCGCGGCCAGCACGCCCGAGGCGTAGACCTCGATCTTGAAGCCGGCCGGCAGCTTGATCTTCTTGACGATGTTGGCGAGCTCGGCGTCGGAAGCGCCGGTCGGCGGGCCCGACGGCGGCGCCAGACCCTTCTGCGCCTCGGTCTCGTCGCCGAGGAACCAGTCATCCGGCGGATGGGTCCAGAACTCCTTGGTGCCGGATTCGTATTTCTTCAGCGGTTTGCTCTTGTCCTGCGCATTGCCAGCACTGGCCCCCGCAAGAAGGGCTACGGCCGCAAGCGCCAGCACGGATCGATGCAAGATCGATGTCATCGCGTCACTCCCCAAAGGCAGCCGCGGAGGCTGCGTGTTATTTTGTTATGGCTCGTCGAGAGGCGAAGTTCGGAAGTCTACCCGAGAAGTAGACGAGAAAAAGGTTAGCACATCCGCGGGCGGTGAGAAGCGGAACACGCGCGCTGCAGTTGGGTCCGTTCAAAGTTGAAAAGAATTTTCTCGCGATGCACATGCCGCGATGAATGCCGTCTCGCTGCATCGCGAAAGCGCACAAACCGCGAAAACAACCCCATGCACAGTAGAAACGCCAAAGCCGGAGTGTGCGAGGTGACGCCGGACAGAGGTTTGATCCGGTGCAGAAAATCGCAATCGCGGCGCGATTTGGTGACGGGATGTGGCCCTCGCGAATAACTGCGTGTCGCGAGACCTCCGAATGAGTCAAATGTCAGGACGACTTTTGCGAAGATTGCATGCGTGAAGACGCACAGCCTGAAGCCTGTCTCAAAGCTCGGCGCCTCGAGGCGCGACGACAGTCTTCCCAATAGGATGGTTTGGTCACGTCATCGCCGGAGAGCCGCGTGACGTAGTGCATAGGGACATCGCTCGGGCATCGAGCACCGCGAGTTTGTTTGCGATCGCCAACCGCTAAATTATCCCCGCCGTCTGACGGGCGTTGTTTGCGACGCGTTGGGTGACATGGATTCCCTTCCTGCGAAGAAGCGGGCTGTGCCGTCGGTGAAGTCAAAAAGCGTCAGGAAAAAATCAACCCAGCCGCCGACGGCGTGGAAACCACGGCTTCGTCTGGCAGGACTGGATGCTCTGGGAAAAATTGGAGCGGGCGAAGGGGCTCGAACCCTCGACCCCGACCTTGGCAAGGTCGTGCTCTACCACTGAGCTACACCCGCATCCTGTGTCGGTCGCATGACGCGCCGGCAACGGCTGTCGTATGCCAAAAGCGGGCGGGGAATGCAACAGCTACCGGCGGTTAAGATGCGCTAATCGGACCCTCTATCGACCCCGTTTCCGGTCGAATCGGCCGAAATCGGGCCAGAACCACGGAATCACCGCGCATGGATTGAAATTCGGCCGTCCCGGCCCAATTTTAGGGCCGACAACAAGCATACGGACCGGCGACGTGCTAAAGAGCCGTCCTTCCAGACATGACGAGGGGATCCCGTGACGATCATCGACCAGGGTAACGGAGCCGCCAGCCCGGCTGCGGCCGATCTGATCAAGGACACCACCACCCAGAGCTTCGTGAAGGACGTCATCGAGGAATCGAAGCGCCAGCCGGTGCTGATCGACTTCTGGGCCGAGTGGTGCGGACCCTGCAAGCAGCTCACCCCCGTGCTGGAAAAGGCGGTCAGGGCGGCCAAGGGCAAGGTCAAGCTGGTCAAGATGAACATCGACCAGCACCCGGCCATTCCGGGCCAGATGGGCATTCAGTCGATCCCGGCCGTGATCGCCTTCGTCAACGGCCAGCCGGCCGACGGCTTCATGGGCGCGCTGCCGGAAAGCCAGGTCAACGCCTTCATCGAGAAGATGACCAAGGGCGTCAC
>NZ_JANBVS010000051.1 GCF_024586915.1 Bradyrhizobium sp. SRS-191
GCGCGCTCTCGCGTTCGGCCGGGCTGACGAAGATGCTGTGATGCTTGCCCTTGATTTCCGCGAGCGTGTAGCCGCTCATCTTCAGCAGGTTGTCGTTGGCATCGAGGATGGTGCCGTCGAGATCGAATTCAATGACGGCCTGGGATCGGTCCAGCGCCTCGACCTCCGCAACCGCATGCCTGACCTTCTTGCTTTGGAAATTTAACATGGCCGCTCCGATGCAAAATGCGAAATGCAGTTCGGCGGGAACAAAATACCGCTGCTTTATCGGAAAAGTTGCATAAGCTTCTTGAGCAACTGTAAACCTCTCCGGGGGAACTCCGGGATGTTGCGCGCGAGCCGTGTAGCCGGCAACTCTTTCAATTCGCGGGAATTTTGAGCGCGTATGCACGGTGGAGTTCATATTGGGCCGTGCTTTCACGGGCGTAGTACTACCAACGCAACCTGCGAAATATTTCCGACGTCCGCGTGGGAACTCGAAATTTCTCACCGCGCCCCTGTCGGTATCTCGCGACCTCATTCGTCTTGAAATGGAGCCCAATCGGGCCTGTTCGAAGACATGATGAGGGAGCGCCGCCATGCGTTTCATGATGCTGATGATCCCGCTCGGCTACGAGGCGGCGCCGTCGGACGTCCAACTCGATCCCGAATGTGTCGCCGCCATGATGCGCTACAACGAGGCGCTGAACGACGCCGGCGTGCTGATCACGCTCGACGGCCTGCACCCGCCTTCAACGGGAGTGCGAGTCTCGTTTGCGTCCGGCGAGCCCATTGTCACGGACGGCCCCTTCGCGGAGGCCAAGGAAGTCCTGGGCGGTTACTGGATGATCGAGGTGAACTCGCGCGCCGAAGCAATCGCCTGGGCGAAGCAGTGCCCGGCTTCGGCCAACGAGATCATCGAGATCCGGCAGGTGCAGGAGATGGCCGACTTTGCGCCTGAGGTGCAGGCCGCCGCCGCCGGCTTTGATGCCCTCCGGACATAGCCAGAGCGAGTCCGCAGTCAACCTATCGACAAGGGAGAAACCACCGATGAGCACCAACACCTATCTCGCCGTTTTCCTCGGCAGCAAGGACAGTCCGAAATGGGCCGCGTGGAACGCCATGTCCGAGACCGACCGCAAGGCGAAGGAACAGCAGGGGATGGCCGCCTGGAAGGCTTGGGTCGAGACGCATCAGGCCGTGATCGAGGTGATGGGCGGCCCGCTCGGCAAGACGAAGCGCGTCGACGGCAAGGGTATCGCCGATATCTCCAACGAGATGGGGGCCTTCACCGTGGTCCGTGCCGCCTCGCAGGAGGCCGCGGCCCGGATGTTCGAGGCCCATCCGCATTTCGCGATCTTTCCCGGCGAGCGCGTCGAGATCATGCCGGTGCTGCCGATTCCTGGCGGTTAACCCGGACCGGAAAGTCCCGGGTATATCGTCCGTCATCCGCTAGTGACCTTGGCGGCCGGCTCATGTAAAAGCCGTTCACATGAGCTGGCGCAAGGAGCAGCGCCGCGCCGAGCGCGGCTATCATCACGGCAATCTCAAGGAAGCCTTGTTGCAGGCCGCCCTCGGGCTGATCGCCGAGAAGGGGGCGGCTGGCTTTACCTTCGCCGATGCCGCGCGCATGGCCGGCGTGAGCGCGGCGGCACCCTACCGGCATTTCCGCGACCGCGACGAATTGCTGTCCTCGATCGCCCAGCGCGGCTTCGAGCAGTTCGAGGCGCGCCTGACAGCGGCCTGGGACGACGGACGCCCCGACACGGTCACTGCGTTCGAGCGCGTGGGGAAGGCCTATCTTGCGTTCGCCCGCGAAGAGCCTGCGTTTTACAACGCGATGTTCGAATCCGGCCTGCCGGTCGATGCGAATCCGGCCCTGCAGGCCGCGAGCGAGCGCGCCTTCAACATCATCCGCGCCGCCGCCGAGCGCCTCGCCGCGCTGGCTCCGCCGGGAATTCCGCGTCCGCCGGCGATGATGATGGCGCTGCACATCTGGTCGATGTCGCACGGCGTGGCCTCGCTGTTTGCGCGAGGCGATGCGGCACGGCGGAAACTGCCGATGTCGCCCGACGAATTGCTCGAGGCCGAGGTGCTGATCTATCTGCGCGGACTCGGCTTCCCGACCGATCGTCGGCCGCAGGCCAAGGGCGCCGAGCCGCCGCCGGTGCCGCCGGAGGCCTCCTCCGGATCAGGCGTGCCGCCGGGCGGCCCCTGGGGCAAGCCGAAATAAAGTTGCGTAAATAATTCCGCGGCCGTGTCAGGTCGCCAGCTTGACAAAACCGCGGGATGATTTAGCTATGTAAATGTTATTTACATTCACAACGGCGCTGGTGCCGTGATGGAGATGGGAAATGGCCTACACCGCTGACGTCAATCGCTGGCGCGGCCCTTCGGACCAACGCTTTGAGCGCCCCCGCATGCTCGACACGCCTTGGCATCCCGGCTGGATCGCCGTGACCATCCTCGGCTTCATCATCTGGTGGCCGATCGGACTTGCCCTTCTCTTTTTCACACTCGGGAGCAGAAGAATGTCGTGCTGGAGCAACTCTGATCGCTGGCAGAACAAGATGGAGCGGATGCAGTACAAGATGGACCGCATGCGCGACCGCATGGAGCGCCGTGGTTTCGGCGGCTTTGGCTTCG
>NZ_JANBVS010000052.1 GCF_024586915.1 Bradyrhizobium sp. SRS-191
CGGTCGACAGCGAGGCAGTCTGGAAGGTGGCGGGCTGGCTCTTCATCAGCACCGCGCCGATCACGCCGGCTTGCAGCACCAGCGCGATCGCGCCAAGGCTCGCCGACCAGGCCAGCGTGCGCGGCGACAGGCTGGCGAAGAAGGTGGAGATGCGCACCGACAAAGGCTGCGAAACGGCGGCCCGCGCAGGTTCCGCATCGATCGCAGCGAACAGCTTCTGCATCGCGCGCGCCGACGGAGCACCCAGGCTCTCGTTCAGATGAATGGTCTCCTCGTATTCGCCGCGGATCACGGCATATTGCCTGGCAAGCTCCGGATCGCGCGACAGCGCCTCCTCGACCCGGCGGGCATCACGCGCGTTCAGCGTGCCCGCGGCGTGCCAGGGCAACAGCATCTCAATCTCACTGGGCTCTTGCTCCAGCATCTTCTTGCTCAATGCCATCATGGCCAGCCTCGCTCAACGCCGGCTGCCTTCAGCAGTTCGGCCAGTTTCTTGCGCGCGTAGAACAAGCGCGTCTTCACGGTGTTCTCCGGAATGCCAACGATTTCGGCCACTTCTTCCACGGACTTCTCGTGGTAGTAGACCAGATCGACGATCTCCCGGTGTTCCGGCGAAAGTCCCGTCAGACACTCCCGCAACGCCGCACTGGTATCCTTCTTTTGCACCACCGTTTCCGGATCGTCGGACTGGTCCTCGATCGCGTTCGCGGCGTCTTCGTCCAATTCGAAGTCCTTCCTGCGCCTGAGCGCAGAAAGAGCCTTGAATCGGGTGATTGCCAACAGCCAGGTGGAAACCGCGGATCGGCCCTCGAACTTGCCCGCTTGACGCCAGACGTCGAGAAACACCTCGCTGATGAGGTCTTCCGCCGCCTGCTCGTTGCGCACGAGCCTCAGGCCGAACCTGTAAACCCTGACATGGTGCCGCCCATACAGCACCTGCATGGCGAGCCGGTCGCCTTGAGCGATCCTGGCGATCAGGACCTCGTCCGAAGCCGCCTGTGTCACGCTCAATGCCCGTCTCGCAAGGTTGGTCGGGTCCATAACGCGGCGGGTTCGACGGGTGATGCAAAATTGTTCAACCTACCGCAGTCATACGGGGTCTTGTGTGATCCGCCCCACATACGCGCGGAATTCCGGGCGCCACCGCCACGGTCCGCAGCCTCGACTGAAAATGGTAACATAGTAAGTACTTTCTTGCAGAACGACTTGCCGGGACTTGGGCAAGCAGATCCGGTTCCATCCCATTCACATCGGGTTCCATAGCAGCCCTGCGCGGCATGTGTCTCGATATGTCTCGCAGGCGTGCGATTTGGCTCGATCGCATCCTGCGGAATGCCTAATCGACGGCAAACTCACCGGCCTGCCCATTTCGGCGATCCCGGGTTGAGCATTCCGGCCGGGCGGCAAAGGATACCAAACCTAAAGGCTTGCCCCGTAGATTTTTGCGCTGACATCGACATCGGCGGGATCATGAGCACAGCTGCGACGTCCTTTCCGGAGACGAGTGCCGCTGAGGTCACGGATTTCGCCGTCCCATCCGCGGCGACGGCGTCCGAAATGCAGGCGCGGCGGGTGAGGCAGCGCCGCCATATGTATGTCGGGCAGGTCGCGAGCTATTCGCTCGGCGCCTTCGACCTTCTGCTCTACGCCTATGACGGCACGATCTCGTTCGAGATTCCCTCGCTGTTCTGGCTCAGCGGCCTGATGATCATCGGCACGTTCGCCGTACTGTCGGAGGCCGGCGTCGGCGACAGGTTGACCGACCACTATCTCACCGTCTTCCAGATTACGGCGCACATGGCGCTGCAATTCGTCTTCCTGCTGACGGTACCGACGATCGGCATTGCCTTCATCTCCGTGCTGTTCCTGATCTTCGCCTTCGGCACGTTGCGCATGACCCCGACCCAGGCCGTGTTGACCTGGGCGCTCGCGGCAAGCGGCCTCGCCGCCGCGTTCCTTGGCTCGGACCTGCCGATCGGCATACCCGTTGCGACACCGATGCAGCGCGCGGCAACGATGCTGTGCTTCGTGATGGTGATCGGCCAATGCGCCTTTCTCGGCCTGTTCGGCGCCACCCTTCGCAAGATTCTCTATCGCCGCAGCATCGAGCTGAAGGAAGCCTATCGTCGGATCGAGGAGCTTGCCGAACTCGACGAGCTGACCGGCGCATACAACCGCCGTTGCATCATGCGGCTGCTCGGCGCCGGGATCGAGGCGTCGCACCGGTCTTCGACGCCCTGCTCGATCGCACTGATCGACCTCGATTGGTTCAAGCGCATCAACGACGCCTACGGCCATCCCGTCGGCGACGACGTGCTGCGCACGTTCGTGATCACCATCTTCGCAAACATGCGCCCGGAAGACCATTTCGGCCGCTACGGTGGCGAGGAGTTCCTGCTGCTGTTGCCGAACACCGAGAGCGAGGCTGCACAA
>NZ_JANBVS010000053.1 GCF_024586915.1 Bradyrhizobium sp. SRS-191
GGGCGGCGTCGAGGAAATGCACCTGGATGAATTCGCCCAGCTTGTCGGCGATGCGGGCCTGGTTGCTCTGGATGATCGCGGTGTGCGGAATCGGCAGGCCGAGCGGTCGTTTGAACAGCGCGACCACGGCGTACCAATCGGCGAGCCCGCCGATGGTCGCGGCCTCCGCGAAAGCCGCGATGAAGCCGAACACGGGATGAACGGGCAGAAGCCACTTCGCAACGACGAACAGCGCCAGAGTTGAGACCAGCACCAGCGTGGCCAGCGCCTTGACGCGGCGCAGCTCCGCCGCACGTTCGGCGTCGGCAGATGTCGCGAAGGAGAAGGTGGCGGGTGAGTCCATGACTCCATCACACTACTCCGTCATTGCGAGCGAAGCGAAGCAATCCAGAATTCTCTCGGCGGAAAGACGCTGGATTGCTTCGTCGCAAGGGCTCCTCGCAATGACGGCGGAGAAACTGACAGCTGCGGCGGTGCAAAAACAAAGGCCCGCCGAAGCGGGCCCAAATTTCAGTTCGTAGTGCTTGTTCGCCGGATCAGGCGGTCTTGTTGTAGACCTTGGCGAAGTTGTCCTGAACGGACTTCGCACCGTTGGCGGCAAGCTTGCCGAGATAGTCGGTCGTCGCCTTGGCGCGCGAGACGAACACTTCGCCGCGCGAGCGCAGCAGGCTCGACTGGATCTCGACGGCCTCGCTGAACGACTTGGCGGAGGCAAGCTTGTCGATACCCGAGAAGAATGCTTCCGCGTCTTCGTAGATCGCCTGCTGGATGTTGCGGCTGATCTTGCCGGCCTCGGCGACGGATTCGGTCACCGCATTCTCGACGGCGGCAGTGACGCGCTCGGAGCCGGCGAAGGCCTCTGCGGCGCGGTCCTTGGCCGTGTTGGCAGTCTTCTTGACGAACTCGCGGGCAGCCTCGGGAACTTCCAGGTTCTGGATGTTCTTGAATGCGTCCTTGAAGCCCTCGAAAGCGGTATTGGTTTCGGTGGTCATTGGGGTCCTCTCCATCCTCAATTAGGTTGAGCTATGGGCTCACCCCGTCCGTATTGGCCCGGGGCACCTCTTATATGGCAGAGTTAATTGTGCATTGCAATATTAATGCTGCACCGCGATATCACAAAATCGTGATAAGCTTAAAGCCGGGGCAATGCGCTGCCTTTTTGGCCACGCCTACTGTGCATGGGGTTGAATTCCACTTTTTGAAACCGGCCAGCGCTTCGCCTCATTGCCGCTGGGAAGCGCCCCTCAGTGCTGGACGGCGCCCGGCAGCCCGTAGGCCTCCATCTGGGCCCGGACCTGCGCGACGTTGTGGCCAAGCACGACGATGTCGTGGGTCTTGCCCTCGACGTCGCGGACATGATCGCGCAACAGGGCCTCGGCCTTGAAGCCGAGCCCTTCGAACAGGGCGATCGCGGCCTGCTGGTCGACCGTCATCTGCACCGAGAGCTTTTCAAGGCCGGCACCGAGCGCGAGCGCGAACGTCTCCTGCGACAGCGCCCGCCCCACCCCCTTCCCGCGCACCTCGCGCGAGACCACCATCCGGATTTCGCCGACATGGGGCGACCAGGAATGCGGATCGCGCACCAGCGTGCCGCAGCCGACCACCCTTCCATCCCTCACCGCTAGCAGGCTCGTGATGGCGCCGCGTTCGATTTCCTTGACCCAAGCCGAGAGCACCTTGGGCTGGCTGATGTTGCGCGGCAGGAACAGCAGATCATGCGCCGGAAGGCCCTTGCCGAAGGCAAGCACCGCGGCCTCGTCTGTCGGTGCCATCAGGCGGATCTCGATGTCGCCGGCGTCGGTGCCGACGTGACGCGGATAGGAACGCTGCTCGCTCATGTCGACCTCTTCCCCAGCCAGGAGTCCAGTTTCGGCCACAACCGCTTCACGGCGTTGGCGCCGGCAACAAGCGAGACGTGACCGCCCTTCAAGATCACCTCTTCCTTGTCGGTCGATCCGATCTTGGGAACTAAATGCCGTGCGGCATCGTAAGGCACGATGTGGTCGTGCTCGGCGACAGCATGCAGCATCGGCACCTTGATGTTGTTGAGCTTCGCAGCCCGCCCGCCGACCGACATGGTGTCGTTGAACAGCTTGTTGTCCCACATCAAGTCCTTGGTGATCCCGCGAAAATATTCGCCGGCCAGCGGTAGCGTGTCCGTCGCCCAGCGATCGAACATCCGGTAGGATTTCACGAACTCGTCGTTCCAGATGTTCTCCCAGAGCTGGATCTGGCTGACCGTGCGCGAGGCCGGACGCAGCATTTCGAACGAGGACAGGATCATCTCCGGCGGCACGTTGCCGATGCTGTCGACCAGCCCGTCCACATCGAAATAGCGGCGATCGGAGAAGTTTGAGAACAGCTTCATCTCGCGGAAATCGATCGGGGTGGTGAAGCAGAT
>NZ_JANBVS010000054.1 GCF_024586915.1 Bradyrhizobium sp. SRS-191
CAGGCGCAGACGGCTGCGGCGATCGCCGCGGGGCTGCGCGATTATCGGGCCGGCGTACGCCTTGCGGGCGTCGTGCTCAATCGCATCGCCAGTCCGCGACACGAGGACCTGGTGCGGCGGGCGCTGAACGATGCCGGCATCAACGTTTTCGGCGCGCTGCCGCGGCATGCCGAGATCAGCCTGCCGAAGCGGCATCTCGGCCTGGTGCAGGCCGAGGAGCAGGCCGGGATCGGCAAGCTGATCGACGAGGCCGCGCGTTTCGTCGCCGAACATGTCGATCTCGACGCGATCCTGCAATCGGCGGCGCGCTGGTCGCCACAGCCCGCTGCGAATGGTCTGAACGTCACGCCGCCCGGGCAGCGCATCGCACTCGCCCGCGATGCCGCGTTCTCTTTCGTCTATCCGCATATGCTGGAGGCCTGGCGCGCGGCCGGTGCAGAAATCTTGCCATTCTCGCCGCTTGCAGACGAGGCGCCTGCCGCGAGCGCCGATGTCTGCTGGCTGCCCGGCGGTTATCCCGAGCTTCATGCCGGCAGGCTCGCCGGCAACATAGCCTTCCGCAATGGCCTCCGCGCCTTCTCCGAGACACGGCCGGTGCATGGCGAATGCGGGGGCTATATGGCGCTGGGCGCGGGCCTCACCGATGCCGAGGGCGTTCGTCACGAGATGGCGGGTCTGTTGGGGCTGGAAACGAGCTTTGCCAAACGCCGTATGCATCTCGGCTATCGTGTCGCCGAATTGTCGGCGCCCATGCCGGGCCATCGGCGGGGCGCGCGGCTGCGCGGCCACGAGTTTCACTATTCGACCATCCTCGCCCAGCCCGATACGCCGCTGGCGGTGGTGCATGATGCGACCGGGGCGGTCATCGCCGAGACCGGCTCGCGGCGGGGGCATGCCACCGGCACGTTTTTCCATCTGATCGCGGAGGACCGGTGAGCGGCTTCGTCAGTTTCGTCTCGGCCGGCCCCGGCGATCCCGAGCTGCTTACGCTCAAGGGGGCGGCGCGGCTGCGCGAGGCCGACGTCGTGCTCTATGACGATCTTGCCTCGGGCGCGATTCTCGATCTCGCCCGGCCGGGCGCCAATCTCGTCGCGGTGGGGAAGCGGGCGGGCCGGCCCTCGACCAAGCAGCACCACGTCAACCGCCTGCTGGTCGACTATGCCGCGACCGGCGCGCGCGTGGTGCGGCTGAAGTCCGGCGATGCTGGCATTTTCGGCCGGCTCGAGGAGGAACTCGAGACGCTGCGCGAGGCCGGCATCGGCTACGAGATCATTCCCGGCGTCACCACCGCCTGCGTGGCGGCGGCGGAAGCCGGCATTCCCCTGACCCGGCGCCACACCGCGCGCCGGGTGCAGTTCATCACCGGCGCCGACGTGACGGGCGATCTGCCGCCCAATCTGAACCTGGCGGCGCTGGCCGATCCCGAGGCGACCACGGTCGTCTATATGGGCCGCCGGACCTTTCCGACGCTGGTCGCAAAATTGATTGCGCACGGGCTGTCGCCCGATACGCCGGCGCTGTTCGCCGAATCGCTCGGACGGCCCGACGAACAGATGATCCGCACCACCATTTCCGAGCTGGCGGAACAGCTTGGGCGCGGCGGGGCTGCGAGCACGGCGGCCGTCATCCTGTACGGACCGCTCGCCGCGGAGCCCTCGTCCTGATGGCGCCGTGCCGGGACGGCCCTTGCGCCGGCTCCGCGAAAGGGGCACACAGGAGGAGCATGGTGCTCGACGCAGCGCAAAGCGCTGGAGCATAATCGGGAATGGGGACGGGCGGACCCAGTTGCGGCGCCCCAAACCCCAGCAGCCCCCGCGACTGTAAGCGGTGAGGGACTTCGATCCGCCACTGGGCCGCAAGGCCCGGGAAGGCCGAAGATCCCGGTGAACCGCGAGCCAGGAGACCGGCCGTGCATGGAGTGAACCAAGGCCGTCGGGTGTGACGGCAGGAAGGATCGAACGACCATGCATATCGAACCCGGAATCGTGTCGGGCGCCAAGCTCGTGCTGAGTTACGCCACCGGCATCGCCGCGGGCGGCGTTGCGCTCAAGCTTGCGGCCGAGACCGTGCGCGAGCAGGGCATCACCTCCTTCGCAGCGCGGACGCTGGCCACCACCGGCCTCGTCTTCACCTTCTTCGAGATCCTGCCGCACTTCCCGGTCGGCGTCTCCGAAGTGCACTTCATTCTCGGCTCGACGCTGTTCCTGCTGTTTGGTGCCGCGCCTGCAGCCTTCGGCCTCGCGTGCGGCCTGCTGCTGCAGGGCGTGCTCTTCGAGCCGCAGGACCTGCCGCAATACGGCATGAACGTCACGACGCTGCTGGTGCCGCTGTTC
>NZ_JANBVS010000055.1 GCF_024586915.1 Bradyrhizobium sp. SRS-191
CCTTGATCTTGTCATCGAAGAAGCTCGCGATCTTGCGCAGCGATTCCGCGATCTTGGAGGGACCGAAGAAGTTGTATTCGCACCACGGAATGCCGAACTTCTCTTCCATGTGGCGCGAGATGTAGTTCATCGAGCGATAGCAGTGCAGCACGTTGAGCTTCGCCTTGGGCGTCGCTTCGAGCTCGGCCAGGCTGCCGTCGCCGGACCATTGCGCGATCACGCGGAGGCCCATCTCCTCGAGCAGGATGCGGGAGGACCAGGCGTCGCCGCCGATGTTGTAGTCACCGATGATCGCAACGTCGTAAGGGGTCGATTCGAACGCCGGCTTGGCTTCCGGATTGACCTTGTCGAAGATCCAGTCGCGCACCGCGTCGTTGGCGATGTGGTGACCAAGCGACTGCGAGACTCCGCGGAAGCCTTCGCAGCGGACCGGCACGATTGTCTTGCCGTCATACTCCTTGGACTTCACCTTCGACACCGCCTCGATGTCGTCGCCGATCAGGCCGATCGGGCACTCCGACTGGATGGTGATGCCGTGGTTCAGCGGGAACAGTTCCTGGATCTCGTCGATGATTTTGGCGAGCTTCTTGTCGCCGCCGAACACGATGTCCTTCTCCTGGAAGTCGGAGGTGAACTGCATCGTCACGAAAGTGTCGATGCCGGTCGTGCCGATGTAGTAGTTGCGGCGTGCGGCCCAGGAATACTGACCGCAGCCGACCGGACCGTGGCTGATGTGGATCATGTCCTTGATCGGACCCCACACCACACCCTTGGACCCGGCGTAAGCGCAGCCGCGGATGGTCATCACGCCGGGGATCGATTTCAGGTTCGACTTGACGCCGCAATCGGACTTGCCGGCCTCGTGCACGTTGAGGTGCTTGGCGCGACGCTTGGCGGTCTTCTCCGGATAGACCTTCAAGACTTCGTCGATCAGTTGCTTGTTGCGGGCCTTGATCTCCGCGACGCTCTCGGTTGTTGCTAGGCTCATACCAATATCCCTCGGTTATCCTCTGTGTGAAGCGTCTGACGCTTCCTCCGAAGCGCCGCTCTCGATCTCACTCGCGCGAACCCAACTTGCTCCCGCACGTCGGGGAAAGCAGGCCCGACGGCCGCGCCTGAACAGACTTTTGCAACGGGTGTGCCAACGCTTGCCGAACTAAAAAAGCCAAGCGATTGAAGGCAGATAGCGAAGCGAACTAGAATTGTTACAAACCCGACATCGCATCATGCCGACATCCAGGCGCACGAGCCGCTGTTCGAAACAAAACAATGCGCGGTGCGGCCAATGACGGCCGTAGCGGTGCTCTACGTTGACGAGAGTGGCGATCCCGCGCGCGGTACGGAGATTGCTTGATACGCCCCGGAGCAGCCAGAGCATTCAACAATCCAGGGATGACGATCGATGACCCAATGCCATACGCCCATCGCGGACATCATCGAGAACTTCTCCCTGCTCGACGAATGGGACGATCGCTATCGCTACGTCATCGAGCTCGGCCGCAAGCTGCCGCCGTTTCCGGAGGCCGACCGCGTCGATGCGAACAAGGTACAGGGTTGCGCCAGCCAGGTCTGGCTCGCGACCACGGTGACGCATGGTGACGGGCGGTCTTCCCTGATCTTCGCCGGCGACAGTGATGCGCACATCGTCCGCGGCCTGGTGGCGATCCTGATCGCGCTGTTGTCGGGACGGCCGGCCGCGGAGATCGTCGATGAGGATCCGCTCGCCCTGTTCGCCCGACTTGGGCTCGGCGAACATCTCACGCCGCAGCGCTCCAACGGATTTCGGTCGATGGTGGCTCGTATGCGCGCCGACGCCAGCGCCGTGCTGGCCAAGGCGGTGTAGCGGCCGGCGGACGCTATCAGTGCGGCTCGAAGGCGGTCCCGAGCCGCACCATCTCCCGCCGCCGCATGATGACGAACACCGACAGCGCCACGAACTCGACCGTGTAGTAGACCTCGCCGAGGAAACGCCAGCTTTCCCGAACAATTCCGAAATCGCCGGGATGCACCAGCGCCTCGCCGATGTCCTTGTGCGGGTACATGCCGTCGTTGCGGATCACCGTGACCGCCCGAATATGCTCACCGACCGCAAATTCGCCTGTGAAACGCCGCTCCATGGCACGCACGGTACGACGCTGACGGGCGTCGCAGACGATGCGGGCGACGGGCTGCGGCTTGGCTGCTGTCCGGCCCCTCATGAGAACAGCTCCTGCGCCTTCGCCAGGGCTTCCGCCAAAGCGTCGACTTCGTCCATCGTATTGTAGAGCGCGAACGAGG
>NZ_JANBVS010000056.1 GCF_024586915.1 Bradyrhizobium sp. SRS-191
GGTCGGGATCACGATCGACCCGCGCAGCCGCACATCGCGGTTGAGCCATTCCTTCACCAGCCAGTCGTTGAGCGCCCGGCAGAACGCGGCCTGCATGTCCTCCGAGAACACCATCTGCACGCCGTAGAGCGGATTGCAGATGGCGTAGCGAAGCTGGAACGGCTCGAGCACATGGCGCTGCATGTCGGCGAGGCTCTCGCCCGGCTTCCCTTGTTCGGGCCGCCAGTCGGGCCGTGCCGTGATCGGCGAATTCTGCGGGTAGGATTGCGAGACGAGGTCGACCATGCCGCGCGTCGTCACCTGATCGCGCCAGTAATCATTGAGGTAGGGCAGCAGGCTGGTCAGATGCGGCAAGGCCGGATGCACGTCGCAATCGACACCGCCGGCAATCAGGGACGCCATCACGTCTCCCTTCCCACGTTTCCTCGTCTTGTCCAGGGCAGCGCTTGCCGGCCGCCTTGCATGCGCCATTGAAGCAGGCCTGCCCGCCGCCTGCAACTCGGCCAGCGCTTTCGTCTATGCTAGGACAGCTGAGCTCGGTTGCATGGCAATGAGGGGTAGAGAGATGAAGGAATTGGTCGGTATCGCGGAGCAGGTCGCGGCCAGGCTGATCGCGCGCAAGCAGACCGTTGCGGTCGCCGAATCCTCCGCCGGCGGCCTGATCTCGGCCAGCCTGCTCGCAGTGCCCGGCGCCTCGGCCTACTTCCTCGGCGGCGCGGTCGTCTACACCCGCGACGCACGGCGCGTGCTGATGGATATTTCGGATGACGGGATGAAGGGCTTTCGGTCCTCCTCGGAGCCCTACGCGAGGCTCCTGGCCGAACAGATGCGCACCCGGTTCAACTGCGACTGGGGCCTGTCCGAAACCGGCGCCGCCGGCCCCACCGGCAACCGCTACGGCGACGCCGCCGGCCATAGCTGCATGGCGGTGGCGGGGCCCGCCGCAGACGTGATGACGTTGGAGACGGCGAGCGGCGACCGGCTCGCGAACATGCAGGTGTTCGCGGCGACGGCGCTGAAGCTGCTGCTGAGGAAGCTGGAGGGGTGAGCCGGCGAAGCGATCAGCTCGCCACCGTCAGGAGCAGGATAAGCCGTTGCCGGGCTCGCGACACAACTTCGCGCGAACTTCGACAATATCAATCCTACAATCTCTGGATCTTCGTATACGCGAGATATGGGCGGCCTCGGCACTGTCCGCCGCGAGCAGATTGAGCTGCCTCTTGATGGCCGCGCTGCAGAGCAGTTCGGGGTTACCGTCGAGATATCTGGCCTCGGCTCCGAACTCTTGGCGGGTGAGTGCAGCGAACGGGCCCAGGTTCAATCGCGTCTCGATCGCCGCGATCTCAGCGTCGGTTGCCTCTGCACGGGCAACACCATTGGCCTTACGTTCAAAGCCGTTTGCAATCGCCGCTCCAGTTGCCGCGCTCAGTTGCTTTAGCTCCGGCGCAGCGTCTGCGAGTTCGCCCGGCTCGTAGCCGGCCAAAAGATAGGACTTGCACGCCAGTGGATTGCTGGCCAGCTTCAAGAGAGCCGCCAACACCGCTCGCTCAAGCGCATTGATGCGCTCATCGTCGGCATAAGCGTCCATCTCCCGGGCAAGGATCATGTTCAGCGCGCCATTGGCGGCAGGCCATCCGCCACCGTTGAACGCCTTTTCAGTATCTTGGAGGACGATATCCCTGAGCTTCGGATCACTGCGGGCGATCGACGCAGCCAAAGGGAAACGCGCGATGTTCTGATCAAAATCGCGGGCAAACGCGCTTGGCCCGACCAAGTGCCCATACATGAGGTTCCCGGCCAGTACGGCGACCGCGAGAAGGAGCAAGATGGATCGTATGGTCATGCGAGCATCATGGAAGACCCGGGAGCTCGGATGATCTCACACCGCGTCGTTGGCATCCAATACAACCAAAAGACGATCTTAATGCTTTCTTTCCGAGGCAAGTTGCCCGACTAGCGCTCCAAATGCCGCATGAAGATCCGCACCACGTGGCCCTGGACCCGCGGCGCCTCGTCGTAGAGGTCCGAGGCGATCTGCTCGATGGTCTGGCGCAGCGACAGGAACTGGGCCTGGCGCGCGCTGCTTTCGGTGCCCTGCATGCCCGCGAGTTCGTCCATAGCGGCGTCGCTGATCTGGCATTGCACGGTTTCGCCCTCACCCGTCATGGTGAAGCGAAACGCGAGACGTTCGAGGTCATGGCCGATGATCCTGTCGCTCTGAAGCGGCATTGCGTGTGGTCCGGTCGGCGAACGCGCCGACATGCTGAAAATCGCGGGGGTCCGCCGAGAAGCGGGGTAGCGCTCTACTGAAACGCGACTTCGGCAAAACTGCGGAGTTTT
>NZ_JANBVS010000057.1 GCF_024586915.1 Bradyrhizobium sp. SRS-191
ATCTCTTCGGTCTCGCGGGGGATGTCGAGGTCGCGCATTATCTGGCCGAACTGATCGACGGCGCCGTCCGCGCCGAGCTTGGCCGCTTCAAGACGTCAGGCGATTACGCCCGGTTCCGGCATCAGGAGCGGCATCTGGCCAATGCATCGTTTGCGCTCGGCATGGTGGCATCGGTCGCGAACCGGCTGGTGGCGCTCAAGGCGGAGCGCGATCAGGTCAACGCCGGCACCGGTCGCGGGCTCGTCGTCCTCAAGACCTCAGTGGTCGATGCGGAATTCGGCAAGCTCGACCTCAAGCTCCGGAGCCAGCGCAGCGCCGGCCGGATGGTGTCGATGACCGCCTATGAAGCCGGCGGCGCGGCCGGCGAGACGCTGGCCATCAATCCCGGCCTTGGCGGGACCCAATCGGGGACCACGCCGAAAGGTCTGGTCGGCCGCGACTTCCTGCAGGACATCGCCGCTAAGGACCGCGAGCCGATCGAGCTGATGCTGCGACGGGTGCGAGACCAGGGCAAGGCACCCGGCATCGTGGTTCATCTCGGCGCGGAAGGCACGCCGTGGACGCTGCGCGGCTCGCTGATGACGCAGGGATCGACGCCGGTCTTTCTGTTGCAGATGACCCCGATCGGAAAGCCGGCCGGGACGGCCGTGACCGAGCAGGAAGATTTCGAAGGGCTGCTTGATCGCCTCCCCGACGCGGTGGCGATCATCGACGAGAGCGGCGAGGTCAAGCGGGCCAATCGCGCCTTTGCCGAGCTCGTCGAGATCGGGTCTGCCGGCGCCGCCATGGGCGAGAACCTCGGCCGGTGGTTGTCGCGCCCGGGCGCCGACCTCTCCGTGCTGATTTCGAACATCGAGCGCCATGGCATCGTGCGCCTGCTGTCGACCACGGTTCTGGGGGAACTCGGGACCGAAACCGAAATCGAGATTTCCGCGTCCGGCTATTCCCATGGCGAGGACAACCGGATCGTTCTCGTGCTGCGGAACGTGGCGCGGCGGCTCTCGCCGAGCCCCGAAAGCGATAGCCTGCGGATGGCGTTGGCGTCCATGACAGAGACCGTGGGCAAGACGCCGCTGCGGAAACTGGTCAAGAGTACGGTCGAGGTGGTCGAGCAGTATTACGTCCGTGCCGCACTGCAACTCGCCGAGGGGAACCGGACGACGGCGGCCGAAATCCTGGGCTTGAGTCGCCAGAGCCTTTACGCCAAACTCGACCGGTATCATATTGAAGACAAAGAGCCGGATAGCACCGGATAGTGAGGAAACATTAGGGGGGTTAGTTGACCTCGGTCCCTGTTGCATCGCCGGCTTTCGGGCATGCAACGCTTGCCAATTGCGAGCGTGAGCAGATTCATCTGGCGGGATCGATACAGCCCCATGGCGCGCTGCTGGTCGTGCGCGAGCCCGACAATGTCGTCATTCAGGCCAGCGCGAACGCCAGCGACGTCCTGAAAATCAGTCCCATCCTCGGCCGTCCGCTGACCGATTTCGACGGCAATCTTCTGCTGCAGATCCTGCCGCATCTGAGCGGGCCGCTGCATTCGAAGCCGATGACGGTGCGGTGCAGCCTGGGCAGTCCTCAGCAGCGCTTCGACTGTACGGTTCATCGCCCCTCGAACGGCGGTCTCGTGCTCGAGCTCGAACCGGCCGAACAGTCGGCCGATCCGACGCCGGCGCTCGACGGCGCGTTCCACCGCATCACCACCTCGTCCTCGCTGCGCGCCCTCTGCGACGAGACCGCCGCCATCTTCAAGGAGATCGCGGGCTACGATCGCGTCATGGTCTACCGCTTCGACGAAGAAGGACACGGCGAAGTCTTTTCCGAGCGGCGCCGTCACGATCTCGAAGCCTTCCTCGGCAACCGCTATCCGGCCTCCGACATCCCCCAGATCGCGCGCAGGCTCTACGAGCGCAACCGCGTTCGCCTGCTGGTCGACGTCAATTACACGCCGGTTCCGTTGCAGCCGCGCCTCTCGCCGCTGAACGGCCGCGATCTCGACATGTCCTTGAGCTGCCTGCGCAGCATGTCGCCGATCCACCAGAAATATCTGCAGAACATGGGCGTCGGCGCCACGCTGGTCTGTTCGCTGATGGTGTGCAACCGGCTGTGGGGCCTGGTCGCGTGCCATCACTACTCGCCCCGGTTCATCCCCTTCGAGATGCGAGCCGTCGGCGAGGCGCTGGCGGAGGCCTGTGCGATCCGGATTGCGGCGCTCGAAAGCTTTGCACAGAGCCAGTCCGAACTCGTGGTGCGCCGGCTCGAACAGCGCCTGATCGAGGCGGTGTCGCGCGACGGCGACTGGCAAACCGCCCTGCCCGA
>NZ_JANBVS010000058.1 GCF_024586915.1 Bradyrhizobium sp. SRS-191
AACTACCGAGCCCAGATATTTCTGCACCAACTCGGGATATTCGCGGATCGCCTCCGAGATCGGCATGAAGATCACGCCGGCCTTCTTCAGTTCCGCCTTGAAGGTGGTGGCAACCGAAACGGAATCGAATACGGCGTCGACCGCGATCTTGCGACGGTTCGGATCCTCTTCACCGGGCTTGGGCTCAACGCCTTCCAGCATCGCCACTTCGCGCAGGGGAATGCCGAGCTTCTCGTAGGTCTTGAGGATTTCCGGGTCGATCTCGTCCAGCGACGAGACCGTCTTCTTCGGCTTCGGCGCCGCGTAGTAATACAGATCCTGGAAATCGACCTTGGGATAGTCGACGCGGGCCCAAGTGGGCTCGGTCATGGTCAGCCAGCGGCGATAGGCCTCGAGCCGCCACTGGAGCATCCACTCCGGCTCGTTCTTCTTGGCTGAGATGAACTTGACGATCTCTTCCGACAGCCCCTTGGGGGCCTTCTCGGACTCGATCTGGGTTTCAAACCCATAACGATACTGGTCGACGTCGATGCGCTTGACGCGCTCGACCGTCTCTTGGACGGCTGGCATTCTATCCTCCGCTCGCGGTTTCAAGGACCGCGGTGGATCAAACTCGAACGAGTATTACGATGTTTTCGGACCGAAAGCACGTGCTTAGAACCGTTCAAGCCGTGTTTCGTCGCTTAGCCCTTAAGTAGGTGATTACCCAGCTTTCGCCAAGCCTCTAACGCCCTGTTGATGTCCTCCGGACCCGTGGACCAGCCCAGGCTGAGCCGGATCGCGCCCTGGGCCAGTTCGGGACCGGCCCCCATCGCCAGCAGCACGTGGGACGGCTGGACCTTGCCGGAGGAACAGGCCGAGCCAGAGGACACGGCAATGCCTTCGAGATCGAAGCCGATCACGGCGGTTTCGGCCTTCAGGCCGGGCGCCGTAAACAAAATGGTATTTGGTAACCTCTTCACCTGATCCGAGAACACAGTCGCGCCGACAATCTCCCGCAGACCATTTTCCAAGCTGTCTCTGAGGGTTGCCACGCGCTGCAGATCCTCCGGCAGAGCCTGAAGCGAGGCTTTTACGGCGGCACCGAAGCCCGCGATGCCCGCAACATTCTCGGTGCCCGCGCGGCGATTGAGTTCCTGGCCGCCCCCTCTCAGCACCGGCTCCAGCCCGGACAGGCCTTCGGTGATAACAAGCGCGCCGACGCCCTTGGGGCCCCCAATCTTGTGCGCAGAAAAGGTCGCAAGGTCGGCTCCGATCTCATTGATATCGAAAGGCAATTTTCCCAGTGCCTGGATCGCGTCGACATGCAGCAGGCCGCCGGCCTCGTGGACGATGCGCGCGGCCTCCGCGACCGGCTGCAGCGCGCCGGTCTCGTTATTGGCCGCCATGATCGAAACCAGCGCCGGCGGGCCATCGGCCAACACCGCCCTGAGATGGTCGAGATCCACCACGCCCGCTGGCGTCACACGGATCTGGCCGATCCGGCCGACCGGGAACCGGCCACCTGACAGAACCGAGGCATGCTCGACCGCCGACACCAGCAACCGCTCGGCCGGGCCGCCCGATCGCCCGCGCAGGCCGGGCGACAGCGCCAGCGCATTGGCCTCGGTTCCAGCCGAGGTAAAGATGACGTTCCGCGACAGGGCCCCGACGGCGGCCGCCAGCGCGCTGCGCGCGTCCTCGACGATCCGCCGCGCCTCGCGCCCCTCGGCATGGACCGAGGAGGGATTGCCGACCAGGTCGAAGGCGGCGAGCATCGCAGCCCTCGCCTCGGCGCGAAGCGGCGCGGTCGCATTCCAGTCGAGATAAACGCGGCTTGGCATCAAAGTAATATGTTACCTGACTTCGCCGGAGGCCATGGTGCCGGCGTGTCCCCGACATGGGCCGTGACCGCGCACTTGGCAACCACGATTCCGTCCCGGCGGCAGCAATGACGCCGCGATGGCGCGCTAACATCTTGAGCCGATTGGACGATGTTCAAGATGCTTGCTTTTTGACCCTCGCCTCATGTTAGAACGCGGCCGTCAGTTCACCGCGCGCCGCTCGCGCATCATCCGAGGGCGCCGCTCCACCCTTCCATTCGCGGTTTGACCGGCAAAGCCAGCCAATGCAGTCCGCACAATCGGTTGATTGCTGAAGACCGCCTTCGAGGGATCAATCAAGAGACCATCATGCCTGAAGTCATTTTCACCGGCCCCGCCGGCCGCCTCGAAGGCCGCTATCACCCGGCCAAGCAGAAGAACGCGC
>NZ_JANBVS010000059.1 GCF_024586915.1 Bradyrhizobium sp. SRS-191
GAGCCTGCCGACGCGCCCAAGGGCGCCGTCGTCGTGCTTCAGGACGTCTTCGGCGTCACCCCGGACGTCCGCAAAGCGGCTGATGCCTTCGCTGCTGCGGGTTACGTCGCCATCGCGCCGGCTCTGTTCGACCGCGTCAAGCCCGGCGCCAGTCTCGATCACGATGACACGGGGAGAGCGCAGGCCGCGGCAATTAGCGCCGAGGTCAACAAGGAGTTGGCGATCTCCGATATCCAGGCCACCGTCGACGCCGTGAAGGACGTCGGCAAGGTCGCGGTGGTCGGCTATTGCTGGGGCGGCGACCTCGCCTACGCCGCCGCAAACAAGGTCAATGGCATTGCCTGCGTGATCGGCTATGACGGCAGCGGGATCGTTGCCGACTATCGCGAGAAGCGGAAGGTTCCGACGTTGCTGCATTTCGGGGAGGACGATCCGGAGCTGCCGATCGAGCAGATCGCGCAGTTTCGCGCCCATCGCCCTGACGTCAGCGCCTTCACCTATGCGGGCGCCGTCCAGGGCTTCGGCTCCGGGGAGCGCGGCAGCTATCGCGAAGACGCAGCAGGCCAGGCCCAGGAGCGAACCCTGTTCTGGATCTCGCAATATGTCGAAGGTCAAAAGCCGGTCCTTCTGAAGAACGCCGGCGCCTATGCGCAGGCCAAGACCGAGAAGAAGAAAAAGAAGAAGGCCGACGACGACCTCGGACCGCCCGCGGATTGAAGGACGGATCGATGACGACATCAGGCTATTTCATCGACTGGGACGGCAACGCCCGGAACACGCTCGACCCCGGCGGCGGCTATCTCTGCGAGACCGACCCGGCCGCGCGCTACGTCGCGATCATGACGAAGAGCGGCGCGCTCGTGCACGAGGGCACGCTCTACGCGGACCTGGCCGCCATCGCCAGGGCCGGGATCAAGGCCGAGCTGGTGCCGGGTTCACACCCCTGGGGCCGCAAGCAGGACGGATTCTGAGCGATGCTGCCCACCACGATTCTCGTCGACGAAGCGCCGCGTTGCGTGGTGCGTCCGACCGACACCAAGGATCTCAACCGCTTCATCCGCAACGGCAAAGGCTTCCTGCTGGCCGAGAAGCCCGACGGCAGGATCACGCACCGTCAGGCCAACGACAAGGAGCTCGGCCGCTGGCAGAATGGGCTGGCTCTGCACAAAGCGTGGGGCGGCGCCGAGGAGGAATTTTTCGGACTGCCGCTATCCGATTGAGCCAAGGCCGCTGCGGCACGGAGTCGGCAAATCATCCCAACGATCGGCGGCCTAGGGGTGCCCCGCGCGGGCATCGTGGGGATTGCCGGCCTGGTTGCGCATCCAATCGGCCAGACGAGACATCGCCAGATCCAACTCGGCGCGTGCGGCGGCGTCTAAGACCGTCTCTTCCAGGGCACCGCGCATGCAGAGCAGCCACGCATCACGCTCGGCACTTCCGATCGGAAAGCCCATGTGACGCTGGCGCAGCCGGGGATGGCCCTTCTCCGGCGAATAGAGTTTTGGACCGCCGGTCCATTCGGTGAGGTAGCGCTTTAAGATTTGCTTGGTCCCGGTGAGGTCGCCCGGATGCATGGCACGAATCTCTGCGGCCTCGGGCAGAGCGTCCATCCTGCGATAGAAGCTCTCTACCAGGCGATCGATGGCGAAAGTGCCGCCGATGCGCCCGAAAATCGAAACCGTTTCGACTGCCGTGTCGCTCATGTCGTTGCCCTCAAGCCCATACCTTCAATCCCATGCGTCTCATTCGTCCATGCTCGGCGACAGGATGACTTCCGCGGGAGCGCCGGGGCCTTGATCGGCGACAAACTCCAGCGTGGACACACGGGAGAGCCCGTCTCCGCTGTCCATCAACACGACGGCCTCGTCCGGCAACGTGCGAAGCCGCTCGCGCAATTGCGCCACCGTCATGACCCGACCTCTCCCGAAATCTGCCGACCGGCCCGATCGAAATGAAGGACCACCGGCTCCTCGTCCAGCATCGAGATCAGCGCCCGGCACAGCCTCCCGCTGTCGTGATAGGCATAGCGGTGTGCCAGTTCGACTTCCCCATAGACGAGCTTGTCGAACCCCTTCAGCACGCCAACCCCGTCGAAATAGGCACGAATGAACGTGTTCCGGTTGGACAGCGCATCGGGTGCGATTGGGTTGACCAGATTCGGCGGCAGCTTCACGCCGCTGTACGACGCGAAGAAGCGGCACTCGTGGCCGATCTCGCCTTCCGATCCCATT
>NZ_JANBVS010000006.1 GCF_024586915.1 Bradyrhizobium sp. SRS-191
GCACCATCACCCAATCAACTCACACCAGCGCCTTGCCGCCCGCGAACGCGGCGGCCGGGTCGGACGCCTCGGCCGGCAGGATCATCTCGTTATGCGCCTTGCCCGACGGGATCATCGGGAAGCAGTTTTCCAGCGCCGCGACGCGGCAGTCGAACAGCACCGGCTTCTTGACCGAGATCATCTCCTTGATCGCGCCGTCGAGATCGCCCGGCTTGCTGACCTGCAAGCCGACGCCGCCATAGGCCTCGGCCAGCTTGACGAAGTCCGGCAGCGCCTCCGAGTAGGAATGCGACAGGCGGTTGCCGTGCAGCAGCTGCTGCCACTGCCGCACCATGCCCATGTACTGGTTGTTGAGGATGAAGATCTTGACCGGCAGTTCGTACTGCACGGCCGTCGACATCTCCTGCATCGTCATCTGCACCGAGGCATCGCCGCCGATGTCGATGACGAGACTGTCGGGATGGGCGACCTGGACTCCGATCGCCGCCGGCAGGCCGTAGCCCATGGTGCCGAGACCGCCCGAGGTCATCCAGCGGTGCGGCTCCTCGAAGCCGAAGAACTGCGCCGCCCACATCTGGTGCTGGCCGACCTCGGTCGTGATGTAGGTGTCGCGGCTCCGCGTCAGCTCGAACAGCCGCTGGATCGCATATTGCGGCATGATGACGTCGCGGTTCGGCTTGTAGGCGAGCGAGTTGCGGGCGCGCCAGACGGCGATCTCCTGCCACCACGACTTGATGTCCGGCTTCTTCGCCTCTGCCTTGAACACCTGCAGGATGTCGGCGAGCACGTCGCCGCAATCGCCGATGATCGGCACGTCGACGCGGATGTTCTTGTTGATCGAAGACGGATCGATGTCGATGTGGATCTTCTTCGAGTTCGGCGAGAACGCGTCGGTGCGGCCGGTGATGCGGTCGTCGAAGCGCGCGCCGACGCACAGCATGACGTCGCAATCATGCATCGTCATGTTGGCCTCGTAGGTGCCGTGCATGCCGAGCATGCCCAGCCAATTGGGGCCCGACGCCGGATAGGCGCCCAGGCCCATCAGGGTCGAGGTGATCGGAAAGCCCGTGACCTCGACCAGCTCGCGCAGCAGCCGCGACGCCTCAGGTCCGGAATTGATGACGCCGCCGCCGGAATAGATCACCGGCCGCTTGGCCGAGGCCAGCAGCGCGACGGCCTTGCGGATCTGCATCGCGTCGCCCTTGACGCGCGGCGCGTAGGAGATGTGGACGTCCGACTTGCGCGGCGGATGATAGGTGCCGGTGGCGAACTGCACGTCCTTCGGCACGTCGACGACGACCGGGCCCGGCCGGCCTGACGTGGCGACATAGAACGCCTCGTGCAGCACCTTGGCGAGATCGTTGACGTTGCGGACCAGCCAATTGTGCTTGGTGCAGGGCCGGGTGATGCCGACGGTGTCGCACTCCTGGAAGGCGTCGTTGCCGATCAGATGCGTCGGCACCTGGCCGGTGATGCAGACCAGCGGGATCGAATCCATCATCGCATCCGCCAGCGGCGTCACCATGTTGGTGGCGCCCGGACCCGAGGTCACCAGCACGACACCGGGCTTGCCGGTCGAGCGCGCATAGCCTTCGGCGGCGTGGCCGGCGCCCTGCTCGTGGCGGACCAGGATGTGTTCGACCTCGCTCTGCTGGAAGATCTCGTCATAGATCGGAAGCACCGCGCCGCCGGGATAGCCGAAGAGGTGCTGCACGCCGTGGTCGATGAGCGCGCGCACGATCATCGCGGCGCCGGTCATCTGGTTCGGATCGTGGCTCTTGTCGGTCATGGCAGGCTCCGGATCGCTGGTCTCAGCGGCTGGTCGTTTGGTCGGTCGGTTCGGTCGAATGGCTCAAGTGGCTTGCTTCAGTGTCGGTGGTGGCTTCCGGGCAATAAAAAAGGGCCCTGGAAGGCCCTGCGCACCGCTCGGATTTTGGACGGCCGCTAGCCATCCCCGGCGATGCGCCTGGGTACGACTACGATAAGGAGAATGGCAATAAAATTGCGCATGACGGCGAGCTGGCTTCCCAAAGGTTGCGCGAACATAACCATGGCGACCTTGATGTCAAGGCAAAGCGAGGCCCGTCAGCGCGATTTTGTCAAGGTAGCGCGGATTTTGGGGTTCGGCGAGCGGTAATTTAGCCGTTGCCCCTCCAACCAGGGCAAGACGCCGTGATGGAGAGTACAGGCGCCACCACAAACCGAGGCCGTCATTCCGGGGCGCCCGGAGGGCGAGCCCGGAATCCACACTCACGATCGTGGTTATGGATTCCGGGCCCATCGCTTCGCGATGTCCGGAATGACGATGCGGCTAGAGATTGGCCACCCACGCCCGCGCCGCCTCCGGACTCATCCACTCGAACTCCGGCAGCTGGTGCCGAAACCAGGTGAACTGCCGCTTGGCGTAGTGACGGGTGTCGGCCTTGCCGATGGTGGCCGCCTCCTCCCGCGTGATCTCGCCGCGGATATAGCGGATCAGCGCCGGCACGCCGTGGGCCTTCATCGCCGGGAGCAGCGGATCCAGCCTGCGGGCGGCGAGCCGCTCGACCTCCGCCAGGGCACCCGCCTCCAGCATCACTTCGAACCGCGCATCGATCCGCGCATAAAGCGTCTCCCGCTCCGGCGCGATGAACACCCCCTGGTAGCTCCGCTCCGGCAATAGCGGTGGCGTCGTCTCCGCGTGCCAGTCGGCCAATGGCCGACCAGTCGCCTCGATGACCTCCAGCGCCCTGGCCACGCGCGTACGATCACGCACATTCAGCCGCGCGGCCGCCCCTGGATCGCGCTGCGCCAGCTTGGCATGCAGCGCCTCGACACCATCTCGCTCGAGCCTCTCGCGCACGGCTTCACGCACCTCGTCCGGCACCGGCGGCACGGCCGACAACCCCCGCACCAGCGCCTTGAAGTACAGTCCCGTCCCGCCGATGAAGAGCGGCATCCGCCCGTCGCGCCTGGCATCATCGAGAACCGCTTTGGCATCACGGACATAATGGCCGGCCGAGTAGTTCACGGCGGCATCGACATGGCCGTAGAGCCGATGCGGGACGGCAGCTTCTTCCTCGGCTGTCGGCCGCGCCGTCAGCACCCGGAGATCGCGATAGACCTGCATGGAATCGGTATTGATGACGACCCCGCCCGCTTTTTGCGCAAGTTCCATGGCCAGGGCCGACTTGCCGCTGGCGGTCGGCCCTGCGATAAGCACCGCTTTGTTGTCGCTTAGCGAAGTCACCTGATGTCTCTCGTCGCCACCTTCATCTGCAATCCCGCCGACCCCGCGCTTGATACCACGATCGTGGAGGCCTTCCTGGCCGTGCTGCCACAGCCGGGCACGCCGCGCTGGCTGTTCGACGAGGTCGCCATCGACATCCCGTTCTCGCACGATGGCGAGATCCACAAGCTCGAGGCGCGGCTGCGCGATCTGCGCGGCGACATGCCGATCGACATCGTCGTGCAGCCTGAGGCAGTCAGGCGCAAGAAGCTTTTTCTGGCGGACATGGATAGCACCATGATCGGCCAGGAATGTATCGACGAGCTGGCCGATTTTGCCGGGCTGAAGCCGAAGGTCGCCGCCATCACCGAGCGCGCGATGCGCGGTGAGATCGCCTTCGAGCCGGCGCTGCGCGAACGCGTCGCATTGCTGAAGGACCTGCCGATCAGCGTCGTCGACGAGGTGCTGGCCAAGCGCATCAAGCTGACGCCGGGCGGCCGCCAGCTGGTCATGACGATGCGCGCCAACGGCGCCTATACCTGCCTGATCTCCGGCGGCTTCACCTTGTTCACCAGCGCCATCGCGGCCAAGATCGGCTTCCAGGAGAACCGCGCCAACGAGCTCGTGATCGACGCCGGCAAGCTCACCGGCGAGGTCCGCGAGCCGATCATCGGCCGCGACGCCAAGCTCGCCACCCTGGTCGAGCTGCGCGAGTCGTTCGACCTCGACGAGATCGACACGCTGGCCGTCGGCGACGGCGCCAACGACCTCGGCATGATCGAGGCCGCCGGCCTCGGCGTCGCCTATCACGCCAAGCCCGCCGTCTCCGCCGCCGCATCAGCCCGCATCGACCACGGCGACCTCACTGCTTTGCTCTACGCCCAGGGCTACACCCGCGATCAGTTCGTGGATTGACGGGGCGTAGCGATCGTGACGTAGGGTGGGCAAAGCAGCCGCCCGCAGGGCGCGGTCGCGTGCCCACCGTCCATCCGCGCTCAGAGAGGCGGTGAGCACAGCGCGCGCGTCCACGACAAATAGCGTTACCGCGCCGTTAATCCGAACACCTCTCTGCTTCGTCATTCCGGGGCGCGCAGCGCGATCCCTCTGCGCTTGTCGCAACTGCAAGAACGATTCGCCGCCAGAGGCCGCTCGCTCACCGAAGAGGCAGCTCAGGCTTTTGTTTCAATCTTGCATGCTGCGGCGCAACTCCATTCCAATGTCCATCAAGATCACAAATCAGATCATTCGCATCCCGCATCACATGAGGTAAATCGCCGCCATTTTAACCGCGTCACAAATCCATGAATTGTCAAATCATGCTGCAGCGCATATAACACTCACAACGCTAGGGAGCGTCCAAGGAAACGAAAACGGTTGCACGTGATGCAATCGATCATCGTCACAAAAGGACTCTTCCAATGACCATCAAGCACATCATTCCCGGCTCCTTCGTTGCCCTCGCGCTGCTGACCGGCGCGGCCATGGCCGGCGAGCTGCCGAGCTACGCAGTCGGCGCACTGCCGGCGACCCCGCATCAGCTCACCGTCGTCGGCGCGTCGTCGGCTACCGAGCAGACCGTTGCGATCAATGCCGACAGCTCGGCCTCGCCGCATCAGCTCGCCGTCCTCGCCCAGCATCGCCGCAGTGCCGCGCTCGTCGTCCCGACCACCGTGGGCAGCGCGCGCAACTAAGCAACGCGTCAGATAGACAGCGCGCGTCTCGCAAAGCGAGGCCGCGCTGCCTCTGCGGATCATGGGTGGTGTCGAGCGCCATCAAGATGCCGGATAACATCATCATCCGTGCAGCCACCGATGAAGACGCGCCTGCGATCGCTTCACTCCACGCGGCGAGCTGGCGCGATGCCTATGCCAACATTCTGGCGCCGGAGTTTCTCGCCGGCGCCATCGAGGCCGACCGGCTGAGCGTCTGGACGCAGCGGCTCCGCGAGCCGGCGGCTCATCAGATCGTCATCATCGCCTCCGACCCGACCGGGCCCATGCGCGGCTTCATCTGCTGCTATCGCAATGCCGATCCGGTCTGGGGAAGCCTGGTCGACAATCTTCATGTTTGCCCGGATGGGCGTGGCTCCGGCCTCGGCGAGCGGCTGCTCCGCGATGCGGCGCGCCGGTTGGCGGCAAGCGGTGCGAGCCGCGGCCTGCACCTCTGGGTATTCGAGGCGAACACGGCCGGTCTGCGCTTTTATACGCGGCTCGGCGGCCGCATCGTCGAGACCAGCCGCTCCGAGATTCCAGCTGCCGGCGGCAAGACCATTCTGCGGATGCACTGGCTGGACATCGCACAGCTGGCCTGATCGTCTCGCCTGCGAGAGGCCTGCCCGCGATCGCGCTCCGTTGGGCCGGCGAGCGATCCAGAGTTGACCGCCTTGGTCCCGGCCGCCATGTTGCATCGAGCCGTTCCACGGCGATCGGCCCGGCCTTGTTTGCACAGGAATGGTCGACGGCCGATCACCGCCGAGGTGCCGCGTTGCCCGATGATATGCCGCAGCTGGACGAAGCCTCCTTCCGTCCGATCGACCGCACCAAGCTGCTGGAGCCTTCGCTCTCCTCCCATCCGCCGCGCATCCTGCTGCTCTATGGATCGCTGCGGCAGCGCTCCTTCAGCCGGCTGCTGACCGAAGAGGCGGCGCGCATTCTCACCCGCTTCGGCGCCGAGACGCGCAGTTTCGATCCGCACGGGCTGCCGCTGGTCGACGACGCCTGGCCTGACCATCCCAAGGTCGGAGAGCTGCACGCGCTCGTCACCTGGTGCGAAGGCATGGTGTGGTGCTCGCCGGAGCGCCACGGCGCGATGACCGGGGTGATGAAGACCCAGATCGACTGGATCCCGCTCTCGCTCGGCGCCGTCAGGCCGACGCAGGGCAAGACGCTGGCGGTGATGCAGGTCAGCGGCGGCTCTCAGTCGTTCAACGCGGTGAACCAGCTGCGTGTGCTCGGGCGCTGGATGCGCCTGATCACGATCCCGAACCAGTCCTCGGTACCCAAGGCGTTTGCGGAGTTCGACGACGACGACCGCATGAAGCCGTCAGCCTATTACGACCGCGTCGTCGACGTCATGGAGGAGCTCGTGAAGTTCACGCTGCTGACGCGCGACCGGGCGGACTATCTGGTCGACCGCTATTCCGAGCGCAAGGAGAGCGCCGAGGAGCTCTCGAAGCGGGTCAATCAGACATCGCTGTGAGCGGCAATGCGCGAAGAGCCTAGGCGGCGCTTCTGCTGCGACGCCCAGCTTCGCCTGGGCTGTTTGAGATGTGCATCGGGTGGTCCCCCCAGTGTCATCCCGGACAAGCCGTGACGCGCGTCAGCGCTGCGCGGCGCCGATCCGGGACCCATACTCCGCGGCGCGTGTGATGGGTAAGATGCCAATGACCGGTCTGCCTCAAACCGCTCCCTGGGGTATGGGTCCCGGCTCAACGCCGGGACGACGGCGGAGTGAGTCGATGCGGTCGGGCTGCAAGCGCTGTTGCGTAGGGTGGGCAAAGAGGACGCCCGAAGGGCGGACGCGTGCCCACCGTCAATCCGCGATTGCGGACGGCGATGGTGGGCACGGCGCGCGATAGCTCCGCGCATCAAGCACACAGCGGTGGCGCGCCTTTGCCCGCCCTACCGCATCTCGCTTTACTGCAGACTCAGCGCCACGAACCGCAGCTCGCCGTCGGCATTCGAGACCAGCAACAAGACCGACTTCTTGCCGTCCTTCTTGAGCTGGTCGACGCGCTTCTTGATGTCGGCGCCGGAGGTCACTGCCTCCTGCGCGACCTCGACGATGACGTCGCCGGCCGACAGCCGCTTCTCGGCCGCATCGGAAGACTGATCGACGCCGGTGACGACGACGCCCTTGACGCTATCCTTGATCTTGTAGCGCGTGCGCAGATCTTTCGAGAGCGCGGCGAGATCGAGGCCGAGCGCCTTCTGGGTCACCGGCTTCTCGGCCGGCTCGTCCTTCTTGATCGCCGCCTGCTGGACCTTCTCATTGTCCTCGAGCCGGCCGAGCTTGACCTTGAGCGTCTGCTCCTGGCCCTTGCGGATGACGATGACATCGACCTCCTTGCCGACCGCCGTATCGGCGACGATGCGCGACAGGTCCTTCGGCTCCTTGATGTCGCGGCCGTCGAACTTGACGACGACGTCGCCCGGCTCGATGCCGGCGGGCTTCGCCGGGCCCTTGTCGTCGACGCCGGCAACCAGCGCGCCGCGGGCCGGCTTGATGTTGAGGCTCTCGGCAATCTCGTCGGTGACGCCCTGGATGCGCACGCCGAGCCAGCCGCGGCGCAGCTCGCCGAACTGGCGCAGCTGGTCGACGACGCCGGCGACGGTCTTCGACGGCACGGCGAAGCCGATGCCGATCGAGCCGCCGGAGGGCGAGATGATCAGGGTGTTGACGCCGATGACCTCGCCGTCGAGGTTGAACAGCGGGCCGCCGGAATTGCCGCGGTTGATGGCGGCGTCGGTCTGGATGTAGCTGTCATAGGGCCCCGACGAGATGTCGCGGTTCTTGGCCGAGACGATGCCGGCGGTGACGGTGCCGCCGAGGCTGAACGGGTTGCCGATCGCGACCACCCAGTCGCCGAGCCGCAGCTTGTCGGAATCGCCGAACTTGACGACCGTGAGCTGCCGCGGCGGCTTGAACTTGAGCACCGCGAGGTCGGTCTTCTTGTCGACGCCGACCAGCTCGGCCTTGATCTTGGTGCCGTCGTTCATGATGACGTTGATCTCGTCGGCATCGGCGATGACGTGGTTGTTGGTGACCACGATGCCCGAGTCGTCGACGATGAAGCCGGAGCCGAGCGAGTTGGTGCGGCGCGGCGAGTTGTCGGCGCCGCCCCGTCCGCCCGGACCGCCGCGGCGATTCTTGAAGAAGTCGTCGAAGAACTCCTCGAACGGCGAGCCCGGCGGCACCTGGGGATTGGCGTTGCGGCCCTCGGAGGAACCGCCGCCCTTGGCCTCGACGGTCTGCGAGGTCGAGATGTTGACGACGGCGTCGATCACCTTCTCGGCGACGTCGGCGATGCCCTCGGGTCCGCGCGCCGAGGCCGGCGCCGGCGCCAGCGCCCAGCCCGCGGCGAGCACGGCCGCGGTCAGGATCGGACGCAGGCGATGGCGGAAAGCAAGGGTTGCGGTCATCGGGCGGATCTCCAGAAAAAGCGGCAAATTCAACGGTTACAGTGCGCCGGAACCGGGCGAGGACGCAAGCGCGCTGGCGCAGGACGCCCAATCATCATTGAAGGCGACCTAATACGGCAAAATGGCGCAGCCAGCGCCTCACAAAGGCGTTTGGCCGGCGGCAAACGGCAATCACCGCGACCGACCGCGGTTCCTGTCATGCCGTTGTCAGGGAGGGGCGCCGGGGGACTGAGGCCGGTTCAGATCGGGCGGCGGATGACCCAGATGAGGACCAGACCAGCCACCGCCGAGGCGATCCCTACGGCGCGCAGCACGTGGTCGGGCGTGGCCATGGCGGTCTTCATCGCCCGGCGCATCCAGTCCGGACTGGCCGCGAACATCAGGCCTTCGAGCACGAACAGGATACCTAATCCGATGAGGAAATCGGAAAACGCAATGGACCTCATCGGACCCGGACCTCCCGTTCGACCTTCTTGATATCAGACGGGGCGAAGCAACGGCTTCGCCCCGTCCATGTCAACTCTTATTCGCCGGGATCAACCGGGCCAGCAGCCTCAGGGCTTGGGCGTCAAGGCTTGGGCGCCTGCGCCGCAGCCGCCGTGGCGTTGGCTGCTGCCGTACTGGCGGTCGACGACGGCGTCTCCGCACCGACCTTCCCCGAGGGGTTGGCGAAGTAGCGGAAGAACTCCGAATCGGGCCGCAGCAGGAAGCGGGTCTCGCCGGACTTCAGGCCGTTCTCATACGCCGTCATCGAGCGGTAGAAGGCGAAGAAGTCGCGGTCCTTGCCATAGGCCTCGGCGAACAGCCGGTTGCGCTCGGCATCGCCGGCACCGCGGGTCTGCTCCGCCGTCGAGTTGGCCTCGGCGACGATCACGGTGGCTTCGCGGTCAGCCTTGGACCTGATCTCCTGCGCCTTCTGGCCGCCGAGCGCCCGGAACTCCTCCGCCTCGCGTTGCCGCTCGGTCATCATGCGCTTGTAGACAGCCTGGCTGTTGGCCTCCGGCAGGTCGGCGCGGCGGATACGGACGTCCACCACCTGGATGCCGTAGGCGTCGGCTTCCTTGTCGAGCTGATCGCGGATCTTGCGCATCAGCGCCTCGCGCTCGTCGCGGACGACTTGCGTGAAGGTGACCTCGCCCAGCACGCGGCGGAGAGCCGCGTTCAGCAATGTGCCAAGCTGGACGTTGGCGGTCTGGATCGAGCCGACGCTCTGGTAGAACTGCAGCGCGTTCTTGATCTTGTAGCGCGCGAAGGCGTCGACCACGAGCCGCTTCTGGTCGAACGCGATCACTTCCTGCGAGGGATTCTCGAGGTCGAGGATGCGCTTGTCGATCGAGATCACGTTGTCGATGAACGGTGCCTTGAAGTTCAGGCCCGGCTGGGTGACGACGTCGACCGGCTTACCGAACCGCACCACCAGCGCCTGCTCGGTCTGGCTTACGGTGAACAGCGAGCTGTAGCCGACGACGACGATGACGAGCACGGCGACGAGAGCGACGATACCTGCGACGGGGGACCTCATCGGACGCCTCCCTGCGCAGCGGCCGGCGCCTGGCGGCGCGGCGCGAGATCGCCGAGCGGCAGCAGCGGCACGGGACCGCCGGAGGCGCCACTGTCGAGCACGAGCTTCTCGGAGCCACCGAGCACGCGCTCCATGGTCTCGAGATAGATGCGTTCGCGGGTCACGTCGGGCGCTTTCTTGTACTCGTCATAGACCTTCAGGAAGCGGGCGCTCTGGCCCTTGGCCTCGGCGATCGCCTGCTCCTTGTAGCCTTCGGCGACCTGCAGGATCTGCGCGGCGCGGCCGCGTGCATCCGGCACGATCTTGTTGGCGTAGGTCTGGGCTTCGTTCTGCAGACGCTCGAGGTCGGCGCGCGCCGCCTGGACGTCGCGGAAGGCCTCGATCACCTGCGAGGGCGGATCGACCTTCTGCATCTGCACCTGCGTGATCTGGATGCCGGAGCCGTAATTATCGAGCGTCTTCTGCATCAGCTCCTGCACGTTCTGCTCGATCACGGTGCGGGCGCCGGTCAGGATCGGCTGGATGTTCGAACGGCCGATCACCTCGCGCATCGCGCTCTCGGCCACCGCCTTCACGGTGCCCTCGGGGTTCTGGATGTTGAACAGGAAGTCGGCCGCGCCCTTCGGCTTGATGCGCCAGAGAACGGTGACGTCGACGTCGACGATGTTCTCGTCGCCGGTCAGCATCAGGCTCTCCTCCGGCACGTCGCGACCGCCGCGGCTGCGCCGGCCGGGATCGTCATTGGCGGTGATGCCGATGGAGATCGAGTTGACGCGCAGCGCCTTGGGCAGCAGCACGGTCTCGATCGGGTAAGGCAAATGGTAGCGCAGGCCGGGCTGCTCATCGCGAACATACTTGCCGAAGCGCAAGACGACGCCGAGCTCCTCGGACTGCACGCGGTAGATGCCGGAGGCGAGCCAGATGATGATCGCGCCGAGCACGACCAGGAGAACGCCCGCGGTACCGAAGCCGCCGCCCGGCACGAATTGCTGCAGCCGGTCCTGACCGCGCCGCAGAAGATCTTCAAGGTCGGGCGGCCTTGGACCGACCGGTTGCGGTCCCGAGCCCCAGGGCCCCTTCGGACCCGGGCCCCACGGGCCTCCGCCCTGATTCTTCCACGCCATCGATCGATCTCCTCCGAGAGGCTGAGTGTGCACCAACGCCGGCCCCGACGGTGGCCGGGTTATAAGGGACGGCCCCGCCCCTTACAACGTAGCGCTCCAGCTAAGCCCGAACCGGGTTTTGTCAATGTAAACAGGGCCGGAAGCGCCCGTTTGCCGCGGCCCCGAAACCGCCACACCGCCAGACAAGGCGAGGTCATCATTAACGGATGGTCTTGAAGGGCAGCCTCGCCTGCTCCCGACATCAGCGCTTGCGTCGGTAGGTCACATAGGAGAAATCGGCTTGATCGTCCGGGCCGGAGGCATGACGCTCGCGCGCCACCTCCTCCCATTGGATCGGGTCGATCGCCGGAAACAGGGTATCCCCCGGTGGAAGCGCATGAACCTCGGTGATCTCCAGGCGGTCGGCGAGCGGCAGGGTCGCGGCATAGATTTCGGCGCCGCCAATGATGGCGATTTCCGCGGCTGAACGCCGCAGCGCATCCCCGCGCGCGATGCTGAGAGCCTCGTCGACCCCGTGGGTCACGATCGCGCCGGGCGCGCGGAAGGCGGTATCGCGGGTGATCACGATGTTGGTCCGGCCGGGCAGCGGACGGCGCGGGAACGACGTGAAGGTCTTGCGCCCCATCACGATCGGCCGTCCCATCGTCATCGCCTTGAAGCGCTGCATGTCGCTCTTCTGCCGCCACGGGATCGCGCCATCAGCGCCGATGACGCGGTTCTCGGCCATGGCGACGACGAACACGATCTCGATCACGGCGCCTTCTCCGCAAGCTGCGCCAGCGCAGGGCCCGTGACCTTGCACAGCGTCCAGTCGTCCATCAGCTCGGCGCCGAGCGATTTGTAGAAGGTGATCGACGGCGCATTCCAGTCGAGCACCGACCATTGCAGCCGCGCGTAGTCGCGCTCGACGCAGGTTTTCGCGAGATGGCCGAGCAGCGCCTGCCCGATGCCGTTGCGGCGGAACACCGGCCGCACGAACAGGTCCTCGAGATAGACGCCGGGCTTGCCCGCGAAGGTCGAGAAGTTGACGAACCAGACCGCGAAGCCCGCCACGGCACCGTTCCATTCCGCGAGATCGCAGAACAGCGTCGGGTGCTCGCAGAACAGCGCCCCGGCAATGTCGGCCTCGGTCGCCACGACCTCGTGCGCTAGCTTCTCGTAGTCGGCAAGCTCGCTGATCAGCGCCAGCACGGTGCCGATGTCATCAGGCCTGGCAGGACGGATCGACAGAGGCATGCGTCAGACCGCGACCTCGGCCTTGATGTGCGGATGCGGGTCGTAGCCGGCGAGCGCAAAATCCTCGTAGCGGAAGGCGAAGATGTCCTTCACGTCGGGATTGAGCGTCATGGTCGGCAGCGGCCGGGGCTCGCGGGTCAGTTGCAGGCGGGCCTGCTCGATATGGTTGGAGTAGAGATGCACGTCGCCGAACGAGTGCACGAAGTCGCCGAGCTTCAGGCCGGTGACCTGCGCGACCATCATCGTCAACAGCGCATAGGAGGCGATGTTGAAGGGCACGCCCAGGAAGACGTCCGCCGAGCGCTGATAAAGCTGGCACGACAGCTTGCCGTTCGCCACGTAGAACTGGAACAGGCAGTGGCATGGCGGCAGCGCCATTTTCTCCACGTCGGCCGGATTCCACGCGGTCACGATCAGCCGGCGCGAATCCGGATTGCGCTTGATCACGTCGATGACATTGCTGATCTGGTCGATGTGGCCGCCGTCCGGCGTCGGCCAGGAGCGCCACTGGTAGCCATAGACCGGACCGAGATCGCCATGGGCGTCGGCCCACTCGTCCCAGATGGTGACGCCGTGGTCGTGCAGATATTTGATGTTGGTGTCGCCTTTCAGGAACCACAGCAGCTCATGCACGATCGCTTTCAGCGGCAGCCGCTTGGTGGTGACCATCGGGAAGCCGGCGGCGAGATTGAAGCGCATCTGGTGGCCGAACACGGAATACGTGCCGGTGCCGGTACGGTCGTGCTTCTCCGCGCCGTCGGACAGGATGCGTTCGAGCAGGTCGTGATACTGATGCATGGTTCGTGCCGGCGGCCTTTCGCAGAAGGCGGCGAATTTAACGGCGGGGGTCGCCGAGCCCTAGCCTCGACTCGGGCCATCAGCCGATTATACCCTGAAAAATGTCGGTGGCCGCGCCACAAATGACAAGGGGCGGAACCCTGCGGCCCCGCGCCCTGCTCTGTCATCCGCCCAGGCTAGCTTGCCGGCTTCAGCACCGCGCTCCATTTGGCGACCTCGCCCTTCACCAGCGCCGCCAGCGCCTCCGGCGTCCGGTCCGCCGGCGCCGGGATGACGCTGCCGAGCTCGAGCAGGCGCTTGCGGACGCCCTCGTCGTCGAGCGCCTTGGCCGCCGCGGCATTGAGCTTGGCCAGGATCGGGGCCGGCGTGCCCTTGGGCGCGAAGATCGCGTTCCAGGCCTGCGCCTGGAACTTCGGCAAGCCCGCCTCGGTCGTGGTCGGGACGTTGGGCAGCGCCGGATTGCGTTCGGGCGTCGCGATCGCATAGGCCTTGATGGTGCCGGCGTTGATCTGCGGCACGGCGTTGACGATCTGGTCGCACATGTAGTCGACTTGGCCGGCGACCAGCGCATTCATCGCAGGTCCCGTGCCGTTGAAGGGCACGCCGACGGGCTTGACGTCGAGGATGGAGTTCAGGAGTTCGCACGAGACATGCGAGACGGAGCCGACGCCGGCATGAGCGGCGTTGACCTTCTCGCTATTGGCCTTGATGTAGTCGACGAACTCCTTCGTATCCTTCGGCGCGAAATCCTTGCGCGCCAGGATCAGGATCGGCGTGCCCGCGAGCAGCGCGACCGGTTCGAAATCCCGCTCCGGGTGATAGGCGAGTTTGGGATAGAGCGGCACCGCGGCGGCATGGGTGCCCATGTGCCCGGTGATCAGCGTGTAGCCGTCATTGGCGGCGCGCGCCGCGCGCGCGGTGGCGGTGGTCCCGCCGGCGCCGACGACGTTCTCGATGATGATACTTTGTCCCAGCGTCTGAGCCATGTGCGCGGTGACGATGCGCGCGATGACGTCGGTCGGACCACCGGCCGCGAACGGGACGATCATCGTGATGCTGCGTGTCGGATAGTTCTGCGCTGCGGCGGGTGTCGTCGACACACCGAGCCCAACGATGCCGGCGACCGCCGCCAGCCAACCGATCGAACGTGCACGACTGCACCAGCTCATCGAATTCATCCTCCCTCGGGGCCCGCTCCGATGCAGGCCTTTTCGCTGTGATAGCTACATCACAGCGCCTTGTCCGAGGTCGATTCGACTTCCGCCTGCGGCGCGCCGACGCAGGTCAGCCCTCGCTCTCGACGAACACCTCGTCGCGCTTGCGGCGCAGCGTCGGCAAGACCGCAAGCACGAGGAGTCCCGCGGCGATCGCCAGCAGCACGGCGGACAGCGGCCGGGTCAGGAACACCGACCAGTCGCCGCGCGAGATCAGCAGCGCCCGGCGCAGGTTCTCTTCCATCAGCGGACCCAGCACCATGCCGAGCAGCAATGGCGCCGGCTCGAAATCGTGCTTGATCAGCCAATAGCCGACGAGGCCGAACGCGCCGGCCAGGACCACGTCGACAGGCGCATTGTTGACCGAGTAGATGCCGATCGCGCAGAAGATCACGATCGATGGGAACATCAGCCTGTAGGGCACGCGGAGCAGCCGCACCCAGATGCCGACCAGCGGCAGGTTGATGATGATCAGCATGAGATTGCCGATCCACATCGAGGCGATCATTCCCCAGACCAGGTCAGGCTGCTTCTGCATCACCTGCGGGCCCGGCACGATGCCGTGAATGGTCATCGCGCCGACCATCAGCGCCATGACCGCATTCGGCGGGATGCCGAGCGTCAGCAGCGGAATGAAGGAGGTCTGCGCCGCCGCGTTGTTGGCGCTCTCCGGCGCCGCGACGCCCTCGATCGCGCCGCGGCCGAACCGCGACGGATCCTTGGCGAGCTTCTTCTCGAGCGTATAGGCCGCGAACGAGGCGATGACGGCGCCGCCGCCCGGCAGGATGCCGAGGATCGAGCCGAGCACCGTGCCGCGCAGGATCGCCGGCGTGGAATCCTTCAGATCCTTGCGCGTCGGCATCAGGCCCGTGATCTTCTTCTGCACGAGATCGCGGTCCATCTCCGCGCCGGCATCGAGGTTGCGAATGATCTCGGCGAAGCCGAACACGCCCATCGCGACGGTGGCGAAGCCGAGGCCGTCGGCGAGCTCGGGGATGTTGAAGGCCATGCGCGACACGCCGGTCTCGATGTCCGAGCCGACCATCGACATCAACAGGCCGAGCACGATCATGGCGATCGCCTTCAGCACCGAGCCTTTCGCCAGCACGACCGCGAAGATCAGGCCGAGCACCATCAGCGAGAAATATTCGGCCGGGCCGAACGCCAGCGCCAGCTTGGTCAGCGGCGCGCCGAGGATCGCGATCAGCACCGTGGCGACGCAGCCGGCGAAGAACGAGCCGATGGCGGCGATCGCCAGCGCCGGGCCGGCACGGCCCTGCTTGGCCATCTGGAAACCGTCGAGTGCGGTGACGACGGATGTCGCCTCGCCGGGAATATTGACCAGGATCGAGGTGGTCGAGCCGCCATACTGGGCGCCGTAATAGATGCCGGCCAGCATGATCAGGGCGCCGACCGGTTGCAGGCCGAAGGTGATCGGCAGCAGCATCGCCACCGTGGCGATGGTGCCGATGCCCGGCAGGACGCCAACCAGTGTGCCGACCAGCGCGCCGATCAGGCACATCAGAAGATTGATCGGCGACAGCGCGACGCCGAAGCCGTGAGCGAGATTTGCAAACAGATCCATCACGCCCTCACTGCAGAAGGAAACGCGGCCACAGCGGCATGGCAAGCCCGAGCACGTACGGGAACAGCAATGCGCAGCCGGCGGTCAGGCAGACACCGACGATCACAGCCTCGCGCCAGCGCGTTTCCGGACTGCCGATCGCGGCGATGAGGAAGCTCGCAAGCCCGGTGATCAGAAGTCCGAGCGGGCGGATGGAGACGGCGAAGGTCAAGATCGCCAGGGATACGAACAGAGGTCCGCGCCAGTGATAGGTCGCGAGCTGCGCCCCTGAGTTGACGACGCCGATCACGGCGATGGCGGCTCCGAGCCCGAGCAGGAGAAGACCGAACATCCGTGGTGCGGTTCCGGCCCCGAACGAGAAGCCGCGCATGCCCTGCAGATCGCTGGACGCCCATAGCGCGAATAGCGCGATCGCCATCAGCACGACGCCGCCGAAATAATCCTGCGGGCCGCGCGGGCGCACCATGAAGGTGAACACCGCGACGGCGATCAGAGGATAGGTGTAGATGAGCGCCAGCAGGACGTCGGAGGAGAGCGAGGCCTTGCTGCCTGCGGCATATTGCTGCGCCAGGCTCGGGAGCGCGGTCGACAAGGCCGACGCATGTGCCCCTATGACCTGAAGCGGGCCGCGTCCGGATAGTGGACCGACAAGGCCGGCCAAGGCGATCAGCAATTCGATGAGTTGCGGCGCGAAGGCAAGAACCAGAATGATCGATGCGCCCGTCACGCTGCGCGCAGCGGGCTCGCGTGCCACGCCGCCCGACAATTGGCCCGTGGTTTCGGCCATGCCCTCGCCCTCCCCGATCGGCCTTGATGGCCGGTACTGTTTTCGTTCGGCGATCCGAAGCAATCGGCCCCGCTTCTGTTTTGCTAGCGACTTTCCCTAGAGAAGGCCAGCGAAACCAAGGCAGCCGCCCGCGGCCAACAGCCAGAGCGGATTGAGGCGCGTCGTCGATGCAATGACGGCAGCGACGACCGTCAGCGCGAACGCCCGCCAGGTCTGATCGGAGGCCAGACCGAGAATCCATGTGCTCGCAGCCATCAAGCCGATCGACAGCGGCACCAAGGCCGCTTGCACGAGAGCAGGCCAGCGCGCGCCTCGCGCGTTCGAGAGCCAGCGGCTGACGACGTAAGAGAGAACGGCCGTCGGACCGCACATCGCGAGGGTCGCAACCGCCGCGCCCGCAACGCCTGCGACAGAATAGCCGATCAGGGTCACGATCAGGACATTCGGGCCCGGCGACAATTGGGAGAGCGCGAAGACATCTGCGAACTGCTTGTCGGTCATCCAGTGCCGGACCTCGACCGCGACACGATGCAGTTCGGGAATGGCGGCGACGGCGCCGCCGACAGCAAACAGCGAGATCAGCGCGAAGGTCCAGAACAGCTGCGCGAGCGGATTGTCGTCCCCGCTCATCGCGCCCACCGTATCCTGGCATAGGTGATGGCGAGGCTGAGCGGCACGGCCACCAGCAGCACCTCCTGCAGCGGCAGCCGCGCCAGCCCGATCGCGACGAAGACGGCGGCCATGACGAGAAGGCCCACGATGTCGCTCTTCTTCAGCAGCGGCGTCAGCATCCGGAACACCACCGACGCCAGCAGCCCGACAGCCACGCAGGACACGCCCGCAAGCCCTTGCCGCAGCGCCTCGGCCTGTCCGAAGTGCCCGTAGATGGCTCCGAGCGTCGTGATCAACAGCATCGGCGGTACGAGCAGGCCGGCGAAGGCCGCAAGGCCGCCCGTGATCCCGCGCAAGCGGGCGCCGAACACCATCGCGAGATTGACGATGTTGGGTCCGGGCAGGAAATGGCAGAGCGCGAAGGTCTCGTTGAACTCCTCCGCCGTCATCCAGCGGTGCTCGTCGACGATCGCCCGCCGCGCAAACACCAACACGCCGCCGAAGCCTGACAGCGACATTTTCGCAAATGCGAAGAAGAGCGTGCGAAGGCTGGGTGGAATCTTGGCGATGTCGGCTGCAGACGGGGCCGCCGGCGCAATCTCGGAGGACATGCGGCACTCTAGGAGGACGGAATCGCGCCTGCCAAGGGCGGACCGACGGTTCCCCACACCGGCCCACATTTTTGTCGCGCCCCGTGGCGTTTGAGCCCTGTGCATCCGCCGGCGGGCGGCCTATATAGGAGGTGCCGGCTTGCCGGCTATGGAAATAAATCGCCGTCGAAATAAACCATTCGGACCCGGGGGCGGTACCCGGCGCCTCCACCAAAGCCCGTCCTGGACCACCATCCGAGAGACGGGTTTTGGCGGGGGCGAAATAGGATCGACGAGGGCGTAAAGGGCGAGCTTTTTCCCGGTATTGTTCCGCCGTTATCGGGCTACTGCAATAGTTGCCAACGACAACTTTGCTCCGGTTGCTCAGGCTGCGTAACGCAGTTTGAAAGACCACCTTAAAGTCCTAACGGGTTAAGCTCCGTTAGGCGGGGTTCGGAGGCACCTGGCAACAGAAGCCTCCACTTTACCTTTGCCCTCTTTCTTTGCTCATGTTCCCTGCTCGTGAGCGCAAACGGCTCAGACCGGCCGTTTCCCCCAACTTTGTGATATCCCCCTTCCCGTTCATTCCTCCATTGACCCGACTTCCGTCGGCTTCTACCCGTTCCCATATGTTGCCGCGGGCCGGCTTCGCTGCTGACCTCCGCGACAAGGCGGGGTACGATGGGCCGGATACGAGTCGGGAATGCTGCTGCCGTCACGGCGCGGCGATCCGACGCGGGCGGAGCGCGGCCCACACGAACCAGGACCGATCATGGCGACCGATCATATTCGATACGATGTGCTGGCGCGCGACGCGCTGCGCGGGGTTTTGCGCCGGGTGTTGACCGACGCTGCCGCCCACGGCCTCCCCGGTGAGCATCATTTCTTCATCACCTTCATCTCCAAGGCCGACGGCGTGAAGCTGTCGCCGCGGCTGCTGGCGCAGTATCCCGAGGAGATGACGATCATCCTGCAACACCAGTTCTGGGATCTGGTGGTGACGGAGGACCGGTTCGAGGTCGGCCTGTCGTTCGGGGGCGTCCCGGAGCGGCTGGTGGTCCCCTTCCACGCCATCAAGAGCTTCTTCGATCCTTCGGTCCAGTTCGGACTGCAGTTCGAGCCGTCGGAAGCGATCGCGGAAACGCCGGCGAGCCCGAAGCTTCCCGCCCCGGCGGTCGTTGCTCCGCTGCCGGCACCGGCGGCCGAGTCGAGCGACGACAAGCCTGAGCCTCCGGCCGGCCCGAGCGAAGGCGCCGAAGTCGTCCGCCTCGACCGCTTCCGCAAGAAATAGTGCGCATTCGCCGCGCCCGGAACGGCTGGCGAAGCCATAGATTGAGCATGCTTGAACCGGTCAAAACCGGTTCGCGACCAATTGTGGGCATGCTTCATGACAAAATCAGCCAGTTCATCATCATCAGCGCCGACGCGCACCGAGACAGACAGCTTCGGTCCGATCGAGGTCGCAGCTGACCGCTATTGGGGCGCGCAGACCGAGCGCAGCCGGCAGAATTTCCGCATCGGCCATGACCGCATGCCGCTGGGCCTGGTGCACGCGCTCGCGCTGGTGAAGCTGGCCGCGGCACGCACCAACCGCGAGCTGGGACTGCTCGAGCCTGTGATGGCTGACGCCATCATCCAGGCCGCCCAGGAGATCATCGAGGGCAAGCTCGACGACCATTTTCCGCTCGTCGTCTGGCAGACCGGCTCCGGCACGCAGACCAACATGAACCTCAACGAGGTGATCGCCAATCGCGCCAGCGAGCTGATGGGCGGTGCGCGCGGGACCAAGAAGCCCGTCCACCCGAACGATCACGTCAACATGAGCCAGTCGTCCAACGACTCGTTCCCCACGGCGATGCATATCGCCGCAGCGCGGGGAATTTCCGGCCATCTCGTACCGGCTTTGTCGGAGCTGCTGGCGGCGTTGCGCGCCAAGCAGGAGGCGTTCAAGGACATCGTCAAGATCGGCCGCACCCACACCCAGGACGCAACCCCGCTCACGCTCGGCCAGGAGTTCTCCGGCTATGCCGCGCAGGTCGAGAGCGCCATCACGAGGATCGAGACGGCCGCGCGCGACCTGTTGCCGCTGGCGCAAGGGGGCACCGCTGTCGGCACCGGCCTCAATGCCGATCCGAAATTCGCAGCCCTGTTCGCGAGGCATGTGGCCGACATCACGGGCCTTGCCTTCACCAGCGCTGCGAACAAGTTCGAGGCTCTGGCGTCGAACGACGCCTATGTCTATGCGCACGGCGCGATCAATGCGGCCGCGACCGGCCTGTTCAAGATCGCCAACGACATCCGCCTGCTGGGATCGGGCCCGCGCTCGGGGCTCGGCGAACTCATCCTGCCCGAAAACGAGCCGGGCTCCTCGATCATGCCCGGCAAGGTAAATCCGACTCAGTGCGAAGCCCTGACTATGGTATGCTGCCAAGTGTTTGGGAATCACACCGCAATTACTCTGGCCGGCAGCCAGGGCCATTTCGAATTGAACGTCTATAAACCATTACTCACACATTGCATGATACAGTCCATACAATTACTAGGCGACGCCGCCCGTTCATTCAGCGAACATTGCGTGGTCGGCATTGAGGCCGACGAGACGCGGATTCGCGAACTGATGGAGCGTTCTCTGATGCTGGTCACGGCACTTGCGCCGAAGATCGGCTACGACAACGCGGCAAAAGTGGCGAAGACAGCGCATCAGCGCGGCACCACGCTGAAACAGGAAGCTGTACGGCTCGGCTTCGTCTCTGACGACGAGTTCGACATGCTCGTGAAGCCCGAGAACATGACGCGCCCCGGGCGAGCGTGACGGTAGTCCCGTAGTACTACGGGGGGTGATGCAATTCTCGCTGTTAACCCCTAAAGGTTAGTCTCGACTACAAGTTCTGCTGCGTTTGGTGAGTACGACACCAGCTCGCAACGACGCGAACGGCTATCGAACTATCAGGGAGCAACGACGTGATTGTCTGGAGAACGCCTAGGTTCATCTGCGCGACGCGCACGTTCTCTCACTACGATGTTCGATGCCTTAGATGATTGGAGCAAGCATGGGGGACGTCATCAATTTGAAGCGTTTCAGAAAGCGCGTAGAGCGCGATCAGGCAGCAAAGGTCGCCGAAAGCAACCGCGCTCGCTTTGGCAGGACGAAGTCCGAACGCGCAACTGACGCACAACGCGACAAGCGCGCGAACGAATTACTCGATCAACATCGTATCAATGGCGAGGACGCGTGATGAAGTCGCCCGTCGTAAAACGTTCAATCGTGGTCGCAGGTCACAAGACCAGCGTCAGTCTCGAAGAAGCCTTCTGGAATGGCATGAAGGAGATTTCGGGTCTCCGGAACATGACCCTGTCGGAGCTGGTCGGCGAGATCGACAACAATCGCCAGCAGGGCAACCTGTCGTCGGCGATCCGTCTGTTCGTGCTCGATCATTTCAAGAGCCGTGCCGCGGCATCCTCGGCCTCTTCGGGGATCGAGCCCAAGGCGGCGGTGGACAGCCGGCACGCGGCCTCCGCTGCGGCTCCTTGAGGCAGATCAGAGGGCGGCCGGCCCGGTCTGTTTAAAATCGCTCTAAGATGCCGCGGCATTGCACATGCCGCGCTTGACCTCTTGGCACGCGATTGAAAATACAGGCTATGAGCGAAATCTGCGAGACACGGCCGCCTCTGCCGCTTGGTCTGGCCCGGCGGGGCTATACCGGAACCATTCAGCATCTTGCGGCTGGGGGCACGACGTCGTCCCTGCCGGATGTCGAGCTGGAGAGCCGGCTCATCGAACTGGGCTTCGTCGAGGGCGCCCGGGTCGAGATTCTGCATGAAGGCATCGTCGGGCGCGACCCGATCGCCGTCCGTGTCGACAACATCACCGTCGCGGTCCGCCGGCGCGAGGCCATGGCCGTCATCGTGGCATAGGCCGCGGAAAGCGTCGTCATGGAAAGCCCTCTGCTGCATCTGGCCCTGGTGGGGACACCCAACAGTGGCAAGACCTCCCTGTTCAACGCGCTGACGGGAAGCCGCCAGAAGGTCGCGAACTATCCTGGCGTCACTGTCGAGCGCAAAGAGGGCGCGTTCGTGACGCCGCAAGGGCGTCAGGTCTCGCTGGTCGACCTGCCCGGCACCTACTCGCTTCGCGGCCGCAGCCCGGACGAGGAAATCACCCGGGATTTCGTGCTGGGACGCGCCACCGGCGAGGTTCTGCCCGACCTGGTGTTGTGCGTCGCCGACTCCACCAACCTTCGGTTGACAATCCGTCTTCTTCTCGAGCTCAAGAGCACCGGCCGGCCGCTGGCGCTGGTGCTCAACATGTTCGACATCGCCAAACGGCGCGGCGTGACGGTGGACGTCGCCGCCCTGTCGCAGGCGTTGGGCGTGCCGGTCGTGACCTCGATCGCGGTCCGCAAAGGCGGCACCGATGATTTGCTGCAGCTGACCGACCAGCTGTTGTCACAGGCAGATGCGGCCGCGGGCGATCGCGCCAACACCTGGCGTCCGCTCACCGTGCCGGAGCTGCGCGCCACCCAGCGCGAGGCCGACCGCATCATCGCGGCGACCGTCAGCCTGCCCGAGCGTCCGGACACCTGGACCGCCCGCATCGACGCGGTCGCGCTGCATCCGGTCGGCGGCCTGTTCATCCTGCTCGCGATCCTGTTCGTGATGTTCCAGGCGGTGTTCGCATGGGCCCAGCCTTTGATGCAGCTGCTGTCGGCGGCGTTCGACGCGCTTGGCGGACTCGTGCATGATCAGCTGCCTGAGGGTCTGCTGCAGAGCTTCCTGCAGAACGGCGTGATCTCCGGCGTCGGCAGCGTGATCGTCTTCCTGCCGCAGATCATCATCATCTTCCTGTTCATCCTGCTCCTGGAAGATTTCGGCTATATGGCGCGCGCGGCGTTCCTGATGGACCGCATCATGGGCGGCGCCGGGCTGCATGGCCGCGCCTTCATCCCGCTGCTCTCCAGCTTCGCCTGCGCCATCCCCGGCATCATGGCGACGCGCGTGATCGACAACCGCCGTGACCGTCTGACGACCATCCTGATCGCGCCGCTGATGACCTGCTCGGCGCGGATCCCGGTCTATACGCTGATCATCTCGGCCTTCATCCCGCCGACCAAGGTGTGGGGCCTCGTCAACCTCCAGGGCCTCGTGATGTTCGGGCTCTATGCCGCGGGCATCGTCAGCGCGCTGCTGGTGTCGTTCCTGGTCAAGTTCTTCCTGATGCGCGACTACCAGCCGGCGCCGTTCATGCTCGAGCTGCCCGACTACAAGATGCCGCGGCTGCGCGGCATCGCGATCGGCGTCTACACCCGCGCCAAGATGTTCCTGCAGCGCGCCGGCACCACGATCTTCGCGATGATGGTGCTGATCTGGTTCCTGGCCTCGTTCCCGCAGCCGCCGGAAGGCGCGACGGAGCCGGCGATCAATTACAGCCTGGCGGCGATGATCGGCCAGGCGATCGCGCCGCTGCTGACGCCGGTCGGCTTCAACTGGCAGATCGCGGTGGCGCTGGTGCCCGGCATGGCCGCCCGCGAGGTCGCCGTCGCTGCGCTCGGCACGGTCTATGCGATCGAAGGTGGCAAGGAAGCCGCCGAGCAGATCGGCCAGGTGCTGGCGAGCAAATGGAGCCTCGCCACCGCGCTGGCGCTGCTCGCCTGGTACATCTTCGCCCCGCAATGCGCCTCGACGCTGGCGGTCATCCGCCGCGAAACCGGCAGCTGGCGCTGGATGGCCGTGACGTTCGTCTACATGTTCGCGCTCGCCTACGCCGCGGCGTTCGCCACCTATCATATCGCCGTGGCGATGGGCGCGGGCTGAGATTTCCCGCGCCCTTGAGCGTCACCGCGATGCCTCCACATGCAGCGCAAAGCCGCGCGCATCCGCATCACCGAGCTCCGGCCGCAGCTGCATCGACGGGATCAGATAGTCGCCGTGGTTCTGCCGCCGGTACGGGATCGGCTGATCCGTGAACAGCGACCGCATGCGCGCGCGCAGGCGGTCAGCGATATCAGCGAAACCAGCCTCATCGATCCGGCTCGCCTTATGCGCCACGAAGGCCGGCAGCACATCGAAGCCCGGATAGAACAGGACGCCGTGATTGATCGGAAACAGCAGGTCGTCGATGGGCCCGTTGATGCCGCGCTCCGAATAGTGCTCTTCCCAGCCTCCCGTGGTCACGATCAGCATCGCGCGTTTGCCGGCGAACACACCTTCGCCGTAGCGGTTGCCCCAGCGCTTGTCGCTGTGCTCGCCGACACCATAGGTGAAGCCATAGGAATAGACCCGGTCGACCCAGCCCTTGAGGATCGCCGGCATCGTGAACCACCACAGCGGAAATTGCAGGATGACCGCGTCAGCCCACAGCAGCTTGTCCTGCTCGGCCCGGACATCGTCGGTGAGCGTCTGCGTCTTGAAGGCCTCCCCCGATGCGACGGCGACGTTCAGACGGGCATCCGGCGGCACATGTGGGAAGTCGGCCCGGTCAGCGGCCGGCTTCCAACCCATCGCATAGAGGTCTGAGACCTTCACCTGATGACCTTGGGCCTGGAGCTCGGCGACGGCGACGTCGCGCAGGGCGCCGTTGAGCGAGCGCGATTCGGGGTGGGCGAAGACGAGCAGGACGTTCATGGCAGGATCCTCTGTGGAACTTGCCCAGACATAGACGCCCGCCCACTTATCCACTATACAGCGATTATCGATAACATTATGCCGTTTTATGGATAAGTCGGACGTCAGCACCGTCAACATGCGCAGCTTTGTCCGGGTGGCGGAGCGCGGGAGCCTGTCAGCGGTCGCGCGCGAGCTCGGGATAGGCCAGTCCACCGTCTCGCGACACCTTCAGGAGCTGGAAGACACGATCGGCGTTCCGCTGCTCAGCCGCACCACCCGGCGCGTGACGCTGACCGACGAAGGCAGCCGCTATTACGCCAACTGCGTGCAGATCCTGCGCCTGATCGAGCAGGCCGGTGACGAGGCGCGTGGCGCGCGCGGCGCTGCGAGCGGCACGATCCGGATCTCCTGCACGGCGGCGTTCGGCATCCTGCACATCACGCGGCTGGTGTTCGCCTTCCAGGATCGCTACCCGGACATCGCGATCGACCTCAATCTGACCGACGAACGCATCGACCTCGTGCGCGAGGGTGTCGACATCGCGCTGCGTCTGGCGCCGCTCACGGACAGCTCCCTGAAGCTGCGGTCGCTCGGCCACTCGCACCGGCTGCTGGTCGCATCGCCCGATTATCTGGCGAAGCGCGGCACGCCGCGCGCGCCGCAGGAGCTGATCGGGCATGACGGCATCCGCATGACCAACGTCGCGGGCAGCGAGTTGCTCGTCCTCATGGGACCGGACGGAGCACGTCACGAGGTGCCGTTCAGAAGCTGCTTCCGCACCAATCACGGATTGGGGATTCGAGAGGCCGTGCTGGCTGGCCGCGGCATCGGGGCGAGCCATGCCTGGCTGGTCGACGATCTCATTGCGACGGGCAGGCTGACGGTCATCCTGCCCGACCACCGTCTGTCATCGACGCCTCTCAACATGCTGATCGTGCCGGAGCGGGCCGGCATCGCACGCGTGCGCCTGCTGATCGACTATCTCGCCGAGGAGATCGCTCGCTTGCCGGGCATCAGACCGGAGCCGTGAGCTACAGCCGCGGCATCGTGTCCGGCCGCACCTCGCGCGCCTGCGCGGCCAGCCGGATCGACGCGTTGGGCGCGCCAAAGCCTTGGTAGTTGCGCCGCTGCACGATCTCGAAGAAGAAGCGCTCATCGAAGAGGTGGGTGTAGACCTGGAAGAACTCGGCGTCGCCGTCGCGGTCGTACAGGATCTCATTGGCGCGTAGCGCGGCGATGGTCTCGGGGGCGAGATCGTATTTGGCTTCGAGATCGTCGTAGTAGTTGTCGGGAATGTCCAGGAAGCCGGCGCCGCGGGCGCGCATCTCGGCCACGGCTGCAAAGATGTCGTCGCAGGCAAACGCGATATGCTGGACACCGGAGCCGAAGAACTCCGAGATGAAGCGCGACGACAGCGTTCGCGTCGCCGTGGAGCCGTTGAGGATGAAGCGCAGGCTGCGATCGCCGTTGACGATCGCCTGGCTCTGCACGAGGCCTCTGGGGTCTGCGATCTCCATCTGCGGCAGGCGCGCGAAATCGATGATGCCGGCGTAGAACAACAGCCAGGACAGCATCTCTTCGTGCGGCATCGACTGGGCGATGTGATCGACGGCGAGGAGACGATCGGTCGCCTTGTCGTTGGGGACCGATTCGAAATCGACGTCCCAGTGCCGGCCGTGCGTATCCAGGAAATACAGCAGGCTGCCTCCGACGCCATGGATCGCGGGAATCTCGAGCTCCCCCGGCCCGACCGGCTGCGTGAAGGTGCGCGTCTTCAAGGATTGCGCCCGCGCCATGGCGCGATCGGCGCTGTCGACGTCGAGTGCGAGCGCGCAGACGCCGGCACCGTGCGTGACATAGTGCGAATGCGCGAAGCTCGCCGGCTCGCAATTGATCACCAGCTCGATCTTGCCCTGTGACCAGCGCTGCACCGCCTTGCTGCGATGCCGCCCGGTGTTGCGGAAGCCGAGTTGGCCGAACAGCGTGGCGAGCGTCTCGGCCTTGTCCTCGCTGACGGCGAATTCGACGAAGCCGATGCCGTGGCTTTTCACCCGAGGCTCGAACCGCGGCTCGGACGCGGCCGGCATTTTTCCGGCGAGATCATCCTGCAACAGCAGCAGCGAGCGCATGCCGTCGAGCGCGGTGCGCGGCGCCGAGCCGGCGCGGAACTGGTCGTTGAAGATCTCCAGCGACAGCGGTCCGGAATAGCCGGTGGCGGCAACCGCCTCCATGAACTCGCCCACGGGCAGATCGCCCTGCCCCGGGAAGCTGCGGAAGTGCCGGCTCCAGGACAGCACGTCGAGCTCGAGCTTCGGCGCGTCGGCGAGCTGCACCAGGAAGATCTTGTCGGCCGGAATGGCGCGGATCGCGTTGGTCGGCAGCCCCGGCGCCAGCGCGTGGAAGCTGTCGAGAATGACGCCGATCGCCTTGTGATCGGCGCGGCGCACGATCTCCCAGGCATCGCGATAATCGTGCACATGGCGGCCCCAGGCCAGCGCCTCATAGCCGACGCGCAGGCCCCGCTTGGCCGCACGCTCGCCGAGCTCGTGAAAATCGGCGGCGGCGCGATCGATACCGCCCAGCGAGAGCGGCGAGACGCTGCTGCAGATCAGCAGCAGGTCGGTGCCGAGCTCCTGCATCAGGTCGAACTTGCGCTCGGCACGGATGAAGGTGCGCGCGCGCTGCGGCTCCGGCATGCCCTCGAAATCGCGGAACGGCTGATAGGCGCAGATCGAAAGCCCGAGGTCGCGGCACATCTGCCCGATCTCGCGCGGCCGCATGCCGAAGGCGACGAGATCGTTCTCGAAGATCTCGACCATCTCGAAGCCGGCGGCCGCGATCGCCTTGAACTTCTCGTCGAGTGCGCCTGAGATGGAGACCGTTGCGATCGAGCGCTGGTTCATGCCGCCGTCTCCTCCATCGCGCCGCCCAGGAACAGCTGGCCGATGCGGGGATCGGCGAGCACGCGGTCGGCCTTGTCGATGATCCGGGTGCGGCCGAGCTCGAGCACGATGCCGTAGTCGGAAATCTCCAGCGCCGAGCGCGCGTTCTGCTCGATCAGGAGGACCGAGACGCCGCGGTCGCGCAGTTGCTTCAGCATGTCGAAGGTCTGCTGCACCATCAGCGGCGACAGGCCGATCGACGGCTCGTCGATCAGCACCAGCTGGGGCTCCAGCAACAGCCCGCGCGCGATCTCGAGCTGCTTCTGCTCGCCGCCAGACAGCGTCGAGGCCTGCCGGTCGGCCTTCTTGCGCAGCACCGGGAAGACGTCCAGCGCCGCCTCGACGCGAGAGGGCAGATCGATGTTGGCCGGGGCGGCGACGCCGCCGAGCTCGATATTGTGACGCACCGACAGCTCGCCGAAGATGTTGCGCCCTTGCGGAATGTAGCAGATGCCGGCGCCGAGCAGCGCGCGCTGGCTCAAGCCCGTGACATCGCGGCCCTTGAAGATGACCTTGCCGTCGCGCAACTTGAGCAGGCCGAAGATCGCCTTGAACACGGTCGACTTGCCGGCGCCGTTCGGGCCGATCACGGTGGTGATCGATCCCTTCGGCACCGAGAAGGTCGTGCCGTTGAGGATCGTCATCTTGCCGTAGCCGCCGACGAGGTTCTGGACGTCGAGAATGGGTTCGCTCACGGCCGCCTCCGTCAGTGTCCGAGATAGGCTTCGACCACGGCCGGATTGGCCCTGATCTCGTCGGGCTTGCCGATCGCCAGCACCTTGCCTTCCGCCATCACCATCACGCGCGAGCACAGCGACATCACGAATTCCATGTTGTGCTCGATCACGACGAAGGTGGCGCGGCGCTCGCGATTGATCGCGATCAGACGCTCCTTGAGGTCGCCCAGCATGGTCGGGTTGACGCCGCCGGCGGGCTCGTCGAGCAGCACCAGGCGCGGGCCCCCCATGAAGGCCATGGCGGCATCGAGCAGCTTCTGCTGGCCATAGGACAATCCACCTGCCGGCTCGTCGGCGAGATGCTCCAGCTTGAAGAATCCGATCATCTGATCGGCGGTTTCGGTGAGGCCCGCATCGGACGGCCCGAACAGGCGCGACATCATGCTGCCGCGATGCTCCTGGCCGGCGAGGATGAGATTGTCGCGCACCGACAGTTTCGGAAACACCTGCAGCAGCTGGAAGGTGCGGCTGACGCCGAGACGATTGAGCTCGGCCGGCCGCTGCCCGGTGACGAGCTTGCCGTCGACCCGCACCTCGCCCGCGCTCGGAACGAGCTGCCCAAGGATGCAGTTGAACAGGGTCGACTTGCCGCATCCATTGGGGCCGATCAGGCCGAGGATCTCGCCCTCCTGCACGTCGAAGCTGACGCCGTCGACCGCGGTGATGCCGCCAAAGCTCTTCTTGACGTCGCGAACGTCGAGGACCGCGGTCATTGTGCCGCCTCCAGCTTGGATTGAGCCGCCGCGCGCAGCGCCGACGCGGCCTGGGTCCGGCGTGAGCTGAGATAGCGATCGAGGATGCCGAGAATGCCGGTCGGCGAGTAGATCAACAGCGCGATCACAGCGAGCGCGTAGAGCATCAGGTAGTAGCCTTCCGCGACGCGCAGCCATTCCGGCAGCAGCACCGCGATCATCGCGCCGAGGAACGGCCCGAGCATGAAGCCGGCGCCGCCGACGATGACCATCATCAGGAGATCGAGCGAAAGCTGCAGGTTGAACGGCACGGGATCGACATATTGCGTCAGCGGCGCATAGAGCACGCCTGCGATGCCGCCGAGCACCGAGCCGATCGCGAATGCCATCAAGGTGTAGCGTCGGGTATCAATGCCGAGCGACTGCGCGCGGATCGGGTTCTCGCGCAGTGCCATGAAGGCACGGCCCCAGGGCGAGCGGATCAGCCACCACATCGCGAGCGTCACCAGCGCGAGCGAGCCGAGGCAGAGATAATAGAACGGCAGCGGCTTGCGGGTCGGGAAGCCGAAGATCTCGGGCCGCGGGATGTTGCTGATGCCGTAGATGCCGTTGGTCATCCAGCTCTCGTTGCGGAACACGAGGAACGCCAGAGTCGAGAACGCCAGCGTGACGAAGGCGAGATAGTGGTGCTGCACGCGCAGCGCGGGATAACCGAGCAGCCAGCCGACGATGAAGCAGATGACGATCACCAAGCCAAGCGCCGCGATCAGCGGCCAGCCATGACTGGTCAGGATCGCCGCGCCATACGCCCCGATGCCGACGAAGGCGCCCTGCGCCAGCGACACCTGCCCCGCATAGCCGAGCGTGAGGTTCAGGCCCATGGCCGCGATGGTCATCACCGCCCACTGGCTGAGAATATACAGACCATAGCGGTTGAAGTTCATCGGGATGACGATCAGGCCGGCGATGACGACGACGGCCAGCGCGGCGAGAAGCAGTCTGCTGTTCTTGCTCATACCGTGCGCTCCTCGGCACGTCCGAGCAGGCCCTGCGGCCGGAACAGGATCACCAGGATCAGCAGCACCATCGGAACGGCCGCGCGATACTGGGTGGAGACGTAGGCGGCTGCGAGATTGTCGACGACGCCGATCAACAGACCACCGGCAATCGCGCCGCGCACCTGGTTGAAGCCGCCGACGATGGCCGCGATGAAGGCGGCCTGCCCCAGCACCTCACCGCTGGAGAATTTCGCCAGATAGATCGGCGTGATGAGCAGCGAGGCCAGCGCCACCAACACCGCGTTGATCAGGAAGGTCAGCAGGATCATGCGCTCGACCGGCACGCCGATGATGCGCGCAACGGTCGGGTTCTGCGCCGCGGCCTGCATCTGGTGACCGAGCGAGGTGCGGTTCAAGAGTGTCGTCAGGCCGACGACGGCGAGGATTGCCACGGCGAGCACGCCGAGGCTCTGCAGCGAAATTGCGCGGCCAAGGATGGAGACGTCGCCGACCGGAACGATCGAAGGAAACGGCGAGGCCTCGGCGCTGAAGAACTGCTTCACGGCCTCCTTGATCCCGATGGCCAGCGCCATGGTCGCGATCGCCAGCGGCAGCACGCCGTGCCGCAGCATCGGATCGACTAGCAGCATCTTGAAGGCGAGACCGAGCAGCAGCGTCGACAGCAGCACGCCGACGAGCACCGCGAGCCAGAACGGCGCACCGAGATGCATGACGGCGAGCATCAGGAAGGCCGGCAGCATCACGAACTCGCCTTGCGCGAAGTTGATGGTCTGCGAGGTCTGCCAGAGCAGCGTGAAGCCGACGGCGACGAGCGCGTAGATTGCGCCGGTGGCGAGGCCCGCCACGATCAGGTCGAGCAGATTGGACATCGTTTCCCCGTGAGCCCTTGTGTGACGGCGGCGCTGGACATCCCTTCCTGCGCCGCCGATACACCGTTGTCTCAGTTGAGCTTCGGCAGCACCTGCTTCACGACCTGCTTGCCTTCGACGACCTCGACCAGGAAACCCTGACGGTCGATATCGCCGTTCTGGTCGAAGGTGACATCCATCAGGATGTTCGGCTCGGTCGAGGTCTTGATGGTGAGGCCGTGCAGCGTGTCCGCGAACGCCTTGGAGTCCACCTTGCCCATCTTCTCGGTCGTGGCCTTGACCATGTAGATGGCGAGATAGCCCTTCAGACCGTTGTGGTCGGGCACGTAGTTGTACTTCTTCACGAAGCGGTCGCGGAACGCCTTGATGGCTTCGACCGGCGCATCGGTGGTGAGGCCGACATGGCCACGGGCGCCGTTGGCGGCGTCGCCGGCGAGCTCGATGACCTTCTGGCCTACCAGCGTGGTCTCGCCGATCAGCGGCGCGGTCACGCCCTGGCGCTTGATCTCCTTCAGGATGCGCGCGCTCTCTTCCTCGTTGACGTAGATGAAGACCGCGTCCGGCGCCGCCGCCTTGATCTTGCTGACGTCGGCGGCGAAGTCCGCCTGGCCCGCTTCGGTCGAAAGATCAGCAGCGACCTTGATGCCGAGGCGGTTGAACTCCTTGGTGATGACGTCGCGTCCGCCTCGGCCGAAGTCGTTGTTAACCCAGACCACCGCGACCGACTTCGCCTTCAGCTCGTCATTGATGTACTTGGCGACCTTCGGCATCGAGGACTGCTGGCCGAACGAGGTGCGGAACAGAAATTTGTTGCCGGACTGCGTCAGCTCGGCGGCTTCGCCGCCCATGATCTGGGTGATGCCGGCCTCGGCGGCCAGCGGCGCGGTCACCTTCACCGAACCGGAATAGCCGGGCCCGAGCAGCACGTAGGGCTCGCCGTCGAGCGCCTTCTGCACCTGCGCGCGCGCGACGCCTGGGTTCGACTGCGAGTCGGCGTGGCTGACCTCGATCTTGCGGCCGAGGATGCCGCCCTTGGCGTTGATCTCCTCGACGGCGAGGTCGATGCCGTTCTTCCAGTTGGTGCCGACGGTGGCGCCGCCGCCCGAGAGCTCGGCGACGTTGGCGATCTTGATGGGGGCGCCGGACTGCGCGTAAGCGGATCCGGACAGCAGGACGGCCGAGCACAGCCCAGCCAGGATGATCGATCTCACGTTGTTTCCTCCTCTGCTCTAAACGCTTGTTTGCGTTTCTTGCTTGAACGACTTGTTCCGCCGCGTATTGGCGGTCGGCTCAGGCGGCGTCAACCGCCGCATATCTCTCCGCCATATGATTGTCGAAGGCCGCGCCCATCGCCTCGGTGGAGGGCGCGAAGCCGGTGAACAGCTCGAACGCGTCGGCCGCCTGGTAGATCGCGAGCTCGCGCCCCAGCAGCACCTGCGCACCCCTGGCCTTCGCAGCCTTCAGAAGCGGGGTCCATAGCGGCGAGTAGACGGCGTCGGCGACCCACAGGTCGGCGCGTAGCAAATCGTCCGGCACCGGCGTGCCGCGGTTCGGCAGCATCCCGATCGGCGTGCCGTTGACGACACCGACCGCGCCCTGCAGCGCCTCTTCGACGCTGCCGGCCACCATGATATTCGTACCGGCCGGGAGCAGGCTCGCCAGCTTCTCGGCGCGGGCGCGCTCGGTGTCGTAGATGCGCAGGCCGGCAACGCCGAGGTTCGCAAGTGCGAAGGCGATCGCCTTTCCGACACCGCCCGCGCCGATCAGCGCCACCACGCCGCGACCGGTCTGGCCGACCAGCGGCGCCACCGCGCGCTCGAAACCGGTCGTATCGGTGTTGTGCCCAATCAGCCGGCCGTCGCGCACGATGACGGTATTGACGGCCCCCATCGCGGCCGCCTTCGGCGCGAGCTCGTCGAGCAGTTCGACCACAGCTTCCTTGTAGGGATAGGTCACGTTGACCCCAGCAAACCCGAGCCGGCGCACGCCCTCCAGCAGCATCTTGAGGCCTGCACGGTCGGCACCGGCCACCTCGATCAGCTGGTAATGGCAGCGCACGCCCAGCGCCGCGGCCGCATGTTCGTGCATCGCGGGAGAAGCCGAATGCGCGATCGGCGCACCGATCAGGCCGGTCAGGAATTTGCGGGCTTTGAGCGCGGAAAGATCAGGCACGTTCGCTTCAGTCTCGTCTGCAGCTCGCGCGATCGCCGCGGGAGCGATGAATGTCGCCGCGGACGATAGCGCGTCCACCGCCTAACACAATTACCCAAATATCCGCCGAACCTAACATCATGTTATCTTTTGCCCGCGGCTGCTTTTGCAGCCTTCGCAGCCTGACGGCGGCCGGGCTCGAGCGCGCGCATCTCCGTGCGCAGGCAGTCGATGAAGTGCTCGGCGTACAGCGACAGCGGCGTGCCGCGCTTGACGGCGATGTAGGTGTCGAACCGCGTCGGCTCGGCGATCTTGATCAGCTCGATGCCCGGATAGCCGCCATGCGCGACGGTGAACTGGTCGATGACGGCGATGCCGAGCCCGGCTTTCACCAACGCACACACCGTGGTGCCGAAGCGCGCCTTGATCGAGATGTTGTAGCTGAGTTTGTTGCGCGCAAAAATCTCGGCCATGATACGGCCATAGGGGTCGTTCGGATCGATGCCGATCAGCGGATAGCGCGTCATCTCCGCCGCCGACACCTGCTTACGGCCTGCCAGTTCGTGGCCCTCAGGCACGATGCAGAACAGCTCGCCGGAGGCCAGCGGCATGAATTCGAGACCCGAATGGTCGAGCCGGTAGCTCATCGCCACGCACTCGCCCTTGCCCAGCATCAGGTAGTCGATCGCCTCCTCGATCTTGAGGATGTTGATGTCGATGCCCAAGTCAGGATAACGGCGGCGGACGCGCTCGATCGCGCGCGGCACCATCACCTGGGAAATGCTCGGCACCGAGCCGACGCGGAGTTCCGACAATGCGCCGCGGCCGATGTTGGAGATGATGTAGCTGAGATCGTCGACCTTCTCGTAGACGCTGTTGATCTGCTCGAAGATGTTCTGCGCTTCCGGTGTCGGGAAGTAGCGGCCGTTCTGGCGCTGGAAGAAGCGGATGCCGAGCGAGCGCTCGGTGTATTTCACGAGCCGGCTGACACCCGGGGCCGAGACCTTGAGCAGCCGCGCGGCGCCGTTGATGGTGCCGGTCACCATGACCGCGCGGATGACCTCGACCTGGCGCAGCGTCATCATCGGCGCGGCTCCCGCAGGCCGGAGGTCACGGACTGCCCGGCGGCGTCAGCACGACCGGGGGACGCGGAACGGGCCGCGGCCGCGGCGGCAGCACGCCCGGCGCGGGCCTGATCTCGACCGGTGGCGGGAGCGGCGCGAGCTGAGATTGGCTCGCCGCGACGGGCGGCACGGTCGACGCCTGCGGAGCCGCTGCCGGCGGCGCGGCGGGAGCAGATTGCGGCGTCGCGAGCGGCGGCACGGCCGGGCGCGGGCCGCCAATCTTGGCGCGCGGATCGCGCCGCGGGTCACGTCCCGGCATCGGCACCTCGGCAGCATTGGGCGTCGCCGGCGCCGCCTCCGAGCCCGGCAGCGACGCCGTCGACGACGGATAGGCCGGCGGCACCTCGCCACGCGCGATCGCGTCGAGGCGGCGCGTTTCGCGATCGATCGCGCGGACCGCCAGCCAGGACGACAGCGAGGTCACGTCGACCACGCGCGTCAGCGCATCGGGGGTGCCCATCACGAACAGCTGCACCTCCGGCCGGCTATTCGCATTGCCGACGGTGTTCGAACTCAGGCTGGCGCGGATGTCCGCCTGGTCGGCCGGAATGTCGAAGCCGCCCGAGACGATGGCGCGCGCGCCCTGCGCCTCCAACGTGGTGGCGCCGACACGGACGCGGCCGTCGCGGATGATGAACGGGATCTGAGCGGATGCGACCGACAACGTGCCCGACGCCAGCGCCGGCTCGACCACCTGCCGCAGCTTGGCGTCATCCGTCACCTGCCCCGCATCGGCGGCGCGCAAGGCGGCATCGAACGTGCGCGGATTGAGATTGGCGATCGAGGCATTATCGAGCGTCACGGTGCCGTTGCCGGAGAGCGCATTGACCAGGCCCTGCACGCTGCGGCCTTCGGCGGCGAGCGTCATCTGCGCCGAGATCTTGCCCGCAGGCATCTTCAGATTGCGATAGCGCAGCGCATTGCCGTCGATGCCGGCGAACTCGACGCGCCCGTTCAGCACCAGGCCGTTCGGATTCGGCCGCGCCTCGACGGTGGCGATGACGTCGCCGCCACCGAGCTTGCCCTTGAGACTCTCGATGGTCACCGACTGGCCGTCGCTCTTGATGGCACCGGCGAGCGGCCGCAGGTCGGTGCCGTTCCAGACGGCGCCGCTGAGAGCCTGGAATGCGACGCGGCCGCGCCAGCCCTTCACGAGGCCGGCGCCCAACGGCTCGGCCTGCTCGCGGCCGGCCGCGCCGACGAGCACGGCGAACACTTGCGGCACGTCGAGCGCGTCGAGTCCAACCTCGCCATCGACCTGCTTGTCGTCGTCGAGATTGACCGCGAGCCGGCCGCGCAGCCGCGAGCCGCCGACCGTGCTGTCGATATCCTCCAGCGTGAGGCGGCCGCCCGACAATCCGAGCTTGCCGAACAGGCGGATATTCTGCGCCGCAGTGTCCTGCGGCTTCACGCCCAACAGCGGCGCCAGATTGGCATTGCGCAGCCGCAGATTGACGTTCGCCTTGGTGGCATCGCCCCACGGTTCGACCGTGCCCTGCGCGTCGCCGTCGAGGCCCACGCCGGACAGTTTGGCGGTCACCCGCAGCGGCGTGCGCCAGCCGCCGGTCACGCTCGACTGGAATTCAGCCGGGCCGTTGCCGACGGCCGCGATCCGATCGAGCCCGAGCAGCGCCAGCACCACATTGCCCTGCTCGGCCGAGATGCGGCTCTCAACGCCGAGCTCGGTGCGGTCGATCGCATCGACCTCGAAGCTGCGCAGCGCCGCGGCCGATGGCTTGGCAGTCAGCGTCGCGGATCCCTTCAATTGCGGCGCGTCGAGATCGAGGACCGCCTTGGCCTGGCTGCGATCGGCACTGCCGGGATCCCGGGCGAGGTCCAGCGTGAGCTTGAGACGGGAGGCGCCGGGCGGCGTGGCGAGCGAATCGAAGCGCGCCGATATCTGCGGCGCGAACGGCTGCACCAGCGCGGTGATCTCCTTGAGCGAGCCGGCCATCGAGGTCAGCGTCAGCCGCCCGGTGGCATCAGCGCGGTCGAAGCGGCCGGCCCCCTCGGTCGTCACGCCGCCGCTCTGGCCGAACCTGATCTGGTCGACGGCGACCGTCTTGGCATCGTAGGACAGGCGCGCGGTGAGCGGATGCAGCTCCTGGCCACTCAGCTTGGCGCGCCCGACATCCAGCGCGACGCTGGCCTCCGCCGGCCACTCGCCGGTGACGCCGACCAGCGAGCGCGTGACGGCCATCGCCGCATCGAGATCGAGCCGGTCGCCCTTCAGCACCGCCTCGAAGCGCGAGCCGGCGCCGGCTGTCCGGTTGATCAGAGCCACGCGGCCATCGACCGAGCCGCCGTCGATGTCGGCTTTCAGGCCATCGATCGCGATCCGCTCCGGCGCGACGTTGAGGTCGCCACGCACGCGCAGCGGACGCTGGGTGCGGTAGCTGTTGTCGGTCCGCCCCTGCAGCCAGGCGACCAGCGCGTCGGGCTCGGAGGAATCGAGATCGAGCGCGCCGGTGAAACCTGCCGTGACCGAGGTCGAGATTCCGATGGTCCGGAACGTCAGGCGCGTGGAGCCCGGCGCCCGCAGGTCGACCTTCTCGAGGCTCCAGGCCGTCGGCTCGTTGTGCAGGTCGGCGGTGAAGTTCTGCACCGGCCGGCCGGAGAGCATGATCTGCTCGGTCGAGAACTGCACGTTGGCCGGCATCGGCAGCGTCGGCAGCTGCGCGATCCAGTTGCGCAGCGCCGGCAGCACCAGCGCAGGCGCGATGGCGCGCCGATCCTTCACCTCGTCGCCGCCGGACAGGAGCTTGTCGGCATCGAGCTGCCGCGCGGAGAGCGCAGCCTTCAGCGTCGGCGTGGCGCCGAATCGGACGTCGCCATTTCCGGCGAATTTCAGCGAGCGATCCTCCTGGCCGAAGCTGACCTCGATCTGGTCGAGCTTGGCCGCGGCCTGGTCGCCGACGATCTTGGTGGCGATACGCCACGGCGTCGCGCCGGCCGCAAGGCTCGCGGTCGGGGCCGCCTTGGCGGACGGCTCCTTCGTTTGATCCTTGGCCGGCTTGTCCTTGTCGGCGGCAGGCTCCTTCGGCGGCGATGACAGCGTCAGCGCGCCCTCGAACTTGGGCGAGCGGTTGGGAAAGCTGATCAGCCCCTCGAGGTCCGCCACCACGGGGCGTTCGCCCGGATCGACGTTGAGATGGACACGCAGGCCGTTGGAATCCTTGTCCTGGCTCGACGACAGCCTGAACGGATAGCGCCCGCCGCGGATCGACACCGCACCGTCGCCGCGCAGCGAACCGGCCAGCGAACGGACGTCGCCGGAGAACACGATGTCGGTCAGCTCCAGGGTCGAACGGCTGGCGGCGTCGTGCAGGGCGACGCGGCCGGTCAGGTTGAAGCGGTCGATGGCAAGCGCGGCCAGGTTGAAGCGGCCGGAGGCAGCGGGGAGATCGACCTGCCCCTTGCCGTCGAGGCCGAGATCGGCGGCCATGCCGCCGATGGTGAGCTCGTTCGCCCGCCACTCGCCGCGCATGAGGTCGCCGAGGCTGAACTCGACGTCCAGCTTGTCGGCGCGCAGCTTGCCGAGATGGTTGGCGCCGCCGAAGGTGACCTGACGCAGCCGCAGGGTCGGCGTCGGCAACAGCCGTGCGTCCAGCGCACCGGCGACCCGCACGGGCACGCCGATGATCTTGCCCGCCTCGGCCTCGAACTGCGGCCGGAACTGGTTCCAGTCGACGAAGTACGGGCCGATCAGCGCAGCAAGGAGCGCAAGGATGAAGGCAATCGCCAAGCCGAGCAGGGTCGTCTGCACGGGGTCTCCCTCAAAGGACAACGCTCCGGTGTCGCAAAGCCTTCAGCCCATGCGGGCGCGGCCCCACGGACGTCGATACCGGAGCGCTGCATCATATAGGATTAAGTATGGCGAAGTCACAGCGCTGTCGGGCTTTCCGGGGGCGTTGCACAACAACTCCGTTAACGAAGATGGTTACCAGTGCGCCGGCAGCCGCTTCAGGCCGCGCAGCACGAAGGTCGGCCGCCAGTCCGGGTTGTCCGGATCGTCCAGCTTCAACTCCGGCAGACGCCGCAGCAGGGTTCCGATCGCGACCTCGGCCTCGATCCGGGCGAGTTGCGCCCCCAGACAATGGTGGATGCCGCCGCCGAACGACAGCGGCTTTACATTGGGCCTGGTGATGTCGAGTTGCTCCGGATGGTCCGGATAGACCGCGGGGTCGCGGTTGGCCGAGCCGAGCAGGCACAGCACGGTCTCGCCCGCCGGGATGCGACGGCCGCCGAGATCCTCGATGTCCTCCAGCGCCACGCGCCCGGTGAGCTGCACCGAGGAATCGTAGCGCAGGAACTCCTCGATCGCGTTGGTGATCAGCTCGGGACGCGCTTTCAACAGCGCCAGCTGCTCGGGATGACGATACAGCGCCAGCAGGCCGTTGCCGATCAGATTGACCGTGGTCTCATGCCCGGCGCCGAACAGCAGGATGATGTTGGCGGTGAGCTCCTCATGGGAGAGCTTGGCGCCGTCCTCCTCCGCCTGCAGCAGCTGCGTCGTCAAATCGTCGCCGGGATTTTTCCGGCGGAGTTCGAACAGGTGCTGGAAATACGCCCTGGACACCGCATTGCCGGCATTGCCCTCGGCGATCTCGGCCTTCGACAGCGGCACCGGCTCGAGCAGCCGCCCGCCCTCGCGCGAGCTCTTGTAGAACGCCTCGCGATGCTCCTCGGGGATTCCCAGCATGTCGCAGATCACCGTGACCGGCAGCTTGAAGGCGAAGTCCTCGATCAGGTCCATTTTGCCGTTCGGGATGATCTCGTCGAGCGTGGAATCGACGATCGCCTGGATGCGCGGCCGCATGTCCTCGACGCGCCGCGCCGTGAAGGCCTTCACCACGAGACCGCGCAAGCGCGTGTGATCCGGCGGATCCTGCTGCAGCATCCAATGGCTCATGCTGCGGAAGATCGGCTCGTTCATGATCTCCGGGCCGTAGCGGCGGATCGAACGGGCGACGAAATCCTTGCCGAACCGCTTGTCGCGCAGCACGAGGCTGGACTCCGCGTGCCGGCTGGCGAGGAACGAACCGAACGGCGTGACATGCACCGGATCATTGTCGCGGAGCTGCTGATAGAACGGATAGGGATCGCGGATGAACTCCGGCGACAGCGGATTGAACAGCGGCGCGGCCTTGGCAGCCTGGACATGCTCGTTCATGTGGTCCCTCTCCCAGAGTTTGCCGATTGGTTCACGGCCGCAGCGTCATGGCAAGCCCGCAGGCTCACACATCATGCCGCAACTTCCGCCGTGGTCTTCAACCTATGTAACTGTCCGGCCACCACCCGCACCCGGCGCGGCGCCGCGATCCAGATCGCGGCCGCCGAGACGAAGGCGCCCACGAAGGCGATCGCAAAGCCAGGCGTGTAGCTGTTGGTGAGATCATAGAGCACACCGGTGACCCAGGGACCCGCGGCACCGCCGCACAACCCGATCAGCATCAGCGTGCCGAAGATGCTGCCGAAATGCGCGCCCTGGAAGATCTCGAGCGCGACCGCGCCCATCACCGAGGTCAGGCCGTAGCCGAGCGCGCCCTGGGTTGCGACCATCACGTAGATCAGTGCGAGCGAGGGCGAGGCCTTCAGCGCGATCAGCGCGGCGAAGCAGATCGCGAAACCGAGACAGCCAAGCCCCCACACGGCCTCGCGTCCGAGACGATCGGAGAGATGGCCGAGCGCGATCTGGCCGGGAATGCCGAGCAGGCTGACGGCGCCGAGCGCCCACACCGCGACGTTCGAGCTGAAGCCGATCTCGAGCAGGTATTTCGTCTGATGCACCTGGACGGCGTACCAGACATAGAGGCCGAAGAAGTAGCCGAGCGCGAGCCACCAGAACCGCGTGGTTCTCAGCGCGCGCGAGAGCGTCCAGTCGATGCCGGCCCAGGCGGTATCGACGATGTTGGAGATCGGCTTTGCGGCATTGGCGAGCGGTGCCGCGTCGCCGTCCGGGCGGAGACCCATCTCCTCCGGCTTCTTGCGCAGCAGCAGATTGATCGGCGCGAGCACGACCAGCACGACGATGCCCATCGCGGTGCAGGCGGTGCGCCAATTGGTCTGCGCGATCATGTGCTGCACCCAGGGCAGCAGGGTCATCGAGCCGATGCCGACACCGGCGAAGGCGATGCCGATCGCGAGCCCGCGGCGGCGGATGAACCAGTTCGGCAGGAACAGCGATTGTCCGGAATAGCCGAGGCAGACGCTGCCGGCGCCGACCATCACGCCGATGGTGAGATAGAGATGCCAGGGCTGCGTGGTCAGCGGCGCCAGCAGCAGGCCGCCGGCCATCAGCGCGACGCCGAGTTCCATCACCGCACGCGGGCCGGTGCGGTCCATCAGCCGTCCGATCAGCGGACTGACGATGCCCGACGCAACGAAGCCGAACGAGAAGGCGCCAGCGGTGACGCCGCGGTCCCAGCCGAACTCCGCGAGGATGGGCGGATAGAACAGCGAGAACGCGGTGCGCGCATTGACGCCGATCGCCATCGTCACGAAGGTCACGGCGACGATGACCCAGCCATAATACAACGGCAGGCGCATTGGTGTTGTTTTCACTCCCTGTGCATCCTTCGCATCATTTGCCTGCGGAGGGGTCAAGGATTTTCTGCTGCTCGCGAGGTTGATGTCAGTTACCTCCGAGGTCATGCGTGCGGCGCACCATCCTCATCCTCGGTGTCGTCCCGGCCTCCGCGCCGGGACCCATACCTTGTGATCTCACGGTGAGAAAACACTGGTTATCGCGCGTGCCCCAAACACCATCCTGTGGTTATGGGTCCCGGCTCAAGGCCGGGACGACAGCGAATGTGTGGCGCGCATCGTGGGTCATGGCTGCACGCTCCCCGCGGCGCCTGCGGCGTCCGAGCTCTGCTAGTGATCGCCCTCGAAAGCAGAAGGGCGCAGGGAAGGCCGGGCGCTGGCCGCGCCCGTGGCCCGCCTGCTCAAACAAATGCAGGCGGCAGGTACCACAGGTGTGGCCGAGAAACGCCCGGCCCTCCCTGCGCGATGGTCTTAACGCTTATATGCAGGCTTCCTGGCGCTCGGGCTTGTTGGCCGCCATGCGCGGCAACGCGTTTCACGCGCTGCGCGGTGATACCAGCGTCGAGGTATCAGAACCCTGCAACTTCACGTCCGCCAGAGCATCGTTCGTCCGCACATCGACGACATGCTGCGAGCTCTCGCGGCCACCGCTCCCCGCCTCGCGTGTCGTGACGATCGCGCGCAACGCCCCTTCAGAGTGAGGCGGGATGTGCTGAAAGATCGTGGTGATTTGCCCGACGACGCAAGGGAAAACGGCTGCGACAAAGTAACCCGACGGGCAAACAAGGCGCCACTGCCATCGACCGCCGTGCTTCGACGTCGCGGACAGCAACCGGTTTCAACGAGAGTGACGTGCTGGAGGATCAGGCCACCTTGACGCTAGACACGAGCGCCCCATACGCTGGCGCAACTTCGACCGGCAGATACACAGAAGACAGTGATGATGCATGATCGGCCTGATTTTCGTCAGTTGATCCGTGGTCAGCTGATCCGTGGATGGCAACGACTGATCGCAGCACTGTGCTGCGTTTTGCTATCGAGCGCGGTTGTCGCCCACGCCGAACAGACCTTCATGACGATCAAGGGGGACACCCGAAGCACCGCCTGGTGGGTGCTCGCCGATTTTCATCCGTTCACGACAGAGGTTCGCGGAATGCCGGTGGATCAGATCCGAAAGGGCTGGTGCAAGGCAACCGAGTTTCGCAAGGACCTCATCCCGAAAGAATATCTCTTCCAAGGCGGCGCAGATGCCATGGAGGCGAGCAATCGGTCCTTTGCACTCGAGGGCAATTTCGACGGGTCCACCACGCGGCAAGTCGCGCTCGTCGGCGTCTACGAGGAGTGCAAGGGCACCAAGGGCAGCTTCGTCATGATCCTGGACCTCCCCACCAGCGGCAAACCAAGGATTCGTCTGCTCGAAGCCATGCGAACGGAGCACCAGTTCAGCGCATTGTCGCTTGGGGAGGATAAGACGATCAGTGTCTGGTCCTGCATGGATTGCGATGATTTCGCCAATCTGAAATGGAACAGCAAACGGAAGCGCTTCGTTTGGCTGCCCCGCCCCGCAGCTGATTAGCCGGCGAGCGCGATCAGCGCCTCAGCCGGCCGAGCCATCGTGTTCGCGTTTTCACGCAGCGACATCATCCTGGCGTTCCGCGTGGAACGCATACACGTCCATGCGCAGCACACCGTAGTTCGCGCTGTTGTGCAGGCGCTCCACACGGGCGCCCTCGCCGGCAGCGCCCAAGGCTGCGAACAGCGGCAGGAAGTGCTCGTCGGTCGGATGGTTCTCGCGCGCATGCGGCGCGAGGCGGCGGTAGTCGACGAGATCGTCGACGCGGCCTTCGATCGCGGCCTCGTGCACCCAGTCGGCGAAGTCGACGACCCAGGACGGCGCGGGATCGTCGATGTCGAGCCGGCGCTTGCGAAACTCGCCGAGATTGTGAGTGAAGCTGCCACTGCCGATGATCAGCACGCCCTCATCGCGGAGCGGCGCCAGCGCGCGGCCGAGCGCGAGATGATGCGCCGGGCCCTGCTCGGTCTGGACCGACAGCTGCATGACGGGAATGTCGGCCTGCGGGTACATCAGCAGCAGCGGCACCCAGGCGCCGTGATCGAGACCGCGCTCGCGGTCGACGCCGACGGGGAGACCGGCGGCCTGCAGGCGCTCCGCGACGGCGCGGGCGAGATCGGGCGCGCCCGGCGCGGGATAGCGCAACTGATAGAGCTCGGGTGGGAAGCCGTAGAAATCGTAGATCGTCTCGTTCTGCGCGACCACGTTGACGGCGGGGATGTCGGTCTCCCAATGCGCCGAGATCACGAGGATGGCCTTCGGTCGCGGCAGGCTGTGGCCGAGGCCGGTGAGGAAGTCACGCGCCGCCGACGCCGTCAGCGGCAGCATCGGCGAGCCGTGCGACAGGAAGATGCTGGGCATGGTCATGGCATGGCTCCTCGTTCGATTGGTATCTCAGGTCGCGCGGCGACCACAACGGTCGTCCCGGCCTTGAGCCGGGACCCATACCGCGTGATCGCGATTTGAGGCAGGCTGGGCGTCGACCAGCTTGCCCAACTTAGTCCCGCCGGTGGTTATGGATCCCGGCGTTCGCGGGGATGACGGCGGAGTGTGTGGCGGCGTCGCGATCAATGTCCAACCGTGGCGCCCGCCACCCACTCCGCTGTCGTCCCTGCGAACGCAGGGACCCATACCGCGTGATCGTGGTTTGAGGCAGGCTGGACATCGACCAGCTTGCTCAACTCAGTCCCGCCGGTGGCTATGGATCCCCGCGTTCGCGGGGATGACGGCGGAGGGTGTGGCAACGTCGCGATCGATGTCCAACCGTGGCGCCCGCCACTCACTCCGCTGTCGTCCCTGCGAACGCAGGGACCCATACCGCATGATCGGGGTTTGAGGCAGGTTGGGCGTCGACCAGCGTGCTCAACTCAGTCCCGCCGGTGGCTCTGGATCCCGGCCTTCGCCGGGATGACACCGAAGGTGTGGAGACGCCAGCAGACCTGGCTGAGCGTCAGTGCGCGCTGCGCAGCTGGCCGCCGGCGAGATTGCCGCGGAGAGCGCCGAGGGCGTAGGCGCCGTCGCCGAGCAGGGCCTGGATGACCAGGGTGACCGCCCAGAATGCCGGATACTCCCAGCCGCCCTTCGGGTTGTTGAAGAAGAAGCCGGCCGAGCCGTGCACCGTGAAGATGGCGCCGAGCAGGATCGGCACCGCCGCAAGCGCGACCCAGCGGGTGTAAACGCCGAGGATGAGGGCGATGCCGGCGAGAATCTCGGCGGTGATCGTGACGTAAGCGAGTTCGGGCGGTAGGCCGATGCTGCCGAAGAATTTGGCCGTGCCGGCAGGGGTGAACACGAACAGTTTCAGGCCGGCATGGACCAGGAAGAGGCCGCCGAGGGTGAGGCGGAGCAGGAGCGCAGCATAGGGCGCAGTGCGGGAATCGATCATCAAAACCTCCGTGGGGACCCCTCGGATATGGATCATTCCCCCTCAGTCGATAATCCGATACAAGGGAAATTCAGTTCACACTCCGAGAGCGAGATCGAATCCTTGCTCGACCGCCTGACCGGTCTTGAAGTTCTGTCCAAGGTCGCAAGCTCCGGCAGCCTGTCCGGGGCGGCGCGCGTGCTCGGGATGTCGCCGACCATGGTGACCAAGCATCTCGCGGCGCTGGAGACGCGGCTGGGGACGAAGCTGTTCCATCGTACCACGCGGCGGCTGACCATCACCGAGGCTGGGCGGCGCTATCTCGATCTCGCCGAGCGCGTGCTCGGCGATTTCGAGGCCGCCGAAAGCGCGATCGCCGCCGATCGCGTCGAGCCGCGCGGGCTGCTCCGGCTCAACGTCCCGCTCGCCTTCGGCACCCGCCAGATCGCGCCGCTGCTCGCCGGCTTCGCCGCGCTCTATCCCGGCGTCAGCGTCGAGCTCGGCCTCAACGACCGGCTGGTCGACCTGATCGAGGAAGGCTGGGATCTCGCGATCCGGATCGGCACGCTGAAGGATTCGACGCTGGTAGCGCGGCGACTGGCGCCGTGCCGGATGATGATCTGCGCCGCGCCGTCCTATCTCGCCGCGCGCGGCACTCCCCGCACCACAGCCGATCTCGCCGAGCACAATTGCCTGGGCTATACGCTGGCCGCTGCCGGTCCTTCCCGCTGGCGCTTGGGCGGCAAGGCCGCCGTCGATGTGACCGTGAGCGGCAATCTGCGCGCCAACAATGGCGATGCGCTGCTGGCCGCTGCGCTCGCCGGGCAAGGCGTGATCTACCAGCCGACCTTCATCGTCGGCGATGAGTTGCGCGCCGGGCGGCTGGTGCCGGTGGTGCTCGACGTGCCGCCGTCGGATCTGCTGGCCGTGCACGCCGTCTACCTGCCGGACCGCTCGCCCTCCGCCAAGGTGCGCGCCTTCATCGACTACCTCGCCGCGGCCTTCGCGCCGCAGCCGCCCTGGGATCGCGGCCTCGCATGACCACACAACGAGCGCAATGCTCGGAGAGATCGACATGACTGAGCAATCTCACGACGGCAATCATCATTGGCCGATGCTGCGCTCGCTGCGGGGCTGGCGGCTCAGCGCCCTGCCCGCCGATCTCGCGGCGGGGCTGACGCTCGCCGCGATCGCGATCCCCGAGCAGATGGCGACCGCCAAGCTCGGCGGCTTCACGCCGGAGACCGGGTTCTTCGCCTTCATGGCAGGCTCGCTCGGCTTCGCGCTGTTCGGCGCCAACCGCTTCCTGTCCTGCGGCGCCGATTCCACGATCACGCCGATCTTCGCCGGCGGGCTGGCGCTGCTCGCGGCCAGCGGCACGCCGGAATATGGCAGCATCGCCGCAGCGCTGGCGCTGCTGGTCGGAATCATGCTGGTGCTGGCCGGCGGCTTCCGGCTCGGCGGCATCGCCAACCTCCTGTCGGTGCCGGTCACGGTCGGCTTCCTCGCCGGCATCTCCGTGCACATCATCGTCTCGCAACTCCCCAGCGTGCTCGGCCTGCCCTCGCCGGGCGGACCGACCGTGGCGCGGATCGCGACTATCACCGGCGAACTCGGCAACACCAACATCTACACGCTGGTGATCGGCTTCGGCGTGCTCGCCACCGTCACGGTCTGCGAGCGGATCAGCGCCCGCATTCCCGGCGCGCTGATCGCGCTGGTCGCGGCGACGCTGTTCGTGATCGCGGCGCATCTCGATGCGCACGGCGTGCCGGTCATCGGCGCCGTCTCCGGTGCCGTGCCGATGCCGTCCGTCCCGCTGATCGGTCCGGAGCAATGGGTGAAGCTGGTGCCGCTGGCGTTCCTGATCGCCGTCGTGGTGATGATGCAGACCGCGGCCACGACACGCTCGTTTCCGTCCGAGCCGGATCGTCCGGCCGACATCGACCGCGACTTTCTCGGCGCCGGTGCCGGCAGCCTGCTGGCCGGGCTGTTCGGTACCTTTCCGGTGAATGCGAGTCCGCCGCGCACCGGGATCGTGGTCGAGACCGGCGGCCGCTCGCAGGTCGCAGGCCTGCTGGCCGCGATCATCGTGTTGCTGCTCGTGCTGTTCGGCGCGCAGCTATTGGCGCATGTGCCGGAAGCGGCGCTCGGCGGCGTGCTGCTGTTCGTCGCGCTGCGCATCATCCGCGTCACGCAGATCGTTCAGGTCTACCACGCCTCCAAGGGTGAGTTCCTCCTGATCGTCGCCACCGCCGCCGCCATCGTCGTGCTGCCGATCGAGCAGGGTGTCGCGCTCGGCATTTCGCTGTCGCTGCTGCACGGCATCTGGAGCACGACGCGGGCGCATCTCATCAGCTTCGAGCGCGTGCCGGACACCACGATCTGGTGGCCGGCCCATCCGCACATCCCTGGCGAGAAGCTGTCCGACATCGCCGTGGTCGGCTTCCAGGCGCCGCTGAGCTTCCTCAACGCCGCGACCTTCCGCGCCGATCTGCAGCATTTGCTGCAGCGACGCCGGCCGCGGCTCGTGGTGTTCGAGGCCAGCGCGATCATCGAGATCGACTTTACCGCCGCGCAGGCGCTGCGCGAGGTGATCCGGCAGTGCAACGAGGACGGCATCGTGTTTGCCGTCGCGCGGCTGGAATCGCTGCGGGCGCAGGCGGCGTTCGAGCGCTTCGGCCTTTACGACGTGCTACCGCGCGACCACGTGTTCCACAGTGTCGATCTCGCGCTGCAGAAGCTGCAGGGCAGCGCGTGATACAATTCGTTACGAATCGCAGCGCGGCATGACACAGCCCGGCAAAGTTCGGCGACCACAAGTCCTCGCTTCATGACGCCCGGCCCATGGCCGCGCACACGCGAAGGATGATGATTGATGCGCAAGCTGCTCCCGTTGCTGTTCATATCCGGCTCGATCGTGGTCGGACCGATTGCCGCCGCGCAGGCCCAGGACACGGCCGCCGTGCGCAAGGCCTGCGGGGACGAGGTGCGCACGCTGTGCGCGGGAATCATGCCGGGCGGCGGCCGCATCAAGCAGTGCATGATCGAGAAGTTCGACAAGCTCTCCGACGGCTGCAGGACCGCGATCAAGGACGCAAAGGCGCAACAGGGCGGCAAATGATGCCGCGGACGGTTGCGATGCCGGAGAACTCAGCCGCCGTTCATGTTCCTTCCGGCACTCTGCTGTCACCAGGCACGGCCGCAACGACCTGCAGCGATGCAACGCATGATCAGCAGAGCTGCAGTGCAGGATCGGCACCGCACCAGGCATTATGGTATGATGGAGAGGTTTCGCGACTCCTCAAAAATTGCGAAACCAAATCGTGTCCGACGACGTCTAAGGACTGCACTGTTAGAAACCAACGAGAGGACCGCAACTCACATGCGCAATCTGTTCACCTCCGCCCTGCTCGCCGCGACCGTCACGCTGGGCGCGTCAGCCGCGCAGGCCTTCACGCTGCCGTCCCAGCCGGCTGCTCCGGACAGCAATGTGGAGCGCGTCGCCGGCGGCTGCGGTCCGGGCTGGTTCCCGGATCGCTGGGGCCGCTGCCGTCCCGCTCCGCGCGCCTATTACGGCTATGGCGGCGGCTACGGCTACGGCCCGCGCTGCTGGGTGCGCCCGACGCCGTGGGGCCCCCGCCGCGTCTGCCGCTGATCTCTGGACTTGATCGAGACACGCCGCCGCATTCAGTTGCGGCGGCGTTGTTCGTTACTTCACCGGCCGCTTCTCGAGCTTGCGCGCGAGCGTGCGGCGATGCATGCCGAGCCGCCGCGCGGCTTCGGAGATGTTGAAGTCGGTGTCGATCAGGGTCTGGTGGATGCGCTCCCATTCCAGCGTCTTGATCGAGGTGGCGCGTTCAGCGAGCGCGACTTGCGCATTGCCCTGGGCCTTGCGGAAGGCTTCCTCGATGTCGTCGGTGTTGGAAGGCTTGGCCAGATAGTGGCACGCGCCGAGCTTGATCGCCTCGACCGCGGTGGCGATGCTGGCGAAGCCGGTGAGGACGACGATCAGCATCTCCGGATCATGCGCGTGCAGCTTCTCGACGCAGACGAGGCCCGAGGCGCCGCCGAGCTTGAGGTCGACGACGGCGTAGCCGAAGGTCTTGTCCTTCAGGATCTCGTCAACCTGTTCGAGCGAGGCTGCGATGACGGGCTCGTAGCCGCGCCGTTCGAACGAGCGCTTCAGGGTGCGCGCAAAGCCGTCGTCGTCCTCGACAATCAGGAGAGAACGTTCAATCTCCACTGGGCTCTCCAATCGCAAGCATCGACAGCGGCAGTGACAGCCGCACGGTCGCTCCGCGCCCCCGGTGGTTCCAGGCCGAAACGCCGCCGCCGAGCTTGCGGATCACATTGACCACCAGGAACAGGCCGAGGCCGCGGCCCGGACGGCCCTTGCTCGACTGATAGGGACGCCCGAGCTGCGCCAGCATCGCGGGATCGAAGCCGGGGCCACGGTCGCTGACGCTGAGCAGCAGCATGTCGCCGTCACGTTCGACGACGAACTCGACCCATTCGCGCGACACCTCGAAGGCGTTGTCGAGCACGTTGACGATGGCCTGTTTCAAAGCGACGTCGGAGACGATCGTGGGATCGGAGCCGAACTCGTTGCGGACCATCAGGTTGCGGGCCGAGCGGGCCGCGGTCCATTCGGCGACCAGCGCCGTCAGGAACGTCTTCAAGGTCGTCGGCGCCGAGCCCTCGCCGCGCGCCTGCCCCGCGGAGACCAGAATGTCGGTGACGATCGACTTGCAGCGCTGCACCGCCGCTTCCATCTCGGTGAAATCTTCCGCCAGCGCCGGGTCGGCCGAGATGGCCGTCATGCGCCGCCAGTCGTTGAGGATGACGGAGATCGAGGCGAGCGGCGTCCCGAGCTCGTGCGCGGCGCCCGAGGCCAAGAGGCCCATGCGAATGATGTGGTCCTGCTCGGCGGCATGCTGGCGCAGATCAGCCAGTTTGGCGTCGCGCTCGCGCAGATTCCGGTTGATGCGGGTGACGAACACGACGAGCAGCACGGCATCGAGCACGAAGCCGACGAACATGCCGGTGATGTGCAGGGTGAAGGCGTCGCTGACGTGATGCTGCGGCAAATCCAGCGGCCGGTATTCGATGGTGAGCCAGATGAAGCTCAGCACGGTGAGCGCGACCAGCGACCAGGACGAGCGCGCATCGAGCAGCACGGCACCGAGCGTGACCTGAAGCAGATAGAGACAGGTGAACGGGTTCGACGCGCCGCCGGTGAGATAGAGCTCCGACGTCAGCGCCACGACGTCGAGCATCAGCGCGATCAGCAGATGGCGGTTGCCGACGTCGTCGCGCCTGCGCAGCCAGATATGGCTCGCGACATTGAGCACCACCAGCGCGCAGATGATCGCGGCCATCGGCAACACCGGCAGCGCGATGCCGAACCAATAGGTGACGAAGGCGATGGTGACGATCTGCCCGACCACGGCGATCCAGCGCAGCTGGATCAGCAGCACCATGTTCTTGCGGTTGGTCGCGTCCTTGGTCGGGACGGGCGCGTGGATCTCGGGCGTGGCGATCGCCGCGACGGCGCCGATCGGCAGGTTCGGGGCCTCGTTCATGCCGCGGCGTCCGAGGCCGGCGCCGATGTCGGCAAGCCGCGTCCGCTCATGATGGCGAGGCCTCGTGTCCACGCATGCTCTGCTGCCGATGATCCCATTCCGCGTCCTGCACCACCGCTGCGCCGGCGTCGTGGCGCGCGCGGCGGAGCCGCTGCACGCCGGCGCCTGCCAGCATCAGCGCCAATGTAAACCACGTCAGCGCGTAAACCAGATGGTTGTTCGGAAACGCGATCACGGTCAGGCCACCGACCGGATAGCCGCCCGGGTTGGGCGTTGCGTCGGCATCGACGAAGAAGGGTGCGACCTCGGACAGGCCGCGTGCGGCTGCAATCGCCGAGACGTCACGTGAATACCAGCGATTGGCCTGGGGATCGTTGTGCCGCAGGAAGCCGCCGCCGGGCTCGGAGATGCGCAGCAATCCGGTCACGATGACCGGACCATCCGGGTTCCCCTCGCTGCGGCTCGCCGGCTCGCGGCGTTCGGGCGGCACGAAGCCGCGGTTCACCAGCACGAGGCCGTCCGCCGTCTGCAGCGGCGTCACGACCCAATAGCCCGGCCCCTCGACTGTCACCGCCTGGACCAGCGTCTCACGGTCGTTGAGGAAGCGGCCACTCAGAGTCACCCGCTTGTATTCGTCGTCGCTGCGATTGATCGCCAGCCACCTAGCACGATCCGGGACCGCCACCGGCTCAGCGTGGATACGACGGTCGACCCGGTCGATCAGATCGAGCTTCCAGGCGCGGCGCTCGACCTGCCAGACGCCGAGCGCCAGCAGGATCGCGACGCACGCGACCCACGCCGCGCCGATCACCAGCGTCGCCGGCCGCCATGCAGCCGGCGCCTCACGTCCCCCTGCCCCATCGGCAGGAGATGGCATCACGGCGTCGAACCCATCTCGTGCACCGGCATCATGTTGGTGGTCAGATGATGCATAACCCAGAGCGAACCGGAAAGCGCGATCACCACCATGATGATGGTGAAGATCAACGCCATCATGCTCCAGCCGCCCTCGGCCTTGGTGTTCATGTGCAGGAAGAAGATCATGTGGACGACGACCTGCACGGCCGCGAACGCCATGATGATCAGCGCCGTGACCTGCTTGTCGAGCGAGCCGTTCATGACCAGCAGGAACGGGATCGCGGTCAGGACGACCGAGAGGCCGAAGCCGATCAGCTGCCCCTGCCGCGTGCCGGCATGATCATCGGCCGCGTGGTGCGCATCCGCGTGGGCGTGGACTTCCGAGCTCATCGCAGCATCCCCATCAGATAGACGAAGGTGAAGACCCCGATCCAGATCACGTCGAGGAAGTGCCAGAACAGGCTGAGGCAGACCAGCCGGCGGCGATTGGCCTCGATCAGGCCGAAGCGCTTGACCTGCACCATCAGCGTGACCAGCCAGACCAGACCGAACGTCACGTGCAGGCCGTGAGTTCCCACAAGCGTGAAGAACGACGACAGGAACGCGCTGCGCTGCGGCGTCGCGCCCTCGTGGATCATGTGCGCGAACTCGGTCAGCTCGATGCCGAGAAAGGCGAGTCCGAACAGGCCGGTGATCACCAGCCATCCCTGCATCGCGCCGAGCCGGTTCTGCTGCATCGACAGCATCGCGAAGCCGTAGGTGAGCGACGACAGCAGCAGGAACGAGGTGTTCACCGCGACCAGCGACAGGTCGAACAGATCCTTCGGCGCCGGACCGGCGGCATATTTGGCGCCGAGCACGCCATAGACGGCGAACAGGATCGCGAAGATGAGACAGTCGCTCATCAGATAGATCCAGAAGCCGAGCATCGTGCTGCTGCCTTCCGGATGATCGTGCTCGTCGACGACGTAGAAGACCGGCTCGCCGGCCTTCATGGTGCCTGCTGCGATCGTCATGACTTGGCTCCTGCCGCGAGCAGCTCGGTGCGGGCGCGCTCGACGCTCACGACCTCATCGGCCGGAATGTGGAAGCTGCGGTGATAGTTGAAGGTGTGGCCGATCGCGACCGCCAGCAGCGCGACGAAACTGCCGGCCGCCATCCACCACATGTACCAGATCAAGCCGAACGCCATGGTGGTGCTGAGCCCCGCCAGGATCACGCCGGTGCCGGTGTTGCTCGGCATGTGGATCGCCTTGAAACCTGTCAACGGACGGGCATAGAAGCGACGCTTCATGTCCCACCACGCGTCATTGTCGTGAATGACGGGCGTGAAAGCGAAATTGTAGGCCGGCGGTGGCGACGACGTCGCCCATTCAAGGGTGCGCGCATCCCAGGGATCGCCCGTGGTGTCGACGAGCTGCTCCCGACGCAGCACGCTGACGGCGATCTGGATCAGGAAGCTCGCGATGCCCAACAGGATCATGAAAGCGCCGATGCCGGCGATGATGAACCAGATCTGCAGGCTCGGATCATCGAAGGTGCGCAGGCGACGGGTCACACCCATCAGGCCGAGCACGTAGAGCGGCATGAAGGCGAAGTAGAAACCGACGGTCCAGAACCAGAACGACATCTTGCCCCAGAACGGATCGAGCTTGAAGCCGAACGCCTTCGGGAACCAGTAGGCGATGCCGGCGAACAGGCCGAACAGCACGCCGCCGATGATGACGTTGTGGAAGTGCGCGACCAGGAACAGGCTGTTGTGCAGCACGAAGTCGGCCGGCGGCACCGCGAGCAGAACGCCGGTCATGCCGCCGATCACGAAGGTCAGCATGAAGGCGACCGTCCACATCATCGGCAGCTCGAAGCGGATGCGGCCGCGATACATCGTGAACAGCCAGTTGAACATCTTCGCGCCCGTCGGGATCGAGATGATCATCGTGGTGATGCCGAAGAACGAGTTCACGCTGGCGCCGGAGCCCATGGTGAAGAAGTGGTGCAGCCAGACCAGATAAGAGAGGATGGTGATGACGACGGTGGCGTAGACCATCGAGGTGTAGCCGAACAGCCGCTTGCCCGAGAACGTCGAGGTGACCTCGGAGAAGATGCCGAACGCCGGCAGGATGAGGATGTAGACCTCCGGATGGCCCCAGATCCAGATGAGGTTGACATACATCATCGGATCGCCACCGAAATCATTGGTGAAGAAGTTGGTGCCGACGTAGCGGTCGAGCGACAGCAGCGCCAGCACCGCCGTTAGCACCGGAAAGGAGGCGACGATCAGCACGTTGGTGCACAGCGAGGTCCAGGTGAAGACAGGCATCTTCATCATGGTCATGCCGGGCGCCCGCATCTTGACGATGGTGCAGATCAGGTTGACGCCCGACAGCAAGGTGCCCACGCCCGCGACCTGCAGCGCCCAGATGTAATAGTCGACGCCGACGTCAGGACTATAGGACAGGTTCGACAGCGGCGGATAGGCCAGCCAGCCGGTGCGGGCGAACTCGCCGACGAACAGCGAGCACATCACCAGCACGGCGCCTGACGTGGTCATCCAGAAGCTGAAATTGTTGAGAAACGGAAACGACACGTCGCGGGCGCCGATCTGCAGCGGCACGACATAGTTCATCAAGCCGGTGACCAGCGGCATCGCCACGAAGAAGATCATGATCACGCCATGCGCCGTGAACACCTGATCGTAATGGTGCGAATTGAGATAGCCCTCGGAGCCGTTGAACGCGATCGCCTGCTGCAGCCGCATCATCAAAGCGTCGGCGAAGCCGCGCAGCAGCATGACGATGCCGAGCACCATGTACATGATGCCGATGCGCTTGTGGTCGACGGTGGTGAACCACTCCTTCCAGAGATAGCCCCAGAGACGGAAATAGGTCAGTGCGCCGAACAGCGCGAGGCCGCCGAGAGCGACCATCGCGAAGGTGCCGACGATGATCGGCTCATGCAGGGGCAGCGACTCCAGGGTCAGCCGGCCGAAGATGAGCTTGGTGAGATTGGCAGTGTCGAACATGGTATGATCCTCACGAATCCGAACGTCAGGAATTCGACTTGGAGGTCGGCAACGGGATGAACGACGCCTTGGACGGCCGCATCAGGCCGGGCCGGTCCAACCCGCGTCCCTGCAACGGAGTCCAGTCGAGCGGCGCCAGGACGGTCGGCGAGGAGTCCTCGGCCATGCGCGTGACCTGGTCGCCTGGCAGGCAAACGCCGCCGGCCACGAAGCTGGGCTCGGCGCCGAACACGGCGCCGCGGCCGGCGAACTTGTCATAGGCGAGCGGCAGCGTGTTGCTGATACCAGCCATGCCCATGCCGCCCCGAGCGTCGATCGCCATCATCTCACTCATGCACATCTTGCCGGTCTCGACGCACATGTTGAGAATGGCGCGGAACAGGTCGCTATCGACGGACGCGTAGTACCGCACCGGCTCGTTGGCGCTCGGGCGCTCCAAGGTCAGGTATTCCGGCTTGCCGAGCTGATTGCCGCTGGCCTTGGCCTTCTCGACCCAGCTCGAAAACTCCGCATCCGACAGGCCATGGAAGGCGAAGCGCATGCCGGAGAAGCCTGCGCCGCTGTAGTTCGCCGAGAAGCCGCGATAGACGCCGGGCTTGTTGATGACCGCGTGCAGCCGGCTCTGCATGCCCGGCATCGCGTAGATCTGGCCGGCGAGTGCCGGAATATAGAACGAGTTCATCACCGAGGACGAGGTGATCCGGAAATCGAGCGGCCGATTCACGGGAGCAGCAAGCTCGTTGAGGCTGGCGACGCCGTATTCGGGATAGATGAACAGCCACTTCCAATCGAGCGCGACGACGTTGACCTCGAGCGGCTTGTCCTGCGGCGTGACCGCGCGATCGGCCGAGATGCGCCCGAGCGTGCGGTAGGGATCGAGCAGATGCGTGCCCATCCACGTCACGGCGCCAAGGCAGATGATGATCAGCAGCGGGGCGGCCCAGATCAGGAGCTCGAGCTGAGTCGAGTGGTCCCAATCGGGCGTGTAGGTCGCCGCCTGGTTGGACTGGCGGTAGCGCCATGCGATCATGGCGGTGGCCACCATCACCGGCACCACGATCAGCAGCATCAGCACGGTGGCGATGATCACGAGATCGCGCTGCTGGGCCGCGACATCACCTGACGGCGCGAGCACCACCAGATTGCAGCCGCCGAGCGCAAACCCTAGCGGTAGCAAAGCCAACGTTTTCCAGTAACGCACGATTAACCTCGTCGAAGCGCGGATCTCTGAACGAGGCCTCACGTAGCGATCGGACGTCACGCCCAACATTGGACAATTTGTCCAATACCGGACCGACGCCTGGGCAGACATCTACGGGCGGAGATAGAGTGCGAGAGGACTGCGAGCAGCGATGACACAGGCAGCGGCCATGGACGGCGAGACCGATCTCTCCCGCAGGCATGAGGCGAATCCGGGCGAGATCGCGATCGGGGTCATCATCGGCCGCACGTCGGAGTTCTTCGACTTCTTCGTCTACGCCATCGCTTCCGTGATCGTGTTTCCGCGCCTGGTCTTCCCGTTCGCCGACGAGCTGACGCAGACGCTGTATTCGTTCGGGCTGTTCGCGCTCGCCTTCATCGCGCGCCCGTTCGGCAGCGTGATCTTCATGGCGATCGACCGCCGCTACGGCAAGAGCGCCAAGCTGATCATCGCGCTGTTCCTGTTGGGCACCTCCACCGTCGCGATCGCCTTCCTGCCAAGCTACTACACCGTCGGCGCCGGCGCGATCTGGCTGCTGGCGCTCGCGCGCATCGGCCAGGGCCTCGCCTGGGGCGGCGCCTGGGATGGTCTCGCGTCGCTGCTCGCGATGAACGCGCCGGAGCATCAGCGTGGCTGGTATGCGATGATCCCGCAGCTCGGCGCGCCGCTCGGGCTGATCGTCGCCAGCACGCTGTTTGCCTTCTTCGTCGGCCATCTCTCGGCGGCCGACTTCTTCGACTGGGGCTGGCGCTATCCGTTCTTCGTGGCGTTTGCCATCAACGTCGTGGCGCTGTTCGCGCGGCTGCGCATGGTGGTGACGCCCGAATATGACGAGCTGTTCCAGTCGCGTGAACTGCAGCCGGCCAGCGTCGCCAACACCATCCGTCACGAGGGCCGCAACATCGTCATCGGCGCGTTCGCGCCGCTGGCGAGCTTCGCCCTGTTCCACATGGTGACGGTGTTTCCGCTGTCCTGGGTGTTCCTGTTCACCAAAGAGACGCCGGCGCGCTTCCTGATCATCGAGGCCGTCGGCGCGGTGTTCGGCGTGATCGCGATCATCGCATCGGGCATGCTCGCCGACCGAATCGGCCGCAAATCGCTGCTGATCGGCTCGGCGATCGCGATCGCAGTGTTCTCCGGCTTCGCCCCGCAGCTGCTCGACGCCGGCCCGGTCGGCGAGACCATCTACATGGTGCTCGGCTTCATCCTGCTCGGCCTGTCGTTCGGCCAGTCGTCAGGCGCAATTGCCGCGAACTTCGCCCGCACCTATCGCTACACGGCATCGGCGCTGACGGCGGACCTCGCGTGGCTGTTCGGTGCGGGATTCGCACCGCTGGCGGCACTGTTGCTGGCGTCGTATTTCGGCCTGCTGTCGGCCGGCGGCTATCTGCTGTCGGGCGCGGTGTGCACGCTGCTCGCGCTGTGGCTCAGCGCGCCGCGGCAGCTGCAGCAGGCGTAGTCGTCGCGCGAGGTGATGCCTCGATAAGGTTCGCTACGAGCCCCGCGCTCGGCGACCGCTCACCAAGAAGGAAATGAGTTCACTCGGCAGTGCCAGTAATTGCGCCCTCTCCCCTTGTGGGAGAGGGCATGTAGGGAAGCGCGTCAAACTCGCTCGGGTGAGGGGTTTGTCTCCGCACGCAAGACTGCGTCTGCGGAGAGAGACCCCTCACCCGGTATGATCGCGCTTTGCGCGCTCATACCACCCTCTCCCACAAGGGGAGAGGGTGCACCGCCGCTGCGGCTGCTGTGAGCGCCTACAAGGATTGGCTATACTTGCTGGCAGCACCGAACGAGTAACAGTCGCTCGGCCCTCTGCCATCAAGTCCCCCGCCACTTCCGTTCCGCCTCGTCCCACGCCGCCAGCGGCTGCAGGTCCGGCACCCACGCAAGTCCTGTCTTCGCATCCGACGACACCGCCTCCGGCGTCACCACCATGTCGAGTAGCGCCGGGCGATTGGCCAGCGCACGCTCAATCGCAGGCCCAAGCTGCTCCGCGGTCTCGACGCGCTCGGCATGCATGCCGAAGGCGCGGGCCATCGCGGCGTGGTCGGCGAATTGCAGCTTGGTGCCGACGACCTTGCCGTGCGTCACGGTCTGGTCGTGGACCTCGATCTGCCAGGCGCCGTTGTTGGCGACCACGATCAGCACCGGCGCCTTGTGGCGCACGGCGGTGTCGACCTCGATCGCGTTGAAGCCGAACGCGCCGTCGCCGGTCGCGACCACCACCGGCTTGTCGGGATAGGCGAGACTGGCGGCGATGCCATAGGGCACGCCGATGCCGATACAGCCGAACGGGCCGGGATCGAGCATCAGGGGCGCGCTGAGGCCGACGCGTGCAAAGGACAGGAAATCACCGCCATCGGCGATGACCACGGCATCGTTGCCGATGGCGTCCTGGATTGCCGAGAGCACACGATTCGGATGCAGCCGGCCGTCCGAGCCGGAAGGCGCCTGCGCCATGCTCTGTTTCAGCTTGGCGGCGCGCTCCTGATGGCTCGCGCGCAGCTTCGCCGCCCAGGACTTGTCGACGGCCGATTCGCGGTTGCCGGCGAGCGCGATAATGGCGCGGAGCGTTTCCGCAGGTGACGCGAGAATCTCGGCCGCGCCGCGGCGGTTGTCGCGCAGCTCGCTCGCGGTGTCGCTGACGCGCACGAACTTGGCGTCCTTGAACACGGCCGGCGAGCCATAGGCCAGCTGGAAATCGAGCTTGCGGCCGACGGTCAGGATCACATCGGCATCGCCCATGACCGCGCCCCGCATCGCGCCGACCACGGAGGGATGGTCGTCGGGCACCAGACCCCTGCTCTCGCCGGTGTCGAGATAGACTGCGCCGAGCCGGTCGAGCATCGCGATCAGCTCAGGACCTGCGCCGCGCGCGCCGCGACCGGAGATCACCAGCAAGCGCCGCGCCGACCACAGCAGCTCCACGGCCTTCTCGACCTCGGCCGGATCCGGCCGGGTCGCCGCGCGCGGCTTCGGCGCGAGATGCTCCTCGAGCTGCAACGCCTTGGGCACGAGGCCGCGCAAGGTGTCGACCGGGAAGTCGATGAAGACCGGCCCGGGCTCGCCGCCATCGCCGAACGCGCGCGAGATCGCCTCGTCGAGCTCCTGCAGCACCAGCGACGGCTCGCGCACGGTGCGCGCATAGCGGGTGATCGAGCGCACCAGCTGGGTGTGATCCATGTCCTGAAGGCCGCCGCGATTCTCCTGCGGCCGCGGGTTGCCACCCGACATCACCAGGACCGGGGCGCGGGAGACGTGGGCATTGGCGATCCCGGTGATCGCATTGGTCATGCCGGGCCCCGCCGTGACCAGCGCAACGCCGAGCTCGCCGGTGAGCTCCGCATGCGCCTGCGCCATGTGCACGGCGGCGCGCTCGTCGCGCACGTCGATGATGCGGATGCCCTCGGCGTCGAGCCGCATCCAGATCGGCATGATGTGGCCGCCGCACAGCGCGAAGACGCGGTTGACGCCGCGGCGCTTGAGCAGGCGAGCGATCAGGTCGGCGGCACTGTCGGGAGAGACTTTCATCGGACCACTCCGGCGGAAGAGAAGGCAATCAGCCCGGCACAAGCCAGGCCACGAGCAGCGAGACCGTAAGAACGGCAAAGATGTGCGAGACGAGGATCGCGCCTGATGTGACGCCCGCCTCCAGCCCATAGAGCTTGGCGATGGTGAACGGCCCGGAGCCGATCGGCAGCGCGCTCAGGATGACGGCCGAATGCGACCACAGCGGCGGCATCGAAAACACGTGGAATGCAAGCAGCGCGGTCACAGCGGGCTGCATCACGAGCTTCAGCGAGACGAGAAGCGCGATCGAGGTCGCATCGTGCGTGACGACGCGCTCCTGCGCCAGAAAGAGACCGATGCAGACCAGCGCCGCGGGCGAGGCCGCGCCGCCGAGCAGGCTCGTGAAGCTCATGAACGGCGCCGGCAGCGCGAAGCCGCTCAAGCCGACCGCAAGGCCGGCGACGGGCGCGATGAACAGCGGGCTGGTCAGCAGCGAGCGCGCGACCTTGGCGATCGTGGCTCCGAGCGTCGCGCCTTTCTGCAGATCCATCTCGACGACGACGATCGCGAACAGGAACAGCACGCAGGCCGTAAACAGCGTAGCGATGATCGAGGCCGGCGCACTGTCGGGGCCGAACACCAGGAGGCACATCGGAATGCCCATGAAGCCGACATTGCTGTAGCCGGCGTCGAGCCCCTCGATACTCGCATTGGCGACGCGGCGGCCGCGCAGCCGGCTGATCACGAAGCCGGTCGCAAAGGTCGCGGCGATGCCGCCGCAGAACGCGCCGATGAAGCCGAACTGGCTGACCTGCTCGACGCCGATCTTGGACATCGCCGTAAAGATCAGCGCAGGCAGCGCGAGATAAACCGCGAAGCGGTTGAGATTGTCGGTCGCGATGCGGTCGAACACACCGAATCTGCCGCACAGGAACCCGGTGAGGATCAGCGCGAAGATGGGAAGCGCGGAATTGAGAACAGCCTGCATCGCAGCTACATATCAGACGCGCAGCGCATTGCAGCGGCCAGCTCACGAAAATCTCTTCTTCAGCTCGCGATGCAGGATCTTGCCGGTGGCGTTGCGCGGCATCTCGGCGTCGGTGATGAAGGCATAGGAGCGCGGCCGCTTGAAGCCGGCGAGACGCTCCTTGGCCCAGTCGACCAGCTCGCATTCCTGCACCGTCATGCCGTCGCGCGGCACGATCACGGCATGGACGCGCTCGCCCCATTTGTCGTCGGGCAGGCCGATCACCGCGATGTCCTTGACGCTTGGATGCGCGCCGACGAGAGCCTCGACCTCGGACGGATAGATGTTCTCGCCGCCGGAGATGATCATGTTGCTCTTGCGGTCGGCGAGGAGGATGTAGCCGTCGGCATCGCGGCGCGCCATGTCGCCGACCGAGCAATAGTCGCCGCGGAACGCCTCCGCGGTCTTCTCGGGAAGGCGCCAGTAGCAGTCGAAGGTGTGGGCGTTGGAGGAATAGAGCTCGCCCGCCTCGCCGTCCGGCACCTCGTTGCCGGCCTCGTCGAGAATGCGGATCGGCGCGGCGCCGACGCATTCGCGCCCCACTGAGCCCAGCTTGGTGAACTGCTCATGCGGATGCAGCATCGTGACCCAGCCGGTCTCGGTCGCGCCATAGAGCTCGTAGAGACCGGACTTCGGGAACATCTCCATCACCTCGCGCTTGGTCTCCGGCCGCGCCGGCGCCGAGGAGATCATCAGCTTGGTGATCGCGCTGAAATCGTGCTGGGTGCGGATCGCGCGCGGCAGGTCGAGCATCATGATGTAGTGCGTCGGCACCAGCGAGGTGAAGGTCGAGCCGCCGTCGGCCAGCGTCGTCACCGCGTGCTCGGGATCGAAGCTCTTGCGCGAATAGATCGAGTTGACGCCGCCGATATAGCCGAACGCGCCGAAGAAGTTCAGCGAGTTGGCGTGGCACATCGGCATCACCAGCAGCGCGCCGTCGTTGCGGCTGAGCTTGAGCTCGATCTCGGTGACCATCGACAGCAGCACGGCGCTGCGATGGCTGCGTAGCACGCCCTTCGGCTTGCCCGTGGTGCCCGACGTATACATCAAGGTCCAGGGATCGGACAGCGCGACCTGCTGGTCGGGCTCGCGCAACGAGGCGGCCGTGATGATGTCCTCGTAGCCGCGATAGCCCGCCGGGCGCGGCTTGACGCCGAAATGAACGAAGCGATGATCGGGGATTCCGAGATCCTTGCGCGCCTCCTCGACTAGGCCGGTGAGTTCATCCTGCACGATCATCGCCGCCGCTTCGGCGTTCTGGACGATGAACTGCACCTCGGGCGCAGTGAGGCGGAAATTGATAGGCAACGCGACCAAGCCGGCCTTGGCCGTGGCCGCATAGATCTCGCACCATTCCACGCAATTATAGGCGAGAATGGCGACGCGGTCGCCTTTCTTGAGACCGAGCCCGAGCAGCGCATTGGCGAGCCGGCAGGCGCGCTCGTTCCAGAGCGCAAAACTCATCGCGCGCTCCAGGTCGCGGGCGCCGGTGCGCTCCGGCGATGTGCGGGCGTGAGCGGACAGCATCTGCCCGAAGTTCAGGAGATCCCTCATCGTCGTTCCCCTCCTCTCTTGATAGCCCAGGGATCAGTGCAGCAGACCGATCGAGAACCACGGCGCCGCCGCGATCACGATCGTGCCGATCAATAGAGCCAGCGTGTAGCCGAGCATCGGCTTGATGCCGAGATCCGGATGGACCCGGCTGATGGCGCAGGCGGCGTAGTAGCCGACACCGAACGGCGGCGCGAACAGGCCGATGCCCATCGCCAGGATCACCACCATCGCGTAGTGCACCTCGTGGATGCCGATCTGCTTGGCGATCGGAAACAGCAGCGGGCCGAACAGCACGATGGCCGGGATGCCCTCGAGCACGCTGCCGAGCACGATGAACGCCAGGATGGTCACCGCGAGGAACATCGGCGCGCCGCCGGGCAGATTGGTCATGAAGCGCGCCAGTGCCGTGGAGAAGCCGGACTGCGTCAGCGCCCAGGCCATGCCGGTGGCCGCGCCGATGATCAGCAGAATGGCGCCGGACAAAGCCGCGGTCTCGATCAGCATCGGCGACAGCCGGCGCCAGTCGAAACGGCGGTACAATAGCAGGCCGCACAGTGCGGAGTAGACGATGCCGATGGTCGAGACTTCCGTCGCCGTGGCGACGCCGCCGACCACGGCCGCGCGGATGATGAAGGGCAGCGCCACCGCCGGCAGCGCGATGACGAAGGTCTTGGCGATCACGCCAAGGCTCGCCTTGCTGACATGGGACAGATCCTCGCCGCGATAGCGTTGCCAGACGACAACGCAGAGCATGAAGGCGAGCACGAGGCCCGGCAGCAGCCCCCCGGTGAACAGCGCGGCGATCGACACGCCGGTGACCGAGCCGATCGTGATCAGCACCAGGCTCGGCGGGATGGTCTCGGTCTGCGCGCCGGTCGCCGACAGCAGCGCGACGAGATCGCCGGGCTTGGCGCCGCGCTTGACCATCTCCGGAAACAGCACCGGCGCCACCGCCGCCATGTCGGCGGCCTTCGAGCCGGAGATGCCGGAGACGAGATACATCGCCGCGACCAGCACATATTGCAGGCCGCCGCGCACATGTCCCAGCAGGCTTGCGAGGAATCCGACCATCGCGCGCGCCATGCCGGTCATCTCGATCAGCAGGCCGAGGAACACGAACAGCGGCACCGACAGCAGGATGAGGTGGCTCATGCCCTCGTCCATGCGACCGATCACGACCGTGGACGGCGTATTCGTGGTCAACGTGATGTAGGCGAAGGTCGCGAGGCCGAACGCGAAGGCGATCGGTACCGCCGCGAACACGAGGAGTCCGACGAGGCCGACGAAGAAGATCAGGAGATTGATGTTGCCGAGCGGAATCAGCGTGGGCCCCACGAGATGGAGTCCGAGACCAACCGCACCGATCAGCAGCCCGGCGACACCCACCAGCTTCCATACGTTGAGCGCGCACAGCCGCAGCACGGCCATCACCAGCATGATGCCGAGCCCGGTCGGCAGCGCCGCGGCGCGCCAGAGATTGGACAGCTCCAGCGCCGGCGTGGTGACGATCGCCTCGTCGGCGGCGAACTCATAGGCGGGATCGATCACCAGGATCAGGAAAGCCAGCGGCGCGGCGATGGCGAGCACGTCGAGGAACGACTGCATCGGCTTCGACAGCCGGCCGACCGCCGCCGTCATGCGCATGTGCTCGCCGCGCTGACACGCGACGGCGGCCCCGAGCATCGCCAGCCAGAGAAACAGGATGCCGGCCAGCTCATCCGACCAGATCAGCGGCTTGTGGAAGACGTAGCGGGCGCAGACGCCCGCGAACAGCACGCCGATCTCGGCGACGACGAGCAGCGCCGCCGCAGCCGAGACAATGGCGCCCAATCCTCGCTCGATAGCGCGCGCGAGGGAAGCGAGGCCGGTTGCGGGAAGCACGGATGCACTGGAATGGTCGGCGAGCTGCATGGTCATGGCCCGAGATCCGCAACCGGGTGGGAGGGGTCAGCTGATGTTGCCGGCGTAGCGCTGCAGCAGAGTCCAGGCCTCGTCGCCGAACTTGGCCTTGGCGTCCTTGTAGAAGCTGGTCTTGGCGAGCGTCGCCTGGAACAGCTCGGCATCGGTCTTGTTGAAGGTCAGCCCCTTGCCTTCCAGGGTCTTCTGCAGGTCGGCATTGGCCTGGACGATGTCGTTGCGCTGCTTCTTGGCTGCGTCGTTGAACTTCGTCTGCAGCAGCTGCTGCACGTCCTTCGGGATCGTCTTCCAGATCTTGCCGCTCGACAGCAGCCAGAAGCCGTCCCAGCTGTGATTGGTCAGCGAGCAGAACTTCTGCACCTCGTAGAACTTCGCGGATTCGATCAGCGCCAGCGGGTTCTCCTGGCCGTCGGCGATCTTGGTCTGCAGCGCCGAATAGGCTTCGCTCAGGGGAATGCTCACCGGCGAGGCGCCGAACGCCGAGAACATCGCCACCCACAGCGGCACCACCGGCACGCGGATCTTGAAGTTGGCGAGATCGGCCGGCGTGTTGATCGGCTTGGTGCTGGTCGTGATCTGGCGGAAGCCGTTGTCCCAGACGCTCTCGAACGGAAACAACCCGACCTTCTCGATGTTGCGGCGGATGAAGCCGCCGACCTCGCCGTCCATCGCCGCCCACACCTTGTCGTAGCTGGTGAAGGCGAAGCCGACGCCGGTGAGCGAAGCGGTCGGGATCAGGGTCGACAGCACGGTGCCCGGCATGGTCGCGAGCTCGAGCGCGCCGGAGCGCAGCTGGGTGATCATGTCGCTGTCGCTGCCGAGCTGATTGTTCGGAAAAAGGCTGATCTCGACCTGCCCCTTGGTCTCGGCGGTGATCGCATCGACCGCCTCGCGCAGCCGCACGTTCACCGAATGCGTGGCGGGCAGGTCGTTGCCGAATTTCAGCTTGAGCGGCGCGGCCTGCGCCAGCACGGCCGGTGTCTTCGCGAGATAGCCGGCAGCGGCGGCGCCGGCAGCAGTGGTCAACAACGCACGACGGCTCACCTTGAGCATTGGCTCTCTCCCTGAACGGCCGCATTCTCGCGACTTCTGAACGAATTCGTATTCCGAATTCGAATTCAAAGCAAGTAGATTCTACCTGAGGTTTTTACGGTTAATAGATACCGTAGGCCGAACGAAGGGCTTGCGCTCACCAAACTCAAAGGTGTCGTCCGGGCAAGCGCGCCAACGCGACAGCGTTGGCGCGCGCCGACCCGGGATCCATACGCCGCGGCGGACGTGGCTGGGCGAGATGGGTCGACCATCGTGCCCCGCACGTCTCCCTGGGGTTATGGGTCCCGGATCGGCGCGCGCGTTGCGCGCTTGTCCGGGACGACGACGGAGATCTGAACTGGCAGATTGCCAATCCCCGGACCTGCTTGATCGTCGACCCGCTCGCGCGCTGCGGCGAATGTCACCGGGGTAATCGACGAACGACGGCTCGCCAGTCCGATAAAGCTAAGATCCAAATAAACTAGCTAACTAATAGACGCGAACCGCGCGTGCGAGATGATGCGGCCGCGCTAAAGAACTTGAGCAATCGATGGGTGGAGCGACGCACCGCCCCACCCATCTCGTGATGGACTACGCCTTCATCGCCGCCTTCACCGCCTCGGCGGTGATCGGCAGCGAGCGCAGCCTTGCGCCGCAGGCATTGTAGATGGCGTTGCCGAGCGCCGGCGCGACCACGGTCACTGCGGGCTCGCCGACGCCGGTCGCCTTCTCGCCATTGGCGATGACTGATATCGCGACCTCCGGCACCTGGCTCATGCGCAGCGGCGTGTAGCTGTCGAAGTTGGTCTGCTCGATGCCGCCATCCTTCAGCGTCGCCTTCTCGTACATCGCCAGCGACAGGCCCCACAGCGCCGCGCCCTCGACCTGGGCGCGGATGTTGTCGGGATGCACTTGCGTGCCGACGTCGGTCGCCACGGTGAGCTTCTTCACGGTGACCGCGCCGTTGTCGGCGACCGCGACATGGGCGACGCAGGCCGTCCAGCTCGCGGTCGCCCGCTCTTGCGACGAGACGCAGGCGACGCCCATGCCCTCGCCCTTCGGCAGCTTCTTGGCGCCGTAGCCCGAGAGCCCCATCGCCGCGAGCAGCGTGTTGCGCAGCCGCTGCGCGCCGCCATCGTTCTTGCCCTTGCCGTCGAGCAGCGCGATGCGGAATTGCGCCGGGTCCTGGCCCGAGGCGGCCGCGATCTCGTCGATCATGCTTTCCACCGCCCAGAACGTCCAACCCGGCGCCACCGAGCGGAGCTGCCCGGACGGCGTCGCATTGTGCGCGAGCTCGTTCTTGATCGCGCGCACATGGTGGTTGGGCACGGTGTAGAAGAAGTCGGCGCCGTTGACCGTGAACGAGTCGAGCGGGCCCTTCTTGTCGACCGAGGGGGACAGGAAGTCCGGAATGCCCCAGCGCGCCGTCGGCCAGGCCGAGACCACGTCGTGGCTCAGTGCGACCAGCTTGCCGTCGGCGTCGAGGCCTGCCTTGACCTTCTGGTAGGTGAGCGGCCGCGAGTAGTCCATCGTCATGTCGTTCTCGCGGGAGTAGATCACCTTGACCGGCTTGCCGACCGCTTTCGCCGCCTGCACCGCCGGCACCATCATGTCGGCATCGAGCCGGCGGCCGAAGCCGCCGCCGAGCCAGGCCTGGTGCATCACGACGTATTTCGGATCGATCCCGGCGGCGCCGGCCGCGATCGCGCCGGAGCGGGTCGCGAACTGATTGCCCGAGTAGATATGCAGGATGTCGCCCTTGAACTCGGCCGTCGCGTTCATCGGCTCCATGGGCGCATGGATGTTGATGCTGGTAGTGTACTCCGCCTCCAGCACCTTCGCCGCACCGGCGAGTGCTGCCGTGGCATCGCCGTCCTTGACGAAGAACTGCCCGGCATCGTCCTGCGCCTGCAGCCGCATCGCCTCGGTGATGATGCTGTCGGTGCTGACATTGGCATAGGGACCCTTGTCGTAGCTGATCTTCAGCGCATCCGCCGCCTTCTTGGCGTTGGCGAAGGTGCTCGCGACCGCGACCACCCAGCCCGAGGTCGAGCCGGTCTTGTCGTCGAGCGTCACCGCCTTGATGAAGCCCGGGACCTTCTTGGCCTCGGAGTCGTCGACCGATGTGACGGTCGCGCCGAAGCGCACCGGCGGGGTCACCACCTTGCCGTAGACCATGCCCGGCAGCATCGTATCGATGCCGTATTTCGCCGTCCCGTTGGTCTTCGAGGGGATGTCGAGCTGCGGCACCGAGACGCCGATCATGGTGTACTGATCCGGCGACTTCAGCGTGATCGCCTTCAGCTCGTCCGGCGTGAAGCTCTTGGTGATCTTGCCGCTCTTGACGATCTCGGCATAGCTCATCTGCTTCTTCGACTTCGGATGCATCACGACGCCGTCGCGCACCGTGAGCTCCTTGGCGGGCACGCCCATGGAAGTCGCGGCGGCTTCGGTCAGCGCGATGCGCCCGGCCGCACCGGCCCGGCTCATGGCGTCGAAGTTCATCATCGTGCTCCAGCTGCCGCCGGTGATCTGGGCGCCGAGCACGGGATCGTTGAACTTCGGATCGTTGGAGGCGAGCTGGACGCGCATGTCCTTCCAGGCCGCACCGAGCTCCTCGCAGATAATCTGCGCCATGGTGGAGGCGATGTGCTGGCCCATGTCGGCCTTGCCGCAGGTCACGGTGACCAGGCCATCGGGCGCGATCGAGTACCAGACGCTCGGCTCGAAGGCTGAGGGCGTCGTCGCTGCAAGCGCGCTATCGGCGAGGCCGGCATAGCCGAGCACGAGGCCGGTGGCGGCGGTGCCGACCAGGAAGGAACGGCGGCTGAGATCGGGGGCCATATCTGGGGTCATGGCGGGCGCTGCTTTCACGTGCTCGTTCATGTCGCCCTCCGGTCGCTGCCGTTCGAGGCGGTGCGCATCTCGGACGCGGCGCGCTGGATCGCCTTCTGGATCCGCGAATAGGTCATGCAGCGACAGAGATTGCCGTCCATGTGCGCTGTGATCTCCTCCTTGGTCGGGCTCGTCGTTTTGGCGAGCAGCGAGGCCGCCTGCATGATCTGCCCCGATTGGCAGTAGCCGCATTGCGGCACCTGCTCGGCGATCCACGCCTTCTGCAAGGGATGATCGCCCTTCTGCGACAGCCCCTCGATCGTGGTGATCTTCTTGTCCTTGACGTCGCCGACCATGGTCTGGCACGAGCGCACCGCCTCGCCGTTGACATGCACGGTGCACGCCCCGCACAGCCCGGCACCGCAGCCGAACTTGGTTCCGGTCATCTGCAACTGCTCGCGGATGACCCATAGCAGCGGCGTGTCGTTCGCCGCATCGACAGAGACGTCTCTGCCGTTGATACTGAGTTTCGCCATTGCCAAGAACCTCCTTACGGGACGGATTTGCTCTGCAGCGAACGCCCATCGGCGTTCCGGCTCATCTCGGCCGCGCGGCGCCCCATCGCCCGCACGCTCGCCGGAGCGGTGAAATTGCAGTCTCAGCTTGGGGCAGCGACCGCGGATTGCGAGCCGCTGCCCCAGGTCACGTCAGATCAGCCCTTGCGCTCGGCCTTCCGGCTCGCGCAGGCGTACATGTTGATTTCCATGCCGACCGGCACTTCGACGATCTTGGGGGCAGTCCAGCTCATGCTCGTTCTCCAGGAGAGGATGATCATCGCCGCGCAACCGACGGCCACCCGCATCTCCGGCAACTCTCCGCACCCGGCGACGGCAGGCATGACACGCATGTGCCTCGCCTGAGGGGCGAGGCATGAGTTCGATCAGTTCGTCTGCTTGGTGATCCGGACCAGCGTCTGATCGACGAAGCTCTTGATGTCCTGATCCGGCTTGCGGAACAGCTCGCGCTCGACCGTCAGCATCCGGCCCGGCACCGTCTTCTTGCAGACCTCGCGCAGGAAAACGCCGCCGACGGGCTGCTCGCCTGCCGTCGGCTGCAGCTCCTTGCAGTCCCAGCCTTCCGCGCCATAGCGCGACTTCACCTGGTTGCCGAGCAGGAATGCCTTCTTGCGGATGTAGAGCCGCGCCTTCGGGTCGGTCTCGATGTTGAGCCCGAACACCGTCGCCTTGTCGTCGATCACAGCCGTGAGCAGCACCGGGTGGCCGGCCACCTTGGTGCCGTCCTGGCTGGTCTCCGGATCGAACTCGAAGCGCACCGCTCGCCGCCCCTGCTCATCGGCCGGACAGTCGCGCCAGCCCGACCATGCATCGAGCTTGCGATCGGGCGCCCCGGCGCAGCTGAGGTTGACATAGCCTTCGTTCGGGAGGTTGCCGACCGGCATGCCGACGGTGATGTCGCGCAGATCGTAGCTCGGCACGGCCTGCGCAGAGGCGGTGTGCATGACGAGGGACAGCAGGATCGTCGCGAAGATCGCAGTGCAGGTGGAGCGTTTCATTTGGATGGCTCGCTTGCAGGCTGGGTCGCATTGGCCTTGTAGATATCGCAGACGCGCGAGGTGTTGCCGAAGAAGGCGGTGCACTCGTCATAGGTCGGCTCGCCCCGGCCCTTGATGTGCGCGAGCACGTAGTCCGCGACCGCCTCGATGTCGTTCGGGCGCAGAAAGGTACCGCCTTCGGGCGGCATGCGCTCGCCGACATCCTGCCGGCTCATCTCGTAGCACTTCGTAGTGTCGTACGAGCCACGCGCAAAATACGGCATGCCCGTTCCCGGCCGTCCGCAGGTGACGGTCTCGATGATGTGCTGGCGGTCGAGCTCGGTCTTGCGCAGCGACAGAGCGTCACCGCCATAGCCGCCGCCGCCATTGCCATGCCATTTGTGGCAGCCGACGCAGTTGGCGCGCTTGAACACCGCCTTGCCGGCGTCGGTCGGATCGGCCGGCGCAGCAGACTGGGCCGATGCGAGGGAGCTGGAGACGATAACGAAAGCCAACGCCACCGTGGACGTGATCGCACTGAATTTCATCTGATTGACTTGCCGAACGGGGAAAGGGAAGGAGCGGAGGCAGCGCCTCCGCTCCTTGATCGACTTACAGCGCGAAGACGTAGAGCATCGAGCCGGGCTGGATCTTCTTCAGCTCGGGCGTGGATTCGATGAACCACTTGTCCCAGGCGCCGCCGAGACCGACGAGGATCGCGACATACTGCTTGCCGTCGACCGAGAAGGTCACGGGAGGCGCGTTGACGCCGCCGCCGGTGTTGAACTCCCACAGCTTCTGCAGGGTCTTGGCATCGAGCGCCATCACCTCGCCCGAGGGCTGGCCGGTGAAGACGAGGTCAGGCGTCGACAGCATGCCGCCGAGATTCGGGAACGGCGTCTCCATCTTGCCGGCGATCTTGCCGGTGGTGACGTCGATCGCGGTCACGCTGCCCGTGATCTTGAACGGCTGGCTCGGTCCGCCGCCGGTCCAGAACTCGCGCGCCTTCAGCTTGTCCTTGGTTGCTTCCTCGACGGTGATCCGGTTGCAGCTCTCGATCACCGGGATGTACCAGAGCTTCAGGTCCGGATTGTACGAGGTCGGCGGCCAGTTCTTGCCGCCCATATTGCCGGGGCAGATGTCCGCGATCTTGTTCTCACGATGCGGCGTCACGGACGCATTGTAGCGCTGCACCGGATTCTTCGGATCGTACTCGATCGGCTTGCCGGTCTCGGGATCGAGACCCTTGGTCCAGGTCACCTTCTTGACGAACGGCAGGCCCCAGAGGAACTTGCCGTTGGTGCGGTCGATCGCATAGGCGAAGCCGTTGCGATCGGCCTCGAGGGCGAGCTTCTGGGTCTGTCCGTTCGGCGTGGGCACGTCGACCAGGACGTTCTCCGCGACGCTGTCATAGTCGTAGGGATCGTTCGGCGTGTGCTGATAGTGCCACTTGATCTTGCCGGTGTTGGCGTCGAGCGCCAGCGAACTGTCGGTGTAGAGATTGTCGCCCGGGCGATAGGCGTTGTCCCAGTCCGGACCAGGGTTGCCGACGCCCCAGATGATGGTGTCGGTCGACGGGTCGTAGGTGCCCGTGACCCAGGTCGAGCCACCGCCGGCCGCAGCCGCATCGTTGCTGTCCTTCCAGGTCTCGCTGCCGGGCTCGCCCTTCGCCGGAATGGTGTGGGTGCGCCAGACTTCCTTCTGCGTGGTGAGATCGGTCGCGGCGATCCAGCCGCGGATGCCGTATTCGGCGCCGGCGACGCCTGATATCGCCATGTTCTTCACGATCAGCGGCGCACCGGTGATGACCTCGCCCTTGTCGGGATCGGCGACCTGGCGCTGCCAGGCGACCTGCCCGGTCTCTTTATTAGTTGCGATCAGGCGGCCGTCGAGCGTGTGCGAGACGACGAGATTGCCCCACAGCGCAACACCGCGATTGTCGACGCCGCAGCAGGCGATCGCACCGGCCCAGTCGTGATCCGTCTTCGGATCCATCTTCCAGACCATCTGGCCTTTGCCGCCGCGCGCATCGATCTTGTAGACCGAGCCCCAGCCGTCGGTGACGTAGATCATGCCGTTCTCGACGATCGGCGTGCCTTCGAGACCGCCATGGCTCCAGATGCCGCCGCCCTCGACGCCGCCGAGATGCATCGTCCAGGCGACCTTCAGGTTCTTGACGTTGTCCTTGTTGATCTCCTTCAACGTCGAGAAGCGCGTGCCCGAATAGTTCTTGTGATGATGCAGCCAGTTGCCGGCTTCCTTCTCGGCATTGAGCAGCCGCTCCGGCGTCATCTCGTCGGCGGCTCGCACCGGCGACGCCAGATTGAAGCAGGCAAAGGCGGCGCTGGCGAGCAGCACCGCCCGCAGGGTTGTCCTGACGTTGATCCTCATCGTTTCCTTCTCCCATCTTGATTATGCGTTCGAACGAAAACCGCTCCGCCAGTCAGCGAAGGGCCGCAGGCGACAAACAGACTTCACGGGGACTTGCGAACCTCGACCTCCGTTTCGATGGATCCCGCTTTCTGGAAAACGATCGTGCAGGTGAAACGCTTGCCCGGCTCAAGCGGCTCGCGCGTCTGCAGCAGCATCACGTGATAGGCCGTCGGCAACAGCACCAGCGTGCTGCCCGCGGCGATCGGAATGTTGGGAATGGAGCGCATCGCCGGCGCGCCCTCGCCGCGATCGACGGTGTGACGCTCGGAGAAATTCGCGATCGGACAGCGCACGCGCATCAACGCTTCGGCCGATGATGTTTCGTTCTTGATGGTGATCAGCAGAGGAATGTCGCGACCGACCTCGGGCGCCGCGGGCACCCAGGCATCGGACAGGCTGAGGCCTTCGCCGGCCAGCGCCACCTGAGACATCAGACCGACGAGAACAACGGAAAATGCCGCCGAAGCACCCCGCGAGACAAGCGCCCGCGCAGCCGCGCGCACGCTGCCCTCCAAGGACGCCGAACAGCCGTCATCACGCTTCGAACGAGCCGGTAGATCCGACACGGACGCCCTCCCCGAAATGTTGAAGCCGTTTTAGCTTGGCTCCTTGCTTCTGAATTCGTACTCTGAATTCGAATTCCTCGCAAATGGATTTTCGCGCTTTGCGTGTTATTGTTCCTGAGAATGTGATGCCCATGCGAATCGTGCCCCCTGCCCCCTCCCTGGTCGACCAGGTCGTCGAAGCGATCACTGACGAAATCGTCAGCGGCGTGCTGGCGTCCGGCTCGCGCCTGATTCAGGACGATCTCGCGCAGGCCTATGGCGTGTCGCGGCAGCCGGTTCAGCAGGCGCTGATTCTGCTGCGCGGCTGCGGCCTCGTGCAGAGCGCGCCAGGGCGCGGCCTGATCGTGGCGCCGCTCGATCCGAGCTTCGTGCGGGATCTCTATGAGATGCGTGCCGTGCTCGAAGGCCTGGCGGCGCGGCTTGCCGCCGAGCGTTCCAGCGATCGCGCGGCGCGCGAAGGACCGGCTTACATCGTTGCTGGCCATGAGGCGCTCAAGAGTGGCCTGGTCAGCCGCAAGATCGAGACCGACATCGCCTTCCACCGCTTTCTCAGCGGGCTCTCCGGCAACGCGATGATCGACGAGACGATGGCACCGCATTGGCCTTATCTGAAGCGCGTGATGTCGGACGTGTTTCAGAAGGAGGAGAGCATGTCCCAGACCGTCTGGGACGAGCATGAGGATATTCTCGCGGCCATCATCGAGGGCCGCAGTGCCGAGGCCGAACGGCTGAGCCGCGACCACATCTCGCGCGCGGCGGCGGTCTTCATCCACCACCTGGAAGCCCAGCAAGGCGACAAGGCGAAGCAGCGCCGTACGCTCTCGGGACGAAAGATGTCGCTATGACGGTTCGCCGACGGAACAATCCTGATCTGACGCAGGAGGCCGCGTGCCGCCGCTGAAGACCGAACCGAGCCTGACCGAGCGCGTCTATCAGCGCATCCTGTCCGACATCGTCGGCGGGGAGTTGCCGGAATCCGCGCGGCTGATCCAGGACGATCTGGCGCGCGACCTCGGCGTGTCCAGGCAGCCGGTGCAGCAGGCGCTGCTGCTGTTGCGTAACCAGGGTTTTGTCCGCGAGGCACCGGGACGCGGCCTCGAGGTTGCGCCGATCGACACCGACTTCATCCGCAATCTCTATGAAATCCGCGCCGTCGCCGAAGGTCTCGCCTGCAGGCTCGCAGCCACCCGTGGTGCCGAGCGTGCGGCCGAGGAAGGCCCGAAGCTGATCGAGCAAGGCCGCCGCGCCGAGCGCGAGCATTCGGTCGAGAAGCTGATCGAGGCCGACGTCAAGTTTCACGAATTCCTCTACGAGATCTCCGGCAATTCCGTCATCCAGGACACCACGCAGCCGCATTGGCTGCATCTGCGCCGGCTGATGGGCGAGGTGCTGATGCGGGACGAGACGCCGCGGCGGATCTGGGATCAGCATGAGGAGATCCTCGGTGCGGTGATCGCGGGCGATGCGCAGAAGGCCGAAGATCTCGCGCGGCAGCACATCACGCGCACCGCCACCGTGTTGTTGGCACGGCTATCCAGACAGCGCGATCGCGTCCCCGTCGCGACGCCCTCCTGATGAGGCGCTGACGGCATCGCGCCGCATCCTGGGTCAGGAACCTTGCCAGCTTGTCGAACGTTCAGGCCGAAGGGAGACCTCGATCTCCGTTTAGCGTCGGCAACAGCCTGCGCCAGCCGACGGAGCATCCGACGTGAGCAGCAAGGCCACCGCGCCGACGTTCAGCCCGGCCGCCGACATTGAAGGCGTCTCGGATCAGCAGCGGCGCGAGATCCAGGCGCAAAGCCGGCCGAACGCCGCGCTGATTCACGAGACGATCCGCGCCGAAGGCGAGAGCGAGCTCGAGCGGCGCTGGTGGGCGATCCTGCTGTCGGGGCTCGCCGCGGGCCTGTCGATCAGTCTGTCGCTGATCGTGCAGGGCGAATTCCACGCCTTCGTCTCCGACGAAGCTACGCGGCGGCTGTTCGCTCCCCTCGGCTATACCGCCGGCTTCCTGGTCGTGGTGCTCGGCCGGCAGCAATTGTTCACCGAGAACACGCTCACGCCGATCCTGCCGCTGCTGCATCATCGCGACGTGAAGACGCTCGGCCAGGTCGCACGTCTGTGGACCCTGGTGCTCATCGCCAACGTCGCAGGGACATGGGCGGCGGCCGCCGCGCTGGCGTACACCCACGTGTTCGAGCAGCGCATCGTCGATGCGTTCACCGAGATCAGCCGCCACACCGTCGAAGGGCCATTCTCGACCACCTTTGCGCGCGCGGTGTTCGCGGGCTGGCTGATCGCCTTGATGGCCTGGCTGCTGCCGGCCGTGCGCGGGGCCCGCGCCCATATCGTGGTGGTGATGACCTATCTGGTGGCGCTGGGGCAGTTCGCGCACATCGTCGCCGGCTCCGTCGAATGCGCATTCCTCGTGTTCAAGGGCGAGGTCTCGCTCGCCGACTATGTTCGCGTCTTCTTCGTTCCGACCTTGCTCGGCAACGTCGTCGGCGGCACGACGCTGGTGGCCATTCTCAACTATGGACAGGTTGCGGCCGAGCTCGACCAGGACGGCTGAGCGGGAACGAGCTGGCCGTCACGCGGCGGGAAGAGCAAACGAGAACGTCGCGCCGCCATCGGGCTCGTTGCGGGCGGAGAGCTCGCCGCCATGCTCGCGGACGATGCCGTAGCTGATCCACAGCCCAAGCCCCGTGCCCTCCCCGACGCGCTTGGTCGTGAAGAACGGCTCGAAGATGTGGCTGAGATGATCCTTGTCGATCCCCGGACCATTATCGGTGATGCGGAAAGCGATCTCGGCGCCCTGCCGCGATGCGGCGACCACGAGGCGCGGCAGCTCGGTCGCGCGCATCGCATCGATGGCGTTCTCGACGAGATTGACGATGACCTGATGCAGCTGGCCTTCATTGCCGGAGATCCAGAGGTCCGGCTCGACCTCGATCTGGATGTCGACGCGATGCTGCTTGGTACGGCCGGCCCACAGCACGGCCGTGTTGATCAGCCGCTCGATATTCACGCGCTCGACCTCGCCGAGCTTGGAGAAAGACAGCCGGCGCAGGTTCTTGACGATCTCGCTGATGCGGACCGCGCCTTCCAGCGTGCCCTCTATCAACGGCCCGAAATCCTCAAGGATAGCATCGATGCGCAGGTCGTTACGCAGCGCGGCGACCTCTTCGGAGATCGGCTGCTCATGGACCGCGTCGAGATAACCGACCAGCGAGGTCCGGTAGCGCATCAGGGTGTGAACGTTGCCATAGACGAAGCTGATCGGGTTGTTCAGCTCATGCGCGACGCCGGCCACGAGGCGGCCGAGGCTCGCCATCTTCTCCTGTTCGACCAGCTGCCGCTGCGCGCGCTGCAGCTCCTGATGCGCCTTGTGCAGGGCTTCATAGGCACGGCGCAGCTCGCCGATCGGACGCCCCGTGAGCACCACGCCGATGAAACGGCCACGATGATCGTGCCGCGGCGAGCTGTTGATCGCGAACAGGTCGGAGCTCGGGCCGTCGGCGGCGAAGCGCAACTCGCCATCGACCACCTCGGCACTGCTGCGCGGCTTCAGAAGCGACGCCAGCTTGCTGCGGTGATCGACGTCGATCATCTCGGCAATGTTGCGGCCGGCGATCTCTCCCAGCGTACGGCCCGAGGTGCGCTGGAACGCGGAATTGGCTTGCTGCACGGTGCCTCTCGCATCGCAGACGACGAGAATGTCCGAGACGGACTCGATGACGTTGGTGACGAAGGCCTGGGCCTCCTCGAGCTCCGCATTCTTGTGCTCGAGGTCGACCTCGTAGCGCAGCAAGTCGGAATAGACCTCGTCCATCTTGCGGATCACTTCGATCCACACGCCCTCGCGCTCGCTGTCGAATTCGAGCGTGCTGCTGCTCGCGATCAGCTTCAGCAGCGTGTCGGCGCCGGACTCAGGTGAATGCGTGGCCTTTGCCATTTTTCTTCAGATCGTATCTCGACAATTTGTTGCGCAGGCCGACCCGGGACAGGCCGAGCTCGCTGGCCACGCGGCTGATGTTACCCTCGTATTTTTCGAGACAGCTGACAATGATCGTCTTTTCGAGATCCTCGACCCGGTCCTTGAGACTGCCGCTGCCGTTCAGCTTGCCGTTGACGGCGGCAGGCGCCGCGCGGCGGGCACTGCGGCGCCCCGCGAAAGGCGGGCAGCGCAGCTCGTCGGCATCGGCGAGCACAGCCATCCGCTGGATCTCGTTCTGCAGCTCGCGGACGTTGCCCGGCCAGTGATATTTCGAAAACTCTTCCAGCGCAGCTGGGACGAAGCGCAGATGCGGCCGGTTGAAAGAGGTCTTCACCGCCGACAGCACACCCTCGGCAATCAGCGGGATGTCCATCGGGCGCTCGCGCAAGGACGGCATGTGCACGGGGAATGCGGCCAGCCGATAGTACAGGTCACGACGGAAGCGGCCGGCCTCGACCTCCGCTTCGAGATCCCGATTTGTCGCCGCGACGACGCGGACATCGACCTTGCGCACGCGCTGCGCGCCGAGCGGCCGGATCTCGCTCTCCTGCAGCACGCGCAGGAGCTTGACCTGGAATGCCGGCGAGGTCTCGCCGATCTCGTCGAGGAAGATGGTGCCGCCGTCGGCGACCTCGAACAGGCCGATGCGGTCCTGATAGGCGCCGGTGAACGCGCCCTTCTTGCAGCCGAACAGCTCGCTTTCCAGGAGCTCGTCCGGCAGCGCGCCGCAGTTCTCGACCACGAAGGCCTTGTTCGCACGTGCCGAGCCGTAATGGATGGCGCGGGCGAGCAGCTCCTTGCCGGTACCGGACTCGCCGGTGATCAGCACCGAGATGTCGTAGTCGGCGGCCCGGCGGCCGAGCTCGATCACATTGCGCATCGGGCTCGCCGCCGAATGCACGATGCGATCGAAATCGTAAAGCTTCTTGGCCGCGCCGCGCTTGACCGAGACGACCTGCTTGATGTGCGCCGGCGTCGCCTTGACGTCGACGCCGGCAGTCTCGGTCTCCTTCTGCAGCCGATACAGCTGCACGGCCTCCCGCACGATGTCGATCAGGCGATCGGGCTGCCATGGCTTGGTGATGTATTGATAGATGCCGGCTTCGTTGAGCCCGGCGATGATGTCCTCGGAATCGGAATAGCCTGAGATGATCATCCTGACGGGATCTGGCCACAGCTCGCGGACGCGCTTCAAGAAGCTGACGCCGGATTCCTGCGGCATGCGCTGGTCGCAGATCACGGCGTGGACGATCTCGCCTTCGAGCAGCTTCTCGGCGTCGGCCGTGTTGCCGGCACACAAGACCTCGAAATCCTGGTTGAGAACGCGCCGCAGCGCCTCCTGCGACCGGATCTCGTCGTCGACGACCAATATGGTTCCCTGAATTCCCATGTCTCAGCAGATCCGCGGCAGCTGCTCGCCCGACAGCCAGTCGACGATGCGGCCGCCGCCGAAGCTCGTCGCCATCTGTACGAAGCGATGATCGTCGGCCACGGCTTCGCCGATGTCAGCCGCATCCCGTCCGAGCGGATGCGCCTTCATCGCCGCGAGCACGGCGTCGGTGACATCGGGAGCAACCACCGCGACCAGCTTGCCTTCATTGGCGACATGCAGCGGATCGAGCCCGAGCAGCTCGCAGGCCGCCGCGACTGCCGGCTTCACCGGAATGGCTTCTTCCTGCAGGCGGAAGCCGAGATTGGACTGCTGCGCGATCTCGTTCATCGTCGCCGCCAGCCCGCCGCGCGTCGGATCGCGCATCAGCCGGATGCCCTGGCCGCCGGCCGCGACCATGGCGGCGACCAGGCCGTGCAGCGACGCCGAGTCGGAGACGATCTCGGTATCGAAGGTCAGGTTCTGCCGCTTCGACATGATGGCGACGCCATGATCGCCGAGGCTGCCGGACAGCAGCACGCGGTCGCCCGGCCGCGCTTTGTCGGCGGAGAGATCAAGGCTGTCGGGCAGCACGCCGACGCCGGCTGTCGAGATGAACACGCCGTCGGCCTTGCCGCGCTCGACCACCTTGGTGTCGCCGGTGATGATCGCGATGCCGGCCTCTCGCGCGGCCTCCCCCATCGCGTCGGCAATCCGCTTCAAATCGTCGAAGCGAAAGCCCTCCTCGATGATGAAGCTCGCCGACAGATACAGCGGCTTGGCGCCCGCCATGGCGATGTCGTTGACCGTGCCGTGCACGGCGAGCGAACCGATGTTGCCGCCGGGAAAGAACAGCGGCGAGACGACGTAGCCGTCGGTCGTCATCACCATACGGCCGGCAGCCACGTCGAAGGCCGACTGATCGTTGCCGCGCGCAAGCCATTCGTTGCCAAAGGCCTCGTGGAACAGGCCGGCAATCAGTTGCGCCATAGCGCGGCCGCCAGCGCCGTGCGAGAGGTCGACGCAGCCGTTCTTCAAGTCGAGCCGGCGCTGATGCATGCTCATGAGGCGAGCCTCCGCTGATGGTCGCGGAAGCGGCCATAGGTCCAATGCGCCGCGCAGGCGCCTTCCGACGACACCATGCAGGAGCCGATCGGCGTCTCCGGCGTGCAGGCGGTGCCGAACAGCTTGCAGTCGACCGGCTTCTTCAGCCCGCGCAGAATGGCGGGACATTCACAGGCCGGATTGTCGGCGACGACCAGCTCACGCATTTCAAAGCGCAGCTCGGCATCGAGATGCGCGAACGCCGGTCGCAGCTTCAAGGCGCTCGAGGGAATGCTGCCGAGACCGCGCCACTCGAACTGGTCGCGCAGCTCGAAGATCTCGGCCACCTCCCTGATCGCCCGCTGATTGCCGCTGCCGGTGACGGCGCGGCGATACTGGTTCTCGACCTCGTGGCGGCCGTCATTGACCTGCTCGACCAGCATCAGGATCGCCTGCATCATGTCGAGCGGCTCGAAGCCCGCGATCACCACCGGCTTGCCATCGTCACGCGCGAACGGCGCATAGGGCTCGGTGCCGATCACGGTCGACACGTGCGCCGGACCCACGAAGCCATCGATCTCGATCGGCGTATCACTGTCGAGAATGGCGCGCATCGCCGGCGGCGTCAGCACGTGGTTGCAGAACACGCTGAAGTTTGCCAGCTGCTTCTTCTCTGCCGCACGGATCATCACCGCGGTGGGCGGCGTCGTCGTCTCGAAGCCGATCGCGAAGAACACGACTTCGCGCCCCGGATTCTGCTCTGCCAGCGCGATCGCATCGAGCGTCGAATAGACCATGCGGATGTCGGCGCCGCGCGCCTTGGCCTTGAGCAGCGACGAGCCGCGCGAGCCTGGCACGCGCATCAGGTCGCCATAGACGCAGAGGATGACTTCCGGCCGCTCGGCCAATGCAATCGCCATGTCGATCCGCCCCGCCGGCAGCACGCAGACCGGACAACCGGGGCCATGGATCATGCGGACGTTCTCCGGCAGCATGTCCTCCAGGCCATAGCGCGCGATGGCATGGGTGTGGCCGCCGCAGAATTCCATGAAACGATAGGCGCGAGCGGGGTCAGCCTTGGCGCGAATGGCGCGCGCAAGTCCCACAGCCAGCTCCTTGTCGCGAAACTCGTCGGCATATTTCATGATGCGACCTCCGTGGCTGCCGCGCCCATCTGCCGGAGCAGGTCGAGCGTCTCGCGCGCCTCCTCCGGATCGATCTTCGTCAGCGCATGGCCGACATGGAGGATGACGTAGTCGCCGACCGCGATCTCCTCGATCAGGGCGATCGAGACCTCCTTGCTGACGCCGTCGATCGACACGATGGCCATGTCGTCGGGTAGCAGCTTGATCACCTCGGCAGGAATGGCCAGGCACATCAGATGATCCCTCCAGCTGTGTTGTGTCTTTCCATCAGTTGGAGCCCGGCGACCCAGGCCTGCCCCAGGCTCAGGCCGCCATCATTTGCCGGCAGCCGACGCGGCAGACGCGCATCGATGCCGGCGGTACGGCAGCCGCTGACGATCTGCTCCGCAAGATGCGCATTGAGAAAACAGCCGCCGCTGAGCACGACGGTGTCGACGCCGGTCGTGCGCGATACTGTTGCGATCCAGTCGACGCAGGCCGCAGCAAGCGTCCCATGAAAGAGGCCGGCGGCTTCGGCGACATCGAGGTCGCTCGCGATGAGATGCATGAGCAACGGACGCAGCGACAGCACGCCATCGACGATGGTCCAGCCGTGCTCCAGCAACGCAGGCGCTCGGACCAGCGCTTCGAGCCTCATCGCAGCCTCGCCCTCGTGGCCCTGGGCCGTGCTGACACCGAGCAATCCCGCCACGGCGTCGAACAGACGCCCGGCGCTGGTCGTGACGGCAGCATCGGATCGCCCGAGCAGCATCGGCAGATGGCGGACTTGCGGCTGGCTCGGGAAACGCGAGATGATCTCATCATCGCGCCCGAGATCGTGCAGCACGGAAGCCGCCATCCGCCACGGCTCGCGCGCGGCGCGGTCGCCGCCCGGCAGCTTCAGCGGAGCCAGATGGCCGAGACGTTGAAAGCTGGCGCCCTCGCACAGCAGAATCTCGCCGCCCCAGGCGCCGCCATCGCTGCCGTAACCGTAGCCGTCGAGCACCAGCGCGAGCACAGCCTCGCGCAAGCCATGCTCGGCCATGACCGAGGCGGCATGCGCATGATGATGCTGCACGGCGAAGGTCGGCAGGCCCTGAACCTGCGCAAACCGCGTCGACGCCATGTCCGGATGCAGGTCGTGCGCGATCGCGACGGGCGCGACGTCGAGGATCGAGGTGAGATGCGCGATCGTCTCCTCGAAGAAGCGGATCGCAGCGGCCGTGTCGAGGTCGCCGAGATGCTGCGACACGAAGGCCTCATCGCCGCGGATCACGGTCACGGTCGACTTGAGGTGAGCGCCGACCGCGAGGACCGGCGGCAGGGCACGCGGCAGCCGGATCGGCTCCGGAACATAGCCGCGGGCACGACGGATGAAGCGCGGCGCTCCTGCGACCATTGCGACCACGGAATCATCGGCGCGGATGACGATGTCGCGGTCATGGGTGACGATCAGATCCGCGATATCGGAGAGATCGGCCAGCGCCTCGTCATTGTCGGTCAGCAGCGGCTCGCCGCTCGGATTGGCACTGGTGCAGACCAGCGCCCAATCGCCGTCACCATGCGCACGCAGCGCGTCGAAGATCAGGTGATGCAGCGGCGCGACCGGCAGCATCACACCGAGTTTGGCGAGACCCGGCGCCACCGCCGGCGCAAGACATTGGCGCGATCGCAGCAGAACGATCGGCCGCGCCACCTGCTCCAGCAATCCGCGCTCGGCGGGATCGAGATCGGCGATCTCAGCGGCCGCCGCGACGGAAGCCAGCATCACCGCGAACGGCTTGCCGTCGCGCTGCTTGCTCGCACGCAGCCGTTGGACCGCTCGCTCGTCGCGCGCATCACAGAGCAATTGATAGCCGCCGAGCCCCTTGATGGCGACGATTCGGCCATCCGCGAGCGCCACCGCGATGTCAGTGACGTCATGGCTGAGACGCGGTCCGCAGTCCGGACAGGAGATCGCCTCGGCATGGAAGCGGCGGCCGCTCTGATCCGCGTAGTCCGCACGGCACGCGTCGCACATCGGAAACCGCTTCATCGCCGTCGTCACCCGGTCGTAAGGCAGGCGCTCGGCGATGGTGTAGCGGGGACCGCAATGGGTACAGTTGACGAAGGGATAGCGGTGAAAGCGGCTGGTGGAGTCGAACAGCTCCGCGAGACACTCTGGACAGGTCGCGGCATCCGGCACGATGCGGGTGGTCACCCGGCCACCGACGCTTGCGCCGATCTGAAACTCAGCGCTCGCCTGCGCCGGGACCGGTTCGACGGCGATGTCGTCGATGCGCGCCAAAGGCGGCGCCTGCTGCGGCAGCGCCTCGACGAACGACACGACGTTCTCGCCCTCGACCTCGATCACGACGCCATCGGCGTCGTTGGCGACGAAGCCGCCGAGGCGGTGGCGCGTGGCCAGGCCATGGACATAGGGACGGAAACCGACGCCCTGCACGGCGCCGCGAATGCGGAGCCTGAGGCGCGTGCGATCCGTCGCCAATATCTGGCCTGTCACGCTCATCCCTGCACCGCGCCCATCGCGCTCGCTTTGACGCGGTCGGCCTGTTTCCTGATCCAGGCATAGAAGGCGGAAAAACCTTCGCCGGTCTTGGCCGAGATCGTCAGCACCTCGATCTTGGGATTGACGCGGCGGGCATATTCGATCGTCTGCGCCAGATCGAAATCGAGCACCGGCGCCAGATCGATCTTGTTGATCAGCATCAGTGACGAGGCTGCGAACATGTCGGGATATTTGAGCGGCTTGTCCTCGCCTTCGGTGGTCGAGAACACGACGATCTTGCAGGCCTCGCCGAGATCGAACGCCGCCGGGCACACGAGATTGCCGACATTCTCGATGAACAACAACCCGCCGCGCAGCGGCGGCAACCGGCCATAGGCCTCGCCGACCATCGCCGCGTCGAGATGGCAGCCCTTGCCGGTGTTGATCTGGATCGCCGGCACCCCGGTGGCGCGGATGCGCTCGGCGTCGTTCGAGGTCTGCTGATCGCCCTCGATCACCGCGACAGGATGGCTCTGCTTCAGCTCGGAGACGGCGCGCACCAGCAGCGACGTCTTGCCTGCGCCGGGGCTGGAGACGAAGTTGAAGGCCAGCACATCATGGGCGGCGAAGCGCGCGCGGTTCTCGGCAGCAAGCCGGTTGTTCTTGCCGAGAATATCGCGCTCGATCTGGATGATGCGCCCGCTCGACAGGCCGGCGATCTCCTGCCCCGCGGGATTGGCCGCGCAGTCGATGTGATCGGCGGCGCCGTGCCCGCGATGATGGTGATGCGCATGATCATCGTGGTGATGGTGGTGGCCATGATCGTGGTGGTGGTCATGATCGTGGTCGTGGTGATGATGCCCGGCATGATCATGGCTGTGATCATGTCCATGGCCATCATGATGGTGATGATGATGATCGCCGTGATCATGATGGTGATGCTCACCCGCTTCGATCGCGGATTTGCCGTCGCCGCAGCCGCACACCGTACACATCACTCGACCTCCAGCTCCTTGACCCGCATGTCCTCACCGCCTGTCACCTGCAGCTGATGGCTGCCGCATTCGGGGCAGGCGTCGTAACGCCGGCTGATCTCGACGCTACCAGAGCAGCCGAGGCACCAGGCCGTTCCCTTCTGTTCAATGATCTCCAGCGCCGCGCCGCGCGCGATCGTATGGGCCGTGACGGCCTCGAAACAGAATCGCAGCGCCTCCGGCGCGACATGGCTGAGCGCGCCGATTTCCAGCCACACCGTCTTCACCTTGGAGAAGGCGCCCTTGCGCGCCTCCGCCTCGACGATCTCGACAATGCCCTCGCACAGCGCCATCTCATGCATCGGCCATCTCCCGGATCGAGAGGCGGTAGCCAACGCAGGGATCGAAGGCGCCGATCAGGGCATCGATGGCATTGCGATCCCCGCGGTCTCGCAACATCGCGCCGGTCAGACTCTTCACCACCGGCCCACGCGCATGGAAGTTCCACTCCGTCGGCGCCAGGAATTCGAACCGCCGGATGGCACCTTGCGCGTCCAGCTCGACCACATGGTGCAGCCGGCCCCGCGCACATTCGACCGCGGCCGCGCCGCAGCGCGGGCCGAGCGCATAGCTTGCGAGCACGTCGCCATCCACCGCCTCATCGTCGGACTCGCCGGCCTCGATCCAGCGCAGCAACGCTGCGATCTCGGCGATCTTTGCAGCGAGCCGGTCAGCTGGTCCGGCGGGAGAAGCAGCACGAGCCGCGTGCCGCGCCCACACGCCCGTTTCGGGGACGCGGCCATCGATGTCGGGCGCCGCCGCGAACGCGGCTCCCTCGTCCATCAGCCGGGTGACGACCGCGCGATCGTCGGCGGCCGACAGCACGCCATGCGCTGATGGCATGTGCCTCCATCCTTCCCCATCGGCGACCTCCTCGGCCGCCATCATGATCATTGCGAGCGGAGTTCCCGGCAGGACGAACTCAGTCGTCCAGTCTATGCCGAAAGCCTGCAGCCCCATCTTGATCTGTGACAAGGTTTCGGTGCGGGACCGTGGATCGCGATCCGACGGACGCTGCAGCGACGTGACGGCCTGCAACAGCGGTTGAGTCTGCTGCAGCACACTGCGCGTGAGCGCCGGTGCGAGCAGCAGGCCGCGGAGAAGCTCGGCCAGGCGCTCGGAGATCAGCGCCTTGATGCGGCGGTGTCGGGTCAGCGCGCCGGCCTGCTCGCCGTGCGCGGCCTCGACAGCCGACAGCAAGGCAACCTGGTGCGCAGTGGCGCACAGCGAGAACAGCCGCGGCAGCGCCGCAAGCAGCGTCTCCGCCGGCTTGCCCACCGCCAGCCGCCCGAGCGGCGGTCGGGTCCGCGACAGGATGTCGACCGCGACGATGACCCGATCGGCGACCGACAGCTCGATATCGAGATGGTTGCGGAAGACCGGCGTCATGCGCGGCTCTCCGACAGCGTCCCGCGCAGGAAGGCGCGACGATCGATACGCGATGCCGTCTCGGCAGGCGCCGGCCTCGTGTCTTCAGGTGCAGTCATCAACGCCGTCAGAGCGGCGTCGGCCGCGACGCGCGCCGCCGCCATGTCCTCGAACTCAGACATCGGCGAGAACAGCGAGCAGCTGGCAATACGCCCAATCCCGTCGACATCGCCGATCGTGAAGTCGAACGATCCGGCCGGCAGCGCGATCTGGACGGTCGATCCAACATCGCCTTCGGCCGGAGTGATGACATTCATGAACCACGGCGTGACGACGATGCCGACCATACGCCCGTCAACGCATGTGAAGCCAATGGCCTCGACGGCGAGCGCATCGTGATAGATCGGCAGGTCGCGCATGGCGCGGTCGCCGATCTCGCGGTAGACATCGGCAAGGCGCTCGCCCCACGCGGCCGGCGCGAGCTCGTTCGCCCCCTGCTCGGCCGCGACGGCGCTCATGACTCGACCACCATGAACTTGGCCTTCGGCGCATCGCAGTTCGGGCAGTGCCAATCCTCTGGCAATGCCGAGAACGGCGTGCCCGGCGCGATCTGCGCGACGCCGTCGCCTTCCGCCGGATCGTAGCGCGTCCAGCAGATGCCGCACTCCAGCGTGACCTCGTCGGCGAGATCGCTGCGCACGCCGAAATTCTCGAAGCCGGCGCTCATGTGAAGTACGCCTCGATGATCTGCTTCAGACGCTCGGCCGAATCCTCGAAATCCTCGGGCGCCGCGAGCGCGACCACCGGCACGCCGCCGACTTCCAGCGTGTCCAGAATGATCGTGTCCATCGCATTGAAGAACTGCACCGACCAGACATGGCGCACGCCGGTCGCGAGCACACGGCAGGTGCCGTAGCCGCGCGACATCAGCTGGATCGGGCCGTTGCCGAGCGTCTCCTGCAGGAAGCTCATGTCAGCGGGACTCATCGGCAGCAAAGTGAAGTTGATGGTCTGCGAACGCTGTCCCGGCCGCCAGGCGAGCGCACGCTCGCGGACCTCGGCCAGCACCGGCAGCGCATTCATCGTGCCCTCGGGCGCCGGCCCGATCACGACATCGCCGGCCGTCAGATCGATCGCGGCGCGCGCGACGATCTCCGGCACCGCGCCGATCTCGATATAATCGTGGCTCTCGTCCCGCTCGAGCCGGACGCGCCAAATCCCAGCCAGCACGGATTCCTGGATCTGCGCCAGCGAGCCGTCAGGCAGCGCCACAACGCCGGCAACCTCGCCCTCGCCGAGCACGTCATCGATCAGCCGGCGTTCGAGATCGTTGAGACCCGCCAGCCGGAACAGCTGCGTCGGCGCATCGGCGGTCTGCTTGGCGATCACCGATGCGATCGTCGACAGCAACTCGACGGCGCGCGGACAGCTCCGCGCCAATTCTTCCGAATCAAGAGTCGCGAGCTTGGCCAGGGCGCCGGAAGCGGTCAGTCCCTTGTACTGAACGTCGAGGGCCTCCTCGCCGATCGGAAACACGCTGACCGGCTGCTCCGCGCCTTCAGGCGCAATCCAGAAACCTGGCTTCATCGGTCGCCTCCTGAAAGCTGATGCGCGGGAACGATACTGGCGACGACCGTCGCCACTGCGCCGGCCGGGCGATCAATGAGCCGCGAGATGCGATCGACATAGACCGACCAGTCCTGGATCTTGGCGATCACGCCGAGCGTCTCGGTGCCGCGGCAGAAGATCAGCGACGGCTGCACCCGGACGCCGAAGCGCGCACCAAGCTCGGCTTCCGCATCGCGCGCGATCACCGCGCCCCGCAGCCGGCCCTGAAACGCCGTGATCAGCTCTGGCAAGACGATGGCGACGTCCAGCGCCTCCGGAAAGCGCGCGGGATCGCCGGCCGAGAGCAGCACGGCAATCGCGCCCGTCCGCGCCACGCCGTCCAGGAACGCATCGACAGTGCCGGCATCGACCTCCGGCAAACCGCCTCGCAAGCGCGTGCCATCACGCTGCAGCCTCTCCATGGATGTTCCTTTGTGACCAGTTATCGTTGTCGGTCCTCTGAATGGACAGCAATCGACGTGCCAGACGGCCGCCGTCGCCGTGATCACATCAAGTGACTGAATATTCTCAGTAATTTTTCTGCATTAGGAATTGCGCAAGATCTCTGCAAAGATAGTTTGCAGACGGAAGCCGACAACTTTCTTTTTGATTGGATACCTTGTTGTCGGCGACCGGACAGAGGCTCGTGCGCCCTTCAGCGCAGATGCTCCGGCAGCTCCGGCTCGCGGCCGATCAGGTCGGCGAAGAAGTCGTCGCAATTCTCACCGCTCATTGCGGCCTGCAGCCCGCGCAGCGCGTCACCGATCAGCCGCGCCTCTTCGTCATCGAGCAGGCGCACCGCATTGTCGAGATAGACCAGGACCTTCGCGCCGACCGGCGGGTTCGACAGCAGCAGCACGGAGACGCGGCGCTCCTCGCCGTCAAATCTGCACAGCGCCGAGACGCCATCGGTCTCGACGATCGTCATCGGCAGGCCCAGGCACATGGCAAACTCCCTCGCGACACGCCGGCTATCCGGCCGGGTCCGCGCCCATCTCGTAGCTGTGATGATCGATGTCGTTGGCGAGCAGGCGCGCATCGCCGGCGAGCGGCTCGCTCCGCAACACGGCCGAGACGCCCCACTCGGCGAGCACGGCACAGGCCAGTTGGATCGCAGGTTCGATCTGGGCGCGGACCGGTCCCGTCAGCGGCCCGCCCCAATCCTCGAGATCCAGCGGCTGGCAGCCGATCAGCGCAAGCCGCTGCGGATAGCGGCCGAGGAGATCGGCTGCGCTCAGCACCTCCTGGAAGCCGGTCTGGTGCAGGCTCATCTTTTTGGCGCCGGTGAAACGCGGCACCTCCTCGTCCCGGACGAGCTTGAGCTCGCCGGGCGCGAGGCCATAGTCGATGGCGTCGAACACGATCAGCCCGTCGGCCTCCTCGACGTAGTTCACGAGATAGAGCCCCTGCGTGCCGCCATCGAGGATCGTGACGTTGTCCGGCACGGCGTAGCGGCGGTGGAATTCCTCCACCACGCGCACGCCAAACCCCTCATCGGCCCACAGGATGTTGCCGATGCCGAGCACCAGAATGCGGTCGAGCTTCGCTTCAGCCATCACGCGGCTCCTACTCGCGGAACTGCCGCTCGCCTGAGATCATCGACGAGATGATGCTCTGACGGGACATGATGTCCTCGCGGATCGCGGCATAGACGTGCACCGTCACGAACATCACCAGCGCCCACATGCCGAGATGATGATAGGTGTGGACGTCCTGGCTGTTCGGCCAGATCGAGAACACCCAGCCGAACAATTTGTACTGCCAGCTGTCGATACCCTCGCCTTCAGAATACAGCGCGAAGCCGGTGACGATCATGAAGGCGACGAACACCGTGAAGCCGGTGAACATCGCCGTCTGCGCCAGCGGGTTGTGTCCGACATACATCTTCGGCTCACGCTCCAGGAACGCATACCAGCGGATCTCGTGCAGCACTTCCTTCCAGAACTGCTTGCGATGCACGGGGATGTAGAAGATCTGCCGCGAGTGATGGTTACCGACGAAGGCCCAGAGGATGCGGGCGAGGAAGAACACCGCCAGCACCTGCCCGGCCGCGAAATGCGTGAACCGGATATAGCCCATCGCGAAGCTGCCCGAGGCCTCGCCCTCCACGGTCGGCAGCGGCGTCCCGATCAGATAGCCGGTGACCATCAGCACGAGGATTGCGAACGCGTTGACCCAGTGGCAGATGCGCACCGGGGCTTCGTAGACATAGACCGTGGGCCGGCCGATCGCGCGCTCACCGGCGGCGTCGGCCGCGATGGCGGCGAGGTTGGACTCGGTCTCCGGCGGACGTGCAACGGCATCCATCATGGTGCTTCTCCGCCCTACCTGACCTTGACCGTCGCCATTTCCTGGCCGTCCGGGCTCATGACGTGCGTCGAGCACGCCAGGCACGGATCGAACGAATGGATCGTCCGCAGGATCTCCAGCGGCTTCTCCGGATCCGCCATCGGCGTATCCATCAGCGACGCCTCGAAGGCGCCGATGTTGCCCTTGGGATCCCTGGGCGAGCCGTTCCAGGTGGTCGGCACCACGCACTGGTAGTTGTCGATCTTGGTGTCCTTGATCTTGATCCAGTGCGCGAGCGCACCGCGCGGCGCCTCGGTGAAGCCGTAGCCCTTGGCCTCCTTCGGCCAGCTCTCCGGCTTCCACTTCTCGACATTGGCTGTGGAGGAATCGCCAGACTTGATGCGCGCCACCAGCTTGTCCTGGAAGTAGCGCATCTGCGTCGCCGCCCAGTCGCATTCGAGCGCGCGGGCCGCGGTGCGGCCGAGCGTCGAGAACAATGCCGTCACCGGCAGATTCAGCGTCTTCAGGAGCTTGTCCGTCGGCTCCTTGAACTCCGGCTTGTTCTGCGCGTAGCCGATGATGTAGCGCGCCAGCGGCCCGACCTCGACCGCATTGCCGCGCCAGCGCGGCGCCTTGATCCAGGAGTATTTGCCGCCCTCGTCGAGCTCCTTGATGTCGGTCTTGGTGCCCTTGGCATTCGGGCCGAGCTGGTAGTTCGGCTCGGTCACGCCGTCCCAGGGGTGCAGACCCTTGCTCTCATCGGGGTATTTGTACCAGGAATGCGTCACGAACTCCTGGATCTGCTCGGGATCGCCATGATCGATCGGCAGCACCTCGTTGAGATTGCCGTTGAGGATCACGCCGCGCGGCAGCTTGAGGTTCTTGGCCGAATAGTCGTTGGCGTTCTCCGGGATGTCGCCATAGGACATCACGCTCTTGCCGGAGAGGCCGCCGCCATAGAGCCAGTCCTTGTAGAACGAGCCGATGGCGACGACGTCGGGCAGATAGACCTTCTGCACGAACTCGATCGAGCGGTCGATGATCGAGGAGACGAGGTTGAGCCGCTCCATGTTGATGGCGCCGACCGCGCCCGTGCCGTCGACATTGACCGCACAGGGCACGCCGCCGACCAGCCAGTTCGGATGCGGGTTCTTGCCGCCATAGATGGTGTGGATCTTGACGATCTCCTTCTGGAAATCGAGCGCTTCCAGATAATGCGCGACCGCCATGAGGTTCGCCTCCGGCGGCAGCTTGTAGGCGGCATGGCCCCAATAGGCGTTCTTGAACGGGCCGAGTTGGCCTGACTCGACGAACTTGGTCAGCCGGATCTGCAGGTCCTTGAAATAGCCCGGCGACGACAGTGGCCAGTCCGAGATCGACTGCGCCAGCGCCGAGGTCGCCTTCGGATCGGCCTTCAGAGCCGAGACGACGTCGACCCAGTCGAGCGCATGCAAATGATAGAAGTGCACGAGATGATCGTGCACCTGCAGGCAGAGCTGCATGATGTTGCGGATCGAGTTGGCATTGTCGGGGATCATGATCCCCAGCGCGTTCTCGACCGCGCGAACCGAGGTCAGCGCATGCGTGCCGGTGCAGACGCCGCAGATCCGCTCGGTGAAGGCCCAGGCGTCGCGCGGATCGCGGTTGCGCAGGATAGTCTCGATGCCGCGCCACATCGTGCCGGTCGAGACGGCGTTGCGGATGACGTTGTTGGAGTCGACGTTCACCTCGACGCGCAGATGTCCCTCGATGCGCGTGAGCGGATCGACGACGACGCGCTTGCCGGAATTGTCGAGATTGAAGCCGTTGGGAGTCTGGATGCCCATCGTTGCCTGCCCTGAACTGAATTAATGATCTTGCCTGGTGTCGTCGCGGTTGGTCGCAAGCCGCTTCACGGCCGTGACCGCCGCATGCGCCGCGACCGCCGCGCCGACCGTGCCGGCCGCGACCATGCCGACCTCGTCGGCGTTGCGCTCGATGCCGAACTGTTTGATCGTGGTGAGCCGGTCGTAGAACGAGCCCTTGTCCCAGAATCCGTCCTCGGAGCAGCCGATGCAGCCGTGGCCGGACTGGATCGGGAACGACACGCCGCCATTCCAGCGCACGGTCGAACAGGCGTTGTAGGTGGTCGGGCCCTTGCAGCCCATCTTGTAGAGGCAATAGCCCTTGCGCGCGGCCTCGTCGTCCCATTCCTCGACGAACTGGCCGGCATCGAAATGCGGTCGGCGATAGCATTTGTCGTGGATGCGCTGCGAGTAGAACATCTTCGGCCGGCCCTGGCGATCGAGTTCGGGCAGCTTGCCGAAGGTGGTGATGAAGGTGACGACACCGGTCATCACTTCCGCGATCGGCGGGCAGCCCGGCACCTTGATGATCGGCTTGTTGGTGATCACCTTGTCGATCGGGGTCGCCTGCGTCGGATTGGGCTTGGCCGCCTGCACGCAGCCCCAGGACGCGCACGCGCCCCAGGCGATGATCGCCATCGCGTCCTCGGCCATCACCTTCAGCTTCTCGACGAACGGCTTGCCGCCGTCGATGCAGAACATGCCGCCTTCGTTGAGCGGCGGGTTGCCCTCGACGGCGAGGATGTATTGACCCTTGTACTTGGCGCGGGTCTCTTCGAGGATCTCCTCGGCCTGCTGGCCGGCCGCCGCCATGATCGTGTCGTCGTAATCGAGCGAGATCATCGACAGTACGACGTCCTTCACGAGCGGATGCGCCGAGCGGATGAAGCTCTCCGAGCAGCAGGTGCATTCCAGCCCGTGCATCCAGATCACCGGCGTACGCGGCTTTGTCTCCAGTGCATTGGCAATGCGCGTCGCGGCGAGCGGGCCAAGCCCGAGGCTCGTCGCGGTCAGGCTGCAGAACTTATGGAAGCTGCGCCGCGTGATGCCCTGGCGCCGGATCACGCTGTAAAAAGTTTCTGTCGTCGCGCCCATCAAGTCCTCCCCCTGCTATCGCGTTGGCGATCATCCGATCGCGATCTGGCGAGAGGGACAGCAAGATGCGGGCCAGCATCATTGCTGAATTTGAATCATAATGATTCCAGATGCTTGGAGTTGGGGTGCGAGCTCGAATACCACGTCAGAGCGGATTATCCGGCGACAAACGGAAATCACGCGCTTTGCACCCGACAAGCTAGTTTCCGCTCCCTTGGAGCCCGCTCAATGCGCGGTGCAGACCATGCAGGGATCGAACGATCGCACGACATGTTGGATGCCGACGGCGCGCGCGCCGGCGTCGCCGACATCCGTTCCGACCAGCGCCTGCTCCAGCGGACCCGGGACACCCTCGGTGTCGCGTGGCGAGAAGTTCCAGCTGGTCGGCGCGATGATCTGATAGCGCGCGATGCGGCCGGAGCGCACCGCAAGCCAGTGGCCGAGACTGCCGCGCGCGGCCTCGACGAAGCCGACATAGTTGCCGTCCATCGCATCGCCACTGGCTTCGCAGAACGGCTCGTTGAGACGCAGCGCCTTGATCCAGTTTTCGATCGATAGCGCGAGCTGGGCCGTTTCGATGAGGCGGGCGATCACGCGGTTGCGGACATTGCTGCCGCTCTCGGACAGCAATGCCGTAATCAGCGTCTGGTCATCAACGGCCTGCCGCGCCAGTGCGCCGACCTCGACCGGCTCTCCCGCAAGCCGCGGCGCCTTGCACCAGCTATAGGCATCAGGCTTGTCGGCGTCGGGCTCGGTGCGGCTCTCGGCCGGGTCGAGCGAGGTGTCGCGCATCCAGGCGTGCGACACGTCCTCGGTGATCCGATCCGATGGCAGGGCCTGGATCGTCCCATCCCTCGTGCGCAGCCCGGCGCGGAAGCGCGCGCCGTGGATGTCGTGGTACGCGCCAAAGCTCATCAACAGGCCCGGTCCCGGCCCGAGACGCGCCAGCGCGAGCGCATCCGCCAAGCGCAGGAAGTGTGCGAAGTCGCCACCCCGCCCTTCCCGCCACATGTCGAGCTCCTCCGGAGTCGACAAGGCGAGCACGTTCTCGAGCTTGTCGGCAAACACCACGCGCTCGAGAAAGCCGCGCAACGAAGCCGCGATCGCGTTCAGCCGGACGCGCTCGCCGAGCTCGATCGCCCGCGTCGTGCCGCCCGGCTGGAACGCGAGGCTGTGCGGCCATTTCCCGGCGATCACGCCCATGATCTCCAACAGCCGCGCCCGCGCCGGCAATGCCTCGCGCGCCGCTGATCCCTTGGTCGCGGTGAACCGCTCGGCCGCAGCGCCATGCCACGCGTGAGACGCGTAGGCGTCGCGGGCGAAGTCGGGCATGAAGAAGATGTAGAAGTGGGTGAGATGGTCGGCGGCATTCTCAGCGGCGTGCGCGATGTTGCTCGCGAGGACGCCGTTGGCCGCGGGCGTCACGCCCATCGCCTGACGCAGCGCGGCTGCGGCGGCGATCGACTGCGACACCGAGCAGATGCCGCAGATGCGCGGGGCGATCACGAGCGCGTCGAGCGGCGGACGGCCTTCGAGGATCTGCTCGAAGCCGCGATAGAGCGGCGCCGTGACTTCGGCGCGCGCAACGCGGCCGCTCTCGATATCGAGCCGGACCTCGAGGTCGCCCTCGACGCGGTTGAACGGGCCGACCGTGATCCGTGTCATGAGCTGCGCTTGTCGCCCGACCGGCTCGGCGGCACCACGACGTGATCGGAGGTCGCGTTGACGCGCACGCGGCGCGGTGTTGCCGATTTCGACAGCGCGGCCAGCGCGACGAACCAGGCCTTGGGCATGTCGGTCGGAAGTCCCACGGGAATGCCGGCAAGCTTCGCCGTCTGCAGATAGTTCTGCGCATTCTCGAAGCCCGGCGAGGTGCAGGCGATGCAAGCATAGCCGCCCTTGGTGCAGGAGCCGCCGCCGTTCCACGAACGCTGATTGCAGTCGCCGACGGCTTGCGTCGCGCGGCAGCCGAGATGCTCCATCAGACAGCCGCGCTCCGACATGGTTTCCGCGCTGGCCTTGAACTCGTAGAACTCGTTGCGAGAACAGCCGTGATGGGCGAGGTGGTTGGCGATGAAGGTCGGGCGCCCCACGGCGTCGAGCCCCTCGGTCGTCAGGTCGCCTGATGTGAGCGCCAACAGGCTTTCCATGACCCAGCCGGGATGCGGCGCGCACCCCGCGACATTGATCACCGGCAGTCCGCGCTTCGAGCGGAAGCCCGCCCCAAGCGCGCCGCCGCCATCGCTGCCCTCGAACTGCAACCCGACAGCGTCAGTCGGATTGATGCCGGCCGCAGGGATGCCGCCATACGCCGCGCAGCTGCCGACGGCGACGACGTAGTCGGCGAGCGGGGCGAGATCGAGCAGCCAGTGATAGATCGAGCGGTTGGTGCCGGCGAGCATGTTGAAGCGGCCGCTCAGATGCGGTCCGCGCGCCACCGAGCCTTCGAGCACCAGGAGATCGAGCCGCTCGCGGCCGTCGCGGATGGCATCCAGAAGCTCGACGACTTCCTCGCCGGTCTCCTCGCTGACGGAGGGATGCCAGATCAGGTCGATGCCGGACTGGCGCAGCTCGTCGAACCAGCCGGAGGCACCGCTTTCCAGGATCGACATGGTGCAGCCGCCGCAGCTCGCGCCCTGCAGCCACAGCATCCTGGTCATGTCCTCACCGCCGGCCATCCTGGGTCGATCCGTCCCCGTGCGTTCCGTCCTATTTCGCCGTTGGGTTTAGCGCCGCGGCGTGAACGCTGGCAAGCTCCCCGCCCGAGGTGTCCGCGGAACGACTGGAGCGGCGGCCGAGCAGCACGGCGCCCAACCAGATCAGGCCGAACAGCCCGATGGCCACGATGCCGAGATTGCCGAGGGCGTCCCCGAGGGCAGCCACGACATCGGCCCAGCCTCCGGTGAGGCCAAGCCGCGGCGCCAGCAGCGCAACCACCTCGACGCCGCCGATCACCAGCGCGATCGCGACCGACGCGCCGGTGATGACGAGATTGTAGCGCCGCTTGCGCGCGGGATCGGTCAGCGCCCAGCGGTAGGCGCCGACCATCAGCATGCTGTCGGCCGTATCGACCGTCGCCATCGCCGCGGCGAACAGCGCGGGGAAGACCAGCACATGCGCGAGACTCGCTCCGCGCGCCGCCTCGGTGGCCGACAGGCTGAGCAGCCCGATTTCGCTCGCGGTATCGAAGCCCAGGCCGAACAGGAAGCCGAGCGGGTACATGTGCCAGGCGCGCGAGACGACGCGGAGCACCGGTCGCAACAGCCTGATGAGCAAACCGCGCCCCGTCTCGCCGGCCGCATCGCTGCCGTGCAAATGAGACGGGCGGCGCCAGAGGTTCACGAACAGGAACAAGTTGGCGACGGCGATCAGCAGCAGGAAGCCGGCGGAGACCGAGGTGCCGATGGTCCCGCCGATCGCGCGGATCGTGCTGTCTTCACTCAACAGGTCGGCGCCGGCCACGAGGCTCACGACGATGGTGGCGATCACGACGACGCTGGAATGGCCGAGCGCGAAGTAGAGTCCCGCGGCGCGCGGCCGGTCTCCATCCTGCACCAGCTTGCGGACCACGTTGTCGATCGCGGCGATATGGTCCGCATCGACGGCGTGGCGGAGCCCGAGCAGCCAGGCCAGCAGCGCGGTGCCGACGATGGAGGGCCGGTCGGCATAGAGCGCGAACGCCCAGGCCCAGGCGAGCGCGTTGGCGAGCACGAGGCCGGCCACGAGCGCTGCGCTGCGCGCGCGCTCAGTGCGGAGCCGGGCCGCGAACGCGGCGGCAGGGCGAGGATGATCAATTGGCAAAATCGTCATACTCGGACAGGAGAGCAAGACCCGCGCCAAAAGGCAAGGCTCGCGCGCCAGCGCCCAAATCCCATATAAATCAATCGTCGCGGCCCCTTGGACCGGGATCGACCTCCTGCCCTTGGCAAGGCGCTATCCGGTCAAGCTCAAACATTGACCAGACGACGACCAACTCTCTTCCTTCCTGCCCCCTCCCCCTTACCGCGCCGAGGCGCTCTGCGCGGCGATCTCGCGGCGCACGGTCGCATCGAACTGGCTCGCGGGCGCGGCAAACATCAGGCGGGTCTCCTCGTGGAACGCCGAGAAGATGCCGACCACGACCGGCTCGCCATTGAGCTCGGCCAGGATCGGCGAGCCCGAATAGCCGAAATTGGCGAGGCAATGCACGGTCAGAAGACGACCGTCCTTGGTCATGCCGGCGCTGCAATTGCGCTGGCCGGTCGGCGAATAGCGCCTCTCCTGGCCATAGCCGATCTCCGAGATGGCGCCCGCCCTGGTCGCAGCCGCGAGGTCATCGCGGCTCACGGGCCTCACCGCCACCGGCTTCGACGGCAGCGCGTCCTTCAGAATGATCAACGCCCAATCGGCCGGCGAGCGGTCGATCGACCATTGGTCGTGCTGGGTCGGGATGAAGTCCGGCGCGACGATCAGCTTGTCGGCCACCGACGAGGCGGCAGGGGTGCCCTTGTTCAGGCCTGCCAGAAAATGGACATTACCCGGGCTCACCTGAGCCAGGCCGTTGAAGACACAATGCGCCGCCGTCAGCACCACGCGCGGCGCCACCAGCGTGCCGGTGCACGAGCCTCCCGAGCTGAATTGCGCCTGCGTCACGACACCGATCGACGACGCCGGCCAGGAGGTGGGATCGACGACATCGCCGAAGTCCCGGTCGAGCCCGAGCAGCTGCTCGGCGCGCGGATTGGCAATGCCGGCATCGGCCGACTCAGGCCTCGCCCGCCACGCTGCGATCGTCTCCTCCGCCTGTCGCCGCTGCGCCTCGGTGAGCCTTACTCGCTGAATCTCGCGGCCGGCCGACCTGACGCCGTTGCGTCCGGCCATCACCAGCCAAGCATACCCCTGGATGACGTCGCGGGTCATGACCTGGCCATCGAGCATCATCAGGCCGAGCATGTATTGCGACTGGGCAAAGCCCTGTGCGGCGGCACGGTTGAACCAGCGCGCGGCTTCGCCGTGATCGCGGGCGGCGCCTTCACCGTTGAAATAGGCGATCCCCAGATAGTGCTGGGCGACAGCGAGTCCCTGATCCGCAGCCTTGCGGTACCAGACCAGCGCCTCCGCCTGGTTGCGCGCGACGCCCACGCCGAAGGCTTGCATGAAGCCGAGATCGAATTGCGCCCGCGCATCACCCTTGGCGGCGAGCGGCTGCAGCCGGCGCAACGCCACGGCCGCCTGTCCATTCCCTGCTGCGGCGACGGCGTCCTCGAGCTCGGCGGCCGAGGCGCCCCCGAAACTGCCGAGCAGCACGGCGAGACTGATGAGGATGGTCTTGATCAAGGGCGTCCGCTGAAACCGAAACATCGGCCGCTCAGCAGGCACGATCAAGACGGCGGCGGCGTGGCGGAAAGCGGACCGCAACGTCCTTAATCCGGCCCGCTCGTGCATCACCCTCGCTTCACTCTCAAGCCTGATCGTTCCTCACGCCTGCTCGCCCGTTACGCCTGCTCAGATTTGGCGAAGCGATCGTCCAGCGCGTAGCCGGCGCCGCGCACGGTGCGGATCGGATCCTGCTCGCGACCGGGATTGAGCAGCTTGCGGAGACGGCCGATGTGCACGTCCACCGTGCGCTCATCGATATAGATGTCGCGGCCCCAGACGCTGTCGAGCAGCTGCTCACGGCTGAAGACGCGGCCGGGATGCTCCAGGAAGAATTCGAGCAGGCGGTATTCGGTCGGGCCGAGATCGATCGGCCGCCCCGATCGTGCGACGCGACGCTTCTCGCGGTCGAGCTCGATATCGCCATAGGACAACACGGTTGCCAGCCGTTCCGGGCTCGCCCGCCGCAGCAGGCCCTTCACGCGGGCCAGCAGCTCCGGCACCGAGAACGGCTTGACGATGTAGTCGTCCGCACCCGTCGCGAGACCTCGGACGCGCTCACTCTCCTCGCCGCGCGCCGTCAGCATGATGATCGGCAGCTGCCGGGTCTCGGTCCGTGCCCGCAGGCGGCGGCACAGTTCGATGCCGGACAGCCCCGGCAGCATCCAGTCGAGCACGACGAGATCCGGCACGCGCTCCTTGAGCCGCGTATCGGCCTCGTCGCCGCGCGCCACGGTCTCGACCTCGTAGCCTTCGGCTTCGAGGTTGTAGCGCAGCAGCGTCGTCAGCGCCTCCTCGTCCTCAACCACCAGAATTCGCGCGCCCATGTCTGAATCGTCTTTCTCAGTTGCCGGGGATCGTGGTCGCGAAGCTCGTCATGTCGCCCTTCGGGCGCTTGTCCATGATCTGCTGGCCCTCGATCATATAGAACACCGTCTCGGCGATGTTGGTGGCGTGGTCGCCGATCCGCTCGATGTTCTTGGCGCAGAACATCAGATGGATGCAGAACGAGATGTTGCGCGGATCCTCCATCATATAGGTCAGGAGCTCGCGGAACAGCGACGTGCAGATCGCGTCGACCTCCTCGTCGCCCTTCCACACCGTCATCGCCGCCGGCAGGTCGTGCGCGGCATAGGCGTCCAGCACGGTCTTGACCTGCGACTGCACCAGGTCGGTCATGTGCTCCAGCCCGCGGATCAGCTTCAACGGATGGAAGTCGCTCTCCAGCGCGGCGACGCGCTTGCCGATGTTCTTGGCGAGGTCGCCGATGCGCTCCAGATCGGTCGCGACGCGCATCGCGCCGACGATCTCGCGCAGGTCGACGGCCATCGGCTGGCGACGCGCGATCGTCAGCACCGCGCGCTCCTCGATGATGCGCTGCAGCTTGTCGACCTCGGCGTCGCCGGCGACCACCTTCTGGCCGAGCGCCACGTCGCGCCGCACCAGCGCATCGACGGACTCGACGATCAGCCGCTCGGCGAGGCCGCCCATCTCCGACACCAGGCGGGTGAGGTCCTGCAGATCGCTGTCGAACGCCTTGGCGGTATGTTCACTGGCCATGATGATCTCCTGAAGGCATTTGCTGTCGGCGTCAGCCGAACCGGCCGGTGATGTAATCCTGGGTCCGCCGATCGCTCGGCGAGGTGAAGATCTTGCTGGTATCGTCGAACTCGATCAGCTCGCCGAGATACATGAAGGCGGTCTTGTCGGAGACGCGCGCCGCCTGCTGCATGTTATGGGTGACGATCGCGATCGTATAGCTCTCGGCAAGCTCCTGGATCAGCTCCTCGACCTTGGCGGTCGAGATCGGGTCAAGCGCCGAGCACGGCTCGTCGAACAGGATGACCTCGGGACGGACCGCCACGGTGCGGGCGATGCACAGGCGCTGCTGCTGGCCGCCGGACAGCGACAGGCCGGAGGCGTTGAGCTTGTCCTTGACCTCGTTCCACAGCGCGCCGCCGCGCAGCGCCTTCTCGACGCGATCGTCCATCTCGGACTTCGAGATCTTTTCATAGAGGCGGATGCCGAAGGCGATGTTCTCGTAGATCGTCATCGGGAACGGCGTCGGCTTCTGGAACACCATGCCGACCCGGGCGCGCAGCAAATTGAGATCGAGCTTGGGGTCGAGAATGTTGGTGTTGTCCAGCATCAGCTGGCCGGTGGCGCGCTGGCCCGGATAGAGATCATACATCCGGTTGAAGATGCGCAGCAGCGTGGACTTGCCGCAGCCGGACGGACCGATGAAGGCCGTGACGCGGTTGGTACCCAGCGACAGATTGATGTTCTTCAGCGCGTGGTGATCGCCATAATAGAAGTTCAGGTTGCGGGCGGTCACCTTGGCCGGCGCGTCCGGCAGCGCCTTCGGAGGAAGCGCGGCCGTCGGGCTGCTCACGGATACAGACATGTCGGTCATTTCGAGCTCCTCTCGGCGCCAAGGATGCGCGCGCCGATGTTCAGGGCCAGCACGGTCAAGGTGATAAGCAGGGCGCCGCTCCAGGCCAGCTGTTTCCAGTAGGCATAGGGGCTCTGGACGAAGTTGTTGATGGTCACCGGCAGGTTGGCCATCGTCTTGTTGAGGCTCAGGCTCCAGAACTGGTTCGACAGCGCGGTGAACAGCAGCGGCGCGGTCTCGCCGGCGACGCGGGCGGTCGCCAGCAGCACGCCGGTGATGAGGCCGGAGCGTGCGGCACGGTAGGCGATCCGCCGGATCACCAGCGAACGCGGCAGGCCGAGCGCGGACGCCGCCTCACGCAAGGGATTGGGGACCAGCAGCAGCATGTCCTCGGTGGTGCGCAGCACGACCGGGATCACGATGACCGCCAGGGCCAGCGAGCCGGCCAGGGCCGAGAAGCCGCCCATCGGCACGACCACGGCGCCGTAGATGAACAGGCCGATGATGATCGAGGGCGCCGACAGCAGGATGTCGTTGATGAAGCGGATCACCGAAGTCAGCCGGTCGTTGCGACCATATTCGGCGAGATAGGTGCCGGCGAACAGTCCGAGCGGGGCGCCGATACCGACGCCGATGATGGTCATGATGACCGAGCCGACGATGGCGTTGCGCAGACCACCGTCGCTGGAGCCCGGCGGCGGGGTATCGGCGGTGAAGACCTGCAGGCTGAGGCCGGCCAGGCCGTTATAGAACAGCGTGAACAGGATCAGCGCCAGCCAGGTGACGCCGAACGCTGCGGCTGCGAAGCAGAGCACGCGAACCACGATGTCGGTGCGACGACGGCGCGTGTAGATCGGATTGACGGGCGTGGGCTGAACGTCGACGGCAGTCATGAGCTTATTTCCCCGCCTTGGTCTCGAGCCGCATCAGCATCAAGCGGGCTGCGGCGAGCACGAAGAAGGTCAGAACGAACAGCAGGAGGCCGAGCAGGATCAGGCTCGACTGGTGCAGACCGTCGCTCTCCTGGAATTCGGAGGCGATCGCGGCGGAGATCGTCGTGCCCGGCGCGAAGATCGAGGACGAAATCCGGAACGAGTTGCCGATGATGAAGGTCACCGCCATGGTCTCGCCGAGCGCGCGACCCAGCGCTAGCATGACGCCGCCGATGACGCCGACCCTTGTGTAGGGAATGACGACGCTGCGGACGACTTCCCAGGTCGTGCAGCCGACGCCGTAGGCGGCCTCTTTCAACACCGGCGGGACCGTCTTGAAGACGTCGACCGAGATTGCCGTGATGAAGGGCAGCACCATGATCGCCAGGATCAGCGAGGCATTGAACAGGCTGAGATAGGATGGGGGACCTGCGAAGATGTCCTGCAGCACCGGGATGTTGGCGCAGATGCTGATCATGAACGGCTGGAACGTGTAGGCCAGGAACGGGCCCAGCACGAAGAAGCCCCACATGCCGTAGATGATCGAGGGAATGCCGGCGAGCAGCTCGATGGCGATGCCGATCGGGCGGCGCAGCCATTGCGGGCACAGCTCGGTGAGGAAGATCGCGACGCCGAGACCGACCGGAATGGCGATCAGCATGGCGATGAAGGACGTCACCAGCGTGCCGTAGATCGGCCCGAGCGCGCCGAGGACCGGCGGATCGGCGGAGGGCGCCCAGCGCTTGGTTAGCAGGAAGTCGAAGCCGTAGGTCTTCATCGCCGGCCAGGCGCCGATGATCAGCGAGATGATGATGCCGCCGAGGATCAGCAGCACGGAAATGGCCGACAGGCGGGTGATCCAGTAGAACGTCACATCGCCGAGCTTGAAGGCGCTGAGCGCCCGCGCCCGGTCATAGGGCCCGGCAGCAGCCGCGATATCGCTGACTTCGGTCTGAACCGCCATCTCTGCCAATTCTGCCCCCTGTTTTTTTGACACGCCTGACCCCGGTAGCGTCCCCTCCCCCGGCACCCGGGAGAGGGGAATGTCGTTCGTCGACGATCAGCTCTTGATATCGGCCGACCAGGTCTTCTCGATCAGCTTCACGACGCTGTCGGGCATCGGGATGTAGTCGAGCTCCTCGGCCATCTTGCCGCCCTTCTCGAACGACCACTTGAAGAACTTGATGGCCTCGGCGGACGCCGCCTTGTCGGTCGGCTCCTTGTGCATCAGGATGAAGGTCGCCGCCGTCATCGGCCAGGACTTGTCGCCCGGCTGGTTGGCGAGGATCACGTAGTAGCCGGCAGCCTTGGCCCAATCGGCGTTGGCGGCCGCAGCCTGGAAGGCCTCGACGGTCGGCTGCACGGTCTTGCCGGCCTTGTTCACCATGCCGGTGTAGGTCAGCTTGTTCTGCTTGGCGTAGGCGTACTCGACATAGCCGATCGAGTTCTTGGTCTGGCTGATGTTGCCCGACACGCCCTCATTGCCCTTGGCGCCGACGCCGACCGGCCATTCGACGGCGGTGTTGAAGCCGATCTTGCTCTTCCAGTCGGCGCTCGCCTCGGAGAGATAATAAGTGAAGTTGAAGGTGGTGCCCGAACCGTCGGAGCGGCGGACGACGGCGATCGCGTCGGACGGCAGCTTGACGCTGGGGTTCAGCTTCTTGATCGCGGCGTCATCCCACTTGGTGATCTTGCCGAGATAGATGTTGGCGAGCGTCTCGCCGTCCAGCACCATTTCGCCCGGCTTCACGCCCTCGAGGTTGACGACCGGCACGATGCCGCCCATCACCATCGGCCACTGCACCAGGCCATCCTTCTCGAGCTGCTCGGCCTTGAGCGGCGCGTCGGTGGCGCCGAAGGTCACGGTCTTGGCCTGGATCTGCTTGATGCCGCCGCCGGAACCGATCGACTGGTAGTTCAGACCGTTGCCGGTTTCCTTCTTGTAGGCGTCGGCCCACTTCGAATAGATCGGGAACGGGAACGTCGCGCCCGCGCCGGTGATGTCGGCAGCAAATGCCGACGTCGATGCGGCGACCAAGCCGGCAGCGACGAGTGCTTTGACAAAATTCATAGCTGGTCTCCATGCCTGGGGAAGCGAAGCGCCATATGCACCCGATTGCGCTTCCCGGGCCGCTTTAAGGGGCCTCGGTGTGGCTTTTATAAAGGTTCGATGACAGCTGGATGACAGTCGCAACCAGTTGATATTTATTGATATTCCGATTTCATCCCGAATTTTTACGGACCAGATGACACCGTGCGGCGGGCCGCGTCCCCCGCGCCTTTGCGAGCGTCGCTCAATGACGGACGAGGACTCCTCGACCCGGCCGCCCACCTCTCAACCGGTGTCGTCCCGGCCTCGAGCCGGGACCCATAGCCACCGTCTGATGTAGCCAGGTGAGATCGGTCCACCAGCGCGCCTCAAACATCGCCCTGGGGTTATGGGTCCCGGCTCGAGGCCGGGACGACAGCGGAGGTCTTGGTCGGCGCCTTCCATGGCAGTGATCGGGATGACAGCGGAGAGCTTGGCTCACACTTCGACCACGTCGCTGTCAGCTTGACGTCACCCGGCGAGCCGCTGCGGCTCCTCGGCGCCGTCGGGCCTGTATTCGAGGATGTCGCCCGGCTGGCAGCGCAGCACCTCGCAGATCTTCTCCAGCGTGTCGAAGCGCACGCCGCGCACCTTGCCGGATTTCAGCAGCGAGACGTTCTGCTCGGTGATGCCGATGCGCTCGGCGAGCTCCTTCGAGCGCATCTTGCGCCGGGCCAGCATGACATCGAGATTGACGATGATCGGCATGAGTCAAACAATCTTTTCAAACATGTCATCAAACGATCTGGGCGTGGTCATCGGCGAGTTCGGCCGCGGCCTTGAAGATCAGCGCGAGCGCCGTGACGAACAGCGAGAACAGAAGGCGCAGCAGATCGCCGGGCAGGACGGTCTGGAACGCCAGCAAGGTCGAGAGCGGCAGCTGAACATGGCTGGTCAATATGAACAGCCCGACTTTTCGCACCACGATGTCGGCCGCAACCGCCGCCAGTCCGCTCACCCCGACGCGCCGCATCCAGATTGCCGCATCCGCCGTGAATATCCGTCCGTCGAGGTAGGTTCCGAACAGACGCCAGATGCAATAGCCGACCGCGAGGTCGGGAATCCAGACCACCAGAGTGAGAGCCAGAAACCATTCGACCTGCGCCGCCGAGAGGCCGGACATGTCGGTCTTCAGCGCGTAGCCGAGCGGGCCGACCAGGCCGTCGGGATCAATCGGAAGCCAACGCCATAGGAAGGACACGGGGACCCACACGCTCCAGGCCGCCGCGGCAAGCTGGATCGACCGGCATAACCATTTGATCCGGCCGTGCAGCGTGGCCTGCGCAGCGGGGATTTCGTCGAGGGCGGCTCCCGCCGACATCGCGCTCATCGTGGGCTCCCGGTCACAGCGTCCCGCAGAATATCTCTAATCATAGCCGGCTGCTTTACATTATTATTGTAAAACGATAACTCTATCACGTCAATCAAGGAGACGCAGATGGCCGGCGCGCCACAAAAGCCATCGCGTCAGCGCAAGCTGTGGTCTCCCCGCGTCTCCAGCGATGTTCTGCGTGCGTCCATGTCGAAGCGTCCCATCGCCAAGCCCGTCCGGGTGACCGGCCTCTCCCCTGCGCGGGCTGCGGCCGCGAGAGAGCCGCGCGGATGGACCTCCGCGATGCGGCATTCCGCGCTCGTCCTGTGTCTCGCGCTGGCTGCCGGCGCCCTGGTGCCGGCGACCGCCGCGGCTCAGGGCTTCACCTACAACGTGCGTCCGCCGAAGGCGCCGGCGCCGCGCGTCGCCAACGACAACCAGATGCTGGTTCAGGCGACCACCGTCGAGTACGACACCAACAATTCGCGCGTCTCGGCGGTCGGCAATGTGCAGCTGTTCTACAACGGCTCCTCGGTCGAGGCCGACCGGGTGATCTACGACCAGAAGACCAAGCGGCTGCATGCGGAAGGCAACATCCGCATGACCGACGCCGACGGCAAGATCACCTATGCCAACAGCCTCGATCTGGCGGACGACTATCGCGACGGCTTCGTCGATTCGCTGCGCGTCGAGACCGAGGACCAGACGCGGATGGCGGCGACGCGCGCCGACCGCACCAAGGGCAACACCACGGTGTTCGAGAACGGCGTCTACACCGCCTGCGCGCCGTGCCGGGACAATCCGAAGAAGCCGCCGCTATGGCAGGTCAAGGGTGCGCGCATCATCCACGACCAGACCGAGAAGATGCTGTATTTCGAGAATGCGCAGCTCGAATTCTTCGGCATGCCCATCGCCTACATGCCGTATTTCTCGACGCCCGACCCGACGGTGAAGCGCAAGAGCGGCTTCCTCATGCCGGGCTTCTCCCAGGCGACCAGCTATGGCATCGGCGTCGACATGCCGTATTACTGGGCGATCGAGGGCAGCTACGACGCGACGTTCACGCCACGCATCACCTCCAAGCAGGGCGTGCTGCTGCAGACCGAATTCCGCCAGCGCCTCGACACCGGCGCCTATCAGGTGCGCCTCTACGGCATCGATCAGCTCGACCGCAACGCCTTCGCCGGCCAGCCGGGCGACCGCACGCTGCGCGGCGGCATCGACACCAAGGGCCAGTTCGCGCTGTCGGACAAATGGGTGTTCGGCTGGGACGGGATCCTGCTGTCGGACTACATGTTCCTGTCGGACTATCGGCTGGCGCAGTATCGCGATCCGTTCAATGCCTTCATGACCTTGCCGACGGAAGCGATCTCGCAGCTGTATTTGACCGGCGTCGGCAGCCGCAGCTTCTTCGACATCCGGGCGATGCACTATCTGAGCCTCTCCGGCAACCAGCAGACCGTGCCGATCGTCTATCCCGTGCTCGATTATTCCAACGTGCTGAACTCTCCCGTGCTCGGCGGCGAGTTCAGCTATAAGACGAACTTCGTCAATCTGAGCCGCGAACAGGCGGTGTTCGATCCCATTACCACCAATGCCAGCAATAGTGGCCTGTGTACGACGGCGTCGGCAGATCCCGCAGCGCGCCTGCCGACACAGTGCCTGCTGCGTGCGACGCCCGGCACCTATACGCGCCTCTCTGCGCAGGCACAGTGGCGGCGCTCGTTCACCGATCCCTACGGCCAGATCTGGACGCCGTTCGCGATCCTGCGCGCCGACGCGATCAACGCCAATGTCACGGCGCAACCCGGCGTCGGCAACTTCCTGCCGACCGGCGACACCCAGGCGCTGCGGGTGACGCCGACGATCGGACTGGAATATCGCTACCCGTTCATCAACGTGCAGTCGTGGGGCACCACCACGATCGAGCCGATCGCGCAGGTTCTGGTGCGGCCGAACGAGACCTCCGCCGGCCGGCTGCCGAACGAGGATGCGCAGAGCCTGGTGTTCGACACCAGCAATCTGTTCAGCGTCGACAAGTTCTCCGGCTATGATCGCGCCGAGGGCGGCGGCCGCGCCAATGTCGGCGCGCAGGCGACCACGCAGTTCGACCGCGGCGGCACCGTCAATCTGCTGTTCGGGCAGTCCTATCATCTGTTCGGGCTGAATTCCTACACGGTGCAGGACCCGAACAACACGAGCCTCGGCTCCGGTCTCGACAAGACCGCGTCGGATTACGTGACGCGCGTCGACTATTCGCCGAACCGGACCTACACGTTCAGCATGCGCAGCCGGCTCGACCAGCAGAACATCAACGTCCAGCGCTTCGAGGCCGAGGCCAAGGCGAATTTCGACCGCTGGTCGGTCGCGATGACCTACGGCAATTATGCTGCGCAGCCGACGCTCGGCGCTCTCGACCGGCGCGAGGGCCTGCTCGGCAGCGGCTCGGTCAAGGTCGCACAGAACTGGGTGGTGTCCGGCGCCGCGCGCTGGGACCTCGTCGCCAACAAGATGAACCAATATGTCGTCGGGGCCGGCTATGTCGACGACTGCTTCACCTTGGCCGCGAGCTACGTCACCTCGACGACCTACGCCGTCGCCGGCGTGGCGCCACAGACCAACCAGACGATGATGCTGACGCTCGGTCTGCGCACCATCGGAAACCTCTCGCTGCCGGTGCCGGTGAATTAGTTACGCGCGGGAGGTGCACTCCCCTCCCCCTTGCGGGGAGGGGTCGGGGGGGGTCCGCGAGTCCCGCTGCATGTGATGAGAGCGGATCTCGACTGCAGGTGGGGCAGTCGCGCGAGTGGGACGACCTCACCTCGTCATTGCAAGCGAAGCGAAGCAATCCAGGGCTGTTTGCTTGGCCCTGGATTGCTTCGTCGCTCCGCTCCTCGCAATGACGGGTCATATGGACTGAGAACGCGGCCGGAGGCAGGACGTGTAGTTAGCTCAGTTGACGCCCCGGTGAATCCTGCGCTGTTCAGCGCTCGGAGCCCCCCCGCCCCTCCTCGCAAAGGGGAGGGGAGCGCACCGCCGTTGCGGCTCGCACTCAGCGTTATCGAGCCGACAGATCAGGTCGAGCTGGCGGTGCGGAGCCCAGGCGCCAGAACGTCCACGACACAATGAGCGCGAACAACGCCCAAGCGGTCATTCCATAGGCCTCGCGCTCGGTGTCTATCCCGTACTCGCCGATCAGGACCAGCGGCAGAAGATAGGCGAGAAACACCGCCGAGAAGGACCAAAGGCCGGTCCGGGTCAAAATCAGATAGAGGACTCCACCGTAGAAGAACTGGACGACGACAGCCGTTACGACAGCGACCAGCGTGAGGCGAGGCAGCGAGCCTCCGATGTGCCCATCGTCCAGCCAGGACCAGACCATCATGAAGATGATGAAGGCCGCTGAGACTGCGGCACTGGAGGCCAGCCAGGCAGTGATGAATCTCTTCATCGTCGTCGACGCTTCTATGCCCAACCGACGCAGCGCCCTCTTAGGCCGACAACCTCTCTCCCGCGTCGCCCTTACCCAAAATCAAATCTGCGGCCTTGTCGCCGATCATCAACGTCGCGGCATTCAGATTCGCGGAGATCATGCGCGGCATGATCGAGGCGTCGGCGACGCGCAGGCCTTGCAGGCCGTGGACGCGGAGCTGGTCGTCGACGGTGGCCCAGGTGGAGTCGGACGGGCCCATGCGGCAGGAGCAGCCGGGATGGAACGTCGTGGTGGCGCGCTGGATGGCGGCGGCGAGGAATTCGTCGTCGCTGTTCACCTTCGGGCCTGGGAAATCCTCGTAGGCGTAGTACGGAGCGAGCGGCGCCGAGGCCAAGAGTCGGCGGGCCAGCTTCATGCCGGCGACGATGACGCGGCGATCGAGCTCGGCGGTGAGGTAGTTGGTCTGGATGATCGGCTGGGCGAACGGATCGGCGGAGCGGATGCGGACGTAACCGCGGCTCTCCGGGCGCTGCTGCCAGGAGGCGACCGTCATGCCGGGCTCGTCCTCGAGCTGGCCCTGCACGCCCTCTTTGTAGCTCGCAGGCGTGAAGGTGAGCTGCAGATCGGAGCTTTCGGCGGTCTCGCCGGAATGCCAGAAGCAGTAGACCATGGTCGGCGACAGCGACAGGATGCCCTTGCGCGTCACCGCCCATTTCAGCGCCTCGCCCCACAGATTGAGACCGCGCGCGAGCTCGTTGATGGTCTTGATGTTCTTGACGCGCGCCACCGTGCGCGGCGCGTAGTGATCCTGCAGGCCCTCGCCGACGCTGCGCAGCGCGTGACGCACCTCGATGCCGTGCTCCTGCAGCAGCTCGGGTGCGCCGATGCCGGAGAGCTGCAACAGCTGCGGCGAGTTGTAGGCGCCGCCGGACAGGATCACCTCCTTGCGCGCGCGCACCTCGACCGGCACGCCGCCGCGCCCACCGCGGCTGTAGCGCACACCGACGGCGCGCTTGCCTTCCAGCATGATGCCCGTCGCATGCGCGTTGGTGCGGATCTCGACGTTCGGCCGCTTGCTGGCGGGCTTCAGGAACGCGGTCGCCGACGAGACGCGGCGGCCGTTCTGGATGGTGCGCTGGACGTAGGAGACGCCTTCCTGGATGGCGCCGTTGTAGTCCGGATTGCGCGGAATGCCGAGCGACACGGCGCCGTCCATGAAGGCCTCGCACAGCGTGTCCTTCCACTCCATGGTGGTGACATCAAGGCTGCCGTCGCGGCCGCGATACTGCTCGTCGCCGGCACCGATGCGCCTCTCCATGCGCCGGAAGTGCGGCAGCACGTCGGAATAGCTCCAGCCGCGATTGCCCATCTGCGCCCAGGTGTCGAAGTCCTGGCTCTGGCCGCGATTGTAGACGTGGCCGTTGATCGAGGAGGAGCCGCCGAGCGTCTTGCCGCGCGGCGCATAGATGCTGCGGCCGTTGGTATAGGGCCCCGGCTCCTGCTGGTAGCCCCAATTGATGCTCTTCATGTAGAAGGTCTTGATGAAGCCGGCCGGCAGATGGATGTAGGGATGCCAGTCGCGCGGGCCCGCCTCCAGCACGCAGACCGTCACCGACGGATCCTCGCTGAGGCGGTTGGCGATCACGCAGCCGGCCGAGCCGGCGCCCACGATCACATAGTCGAACGTATCCATCTCGTCTGTCGTCCCGGTCTCGTCATGCCCGCCGCGTCACGCGGCAAGGCGGCCATAGCGCGATCAGCGCGCCTTGTCATGCAGTTGATAGTCGAGATGCGCCCGCACCGTCGGCCATTCCGCGGCGGTGATGCTGTACACGACGGTATCCCGCAGCGTGCCGCTCGGCGCGATCTGGTGGCTGCGCAGGATGCCGTCCTGCTTGGCGCCGAGCCGCTCGATGGCGCGGCGGCTCTGGTGGTTGAAGAAATGCGTGCGGAACTCGACCGCGATGCAGTCCATCGCCTCGAAGGCCTGCGCCAACAGCAGCCGCTTGCACTGCGTGTTGAGCGCGCTGCGCTGCACCCGCTTCGCGTACCAGGTCGAGCCGATCTCGACGCGGCGGTTGGCGGCATCGACGTTCATGTAGGTGGTCATGCCGGCGACCTTGCCGTCGGCATCGAGCACCGTGAACGGCAGCATGCTTCCCGCGGCGAACAGGCCGAGCCGGCGCTCGATCTCCTTGGCCATGGTCTCGGGTTTCGGAACTGCGGTGTACCAGAGAGTCCACAATTCACCGTCGCTGACGGCTTCGACCAGGGCGTCGTGGTGGTCGGGCGACAGCGGCACGAGGCTGGCGTGCGTGCCGCGCAGGGTCACCGGTTCAAGAAAGGGCATCAGACACTCCTTCCCCTCATCCAAGGGAGCAGCGCGCAAGCGCTGCGTCTCGAACCATGAGGCCATGACGGGGCCTCATGGTTCGAGACGCGCCTGCGGCGCTCCTCACCATGAGGAGCAAATTCGAGGGCATTTCAGCGAGCTGGTTATCACTGGCATGCCCTGATGACGATGCCCAACCGCACTTACTTGTTCAGAAAATTCAGCGGCAGCCCCGGCCGCGGCCAGTCCATCGCCACCAGCTCGCCCCTGCCGGACAGCGTGATATAGGCGGTCTTCAGCTCGGGGCCGCCGAAGGCGATGTTGGTGGTGACGCGGTCGCCGGTCGGGACCTGCTCGACCAGGGTGCCATCCGGCGCGATCACGCTGATGCAGCCGGAGACGAGCGTCGCGACGCAGACATTGCCGTTGGCTTCGACGGCGAGCGAATCGAACATCTGGTAGCCGCCGAGGCCGCAGATCGGCCGGCCGCGCTCGCCGCGATAGATCACGTCGCGCGGCTTCACCGTGCCCGGCTCCGGCACGTCGTAGGCCCACAGCCGCGCGGTCGGCGTCTCCGCGATGTAGACGGTCTTTTCGTCCGGCGACAGGCCGATGCCGTTGGCCGGCAGGATGCCATGCACGGCCTCGACGATCTCGCCCATGCCGGGCTTCAGATAATAGAACGCGCCGACATCCATGTCGCGGGCGCGGCGCTTGCCGAGATCGGAGAACCAGAGACCACCATGGCGGTCGAACACGAGATCGTTCGGCCCGCGCAGCTCGTGCTCGCCGTAGCGGCTGACCACGGTCTCGACCGCGCCGCTCTGCAGATCGACGCGCTGGATCGAGCCGCCCTGATAATCCTCCGGCTGCGGGCCCGGCATGATCATGTTGCCGGTCGGAATCCAGGAGAAGCCGCCATTGTTGCAGATGTACATTTTACCGTCGGGCCCGAGGGCTGCGCCATTCGGCCCGCCCGGGATCTGCGCCACGATCTCCTTGCGGCCATCGGGATGAACCCGCGTCAGGCGCCGGCCGCGAATCTCGACCAGCACCACCGAGCCGTCGGGCATCACCACGGGCCCTTCCGGGAATTCGAGATCGCTGGCGAGCACGCGCATGTTGGACATCGGACGGACCTCCCGCTTGTCACGCCGCGATGCGGCGCCTTGTTGTTATCAGGGAGTTATCGCAAAGCCACCGCGGCTTGCCAAGCAAGCGGCGGTCCGCACGACGCAGAGCAGCCCTGCTACGGCCGGCGCTTGCAGCGTGTCGACGCAAGCCGGCGCGGCTTCAGCGGATCACCGGCAGCCAGATTTCCAGGCCGCCATCGCCGGTCAGCGGATCGAAACGCTGGTCGTAGCGCTCGAAGTTCGGCGCATCGGCAATCTGATAGCCCGACTGCGGCAGCCAGCGATTCCAGATCGTATGCACGGTGCGGCGAATCGACGAGATGTGGCCGGCATGGGTGAACACGGCGAACGTCGCCGCAGGAACCCGCACGCGGCTGAAGGTCCGCGGCAGGTCGGAAAAATCGGCCACCTCGACGCCGGCGATATAGTCGAAATTCCCGGCATCATCGCCGTTGCAGCAGACGCCGTAAGCCACGGTCCCGCGGCGCGCCGGAACCTCGTGCGTGATCGCGTTGAAGCGGCGCCACAACATCGGGATCCCGGCGCCGTTGTCGACGCTCATGCGCTCGCCGAGGCCGGCGACGAGCAGCGGGTGTGCGGTGACGAAACGCGGGACGGGACAATCATCGAGCGGGGTCTGGTCCATCAGGACAGGCTCCTGCAATGCGAGGCCATCGAGGCACGCATGCGCGCGGACCATCTCCGGCGTGACGCCGAACTGATCGCGGAACGCGCGGGTGAAGGCTTCGTGGGAGCCGTAGTCCGCCTCCAGCGCGAGGCTGAGAATGTCGGGCGCACCGCTGGCCAGCGCACGCGCCGCCTCGCTGAGACGGCGCAGCCGGACATAACGCATCACCGACACGCCGGTTGCGGCTGCGAAGGCACGCACGATGTGGAAGCGCGACACGCCGGCCACACGGGCGATGTCATCGAGCGACAACGGCGCCGACAGATGACTCTCGATATACCAGAGCGCCTTCTGAGCCGGGTTGGTGGACACGCCTGTCCTCCTGACGGAGCCGCCCATCATGCGGGGCGGCAGCTTCAGCCGCTTGATCGTTCTTGCGCTGCGAGCCGACCTATTTACCACTCGGCTTGGCCGGCGCGGCGTCCTTCGCGGCCGGCGCATCGGCCCTCTTCTTCAGTTCGTCGGCGAACTTCGCCTGCGACGCCTTGAGCTCGTCGATGACGCCCTGCTGAGCAATCAGCGCAGCCCTCAAAGCCTGAATCTGACGATTCGCTGCGTCGAGCTTCTGCTGCTGATCAAGCGACTGCTTGCTGATCGTCTTCTGCAGAAAATCGATGTTGCTCTGCAGACATGATGTCCGGCGATCCATGGCCTTTTCCGCCGTGCAGATCTCGAGACCAGGAATATCCTGAGCATGCGCGACAGATGACAGTCCTATTGCGACCACGCTCGCGACTGCGACAATTCGCATCACAATTTTCTCATCGGCTTGCCAAACACATGATTTTGCAGGGAACTGAAGGTGTTTTCTGATTGATACCATACTGAGACCTCATTCGCGCATTGATGTTCCGGGCTGGGGCCCGTTTTTAGGGAGATGGACAGAATGGCTACGCGCGAAAAACGGCTGGCGCAATTCGACGGCAGCGGTGAGCCGCCGCCCGGACAGACGGTCGAGGTGCTGTGCGAAGATCACAGCGGCACCTATCAGCTGCCGTTCCCCTGCTTCTACGTCGATGGCAAATGGCACAACAAGGAATCCGGCGGCGCGCTCGAAGCTACCGTGATCGGCTGGCGCTTCCCGCGCTCGCGTTATGAGGAGCGCAGTGGACGCCGCCCGCAGCCCAGCTTCGTTGCCGATCGCGCTTCGTCTTATTGATCCCACCGGGCCCTGAGTTCTGCTCAGGGCCGGTCTTGCCGAAAATATGGTTTCGAACGCAAATTGAGCATCACGACGGGATAGGCCATCAGCAAGGCGCCGACGAGAACAGCCGCAACAGCCGTCCCGCCGTCGAGCGCCCCGTCACTCCAAGCCCGCCACCACATCGCGATCGCCACCGGAAAAAACAGAATCACGGCTGTGGCGAGCCCGGGCGAGAATCGGCCGCCGCTCCGCAAAAACGGCAGCACGTGAAAGAACACCGCGTTGATGATCATCAGCGCGGCATAGGCGAGCGGTGCAAGCGGCCACGTCGCGGCCAGCTCCGCCTGGACCGCGCCGAGCACGACGACCAGCGCGTTGGTCACATAGAAATCGCTCCACTCGACCGGCAGCTTCATCACCGCGCGCGCCCAGTTGCGCCAATCAAATGTATATTCCTCGAGAATGTGCGCGCCATAGGCGGCCAGGGCCAGCCAGGCCAGTGTGGTCAATGTCATGATCGATCTCCCATGCGCGCGGTGTAACGGCACGGGATGAATCGGCAAAGAGGCTCCGGAGACGGCTCGCACACGGGATCGCTTGCCGCGATCGAATCCGGCAGTGTGTCATAATGTGACGGTGCGCGGCTGCCGCCTTAATCTCTGGAACGCGCCCTGAACGAATCGCGTCCGAATCGGACGCGATGCCACGTACGCAGCTGTTCACGCCTAGATGTCGGCGCGCGACCGCATGTCCCACGACATGATGATACGGGGAATCCGATCGCAGGGCGCGACCGGAGGCCAGCGTTAACCGACGGCGGCGAGTCTGGTGTGACGCGGGCTCGTCAGGTCCAGGGCGTGACCGGCGGCACCTTGTCGGTGGCCGGCGGCATCTCGACCGTCTTGAAGTCGGCCGGGCTGACGATCTCCATATATTCCATGTCAGGGGAATAGTCGTAGAGGTAGTGCACGATCCCCGGCCGCTGATGCACGACGTCGCCGGCCTTCACCAGTGTCGGCTTGTCCTCATACATGAAGCGCGCCCAGCCCTTCATCATGATCACGATCTGGAAGTCGCAGTCGTGACGATGCCAGCCGGTACCATCGACGGGCGGACAATCAGGGTTGGCTTTGACGAGATGGCAGATCACCTGGCCGCCGGTGGCGTCGGCGATGCCGAGATCGCGGTAGAGGAAGAAGTCACGCAGGCCACCGCCCTCGTAGTTGGTGTCCTCAGGCTTCACGTGCGAGAACTTGGTCACCACAGCATGCTGGTTCATGACGGCCTCCACCGGTTGATCGCGGCTTCCGCGACCGTCGCGACCGATCGATTGGCCACGCTGGCCACCAAGCCCGAAAGTCCGTTGTGCCATGCGAAAACCACGCCACGCCTGACGCGCTGCGCGCGAATCGACGACCGGCGCGGAATGTCGGTCAGAACTGATTGTTAACAAAGCGGCTTTTGCGACATATGCGTCAGCGGCCGCGCGCCAGATCCTCCGCGACAGGGACGTCCATCCGGCTCGAAATTGGGCAGCACTTGCCCGGGCGATGAGCGGCTCTCACGCTCATTCGACAGCATGAAGGGAGGACTGGGGCCTCGGACCGGGACTCGCGACGCAGTTAGTACTCGACCTCGAGCTCCTCGATCTCCTCCGGCTCTGCCTTTGCCGCGGCAATCCATTCCTGCATCTCGGGCATCGCCATGATCAGGTCGGCATAGGCCTTGAGCCGCGGCTCGAGCTTGACCTCATAGGTGACGAAGCGCGTCACCACGGGCGCATACATCGCATCCGCCATGCCGCGCTGTGCGCCGAACAGGAACGGCCCGCCGGACTTGTCCAGGCAGTCGCGCCAGATCGCCCAGATACGGTCGATGTCGGCCTGCGCGCGGGTCCAGACCTTGAAGCCCGGGAAACGGCCTTTGAGATTGACCGGCAGCGAGGCGCGCAAGGTGGTGAAACCGGAATGGATTTCGCCTGATATCGAGCGGCAATGCGCGCGCGCGATCCGATCGGCCGGCAGCAGGCCGGCCTGCGGGAAGGTTTCGTTGAGGTATTCCGCGATCGCCAGCGTATCCCAGATCGTCGCGCCGTCGTGCCGCAGGCAGGGCACCAGGATCGACGACGACAGCAGCAGGATCTCGGCGCGCGCGGAGGCATCATCGGGGTCAACGACCACCTCGTCGAAATCGAGCCCGGCGAACCTGGCGAGCAGCCAGCCGCGCAGCGACCATGACGAGTAATTCTTGCTGCTGATCGTCAACGTCGCTTTGGACATCTCGCCCTCCCCCTTTGTCGCCTGTCGTTCAGCCCGCGCGGCCGCTCCGCGTCCGCGGCATCACGCGCGGAGCCCGATACTCCAGCGATTTCATTCAGCAAGCGACATGCCAGTTTTTCAGGCAAGACTCAGCCGCTCTGGCTCCGATATTGCATAGGTCACTATCTGTAACGGATCGGACCCGATGGCGCTGCTGTACCAAGCCTATCAGAACCACATGGACCTGAGCGAACCCTGGCGCCAGGGCGCAGCGGCGGCCATGCGCTACCTCAACCTGGTCCCGTCAGGCCTCTCCAGCCGCGCCATGCGGCGCGTGTCCGCGGCGCTCGAGCTGATCTCGCGCTCGGCCCTGACCTATGCACGGCCGGCCTACGGCATCGATAGCGTGATGGTCGGCAACCGCGAGCTCGGCGTCACCGAGGAGGTCACGTTCAAGACCCCGTTCGGCTCACTCTTGCACTTCAGGAAGGATGGCGCTGCGGATCAGCCCAAGGTGCTGCTGGTCGCCCCGATGTCCGGGCACTTCGCCACGCTGTTGCGCGGCACGGTCAAGACGCTGCTGCAGGACCACGACGTCTACATCACCGACTGGCACAATCCGCGCGACATCCCCCGCGACCAGGGCCGCTTCGGGCTGGAAGATTACACCGATCATCTCATCACGTTTCTGGGTCAGCTCGGACCGCGGCCCCACATGGTCGCGATCTGCCAGCCATCGGTCTCGGCCTTGGCCGCCACCGCCGTGATGTGCGAGGGCAACCATCCGTCGCGGCCGGCCACGCTGACCCTGATGGCCGGGCCGATCGACACTCGGATACAGCCGACCAGGGTCAACGAGTTCGCCAAGAGCAAGCCGATCGACTGGTTCGAGGACAATCTGATCCACTACGTGCCGTTTCAATGCAGGGGCGCGTTCCGGAAAGTGTATCCAGGCTTCGTGCAGCTCACGGCCTTCGTCTCGATGAATCTCGAGCGTCACGTCAAGCAGCACCTGGACCTCGCCGATCACCTCGCCAAAGGCGAGGTCGAGAAGGCCGAGACCATCAAGACGTTCTATGACGAGTACTTCGCCGTCATGGACCTGCCGGCCGAGTTCTACATCGAGACCGTGCGCGACGTCTTCCAGGATCATCTCCTGCCGCAGGGCAAGTTGATGCATCGCGGCAATCCGGTCGATCCCAAGGCCGTCAGGCGCATCGGCCTGATGACTGTCGAGGGCGAGCGCGACGACATCTGCTCGATCGGCCAGACGCTGTCCGCGCAGGACATCTGCACCAATGTGCGCGCCTATCGCCGGGTTCATCATATGCAGGCCGGCGTCGGCCATTACGGCGTGTTCAGCGGCAAGAAGTGGAACAACGAGATCTATCCGCTGCTACGCGACTTCGTCCACGTCAATTCGTGAAGCGGCTGCGCTGCACGCGTTGCAGCGTCGCTGACGGCGCCTCGCCGAACTTGTCGCGATAGGCGCCCGCCATCCGCCCGAGATGAGTAAAGCCGAGCTCGAAGGCGAGGTCGATGATGCGCGCCTCCGGCGGTGCCGTCATCAGTTGCGCATTCAGCCGGGCGAGCCGGATATCGAGCAGCATGTCCGAGATCGACATGCCGAAATGACGGCGGAAGCCACCTTGCAGCGCACGGACGCCGACACCGGAAGCTGCTGCGAGCTCGGCGAGATCCAGCGGCTCCGTGGCCTGCGCGGCGAGCAGATCGCGGGCGCGGCGAACGGCCCGGGGCAGCGCGTCGCTCCTTCCGGAATGGAGCCTGATCGCCTCCGAGAGCCCGCCGCTCGGCTGCTGGAACAGGATGTCCAACAGGAGTTCGCGCCAGTCGGCAGCGGCGACGGCCGACAGCCTTCCCTCGCCCCCGAGATTTTCTGCAAGCTCGGCGAGCGCGAGCATGTGCGCCCGCAGCCGCGAACCGCGCTCTCCGGACAAAGCGATCGCGGGATCGAACTCGATGGGCTGCACCGCGCGGCCCGAGAGCGCCGCCGCGCGCTGCTCGACCATGCGGCGGTCGAGCAGCAGGATCAGCTGGGCGCAGTTGTCCCAGACCATGCGCGTCGGCATCGTGGGCGACAACAACGAGGCGGCGCGATTCGGCCCCGTCGCAACCTCGCGCGCGGCGGTGTGGATGCTTGCTGCTCCTGCGAATGGCAGCTGAACCAGGAAGAAGCGATCGAGGCAGCCGGGATCGATCGTGACCACGCCGCCATATTCGACGTAGTTGATGGAGAAGCCGCCAAATGCCGCACAATTATGCAGCGCGAGGAAATCGCGCGCAGTTTCTGCCTTGGGCTGCAGCCCATGGGGACAGAAGATGCGGCCTATTTGTTCAGCGGCCTCATCGACATCGTGCGTTGCAACACGGCAATAGGCCGCGAGCCGCGGCGAGGCGGCTCCTTTCCAACTACGATCAGCGGCTGCGTCCGCAGTCATGGCTCACATCGTCCGTCGAAATCGTTTGAAACCTATAATAATTAGCATCTGGCGTCGAGGGATTCGTTTTCTGGATAGACACCGCGTCGCGATCTGCTCGATCCTTACCTCGTGTGCAGCAAGGAGATCCGCCATGACCACACTGGAAAAAGGCATCACGCCCGCCGGCACCGGCTATGCCGGCAAGACCTGGAACATCCTGGGTCAGCTCTATTTCCCCAAGGCCGTCACCGACTCCACCTTCGCGTTCGAGACCAACAGCGATCCCGGACAGTTCGTCCCGGTTCACGTCCATCCCACCCAGGATGAGTTCATCCTGGTGCAGGAGGGCGTGCTCGATCTCAAGCTCGACGGCGTCTGGGTGAAGGCGCATGCCGGCGATCTCGTGAGGATGCCGCGCGGCATTCCGCACGGCTACTTCAACAAGTCGGACAAACCGGCGCGCGCGCTGTTCTGGGTGTCGCCTATGCAGAAGCTCGAGGCGCTGTTCAACATGCTGGACAATCTCGCAGACCCCGCAGAAGTCGTGAGGATCTCCGCCGAGCACGAGGTCAACTTCCTGCCGCCTGAAGCCAACGACTAGGCGACGACGCCGAGCCCACGAGCTCTTCATTGCAATTGCAGCGCGGCGCGCGATAAGCGCGATCGGTGCTGCACGCCTTGCCGGATGAGCGGGTGCTCGGCTTGAAAGACGTCCGACCGGCGAGAGTGTCTCGCCGTGTCACCGACGCTGGCCTGTCCATCGTCGCACACAGCGGTCGCGCCGGGCGACCTTCGTCATCATCACGTTCTCAGCGAGCTGTTGCAGCGCGGCCGGTCAAGGCTGTCCGCACGCGGCTTCGCTCGACAACAGGAGGTCCCATGATCACTCGAAAGAACGTCTGCGTGATCGGCGCCGGTGTCTCCGGCCTCGCCGCAGCCAAGGCATTCAACGCCCACGGCCACAATGTCACCATCGTCGAGCGCAGCGCCGACCTTGGCGGCGTCTGGGAGCCGGCACGCTCCTACCCTGACGTGCAGACGCAGAGCCCCAAGGAGCTCTATCGCTACACCGACAAGGCGATGCCCGACACCTATCCGGAGTGGCCGAAGGGACCGCAGGTCTATGCCTATCTAGCCGACTACGCGAGGAGCCACGACCTGACGCGCCTGATGCGGATGAACACCACCGTTCTGTCGATGCAACGGCGTACCGACGGCCAGCCGGGCTGGACGCTCGATCTGAAGACCGGCGATCACACAGGTCGTGAGAATTTCGATTTCGTGGCCGTGTGCACCGGCCAATTCAACGAGCCTCAGACGCTATCACTTCCCGGCGAGGATCAGTTCAAGGCGGGCGGCGGCGCCGTCGTGCATTCGTCGAAATACAACGATCCCGGCATGATCAAAGGGCGCAACGTGGTCGTGCTCGGCGGCTCGAAGTCAGCCACCGATATCGCCGTCAACGCCGTGCGCTCCGGCGCGCGATCCGTGACCATCGTGTTTCGCGAGCCGGTGTGGCGCATCCCCTACTTCATCGGCGGCCTGATCAACTTCAAGCGCATCCTCTACATTCGCGCGCAGGAGCAGATGTTCGCGAGTTGGGGCATCGGTCCGCTCTCGCGCCTCGCGCACGTCCTCGCCAAGCCGCTGGTGTGGGCCAATTGGCGTGGCCTGGAGAGCCTGCTCAAGGCGCAGCTTAAGCTCGCCAAATGCAACATGGTGCCCAAGGAGCGAATCGAAGACGGGGTCAACTGCTCGGTCCCGATCGCGACACCCGACTTCTTCCCGATGGTGGCCGACGGCCGGATCAAGGCGGTGCTGGGCACCTTCGATCACTACGAGGCCAACACGGTCGTCGCCAGCAATGGCGAGCGCATTGCGGCCGACGTCGCCGTCCTCGCCATCGGCTACAAGCTCGGCGTCCCCTTCCTCTCCGAGGCCGACCGCGCCAAGCTGGTCGATCCCGACGGGCAGTACCGCCTGTATCGTCTGATCGCCAATCCGGACCTGCCCGACATGGGCTTCGTGGGCTTCAACTCCAGCTTCTGCACGGTGCTCTGCGCCGACATGGCGGCGCATTGGCTGGTGCGTTACGCCGACAAGCAGCTCGCGCATCAGCCGAGCGAGCGCGAGATGCGCGACAACATCGAGATGATGCTGCACTTCAAGCGCGTCGAGCGTCCAGCCGCCGGAGTCTATGGCGGGCTCTGCGTCGCGCCGTATCACTTCAAGCATTTCGACGAGCTGCTGGCCGACATCGGCGCGAAGCGGCGGAAGCGAAATCCCCTGGCAGAAATGTTCGCGCCTCCCGACGCAGACGCGTATGGTGACTTCCTGGCGTCGGCGCCGTCCTACCAGGCGAGTTGATCGGCAGAACCGGTCGACGTGTTCGCCGCACTGCAAACACGGCGACGTCACAAGCATGGCGGATGGTGGTGGCAAGAGCGGGCTCCCAGCGGAGCTCGCAGGCGGGCGGCCCAGCCTGTCCGAGGCTGGTCTTCCGGGCAAGGCCGCGCTATCCAGGGCGCCCTCCGCTTTCAGCGGTCCGCCCGGAGCTTGCCATGACAATCACGACCCGTCTCCGCACCCTTGGCCTTGCCGTCTCGGCCGCCATCCTCGTCACCACTGCAGCTCAAGCCGCCGAAATCCATGTGATGATCTCAGGCGGCATGACCGCTGCCTTTAAATCGCTGGTGCCGGAATTCGAGCGGCGCTCCGGCCACAAGGTCAGCATAGCCTATGGCCCGTCGATGGGAACGACGGCGAACGCGATTCCGGTTCGCCTCGAACGCGGCGAGCCGGCGGACGTGCTGATCATGGTCGGCTACGCGCTGAGCGATCTCACCACCAAGGGCAAAGTAGCTCCCGACAGCTATGTCGAGCTCGCCAACTCGCCGATCGGCGTCGCCGTCAAGTCGGGAACGCCCCACCCTGACATCTCGAATGCCGATGCGGTGAAGCGCATGCTGATCGCCGCGAAGACCATCGCCTATTCGGACAGCGCCAGCGGCGTCTACGTCTCGACCGAGATGTTCGACAAGCTCGGCATCAGGGAGGAGATGAAGGGCAAGGCGCGGATGATTCCGGCAACGCCGGTCGGCGAGATCGTGGCGCAGGGCGAGGCCGAGATCGGTTTCCAGCAGATCAGCGAGCTCAAGCCGGTGCACGGCATCGATATCGTCGGGCCGCTGCCGGCGGGCCTGCAGAAGATCACGGTGTTCTCGGCCGGCATCGCCACGGCCTCGAAGGAGCCGGAGGCCGGCAAGGCGCTGATCCATTTCCTGGGATCACCGGATGCGCGCAAGACGATTGCGGAGAGCGGGCTCGATCCGATCGTCAGGAGGTCGCCGAACTAATTCGGCGGCGCTGGAGGTCCAGACGGAAGCTCTCCTCGCGGGATACGCGGGGAGAGCTTAGTCGCCGTAGCTAAATGAAGGAGCCGACACCATCACTGCGTGAGCAGCGTGGACTCGCTGAGATTGTTGGCGCCGTAGGCCTTCTTGAGCAGTCCGTTCGCCTTGGCCTCGGTCATGAACTTGGTCACGAAGGCCAGCGATTGCGGTCGCTTCTGCGGCACCGCGACCGCGGTGTCGGTCTTCTTGAAGGTCTCTGCGAGCACCTTGGTGCCGGGGATCTGCTTGGCGATGAGGTTCAGCTGATCGCGGGCGAGCGTGAGTGCGTCGATCTCGCCGGCCGACAACAATGCGAAGACCTCCTCGTAGGATTTGAAGCCGACGACGGTCGCCTTCTTCATGAACGATTTGGCACCGCGCATGACGGTGGTGTCGTTGATCGCCGCGACCTCATGGCCCGCTTGATCGAGCGCCGCGATATTGGGGACGTCGAGGCCGGCGCGAATGATGAAGGTGGTGTCGACCGAGTCGTAGACGGGGCCGAACGAAATCTTGGTCTCGCGCTCGGAATCCTTCGGCAGGAAGCTGACATCCCAGGCGCCCTGGGGCGCTCCCTCCACGATGGAGTTCGCATTGGAATGCTCGACGAACTCGACGGGCACGCCGACCTGCGCAGCCATCGCCTTGCCAAGCTCCACCGGCACGCCGGCGTAACCGCTGTCCGACTTGATGCACCAGAACGCACCGCCGGCCGCCCCCACGGCGATAGCCACCCGGAGCTTGCCTGTCGGCGCGATCTCTTCCTTCAAGCCGGCTGCGAATGCCGTGTTGCCGATAACCGTGACTACCGCAGCTGCCAGGGCTGCGTCACGCAGCCAGCGCCAGAACGCCATGGCCCTCTCCCATCGAATTGCAAGTGGATACAGACCGCACCTTGCCGGGAGCACCGTTAAATACAGCTTACCTTGCTTATGCAAAGCAGCATGCGGCGCGTAAAACTCGCGCGCCGCAATTAACGATTCGAATAATGCGATATCGAATACTTATTAAGCCAGCCTTAAACGCAGCGCCGCACCCAGACGCCGTTCACCAGCACGGTCCGGCAGGCGGCAGTGGCAGCCGCCACCGGCGGCTTGCGGACGACCACGGCGCCGCCCGCGCCGGCACAGCCAGCGCGGACGACACCGCGTGCGCAGACGACGGCATTCGCATCCGACATTGATACGAAGGGCATCAAGGCCAGGACGAAAAGGCCGCACAGGGTGGAAAGAACGATACGTGAAAGAATGGCGCGCATGTCGAACTCCTGATGATCATTCGTTAGTAAAATATCCACCCTGTCCGAAATCTGCCGAGCGCGCCTGATCTTGGCAACTGTGACAATTTGGGTGGATTGAAGCTGCGCATCAGCCGGATGCGCGCTTGCGCAGATCCCGCTACCGATTGACGGCAAACTCCGCCAGCACGCCCTTGCAGCCCGGCGACAGCGCGCTCGCATTGGCCGCCAGGCACTGCGCGATGCGGCCGCCGCCGGGATCGATGCCGCTGCACAACGCACGCGCATCCGTGCCGCACGCCGCCCGGACGATGCGCAGCTCCTCCAACGGCCGCAGCGGGCGCAGCACCATCGCAGGAGCAGCCGGGGCCGCGGCCGGTGTCACCGCCGGCACAGCCGCAACCGCCGCGCTTTTCGCAGCCGGAGCCGCGCCGCCGCCTGCGATCGCCTGCGCGCAGGATGGCGATACCCTCGCCTTGTTCTGCTCCAGACATTGCAGCGCCGCCGAGCCGCCCGGCGGCACGCTGCTGCAGACCTTGCGATAGTCCGAACTACAGGCGCTGCGGATCGCCGCGACCTGCGCCTCGCTCGGCTTTGCGGCCTGAGCCGCCGCCGCTGGCTTCGCCGGCTCTGGCCTCACTGGCTCCGGCTTGGCTGGCTCAGATTTGGCCGCCTCAGGTTTGGCGACCGCGACGGCCTGGGCCGGTGAAGCCGCCGGCGCCGGCTGTGCGACCGCCTTCGGCGGCTCGGCCGGCGGGCTTGCTTCGGCTGTGGCCGGCTTACTCGCAGTTGGAAGCGGTGGAGCCGCCGGCTTGGCTTCAGCAGCGGGCTTCGCCTCCGCGGCGGGCTCGAGCGCCTTCACCGCCGTCTGACAGGATGACGACAGGCTCGCCATGTTCTTCTGCAGACATTGAAATGCCGCAGCTCCGCCCGGCGTCACGCTGGAGCATTTCGACATGTAGTCCGATCGGCAGGCCGATTTGATCGCATTACGCTGTGCATCGGTCTGCGCCAGCGCTTGGGGTGCAGTGCCCCCTGTGGCAGCCGCCAGCCCGAGAGCAAGCATCCATCCGAAACGATTGATCATGGGTCGGTCCTCAATGGCATTGAGCTTGAATTCATTGTCGCCGGCGCAACGTGGCGCATGACGATCGATTGAAAATTGTCAGTCTCTCTTCGCGGCAAACGCTGCGCTGGCGGTCAGGGCTTGGCAACTGGGAAAAAATGGGTGGATTGCCTGATGCTGGGATTTCTTCGGGCTGCAGCTGTCTCCTTCTGACTCATCAATGTTGCCCTCATGAGCTCGTCATTCCGCAGGCACCTCCCGTAACGCGGGCCGCGCCGCCGGAAGCTCCGGCGGCAGGATCAGCGCGGCAATGATCGCGACCAGCGCCAGCGCCGCGAACGCCTGCAGCATGGTGACGAAGCCGCCGCGCTCGTACAGCCAAGCAACGAGGCCGACCGAGGCGCCGGCCGCCGTGAAGCCGACGAAATAACGCACGGCATAGGCGCGCGAGCGCCACTCCTCGGCGGTGTACTTGCCGACCATCGCGTCGTTGACGGTGACCTGACCGAACGCGCCCATCACAATGCCGATCGACGCCGCGATCAGCGCCCAGTCGCGCGCGTCGGCGGCGAGATAGAGCAGCGGCGCCAGCACCAGCGACAGCGGCAGCGCGACGGCCTTCAGCGTGTGTCGATCCAGCAACCGCCCGATCGTGTACTGCGTCATCGCGCCGAACACGTAGACACCGGCGGCGATCACGCCGAGCAGCGCCGGGCTCTGCGTCAGCCCCGCCAGCCGCTCCGCGAACAGCTTTGGCAGCGCCACGGTGATCGCGTTGAACGTGGTGGAGATCGCGATCACCACCAGCAGCAGCGCCAGCACCACGCGCCACATCTGCTCGCGTGCGACGCGGGCCTGCGCCGCAGCCTGCTTCGAGCCGCGGCGATCCTCATGTGCGACCAGCATCGCGAAGGCCACGCCGATCCCGATCGTGATCACGCCGGGCACGATGAACGCGAAGCGCCAGCCGAAATACTGTCCCACCACACCCGTCACCAGCGCCGAGGAGGCGACGCCGAGATTGCCGAACACGCCGTTCAGCCCCATGTCGCGGCCGAGCCGGTCGGCATAGGACACCAGCATCGCGGTTCCCACCGGATGATAGATCGAAGCGAACAGGCCGATCGCGAACAGCGCCGCGCCGAGCTGCCACGGCGTCTGCACCAGGCCGACCGAGATCATCGACAGGCCGATGCCGAGATAGAAGATCAGCATCATGTGCCGCCGGCTCCAGCGGTCGCCAAGCCAGCCCGTCGCCAGCGCCCCGGCGCCGAAGGCGATGAAGCCGGGCGTCGCATAGGGCAACAGGTCGGCATAGGCCATGCCGAGCGCCGGGCCCATGATGATGACCGCCGCCGCGAAGATCAGCATCGCATAATGGTCGATGAAGTGGGCCGCGTTGACGAAGCCGATGACGCGGCTTGGTCTGTTCCGGCTTGGGCTGTTCATGAGCGTATCCTCGATTCCCGGGTAAATCGGTTATACTGGCTCGCCCCAACGAGAAGCCGCCAATGACCATCGTGGACACGCCATTGAAGCCGCTCGGCGACGACCGGGTGACGACCGAGCCGGGCGTCCATCTGATCGCGCGCAGCTACCATAAGGGCGCCCGGCTCGAGCCGCACATGCACCGGGAGTCGCAGCTGATCTACGCCTCCGCCGGCACGATGCAGGTGACGACGCCGCAGGGCCGCTGGCTGGTGCCGCCGGATCGCGCGGTGTGGGTGCCGGCGCGGCACGCGCATGCGATCGACATGCTGGCCGACAGCCAGATGCGGACGCTGTATTTCGAGCAGGACTGGCTGAAGCGCGAGGCGCGTGGTCAGCGGCTCGACCGCGAGTTCGTCGTGCAGGTCTCGCCGCTGCTGCATCAGGCCGTCCTGGCGATGTTCACCCCCGACGCTGCGCCTGAGCGCACCGCGCTGCTGGTCCGCCTCGCGCTGCTGGAATTGCGCCGCGCCGAGGACTCCTCGACCTTCATCCCGCTGCCGCAGGATCCGCGCGCCCGCCGCGCCGCGCTGCTCGTGCTCGCCTCGCCCGCGAGCGAGCAGGATCTCGCGACCCTCGCGAGCGCCGTCGGCAGCTCCGCCCGCACCCTGTCGCGGCTGTTCGCGGCGGAGACGCGTCTGAGCTTCAAGGCGTGGTGCCAGCGCGCCCGCATCGCCGCGGCGATCGAGCGGCTCGCGACCGACCGTCATCTCTCGGTCAAGCAGCTCGCGGCCGATCTCGGCTATGCCAGCGTTCCGGCGTTTTCGCATGCGTTCCGGCAGGTGACCGGCCGCACACCGACCGAATTCGCCGGCCAGGGCGCGTGACGGCAGCCGCGCGTCGAGGCGGCAACGGCGTTGACGATTTGTTATGTTTGAATGTCGCCACCTTTGCCATAAATCCATGTAACATCGCAGCCTGTCGCTTTTCGGGGATTCGACTGAGACCAGATGGCCAACGCCTTTTTCACTGACCTGATCACCACCATTTCCGAGCGCGGCCGGACACTGCTGCGCGGCGGCACGCCTGCCGTCGACAAGCACGATGCCACGAGCCTTGCCGAACTGTGCGAGGCGCTGGTGTCGGGTGCCGGCGAGGCCTCGGGCACCGCGATGGCCCGCGACGTGCTCGACGGCTATCATGATCTCGACGCCGACGGCCGCAAGGCGTTCTTCACCGCGCTGGTGCATGATTTCGGTCCCGACAAGACCAAGCTCGCCAAGGCGATCGAGGCGTGGCGCGCGACGCCGTCGGACGAAGGCGCCAGCGCGCTGCATTTCGCCTCGGAGCCGCGCCGGCAGGAGCTGATCCGCCGGCTCAACCGCGCCCCGGGCGGCACGCCGGAGCTGGTCGCGATGCGCACCGATCTCCAGGATCTGCTGAAGTCCAATCCGGAACTCGCCGCGCTCGATCGCGACATCGTGCATCTCTTGAGTTCGTGGTTCAACAGGGGGTTTCTGGTGCTGCGCAAGATCGACTGGTCGACGCCGGCGAATATCCTCGAGCAGATCATCCGTTACGAGGCCGTGCACGAGATCCACGATTGGGACGATCTGCGCCGCCGCATCGATCCGGTCGACCGGCGCTGCTACGCCTTCTTCCATCCTGCGATGCCCGATGCGCCGCTGATCTTCGTCGAGATCGCGCTGACCGAGACCATCCCCGGCGCCATCGCGCCGCTGCTCGCCGTCGACCGCGCGCCGGTACCGGCCGATCGCGCCCGCACCGCTGTGTTCTACTCGATCTCCAACACCCAGCGTGGCCTCGGCGGCATTTCGTTCGGCAACTTCCTGATCAAGCAGGTGGTCGAGGAGCTCCGCCGCGAGCTGCCGAAGCTCGACACCTTCGTCACCTTGTCGCCGGTGCCCGGCTTCATGGGCTGGTTGAAATCGACCGAGGATGCGACCGAAGAGGATCGCAACGTGCTCAAGCTCCTCAACGAGCCGCGCTGGGTCGAGGACGCCGAGATGACGGCCGAGCTGCGCACCGTGATCGAGCCGCTCGCCGCGCAGTACTTCCTGAAGGCACGCACATCGAAGGGCAAGCTGATCGACCCCGTCGCCCGCTTCCACCTCGGCAACGGCGCCCGGCTGGAGCGCATCAACTGGCTCGGCGACCTCTCGGCCAAGGGCCAGCGCGAGTCGGCGACCGTCATGGTGAACTACCTGTACCGGCTCGAGGACATCGAGAAGAACCACGAGGCGTACGCGAACGAAGGCGAAGTCGTCGCGTCCAGCGCCGTGAAGAAGCTGCTGCGCGGCGAAGGCCGGCGGCTGCTGGATATGAGGTTGTCGTCGTAGTTGGGCCCTCACGAGGTTCATGAGACGGAACGCTCGCGCTACAAAGTCAGGGTCATCCCGGCGAACGCCGGGATCCATAACCACAGGGAGTGGTTTAAGGCAGGCCCGCCGTTAGACCTCGCCAAGCCCACAACCGCCGCGGAGTATGGGTCCCGGATCGGCGCCGCGACGCGCCTTGCGCGTCAGGGCTTGTCCGGGACGACAGCGATGGAAAACAGATGCGCTGGTGGCTCGCAAACACACGCATGAGATGGTGCGCTCTCGCAACAAACACCTCCGTCATCCCGGCGAACGCCGGGATCCATAACCACAGGGAGTGGTTTGGGGCAGACACGTCGGTGGACCTCGCCAAGCCACGTCCGCCGCGGAGTATGGGTCCCGGATCGGCGCCGCGACGCGCCTTGCGCGTCACGGCTTGTCCGGGACGACACCGATGGAATAACCGCTTTCACATCTCAAACAGCCTTGGGGACGTGCGACCGTGGCCTCGCGGCGCTTCGCGCCCGAGTGCTGCATCGCTCATGTCCCTCCGATCGAAACAGAGGGCGCAGGGAAGACCGGGTGCTGGCCACACCCATGGCCCCCGTGCGAGAGAAAATGCACGGGGCAGGAACCACAGGTACGACCGGTGCATTCCGGCCTTCCCTGCGCGATGGTTTTCACGGTGTCCTTCGTGCTCTCCCCGGGGATCGGCGTTCTTGCCCCCGTCATCCGCGCGCGCCGTCAAGCAACAACGCAGACTTGACCTCAGCGTCGAGAGGCCAGGACCACACGACTTCTCCGTCCGCAAGAACGCCGGTCGTCTGCCGACATCCTCACAGCCACCGCGTCCCTGCCCGACGTTCGTGACGACGCGTACGCCCCTCTGCGATGAGGCAGGACACGCGTATATATTGCTGATTTTCGGAAACCGTCAAGCGGAAAGATTCGGATTCCGCTCACGACGCGCATGCGCCCCCTGCCCGTACCCCTCACGACGCCCTCGCCTCCACGTGTCGCGCAAAGCTGTCGAGAATCGCCTGCCAGCCGCCCTGCTGCTGCTCGACCGAATGCGTCGTTTCGGCATCGAAGACGACGCGAACGACCACGCCCTTCGGACCCGGCTCAAAGTGTACTTCGGCTTTGCGGTCGCCGAACGCGTAGGCGATCAGCTTGTGCTCGACCACCTTGGTGTAGGTGCCGGCAAAGTCGAAACCCATGCTGCCGTCCTTGGCCTCCATCCGCGAGGAGAACGCGCCGCCTTCCCGAAGATCGACTGTGGCCTTGGTCGTATGCCAGTCGTCGGACGCAGCATTCCATTTCACGATGTCGGCCGGCGTCGTATAGGCGCGCCAGACCTGGTCGATCGGGGCTGCGACGGTGGTTTCGACGGTGATCCGCATGGGTGTTGCTCCTCGCTCGATGTGACGGCTCGCTGCAGGTGTGCAGCGGATGTGCTCGAAGGACGATCCAGGCTGGCCAGTCCCGACAGTTGGTGAGATAAATTCTGCTCCGGGGTCGCTGCAAGCATGATCGGTGGGAACAGCGATGCGAGCGTCATTCGTCGCCGTCGCAGCCCTAATGGGCGGCGCGCTGGGTGCAGCCATCCTCGGCTACGCGGCGCTGGCGATCGGCTTCTTTGCCCTCAGCTTCGTCCCAGGAGGCATTCACAGCGACTGGAGCATCCTCGCGCTGCTGGGCGTCGTGGTCGGCCTCGGCATGGGCGGTCTCTTGGGAATGTGGGCCGGCGTCGCATGTGCCAAGGTCGTGCTCAGGGCGAAACATGAGTAGCTGGCGGCCCGGCTTCACGATCATGCCGGGTTAGGGCCTCTCTCCGCAGATGCGTTCGCGCGTGCGGAGAGAACCCCTCACCCGAGCGAGCCTGTCGTCGATATCCGTGTAGCCCTCTCCCACAAGGGGAGAGGGCGCAGTCATTGGCACGGCAGCGACGCTGCTCTATCGCCAAGCGCCGGTGCACCCTCTCCCCTTGTGGGAGAGGGTGGTTTCTCACGAAGTGAGAAACCGGGTGAGGGGTCTCTCTCCGCAGAGACGGTCGAGCTTGTGGAAACAAACCCCTCACTCCAAGGTCCTCAGTCCGGCTTGAACACCATCAAATAGAAAATTCCGAGCATGGCTGCCGTCGACGGGAGGCCGAGAAAGGTCCATATCTTGAATCGTCTGTGATACTCGGCGGGCAGCTCCGAGCCGGCCGCAACGGCCTCGTTCGAGAGGTCGACCATGCGATGCTGCAGCCGGACGCCGATGAGGAAGCAGACCGCCGCCACGCCGAGCAGCATCAAGGCCCATCCGATCCATCCCGTCGACATCGGATACTCCGCGATCGATGCCATCCAAACCCCAGTCGCCACCTGGATCAGCGCAAACACGACCGTCAGATAGAGCTCCACCTTGACGATAGCGGGTCCGAATTCCGCAATCCATCTCGTCTTCTTCGAGCCGTAGACGATCGTGCCGAGCACCGCAGCAAAGACGCCACCGCCGAACAGAACCGTCGAGCTGATGATGTGGATCAACGTCAGCGCCTGATAGAGCATGGACCGGCATCGCCCCCGTCATTGTCGATCAAGCGTTTCCGCAACGAAGCGAACGCACAGAATCTTTCGAAAAATCAGTTCACCCACCAATCTACTAAGTTTCCATCTTCGTCAAAAATGTTCCCGAACTCCCATTGAACGTCGGGACCCGCCACCAGCTTCATGAGTGACCTGATCTTATCCAGGCCGAGATTGATATGAATGCTCAAAAGGAGGAGCGACACGTCCTCGTCACTCCTTGCCGCTTCGTACGTTCCGTTTTCGGAAAGAATCGCATCGATCAGCGCGCGCACGTCCGGTCGGTCCAGCGGCCCCTCGACGAACGCGCGAATGGCGACTTGTCCGCTCCGCGACACGATCTCGAACTGACCGCTATCCGGATCGACAATCTTGACGACATCGTCAAGGCCGACACCGTAGGCAAAGCCAGGAATGCTCCGAATGACATATTGCCCCTCTTGCCGTGTCATCTGCGCGAGGACGACTTCCCGCTTCAGACGGCCGTCCACGGCAGCAATCGGCAATTGTATGATCCCCTCCTCCATATCTGCTCTTCCCTCGCCTGACGCCTTTGACCAGCGCCTTACCGCTCCTCGTCCGAGCACATCTTACGTTCAGGAACAGCTCGTCATCCCACGACCAATCAGGTCGCTGACGCCAGCCATAGTTGTTCGAATGCTTCGAAGGAGCGATGCGGGAATGTGTCGCGCCTCTTTTGGAAGCTGGGCTCGCCATACAGCCACCGTACCTTCTCAAATTGGCGATACATCAGCCCGACGAACTGCCGGACCCTCACGTCCACGCTCAAAATGAGCGAGCCGTGCGGTGGGACTCCGTCCCATCCGCTGCACTCCCAGCACTCCACGCGGGCCAGATGCCGTTGCTCCCTGTGGACAGATCCCGTGACGACCATCGAACCCGGCTCATCGCGCAGCCTCGCAAAACCGCTGGCCTCACCTCGCAGCAGCGAGCGACAGAGGTTGGACAATTCTATCACTGGATCTCCGGACACGTGCGTTATCTGGATCGAGATCTGGCCGCGCGGCGTGATCAAATGCAGATCGCTCCATCCACCGATCCCGCGGACATACAGCAAATCGACTTCGTCCGTCAGATTTATCGCGCTATCCGAACTCATTTGAAGACCCTGCCAGGATGAGATCTGCAGCTCCCAGCGATCGCTCGCAATCCTTCGCTGGTTTGGATGAGCATTTCGGCCCCAAACTCGAACGTCAATACCCGCTGCAACTCCGGCGACATGGGTCGAGACGCGCCGCGAGCGACGCTCCCTCGCCATGACCAGTCAGGTGGCCTGCGGCCGCAGCCGCAGCACCGCCGGCGGCAGGTTGGCCGCCAGCCATTCCGCAATCACCTCCTGCTTCCGGTGATACGCCAGCCCCACCGCCACCACCGCCACGCCGATCAGCGACAGCGCGAACGGGAACAGTAGTGAGTCCTTGAAGACGACGTCGGCGAGATGACCGAGATACATCGTGATGCCGATGGCGCCGAACACGGCGTAGGCGCGGCGGACGATGATGACGGCCACGGCGAGCAGGCCGACATTCATCAGGCAGTAGATCGCCTTGCCGAGCTCGGTGGCGCCTTCGGTGGCGCTGATGCCGCCCCAGAAGGCCATCAGGCCGAACAGATGCAGCCAGAAGCCGAAGTCGCGGTTGTCGCTGGTGTAGTCGACGATCCAGGCCGTCACGAGAATGCCGAGGCCGAACCAGATCGAGACGATGCGGCGCATCTCCCAATCGATGTGGCTGACGTTGAAGATCCAGGGCGTGAGGTCCATCGACATGAACCACAGCGCCACCGAGATGATCGCGTAGATGAAGGGCACGCGGTAGAAGCGCAGCGCGACGGCCCCTGCTGCGATGGTGGCGAGCTCCATGAACAACCAGCTGCCCTTGATCCAGACATAGAAGTCCTGAACCGTGCCGGGCTTGCCGAAGCGGCCCCACCAGCCGAGTTCCTCCTGGATGCCGTAGACGGCGAGCGGCGCCATGGAGACGGCGATGGCGATCAGCAGGCCGCCGGGGACGCGTAAGCTGCGGCGCCAGAGGTGGTCGCCGGCGAAGCCGAAGGCCAAGGCGTAAGCGAGCGCGCAAGCCGTGAGCGCGCGGCTGCCCATCTGCGAGAAGGCGACCGTCGAAAACAGGCCCATGGCGCCGATCACGATCAGCGCGCCGGCGTACCAGAGCAAATGCGCGGCATCGAATTTGGCGCGGGGGGTGTCGGTTGAGGGTGCGCGTTGGTGGAGATAGGCGAGCAGGCGCTGCAGCTCGTCGGGACTGATGGCGCCGGCACCGGCGGCGGCGCGGAGGTCGGTTTCGGAATAGGACATGGTGGTTACCTCGAATAGTCCTCCGGGCGTGCGGGTCCGGTCGCGCCAACGCTGTTCGCGTCGCGCGTCACGGCCGATGCCGGCGGGGCGGATAAGGATGAGTGTAACGAAACGTGAGCGACGTTCAATAAATAATTTGAGCAACGCTCAATATTTCTGTCTCCATCCGCTTTTCCGCCGTCATCCCGGCGAACGCCGGGATCCATAACCACAGGGAGACGTGTGAGGCAGGCCTGTCGTGAGACCGCGCCACGCCACGACCGCCGCGGAGTATGGGTCCCGGGTCAAGCCCGGGACGACACCGGTGGAGACGATATGGCAGAGTTCGCAACAGCCATCGTAAATGCTGCGGGAACTATCCCCTGCCGCGGGCGATGACAGCTCGGGGTCGAACGCGCTCTCTCCGGGTCATTGCGAGCGAAGCGAAGCAATCCAGAGTCCTTACTCGGCCCTGGATCGCGTCGCGGAGCCTGTCATCCGGCCGCGCTTCGCGCGGACCGGGTGGCTCGCGATGACGCTGGAGAAGCTGACCTCAGATCCAATTCGACAGAGGCTCGCCCCCCCGCCCCTCAATCCTTGAAATACGGCTCCACCGGGCCGTGGACCTTGATGGTCAGCGGGTTGCCGTGGCGGTCCTTGGCGGTGCCGGCGGCGACGCGGATCCAGCCTTCGCTGATGCAGTATTCCTCGACATTGGTCTTCTCGGCGCCCTTGAAGCGGATGCCGACGTCGCGCGACAGGATCTCCGCATTGTAATAGGGGCTCTTCGGATCGACCGAGAGGCGGTCGGGGAAGGTGAAGGTCTCGTTGTCGCTCACAGCAGTGCCTCGATCTCTTTCTTCAGCGCCTCGGGCGTGGTGGTCGGCGCATGGCGCGACACCACGCGGCCAGAGCGATCGACCAGGAACTTGGTGAAATTCCATTTGATCGCCGAACCCAGGAGGCCCGTCTTCTCGCCCTTCAGGAACTTGTAGAGTGGGTGCGCCTCGGCGCCGTTGACGTCGATCTTCGCGAACAGCGGGAAGGTGACATCGTACTTCGTCGAGCAGAACGCGCCGATCTCCTCGGCCGTGCCGGGCTCCTGGGCGCCGAACTGGTTACAGGGAAAACCGAGCACGGCAAAGCCCCTGCCCGCATAGGCGCGGTGCAGCGCCTCGAGGCCGCGATATTGCGGCGTGAAGCCGCAGGCGCTGGCCGTGTTGACGATCAAGAGCACCTGGCCCTCGAAGCGTTTCAGCGGCACCTCCTCGCCCGTGAGCGAGACGGCGGTGAAATCGGTGATGCTGGCCATCAGCCCAGCACCGGGTCGATCGGCGAGGGCGGCGTGCCGCCGGCCTCGATGGCCTCGCCCGCCGCGAGGCACATGTCTTCGCGAAAACGCTGGCCGACGAGCTGCACGCCGACCGGGACGCGGCCGACCATGCCGGTCGAGACCACGAGGCCCGGCAGGCCGAAGAAGGGAATCGCGATCTGCGTCAGCTGGGCGTGCCAGACCTGCTTGAAGGACTCCTCGTCCTTGCGGTCGAGCTGGTCGGCGAACGGCAGCATGCCCGACACGGGCATCAGCAGCAGGGGATGCTGCTCCATGAACAGGAGCCATTGCCGGGTCAGCGCGGCGCGGCGCGCGAGCGTCGCCGACAGGTCGAACGGATGCACCTTGTCCCGGTTGCCGCGCAGGCAGGCGAGCGCGCCGGGGTCGCCTTCCGTCTCGGCCGCGGCGAGCTGGGCCTCGTAGCCGTCGCCGAGCCAGAGCCGTGTCTGCAGCAGCGCGGCCTCCTGCATCGGCGGCGTGTCCTGGATTTCTTCCACGGTCCAGCCGGCGGCCTCGAGCCGCCTGGCGGCGTCGCGCAGCGCGGCAACGACCTCGGGCACTGGATTGAGGCCATCGGGATTGACGCAGAGCGTGACGCGCTTCGGCAGCGGAGGCCCTTCGAGCGGCACCGGCATCCACCAGATATCGCGGACGTCGCGCGCCGACATCGCGGCCAGCGCGATCCTGACGTCGTTGACCGTGCGGGCGAGCGGGCCGGAGACGGCGCTGATCTGCGGACCGATCGGGCGCTCCGGCAGGCAGGTGTTGAAGGCGGGGATGCGGCCGACTGTCGGGCGCAGGCCGTGGATGCCGCAGGCATAGGCGGGATAGCGCACGGAGCCGGCGATATCGGTGCCGTGGCCGATATGGCCGATGCCGGCGGCGGTCGCCGAGCCGGCGCCGCCCGAGGAGCCGCCCGGCGTGATCCCGGGGTCGCGCGGGTTCTTGGTGTGGCCGTGGATGAGGTTGCTGGTGAACCAGCGATACGACACCGCCGGCGTGTTGGTGCGGCCGAGCAGCACGGCGCCGGCCTTGACGAAATTGTTGACCACCGGGTTATGCGCCGAGGCGATGGCGTCCTTCTGCAGGTTGAGGCCGTTGGTGGTGGCGTAGCCGGCCTGGTCGACATTGACCTTGATCGTCACCGGCACGCCGGCGAGCGGCCCCGGATCCTCGCCGCGCGCCAGGCGCGCATCGATCGCGTCGGCCTGCTGCAGCACGTCCTCGGGGCGGTGGTCGATCACGGCGTTGATCGCCGGGTTGACCGCGTCGAGCCGCGCCAGCGCTGACGTCGCGGCGTCCCGCGCGGAGACCTGTTTCGACTTGATGAGGGCGGCGAGATCGGCAGCCGGCAGGCGCCAGAGATCGGTCATGGGGAGCTCCGTGGTGGTCCCGCGTTCTTAGCGCGACGGAGAGCACGGAGAAAGCCGTGCGCCGGGCGAGGTGGCCATGCACAAGCGCGGCCCAGCTCGCCTGCGTCTCACGCGCGTGTTGCAGAGCAGTCGCGCCCGCGGCCGTCCTTCGAGACGCCCGCCTCCGGCGGGCTCCTCAGGACGAGGGCGGAGGGTGTGGCGCCGAACGATGGCGGCGCATCGCACTGCTTCCCCTCATGGTGAGGAGCGCCGCTCGCGGCGCGTCTCGAACCATGAGGCCCCAAAGGCTTCCACTGGAGATCAATACCCATCCTGCATCGATCGATCCGGAATCAGGCTTGGCCAAGCTTCACAATCGACTTTAAGAGCTGAAGCAACAACATCACGACAGGGGGAAACAACATGATCAGATCGGGCACCATCATGGCCGCAACATTCGTCCTCGCAGCGGCAGCCACGCTGGCGCCGCGCGCGGGCCACGCCGAGACCTACGCCTATGTCGGCAATGCCGACAGCAACGACATCAGCGTGTTCAAGTTCGATGCCGCCTCCGGCGAGATGAGCCCCGTGCAGACGGCCGCCTTTGTCAGCGTCGAGAAGCCGGGATCCTCGACCCCGCTCGCGGTCAGCCCGGACAGACGCGTGCTGATCGCAGGCGTGCGCTCGCAGCCTTACCTCGCCGAGAGTTTTGCCATCGACGCCAAGACCGGCCAGCTCACGCATCTCGGCAATGGACCGCTCGCCGACAGCATGGCCAACATCGCCTTCGACCGCACCGGCAAGCTGCTGTTCAGCGCCTCCTATGGCGGCAACAAGGTGGCGGCGAACCCGGTGCAGGCGAATGGCGTCGTCGCAGTCCCGAGCCAGGTGATCCCGACCGGGTTGAACGCTCACGCCTTCCTGCCCTCGCCCGACAACCGCTTCGTGTTCGCGACCAATCTCGGCTCCGACCAGGTGCTCGGCTTCGCCTTCGATGCCGCCACGGGCGCGCTGACGGCCAAGGACGCGCTGACGGTGAAGACGCCGGAGAAGTCAGGCCCGCGCCACTTCATCTTCCACCCGAACGGCAAGTTCATCTATCTCCTGCACGAGCTCAACGCCGATCTTGCCGTCTATGCGTATGACGCTGACAAGGGCACGTGGACCGAGCAGCAGCGCCTCACCACCCTGCCCCCTGGCTTCACCGGCAAGCCCTGGGCGGCCGATCTTCATGCGACGCCGGATGGCAAGTTTCTCTACACTTCGGAGCGCGGCTCGAACACGCTGGCCGCATTCAAGATCGATGCGGACAGCGGGCGCCTGAACCTGATCGGCAGCGTGCCGACCGAGACCCAGCCGCGCGGCTTCGCCATCGATCCCACCGGCCACTATCTCGCCGCGGTCGGCGAGGTGTCCAACGGCATGACGGTGTACAAGATCGACCCGAGCAGCGGTGCGCTGGAGAAGGTGAAGTCGACCGCGGTCGGCAAGAAGCCGAACTGGGTGGAGTTCGTCAGCCTGCCTTGAGCGGCGGGTCTGTGCGGCGGCACTGCCGCCGCGGCCATCCTTCGAGACGCGCGCCCGAGGGCGCGCTCCTCAGGATGAGGGCGGAGGATGCGGCTAGAACTCTTAAGGCGTGTCACGCGGCCTCTCCTCATGGTGAGGAGGCGCAACGCGCCGTCTCGAACCATGAGGCCCCAGTGCGCTCCGGCGTTTCCTTCCGCACGATCCATCCCTATATACAGCGCCATGAACAGTCCCGCGCCGCAGACCGATCGTCATCCCCTCGCCGTCCAGCATCCGGACCTCGATGACGCCGCGATCCGCCTGCTGGTCGAGACGTTCTACGGCCGTGCGCGCGAGGACGAGCTGATCGGCCCGATCTTCAACCGCACGGTCGAGGACTGGGACGAGCATATCGGCCGGATCAGCGATTTCTGGTCGTCGATGTTCCTGAAGACGGGACGCTACAGCGGCGCACCGATGCGACCGCATTTGTTGCTGGAGTTGCACGGCCCGCATTTCGACCGCTGGCTGCAGCTGTTCGAGGCGACGGCGAAGGACCTGTTCGCGCCTGAGCTCGCCGAGCTCTTCATCATCCGCGCCCGCCGTATTGCGGACAGTTTCGAGATGGGAATCGCCAGCACCCGCGGCGAGCTGGTCCGGCCCCGTCATTCCGTCTGAGCCCATCCGTCTGAGCCCGCGCCGCCCGCGTGCGATCCGCGGCACGGCGCCGCTCAGTGCCGCGTCATCGATTGCGCGGTCATGTTGAAGATCGCCTCGGAGAACGGAAACTCCAGCACGATCTCGCCATCCTCGTCGGTGACCTCGATGACGGCCGTCATCAGCGCCGCGTTGCCGCCTTCGGTGCGCAACAGTTCCTTGATCATGTCGCGCGCGACTTCCCAGGCGCGGTCGGGATTGCGCAGCACTTCGCCGTCGGTGTCGGAGACCAGTTCCTCGCCGATCCGTGTGTTGAAGAAATATCTAGGCATCGTCAGTTTCCAATGGGGTCACACGCTGGGATTTTGAAGTCTCGAACCTCTCACAACCGCTTTATCCGCCCGCGTCGCGCCCCAAGCTAATGGCGGAACAGGACGGCGGTGCGAAGCCTTCGATCACGAATTCGTTGTTTTCGCGGCTCAAACCGACGAAAAACGCAGCAATTCGCGTTTGCGACTTCGCACTGCAATAAGCGGGCCTGAGACGTTCAAACAAAAAGATTCCACTGGCGAACTTTTCGTAGCACGGTAGTTTAATGCTGAGGACGATAACCGTCCCGTCTTGAAGGAGAGGACAATGGCCTGGAAAGCACCGAAGATTGTTGAAGTGCCGGTCGGCATGGAAATCAACATGTACGCCTGCGCCGCCCGCAAATAATTCGCGGGTGTGACGTCCAGGTCCCGGCGAGAAGCTCCCGCCCGATCCGGACGTCGACGCTTGAGGGTGGGGGTCAGCGATCGCGTACGGGCCAGCGCCGATGCGCGGGTTTTGGCGCAGATCCGATGTCCCACCCTCGTCGCCTTCGTGGCCTGCTGATCGATCTGACCTCTGGTCGATCTGATCGCTGGCCATCCTGCCGCCGGTAATCGCGTGCGCCATCACAGCTGAATTCCAGGAGACGGCTCATGCTTCGCCTCGTCGTCCTGGGCGCCGCCGCGGGCGGCGGAGTCCCGCAGTGGAATTGCGGCTGCGCCGTGTGCCGCGCCGCGCGCACGGACCATCCCGAGATCCGCAACAGCCAGGCCTCGGTCGCCGTCAGCGCCGACGGCGCCAACTGGTTCCTGGTCAACGCCTCGCCGGACCTGCGCCAGCAGGTCACCGCGACGCCGCAACTGCATCCCAAGCCCGGCGCGCTGCGCCACAGCCCGATCGCCGGCGTGATCCTGACCAATGGCGAGATCGACGCGGTCACCGGGCTGCTGTCGATGCGGGAGAGCTCGCCGTTTTCGATCCATGCCCACCCGAAGGTGCTTGCGATCCTCAAGTCCAACAACATCTTCGATGTGTTGAAGGAAGAGAACGTCAAGCGCGTGCCGATCGTGATCGACGTCCCGTTCCGCCCCACGCTGCAGGACGGCGCGCCGTCGGGACTGGAGATCACCGCGTTCGCCGTGACCGGCACCAGCGCCTGGTATCTGCGCGACAAGCAGCATCCGGGCGGCAGCTCCTCGACCGGCGACACGCTCGGCCTGAAGATCGAGGACGTCGAGAGCGGGCAATATGCCTATGTCATCGCCGCCTGCGCCGACGTCGACTTCGACTTGAAAACGAGATTGAAAGGCGCGCCGCTGGTGCTGTTCGACGGCACGGTGTGGCGCGACGACGAGATGATCCAGGCCGGGCTCGGCAACAAGACCGGGCAGAGCATGGGACATATCGCGATGTCCGGAGAAAGCGGCGCGATCAAGCAGCTGGCGGACCTCGGGATCGGCAGGAAGATCTTCCTGCACATCAACAACTCCAATCCGGCGTGGCTGCACGCCTCACCCGAGCGGCAAACGTTGGAACGCGAGGGATGGGAAATCCCCGCTGAAGGGATGGAGATCGTACTGTGAGTGAGGTCAATCTGAGCGGAATGACGGCGCTGTCGATCGGACGCGGCGTGACGCTGAACAATGCGAGCGAATTGGAAGCGGCGCTGCGCCACATCGGCGCTGTGCGCTATCACAACCACCATCCGTTCCATAAGCTGCTGCACAGCGGCAAGCTCAACAAGGGCCAGGTGCAGGCCTGGGCGCTGAACCGCTACTACTACCAGTCGACGATCCCGCTGAAGGACGCGATGGTGATGACGCGCTTCCGCGACCGCGCCACGCGGCTGGAATGGCGGCATCGCATCGAGGATCATGACGGTGACGTCGGCAGCGAAGGCGGCATCGAGCGCTGGATCAAGCTCACGGAAGGCCTCGGCCTCGACACGGCCTACGTGGAATCCACCGAGGGCATCCTGCCGGCGACGCGCTTCGCCGTGGAGGCCTATGTGCATTTCTGCCGCGACCGCTCGCCGCTCGAGGCGATCGCCTCGTCGCTGACCGAGCTGTTCGCGCCCGGTATCCATGAAGAGCGCATCTCGGGGATGCTGGAGCACTACGACTTCGTCAACAACGACACGATGAGCTACTTCAAGCGCCGCCTCACCCAGGCGCCGCGCGATGCGAACTTCGCGCTGCATTACGTGAAGGAGCATGCGACAACGCCGGAGCAGCGCGCCGCCGTGTGCAATGCGCTGATCTTCAAGACCAACGTGCTGTGGGTACAGCTCGACGCGCTGTATCACGCGTATGTCGAGGGCCACATCCCGCCCGGCGCGTTCGTGCCGAAGGAGGGATAGCGTTGCGCTTGTGGATCACAGCTGCCGCCGCACGAATGGTGCGCTCCCCTCCCCCCGGGCGAAGCGGAGCTTCGCTAGGCGGGGAGGGGAGTTGCACCGCGTGCTGGGCGGCCGCCCTGCTCTCTCGATAGAACGCCTTAGAGATATCTCACCATGGCCCCGCGTCACATCCAGGTCACCGAAACCAGCCGCGTGGTGCTGCCGCGGCATACCAAGTTGAAATATGACGAGACGCGGCAGGTGTGGGTGATCCTCGCGCCGGAGCGCGTGCTGGCGCCGGATGAGATCGCGGTCGAGGTGCTCAAGCTGTGCGACGGCGCGCGCAGCGTCGCTGATATCATCGACGAGCTCGCGGCGAAATATGCCGCGCCGCGCGATGTCATTGCCACGGACGTCGTCGCGATGTTGCAGGATCTCGCCGACAAGGGCTTTCTCACCGAGGTTCGGGAGACGACGACATGACCGAGCTCACCGAGACCACGCCGCAGATCGACAGCAATGACAGCCTCGCCGTGCTGGAGCGCCGCGGCTCTGTGGCCGAGACATACGGCATTCCGCTGGCCGTGCTGCTCGAGCTCACCCATCGCTGCCCGCTGCAGTGCCCGTATTGCTCCAACCCGCTCGAGCTCGACAGATCCGGGCAGGAGCTGACGACGGCCGAGTGGAAAAAGGTGCTGTCGGAGCTTGCCGAGATCGGCGTGCTGCAGGTGCATTTCTCCGGCGGCGAGCCGACTGCGCGCAAGGACATCGTCGAGCTGGTCCAGCACGCCAACGAGGTCGGCCTCTACACCAACCTGATCACCTCGGCCGTGCTGCTCACGCGGGAGCGGCTGAAAGAGCTGGCCGATGCCGGCCTGTGCCACGTGCAGATCAGCTTCCAGGGCAATGAGCCCGTGGTCGCCGACCGTGTCGGCGGCTACAAGGGCGGCCATGCCAAGAAGCTCGAGGTGGCGCGCTGGACCCGGGAGCTCGACCTGCCGCTGACGGTCAACGCCGTCATGCACCGGCAGAACCTGCATCAGTTGCCCGACATCATCCAGATGGCGGTCGATCTCGACGCCGACCGGCTCGAGGTCGCCAACGTGCAATATTACGGCTGGGCGCTGAAGAACCGCGCCAGCCTGATGCCGACCTATCAGCAGCTCGAAGAAACCGATCGGTTGGTCGAAGACGCGCGCGAGCGGCTGAAGGGCACGCTGACGATCGACTACGTCGTGCCGGACTACTACGCGCTGCGGCCGAAGAAGTGCATGGGGGGCTGGGGCCGGCAGTTCTTCAACATCTCGCCCTCGGGCAAGGTGCTGCCGTGCCATGCCGCCGAGAGCATCACCGGGCTCGACTTCATGTCGGTGCGCTCGAACAATTCCATTGCGTGGATCTGGCAGAACTCCGAGGCCTTCAACCGCTATCGCGGCACCGGCTGGATGAAGGAGCCGTGCAAGAGCTGCGAGTTCCGCGAGATCGATTTCGGCGGCTGCCGCTGCCAGGCCTTCGCGCTGACCGGCGACGCCGCCAACACCGATCCCGCCTGCACGCTGTCGCCGCTGCACGAGAGCATCTTCAAGCAGGCCGAGCGCGATGCGGCCTCCGGCCAGGACCGCTTCCTGTATCGCAACTTCGCCGGTGGCACGCCCGAGAGCAACGATGCCTGACGCCGAAGCCGGCCGCCGCAACGATCCGTTCGCGCCGCTGACGTCGGAATGGCTCGACGTCTCCGGCGGCCACCAGATCTATGTCGAGAGCAGCGGCCGCGTCGGCGGCCTGCCCGCCGTCTATCTGCATGGCGGCCCCGGCTCCGGCTGCCAGCCGGATCACCGCCGGCTGTTCGATCCCGAGCGCTTCCATGCCGTGCTGTTCGACCAGCGCGGCGCCGGCCGCTCGAAGCCTGCGCGCAGCCGCGACAACAACACCCTGCCCGATCTGATTGCCGACATGGAGGCAATCCGGGAGAAGTTCGGCTTCGAGACGTGGATCGTCGCTGGCGGCTCCTGGGGCGCGACCTTGGCGCTGGCTTATGCGCAGGCCTATCCAACGCGGGTCACAGGGCTGGTGCTGCGCGCAACCTTTCTCGGCACCCGCGCCGAGGTGGACATGGCGTTCGGCGAGACGCTGGCGCGGTTTCACCCTGCACTCCACCGCGACTTCCTGGAGATGCTGCCCGAAGCCGAGCGCGCCAATCCCTGCGACGCCTACTTCCGCCGCATCCTCGATCCCGATCCCGCCATCCACGGCCCGGCGGCGCGGGCCTGGCACGATGTCGAGCGGGCGCTGTCGGAAGTGAAGCCCGCGCGGACCCATCTCGACCGCCTCGCCATCCGCTCCGGCAGCGCCTTGCCGGCGACGCCGTTCATGGAGGCGCATTACTTCTCCCACGACAGCTTCATGGCGCCGGACCAGCTGCTGCGCGATGCGACCAAGCTCGCCGGCATTCCCGGCATCATCGTGCAGGGCCGCTACGACCTGCTCTGCCCGCCCTCGACCTCGGCGAAGCTCGCCGAGATCTGGCGCGACGCCGAAATCCGTGTCGTTGAAGCCGCAGGTCACAATCTTTATGACCCCGGCATCCGCGATGCGGTCATGAAAGCCATCTGCGATCTGGCGACGCGCACGAGCGCGCCTTAAACACATCACTCATTCCCCTCATGCTGAGGAGGCGCGGCAGCGCCGTCTCGAAGCATGAGGCCCGTGACCTCTCCGGGCCTCATCCTTCGAGACGGCCGCCATTGGCGGCCTCCTCAGGATGAAGGTCAGCACACGCACCAGGAGGCTTCGAGATGCCCATCGCCGGGAAAGGCATGCTGTTGACGTCGATGAACATCGACCCAGCGTACGAGGCCGACTTCAATCGCTGGTACGACAGCGAGCATCTCGAGGAGCGCGTCGCGATCCCAGGCTTCATCGAGGCGCGGCGTTATGTCGCCGAGCAGGGCAGCCCGAAATATCTCTGCCTGTATTCGACCGAGACGATCGACGTGCTCGACAGCGACGCCTATCGCGCGCGGCTCGAAGCACCGACGGACTGGTCGAAGACGGTCATGGCGCGGTTCAAGAACATGCTCCGCAGTGTCGCGCGGATCACGATCTCGAAGGGCGCGGGACGCGGCGCCGTGCTCGGCATCATCCGGCTGCGGCCGAAGCCGGGGCAGGATGAAGCGCTGCGGGATGCGCTGCAGATCGAGCTCGATCCGCGCGAGCTCAGAGGCGTGATCTCGATGCACCTGCTCGAAGGCGATGCCGATCTGTCCGGTCCCGCGGCTGGTGTCCCAGCAACCTCACGCGATGCCGATTGGTTCATCCTAATCGACGGTACCGACAGCCACGCGATTGCGACGCTGATGACGACACGCTTCGCCGCTGTCGATGGACCTTTGGCGACGCAGATCTCGGCCGGCATCTACCGCCTGATGTGGGACCTCAGCCGCGCGGACATCGCGTCTACGAACTAAGTGAGAGCCCCGTCTCTCTCCACGCGTCATGGCCGGGCTTGTCCCGGCCATCCACGTCGTTCAACATCCTGGGAAGCGCGTGGATGCCCGGGTCAAGCCCGGGCATGACGACAGAGTGTGTGGCGGTTCGCGTGCTCCACTCATTTATTCTCTAGCCTCAGTCCATCATCGTCACTCGTCTGCCATCCTCACCGCATATCCCGCATCGCAACACATGGCGGCTTCGCGACTGCAATGCGGCATTGCACACTGTGTATGAGCAGCAGCTCTGCAAATTTGCCTTTGTGCGCGCCTTGGAATGGCTCTAGTCTGATATGACTATTCAATTGAGCCATTCAAAAAACAGAAGGGCGACGACCAGGGCCTGCTCCGGACCTCAACCGATCCTCTGCTGATCCTGATCATCAGTCGTCCTCACGTCAGGAAGGCCGCGCGCTCGTGGTTCGCCGCGCGGACAGGGTAGGAATGAGAGCGACTGATATCTCGGCGCCCGACTACTTTCACAAAGTGGTCGATTGCCAATGGGCTTGTCCCGCACACACGCCGGTCCCCGAATACATTCGCCTGATCGCTGAGGGTCGCTATAGCGACGCCTACATGATCAATTGGAAGTCGAACGTCTTCCCCGGCATTCTCGGACGCACCTGCGATCGCCCCTGCGAGCCCGCCTGCCGGCGCGGCCGCGTCGAGGAGAGCCCGGTCGCGATCTGCCGCCTGAAGCGCGTCGCCGCCGATTTCAAGGACGACGTGCAGCAGCGCATGCCGCGGCCCGTGCCGAAAAACGGCCGGCGCATCGCGCTGGTCGGCGGCGGCCCGGCGTCGCTGACGGTGGCGCGTGATCTCGCGCCGCTCGGCTATCACTGCACCGTGTTCGACGCCGATCCCAAGCCCGGCGGCATGATGCGCTCGCAGATTCCAAAGTTCCGCCTGCCCGACAGCGTGATCGACGAGGAGACGGGCTACGTGCTCAGCCTCGGCGTCGACTACAAGGCCGGCCATCGCGTCAACAGCCTCAAGGCGCTGCTGGCCGACAACTATGATGCCGTCTTCATCGGCTCCGGCGCGCCACGCGGCCGCGAGCTGAACATTCCCGGCCGGAAGGAAGCCGCCGCCAACATCCATCTCGGCATCGACTGGCTGTCCAGCGTCTCGTTCGGCCACACCGACAAGATCGGCAAGCGCGTGATCGTCCTCGGCGGCGGCAACACCGCGATGGACTGCTGCCGCACCGCACGCCGCCTCGGCGGCGAGGACGTCAAGGTCATCGTCCGCTCCGGCTTCGAGGAGATGAAGGCCTCGCCCTGGGAGAAAGAGGACGCGCTGCATGAGGACATTCCGATCCTCAACTATCTGGTTCCGGTCGCCTTCACGCACGACAACGGCAAGCTGACTGGCGTCACTTTCCAGAAGGTGAAGGCAGAATATGACGACAAGGGCCGGCGTTCACTGGTGCCCTCGGGCGAGCCCGATCAGACGTTCGAATGCGACGACGTGCTGGTTGCCGTCGGCCAGGAAAATGCCTTCCCCTGGATCGAAGCCGATTGCGGCATCGCGTTCGACAAATGGCACATGCCGGTCGTCGATGCGAAAACGTTCGTCTCCACCAATCCAAAGGTGTTCTTCGGCGGCGATGCCGCGTTCGGTCCGAAGAACATCATCTGGGCGGTTGCGCAGGGCCACGAGGCGGCGCTGTCGATCCATCGTCTTCTCTCCGGCGAGGACATCACCGAGCGGCCGCTGCCGGAGGTGCATGTCTCGTCGCAGAAGATGGGCATCCACGAATGGAGCTACGACAACGACATCTCGGCCGACAAGCGCTTCAAGGTGCCGCATCGCGACAAGGTGGTGGCGTTGAAGGACATCCGCGCCGAGGTCGAGCTCGGCTACGACGTCAAGCTCGCACTCGGCGAGGCGCATCGCTGCCTGAACTGCGACGTGCAGACGGTGTTCTCCAACACGCTGTGCATCGAATGCGACGCCTGCGCCGACATCTGCCCGATGGACTGCATCACCTTCACCGAGAATGGCGAGGAGGCCGATCTGCGCTCGCGGCTGCGGGCGCCGTCTGTTCATCCCGACCAGGACCTCTACGTGTCATCGGATCTCAAGACCGGACGCGTGATGGTGAAGGACGAGGACGTCTGCCTCCATTGCGGCCTGTGCGCCGAACGCTGCCCCACCGGTGCGTGGGACATGCAGAAGTACTTCATCGAGACCACTCACGCAGGTAACGCATGTCCCAGCAAGCGCCGCTCAGCAGCGTAAACGACTTCGTCGTCCGCTTCGCCAACGTCAACGGCTCCGGCTCGGCCAGCGCCAACGAGCTGTTCGCGCGCGCCGTGCTCCGCCACGGCGTGCCGGTGAGCCCCCGCAACATCTTCCCGTCCAACATCCAGGGCCTGCCGACCTGGTACGAGGTGCGCGTCACCGAGGCCGGCCATCTCGGCGCGCGCGGCGGCGGCACCGACCTGATGGTCGCGATGAATCCGCAGACCTGGGACAAGGACGTCGCCGGCATCGTGCCGGGCGGCTATCTGTTCTACGATTCGACCAAGCCGATGCCGTCGACCAAGTTCCGCGACGACGTGAACGTCATCGGCGTGCCGCTGACCGCGATCACCAACTCGACCTACTCGGACCCGCGCCAGCGCCAGCTGTTCAAGAACATCATCTATCTCGGCGCGCTCTCGGCGCTGCTCGAGATGGACCCGAAACTGATCGAGCAATTGATCGGCGAGCAGTACAAGGGCAAGGAGAAGCTGCTCTCCTCCAACGTCCATGCGCTGCATCTCGGCCGCGACTGGGCGCTGCAGAACCTGAAATGCCCGATCGGCCTGCGCATCAGGAAGGCGGACAAGGTCGGCGACCGCATCTTCCTCGAAGGCAACAATGCCGCCGCGCTCGGCGCCGTCTATGGCGGCGCCACGGTGTGCGCCTGGTACCCGATCACGCCGTCATCCTCGGTGGCCGAGGCGTTCACCAATCACTGCAAGAAGCTGCGGCATGATCCGGCGACGGGCCAGGCCAAATACGCCATCGTGCAGGCCGAGGACGAGCTCGCCTCGATCGGCATGGTGGTCGGCGCGTCCTGGAACGGCGCCCGCGCCTTCACCACGACCTCGGGGCCCGGCGTCTCGCTGATGACGGAGTTCATCGGCCTCTCCTACTTCGCCGAGATCCCGGCCGTGATCATGAACGTGCAGCGCGCCGGCCCCTCCACGGGCATGCCGACCCGGACGCAGCAATGCGATCTGATAGCCTGCGGCTATGCCTCGCACGGTGATACCAAGCACGTGATGCTGTTCCCCGAGGATCCCGCGGAGGCGTTCGAATTCGCCGCCGCTTCGTTCGATCTCGCCGAGCGGCTGCAGACCACCGTCTTCCTGATGCTCGATTTGGACATCGGCATGAACCAGCGGCTGTGTCGGCCGCTGAAATGGGACGACGCCAAGCAGTATGACCGCGGCAAGGTGATGACGGCCGAGATGCTCGACGAAGGCCGCGACTTCGGCCGCTATCTCGACGTCGATGGCGACGGCATTCCGTTCCGCACCCTTCCCGGCACGCATCCGACTGAGGGATCCTACTTCACCCGCGGCACCTCGCGTGACCGCTACGCGCGCTATTCGGAAGAAGGCGCCGTCTATGCCGACAACGTGCAGCGTCTCTTGCGCAAGTTCCAGACGGCGCAGGACATGGTGCCGCGTCCGTTGCAGGCCAATGCGGCCAAGCCGACCAAATACGGCGTGATCTATTTCGGCTCGACCGCGCCGGCGATGGACGAGGCGATCGAATTGCTGGAGGCCCGCGGCCACCAGCTGGATCGCCTTCGCATCCGCGCCTTCCCGTTCCATTCCAGCGTCGCGAGCTTCGTGGCCGAGCACGACTTCGTCTATGTGGTCGAGCAGAACCGCGATGCCCAGCTGCGCCAGCTGATCGTCACCGAGAACGGCATCGACCCGGTGCGCCTCGTGCCGATCCTGCATTATGACGGCACCCCGATCACCGCGCGCTTCATCGCCGAGGCGATCGGCACCCATCAGGACCAGATCAAGGTGACCCCGCTGCGGAAGGCCGTGTCATGATGCGGCCCCTACTCTCTCCTCCGTCATGCCCGGGCTTGACCCGGGCATCCACGTCCCTCCGCCCGGCACCCACGTGGATGGCCGGGTCAAGCCCGGCCATGACGACGCCGGTTGATGCGAGGCTCTCATGACCTACATCGCAAAGCCGAAATTCCAGCATCCCGGGATCAAGAAGAACGCGCTCGGCTACAGCCATCGCGACTACGAGGGCAAGATCTCGACCCTGTGCGCCGGCTGCGGCCACGACTCGATCACCGCCTCGATCATCGAGGCCTGCTTCGAGCTGTCGATCGAGCCGCATCGGGTGGCGAAGATCTCCGGCATCGGCTGCTCGTCGAAGACGCCGGACTACTTCCTCGGCAATTCGCACGGCTTCAACACCGTGCACGGCCGCATGCCCTCGGTGCTGACCGGCGCCAATCTCGCCAACCGCGAGCTGATCTATCTCGGCGTCTCCGGCGACGGCGATTCCGCCTCGATCGGCTTCGGCCAGTTCGCGCATGCGATCCGGCGCGGCGTCAACATGACCTATATCGTCGAGAATAACGGCGTCTACGGCCTGACCAAGGGCCAGTTCTCGGCCACCGCCGACCGCGGCTCGAAGTCGAAGAAGGGCGTCACCAACACCGACAACCCGATCGACCTCGTCGGCATCGCGCTGCAATTGGGCGCGACCTATGTCGCGCGCTCGTTCTCCGGCGACAAGAAGCAGCTGGTGCCGATCATCGAGGGCGCGATCCGGCACAAGGGGGCGGCGTTCATCGACGTCATCAGCCCGTGCATCGCCTTCAACAATCACGCCGGCTCGACCAAGAGCTTCGATTATGTCCGCGAACACAACGACGCCGTGAACCGGCTGGACGTGCTGACCGGGCGCGATCCGATCGAGATCGACCAGGATCCCGGCACGGTGCAGATCGTCGAGCAGCACGACGGCTCGCGGCTGGCGCTGCGCAAGCTCGACGCCGACTACGATCCGCACGACCGGCTGGGCGCGATGACCTTCCTGCAGAGGCACGCCGCACAGGGCCAGATCGTGACCGGGTTGTTGTACGTCGATCCCGAGGCCGACGACCTGCACAGCCACCTCAATACGGTGGAGCGGCCGCTGAACCGGATGGAAGCGGCGGATCTGTGCCCGGGGCAAAGCGTGCTCGACAAGATCAATGCGAGCCTGCGATAGGACAGCAGAGTGCCGGGTTAACAGCCTGCCCTTCACCGCCCTTCGAGACGCCCGCCTCCGGCGGGCTCCTCAGGACGAGGGCGGAGCATGTAGCAACATAGAGCCCGAGTGAGCCCCACGCTCACCCCTCTCCATGAGGACGCGGCTCACGGTCGATGTACATTCCGGCTTCGGAGCCGGACGATCTCTGTCTGATGATCGCGTTCAGACCAGCCTGCAACCTCCGCACCGCTCCGCGATGCAGTGCCCTCGCCCCTTGTGGGAGAGGGCAGCGAAGGCCGATCCTCACGCTCGTTCGGGTGAGGGGTTCTCTCCGCGAGTGCAACACGTTGAGGCAGACCCCTCACCCGACCGAGGTCGTTGCGCTGCCATCCATGCCCTCTCCCACAAGGGGCGAGGGCGCAGTCACGGCCGTCGCGCCCGCGGCGAGGTCGATTGGTTCCCGCTTCTCCATGTGGTTGCTATGGGAGCCCGACAGCGACCTCATGGTCTGGGTGCAGCACGCTCCGTGCTGGAGGCTCATGGTGAGGAGCGCCGCAGGCGCGTCTCGAACCATGAGGCCCCGATCTCATGACCGCAGCGCGTTCGCCCAGACGCGCTCGAGCTGCGCGATGGCTTCTCGCAGCGGCAGCGCGGACAGCGCGTCGTCATCTCCGCTCACGAGACCGAACTCCCGCAGCCTGATCAGCGCCTCGTCGACATTGAACGCGCGCACCAATCCGAACATCTGCTGCAAGAGCTCCTCGACATGGCTACCCAATGCAGCACGCGACAGCGGCACCGAGGCCAGCAAGAGCCCGCCATAGGCCAGCACGGCCTCCTTCCAGTCCTGATCCTCGGCCTCGCCGATCAGATAGTTGAAGATGCCGGAGTTGTTGTTGACGTTGCGGAAGTAGATGTTGTCGGTGACCTGCTTCTGATGGATCAGCGACTGGCGATGAAAGTTGCCCCATTGCCTCAGGATGAAGGCGCCGAGTGCGAATAGACCTGAGAGCGCTGCCAGCGCCTGCTCGGTGTCGTTGTCGTGGACCGTACCGCTCAGGCCGAGGTAGAAGCCGGCGACGATGAACAGCACGGTGAGTGTCGAGGCCAGCTTGAGCAGGATCGGCACGCCGCCGACCAGGGCCGGCACGCCTAACGTCAGCTGCTCGCGCAGGCCCATGACCACGCGGACGTTGGGCAGCAACGCTTCGAGATCGAAGCGCGCGATGTGGCGGAAATATTTGAACAGCACGGCGCCGCCGCGGATCTTGTTGCGGCCGCGCCAAGCGGCGGTCTTGCGTTTCTTTTTTGTAGGCTCGTCGGGCTTGGTTGCGACCATCAGAATGATGTCGTCATAGACCTCGATCTCCTGCTTGCGCCGCCGCAGTCCATAGAGCGCGGGCACCTCGATCGTTTCCTGATGCGTGCCCCGCCGGAACATGCGCACGGCGCGATAATCGGAGATCGGCGCCTTCAGCTTCACGCGGACCAGCGCATGCTCGGAGAAGGCGCGCTCGATCTCATCATGGGGGATCTCGATGAAATTGGCCTCGCCGAGCACCCGGACGAATTCGTCGGTGAGATTTCGGTAGGCGGTGTCGCTCTCTTCCGGCGAGCGATGGCGGCCAAGGGGCACCTCGGGGTCGAAGTCGAAATAGGCGTCACGCAGCCGATCAAGCTCGTCGAAATACTCATGGTGCAGGATGGCGCCGAGCATGTGCGCCAACTGGCGCAGATCGCTGGCCTGGGCGTCATCCAGACCGCCATGCGAGATCACGGCGTCGAGGACGTCGGACTTGCGTATCGGAATGAACCGGTCCCGCCGGCTCGCCGTCACCGTCTCCTTTGCCTCAACCACGCGCCTTACGCCCACTTCGATCGACGTTTTCACCGGCTGGGCTTAGGCCCGCCGCGCGCACCATAGCGGGCCGATCAGGCTTGCGCCACTTGCCGTCGATTCCTGCCGGCTGGCATCGCCCCGATCTCGTCCGAGCTTGAGTCGGTCTCCAGGCGTTTGGTCTTGCTCGCCGCCGCCAATATAGCTCGTCATGCCCGGGCTCGACCCGGGCATCCATCCACTCGCCAAAGAGATGGATGGCCGGGTCAAGCCCGGCCATGACGACGGAAAGGTCCTGGCCCCAGCCTCATCTCCATGGGTTAGGGTGAACCTCACAGACAGGGAGAACGTTCGTGACCAGCAGCCTGGAGATCAAGTCCGCCTTCAACGCCATTCGGGCCATCGACTATACGATCATCCTCGTCCGCGATTGGCCCGCCATGCGCAACTTCTATGAGATCGTGCTGGGCTTCCCGATCACGCGCGAGCTGTCGCAGGCCTGGATCGAATACCAGATCGGCCCCAACACGCTGGCGCTGGCCCAGCCGAAGCGGCTCGCAGCGGACCAGCCGACGCAGGCGGGCAGCGCCTCGCTTCAGCTCGCGTTCAAGGTGGACCGTGACGACGTCGACCGCTGCGCGGCTGAGTTGACCAGCAAGGGCATCGCCCTCATGGAGCCACCGACCGACCAGCCGTTTGGCCACCGGACCCTGTTCTTCAGGGACCCCGACGGCAACCTGTTGGAGGTCTATGCAGAGATCTAGGGATTGAAGATCGAAGGCTCGGACATCGAAGGCTCGAACATTTAAGGCTCGAACATTTAAGGCTTGGCGGCCGCGCTACGCGGCCGCCGGTTGTATCCGGGGATTGAGCACATACTCCTTCAGCACTTTGTCGGTGGCGGCGTCGACCTCGGTCAGCTGGACGTCGTAGCTCCAGAGGTCGGCGAGGTGTTGCAGCACGCGCTTGGTGTCGATCTCGTTGAGCTGGGCGCCCTTCACCACCGTATGCCGCAGCATCAGGCGGCGGTCGCCGGCGAGGTCGACGTCGACGACCTCGATGTTCGGGTCGATGTAGCCGACGTCGTACTGCTTCGACAGCTCGCGGCGAATGCGACGGTAGCCGCGCTCGTCGTGGATGGCGTCGACCAGGATGCCGGCGCGCTCGGCCGGATCGTCATGCAGATGGAATAGCCGAAGCTGCCGGATCAGAGCCGGGCTGAGGAACTGGCTGATGAAGCTCTCGTCGCGGAAATTGGCCCAGACGTCGCGCAGCACCGCCATCTCGTCGCCGGTGCCGGCGATGTCCGGGAACCACTCCCGGTCCTCCGCGGTCGGATCCTTCACGATGCGCTCGATGTCCTGCATCATCGCAAAGCCGAGCGCATAGGGATTGAAGCCCGAGAAGCGCGGGTCGTCGAACTCCGGCTGGAACACGACGTTGGTGTGCGACTGCAGGAATTCCAGGAAATTGCCGTCGGTGAGGCGGCCGTCCTGGTGCAGGCGGTTCATGATGCGATAGTGCACGTAGGTCGCCGTGCCTTCGTTCATGACCTTGGTCTGGCCCTGCGGGTAGAAATACTGCGCGATGTGGCGGACGATGCGCAGCAATTCGCGCTGCCACGGCGCCAGCCGCGGCGCGCTCTTTTCCAGGAAATAAAGCAGGTTCTCCTGCGGCAGGCCGAGCAGAGCGCGCCGGCGTTCGACGTTCAGCACCGCGCTGGTCTTGGCGGGGCCCGTCGGCACCGTGCGCCAGAGGTCGTTGAACTGCTCCTCTTCGTAGAGCCTGCGCTTGCCGGCGCGCTTCTCCTCCTCGCGGAAGTCGAGCTTCTTCTTGCCGGGATAGCGGTCGACGCCATGCGACATCAGCGCATGCGCGGCATCGAGCGTGTGCTCGACGGCCATCCGGCCGAACCGCTCCTCGCATTGTCCGATATAGCCACGCGCGAAATCGAGATAATCGAGGATGCCGTCGGCGTCGGTCCACTGCTTGAACAGATAGTTGTTCTTGAAGAAGTGGTTGTGGCCGAACGCGGCGTGCGCGATCACCAGGGTCTGCATCGTCGCCGTGTTCTCCTCCATCAAGTAGGAGATACACGGCGAGGAATTGATCACGATCTCATAAGCGAGGCCCATGAGGCCCTTGCGATAGGAGGCCTCGTGATAGGCGAAGTGCTTGCCGAACGACCAGTGCTTGTAGAACAAGGGCATGCCGACCGAGGAATAGGCGTCGAGCATCTGCTCGGCGGTAATCACCTCGATCTGGTTCGGATAGGTGTCGAGCCCAAGCTCTTTCTGCGCCACGGTCTCGCAGGCATCGTGGATGCGCTGCAGAGTGAGGAAATTCCAGTCGGCGCCTTCGAACAGCAATCCGCTCATGATGCCGCCCTCTCCTGCGTGGTGCCGCGACGCTGGAACAGGTCGTGGAAGACCGGGAAGATCTCGCTGCGGTCGCGCACCTTGCGCATCGACAGCGGCTCGCCATTGGCACGCAGCCGCTCATACAGCGACCACAGCGCGGAATCCGGCATCTCGAACGAATAGGTGCCGGATTCGCCGACCTCGAGATAGGCGAAGAATTGCGACACCGGCAGGATGTTGTCGGTCAAGAGCCGCGCGACGTTCTCGGAGTCCGAGGTGGCGTTGTCGCCGTCGGAGGCCTGCGCCGCGTAGATGTTCCAGTCCGAGGGGCGGAAGCGCGAGCGGACGATGTCGTGCATGCATTGCAGGGCGCTGGACACCAGCGTGCCGCCCGAGGCCGGGCCATAGAAGAAGGTCTGCTCGTCGACCTCCTCGGCGCGGTCGGTGTGGCGGATGAACACGATCTCGACATGGCGGTAGCGCCGGGTCAGGAACACGTAGAGCAGCATGTAGAATCGCTTGGCGAGATCCTTCATGTGCTCGGACATCGAGCCGGAGACGTCCATCAGGCAGAACATCACGGCCTGCGCGATCGGCTTCGGCACCGCTTCGAAGCGGCGATAGCGGATGTCGATGGGATCGATGAAGGGGATGCGCTTGGCCTTGGCCTTCAAGGCTTCGAGCTCGGCCAGCAGCGCGGCCTTCTTCTCCTCGTCCGTTTCCTCCGTAATCTGGGCTTCCAGCTCGGCGATTGCTTCAGGCCGTGGCCGACGCAAGGCAACACGGCGAGCCATGGCCCTTGTGACCGTCCGGCTGATCGAGATGTTGGCCGGAGAGCCCGACGTCGAATAGCCGGCCCGCACCAGGCCTTCGCTCTCGGCTTCGGCGAATTTGCGCTTGGCGAGATCGGGCAGTTCGAGATCGTCGAGGAAGAGGTTGACGAACTCCTCCTTGCTCAGAACGAAGCGGAAGGCGTCCTCGCTGTCGCCCTGCCCCGGCCCCGATTTACGGCCGCTGCCGTCGCCGGAGCGCGGCAGGATGTCGCCTTCAATGAATTTCTTGTTGCCCGGCAGCACCATGTCGCGGGTGCCGCCCTCGCGCCGGAAGCGCGGCTCGTCCATGCCGTCCAGCGGGATCGACACCTCGCCGCCTTCCAGCACGTCCTTGATGTCGCGGTCCTGCGAGGTCTTCTTGACCGCTCCCTGAACCAGGGCCTTGGCGCGGCGCAAAAATCGCTGGCGGTTTTCCAGACTTTTGCCGCCCGGATTCAGGCGCCGATCAATGATGTGCATGACCACGTTCCACACGCCTCCTGCTGCAGCGGCTTCGACTCCTGCTCTCCCCCGCCGCGATGCCGCGGTGCAGCGTCAGATCGACCCGGCACCCGCATCATTTCTGTTCGACGCTTCAACGAAACTTGCGTCGAACGCTCCGCATCAGATCATAGTCCTGGCGCCGGTATCCACCGTTGGCCTGTCACACACGCAGTGAACACCGGCGCCGGACCACGATCAACCCGCCTGCTTCACCCGCATGTACCACTCGACCAGCCGGCGGACCTGCCGCTCAGTGTAGCCGCGTTCGACCATGCGCGCGACGAAGTCGTCGTGCTTCTTCTCGGTCTCGCCGTCCTTCTTGCTGCCGAACGAGATGACCGGAAGCAGATCTTCGACCTGTGAGAATATCCTCTTTTCGATGACTTCGCGGATCTTTTCGTAGGAGGTCCAGGACGGATTTTTTCCGCCGTTCTGGGCCCGCGAGCGCAGCGAGAACTTGACAACCTCGTTGCGGAAGTCCTTCGGGTTGGCAATTCCGGCCGGCTTCTCGATCTTGGTCAGCTCCTGGTTCAGGAGTTCACGGTTGAGCAGCTGTCCCGTATCGGGATCCTTGAAGTCCTGGTCCTCGATCCAGGCGTCGGCGTAATCGACGTAGCGATCGAACAGGTTCTGGCCGTAATCGGAATAGGATTCCAGATAGGCTTTCTGGATCTCGTGGCCGATGAATTCGGCGTAACGGGGTGCGAGGTCCGCCTTGATGAATTCGAGATAGCGCTTCTCGATTTCCTCCGGCAACTGCTCCCGCTTGATCGACTGCTCCAGCACGTACATCAGATGAACGGCATCGGCAGAGACTTCCGACGTGTCGTGGTTATAGGTCGCAGCCAACACCTTGAAGGCAAAACGGGTCGAGATTCCGTCCATGCCCTCGTCGACGCCGGCGGCGTCGCGATATTCCTGCACGCTGCGCGCCTTCGGATCGGACTCCTTCAGGCTCTCGCCGTCATAGATCCGCATCTTGGCGTACAAGGTCGAGTTTTCGTGCTTGCGCAGCCGCGACATCACGGAGAAGCGGGCCAGCGTTTCCAAGGTCGCCGGCGCGCAGGGCGCGGTGGCGAGCTCGGAGCCCTGGATCAGCTTCTCGTAGATCTTGCGTTCTTCAGTCACGCGCAGGCAGTACGGCACCTTGATGACGCAGATGCGGTCGATGAAGGCTTCGTTGTTCTTGTTGGTCTTGAAGCTCTGCCACTCCGCTTCGTTGGAGTGGGCGAGGATCACGCCGCTGTAGGGGATCGCGCCGATATTCTCGGTGCCGATATAGTTGCCTTCCTGCGTCGCCGTGAGCAGCGGATGCAGCATCTTGATCGGCGCCTTGAACATCTCGACGAATTCGAGAATGCCCTGGTTGGCGCGATTGAGGCCGCCCGAATAGCTGTACGCGTCGGGATCGTTCTGCGCAAAAGTCTCGAGCTTGCGGATGTCGACCTTGCCGACCAGCGAGGAGATGTCCTGGTTGTTCTCGTCGCCGGGCTCGGTCTTGGCGATGCCGATCTGGCGCAGCCGCGACGGCTGGATCTTGGCGACACGGAATTGCGAGATATCGCCGCCGAACGCTTCGAGCCGCTTGTAGCACCACGGGCTCATCAGACCGGTGAGGCGGCGGCGCGGAATGCCGTATTTCTCCTCCAGCATCGGGCCCAGCGTGTCGGGATCGAACAGGCTGAGCGGGGATTCGAAAACCGGGCTCAATTCATCGCCGGCCTTGAGCACGTAGATCGGATGGGTCTCCATCAACTGCTTCAGCCGCTCGGCGAGCGACGACTTGCCGCCGCCGACCGGGCCGAGCAGATAGAGGATCTGCTTGCGCTCTTCGAGACCCTGCGCGGCGTGCCGGAAGAAGCCGACGATGCGCTCGATCGTGTCTTCCATCCCGTAGAAGCCGGCGAAGGCGGGATACAGGCGAACCGTCCGGTTCAAAAAAATACGGCCAAGGCGTGGGTCCTTGGCCGTGTCTATCATCTGAGGCTCGCCGATCGCAGCTAGTAGTCGTTCAGCAGCGTTCGCGTATCGCATCGGGTCGGTTCGACACGATTCTAGATATTCCTGCATCGACATGTCGGTCTGGCTTCGGGCCTCGAACGACCTCGCGAACGCGTTGAACAACGAATCGTTGTACATGATCCCTCTCCACGTAGGTTCCGCCGCACTTGCTGCAACGGGCCGAGATCTAAGTACGTTCCTACTGATCTCGAACCGACTCAGAGTGAAGCGCGCTAGCCCTCATTGGGCACCGTCTTGGTCCTCTTCCGCAACGCAAAGTGCATGCAGCATATGCCCTATCAACATGCACTTCGCTCAATAGTTCGGCAAAACCACGCCAATCGTCTCCATTTGTACCTCAATGTCTCTGCTTCGCAACATCCGCAATACCCCGGCACCGTAGTCTCCCCGCGCCGCACAAGGTGTTGTGAAGCCGCGTGAACCAGGGCTGCGACACGTGCGAACGAGTGTCGGCGATGCTGGTGAACCGCATATGAACGAATATCTTCTCCGTAACGTCGAAGCGCCGGAACGACTCATTCGTGATGCGGCGTGTTCGTGATGCGGAGCGCCCCGCGCGCATCGCACGTGACTGACGAACTTGCTCAAACGCCCATCGCGTCGTCGGCAACTCGGCTTCGCTCGCATCTCCGGGCGACGGCTCAAACGCGACGCGACCGGCAGCGCCCCAGAACGTCCGTAGCACTTTGGCACAAACGAAAGCATCTCACGAAAGAGATGTGCGGCGCTTTTGGCTTTGCAAGATGACGAAGTCGGCATGGCCTGCTCCGATCGTCTTCCTTCCGAATGAAATCGCCAAGTCTGAAATCGCCAAGTCTGAAATCGCCAAGTCGAGCTTGCGGCGATCCGTGGAATCTTTACGGCGGCGGCGATGCTGCGGATCACCTCGCGATCTCACTGGCCGTTGATCGCGCGGCGCGGTCCTGGGCTCACATCTGCCGGCTTCTCGCCTGCCGTCAGATCGGGCTTGCAGTCCACGCCCCGACAACGCTCCCGAACAACCTCGAAAACTGTCACGAAGCTGTTGGGATTCCACCAGGATCAATCCAATATGAATGGCGTTATCCGAACGGCTGACGCATAGTTCGTCCCGGGCCAGGCCGGTTCTGCCTGGAACCCAGAAAAGCAAGCCAGAGCACATAGATAGGCAGCAATGAACCCCGTCAAGAAACTCGAACGACACGGCCAGGCGGTCTGGCTCGACTTCCTCGCGCGCGGCTTCGTCGCCAAGGGCGACCTGAAGCGGCTGATCGACGAGGATGGTGTCAAGGGCGTGACCTCCAATCCGGCCATTTTCGAGAAGGCGATCGGCAGCTCGGACGAGTACGACGCGCCGATCGCCAAGGCGCTGAAGAGCGGCGATCGCTCGCCGACGCAGCTGTTCGAGACGGTCGCGGTCGAGGACATCCAGAACGCCGCCGACGTGCTGCGCCCCGTCTATGACGAATTCGACGGCAATGACGGCTTCGTCAGCCTGGAGGTCTCGCCCTATCTGGCAATGGACGCCAAGGGGACGATTGCCGAGGCCGAGCAGCTCTGGAAGGCGGTCGACCGCCGCAATCTGATGATCAAGGTGCCGGCCACCGATGCGTGCCTGCCGGCTATCCAGCACCTGATCTCCAAGGGCATCAGCGTCAACATCACGCTGCTGTTCTCGCAGGAGGTCTATCGGCAGGTTGCCGAGGCCTATCTCGCCGGCCTCGAAGCCTATGTCGCGGATGGCGGCGATCCCTCACATGTCGCGAGCGTGGCCTCGTTCTTCGTCAGCCGCATCGACAGCGTCGTCGACAAGCAACTCGACGAGAAGATCGCCCAGGCCAACGATCCCTCCGAAAAGGAGCGGCTGACCGCACTGAAGGGCAAAATCGCGATCGCCAACGCCAAGATGGCGTATCAGGATTACAAGCGCCTGTTCGCCGGCGACCGCTGGGAGCGCTTGGCCGCCAAGGGCGCCAAGCCGCAGCGGCTGCTGTGGGCCTCCACCGGCACCAAGAACAAGGATTACAGGGACGTCCTCTATGTCGAGGAGCTGATCGGCCCTAACACCGTCAACACCGTGCCGCCGGCCACGCTGGACGCCTTCCGCGACCATGGCGAGGTGCGCGACAGCCTCGAAGAGAATGTGGAAGCGGCCGAGGCCGCGCTCGAGGACCTGGCCAAGACCGGGATCTCGCTCGACGACATCACCGCCGATCTCGTGATCGACGGCGTCAAGCAATTCGCCGACGCCGCCGACAAGCTGTATGGGGCGGTCGCGCACAAGCGCGCTGTCGTGCTCGGCGAAGCGCTCGGGCAGCAGTCGATCGCGGTTGCTGCTGATCTGGAGAAGAAGGTCGCCGCGGCCACCGAGGACTGGCGCAAGTCGGCCAATATCCGCCGCCTCTGGCACAAGGATGCCTCGGTCTGGACCGGCAAGGACGAGCATAAATGGCTGGGCTGGCTGACCAGCGCCGGCAAGGCCGATCTCGCCGACTATGAGGACTATGCCCGGCGCGTGAAGGGCCAGAAGTTCTCCGACGCCGTCGTGCTTGGCATGGGCGGCTCCAGCCTCGGCCCGGAGGTGCTCGCCAAGACCTTCCCGCGCAAGGCCGGCTTCCCCCGGCTGCACGTGCTCGACTCCACCGATCCGGCGCAGGTCCGGGCGATGGAGAAGAAGATCGACATCTCCAACACGGTGTTCATCGTGTCCTCGAAGTCCGGCGGCACCACCGAGCCGAACGCGATGAAGGATTACTTCTTCGCGCGCGTCAGCGAAGCGATCGGGCCGAAGAAGGCCGGCCACCGTTTCATTGCCGTCACCGATCCCGGCTCGTCGCTGGAGAAGGCAGCCAAGGCGCAAGGCTTTGCGCGCATCTTCCACGGCGAACCGACGATCGGCGGACGTTATTCGGTGCTGTCGCCGTTCGGCCTCGTCCCGGCCGCGACCGCGGGCATCGACGTGCGCAAGCTGATCACCAACGCCTTGTCGATGGTGCGCTCCTGCGGCCCGGACGTGCCGCCGCTGCAGAATTCGGGCGTGCAGCTCGGCCTTGCCATGGGCCTCGCCGGCCTGGACGGCCGCGACAAGGTGACGATCTTCGCCTCGCCGAAGATCGCCGATTTCGGCGCCTGGGCCGAGCAGTTGATCGCCGAATCCACCGGCAAGGAAGGCAAGGGCCTGATCCCGATCGATGGCGAGCCGGTCGCTTCGCCTGACGTCTATGGCCACGATCGCTTCTTCATCGACATCAAGGTGGACGGTGACGATGTCGACGGTCACGACGAGAAGCTTGCCGCACTCGAAGAGGCCGGTCATCCGGTGGTGCGCATCGTGTTGGCCTCGATCGATCAGCTCGGGCAGGAGTTCTTCCGCCTGGAGATGGCAACGGCCGTCGCCGGTGCGGTGCTCGGCATCAATCCGTTCGATCAGCCCGACGTCGAGTCGGCGAAGATCAAGACCCGCGAGCTCACCGCAGCATTCGAAGAGACCGGCGCACTTCCCGCGGAGGAGCCGGTGGTCGCCATCAAGGGCTGCGAGCTCTACACCGACAGCCACAATGCCGAGAGCCTGCGCGAGCACGGCGCCAACGGCACCCTCGCCTCCTGGCTGAAGGCGCATCTCGGCCGTGCCGGCGAGGGCGACTACATCGCGCTGCTCGGCTATATCGAGCACAATGACGCGAATACGGACGCGCTCCAGCGGATGCGCGTGAAGCTGCGCGACACCAAGCATCTCGCGACCTGCGCCGAGTTCGGCCCACGCTTCCTGCACTCGACCGGCCAGGCCTACAAGGGCGGACCCGACAGCGGCGTGTTCCTCCAGATCACCGCCGATGATGCGCAGGATCTGCCGATCCCCGGCCAGAAGGCCAGCTTCGGCGTCATCAAGGCGGCGCAAGCGCGCGGTGATTTCGACGTGCTCACCGAGCGCGGCCGCCGCGCCCTGCGCGTGCATCTCAAGGGCAATCTAAAGTCGGGCCTCAAGATGCTCGACAGCGCCATGTCAGAAGCGCTGAGCTAGGAAGGTCTCCTCGATGCAGTTGGGAATGATCGGTCTCGGGCGGATGGGCGGCAACATCGTGCGCCGCCTGATGCGCGCGGGACATTCATGCGTCGTCTATGATCGTGACGCGAAAGCCGTCGCTGCGCTGGTCTCCGAGGGCGCAATCGGAGCAGCAAGCCTTGAAGAGTTCGTCGGCCAGCTCGCCACGCCCCGCCATGCCTGGATCATGCTGCCGGCCGGCAAGATCACCGAAGCCACCGTCGAGCAGCTGACCAAGCTGATGTCGTCCGATGACGTCATCATCGATGGCGGCAACAGTTTCTGGCAAGACGACGTCCGCCGCGGCAAGGCGCTGCGTGAGCGTGGCCTGCATTATGTCGATGTCGGCACCTCCGGGGGCGTCTGGGGTCTGGAGCGCGGCTATTGCATGATGATCGGCGGCGACAAGGCGGTTGTCGACCGCCTCGACCCGATCTTCTCGACGCTGGCGCCGGGCATCGGCGACATCCCGCGCACCCCTGGCAGGGACGGCCGCGACCCGCGCGTCGAGCAGGGTTACATCCATGCCGGCCCGACCGGCGCCGGCCATTTCGTCAAGATGATCCACAACGGCATCGAATACGGCCTGATGCAGGCCTATGCCGAAGGCTTCGACATCCTGCGCAACGCCAACAGCGACGTTCTGCCCGAAGCGCATCGCTTCGATTTCGACCTTGCCGACATCGCCGAGGTCTGGCGGCGCGGCAGCGTCATTCCATCCTGGCTGCTGGATCTCACTGCCAGCGCGCTCTCACGCGCGCCGGGCCTGGAGAAATATTCCGGCTTTGTCGAGGACTCCGGCGAAGGACGATGGACGGTGAATGCCGCGATCGACGAGGCGGTGCCGGCCGAGGTCCTGACGGCGGCGCTGTTCGCTCGCTTCCGCTCACGCCAGGAGCACACCTTTGCGGAGAAGATCCTCTCCGCCATGCGCGAAGGCTTTGGCGGCCACAAGGAGCCCGAGCAGCATCCTGATCCCGCGCGTCAGAGCGCCCCCGAGATCGTCAAGCCCAAGAACGACAAGGCGGACCGCGCGTGAAACCACTTCATCCGCACCAGCCGCCGCACCAGAAGCCCGACGCCTGCGCCTTCGTGATCTTCGGCGTGACCGGCGACCTGACGCACCGCCTGGTGCTGCCGTCGCTGTACAACCTCGCCGCCGGCAACCTGCTGCCGGATCGGTTCTGCATCGTCGGCATCGCGCGCAAGGGCATGTCGAGCGAGCAGTTGCGAACCAATTTGATGGAAGGCCTGCGCAAATACGCCACGCGTCCGATCGAGGACGAGGTCGCCCAACGCCTCCTGCATTGTGTGACCGCGATCGAAGCCGATCCAAAGGAGCCGGACAGTTTTGACGAGCTGAAAGAGCGGCTTGAGAAATTGGAAGCCGCGCGGGAAACGCACGGCAATCGGCTGTTCTATCTGGCGACGCCGCCCGCCGCTTTCGCGCCGATCGCTCAGCAGCTCGGTCGCGTCGGACTCCTGAAGGAGGATGGCAAGGCCTGGCGCCGCCTGGTGGTGGAAAAGCCGTTCGGCACCGATCTCGCCTCGGCCAAGAAGCTCAACGACCAGCTGCTGGAGCTGGTGACCGAGCACCAGATCTACCGGATCGATCATTACCTCGGCAAAGAGACGGTGCAGAACATCCTGGTGCTGCGGTTTGCCAACGGCATGTTCGAGCCGATCTGGAACAGGCATCACATCGATCACGTGCAGATCACCGTCGAGGAGAAGCTCGGCGTCGGCACCCGCGGCAGCTTCTATGACGCCACAGGCGCGTTGCGCGACATGGTGCCGAACCATCTGTTCCAGCTGCTCTCGCTGGTCGCGATGGAGCCGCCGGCGCGGTTCGATGCGCACACCGTGCGCTCGGAGAAGGCCGAAGTGCTCTCGGCCATCCAGCCGCTGACGGAAGAAGAAGCGCTGCTGAATTCCGTGCGCGGCCAGTACAAGGCCGGGATGGTCGGCGACACCGAGCTGACAGCCTATCGCGAGACCAAGGATGTGAATCCCGACAGCGCGACGGAGACCTATGCGGCGCTCAAGCTGACGATCGACAATTGGCGCTGGGCGGGCGTGCCGTTCTACCTGCGCACAGGCAAGGCGCTCGGCGCCAAGCGCACCGAGGTCGCGATCAAGTTCCGGCAGGCGCCGTTCGCGATGTTCAGCTGCACGCCGATCGATACGCTGGCGGAGAACTATCTGGTCATCGGCATCGAGCCGACCCAGAGCATCACCCTGCAATTCAACACCAAGATCCCCGGGCCGACGATCCGCACCGACGGCGTGCAGATGAAGTTCAACTACAAGGACTATTTCCAGGCGGAGCCGGCGACCGGCTATGAGACCCTGATCTACGACTGCATGATCGGCGACAACATCCTGTTCCAGCGCGCCGATAGCGTCGAGGCCGGCTGGAAAGCGGTCGAGCCGTTCATCGAGGCCTGGAAGAAGGCCGGCCGCGACGGCCTGCATACCTATCAAGCTGGCAGCGAAGGCCCCAAGGCCGCTGCCGACCTGCTGGCGCGCGACGGCCGCAGCTGGCGCAAGCTGTCCTGACGTGATGGGCACGCCGTCTCCCGAGCTGGTGCGCGTCGCTGACAAGGCGGCAATGGCGCAGCCGGCCGCCGATCTCCTGCTCGCGCGGATCGCGGCCAATTCCGGCCGCATCGCCATCTGCCTCACCGGCGGCTCCAGTCCGAAGCAGCTCTATGAGCTCTTGGCGACGGACGCCTATCGCGACCGCATTCCATGGCCGCGCATACACTGGTTCATCGGCGACGAGCGTTTCGTGCCGCCGGGCGATCCGCTGCACAACATGACGATGGCGCGTCATGCCTTCCTCGATGCCTGCGCGCCCGCGGACAACATTCACCCCATCCCGACGGAGACCAACTCGCCCGAGAGCAGCGCGGACGCCTATGCGCGCGAGCTGATGGCGTTCTACGGCGCCGACGCGCTCGACCCTGCGCGGCCGCTGTTCGACCTCGTGCTGCTCGGCATCGGCCCCGATGGCCACGTTGCCTCGCTGTTTCCAGGCTACCCGGCCATCGATGTCGGGGATCGCTGGGTGGTCGGCGTTGATAAGGCGCACGTCGCCCCGTTCGTGCCGCGGGTCAGCCTGACGCTGCCTGTGCTCGCGTCCTGCCGCACCATGCTGTTCGAGGCCGGCGGCGCCGATAAGCGGCCGATCCTGACGCGGGTGCTGGCGGGCGAGGACCTGCCCGCCAATCGCGCGCGGTCGAACGATAGGACGACATTTATCATCGACGACGCGGCGTGGCCGGAGACGCCGGCGAAGCTCCCGCACGCGCTGATCGTCATGGGCGTTTCGAGCTCGGGCAAGAGCACGGTCGGGGAGGCCTTGGGACGGCGTCTCGGCTGGCGGTTCGAGGATGGCGACAGCTTTCATCCGCCCGCCAACGTCGCCAAGATGAGCGCGGGCCAGCCGCTCACGGACGAGGACCGCTGGCCCTGGCTGCAGGCGATCGCCGACGAGATCGCGCGCTGCCGTGCCAAGGGCGAGCGCATCATCATCGCCTGCTCCGCGCTCAAGAAGGCGTACCGCAAGATCCTGGTCGGTGATCCCCGCGACGTCCGCCTGGTCTATCTCGAAGGCGACCGTGAGCTGATCGGCGACCGGATGGGCCACCGCAAGGGCCACTTCATGCCGACCGGGCTGCTCGACAGCCAGTTCGCCACCCTGGAACCACCTGGCGCCGACGAGCATCCTATCACGGTCTCGGTCGACGCGCCGGTCGAGCGCATCGTCGACGACATCCTGCAACAGCTTGCAATCGGTCAGGGCCGTACCTGACCGCGAATGGAACGACTCCATGACCCGCATCGCTCTCGTCGTGTCCGACGTCGACGGCACGCTGCTGACCAAGGACAAGGTTCTGACCGAGCGCGCGGCGAAGGCCGCCCGCGCGCTGCGCGAGGCCGGGATCGCCTTCACCATTACCTCAAGCCGCCCGGCGATCGGCATGGGCTTCCTGATTGCGCCGCTGCAGATCGACCTGCCCGTCGGTCCATTCAACGGCAGCTCCATCGTCAGTCCCGACATGCGGCCACTGGAGCAGAGCCTGATTCCGGCGGATGCGGCCCAGCGCTCCGTCGACCTTCTCCATCAGCGCGGAATCGACATCTGGGTGTTCACCGCCGACGCCTGGCTGACGCGCAATCCCCATGGCGACTACGTGCCGAACGAGCAGCGTGCGATCCGCGCCGATCCCACCATCATCGGCGATTTCGCGCCCTATCTGTCGAGCGCCTGCAAGATCGTCGGCGCCAGCCGCGACTTCGATCTGCTCGCCCGCTGCGAAGGCGAGATGCGCGAGCTGCTGGGCAATGAGGCGACCGCCGTGCGCTCGCAGAGCTACTATCTCGACATCACGCCGCCCGGCCGCAACAAGGGCACCTTCGTCACCGCGATGGCCGAGCGGCTCGGCATCCCGCTCGACCAGGTCGCGACCATCGGAGACATGCATAACGACGTCGCGATGTTCGAGGTGAGCGGCCTGTCGATTGCGATGGGCAACGCCACCGACGACGTGAAGAGCAAGGCCAGGCGCGTCACGACCTCCAACCATGACGAAGGCTTCGCCAACGCCATGGAGATGATCCTGGCCGAAAACGCGCAGGGCTAGCGCGCAAAGCTCAGGCGTCCGACCGCTGCTTGGCCGGCTTGTCGCTCGTCTTCTTGGCGCAGCTCAGATTCTGCGCCGTGTTGATCAGCGCAATATGCGTCAGCGCCTGCGGGAAGTTGCCGGTCTGCCTGCGCGTATCGATGTCGTATTCCTCAGCGAGCAATCCGACATCGTTGGCGATGCCGACCACGCGCTGGAACAGCGTCTCCGCCTTGTCGATGTTGCCGGAGAGCACATGGGCATCCGCCAGCCACAAGGTGCAGGCGAGGAACGCGCCCTCGATCGGCTGCTGTTCCTGTGACGATACTTCGCGCGGATCGTGGCGCAGCACGAAGCCGTCGCGCAGGAGATGCTGCTCGATCGCCGCGATGGTCCCGCGGATGCGCGGATCGGAGCACGGCAGGAAGCCCACCGCTGGCAGCAGCAGCAGGCTCGCATCGAGCATCTGCGATCCATACGCTTCGACGAAGCTGCCGATCTCCGGATCGTAGCCCTTTTCACAGACGTCGCGATGGATGGTCTCACGCAGCCGCCGCCAGCGCTCCAGCGGCGCCTCCAGATTGAAGCGCTCCGCGCTCTTGATGGCACGATCGAACGCGACCCAGGTCATGACCTTGGAAAATACGTAGTGCCGGCCGTCGCCGCGGCGCTCCCAGATGCCGTGGTCAGGCCGGTCCCACACATCGGTGAGATGATCGACGACCGCGCGTTCGAGCGCCCAGGTGCCGTCGTTCAGTTTCAACTTGGTCATGCGCGCCTGATGGAAGGCGTCGATCAGTTCGCCATAGACGTCGAGCTGCAGCTGCGCATGGGCGGCATTGCCGATCCGGACCGGCTGCGAGCCCTCATAGCCCGGCAGCCATTCCGCCTCCCATTCGGTCAGCCGGCGCTGGCCCATGATGCCATACATGATCTGCATGTGCGCCGGCGCACCGGCGGCCGCGCGCAGCAGCCAATTATGCCACGCCAGCGCTTCCTCGGTGTAACCGGAGTTCATCAACGCCAGCAGCGTGAACGTTGCGTCGCGCAGCCAGCAGAAACGATAGTCCCAGTTGCGCCAGCCGCCGAGCTTCTCCGGCAGCGACGTGGTCGGAGCGGCGACGATGCCGCCGGTGGGGCCATAGGTCAGCGCCTTCAGCGTGACGAGCGAGCGCATCACGAGATCACGATGATCGCCCTGATAGGTGCAGCGGCCCGACCAGTCCGACCAGAACGCCTCGGTGTCGCGAAGCGCTTGCTCGTAATCGATCGCCTTGGGGACCGGCAGATGCGACGCGCCGTAGGTCAGCACGAACGGCACCGTCTCGCCAGCCGCGACCTCGAATTCCGCGACGGTCGTCATGTCCTCGCCGTGCGTTGCGACCGGCGTGTGCAGCACAGCCATGTCAGGCCCGCACACGGCAAGCAAAGCCGAGCGGTCCTCGGAGCGCCTCACCCAGGGGATCTCCACGCCGAAGCCGAAGCGGATGATCAGGTCCATGCGCATGGCGACCTGGCCCGACACGCCGCGCACCAGGCGCACGACGTCGGAGGCCTTGCCGCGCGGCGGCATGAAGTCGATCAGCTCGACCGTGCCGGTCGCGGTCTCGAACCGGGTCTCGAGGATCAGGCTGTCACCCCGATAACGCCGCGAACGCGACCTGACCTCGTCGCGCGGCTCGATCAGCCAGCGGCCATTGCTGTGATCGCCGAGCAGCGCTGCAAAGCAGGCATCGGAATCGAACGCCGGCCAGCATAGCCAGTCGATCGACCCGTTGCGGCTGACCAGCGCCGCCGTCTCGCAATCACCAATCAGCGCGTAGTCTTCGATCCTGCAGGACATTCCACATCCGTGTGCAAATGCCCCCTACCCGTTCCCCACAGATCAAACGCCGGCCGGGCTGATCCGTTCGGCGGTTGCGACCTTGAGTGCATCGACGTCGGTCGCGGTCGTGATGTCCTCGATATTGACCGGCATCTTGCGGCGCCAGTTCGGATGTTCGTCGATGGTACCGGGGATGTTGGGCTGATCGACGATGCCGAGCAGATCCTCCAGCGAGATCACCAGCAGGCGCGATCGCGTCCTGGACAGGAAGCTGATCGCCGAATGGACGTCGTTGCTCTGGATGCCGTTGTGGCGCAACACCTCGTCCCACAGCCCGAGGGCCTGCCAGCGATCCTGGTCGCTCTCGCCGGGATCGATATCCAATCCACGCTTGGTCTTGAGGTCGCCGAACGAGCGCCAGCCGGCATAGGTCGAGAGGTCGTGCGTGTTCAGCGTCACCAGCGCGTTCGGCGGATAGAAGTCGACGTCGCGGAAGCGCCCGTTGTCGTCGCGCTCGAAGATCATGACCTTGTAGGACCACAGGCCCCAATCAGCCATCTGCTCGCGAAACCCTTCCGGCACCGTGCCGAGATCCTCGCCGATCACGATGCACTGGCTGGCGACGCTCTCCATCGCGGTGGCCGCGAGCAGCGCATCGAACGGCATCTGGACATACGCGCCCTGCTTGGCCGGAAAGCCATGCGGCACCAGATAGAGCCGCTTCAGCCCGAGCACATGGTCGAGCCGGATGGCACCGGCATGGCGCATCGAGGCCCTGATCATCTCGCGGAACGGCTCGAAATTCTTCAGCTCCAGCCCGGGTGCATTGAAGCCGGCCAGGCCCCAGTTCTGCCCGACCGTATTCAGCGGATCAGGCGGCGCGCCGACCGACAGCGTGCGCGAAATCGCACCCTGCTCGTTCCAGGCATCGAAGCCATCGGATTGGACGCCGACCGCGACATCGAGATACAGGCCAACCTTCATGCCCAGCCGATGGGCGAGATCCTTGCAGTGGCGCAGCTGCCGCTCGGCGATCCATTGCACATAGGCGACGAAATCCGCCTCGCGGCTGTCCGGGCCGCTGAGCAGCGCCGCGCAACGCGCCGCATCGGGCTGACGCCATTCCTCAGGCCAATCCCACCACGGCTTCTGGAAGCGATGCCGCAGCACCTCGAAGCAGGTGAAACGCACCAGGAGGTCGCCGCGCTCGGCGCGGTAGGCCTTGAACTCCGCCACGTCGGCGGCATCGGGAGCCGCCATGAATGCATCGAAGGCGGCGCGCAGCGCTGGCCATTTCAACGCCGCGACGCCCTTGTAATCGACCAGATCGGCCTGCCGTAGCGGCTCCAATGCCTTGCTGTCCGGCCCGTTGGCAAAACCGGGCGCCTGCTCGACATCGACGTAGAGCGCATTGAGGAACAGCCGGCTGTTCGGCGCATAGGGGCTGAAATCGCCGGGCCGGTCGTCGAACAGCGCATGCAGCGGATTGAGGCCGACGCCATCAGCGCCGAGCTTCGCGCAGGCCTCGATCAGATTAGCGAGGTCGGTGAAATCGCCCATGCCCCAGTTGCGCCGCGACTTGATGCCGTAGAGCTGAACCGCCAGCAGCCAGACGCGATCAAAATCGCCCGAATAGGCCTTGTCGGGCGCGACCAGCAGCGGCAGCTCCTCGCGGCATGACGACGCATCCAACAGCTCGAGCCGGTAGCTGCCGGCGGGCAGATCGCCCGGCCACTCGATGAAGACCTCGCGTGTTTCACCTTTGGCAACCTCGACATCGCCGCTCTTGACGGTCCATTTGACCGGCAGCTTGGCCTCGTCGCTCAACCGGCTGCGTGCCGGTTGCGCGGGCCGAATCACGATCGCGCTGCTGAGCAGCCGATGCGGCGTGGGCCTTGGGAAGGCCTCAACGATGATCTTGAGTGCCGCCTCCTCGGTAACGCGGCGATTCCCCTGACCGTCGTAGAATTCTGTCAGGATTCCGAGATGATGAGCTTGGCTGTGGAGATCCATTCGGCCCGCGTTCTGACGTTACGAGGGGTCGCACGTCGTGAAATTGTTATTGGACGGCAAGAGGATAGGCCCCTAACGCGCCGCGCAGGCCCTCGTTCCCTGGGGAACAAAAGCCGGGACTGCGGCTTTGTATCGGGTGGTTCCGGTTCCTAGCGAACCGGGACACTGTTTTCTTGTCAATGGCATCACCGTGAACAAATTTCCGCACACGTTCGAGAGCGTCATCCTCTGCGGCGCTTTCTCCCCTATTCTGCCCTCTTTTGAGGAGAGCCGCATCTGGCGAGGCCGACCCGCCTCCCACAGCAACCGATTCCTTCTTCTCTTCTCTCCGGCGTGAGGGCCTCATGAACGTGATGTCATCCCTGGACGCCCCGAGCCTCCAGACCGAGACCGATGGCGACGGCCTCTGGTACAAGGACGCGATCATCTACCAGTTGCACGTCAAGGCGTTCGCCGACAGCAACAATGACGGCATCGGCGATTTCGCCGGTCTGACCGAGAAGCTCGACTATCTGCAGGATCTCGGCGTCACCGCGCTGTGGCTGTTGCCGTTCTACCCGTCGCCCGGCCGCGACGACGGCTACGACATCGCCGATTACGGCAGCATCAATCCCGATTTCGGGACGATGAAGGAGTTCAAGCGCTTCATCCAGGAAGCGCAGCGCCGCGGCCTGCGCGTCATCACCGAGCTCGTGGTCAACCACACCTCCGACCAGCACCATTGGTTCAAGCGCGCCCGCCGCAGCCCGCCGGGATCGAGCGCGCGCAACTGGTATGTCTGGAGCGACACCGACCAGAAATATCTGGGCACGCGAATCATCTTCACCGACACCGAGAAGTCGAACTGGACCTGGGATCCCGAGGCCGGCCAATTCTATTGGCACCGCTTCTTCTCGCACCAGCCGGACCTGAACTTCGACAATCCACGCGTGGTCAACGCCATCATCCAGGTGATGAAGCGCTGGCTGGATGCCGGCGTCGACGGCTTCCGGCTGGACGCGATTCCTTATCTGTGCGAGCGCGACGGCACCAACAACGAAAACCTCCCCGAGACGCACGCCGTCATCAAGCGCCTGCGGGTCGAGCTCGACAATTACGCCAAGGACAAGCTGCTGCTGGCAGAGGCCAATCAGTGGCCGGAGGACGTTCAGGAATATTTCGGTCAGGGCGATGAGTGCCACATGGCCTATCATTTCCCGCTGATGCCGCGCTTCTACATGGCCATCGCGCAGGAGGACCGCTTCCCGATCACCGACATCCTGCGCCAGACGCCGGATATTCCCGCGACCTGCCAATGGGCACTGTTCCTGCGCAATCATGACGAGCTGACGCTCGAAATGGTGACCGATGTGGAGCGCGACTATCTCTGGTCGACCTACGCCAATGATCCGCGCGCGCGGATCAATGTCGGCATCCGCCGGCGGCTGGCGCCGCTGATGGACAATGACCGGCGCAAGATCGAGCTGATGAACTCGCTCTTGATGTCGTTCCCGGGCACGCCGATCGTGTATTACGGCGACGAGATCGGCATGGGCGACAACATCTATCTCGGTGACCGCAACGGCGTCCGGACGCCGATGCAATGGACGCCCGACCGCAACGGCGGCTTCTCACGGGCAGATCCTGCGCGACTATACGCGCCGATGATCATGGACCCGGTCTATGGCTACGAGGCCGTCAACGTCGAGGCGCAGTCGCGCAGCATCTCGTCGCTGCTCAACGCCACCAAGAAGCTGATCTCGGTGCGCAAGTCGACGCTTGCGTTCGGCCGGGGCAGCATGACCTTCATCCGCCCGGCCAACCGGTCGGTACTCGCCTATGTGCGCCAGTACAAGGACGAGGTCATCCTCTGCGTCGCCAACCTGTCGCGCTCGGCGCAGGCCACCGAACTCGACCTGTCCGCGTTCAAGGATCGCATTCCGATCGAGATGCTCGGCCGCTCGCGTTTCCCCGCGATCGGCGAGCTGCCCTACATGATCACGCTGGCGCCCTACGGCTTCTACTGGTTCCAGCTCAAGGAGCGCGACAAGTCCGAGCCGGTCGTCCAGCGCGCCGTGCCGGAATTCGAGACGCTGGTCGTCCCGCTCGGCTCGACCTGGGTGTCGCTGGCGCGCACCCGCAGCCTGTTCGAGCGCGACGTGCTTCCCGGCCACCTCTCCCGCACGCGCTGGTACCCCGAGCGCGCGCCCGAGGCGATTCATCCAACGCTGACGTCCGCGATCCCGTTCTGCGACATCGGCGACAACCGGCCGTGGCTGATCTTCTTCAAATCCACCGAGCGCAAGGACGAGCTGCGTTACCTCCTGCCGATGCAGATCGAGTGGGTCCGCTTCGACCGCGAACGTTACAATCCGCAGGCCTTCGCCGCTGTCCGCCAGGGGGCCCGCGAGGGCACGCTGCTGGATGCGGCCACCAATCCCATCTTCCTCGCGCTGCTGCTGCGCAATCTCGCGCAGTCGCTGACGGTGGAGGAGAACGGGATACGGCTCGAATTCCGCCCGACCTCGCGCTTTCCCGACAAGCCCGTGCGCGAGTCCGAGCAGGTGCGCATCATCGAGACCGATCGCTGCAGCAGCAAGGCCGTCGTCAACAACGAATTCTTCATCAAGATCTATCGCGAGCTCGAGACAGGCCCTCATCCCGAAATCGATGTCGGACGCTTCCTCACCGAGATCGTTCGCTTCCCCAACGTGCCGCCGCTGCTCGGCAGCGTCGAGGTGATCCAGGACGACGAGCGGCGCACGGTCGGCGCCGTGCATGGCTTCGTCGAGAACCAGGGCGACGGCTGGACCGTCACCGCCGCCTATCTCGACCGCTACGTCGACGACCAGCGCGTGTTCGCGAGGAGCGGCGACGAACGGCAGAGCGAGGAGCTGCCGCCCTATCTGCGCTACATGACCCAGGCGGGCCGGCGGGCCGGCGAGTTGCATGCGGCGCTGGCCTCGCGCAGCGACATCGCCGACTTCGCTCCCGAGCCGACCACGGCCGACGCCCTCGATCATTGGATCGACCGGCTCCACGCCCAGGCCGGCCGCATCTTCACCAGCCTGAGCGAGCGCCGCGACCACCTCAAGGACCCCGAACGGGGACTGGCCGACCAGGTGCTCGCCAGGCGCGGCGAATTGTCGGACCGGCTCAGCCATCTGATCCCGCGCGGTGTCGCCGGCCGCGACATCCGCCTGCATGGCGACTTCCACCTCGGCCAGATGCTGATCGTCAAGGACGATATCGTCATCATCGATTTCGATGGCGACGAGGAGCAGCCGCTGGCCGAGCGCCGCCGCAAGGCGCCGCCGGCCCGGGACATCGCCGGCTTCCTGCGCTCGATCGACTGCTCGGTTCGCGTCGCGCTCGACCGCGCCATGAGAGCCACCCCGGATGATCACGGCAGGCTTGTCGCGGCGCTCGCCGAGTGGCGCGATCAGGCGACCGCGGCTTTTTTGTCCGGTTATCGCGACGTCAAGGCCACCGAGCCGCTGTGGCCCAACGATCCGCGTGCGGCGGAGGCGCTCCTTAACTTTTTCCTGCTGGAAAAAGCGCTCGGAGCACTCGAATATGATCTGGCCCACCGGCCGGATTGGTTGCGCGTCGCGCTGGGCAATCTGCTTCGCGTCCTGTCCGAGTCAGCACCTGCCAGCGAGTCTTCATGACCCATCTTTCTCCCGAGGCGTTTGCGATCATCGAAGGTCGGCATTCCGACCCGTTTCGCTATCTCGGTCAGCACAATGTCGAGGGCCGGACGGTCGTGCGTGCGTTTCTGCCCGAGGCGTCCCGGGTCGAGGTCGTGGGCGAGCACGGCGAAGTCGCGCCGCTGGCGCGCATCCATGATTCGGGCCTCTTCACCGGCACGATGTCGTCCATGCAGCGCTATCGCCTGCGCGCCACCTTCGGCGATTCCGTCACCGACCTCGAGGACCCCTATCGCTTCCTGCCGATCCTCGGGGATCTCGACCTGCATCTGCTCGGCGAAGGCAATCACGAGCGGCTCTACGACAAGCTCGGCGCGCACCCCATGGTGATCGACGGCGTCGACGGTGTCGGCTTCGTCGTGCTCGCGCCCAATGCACGGCGCGTCAGCGTGGTCGGCGATTTCAACTTCTGGAACGCGCGGCGGCATCCGATGCGGGTGCGCGGCAACGGCTATTGGGAGCTGTTCATTCCGCGCGCCCGCGCCGGTGACCACTACAAGTTCGACATCATCGGGCCGCAAGGCGAGCACCTGCCGTTGAAGTCTGACCCTATGGCGTTCGCGGCCGAGGTCCGTCCCAAGACGGCCTCGATCGTGGTTGACGAGACCAGCCTGCCGCGCCCCCAGCCGGCGCCTCACGACGTCAACAAGTTGAACCGGCCGGTCTCGATCTACGAGGTGCATCTCGGCTCCTGGCGGCGCAAGGACAACAACCAGTGGCTGACCTATCGCGAGCTCGCCGAGCAGCTGCCTGCCTATGCGCGCGACATGGGCTTCACCCATATCGAATTCCTGCCCATCAATGAGCACCCGTTCGACGGCTCCTGGGGTTATCAGCCGACGGGCCTCTACGCGCCGACGAGCCGGTTCGGCAGCCCCGAGGACTTCTGTGAGCTCGTCGCTGCCTGTCATCGCGAAGGGCTGGCGGTGTGGCTGGATTGGGTGCCGGGGCATTTCCCAGACGATCCGCATGGCCTCGGCCATTTCGACGGCACCGCGCTGTACGAGCACGCCAATCCGATGCAGGGCCGGCATCTCGACTGGGGCACGCTGATCTACAATTTCGGCCGCACCGAAGTTGCCAACTTCCTTCGCTCGAATGCGCTGTTCTGGCTGGAGCGCTACGGCATCGACGGCCTGCGCGTCGACGCCGTCGCCTCGATGCTCTATCTCGACTACAGCCGTCCCTCGGGCGGCTGGATCCCGAACAAATATGGCGGGCGGGAAAATCTCGAGGCAATCGAATTCCTGCGCCGGACCAATATCGACGTGTTCGGCCATTTCCCGCAGGCGACGACCGCCGCCGAAGAATCCACTGCCTGGCCGCAGGTATCCCGTCCCGTCGACACCGGCGGTCTCGGCTTCGGCTACAAATGGAACATGGGCTGGATGCACGATACCTTGCGCTACGTCAGCAAGGACCCGATCCACCGCAAATATCACCACGGCGAGATCCTGTTCGGCCTGCACTACGCCTTTTCGGAAAACTTCATCCTGCCGCTGTCGCATGACGAGGTCGTGCACGGCAAGCGCTCGATCCTCGGCCGGATGCCAGGCGACGACTGGCAGCGCTTCGCCAACCTGCGCGCCTATTACAGCTTCATGTTCGGCCATCCCGGCAAGAAGCTGTTGTTCATGGGCTGCGAGCTGGCCCAGGAGCGGGAGTGGAATCACGACACGTCACTGGATTGGCACCTGCTCGGCGATGCCCGCTATGCCGGCATCCAGGCCTTGATCCGCGACCTCAACCACCTCTACCGCAACCAGCCGGCGCTGCACGAGCGCGACTGCGAGCCGGAAGGGTTCGAGTGGCTGATCACCGACGATTCCGACCGCAACGTGTTCGCCTGGGTGAGAAAAGGCTTTGATGACCGGGCCCGCTGCGTCGTGGTCGTGAACTTTTCGCCCAACGTGTATTACAATTACCGGGTCCGCGCGCCGCTCAGCGGCACATGGCGGGAAGTCTTCAATTCCGACTCCTCGCATTATGGCGGCAGCAATGTCGGCAATGTCGGCCAGGTCCATGCCTCTGAAGATCAGCACCTCAACCTCATCCTCCCGCCCATGGCAGCGGTATTTCTCGTCCCGGAAGCCTGACGCGATGCGTCTGGCCGCAGGAAGTCACGCCCGCCTCGGTGCCACCTGGGACGGGCGGGGGACCAATTTTGCCTTGTTCTCCGCCAACGCCGAGAAGGTTGAGCTGTGCCTGTTCGACAGCCAGGGCCGCCGCGAGATCGAGCGGATCGAACTGCCCGAGCGGACAGAGGATGTCTGGCACGGCTACCTCAACGACGTCTCGCCGGGGCAGCTCTATGGCTACCGCGTCTACGGCCCCTACGAGCCGGAGCACGGCCACCGCTTCAACGCCAACAAGCTTCTCCTCGATCCCTATGCCAAGCGGCTCGCCGGGCGGCTGGTCTGGAGCGACGCGCATTTCGCCTACCGCGCCGGCTCGCCCCGCGAGGACCTCTCCTTCGACCGCCGCGATAACGCGCGCGGCATGCCGAAGGCGGTCGTCATCGACGAGACCTTCAACTGGGGCCGGCGCGAAATGCGGCCGCAGATCCCGTGGGAGGACACGATCATCTACGAGGCCCACGTCAAGGGCCTGACCAACAAGCGCGACGACGTCCCGCCGAACCTCCGCGGCACCTATGGCGGGCTGTCGTCGCCGGCCATGATCAAGCATCTCAAGCGGCTCGGCGTCACCACGGTCGAGCTGCTGCCGATCCATGCCTTCATCGACGACCGCATGCTGGTCGAGAAGAAGCTGGTCAACTACTGGGGCTACAACACCATCTCGTTCTTCGCGCCGGAGCAGCGCTACGCGCAGGACAATCCGCTCGACGCCTTCAGGACCACCGTGGCTCGGCTGCACGATGCCGGGATCGAGGTGATGCTCGACGTCGTCTACAACCACACCGCCGAGGGCAATCATCTCGGGCCGACGCTGTGCTATCGCGGCATCGACAATGCGTCGTATTACTGGCTCAAGCCCGACAATCCGCGCTTCTACGACGACTTCACCGGTTGCGGCTCGTCGGTCAACCTCACCCATCCGCGCGTGCTGCAGATGGTGATGGACTCTCTTCGTTACTGGGTCGAGGTCTGCCATGTCGATGGTTTCCGCTTTGACCTCGCGACCACGCTCGCACGGGAGAAGCACGGCTTCGACCGCCGCAGCGGCTTCCTCACCGCGATCCGTCAGGACCCTGTTCTCGCCGGCGTCAAGCTCGTAGCCGAGCCCTGGGACGTCGGCCTCGGCGGCTATCAGGTCGGCGCCTTCCCGTCGCAATGGTCGGAATGGAACGACCGCTATCGCAGCGCCATGCGACGCTATTGGAGCGGCGAAGGCAGCCTGATCGGCGAGGTCTCCAGCCGCATGACCGGCTCGTCCGACATCTTCAACCATGACGGCCGCACTCAGCGCGCCAGCGTCAACCACGTCACCGTCCATGACGGTTTTACGCTTTCCGATCTCTTCGCCTACAACAGCAAGCACAACGAAGCGAATGGCGAGGACAATCGCGACGGCTCCAATGACAACCACAGCAACAATTTCGGCCAGGAGGGGCCGACCGACGACGTCGTGATCAATGCGCTGCGCCGGCAATCGCGCAAGAATCAGCTTGCCTGTCTGTTCCTCGCACAAGGCCTGCCGCTGCTGCTCGCGGGCGACGAGGTCGGCAACTCGCAAGCCGGCAACAACAACGCCTATTGCCAGGACAACGAGGTCGGCTGGGTCGACTGGAGCGGCATGGGGCGCGAGGGCGATGACCTCATCGATTTCATCACCCACATGACCGAGCTGCGCCGCCGCTTCGGACAGATCCGTGCGCGTCGCTGGCTCGACGGCCGCCGTGCCGATGGCAGCTTCGGCGTGCTGTGGCTGACGCCCTCGGCGGAGGAGATGACGCAAACCGACTGGACCTTTCCCGACGGACGATTTCTCGCCTATGTGCTCGCTCCTGTGGAACAGGAGCAGGCTCCGATCTTTATCGTTCTGAACGCGGCCCCCGAAGAGATCGGATTCAAATTGCCCAAGCTCGCCGAAACCAAGATTTGGCAACAGGTTCTCGACACCACCCAAGCCCAGCAGAAGCCGGCCGACTTCGCAGCAGGGACCGACCTCAAGGCTCCGCCCCGCTCGGTCTTGGCGTATGCGGGCTTGTCATGACCTCGCGGCAGTTCGGACCTCGCATCACGGCCAATGGCACGACCTTCCGACTTTGGGCCCCCGCCGCCAAGCGGGTCGATCTGGTGCTCGATCGACGTCATGAAATGCAGCGCGGCGACGGCGGCTGGTACACGCTCGAAGTCCCTGGCGTCGGCGGCGGCGCGCGCTACAAGTTCCGCATCGATGATGAGCTCGATGTTCCCGATCCCGGTTCCGACTTCCAGCCCGAGGACGTGACGGGACCGAGCGAAGTCATCGATCACTCCGCCTATGCCTGGCGCGCCAAGGAATGGCGGGGACGACCGTGGCAGGACGCGGTGTTCCTCGAAAGTCACGTCGGCACCTTCACTCAGGACGGCACCTATCGCGCGATGATCGATAAGCTCGATCATCTCGTCGAGACCGGCATCACCGCGCTCGAGCTGATGCCGCTGGCAGACTTCGCGGGGAGCCGCAACTGGGGCTATGACGGCGTGCTGCTGTATGCGCCCGATAGCGTCTATGGCCGCCCCGACGATCTGCGCGCGCTGATCGATGAGGCGCATCTGCGCGGGCTGATGGTGTTCCTCGACGTCGTCTACAATCATTTCGGCCCCGAAGGAAATTACATCGGCCGTTATGCGCCGACCTTCTTCACTGATGCGCACACGCCGTGGGGCAGCGCCATCGACTACCGCAAGCCGGAGGTGCGTGCCTTCGCGATCGAGAACGCGCTGCATTGGCTGACCGATTATCGCTTCGACGGCCTCCGCTTCGATGCCGTCAATCACATCCTTCACAACGAGGGTGAGATCCCGATGCTGCACGATCTGAGCGCCGCTGTCGGCAAGCTCGTCGAGCAGACCGGACGGCACATCCATCTCGTGCTGGAGAACGGCGATAACGCCGCCAGCATGCTCGACGCGGCGGAAGATCCACCCCGCGGCAAATTCCGTGCGCAATGGAACGACGATTATCACCACGTCTGGCACGTCATGCTCACCGGCGAGACCGGCGGCTACTACGGCGATTATAAACAATCGCCGCGCAACGGCTTGGCGCGGGCGCTTGCGTCCGGCTTCGTCTATCAAGGCGAGGAGGCGGCCTTCTGGGGCGGCATTCGACGCGGTGAACCGAGCGGTCATCTCGCCCCCGGCGCGTTTGTGAACTTCCTGCAAAACCACGACCAGATCGGCAACCGCGTGTTCGGCGACCGCCTCGAAGCGCTGGCGCCGCCGGAAGGCATTACGGCAGCGCTCGCCGTGACCCTGCTCGCACCGACCGTGCCGATGCTGTACATGGGCGAGGAATGGGGCTCGAAGCAGCCGTTCCCGTTCTTCTGCGACTTCCAGGGCGATCTCGCAAACGCCGTGCGCAGGGGCCGTCGCAAGGAGTATGAGTGGGCATACGACAAGTATGGCGACGAGGTCCCCGACCCGCTCGACATCGAGACGTTCAAGTCCGCGATCATCGATTGGGACGCGCGCAACGAGTCTCCTGGTCGTGAGCGACTGGCTCTGGTGCGCAATCTGCTCATCGCGCGTCACAGGCATGTGGCGCCGCGACTGCCCGGCGCGAGCTTCGGCAAAGCCGAGGTCACCGACGATGGCCGCCTGAGCGCGCACTGGGTGATGGGCGACGGCAGCGCGCTGCGGCTGCTCGCCAACGTCTCTGATAAGGAGATCGCGGGTGACGAGAGCCCGCTCGCAGGCACGCCGATCTGGGGCGGCACGCCGGGGGATCGTCTGCCGCCCTGGTCCGTGTTCTGGAGCATCGGAGGATAGCCATGCCTCCAGCCATTCCGCTCGCGACCTATCGCCTCCAGCTCACCGCCGACTTCAATTTCGAAGCGGCCGCGCGCGTCGTTCCCTATCTGAAGGCGCTCGGCATCAGCCACTTCTATGCGTCGCCCTTCATGAAGGCACGCAAGGGCTCGACCCATGGCTACGACATCACCGATCACTCCAAGCTCAATCCGGAGCTCGGCGGGGAGGACGGATTCGCAAAGCTGAGCGCGGCGCTGAAGCAGCACGATCTCGGCCTGATCCTTGATTTCGTCCCCAACCATGTCGGCGTGCATTTCGACGATAATCCGTGGTGGCTCGACGTGCTCGAATGGGGCCAGGCCTCGCCGCATGCGGCCTCGTTCGACATCGACTGGGACCAGCTGCCTTACCGTGCGCGCGGCGGCGTGCTGCTGCCGATCATCGGCACCTCCTACGGTCACGCGCTCGAGCAAGGCGACATTGAGCTCCGCTACGATCCGGAAGACGGCTCGTTCTCCTGCTGGTACTTCGAGCATCGCCTCCCGATCGCGCCGGAGCGCTACGGCGAGATGCTGCGCATCATCGTCAAGGACGCGGGCGAGGAGAGCAGCGACACGGGAAAGGCCATGCTGGAGCTCGCCTCGCGCTATCCCGGCCTGCGCCATCCCAATCGCAAGGAAGCGCCAGGCTTCAAGGCAGCGCTCAAGGCCATCCCCGGTGCTGCCGACGTCATCGTACGCGGTCTGTCGGCCTACAAGGCGGGCGAAGATCGCGCCGCGCCGACCTTGGCCCTGCATCATCTGCTGGAGCGGCAGCACTACAAGCTCGGCCATTGGCGGCTTGCTTCCAGCGACATCAACTACCGCCGCTTCTTCGACGTCAACATGCTGGCCGGCCTGCGCGTCGAGGATGCCGGCACGTTCGAGGCCATCCATCGCCTCGTCAAGAAGCTGATCGCCGACGGCCAGCTGCAGGGCCTGCGGCTCGACCATATCGACGGCTTGCGCGATCCCGCGCAATACTTTCAGCGGCTGCGCCGTCTCATTCGCGACGCGCGCGGACCGGCAGCCGGACCGTTCTACGTCGTGATCGAGAAGATCCTTTGCGAGCACGAGAAGCTTCCGAGCTTCGCCGGCGTCCACGGCACCACCGGATACGAGTGGATGAACGTGATCACCCAGTTGCTGATCGACGGCCGTGGGCTGGAGCCACTCGACGAGATCTGGCGGCAGATCAGCAACAAGCCGCCGAAGCTCGCGCCCGTCATCAAGGAGGCCAAGCGGCGGGTGCTGGAAACCCTGCTGACCAGCGAGTTCACCGTGCTGACGCGCCTGCTCGCGCGCATCGCCAACGGTCATTACTCCACGCGCGATTACTCCGAGGACAGCCTGCGCCAGGCGCTGGAATTGTACGTGCTGCACTTCCCGGTCTATCGCACCTATCTGACCGCCGCCGGACCGACCGAGGCCGACCGGAAGCTGATTGATCACGCCATCGCCGGTGCGCGTGCCGAGTGGTTCGCGTCCGACGGCTCGATCTTCGACTTTCTGCGCGACGCGCTGACGATGGATCTCATCAAGCGCGACCGCAGCACCACGCACTCCGTGCCGCGCGTCCGTCGCTTCGCGCTAAAGGTTCAGCAGTTCACCGGGCCTGTCATGGCGAAGTCGCTGGAGGACACGGGCTTTTATCGCTTCCACCGGCTGCTCGCGCTCAACGAGGTCGGCGGCGATCCGTCGGCACACGCGTTGTCGATCGCCGACTTCCACAAGCTCATGCAAAGCCGCGCCAAGCACTGGCCGCATGGCATGACGGCGACCGGGACCCACGACACCAAACGCGGCGAGGATGCCCGGACCCGGCTCGCCGCCATCACCGAGCTGCCCAACGACTGGACCTCCGCGGTCGCGCGCTGGAAGACCATGAACGCGCCGCATGTCGTCACGGACGGCCATATGCGCGCGCCCTCGGCGACGTTCGAATACATGCTCTACCAGACGCTCGTCGGCATCTGGCCCGCGACAGGAGCGGACGACAGGCTTGTCGAGCGTCTGCAGGCCTATGCGATGAAGGCGGCACGGGAGGGCAAGGAGGAGACCAGCTGGCTCAACCCGAACGAGGCGTATGAGAACGGCTTGCGCAGCTTCATCGCCGGCATCCTGGACCGGGAGCGCTCGGCCGAGTTCCTGCAATCGCTGGAGACCGTCGCCAAGCGTGTGGCGCTGCTCGGCGCGCTGAACTCGCTGACACAGCTGACGCTGAAGGCCACGATGCCGGGCGTGCCGGATTTTTACCAGGGCACCGAGTTCTGGGATCTCTCGATGGTCGATCCCGACAACCGCCGCGCGGTCGATTTTGCCGCGCGCGAGCAGGCGCTGCGCGAGAGCGAGGCGCCGGATTGGGCCGACCTCGCGGACCACTGGCCGGATGGCCGCATCAAGCTGGCCTGGACGCGGAAGCTCATCAAGCAGCGCAACGAGATGGCCGCGGTGTTCACGGACGGCGCCTACGAGCCGCTCGAGGTCACCGGCCGACACGCCGAGCACATCGTCGCCTTCGCCCGCCGCCGCGGACGCGAGGCCGTCATTGTGGTTGCCGCCCGGACGCTGGCGCCGTTCACCGACAGCGGCCGGGTCTGGCCGCATGCGGATGCGTTCGATGCGATTGTGCACGTTCCGGGCTATTCTGCTCCCCAGATCCAGAACGGCAGTGTCCCCGTCTCATCGCTGTTCGCTCACCTTCCGGCCGCGCTGTTGGCTGCTCGCGTGGAAAGCTCCTCCGATCACGGCGCCAAGCAAACTTCGGCACTGGCGCCGCAGAGCTGATCAGCTCTTCTTCGTCAGCAATAGCTGGCCGCGATTGCGAATGGCGTTCTGCGCGGCTTCCGCAAAGCGCTGCAGCAGCCAGGGCAGCGTGATCTCGACCTGGACGCGATCTTCGGCCACATCGACGTGGCCGGACGCGGCTTGGCCCAGCGCGCGGACGCGAAAGAACATCTTGTCGCCCTCCCAGCGCTCCTCATCGACGCTGAGCACCGGAATGCTGGTGGCGGCCCTGCTCAGGCCGGCTTGCAGCCGGCGCACGGCTTCGTCCTTGCCGAGGCGATGCGGAATGGAAACGACAAGCGGTCTTGACATCGCGAGCTCCTGACTAACAACCGTCCTGATGTAGTCACGCGTCGACGCGACCGCAAAGCCACACCCCGCATTTTACCTGTTTCACTCCCGGAACTTTCGAAGTTCCGACCAGTTTCCTCGGCGAAGGCAGAGTGACGCACCGCCCCGCTGCCGGGCTCTGGAGGAAAGTACATGTCCATCGGAACAATCATCCTCATTATTCTCATCATCGCCCTGCTCGGCGGCTTCTCCGGCATCGGCGGCGGTCCGTTCTACGGCACGGGCTACTATGGCGGCGGCGGTCTCGGCCTGATCATCGTCATCGTGCTGATCCTCGTCCTGCTCGGACGGATCTGATTCACCTGTGATAATTCCGCGGGCAGACGTGGCGGAGACCATGTCTGCCCGCACGATCTAACAACCGCTCACAACCTGGCCGTCAGCTTCTTGATGGCCGGCTTGATCGCGCCGGCTGCGTCGTCATAGCCGGCCCATGCTTTCGTCTTGGCCAGCAGCGCCGGCACCGTTCGAATCGTATAGCGCTTGGGATCGAGCCCGGTCTTCACCTGCGCCCACGTCACCGGCATCGACACCGTCGCGCCCTCGCGCGCCCGTGGCGACAACACCGCGACCGCAGTCGACATCCGGTCGTTCCGCAGATAGTCGAGGAAGATCTTTCCCTTGCGCAGCTTCTTCGACATGTTGAGCAGATAGTCGTCGGGGCTGTCATTGGCCATCCACTGGCACACGCCCTGCGCAAACGCTTTTGCCTCGGGCCACGTCACCTTATCGCGCGCGCCATGCAGCAGCGGCGTCACGACGTGCAGGCCCTTGCCGCCGGTGGTCTTGCAGAAGCTCTCCAGACCCAGCGTCTTCAGACGCTGCCGCATCTCCTTGGCGGCCGCGATCACCTCCGCGAAGGCGACGTTCGGCGCGGGATCGAGATCGAACACAAGGCGTCCCGGCACGTCATAGGCATCGGGCGCGCAATTCCACGGATGCAGCTCCACCGCAGCCACCTGCGCCACCGCAATCAGTCCCTCGACGCGATCGATCTGCAGATACGGCTTGCGGTCACCGGAGACTTTCACCAGCTCGAGCAGATCGGACATGCCCTGCATGCCGTGCCGCTGGAAAAACCGCTCACCGCCGATGCCGTCGGGCGCGCGCACGATCGAGCACGGCCGACCTTTGAGATGATCAATCATCCAGTCGCCGACGGCTTCGAGGTAGTTGGCGAGATCGAGCTTGGTCACGGGTTCACCGTCGCCGGCATCGGGCCAGAGTGCCTTGTCCGGCTTGGAGATCGCGACGCCCATCACCGTGGCCGCGCTCTTCGTGCGCGACGGCGTCTTATGCACGGTCGTGCCGCCGGTCGCCACCGTGGCCGCGGCGCGCGCCACCGGCTTCGTCACCTTGGCCGCGACGACGGGCTCCTCGGCGACAACTTCACGCGCCGGCTTGTCCTGGCGCAGTCCCTTGAACGAGGCCTGCCTGACGTTGTTGTCTGCCGTCCAGCCGGCGAACTCGATCTCGGCAACGAGTTCGGGCTTCAGCCAATGCACCTCACGCGTCTTGCGCGGCGCGTTCGTGCCGCTGAACGGACTCTTCTCAGCCGCCGCCGCCTTCAGCGCCGGCATGATCTCCTTCACCGTGTCCTGGCCGAAGCCGGTGCCGACGATCCCGACATAGGCGAGGTGATCGTCCTTGTTGACGCCGACCATCAGCGAGCGGAATTTGCCGTTGGTGGTCTTCCAGCCACCGATGACGACCTCGTGCCCCGGCCGCGTCTTGGCCTTGGTCCAGCTCTCGGTGCGGCCGGAGTGATAGGCCGAATCCAGCTTCTTCGAGACGATGCCTTCGAGGCTCAGCTTGCGCGCCGATTCCAGTACGGCTTCGCCGTCGCTCTCGAAATGCTCGACATAGCGGATGCGAGGCGTCTTTCCCTTGATGTTCGCCTTCAGGAGCTTCGCCAGGCGCGCCTTCCGCTCGCGCAGCGGCTGGCGGCGCAGGTCGAACTTGTCGATGAACATCAGGTCGAAGGCAAAGAACACCAGGTCATCGGTCTGCCCGGCCGAGATCGCGGCCTGCAGCGCCGAGAAGTTCGGGTTGCCGTCCTTGTCGAGCGCGACGATCTCGCCGTCGACGATCGCATCCGGCAGCTTGGCCGCGGCTTGCGCGATCGCGCCGAACTTCGCGGTCCAGTCGAGGCCCTTGCGCGTCTTCAAGGTTGCCTTGCCGTTCTCCACCCGGATCTGCACGCGATAGCCGTCGAACTTGATCTCGTGGGCCCAGCCCTCGCCGCTCGGCGGCGCCGCCACGGAAGTGCAGAGCTCGGGCGGGACGAAGTCCGGCAGCGACGCGACGGTCCGCGGCTCGGCCGTCTTCGCAACGCGAGCCTTGGCAGCGCTCCCCTTCGACGCCTTGGCTTTCGGCGACGAGGCCTTGGTCGAAACCTTGCTGGTCGACTTCGTTCCGCTGTCGCCGCGGTTGGAGTGCCACACCGCGTCGGCATTCATGCGCTGCGTCTTGGGCAGCATGAACGGCTTCGGCGCGTTGCCCTTGCCGGCTGCGATCTGCTCCATCGAACGTCCCGACGCGACCGACTTGTCGGCCTCGATGATGTCGTTGGCCGCGCCTTCCCTGGCGAACTCGTCGCGATGCTTGATCAGCAGCCAATTGGTACGCTTGCCGCCGGTGCGGTCGTGGCGCATCCGCACCAGCACCCAGCTGCCATGCAGCTTCTCGCCCTCAAGCGTGAACTTCAGGTCGCCCTTCTTGAATCCGCGCTCGGGATCGTCGCTCTCCCAATAGCCGCGATCCCACAGCATCACCGTCCCGCCGCCATATTCGCCTTCGGGAATGGTGCCTTCGAAATCGCCGTAGTCCAGCGGATGGTCCTCGACCTCGACCGCGAGCCGCTTGTCGTGCGGATCAAGCGAGGGCTCCTTGGTCACGGCCCACGACTTGAACACGCCGCCGAATTCCAGCCTGAGATCGTAATGGAGCCGGGTCGCATCATGCTTCTGGATCACGAAGCGCGGCCGCTCCGCGGGCGCGACCTTGGCTTCGCCGGACGGTTCTGCCGTTTTGCCGAAATCGCGCTTCTTGCGATAGGTGGAAAGCTTCTTGAGCGCCACGGTGATCCCTCGCGTTGAGCGGTAGCGTAGCAAAGCCGGCGGGGTCGTGAAACCGGCCTATCCGCATGATAACATCGGGCAAAGTTGCGCGTTCCCGCCGCTCGATGAGCTCGGGTCCTGCTGCCGTCGCCCTCCCTCAAGCGAGAGGGTGCAGGGAAGGCCGGGTGCTGACCGCGGCCCATGGCCCGCCTGCAGACAAAAAGCAGGCGGCAGTCACCACAGGTACGGCCTTCAACCGGCCTTCCCTGCGCGATGGTGTTAACGCTTACTTCGCGCTCTCCCCGGTGTCCGGCTTGTGAGCCACCGTCGCCCGCCCGCTTCGTCAGCAGCACGGACTTGACGCCAGCTTCGGGGCGCCAGGACCACGCGACTTCACGTCCGAGGGACAGCGCTCGTCCGCGCAGATGCGCACGCTGCCGCCTCGTCCATCGCCTCCCACCTCCACGTATCGTGACGACGCGTACGCCCTCTGCATGAGGCGGGATGCGCGGAAAGATCGATCTGATTTGCCCGACGAGGCAGGGGAGATTGACTGCGACATAGTAACCCGACGGGCAAATATGTTCCGCTAAGTCACTGACTGCGGCCTGAGCGATGGAACCCGCAACAGTCCTCGTCCGTTGCGCTCTATCTCATTCGCTCACGGAGACCACGATGGCCCCCCGCGCCTATTGGAAAGGCTCGCTCAAACTTTCGCTCGTCAGCTGTCCCGTCGTGCTCTATCCGGCGTCGACCTCAGTGGAGAAGACGCGCTTTCACCTGATCAATCGCGAGACCGGCAACCGGCTGAAGCAGCAGATGATCGATTCCGAGACCGGCGACATCGTCGAGGGCGATCAGAAGGGGCGCGGCTACGAGCTGTCCAAGGGGCAGTATGTCGAGATCGAGCCGGAGGAGCTGGAGGCGGTCCAGATCGAAAGCAACCATACGATCGACATCGACAGCTTCGTGCCGCGGGAGGAGATCGACCAGCGCTATCTCAACCACCCCTACTACATCGCCCCGGACGGCAAGGCGGCGGTCGACGCCTTCGCGGTGATCCGGGACGCGATGAAGGACCAGGATCGGGTCGCGCTGGCGCGCATCGTGCTGACACATCGCGAGCACATCATCGCGATCGAGCCGATGGGCAAGGGCATGCTCGGCACCACGCTCCGTTTTCCCTACGAGCTGCGCGACGAAGCGGAATTCTTCGACGACATCAAGTCGCCGAAGATCACCAAGGACATGGTCGAGCTGGCGGGGCACATTCTGCAGACCAAGGCGGCGCACTTCAAACCGTCGGAGTTCAAGGACCAGTACGAGACCGCGCTGAAGGCGCTGGTCAAGCGCAAGGCCTCGGGCAAGCCGATCAAGCTGCCGGAGCCGGAGGAGAAGTCCGGCAACGTCGTCAGCCTGATGGACGCGCTGAAGCAGAGCCTGGGCAAGGGCGGGAAGAAGGCCTCGCGCACACCATCACGGCGCGCGCCGTCGCATCGGCGTCCGGCGAAGAAGGCGCATCGCTCGGCGGCACGGCAACGCAAGGCGGGGTGAGAAGCCGTAGCCCGGATGAGCGCACCCGTCGGCTCTTCTTCGATGATTTCAGCGCAGCGACATCCGGATTCACGCGTACAGCTCGCGAGACCCCCGGATGTCGCTTCGCTCATTCGGGCTACAGGGTGCTTCTTAACGCAAGCGCCCCACACGCCCACCGCCGTCGTCCCGGCGAACGCCGGGACCCATACTCCGCGGCGGCCGTGGTAAGACAAGACTGGTCGAACATCCCGCCTAATCACTTCTCCCTGGGGTTATGGGTCCCGGCGTTCGCCGGGACGACAGCGGAGGGTTTTACGACGGCTGTGCCTCACGGCGGGCGCGGCGCGGACGAGCGCACCTGTCAGCTCTTCTTCGAGGATTTCTTCGTCATCTTCTTGGCGGACTTCTTCGTGCTCTTCTTGCTGGACGTCTTCGACGACTTCTTGGCCGTCTTCTTCGCCGACGACTTCGCGCTCTTCTTCGCAGGCACCTTCTTGCCTTCGCGGCGCGCCTCCGAGAGGCCGATCGCGATCGCCTGCTTGCGGCTCTTGACCTTGCGCCTCGAGCCGCCGCTCTTCAGCGTGCCAGCCTTGCGCTTCTTCATCGCGCGCTCGACGTCCTTGGAGGCGCCCTTGGAATATTTGCGTGCTGTCTTTGCCATCAACATGTTCTCCCTGTGACAGCACGGCAATCACGAGGAGCACCGAAGGTTCCGATTTTGAGGAACCAACGCGAATGAGAAAGGTCTCGCATGTCGGTAGGCACCACCCGTGCGGTGGCCCCTCACCCCAACCCTCTCCCCGTAAGAACGGGGAGAGGGGGCGCAGCGTGCTCGTTGCACCAGTTGGTATGAACAAAGTAGAGACTAATCCGGCGCGCGCAGGCGATAGCCGATGCCGGTCTCGGTCAGGACGAATTGCGGACGCTCGGGGTCCGCCTCGATCTTCTGGCGGAGCTGGCGGACGTAGACGCGCAGATATTGCGCGTCGGTGAGTTCGTCCCAGAGCTCCTTGAGCAGGAAGCGATGCGTCAGAACTTTGCCGGCGTGCTGCACCAGCACGCGCAGCAGGTCGTACTCCTTCGGCGACAGCTTGATCTCGCGCTCGCCGAGCTTGACGATGCGGCGGACCAAGTCGACGGAGAGATCGCCGGTGCGGAACACAGGGCGCTCGCCCTGCACCTGCAACTGATGGCGCAGCGCGGCACGGAGCCGCGCTAGCAGCTCGTCCATGCCGAACGGCTTGGTGATGTAGTCGTCGGCGCCGAGATCGAGCGCCTTGACCTTGCCCGCCTCATCGCCGCGGCTCGACAGCACCACGATCGGAATGCTCTCGTTGCGCGCGCGAATGGTGCGCAGCAGCTCGTGGCCGTCGATGTCGGGCAGGCCGAGATCGAGAATGATCAACGCGGGATCTTCCGCGAGCTTTTCGAGCGCGACCTTGCCGCTCGGCGCCTCCAGGATCTCATAGCCCTGCGTGGCGAGCCCCATCCGCAGCAGCTTGCGGATCGGCGGTTCGTCGTCGATCGCCAGGACCTTGATGGGAGCGCCTGTCATGCGGCGGTGTCCAGCGGTTTGGCCTGCGCCGGCACCGGCAGGCGAATGGTGAGGACGGCGCCGCGCCGGTCGGTGCGGTTGCCGGCGAAGATGCGGCCGTGCATCGCCTCGATGAAGCCGCGCGAGATCGCGAGCCCGAGCCCGGTGCCGGGGCGCACCTGGTCGCCCTTCTGCACGCGGTAGAACTTGTCGAACACGTGCTCGACCTCGGCGGCCGGAATGCCGTCGCCCTCGTCCCTGATGTCGAGCACAATCCAGTTGGCGTCACGTGCCGCGCGGATCGCAATCGACGTATCGGGCGGCGCGTATTTCGCCGCGTTGTCGAGCAGATTGAACAGCACCTGCTCGAACAGCACGGCATCGACCTCGACCATCGGCAGATCGGACGCGAGCTCTAGAGACACCTTGTGACCGGCGAGGATCTTGCTGGCGCGCCGCAGCGCGCTGCCGACGATCTCGCCGACATCATGCAGCGCCGCGTTCGGCACGATCGCGCCGGACTCCAGCTTGGTCATGTCGAGCAGATTGGCGATGAAGCGGTTCAGCCGCTCGGACTCGTCGATCACGGTGGCGAGCAGGTCGAGCTTCTCGCGGTCCGACAGCCGCGTCGCGAGATCGCGCATCGTCGAGGCGGCGCCGAGCACGGAGGCGAGCGGCGTCTTGAGATCGTGCGAGATCGAGGTCAGCAGCGCCGAGCGCAGCCGGTCCTGCTCCATGGTGCGCTTGACCTTGTCCATGTCCTCGACCAGCAGCACGCGCTCGATCGCGAGCGCGCCCTGGTCGACCAGCGCGTCGAGCAGCCGGCGCTGGTCCGGCGTCAGCAGCGGCCCGGTGCGGTCGTCGTCGATGCCGATGACGCCGATCAGGCCTCGGCCGGTGCGCATCGGCAGGAACAGGCGCTTGGCGCCGGGCAAGGTGTCGGAGCCGCGGCCGGCGGCGCGATCGTTGGCGAACGCCCAGCTCGCGGCGGCGAGATCGGCATCGTCGAGCTGGTCCTCCGGCGGATAGCCGGCCATCACGACGAGCTTGCCGGCCTGCGGCAGCAGCAGCACGACGCGCACCTTGAGCATGAGCGCGCCTTGATAGGCCGTCGCCCACAGCACGTCGTCGAGCGTTGCCGTGCCCGCGAGCTTGCGGCTGAAGGCATAGAGCTGCTCGGTGGTGCGGATGCGCAAGGTCGCGGTGTCCGCCTGCGCGCGCACGCGGGCGGCGACGTTCGACACCAGCATCGCGATCAGCATGAAGAAGAAGAACGCCGCGACATTGGTCGGATCGGTGATCGTGAAAGTGTAGAGCGGCGGCAGGAAGAAGAAATTGTAGCAGAGCGAGGAGACGACGCTGGCCAGCAGCGACGGCCCCAGCCCATAGCGCGCGGCCACGCTCACCACCGCGGTGAGGAACACCAGATCGACGTTCTCGATGCCGAAGAACGGCTGGACGAGCTCGGCCATGCCAAGACCAAGCGACGTGAACAGCAGCGCCATGGCATAGGGTTTCGGCCGCAGCGGCTCGCTGCGCGGCCGCGTCTGCACGGAGGCCGCCGCCGCCTCCGCCGGCTCCTCGCCCGCGATGACGTGGACGCTGATATTGCCGGCGCGCCGGACGAGATCGTGCACGACCGAGCCCCGGAGAATCTCGAACAGGCGCGAGCGGTGGGACTTGCCGATGACGATCTGGGTGACGTTGTTGGCCTGCGCGAATCCGATCAGGTCATCGGCGATGCGGCGGCCCACGCCTGGAATCGTCAGCGCCTCGCCGCCCAGCGTCTCGACCAGCCGCAACGTGTCGGCGAGCCGGTCGCGCTGCTTGTCGGTGAGCTGAAGGTTGCGCCGCGTCTCGATGGTCACCGCCGTCCATGGCGCATGGACGCGATCGGCGAACCGCTTCGCGTAGCGAACGAGGCTCGCGGCGCGCGGATCCTCGGAGACGCAGACGAGAATGCGCTCGCCGGCGGCCCAGGGGCCGGCGATCGCGTTGGCCTGCATGTGGGTGAGCAACTGCTCGTCGACGCGCTCGGCGGTCCGCCGCAGCGCAAGTTCGCGCAACGCGGTCAGATTGCCGGGCGAGAAATAATGCTCCAGCGCGCGCTCGGCCTGCTTGGGGACATAGACCTTGCCCTCCTTCAGCCGCTGGATCAGGTCATCGGGGGTGAGGTCGATCAGCTCGATCGCGTCGGCGCGGTCGAAGATCGAATCGGGCACCGTCTCGCGCACCCGGACGTGGGTGATCTGGGCGACGACGTCGTTGAGGCTTTCGATGTGCTGGACGTTGACGGCCGTGTAGACGTCGATGCCGTGCGACAGCAGCTCCTCGACGTCGAGATAGCGCTTGGGATGCCGGCTGCCGGCGGCGTTGGTATGGGCGAGCTCGTCGACGATCGCGAGCTTCGGACGCCGCGCGATCACAGCGTCCAGGTCCATCTCCTCGACGACCTGGTCCTTGTAGGTGATGCGCTTGCGCGGGATGACCTCAAGGCCACGCACCAGCGCCTCGGTCTCGATCCGGCCATGGGTCTCGACGAAGCCGACGACGACGTCGAGTCCGGCCTTCATCCGGGCATGCGCGCTCGACAGCATCTCATAGGTCTTGCCGACGCCGGGGGCGGCGCCGACAAAGATCTTGAGCTTGCCGGCAGGACTGTCCTCCCGCCGGGCTGCTTCGAGCAGGGCTTCCGGCGAGGGACGTTGGTCAGGATCGCGGCGTTGGCTGGCCATGCGGCATTATAGACGGAGGTCCCCCGAGGCCAAGATCTCGGTGCTAAGACTTGGACGCAGGGCGACCTCACTCGACCGTTACTTGGTTGCCGTTGCGGCATCGAGCGCCAGATTGAGCGCAAGCACGTTAACGCGGGGTTCGCCGAGCAGCCCGATCAGCCGCCCTTCCGTGGCGGTCGCCACCAGCGCTCGCACCCGATCTTCGGCAATGCCGCGCGCCTTGGCGACCCGCGGCACCTGGAACAGCGCCGCCTCCGGCGAGATGTCCGGATCGAGGCCGCTCGCCGATGATGTCACGAGGTCGACCGGCACTGGCTGCGCGGGGTTCTCGGACCTGAGCTTGTCGACGTCCTCCTTGACGCGATCGGCCAGCGCCTTGCTGGTCGGGCCGAGATTGGAGCCCGAGGAGTTGGCGGCGTTGTAGGGCGCCGGCACTGTCTTGGGCGCATCGTTCGGATCGGCGGTCGTCGTCGCCGAGAGCCGGCCGTGGAAATATTTGTCGTCTTTGAACTCCTGGCCGATCAGCGAGGAGCCGATCACCTGGCCGTTGCGGGTGATCAGGCTGCCTTCGGCCTGTGCCGGGAAGATGCTGCCGGCGACGAGGGTCATGCCGAGCGGATAGATCAGGCCCGTGATGAGCGTCAGCGCGAGCAGCACGAAGATGGCGGGACGGATTTCTTTGAGCATTTTGAGTCTCCTATATCGCTGCCGTCATTGCGAGCGAAGCGAAGCAATCCAGGGCTACGTGTGGGACTCTGTATTGCTTCGTCGCTTCGCCCCTCGCAATGACGGCGGTTGATGGTTCAAGCCAGATGCAAGGCGGTCACGAGCAGGTCGATCGCCTTGATGCCGATGAAGGGGATGATGATGCCGCCGAGCCCGTAGATCAGCAGGTTGCGGCCGAGCAGCGCGCCGGCGCCGATGGCGCGGTAGGCCACGCCCTTCAACGCCAGCGGGATCAGCGCGATGATGATGAGCGCGTTGAAGATGATCGCAGACAGTATCGCGCTCTGCGGGCTGGCGAGATGCATCACGTTCAGCACGTCGAGCTGCGGGTAGAACGCCAGGAACATCGCCGGGATGATCGCGAAATATTTGGCGACGTCGTTGGCGATCGAGAACGTCGTCAGCGCGCCGCGCGTCATCAGCAGCTGCTTGCCGATCTCGACCACCTCGATCAGCTTGGTCGGGTTGGAGTCGAGATCGACCATGTTGCCGGCCTCGCGGGCCGCCTGCGTGCCGGTGTTCATGGCGACGCCGACATCGGCCTGCGCCAGCGCCGGCGCGTCGTTGGTGCCGTCGCCGCACATCGCCACCAGCTTGCCCTTGGCCTGCTCGTCGCGGATCAGCTTGAGCTTGTCCTCGGGAGTCGCCTGCGCCAGGAAGTCGTCGACACCAGCCTCGGCCGCGATCGCGGCAGCGGTCATCGGATTGTCGCCGGTGATCATGACGGTGCGGATGCCCATCCGCCGAAGCTCGGCGAAGCGCTCGCGGATGCCGCCCTTGACGATGTCCTTGAGCTGGATGACGCCGAGCAGGCGGCCGTCTTTGGCCACCGCCAGCGGCGTGCCGCCGGCTTTCGCGATCTCGTCCGAGATGGCGCGGATCTCGCGGGCGAGCTCGCTTTCGGCTTGCGGGATCGCGCGCATGGTATTGCCGGACGCGACCTGCGTGATGGCGCCACCGCCGATGTAGTTGAGGATGGCGTCGACCGCGCCCTTGCGCACCGAGGAGCCGCCGGCATCGACGCCGCTCATCCGGGTCTGCGCGGTGAACGGCACGAAGGTGGCGCCGAGCTCGGACATGTCGCGACCGCGGATGCCGTATTTCTCCTTGGCGAGCACGACGATCGAGCGGCCCTCCGGCGTCTCGTCGGCGAGTGAGGCGAGTTGCGCGGCGTCCGCGAGCTCCTGCTCGCTGACGCCCCTGACGGGACGGAACGCGGTCGCCTGGCGGTTGCCGAGCGTGATGGTGCCGGTCTTGTCGAGCAGCAGGGTGTCGACGTCACCGGCGGCCTCGACGGCGCGGCCGGACATCGCCAGCACGTTGAAGCGCACCAGGCGGTCCATGCCGGCGATGCCGATCGCCGACAGCAACGCGCCGATCGTGGTCGGGATCAAGGTCACGAACAGCGCCACCAGCACCACCACCGAGATCGAGCCGCCGGCATAGGCCGCGTAGCTCGGGATCGTCACTGTCGCGAACACGAAGATGATGGTGAGGCCGGCGAGCAGGATGTTGAGCGCGATCTCGTTCGGCGTCTTCTGCCGCTCGGCGCCCTCGACCAGCCTGATCATGCGGTCGATGAACGTCGAGCCCTGGGCCGCGGTGATGCGCACGCGGATCCAGTCCGACAGCACCTGCGTGCCACCGGTCACCGCCGAGCGGTCGCCGCCGGACTCGCGGATGACAGGCGCGGACTCGCCGGTGATGGCGGCCTCGTTGACCGAGGCGACGCCTTCGATCACCTCGCCATCCGACGGGATGGTGTCGCCGGCCTCGACCAGCACGATGTCGCCGACCTTCAGGCTGGTGCCTGCGACGAGCTTGTAGCTGTGATCGGACGTACCAGAGCCGGTCAGCAGCTTGGCCTGGCTCTCGGTGCGGGTCTTGCGCAGCGAATCCGCCTGCGCCTTGCCGCGGCCTTCGGCGACGGCTTCGGCGAAATTGGCGAACAGCACGGTGAACCATAGCCAGAGGATGATCTGGAAGGTGAAGCCGAGATTGGCGCCGCCGGTGACGACGTCGCGCAGGAAGATCACCGTGGTGAGCGCCGCGACGATTTCGACGACGAACATCACGGGGTTCCTGATCATCAGCCGCGGATCGAGCTTGACGAATGCGGCCTTGATGGCCGGCAGCAGGATCGCAGGATCGAGCATCGTCGACATCGACGAGCGCTTCTGCAGTTTGACGGTTTCCATGGAGATTGCTCCGAGATCAGAACACGGTGCCGGCGGTCATCGCGAGATGCTCGACGATCGGACCGAGAGCGAGTGCGGGAAAGAAGGTGAGGCCGCCGATGATCAGGATGACGCCGACGACGAGGCCGACAAACAGGCCGCCGGTGGTCGGCAGAGTGCCGGCCGATGGCGGGATCGACTTCTTCTCGGCGAGTGAGCCGGCGATGGCCATCGCCGGGACGATCATGAAGAAGCGGCCGACGAACATCGATGACGCGAGCGTCAGGTTATAGAAGAAGGTGTTGCCGGTGAGGCCGCCGAAGGCCGAGCCGTTGTTGGCGGTCGCCGAGGTGAAGGCGTAGAGCACCTCGGTAAAGCCATGCGGTCCGGCATTGGCCATCGAGGCCACCGCCTGTGGCAGCACCACGGCGACCGCTGTCCAGCCGAGATACATCAGCGGCAGCACCAGGATTGCCAGCATCGCCATCTTGACCTCGCGGGCCTCGATCTTCTTGCCGACATATTCCGGCGTGCGCCCGACCATCAGGCCGGCGACGAAGATCGCGAGCACGACGAACAGCAGCATGCCGTAGAGGCCGGCGCCGACGCCGCCGACGATGATCTCGCCGAGCTGCATGTTGATCAGCGGGATCATGCCGCCCAGCGCAGTGAAGCTGTCATGCATCGCGTTGACCGCGCCGCAGGAGGCGGCCGTGGTGATCACGGCGAACAGAGAGGATGCGACGATGCCGAAGCGGACCTCCTTGCCCTCCATGTTGCCGCCGGTCAGCCCGAGCGCGTTCAGCACATGGCTGCCGCTGGCCTCGGCCCAATAGGTGATGCCGACGCCGGCGATGAACAGCACGCCCATCACGGCGAGGATCGCCCAGCCCTGGCGCTGGTTGCCGACCATGCGGCCGAACACGTTGGTGAGCGCGGCGCCGAGCGCGAAGATCGAGATCATCTGGATGAAGTTCGACAGCGCCGTCGGATTCTCGAACGGATGCGCGGCATTGGCGTTGAAGAAGCCGCCGCCATTGGTGCCGAGCATCTTGATCGCGACCTGCGACGCCACTGGCCCGACCGCGATGGTCTGCTTGGCGCCTTCGAGCGTCGTCGCCTCGACATAGGGCCCCAGCGTCTGCGGGATGCCCTGCCAGACCAGGAACAGCGTGTAGACGATGCACAGCGGCAGCAGGATGTAGAGCGTGCAGCGTGTCACATCCACCCAGAAGTTACCGACGGTGCGCGCGGACGCACGCGAGAAGCCGCGGATCAGCGCGATCGCGAGCACGATGCCGGTGGCGGCCGAGAGGAAGTTCTGATGCGTCAGGCCGAGCATCTGGACGAGATAGGAGATGGTGCTCTCGCCGCCGTAGTTCTGCCAATTGGTGTTGGTGAGGAAGCTGATCGCGGTGTTGAACGACAAGTCTTCCGCGACCGCGGACTGGCCAGCAGGATTGAATGGCAGCAGGGCCTGCAGCCGCATCACGCCGTAGATGATCAGGAAGCCGCCGACATGGAACAGCAGCATCGCGACCGTATAGGTCAGCCAATGCTGCTCGCGCTTCTCGTCAACGCCGCCGATCCAGTAGATGGCGGCCTCGACCGGGCGCAGCGCCGGCGAAAGAAAGGTGCGCTCGCCATTGAAGACGCGCGTCATGTACCAGCCGAGCGGCTTGGCGAGCGCGACGACGACGGCGCAGAAAAGCAGGATCTGAATCCAGCCGATCACGGTCATGGGGATTGTCCTTGAAGGTGCCGATGCCGGTGGTCAGAACCGCTCGGGCCGCAGCAGCGCGTAGGTGAGGTAGATCAGGAGGCCGAGCGACACGGCGCCGGCGAGCGAGTAGTCGAAGATCATCGTCGTCTCCTAGAGCCGCTCGCAGGCATAGGTGTAGCCGATCGCCAGGGCGAAGAGGCCGGCGCCCAGCGCCAGCATCAGAAGGTCAAGCATGATGTGCTCCTCATGCGCGCGAGAGGCGCGCAGCCGTGGAACGGCCGGGAGCGTGCAGTGGCCGCCGCGGTTCGTTCCACGGTCCCAGATGGCATCGGACCTCATAGGTTTTCGAGACAGCGCCGGCGGCAGAGTTATAGGAATCTCATAAAGACGGCGGGTCTGCCCGCCCCGAAAAGGGTCAGCTGCGGCCGGGGCCGTAGAGGAGCCCCCATCGCGGCATCGCGCCTTTATGCGACGCTTATTTCTTCCCTCCCCTCGCCATCTCGCATTCCTACGGCCTGAAGCGCCAGATTGGACGATGCGGCTCCAACCGGGCCGCCGCTCACTGACGACGGATCCTCACATGCCAGTCACCATGACACTGGATTTCACAGACCTTCCGCAGACGACCCAGGACTGGTCCGCGCTATCGGCCGACTTGTTGGGCGGAGACGAGGACGTCTCGCCGCTGTCGGCGCGGGCACGGCGCCGGGGACGGATCGACCGGATGATGCAGGCCGGAGCCCGGATCGATGCCGCGCTCGAGCTCATCGCGCTGCGGTTGCCGCACTGGGCGCTGCGTCGCCTGGCCTATGATGACGGCGAGTGGCACTGCGCGCTGTCGCACCGGCGCGAGCTGCCCGACTGGCTCGATCAATGCGCCGAGGCCAGGCACGCCGACCTCGCGCTTGCCATCCTCCACGCCGCTGTCGAGGCGCGCCGCCTGGAGCCGAGCCTGGCCGCGTCGTCGGGACAGGGCTCCCCCGAGCCGGCGCTCACGCAGCTGCTCTGCTGCGACAATTTCTGAACTGACGAAGCGTGCGACGATGATCCTCTCGGCAGACAAACCCGTGGAGCTGTCCACGGCCCGCGTCCTGCTTCGTTTCGGGATGCGAGCGGCGGTCCTCGCTCTGTTCGCGACCTTCGGCGGCGCCGGCTTCACGCGCAGCCTCGCTGCCCTGCTCTGGATGACCGTCATCCTCTGTGCCGTGCTGGCCACCCTGCGGCGCGAACGCGTCTTCTCCGCCGGGCTCAATCATTGGGACGAGATGACCGGCTATCTCGCGCTGTATTGCGGCGTCATGGCGCTCAATCATCTCGTGGACGCGTAGTCCGCCGCCGCATACGCCGCGCCTATGACGTGGCACGCGCACCCGCCTCGATTTCCTATCTGCCCACCGCGATAGTCGATCAACGACCGCACCATGACCTCATCGCGGTGCGGACGTGAAATGGAAGGACCATCACCATGAAGCTCGTCGAACCTCCCTCGCTGGACAAATCAGCAGCCGCGCTCGTCTTCATCGGCCGCAATGGCCGCGGCCAATGGGTCGCCCAGGAGCAGAACGGCCTCTATGGCGGCCTGTTCGTCAGCCGCGCGGAAGCGATGAAATATGCGCTGTTCGAGAACGGCCATCACCCCGAGACCATCGTCGAGCTGTCGCGCAGCATCGAACTCGACACCGAGGGACGCCTCGCCCCCATCGGCCTGCTCTACGGCAAGCGGCCGGCCGCATGAGCCGCACCTCCCCTACGCGGCGCGAGCCTGCGACACGCTGGCTCGCCGGCACCATCGCCGATATTCCGACGCCGTTCGATCGCAGCGGCGGGCTCGACATCAGCGCGCTCACCAGACTCTGCGCACGCCAGATCGAGGCGGGCGCAAGCGCGATCCTGGTCTGTGAGGCGGCCGGCGAAGCATCCACGCTGACGGCGGCGGAACGCGAGGCCGTCATTCGCGCGGCGGTCGCCGCGGCCTGCAATCGGGTTTTCGTCATCGCCGGCGCAGGATCAAATTCGACGCTGCAGGCAGTGCAGAACACACGGCAGGCGGCAGCCGCGGGCGCCGACGCGGTAATGTCGGTGGTCCCCTACTACAACAGGCCGACCGCGGAGGGCATCTACGCGCATTTCCGGGCGGTCGGGGATGCAACTGCGCTGCCGCTCATCCTGCATGACTGCCCGTCGCGGACAGGGCGGACGCTGCCTGACGAGATCCTGATCCGGCTGGCGCGATGGGCGCAATTCGGCGGCCTGCGCGACGCCGCCGGCGATGTCGCGCGCGTCGTTCGCCTGCGCTCACTGGTGCCGCCGGGCTTCCGCCTGCTGGCGGGCGATGACGCGGCGGCCGTGCCGTTTGCGGCAGCGGGCGGTGACGGCTGGTTCTCACTGGTGGCCAATGTCGCTCCGCATCTTTGCAGCGCGGTGCTCACCGCCTGTCAGTGCGGACGCTGGCCCGCCGGACGACGCCTGCACCGCCGGTTGCTGCCGCTGATCGAGCTGTTCGACCGCGATGCGCCCGCGGCCTTGAAATATGCCTTGAGTCTGCAGGGCCTCGCCGCAGCCGATGTCCGCCTGCCGCTGACAGAGCTGGACCCGGCTGCGAAGGCGGCGGTGGCGCGAGCCGTAGCCCAGATCGGCACGGCGCCGTCCAGATCCGTTGCGAGACCGAGCCATCCGCTGCTCTGAGACCAAAGGGCCGGAATCTCCGATTTGGCGGCCGGAGCCTCAGAAGTCCCATTTGTCGCGAAGGATCAACGGCACTTGCGGCCGGCGAGAGATATCAGCCTCGATGCGGGCGACGGAGCTGCGGCGCAGGAGCAGCTCGTTGCGCAGGCGTCGGAGCTTGGCTGCGGCGACCGCCGCATGGATGGCCCTGAAGGGCTTGCGCAGCATTCTGCCCAGGCGCGACAGCCGGGGCGCCCAGATGATTTCAGCGCCGCGGATGTCGCGAAACAGCGTGACCGAGTTCATGTCCATTCTCCGCAAGGACCGCCGGCACGAAATCTGGCCGGCGAAGCGGAGGATGGAGCCCCTCAGCGTAGGAATGCGAGACGGGCCGAAGTCGTCACTTATAGAAGAAGCATAAGCGCGCAAACGAAACGGGGCGGCCGAACAGGCCGCCCCGCGTACTCAGATCCGATGCTCGGATCAGAAGATCTTGACCGCGCTCTCCAGCGTCTTCCAGACGCCCCAGGCCAGCGGCACGCCGACGAAGGCCCAGAACAGCGCAGCCTTGGCGTCGAAACCGCCCTTGCCGATACCGAACGAGCCATGCTGGATCGCCGACTCGTTCTTGGCGAGCTGCGCCTGATACTGCGCGACCTCGTCCGGGCTCATGTTCCACTTGTCGTCGACGGGCTTGATCAGCAGGTTGCAGATCAGGCCGGCCAGGAGCATGGCGCAGAGGATGTACATCGTCGTGTTGTAGAGCTGGTCGCGCGGCACGCCCGCGGCAAGCTGGAACTCACGGATGTAGTTGACCACCACCGGACCGACGATGCCGGCAGTCGCCCAGGCCGTCAGCAGCCGGCCATGGATGGCGCCGACGAACTGGGTCCCGAACAGGTCGGCGAGATAGGCCGGCACCGTGGCGAAGCCGCCGCCATACATCGAGAGGATGATGGCGAAGGCGCCCACGAACAGCAGCTTGGAGCCCATTGCTGCGAAGGTCGGCGCCAATGCGTACAGCACGATGCCGATCAGGAAGAAGCAGTAATAGGTGGCCTTGCGGCCGATGTGGTCCGACAGCGACGCCCAGAAGAAGCGGCCGCCGATGTTGAACAGCGACAACAGGCCGGCGAAGCCCGCCGCGATGCCCGCGATGGCCGCCTTCTGCGTGGCGTCGAGCTGGTTGAAGCTGACGTCGGGCAGACCGATCAGCTTGCCGGCAAAGATCTCCTGCAGCATCGGCGAGGCCATGCCGATCACGCCGATACCCGCCGACACGTTCAAGCAGAGCACCGACCACACCAGCCAGAACTGCGGAGTCTTGTGCGCATTGTCGAGATGCACGTGGTGCTCCGAGATCATCGCCTTCTTCACCGCCGGCGGCGTCCAGCCTTCAGGCTGCCAGCCGACCGGGGCGACGCGATACGCGAAGGCGCCGATCATCATGAACACGAAATAGATCACGCCCATCGTGACGAACGTCTCCCAGACACCCACCGAGGTCGGGGTCTTGAAATAGTTCATCAGCAGGTTGGCGAGCGGAGCACCGATCATCGCGCCACCGCCGAAGCCCATGATCGCCATGCCGGTCGCCATGCCGCGACGGTCCGGAAACCATTTCACCAGCGTGGACACCGGCGAGATGTAGCCGAGGCCGAGGCCGATGCCGCCGATCACGCCGGCACCCAGCCACATCATCCAGAGCTGGTGCACATAGATGCCGAGCGCCGCGATCAGCAGACCACCGCCCCAGCAGCAAGCTGCCACGGCGCCGGCCTTGCGCGGTCCGGCCCGCTCGAGCCAGCCGCCCCAGATCGCCGCCGAGCCGCCGAGCAGCACGAAGAACAGCGTGTACATCCAGCCGAGGCTGGCGACCTTCCAGTCGCAGGTGGTCGTGAACAGCTCCTGCACCAGACTCATGTCGGTGCAGACCTGGCTCTGCGTCACGCCGATGGCGCGCGACAGAGGCAGCCAGAACACCGAGAAGCCATAGGCCATGCCGATGCACAGATGAATGCACAGCGCAGCCGGCGGGACCAGCCAACGGTTGAACCCGGCTTTCGCGACCGTGTGTTCGCGATCGAAAATTCCCGCTTGCGCAGTCGGGAGCGAGCCCGCGCTCTCAATGGTAGCCATGCATTCCTCCCCTACGGACTCCCGTCCAACGCAACGACCTCATGTTCTGTCCCCTTGATCAGAATCAATACGCCTACTCACCCTGCCCGCCGCCGACGTACCAGACCATTTTCGCGACGCACAAACGCCAAGAACGGTTCCATGGGCATGACACCCCCCACCGGGTCTCATGCACCGTGTCATCATTGTGCCGCGGTTCCGCCTGGCCCGCTCCCCAGCGGGCATGACTTATCTTCCGCAACCTCCGCGGAAGCGCCCCAATTGGTGCAGAAGCGCGGCAAAATGTCGATAGTAAAATGGTAATAATCAGTCAAACTTCGTGGATTGATCGCACTGCAGCGCGCGTGTGTTGCTAACAAACACGGAAAATCGACGTGCAACCGACGCCACCGCCACTCTCGGCTGTAGTCATGATGGTCTCGACTACTTCGGACGATCCAGCATCACTCACAGAATCAACTAATGAGATGCGCCGGCAATCGCGACAGACACCATTCGGAGCGCTGCGTGCTCGCGAAATCGTGAAGACAACAGCAACCTCTCCTTGCCTCCCCACATCATCACAAGCCTGGACTGAGAACGCGGCATTGTTATGGGCGACCTCCGGCGAGCCTGCGACGATAGGAAGCGGCTGCGCCGCTTGACAGCCACACGGCACCGACGACCGCGCACGAACTACTTAGTTGGACAACCATGGTGATGTGATGAACACGCCGACGGCGTCGTTATTCCAATGGCCCCGACGCCTTCTCGATCAAGAACAAGATGGCAAGATCGCTGCGGTCGACGATCTCCACGCGATCGCCGGTCTCGCGAATCAGGCAGGGAATGTCGATCACTGCCAGTGGGTCGGTGCAGCATACTTCGAGGCGCTCGCCCGGCCGCAGCGACTGCAGCGCCTTGCGCGTCTTCAGTGCCGGCAGCGGGCACTTCAAGCCCGTCAAATCCAGCCTTGTGATGCTCATGGGCGGACCATGGCGAAGTGGATCCGGCACGTCAACCCGGTCATTTCGACCGCCACAGAGCCCAAGTTCCAGCGACGGAGCAGCCCCGGCTCTGCGGGTTCCACGCGCCGCTCAGGAGTTCCATGTTTCTGGACCCATCCGGTCGTGGAGGGCCCGGACCTCGGCCAAGGGCATGGCATGCTCACGCGCCAGCACGGCGATCGCCGGGATATCGTCGAGATGCGCACGCGGCAGGGTCGCCTCGACCGGAACGTCGCTGGCGATCGCGACGATGCCGGGATCGGCAGGGAAGAGCAGCGGCTTGGCATTGGCTGCGCGATGCACCTCGATCCGGCGATGCGGCCCGGCCTTGTAGCCTTCGATGACGACGAGATCGACCGGCGACAGCCGCGCCAGAAGATCGGCCAGCGAGGGCTCCGGCGCGCCGCGCAGTTCATGCATCAAGGCCCAGCGCGTGCCGGAGGCGACCAGGACCTCGGCTGCTCCGGCCTCGCGGTGCCGCCAGGAATCCTTGCCCGGGGTATCGACGTCGAACCGGTGGTGCGCGTGCTTGATCACGGACACGCGCAGCCCCTGCGCGTTGAGGTGCGGAATGAGCCGTGTGAGCAGCGTGGTCTTGCCGGCGCCGCTCCAGCCGGCGAGGCCGATGATCTTCATCAGAGTCTCCAGGTCGAAAGACCGAGCGGTTTTCGACTGCTCTATAACGGCTGAACGGAGATGTCATGCCTGCATGGACCACGGTTCGGGGAGCCGCGGCGGCCGCGCCGGCCTTTCCAGCGATCATCTCCAAATCGTGGATCATCACAGCGAATGCGCTGACGCGGCGCTGCGATGCATGGTAACGGAGCCGACGATGACAGCCACGGCTTCGATTCCAGGAGTCCTCCTCGCCGGCGGCCTCGCCCGGCGCATCGGTGGCGGGGACAAGCCGACGCGCATGATCGGCGGTCGCACGCTGCTGTCGCGCGTGATCGCGCGGCTGCAACCGCAATGCGATCCGCTGATCCTCAATGCCAATGGCGACCCCGCGCGATTTACCGCCTATGGCCTCCCCGTCGTGCCCGACACCATCGCGGGTTTTCCGGGTCCCTTGGCCGGCATCGTGGCCGGGCTCGACTGGGTTGCAGCGCATCGGCCGTCGGCACAGTGGATGCTGAGCGCCGCCACCGATTGCCCGTTTCTGCCCCGCGATCTCGTGACACGGCTCGCCGAAGCGCGCGAGGCGGATCAGGCTGAACTCGCACTGGCGGCATCGAACGGCCAGACCCATCCCGTGATCGGCCTGTGGCCGGTCGCCCTGCGCGACGACCTCCGCCGCGCCCTGACGGCCGAGGACATCCGGAGGGTCACCCGCTTCACGGCGCGCTACAAGGTCGCGACCGTGACATGGCCGGTCGTCCCGTTCGATCCGTTCTTCAACGCCAACACCGCCGAGGATCTTGCCGAGGCGGAACAGCTGGCAGCGCTGGATGAGTGAGGACGCGTGATGGATGCGACAGTCCCGGTCCGCCGCGCGGTCATTGCGGTGGCAGCCCTCAATCTCGGCTATTTCGGTATCGAGTTCGCGGTGGCGCTGGCGATCGGCTCGGTGTCGCTGTTCGCCGACAGCGTCGATTTCCTCGAGGATGCCTCGGTCAATCTGCTGATCGCGCTGGCGCTGCGCTGGAGCCCGGCAAATCGCGCGCAGCTCGGCAAGGTGCTGGCGCTGATCCTGCTCGCACCGGCGCTCGCCGGGCTGTGGACCGCAGGCGAGAAGTTCTTCACGCCGGTCGTGCCGGCGCCGCTGCCGCTCACCATCACCGGCCTCGGCGCGCTCATCGTCAATCTCGGCTGCGCGCTGATCCTGGCGCGGGTCAGGGATCATCAGGGCAGCCTCACCAGGGCGGCGTTCCTCTCGGCGCGCAATGACGCCTTTGCCAACATCGCGATCATCGCGGCCGGCCTGGTCACCGCCCTGCTCTGGCGTTCGATCTGGCCGGATCTGATCGTCGGGGTCGGCATCGCGCTGATGAATGCGGACGCGGCGCGCGAGGTGTGGGAGGCCGCGCATGAAGAGCACAAGGCGGCCAAGGCCTGAGCCGCGGCGATCGCATCGCTCTCGCGCTGCAAGAGGCCTGCCGCATTGCATCGCACATCGTCGCTCCACTGCCCCGCGGCCCGGCGTGATTGACGGCTGCCCTGGATTGATTGCAGATAGGCGGAGCGGCCGGCAGAGCCGCGACGAACAACGGCGTCATGCCGGCATCGGTGGAGGACGGATTGCAACTGAGCTCCTTGAGGACCGCCGCGTGGGCGGCCGCAGCGCTGCTGGTCACCACGGCCGCGCAGGCTGAGATCTCCGACAACGTCGTCAAGATCGGCGTCCTCAGCGACATGAACGGTCCGGCGTCGACGCCGACCGGACAGGGCTCGGTCACCGCGGCGCAGATGGCGGTGGATGATTTCGGCGGCAAGGTGCTGGACAAGCCGATCAGCGTCATCGTCGGCGACCATCAGCTCAAGCCCGACATCGGCGCTGCGATCGCGCGGCGCTGGTACGACACCGAGCAGGTCGATCTCATCGTTGATGTTCCGGTCTCCGCCGTCGGCCTCGCGGTGCAGACCATCGCGACCGAAAAGAAGAAGCTGTTCATCACCCAGTCGACCGGCGCGGCCGATTTCCACGGCAAGTTCTGTTCGCCCTACGCCATGCAGTGGGTGTTCGACACCCGCGCGCTCGCGACCGGAACGGCCAAGGAGGTCGTCAAGCGCGGCGGCGACAGCTGGTTCTTCATCACCGACGACTATGCCTTCGGCCATTCGCTGGAGCGCGATGCGTCGAGCGTCGTCACCGCCAATGGCGGCAAGGTGGTCGGCGCGGTCCGGCCGCCCTTTGCCACGCCCGATCTCTCCTCCTTCATCCTGCAGGCACAGGCCTCCAAGGCCAAGATCATCGGCATTGCCGCAGGTCCGCCGAACAACATGAACGAGATCAAGACGGCGGCCGAGTTCGGCCTGCTCAAGGGCGGCCAGCAGATGGCGGCGCTGCTCGCGCTGATCACCGACATCCATTCGCTCGGCCTGCCGGCGGCGCAGGGGCTGCTGCTGACGACGTCGTTCTACTGGGACATGGACGACAAGACGCGCGAATGGTCGAAGCGATATTTCGCCAAGATGAACCGGATGCCGACGATGTGGCAGGCCGGCGTCTACTCCGCCGTCACGCACTATCTCAACGCCGTCAAGGCAGCGGGCAGCGATGACCCGCTCGCGGTTGCCGCCAAGATGCGCGAGACCCCGGTCGAGGATTTCTTCGCCCGCAACGGCAAGCTCCGCGCCGACAATCTGATGGTGCACGATCTCGTGCTGGCGCAGGTCAAGTCGCCGGAGGAGAGCAAATATCCGTGGGACTACTACAAGATCCTCGCGACGATCAAAGGCGAGGACGCGTTCGGCCCGCCGGATCCGGCATGTCCGATGATCAAGAAGTGACGCTGGCCACGACATGACAGACGTGCTCCCGCGCAAGCGGGGCCACGGCTACGAGCCGTCATACGACGCGCGATGGTCGCGACTTCCCGTCACGGCGCCGCGCTCTGTCCCAGCGGTGAATGCGACCATCGCGACCTACTTGGCGAGCCCGATCTCCTTCAGATATCTCATCACGCCGGGATGGATCAGATCGGGGCTGGGCGCTGCCGCGAGCGTATTGGCGGCCGTGGTCTCGCAGGCCTGTGCCAGCGTCCTGCACAACGCGGCTTCCGCGCCATGCAGCGTCTTCGCCAGCCGATAGGCCGTGTCGTCCGGCAAGCTCTCGCGCACCAGCACGTAGCTCCACGACCCGATCGAGGGGATTGCGTTGTCCTGCCCGGCATAGCTGCCGGCCGGGACCGTCAAGGCCTTCAGGAAGCCGTGCTTCGCCCTGATCTGCGCAATCTCCTCGGCGGACGGCGCAATGAAGCGCGCGCCCTCGGACGTCCCGGCCATCGCCGCGAAACCCGGCCACCCGACGCTGGCGCCCCACAACGCGGCGGCGCGGCCGTCCTGCACCATGGCGGGACCGTCGCCGGCGCGATCGAGGTAGATCGCCTTGAAATCCTCGTCCTGCTTCAGACCGAGACCGTCGAGCATATAGCGCGCCATGATCGGCAAACCGGAACCTTTGGCGCCGAAGACAACCGTCCGGCCGACGAGATCGCGGATGCGACGATAAGGACTGTCCGACCGGACCACGAACAGGCCCGGGCTGGAGAAAATCGCGGTCAGGATCTTCAGCCGGGTTTTCGGCCGGTCGATGCCCATGAAGGCCTGATAGGCCGGCTCGCCGGCGACGAGGCCGAGATCGAGCTCGCCTTGCTCCAGCAGCGGGATGTTCTCGTTGCTGCCCTTGGTGTTGCGCGGGACGATCGTGAATCCGGCCTGGGCCTCGTTCATGACCTTGGTGAAGGCATCACCATAAAGCGGGAAGCCGCCGCCGGGCGTCGCGGTCCCGAGACTGAGCGTTTGCTTGCTGATGGCCTCTCCTCCCCCCTGCTGCTGCGCTGCGGCACCCGCGGAGAGCAGCGCGACGGCAAGGCCCAGCCTCGGCAACAATTTCATCGGGCCGCCCTTCTGTGCCTGTGCATCCGGCAGGAGCTTGTATGCAAGCGTGCAGATCTATGGAAGCATGCAGCAGACGACAACGACAAGAGCTTGGGGAGGACAAGATGAAGTGGACGCGTGCGTTCCTAGCCGGCCTCGTGGCCGCAGCCTGTCTGATGGCCCAGCCGGCCGCCGCGGCCTATCCGGACCGCCCGATCCGCTGGCTGATCGGATTCGCGCCGGGAGGTCCGGTCGACATCGTCGCACGCATCATGGCGCAATGGCTGTCGGACCGTCTTGGCCAGCAGGTCGTGGTCGAGAACCGCACCGGCTCGGGCGGAAACATCGCCGCGGCCGCCGCGATCAATTCGCCGCCGGACGGCTACACGCTGCTGTTCGTCGCGCCGAACAACGCGATCAGCACCTCGCTCTACAAGAAGCTTCCCTACGACTTCATCCGCGACACCGTGCCGGTCGCCAGCATCATGCAGCTCACCAACATGCTGGTGGTCAGCAATGATGTTCCGGCCAAGTCGGTGAGCGAGTTCATCGACTATTGCAAAGCCAATCCCGGCAAGATCGCCTTCGCCTCCTCCGGCAACGGCACCTCGGTCCACATGGCGGCCGAGCTGTTCAAGGCGATGACCAAGTGCGACATGCTGCACGTGCCCTATCGCGGCTCGGCGCTGGCGTTCCCGGACATCATCTCCAACAAGGTGCAGCTGATCTTCGACAACCTGCCGACGGCGCTGGAGCAGGCGCGCGGCGGCAGCGTGCGTGCGCTCGGCGTCACCTCGCCGCAGCGCTGGCCGACGGTGCCGGACGTGCCCGCGATCGCCGAAACCGTGCCGGGCTACGAATCGGTCGGCTTCTACGGCATCTCCGCGCCGAAGGGCACGCCGCCCGAGATCGTCGACATCCTCAACAAGGCGGTCGGCGAAGCGCTGAAGGACCCCAAGCTGGTGGCGCGGCTGACCGAGACCGGCGGCATCCCCCGCGCAATGACGCCGGCCGAATTCGGCAAGCTCGTCGCCGACGAGACCGAGAAGTGGCGCAAGGTGGTCGAATTCGCCGGGGTCTCGGTCGACTAGCGCGCGGCGGTCCGAACCGCACAGCCCAGATCCGGCACGCCCCGGCGGCGGCCCGGCAACACAGCAAATCGATCCGGCAGCAGGATTGCCGGATCGGCGCAAGGGCTGTAAACGAGGCCCGCACCGCCGCTGGGTCTCCCGGGTCGCCGCGGGCAGGCCCGTCCCGCCCGTCCCCCGAAGATCCCTCCGCGCCGCGGGGCCTGTAGCTCAATGGTTAGAGCCGGCCGCTCATAACGGTCTGGTTGCAGGTTCGAGTCCTGCCGGGCCCACCAGCAAACTCAACGACTTACTGGCCTTCCTTTCGGCGCCTCTGCTTCTCCGCACCAGATACGTCCACTTTTCGTTCGTTTAGAAGGCGCACGGCTCAGCATCCGCTGGTTCACGCCAGCAGCGCGAAGGTTCGACGATGTAGGAGATCACCTGGCCGCAGGGACGCTGCTCAGCGACAGTATCGCTCACCCAGCAGATCAACCAGGATCAGGCAAGCCACGGCGCCCAGGCCGCGTGGCCAGAATCATTCTTTCGCGCTGCCAGGCTCGGCCATCTTACGGTGCTGCCTGGCCAGCGTCTCCGCCGGCATCACATTGGCGACTGTGGTCTGCAGCTTGTTCTTCAGCCCGGTGACGACATCGCTCTCGCCATCCATCATCGCCTGGAAGCCCTGCCGCGCGACGTCGCCGGCATCGTCCTTCTCCTCGGTGCCGACCTTGGTGTCCATCATGTCGGCACGGCGAAAGAACTCCGTCTCGGTGGCGCCCGGCATCAGGCAGGTCACAGTGATGTTCGTGTCCTTCAACTCCTCGCGCAGCGCGAAGGAGAACGAGTTGAGGAACGATTTGCTCGCGTTGTAGACGGCTTGGAAGCTGCCGGGGGTGAAGCCTGCGATCGAACCGGTAATCAGGATCCGCCCGGCATTGCGGTCGCGCATCTGATTGCCGATCTTGTGAATCAGCTCGATGGTCCCCATCACGTTGGTGTTGATGAGCCTGCCGATGTCACCCATGTCCTGGTCGAGAAAGGCCCGGCCGAGACCGCGGCCGGCATTGGCAAGCAGCGCATCAACCGATCGGCCTTTGGCTGCGGCGTACAGCTTCTCAACGCCTTCGCTGGTCGAGAGGTCGGCCCGCACCGCCTCGACCGTAGCGCCGTCGGCGCGCAGCGCAGCGGCAGCCTGCTCGATCTGCGGCTCGTCAGCTGCGATCAGCAAATCGAAGCCTTCATCGGCGCAGCAGCGCGCGAGTTCGAGGCCGATGCCGGTCGATGCGCCGGTGACGATTGCGAATTGGTTTGATGACGCCATGAGAGTCTCCTCGGGTACGCGAGCGGGTGATGTCGCCCAATCGCACCACGCTCCAATCGTTCCTGGCGAGGCAGCCCGCTTCCAAGACGGCAGCGCGAGCGCGTGGAACCAATGAACGTCTCTCTGCTTGGAGGCGATCTCATTCCCACCCAAGGTACGACCTCCGCTTATGCCGCCTGCTCATTCCAACTGGATCGCCGCCGCCAAGCTTGGCGTGATCAGCAGCACCTTCTCGACCCTCGTCAGCCAGCTCGCCGCAGCGCAGCTCGGCCGCGACGCCGCCGTAGACTGGATGACTGTCGCAGCCATTCCGCTGCGTGATGACATCCTCGGTGTGGAGCCGTCCTGGGGCTCTCTCATCGGTGGCATCGCGTTCCATCAATGGGCTGACTTCTCTTGGGCGCTGGTGTTCTTCGGTCTGTTCGGACGCTGGACAGCGGATCTGCGTCCGCTCACGATTCTCGCGCTGGCGCTGCCATGGGCCGTCTTCACCTCAGCATCCGAGTGGTTCGTGCTGGTGCCTCTGTTTCCGTTCTTCCAGCCGATCTTCACGCTGCAGCAGCCTTATTGGATCGGTCTCCTGGTCCACACGTCCTCGGCAGTGATGTATCCGCTGTTTGTCTGGTTGCGCTTTCCGTTCGCGACAACGCCTCAATCCCGCAACGTCCGTTTCGCCAAGGCCTGGGCCGTCGGCGGTGTCGCCGTCGCTCTTGCGCTCGGCGGCGTCGCGGCCCTCGGCACGCTCGGTTATCAGCTGCCGTGGATGGGGGCAGACCGCGCCGCCGATCAGGACTACATGCGCCACATGACCACGCATCATCGCCAGGGCATCGCGCTCGCGCGGCTCGGCACCGAGCGAGCGCAGGATACGCGTCTCCAGGCGCTGGCACGTCTCATGGTCGCGAGCCAGGTGGGCGAGAACCGCATCTTCGATGCGTGGTGGCAGAGCTGGTTCGACAGCGCAATGCCGACCTGCTCGACGCAGGAGCTTGCGGACATGCCTGGCTATCTCACCGTTGCGCAATTGGCGCAGGCTCGCAACGCGTCTCCCGGCGAATTCGACGCCATCTTCATCCGCCTGATGAGCCTGCACCACGCCGGAGCGGTCCGGATGGCCGACGCAGAATGGCGCAGCCGCGGCGACCCGCGCCTGCGCATCATGGCGCACGCCATCCGCCATGAGCAGCAGGGCGAGATCGCGCTCATGCACAACGTTGCTGGACTCGATGCGGTGCGGCAGGCCGTCCGCAACATGTATGCGGACAATGTCAATCGGGCAGACGTCGGAACCGAATAGGAACCGAGGGATGGGCCAACGATTGTACGTTCAGTTTGATGGATATCACCATGCGGATCGTCGTGGGCTTAGTCTGCATCGTGACACTGTGCGGATGCCAGCGCGAGGAACGGCAGCTCCGGCTCGATCCGCCGGCGGCCGCCGCGCTCGACAAGATCGCGTTGATGCCGAACAAGATCGGCGGCGCGCCACCCCAGATCTATTTCGCGCTCGATCAACCCTACGAGACCAACGCCTACGATCTCAGCCAGGGCAAGCGGCTCTACACTTGGTTCGGCTGCGCGGCCTGCCATGGCGATGGCCAGGGCGGGATCGGCCCGTCCTTCCTCGACGGCTGGTGGGCCTACGGACCCGAGACCGTCTCGATCTTCGCCTCGATCCGCGATGGCCGGCCGCACGGCATGCCGGCGTTCAAGGGCAAGATGACGACCGAGCAGATCTGGCAGCTGGCCGGCTATGTGCAGACCATCGGCGCCTATTCCGCGCGCACCGCCGCGCCATCGCGCAACGACGACAAGCAGACCCGGCCGGCCGAGAACCGCGCTCCGGCGGCGATCCTGTTCGATGAGGGGCCCACGCCCGTTCATCCCGATCAGGGGCCGACGCCGTGAAGCGCCGCATCGGGACAGCACGGCTCGGGCTTCCACTGCTGCTGCTACTCGGAGGTTGCGACAATTGGCAATCCGCGCTGGAGGCCCGCGGCGCATCGGCCATCAGCCTCAAGCATCTCATCATCCTGATCGTGGCCGTGTGCTCGGTCATCTGGATGCTGGTGATGATCGCGATGATCCATGCGCTGTGGCGCCGCCGCACGGCGTGGCGGGCGCCGCTCGATCTGGTGCCTCCACGCGAGAGGCGTCTCGGATGGATCGTGAGCATCTGCACCGGGCTGACCGCCGTGATCATCCTTGGCTTCACGGTCGCGAGCTTCTTCACTACGCGCGACATCAGCGTCGCCGGGCAGGATGATCTCACGATCCGCATCGGCGGACTGCAGTGGTGGTGGAGCGTCGAATATCTCGACCCGGATCCAAGCGCCGGATTTGTCAGCGCCAACGAGATTCATATTCCGACCGGACGCAATGTCCGCCTGCTGCTGCAAGGCGACGACGTGATCCACTCGTTCTGGGTGCCGAGCCTCGCCGGCAAGCAGGATCTCATTCCCGGACGCACCAACGAGATCACCATCCGCGCCGAGCGGCCGGGCGCCTACCGCGGCCAATGCGCGGAATTCTGCGGCCTGCAGCATGCGCATATGGGCTTTCTCGTGACCGCCGACACGCCTGAGGATTTCGCGAGATGGGCACGGGCCCAGCGCGCACCCGCCGCGAACAGCGCCGATGATGAGGAGATCGCCGCCGGACGCGACGTCTTCATGCGCAAGCCCTGCGCCGGATGCCACAGCATCCGCGGCACGCAAGCGACAGGTACGAGCGGTCCCGATCTCACCCATCTCGCCAGCCGCGCCTTCATCGCGGCCGGCCTGCTGCCGACCTCGCGCGGCGCGCTCGCCGCCTGGGTTGCCGATCCGCAGACGCTCAAGCCCGGCAACAACATGCCGTTGGTGCCGCTGACGCCCGACGAGCTGCGCGCGATGTCGGCCTATCTCGCGAGCCTGAAATGACCGACACGATCCGCCGCGCGCAGATCCTGGACACGGAGCTGAAACGTCCCGAGCTCACCAGCCAGCTTGAGGAGACCTGGAAGACAGAGCGCGGCCTGTGGGGCGCGCTGTCGACCGTCGATCACAAGATCATAGGCCGCCGCTACATCACAACGGCCTTCGTGTTCCTCCTGCTCGGCGGCGTGCTCGCGATGCTGATCCGGCTGCAACTCGCCGGCCCCGAAGGCCGACTGATCGGCCCCGACCGCTACAACCAGATCTTCACGATGCACGGCGCGAACATGATGTTCCTGTTCGCTGTGCCTGTGATGGAGGCGATGGGCGTCTATCTGGTGCCGCTGATGGTCGGTACCCGCAACATCGCCTTTCCGCGGCTGAATGCCTTCTCGTACTGGATGTTCCTGGCGGGCGGCCTCGTGCTGTGGATTTCGTTCGCGCTGGACATGGGGCCTGATGTCGGCTGGTTCGCCTATGTGCCGCTGTCAGGTCCGCAATACGCGCCGGGCAAGCGTGCCGACATCTGGGCGCAGATGATCACCTTCACGGAGGTCGCCGCGCTCGCGGTGGCCGTCGAGATCGTCGTTACCGTGTTCAAGCAGCGCGCACCCGGCATGTCGCTCGACCGCATACCCTTGTTCGTCTGGGCCATGCTGGTCACGTCCTTCGTCGTCATCATGGCGATGCCGGCGATCATGGTCGCGAGCACCAGCCTCATTCTCGACCGTCTTGTCGGCACACATTTCTTCAATCCGGCCGAAGGTGGCGACGTGCTGCTGTGGCAGCATCTGTTCTGGTTCTTCGGCCACCCCGAGGTCTACATCATCTTCATTCCGGCGGTCGGCATGGTCTCGACCCTGGTTGCGACGTTCTCCCGGAGGCCGGTGTTCGGCTATCTCCCACTCGTCGTGGCGCTCATCGGCACGGGTATCCTCGCCTTTGGCCTGTGGGTCCACCATATGTTCACGACCGGCCTGCCGCGGCTCGGTGAGAGCTTTTTCACGGCCTCCAGCATGGCGATCGCCATTCCCTCGGGCGTCCAGATCTTCTGCTGGATCGCGACATTGTGGGAGGGCCGGCCGGTGTTCAAGACGCCACTGCTCTTCGTGATCGGCTTCATCGTCACCTTCGTCATCGGCGGCCTGACCGGCGTGATGGTCGCGTCAGTGCCGTTCGACACCCAGGTGCACGATACCTATTTCGTCGTCGCCCATTTCCATTACGTGCTGATCGGCGGCGCCGTGTTTCCGTTGCTCGGCGCGGTGTATTATTGGTTTCCAAAATTCACCGGGCGGATGATGAGCGAGCGGCTCGGCCGCTGGGCGTTCTGGCTGATCTTCACTGGCTTCCACGCCACCTTCTTTCCGATGCACATCCTCGGCCTCGAGGGCATGCCGCGGCGGGTCTACACCTATCAGCCCGACCTGCCCTGGCACGGGCTCAATCTGTTTGCCAGCGCCAGCGCGATCATCCTTGCTGCAGGCTTTTTCGTCTTCTTCATCGACGTCGTCATGAGCGCCCGCTCCGGCAATCCGGCCGGCGACAATCCGTGGGATGCCCCAACCTTGGAATGGGCGACGTCCTCGCCGCCACCGGCCTACAACTTCGCGCAAATTCCGGTCGTGAGCAGCGCCAATCCGCTCTGGGAGCAGCCGGGCGCGCTCAACGTCGCAAATGGGCTGCACACCGATCGCCGCGAGGTGGTCGTGACGACGATCACCACGGCCGAGCCGCAGGCGCGCGAATCCTCGCCGCAGAACTGCATCTGGCCGCTGTGGACTGCCATCGCCACCAGCGTGATGCTCGTCTGGTCGATCTTCTCACCCTGGGCCGTGGTGTGGGGCTCGATCCCGATCGCGATCACCTTGATCGGCTGGTTCTGGCCCAAGGGCACACCGGAGGACGAAGCATGAAGGAGCGCGTCGTCCTCGATCTGTCCAAGCTGCCTCTGCACGCGCTCGGGCCCGCCAGCGTGACCTGGTGGGGCACGCTCGGCTTCATGCTGATCGAGGGCACCGGCTTCGCGCTGGTGATCGCGGTCTATCTCTATCTGATGAGCCTCGCGCCCATCTGGCCACTGAATGCGCAGCCGCCGAACCTGCTGGCGGGCACGGTGATGACGGTCGTGCTGATTGCGAGCGTGGTGCCGAACATCATGCTGTCGCGCTGGGCCGAGCACCAGGATTTGCGCAAGGTGCGCATCGGCATGGTCGTGATGTCCGTGCTCGGCATCGTGCCGCTGATCATCCGCGTCTTCGAGTTCGCAACGCTCAACATCAAATGGGACAGCAATGCCTATGGCTCCGTGGTCTGGACGCTGCTCGGCCTGCACACCACGCACATCATCACCGATCTGATCGACACGCTGGTGCTGACCGCGCTGATGTTCACGCGGCACGGTGACAACCTGCGCCGCTACGGCGACGTCCAGGACAATGCGATGTATTGGAACTTTGTCGTGGCGGCGTGGCTTCCGATCTACGGCTGCATCTATTGGCTGGCGCGCATATGACGGCAACGACGACCACGGCAAAGCTGACGGCCTGGGCTGGCCTCGTGATCGGTGGGCTTGCCTGGGCTGTCAACACCCAGCTCGGCGAGATGCTGGCGACCACCGACTGCATCAGCGCGGTTCGTCCCTCGGCTGTCATTTCGGCGGCGCTGCTTGCCGTGGTCCTCATCGCGGCCGGGTTGTCATGGTGGCGCGACGGCAGACCGTCCACGCGAGCCGACCGTACTCTGCCATTCGCCGCGCGACTGAGCGCGCTGACGGCGCTGCTGTTCGCCTTCGCAGTGGTGCTGCAGGCGATCGCATCGGTGGTGTTGAGCGGATGCGAGCGCTGATTACCCTGGCGATCGTGCTGCTCGCGTCGACGGGCGCGGCATCGGCGCATGGCGGTGCCCCCAACGGCGACCGCGCATCCTGGACGTTCGATCCCTGGATCGTCACTCCCCTGCTCGTCAGCGGCGTGATCTATGCCCTCGGCAGCGTGAGGCTGGCACGACGCGCACATGGTCTTCAAGCCGGCCGCGCTGTCGCCTTCTGGGCCGGCTGGCTCTCACTGGCCGCGACGCTCACCTCACCGCTGCACTGGCTGGGCGAGCACCTCTTCACCTTCCATATGATCGAGCATGAGATCCTGATGGCGATCTCGGCGCCGCTGATCGTCGCCGCGCGTCCGCTGGGAACGATGCTGTGGGCTCTGCCTCGCGAGGCGAGGCGACGGAGCGGCAAGACGCTGAACCTTGCGATGCTGCGCCGCGGATGGTCATGGCTCGCGCGCGGCAGCAACGCGACCCTGCTCCACGGCGTCGCCATTTGGGTCTGGCATGTTCCGCCGCTGTTCGACGCTGCGGTCGAGCAGATCGCTCTGCACCGGCTGCAGCATCTGAGCTTCTTCGGCACCGCCGTGCTGTTCTGGTGGGCGGTGCTGTGGCGCAGCCAGGCCGGCGCCGCGGCGTGGCACGTGGTGATCACCATGCTGCACACCAGCGTACTGGGCGCGCTGATGGCGCTGGCGCCGCGCGTGCTCTACGGCGCACAGACCGCGACCTCTGTCGCCTGGGGTTTGACGCCGCTCGAGGACCAGCAGCTCGCCGGGCTGATCATGTGGGTACCCGCGGGCACCATCTATGCCGGCGCTGCGCTCGCACTCATCGTGCTTTGGATCAAGACGTCGGGTGAGAAAGCGAGGTCGGCCCATGTCCTCCATGCTGTCTAGGCCGGTGCTGATCAGCGCCGCCGTGGTGATCGTGCTCGTCGCCATCGCTGGTCCGACCACGATGGCGTGGTCGTCGCGTCAGCAGAGCGAGCGCGCCGCCCGCGCCATGACCGGGGGAGATCCCGACCATGCCGCCGCGTTGCTGCGGCGCTATGGCTGTGCCGGATGCCATACCATTGCCGGCATCACTGGTGCGGATGGACAGGTCGGACCGCCGCTCAGCGGCCTGCGCCAGCGGGTCTATATCGGCGGCGTCGCCAACAACTCCGCCGACAACCTGGTGCAGTGGATCGTCGCGCCGCAGAGCTTCTCGCCGCGCACCGCGATGCCGGCCACGGGCATCACCCCGGCGGAGGCGCGCGACGTCGCGGCCTATCTCTACGCGCACTAAGCAAATTCAGGGCTTCGGTGTGGGCCGGGCCGGCAGCCCCTTGATGTAGGCCGCGATCGCGTCGCGATCCGCTTGCGGCAGCTGCGCGGTGTTGGTCACGACATCGGCCATCGACGAGCCGACGCGGCCATGATCGGGTGTGTTGCCGGATTTCAGCAGCTCGGCGATCTGTTCCTGCGACCAATGCCCGATCCGCGCCGGCGTGATGTTCGGATAGAAGCCGGTTCCGACCGGATCCTGCCCGCCCGCGAACCGCGTCTTGTCCTTGACGCCGCCGAACAGGTCGCGCGTGGAGTGACATTCGTCGCAATGTCCGAGGGCTTCGACCAAATAGCAGCCGCGATTCCATTGCGGATCGTGCGCTGGATCCGGCTTGATCTCGCCAGGCTTGAAATAAAGCAGTTTCCAGAAGCCTACAAAGCGGCGGATCTGGAACAGTGCATCGAGCTGATGTGGCGGCGCGCGTCCTTGCACCCCCGGCAGGGTGCGCAGATAGGCCATGAGATCGGCCACGTCGCTGAGGCTCATATGCGCATAGGCGGAATAGGGAAATACCGGATAGTAGTGGCTGCCGTTCGGCGAGACGCCGCTTAATAGCGCGTTGGCGAGATCCTTCGCGGTCCAGGCGCCGATGCCGTCCTGGGGATCACTGGAGATGTTCGGCGCGCGGAACGTGCCGTAGGGCGAAGCCAGCGCGATGCCGCCGCCAAGTCGGAGCCTGTCCGATTGGCCCGGCGAGGCATGACAGGACGCACAGTCTCCGGCGAGAAACACCTGCTCGCCCCGCTTGGGATCCCCCGCCTGATCGTAGAGGCTGGTCGCGTCCGCCGACAGCGCGGGCCTCGGCGCGGTGATCAGCCACGTCCCTGCGACGCCGGCCAAGACCAGGCAAAGAGCCGCCGCCAGCCAGGTCGAGATGTGCTTCCATCGGCGCGACAACGCGTTCCACCTCCCGCAACTGACGCGAGCGCAAACGCCGACGCGAACTCGATCGTTCCTGCGCGGGGAACACGCACGGACGCCTGCACCTCGAACCATAGGAACGATTCGCCGTGCCGATCTTGAGTTGATTGCAGAAGGAGACTGGGCTCGCCGACGACAAGGGCCCTGAGGACGAGAGCGGATGCAGGCAGGTTTTGCGTTTACGAAGCTGGTTGACCGCCTGACGAGCCTGACGGAATTGTCGGTCGACGATCTCGAGCTCCTGAGGCGAATGCCCAGTACGATACGAAGCTTCGCTCCGCACGAGGAGGTCTGGCGCAAGAACGATGAGCCTTCGACCTGCTGCTTGCTGCTCCAGGGCTATCTCTGCTGGAAGGACGTCGATGCGGGCGCTGGCCAGATCACCGCAATCTACGTTCCCGGAGATGTGCCGGATCTCTCCACGACCATCGTCCCACAAGTCGCGGGACACCTCTGTGCTCTGACGCCGGCCGTCGCGGCCTTCGTGCCGCACGCCTTCTTTCGCGACGTGCGCGCTCACTCCGAACGGCTGGCAAAGGCGCTCTCGCTGCTGATGCTGGCCGATGCGGCAGCGCTGCGAACCTGGCTGACGAATCTGGGGAGCCGGGACTCGCTGAGCCGCGTGGCCCACCTGATCTGCGAAGTCACCATGAGGCTGAGGGCTGTCGGGCTTGGGCAGGAACTGCGTTTCCCATCGCCGTTCACTCAATCCGATCTTGCGGCGATCTGCGGCATCTCCTCCGTGCATGCCAACCGGACTATCCAAGACCTCCGCCGTCGTACGCTGCTGCATTGGCATTCGCGAACGATCACGGTCACGGACTGGAAGGGGCTGACGCGACTGGCTGGATTTCGACCGGACTATCTGATGCTGCGTCAGCCGCCAGCTTTGGAGTCTGGGGCGATGGGGCCGCTGGGCGCAGAGTCTACGCTGGGCCTTGGCGCCGCGAGCTGATCGCGGCGACCCGGTCGCACAGCGATTGCCTTACCTCGGCGACGACACCGGTCCAATCTCCTGGCAACTGCTGGTGAAACAAGCGCGTTCGCGGATACCAATAGGTTCGCGTTCCAGCTGCGGGCCAACGCCAGTCGGGGTCTGCGTGCAGCATGATCCAGGTTTCGCAACCGAGCGCGCCTGCCAGATGCCCCACCATGGTGTCGACGGTGATGACCAGATCGAGGGCGATCAAAGTATTCGTAAGCACATCGATGTCAGCCGAGCTGATATCTCGGGCGCCGACGTTGGCGACCTCCGCCGGGGCGAGGTCGGGCTGCAGCGAGAAGGCAGCAATCCCGGGGATCAGCAGCGTTCGGACGAGATCGACGGGCAGCTCCCGCCGCTTGTCCCAATTCCCGACGCGCCACACCAATCCGACCGAGAGGCCGTTATGCGCCGGTAGCGACACCGGCGTGGCCGCAGGCGCGAGATATGGCACCCTCATGCTGAGGTTGTCGCCAGCGACCCGCAGCGCATGCGCGAGCTCCATGATCTCGATATCCACCTCGAACGGGACATCCGGCGCACCGTCATGCAGAGGAAGTACATGTCGGACGCCCGGCACGCGCGCGATCAGCGCGCACAGCGCCGGCTGGCACCACACGATCACGTCACGCGCGACGCGGGCAAGCGCCGGCAGGAACCGGGCAAACTGAATAGTGTCGCCGAGCCCATGATAGCAGCGCACCAGCACGACGCGACCACTGAGGTCCTCGCCACGCCATATTTTCTGCAAGTGCCGCGGGCCCTCGTGCTTTGCCGGGCCCGTCGATTTGAGCCTTGACAAGTCGCGGTCTGCAATCATCCATGCGCGCGCGAAGTCCCGCGCGCGCATCGCGGCGACCCATTTGTTCCCCTCCGAACTTCGGTCGCCGGTTCCGCTCACGCGTCGCGGCGGACGAATTTATGGAAACGGCTGATCTTCCCGTCCTTGGTGCGGTCCTGATACAGGAACGCGAGGTCGGCCTCGTCGAACTTGCGGAAGAACTCATCCCAGGCGATCTCGTCCAGGGACTTCTCCTTCGGCCCGAAGTCGATGCGCAGGAGTCCTGCGTGCCCCTCCTCCTCGGTCGACGCGACGGTGGACGGACGGCCGTCGCGCTCTTCGGCCCATTTGCGGATCTTGCCGTGATCGGTCGTGGTTGCGCTCTCGCTCATCGCGGGTCTCCTCACAAGACGGACGAGACTGATCGTGCCTCGCTGTTGCAGTCAAACGCGAGGGCGTCCAATTTGTTCGTAAGTCGAGCCATGGCAGTATGTGCCGTAAAGCTTCTTCTTCATCATCGTTGAAGAAGATCGTTCCTGCTGTTCGTTGGCGGAAACTAATCTAGATCAGCCTTTCCAGTTTTATCGGACGAAAACTACGGGGGACCAGCACTGTAAGGCGCTCCAACAGGAACGAACATACCCGGGGTACGTTCGCCGACGTACTTAGGTTTCGCTGATGTCATGCAACTCCGGAGGACGACACTCGATGCACTCCCGTCTTCAAGATCGACACCGCGTTCGTGTCGGCGTCGTCGGGGTCGGCAACTGCGCCAGCTCCTTCATCCAAGGCCTCAGCTACTATCGTGATGCGAAGTCCAACGAGCCCGTCCCAGGGCTGATGAACGCGGATATCGGCGGCTATCACATCAGCGACGTCGAGATCGCCTCCGCCTTCGACGTGCATGCCGACAAGGTCGGTCGCGATGTGGCCGACGCGATCTGGACAAAGCCGAACAACACTTGTCGCTTCGCACCCGTCGAGGAAACCGGCGTCATCGTCGCGCGCGGGCCGGCGCTGGACGGCATCGGGCGATATCTCGAGGATGATGTGCCGCTGGCGCCGGGTCCGGAAGCGGACGTGACCGACGTCCTGAGACGCTCGCGCACGGATATCGTCGTCTCCTATCTGCCCGTCGGTGCGCAGAAGGCGACGGAGTACTATGCCGCCCGCGCCATCGAGGCCGGCTGCGGCTTCGTCAACTGCATCCCGGTCTTCATTGCATCCGATGCGTCCTGGCGCAAGCGCTTCGAGGATGCAGGTCTTCCCGTCGTCGGCGACGACATCAAGAGCCAGGTCGGCGCCACCATCATTCACCGCCTGCTGGCCAATCTGTTCCGCGAGCGGGGAGTCCGGCTCGACCGCACCTATCAGCTCAACGTCGGCGGCAACACCGACTTCAAGAACATGCTGGAACGCGAGCGACTGAGCTCCAAGAAGATCTCCAAGACTCAGGCGGTGACCAGCCAGTTCGACGTGCCGCTGCAGGCCGACGATGTTCACGTCGGTCCGAGCGATCATGTGCCGTGGCTCACCGACCGCAAGCTCGCCTACATCCGCCTCGAAGGCACGACCTTCGGCGGCGTCCCCTTGAGCGCCGAGCTGAAGCTCGAGGTTTGGGATTCGCCAAACTCCGCAGGCGTGGTCATCGACGCAGTGCGCTGCGCCAAGCTGGCGATGGACCGCAGCATCGGTGGGGCGCTCACCGGCCCGTCCAGCTATTTCATGAAATCGCCGCCCCGGCAGTTCACCGACGAGGAGGCCCGGCGCCGAACGCGCGCCTTTATCGACGACGTGCCGCTCGACGACGCCGTCTGAAGGCCCAGGTCATGACCACCACGATTCACCTGATCCGGCATGGGCATCATGCCCTGCTCGGTCGCACCCTTTGCGGCCGGATGGCCGGCGTCGCGCTCGATGACGAGGGGCGCCGCGACGCCGAGATCTGTGCCGGGCTGATCGATCCCCCTCCGACGCTGATCCAGTCGAGCCCGCAACTGCGGGCGCTGCAGACGGCCGAACTCATCGCGCGCCAATACGGGCAATCAGTCGAGATCGCACCGGCCTTGGACGAACTGGATGTCGGTGACTGGACCGGCCTCAGCTTTGCCGAACTCGACGCCGATCCGGCATGGCAGCGATGGAACGCCGAACGTGGTTCGGCGATGCCGCCCCAGGGAGAGAGCATGGCGGCGGTCCAGCAGCGGATGATGTCCCACGTCGCGCAACTGCGCCGGACGCATGGCAACGCCTGCATCGTGCTCGTCAGCCATGCCGAGCCGATCCGAGCCGTCATCATGCAGGTCGCGAGGATCGCCCTCGATGACTTCGTGTCTGTCGACGTCGCGCCCGCCAGCATCAGTACGCTGGTCGCGGATTCCACCGGCCTGAAGCTGACACAGGCCAACATGAAGGTGCCGGCGTGAAGATCGTCATTTTCGGTCTGACCATCTCATCCTCCTGGGGCAACGGTCATGCCACGCTGTGGCGTGGGCTGTGCAAGAACCTGATCCGTGCCGGCCACAGCATGGTGTTCTTCGAGCGCGACGTGCCCTATTATGCCGACAACCGCGACATGGCCGAGCTCGCAGGGGGTCATCTGATCCTCTATCGTTCTTGGCAGGATGTCGCGCGGCAGGCCGAGGCGATCTTGACCGACGCGGATGCCGCCATCCTGACGTCTTATTGTCCGGATGGACATGACGCCACCACTTTGATCCTCGACAGCCGCTGCGAATTGAAGGTGTTCTACGACCTCGATACGCCGGTCACGCTCGACCGTCTGCGAAGCGGCGAGGCACTCTCCTATATCGGTCCGCGCGGGCTCGCCGATTTTGACCTTGTTCTCAGCTTCACCGGTGGGCCGCGCTTGGTCGACGAATACCGCAACCGGCTCGGGGCGCGCGCGATCGCGCCGCTTTACGGCCATGTCGATCCCGACGTGCATCGGCCGGTCGCACCGCAGCCGCAGTATCGGGCCGCGCTGTCCTATCTCGGGACCTATTCGGCCGATCGCCAGGCTGCGCTCCAAGAGTTGTTCGTCGCCCCGGCGCGCGGTCGTCGCGACCTGCGCTTCCTGATCGGTGGCGCGCAATATCCGCAGGATTTCCCCTGGTCGTCGAACATCTACTTCGTCCGTCATTTGCCGCCGGCGGAGCACGCCGCCTTCTTCGCCTCGTCGCGATTGACCCTGAACGTCACGCGCCGCGCGATGGCCGAGATGGGCTGGTGTCCTTCGGGACGGCTGTTCGAGGCGGCAGCCTGCGGCGTGCCCCTGCTCAGCGATACCTGGGACGGCATCGCTGATTTCTTCGCGCCTGATGAGGAGATCATCCTGGCCAGTCGTTCCGAGGATACGCTTGCCGCGTTCGCCCGTGACGATGGGGAGCTGGCGCGCATGGCCGCGCGCGCCCGGCAGCGCGTGCTGGACGAACACGGTTCGCAGACGCGCGCAAACGAGATGATCGGTCTGTTCGAACGCGCGATCCGGGCCGCACCGTCGCTGACGACACAGGAGGCCTGACATGTGGGGCATCGTGCCAGCCGCTGGCCGCGGGAGCCGCATTCAGCCGCTGGCTTTTTCCAAGGAGCTGCTCCCGGTCGGCAGCCGCAGCGACGGCGGCGTCGAGCGGCCATGCGCCGTGTCGGAATATCTCGTCGAGCGGCTGATCCTCGGCGGCGCCGACAAGATCTGCTTCGTCATCTCGCCAGGAAAATCCGACATCCTCGAATATTTCGGCGATCGCTACGGCGGCGCGCGCCTGGCTTATGTCGTCCAGCCCGAGGCCGCAGGCCTATGCGATGCAGTGTTCCGCGCATCGACCGTGATCGGCGACCACCAGGACGTGCTCGTCGGGCTGCCGGATACCGTATGGTTTCCGAAGGCGGCCCTCGCGCGCCTGCCCGCAGCCGATCTATCGTTCCTGCTGTTTCCTGTCGAGCATCCCGAATTCTTCGACGCGGTCGTGCTGGACGGCGACGCCGTCACGGAAATCCAGGTCAAGCAGCGCGACGCCACCTCGAACTGGATCTGGGGCGCCTTTCGCATGTCGGCGAGAGGCTTCCATGACCTCAACACCCTGTGGGAGGCCCGTGGCCGCTGCGACGAGTACTTCGGCACGCTGGTGAACAGCTATCTCGCCGCCGGAGGCGCAGGTCTCGGCGTCAAGGCCGGCGAAGCCTATGTCGATGTGGGAACGATCCACGGCTACCGCACGGCGATCGCGTTGCTCGCGGCCTCGCAGGATGGCCGAGAGCCGCGTCCCATGCTGCGCGCGGCCGCCGGAGTGGGCGTTCCCGCGCCTCTCCCGGGAGGACGCGCATGACCAGCGCCCTGCTATCCCGAGACGAGATTCGCCGCCGCGTCGATGCACTCGGTCCGTGGTTTCACAACCTGGACCTCAATGGCGTCGCGACAGCGCCGACGCACTTCCTGGGCGATTATCCCAACGTGAAATGGCGACGCTTCGCCGACATCATTCCGGATGATCTCACCGGAAAATCAGTGCTCGATATCGGCTGCAACGCGGGTTTCTACGCCATGGAGATGAAGCGGCGCGGTGCCGATCGCGTGCTCGGCCTGGATACGGACGACGACTATCTGGCACAGGCGCGCTTTGCTGCCGACGTGAACGGGGTCGACATCGAGTTTCGAAAGCTCTCGACCTACGATGTCGGGCAGCTCGGTGAGACCTTCGATCTCGTGATCTTCATGGGCGTGCTGTACCACCTGCGCCATCCGCTTCTGGCGCTCGACCTCATCCGCGAGCACGTGGTCGGTGATCAACTGTTGTTCCAGTCGATGCAGCGCGGCTCATCGGAGGTCGACGAGGTCGCCCGCAACTATGATTTCTGGACAACCAGTCCGTTCGACGGCCCGGGCTATCCCAGGATGCATTTCATCGAGCAGAGCTATGCCGATGATCCCACGAACTGGTGGGCGCCGAACCGTGCCTGCGTCGAGGCCATGTTGCGCAGCTCAGGCTTCGTGATCGTCGCGCATCCCGAAGCCGAGGTCTATCTGTGCCGCAAGGCGCCGCGACCACAACAGGACGGTCCGGTCTATCCGGCGCGAGGTGTGCGATGATCGAGGCTGCCAAGATCTGGAACGAGCCGAACAACAAGTCGCATTGGGATCTTCAGCTCGACCCCGACTGGGCGCGCTTCGCGGAGACCGCGATCGCGGCCGGCAAGGCGATCCGCTCGGCGCAGGCGACGTTGCCGCGGGTGCTCGGCGGCATCTCGCCGATCGATCCCGCCTTCATCAACAACATGAAAGCGCGCGGCGTGCTGGATCACGTCGACGCCGTCGCGGTGCACGGTTTTCCGCTGGATTGGAATCTCTGGAAGATCGACGAATGGCCGGCCAAGCTCGCGGAGATCCAGGCGCTCGTCTCCGTGCCGGTCTGGGTCACCGAGGTCGGGGTGTCCTCGTTCGGCGCCGACGAGGTGCAAGCCTGGGGCTTGCAGCGCACCGCCGAGCTGCTCAACGGGCGCGCGCCGCGCGTCCACTGGTACAGTCTTTACGATCTGCCGATGGCCTGGGAGGCGACGACCCGGCACAAGGAGGCCGAAGGCTCGTCCTACTATCGGCACTTCCACATGGGTATCCTACGCGAGGATGGCGCGCCAAAGCTGGCGGCGGAGCTGTTCCCGGAACATGCCCACGGCATGGGCCTGTGCCAATGGTTTCATTTCGAGGACCATCGCCTGAACGACGCCGTGCTGTGGCTGCGCCGGCTCGGCGTCCGCCACGTTCGCACCGGGCTGTCCTGGGCCGACAGTTTCCGTCCAAATGCGCTCGACTGGTTCGATCGGCAGATGGAGGCGCTGGCAGAGTTCGACGTCACCGTCACGTTCTGCTTCACGCCCGAGCATCGCGGCCTTGCCGCGCACCACACCAGCCCGCCGCTCGACGCCAACGAGTTCGCCGACTTCTGCGCCAGCATGATCATGCGCTACTGCGCGCGGACAGGCTCCGCGGCCGTTCCGTCCGACCTGCCGGAACCATTGCCATGCGTGCCTTGATCCTCGTGTTGGATTCCGTCGGCATCGGCGGCGCGCCCGATGCCGCCGATTACGGCGATGCCGGCGCCGACACGGTCGGCCATATCGCCGAGGCCTGTGCAACTGGCCGCGCCAACAACGACCGGCGCGAGGGCCCGTTGCGGCTTCCTTATCTGGTGGCGCTCGGCCTCGGCGAGGCTTGCGAGCTCGCGACCGGCCGGCGGCCACCGGGTCTGGACGGCCGCGCGAGCGCGGGCGCGGCGTTCGGCTGTGCCAGCGAGCGATCGCGCGGCAAGGACACGCCGTCAGGACATTGGGAAATCGCCGGCGTGCCCGTGGCGTTCGAATGGGGCTACTTTCCGAAGAGCATTCCTACCTTTCCCCCGGAGCTCATTCGGCAGCTCTGCACGACGGCCGAGCTGCCGGGCATTCTCGGCGATCGTCACGCCTCCGGCACCGAGATCATCGCCGAGCTGGGCGAGACGCATATGCGGACCGGACAACCGATCTGCTACACGTCAGCGGACTCCGTGTTCCAGATCGCGGCCCACGAGGAGACCTTCGGCCTGGACCGGCTCTATCGCCTGTGCGAGGCAGCGCGGCTCCTGGTGGATCCCTTCAACATAGGACGTGTGATCGCCCGTCCTTTTGTCGGCGACACCGCCGCTACATTCCGCCGCACCGCGCGTCGCCGCGACTACGCCGTCCCTCCGCCGGAGACGACCATCCTTGATGCCGCGACCGCGGACGGGCGGCCGGTCCTGTCGATCGGCAAGATCGACGATATCTTCGCGCATCGCGGCACGGGGCGGAATTTGAAGGGCGACCACAATGATGCGCTATTCACACGCACGCTCGAAGCTCTCGACATCCTCGGCGACGGAGGCCTGCTGTTCGCCAACTTTGTGGACTTCGATACGCTCTACGGTCATCGTCGCGACGTCGCCGGCTACGCACACGCGCTTGAGGCCTTTGACGCGCGACTGCCCGAGCTGTTGGGCCGGCTATGTAGCGACGATCTTCTCGTGCTGACCGCCGATCACGGCTGCGACCCGACCTGGAGCGGAAGCGATCACACACGCGAGTGCGTGCCGATCCTGATCGCCAACGGCGCCAGCGCCGGCCCCATCGGTCGTCGCGCCAGCTTCGCCGATGTGGGCGCGACCGTCGCACGACATCTTCAGCTTGATCCTGGGCCCAACGGCTCACCCTTCTGGTAAACCACAGCTACACGTGGGTTATTGATCCAGATTAGGGAAATTATTGTTTGTACATGGCGGAGGAACGAACATTCCTTGCGCTGCTTCTCACCTGGAGAAGTTCATTCACGACGCGGCGACGGAGTATCCCTGCATGACACGTGTCCTTATCACCGGAGGCGCAGGATTCATCGGCTCGCACACGGCCGATGCACTGATCTCCGCAGGCCACGAGGTCCGGCTGATCGACTCTCTCTCTCCCCAGGTGCACGGCGCGCAGCGTCAACGCCCCTCCTACCTGAACGCGGATGCCGAGCTGATGGTCGGCGATGTCACCGACGCCGTCATGGTCGAGCGGGCGTTGCGCGGCGTCGACAAGGTGCTGCATCTGGCCTCCAGCGTCGGCGTCGGCCAGAGCATGTACGACATCGAGCCCTATGTCCGCACCAATGAGCTCGGGACCGCCGTGCTGCTGCAGGCCTTGGCCAATCGCCCTGTCGCGCGGCTGGTGGTCGCGTCATCGATGAGCGTCTATGGCGAGGGCGCTTGCCGGACCGCAGATGGCGCAACGGTCGCGCCGGACGAGCGTACGCTGGCACAGCTCAGGCGCGGCGACTGGGAGCTCGCCGACTCGGATGGTCGCCCGCTCGAGCCCATTCCGACGCCGGAGACCAAGCAGCCCACGCTGAGCTCGATCTACGCGCTGAACAAATATGCCCAGGAGCGGATGTGCCTGATCACCGGCAAGGCGTATGGCATCCCGACGCTGGCGCTGCGTTTCTTCAACGTGTTCGGACCCCGCCAGGCGCTCTCCAATCCCTACACCGGCGTGCTCGCGATCTTCGCAGCCCGCCTCCTCAACGATCGTCCGCCGCTCGTCTTCGAGGACGGCCTGCAGCGCCGCGACTTCGTCCACGTCCATGACGTGGCACGCGCCTGTGTGCTCGCGCTCGACGGCGACCAGTCCGATGACGTTCTCAACGTCGGCTCCGGACAGAGTCGCACGATTGTCTCTGTCGCTGAAGATCTCGCCCGCGTCATGGGCCGGTCGCAGATGACGCCATCGATCACCGGCAAGTACCGCGCGGGAGATATCCGGCACTGCTTCGCCGACATCACCAAGAGCGAGCGCCTGCTCGGCTTCAGGCCGCAGGTCCGCTTCGAGGATGGGCTTTCCGATCTGGCGGGCTATCTCGCTGGCCAGATCGCCGAGGACCGGGCTGAGAAGGCCACCGATGAGCTGTTGCGTCGTGGGCTTGTAGCATGACGGATCTGGCCTCCTCCGCCCCCATCGTAATCACCGGCGGCTGCGGCTTCATCGGCTGCAATCTCGCCGACCGGCTCGCCACGCGCGGCGACAACGTCCTGATCCTGGACAGCCTCGTCCGCGCCGGCGTGCGTGAGAATGCGCAATGGCTGAAATCCCGGCACGGCGACCGGATCACGATCGCGGTCGGCGACATCAGGGATCCCATCACCGTCATCGACAGCATCAAGCCGGCGAAGGCCGTGCTGCACCTCGCCGCGCAGGTCGCAGTGACGTCGAGCCTCGACAGCCCGATGGACGATTTCGAGATCAACGCCCGCGGCACCCTCAACGTGCTCGAGGCCGTCCGGCTGCACAACCCGTCAGCGGCCATGCTGTTCGCGTCGACCAACAAGGTCTACGGCCGCCTGATCGGCAACGACGAGATCGTCCGCACCGGCCAGCGCTATCAGCCGATCTATGCTGCCTTGAGGCAAGGCGTCTCCGAGGCCGCCCCCCTCGATCTCTACAGTCCCTATGGCTGTTCGAAGGGCGCCGCCGATCAATATGTCCACGACTATTCCAGAGTTTATGGCCTGAAGACCGCCGTGCTGCGGATGAGCTGCATCTACGGGCCGCGCCAGTTCGGCACCGAGGATCAGGGCTGGATCGCGCATTTCGTGCTCTCTGCCTTGCGCGGCACGCCGTTGACGATCTATGGCGACGGCTGCCAGGTCCGGGACGCGCTCTACGTCGCCGATGCGGTGGACGCGTGGCTCGCAGTGCTCGACGGGATCGACGCGGCCCGTGGCCGCCTCTTCAATCTCGGCGGCGGCCCATCGAACGCGATCAGCCTGCTGGAGCTGATCGATCTGATCACGCCGCTGGCCGGCCCGCCCTCCTTCAGCTTCGCGGATTGGCGTCCGGGCGATCAGCCTTGGTACGTCTCGGATATCACGGCGCTGAACCGCGCCACCGGTTGGCAGCCAAGGACGACATTCGCTGACGGCCTGCGTGGCCTCCACAATTGGCTCGCAGGGCGGTTTGCGCAAGCCTCCGGCCGGGAGGCGCTGGCATGACCCGCGTCGCCCTGATCAATCCGAACTGGACGTTCGACGGCAGCATTTACTTCGGCTGCCGCAGCCCACATCTGCCCCTCGAGCTCGGGATCTCCGAGCACCTGCTACGTGAGGCCGGCCACGCGACGCTGCTGCTCGACGCGCACATGTTCGACCTGACGCCGTCCGACATTCTGGCCGAGCTCTTGACGTTCCGTCCCGACATGATCGTGCTGACGACGGCCCCCACCTATCTGTTCTGGCGCTGCGCCCCGCCCGAGTTGCGGGTGCCGCAGGAGCTGGTGTCGGTTCTGCGCGAGAGCGGAGCAACCCTCGTCGCTGTCGGCCCGCACGGCTCGACCACGCCGCGAGCGACCTTGCGAAAACTCGGGGTCGACCTCGTCGTGATGGGAGAATGCGAACAGGCCGTGAGACGGCTGGCCGATGGCCAGCGCGATTTCCGCGGTCTCTGCTTTGCAGATGCGCACGGCGCGATCCGCATCCACGGCGGACCGCTGGCCGCCAGCTTCATCGATCAGCCGGCGCTGCAATGGCCAGCCGAAATGATCCGCCGGCATGAGCACCACCATCATCGCTTCGAGGCCAAGCCGGTCGGGCCGGGAGCCGAGGTCGAGGCGTCGCGCGGTTGTCCGTATCACTGCACGTTCTGCGCCAAAGACAATTTTCGCAACGCCTACCGCAAGCGCCCGGCTGCCGTGACCCTCGATGAGATCGATGCCCTGCTGACACAGGATGTCGAATATGTCTACTTCGTCGACGAGATCTTCCTGCCCAATCCCGAGCTGCTGCAGGCGCTCGTGGGCCGCGGCCTCAAATTCGGTGTGCAGACCAGGATCGACCTGTGGAAGCCCGAGATGCTGGCTTTGCTCGGGCGCGCCGGCTGCGTGTCGATCGAGGCTGGCATCGAGAGCCTGTCGCCTGAGGGCCGCGCCGCGCTGGCCAAGAACTGCCGCATGACCACCGAGCAGCTCGCTGAGCGCCTGGTCGAAGCGCGGCGGCACGTTCCGTTCGTACAGGCCAATCTGATCGAAATGCCGCAGGACGACGATCCGGTCGTGCAACGCTGGCGCCAGCGCATGCAGGATGCCGGCGTCTGGGCCAACGATCCCGTGCCGCTGTACCCGTATCCGGGCTCGCCGGACTATCAGAAGCTGTGGGGCACGCCCGACGACCAAGCCTGGGAGCGGGCTCATGCCCACTACCTGACGCTCTTCAGCCAGTTCAGTGACGTTCAGAACGATCGCCCTGTGCCATTGGCCGCGCTCGAAATGCAGGTCGCGCCATGAGCAGGGTGAGGCGCCAGCGCGTCCTGATGACCACCGATACCGTGGGCGGCGTGTGGAGATACGCCACCAGCCTCGCAACCGCGCTGGGCGACCTTGGCGTCGAGGTTCACCTCGTCACTCTGGGGCGTCGGATGAGCTCCGATCAGCGCGCGGACATCGCCGGAAGCGGCATCCGAGTGATCGAAACCGATCTGGCCCTGGAATGGCAGGATCCGGAAGGACGCGACGTCGATGAAGCAAGGCGCGTGCTGCATGCCATCGCATGCGACGTGGAGCCCGATGTCGTCCATCTCAACAGCTTCCGCGAGGCGACGTTCGACTGGGAAGCGCCGGTCCTCGTCGTGACCCACTCCTGCGTTGGATCGTGGGGGCTGGCCTGCAACGAAACGCAATTTCTGCAAGACCCACAGTGGCAGTGCTACAGCGCGCGTGTGACCGAGGGATTGCGGCGTGCCGCCGCCTGGGTCGCGCCAAGCAGTGCCTTTGGCGAGGTCGTGGGGAGGCTCTATGATCCGCCACGCCCACGGAGGCTGATCTGGAACGGCATCGCCTCACGCGACGACCTTCCGGCGAACAAACAGATGGTCGTGCTCGCGGCCGGGCGGATGTGGGACAAAGCCAAGAACGTGCGCGCACTCGCCGAGATCGCGGCCGGATGTCCCTGCCCGATCCATGTTGCAGGATCAGGCTTGGATCGAGCCGGCTCCGCGGAACATCTGCATGCCCTTGGCGAGCTCGCCCATGCCGAGTTGCAGCAGCGGATGAGCCATGCCGCGATCTTCGTGAGCCCGGCGCTGTACGAGCCGTTCGGCTTGTCGGTGCTGGAGGCCGCCGCCGCCGGCTGCGCGCTGGTGCTGTCGGACATTCCGACGTTTAGAGAGCTTTGGCAGGACGCCGCCGTTTTCGTGCCCCCTGGCGACATCAGCGCGCTGCGGAGCACCCTGCACTGGCTCGCTGCGGATCAGCCCGCGCGGCGCGTGCTGCAGGAGACGGCACGCCAAAGGTCTCGCCGCTATTCGTTGCGCCGGGCGGCGAAAGCCTACGTCGATCTCTACAGCGAGCTGTTGGCCACGGCGTCGCCGGATCCTCACTCCAACATCCCCGCCGAGGCGTTTGCATGAAGTGCGTGCTGTTCTACCACGCGTTCTCGTCCTGCTGGAACAATGGCAATGCGCATTTCCTGCGCGGCGTCGCGCGCGAGCTTCATGCCCTCGGACACGAGGTCATCGTTTATGAGCCGGCCGATGGCTGGAGCCGTCTCAACGCGGTTGAGGACGGTGGCGAGGCCAGTCTGAGCGAGGTGCCGGAGCTGTTTCGAGGCGTCGATGTCAGACCTTACGATTGTGCATTCGACCTGTCCCGTGCGCTCGACGGTGCCGATCTGGTCGTGGTGCACGAGTGGAACGCGCCGGATCTGATCGAAGCGATCGGCCGTCACCGTATCGCCAGCGGCCGCTACGCTCTGTTATTCCACGATACGCATCATCGCGCCGTCACGGCGCCGCAAGAGCTCGCGCGCTTCGATCTCGCCGGCTATGACGGCGTCCTCGCCTTTGGCGAGGTGCTGCGCCAGATCTATCTGAAGCTCGGCTGGGCCCGACGCGCGTTCACGTGGCACGAGGCTGCCGACATCGCCCTGTACCGTCCGTTGCCCGACGTCACTCCGCAACACGACCTCGTGTGGGTCGGCAATTGGGGCGACAACGAGCGCAGCGTCGAGCTGCGCGACTATCTCATAGACCCGATCGCCGCTCTCCGGCTCAATGCAACGATCTACGGCGTGCGTTATCCGGACGACGCGCAGTTGGCGATGCAGCGGGCGGGCATTCGGTACGGCGGCTGGCTGCCGGCGCACCACGTCCCCGAAGCGTTCGCTGCGGCCCGCGTCACGGTTCATGTTCCTCGTGCGCCCTATGCGCAATCGCTGCCGGGCATTCCCACCATCCGCATGTTCGAGGCCATGGCCTGCGGCATTCCGATTGTCTCGGCCCCTTGGAGCGATGTCGAGAGCCTGTTCCCCGACGGCACCTATCTGCGCGCGGCCAGCGGCGACGACATGCGCCGCGGGCTACGGAGCCTGTTGAGTGATCCGGAGTTGGCCGCCGCCATCGCCGACAAGGCGCGCCGCACGGTTTTGGCGCGTCACACCTGCCGCCACCGGGCGCAGCAATTGCTAGACATCGCCGGGACGTTGACCAGCGGCGCGACCCGGATGTCGAGCGCGTTCGAAGGAGCCGCGTCATGAACATCTGCTTTTTCGGCTCCAGCCTCGTCTCATCCTACTGGAACGGTGCCGCGACCTACTACCGCGGTATGCTCAAGGAGATCGCCAGGCTTGGTCATGATGTCACCTTCTACGAGCCGGACGCCTTCGAGCGGCAGGCGCATCGCGATATCGCGGATCCGCCCTGGGCCCGCGTCGTGGTCTATCCTGCAACGCAGGACGGCTGGCAGCGCTCGCTCGACGACGCGGTCCGATCGGCGGACCTTCTGATCAAGGCCAGTGGCGTCGGCGTGTTCGATGCCGAGCTCGATGACGCCATAGCGGCGATCGAAGGCCGTGCGCTGCGGTTCTACTGGGACGTCGACGCGCCAGCCACCTTGGATGCAATCGCCGCAGATGCCGGGCATCATCTGCGTCGCGCCATTCCGCGTTACGATGCGGTTCTGACCTACGGCGGCGGCGATCCGGTCGTGACGGCCTATCGCAACGTCGGCGCGCGCGATTGCGTGCCGATCTACAATGCACTCGATCCCGACACCCACCATCCGGCAGCGGCCCGCGCGGATTTCGACTCGGACCTCAATCTGCTCGCCAATCGCCTGCCCGACCGTGAGGCCCGCATCGAGCGCTTCTTCATCGACGCTGCCAGCCGGCTGCCGGGGAAACGCTTCGTGCTCGGCGGCTCCGGCTGGCACGACAAGCCGATGCCGGCGAACATTCGTGCCGTCGGCCATGTCGGAACCGGCGATCACAACGCCTTCTTCGGCTCGGCGCGCGCGACGTTGAACGTCAACCGCGACAGCATGGCGACCTACGGCTTCTCGCCGCCGACCCGCGTCTTCGAGGCGGCGGGCGCGGGCGCCTGCCTCATCACCGACCAATGGGACGGCATCGAGCTCTTCCTCGAGCCCGACCGCGAAATCCTGGTGGCCGCCGATGGCGCCGCCGTCGCAGCGCATCTCGACGCACTCTCACCCGCGCGCGCACGCGCCATCGGTGAACGCGGCCGCGCGCGCGTCATGGCGCATCACACCTACCGTCAGCGCGCGCGACAATTCCACACCCTGCTTCAAGGCAGACGCCCCCGTATCGAGGCTGCAGAATGAACCTCAATATCGTCGTCATCGGATTGTCGGTCACTTCGTCCTGGGGCAACGGTCACGCCACAACCTACCGCGCGCTGCTCGCGGCGCTGACGCGTCGCGGTCACAGCGTAACATTCCTGGAGCGCGACGTGCCGTGGTACCGCGATCATCGCGACCTGACCGATCCCCGCGACTGGCGCATCCATCTCTACAAGGAGCTTCCGGAGCTGCCGCGCAGGTTCGGCGCGCTGATCCGCGATGCCGACCTTGTCATCATCGGATCCTACGTGCCGGACGGCATCGCCATCGCCGACTGGGTGACCTCGCATGCCCAGGGCGTCACGGCATTTTACGACATCGACACTCCGGTTACGCTCGCCGGTCTCGAGGATGGTCACGGCTTGTCGTATCTGTCGGCGTCGATGATTCCCCGCTTCGATCTTTATCTCTCGTTTTCCGGCGGGCCAGCGTTAGCCATGGTCGAGGATCTCTACGGCAGTCCGATGGCGCGCGTGCTCTACTGCAGCGCCGACACCGAGCTGTATCAACCGCGCGACGTTCCCAATCGCTGGTCGCTCGGCTATCTCGGCACCTACAGCGCTGATCGTCAGCCCCAGCTCGAGAACCTGCTGCTCGCGCCGGCGCGCGCCACGCCTGATGCGCGTTTCGCCATCGCCGGAGCGCAATATCCGGACGACATCGTCTGGCCTGCCAATGTCGATCGGATCACACACCTCCCGCCGCACCAACATGCCGATTTTTTTGCCGCCCAGCACTTCACCCTGAACGTCACCCGCGCCGACATGCGTAACCTCGGCTTTTCGCCGAGCGTCCGGCTGTTCGAAGCCGCGGCCTGCGCCGCGCCGGTGCTCTCCGATGCCTGGCCCGGTCTGGAGACGATCTTCACGCCAAACAAGGAAATCCTTGTGGTGTCCTCGCCGCGGGAGGTTGCGACGATCCTGCGCGAGATGCCGGAGGACACCCGTCGGGCGGTAGGCGACCGAGCCCGCCGCCGCGTGCTGCGTGATCACACCCCCGATCACCGGGCACGGCAGCTCGAAGACTACCACCGCGAGGCGCTCGCCCGGCGCGCCCGGCTCGCGCGGCGCTCCGCCGTTTCTGCGACATCTGATGCCATCGAACTCAAGCTGGGACTGTCATGACCATTCGTTCTACGATTTCATCCCGTCCATCCCACCGAACGCTCGTCGCCGGCGGCGCAGGCTTCATCGGCTCGCACATCTGCGACACATTGCTGCGACGTGGCGATACCGTGATCTGTGTCGACAATCTGCACACCGGCTCGCAGCGCAACATCCGCCCGCTGCTCAATCATCCCAATTTCAGCTTCCTTGCCCACGACGTGCGCGAGCCGCTCGAGATCGAAGCACCGCTCGATCGCATCTACAATCTGGCTTGTCCGGCGTCGCCGCCGCACTATCAGCAGGATCCGATCGGCACGATGAAGACCTGCGTGCTCGGGATGCTCAATCTGCTGGAGCTCGCACGCGAAAAATCCGCGCGTATCCTGCAGGCCTCGACCAGCGAAGTCTATGGCGACCCCGAGATCCATCCGCAGCCGGAGAGCTATGTCGGCCACGTCAACACCATAGGCCCCCGCGCATGCTATGATGAAGGCAAGCGCGCCGCCGAAACCCTGATGTTCGATGCGCAGCGCATGCACGGCCTGGAGATCAAGGTTGCCCGCATCTTCAACACCTATGGCCCGCGCATGCACGAGAACGACGGCCGGGTCGTCTCCAACTTCATCGTTCAGGCGCTGCGTGGCGCGCCGATCACGATCTACGGGTCTGGCAGCCAGACGCGCAGCTTCTGCTTCGTCGACGATCTCGTCCGCGGACTAGAAAAATTGATGGAAAGTCCGGCGGAGGTGACGGGTCCGGTGAATCTCGGCAATCCGCATGAGCTGACCATCGAGGCGATCGCCCGGGAGGTGCTGACATGCACCCGCTCGGCCTCCACCCTGGAATTCAAGCCGCTTCCGGTCGACGATCCCAAGCGGCGCAAGCCAGTGATTTCGACGGCGGAACAGCTACTGGATTGGCACCCGCGGGTTGCCCTGCGTGAAGGGCTGGAATCGACCATCGCCTATTTTGCCCTCGAGGTCGCCGGCCGTGAGCCGTCCGCAGACATTCAAACCGCCGCGCCGGCGCGACGAGGACGCTCTGTAAGGCTCACACTCGCGCGTTCCGACTGAATTGCTTTTCGCGCCATTATGTCGGGCAACGCGAGAGGGCCTTGTCCGACAGCATTCTTGTTCAGGAATGTAAAGTGCGCGTTTGGAGCGTCAGGCGGAAGACACCTCGGAACAAACAGCAAGCAGCCCAAGGCCAAAAGTTGAGTTGCTGCCATGCAGCCACCGCACCAGTTTCGCACCAGAAACGACCTGAACGAACGACAGCAATTGCGGTCGAAATCAAACAATCCGCAGTAACATCAACGAACGCGACCGATACCCTCGCGCTCATAACGGTCTGGTTGCAGGTTCGAGTCCTGCCGGGCCCACCAGCGATCTCGACGGTTTGCTCGCTCTGATTTTTTCACGCAACGCAGGCAGATGCGTTGGCCTGAACACCCCAGCTCGCCCGTTGCGCTTTCCTCAACGAGGTTCGCGCACGGCTATCATGCCGGGCCCTCTCTCGGCTGACGTCAATGGGCATGTCGCCTCGCCTCGGCCGCGTACCGGCCTCTCCGCCCCCGGAAAAGAAGAGCGGCGCCCAGCAGCAACATCGTCGCGACGAGAGCGACCGTGATGAAGGCCCGGTCGAACGCCTGATGGGCCTGCGAGATGACGAGGCCCGCGATCTCGGCGGGGAGTCGCTCAGCGATCATCAGGGCTGAATCGATGCTGTCGCGCGCGCCCGGCGGAATCTCCGACCTGTCGGGCAGGACCATCGCAGCGGTGTAGACGCCGGACAGGATGCTGCCGAAGATGCTGATCCCAACCGTGCCGCCGAGCTCGAAGGAGACCTCCTCGATCGAGGCCGCCATGCCTTCGCGGCCCACGGGAGCCTGGTTCATGATCGCATTGGACGCGGCCGCCATGGCGGCCCCCAGTCCGAAACCATTGACGGCGATGCAGGCCAGTTGCAGCGGAAGGCTCGCGGTGAAGAAGAAGAGATAGCCCGCGGCACCCAGCCCGGCGAGCAGGAGCGCAGCACGCATGGCATTGGCGGGTCCGATGTGACGGAGCGCCAGGCTTGTCAGTGGCCCGCCGATGAACGCCGCCAGCGGCGCCGGCAGGATATACAGCGCCGCCTGCAGTGGCGAATAACCAAGCACGAGTTGCAGACGCTGGCTGATCGCAAGCTCGGTGCCCGCGATCGCGAGCGCGGCTGTGATCGCCGTCGCCACGCCGAGCGCGAACTCGGCATCCCGGAACAGCGTGAAGTCGATCAAGGCGTGATCGAGCCGGAGCTGACGGCGCACGAAGATGGTCAGCATGATCACCGTGCCGACCGCAACGCCTGCCGAGATGCCGTAGTGAGGGTGCGGACTGCCGAGATCCTCGACCACATAGGCAAAGCCGATCAGGCCGGCCATGACCTGCACCGAGCCGAGCACATCGAGCATCCGGCCGTTGCGCTCGCCATATCCAGGGATCAGCAGCAGGGCGACGATGAGCACGATCGCGACCAGGGGCACGTTGATCAGGAAGACCGAGCCCCACCAGAAATACTCCAGCAGCACGCCGCCGACGAGCGGGCCGACCGCGGCGCCGCTGGATGCGACGGCCCCCCAGATGCCGATCGCGAGCGCGCGCTCCTGGTCGTCGGAAAAGGTGACGCGGATGATCGACAGCGTCGCCGGCATCATCAGCGCGGCGCCGACGGCGAGCACGACCCGCCCTCCGATCAGAACGGCAGGCGTCGGGGCATAGGCGGCCATGAGGGATGCCGCGCCGAACACGACGAGACCGCCGACGAACGTCGATCTGTGGCCGAACCGGTCGCCGAGCGCGCCGAAGCCGGGCAGCAGCCCGGCCACGACGAGTCCGTACGCCATCACGATCCACAGCTTCTCCGACGCCGTCGCGCCGAGTTCGTGAGTGAGACTCGGCAGCGCCGTGTACAGCACCGTCATGTCGATGACGATCAGCGCGAGCGCGCTGGAGACGATCAACAGGATCAGCCAGCGATCATGTTTCGACATCCCTGCTCACAACCTCACATGCGCTTCAGCGCCCTGCCCGATCATTCGTACCGGACCTGGCCGTTCATCACAGTCATGACGACCTTCGTCTTGTGAATGTCGTGCGGAGCGACCTCGAACAGGTTCTTCTCCAACACGACCAGATCGGCGAGCTTGCCGACCTCGATCGAACCGATCTTGCGGTCCAGGCCGAGCTGATAGGCCGATCCCATCGTCGCGGCGCGCAGCGCCTGGTCGAGGCTGATGCGCTCGTCGTGCGGCGCCAGGGGCGGCTGATCGGGCTTGTCGAGCTCGCGCCGCGTCGTTGCGATCTCGATCGCCTCCAGCGGCCGAAAGGTGCTGTAGTAGCTGGCCGCGGGCCAGTCGGTGCCGAGCGAGATGTTGGCGCCATGGCGCAGGATCGAGCCGAAGCGATAAACCGTCTCGGCCCGCGCGCCGAAGCGCGGCCGCACCATGTCACGCCAGGATTGATCCGGCACCGCCCATTGCGCGGAGAATTCCGCGGTGACACCGAGCGCGGCGAAGCGCGGCAGGTCCTCCGGCGCTACGACCACCAGATGGCAGACCGTATGCCGGCGGTCGCGCGGCGGATTCGCCTTCATCGCCGCCTCGAAGGCGTCCAGGCATAGCCGGGCGCCGCGGTCACCGCAGCAATGAATGTGGATGTTGAATCCGTCTTTGTCGGCCCGAAGGATGATGTCCTTGAACAGGTCCGGCGGCAGCAGCGTGTCGCCGCTGGTGTTGGGATCATCATCGTAGGGCGCCAGCATCGCCGAGGTCCGCTGCGCCTCGCCGCCGTCAATGTTCAGCTTGAGCACGGAGGCCTGCACCAGCTCGGACTGAAACTGCTTTCGCAGCGCCTTGATGATCGGCACGGGATCGACCGCCGGGTCGTTGTGATAGGTCGATCCGACGACGCGGAAGGGCAGCTTTCCGCGCCGCTCGAGGTCCTGGTAGAGCTGAAAGCCCACGACCTCGGGGACGACCTGCATGCCGGCATCGAACACCGTGGTGATGCCGGCCGCGGAGGCCCTGGGCAGCCACGCCTCGACCGACTCCGTGATGTATCTGCTGGTGAACGGCGCCGCGGCGTTGAGCACGACCAGCATGGCCGGCACCTCGACGAGATAGCCGGTCGGCTCACCCGACGCCGGGTCGCGCTGAAAATAGCTGAAGCCCGGCAGCGGGTCTTTGGTGGCCTTGGTGATCTTGGCCATCGCCAGCGCCTTCGAATTCACCCAGCCACAATGACCATCGATCGCCGCGAGGAAAACGGGCGTGTCCGGCCAGATCCGGTCGAGATCCTCCTTGCGCGGCCCGGTGCCCGGGAAGGCATGGTAGCGCCAGCCGAAGCCGCGCACGACGTCGGCTTTGCCAAGCCGGGCGCGATACGCCGTCAGCGCGTCGAGCGTCTCGTCCTTGGTGTCGTATTGCAGGTCGACGCCGCTGGTGATGGCCGCGCCCGCCAGCGGATGAATGTGTCCCTCGATGAACCCCGGCAGCAGCATTTTGCCGGCGAGATCGACGATCCGTGTCTTCGGACCGATGAAACGGCCGACCTGCGTGTCATCGCCGACATAGACGATCGTCTTCTGCGCCACGGCAACCGCCCGCGCCCATTCGCGGCCGCCACTGACCGTGTAGACGGAACCGTTGCGAAAGACGATGTCGGCCTTGCCGTCGGCCGCCTCGGCGCGCATCGGCATCGCCGCCGCGACGCCGGTCGCGGCGAACGCCGCCCCCGCCTGCAGCAGCCGGCGGCGCGCCGGATCGACATCGGATGTGGGATGGCCATCGAGTTCGAGCAGGCCGCGAAACCGGCCCCAGTTGCAGGCAATGCACATGGTCTTACGCCCGTGTCTTGCGCGCCCGCGCAGGCTGAAGCCTGTCGTGCCGGGCCTCGCCGTCCATCAGGGTCAGCAACACCGGGACCTTGTGGATGTCGTGCGGATCGATCTCGAGAAGATTGGCCCCGAGCACGATGAGATCCGCCCTCTTGCCCACCTCGATCGAGCCGATCTGATGCTCCAGCCGGACTTGATAGGCGCCGTTGATCGTGAAGCAGCGGATCGCCTCCTCGACGCTGATGCGCTGGCGCGGGACCAAGGGAGGATCGTCGCGAAAGCCGGGGCGCTGCCGCGTGATGGTCGCCTCCAACTGGAAGAGCGGCGGGCATTCGTCGATATCGACACCGCCCAGGTCGGCGCCGAAGGTGACGGTCGCGCCAGACCGCACGAGATCGCCATAGGCGTACACGCGCTCCTCGACGCGCTTCTCGCCGAACAGCTTGTTGTACTCCTCGACATAGACGCCGTCGTAATTGGTGGCCCAGGCGGGCGTGCCGTTGGCGATGATGCCGAGCGGCTTGAACCGCTTGACGTCGTCGGGATGCGCGAGCGACAGATGACAGACGGTGTGCCGCCGCCCCTGCTGGCCAAGCCGCTTCTGCACGTCCTCGATGGCATCGACCACGATCCGGACCGACCCATCCGCGTCGGCATGAATGTGCATGTCGAATCCGGCGCGGTGAACGGCCTCGACCTGCGCCCTGATATGGGCTGGCGACAGAATGCCCGAGCCCTTGTTGCCCGGCTGGTTTTCCAGCGGGTCCAGCAGCAGCGCCGTGCCGGCCATCGCCGTGCCGTCCGTCCACATCTTGCAGATCGAGATCTGCACGTGAGGCGAACGCAGCTTCTTGTTCCAGGCGGCGAGCTCGGCGGCGATCGCTTTCGGATCATCCTTCTCGGCCCGGGTCCAGACCGTGCCGACGATGCGGATCGGCAATTCACCGCGATTGTCGCGATCGATGATGTCTCGCCACAAGACCTCGGATCCGCCGCTGGAAGGGCCGGCCAATACGCCGGCGTCCATATAGGCCGTCAAACCCCATGACGGCGCACGGTCGATGGTCAGGCGCTGCGACTCCCGGATCGTCTCCCGCGAAAACACGCCGGTCGCGACCGCAAGCGGGATGGTCGCGCCTTCGATCGCGACGCCGGTCGGCGTACCATCGGGATCGCGCTTGAAATACTGCTTGCCCGGTTCGGGATCGGGGGAGTTCTTATCGATCCCCGCGAGCTTCATCGCGGCGGTGTTGAACCAGGACTCGTGGATGTCGGCGTTCCAGATCAGCATCGGCCGATCACCGGTGATTTCGTCGAGCCATTCGCGTCGCGGAAAGTGATCGGAGCCGAACGAGACGCCTCCCGTCCAGCCATAGCCGCGCAGCGGCGCTCCGGGTGGCAGCGTGGCGATGTACTGACGAATGGCGTCGAGCACCTTGTCCTTGCCGACGATGTCGCGAAGGTTCAGGCCGAGCTTGGTGACCGCCAGGGCGATGAGGTGGTTGTGGCTATCGATGAAGCCGGGCAGCAGCATCCGCCCGGCGAGGTCGACCACCCTGGTGCGCGGTCCTCGCCATGCCGCGGCGCCGGCCTTGTCGCCGACATAGACGATCTCCTTGGCGCGGACCGCCACCGCCTCAGCGATCGGCTGCGCCGAATTGACCGTGTAGATCATTCCATTTTGAAATAGCCAGTCCGCCTTGCCGCCAGCTGCAGACGGCTGCGCGCGCGACGAGGCCCGATCCTCTGCTGCAGAAGCCGTCTCCGCTCCAGCCGCGATCGGCGCGGCAACGGCGACCGCCGCGAATTTGGCGGCATTTCCGATCATCCCGCGGCGGGAGAGCGGGAACGCTTTCGGATCCTCCAGCACTCTCGCCCATTCGCATACGACACACATGATCAGTTCTTCCTTTTCCAAATGCCGCCACGTCAGCAGATGACGGCGCAGGACGGGCCATCACAGCTGCCCGCACGTTTCGATGTCGGTAAGATTCATTCTGCACCGTCGGATTCAGTTTGAATTGATACCTGCTAAAAATGTTCTGGCCGAAGTTCGACGGAGCTTCAGGTCGCGTCACAGGCAGCGAGACACGCCGCGGTGACACTACCGCCAAACCGAAAAGTTTCCTGCACATAACGTGTATTTGTAGATCCGTACAACTACGGCCGGATTCGCGATTGCAAACGACTGGCATCGCTACGCGTCACAAATCGATCGACGGCGCTGAGGTTCGGAAGAGACAAGCGATTAACTACCACGCGGAATCGCGTCGGCTGGACCGTTGATACGAAGGGAACATGCGCCGCTCTGCGGACGAAGGCCACTCGCCCCCTTCGGCTTGCGGATCAGACTTGCAGATGACGGGTGGCGACTTCAATCGCCTCCACCGCTCGCGGCGCATCCAGTTTGGCCGTGAACCTCGAGGAAGCTGCCGATCTGCGTCATGAGGACACGACGCCGGTCGGTGCGAGCCTTCACTGTCGCGCGCCCAGAACGGCTCGGTGAGCTCGCCATACGCGATCACGTGCAACGGGCAGAAGCAGATAGTGTCGTCGATCCCCACGCGATCAATCCACGCTGCTGCGCCCGTTCACCGCCCCGCAGGGCGCCGCCCACGTTCGACGTACCTACGACAACGCCCGCGGCCGAAGCTGCGGGCGTTCGTTTGTTGCGCGACAGGATTTGAACCTATGACCTTCAGGTTATCAGCGTGACGCTCAATTTAGCGCGTTCGATCGCTCGCCGCCGATCCCATCCGATTTCCAGGAGCTGCGATCCGCTGATCTCAGCTCTGCGAAGGCGGGCTTTGTTCACGGTTCAGCTCGACACCCGCAAGCGCCTCGCTCAGCTTCGCCAGCGCCGTGTGATCCTGGCCCGGGCCGAGCAGGCCCTGCGCGCTCGCGCTCAGCTCGCGGCAGAGATTGGAGAACGGCGCGGCGATTCCGGCTGCGCGTGCGACCTCGAGTGCGATCGACAGGTCCTTGACCATCAAGTCGAGGCCGAAGCCGCTGTTGAATTCGCGCGACAGCACGAACTGCTTGAACTTCTTCTGCGTCGAGTTGTTCATGCCGGTCGAGGCGTTGAGCACGTCGGTCATCAGCGCGGGATCGATGCCGAACTGCTGGCCGATCAACAGCGCCTCGATGCCGATCAGGAAGCCGCCGGCGGAGACGAGATTGTTCAGCGCCTTCATCGCCTGGCCGGAGCCGAGGCCGCCGATGCGATGGATCGTGGTGCCCATCGCGCGCAATAGCGGCTCGACCCGATCGAGCGCGGCCGCATCGCCGCCGGCCATGATCGCGAGCTCGCCAGTTCTCGCGCGCGGCACGCCACCGGAGACCGGCGCGTCGAGCATGGTCACGCCGAGCGGAGCAAGATCGGCCGCGATCGCCTGCGTCGCCGCCGGCGCGCCGGAGCTCATGTCGATCAGGATCTGCCCTTGCTTCAAGCCGTCGCGCAGCGCGGCGACGGCTTCGCCGACATGTTTGCTGGTCGGCAGCATCGTGATGATGACATCCGCCAGCGGCGCGGCGGCCGCGAGATCCGCCGCCTCGGTGCCACCAACCTGACGCACGAAATCGGCGGCGCGGCCCGGCACGGCGTCACTGACGGCGACCGAAAAGCCGGCACCGAGCAGACGCCCGGCCATCGGCCAGCCCATATTGCCGATGCCGACGAACAGGATGCGTTGCGGCGCGCTCATGCGCCGTCCTTCTTCGGGATCGCGCCTTCCGCGACGAGCACCTCATGGGCGGCCTTGAACGCCTCGAGGCCGGCGGGAATGCCGCAATAGACGGTGGCGTGCAGCAGGATCTCCTTGATCTCATCCACCGTGACACCGTTGGTGAGCGCGCCCTTGACGTGAAGCTTGAGCTCGCTCGGCTTGCTCAGCGCAGTCAGCATCGCGAGATTGACGATGCTGCGGGTGCGGCGATCGAGACCCGGACGCGTCCAGGCATAACCCCAGCACATCTCGGTGGTGATGTGCTGGAACGCCATCATGAAGTCGTCGGCCTTGGCGAGGCTGCCATCGACATAGGATGCGCCGAGCACCTCACGGCGCACCTTCAGGCCCTTCTCGAACAGCTCGTTCTCGTCGCTCATCCGCTCGTCTCCTTCTGCAAAGCCTGACGCAATTAACGCCTTGCCGTCGGGATTGACAACAACGCCGCCGGACAGCGTCGTCAGTCGCGTCCGTGCGGCGGAATTGATCGGAGCCGTGGATTCGCTGATCTAGCCGTGCTTGACGATCAGGGTCTTCATCGCGGCAAGCTCGTACAGCGCCTCGAAACCCTTCTCGCGGCCATGACCGGACTTCTTCATGCCGCCGAACGGCAGCTCGATGCCGCCACCGGCGCCGTAGCCGTTGACGAACATCTGGCCGACCTTGACCTTGCGCGCGACGCGCATCGCGCGTGAGCCGTCGCCCGACCAGACGCCGGCAACCAGGCCGAAATCCGTGGCATTGGCGAGCCTGATCGCATCGGCCTCATCGTCGAACGGCATCGCCGCCAGCACCGGACCGAACACCTCTTCGCGCGCCAACTCGGAATTGCGGTCGACGTGCTGATACAGCGCAGGCGCGACATAGAAGCCTTCGCTCGGCACGCCCTCGGCGATCCGGCCCGAAGCGACGCGTGTCGCACCGCCGCTCTCGGCGCGCGCCAGCATGCCTTCGATGCGCTTCTTCTGAACCGCGCTGATGACAGGGCCGAGATCGAGATCCATCTCCGGGGTGCCGGCGGTGATCTTCTCGAAGCGCAGCTTGAGCTCGGCCAGGAAGCGATCCCACATCGTGCGTTCGACGAGCACGCGCGAGCCGGCCGAGCAGGTCTGCCCGGCATTCTGCACAATCGCCGCCGCCACCGACGTCAGCGCCGCGTCGAGATCGGCATCGGCGAACACGATCTGCGGCGACTTGCCGCCGAGCTCGAGCGTGCAGCCGATGTGGTTCTTCGCCGCCGCAGTCTGCACCAGCGTGCCGACCTCGGGGCTGCCGGTGAAGGAGAGGAAGTCGATGCCGTCATGGGCCGACAACGCCGCGCCCGCCTCTTCGCCGAGACCCGGCACGACGTTGATGGCGCCCGCCGGAAAGCCGGCCTCGGCCGCAAGCTCGGCGAGCCGCAGCGGCACCAGGCAGGCCTCCTCGGCCGGCTTGATCACGGTCGCATTGCCCATCGCCAGTGCCGGCGCAACGGTACGCCCGAACATCTGACCCGGGTAGTTCCAAGGAATGATGTGGCCGGTCACGCCAAGCGGCTCATAAACCGTCGTGACGAAGAAACCGTCGAGGAACGGAATGGTATCGCCATGCACCTTGTCGGCAGCGCCGCCGTAATATTCGAAATAGCGTGCGACTGCGACGACGTCGGCCTTGGCCTGCTTCATCGGCTTGCCGGTGTCGGCGGCCTCGAGCTTCGCCAGCTCCTCCGCATTATCCTCGACGAGACGGCCAAGCTTCGACAGCAGGCGCCCACGCTCCACGGCCGCGAGGCGGCCCCACGGACCTTCGAGCGCGCGGCGCGCCGCGGCGACCGCGAGATCGATGTCGGCCTTGTCGCCGGCCGCGATCGAGGCGATCACCTGCCCGGTCGCAGGCGCCAGCATCGCAATGGTCCGGCCCGATTGCGCCGGCTGCCATTTGTTGTCGATGAAGACACCCTTGGCGGCAGGCAGTTTGACATTGGCGTTCATGGCAGCTCTCCCACGTCTTCCGTTCCCTCGCTCCCGGGCCGTTGCAGCCAGCCGCTGAGACCTCCATCGGTGGCGGTCGGGTCGTTGGATCGTTCAAATAGACCAGGGCTGCTCTAGCATCAGACGCCGCGGATTGCACATCATGGCCCGGCCCATCACCGGCATTTGCAGGCACCGCCGGACGACCACGACCGCGCCCGCCCGGCGACACCGTCACGCATGCCGGCTCATGGTGGGCGCATAAAGCGCCTCCTGCTCCCGGCGCAGACGGACGGCCGGCAAGGTCTCGTCGATGGCCACGTCCGACCAGGTGATGCAGGCGTCCTTGGCGACCGGCCGGACCAGGCGCACCTGATGGGCGAGCCCGAGCGGAAGATAACCCTGGGCCAGCGAGGCTTCGGCCGGCGCAAGCTTGCCATAGACGGTATAGCCGCCTTCGCCGTCGAGCATATCGCCGGGCTTGAGATCCCGTTTCGCCGTCGCCGCGACGTCGGCATTGAAGCAGATCGCCGCGCCGGTCGGCTCGCCACGCAAAACCACCGATGCGACGGAGATGCCGAGCTCGAGGCCGATCAGATGCCACTTCTTGTAGGAGCTCATGTAGCGGCCGCTCGGATCGGTGACGACCTTATACTCCTCGAAACAATTGCGGACGTAGTCGCTGTCGGCCTCGAAACAGACCCACACACCCTTGCGGATGTCGTTGGCGATGGGCTCGCCGTCCGACGTGAGGCAGGACACGACTTCGACCTGGCCCTTGGCTTCCAGCACGCCCCCTTCCGCGCGCGGCCGCATCAGGGTCGGAATGTCGTCGACCGAGCCCGGCGGGAATGCGAGGCCCTGAGATGGCGCTTCGAGACCGGTCGCATTGGCGATCGCAGCCGATTCGATCGCCGGCTTGGAGCCGTCGAGAAAGGCGTTGAACATCTTGGGATTCATGCCGCCGCGCGCGGCCTGCTCGGCGGTCAGGCCCCAATGGTCCCACACCGTTTCCGGCGTGGATTCCCGGTAGTGCGGCAGCCATTTGTGGCCGCGTCCGGCGGCGACCACCGGAAAGCCGCAGGCGCGCGCCCAGTCGACGAGATCACAGGCGAGCGCCGGCTGATCGCCATAAGCGAGACTATAGATGACACCGGCCTGCTTTGCCTTGTGCGCGAGGATCGGCCCGCAGAACGCATCGGCCTCCACGGTGACATTGATGATCGGCTTGCCGGCGGCGAACGCCGCCAGACAATGCTCGACCGCAGCGATCGGATTGCCGGTGCATTCGGCGATGACATCGATCGCATCGCATCCGACCAGGGCCTGCCAATCATCGCTCAGGAAGGTCGTGCCGTGCTTCAACGCGTCCTCAAGCGACGATGCGGCATAACGCTGCTCGTCCCAGCCGACGCGCTTCAGGTTCTCGATCGCACGCGCCGGGGACAGATCGGCGATGCCCACGAGATGGATGCCCGGCGTCCGCAGCACCTGATGCAGATACATCGCGCCAAATTTGCCCGCACCGATCAGCCCGACCTTGATCGGCCGGCGCGCGGCGTTACGCTCCAGGAGCTTGGCGTAGAGATTCACGGACGGCATCTCCTGAGGTGGCAGAACGAATCTGAAGTTCCATCCAGGTTGTTTGCGCGTGGTTCGTGAGAACTTCAAGGCGCCTTCGTCGATGAGGCCTGTCGATGAGGCCTGCCGTGCCACGCGGCGATGAGCTGCATGGCGCATGATCGGCCGATGATCGCTGCCTGCCTCGCTTCAGCTCTTTTGGATTCAGCTCTTGCGGCCGCCGAGGGCGCACGCGATCGCTTCCGACAACTGGCCCAATCGAAACGGCTTGGTGAGAAGCTGCGTGGTGGCGCGGAAGTCTTCCGGCACGAGCGAGGGATCTGCGAATCCGGACATGAAGAGGATCGGCAGGTCCGGCCACCTGCGGCGCACCTGACGCGCCAAGTCGATGCCGGTCATGCCGCCCGGCAGCATGATGTCGGTCAGCAGCAGCGATACCGGGTTCGACCGCTCCAGCTCGGCGATTGCCAGGCTGGCATTGATGACCACGACCGGACTGTAGCCCAACGAAGACAGCGTCGTCGACGCCATCGCGCCGACCAGCGCATTGTCCTCGACCACCAGAATGCGCTCGCCGGTCTCCGGCCGTGACAATTTATCGATCCCGGCGCGGGGCGGATCGGTGGGACCAGGTCCTGCACTCGGCAGATACAGCGTGACGCGCGTCCCCTCTGCGACGCGGCTCGAGATCACCACCGTGCCGCCCGACTGCCGCGCAAAACCATAGACCATGCTGAGGCCGAGCCCGCTGCCTTTGCCGAACTCCTTGGTCGTGAAGAATGGTTCGAAGGCGCGACGGGCGACGTCGGGCGACATGCCGTCTCCCCTGTCGGACACCGCGATGGTGACGTAGTCACCGGGAGCGATGCGCTCATCGCCGTCATCGAGCGGCTCGTCGAGCACCGCGTTCGCCGTCGTGACCGTCAGGCACCCGCCGCCAGGCATGGCATCCCGTGCGTTGAGCGCGAGGTTGAGCAGCGCATTCTGCAATTGCGTCGGATCGATCAGGCAGTGCCAGAGCTGCGGATCCTGCGCCAGCTCGATCTCGATCGTCTCGCCGAGCGTCCGCTGCAGGATGGTGGTCATCCCGCTGACCAGCTGGTTCACGTCGGTGATCTGCGGCTGCAGCGTCTGCTTGCGGGCGAAGGCGAGCAGGCGGCGATTGAGATCGGCCACCCGCTCCGCCGCCTCGATGGCGCGTTCGACGATGCCGCGGCAGGAGGCGTCGGTGGACGGCAATTCATCGAGCAGCAGGTCGAGATTGCCGAGCGTCGCCGCCAGCATGTTGTTGGAATCGTGCGCGATGCCTCCGGCCAATTGCCCGATCGCATCCATCTTCTGCGCCTGACGCAGTTCGTCCTCGATGCGCTTGCGCTCGGTGATGTCGACCGACAAGACGAAATAGCCGCGCACCGTGCCGTCTTGACCGCAATCCGGCACCCGAATGGTCTCGCACCAGCGTTCACGCCCGTCGGGAAACGTCGCCTTCTCTTCGGCTCCGATCGTGCGGCCCGACAGCACGGCCTGGATCTTCGGCCTCGCCTCTGCGATCGGCAAGGGATCGATGATCTCGTCGATCTTGCGGTTGCGGATGGCCTCGGTAGACGGCTCGGCATACCATTCGCGCGCGACACGGTTGGCGTAACGGATATGGCCGTCGGCGCCGACATGAACGATCAGCGCAGGCACGTTCTCGGTGACCAATTGATGCTGCTCGAGATTGTCCCGCAGCGCCTGTTCGGATGTCGCGCGCAGCTGCCACTGCCGCGCCAGAGTGAAGCCGAACCCCACGATCAGCAGATTGAGCCCGGCGGCGATGAGGCTGTAGTACAATGCATTGTTCTTCCAGCCGGCCAGGTACTCCACGGGGTGCCGGGCCACGGTGACGACCAGCGGCAGGCCGGCGACTCGTCGATAGCTGACGCTCCGCGAGACCCCGTCGGTCACGCCGCTGCCTTCGAAGCTGCCATCCGATGCTTGCGGGAGAAAGACGCTGAACAGGCGATTCGATCGAACGTTTCGGCCGGCGAGTTCGTCCGCATTCGGCGTCCGCAGCAGGATCGTGCCGTCGTCGCGGTACAAGGTGACGGTACCGCGCTGGCCGACGTTCAGCGACAGAAAGAACCGGCGAAGATTTTCGTAGTCGACGGGCACGAACACCACGCCGGCGAAACGTCCGTCCAGCGTCTTGAACGCGCGGCTCACTGCGATGAACAAACCGGTGTTCACGCGCGCCACGAGCGGGACATCGATGAAGAGGCCGCGGCCCGGATCGTCCCGTTGAACCTTGAAATAGGCGCGGTCGGCAAAGTTGCTTTGACGCCCGGGCACGCCGTTGCCCTCGCTGTCTCCCAGCAGGTTGCCCTCCGCATCGAGCACGACGATTCCGCTCGCGATCGGATACGGCGCGACCCTCTGCTTGAGATCCTTGATCAGGGCCGGATTGCCGGGGGTGAGCAGAGACGGATTCTGGATGAGATTGCCGATCGTCGTGCTCAGCAGCACGTCGACGCCCTGAATGTTGCGCAGCATGTATTCTTCGAGGGCGCGGGCGAGATCGCCGTTGGCGGCTTCGGTCGTCCGAGAGGTCTCCCGATAGTTCACGAACAGCATGTGCGCCACGAAGGCATCACACAGCAGCGCCAGGATGAGCCCGCTGAGAACGATGATCCGAGGCGTCCAGCGCCGGTCCATTCCGGACGCCGGGTCTCCGCCGATCAGTGCGCCCAGCATGCCTCTCTGCCGCGACCCGCGCGGATCGACCGTTGTCGTTTGGGTGTTGTCCAACATGCCGCCGGAACGTCAGGAAATGATCGAGCAGGTCCATCGATCGCCGCGGGAATTCAGCCGATTTCCCGTCAGCCTTGCTTCCGGAGCCTCGCAGAATGCGTCATCTCGGGGCCAACGCCTCGCGAACGATCATGATGTCCCCATAGCACGTTTTGGCGCGAGATGTCATGGCCGCAGGTATCCCCTGGCGCCGCACGCCGGCCCCGCAATGCCGCCCCGACCGGCGAGCGATTGGCGCGACATCATCTGGGCGGCCGCTCGGATGCAGACGCCTGTCAAACCACCGTCACGAAACGCAAACAGAACAAGGCCGTCGGGGGTGCAATGGAGCTCGGTGGCGCGCGCCGGCCTATCCCTGCGCCGCATCGCGCGACGACCGATCTCAGGAACCAGGTTAGCGACCCTTGACTGAAATCCTTGATGCAGATGCGCGCGAAGCGAATGTCGGCGCTGAGAAGCAGTCCACCGGGTCTCCTGGCATCATCGCCCGCGACGACTTCGGGGCGCTTGCGCTGCTGGCCCTGAAGCTGCTCACCGCAGCGTCCGGTCTGGCCGGCCTCGGCTACGAGATCGTCTGGACCCGCCAGCTCGCGCTGGCGCTCGGCACCGAGATGATGGCCGTGCTCGGCGCCATCGCCGGCTTCTTCGCCGGCCTGGCGTTCGGGGCCTTCGTCCTGGATGGACGAATCCGCCGCGCGGCGAGGCCGCACCTGGTCTATGCCGGTCTTGAGCTGGTGATCGGCGCATGGGGCGTGTGCGCAATCTGGCTGCTGCCAGCGAGCGCACGCGCGCTCGCGCCGCTGCTGGGCACCGCCCCGTCGCCCCTGCTGCTATGGAGCGCGAGCTTCCTGCTGCCGACCTTGATCCTGTCGCCGGCCACAGTGGCGATGGGCGGTACGCTCACGGCGCTCGAGCGCATGATGTCGGGCGCGCGGCGCAGCGGCACCGTCAGTGCCGGAGTCTATGGCGCGAACACCGCCGGCGCGGTCGCCGGCACGCTGCTGTCGACCTTCGTGCTGATCCCGACACTCGGATTGGCGAGGACGCTTCTTTGTCTGGCCGCCGTCAACGCGGCCTGCGCACTGGCGGCCCTTCGACTGGGGTCGTCACTGGGTACCGAACAGCCCGCGCGCGAGCCGCGCGCGGCAACAGGCGCGATCGAGCTGCGCGTGAGCGCCACCCTGTTCCTGACCGGTCTCATCGGCATCGCCTTCGAAGTTCTGGTCGTTCGGCTCGCCGCGCAGATGATGCAGGACACCGTCTACAGCTTCGCCTGCCTGCTGGCGGCCTATCTGCTGGGGACTGCAGCCGGCGGCCTGATCTGGCAGCGCATCGGCGCAGTCGCGCGCTTCGGCAGGACCGGACTGCTGGCCATCACCGCGCTCGCCTGTCTGGGCACCGCCGTTTCGGCGCCGCTCATGGCAGGATGGGCCGATCAGGCAGCAAGCTTCGGCATTTCCGGCGAGCTGGGCCTCTCGCTGATCCTGTTCCTACTGCCGTCGATGGCGATGGGTGCATTGTTCGGCCAGCTGATGCAGGAGGTGCGCGACATCAGCGGGTCGGTCGGCTGGGCCGTCGGCATCAACAGCCTCGGCGCGGCCATCGCGCCGCTGGTGACGGCGCAGCTTTTGATTCCGACCTTCGGCAGCTGGACCGCGCTGGTGCTGGTCGCGCTCGGCTATCTCATGCTGCTGCAGCCCAGCCGCGCAGCGTTTTGCTGGGCATTCGTGCCGAGCCTGGTCGGGCTCGCGCTGCTGTGGATGCCTGCGCCGAGCATGGTGAAGGTGCCGCCCGGCGGCAAGCTGCTGGCGTTGCGCGAAGGACCGATGGCGACGGCGAGTGTCGTCGACGATGCCTCCGGCGCGCGCTATCTCCAGGTGAACGGGCATTTCCGCATGGGCGGCACCAGCTCGGTGCGCTCCGATTTCCGCCAAGCGATGCTGCCGCTGCTGCTGCATCCGGCGCCGCGCAACGCGCTCTTTCTTGGCGTCGGGACCGGCGCGACGGCGCTGGGCGGCGCGCAGATTCCGGACCTCGATGTCCGCGCGGTCGAGCTGTCGGCGGAAGTCGTCGCGCTGCTGCCGTGGTTCGAAACCAACGCGGCCAAGCCGGCCATGCCGCCGGTCACCGTTGCCGATGCGCGACGCTTCATCGTCGCCGACGACAAGCGCTATGACGTGATCGTCGCCGACCTGTTTCATCCCGCGCTGGACGGCAGCGGCGCGCTGTATACGCGCGAGCATTTCGACGCAGTCCGCAGCCGTCTGAGCGACGACGGCGTGTTCTGCCAATGGCTGCCGCTCTATCAGCTGGATGCACCGTCGCTACGCGCCATCATCCGAAGCTTTCTTGCGGTCTTCCCCGAAGGTGCCGCCTGGCTGAACCATTACAGCGTGCGCACGCCGATGCTGGCTCTGATCGGATCGCGCCGTCCGCAAGCCCTTGATCCCGATCGGCTTGCGGTCCGACTCTCGGCTTCGCAGCTTCGTCCCGTCCTTCTCCCGCTGGGGTTTGCCCAGCCGATCGATCTGCTCGGCCAGTACGTGGCCGGCGCGCCATCGCTGGCACGGTTTGCCGGTGCCGGGCCCGACAACACCGACGATTTCCCGTTCGTCACCTTCGATGCTCGGCGCAATGTCACGGCACTCACCGCACCACCGTGGGACCTGCTGTTGAACGTGATGGCGCAGGTGAGGACCGGCGCGACTGAATTGATCGATCCCTCGATGCGTGCCGCATGGGATCAGCGCCTGCTGGCCTATTGGCAGGCCCGCAACCGCTTTCTTCAAGCCGGCGCCGCGCTCACCGGCGATCCGCGCGGGCCGGCGCTGATTGCGGCCGCCGCGCCGGGCCTGCTCGATGCCATCCGCCTGAGCGCCGAGTTCGAGCCGGCCTACGCGCCGCTGATCAGCATGGCGCGATCGCTGCTCGCATCGGATCGCACCGCTGCGGAACATCTGCTGCAGGCGATCGACACGGCAGCACCGTCACGCCGCGAGGCGCGCGAGCTGTTGTCGAAGGAGTTCGGAAGATAGCTGCGTGATCAGGTGCCGAAGCTGACGCGATAACCCCAGCAATCGAGATGGTCGGGGATCGCGTTGAAGGCGATGGTGATGCGCTGGTCGCCCTGATTGCGCGGCACTTCGTGATAGAGATAGCTGGGGAACAGCACGAGATCGCCCGGCTCGGCTTCCGGCAGCACATACTTGCCCGCATTGAACGGACCCACGGCAGCACTGCGCGTGTGATGCCGGAACGAGAAGTCGCTCCCGCCCGGCGGCCGCACGAACACCGTGCGGCTCCCCGGATGTGATGGCGTCAGATAGAAGATGCCGGAGATGAAGCTGTTGGCGTGGGCGTGCAGGGTCTGGTTGCCGCCGGTCTCCAGCATGTTCGTCCACATCTCCTTGACCGTCCAGTTCAGCTTGTCGCCGAACAGGAGCTCGCCGAAATCGACCAGCTTGGGCACGGCGAGATCGGCGATGGTCTGAAAGAGGTTGTTGGCGCGGGGGTCGGCGACCTCCGTATGAAACAACTGCCCGGAGCGCAGATTGGTCTCGATCTTCGCGCTGCGGATCGCCGCCACGGCTGCATCCTTCAACTCCGCGCTCAGCAGCGCGGGCGAGCGCATCAGCGGTATCGGGAAGAGAGCTTCGATCTGGTCCATGCCTTGACTGCCTTGCACGCGTCGGAACGGCGCCGACAATGTGCCGAGATGCATGACACTGGCATGACGAAGAGCGTCAGCGCGACGGGATCTCGTCGGCGCGCAAAATGTTCAGGCGCTCGCCCGGCTTGAGGCTGTGCGGCCGCTCGCGCACCTCGAACACCGCCTGCTCGGCCTTCTCGACACAGTCGTCGAACTCGCCATTGCCGGCCTCGACCAGCGCCTGCTGAATGTCACGCTCGGCGAAATAGCGCGAGACGTCGTCGGCCGGCAGGCTTGCCGCGAGCGCCCGCGCCTCCGCCACCGCGGCGTCACAGCTCTCCTTGGTCGGCTCCTCGTCATGCGCCGACGCGCCCCCAACCGACAGTGCGAGGGCAGTGATGATCAGGCTGAGCAGACGGAACATCGAGCGCATCCGGACGGGTCTATCTTAAAGACGAGGCGCCGGTTTACGAACCGGCGCCGATGACAGATCCGGCGGGACGACGCCCGCCGGATCGATGCGGATCAATCAGTCGCGATTGAAGGCCCAGTGACCCCAGTGGCCCCAATGACCCCAGTGATCCCAATCGTGCCAGTGGTGATGCTCATGAGCGAGCTTGCGCGCCAGCTCCTTGTTCTTCTCGACCAGCAGTTCGGGCGTCCCATAGGTTCGGACGAAGATCGGATTCGCATAGAACCAGACGTTCGACCAGGCCTGCACGTCGTTCGTGACCTTCTTCACGCCGTTGACCACGCCGAGATGCGACGGGCACGCCCCATCGGTGCAGCTGACATTGACGTTGTTGAGGTCGAGGAGCGGGTTGCCGGCGCTGTCGGACACGTTCGGCGTCGCCGGCGGGATGTTGGTGCCGCGGGCGCGGATGTAGAACGGCGTGCTGCCGGCGGTGAAGGTGGTCCGGAAGCTGAGACGGGTCGAACCATCACGCAGTCTGTAGCTCTGCATCTTGGTCGTCTGGATCTGCTTCGCGATCTTCGCCGACGGGTTGTAGACGATGTCAGCACCGGCGGTGCCGCCGGCATTGGCGACCGCATAGCCCGGAGCTCCCGGCGCGATCGGGCCGGTGATGTCACCGGTGATCAGATCGACGTGGTCGAGAGACGGCTTGTTGAGCGGCTGCTTGATGCCGACCGGCAGCAGCAGCGGGTTGTTGAAGCTGTACGGGCTGTTGTTGGAGGCCGGAACAGTCACCTCCATCTCGAGCACGATCTTCTCGCCGCGACGCACGACCAGCGTCTCGCCCATCGTCTTCCAGTCGTCATCCCATTCGCCCTTGGCGCGGAACACCATGTCGGGGCCGATGATCTGAGCGTTCACCGAGTAGGAGTTGCCCGAGCGCATGCCGTCGATGATCGACTGCTGGTCGAAGCGCCGCTCGTTCGGAACATAGAGGCGGGTGTACTCGCCGGGAATGAAGTCCGCGGTCGTGCTGGCATCGCGCGCACCATAGACGCCGCGGCTGTGCCAGTCGGAGCTCTGGAACACGAAGAAGTTGCGGCCCTCGCCGAGCAGGCCGTCCCACAAACCGCCGACCTTGGCGGTGTAGACGCCGTGCATGCCGTAAGTGCCGCCGCCGACCGCGTTCGACTTGTACGAGCCGGAGCCGCCGGTGAGGCCGCCCTCGGCCATGTGGCCAGGAGCCTCGATGCCGAACGCCACGGTCGGGCCGGCATTGTTGAAGTCGCGGAAGTGCTCGATGTTGTAGCCGGCGGTGCCGCTCGGATTGAACGGTCCCTGGCGCTCGGTGTGGGTCGGGATCGCGTAGGACTGCAGCGGATATTTCGCCTGCAGCCAGGTGATGCCGGCGAGAGCCTTGCCATGACCGGCGGAGCCGGAGTTGTTGACGTTGTCCTTGCCGGACCAGATCGGGTTGTTGCCGCCATCGACCGGACCGATCGCGTCGGTGTCGGCCCGGTCGTAGCGATACTCGAACTCGGCCATCTTGTCCGCGTTGCCGGTGCCGCCGGGATTCTGGCCGGCGATGACCGCGACGTCCGTGTGCTCATGGCCCGGAACGATCCATTCCAGACCTTCAACCAGCACCTTGTTGTAGGTCGCGGTGCGGGCGACGATGGTCGGATATTCGATCTCCTGGATCGACTGCCAGCGCCACATCGTGGCGTTGGTGCCGGTGCCGTTCGGCGTGCCCTTCAGGCTGGTGACGGTGATGCCGTCGAAGGTCTTGCCGAGGGTCTGGCTCCAATAGGTGGTGGTGTTGTCGCCCGGGATATTGGCGCTCGCATCGCTGAAGCGGCAGTCGCGGTTACCGGAGCCGCCATGGTTGCCGAGCGTGAACCAGTCGAGGTCGAAATTGTTGCCGCCGGCCGCCGACGTGCCCTTGCCGACCGAACGATCGATCGAATAGCCGGCTGCGACCGAGCCGTCGGTGCAGGTGTTGTGGTTGTGCATGTCGCCGGCGACATACGGATTGCTCTTCCTCGTCTCGCCCCAGCGCTCGTCCGCGCCGGCGTTTTGCGACAAGGCGAGCGTCACCGACGCCGCTGTCAGCAGGATTTTCTTGGCAGATGGAACCATGTCGTCGCCCCTAAAGGAATTCGTCGAGTTCAAAACCGTGATGACAACGCGAGTGATGCGCCGTCTTGTCGCGCGGCGACCAAACCAAAACTCGGAGACAGTTTGTTGAAGGATTTATTTTTCTGAACTTTGCTCCACGCTCTTCGCGAAGTGGCGCGTGCTTGGGGCGCTTGCGAAATTTTTGTGACACTGCGGATTGTCCGGTGACACGGCAAGTGCGGCGTTGCATATACCCGCCGCGCCGATGAGCGCGGTCCAGTTGTAAAGAATTGATGTCAGCTCCTGTCATGTCGAACGCGGCGACCTTCGAGAGCGCCTCCGCAAGCGCCAGCCCGCAAGATGGCCATCGCGAGCTGCACGGCCGGAGCGATGCACCGCCGCCGTCCCCTGGCGTCCTGCGCGGACTCCTCAGGGAGCCGCTGCTGCACTTCCTCGTTCTCGGCGGTCTCATTTTTGCAGCTGACGCGATCATGCATCCACCCGCCAAGGACGAGAAGGTCATCACCGTGACCAAGGCGCTGCGCCAATCCTTCATCGACACGTTCGACGAGGACAAGCAGCGCGTGCCGAGCGAGGCCGAGCTGCAGAAGATGACCGAGGCCTGGGTCGCCAGCGAGATTCTTTATAGAGAAGGCAAATTGCTCGGCGTCGATCGCGGCGACGAGATGATCCGCGACCGCGTCGCCTTCAAGCTGCAATATCTGATCTTCGATCAGGTCCGGGTGCCGCAACCGACCGACGAGCAGCTGCAGGCCTGGTTCGCGCAGAATCACGAGCGGTTCGACGAGCCCGAGCGGGTCAGCTTCTTCATGACGCCGCCGAGCGATGAAGCGACGGCGCGACGCAACCTCGACGACATCCAGGCGCAGCGTGAATCCGAGGAGCTGCGCGACCAGACGCGCGCCATTCTCGATCGCCCGGTCCCGAGCCTTGCCGACGGCTTCGGTCAGAGCTTCCGTGACAATCTCCTCAAGATGCCGCTGCAGGAATGGGCGCTGCTGCAATCCAAGGACGGCTGGCATGTCGTCCGGCTCGACGCGCGCAAGCCTGGCGCGCCGGCAAAGTTCGATGACATCCGCGCCGAAGCGGCCAAGATCTGGCACACCGAGGCGACGCGCAAGCAGGCCTGGGAGGCCGTGAGCCGGCTCAAGGCCAACTACACGATCAGGTACGAGCCGTGAGCCTGCGCGCGCTGCTCTTCGTTCTGCTCGCGCTCGCAGCGCCGCTGCTCCCGCGCCCTGTGGCCGCGCATCAGGCGACGCTCGGCGTGCTGGAATTCCGCGAGATGCGCCCCGGCGCCTATATCGGACGCTGGACGACGCTGCCGAAGGACAGCGAGAATCGCATCGAGCTGAAGATGCCCGCGCATTGCTTCCTGCGCCTGCCCGAACTCAATTGTGGCGATAAGGGCCTGGTCGGGCAGATGACCATCGCCAATCTCGGCGAGGACATGTCGGCGGCGATCATCCGCGTCACCTCGCTCGACGGCAAGACCAACAGCTACACGATCTCGGCGGCCAATCCGGTCGTCACCGTGCTCGGCACGGGCGCGCCGACGCTCGAGACCTGGCTCGAGCTCGGCAAGACCTATGTCAATCTCGGCATCGACCACATCCTGCTCGGCGCCGATCATTTGCTGTTCGTCCTCGGCCTGATCTGGATCGTGCAGGGCGGCTGGCGGCTGTTCAAGACGATCACGGCGTTCACGGTCGGGCACAGCGCCTCGCTGGCCGCCACGGCTTTTGGTTGGATCGGCGTGCCCGAAGCCCCGCTCAACGCCTGCATCGCGCTCAGCATCGTGTTCGTCGGCGTCGAGATCATCAAGCAGCAGCGCGGCGAGATCGGCCTCACGGCCCGCTATCCCTGGGCCGTTGCCTTCAGCTTCGGCCTCGTCCACGGCATCGGCTTTGCGAGCGCGCTGGCGGGTCTCGGGCTGGAGCGGCGGATCCTGCCGGCGGCACTGCTGTTCTTCAACGTCGGCGTCGAGATCGGACAGATCCTGTTCGTGGCGCTGGTGCTCGCATTGATCTGGGCGCATCGCCGGCTCGGCGCAGTCATGCCGCGCTGGGGCGTGGAGCTGCCCGCCTACGCGATCGGCTCGGTATCGATGTTCTGGTTCCTGGGCCGCCTCGCGCGTGTGCTGGTCGCCGTATGACGACAAGGGAGCGATCATGATCGGGCGCAAGATCCTGCAGACGGTCGCGAGTGCCGCCCTGTTGTCGGCTCTCAGCGCGAGTCCGCTGCTGGCACATGAGCAGGCGGGCGTCGGCGGCGGTCTGGCCAGCGGCCTGCTGCATCCGTTGACCGGGCTCGATCATCTCGTCGCGATGGTCGCGGTCGGCATCTGGGGCGCGCAGCTCGGCGGCGTGGCGATCTGGGTGCTGCCGGTGGTGTTTCCGCTGGTGATGGCGTTCGGCGCCGTGCTCGGCATTCTCAAGATCGGGCTGCCCGTCCCGGAGCTGGTGATCGCGCTGTCGGCGCTCGTCCTCGGATTAGCCGTCGCCTTGCGTATTCGTGTGCCGTTCGCGGCAGCGGCTGCGATCGTCGCCATCTTCGCCGTCTTCCACGGCCATGCGCATGGCGCCGAGCTTCCGTCCTCGGCCAATCCCCTGGCCTATGGCTGCGGCTTTGTCGTTGCCACCGGCCTGCTTCATGCCTGCGGCATCACGATCGGCGCGCTCGCGCGCTGGCCGGGCGGCGAGCGCATCATCCGGGGCGTCGGCGCTGCGATCGCCGCGCTCGGCGGTTACTTCCTGGTCGCGAGCCTTGGAGTCACGGCATGAGCACGCGCCTCAAAACGACACTGCTCACCTGCCTTGTGTGGCTGGCGCAGAGCGGGATCGCCGACGCACACATCGTCTCCGCCCGCCTCGGTGATTTCTACGCAGGTGCCCTGCATCCCCTGCTCACGCTGCAGGACGTCCTCACCTGGGCCGCGCTCGGCCTGCTGGCCGGCTCGCTCGGCGCGGCCAGTGGACGATGGCTGGTCCTGGTGTTTCCGCTCGGCCTCTGCGCCGGGCTGACGCTCGCAGTGAGTGCCGGCGTCGCTCCGACGTCACCGCTCGTCGATGCCTTGAGCATCCTCATGCTCGGCCTGCTGCTGGCGTCCGCCCTGCGCATTCCGGTCATGCTGGTGTGCTTCATCGCGTTCGCCATCGGGATGATGCGCGGCGCCGTGAATGCCGGCGAGCTGACGCCGCAGATGGACCGTTTCCTCTACGGAGCCGGGCTCGCCTGCGCCGGCTACGTGGTCATCACGCTGGTGATGGCGCTGACGCTCACCGTCCGACGCCCTGAGACCGCACCGATCTCGAGTTGGCGCGGCATCGCGGTGCGCGCGGTCGGCGGCTGGGTGGCTGCGATCGGCCTGATGATGGCGGGACTATCGCTGGCCCCATGAGCACGTCGATGTTGCAGTCCCCGGCGGCTGCGACTATCGGAACTGCGTGACCGAGAGCATCAACATCATCTGCATCGTCGTGCTGGTCCTGGCCTGCGCCGGGCTGATCTGGACGGACCTGCGCAGCGGCCTGCTGCCGGACTGGATGAATGCGCTGGTCGCCGCGAGCGGCGCGGTCAGGACGGTCGTACAGGCCGACCTTGTGGACGCCCTGCGGGACGGCGCCGCGGCCGCGGTCGTCGGCATGGCCCTGCTGGTGCTGCGCCGGCTTTATGCGATGGTCCGCGGCCGTCAGGGGCTGGGCCTCGGCGATGTCAAATTTCTGATGGCTGCCACGCTATGGACCGGCTGGGCCGGCTTGCCGATCCTGCTGCTCATCGCCACGACAACAGCGCTAGCGACGGTGCTCGTGCTCCACCTGATGGGCCGGCGCATGACGGGAGCAACGACACTGCCGTTCGGCCCATTCCTGGTCATCGGCCTGCTCGCGGTCTTCGCGCTGCAGACGGCGGGAGCCGATTGGATCGTGCTGCCATAGGCGACAGCACGTACTCAGCGTGAACGCCGCGCCATGCGATCGCGTCCCACCGGCGGCGCGGGTGGCTGCCTCTCATCGGCGTCGGCCTGCCCGAGTCGCGGCATCGGCAAGGTAACGGTCTCGGCATCCTTCGCCAGCGTCACCTGTCGCGACTCCACGGACCGCAGCAGCCAGCCTTCATGCGACGCCCCCAAGCGCAGCCGCAGCGAGGTCTGCGACGACGGATCGAGGAATATGCCGAAACTCTCGTCGCCGCCGATCACCGTACCGACGAGCTGCAGGTTCGGCCGCTCCGGCTCTTGCGGCGGTGGCGGAGGCGGAGCGCGCATCACCGTGACGGGCGCCGCGATCGGCGGTGGCGGACGACGCGACGGCGAGAAGATCGGACGATCGCGCGTGGCCGACAATATGGTGATCGGGACATCCCACAGCGGATTGGCGCTCCTCGCTGTCGGTCCCGCGGCGGCGGCAGGCTTCACAGGCTCCGCGCTGACGGACGGCGCCGCGCGATCAGTCGCTGCGGCCTGCACCGGCGCAACCGGCTCATCCCCTTCCTCGCCCCATGCCGGACTAAGAAAGCTACCGATCATGCACGCCATGACCAGCGCGACCGCGCGGAGGGTGACCCGAGAACGCATCACATCTGTCCTTGCCATTGCCCGGAGATGGTCAGCAGCACGCGCAGGCGCCCGGCGCCTCCGGCTGCGTCGGCAACCGATTGCTGGACGTGCAGCTGGTCGACGAACAGGAACGGCCATCCGGCCTCGATGTCGTAGAGCAGTTGCTGCAATGCCGGCTGCTCCAGCTCGCAATTTGCGACGACGCTGATCACGCTCGAGCTGGCGCGTGCCGCCGGCAGCTCGACCTGCGTCGACAGCACGTTGCCGCCGGCCTTGGCCACCGCGTCCGTCAGGCGTTGCACCAGAGCCGCTCCCGCGATGGTCACCGTCCGTCCTTCGACGAACACCGAACCGCCTGGTGTCGCCGCAACGCTCATGGCCGCTGCGCCCGGCCGTTTGCGCCCGGAGAACTGCGCCAGTTGCGCGCTGGCATCATTGAGCTGCTCGCGCTTGTCGTTGATGTCGATGACGGCGGCAGCACCTGCCCAGATCAGCACGATCAACGTCGCGACATACAGCGCCGCGGCGACGGCCGGCGAGCCGACGAAGATTCGGCGCAACGGGTCCAGCCAGCTCATGCCCGGTCTCCGAAATACGCGTTGATGCGCGCCTCGATGTGAAAACGCTCACCCGCTTCGCCGGCGGTGCGCGTCGTCGGCGCGTAGAAGGTCGCGCGGCTGAACTGCGGCGACTGCTCGATCAGCCGGATCAGCGCCGGCGCGTCCTGGGTGAGGCCGGAGATCTGCAGGCGATCATTCTCCACATGCAGCTCGATGACGTAAGTGCCGTCCGGCAGGATCTTCGACAGCGTATCGAGGACGATCACGCTGGCGGGACTCGTCTGCTTGCGCTTGGCGAGAAGCCCGTCCGCGGCCGAAGCACCGATCGCGGGTCGCAGCGCCGCCCGCAGCCGCGCGATCTGCGCCTGTGCATCATCGCGCTCCCCGTCGAGATATCCGCCGATCAGCGTCGTCGCCACCAGCAGCAGCGCGGTCGCCGCGGCAACCCCAAGCCAACCGAATTTGAGCAGGCGCCCGAGATCGCGGCCGCCTGCGAGCGCCGAGCGCAGCGAGGCCTTGAAGATCGGAATCGAGGCACCGCCGTTCAGAACGTCGTCTGCCAGCACGACGATCTTCGCCGCACCGACCCCATCGGCAAAGGTGAGGAGCGGCTGGACGAGGGCGCGGGGCGTCGCCAAGAGCGTCAGCGTGATCCGCTCGTTGTCTGCCGCGCGCGGCGCGCTGTAGCCATAGAGCGCCTGATCGAGCGTCCAGGGCGTGAACCGGCCGATCTGCGCGCGGATCATGCCGTCGAGGAACGGCTCGGCCTGTTTCGGAAAGTCGAGCGGCCGTGCCAGCACGTTCGTGCTCGACAGATGGACGTCGAGCGTCGACCCGCGCAAGATCTGCGACCACTCGGGCGAGAGCGCGGCCCGTGCGTCGACCTTGGCGAGATTGACGACGATCCGCTCGACCTCGGATTTCGCCGTGGGCGCCTGCACCGACAGGACCACATTGTCGAGCCCCTGATAGGTGACACGAACCTGCGGGCGCCTGAGCTGCCGGTCCGCGACGGCTTCGATCCCGGCGGCCACGCTGGCGGTCCACGCCGTCAGTCCGCGCTCGATGCTCTCGGTCAGCTTCATCGGCTCGATCGCGCCTCCCGCGCGCTCCTCGGTTGCGGTCCTTCGTCCTGCCGCGCCAGCAGCCGATAAGGCTGCTCGCCTTCACCGGGGATGATCACCACGGTCGCCGCATGACGCAGTCCACCCGCCGGTCCCACGATGATTTGCAGGCGCACCGCCTTGCTCTTGCCCTTGGCCGCATCCTTCGCAGCCGGCCCCAACATCTTGGCCAGGCCGTCCGCATCCAGTGATGATGAGCCGCGCGAATTGAGGAAGTCCTTCAGAATCAACGGCGTCATGCCGGGCAACGCGGCCACGACCTCAGTCGGCGCGATCGTCGGGTCGATCCCGGGCGAGCCGTTGAAGACGGTGACCAGCGGGAGCACGCGGTCGATCAGCGGAGCGGGCAGGCCAAGCACGAGCGCGAGCTCGCCGACATGGGCGAACGGTGCGAGCCGCGGCATCCGCTGCAGTCCCGCCGCGGCATAGCGGGCCTCCTCCGCCTGCGCCTTCGCAGCGTCTGTCGGCCTGGTCCGCCAGGCGACGACACGCTCGGCATGCTCCTTCGCCGCGTCCCGTTCGGCGCCGACGGCGACGAACAGATTTTCAAGCATCTCCTGCGATGCGGCGTTGAGATCGATCCGCGCGGCCTCGCTGACATAGCTGACCGCGATGTCATTGCCTGCGAGTGTGAGGCGAAATGCACCCTGCTTCGGCCGGTCCTCCTCCTTCGACAGCAGCAGGCGATAGGCGGACAATTCAGTTGCCGCCGAGATCAGCGCATCGGCTTCGACAGCCTCGTCCTCCAGCCTGAGCAAGCGCGCCGAGCTGCCCAATTGCTGGGAGACGATGACGACGAGAGCCGCCAGCGCGGCCAGCATCCACAAGGCTGCAATCAGGATGAAACCATCCTGCGCTGAGCGCCCCTGAGCCGAGGCGTGGCTTGGACAACGTGGCGTCATCAGTCGATCGGCTGACTCTGGAAGGGTTGCGACGGCGGAGCTTCCGCCGGTGGCCGGTTGGCATTGCCTGCGGCGATCCCATCGACGGAGGCGCCGCCGGGGGAGTCGATCTCGATCCTGACCGCACTGACGAGCACGGGCTCTCGCCCGCGACTCTCGTCGAAGATCGTCATGCGCACGGCAAACGGAAGCTTGGTCGCATCCCGCCACTCTGTCGTCCAAGCCATCGACCGATCGGCATAGGCGAACGACATCCGGAACGGCGCCGACAGCAGCACGACGGAATCGCTGAAGTGGAACTGCTCGGCCACGGGCTGGCCGACCGGCACCGGTGCGAACGGCGCGCGGGAGCGTAGCACTGCGCGCTCGTTGCGCGCGCCCTCCTCGCCGATGCGCACGATATCGAGGCCATGACCGGCATTTGGACCGAGCTCGCTGCGCACGAACATCGCGGAGAACTCTTGGCCAACGAACAACGGCCCTTTCTGCTCCCGATTGGGAGGGACGAACTGTGCGGCGGCGAAATCATCGCCCACCCTGCGCAGGGCCGCCGCCACCATTTCGGCCCGCTGCACCCGGTCAAGTCCGCGCTTCCACGCCGGCAGCCATTGCGAGCTGACCGCGAGCAGCGCCGACAATACGATGCCGGCGATGGCGAGCGCGCCGAGCGCCTCGATCAGCGCGAAGCCAGCCTCCTGCGACCTCGTTGCGCGAGCACTCATTCGCGAGGTCCTTGCACCAGCCGAACCGTCGGCACATTGGCAACGGCGCCGGAGCCGGTTTTCACCTGCAGCATGATCATTTCCGGAATCCAGCCCTGCTGCCCCGCCGGCTGGCTCCAATCACCGCCGAGCGGACTGATCTGCACCGCCACCACCCCCGAGCCGGAACGCTGATCGCTGCGGCCGGGCTGCAGGCGACTGCGCTCCGACAGCATCGTTGCCAGCGCGAGCCGCGCATCCGCCACCAGAGTCACGTGCTGCTCGAGCTTGCGCACGCCGCTCGCGTTGCGCGCAACCACCGCCCCTATTGCAACGAGGGACACACTGACCACCGCGAGGGCAACGAGCACTTCGATCAGCGTAAAGCCCGCCTCGCCCCAGCCGGCCTTCCCGTGGTCAACCATGAGCTGCTCCGCGCGAGACGATGTCGATCCGTCCGGTCAACCAGTTCACCCGGATCTCCAGGCTGAGATCGGCCCGAGACAGGGTGATCGCGCCGCCGCAGGACAGGCCATCGGGAAAGAAGCTGATCGTCGCCAACACCGGCCGGTGCTGGCAACTGCGCGGCAAGGTCGCCAGGAACGATACATCGTCGGGCAGCTTCAGCGCAGCACCCGTGCCGGCGCGGATCAGGCGTCGCGACGTATCGATGTGGGTGTCAACCCGCATCCCGCCGCGCATCGAAGCGGCGCGATCGGACTTCAATAACGTGACCGCCTGGAGCGCATAGGCCTGCAGTCGCGGCCGCGAGGTCTGGCGCGGGAGATAAGGCAGCGCGACCGACGTCAGCAGCGCGATGATCGCTAGCACGCAGACCATCTCGAGCAGAGTGAAGCCGCGCTGCCGCTCGTTACTCACCGCGCGCGCTCGTCTGCGTTCCCAGCACGATGTCGGCGGCCGTGCCGCTGCCGCCTTCCTGACCGTCGGCGCCGTAGGACATGATGTCGTAAGGGCCGCGATCTCCCGGCGCACGGTAGACATACGCCGTGTTCCACGGATCCTTCGGGACCGCCCCGCCCTTCAGATAGGGACCGTTCCACGCATTCAACCCGGCCGGCCGCTGCGCCAGCGCCGCAAGCCCTTCGGAAGTCGAGGGATAGCGGCCGACGTCGAGATAGAACAGATCGAGCGCGCTGGAGAAGCTCTGCAGCTGGATCCGCGCCGCCTTGGTCTTGGACTCGCTGAGATAGTTCAGAACGCGTGGGCCGATCAGCCCCATGATCAGGCCGATGATGGTAATCACGACCAGCATCTCGACCAGCGTGAAGCCGCGCTCATTGTCGCGGCGCGCCCTGCTCGCGGGGGTGGCTTTCGTGCTCGAAGTCATGTCCGTCTCCATGCTCTCAAAATCAGCCGACGAGTTGCGTGACCGACAGCAGCGCCGTCATGATCGAGACGATCAGGCCGCCGACCACGACGCTGATCAGCAGGATCGCGGCGGGGCCGACGATGCCGACGATGCGGTCGAGCGAACGCTGCAGCTTGGCTTCGTAGAACTCGGCGATCCGGGTCGAGAGCGTCGGCAGCTGTCCCGTCTCCTCGCCGAGCCTGAGCATGCGCAGCGCCATCGGCGGCAGCATGTTGTCGGCCGACAGCGCCTGGGACAGCTTGCCGCCATGACGCACGCGATCCGCGGCGGCCGACCATGGCGCGTGCTGGGATGTCACCGCCATCACGTCGACGAGGATGCGAAGCCCCGCGCTCAGCGTGACGCCGCAGCCCAGCAGCAGGCCGAGATTGCGACAGAACAGGCTGGTGCGATAGAACATGAGAATGCCGCCGATCCCCGGCGTCACTGCGATGACGCTGGTCAGCGCGGCGCGTACCGCGGCCTGGCGCAATAGCCACCACCCACCGGCGATCAGCGCGGCGCAACCGAGCGAGATCGCCGCCGCATTGCCGCGCACGATGTCCGACAAGGACATGAAGAAGCCGAGCGTCGTATCCGCGCCACCGCCGAAATCGCGCAGCACGGCGGAGAAGTTCGGCAGCACGGCGACGAGGAAGAACAGCATCACGCCGATCGCCGCCAGGAACACGAAGGCGGGGTACTGCATCGCATCGGTGAGCTTGCGGCGGGTCGCTTCGGAACGCTCTCGTTCCCCGGCGAGCGCCGTCAGGACGTGATCGAGCGTTCCAGACGCCTCTCCCACGCGCATCAGCGATACATACATCGGCGAGAACAGCGACGGCTGCGCGGCTGCGGCGTCGGCAAAGCTCTCGCCGGCCATGATGGCGGCGCGCAGGCGCGCCACGACGGGACGCAGCCGGCCAATATCGGAATCACTCGACAACAGGTCGAGTGCGTCGTCGAGCCGCGCGCCGGCCTTGAGCAGCAGCGCCAGGTCGCGGGTAAAGGTCGTGACCTCCGCTGCAGACGGACCGCCGAACGAGAGCCCTCCCGAGGACGACGCGCCCGATCTCTTGTCCTCGACGGCTTCGATGAGCAGCAACTGAAGGTAGGAGATGCGGCGCTCGACCTCGCCGCGCGACGGGGCATCGAGAGACCCGACAACGACCTCACCGGATTGCGTCAGCGCGCGATAGCGATAGCTCGGCACGGTCCACCTCAGCGCGCGACGAGGACACGTAGCAGCTCGGACGCCGAGGTGACGCCGGCGCGGCACTTGGCGACGCCGTCGTCCAGCATCGTCGTCATCCCCTCCTGCACGGCGCGCCGGTCGATGGCGAGACCGTCGGCACTATCGGCGATCAGCTCGCGAAGGCTGCTGGTCAGCTCGAGCAGCTCGAACACGCCGACGCGGCCGCGGTAGCCGCTATGGCCGCAGCGCTCGCAGCCGGTCGGATGCCAAATGACGTCGCCGGGCACGAGACCGAGATGGCGAAGGCGCGGATCAGCGCGGCAAGCTTCGTCATCGAGCGGCCTTGCGGTTTTGCAGTGCTCACAGAGCTGGCGCACCAGGCGCTGGGCGATCACCGCGCGCAAGGTCGATCGCAGCAGATAACCCTCGACGCCGAGATCCAGCAGTCGCGGCACCGCTGCCGCCGCCGTCTCGGTGTGCAGCGTGGTCAGCACGAGATGGCCGGTCAGCGCGGCATGAACGGCGACATGCGCGGTCTCGCTGTCACGGATTTCGCCCACCATGATCACGTCGGGGTCCTGACGCACGAAGGAGCGCAGCGCGCTGGCGAAGGTCAGACCGATCGCCGGCTTGATCTGCGACTGATTGATGCCGGGGATCTCATATTCGACGGGATCCTCGACCGTGAGGATCTTGCGTTCGGGCGTGTTGAGCATCGACAGGACCGTCGCAAGCGTCGTGGTCTTGCCACTGCCGGTTGGTCCGGTGATCACGATCATGCCGTGCGGCAGCGTCATCAGCCGCCGCAGCGCCGCATCGTCGCGCGCGGACAGGCCAAGACGGTTCGCGACCAGCTGCGAGCGGTCCTTCGGCAGAATGCGCAGGACGGCGGACTCGCCGGCCTGCGTCGGCATGATCGCGACACGGACGTCGATCTCGGCGCGCCCCGCGCGGATCCGCGCCGCGCCGTCCTGCGGCAAGCGCCGCTCGGCGATGTTCAGGCCAGCGACGATCTTGATGCGCGAGATCACGGCCTGCGGCAGCACGCCGGTGGGCGCCGCGATCGGACGAAGCAGCCCGTCGACGCGCAGCCTGACCACAAGCCCGGTCGAGAACGGCTCGATATGGATGTCGCTTGCGCGCATCTCGACCGCCTTCTCGATCAGGTCGTTGACTGCGCGAACGACCGGCGCGCCGCTGGCGAGATCGCGCAGGCTCTCGATGTCGTCGTCGCGCAGCTCCTGCGCTGCCGAGACTTCGGCCTCCTCCGGCCCGCCAAGGCGCTGGCCGAGAACGACAGCGAGCTCTTCGTGAGACGCGACCTTGAAGACGGTCGCCGGTCCAAGCACGAGCTCGGCCGCCCTTCGCACCGCCTGATCGGTCGGATCTGCAACGGCGAACACGGCATGGCCTTCGGCCGTCTGATAGGGATAGCCGAGCACCTCGCGCAGGAAGCGATCCGAAAACTGTGAAGTCGCTGGCGACGCCGCCAGCAGCTCGCGCAACGAGACGCGTTCGAGACCGGTGAAGCGTGCGGCCTCCTCGGCAAATACTTCTGGGCTGAGGCCGAACCTGTCCCAAAGCGCGACCTGAGCCTCGCCCGCAGCGGCGCGCTCGCCCGCCTGCGGATGGCGCTGCCGAAGATAATCCTGGAACTGGGTCGACAGCGTACCGCTCATGGCGTGATCCGGGTAGCGCCCGCGCCGGCCCATCGTCTCGGCACCCCGCTGCTGGCTGCCGCCGTTATCGATCGCGAACATGACAGCTGTACGAACGCAGGCCGCGCCGACATTTCCGACACACAGGTCATGCAAAGGTGCGCAGCTTCGGGCGGATATACATAAGTGTCACATTGGACCGCTATGCAGGCGCCAAGGTCCAGAGGGGATGCGCTCCCAGCTCGACCGGTCAACACGAGTAGATCGGCAAGTGCATGTTTCGTATCGGCAATCGAAGCCAGTCCGCTGCGGTTGTCCGTCAGGCCTCATTGCTCGCGACCGCAGTGCTGCTCGCGTCGTGCAACATGGCCACTCTCAACTCCCAGGCCAGTGCGCCGGCGGATGTCGACGTCATCGACAAGGTGCGCTCGATCGATATCCTGCCGCGTGACAATACACCGGTCGCTTCGATCCAGGGACGGCCCGAGGTCGAGCGAGCGACAGCACGGACCTATCAAGGGACGATGGTCCAGGAAGTTGCCGAGGCCAGGCCGCTCCCGGCCGCGGATGGCAAAGGCTACGATCTCAACTTCGAGAACACGCCGATTGCGCTGGTCGCGAAGGTCGTCATCGGCGATATCCTCGGCGCCGGCTACTCCATCGATCCGCGGGTGCAAGGCAGCGTCAGCCTGGTCTCGGCCCGCCCGGTGCCGAAATCGGATATTCTCTTCGTGCTCGAGAGCGCGCTTCGTCTGTCCGGCGTCGTGCTGCTGCGCGAAGGCGGCGGCTACAAGCTGACGCCGCTCGGCGACGCCATCGGCGGCGGGCGGGTCGATGCCGAGGCCAGTCACGCGGAGCCCGGCTATGGCGTCTCCGTGGTGCCGCTGCAATATGTCGGCGCGCAGACCATCCTGAAACTGATGGACAGCTTTGCGACGCGCGCCGGCAGCGTGCGCGCCGATCCGACCCGCAACCTGCTGCTGATCCAAGGCACCGGCGCCGAGCGCCGCTCCGCGATCGAAACCGCGTTGAGCTTCGATGTCGACTGGATGCGCGGCCAGTCCGTCGGCATCTTCCCGGTCAGCAACTCCGCGCCGGAGCCGGTCATCGCCGAGCTCGAAAAGATCATGGACAGCGGCGAGAACGGCATGAGCCAGAACCTCGTCAAGCTTCAGGTGGTCAACCGGCTCAACGCCATCATGGTGGTGACGCGCAAGCCGGCGCTGCTGCAGGTCGCGGCGACCTGGATCCGCCGGCTCGATCAGGCCGACTCCGGCCGCACCAGCGTTCACGTCTACCGGATCCGCTATGGCGATGCCCGCCAGTTGGCGAAGGTGCTGACCGACATGTTCGGCGGCGCAAGCTCCTCCTCCGCGGACAACACCGACGGCCAGGCCGCGCCTGGATCGGACGGCACGACGACGTCGGTGGCCGACCGGCTCTCCTTCAACACCAATGCGGCGGGATCGTCGGGATCCGGGGCCAATCCGGCAGGCCGCACGCAGGGCGGGGCGGGTCTGTCCGGCATGCAGGGCTCCGGCACGTCATCGTCCAGCGGCACGTCCGCCTCGACGGGACTTGAGCCGCGCGCCGGTGGCGGCGGAGGCCAGGCCTTGATGCCGAATGTGCGCATCACGCCGGACACCGTGAACAACTCGCTGCTCATCTATGCCGACCGCGAGAACTACCGCATCATCTCCAGCACGCTGCAGCAGCTCGACCAACCGGTGCTGCAGGTCGGCATCGACGCGACGATCGCCGAGGTCACGCTGACCAACGAGCTCTCCTACGGCGTGCAGTCCTATCTCTCGAGCAAGTTTCTCGGCCTCGGCGCAGACAAGGGATCGATCAGCAGCACCCAGGCCACATCGGTGGCGACAGCAGCGACCTCGGCAGCAACCACGGCCCTGATCAACCGCGCGCTTCCCGGATTCAATTTCCTGATCGGAAGCGAGGCCTCGCCCAACATGATCCTCGATGCGCTCCACACCGTGACCAGCGTGAAAGTGCTGTCCAATCCCTCGCTGGTCGTGATCAACAACCAGACAGCCACCCTGCAGGTCGGCGACGTCGTTCCGGTGTCGACCGGCAGCGCCACCGTGCTGTCGTCGAGCAACACCGTCGTCAACACCATCGATTATCGCAACACCGGCATCATCCTGCGCGTCGTGCCGCGCATCGCTGCCAACGGCAATGTGCGGCTCGAGGTCGAGCAGGAGATCAGCAACGTCGCAGCGCAGACCGCGGCAAGCCTGACCCCGACGGTGTCGCAGCGCAAGGTCAAGAGCGCGATCTCGGTGGCAAACGGCCAGACGGTGCTGCTGGCCGGCCTGATCAGCGAGCAGCAGAACGGCAGCCGCAACGGCATTCCCGGCTTCGACGAGATCCCCGTGCTTGGCGATGCGTTCTCGCACCAGGGCAAGAAGGGCACGCGCACCGAGCTGATCATCTTCATCCGGCCGCAGATCATTCGCGACGGCAGCGATGCGCATCAGGTGGCCGAAGAACTCCGCTCCAAGCTCCGCGGATCGGTCGGAGCCAGCATCACGGATGACCTGCGTGTCCGCACCGCCCGCTGATATCAAACGCGTCGTCCGAGCGCGGATGCGCCGCCTGGCAACGGCGCTCGCGACAGTGAGCCTGCTGCTCGGAGCCGCACCACCAGGCCATGCCGATTCGGTGGCGGCAGCACGCAGCGCCTATGCGCGCGGCGATTTCGTTCGCGCCGTTCGCATGCTGACGCCGCCGGCGTTGCGTGGCGATGCGCGTGCGCAAGCCATGCTCGGCTTCATGTATGAAAACGGCTTCGGCACGCCGCAAGCCTATGTCGTCGCCAGCGATCTCTATTGCCAGGCCGCTGCGGCAGGCAACCCGTTCGGCCAGGCCATGCTCGGGCTGATGTACGACAAGGGTCACGGCGTTCCGCAGGACGTGGTGCTCGCCTACAAATGGCTGAACCTCGCCGCCGGACATGCCCGGCCTGCGCAGCGCAGCTACTATCTGCGCCTGCGCAACGCCGTTGCCTCGAAGATGTCATCCGATCAGATCGCGCAGGGACAGGCGCTGGCGCTTGACTGGATGCCGGGTCAGCTCTGAGCGAAACGGTCGCGGCAGACCGCTTTGCCCACGCTCTCCTGAACGTTGACCGAGCGCGACTGACGGCGAGACGAGCACGCCGCTGCGATCGGCTGCTTGCCGGATCTCGCAACGATTAGTTAGGCCGCACAAGCCGCTTTCATAAATCCGCAGCATGACCGACATGGCGTTGCAATTTGTTGCTGCGATGTTTTGTCGCAGGCGTTGCCTCGGCTCGAGCGCACGCCAGCCCTCCCTCCGTTCGGAGCCGTCATGACCAGAACAGTCACCCGGTCCAAGGCGCTTGCCCTTGCGACCACCGCCGTCTTTACAGCGACCAGCATCGCGCCCGCCCTTGCCCAACCGGCGACCAGTACGCCGATCGAGCACGTCATCATCATCGTCGGAGAGAACCACACCTTCGACAACCTGTTCGGGACCTACAAGCCGAAGGCCGGCCAGAGCATCGACAACCTGCTCAGCAAGGGCATCGTCAACGAGGACGGCACGCCGGGCCCGCATTTCAAGAAGGCCGAGCAGCGCATCGGACGCGACGAAGTGCGCTACACCGCGGAGACCGCTTCCACCGGAGCCTACGCCACGCTGCCCCAGCCCTACACCACCTACGGCATCGGGCTGCCGCAGAACGTGCTCGACACCCGCTTCCCGACAAATCTGCCCAACGGGCCGTACCAGATCTCGAAATATGTAACCTACGCCGCCTACACCGGCGACCCCGTGCATCGCTTCTTCCAGATGTGGCAGGACATCGACGGCGGCAAGCACGACAAGTTCGTGTGGGTCGAGCAGAGCATCGGCACCGGCTCCAACGGCAAGCCCTATCCGGCCGGCGGGTTCAATCCGATGGAAGGCGCCATCTCGATGGGATTCTACAACATGAATCCCTTCACCGACGCCTCCGGCAAGGCGCAGCCGGGCGATGCGCCGTTCTTCAAGCAGCTCGCCGACGACTACGCCATCAGCGACAACTATCACCAGGCGATCATGGGCGGCACGGGCGCCAACTTCCAGTCCCTCGTCACCGGTCATGCGGCGTTCTTCACCAATCCCGAGACGCTGAACGGCGCCCCCGCGGTGCCCTATGCCAACCAGATCGAGAATCCCGACCCCGTCTCCGGCACCAACAACTACTACAAGCAGGACGGCTATAGCGGCGGCTCTTACGTCAACTGCTCCGATCCGAGCGCGCCCGGCGTCGCCGCGGTCAACGAGCAACTGTTCAAGAACGGCGTCTTCCGCAACAATTGCGCGCCGAACCACTATTATCTCGTCAACAATTACAACATGTTCTGGAATCAGACCAGCGCGAAGCCGAATGCGCTCGGCTCCGACAAGTTCGTGCTGCCGCCGCAGAGCGCGCCCACCATTGCCGACCTGATGACGGCCAAGGGCGTGTCGTGGAAATATTACAGCGCCGACCGCGGCGACGACGCCACCACCTTCGCGACCAGCGTGGACGGCGTGCCGCTGCTGTTCCACTCCTATTGCGGCATCTGCGATCCGCTCACCGGCTTCATCAAGGTGATGTCCAACCCGGCGGAAGAGGCCAAGCTGCAGAACTACGGCGCGTTCGTGAAGGACGTGCAGAACAATACGCTGCCCGCCGTATCGTTCGTCCGTCCGTTCGAGGCGCTGGCCGGCCATCCCGCCGACTCGACCACGGATCTGTATGAGAAGTTCCTCGAGGCGCTGATCAACCGCGTCAAGGCCAACCCGCAACTCTGGGCCAAGACCGCGATCTTCATCACCACCGACGAGGGCGGCGGCTACTACGACTCCGGCTATATTCAGCCCGTGGACTTCCTCGGCGACGGCACGCGCATTCCCTTCATCCTGGTCTCGCCGCTGGCCAAGAAGGGGCATGTCGACCACACCTATTACGACCACGTCTCGCTGCTGAAGTTCATCGAGCGCAACTGGCGGCTGCCGGCGATCTCGGCGGTCAGCCGCGACCGGCTGCCGAATCCGATCCACGATCGGGACGACAACCGATACGTACCAAAGAACCGTCCGGCAATCGGTGATCTGATGAACCTGTTCGTGTTCGCCGATGAGGACGGCGATCATGATCACGGCGGATGGCACCACCACGACCACGATGATGACGGATACGATCGCGATCGCTGACGAACAGGCGAGAGCACGCCCATCGATGCCGAAGCCCGCCGCATAACGCGGCGGGCTTTCCGCGTCCCCTTCGAGCAGGAGCGCGCCGATCGGCACCATCGCAGATCCGTCAGCTGATTGTCAGCCCATCGTCACGTCCCCGTTATCGACGCTCCGCATCGTCGCATGACCGCTTGCGTTCAAGCGGACGATGCAACCGAGGTCTTGGGGGATCTTGCCGAATGTCATTCCGATCATCATTCAACTCTGCCTGTCGCGAGCTGCTCACATTGTCGGTGACAGTCTCGCTGCTCTCATTCGCCGCCGTGGCATCAGGCCTTGCGCATGACCACGACCGCGACGATGGTGACGACAGCTACACCATCGGCCTGTGGGGCGACCTGCCGTACTCCACGCTGCAGGCCACCGTCGGGGTCCCGAACTTGATCGCCGACATGAATGCGCACCGGCTGAAGTTCACCGTCCATGACGGCGACCTGAAGCAGGGCTCGAACTCTGCCTGCGATGCCGGCCTCTACGCTCAAGCGCTCGCCTATTTCAACAGCCTCGAGGCGCCGGCGATGTTCACGCCGGGCGACAATGACTGGGTCGACTGCGACCGCCCCTCGAACGGCGGCTACAATTCGCGTGATCGGCTCGACTACGAGCGCAAATTGTTCTTCTCGACGCCGTTCTCGCTCGGCCAGCGCAAGCTGCGCCAGGAGGTGCAGACCGATGCCCTGTGTCTCGGCGCCAATGGCACCAAGGTCGGCTGTGTCGAGAACCGTCGCTGGACCGTCGGTCGCGTCACCTATGCGACGCTGAACGTCCAGGGCTCATGCAACAATCTGTGCGATACCAATCCCGATCCCGACGAATACACCGCGCGCAACGCCGCCGTCATTCTCTGGATGCAGCAGACCTTCGCAGAGGCCAAGAAGCACCGCTCGGCCGCGGTGATGTTCATCAGCCAGGGCAATCCGGGCTGGGACCTCGCAGATCCCACGCGGGCCCCGCTCCGCGATCCCAAGACGCTCGCCGAAACCGATGGACAGCCGGACGGCTTCGCCAGCTTCCTGTCGGCCCTGCGGACCGAAGTCGAGGCATTCCGCAAGCCGGTCGCCTACGTCCACGGCGACTCCCACTACTTCCGGATCGACCAGCCCTTCCTGAACAGCGCCGGCCAGCGGCTGGAGAACTTCGTGCGAGTCGAGACGTTCGGTGACAACCAGGGCAATGGCAACAACGACGTGCGCTGGCTGAAGGTGACGGTCGACCCGCGCAGCCGTGACGTGTTCTCCTATCAGCCCGTCACCGTGCCCGCGAACCGCACCGCCGTCCCGGCGCCGGCCGCCAACTGATCTCACCGCAGATCGGATCGTCCAGCCTGCGTGCTGGACGATCCCAAGCGATCAAAGGACCGGGCGGCGCTGGTCGCGAGTTGTCCAGAGCGGCCCGGCTTGCCGGGAACTGCTTCGGGAGCCCCTCGGCGTCACCCCACCTTGCTCATGACACCGACCAGTGCGGGATCGGCCGGCGTCTCCGAGGGCACCAGCGTGGCAGCGGCCGCGTGCTGCGTACGCAATGGCTGCGGCGCCGCAGCGACGCTCCAGCGGCCAGCGACGATATGGGCCGAGATGATGACGGGGACGCCGAGGCCAAAGGCGATATGGACGGTGCTGATCCAGGGTCGCAGCGCTTCCGATCCCACATAATAGAGTCCGAACGCGGTCGCGATCAGCAGAGCATAGAGCGCGAGGCTGAGAACGCCCGTCGCCCGGTTCTTGCGGGCACGCCACGCGCGCTGGACATGCATGGGGCCGAGGGCACCGAGCAGCAGAAGCGTCACCATCGCGGCTCCACCATGCATGCTCAGCAGGAATGCGGCGGCCTGTTGCCAGATCTCGCTGTCCATCTCCGAGCGGGTCTTCATCTGATCGGCATAGATCCACAATGCTCCGCTGACGAAGAGGAGCCCGAAAATCGCATAGAGGGCGAAGCGAAACGCACCTTTAAGCCGCATGCTGCAGATCTCCTTGCCAGTCCGGTGTCGTGAGGATGTCGCCGTCCGCCGCAACGAGCATGGCGCTTGCCTGAAACTGCGTGAGCAGCCCGGCAGCCCGCTGACCCGTAATCATGACGATCTTTGTCAGCGCATCGGCGACGATGCAGGTTGGAGCGCAGACCGTTGCGCCATGGATGCCACGGGCCGGCTGCCGCGTTGCCGGATTGACCACGGCGCTCTCCGTCGTGTCCGCCGACCTGAATGGATCGAAGCGGCGCGCCGATGACGCCATGGCCGTGTCGCGCAGGGCCAGCTGACACAGGATCCGCTCGGGCGCCGTCGGATCGCGGATATCGACGATTTGCGCGCGAGGCCCGAAAGCGGCGAGGTCGCCGCCTGCATTCACCACGGCCGAGCGGACGCCACGTCTCTGCAGCGCCTCGACTGCGCAGTCGACGGCGAACCCCTTAGCGATGCCGCCGAGATCGATCTTGACACCGGCGTGATTGAAACGGACGTGATGGTCGGCCAGCAGCTCGACCGCGGAGCCAGCTCTCGGAGACAAGCCGGCGGAGGGCTGCGCCGATCCGGCCACGGCGACGTCGAAGGCTCCCTCCGAAAGACGCGCGATGTCCACGGCCGTCTTCAGCACGAAATAGGTCCAGGGATGCACCAAGACCGGGCGCGTGAATGCATCGCGGTTCAGGCGCGAGACGTCACTGTCCGGATCATGGAAGCTCATCAGCCGATGCACATCGGCGACGGCGGCAAACCCGGCCTCGATCACCTCATCGGCGTCGTGCCCGGGCGCATCGTCGAGGTCGATCTCGACGAATGTTCCCAGCAGAGGCCTGGCTCGCCGCAGATTAGCGGAAGTGGCTGGCATGATAGGTCAGCACCTTCTTCACGCCCTCGGTCAGGTGGGTCGATGACAGCGTCGCGCCCGATATGTTTCGAATATCGGAATTGATGCGAACCTCGTTCTGGCTGCCTTTCCCGACGAATTGCCCAAGCCAGTTGGCATCGTGCACCTCGCCGCCATACGACTCGCGGTAGTTCAGGATCTCGACCTTGCGCACGCGCCCGTCCGGTCCGATCGCAACCGTGTAGTCGATCAGAAGGTGCTTGCCGACAACATGGTCGTAATAGAAGTAGCCGCCATTGCTGGCCTTCCAGACGCGACCGGCTTGAACCTCGGTGAAGCTCGCTCCGGGAAACGCAGCCTTTTGCGCCTCTTCGACGCTCATATACTGCATCGCATATCCCGGCGAAGCGACCGACATGATGGCTGCAGCGGGTGCCGTCCATTTCAGCCAGCCGCTCATCGCGCCCACCTCAAATCCGTTGTCATGTCACATCCTCCCTTGCGACCGGAGCCGGCGTGGTTCGATGGCGAGGAAGAACTCTCGCTTCGACCGACGGCAGCGGGCGACGGACTGTCTCTGCTGCCGATACGCACGGCGCGGCCGTTTGCAAACCGTTCCGATTGTCAGTGCCAGCTAGTAAGTGGTCCGATTGCGGCGAATTGCCGCGTCGAAATTGGCGATTTGCCGGAGCGGCTGGGGAATAACGATGTTGCCGACCGTGCTTTTACCGCCCAAGCGCCGCGCTGTACGGCAAGCGACCGTCCGAGCCAAAACGGAGGCCTGCGTACCAGCTCATCAGCCTCGTCGGCGCCGCCCGTGCGGCGCCGACGTCTTGCGCTGAGGATCAGCGCGGCAGCGCCTACCAAGGCATCTGGTTCATCGCCTCCCATGGCGAGGCGCCGTAGGGCGACGGCACCACCTTGATCTTCGCCATCATGCCCCCGTCCTCATGTTCGAGGATGTGGCAGTGGTAGACGAACTCGCCGACCTGCGAGAACGGGATATCCACCACCACGGGCTTGGACGTGCATTGCCCGCTGCGCCACTGCTCGATGGTGCAGACGCCATTCTGAGCGTCCATCACCTCCGGCACGTTGGGAGTCGCCACCCCGAGCGGGACGTTGTCCTGCAGCATGCCGCCGCCGATGTTCTTGTTGAACGAGATCGCGAGCGGCGTGTTCTCTCCGGCCTTGCTGTTGATGGTCCTGAACCGCGTCTGGTGGATGTGGAAGTTGTGGTTCTCGGTCGAAAGCTGAACAAGCTCCCAGGTCTCGTGGACCGGGCGCTGTCCGGCGGCGAGCGGCAGGCAGACGATGTTCTGCGCGGGATCGAACTGACTGACGGGAAGCTGCGTGCCCGGCACAGGGTTGCCGTTTTGATCGACCTCCTCATAGCCGAGACCGAAGGTGCCGTCGTCGTTCAGATCGGCCAGACCGAAAAAGATCCTGCGCCGGTGTCCTTGCGGCAGCGGACGACAGCCATCCTTCAACGGCGCCGCGTTCGCGTACGGGACCTTTGCATCAAGAATGCCGGAGGGCTGCATCGTGGCCAATGCATCGCCCCTGATATCCATCGCATAGGCAATGTGGCTGCGCCAGCCATGCTGATGGAAGCGCACCTTGGCGAGATCGACCGCCGGCCATTGGTCGCCGCTCCCCATCGTCAATCCGGCCATCTTGAACGTCGCGGACCCGGAACGCCCGGAGCTCGCGATCGCCCCGGTCTGCGGATCACGATAGGTGACGTAGACTTCGGTGCGCGAGCTCGGCATCATCACCATCTGGGTGACGCAGACCGGCTTGGAGTGGAAGCGCGAGGTCGGCAGCGGCGGACAAGGCACCACGCGGAAGCGGGCGCCGCCGAGATGGACCATGGTGTCCATCGTCGTGTCCTGCGGCAGGTTCACGCTGACGCCGTCGACCGAGATCAGCTGCATGATCATCGGCTTCTGGGTGTCGTCGTCAGTCAGCTGAAGATTGTAGGACAGGCTGCCCGAGGCGTTGGTCAGCCGCCAGACCTCACCATCCGGATCGGTCACCTTCATCTTCGGGAATGTCCTGCCGTTGACCGTGAAGTACCATTTGCCGCCGGTGAAATTCGAGCCGCCGTCGGCCGAGGCATCGACGCCGGGGCACGCCCCTTCGCGAACTTCGGAGCTGTCTGCCGGGAATTGGGCGCAGAAGCCGGGATCCTGCTGATTGATCACTTCGCCCGGCTGGACGTTGACGGCGCCGCTGTCGAACTGCACCGCGCCGCCTGGCGCGACCTGAAGATCCTTCAGGATCAGGTGGCGCACGCTCGCGTCGGGAAACGGCGTATCCCGGGCGTCGCCATGTGCATAGTCCGAGACCTCGCCGACCGAGATGATACCCGCCAGTCCTTGCGAGACCTGGTTGAGCGAGATGCCATGGATGTGAGGATGAAACCAGAACTGTCCGGACGGATGATTCCGCGGGATATCGATGCGGAAATCCGCATAGTCCATCTTGTTCGAGCCGTGCTGATGCGTTGTCTGCGGCACCGGCATGCCGTTGGCGGAGTTGAAGATCTGGACGAACACGTAGTCCCCGAACGTCGGATCGCTCAGCGTCGGTGCACGCGGCTCCACGATCAGCCCATGCGTATGCAGGTTCGTGGGATTGCGAAACAGATTGGCCTGACCGGGATCGGTGTTGTGATTCACCTTCGCCGCGTCGAGTTGCGGCAGCTGGTTCACCAGCCTGATCTTCAGCGTGTCCCCCTTTTGCAGCGCGAGGCGCACGCCACCATACTCCGCCACAGCGGCGCCGGCGGGACAGGTGTTACCCGACGCGGGCCTGCGGCAGATCTCGTAGACCCAGCCGGTCGGGTTCATGGGCGAGCCGCCCGGCGGAGCATAGGTGATCGTCGAGATCGGCTTCGCCTTGGCGATCATCAACAGGTCCAGGACTCCGTGCCAGCTCCTGAATACCGTCGGCTCGACCAGGTCATGGGCGCGCGCTGCGCTGCCCGCCAGGGACAAGCCCGCCAGTAGCGCGGCTGCTGATATCAATGCTTTCTTCGTTGGCTTCCGCAGACACCCGACTAACATGCCTGATCCCCATTTGGCTTCGAGACTAAGATCGGTGCAAAGCGTGCAGCTTCATAGGCGCAGCCTTCGCGAGGGCTGACTCCAATCGTCAGCAATGCGCCCTCGCACCCTCCCCTTTTTGGCTATGGATGTCGGGTGTCTCCTTTGTGACCGTTTCTTTCGCTTTGTGAGACTCCGGACACGCTGTTCAAGAATCGATCTAATCAGACGAACAAACAACCGCTGTGTGCGCACATCGCACACCGAGCGACACAAAAACGACAACCAGCCTGCTTAGTTCGTCGGCCACGACCTTCAGATCATCACAGGCGGCCTATCATCCCACCATGGGCCATCGATCGGCGCTCCGCCGGTGATCCGTCCTAAGGAGACCTTAAGGATGCTGCTTGCTGTTGTTCTCGCATGGGCCTGCAATGTGACCGGCATGGCCTGCGGCGCGCCGACCACCGAGATCATTCAGAAGGCCTATGAGCAGGAAGCACCGGCATCGGGTGTCCGGCACGACAAGGGCCTCAAGATCGTCGAGGCAACTTGCGGCAAGGGCGACGAGAACGGGCGCTTCCTGTGTCAGGTGTCGTTCGTCTCCGAGGACGACCCGGACAAGCGCCTCTATTTCGATATCGTCTCAGCCGCGCTCACCGACAAGGGTTGGGTCCTGACCAGCGGATTGTGCAAGCGCTGAAGGCGCCGGAACGTTCCTGGCGTTTCCGGCAGGAATGCCGGCGGCGCCATGCGACCGTATCGTCATCCCCCGCCGTGTGCGTTCAGAGTTGCCGGCGACCCGAGCGCTGCCGCTGATGCATGCGGAGCAGCCTCGACTCGGGCGACAGAAAAGGCGGCCCTGCTTGCGCCAACGGAGGCGCAGTCGGCGTCACCGGAGTCTCAGCGATATCCGTCGTCACGGGACTTATCAGTTGTCCGGGTTGCTGTGTGAAATACAGAATGACGACGTCTTCGCCCTTCTTTAGCGTGGCCGACCGCGCCTCGACGTGACGCAGAATCCAGCCCTGGTAGTCCGCGCCGGTCCTGATGCGCAATGGCGTCTTGCTGCCTGGATCGACGAAGATCGCGAGGCCCTGATTGCCGTTGACGACGGTTCCGACGAGCGACAGCTGCGGCCGCTCCGGCCGGATCGGCTCCTGCACCTCCGGCGCGGTCACGACGGCGGGCGGAGGCGTTTCAGCCGGCGGCGGACGCCGCGAGGGCGAGAAGATCGGGCGGTCACGCGTCGCCGAGAGCCGATCGAGTGGAATGCCCCAGAGCGGATTGGCGGCCCGCCCCTGCAGGCTGGACACAAGCGGTGCGCCTTGCGTGAGCGCGGGCGGCTGCTGATCGGAGATCGCGTAAGCCGGATCGAGCCTCGAGCCCTCGAGCTGAGCAAACGCCGACGCGGCGGCGAGAACGCAGCAACAACCGCCGGCGACCAGTTGGACAACATACCTCATCGGGGGCCCTGCCATTGTCCGGACACCGTCATCATGATGCGCAGCTTGCCGCTCGCGGCGGCCGCGGACCCGCCTCCCTCGGCAACCAGTTCATCGACGAACAGACACGGCATCCCGGCCTCCAGATCGTAGAGAATCGGCTGCAAGGCAGCCTGATCGGCCTCGAAATTTGCGCTGACGCTGATCTGCCGCGCCTTGGCAGGCGGGCTCTGCACATCCAGCTGCGATGAAGACACGCTGCCGCCGTGACGACTCACGACCTCATTCACCCGCTGCACCAGCGCCGCCCCGGCCACGGTGACGCTGGAACCTTCGAGAAAGGCCGATCCGGTCACGACTGTCGCATTGCTTCCGTGCTCGCGCGCAAAGGCCATGCTGTGGGCATCGAGAAGACGCAGCGTGTCGGTCAGCGCAGCCAGTTCGGCGCGCTGATCGAGCACGCTCTTGATGGGCAGCGCGGTTGCCGCGCCCAGCGCCATGAGCAGCCCGACATAGACCGTGGCGGCGAGGCCGGGCGAGGCCGGCGTGCGCGCAAACATGCTGGCGATGCTCATGTGCTGCCCCCAAAGTAAGCCTTGAGGCCGACCTCGATGTGGAAGCGTTCTCCGGCTTCATCAGCCGCGCGCGTCGTCGGCGCTGAAAATGTCGCTTGATTGAAGTGCGCCGATTGTTCGAGCAGTCCAATCAGTGCGGGCGCATCGCGACTGATGCCGGTGATCTGCAGCTTGTCCCTGTTGATGCGCAGCTCGGTCACGTATGTCTCGTCCGGCAGCACGCGGGAGAGCGCATCGAGCACCAGCACGCTGGCAGCCCTCTCCTGCTTGCTCCGCAGCAGGGCACCGAACGCGCTGTTGTCAGCCCCCTCGGCACCCAGGCGCAGCGCTGCGCGCCGCTCCGATATCCGTTGTGACAGCACGCGCTGCTGCTCTTCGAGCTTGCCGCCCATAATGCTGGTGGCGCCGAACGATAGCGTCGCCATGAGCCCTGCGACGACCAACACGACCGTCAGAATGCGGCCGACGCGCCCTGCATCCAGCGGTCCACGCAGGTGATGCTCGATCAGCCTCGTTGCCCGTGGTGCGGCGCGTTCGTGCGCCGAGCCCTGGGGAGCGGCAATCAGCACGATGCAGGCCGCTCGCCAGGACTCGGCAAGCCGAATGAGGGGATCGGTGCTCGTCCTCGGCGCAGCAATGACCGTGGTCTGAATGCGGTCAGCCGAAATCTCGACCGGCTCCGTGCTGCCGAACACGGCGTCCTGCGCCGTCCACGGCGTCAGCCGATCGATCTGCGAGCGGACCATCGGCTCCAGAAACTCGACGGCCCGCTTGGGCAGTTCCAGCGGTCGCCAAAGGAAGCGGTCGGACCGCAGCGTCACCTCGATCCGGCTGCCTCGCACGAGCTCCAGCCATTTGTCGGGAAGCGCCCGCACGGCCGCTTCGCCGCTCGACAGGAGAACGGAATGATCCGGCGGTCCGGATCGCCCCGTCGACTTGACGACGAAGACATTGTGCTCGGTCTCGATCAGCTGCACCGAGGACTTGAGATTGAACCGGCCGCTCAGACCGATGATCGCCTCCGCCACAGAGCGGATCCATGCTGCGAACTCACCGCGCGCGGCCATTGCCATTCTCATCACAGCGCCTTTCCTGACGGCCTGGGCATTACCGCGCTTCCGACGTCGTCCCGCCACGACAAGATACGGTATGGATCGTCGCCCTCTGCCAGCAGGATGACGACTTCAACCGCGGCGCGTCGCCCTGCATCGAAAGCGATCGTGATCCCCACGCGGAAGGCGTCGCCGACCTCCAGCGTCGTACCAGCGCGCGCCGCTCCAAGCGCCGATACCAGCGATCTCGGTTCGCGACGCAGGCCGGCGCGCTGCTCCAGGAAGCTCTTCAACACATCCTGAGTCATTCCGGGAAGCGCGGCGACGACTTCGGGCGCGGACTCCAGCGGATCGATCTCACGCCGCCCGCTGAAGACGGTCACGAACGGCATCGCCTGATCGACCAGGGCCGGCGGGATCTTCAGCACCAGGCGAAGCTCCTCGACATTCGCAAAGGACGCTCCACGCGGCGCGTAGTCCATCCCTGCCGTCCGATAGAGCTCACGCTCCGGATCGGCAGCATTCTCGGCTGGTGGGGTCCGCCAGCCGATGATCCGCTCGGCATACTCATTGGCCCTGTCGGCGCGAGCGCCCAGCGCGGCGAACAGGTTAGCGAGCATCTGCTTTGGGGCATGATTAAGATCGATGCGGCCCGCTTCGGACCGGAATGCGACCGACACCTGCGCATGGTCGAGCCGGAATGAGAACGCCCCAGCCGGCGGCCGCTGCAACTTCGGCATGGCGATGAGCTTGAAGGCGGCAAGCTCGAGACCCGCAGAAGCCAGCGCGCCGGATCGCATCCGGGCGTCGTCGAGCGACAGGCGCTGGACGGTACTGACAAGATAGACCGAGAGAGCTCCGGCCAGCCCCGCCAGCGAAACGAGGATCCAGAGCGCCGCAACGAGGACGAAGCCGCCTTCGCGATCACGGCCTTCATCATCTGTGGAGATAGGAGCGCTGCGCATGGTCATGGCTCCGACCGCGCCGCGGCACGCCCGACCGTGACGTCCGCTTGCGGCATCTGCCTGTCGCACGGACGGTCTGCCGGGCTGCAGACGCTCTCGGCCGGAGCCGAGATATGGATCATCGCGATTCGTGAGATCGATGGCGCGCTCGCATCGGCCGTGTTGCGCACCGTCACCCGTACCGCTGCCGGCAGCTTCTCGGCACTCCGCCACGACGGCGCCCAGTTCCGGTCGGCCCCTGCATAGGCAAACGAGACGCGATACGGCGCCTGGAGCAGCACGACGGGATCGGCCAACTCACGAGCACTGCCAGGCGCGAACGCGGCGCGTTTTCGGACGAGCACCGCGTCGTCACCGTCGCCAGATTCCGAGATGCGAACCAGATCGAGCCCCCGGCCGCTCCGCGGTCCCAGCGACAGCCTGACGAAGGTGACCGACGTCTCCGATCCGTCGAACAGAACAGACTTGGTCTGAGCATCGGGCCGGATGAATTCCGCGGCCGCGACGTCGGCGCTGATGCGGTCGAGCGCGAGGCTTAGGGATTCGTTGCGCTGGATGCGATGCAGGCCGCGATCCCAGCTCGGAATCCATTGCGCGGTGATCGCCGCGAGGGCCGAGATCAGCAGCCCCATCAGCGCCAACGCGACCAGGACTTCGATCAGCGTGAAGCCGGCCTGCGAATCGTTGGAGCGACGCGCCATCACTCGGCCTGCCTCCGGAACAGACGGATCGTTTCGAGCTCCATGGTTGCCCCGGAGGGCGATCGAACCTGGAGCGTGATCCGTTGCGGCACCCACGCGGACGCACCGGCATCGGTTCCGAATGGCTGCGCCTGTGCGCGCCAGGCATGGGCCATCGTCTCCCCCGCCGCTGTCCGCGCAGCTGGCAGGCGCGAGGGAAAGGCCAGCCACAGCGCGTTATGAGCAGCCTGCACCAATGCAACATGCTGCTCCAACCGCCGGCTCCCACGGCTCGACGAGCCCATGAGAGCCGCGATCGCGACCAGCGAAACCGCGACGATCGCGAGCGCGACCAGCGTCTCGATCAGGGTGAAGCCAGCGGCCCGATTATGGTCTGGTGACGCCAGCATGCGACCCCACTTCAACCCTTCCTGTCAGCCAGTTGACGCGAATTTGGTAGCCGGCATCGAGATGCGTGAGCGTGATGACGCCGCCGCACGACATCCCCGAGCCGAAGAAGCTGATGGATTCGAACGACGGCCGGTCGTCGCAGTTGCGCGGCAGCACCGTCTCCAGCCGGACATCGTCCGGAAGACGGATCACCTGCCTGCTCGCACCCGCGCTGATCAGGCGCGCCCGCGCATCGACCCGCGTGTTGACCGCGAGTCCACGACCAATGGCCGCATTTCGATCGGCCTTCAACAACGAGGCGGTCTCGAGCGCATAAGCCTCCAGCCGCGGCCGCGAGGTCTGCCTGGACATCGCCGGCAACGACACGGCCGCCATCAACGCGACGACCGCGAGCACACAGACCATTTCGATGAGCGTGAAGCCGGCCGTGCGGCCGTCGCGATCATCCATCCCTATCTGCCACCGACGGCGACCGACGAGGAGATATCGGTGGCGAGATCGGTGCCGCCCTCCTGCCCGTCCGATCCATAGGAGACGATCTCATAGGGCACCTGCTGTCCCGGCGATCGGTAGACATAGGCATGGCTCCAGGGATCGCTCGGAACGTTTCCTCCCTTGAGATATGGTCCGGCCCAGCCCGGAATGGTCGATGCCGGCCGGACCAGCGCCGTCAGACCTTCCGACGTGGTCGGGTAGCGACCAGTGTCGAGGTAGAACAGATCGAGCGCGCTCGAAAAGCTCTGGATCTGAATTCGCGCGGTCTTGACCCGGGATTCGTTCAGCGACGACAGCACGCGCGGGCCGATCAAACCCATGATCATGCCGATGATGGCGATGACGACCAGCATCTCCACCAGCGTGAAGCCGCTTTCAGGATCGTCGCATGTGATGCGGGTCGGCTCGACGCCGCCGATTGCTGGCTTCTTCGACTGATCGTCCATGGTCTCTATCCGACGAGTTGTGTCACCGACAGGAGTGCGCTCATGACCGACACGATGAGACCTCCCACGACGGCGCTGATGAGAATGATTGCGGCAGGCCCGACGATGCCCACGATACGATCGAGGCTACGCTGCAGCTTGGCCTCGTAGAACTCGGCGATGCGGCCGGCGAGCACCGGCAACTGTCCGGTCTCCTCGCCGATCCGGATCATCCGCGTCGCCATCGGCGGCAGAATGTCCGCCGCCGCCACGGCTTCGGAGAGCTTGCCGCCATGCCGCACGCGGTCGGCCGCGGCGATCCACGCTGCACCGCTGCCGGTGACCGACATGATATCGACCAGGATTCGCAAGGTCGCCGTCAGCGTCAGCCCGCTGCCGAGCAGGATGGCGAGGTTGCGGCAGAACACGCTGGTGCGGTACGACCGGAACACTGTCGCAAGGCCAGGCAGCCGGCAAAGCCAAGCGATCACAGCGGCGCGCACACTCGCCCGGCTGAGCAACAGAACGCCCGTAGCGATGATCGTACCGGCGAAGAGCGCGAGAACGGGACCGTTCCCGCGCAAGAAGTCAGAGATGTCGAGAAACGTCGTGATGGCTGCGTCGCTCCTGGCGCCGAAGTCGCGCAGCACGGTCGAGAACTGCGGGAGCACGACGACAAAGAAGAACAGCATCACGAGACAGGCGGCGATGAGGACAAACAGCGGATACTGCATCGCATCGGTGAGCTTGCGGCGCGTCGCTTCCGCGCGAGACCGCTCGGCGCCGAGCATGTCGAGCACGTGATCGAGCGTGCCGGAGGCTTCGCCGACCCGCACCAATGCGAGATACATCGCGGGAAACTGCCGAGGATGATGCGCCAGCGCCTCGGCAAGGCTCTCTCCTGCAAGGAGGCTGGATCGCAAGCGGCCGACGATCGGGCGCAGCTTCCCGATATCGGCGTCGCCCGCGAGAAGATCGAGGGCATCCTCCAGCCGTGCACCCGCCTTCAGCAACAACGCTAGGTCACGCGTGAAGATCGTGACATCGGCCGGAGCAGGACCACCAAACCAGGCCAACGTATCCCGCGCGACAGCGCCCGCCGCCTTCTCCTCGAAGGTCTCGATCGGCAACAGACGCAGATATTCGATACGGTCGACGACCTCCTTGGCCGTCGCGGCCGAGATGGTGCCGTGTACGACATCACCAGTCTCGGTAAGGGCGCGATAGCGGAATGTGCTCACCGGCTCACCGTAGCGTTGTGACGCGCAGGACTTCCGCAACCGACGTCGCCCCGGCCCGGCACTTGGCGACGCCGTCATCGAGCATCGTCGTCATGCCCCGGCGAATAGCGGTACGGTCGATCGCGCTTGCGTCGGTCGAGCCCTGGATCAACGAGCGGATCTCCGGATCGAGTTCGAGAACCTCGAAGATGCCGAGCCGGCCGCGATAGCCGGCGCCGCCGCAACTGTCGCAGCCGACAGGCTCATAAACGGTCTCGCCGACGCCGAAACCGACCGCCGCGTAGCGCGGGTCGGCACCGAGATCATCGGCGCTCAGCGTTCGCTTGGCCCTGCAACGTTCGCACAGCCTGCGGACCAGCCGCTGCGCGATCACCGCCCGCAGCGTCGAGCGAAGCAGGAAGTCCTCCACACCGAGATCGAGCAGCCGCGGCACCGCCGCCGCAGCATTCTCGGTGTGCAGCGTCGTCAGCACGAGATGGCCGGTCAGCGCCGCATGCACCGCGACATGGGCGGTCTCGCCGTCGCGCACTTCGCCGACCATGATGACGTCGGGGTCCTGGCGCACGAAGGACCGCAAGGCGGAGGCAAAGGTGAGCCCGATGGCCGGCTTGACCTGCGACTGATTGATGCCCGGCAGCTCATATTCAACCGGGTCCTCGATGGTGAGGATCTTCCGCGTCGGCTCGTTGAGGACCGACAACGCCGTCGCCAGCGTCGTCGTCTTGCCGCTGCCTGTCGGGCCGCAGATCACGATCATGCCGTGTGGCAGCGCCAACAGCCGACGGAGCGATCGGTCGTCGTGCGCGGAAAAGCCGAGCTTCTCGATCGAAAGCAGTCCGCGATCCCTGGGCAGCAGCCGGATCACAGCCGACTCGCCGTGCTGCGTCGGCATCACGGCAACGCGCACGTCCAGCTCGGAGCGGCCGACCTGCAGCCGTGCGGCGCCATCCTGCGGCAACCGCCGCTCCGCGATGTTCAGTCCGGCGACGATCTTGATCCGCGAGATCACCGCTTGCGGCAGCACACCCGCGGGGGCAGCAAGCGGCTTCAGCAGACCGTCGACGCGCATCCTGATCGACAACCCGCTCCGCATCGCTTCGACATGGATGTCGCTGGCACGCAGTTCGATGGCCTGCTCCAGCAGGTCGTTGACGGCGCGCACCACCGGCGCTCCCGCTGCGAGGTCGCGCAGGCCCTCGATGTCATCCTCGCGCAGCTGCGGCTGAGGAGCCTCGGCGCGCGCCTGGCTATGATCATCGTCAGCGAGCCTGCTCAGCGCCGCGGAGATATCCTCAGCCGAGGCCACCACGAGCGCGATGGGCCCGCCGAACACCAGCTCTGCCGCACGCGCCGACGCAGTGTCGCGCGGATCGGCCACTGCAAGGCACCGCCCATGCCGGGCCGATTGAAACGGGAAGACGATCGTCTCCCGCAGGAAACGCCGGGAAAAATGGTCAACCAGCGGCTCGGCAGCCAACAGGTCGGAGAGCGTGATCCGCGGCAATCCGAGGTGCCGGGCGATCTCATCGGCGAACCCGCCAGACATCGTATCGATCGCAATTTCAGGTCCCTCGTTCCGCTCGGGCCGGGAGCCGCCGAGCCGGGCGAACTCGTGCCCCTGCGGATCGTCGGCCGGGCGATGATGAGAAGTCGAGACCATGGCGCTTCCCGTGATGGACCGGACCCGATCTCCTCATGCCGAGGGCACGATCTGAATCCTTCGTCTGAGACCCTTCGTACTCGAATGCAAAGATGACACTTATGAGATCGTCGACTTAGAACAACTACAAACCCGACGTCGATGCCTCACGGCGCGGTCCTGCAATCCTGTCCCGCTGCCACTCCAACGAGATGCTGCCCCTCGATGATCTGTTCGCGCGACATCTTCGATGCGACCGCATTGCGGATTCGCAGATACGGCTCGCGCTGGCGCTGTGATGCCGCGGCCGCGGCCAGGCTCAGCCATTTGTAGGCCAGCACGACGTCCTGATCGACGCCGTGCCCCTTGTCGTAGCTCAGCCCGAGCAGATGCTGAGCCGCCGGATCGCCGTGCTCGGCAGCAGCGATGTAGAGTTCGGCTGCGGCATCGTAGGATTGCGGAACACCGAAGCCGTTGTCGTACATGTAGCCGAGCGCGGTCATGGCGCGCGGCTGCCCGCGCTGCGCCAAGGGCGCCAGCAGAGCGGCCGCGCGCGCGTAATCGCCGCGCGCGAGTGCCGTCCAGCCGTCCCCACGAGGTCGGGCGTCAGCCGCGGCAAGCCCGACCGAGAGCGCGAGGACACCGGCTATCATGGTCGAATGCCATCTCATCGACTGGCCCGCGATGTCTGGAGGGCGCTCGTCGACATCGGCCTGATCGTGCCCCGCAACTTCGAGCGAAGCTCCTCGGCAACATAGTGGGCATCGGTGCCGTCGCGGATGATCTGCGGACGAATGAAGATGATCAGTTCGGTGCGGCCGCGGCTGCGATCATTGTTGCTGAACAGCTCGCCCAGGCCGGGGATCTGGTCGAGGCCAGGGACTCCGTTCCGTGTCCCCTGATGAGTCTCGCTGATCAGACCGGCAAGCAGCACCGTCTGGCCGCTCGCCACCGCAACCGAGCTCTTCACCTTGCGCTGCGCCACCGTGGGCGTGAGACTGTTGGCCGTCTGCGGCGAGACGTTGCTGATCTCCTGCTCGATCTCCAGCCGCACATTGCCGTTCTCGTTGACCCGGGGCGCAACGCGCAAAATGATTCCCGTGTTGCGGTAGTCGATGGTGTTCACGACGGTGTTGTTGGTCGTCAGGACGGTGGCGCTGCCGGTCGACACCGGCACCTGGTCACCGACCTGCAAGGTGGCCGCCTGATTGTCGATCACCACCAGCGACGGATTGGACAGCACCTTGACGTCGGTGACGGTATGCAACGCGCTCAGGATCGCGCTCGGCTGCGATTCCGATCCGATCAGAAAGTTGAACCCGGGGAATGCGCGATTCAGGAAGGCATTGGTGATCGTCCCGGCCGCCGATGCGACGGTCGCCGGGGCCGAGGTAGATGTGGTGTTCAGCAGCGATCCCTGATCCGGCCTCAAGCCGAGATTCTTGCTGGTGAGAAAGGCCTGAACGCCGTAGTTCAGATTGTCGTTCAGCGTGACCTCGGCAATCGTCGCATCGATGGCGACCTGCAACTGCGGACGATCGCACTGCCGCAGCGTGGCTTCGATGATGCGGTAGTTCTCCCGATCCGCGTAGATCAGAAGCGTGTTGTTGACGATATCGGGCGTGATCCGCACGCCGTCCATCAGCGGCTTTCCGCCAGCCGCAGACGTACGCGGCTCGGCTCCCGCATCGACCGCGGCCTGTGTCGGAGGCGGCGCCCCGCCAAAGCCGCGGTTGGCGACCAGTCCATTGTTGCCCGGCTGCTGGCCCGAGAAGCCGCCGCTCGATTGCCCCGTCGCGCCGGCGGCCGACAGCCGCTCGCTGCTCGATGTCGAAAGGGATCCGGATCCCGGAGCGAGATCGGTCGAGGATGCGTCCGCGCTGCTCGCATTGCCCGTGAACATCTCGTTCAACACCCGGGCCATCTGTCGCGCTTCGCCATATTTCACGCGGTAGACGTGCACGCTGTTGCGAAGCGTGTTGCCGGCATCCAGCCGCTTGATCCAGGTCTCCGCGGTGTGGAGCAGCGCCGGCTTGCGGCTGATCACCATCACCGCATTCATCCGGCTGACGGTCTGGAACTTGACCATGTTCTGGCCGAGACCGCTTTCGCCGGTGTCCATGATCTTCTCGAGCTCGGCGACGATCGGCTCTGGATTGCCGTTGGCGATCGGAAAGATTCCGACCGACTGTCCACGCATCCAATCCGCATCGAAACTGAGCGCGGCATCGACCGCGGTGCGGCGCTCTGCTCCCGTTCCCTGGATCAGCAGCAGGTTGCGGCCGGGATCGGCCCGCACCATTCCCGGCTTGAGTGCGAAGCTGTCGAGCAGCTTCAACAAGGTCGGCGCCGAGACATATTGCAGTGGCAACGCCGTGATGCCGTAGCCTGCCTCGGTCGAGCCTCCGGAAGAGTCGACGGTGCCTGCCCCCGCCGCCTCCCCGAGTGGAATCAACCGATAGCCCGAGCCGTCGCGAACCAGCGCTGTTCCGGACAGGCGAAGCGCGTTTTCGAGGACGTAGACCACGTCCGCTTTCGGCACCGGGCGGACCGACGACAGACTGACCGTCCCCTGGAGTCTCGGATCGATCGAATAGCCGACGCCGAGAATGTCGCCGAGCACCACCTTGGCGACCGTTGCGATGGGCGTGTTCTCGAAATTCAGCTCGAACCCGTTTCCGACCGCCTGCGAATGCGCTGCGACCTGCTGAACCGGAAGCGAATTCGCAGCCGGCACTTCAGCGCGCGCATCTCGTGCATCTCTCGCATCGTCGTTGCCGCCATAGATCTCGGCGCGGGCGCGGCGCGCGGCCGGGGATTGCTCGGGCATGACCTGCTTGGGATAGCGCGGTGAAAGGTCGAGCCGCCCCACTTTATCCATGACGTCGTCGCCGCGGTTGTCACTTCCCAGCGTCGCCGGATTGCATCCCGCCAAGACGACCGACAAGGCCGCCGACATGACCGCCAACGTTGCAAGCATGCGGCGTCGCCGCCGACCACGACTCAGTTCACCAATTTCTACCACTCGCGCGCCCACCCGATGTGCCGAGTCCCTCGTCAGGTGTCCCCGGGATGGATCTTCCGTCCGTCCCGGGACCACTCCCGCAATTGGAAGACGGGCCGCTATCCGCAGGACAGCGGCCTCTCCCTCGCGCCCTACCAGAGCCAGCCGACACCGGCGAGAACCCGGTCGGACATCGCACCAGTCGCGCTGTGATCGATCACCTTGGTGTAGTTCAGCTTGTAGACGAGGCTCGGATTCGGGAACACTGCGAGGCCGACGTCGTGGAACGTCATGTCGCCGCTGCCCGTGGGGTTGTTCAGACCATTGAGGATGTCGGCGCCGAGCATGCCCGACGTTTGGAAGTTCTGGCGCGTATATCGATAGAACGGCACGATGTCGTAGTCGTTGGGCGCCCTGAAGTGATAAGCGACCTCGGCCGAATATCCCCACATGCTCTTGCCGACATTGTTCGTATCGTCGAGATCGTTGTTGGCGCGCAGGTTCTCCGGATTGGAGAAATGCACATAGGCATATTCGCCGCGGAACTCGAGCCCGGTATTGGGAACGCGATACCGAGCCTCGGTATTGAAGATCGTCATCGCATTCTTGCCGAGCGGAGTCTCCGTGCCGTCGGCCTGCGTGGCATACGCGCCGCGCGGCGTCACGTTGGGCGAATAGTAGATCGCCGAGCTGCCGGCGAAACCGGGCAGGAACGACGGCGTATAGCTCAGCCGGAACGTATAGGCGAGCTCATTGCTCATCTGGCGGAAATCGCCGATCGGCGCGCGCGCGAGCGCGAGCGCCTCCGAGCCGCTGATGCCCGCCTCATAGCCGCCGGGGGTGATATGGCCATTGTCGCCGCGGTGGGCGAAGTCGTCGCCGAAATCCTCCGCGCTCTGGCTGGCTTGGAACTGATAGTTCAGTCCGTCGACGATCTTGCCGTAGAAGCCCGCCGACGGCGCATACCACGTCGTCGGGATCAGGCCGTTGGCGAGCTCGGGCCGCTGCACGCTGTAGAACAGCGTCGGCTCATGATAAAGATTGGTGAACGAGATCGGTATCAGATCGATACCGGGCGAGCGCAAGGTGAAGTGGTCGTTGAACTTGATGTCGAAGAACGCCTGCTCGACCTCGACCGCGCCGTGCAGCTTGTCATCGTTGTCGAATGCGGTGCCGCCATGCTCCCATTCCAGCTCGGCGTTGAAGGTGATGTTGTCGTTGACCTGATAGGTCGGCAGCAGCACCAGGCGTGCCATGTCGAAACCGTTCTGCCACTGGCCGTTGGCGGCAGGGTTCTGCATCGAGCCGAGCTTGATCTCGCCATACATGCCGATCCGCATGCCCGGCACCGGCGTCGGTGCCACGCCGAACAGGTCCCTTCCGGGCGGAGGAGCAGCCTTGTTGAGATCGGCCGCCGGCAGGAATTTCGGCTTGGGGTCGGAATCCGCGAATGCTGCAGCCAATCGGGAGACCGGCGACGACGACTGCGGCTCGGAGTCCGCTGTCGACGCCGACTTGACGTCGTTCGGACCGGCAAGCGCCATGGCGTTGACGCCGGGCTGAGAGCCGGCCTGCGCGGTGCCGGATGCCTTTGCGGCACCTGACTGAGCGTCCTTGCCAGCCAGCCCGACCGGATCGGAGGGGCGCCTGGATGCGAGCGACGCGGATTGGCCGACGCCGGCCGCCTTCTTCGCCTTGGCGTCCTTGAGCTCGCCCTGGAGCGTGTTGATGCGCTGCTCCATGGCGTCGAGCTTCGCCATCAGCGCTTTGACCGCGGCGCCCTCGGCCGGCCGCGAACGCGACTCCTCAGCCCGAGCGGCGACCGCCGTGAGCGCCAAGGTCGATACTGCGGCAAGGAGAGACGAGCAGAGTATTCCGCGGCTGCGAACTGATCGAGCACCATGACGAGCAGTCGGCGCAACACGGTGTGGAGACGCCGGATCGCCTTCGCGCTCAATACTGCAGCTATTCAATACCATCAGTCAGACCTCCCCATGATTGTCGCGCGGAAGTACATCCCCTGCCCGCGCGGACGAAACTGCTCGCACGCAACTGCAAGCCATTCGCGCTAGAGGCGTGCGATGTCGATACTTGGGCTCGCGAGCGATGTCCGCGTGTCAGCACTTTGACTGCGCGCGCCAAAGACGCTCGCACGAGCGCAGAGGCGGCTCCGCCGGGCGCCGGAGGCGAAGCCCTTCACATCGAGCTAAGTATTTCAGCTGCCTATGGATTGCCCCGGGCCACGCCCTTCCGGCGTGAGCACCCGATCCATACCCCGTCCGGTTGCATTCGCATCCCGATGCCGGCGCCTGCTCGGCAACGCCACACTTCGAGATCGATTGCCGCACTTCGAGAGAGATTGCGGTGAGGCAATGGCACAGCCTGCAAGTGGCATTTGAAATCAGGAGGGAAAAGCTTCTTCTCTCACAGCCTACATTGCGGCGACATGACGCATGACTGCCGAAGATGCCCGGTCATGACGCGGACACGAATACCTTCAACTGACAATCAAGGCAGATCGCGTGGAGTAGATCGCCGATCTTTTAAATAGATTCTAAAACGCGATCGCGCCGCGGTCGCGTGACCTAAGTGAATGATTGCAAATTAGTTGACCTCACCGTTCTAATCAGACGCCGGCCTGACGTCTGCCCCATCATTACGCCGCATTGCCTGCACCTATTGCTGGTGAGTTAGTGCCGCCTGTCCTGCTTGCTACAGTATTCGTGCGAGGGTCTGGACCGACGACATCAACCGACCGCGCCTCGACCGCAATCGCCAGACCGCTTCAACTCAGCACGGATGGCGGCGACCGGGTCGCTATGCAGAGCGGGACGAGGCCGGGACATAGGCCAGGAAGACATAGGCCAGGAACAGGACGACCCGAGAAATGAACCGATCGCGCGCTTCGCTGCGGCCATGATTGGAGGAGAGTCATGAACGCTATCCACCGGACGGAGGCGACGACTGAGCCATTGCAGAACGTCCTCGATCAACTGCTGGAGACGATCGCGCATGACGCGCCGACAATAGAGCGTCTATCGGACCACGAGTTGGAGGACCGACGACGCCATGCCATTCACCAGCATGAGCTGGAGAAACTGCCCGGCATCACCTTCAATACGTTCGATGCGGACGGGCCGGTCTGGCTTTCCGTCGAGCACCTCGCGGCCTCCGATCCGCCTGCCGTCGAGAGCGATCTGGCCAAGTGGATCGACGTGTCCTCCGATCCGAACCGACGTCCGCTGGTGCGGCAGCGTGTGACGGTCACGGTGCCGGAGCAGGAAAAGGAGCGGATGGTTGCGGATGGGCATGCTCGCGTCGACCTCTGTTCTCCGGCAACGGGACACAGCGGCAACAGCGGGCTCTGGAATGTACGGCTGCACCTGGAGCACCGGAGCGATTTGGTCGAACGGCTGGATCATTATCTCAGCGGTCCCTGGGCCGCGTGGGCGGCGATCGAACGGCCGCGTCGCCGCACCATCGCGATCCACCAAAGACTACGCGAGATGGCTCGCGCCGCGGACTCCGGAGACCACCATCGTGGCTGCGAGATCGTGTGGGGCCTGGGCGTATCACGATGGCGCCGCCATGGACATGAGCTGGACCTCCCGCTGCTCGAACGGCTGGTCACGATTGAACTTCTCGATGGCTCCGATGCGGAACTCCGGATACGGCCGCGCCTTGCCGGCGCGACAGCCAATCTGAGGGCGTTCGAACCGCTCACATCCGCTGCACGGGCGGCGGCCGACACAGCCGGGCAAATGCTCGAGCGCGGCGGAGAACTCTCGCCGTTCACGCCTTCCAGCTTCGAGCCCATCCTCAGTGCCATCGGCGCGCAGCTCGATCCGCAAGGCATCTATTGCCCGACGTCGCCCGACTCCGCGCTGCTGCTGCCCGACGAGAGCGGGCAGCTGGTCGTCTCGGATCGCTGGGTGATCTTTGCGCGGCCGCGCTCGGAAACACTGCTGCGGCAGGACATCGAGCGCCTGAGGCGCGCGATGGAATACACGTCGACCACGGAGTGCTGCCTTGCCGGGATAGGCCACCTTCTGCTCGGCGCTGCCGATCACGACGCCATCGACAGCCCGCGCCGCAAGCTGTCCGGCGTCATCGGCGATCCGATCGATATCGTCCCGGATGCGCACGTCACGACCGATCGCGGCGACCTGTTCTTCCCGCTGCCGACGAACTCCGACCAGATGGAGATCGTGCGCCAGCTTCGGCGGTCGAACGGGGTCGTGGTGCGGGGCGCCATTGGACCCGACCGGAGGTCCGCGATCGCCAACGTGGTCTGCCACCATCTCGCGCTCGGTCTGCGCGTCCTGATCGTTTCTCGCAACGATCTGACGCTCGCGCTGCTTGCGGAGAAGCTGCCCGGTGCCGTTCGTGATCTCACACTCGATCTGACGGGATCCGATAAAGACGTGCTGAAGCACGCCGAGGGCGTGATCGGCCGGCTGCAGACGATCCTCGACAATGCGAACCTGCGTGACCAGGCTGAACTGGTCAACAGACTCGAGCAGGACATCATCGCGACCAGCCACACGATCAGCCGTCTCGATGATGAGGTCGCCGACATCGCCAGCCGCACGGCACGACGTTCCGGAGACGGCGCTCCGTCATTCGAGCAATTGGCAGAGCTGGCTTCGGATCGCGACGACCATGCGTGGTTCACCGATCGGCCGCTGAAGTTTGTGAGTGAGACCGACCTGATCGTTGCGGCGATTGAGCAGGCCCGTCAGGCCCGGCTGCGGCTCGGCGATGATCTCGCTTATGTCGATGATCACCTGCCCGAGGCCGACAGCCTGCCGGACGCCGCGACGATGGCACGTCTGCATCGTGATCTGCAGCCGATTGCGGCGGGAAAGACGGCGGACAATGATGACAACCGGCTCGCGCGCCTGGCCATTGCGGCGCTCGATCCCGAGGGCGCGGACAGATTCGCCGGCGATCTCGATGCATTGGCGGAGGCGCATCGCATCGTTGCCGTCGAACCATGGCTCGGCGCATTGTCGCCGGTCGGCGCAGCAGCCGATGAGATACCCGCCAGCGGCGGCATCCTGGTTGACTTTGCCCGCGACGCGTCATCGCTGTTGTCACGACGCGCCGGATTCCTGGTGAAGCCGGTGGACGCGCCCACGAACGCGTTCAGCAGCGACGAATTACTGGCGGCCGTCGAACGGCTCTCGTCGGGACAACGGGCGTTTGCGACGTTATCGCTGACCGGACGTGCGCTGAAGCAGACGATGGATGCGATCAGGGTCGCAGGCTTCCCGCCAAAGAGCGCGGCCGATTGGGCCCATGTTCGCGACTATCTCACCTGGCGGCGTCACCTGCACTCGCTCGACGTGCGATGGCGGTCGCTGGCGGCAGAGATCGGCGCGCCCCCGCCGCAGCAGGATTCGTCGAACGCGCTGCACGACCACGAGCGGGTCGTCAGGCAGGTCGAGGCCGCGATCGTGATGGCGTCGCTGGCGAAGCGGAACGTCCTGACCGCCGCCGCGAAGCTGCCGATGCCGGACGGCGAGATCGCCCTGTTGCTGGCTGACGGACCAAGGCTCGCCTCGCTCGCATCCGTCATCAGGAGCGGCGCAACCCGGGTCGCTCAACAGCGCACCGAGCTTGCCAGGCTCACCAAGCTATTTGACGGATCCGGTGCGATCACCGCGCGTGTTCAGGCCGAGGTGCTGTCGCAGATCGGTCGTGATGACGTCGACGCACATGAGGTCGAGACACGCTGGACCGCGATCGTCGCCGTGGTGCAGAGGCTGCACGACCGGCGCCAGGATATCGAACTCATTCAGGAGGTTTGTGCGGCGGCGACCGAGGCAGGAGCGGGAGCGCTCGCCAGGCGGATCAGAACCGAGCCGGCCCGCCAGGACATCGGCGATCCCTTGCTGGTTGAGGATTGGACGGTGGCCTGGAACTGGGCGGTGCTGATGCGCCAGACCGAAGGTCTCGGTCAACATCAGCGGCTGCAGGATCTGTCGGGCCAGCGCGCGGCGTTGGAGACGAGACTGCGCGAGCTGTTCGAACAGGTCGTCGTCGCGCGAATGCAGCTCGACTTGGCGCAGAACAGCAGCGGCGGCGTGCGGCAGGCGTTCAATCTCTTCACGACGACGCTGCGCAAGTTGGCTACGACCTGTTCCGGTCCCAGCGCCTCCCGCCTGCGCCAAAAGGCGCGCGAGGCGCTCGAAGCTTGCCATGACGGCATTCCCTGCCACCTGATGCCGGCTTGGCGCGTTGCCGAGCACCTGCCGGCGCGGCTGGGCGCTTTCGATCTCGTCGTCGTCGACGATGCATCGCAGTCCGACTTGCGCGACCTCACCGTCCTGCTCAGAGGGCGCAAAGTGCTCGCCGTCGCGGAAGATCATCCTGTGGAGGAGAAGATCGGCGCGCCTGCCCGGCGCGATGGCGCTCCGGTCTCCATGCGCCAGCTGATGCCGCCGAAGGCGGCACTCTGCGAGCTCCTCCAGCTCCTATTCCCGAACCGGATGATCCGGCTCCGCGAGCACGCGCGCCGTGTCGCTCCCCTTGCGGTGTCAATGGCCGGTCCGTCACCGGCACTTGTGCCGCTTGAAGCGGCGGCCCCGGTGCAGCTGGCGGATGACGTCGTCCCGGTGGCCTCGGCCGCAACGCGCTCCGCCTCCTCCCTGGAGGATGAGATCGCAACGGTGGCGGAAGGCCTGTCGCTTGCCCGCCAGGACAGGCACGCCGAGCCGCCATTGCCAATGGAAGGCCCGGCGCCCGACTGGCTGCGCAGCCGGACAGACGCTGAAGTCGCAGAAGGCGATGCGCGACCATCGCGCCGATCACCACGTGCGGTCGCGCCCCCTGAGAGGCCGACGATCGTTGCGTATGACGTAACCGTAGCGATGCCGGCCCCAACGGAGATCGCCGAGACGCCGTCATCCTTGGACGATGCCGCCCCGCCCGCGGTCGCGACGAATGAAACGACACCGGCCAAGACGACCACGGCGCGCATCGGGGTCGCCAAGTTGCGCGGCCATGCCGTCGGCAATCACCTGCCACATCGCCGGCCGGCTGATCGGGTGAGCGCGCAGCCGCGTCGGACGCTCCGCCGGCGCGCCGTCGCCGCGGCAGCCGTCATTGTCGTGGCGATGATTGGCGGCTCGATCTACTGGCGACCAGCCCCCGGTGGAATCGCAGCCTCCTGGCGCACGATCTCGAATCAGTTTGCGGCGGTCTGGAATGTCGCCTCGCCTGCTGCCGCGTTGCCGGACAGCACTGCGCCGCATAAGGTCACGGCGGAGCGGCTGACGCCGGACGGCCGGGCTGCGGCCACCGGCCCGGTCGAGCCGGCTCAATCGCAAGCGGTGCTGTATCAGGAAGATGCGCAGGATCCGCTCGGCAAGCGCTATCTCGGCAAGGTGACCTGGCGCGTCGAGCCCGCCGCCGGCAGCGTGCCTGCCTCGCTCAAAGGCGATGTCGAGATCGACAAGCGGATGAAGGCGACGCTGTCGCTCCGGCGAAACATCGAAAGCGACATGCCTGCGAGCCACATCCTGGAGGTCAAGTTCAACCTGCCCGACGACCCTGCCTATGCGGGGGTCGAGACCTTGAAGGGCGTCAGCATGAAGGCCAAGGAAGCGGGCCGCGGCGCCGCCCTGGCCACGCTGACGGCCAAGGTGACGCCTGAATTCTTCATGATTGCTTTGTCGGCCGGCGAGGTCGACACCAAGCGAAACGTCCTGCTTCTCAAGGGCAAGGAATGGATCGATATCCCGATCGTGTACAACGGCGGCAGCCGCGCCGTGCTGGCGATCGAGAAGGGAGCGGAGGGTGATCGCGCATTCAAGGACGCGTTCAGCGCCTGGGGACAATGAGTTGGAGGCGCTATCTGCGCCTGACGGCCCGCGCATGCTGATGGAGATCGACACCCTCGCCCCGCTGCAGGCCCCTGCCCGCGACGGGCACGAGCGTCCGCCGGCCACCATGACTTATCCCGTGCCTTGCGGCCGGTGTGGCCACGTCGTGCAGGTCGCGCTGAGCACGCTGCGCGCGCCGAGCTTTCACGATCTTTCTGCGCAGATCTCGTGCCCCGACATCGAGGAGCGCAGAGCCAAGTCCGACCGCGGACTCCTGCTGATGATGTGCGCCCCTCTCCAGCAGTCGCTCATGGAACGATGCGATCGCGCCGATGTCGAGCTGACCGCGCCCAGCCGGGGCGAAGCCCGGCGAGTGGTCTGCAGCATTCCCGGCGTCTCGGTCGCTCACTACGCGCCGAACGAGGCTCGCAGCCAAGCGGACATATGGCACGCGCACGGGCAGGCGAGGCTGGCCGCGCGGCTTCGCGAGGCCGCGGCCACCGCGGAGCGCCGCTCGCTGATCCCGATCGCTGTGGCGGCAGGCGTCGGCGCATTGCTACTTGCGGCCGTAGGCGGCTCCTTCATGCTGTTGCGAGAGCCGGTCGCGTCGACCCCGACGCTGTCGCAGACAGCTGAAAGGTCGGTCTCGTCGTCGGACCCAGCGCACGCCGTCCCTCCCCTGCGGGCCGCGATGGAGCAGGCCGTTTCGGTGGCCGCCGCGCCTGCCCCAGCGGTGTCGCGAGAGGCGCCTTCCGAGGCTCCGACGGACAATCCGCCGGCAGCGCAGATTCCCGACGTGACCCTCGTTGCGGATGCCGCGCCCGCGCAGGCTTCGCCGTCCGTGCAGGATCCGGAGGCGAAGATCCGCCTGCCTGACGTCGTCATGATTCCCGGCGGCAGTTTTGCGATGGGCGGCACTGAGAGTTCTGAGCTTCCTATCCACCGCGTCACGATCAAGCCGTTTGCGCTCGGCAAATACCCGGTCACGATCGGCGAATGGAAGGAGTGCGTCGCCGACAAAGCGTGCGCCGATGTCACGAGCGGTCCGGACGACAACCCCGTCACCAATGTGAGCTACGAGGACGCCGCGGCCTATCTGGCGTGGCTCTCGCGGACCGTCGGCAAGCCGTTCCGCCTTCCGAGCGAGGCCGAATGGGAATATGCAGCACGCGGGGGGACGACAACGAAGTTCTGGTGGGGCGACCAGATGCGCGCCGGAACGGCCAATTGCAACGGATGCAACGATGCCGGCGCGGCGCCGCAACTGATGAAAGTCGGATACTTCCAGGCCAATCCTTTCGGCCTGTTCGACATGGGCGGCAGCGTCGACCAATGGGTCGCCGACAGCTGGCACAAGACCTATCAAGGGGCGCCGTCCGACGGCTCGGCGTGGATCGACGAGCAGAGCTACATCCATGTCATTCGCTCGGGCTCGTGGAAGAAGGACGCGAGCTATGCCCGCAGCGGAAGCCGCGATCGCTATGATGGACGGATCAGATACCCCACCCACGGTTTCCGCGTCGCGCTTTCGCTGTGATGCCGAACGCGGTCGTCTCGACCGATCTCGGTGCAGCCAGTCGCAGCGTCCTGCTGCTTCGAGATCACCGGCAGGACGCGCATTTTGCGGCTTGCTCTTTAGTCAAATTCTTATCGGAAATCGCCCCACGAGCCGGATCGAAACCTCAATTTCGCCGCGCTTGGTTCGATTCATGGATCGGCCGTAGGGCTCGTTATTTGTAAACGTTTGTGAGTAGAGTGTTGTGGGAAGCAAGATGCCGGCGCGATACGCGCCGCGATTCGATCTGACGTTCTGGCGAGGTGTCCATCATGCATCGGTTGCGGGCGTCGCAGGCGCTGCCGTTGCTGCAACGCTGATGCTGGTGCCGCTCCACGCCTGGGCGCAAAGCAAGAGCGCTCCAAAGGACGCTTACGTCTACTTCATTTCTCCCACCGATGGCGACACCGTGAAGAGCCCGTTCTGGTGCCGTTTCGGGCTGCGCAACATGGGCGTGACCCATGCGGGCGACAGCTTTTCAAACACCGGCCACCATCATCTGCTGATCGACAACGACGAGCACATCAGCCCTGGTGAGCCTATTCCGCAGGACAAGAAGCACCTTCACTACGGCGGAGGTGAGACCGAGGCTCTGATCGAACTGCCTCCGGGCAAGCACACGCTGCAGCTCGTGATGGGCGACGGAATGCACTTCAACTTCGATCCGCCGTTGATGTCGAAAAAGATCACGATCATCGTTGAAGGCGGCTCGCAACGCCGCAGCCGACACGTCGCGCAGGGGCATGGGCGGTCGAAGACCGGCCACGTTCACATGGCGCGCCCTGCTGAAACCCCACCCGCAGAATCGCCGCCGCCCGACCCGTCAAAATCGGCAGGCGCTGGCGATTTCCTCAAGAGCCTGTTCGCGGGCCGGAAATGATCGCCACGCCGCGAGCCGGCTCGGTGGACGATTGCTGTTTGGAGAGTGATAGGAGTAGGGGGAAAGATGGTAGCGGGGGAGGGACTCGAACCCCCGACCCCAGGATTATGATTCCCGTGCTCTAACCAGCTGAGCTACCCCGCCACGGTATTCGATCAAGGGTGAGGCCGGTCGATGAGTGCGGCAAACCTTGCGAACGGGCGGCATATAAGGAGCCGTTCCGTGCCCTGTCAAGCAAACCTCGCGGGCTGTCACGGTTTTCGTGACGGTCGATTTTATCGGCCGGACTCAAACTCTTGGACGGTTCGCGAGCACGCCGCAGAGCGGATCGCCTGCGCGGCGCGCGCGGTTCCGATTGGCGACCTCACTTCGGTTGCACGTTTGGATTGCCACCGGGGCTGCCCGGCGGCGGGATGACCGGAGTCGTTCCGCCCTCGGGGGTCGGCGCGTGCATCTCGGGATCCACGCCGCTCGGCGGGCACAGCACGCCATTGGTCTTGGCGAGCTTGTCGCCCAGCGGCTCGCCCGCGCGGCCGGTGGTGATGCCGTCCGGCGTCGCCGTCGCCCGCGCATTCGGCGCACACGCCGCATTCGCGTCGGGGGCCGGCGCAGTCACCTGCGGCGGCGTGGCCGGTGTCGGCGGCGCCTGGGCATGAGCCAGGCTGGTGGCCGATGCCAGCACGAAGACGAGGAACAAGGAGTGTCTGATGCTCATGGCGGAGCAACGCGAACCCCGCCTTCGCGTTCCCGGCCCAATGCCCCTGCGGCGAACCGCGCCAGGGCCGGCAGCGATCAGCCCTTGCGATAGCGGATCAGCGAGAAATGCCCGAGCGGCGGCATCGGCCGGCGTTCGGCGAGCGTGACGCCGCCATGTTTGGCCGCCCAGTTCACCAGGCGCGCCCAGGGGAACTCCGGCCGCCAGCCGAGCCGGCGCGCGATCGGCGCAAAGGCGAGTTCGAAAAGACGACGAGGTCCGCTTTCCGCGCCGATGTGGTTCACCAGGATCAGCTCGCCCCCCGGCTTAAGCACACGGACGAAATCATCCAGCGTCGCTTCGGGATCCGGCACCGCGGTGATCACGTATTGCGCGACCACGGCGTCGAAGAAATCATTGGGAAAGGCGAGGTGCTTCGCGTCCATCACCGCGAGCGTCTCGACGTTGAACAGTTTCAGCTCGCGGACGCGCGCCTGCGCCCGGCGCAGCATCGGCTCGGAGATGTCGACGCCGCAGATCCTCGTGGTGCGCGCATAGTCCGACAGCGACAGGCCGGTGCCGACGCCGACGTCGAGAATGCGGCCGCCGATGCGATCGGCCTCCGCAATGGTCGATTGGCGCCCCTGATCGAAGACCTTGCCGAACACCAGATCATAGATCGGCGCCCAGCGCTCGTAGGCCTTTTCGACCCCCGCGCGGTCGATGTCCCCCATGCCCCTGCCCTGAATGATGGATGCTGATCAGCCGCGGACCGATTCGGCCACGCGCTGCGGCCTGGTACGGCCGCTGACGCCGCTGCTCTCCGCAACGGCGCTCTGAATGAAACCGCCGCCGAGCACGCGAGCGCGGCCCGAGGCGGCATCGTAGAACACGCAGGCCTGTCCCGGCGACACGCCTTCCTCGCCGCCGACGAGCTCGACCTCATAGTTGCCGTCGGCGCCACGCAGCCAGGCCGGCTGCGGCGCACGGGTCGAGCGCACGCGCACGAACAGCTCGAGGCCGTCGCGCACGGCTTCGTCCAGCGCGCCGTCGCCGATCCAGTTGACCTCACGCAGCGTGATGCGATGCGTGCGCAGCGCCTCGCGCGGGCCGACGACGATGCGACGGGTCGCGACGTCCAGCTTCACGACGTAGAGCGGCGCGCCGGCGGCGATGCCGAGTCCCTTGCGCTGGCCGATCGTGTAGTTGGCGATGCCCTGATGCGTGCCGAGCACACGGCCGTTGAGATCGACGATCTCGCCGGGCTCCATCGCGTTCGGGCGCAGCTTGCCGATGATGTCGGTGTAGCGGCCGGTCGGCACGAAGCAGATGTCCTGGCTGTCGTGCTTGTCGGCGACTTCCAGCCCGAAACGGCGCGCGAGCTCGCGCACCTCCGGCTTGGTCATGTCGCCGAGCGGAAAGCGTAAGTAGTCGAGCTGCTCACGGGTGGTCGCGAACAGGAAGTAGCTCTGGTCGCGATCGGCGTCCGCCGCGCAGGTGAGCGCGCGCGACCCGTCCGGCAGCCGGCGCGAGGCGACATAGTGTCCGGTCGCCAGCACGGAGGCGCCGAGCTCACGCGCCGTCTTCAGGAGATCGCCGAACTTGATGGCGCGGTTGCACTCGATGCACGGCACCGGCGTCTCGCCCGAGGCGTAGCTCGCGGCGAAATTGTCGATCACCGACTCGCGGAAGCGATCCTCGTAGTCCAGCACGTAATGCGGGATGCCGAGCCGCTCGGCCACGTTACGGGCGTCGTGGATGTCCTGGCCGGCGCAGCAGGCGCCCTTGCGATGCGTTGCCGCGCCATGATCGTAGAGCTGCAGGGTGATGCCGACGACGTCGTAGCCTTGCGACTTCAACAGCGCAGCCGTGACCGACGAGTCCACGCCGCCGGACATGGCGACGACGACCCTGGTGTCCTCGGGACGGCCTTCGAGATCGAGACTGTTGAGCATGTTCAGGTCACTGCGATCGCGGCATCAGGCTACGGGTCCCCGGCACGGGAACGCCGCGCATGTGCCGTCTTTGCGGATGGCTTGCTCCCAGCGATGTCCGGACACGGTCTCCCGGTCGGCAACAACACGAGAAGCATTGGTCTTTAATATAGGCGCACTTCCTGCGAAGCAATCGCGCCGGCCGCAGGCCGCGGCGGCAAATCTTGCCGGGCGGGCAGAAATGACGGGGGCGTTGCGCCGGTGCCGCATCTCGGCCACTCCTTCAACAGATTGAAATATATCGTCTTTTTTACACGCAGCGCCTTGGCCCGCTCCTTGCTGAACTGGCACGTCGAGTTTCATCGCGAGAGGTTCCAAGGTGTTCAGCGTCACGTCAGACATCCAGGCCAGCCCGGCTCTCAAGACCACGGCGCCGAAACAGCCCCGTCAGGATGCCTCGCAGCTGTCCGACAGCTTCTCGGCGCTGGTCGATGCCGCGACGCCGCCGGAGCCGTCGACATCGTCCCTGCCTTCAGCCAGCCCGGCGCCTCGCGCCAGCAATGCCGCGCCGAGCCGCGATACCGGCCGCAGCGGCGATGCGGATCGCAGCCAGGCCAAGTCGCCTGCTCAGTCTTCGGACAAAGCCGACGACGGTCCATCACGCACCGACAAGTCCGGATCGGATGCGACCTCGGACACCGCGACCACCGACAAGTCGGCCAAGAGCACCACCGACACGACGGACGGCCCCGACGGAAAGACCTCCGACAAGAAGGATGGCGACAAGGCCGGCGCCGACGCGACGACGGCTGCGCAAGCCGTCTCCACCGATCAAGCAACCGTGCCGGCCCCGGTGGCCGTCGCCATTCCATCCGAAGCCGCGCTCGCCAACCCTGCCACCGCTCCGGTGGCGACTGACGGCGACGGCGCGTCCCCCGCGCCGACTCCGGCTGGAGCGGTCGGGACTGCCGGTCAGATCCTGAGCGGGTCGGTCGATGCCAATGCCGGCCTGATGGCCGCGGCGGCCAAGACAGCCGGTGCCACCAAGACGACCGGCGAAGCCGGCCCCACAACCGGCGCAGACGCCGCCACGACGGCAACGGCGGCCCCCACGGCGACGTCCGATCAGACCTTCACGGCCGCGCTCGAGTCCGCCACGCCGGGCGGCGCCAAGCCGACGGGCAAGGCCGCGCCTCAGGCGAAGACCGGGCTTGCCACGGGTGAGGTCGGCAAAACCACCGATCAGGGCAATGCCCAGACGCAAGGAGCTCATCCGCAGACGCAAGCCGCCGGCCTTGCGCAACAGCCTGCCGTCTCCGCCAAGCCGGATAGCGGCGAGCTCGATGCGAAGGGCAACACTGCCCCTGCCCCCTCAGCCCATGAGCGCGGCACACCGCAGGCCAACGCCCAGACCAGCGTGCCGGTCTCCGACCCCTCGGCGCAGGCCGCGGCCGCGCTGCAGCCGCAGCTCTCGACCCCGACCGCCCCGACCAGCCAGATCACCTCGGCCAACCTCACCGCGACCGCTGCGACCACGGCCAGCGTGCCGCTGCACGGCCTCGCCGTGGAGATCGCGGCCTCCGCACTGAATGGCAAGAGCCGCTTCGAGATCAGGCTGGATCCGGCCGAGCTCGGCCGTATCGACGTCCGCATCGACGTCGACCGCAACGGCCAGGTGACCTCGCATCTGCGGGTCGAGAAGCCGGAAACGCTGGCGATGCTGCAGCAGACCGCCCCGCAGCTGCAGCAGGCGCTGCAGGATGCCGGCCTCAAGAGCAACAACGGCGCCATGCAATTCTCGCTACGCGACCAGAACTCGTCCGGCCAGAATGGCGGCGACTATCAACAGAACGGCAACTCTCAACGCCTGATCGTGGCCGAGGACGAAAACGTCCCGGTCCAGCACGCCGGACGATCCTATGGACGGATGTTCGGCGCGCAGGGCGGCGTCGATATCAGGGTTTAACAGGAGGCTTCCATGGCAATCGGCGACGCAGTCACGGCCCCCCCGGCGGTCTCGGGCACGACCAAGACCACCAACACGACGTCCAGCGGCAGCATGGGCACGACCGCGGGGTCGACCATCGCGGGCAATTTCCAGACGTTCCTGACGCTGCTGACGACACAGCTGCAGAACCAGAACCCGCTCGATCCGCTGGATACCAACCAGTTCACCCAGCAGCTGGTGCAGTTCGCAGGTGTCGAGCAGCAGCTCAAGACCAACGACCAGCTGGCCTCGCTGCTCACCATGCAGCAGACGACGCAGGCGACCCAGGCGCTGGCCTTCGTCGGCAAGACCGCTGTTGTCAACGGCTCGACCACGGCGCTCGCCAGCGGCAAGGCCGACTGGAACGTCAGCATTCCCAAGGACTGCACGATGACGGCGACGATCACCAACAGCGTCGGCCAGACCGTGTTCAGCGGCACTTACAACGGCACCGCCGGCGACAACCAGCCCTATGTTTGGAACGGCCAGGGCAGCGACGGCACGCAGTGGCCGGACGGCCAGTACAAGCTCCAGATCACCGCCAAGGACAGCTCAGGCAATCCCGTGGCGGTCTCGACTCAGGTCCAGGGCACCGTGTCATCGGTGGACCTGACCCAGCAGCCACCGATGCTGTCGATCGGGGGCCAGACCTACACGGTCAACCAGATCCAGCGGATCGTTAACTAGGCCTTAACGCCCTGCCCTGATCTTAAGACGACGGATACGCTTCCAGCTGAGCTTGAGCATCAAGCTCGGCCGGGATGGCGAGACACCGGCGTAAGCGCCGGAAACTCTTAACCAATCATTTACCACGATCTCGCTCTCGGGGCTTTCAGCCGCCGGGAGCGGCGGCGTTGGCTCCAAGCGCCGGATTCCAGCCCTTTGCTTAGGCAAATTTTAAGCGAGGCGGCGTAGGGTCTTACCGTGAGTTCAGTGGTTAAGAGTTTGTGAGTACGCCATGACAGAACCCCATCGCCCGAGGGTGAAATACGTCATCGGGCCTGACGGCAGCCCGCTCACCATCGCGGATTTGCCTGCGCCAGGCACCAAGAGGTGGGTCATACGCCGCAAGGCTGAAGTCGTTGCCGCCGTTCGCGGCGGATTGTTGTCCCTCGAAGAGGCGTGCAGCCGCTACACCCTGACCGTCGACGAATTCCTGTCGTGGCAGTTCTCGATCGACCAGCATGGTCTCGCCGGGCTGCGCACCACCCGAATTCAACAATATCGCCAATAAAGCGTTAACGACGCGACAGGCTTTCTTCGAAAATCGGCTTGGCCCCGCCAAGCCGATTTTTTGCATGTCGACACTTTGTTAGGACCCTTTAACGATCGTTAACCATATCGAAACCTTCCCATAGGCAATAATTGCCCAGTGGTTCGATTCAACCTCCGCGACGTGTCCCTGACGGCAGGCGCAGAGGCTGGGCATCGGATCGCCACCTGGAATGCGGGTGCCGGTGAAGGTTTAAGGATTGAATTTCGCGATCTCTGCAACCGGCCGTAAAGGCCCGCGAAGCTCAAATCATTCCCTTCAGCAGCCACCCGTCGAATGCCGAACTATGGGGCAGTTGCTTGCAAGGTCTCTTGGACTTCCTGAAGGGTTTGGGCGCCGCGCGGCTCACCGCCATGGTCGCGGTCACGGCTGCTTTGGTCGGCTTCTTCGGCTTCGTCATCATGCGCGTGACGGCGCCGCAGATGACCACCCTGTTCACCGACCTGAGCATGGACGACTCCTCCAGCATCATCAAGGATCTGGAGCGGCAGGGCATCCAGTTTGAGATCCGCAATGAAGGCAGCGTCATCATGGTCCCGAAGGACAAGGTGACCCGGCTGCGCATGAAGCTCGCCGAGGGTGGCCTGCCGAAGGGCGGCGGCGTCGGCTACGAGATCTTCGACAAGTCGGACGCGCTGGGCACCACGAGCTTCGTTCAGAACATCAATCATCTGCGCGCGCTGGAGGGCGAGCTCGCCCGCACCATCCGCGCCATCGACCGCGTCCAGGCCGCGCGCGTCCATCTCGTTCTGCCGGAGCGGCCGCTGTTCTCGCGCGAGACTCCGGAGCCGTCGGCCTCGATCGTCGTGCGCGTGCGCGGCGCCCTCGAGCCCAACCAGATCCGCGCCATCCGCCACCTCGTCGCGTCGGCCGTCAACGGCCTGAAGCCGCAGCGGGTGTCGATCGTCGACGAGGCCGGACAGCTGCTCGCCGACGGCACCCAGACCGACATCGACCAGCAGGTCGGCGACGAGCGCCGCAACGCCTTCGAGAAGCGGATGCGCAAGCAGGTCGAGGACATCGTCTCCTCGGTGGTCGGATCGGGCCGCGCCCGGGTGCAACTCTCGGCCGATTTCGACTTCAACCGCATCACCCAGACCTCCGACCGCTACGACCCGGAAGGCCGGGTGCTCCGGTCGAGCCAGACCCGCGAAGAGCAGTCGCAGACGTCGGAGAACAACGGTCAGGTCACGGTCAACAACGAGCTGCCCGGCAATCAGCAGAACCAGCCGCCGCAGCAGCCCAAGGACCAGAGCAAGAAGACCGAAGAGACCAACAATTACGAGATCTCCCGGACCACCAAGACCGAAGTCACGGAAGCCGGGCGGGTCAATCGCATCTCGGTCGCGGTGCTGGTCGACGGCGCCTACTCCAAGAACGAGAAGGGCGATCTGGTCTACAAGGAGCGCAGCAAGGAAGAGCTCGACCGCATCGCGGCGCTGGTCCGCTCCGCGATCGGCTTCGACCAGAAGCGCGGCGACCAGGTCGAGGTGGTCAACCTGAAATTCGCCGACGCTCCCACCGTGCCGCAGATCAACGAGCCCACCGGCTTCCTCGGCATGCTGCACTTCACCAAGGATGACGTGATGTACGTCATCGAGCTCGCGGTGATGATGCTGCTCGGAATCGTGGTGGTGTTCATGGTGGTGCGGCCGCTGGTGAAGAAGATCATCGCCACCGAGGAGGTCGCGGCCCTGACCGGCGGCGTGCCGGCGATCACCGACGAGACCCAGGCGCAGGTCGCGCACGCCCAGCAGACGGCCACCATGATCGACGTCGCCCAGGTTCAGGGCCAGGTTCACGCTCAATCCGTCCACCGGGTCGGCGAACTGGCCGATCGAAATCCGGGCGAGGCCGCGTCCATCATCCGGCAGTGGCTCGCCGAGCCGCAGCAGCAGCAATGATCCGCTTCATCTGAACCGCCGCAACCGAACCGAACGTAAAACGCCATGTCGCTTCCGCAGACCCAGAACGCCAACGCCAACACCGCCGACATCTCCACCGTCATCGCGACGCTGGCGAGCCGTCAGGCGCAGCGCGAGAAGACCGAGCCGCTGAGCGGCCCCAAGCGCGCGGCCGTGATGATGCTGGCGCTCGGCGAGCAGTATGGCGGCAAGATCTGGCAGCAGCTCGACGACGACGAGGTGCGCGAATTGTCGCTGGCGATGTCCACCCTTGGTACGGTCGAAGCCGATGTCGTCGAAGACCTCATGCTCGAATTCGTCTCGCGCATGTCGGCGTCGGGCGCGCTCATGGGCAATTTCGACGCCACCGAGCGGCTGCTGCAGCAATACCTGCCGTCGGAGCGCGTCTCCGGCATCATGGACGAGATCCGCGGTCCCGCCGGCCGCAACATGTGGGAGAAGCTCTCCAACGTCCAGGAAGAGGTTCTCGCGAACTACCTCAAGAACGAATATCCGCAGACCATCGCCGTCGTGCTGTCCAAGCTGAAGCCGGAGCATGCCGCCCGCGTGCTCGCGATCCTGCCCGAGGACATGGCGCTCGACGTCATCGGCCGCATGCTGCGCATGGAGGCCGTCCAGAAGGAAGTCATCGAGCGGGTCGAGCAGACCTTGCGCACCGAGTTCATGTCGAACCTGTCGCAGACCCGCCGCCGCGACGCCCACGAGGTGATGGCCGAGATCTTCAACAATTTCGACCGCCAGACCGAGACCCGCTTCATCACCTCGCTGGAAGAGGAGAACCGCGAGTCGGCCGAGCGCATCAAGGCGCTGATGTTCACCTTCGACGACCTGATCAAGCTCGACTCGGCCTCGGCGCAGACGCTGCTGCGCAATGTCGACAAGGACAAGCTCGGCGTGGCGCTCAAGAGCGCCAACGAGGAGGTCCGCAACTTCTTCTTCGGCAACATGTCGTCGCGTGCCGCCAAGATGCTGCAGGACGACATGGCCGCGATGGGCCCGGTGCGCCTGCGCGACGTCGACGAGGCGCAGGCCCTGCTCGTCAACCTCGCCAAGGACCTCGCCGCCAAGGGCGAGATCATGCTCAGCAAGAACCGCGCCGACGACGAACTGGTGTATTGATGGCCCAGCCTGCGAAGTTCCTGTTCGATACCGACTTCGCCGCTCCCGAGAAGACGCGGGAGCGCGGCGCCTCGGCCGCCGAGATCGCGCAGAAGGTCGCAGCCGCCGAAGCCGCCGCCTACCGCAACGGCTACGAGGCCGCGCAGCGTGAAGCCAAGGTCGAAGCCGACCGCCGTGTCGCTGCCGCGCTGGAGCAGATCAACATCCATCTCCAGGGCATCGCCGCCCGCTACGCCGGCATCGAGCAGCGGATGGAAACCGAAGCCGTCGACGTCGCGGTCGCCGTCGCCCGCAAGCTCTGCGCCGCGCTGATCGACGCCGAGCCGCTCGGCGAGATCACCGGCCTGGTGCACGACTGCTTCGCGCATCTCGTGGCCACGCCGCATCTGGTCCTGCGCATCAACGATGCGCTGTATGAGCAGGCGCGCGAGAAGATCGAGAAGCTCGCCAAGCAGAGCGGCTTCGAGGGACGTCTCGTCATCCTCGCCGAGCCGGAGATCGCGACCGGCGACTGCCGCATCGAATGGGCCGATGGCGGCGTCGTGCTGGAGCGTGCGGCCATCGACGCCAAGATCAACGAACTGGTCGGACGCTACATGGCGTCCAAGAAGAACTAGGCCATGGCAGTGGCCGAGGGAGTTTAAGTCATGAGCGATAACGAGATCCCGCTTCCCGACCTCAATTCGGCCGACGCTCCGCCGATCGGCGGCGACGTCGGTTACAACGAGGAAGAGCACGCCTCGCGCATCGCCGCCGACCTGGAGGCCGTGTTCGACGTGCCGGTCCAGGTCTCGGCCGTGCTCGGCCGCTCCAAGATGGATGTCGGCGAGCTTCTGAAGCTCGGACCCGGAACGGTGCTGGAGCTCGACCGCAAGGTCGGCGAGGCCATCGACATCTACGTCAACAACCGGCTCGTCGCCCGCGGCGAGGTGGTGCTGGTCGAGGACAAGCTCGGCGTGACGATGACGGAAATCATCAAGTCCGACCGCAACTGACAGACATGACCGGTGCGCTGAACGAGAGCGGCGCGGCCGAATAGGAGACCACCATGCGGCTTCTCATCGTCGGAACGCTGAAAGGGCAACTGACAGCGGCCACCAAGATCGCCATGGAGAATGGCGCCACCGTCACCCATGCCGAGGACAACGAGCAGGCGATGCGCGTGCTGCGCGGCGGCAAGGGCGCCGACCTGCTGCTGGTCGACGTCGCGCTCGACATCCGCGATCTCGTGATGCGGCTCGACGCCGAGCACATCCACGTGCCGATCGTCGCCTGCGGCATCACCAGCGACGCCCGCGCCGCGGTTGCCGCGATCCATGCCGGCGCCAAGGAATACATTCCGCTGCCGCCGGACCCTGAGCTGATCGCTGCCGTGCTGGCCGCCGTCGCCAATGACAGCCGCGACCTCGTCTATCGCGACGACGCGATGGCCCGGGTGATCAAGCTCGCGCAGCAGATCGCGGGGTCGGATGCCTCGGTGATGATCACCGGCGAATCCGGCACCGGCAAGGAGGTGCTGGCGCGCTACGTCCACACCCGCTCGGCCCGTGCCAAGCGTCCCTTCATCTCGATCAACTGCGCCGCGATCCCCGAGCATCTTCTGGAGTCCGAACTGTTCGGCCACGAGAAGGGCGCCTTCACCGGCGCGGTGGCGCGCCGCATCGGCAAGTTCGAGGAGGCCAATGGCGGCACCCTCCTCCTCGACGAAATCTCGGAGATGGACGTGCGGCTGCAGTCGAAGCTGTTGCGCGCCATCCAGGAGCGCGTGATCGACCGCGTCGGCGGCACCCGTCCCGTCCCGGTCGACATCCGCATCATCGCAACCTCGAACCGCAATCTGGCCGATGCCGTGCGCGAAGGCACGTTCCGCGAGGATCTGCTGTTCCGGCTCAACGTGGTCAACCTGAAGATCCCTCCCTTGCGTGAGCGTCCCGCGGACATCCTGGAGCTGGCCCAGCACTTCGCACGCAAATATTCCGAGGCCAACGCAGTGCCGCTGCGGCCGATCTCGGCGGAGGCCAAGCGCATCCTCACCACCAACCGCTGGCCGGGCAACGTGCGCGAGCTGGAAAACACGATGCATCGCGCCGTGCTGATGGCGCAGGGCGACGAGATCGGACCGGATGCGATTTTGACCCCCGACGGCGCCCGCCTCGACATCGGCAAGACCCAGCCGGCCGTCGCCCATGCGACGATGGCCGCCGAGCAGGTCACGCGCGCCCTCGTCGGCCGCACCGTCGCCGACGTCGAGCGCGACCTGATCCTGGAAACCTTGAAGCACTGCCTGGGCAACCGGACTCATGCGGCCAACATTCTGGGAATCTCGATCCGCACCTTGCGCAACAAGCTCAACGAATATGCCGACGGCGGCGTCCCGATCCCGCCGCCCGGCGCCGGCGAGACGCCGCGCATGCCGAGTGCGGTGTAGTCTGACGGCGATCCCTCGTCTCGTTGCAGCGGCGCGCTCATCCCTGAGCGCGCCGCTTGCTCATTGAAACACCGATGCACGTATGCTCCACCGGCTACCGAGCCGTCCGCCTCACGAATAGTTCGGCGCCTCGGGATTGCGGAAGATGTGGATGGGATCGCCCGGGGTGAACTCGCGCTGCGTCAACGTCGCATAGGCATAGAGCGCCAGATACAGGATCGCGACCGTGCCGATCGCGTAGAGAGCCCAGGTTCCGATCCGTTTCATGATTTCCGCTGCCGCCGCCGACAACGGCTTTTACGGCGTCCGCCCGGTGGACGCCAGCGCAGGCGCCGCCGAACGTATTACGGCGTCAACCGTGGGTCGGGCACGCTGAAGGCGGCGAGCCGGCCGAGATCGTCTTCGCGATCGACCCCGACATAGCTGCCATGCCAATAAGCCAGAGCCGCCGACTGCGGCGCGACGTCGATATGGACCACCTTGCCGATCACGATGGCATGGGAATGCCGCTCGATGATCTCCTCCACCTCGCAGTCCAGCGTGGCGAGCGCGCCGACCAGCAGCGGCACGCCGGTGACCCGCCTGCGCCACTCCGCGCCGGCGAAACGCTCGGCGCCGCGCAGGCCGCCCTTGCCCGCGAAGCGTTCGGCCACGCCGATCTGGTCCGCCGCGAGCAGATTGGCCCCGAAAACCCGCTCCCGCTGCAGGATCGGCCAGGACGAGGCGTTGCGGTTGAGGCTGACGATGATCGAGGGCGGATCGACCGCGAGCGACGACAGCGAGCTGACGGTCATGCCGGTGACCTCGTCGCCCCGTCCGACGGTAATGACACTGACGCCGCCGACCAGTTGGCGCATCGCAGAGCGGAAATCCGGCTGAAGCGCCGTGGCATCAGGCATGTGGCGGATGATGGAGTTCATTGCGTTGATCTTTCCTACCCCGCCGGGCCCGGTCCAAGCAACTGGCCCAGGATCGAGCCTTCCAGCGCCGCGAGCTCGGCGGAGCCGCGCTGGCGGGGGCGCGGCAGATCGACCGTGATGTCCTCGGCGATCCTGCCGTCGTCGATGACGAGAACCCGGTCCGCCAAAGCCACGGCTTCCGCCACGTCATGGGTGACCAGGATTGCGGTGAAGGTTTGATCGGCCCAGACCCGCTCCAGCAGCCGCTGCATGGCGATCCGGGTCAGCGCGTCGAGCGCGCCGAGCGGCTCGTCGAAGGCCAGGAGCCGCGGCCCGCTGACCAGCGCGCGCGCCAGCGCCACGCGCTGCTTCTGTCCGCCCGACAACACCGACGGCCACTGGTCGCGCTTCTCGGCGAGGCCGACTTCCTCCAGCGCCTGTCGCGCGCGCTCATGCGCGCCGGCCGATTTGCGGTCACGGCCGAGCCCGACCTCGACATTGGACAACACCCGCGCCCAGGGCAGCAATCGCGGCTCCTGGAACATGACGCGGACGTCCTCCGCGCGCGCCTCCGTCTCGCCGAAGCTGATCGTGCCCGACGTCGGCTTGTCCAGGCCTGCGATCAGCCGCAGCAGCGTGCTTTTGCCGCAGCCGCTCTGGCCGACGATGGCGACGAACTGGCCGGCCGGAATCTCCAGGTCGATGCCGCGCAGCACCTCGTTGTCGCCGAACGCCTTGCGGAGATCGCGGATCACCAGCGGCAGGCCGCGCGTGTCGGATTTGGCCGGGCTCACGCTGGGCTTCCTCTGAGGGCGGAAAGCCTCAGCATGGCTGATGACGCCGGTACCGTCGATAGCTTCGGACCGGGACACGGGAAGTCGGAGCACTTGCTGCATTGACTGACCTCAATGTTTGCTGAACGCCGGATGCCAGGACAGCGTCAGCCGCTCCAGCAGCCGCGAGGCGCTATCGGCGACCTTGCCCAGCAGGGCGTAGATCAGGATGGAGAGCACGACGACGTCGATCTGCATGAACTCGCGCGCCTGCATCGCCATGTAGCCGAGGCCGGAGGACGCCGCGATCGTCTCGGCGACAATCAGGGTGAGCCACATGATGCCGAGCGCGAAGCGCAGGCCGACGAAGATCGACGGCAGCGCGCCGGGGAAGATCACGCGGCGAAACAGCTCGCCGTCGGTCATGCCGTAGACGCGGCCCATTTCAATGAGTTGCGGATCGACGGTGCGAATCCCGTGCAGCGTGTTCAGGTACACGGGGAAGAACACGCCGAGCGCGACCAGAAACAGCTTGGCGCTCTCGTCGATGCCGAACCACAGGATGACCAGCGGAATCAGCGCCAGATGCGGCACGTTGCGGATCATCTGCAACGTCGTGTCGGTGAGCTTCGACGACAGCTGCGACAGGCCGTTGGCGAGACCGAAGGCGAAGCCGATGCTGCCGCCGATCAGAAAGCCGATCGAGGCGCGCCAGAAGCTGACCCAGATGTTGCGGCCAAGCTCGCCCGACCACAACAGCTTCCAGCCCGCGCGCGCGACATCGCTCGGCGCCGGCAGCACGCGCGGCGAGACGAGGCCTGCGACCGAGGCCGCCTGCCAGATCAGCAGGATCGCGAGCGGCACGAGCCAGGGCAGCAATCCATCCGCCTTGGGCACGGCGAGCTTGCGGACCTTGGGAAGACTTTCGATCAGGCTCATGACTGCGACGCCCGCTGCAGGGGACGGTGCTCGTTGGCGATGGTCTCGCCGAACGGACCCGTGTTCGCACGGAGCTTGGTGACGTTGCCGCCCTGCTCCACCGCATTCAGGCCGAGCTTGGGGAATACCAGCTCGGCGAAGCGGTAGGCCTCTTCCAGATGCGGATAGCCGGAGAGGATGAAGGTATCGATGCCGATGTCCTGATACTCGCGAATGCGCGCCGCCACCGTATCGGGATCGCCCACCAGCGCAGTGCCCGCGCCGCCGCGCACCAGGCCGACACCGGCCCACAGGTTCGGGCTGATCTCGAGCTTGTCACGACGTCCGCCATGCAGCTGCGACATGCGCTGCTGCCCGACAGAGTCCATCCGTGCGAAGATCTTCTGCGCCGAGGCGATGGTGTCGTCGGTGACGTGCTTGATGAGATCGTCGGCTGCGGCCCACGCCTCCTCGTTGGTCTCGCGCACGATCACGTGCAGACGGATACCGAACGACAGCTTGCGGCCGCGCTTGTCGGCGACGGCCTTCACTTTGGCGACCTTGGCGGCGACATCCGCCGGCGGCTCACCCCAGGTGAGATACTTCTCGACCGTGTCGACCGCGACGTCGATGCCGGCATCCGACGAGCCGCCGAAGAACAGTGGCGGGCGCGGCGACTGCACCGGCGGAAACAACAACCGGCCGTCCTCGACCGTGATGTGCTTGCCGGAGAAGTTGACGGCCTCGCCTTCCAGCAGCTTGTTGTAGACGGTGAGGAACTCGCGAGTGACCTCGTAGCGCTCCTCATGCGACAGGAAGATGCCGTCGCCCTTGTTCTCGACCGGATCGCCGCCGGTGACGACGTTGACGAGTAGCCGGCCATTGCTGACACGATCGAGCGTCGCGGTCATCCGCGCGGCCACCGCCGGCGACTGCAGACCGGGGCGCACCGCAACGAGATAGCGCAGCTTCTCGGTGAACGGCGCCACGGCCGACGCCACGATCCAGGAATCCTCGCAGCTGCGGCCGGTCGGAATCAGCACGCCGTAATAGCCGAGCTGGTCGGCGGCCTGCGCAATCTGGCGGAGATAGTTGAAGTTGACCTCGCGGCCGCCCTGCGACGTGCCGAGATAGCGGCCGTCGCCATGGGTCGGCAGGAACCAGAGGACGTTGGGCTTCGAAGCGTTACTCATGTCGTCACTTTCAGATTGAGGTCGCGATCGGGATCAGGTGGACGGCGTCCACTTCCAGACGATGTCGGCGACGTTGACTTGTTTCGGAATGAGCCCGACGCGGGCGAAGCGATCGGCCACCGCCTGCTGGCTCTTGATGATCTCGTCGTCGATCGGCACCACGCTGTAGACCGAGCGGTCGACGAAGCGCTTGACCGCCTCGAGGTCGACGCCGGTCGCCTCGGCCTGCGCCTTGGCGACCTCCTCATGGTGACTGTTGGCCCACACGCCCTCGGCGGCGAACGCCGCGTTGAGCTTGGCGACCACGGCTGGATATTTTTCGACGAAGTCGCTGCCGACGATGTAGAACGAGTTCGGCTTGTGCACGTCCTTGTCCCACGCAACGACGCGCGCGTTCTCCTTGAGCTCGGCGAGCGCGAGATACGGATCCCAGATCGACCATGCGTCGACCGAGCCCTTGACGAAGGCGGCGGTCGCATCGGCCGGCGCGAGTGGCGCGGGCGTAATGTCGCTCCAGGCAATGCCCGCCTTCTCCAACGCGGCGACGAGCAGATTGTGTGCGCTGGAGCCCTTGCCGAAGGCAACGCGCTTGCCCCTGAGATCGGCCAGCGTCTTGATCGGCGAGTCCTTGGGCACGATGATCGCCTGGCTGCTGCCGTTCTGCTTCACAGCCGCGGCGTAGCGGATCTTGGCGCTTGCGGCCTGGGCGAAGATCGGCGGCGCGTCGCCGACATAGCCGAAATCGACGCTGCCGACATTGATGGCTTCGAGCAGCGGCGGGCCAAACTGGAAGTCGACCCAGACGATGTCGACGCCGAGAGGCTTGAACGCGGTCTCGATCGTGCGGCGCGCCTTCACCGCGGGAAAGAAGCCGCCCTTCTGCGTGCCGATGCGGATCTCCTTCGGCCTGTCTTCCGCGCGGAGCGGCGCCGCGCAGGCGACCAACGCAGCCGATGCCAAAGACAGTTTCAGAAAGTCACGACGCTCCATTGCCCTCTCCGCTCCGCTTGCGCATCCGCGTTGATGCGATGCGAAGGATGATGGTGGCGGGCCGCGCAGGTGTCGAGCACTCCGAAAAAAAAGCGATGCCGGTCCTGTCCTTGCGGCGGCCGAGGGGACGTTCATGTCGACGCTGGCGCGCAAAGCAGCGAGAATTTCTCGGAAGGAAGGATGCGATCACGCGCCTTCACGGCTCATCAACCACGATGGTGATCGGGCCGGTCCGAATCCTGAGCAGACGGTGCGCGGCTGTGGACCCGGTTCCCGCGCCTTGATCCACGTCAACGCGGGTTCCGCCTACTTGCCTTAGTCGGAAGACTAGGCGCGGCCCGGATGCCGCAAACCCTCCCGTACCCCATAGCAGAGAATTCTCTCATGTCGCTCGTTGGCAGCGATGCGAACGCGCGTGCGCGTCGCAGACGCATGGAAGTTTTTGCCTTCCTGTTCCTTACCGCCGTGATCATGCCCGCGCTCGCGGTGGCCACCGTCGGCTCCTACGGGCTGACGGTGTGGGTCTACCAGATGATGGCAGGCCCCCCCGGCCCGCCCGCCGCGCACTGATCGGAAGGACGTCTCCCATGCTCAATCACCGCACCTCCTTCGACCGGCGCGCGCTCATCACCGGCCGCGTGCTGACCGCCGAGCCCGTGGTCGCGCCGCCCGCGGGCGAGATCGCCAGCATCATCGTGCAGACCCGCCCGGATCAGCTCGACCGCGTCGCCGCCGACGTTCTCGCGCTCGACGGCTGCGAGATCCACGGCCGGGACGAACGCGGCAAGCTGATCGTCGTCGTCGATGCGCCCGATGCCGGCGCGCTCGGCGCCACCATGAACCGCATCGGGCTGCTGCCCCACGTGCATTCCGCCTGCCTCGTCTTCCACGCCATCGACGCCGGCTAACACCACGAGACTCCCATGACCGACATGAAGATCGATCGCCGCCAGATGCTGAAGCTGGAAGCCGCCGCGATTGCCGCAGCCGCCGCCGGCATGCCCGCGGCCGCGCGCGCCGCCAACCTCGTCACCGAGCGCGAGCAGAGCGAACTGAAATGGGACAAGGCCGCCTGCCGCTTCTGCGGCACCGGCTGCAGCGTGATGGTCGCGACCAAGGACAACCGCGTGGTCGCCACCCATGGCGACATCAAGGCCGAGGTCAATCGCGGGCTGAACTGCGTCAAGGGCTACTTCCTGTCCAAGATCATGTACGGCCATGATCGCCTGACGCATCCGATGCTGCGCAAGACCAACGGCAAATACGACAAGAACGGCGAGTTCACGCCTGTATCGTGGGACGAAGCCTTCGAGATCATGGCGCAGAAGTACAAGGACGCGCTGAAGAAGCGCGGTCCCTCGGGCGTCGGCATGTTCGGCTCGGGCCAATGGACGATCTGGGAAGGCTACGCGGCGTCAAAACTGTTCAAGGCCGGATTCCGCTCTAACAACATCGATCCCAATGCCCGGCACTGCATGGCCTCGGCCGTGGCCGGCATGATGCGCACCTTCGGCATCGACGAGCCGCCCGGCTGCTACGATGACATCGAGGCCACGGACGCGTTCGTGCTGTGGGGCTCCAACATGGCGGAGATGCATCCCATTTTGTGGACCCGCGTCACCGACCGCAGGCTGTCGGCGCCGCATGTCAAGGTCGCCGTGCTCTCGACGTTCGAGCACCGCTCGTTCGACCTCGCCGATGTCGGCATGGTGTTCAAGCCGCAGACCGACCTCTACATCCTCAACGCCATCGCCAACCACATCATCACGACAGGGCGCGTCAACAAGGACTTCGTCCAGGCGCACACCGTGTTCAAGAAGGGCCAGACCGACATCGGCTATGGGCTGCGGCCCGAGCATCCGCTGGAGAAAAAGGCCACCGGCCGCACCAAGGCCAACGATGCCACCGACATCTCGTTCGACGACTACGCCAAGTTCGTCTCCGACTACACGCTGGAGAAGGCCGCCGAGATGTCCGGCGTGCCGTTGAACCGGCTGCAGGCGCTCGCTGAGCTCTATGCCGATCCGAAGACCAAGGTGGTCTCGTTCTGGACCATGGGCTTCAACCAGCACACCCGCGGCGTCTGGTGCAACAACCTCGTCTACAACATCCATCTGCTGACGGGAAAAATCGCCGAGGCCGGCAACAGCCCGTTCTCGCTGACCGGCCAGCCCTCCGCCTGCGGCACCGCGCGCGAGGTCGGCACCTTCTCGCACCGGCTGCCCGCCGACATGGTCGTCACCAACAAGGAGCATCGCACCAAGGCCGAGCACATCTGGCAGCTGCCGGAGGGCACGATCCCCGACAAGCCCGGCTATCACGCCGTGCTGCAGAGCCGGATGCTGAAGGACGGCCTGCTCAACGCCTATTGGGTCCAGGTCAACAACAACCTCCAGGCCGGCCCCAACGCCAACGAAGAGACTTATCCGGGCTTCCGCAACCCCGACAACTTCATCGTCGTCTCCGACGCCTATCCATCGGTCACCGCGCTCGCCGCCGATCTGATCTTGCCGACCGCGATGTGGGTCGAGAAGGAAGGCGCTTATGGCAATGCCGAGCGCCGCACCCAGTTCTGGCACCAACTGGTGTCGGCGCCGGGCGAGGCGCGCTCGGACCTGTGGCAACTGATGGAGTTCTCCAAGCGCTTCAAGATCGAGGAGGTGTGGCCGGAGGAGCTGATCGCCAAGAAGCCGGAATATCGCGGCAAGACGCTGTTCGACGTGCTCTACAAAAACGGCCAGGTCGACAAATTCCCGGTCGACCAAATCGAGCCAGGCTATGCCAACGACGAATCCAAGGCGTTCGGCTTCTACGTCCATAAGGGCCTGTTCGAGGAATATGCCTCGTTCGGCCGCGGTCACGGCCATGACCTGGCACCGTTCGAGGCCTACCATAAGGAGCGCGGCCTGCGCTGGCCCGTGGTCGACGGCAAGGAGACGCGCTGGCGTTTCCGCGAAGGCTCGGATCCTTATGTGAAGGCCGGCACCGGGGTGCAGTTCTACGGCTTCCCGGACGGCAAGGCGCGCATCTTCGCCCTGCCCTACGAGCCGCCGGCGGAATCGCCCGACAAGGACTACCCGTTCTGGCTGTCCACCGGACGCGTCGTCGAGCACTGGCACTCCGGAACCATGACCCGCCGCGTGCCCGAGCTCTACAAGGCGTTCCCCGAGGCCGTCTGCTTCATGCATCCCGATGATGCGCAAGAGGCAAACTTGCGGCGGGGCGATGAAGTGAAAGTCGCCTCGCGGCGCGGCTTCATCCGCGCCCGCGTCGAGACTCGCGGCCGTGACAAGCCGCCGCGCGGGCTGGTGTTCGTGCCGTGGTTCGACGAGTCCAAGCTCATCAACAAGGTGACGCTCGACGCCACCGATCCGATCTCGCTGCAGACCGACTACAAGAAATGCGCCGTGCGCATCGAGCGGGTGTGACCGACATGATCAAGAAACTTGCCATGATGCTGCTCGCGGCCAGCTTGGCGGCCGGCTCGAGCACCCTGCTCGCCCAGAGCGTCTCATCGTCATTGCGTGGTCCTGCGCCGCTCAATGAGGAAGGGCCGGCGCCGCCGATGCAGCCAACCAAGAACACCGCCGAGAAGGAGGTGCGCAACTATCCGGAGCAGCCGCCGGTCATTCCGCATTCCATCGACGGCTATCAGGTCGACATGCAGGGCAACAAATGCCTGTCCTGCCATGCCCGCGCGCGCACCGCGGAATCCAAGGCGCCCATGCTGTCGATCACCCACTTCATGGATCGCGACGGCCAGTTCCTCGCCTCGGTGTCGCCGCGCCGCTACTTCTGCACGCAGTGCCATGTGTCCCAGAGCACAGCCACGCCCCCCGTCAGCAACGACTTCGTCGACATCGACACCGTGCTGTCGCACGACAAGCCGGGTGCCAAGCGATGAGCAGCGCCGACATCCCGCAGGGGACGGGAACGCCGGCCCCGGAAAAACGCCTCGGTCTGGTCCGCCGCGCCTGGCAGTTCGTACTCGATTTGATCGACGTGCTGCTGAAGCCGAGCTCGATCTTTGGCCTCGGCGTGCTGGTGCTCGCCGGCTTCGTCGCCGGCGTGATCTTCTGGGGCGGCTTCAACACCGCGCTGGAAATCACCAACACCGAGAAGTTCTGCACCGGCTGTCACGAGATGAAGGACAACGTGTTCGCCGAGCTGAAGACGACCGTGCACTTCTCCAACCGCTCCGGCGTGCGCGCGTCCTGCCCCGATTGCCACGTGCCGCACAACTGGACCGACAAGATCGCGCGCAAGATGCAGGCGTCGAAAGAGGTCTGGGGCCATCTGTTCGGCTCGATCAACACCCGCGAGAAGTTCACCGACCGCCGGCTGGAGCTGGCGCTGCACGAATGGGCGCGCTTCAAGGCAAACGACTCGCTCGAATGCCGCAACTGCCACAGCGCCCAGTCGATGGACATCACCAAGCAGTCGCCCCGCGCCGTCGAAGCCCACCAGCGCTTCCTGTTCACCGGCGAAAAGACCTGCATCGACTGCCACAAGGGCATCGCGCACCATCTGCCGGACATGCGAGGCGTCCCGGGCTGGCAGTAGGCTTTGCTCACCCTCCCCGCGGTAGCCGGACAGCGATCGTGGGCCAGCGGGGAGGGGCCCTTCCGGGCCTCATTTTCCCCAGTTGCCTCTTCGCTGGGATCTCCCGATGTGTCAAAAGATCACAATGTTTGCAACTATTTGGGCCATAGTAGCCACGTGGCCTTGTAAACCTTAAGCTGCAATGTAAGGGTTCCAATCATATTTGGCTAAAGGACCCGCGATGCCGCTTATTGTTGATCGACAGTTAAGACAACTGATTGCTGCGACGCCTGCCGTCCATCCGAAACAAGGCATAGTCGCTCCGCTAGCGAGTGCAACAAGCATCGAAGTCGGCAAGTGGAACTCGAAGATCCAGCCTGCATCTCTCGACCTAACGATTGGTCGTATACTTCTGCCGATCGACGATACTTCGGACGAAGCTGTCCATGCCGAGACAAGCTTATCGCTTGATCAAGGAGAAACGGCTGTCGTGGAGACCCACGAATATCTTTCAATGCCACGAACCCTGGCCGCAATCGGCTTTCCCCCGGCAAATGTCTCTCGCGCAGGCCTACTCATGACAAATCCTGGACATATCGATCCAGGATTCGGGGGGCGTCTCAAGTTCACCGTCATCAACCTAGGAAAAAAGCCGATTCAACTCGTCAGCGGTCACCCCATTTGTACGCTGCTGTTCTTTGCAATCGACACGCCCGATTTTGCCTACGACCAATTGGATTCGACCGAAAAGCCCGAAGCTCCATCGGAGAGATCATTGCTCGCGACGCTTTCCAAAGACTTCCTGAACGTCAACGAGCGAATTCAGGACAGGGTCACGGCCAGTTTGTGGAAAGCCCAATTTGGCTTACCAATTATAGGCGTCCTTTCGGCTGTGATCTTGACCATCATCACCAGCATAACTGCCTCCTGGTTGAGTGGCGTGAGTGAGCTGCGCACCAAAGTTGAAGGACTCGAAAAATCCCTTTCTGTTAAAGACCTTACAGGTCGAATTGAAAAATTGGAGCAGAAGAAATAGATAAAGAGGATGAATACACCATTCCCCAAGACACAATTCGCAGACGATACAAGCTTTGTATACAGCCCAGAGCTGTCCGTTTTGGCACGATCCCAACTTTCATTATCGGACGAGAATATTTTTGCTCGGTTTGGATCTTTTCCTCGCGCGGAAAACGTTTCTTACCCAATTGAACGTATCGTCGAGATCGCAGGTCGGACTTGCTATCTTTCATTCTCCAACCCCTCCGGCAGGGATACTGGCGAGTACATCGAGAACCTTGTTAGACAAGGCCATGAGAGCGTCCTGGAGCATGTGTCATGGACCTTTTTGCTCTCTGGCGTCTCTCGAGCGTTCACGCACCAGTTGGTGAGGCATCGCGCCGGCTTTTCTTACAGCCAGCTATCCCAGCAATATGTCGATCATCGCGCGATCCGATTCGTAGTACCTGCTGAGATTCAAAGCCAACCAGGTTTGCTTGCTTCCTGGAAGGGTACCGTACTTGCTCAACGAGGCGCTTACATTGAGCTTGTAGAGTCTTTGAATCGATTGCCGTCGCCCCTCAAGTCGCGAGAGAAAATTCGGTCGATGCGTTCCGCGGCACGAAGTGTGCTACCAAACTGTGTTGAAGCCGTCATAGCTGTTACGGCAAATGCTCGCTCTTGGCGACATTTCCTCGACGTAAGAGGTGCTACAGAAGGGGACGTCGAAATGCGACGCGTCAGCGCCTTACTCTTGCACTTATTGAAGCAAGACGCTCCCAACATGTTCTCTGACTTTTCCCAGGCGTCTCTTTCGGACGGTTGGCCGATCGTCCAGAAGATAGTTCGGTGAGAAATGAGACTCGCTAGCCAAGCTAAGCCTAGCACGATGCGCTTCCATGCTTGATTGCGACATTGCAATGGCTCATTTTGAGCCATGACCACTTTCTCCCCGCATCAGGACTCCGCCCTCAAGGCCGTCGCCGACTGGCTGAAGGCGAAGCCGGGCAAAACCGGCACACCCCAGGTGTTCCGGCTGTTCGGCTATGCCGGAACCGGCAAGACCACGCTGGCCCGCCACATCGCCGAGGGCGTCGATGGCGAGGTCAAGTTCGCGGCCTTCACCGGCAAGGCCGCGCTGGTGATGCGCAGCAAGGGCTGCGACAACGCCTCCACCATTCACTCGCTGATCTACCGCGCCCAGGAGACCGGCGAGGAGCAGCCGAACTTCGAATTATGGGACGATGCGCCGGCGTCCAAGGCCAAGCTGATCATCATCGACGAATGCTCGATGGTCGACGCCGATCTCGGCCGTGACCTGCTGTCCTTCGACTGCCCGCTGCTGGTGCTCGGCGATCCCGCCCAGCTGCCGCCGGTCAAGGGCGGCGGCTTCTTCACCGACAGCGAGCCGGACGTGATGCTGACCGAGGTGCATCGCCAGGCGCAGGACGATCCGATCGTGCGGATGTCGATGGACGTGCGCGAGGGCAACACGCTCGACATCGGCCGCTACGGCGAGAGCGAGGTGGTGGAGCGCCGCGAGCTCGATCCGTCGCGGGTGATGGAGGCCGACCAGGTGCTGGTCGGCCGCAACGCCACCCGCCGCGCCTACAACAACCGCTTCCGCCAGCGCCTCGACATCGAGGACGCCCTGCCCGTCGCCGGCGACAAGCTGGTCTGCCTGCGCAACAACCGCAAGAAGGGCCTGTTCAATGGCGGCCTGTGGCGGGTGAAGTCGCGCGCGACCTCGAAGTCCAAGATCGTGACGATGCGGGTGGCGCCCGAAGAGGATTTCGGCCGCAAGGTGACGAAGGTCTCGGTCCGCGGCGAATGCTTCGCCGGCGGCATCGAGGACATCCCGTGGGAGCAGCGCAAGCCCTATGACGAGTTCGACTACGGCTACGTGCTGACCGTGCACAAGTCGCAGGGCTCGCAATGGGACGACGTCGTGCTGTTCGACGAGAGCTTCGCCTTCCAGGAAAGCCGCGCCCGCTGGCTCTACACCGGCATCACGCGCGCCGCGAAGCGGCTGAGCATCGTGGTGTGAAGCTACTGCGGCCTTGACCAACCAAGTGCACCGTCATTCCGGGGCAATCGTCAGCGCGGAACGCGCTGGCGATTGAACCCGGAATCTCGAGCTTGTTAGCACCGGACGCAAGCCAAACTCGGGATTCCGGGTTCAAGGCCTGCGGCCTTGCCCCGGAATGACGGCGCGGTTGGGCTGATATCAACCATCATCTCGAACGAGAGCGGTATCGCCCTGCCTTGTTCCTGCAAAGCCTGCGACCCGTTGATCCAGGTCAACCTGTCGCAGCGCGCTTGGCGGATAAAAATCGATTCACATGTCTGTACGGCAACAGCAGTCGGGGCGGAATCGCATGGCAAACTCCAAGGGCACTAAGAGCGGCGCGGGCAAGAGCAGGCGCGCGAGCGCCACTACGCGCGTCGCGCGCAAGCAGTCTGCCGCGACGCTCGATCCGATCGCGCAGTCGCTGGTCGACGAATCGATGCAGGCGGCGCGGATCACCGAGCTGTCGGCGTTCGAAAGCGTGCTGAACGGACCGCCGGCGCTCGATGCCGACAGCGCGCCGGTGAAGGCGATGCTGGATGGCGCGTCGCCCGACGATGCCAAGCTGATGCGGGCGCTGATCGACGGCAAGGCCAAGCGCGACAAGCGCCACACCTCGGACGAGCTCTCCGACACCTGGCGCCACGGCGGCTATCCCTACAAATACCGCATGCTCCGCAAGGACTATGAGGAGCAGAAATTCGTTCTGCAGACCGAGCTGCTTAAGCTGCAGAACTGGATGAAGGACGCGCGACAGCGCCTGGTTCTGCTGTTCGAAGGCCGCGACGCCGCCGGCAAGGGCGGTGCCATCAAGCGCTTCATGGAGCATCTCAACCCCCGCGGTGCCCGCGTCGTGGCGCTCGACAAGCCGAGCGATGTCGAGCGCGGCCAGTGGTACTTCCAGCGCTATGTCGAGCACCTGCCGACCGCGGGCGAGATCGTGCTGTTCGACCGCTCCTGGTACAACCGCGCCGGCGTCGAGCGCGTGATGGGGTTCTGCTCGCAGGCCGAATATGACGAGTTCCTGCGTCAGGTGCCGGAGTTCGAGCGCAACCTCGTGCGCAGCGGCATGCATCTCATCAAGTTCTGGTTCTCGGTCAGCCGCGAGGAGCAGCGCCGCCGCTTCAAGGAGCGCGAGGCGCATCCCTTGAAGCAGTGGAAGCTGTCGCCGATCGACACCGCCTCGCTCGACAAATGGGACGACTACACCCGGGCCAAGGAGGCGATGTTCTTCTCCACCGACACCGCCGACTGTCCGTGGACGGTGATCAAGTCCGACGACAAGAAGCGTGCGCGGCTGAACGCGATGCGCTGCGTGCTGCACTCCCTGCCCTACGCCGGCAAGGACGTCTCGCGCATCGGCCATGTCGACGACCTCATCGTCGGCCGCGCCAGCGTCATCCACGAGCGCGAGGAGCACGCGAGCTGAGACGAGCGCCGGCGTCACGCCGGCCCGTCATCGGCGGTGTGGCGGCCGGTCGTCGGCAGGAGGATCGACCGGCGTCGGGGCCACCGGCGCCGCGCCCTGGGCGCGAACGAGGCCGAGGCGTCCCGCCGGGGTGAGCGCGCCGCCATTGAGCACGTCGCGATTAGGATACATCGCCTGGAATGCAGCAGGCTCCTGCTGCCCCCAGAACCAGCCCTGCGCCGACGCCGGCCCAGCCGCCATCGCCGACAGCAGCAAGGCTGTCGCCACGATCTTCGAGGATGTCATGATTGTCTCCGATCTCTGCGGTGCGGAGCTCGCGTCTTGTTGCAGAGGGGTCTCACCGGGGGATCATTCCCGCCGGAGGCGCGATCGCCGGATCGCTCGTGAAGATGAGGCGAAAAGCCCGGTCTAAATTCCAGGCGACGCCATCACGACCACGCGACCGCTACAATGTGTGAACTGGCTCATCTTTTGCGCGATTGATGGCTGATAATAATCCATTGGTTGAGTCGATGACGTCTTCCGATGGAGGTCCATTTGAAACAAAAACTCATTGCATTGACTGCGCTGGCCTTGCTGCCTGGCGCGCTCGCACAGGCCCAGCAGGCGGAGACGTCGGCCGGTCCCACCGTCAACGGCCGCCAGTTCACGCCGCCGTCCTACGTGTTCAGCCCCGACATCCCGGCCGACCTGGTGACGCAGAATGTCGGCGCGATCGGGCTGCAGGTCTATGTCGACAACATGGCCTGGGATTCCTTCATCGCGCTGAACTGGCCTGCGCCGAACCCGATCGTCGAGCGCGGCGTGCCGGACCGCGAGAACGTGATCGGCGGCTTCACCTACATGACCGAGGGCGGCAAGAAGACGATGCCGACCGGGCCGGTGGTGTGGGAGACCTACAAGGATTCCGACGACATCTATCTCGATCCGCCGGTCAAGCCGGCGCCGTTCGACGCCGCCGAGCGGATCCCGCCGCAATGCCTGATCCAGGCCAGGGAGAATCCGGCCGCGGCGCGCCGTACGTTGGTGCGCACCGCCAAGATCAGCGACGTCCTGATCGCCGGAGACAAGGAGGCTGACGGCAACCGCCTCGTCGACCAGAACGGCCAGAACGTCTGGTATGAGGTCAAGCTCAATCGCGTCTATTACGACTACGTCGTCACCAACAAGTTCTACGACAGCCGCAACCAGAGCGGCGCCAAGATCGCCTTTCCGGCCTCCTCCAACACCACCGACCGCTCCGCCACGGTGAAGGTCAAGGCGGCATGGAAGGTGATGGGCGGCCCCGGCAGCAAGCAGCCCGACGACGCCACCCGCTTCTACACCACCGACGCGCTGGTGTTCGATCCTGACACCAAGCGCTGCGATGTCCGAAAGCTCGGTCTGGTCGGCCTGCATGTCGTGATCAAGACCGACCAGATGCCGCAATGGATGTGGGCGACGTTCGAGCAGGTGGACAACGCGCCGACGCAGGGCCAGACGATCCCGGCCGGCGCCAAGTACAACTTCTTCAACCCGGCCTGCACCGACTGCAAGGTCAACCAGCCGCCGGCCAAGGGCTCGAACACGCCGACCCAGGTGATGCGCGTGATCCCGCTCGAGGACGTCGCGGCACAGAAGAGCGTGATCTATCAGACCGCGCTGAAGACGCTGCGCTCCGACAACGTCTGGCAGTATTACCGGCTGGTCAACGCACAATGGGCCGGCAAGGGTGTGCCGATCGGCACGCCGACCCAGCCGCCGTTCCTCGCCAACACCACGCTCGAAACCTACATGCAGACCGCGCAGCAACCGAACGGCTGCATCAACTGCCACGGCAAGTTCGCCGGCACCAAGGACCTGGACTTCCAGCTGTTCGATGCCTATCCGCGCAAGTCGAAGCAGTTGATCGACCTGTTCCGCGTCCCCGGCGCGACGGCGATGAAGCCGTAGCGGGCCCGCTTCGAGCAGCATCCATCCGGTGGCGGAGCGGCTCCCGCTCCGCCACCGCGTTAACCAATTGCTAACCATAAACCGGCCAAGCTTGCCGCATCGCGCTGCGCGTGGCCGGCCGGCGGACAACCTGTCCGACATGTCTGGCCGCGCGGCTGCCGGCACGACGCCGCGATCGGCTCACCCTGCGGACCCGCGGGGCGATCCCTCGACGCGGCGACAGGTCGTTTCGAACGCGACACCGCTAAGTCCGCCCGGAGAATGAGCTTTGAGCACCGTCGGTTCGCGCGCCTTCCAGAAGGCACGGCAGGAAAAGAAGCAGAAGAAGCTGGTCGAGACGCAGCTGGCGGCGGCCTTTACGGCGTTCCGCGCCGGGCGCCAGGCCGACACGCAGGCGATCTGCGCCAAGCTCCTGCAGGAGGTGCCAAGCTGCTTCGACGCCATGCATCTGCTCGGCGTGTCGCTCGTCTCTTCGGCCCGATTCGCCGAGGCCACCACGTTCCTGGCGCAGGCCGTCGCGCTCGAACCCGGTTCGGCCGACGCGCACTCCAATCTCGGCTGGGCGCTGGTCAATTGCGAGCGCTTCGAGGAGGCGCGCGCCGCGCTGGAGCGATCGCTGGCGCTGCGGCCGAATGCGCCGATCACCCTGCGCAACCTGACCATCGCGCTGCTGCGCCTGAAGCAGGGCGAGGCCGCGCTCGCGGCGGCGACGCGAACGCTAGAGCTGAAGCCGGACGATGTCGATTCCTGGTGCAACCGCGCCGTCGCCGAGCTGATGCTGCGGCGCTGGGACGGCGCCGCGGCGAGCGCCGAGCAGGCGCTGGTGTTCAACCCCACCCATTTCGAGGCGCTGGTCAACAAGGGGCTGGCGCATCTCGAGCTGCATCATTTCGAGCAGGCCGAAGCGACCTTCAACGCAGCCCTCGCCGCGCGGCCCATGCATGCCGAGTTGCTGGCGCATCGCGGCCGGCTCTACATGATCTCCGGACGCACTGCGGAAGCCGAAGCCGACTACGACCGCGCGGTCGCGCTGGACCCGAAGCTGCAGGTCGGCTGGCAGGGCAAGGCGCAGATCAGCATGCTCAACGGCAACGTGGCGCAGGCCATCGCGGCCTGCAAGCGCGTGCTCGATACCAATCCGAAAGCCCAGGTGGCGCTGACGCTGCTCGGCGCCTGCCGCGGCAAGCTCGGCGACATCGCCGGCGCCATCGCGCAGTTCGACCAGGCGCTGGAGGTGCAGCCGGACTACGACGAGGCCATCACCAAGAAGATCTTCTATCTCGACTTCCTGCCCGGCGCCGACTTCGCCGCTCAGCAGGCGGCGCGGCACTATTGGTGGGTCGCGATCGGCTCGAAATTCGCGCGCCGCACGCTTGCGCCGCGCTCGCTCGATCCTATCAGGCGCATCGTCGTCGGCTATGTCTCGGCGGATTTCCGCACCCACTCTGCGGCCTTCGCCTTCCTGCCGGTGCTGCGCGGACACGACAAGACGCAGGTGCAGGTGAACTGCTACTCGACCTCGCCGCGGCACGACGCCTTCACGGCCAACTTCAAATCCATTGCCGACGTCTGGGTCGAGGCCGTGAACCTCTCCGACGACGAGCTCGCCGACCGCATCCAGGCCGACGGCGTCGACATCCTGGTCGATCTCTCCGGCTACACCACGGGCATGCGGATGCCGGTGTTCGCGCGCAAGCCGGCGCCGATCCAGGTCACGGCCTGGGGCAGCGGCACCGGCACCGGCCTCGCCACCATGGACTACTTCTTCGCCGATCCGGTCACGGTGCCCGAGAGCGTCCGGCCGCTGTTCGCCGAGCATGTCTACGATCTGCCGTCGGTGATCACGATCGATCCGCTGCTCGACGTCACGCCGTCATCGCTGCCGATGCTGCAGAACGGCCACGTCACCTTCGGCGTCTACAATCGCATCGACAAGATCTCCGACGAGGCGATCGTGCTGTGGGCGCGGCTGCTCGCGGAGGTGCCGGACGCGAGGCTGGTGATCAAGCATCTCGCGCTCAACGATCCCCTGGTGCGCGACGGCCTGATCGGCCGCTTCGTCAGCCGCGGCGTGCCGGAAGCGCGCCTCGCCTGCCTCGGCGCCAGCGAGCGCAGCGAGCATCTGAAATCCTACGAGCGCATCGACATCTCGCTCGATCCGTTCCCGCAGAACGGCGGCATCTCCACGTTCGAATCGCTCTACATGGGCGTTCCCGTCGTCGCCAAGCTCGGCGCCGGTGCGGCCTCGCGTGCGGCAGGGGGCATCCTGACCGCCGCGGGGCTCGCCGACTGGGTCGGCGACGACGACGACGGCTACATCCGCATCGCCAAGACCTTCGCCGCGCAGCCCGAGTTCTTGTCGAAGCTGCGGGCGGAGCTGCCCGGCATGGTCGCGCGCTCGCCGGCCGGCGATGTCGCCAACTACACGCGCTGTGTCGAATCGGCCTATCGGCAATTCTGGCAGGGCTATTGCGCGAAGGCCGGCGCCTGATCGCGCGCGAGCCGGCCGCATCAGTTGTGAGCCGGTCCGATCGCAGATCGCACGACCGCGAGGCTGCGCCTGATCCCGTGGCGTCCCAACTACAACCGCTGGCTGCACAAGTTCCCACTGTGCCATTTTGACATGGAGCAAAATGGCGACGCCGCGATGTTGCCATCAGCGCGCCCAGCCTGCCGCAGACGGGGCGCAATCAAGCCTATGGCTTTTTGGTGGCGAAGCTGCGCCTTTCCGCCGGCCGAACTGCTACCAACCGGCGAGTAGTAGACCAGCATCATCGGGCAAGGAGATAATACGAAAGAAGAAACAGATCGGGCCTCGCGATTGCAGTGCGGCCTGCAATGGAGGACATGGGGCATGAGGACTTGGGGCACGCGGGTCGCGTTGTTGAGTTGCGTCGTTGCAACGGGATTGAGTCTCGCGGCATCGCTCCTGCCCGCCGCTGCCCAGACCGTGAAGCCGGCCAAATCGGCCACCGCCGCAGCCGCCGGAGAAGGCGGCAAGCTGCAGGAATCCAACGAATGGACGGTCGGCATTGCCGGCGGCCTGCTTGAAGGCACCAACATCCGTTTCGCCGCAGAGATGGCCAAGGTGCTCGACGACCGGCCGAACCTGCGCGTGCTCCCGATGGTCACCTACGGCGCGCTCGGCAACATCGAGGACCTGCTCTATCTGCGCGGCGTCGACGTCACCATCACCTCGGCCGACGTGCTCGACGAGTTCGTCCGCAACGGCACGCTCGCCAACATCAAGAACCGCATCCGCTACATCTGCTCGTTCTACATCAACGAGATGCATGTCTATGTCCGCCCGGAGATCAAGACGCTCGAGGATCTCCAGGGCAAGAAGGTCTCGTTCAACACCGTGGGCAGTGCGGCCAACCTCACCGGCGGCATCGTGTTCGACCGGCTCAAGATCGGCGCAGAGAAAGTCTTCATCAACAATTCGGTGGCGCTCGAGAAGATGCGCACCGGCGAGATCGCCGGCGTGGTGCACGTCACCGGCAAGCCGACCGACCTGTTCGCCAAGTTCAAGCCCGAGCCGGGCTTTCATTTCCTGTCCGTGCCGTTTGCGCGCAGCCTGCAGGACTATTACGTGCCGACCAAGCTGACGTCGCAGGACTATCCCAACCTGCTCAAGCCGGGCGAGACCGTCGAGACCATCGGCGTGCCGCAGGTGCTGGCGGTCTATAACTGGTCGCCGGAGACCGAGCGTTATCGCCGTGTCGCGCGCTTCGTCGAATATCTGTTCAAGCGCTTCGATCAGTTCAAGCAGCCGCCCTTCCACCCGAAGTGGAACGAGATCAACATCGCCTCCTCGCTGCCCGGCTGGACCCGCTTCCGCGCCGCCGAGGAGTTGCTGGTGAGCAGCCGTCCGCCGGAGACCGACCTCGCCGTCAAGCAGCAGTTCAACGAGTGGATGAGCGCCAGGAACGCGACCGGCGGCCGGCGTCTCAGCGACACCGAAGCCAAGGCCCTGTTCGAGCAGTTCCAGGGCTGGATGAAGCGCGAAGGCGATCAGCCGGCGCGCTAGCGCCGTCGACGGGCTTATGGCGCGACGGGCTTGCGGCGCAGCGCCTCAGGCGTGTCCGGCTGCGCCAGCGGATGGGCCGACGCAAACGCCGGCAGCGCCAGGGCCGCTTCGTAGACGCGCTTCACCGTCGGCGCGGCAGCGAGGTCGAGGCCCTGGTTGAGCACGAAGGTGACGTGGCCGGCGAGACAGATGTCGGCCGTCGTCGGCGCATCGCCATGGGCGAAGCGGCCGGTCGCGGAATGGCCCGCGAGCTGCGCCTCGACGGCGCCGAGCATCTCGGCGGCCCAGTGCCGAAGCCAGGCGGCGCGTGCCGCGCCGTCGGCATGCAGCACGTCGGTGAGATAGCGCTGCACCCGGGGCGTCGTCAGCGGATGCGCATCGCAGGCGATCATCGCCGCCAGCCCCCGCACCCGGGCGCGGCCCTTGGCGTCGCCGGGCAGCAGCGCCGGACCGGGACACGCCTCCTCGAGATAGTCGAGAACGGCCAGCGACTGCGTCAGCACCGTGCCGTCATCGAGCACCAGCGCCGGCAGCGCCATCTGCGGATTCAACGCCGCATATGCATCGTATCGATGCTGCTGCCGGTCGATATCGACGGCGACCTGCTCGTAGTCGACGCCCTTCAGGTTGAGCGCGATCCGCACCCGAAAACTCGCAAGCGAGCGCCAGAACGAATAGAGCTTCATGCAGGCTCCTCAGAGGACGGTTGAAAGACGATTAGGCCGTCTCACGATCAACGCCACCGATCGTGCCTCGCCGTCCGCCCGCTGTCACTCCTTGGCCGGCGTAAACTCCTGATCGGCCACGCCGGCCGCCTGCGGCACCTTGATCGCGACCACAGCGCGATTGAGCGCCTGGTGACATGAGTTGCAGGCGGCAGTGAGGTCGGCATAGGACTGCTCGAAACGGCCGATGTCCTTCTGCTTGATCGCCTGCGCCAGCGCCTCGAACGGCTCCTGGGTCACCGCTGCATTCATCTCGGCGAACGAGTTGCCCTCGACCAGCGGCTGCGCCCGGCTGACACGGTTGAACGCCCCCTTGAGATTACCGAGCTCGTAGGCACTGAACGCCCAATTGCCGCTGTGAGCGGCGAGCCAGAGCCGGATGTGGCGCGGCTGGATCGTCGCAATCATCAGGTCGCTGACGGTCGGCACATAGGCGGGGGCGGGGGCCGGCGCCGGCGCTTCCGCGCGCAATCCGGCGACGGTCGCGAGCGACGCAAGCCCGGCAAGGCCTGCAGCCGCAACTTTCAGCCGCACGCTGTGGCGGAGCTTCTCGGAAGGCATTTATGTGGTCTCCAGATTAATTTAGAATACTTCTAAAGAAGGCCAATACCGATCGCAAATCGGTTTCCGTGATCGCAGCGATCAGAAAAACTTGATGGCGCGGGCCGGACGACGCACACGATGCCGACGCATTGTGCAGGCCCGCCCTGCCGGCGCGATATCAAGGACAGCCGCTCTTGCACGCCGGGGGCGCGGGCGATCTTCTGCAATATTGCTCGTTGCGCGCCAAAGCCGCGCGTCATCACGACGAGGCAGGGGCCGTCATTCGCCTGCCCTGTGCGCGTTCAGGGACTCGCGCTCAAGGCCGCCATCTTCGATCGATCCGGCGCCTGCGACGTCCGACATGCGATAGCCGGCGATCAGTTCACGCTAGATATGAAGCCTGCGAGAATCGTCCGGCTCTGGCTGAGGGCCTCGATGCGTTGATCGATGAGGCCGACCTGCTGCGCGAGTATTCGTCGCAAATTGTCGCAAGGTCTGAAATCTGGACGGTTGTTGCGCACGCACGGGAGTAACTGCTTGATCGTCTCCAGCGTCATCCCGGCGGAGCCGAGCACCTTGATCCGGCGAACGGCTTCTTCGTCCGCCGTACCGTAGTCGCGATAACCGGACGACGTTCGTTGCGGCGCAAGCAGGCCTTCGCCCTCGTAGTAGCGCAGCATCCGGACGCTGACCCCCGTCCTTCGAGAGAGCTCGCCGATCTTCATCCGAAAACCTCTTGACCCTGACAGCGCTGTCAGACCTTACAGATCGTGCTCGCCCAAGTGGAGTCCCCTTGTGCTGGGAGCAACGATGAAAACCTATCATTTGAATGGCCACGCAGGTGCGGGGCGCCTGGTGCGCACCGACCTCATCAAGCCCGAACCTGCCAGTGGCGAGGTTCGCATGCGGGTCGAGGCGGCAAGCCTCAACTACCGCGACCTCCTGATCCTTGACCGAGCAGGCCAAGGCGGGTTCGACGGCCGCGTTCCGCTGTCAGACGGCGCAGGCGTCGTTGATGCGGTAGGCTCAGATGTCGTTCGATGGCGCCCCGGTGACCGTGTGGCCGCATCGTTCTTTCGCGATTGGATCTCCGGGCCGTTCAAGTCGAGCTATATTCCGTCATCGCTCGGCGGCAGTACGATGGATGGCATGCTGGCGGAGTACGTCGTGCTGCCGGCGACGGCGCTGGTCTCCGTGCCTGACCACCTCACGTCGATCGAGGCCGCGACGCTGCCCTGTGCCGGCGTGACGGCTTGGCACGGCCTGATCACACGTGGTGGAATGGGCAAATCCGCCACGCTGCTGGTCCAGGGCACCGGCGGCGTCGCCCTGTTCGGCCTTCAGTTCGCAGCCGCATTGGGCGCCCGCGCGATCGTCATCTCGTCCTCGGATGAAAAGCTCGCGTGCGCCCAGGCGCTCGGCGCATCGATCTTGATCAACTATCGCGACACGCCCGATTGGGATGTGGCCGTGATGAAAGCCACCGACGGCGAAGGCGCCAGTCATGTCCTCGAGCTCGGCGGACCCGGCACCTACGACCGCTCGCTGCGCTCGGTCGCCTCAGCCGGCAAGATCGTTCAGATCGGCGTCTTGACCGGGTTCGGCCCGAAGCCCGACCTCGCCCGCCTGCAATGGGAGAATGCAGACATCATCGGCGTCACCGTCGGCTCGGTCGAACATTTCACGGCCATGACTCGCTTCCTGAGCGAACACGCGATCCATCCGGTCGTCGATCGGGTCTACGACTTCGACGACGTTCCCGAGGCGTACGCCCAGCTCCGGTCCGGCTCGCATGTCGGCAAGATCGTCGTGAGGCTGTAGGCACGTGGGCTGATCGCCGGGGTCATCATGGCGAGAACAGGCGTCTTCCCGCGATGACGAAGCGCTCTTGCCGTGAGCAGAGGCTTCGGCGTCAACTTCATGCGCGATGTCACGGCGACGACGGGAAGCGCGGCACCCTGCGCCCAGCTTGAACAAATTGGGTGCAGCGTCACCGTCGTGCCGCACGGACAGTGCGGACTCGATCAACGTCACTTCGCACCGATCATCCTGCGCAGCCAGCCATCGACAATCGCCGTGGCTGGATGGCTGGGATCGCCGAGTTCGCGGTTGATCTCCATGTGGCCACGCAGGCCGGTGCCACCCACAGCCGCGACCTCAGCCGGCGTCCCAGCCTGCATCAGCGCCGCGCCGAGCGCCTCGGACTGCGCCTTGCCGTCGGCGCGGTCGACATGGAGGATCAGGAAAGCCGGCGCATTGGGCTTGGCGGCCTGCAGGGTCGGCGACAACGCGCGCTGGCGCACCGGGTCGGTGCCGAATGCCTGAAGATAGGTGTCGAGCATGAAGCGGCCGCTGTCGGCGAGCTGCCGCGCCACGTCGTAGCAGGCGCCATCCAGCGCAACGATGCCCCTGACGTCGCGCAGCGACAACCCGGCCGCGGTCAGATAGCGCGGATCGGTCCCGACCAGCGCGACGAGATGCGCACCGGCGCTGTGCCCCATCAGTACGATCCGCGAGGGATCGATCCCCAGCCGCCCGGCATTGTTGCGCAGCCACGCCAGCGCCGCAGCCACGTCAGCCGCCTGCTGCTCGACGGTCGCGGCCGGCACCAGCCGATAGTCGATCGAGGCAAACGCGTAGCCCTGCGCGAGCAGATGCTCGACCTTTGCAGCCCCGGTCGCGTTGCGCTTGTCGCCCCGCTTCCATCCGCCGCCATGCACGAACACGACCAGCGGCGCCGCCGTGCCGCCCCTCGCCTGCCAGACGTCGAGCTTCTGCAGCGGATCGGCCCCATAGGCATATTCGGTGGCCGGCCCGATCTGCCCCTCGGCCTCGCGTGCCGCCATCCGCGCCTGCAGCCGCTCGAGGAAGGGACCGGCGCTGGCCGGCAACAGCGAAACGGGCTGCACAAGCCCCAAGCTCGCGACTAACAGAACGGCAAGTGTCGAACGCAACATCGAGAGCTCCATCGTCGTCAAACGATAGCAGCACGTGTTGCTTAAAGAAGGCCGCACGCAGCGTTGTTACAAAATGTCACGAACGATGACGCCCGCGAAACTACGGAACTGGACATTTGGAAATTAGGCGACGGCGACTATTGACCTCCCATGGCCAATCCGTTCAATCCCGGAAACTCTCGGCCGGCTTGATCGGCACGATATCGTAGCTTCGATAGAGCTGTTCGAGCGGTCGCCAATCCGACAGCACCGTACGGTACATCCACCGATAATAGCGCTTGTTGCGGGCAATCTCTTCAACCCGGTCCCGGCCAACAAACCGGGATGTCGCCTCGATCTCCAGCCAATTCACCAACAGATGGAGATAGGTCGAGTATTCATCGTTTGCTCCCTCGGGAAATCCGACAGGCGCCGCCGGATAGCGGCGCTTCAACTCGGCGATGAGAGGCGAAGCTTCGTCCGCAATCTTCAACATGGTCAGATACCAATGCATCTGCTCATGGAGATACTCGCAGAGGATTGCGTTCGGGTCGTAAAGCTCCGTGTTCAGCGTCAACACTGGATGGCTATGAGGGATCGACGTCGGCGACACCCGCAACTGCCTGGTGTATTCGAACGGACGCAAGTCGTGCTCAGCCTGCCACCGCTTGATGCACGCGATGATCTTTTCCGCTCTCGATTGCGCCAGCGACAAGTCGATCGAGTATTCAAAGCCATCCTTCATTGCATTCACTCACGGAGCTATCCCGTCCGCCGTTCTATCGTAGCGCGCGGGCGCGACAAGTCCGCATTGAGCAGATCGTCAGATGAGAGCCCCGGCACAGTAGAGTAGCCAAGGTACCGTCGATTGATAGGATCCGAGTGATCCGGCGTTCAGGTCGATTTTGGCGACTTGCCCCTCCAGATAGTGACCGGACCACCAGGACGACCACATCCACCAGCGTCAGGCTCGATCGAGCCCCTGCGGAAGACTGATCCAGATGACGGTCTGCTCCTCTGGGGAATGGAGGGTCCTGTGTCCCTTGCCGTGCGTGTCCTCGAACAGGATGAAGCCTCCGGTCGGGACGTGCCTTCGGTCTCCGTCGCTTGTCTGGTACTCCGCCGATCCGCTGAGCCGGACGGTGAGCGAGCGCCGCGGCACGGTGTGCCAGTCGACCAGTCCTGCCCCAGCCGGAATACGTGTGAAGCTGATGTGTGTGCTCGCATATCTTGCGGACACGTCGAAGATGGCAGCCTCCGGGTGAACCTGCCGCGCGACTGTCGGAATGTCGACTTCATCGAAATGCGTTTCGCCATCTTCGGTGGCGTAGACCCGTAGGCACTTCATCAAAGCCTCCACTCCAGACCGTCGGGACTATTTAGCGGAGACCGCGATGAACTGCGAACGAATCGCGCGTGGGCTTCGTCTCCGCCGCTCGCGCTGCGCCGACCGCGAGGATCCTCCCCTCTTGCCGGACCCAATTCTGATTGACCGAATATTGTTCTTTTCTTTTTTCCGAAATCATGTATATCTCTTCCCGTCCTGCTTCCGCCGGAGGGGCGTGTCGCGACCGTCACGAGACGTGGGAGGTGGGATGCGATGGGCGCAAGGAATCGCAGCGTGGCTTTACGGCCGCGCGGACGAACGGTTCGTTGCGCACGGCGAAGTCGTGCGGTCCTGATACCCCGATGCTGGTATCAACGCGGTGCAATGCCTACGCATTGCACTGGGGATGGTGGCCAACAAGCCCGGCGCACCAGGGAGACCACGTATAAGCCGTTCCAACCGTCGCGCGGGGAAGGCCGGGCGTTCTCGGCCAGACCTGTGGTGACTGCCGCCTGCTTTTTTGCTGCAGGCGGGCCACGGGCGCGGCCAGCGCCCGGCCTTCCCTGCGCCCTCCTCTTTCGAGGGCGGATCTGATGCGAAAGCCCCGGGCGCGAGGCGCCGCGGGAGAGGATGGCGCATGTCTGCGAGAAGACATCCATTCGTGAACGGCGACGGTCCGGCACGGCCGGGCCTCATGGTTCGAGACGCCGCTGCGCGGCTCCTCACCATGAGGGTTTGGAGCGGAGACCGGTGCAGCACTTTGTCCACGCGCTGCGGGCTCATGGCAGAGCGCGCGCGGCAGGCGACATGCTTCGAGCCGTACAACGCAGCCCCTCCCCTCACCCTGAGGAGACCGCCGAAGGCGGGCGTCTCGAAGGGCGAGGCCCGGACGGTTGCGGCCTCTCGCCATGCGGCAGGAGCGCGTATCAGTCTCCCCCGCAACCTCTTGTTAACCGCCGTTAACCGAACGCTAACCATACACCGGGCAAAAATTGCCGAGTGGAATCTGCGTGTCGTGGTTGGGTGCGGTTGACGGAGGAGAGCTTCCGTGGACGCCAGCGCAGTACCTCAGTTTCGGAACGGCGGCCCCGTGGCCGCCGCGCAGTCGTTTGGGGCCGGCAAACGCGGCCCGCGGGAAGGGGCGAAAGCCATGGTCGACGTCACGGCGGGTCAGGGAGCCGGATCTCCGGCCGGTTTTTCTTTTGCTGACCTCAAGACCGCGGTCCTGCGCGGCGACATCGCGCTGGCGCTCGGCATCCTCACCATCCTGGTGGTGCTGATCCTGCCGCTGCCCTCGCTGGTGCTCGACCTGTTCCTGGCGATCTCGATCACCCTGTCGATCCTGATCCTGATGACCGCCTTGTTCATCCAGACGCCGCTGGAATTCTCGTCGTTTCCAACCATCCTGCTGATCTCGACGATGCTGCGGCTGTCGCTGAACCTGGCGTCGACCCGGCTGATCCTGTCGCGCGGTCACGAGGGCACGGATGCCGCCGGCCACGTCATCGAGGCGTTCGGCAACTTCGTGATGAGCGGCAATTTCGTCATCGGCATCATCGTGTTCGCGATCCTGGTCACGGTGAACTTCGTCGTCATCACCAAGGGTTCGGGCCGCATCGCCGAGGTCGCGGCGCGCTTTCACCTGGACTCCATGCCCGGCAAGCAGATGGCGATCGACGCCGACCTCTCCGCCGGCCTGATCGACGAGAAGGTCGCCAAGGCCAGGCGCAAGGAGCTGGAGGACGAAAGCGGCTTCTTCGGTGCGATGGACGGTGCCTCGAAATTCGTTCGCGGCGACGCGGTCGCCGGCCTCCTCGTCGTCTTCATCAACATCATCGGCGGCATCATCATCGGCGTCGCCCAGCAGGGTCTGGGGTTTGCCGAGGCCGCCCGTACCTACACCACGCTGACCGTCGGCGACGGCCTGGTCACCCAGGTGCCGGCGCTGATCGTCTCCACCGCGGCCGGCCTGCTGGTCTCGAAGGCCGGCGTCACCGGCGCCGCCGACAAGGCGCTGATCAAGCAGTTCTCCGGCTATCCGCAGGCGCTCGGCATGTCTGCCGCCGTGATGCTGGTGCTGGCGCTACTACCGGGCATCCCGACCATCCCGTTCCTCGCGCTCGGCGGCGGCGCCGCCGCGCTCGCGCTGAAGGCGCGCCGGTACAAGGAGGTGGCGAAGGCCGAGGAGGTCGCCGCGGCCGCCGCAGCGCCGGCCGCAGCCGCGGCCAGCGCCGCGGCCGCCGAGGAGCCGATCTCCGCGGCGCTCAAGATCGACGACCTCAAGATCGAGCTCGGCTATGCGCTGCTGCCGCTGGTCAATGCGCCCGATGGCACCGACCGGCTGACCGACCAGATCAAGGCGCTCCGGCGCTCGCTGGCGATCGAGATGGGATTCGTGATGCCCTCGGTGCGCATCCTGGACAACGTGCAGCTCGAGGCCAACACCTACATCATCAAGATCAAGGAGGTCGACGCCGGCTCCGGCAAGATCTGGCCGAACCAGTTCATGGTCATGGACCCAGGCGGCAACCAGGTCGCGGTGCCCGGCATCCACACGACGGAGCCGACCTTCGGCCTGCCCGCGACCTGGGTCGATGCGGGCCTCAAGGAAGAGGCGACGCTGAAGGGCTACACGGTGGTGGACGCGGCGACCGTGCTGTCGACGCATCTGACGGAGCTGCTCAAGGCCAACATGAGCGACCTCCTCTCCTATGGCGAGGTGCAGAAGCTTTTGAAGGAGCTGCCGAAGGAGCAGGGCGAGCTGGTCAAGGACATCGTGCCGACGCAGATCACGATCTCCGGCCTCCAGCGCGTGCTGCAACTGCTGCTGTCGGAGCGCATCTCGATCCGCGACCTCTCGACCATCCTCGAAGGCGTCGCCGACGCCCTCGCCTTCTCGCGCAACCCGGCCACGATCGTCGAGCACGTTCGCGCCCGCCTGGCACGCCAGATCTGCGCCCAGAACACCTCGCCGATGGGCTATCTGCCGCTGATCGCGCTGTCGGCGAAATGGGAGCAGGCGTTCGCGGAGTCGCTGATCGGCCAGGGCGAAGACCGCAGCCTCGCGATGCAGCCGTCGCGGCTGTCGGAGTTCATGACCGCGACGCGCGATGCGTTCGAGCGCGCGGCGCGCGAGGGCGAGTCGCCGGTGCTGGTGACGTCGGCGGCGATCCGCCCCTTCGTCCGCTCGCTGGTCGAGCGCTTCCGCGCCCAGACCACGGTGCTGTCGCAGGCCGAGATCCACCCGCGGGCGCGGCTGAAGACGGTCGGAAGCGTTTGAGGACGGGAGGCGCGGAACCTGCGAGTCAGTCCCAAGTTGTTGAAGGCAGGCCGGTCCAAAAGGCCGGCTTTGCCATTTTTCCAGGCAGATCCGACTGTGCTTTACCGCCACAGGCAAACGATTTCTTAATTTTGCGTTAGGTGGCCGATATTTCCGCCGCAGACCGAACCAGCCGTCAGGCTATTGTAATAAAACGGATTATTCACTTTCCATTCATCGGCAGTCGCGCGGCATCACGCCTTATCACACGCTTGTGATGACCACTACGAAACAGAATCGAGGTTTCCTACGTTCTTGCAGGCGAGACGATGAACCGGAACGCCGCCGGCTCACACGAATCAGCGAAGGACGGAAGGCGGCAGGAGGCTTCCATGAACCACTCGATTTACAGCGCGGATCGGACGACCCACCTCAAGATCGTGGTGGTTGCGCTCGTGGCTGGCATCGCGGTGGCCGGCTTCGGCATCTCCGCCCGCCTCAATGCGGAAACGAACTACACGCAGACGGCGAAGGTCATCAAGGCCGGCAAGCCGGTCGCGGTGACGAGTTCGGAAGCGTCGCTGGTTCGTTGATTGGAATTTCAGGAATTCACGCGGTTCTCACAGCCCCCCAACTGGCCGCGTGGATATGTAGTAGACCCAACCCCAAGTCGACTACCGAAAACGCCCGCTCCCCACGGGCGTTTTCTTTTTTGCCTTTGGCCTCACTTGCCCGGCGGCACCGTCTCAATCAGCTTCCCCGTAAACACGATCGGCCCCGTCGCCTGCCCGGTCGGCGACCCGCCCTCCGGCTCGACGGTGACGGCGTAGGTGGCGCGGTTGACGGTGTCGGCGTCGTAGGCCGAGAGAACGGGACGGCTGGTGAAATCGCCGCCGCCGATCACGCCGAGCGAGCGCGGCTTCTGCAGCTTGTCGGAGACGATCCACAGCTCGAAGCTCTTGCCCGGCTCGGGCGCGGCGCCGACGCGGCGAACTGTGTAGCTCTTGCTGCCGGAGTCGACGGTGAGGATGAAGGCCGGCGAAGCCGCATCCTTCTGCAACAGCGCGACGAACTGCGCGGCGGGTTGCGGCGCAGCCGGCACCTTGACCTCGACAGTCTGGATGCGCGGCTTGGGCTGCAACGGCGGCGGCAGCAGATCCGGGCGATAGAGCTGGACGCCAAGCAGCGCGAGCAGCACCGCGGCAACTGCCGTCATGGCGTTGGCGACGGTGCGCAGCTGCCTGACCTTAGAGGCGAGCTGAACGACATTGGCGTTATCGTTCGCAACCTCCCGTGCCGCAGAGGCGCGCCGCTGCGGCACGACGGGAGGCGCTTCGGCTGGCGTGTCCAGGCGTGCGATCTCAACGGCGGCATCGACATTCGGAGCCTGCGGCGGGAGCGCTTCGGCCGCCGGAGCCTCTGCCACGACAGCCGGAGCTTCGGCAGCCTGCGGGGTCACGACCGCCGGAGCCTCAGCGTCCGCCTCTGCGGGAGACGGGGAAATAACTGCGGCCTTCGCGCCGGACCGCATGATCTCGGCCTTGATCCGGTCCCACAGCTCGGGGCGCGGCTCGACCAGCCCGACCATCTGATTGAGCGGCCCGAGACGAAATTCCCAGGCCTGGACCAGCGCCGCGAATGCCTGGTCGACGGTCATCATGGTCTCGACCTGCGCGCGCTCGGCGGCGTCGAGCGTGCCCAACGCATATTCCGCCGCCAGCGCGATATGGTCTTCGCTATACGCCATCACAGGTCCAGATCACGTCACCCACAAGGTCTGTCGTCCAGGCTCAGTCCAAACCGCCTCTCATCCGATCCCGAGGCATTGGCGAATATCCATCATGCTCCGCCGCAGCCAGGTCTTCACCGTATTCACCGGCGCCTCGAACTTGGTCGCCAATTGCTCGCGGCTCCAGCCGTTATAGTAGGCAAGAAGCACAAGCTTCTGCCGGTCGGGCTCGAGCCGGCCGACGCATTCCAACAGACGCTTGAGCTCCTCCGACATCTCGCGCCGCGCCAGCGGATCGGGCGTCTCGGCCGCGACCTCGAGCGCGGAGGGCTCATCCTCCAAAGACAGCTCGCCGCGCTTGCGCACGAGGTCGATGGCGCGGTTGCGGGCAATCGCCGCCATCCAGGTAATGGGGGAAGACACCGACGGATCGAACTGGGCCGCGTTGTTCCAGACCTTCACATAGGTTTCCTGCACGACCTCCTCGGCGAGGTCCTGACGGTGCAAGATACGGAGCACGACGCCGTAGAGTTTCGCGCGCGTCGCCGCGTAGAGGCGCTCGAACGCAGCCTCATCCCCCTTGGCGACCGCGGCAAGCAGCCAGACCAGCTCTGCCGGCGTCAGCATTCAGCGTCCCCGAAAATCGCCCCACTCCCTCGCTCGAACCTGTCCTCCCGTAGCACAGATCGCGCGCGGCGCTCCAGCGGGGCCGGCGCGACGAAAAACCCGGACCTTGCGGCCCGGGTTTTCGACAAGTTCCGACCATGACGGTCCGGCTCAGGCGATGACGCCGAGCCGGGCGCGCATCAGGCCGATACTGTCCATGTCGGCCTGTTCGCGGGCGCTCTCCTCGGCCTTTTCGCGGGCCTGGTCGCGCTCGTCGAGCAGCTCGACCTTCTTCATCTCCTCGAACGCCTCGGACAAAGCGGCCTTGGCGTCCTCGAGCTGGGCGCGCAGCTCGTCGGCGGAGCGCGTCAGGTTCTCGCGGCGCTGGATCGCCGCCTTGGCATAGGTCGGATAGGCAAAATGGGTCGGGTCGTTGATGCCGGCCCGCTCCTGCTCGGTCTGGATCTCCCGCTCGAGCTCAGACGACATGCGCTGGAAGTCAGCGATCATGCCCTCGATCTGCGTCACCCGGCGGCGTTTCTCATCCACCTGAAATTTCTTCAGACGGATCAGCGTTTCGCGCGACTTCATCGACTCATACTCCCCAGAAGTCCCGTAGACGGCGCGGGACAGGGCCGGCCGCCCTTACTGGGCCTGCCGACTAGGCTCGTTACATGGAGGGGATGATTACCCGACAAAGTTAGCTTTCCGTTTCCAAGCGCCCCAAGATCTGTTCCAGCTCCCGATACCCCTGCGCGAGCCCACAGACCTCGTCCTTGCGCTGCCTGAGGAATGCCTCCAAGGGCTCGTGCAGCCGGATCGCCTCGTCGACCTCCGGGCTGGAGCCCGCGCGATAGGCGCCGAGCCGGATCAGCTCTTCCATGTCGGCGTAGGTCGCCATCACCTGGCGCGCCCGCATGATGGTCGGCAGAAACACCGGGTCGGCCGATTTCGGCATCGTCCGCGACACCGATTTGAGAATATTGATCGCCGGATAGCGGCCACGTTCGGCGATCGAACGCTGCATCACGACGTGGCCGTCGAGAATGCCGCGCACCGCGTCCGCGACCGGCTCATTATGATCGTCGCCGTCGACCAGCACCGTGAAGATCCCGGTGATGGTCCCATCGCCGCTGCCGGGCCCGGCCCGCTCCAGCAGCTTCGGCAGTTCGGTAAAGACGGTCGGCGTGTAGCCCTTCGCGGTCGGCGGCTCGCCGGCCGACAGCCCGATCTCACGCTGCGCCATCGCAAAGCGCGTCACCGAGTCCATCAGGCAGAGAACATCCTTACCCTCGTCGCGAAAATATTCGGAGATTGCGAGCGTCAGATACGCCGCCTGCCGCCGCATCAGCGCCGGTTCGTCCGACGTCGCGACGACGACGACGGAGCGCGCGAGACCCTCCTCGCCGAGATCGTCCTGCAGGAACTCCTGCACCTCGCGGCCGCGTTCGCCGATCAACCCGATCACCGAGATGTCCGCATCGACGTTGCGCGCCAGCATCGACAGCAGCACCGATTTGCCGACGCCGGACCCGGCGAAGATGCCGAGCCGCTGGCCGCGGCAGCAGGTGAGAAAGGTGTTCAGGGAGCGCACACCGAGATCGAGCGGCGCACCGACGCGCTTGCGCGAATGCGCCGGCGGCGGATTGTTGCGGTAGGGAACCGGCGAGGCGCCTGACGGCAGCGGCCCCTTGCCGTCGATCGGCTCGCCCATCGCGTTGATGACGCGGCCAAGCCAGGCCGGCGACGGCCGCACCTGGTTGGCCGAGTTCGCAATCACCGCCCGGCAGCCGCGCCGCACGCCCTCGAGGCCCGCGAACGGCATCACCACCGCATTCTTACCGGAAAAGCCGATCACCTCGGCAGGAATGACCGAGCTGCCGGTCTCGATCACGATGCGCGCGCCGACCGACATCGCGTGGATGGGCCCGGCGATCTCCACCATCAATCCCTTCACGCCGACGACGCGGCCATAGGTGTTCACGGCGTCGATGTCGTTGATCTGCTCGGCCAGCGCCTTCATCATGAAACGCCCTTCATCACGAAATGCCTTTCATCGCGCCCCGCCCTTCATCACCGCACCGCCTTCATTGCGAAAACCTTAAGTAGGGGCAGATTCGCGTCGCCGGTTTAACTCTGTGTTTACTCGCATCATTAATCATTGCGTCATGGTCTGGAGTGACTGACGTAGTGCGCCTTGCCGCCCCCCAAAAGCGGTGAGGAACGAGAGTCGGTTAGTTCCATCTCTTCACATGGAGCTTGAACGAGGACGGCTGAGAAAAACTGCTTCTTCGCAACACCTTACGGCGATTCGACAAAAATTGCACGGATAGAGCTTGCGCAGCGGAATCAGGATTTGTTAACCATCTCTCGTCAGGATCCGAATCAGTTGTTCAAAGGCGTTTTGAGTGCCGCGGTGGCGGCCGACCTGACGCCCGGAGCGGCGACTATGGGGAACTGGCATGCGCGTTTTGCTGATTGAGGATGACAGCGCCGTCGCGCAGTCGATCGAGCTGATGTTGAAGTCCGAGAGCTTCAACGTCTACACGACTGACCTTGGCGAAGAAGGTGTCGACCTCGGCAAGTTGTACGACTACGACATCATTCTTCTCGATCTCAATCTGCCCGACATGTCCGGTTACGACGTGCTCAAGCAGTTGCGCGTCTCGAAGATCAAGACGCCGATCCTCATTTTGTCCGGCCTCGCCGGCATCGAGGACAAGGTCAAGGGTCTCGGCTTCGGCGCCGACGACTACATGACCAAGCCGTTCCACAAGGACGAGCTGATCGCCCGCATCCACGCCATCGTGCGGCGCTCCAAGGGCCACGCCCAGTCGGTCATCCAGACCGGCGACCTCGTCGTCAACCTCGACACCAAGACGGTCGAAGTCGGCGGCCAGCGCGTGCACCTGACCGGCAAGGAATACCAGATGCTGGAGCTGCTCTCGCTCCGCAAGGGCACGACGCTCACCAAGGAGATGTTCCTCAATCATCTCTACGGCGGCATGGACGAGCCCGAACTGAAGATCATCGACGTCTTCATCTGCAAGCTGCGCAAGAAGCTCGCCAACGCCTCCGAAGGCCGCAACTTCATCGAGACCGTCTGGGGCCGCGGCTACGTGCTGCGCGAGCCGCACGATCTCGACGAGCGCATTCCCGCCTGATCTTTCACTGGGTTTACCGGCGAGCCTCACAGCTCGCTCCTCCCAGACTGGGCCCCGCCGCAAATGGCGGGGTTTTTGTTTGTGGGGGTGGTGATTGGTGATGGGTTGGCCCTTTGCGTCTTGGGCGATCGGCATTGGAGCCAAGCTCTCGCCAATCGCACGGTGCGCTCCCCTCCCCCTTGCGGGGAGGGGTCGGGGGTGGGGGTCCCCGGAAATGGTCTGCATGAGACTCACCGCACTCTAGCGGACTAAGTGAACTCGTTGCTCGTACCATCCCTGCCCCAAGCTCCGTCCTGAGCAAGAAACCCCCACCCCCAACCCCTCCCCGCAAGGGGGAGGGGAGCCGACCGCCGTCGCCGCAACAGCACGGCTCAAACGTCCACACAGGCCCCTCGCCTCGCTCCGTCATTGCGAGGAGCGAAGCGACGAAGCAATCCAGAGTCCTCGCTCGGCCCTGGATTGCTTCGCTGCGCCCGCAATGACGCTGGGGCGCGTTCACCTCAAGACGCTTGCATGACATCTGCGGATGCGCCTTCAACGGACATGCGGACGAACCATCGCGATCTCGCAGCGCCCCGCGCCTGAGTTGTTCGGCATCCTCACCGCCCTCCTCCAAACTGAGGGCGCAGGGAAGGCCGGGCGCTGGCCGCGCCCGTGGCCCGCCTGCAGAAAAAGAATGCAGGCGCGGCAGTCACCACAGGTCTGGCCGATCACCCGGCCCTCCCTGCGCGATGGCTTTACGATTTATACGCGATCTCCTTGGGGACCGGCTGTCTTGCCCCCATCACCCGCAGGCCGCGTCAACCGCAACGCCCACGTGCTTGGCCTCAGCTTCGGGAGGCCAGGACCACGCGATTTCACCGTGCGCTAAGGGATCGTTCGTCGGCACGGCGAACCATGCTGCGCTCCGAAGCGCCCATCGCATCCCACACCGACGTCCGTGACGACCGCGAAGCGTCCCCTCGTTGGGGCGGGACGAAGCGGAGTAAAGCACATTTTCTGAGAAAACGAAAGAAGAATTTTTGAGAAGCCGAAATCGACGCGCGCCGTGCTCGACTCGACGGCGTCTGCGCGACTTTCCGGGTGCACCGCAGGACGATCGCCTATGTCGATCTCGGGCTATCGCCAAGACCAACTCTGGCAGTTGGTTACTCAGTCGTGCCCGAGCTCATCCCCCTTGCGCGGCCCGAGCCGCATCGGCACGGCGAAGGCCCGGCCATGACGATGAGGAAACAGATGAACGCAATACTCCCGTCTCGTGCGATCGCCTTGCGGTGTACCGCGAGGCGACAACCTCGCACCGTGGCTCCCCCCCTGGAAAATATGATGTGACGCGCTATCGTCGACAAAGAAGGAGCCGGACATGACCAAATTGCTCGATCAAGCGCTGGAAGCCGTTCGCCGCCTCCCCTCCGAGGCGCAAGACGAGATCGCGCGCGCGATGCTGACGCTTGCCGGCGAGGATCACGAGCCTGAAGACATCGTCCCGTCGCACCTGCCCGATGTGCTGGAGAGTCTTTCCCAGGCGAAGCGCCGACAATTTGCCACCGATGCCGAGATCGAGGCCGCGTTCCGCCGCTTCGATCCATGAAGCTTCGCTTCACGCCGCGCCGACAACATCGCGGCGATCGCGGACGACATACGCAATCAGATCCGCGCCGCCCGACGCAATTAGATCACATCGGCGCACCTCGGTGCTACGACAGCCGCTTTCGATCGGACTAGAATTCGAACAATTTGCGACATACATATCTAAATTGATCGTCGTGCATACCTAATAGTGATTGACCAGCTGGAGACCACGCATGCGCATCCTTCCAAGCGAGATCATATTCGCTATTGAATCTATTATCGGATTGAAATCTACCGACATCGACGACCGGAGACTGAAGCACCACTATCTACCGGAAGTTAAGGCTATCCTCGCGCTACTCAATGACGTACCCAGCGAGCTATTGGAATTGCCGTTTCAGAGCTATTTGGAGTTAACTCGCTGCCGAGCCGTTCTTGCCGTGACAGTCGCGCGCTGGGAAGTCGGCGACACGATTGTCGTCCGCGACGTGGACGGCAAAGACGCAATTGAGCGTGTCCGCCGATTGATGTTGCAATGTCGAGATACTGTCCCTCCTCCCAAGCCCGAACTACCATTTATTGAAAACGCCGACCGACGAGCAAGTATTGAAGAAAGAATTCGGGCTGCATGGATAGACTTTAGTGCGCAGGAATGGCTCGGTGCAACGACATTTGCCGGATCTGCGTTGGAATCAATTCTCCTTTGGGCGATAGAAGACGCCAACCTAAAAACAAAGAAGGCGCCAAATGACATGGTTCTTTCCGAGCTCGTCGACGCCGCTGCGAGAGCCGGACTCCTGACATCCGACGGAGAAGCGCTTGCACATATGGCAAGAGACGCACGCAACCTCATTCACCCTGGACGAGTTGCAAAACTTGGAGTTACCTGTACCAAAGCCTCGGCGCTTACAGCAATGGCAGCACTCTATACTATCGCAGAAGAACTATCGAATAAGCCGTGAACTCCCCACCATCGGGCCTCGCCAAGTGCGATGCTGCGTCCCGCGCGTCAGTTTCCCGGCAATAGCTATTGAAAGCGCGGCTTGAGCGCCAGACTGCGACGCGGCTCCTATCGAAGATGGCACGCATGCGGCTTTCCCATTCAAGCAACCATAGCGCCGGCGTTTTCCGATGATCGACTTGGATTACAGTGACGCTGCATAAGACTACCCCGTGCTCAGCTTCCTCGGATGGTGGACGGACGGCCTACCGACACGGCTGCCGAGGACTGGAGCGATCGGATGCCCTTGATGAGCTTAGGGCAAAGAGACGAGATCATGATGCGATCCCGCGGACTCGCATCATGATCTCCCGGGCCTAGTCCGCGGTTACGGTTCTGCGCGCGGCGCTCAGCGTCCCTTCTTCTTCGTAGCACTCTTCTTGGCTCGCTTGGGGGGTTTGGTCGCGGTCTTCTTCGCTGGACGCTTCTCCGCCTTCTTGCCCACCTTGGCTTTCGCCTTCTTCGCTGAGGCATTGCGCTTGTTCTTCGTCTTCGACGCGTTCTTGACGACCTTCCTCTTCGTCGTCTTCTTGCGGCCGGCCAAAGTCTTCGCTGCAGCCGCAGCCTTCTTCGCTGTCTTCTTTGCCGGCTTCGCAGGCTTCTCGGCAGGCTTGGCCGTCCCGCCATTCTTCGCTGGCTTCTTCACCACGCCGCCACTGCTGCTCTCGCCACCGCTTGAAGCCGGAGCCCCGCCCGCCGCCGACAGCCAGAACCGCAGCTCCGGCGACTTCTCTTGCGTGCCCTTGATGTAGCGGTCCTGCCAGGTGTCGTCGCCTTGAAGCGGCTTGCCGAAGATGTCGGGGTGCTCTTTCAGCAGGAAGCGCCAGGCGTAGTGGTCGTAGAGGTCGAGGACGTGGCAGGCATACGCTTCGGCGAGGCCGCGGTGGCCGCGGATGATCAGCATGTTCTCGTCGTTGTTGTGCGAGGCGCGGAAGCCGAGATTGTGCGAGCCGGTGACGACGACGCAATCGTCGCTGAAGGGATCGATCACCACGATCTTGTTGTGGATGATGGCGAAGCCGTATTTGGCGAGCTCGCGCTCCCATTTGCCGAAGGCGTCCTGCACCGCGCCGGCCGGCACGCCGCGGAAATCGATGCTGCCCTTCTCGCCCGCCTTCTTCGGCTTGCCGGATTCGCCGACCACCTTGACCTCCGGCGCGTCGCCGTCGTCGTCGCCGCCGCCTTCCGAATGGCCGCCGGAATGCAGCGCGGCGGAGAAGTTGGTGGCGCGCACCGGGCTGGTCAGCGCGCCGCGCACGAACAGGTCCGGCTTGTCCTTGAGCAGCTGGCCGGCGACGTCGAGGATCGAGTTGTTGCCGGGATCGAAGGCAAGGAACAGCACGGCGTGCTTGGCCCCGCGCATCAGCTCGAACACCCGGCCCATGTCGTTCGGCGCCTTCGGCGCCTTGCCGAGCTTGCCGGGCGTGTTCGGCGAGAACATCGGCTCGATGGTGACGCCATGGCCGAGATCGATCGGCGCCTGGATGGAGCTGGCGTTGTTGGCATGGGCGAAGTCGCGCAGCGTCTTCGATTGCAGCGCCGCCTTGTCGCCATCGGCGGCATCGACATCGGCCTTCAGCGCATTCCAATACGACAGATAGCGCGCGGCGAGCTCCGGGCTCTCAACCACCAGCGCGTTGTTGGTCTGGGTACACAGACCGGTGGAGGTCCAGTTGGTCGAGCCCGAGAGCACCGCGGCCGGCTTGCCGTTCTCGGTGAGCACCATGAACTTGTTGTGCGGGATGCTGCCCTTGCCGAGGATGCGGTCGATCACGGTGACGCCGGCCGCCTTCAGGTTGGTACGGTTCTCGGCATCGGCGTCGTCGGTGTCCTTGCCCTGCTCGTTGCCGAGGATGACGGTGCGGCTCTTCGGGTTCTGGTGCAGCTGCTTCTCGAGGCCATTGGGATCATTGAGCTCATAGAGCGCGGCGTGGATGGTGCCGCCACCGGCATCCGCGCGCTTCAAGAGCGACGTCAGGCCGTCCTGCAGCTGGCCCATCAGGTTGATGCGGATCTTGTCATTGGGATCAAGGATGTGTGGCGCCAGTGCCGGCACGCTCGGGTGATCGTTCAGCGCATGCGTCAACGCCTGGGTCGCGGTGATGCCGCGGTTGAAATAGACGTGGAACGGCGGCCGCTCCGGCGTCAGGGTGACCTGATTGCTCTCCAGCGGCGCGACGCCGGCGAGCGGCGTCAAGGTCTGGCCAGGCGTGCCGCCCATCGGCACGATGCGATATTTGTAGGTGCCGCCGCGCTTGGCCTTGAGGTCCTTCCACCAGAATTTCTGCACCGGGGCCTGGTCGGTATTGAGCTTGTCGGCGGTCTGCCCGGCAAAGCGCGCCAGCGCCGGCAGCAGGGTGTCTGAATTGTCGGCGAGATCGATGCGGTGAATGGCAAAGCCGAGACAGCCGTCGAGGCGGCGATCGAAGGTCCAGGCGACGACGGCAATATCATTATTGGAAAATGCAAGCGCGGGCATGGCGGCACATCCTTGTCTTGATGACCTCGAGCGAAGCGGCTCAGACAATATGTCGCAGGGTTGCAACAATGGTTCGACACATCCGGGGGAGGAAGGCGAGATCGAGGCGGGGTCGCGCTGCAGTGCGGGAGAGGACGGGGCAGCGCCGTGGAACCGGCCGGCTGCACATCAAACCGAACCCAAAGCCGCAACGACGGTGCGCTCCCTCGCCCCGCTCTTGCGGGGAGAGGGTTGGGGTGAGGGGCAGCCGCACGGGCGGTGTCGATGAAAATGCCCTCCTGACCCACGCTAGACGTGCATGAGGATGAGCGTCGCTGGGAAAGATTTCGAAGGAGAAGCTTCGCGGCTCATACTTCGCGTGGGGCTGCCCCTCACCCCGACCCTCTCCCCGTGAAGAACGGGGCGAGGGAGCGCACCGCCCGTGAGGTAGAGGACGGAGCGACCAACTATTGTGGAGGCGCGGTGCCTCACCCACGTCATTGCGAGGAGCCACCGGGTCTCGCTTTTGGCGAGCCCGAGGGCGGGCTCCGCGACGAAGCAATCCAGAGTTCCGGTCGCGGCTCTGGATTGCTTCGCTTGCAATGACGGTGGAAAGAGCTTGCCCTACGCCAATCCGCCCGGCTTGCCGCGCGTGACGTAGCGGCCGTCGCCCTTGGTGCCGGTGAGCTGGCCGTCGCGGACGACGAACTTGCCGCGCAGCATCGTCGCGACCGGCCAGCCTGTGATCTCGATGCCTTCGTACGGCGTGTAGTCGGAGCCGTGATGCAGACCCGTCTGGCTGATCTTGGCGGTCTTGTTGGGATCCCACAGCGCAATGTCGGCATCGTAGCCGATGGCGATGGAGCCCTTGTTCGTCAGGCCGTAGGTCTTGGCGTGGTTGGTGGCGGTGAAGGCGACGAACTGGTTGAGGCTGATGCGGCCCTTGCTGACGCCCTCGGAGAACAGGATCGGCAGCCGCGTCTCGACGCCGGGAATGCCGTTCGGCACCCAGCGGAAGCTGGTGCGGCCCTTCGGCGTCAGCTTGCCGGCTTCGTCGTCGTAGCGGAACGGGCAGTGATCGCTGGAGAACAGCGAGAACACGCCGCGTTGCAGGCCCTCCCAGCACGCCTCCTGGCTCGCCTTGTCGCGGGGCGGCGGCGAGCAGACATATTTGGCGCCTTCCATGTTGAGACCCTGCATGTCCTCTTCCGTCAGCACCAGATATTGCGGGCAGGTCTCGCCGTGGATCTTCAGGCCGCGCGCCTGCGCGCGGCGGATCTCCTCCATCGCCTCGCGGTTGGAGACGTGGACGATCACGATCGGCACGTCGATCAGCTCGGCCAAGGAGATCGCGCGATGCGTGGCCTCGCGCTCGACCGGAATCGGCCGCGACTTGCCGTGATAGTACGGTGCGATCTTGCCGGCGCGCTCGAGCCGGTCGGTGAGGAAGCGGATGGCGTCGTAGTTCTCGGCGTGGATCTGCACCAGGGCGCCCTGCTCTCGCGCGACCTGGAGCACGCCGAGGATCTCGTAATCGTTCAGCGCGAGACCCTCATAGGTCATGAAGATCTTCAGCGATGAATAGCCGTCGGCGACCAGCGCCGGCAGCTCCTGGCCGAGCACGGCATCGGTGGGGTCGGCGATGATGAGGTGGAAGGAATGATCGACGTAGCAGGCCTGGTCGGCCAGCGCGTGATAATCCTTGAGCGCTGCGCGCAACGGCTGGCCCTTCTCCTGCAGGCAGTAAGGCATCACGAAGGTGTTGCCGCCGAAGGCTGCCGCGCGCGTCGCGCTCTCGAAATCGTCGGCCATGACGATGCCGGGCCCCGAGGGCTGACTGATATGGACGTGGCTGTCGATGCCACCGGGCAGCACCAGCAGGCCCGATGCGTCGATGATCTCGTCGGCGTCGGTGATGGTCTCGCCGATCGCCGCGATACGGCCCTGTTTGATGGCGACATCGGCCTTGTAGGTGTCGCTCGCAGTGGCGACGGTGCCGTTGCGGATGACGGTGTCGAATGCAGCCATGTGACGCGCTCTCCCAATTCCAGCAATCGAGGCTCAGGCGAATTTGTGAAACAGCGATCCCCATTCGCTGATGCCACGGGGATCCGTGCCGGCCAGCTTCAGCGACTTCCATACCACGGTGGCGATGGTGTCGAGAATCGGAATGCCGGTCTCCAGCTCGAGCCGCGCCACCAGCGGGGCGGCGCGCATGTTGGTGCAGACCACCGCGATCGCATCCGGCTTCTCGCGCGCGACCTCGCGGATCATGGTCTCGATCTCGGCGGGCGTCACCTCGGCGAAGGAGAAATTGTCCTGCAGGTTGAGGTGCCGGTCGCCGCGGCAGGCGATGCCGAGCTTCGCATAGTTGGCGATGATGCGCGCCTGCACGTCGTCGCGATAGGGCGTGACGAGACCGAGCGATGTGGCTTTCGCGGCCGCCAGGATCTCGTTCAGCGCCAGCATCGAGGTGGTCGCGGGGATGCCGGTCACCGCCGTGATCTGCTCGCAGAGCCTCACGTCGGCCTCGAAGCCGAGCCAGCCGGACGAGGTGCCGTTCCAGCCGATGACGTCGACCTTGGCATGCGCGAGCAACTCAGCCGCGCGCAGGATGTTGCTGATGTCGAACTGCGCCAGGGCGTCAGTGGAGAGCGCGATCTCGGTGACCTTGAAGCGGGAGAAATGCGCGGAGACGTTGGGCAGGCCAGCGACCATTGCCGAGGTGATCGGCTCCAGCGCGGTGTTCGACGACGGCGTCAGCATGCCTAGAAGGGTGCGTTTGGTCATGGGTGAACGAGTCCCTTTGCCACAGTCGACGCCAACATGCGGGAAAATACTTCGACAGCAGCCGCAAGCGAGCCGCCCGTGACTGCACCCTCTCCCCTTGTGGGAGAGGGCATGTACGAAGGTGCAGCGAACTCGGTTGGGTGAGGGGTATGCCTCGACAAATGCGAACGCGGAAAGAGACCCCTCACCCGGTTTCTCACTTCGTGAGAAACCACCCTCTCCCGCAAGGGGAGAGGGTGCACTGCCCGTGTCGCCACATGGTGCCGATCGCGCATCATGCCAACGCCCTCTCCTGCTCCGCCCTTTCGCCCCTCAGGAGCGCAAGGATATGCCGCTTCAGCGCATTGAACTGCGGTGAGGTGATATCGCGCGGCCGCGGCAGATCGATCGGGATGATCTCGACGACACGCCCCGGTCGCGCGCTCATCACGGCGACATGCGTGCCCAAGGTCAACGCCTCGTCGACGCCATGGGTGACGAACACGATCGTGCCCTGGTGCTGCTGCCAGATCCGCACCAGCTCGGTCTGCATGTCCATGCGAGTCTGCTCGTCGAGCGCGCCGAACGGCTCATCCATCAGGATCACTTGCGGGTTCATCAGCAGCGCGCGGGCGATGCCGACGCGCTGGTTCATGCCGCCCGACAGCTCGGATGGATAGTGGTTCTCGAAGCCGGTGAGGCCAACCATGTCGATATAGATCTGCGCCCGCGCGCGGCGCTCGGCCTTCTGGCCACCTCCCAGCAGCAGGTGAAAGGCGACATTCTCCCACACCGGCAGCCACGGCATCAGGTTGGCGTGCTGGAAAACGACGCCGCGATCGGCGCCCGGCGCGGTCACGGGCCGGCCGTCGACGCTGACCGTACCGGCGCTCGGCTGCTCGAAGCCGGCGATCATGTTGAGAAGAGTCGACTTGCCGCAGCCGGACGGGCCGAGCAGGCAGACGAACTCGTTGCGCGCGATGGACAGGTTGATGTCGGAGAGCGCGGTGACGTCGGCGTTGCGCTTCTTGTCCGTAAAGATCTTGGAGACGCCGGAGATGTCGATCGTCGCCATGTCACTCTCCGCCGCGCAGGGTGGTGTTGCGCTGCCAGTGCAGCACGCGGGCCATCGCGGTGCGGATGGCGAGGTCGCTGCAGAAGCCGAGCAGGCCAATGCTCGCCATCGCCGCCAGCACCAGATCGTAGCGCAGGAAATAATAGCTGTCCCACAGCACGTAGCCGAGCCCGCTCTTCACCGCGACCATCTCGGCGGTGACGGTGAGCATCCAGGCCGAGCCGATGCCGATGCGCAGGCCTGCGAATATGCTTGGCATCGCCGCAGGCACGACGATGTAGCGCAGCAGCTTGCGCTCGCTGCCGCCGACCATGGCGCCGGCGCGGATCAGGTTGCGATCGCAGGTCTTCACGCCATGGATGGTGTTGAGCAGGATCGGGAAGAACGCGCCGAGGAACACCAGGAAGATCGCCGGCTTGTTGGCGATGCCGAACCAGATGATGGCGAGCGGGATCCACGACACCGGCGGGATCGGGCGCAGCATCTGCAAGGTCGGCTCGATCACGATCTCGATCTTGCGCGACCAGCCGATGGCGACGCCGAGCGCCACGCCGAGAAGGGTGGCAATGGCGAAGCCCGCCGCGACGCGCGACAGGCTCGCCAGCATGTCGGCCAGCCAATGGCCGCTATAGGTCTGGGTGTTGCCGTCGGTGCCGACCAGCCAGTCCGCCCACGCCCACACCACGGTCGACGGCGCCGGCAGCAGCGCCGCCGGCAACGCGCCCGAACGGGAGAAGGCTTCCCAGCCCGCGAGCACGAGCACGGGGACGATGGCGCGGTCGAGCTTCCTGAGCTGGGCGAGCGCCGTCATCTCAGTAGCCGAGCTCGGTCTTCGGCTTGCCGGTGGCGGCTTCCAGGAAGCGGTAGTCGAGGTTCTTCTCGACGGCGGCCGTGACGTCCGAGTTGATGTATTTCAGGTCGCGCATCATCGCGGCGATGGCGAGCGCTGAGGAGCGATACATCTTCGGATCGGGATCGAGGTTCTCGACCGCGCCGGTGGCGATCGCCTTGTCCAAGCCGGTGACCTTGGAGATGACCTCGATCAGCGCCGGCTTGTCGGCGGCGATGTGCGCGTCGACCCTCACCACCGCGCGCACCACGCCCTCCAGCGCCTTCGGGTTGGAGGCGATGACGTCGGAGCGGGTGAGGATCAGATTGGTCAGCTTGCCGGCGGCCTGGTCGTAGGGGAAGCCGAAGAATTTTGCCGCCTTGGCCTGCATGATCTGGGTGGCGAACGGCTCGACGGTGCAGATCAGCTCGACCTCGCCCCGGCGCAGCGCCTGCAGATGGTCGGACGGATTGGGGATGTTGATGAACTGCACGTCCTTGTTGATGTCGATGCCCTGCTTGGCGAAGGCGCCGCGCATGTGGATGTCCTGCGCATTGCCGCGCGAGGCGGCGACGCGGAACGGCTTGCCCTCGGCCTTGTACTTCGCAATCAGAGCCTTCAGCGCGGCCCAGTCGCCCTGCGGCAGATCAATGTCGTTGGCGAGCAGCATCGCCGAGCCGCCATTGACCTGGCCGGAGATGGCGACGACGTCGAAGCCCTTGTCGAGCGCGATGGCGTAGTGGAGGTAGGTCACCTGCGCGACGTCGATGTTCTTCGACACCAGAGCGGTCAGCGCATCGGTGCCGGTGTTGAAGCCGACCGCGTCGATGGCGACGCCTTCGGCGAATTGCGGCGTCAGCGACATCGGCGTGCAATGCGCGCATTTGGCGTAGCCGAGTTTGATCTTGGGTGCGTCGTCGGCGAAGCTGAGCGAAGGCAGCGCCAGCGCGAGCACAGCGAGAATGGGCAGCACGAAACGGTTCACGGTCATCTCCAAGGCAGGTCCCAAGGCAGGTCCCAAGGCAAGTCCAAGGCAGGTCGATCGACAGGCTTTCCCTGCCTTCAGCAAACCACATGCCATTTGGATGCGATATGCGATCTTGATTTTATGACGATATTTCAATAGCTTCTATTACATCGATTTTCAATGATTTGCCTGATCTGCGGGCGCGTCGCCCGAAATTCAGGCAATCGTGGGGAGCCACTGCAGCCGTCATGACCACCCCGGCATCCCGGCCCAAGCTCAAGACGCGCTTCAAGCCGGCGCGGCTGAAGCTGTCGTCCGACCAGCCGACGCGGCCGCTGGCGCGGTTGTCGCTGCATGATCAGCTCGTCGCCAAGGTGCGCGAGATGATCATCGACGGCGAGCTCGCGGCCGGCGCGCCGCTGCCCGAGCGCATGCTGTGCGAGACGTTCGGCGTGTCGCGCACGCCGCTGCGGGAGGCGTTCAAGATCCTTGCCGCCGAGGGCCTGATCGAGCTGCGCCCGCATCGCACGCCGGTGGTGACGCCGATCGACGCCCGCGAGATCGCCGAGATTTTCGACGTCATGGTCGCGCTGGATGCCGCCGCCGGACACGCTGCCGCCACGCGCGCAACGGTCGATGACATCGCCAGGCTCGACGGCATGCATGCCGAACTGGTCGCGATGCACCATGCAGCCGAGCGCGCCGCCTATTTCCGGCTGAACCAGCAGATCCACGCCGAGATCACCAGACTCGCCGGCAATGCCGTGCTGCTGAACATGTGGAGCACCTTGCATGCGAGCGTGTTCCGCGCCCGTGCGGTCGCCAATTACGATGCCACCCGCTGGGACGAGTCGCTCAGGGAGCACGAAGCCTTCATGACGCTGCTGCGCGCCCGCGACGCCCCGGGCTTCGCGCAGGCGCTCAGCGCCCACACCCGCAAGACCGGCGATTCCGTGTTGCAGATGCTGAATCAGGCCAGTCAGGCCGGCGGATAGACTTTCTTCACGTCGAACCGGTCAGGCTGGCGTCGCGACACACCAGAACTCCACGCGCCTGGCCTGATCATGATCCTGCAATCGCTCGCCGGCCTGCCGGCTTTCCTGGTGTATTTCTGTACCGCGCTGGTCGCGGTGACGGCGTACCTGTTCATCTACACCCGCGTCACGCCCTACAATGAATTCCAGCTGATCCGGGACAATCACCCGTCGGCGGCGATTTCGCTCGGCCTCAGCCTGCTCGGCTTCACCCTGCCTTTGGTCAGCGCCATCGCGCATTCGGCCAATGTGCTGGACTGCCTGATCTGGGCGCTGGTGGCGCTGATCGTGCAGGTCATCGTCTATTATCTCGTGCGCATCCCGGTGCCCGATCTCGCCAACCGCATCGTCGCCGGCGAGCTGGCCTCCGCCATCTGGCTCGGGCTGGCCTCGCTCTCCGCCGGCGCGCTCAACGCCGCCTCGATGATCTACTGACATGCCCGAGCAACGCCCCGAATTCGGCAAGCGAAGGCCGCTGCCGCCGCCGCCGCCGACCCCGCCGGTGAAGCGCTCCGGCCATGTCGCGTTGCTGCTGATGGGGACACTCGCCGTCGGCGGCACGGCCTACGCGCTGATGCCGCGCCAGCAGAGCTGTCCGGAAGGCGCGGAGACGCCGACGATGGCCGGTCAGCCGCAGACGGGCGAATGCAACTCGCGCCGTTCGAGCAGCAGCGGCGGCGGCGGCTCCGGCCGCTGGGGATTTTCGAGCGGCGACTCCGACTCTCGCGGCAGCGCTTCGAGCCACGTCGCCGACGCGTCCTCCGCCCACGTCTCGCGCGGCGGCTTCGGCGGCTTTGCGCACGCGTTCGGGTTCGGGCGCGGCGGCTGATTTCCGTCGCGGAGTTGCCGCGAAAACACCGCCTTTGTGTTGTTCGTTCGGATTCGGATCTTTGACACAGACCAACGATCATAAAAAACTCGCCCGCCGACTGATCGGAATGCATCCGGAGACACGTTCGCGCCGGATGGCGCCGACGACGATCGAGGCTGCCGCCATCGGGCAAGACCCTGCGGCGGAGCTACGCGTCCTCCGCGGCCGCGCCGTCAAACGCAGCGCGGCCGTGCTGTGCCCCGCGTCTATGGGCACGGCACATGTTGTTGCGTCGGTGGTTGTCGCGGCGGTGGATGGCTGAGATGCAGCGCATCCCCTGCCCCGAGCGCGACGACTGGCGGCAGACGGCCGAGCAATGCGGCTTCGACTTCTACGAGCTCGACGGCGAGCGCTATTGGGACGAGCGTGCCTACTACGCGTTCACGATCGCGGAGATCGAGCTCGGCATCGAGGAGCCGACCGCCGAGATCGAGCAGATGTGTCTGGAGCTGGTCGGCAAGGTCGTCGCCGACGAGGCGCTGCTGCGACGACTGAAAATCCCGCAGGCCTTCTGGCCGCTGCTGGCGGACAGCTGGAAGCGGAGAGATGACAGCCTCTATGGACGGCTCGACCTCAGCTTTCCAGGCTTTCGCGACGGCGGCCGCGCGCCGGCGAAGCTGCTCGAATACAATGCCGATACGCCGACCTCGATCTTCGAAGCCGCCGTCTTTCAATGGACCTGGCTCGAGCAGGCGATCGAGCGACGCATCGTCCCCGGCCGCGCCGACCAGTACAATTCGATCCACGAGCGGCTGATCGAACGCTGGCGGTCCCTGGGCAAGGGACGACGGCTGCACCTGACGGGAATGACCGGTGAAGCCGAGGACGCGGCCACACTGGCCTATCTCGCCGACACCGCCACGCAGGCCGGCTTGTCGACAACCGTGCTTGACATCGCCGACGTCGGCTGGCGCGACAAAGTCGGCGGCTTCGTCGATCTCGACAACAACGACATCGCGCTCGCCTTCAAGCTCTATCCCTGGGAATGGATGTTCCAAGACGCATTCGGCGCGAAGCTTTCAAGCGCGCCGACGCAATGGATCGAACCGCCGTGGAAGTCGATCCTGTCGAACAAGGGCCTTCTGCCGCTGCTCTGGCAGATGTTCGAAGGTCATCCAAACCTGCTGCCGGCCTATTTCGAGGACGATCCCAAGGCGGCGAGCCTTGGCCCGAGCTTCGTGCGCAAGCCGATCTACTCGCGTGAAGGCGCCAATGTCAGCCTGGTGTCCGACGGCGTCGCCGTCTCGGCCCAGGACGGGCCTTACGGTGCGGAGGGCTTCATCCGCCAGGCGCTGGCCCCGTTGCCGGATTTCGGCGGCGTTTTCCCGGTGATCGGCAGCTGGCTGGTGGCCCATGCGCCGTGCGGGATGTCGATCCGGGAAGATGCAACTCCGATCACCGGCAACCGCTCGCGCTTTTTGCCGCACGCGATCGTGTAGAGCGTTAGCAATAAGCAACGAAAACGCCTCGACACTCCGCGCCGGATGGTTAGATAGAGCAAGGGGACGGAACTCCTGGACGCGGCGGCAGCGACCGGATGTGAGGCATGACGACCGACAACGCTCAGCTCGAAGGTTTGCGCATCCTGGTCGCCGAGGACGAGGGACTGATTGCGCTCGAGCTCGAGACGGTGCTGCAGGGATTCGGCTGCGAGGTGATCGGTCCGGTGTCGCGCGTCCCCGAGGTGCTGCGCGAAGCCGAACGCGGCAACATCGATGGTGCATTGCTCGACGTCAATCTGCGCGGCGAACAGATCTTCGCCATCCTGCCGCAACTGATCGCGCTCGGGCTGAAGATCGTCATCACCTCCGGCTACGATGATGCGACCCTGTTCCCTCCGGAATTCCGCAACCTGCCGCGGCTCGCCAAGCCGTTCGACGAGCGCGCGCTACGCGCCATGTGCGAGACGGCGTTCTTGCGGAGTTGAACAATCTAGTCCGGCTGCACGGCGGACGCCGGCACCTGCTCGGGCATCGCCTCGGCCGACAGGGCAAATCTCAGCGTGCAGCGGATCCCCTCACGAGCGAACGCCAGATCCGCTTCGCCGTCGAGATCGAAGCGGACCACGCGATCGATCAGGGTGGTGCCGAAACCGCGCGATCCGTTGCCCTCGATCGGCGGTCCGCCACGCTCGAGCCAGACGAGCTCCAGCCGGCGCCGATCATCGCACAGCTGCCAGCTGATCGTGACTTGGCCGAACGGCGCTGACAGCGCGCCATATTTCGAGGCGTTGGTTGCGAGCTCGTGCAGCACCATCGAGAGCGGCAGCACCAGCCGTGCCTCCAGCAGCACCGGCGGCCCTTCGATGCTGATGCGGCCCTCGCCGACGCCATAGGGCGCGAGCACCGTCGTGAGCAGCTCGTTGAATCCGATTCCGATCCAGCGCGTCTGGGTCAGGATGTCGTGGGCGATGGAGACCGCCTGGATGCGTCCGGAGAACGCCTTGTTGAAGGCCGGCAGCGACGGCGAGGTCCGCAGCGTCTGGCCGGCGACCGACTGCACGATGGCCAGGATGTTCTTGACGCGGTGGTTGAGCTCGGCGACCAGGACGGTCTGCTGCTCTTCGGCACGCTTGCGATCGGTGATGTCGGTCAAGGTGACGATCGAACCGACCGTCTCCTTGGCGTCGTTGACCAGCGGACCTCCCGATAGCAGGAACGAACGCCCCGACATCCGCTCATCGCGCAGACGCACCTCGACGCCATGAAACGGCTTGGTCGCCAGCGCCCGATCGAGACTCTCGCGCGAGAAGCGCGTCAAGGTGCCTTCCTGGTTCGCGCTCTGGGCGTGGAGCGGAAACGCCTCGGAGAACAATTGCCCCACCGGAGAGCGTTCGGCGAGTTGTTCGGCCACCCAGCTCGCATGCGTGATACGCCCGTCGGGCGCGAGCACGACGACGGCATCCGTCGCCTGCTCCAGGATCGACCGCGCGAAGCGCTCGGCGTTGGCGACCTCCTCCGCCCGGCGCTGGATCGACATGTCGGTCAGGGTCACCAGCGTGGCGACCACGCCGCCCATCGCCATCTGCCGCATCCAGACCGAGACCGGCAGGTCGCTGCCATCGGAGCGGCACAGCTGCGCATCGCTCGCCGCATCGTCTGCGCGTTGCTGCGGCACCGGGCCTGCAAACAGCTCGGCGAAGGTGCGTCCGACCAATTGCTGCGCGTCGAGCCCGGTGAGCGCGCAAAGTCTCGAATTGACGTAGACGATGCTGCCATCGGCATCGAGCGTCAGCGCCCCATCGCTCATTCGCTCGACCAGGACATGATAGGGCGCGTCCGCGCCCTGCAGCATGATGACCTGCGGGCCGCCTGGCCCCTGCACCACCACGGCATCGACGTTGCCGCGATGGATCGCCTCGACGGTCTCTTCCGCCTCGTTCCGCGGCCGCGCCGCCTGCAATGCGTCCTTGGCTGCCACACGTCCTCCGTTCAGCTCGGCGCGATGTCGAGACCGACGAGCACCTTCTCCGCATTGGAGAGGTCGCCGATGATGCGCTTGAGCGGCTCCGGCAGTTGCCGGATCAGCGTCGGTATGGCGACGATCTGATCGCGCTGCGCCAGCGCCGGATCCTTCATCAGGTCGATCACCTCGATGGTGTATCGGCCGGGCAGATGCGTCTCGCACAGCTTCTTGAGATTGGCGAGCGCGGCCAGCGACTTCGGCGTCTGGCCCGCGACATAGAGCCTGAGATTATAGCCATCCTGTTCCATCGCTGTGGCCGTCATTTGCGTGATGTCATCGGTTGAGACGGCGAGCTCGCCGCACGCTTCGACGAGCGGCTCTGGACCAGGGCAATCCGGTCGGCCGAGCGCTGATCCTCGCGGGCAGCGCCTTCCAGGTTCAGAAGCTCCATTTCCCCCTCCTCGCTCACAAGCTGCGCTTTCAGCGTTTCGATCTGCGCCGCGATCTCGCGGCGACGGCGCTCGATCTCGCGCGTGCGGCGCTCCATGTCCTGCGAGCGCAACAGGCGATCGGCGCGGTCCCTGACCTCCTGGGCCACCCGCGCCGATCCCGTGAGCACGCCCTCGGGCCCGACATAGACCTCGCGCAGCGAGATGCCGTCGCTGCCCATCAGGAATTCGCGCACCTGATTGGAGTGCGCCATGCCGCGCGACTTCAACAGATAGAGCTGGCGATTGTGCTCGCCATTGCTTTCGCGGTTGTAGAGCAGCAGCCAAGTGTCGGTGAGCGAGGAGATCTGCATCTCCGTGGTCGCCGTCTCCGCGCTGCCGGCGCCGAGATTGGTGAACAATGCGGTCACGCCGCGCGATTTCAGGAAATCGATCAGCCGCAGCGTCATCGAATGCACGTCGCCGGCAAGTCCGGCGCCCATCAATGACGAGATCGGATCGACCACGACGGCGGCGGGATCGAACTCCTTGACCTCACGATGCATGGCGGCAAGGTGGGTCTCCAGCCCGTAGAGGTTGGGACGGCGCGCCGAGAAGCGCAGGAGGCCGCGATCCACCCATTGCTGCAGGTCGAGACCGACCGATTTCATGTTGCGCACGATCTGCTGCGGCGATTCCTCCAGCGCAAAGTAGATGCAGCGCTGTCCGGCCGCACAGATCGAGTTGGCAAAATGCGCCGAGACCGTCGACTTGCCGGCGCCGGCCATGCCCGAGATCAGGATGCTCGATCCCTTGTAGTAGCCACGGCCCTCGAGCATCTCGTCGAGATCGGCGATGCCCGTCGAGACCCGCTCCGTCGAGACATCATGCGAAAGGCCCGACGAGGTGATCGGCATCACCGTGATGCCTTCCTGGTCGATGATGAAGGGATATTCGTTGGTGCCGTGCGCCGTGCCGCGATATTTCACGACCCGCAGGCGCCGCGTCGACAGCTGGTCGTGCACGCGGTTGTCGAGCAGGATGACGCAGTCGGCGACGTATTCCTCCAGGCCGTAGCGGGTCAGCGTGCCGTCGCCGCGCTCGCCGGTGATGATGGCGGTGACACCCTTGCTCTTGAGCCATTCGAACAGCCGGCGCAGCTCGGAGCGCAGCACGGCCTGATTGTCGAGGCCGCCGAACAGGGTTTCGATCGTATCGATCACGACGCGCTTGGCGCCGATCGAGTCGATCGCGAAGCCGATGCGGATGAACAGGCCGTCGAGGTCGTAGTCGCCGGCCTCCTCGATCTCGTTGCGGTCGAGATGGATGTGATCGACGACGATCTTCTTCTGCTCGATCAGCCGCTCGACGTCATAGCTCAGGGAGCCGACGTTCGTGATCAGGTCCTCGGGCTGCTCCTCGAACGCGATGAACACGCCCGGCTCGTCATAGTCGACTGCACCGTTGTACAGGAACGTCATCGCGAACAGCGTCTTGCCGCAGCCGGCGGCGCCGCACAACAGCGTCGGCCGCCCCTGGGGAAGGCCGCCGAAAGTGACCTCGTCGAGGCCGTCGATCCCGGTCGGCGATTTCGCAATGACAGGGAGATCCCGCGCCACGATTCGAGGACGCACGCTCGTTTTCATCAATTTTTCCCCCGCCGTCGAGCGAACACGCTTCGGCCACACCAAGGCGTGAATCGACGCGCCAGAGGGAAAAAGGTTCCACCCGCGGGAAAAAGATTTTGCCTTGCGGGAGATCCGCGGCGCCCCGGCCGACGTTTGCGCCGGCCGTTCAATGGCTTGACGGCGGGGCGGCCGTCAGCGCGCCGCGACGACCTTCAGGCCGGGCAGCAGCGCCGCACCGCCGCGCGGACTGCGAACGGGGTTGATCTGGTACAGACCACGCCGCTCCTGATTGGGCCGGAAGGCGTCGGTGATGCCGACGACCGACTCGGCGGCGCCCAGCAGCAGCGTGCCGTCCGGCTCCATCACCTTGGCCATCCGTTCGAAGATCTGAGCCTTGGTGTCCTGGTCGAAATAGATCAGAACGTTGCGGCAGAAGATCACGTCGAATTTGCCGAGATGCGAGAAGTCGTGCAGCAGGTTGAGCTGGCGATGCTGCACCATGCCGCGAATGTCGGCGCTGAGCTGCCAGAGCTCGCCGAGCTGGGTGAAGTACTTCACCAGCAACTGGATCGGCAGTCCGCGCTGCACCTCGAACTGGCTGTAGAGGCCGGCCTTGGATTTTTCCAGCACCTCCTGCGAGAGGTCGGTGGCGACGATCTCGATCCGCCATCCGGCCAGCGCTGCGCCGTATTCGCGCAGGCACATCGCGATCGAATAGGGCTCCTGGCCGGTCGAGCAGGCCGCCGACCAGATCCGCAGCGACCTGCGGCTGGCGCGCGCCTGGATCAGCGCCGGCAAGATCCCCTCGCGCAGATGATCGAACGGAATCTTGTCGCGGAAGAAGAACGTCTCGTTGGTGGTCATCGCTTCGACCACCTGCGTCGTGAGCTGATCACCACCGCTCTTCATCTTCTGCACCAGCTCCGGAATGCCCGGCAGGTTGGCGCGGCGGGCCAGCGGCAGCAGCCGGCTTTCGACCAGATATTGCTTGTCGGCCGACAGATCGAGGCCGGACCGATCCTTCAGGAGCTTACGCAAGAACTCATAGTCCAGGGGGGTCACGAACGGTCTCCAGCAAACAGACGGACCAGCTTCGGCGCGATCTGATTCAAGGGAAGAATGGCCGCACAGATGCCGGCATTGGCGGCCGCGCCGGGCATGCCCCAGACCACGCTGGTCGCCTCGTCCTGCGCGATGACGCTGCCGCCGGCGGCAACGATGTCCTTGCCGCCGCGCATGCCGTCGGAGCCCATGCCGGTCAGGATCACGGCAAGGGTCGATCCCTGCCAGATCTCGACGGCCGACGTGAACAACGGATCGACCGCCGGCTTGCAGAAGTTGATGGGGGGCCCATTGTCGAGCGCGATCGCGACCTCGGCTCCATGGCGCGCCACCCGCATGTGGCGTCCACCCGGCGCCAGATAGATCGTTCCGGCCTTCACGATCTCACCATCGACCGCCTCATGGGCGGGACGGCGGCTCGACCGCGCCAGATGCTCGGCCAAAATCGTCGTGAAGGTCGGGGGCATGTGCTGGGTGATCAGCACCGGGAAGCGGTCGATGACCGGCCCGAGCTCGGTGACCACCGCCATCAGCGCCTGCGGACCACCGGTCGACGAGCCGATCAAGAGCACCTTCGGCATCTGCGTGCTGAAGGCGCGGCGCGCCAGGGCGGCAGCCGGCGCGGCAGGTGTCGGCATCGGCGCCGCGGCCGGACGCGCCACCGGCACGGTCCGCAATCCCTGCACGTGCGGAGCGTGCGACGGAGCATAGGCGACGGGCGCAGCCGCGCGGCGCGCCTTGGCGCCGAGATTGCGGATCTTCTGGATCAGGTCGTAATGGAAAGTCTCAGCCGCCGAGGCTTCACGCGTGCTCTCGGGCTTCGGGATGTAGTCGGCCGCGCCGAGCGACATCGCCTTGAAGCTGATCTCGGCGTTGCGACGTGTCAGCGTCGACGCCATGATCACCGCAAGGTTCTTCTTCTTGGCAAGCAGCTTCGGCAGCGCCGCGATGCCGTCGAGCTCGGGCATCTCGATGTCGAGCACGGCGACATCGGGATTGACGCGATCGATCTGATTGACGGCCTCGAGGCCGGTGCGCAGCGACGCCGCCACGACCATGTCTGGCTCAGACGCAATCCAGCGCGAGATCATGCCGCGGATGACCACGGAATCGTCCACGACCATCACCCGGAGAGGCTCCTGTCTGGTCGAACTTGGAATCGAAGAACTGGCCAACGCGACGCTCATAGTTCACCAACAGGACAGAGGCACAGGACGACGGCAAGCCCGGACAAGCACGGGCTATCCGAACCGAACAGGTTCAGATCAGCCCGACTTCCTGGAATTTCGCCGTGACGATGTCCTTGTCGAACGGCTTCATGATGTACTCGTTGGCGCCGGCGTGCAGCGCGCGTGCGATGTGCGCGACGTCGTTCTCGGTGGTGCAGAACACCACTTTCGGCGCGTCGCCGCCGGGCATGCGGCGGAGATTGCCGAGGAACTCATAACCGTCCATGACGGGCATGTTCCAGTCGAGCAGCACCGCATCGGGGAGGCCGCGCTTGCAGATCTCCAGCGCCTGCTCGCCGTCCTCCGCCTCCACGATCTGGAAATCCAGACCTTCCAGGATGCGGCGGGCCACCTTTCGAATGACGCTCGAGTCGTCAACTACCAGACACGTTCTCATTTCAGCCTCTCGGGATCAGGGTCCAAACCGACCGCGCGGTCTCGCGTGGGCGGGCTTACGCTGCGGCTCAGGCCGCCATCTTGTCGGCGGCAAGTTCGAGTACGCGATCGACATCGAGGATGACCATCAGCTGGCCATCGAGGCGATGCACGCCGCCGGCGAGCTTCGCCATGCGCGGATCGAGATTGACCGGGTTCTCCTCCCGGCTCTCCTCGGGCAGCCGCAGCACCTCGCCGATCTGGTCGATCAGCAGGCCATAGGACTCGCCGCGCAGGTCGACGCCGACCGCCATCGGCGGCTTGCCGTCATCGGCGCGGGCAAGTCCGAGCCGCGCCCGCATGTCGACGACGGTGACGATGCGGCCGCGCAGGTTCAGGACGCCGGCGATCTCGGTGGATGACAGCGGCACCCGCGTCACCCGCTCCGGCATGAACACGTCCTGCACCCGCGAAATCGGCAGGCCGAACAGCTGGCCGCCGATCATCGCGGTAACGTATTCGACGACGGCGCCCTCGGTGGTTTCAATCTTGCTGCTCATTGCACGCTACTCCTGCCCTTCCCCATTACGCCGCACGCTTCGCAGCGTCGGCGCGGGCCCGTTCCTCGATCTGTTCCTTGAGCGCCGCGATCAGACCCGGACGGTCGAACTTGGCGATGTAGTCGTAGAGGCCGGCCTGGCGGCCGCGCTCGATCGCCGCCGGCGACACCAGCGACGACACCGCGATCACCGGCAGATGATGCAGGTTCTGGTCGGCGCGGATGGTCTCGGCGAACTCGAAGCCGTTCATCTCCGGCATCTCGATGTCGGTGACGACGATGTCGAAGCTGTGCCCGGAGCGCAGCGTGGCCAGGCCCTCGAGGGCCGAGGCCGCGGTGCGGACCTTGTAGCCGGCCGACTTCAGCACCGGCGCCAGCATGTTGCGGAAGAACGGCGAGTCGTCGACCAGCAGCACCGACTGCGTCTGCGCCTCGGTCGCCATCTCCTTGCGGATGAACCAGTCGGCGAAGGCCATCGGCAGGAAGTGGCCGACGTCGATGACTTCGGTCGCCTGTCCCTTGATCACGGCCGAGCCGAGGATGCCGTCCTTGGCGCCGGAGACCTGGATGTTGAGACGCTCCTCGACGATGTCGATGATCTCGTCGACCACGAGGCCCATCGCGCGAGTCTCGTCGGCGAACACCAGGATCGGCTGCGATCCCGTGGTCTGCACCGAGACGCCTTCCATCTGCACCAGCGGCATCAGCTGATCGCGGTATTGCACCATGTAGCGGCCGTTGGAGATCTCGATCTTGTCGGCCGCGATCTCCTCGAGCCGCGTGACCAGCGCCAGCGGCACCGCCTTGGGCTGCGCCGTGCCGGCGCGGAACACCAGGAGCGAGGTGAGCTGCTCACCGCCGATGATGTGATGCGACGAATGCTCGTCGGCGACCGCCTGCGAGGCCGTG
>NZ_JANBVS010000060.1 GCF_024586915.1 Bradyrhizobium sp. SRS-191
TCTTCGGCGGCGGTGGATCTTTGCCGGGGTCACAGGACCTTTCACAATTCCCGGACGGCTCTCCGTCCGGAAAATAGGGCGACGACTCGCGGCTGATTGCGAAAGCGGCGTTGGGACCAAACTCTCGTCTATCCCAGAGCATAAGAAATTTTGGAGCAGTCCCATTAGACCTCGGTTGTTTCGCACTCCAGTCCTGAAGCGCTTGCTTGACCGCCGCGCCAATCTCAGCCGGATTCTTTCCGACCGCGTTCTTCCTGGCATTCTTTGCGATCTCTTCCGCCTCGTCGCGGACCTTCTCGGCGGATGGCGGCCCTTGCAAGGGCCCCGTCCCCTCCTCGACATCCTTGGCAGGAGGAATCTCGAAGAGCGCCACGAAATCGCGGCGATCCTTGTCGAGGAACGCGAGCACATAGTGCTCGGTAGCCGGCGGCTCGACAGCATTGGCCGGGCCGACCGCCATAGCGGCAGCGCCGCCGATCAGTACCGCGCGACGTGAAGGTCGAAAAAGTTCACGGAGTTCAGACGAGCCACGCAGCTCAAATGTCTTCTTGCTATCGTCCACCGTTTGCCCCCAACCGGCGGTTGTCGAAATTAACAAAACATCACAAGCAAAAAATACAGCCAAAAACCATTACGCGAACTATGGTAAAGCTGCAACCTCAAACTTGCGCTGCATCGCAACGAACCTGCTTATGCACTCGACTCGCAAAATACCTAGAAATGTCAAACTCGAACGAGAATAATGATGCGCGAGGCCGCGAAATCGCCTTGCGCGCTGGCGCAAAAGTTCGAAGCTGTTGGAGACTCTTTTGATTTTTTGAACAATCGCACCTGACGGGGCTTGGGTTTGACGCTACTGCGCGCGGGACTGACCAACAGCAACCAAGCCCACTGCTGCACAACCCATGTACGCAAGTTTGCAGAACCAAGATGTCACTTGTGGTCTAGATCCCTGCTGGGCCATTGATTCATCGCGTCGTGAGAACGGGTAAACAACGCAAAAATTCTACAAGCGTCAGCGCGACAGCTCATTCAATACTAGCGCTATCTCAGCGGCTCTCGAGCCTTGAGCACTAAACGGTCGACCAAAGCCTTTCAACAGGCCGGCCTGATAAGCTTTTTGCCAAGTCCCTAATCAATCGGCGGACCGATTCCATCCGCGACAAGATCTTTCGATACACCGACGCTTTGGTGAAAGCCGCTTCACTTCGAACTCGAAAGGCCGCTCATGATCCTAGTTAGGAGTTGCCGCACTGATTGAGCCGGAACGCAAGGCTCAAAGTGCCCTCCGCAAATACCAAAAAGTTCGGGCCTAAGAATGAACAGAGCTGCCAAATCATCCCACAACGAAGTCTCTTCGAATCCCTTTGGGTTTGCCTGGAGCATGTCAGAAACTACTTTGGCAACACCACCTGCCTGCCCCAGTTCTTGAGCCCACGATCGACGAACGTAACTCCGGAACGTCAGGAAGCGAGCTCCGTATCCTCGATTTGAACAGCGCGCTCAAGTGCCTCTCGAGCGACATTCTGATCACTGAAGGCCCATTTTCGACCCTGGACTTCTTGATAATCCTCGTGCCCTTTTCCCGCAATTACGAGTACGCCTGGGCCCGTTAGATCCGAGATCGCAGCCCATATCGCATCTTTTCGACTGGGCTCCTCAATGACAACCGCGTTGGACACCTCTCCAATGCAACCTTCAAGAATTTGGCGCCTAATCGCACCGGCGTCATCGTTCCTTGGGTTATCATCAGTCACGTAAATCCTGTCGGCCAACCTCTTGGCGACCGCGCCCATCTTGGAGCGTTTACCTGGATCCCGTTCGCCGCCGCATCCGAACACTACCGAGATGGTTCGACCAGGATGGGCTCTCCCAGCGGCGGATAACGCGGACGCTAACGCATCGTCCGTATGAGCGTAGTCGACATAAACCACGCCTCCCCTCGACGTCTTGCCCACGCATTCCATACGCCCCTTTATCTGGCTCACTCCTGTCAGTCCGAATACTGCTTGCTGGAATGGAACTCCGGTGGTGACAGCGACCGCCACCGCGCAGAGAGCATTGTGCCTCTGATAGCCGCCCGACAGGGCCAGGGTTGCTTCCTCGCACCGTTGTTCGTGCTCGATGACGAGATGAACGCCGTCTCCATTTTCGTTGTAAGACCTAAGAACGAAGTCCGCTGGGGAGCCAGCAG
>NZ_JANBVS010000061.1 GCF_024586915.1 Bradyrhizobium sp. SRS-191
TCTCGCTGTCGCGGTAGGGCTGGCCGCGCTTGTCGGCAGGTTCTTTCATCCAGACGATGAAACCGCAGATCCGGTCGTGCTGCGGCCCGCAGCGCTCCAGCCGGATTCGGGCCCGGCCGTCCTCAACCAGCCAGGTGCCGCTGGGATCGGCCGGTCCGGCGGCGCCGGCACGCCCTCCCATGATCATCACGGTGACCGTGATTGCGATTCGCAGCAGGAAGCGAAGCAGGATAGTCATCAGCGGCACCTCTCGTCGTGGGATGGCAGGGTCAGTTGAATTGGGCGACGAGGGCGTCCGCGCCCTTGTCGATGCCAGCATTGGCCGCCGCCAGCGCACCGAGGCTGGCCTTGATGTCGTACGCCGGCGGATATTGCTTGGTGACGTAGGCCGAGAGCAGGCGGGAACTCGTGGCGTCGAAGATCTCGACGCCGTAGATCACCGAACCGGTCATCATGCCCTCGCCGTCGCGGGCTGCCTGAACGCCGTTGTAGACCGCGCCGGCAAGATCGAAACGAGAGAGGGTGCCCAACACCGGCGTGTTGGCGACCGCGCCGGTCAGCGTGAGCCGGATTCGCAGCGTGCTGGGTGCGCGATCGCGCACGAGCGTGAAGCGTCCGCGCAGACGATCGGCAAAACGGGTCTGCATGTAACCGGCGAGCGCGAGCTTGTCCTTGTCCGACATGTCGCCGAACTGGTGATCCCTGCCGCAATAGATCACGACCGGCTCGAGGACGACCTTGTTGTAGGCCCGCCAGTCGACGCTGGTGGAATAGCGATAGGGGACGCGCCCCGATCTGTCGGCGGGATCCGGCGCCAGATAGGCGGACGATGCCATCTCGGAATAGGGCAAGGGTGCAACCGTGGCACAACCGGCGACGGCCGTGCCGACCAGCAGCATTCCCAGACCGCGCAAGGCGATCGAGCGATCCATTCCAGACTCCTCTTTGCATCATCACGGCTGGGACCGCAGCCGCGCGCGGGACCACGCGCGGCTGCGGCGCTCACTTGGCCGGCTCTGGTCCCCCTCCGGGGCCGTTTCAGAGGACCAGGCCGCCTCAGCACGACGATCTATAAAACCGACTAGACGGTTTGTAAACTACAGAAATGATGCTCAGCCGCATTTCGCCGCAGGGGCTGTCTGGGCGGACGCGGCGCAGGAGATCGTTAACGGCGAATCAGACGCGCTTGCGCGGGCGCGCAACCTTTGCTGCTGCCTGCCGGGCCGGCTTGTCAGCAAGCCTGGCGGCCGGCTTTCCGAGGCCGGTCCATCGCGCGTCGTCGAGCAGCCGGCCATAAAGCCGCTGGTGCTCGTCCTTGCTCAGCGGCGACATCCCGAACAGCGAACTCAGAAGCAGTCCCATGGCCGCGGCCCAGCGCAGCATCGCCAGATCGGGATCGGCCGCTTCTTCCTTGATGGCGGCCATCCGCTCCTTCTCGCGTTCGCGGGGCAGCGACATCAGGCCGGGATACTCGACCATCGCCGCGACCAGCGCCAGCGCAGCGGAATTCGGCGACGTCGCCGCCTCCCGCACTGTCGCCAGCTGCGTTGCCAGATGGGGATTCGGCGAGCTCTTGCTCAGCTCGGCCAGGGTGCTGCTCGAAAACTGCTCGAAATGCGCCATCTGCCGTTCGAGCAGCGCCTTCAGCACGGCCTCCTTGGTGCGGAATTGATGCATCACGCCGCCTTTGCTCAGCCCGCTTTCACGCGCGATGGCATCGAGCGTCAGGCGACCGGGGCCGTCGCGTGCGATGATCGCGATGGCCGCATCGAGCGCGGCGTTGCGGGAGCGTTCAGACCGAGTGGCGTTATCCATCTGGCACTTGTCCTCGTGACGCCAACTTGAATCAAGCCAAAACAGGACGCGCTGTACATTTTTTGTGCGAACCCTGTCGAGACTTTCATCTTGCGGCGCGGAATGAGACTGTGTGAGCCTTCGCCCCGGATGGGGACTGGGATGGGCCGGCCGTTGCGTCGCGCGTGAACACGCCGAGAAGCTCCACGGCCGGCCGCGCTTGAGAAAGAATAAGACATGCCAAAACGAGTGTTGCTTGGTGTCCTGCTGGCTTGCGGCCTTACCGCTACGGCAATGGCGCAGGAGCCGAAGA
>NZ_JANBVS010000062.1 GCF_024586915.1 Bradyrhizobium sp. SRS-191
GACAACCCGCAACTTCGATTCTATTACATGGGCGAAACGGCGCCGAACGAGTTCCTGCTCCGTCTATCCAGGGAATCCGGCACGGCGCTGCCGCCGGAATTCAGCAGCGAGCTTGGTCTCACCACCCGCGAAGGCGAGGTGCTGGCCTGGCTCAGCAAGGGCAAGACCAACCGCGACATCGCGCAAATCCTGGGGCTGAGCCCGCGTACCGTCGACAAGCATCTCGAACAGATCTACGCCAAGCTCGGCGTGGAGAACCGGACGGCCGCGGCCGCGATCGCGACGAATGCGACGCGGCGGAATTCGTGATGGGTGAACGGCATGTTGAGGATGTCACCTTAGCAAAGCGTGTCGTCCCGGCGAAGGCCGGGACCCATACCGCGTGATCTCTCTACATTACTAAGGTGGGAGTACTGGGCGATCAGTCTCCGCAAAACTGAGGCCGAGGGGTATGGGTCCCGGCCTTCGCCGGGACGACAGCAGAGGATGTGGCGACCACTACAAATTCCTGGCCGCCGACAGAACCTCACCCATACACGAATGCCTTGTCGTCGAGATCGGTCTTCGGGATCTCGTCCTTCTCGGTCCAGTAGTCCTGGCTGTGCTGCCATTCCGGCTTGTCGCCGCGCTTGGGCAACACGTTCATGTTGCGCATCATGTAGCCGGGGTTGAAGTTTTCCGGATCGATCCAGGGCAGGATCGGCATGTTGTGGTCTTCGGGACGCAGCTTGACCTCGACCTTTTTCGCCCCCTTGGCCTTCATGTGACCGAGCAGGCGGCAGACGAAATCGGCGACGAGATCGACGCGCAAGGTCCAGCTGGCACGGAAATAGCCGAACACCCAGACCATGTTCGGTACGCCCGTGAACATCATGCCGCGATAGGTCACGGTGTCGCCGAAGGCGAGCGGCTTGCCGTCGATCTCGAAGGCGATGTCGCCGAGCGCAGCGAGGTTGAAGCCGGTCGCCGTGACGACGATATCGGCCTCCAATAGCTCACCCGACTTCAGTTGGATGCCGTTCTCGACGAAGCTCTCGATCTCGTCGGTGACGACGGAGGCCTTGCCGCTGGCAATGCCCTTGAACAGATCGGCATCCGGCACGAAGGCGATGCGCTGCCGCCACGGCCGATAGCTCGGCGTGAAGTGCTTGTCGACGTCGTAGTCCGGGCCGAGCACCGCCTTGATCTGGCCGATCAGCTCGTTTTTCACCTGCTCGGGCTTGGACAGGCAGAGCTTGGTGAACGCATCCTGCTCGAACAGGATCTTCCGCCGGACGATCTCGTGGATCCAGGCCTCATCCACCTGGAGCTTGCGCAATTCCTCCGCGATCTCGATCGCATTGCGGCCGAGCCGGAAATAGGTCGGCGATCGCTGCAGCATGGTGACGTGCGCGCATTTGTCCGCGATGTTCGGCACCAGCGTCGCCGCCGTCGCGCCGGAGCCGATCACGACCACCTTCTTGCCCGCGAGATCGATATCGTCCGGCCAGGTCTGCGGATGCACGATGCGGCCCTTGAAGCGGTCCATGCCTTTCCATTGCGGCATGTAGCCTTCCGAATGACGGTAATAGCCCTGGCACATCCAGAGAAAGTTGGCGGTGAAGGTCCTGCACTCGCCGGTGTCCGTCGTCACCGCTTCGATGGTCCAGAGATTCTGCTCGCTCGACCAGCGCGCTGAATTGATCTTGTGCTTGTAGCGGATGTGGCGGGCGATATCGTTGTCGTCAATCACCTCCTTCATGTAGGAGAGGATTTCCTCGGCGGTCGCGATCGGCGGCCCGACCCAGGGCTTGAAGCTGTAGCCGAACGTATGGAGATCGCTGTCGGAGCGAATGCCGGGATAGCGATGCGTGCTCCAGGTGCCGCCGAACGTCGCCTGCGTTTCCAGGATGACGTAGCTGGTGCCCGGCAGTTGCTGCTGGATGTGATAGGCACTTCCGATGCCGGAGATGCCGGCGCCGACGATCAGTACGTCGAAATGTTCAGAAGCCCGTTTGGCGGCGGCGTGAGTGCGAACAGCGACATTCATTGTTGCTTCTATGCCTTGCTTGGTTTGATGCCCGCCCTTGATCGGACGGCGCGTTT
>NZ_JANBVS010000063.1 GCF_024586915.1 Bradyrhizobium sp. SRS-191
CGGGGCACACGGTGCCCGTGGAATGGGAGATTGCGATTCCCTCGCGATCCTTCTCGATCCGCAGCAAGCCGCTCAATCCAAAGGCCTGGATGGGCACCGGCTTTTCCTATTGGGAAGGCCCGATCAGCTTCAGCGGCACGCATGAGGGCGTTGGCTATCTCGAGCTGACCGGGTATTGAAGCGCGATCTGTTCAAGGACCCTTGCGATGTATCATTTCACCGCCCTCGTCACGCTGCTTGCGATCGCCATGTTCTTTTCGACCGCCGTCTACGTGGCGGTCGCGCGCAAGAACACCGGCGTGAAGGCGCCAGCGACCTCGGGCCATCCGGACTTCGAACGTGCCTTCCGCATTCAGATGAATACGCTGGAATGGATGCCGATCTTCCTGCCGGCGCTCTGGCTGTTCGCAATCTATATCGGCGATGCGGTTGCTGCCGGCATCGGTGCGGTCTGGGTCATCGGCCGCATCGTTTACTTCGTCGGTTATGCGAAGGCCGCCGAAAAGAGGAGCGCGGGCTTCTTGATCCAGACCTTCGCCGCGTTCGCATTGTGGGCGGGGGCGCTGGGTGCGGTGGCGATGCGGCTGGTGTGAGGCAACCAATCTCACGATGTCGTCCCGGCGAAAGCCAGGACGACCTCGTGCTTGTTGAACCGGCGTTGTGTTACTTCGTCAGCGGGCAGCCGCTGTCCTTGGCGGTGAAGAAGGCCTGATCGCCGGGGACGACGGCGAGCTGCTTGTAATAGTCCCAAGGCTTCTTCGATTCCGACGGCTTCTTGACCTCGAACAGATACATGTCGTGGACCATACGGCCGTTCTCGAGCACCTTGCCGCCTTGCGCGAAATCGTCGTCGACCGGCAGCTCCTTCAGCTTCTTGGCGACCGCGTCGGGATCCTTGGTGCCGGCCGCCTTGACGGCCTTGAGATAGCTCAGGGTTGCCGAATAGGTGCCGGCCTGGATCATGTTCGGCATCCGTCCGGTGCGCTTGAGGAAGCGTTCGCCGAGATTGCGGGTCCGGTCGTTGACGTCCCAGTAATAGCCTTCGGTCAGCACCAGGCCCTGCGCGGCCTGCAAGCCGAGGCCATGCACCTCGGCGAGCGTCATCAAGAGACCGGCGAGCTTCTGGCCGCCGGAGACGATGCCGAACTCCGAGGCCTGCTTGATCGAATTGGTGGTGTCGAGGCCGGCGTTGGCGAGACCGACGATCTTTGCCTTCGAACTCTGCGCCTGCAGCAGGAAGGAGGAGAAGTCCGAGGAGTTGAGCGGCACGCGCACCGAACCGACCACCTTGCCGCCATTGGCGGTGACGATCTCGCTGGTGTCCTTTTCCAGCGCATAGCCGAACGCGTAGTCGGCGGTGAGGAAGAACCAGGTATTGCCGCCCGCCTTGGTCAGCGCGCCGCCGGTGCCGACGCCGAGCGCGCGGGTGTCGTAGGCCCAATGGAACCCGTAGGGCTGGCAGGCATCGCCGGTGAGTCGCGAGGTCGCGGCGCCGACCACGATGTCGATCTTCTTCTTTTCCTTGGACAGTTCGTGGATCGCCAGCGCGACCGAGGATGTCGTCAGCTCGGTGATCATGTCGACGTTCTCGACGTCGTACCAGCGCCGCGCGATCGAGGTGGCAAGATCCGGCTTGTTCTGGTGGTCGGCCGTGACCAGTTCGACCTTCTGGCCCAGTACCTCGCCGCCGAAATCCTCGATCGCCATCTTGGCGGCCTCGACCGACCATTTGCCGCCGTAGTCGGCATAGACGCCGGACTGGTCGTTGAGAATGCCGATCTTGACGCCCTGCGCCATCGCCGGCGCGGCCAGCAGCAGGGCGGAGGTTGCAACGGCGGCCAAAAGTGCTGATTTCATTCTGATTTGCTCCCAGTCGTTTCTGTTTCTGAAATCGGGCGGATATTAGTGACAAACACCACACCTGCCCATCCATTGCATGTTGGCCGTTAGTATGGAGACGGCCGCGCAGTCACGGGGCCGGACCGGCCCTCGTCCCAGCACCGTGGAGGAACCGGGTCGGAGAAAGCAGCGTCTTCGCACATGACGACCGCGATCGGCTCGGCTAG
>NZ_JANBVS010000064.1 GCF_024586915.1 Bradyrhizobium sp. SRS-191
CTGCACCCGCTCCAGCTTTTGCAGGCAGCGCGTTGCGCGCACGACAGCCGGCATCTCCTGATCCGGAAAGCTCGTCGCCCAGTTGGTGACGCCGACCTCGCCGACATAGATGTCGCCCTTCGAATCCAGCGCTATGCCATGCGGGGCCAGGAACTTGCCGCTGGCGACGCCGGGGCCGTTCTCGCCGCCTAGCCTCGCAATACGTTTTCCCTGGGCGTCGACGATCGACAGCCGCGGCCCGAGATTGGGCACGTTGCGGTTGATGTCGAGGCCCGGGCCGAGTTCGCCGATGACGAAGGTCGGGCTCTTGGGGCCGCCGCAGCAACACAGGGCGCAGGGTCGATGCAGATTGTTCCACTGCGTCTCGTAGCGACCCTCGCCGTCGAACACCTGCACCCGGTGGTTCTCGCGGTCGGCGACATAGACCCAGCCATCGGCGTCGGTGGCGATGTTGTGCACGATGTTGAACTGGCCGGGATCGGTGCCCGGCTCGCCCCAGCTTTTGATCAGTTTTCCGTCCGGCGTGTATTTGTGCACGCGCGCATTGCCATAGCCGTCGGAGACGTAGATCTCCCCCTTTGGCGACAGCGCGGTGTGGGTGCAGCGGTGGAACGGTTCGCCGCTCATGAACGGCGCCGGCTTCTTGGGGATGCCGATGGTCAGCAGAACCTTGCCGTCGGTGGTACATTTGCGCACGGTATGGTCGCCGTCGTCGGTGCAGTAAAGATTGTCGTCGGCGTCGATGTGCAGGCCGTGGGCGCGCGAGAACAGGCCTTCGCCGAAGCTGCGCAGGAAATTGCCGTCGCGGTCGAGCACCACCATCGGATGTTCGCCGCGGTTGAAAACGTAGACGCGGTCCTTGCTGTCGACCGCGACGGAGGCGACGTCGGTCAATTGCCATCCGTCGGGCAGCTTGGCGAAATTTTCGACGACACGGTAGCGATGTTCGCCGCTGCCGAGGATGGCTGGCATGGATCCGTTCCTTTGCTAGTCCGGGGCGCGCCCCAACATCCCTTCCTCGACCGCCTTGATCTGCAGCGCAAGATATTTCGAGTTGATCCGGCATTGCGCCAGGCTGCCGGCGATGAACCACAGGCCGGGCTGCTTGGTCCGCGCATACATGTTGCGCAGTTCGAGCCCGTCGCCGAAGCCCCAGATTGGGCCGACGTGGTCGGCGACGCCGTCGCCGAACAGCTTTCGGACCAGATAATCCTGCGGCTTGTAGCCGGTGGAGAGCACGATCAGGTCGGCCGCGATAGTCGACCCGTCCTTCATCTGCGCACCGTCGGCGGTGAAGCCCTTGATGTCCTCGAATTGCTTCAGCTTGATCTTGCCCTCGACGATGAGGTTCGAGCACCCGACGTTGAAATAGTATCCGCCGCCACGGGTCAAATATTTGAACTGCCAGCCGGTGCCGGACTCGCCGAAGTCGAGCTTGAAGCCGACACGCCGCAGCCCGTCGAGCAGCTCCCTGTCGAGCTCCTTCGATTGCTCGGTCAGCATCACATGCGTCTTCTTCGCCAGTGGCGTCGGCATCGAGGTCGCGATCAGGTCGTTGTCCTCGAGCGTGCCCTCGTTATAAGTCGCATAGGCAAGTTGCGCGGAGGGCTCGATATTGGTGACCAGCGTCGGTGAACGCTGCACCAGCGTCACTTCGGCGCCGCTGGAATACAGATCCTGCGCGATGTCATGTCCGCTGTTGCCGGAGCCAATGATGATGGCGCGCTTGCCCTGCCAGTTCTCGCCATCGTCATAGCGGCTCGAATGCACGAGCGTTCCCTTGAAATCGGCAAGGGTCGGAATCGCCGGCATGTTGGGAATGCCGCTGACGCCGGTTGCCATCACCACATGGCGGGGGTGCATGGTACGCGCGGTGCCGTCGGCGCGCCGCAGCGTGAGGGTCCACCGGCCTTTCACCTCGTCGTAGCTGCCGCCCTCGAACTCGGTCCCGGTCCAGAAATTCAGCTCCATGGCATCGACATAAGCCTCGAACCAGTTGGCGAGCTTGTCCTTGGGGATATAGGTCGGCCAGTTCGG
>NZ_JANBVS010000065.1 GCF_024586915.1 Bradyrhizobium sp. SRS-191
GGCGATCAGTCACGAGAGCTGGTCAGGCAATCTTGCTGACGGAGGCCCCGAAGGTGCGGTCGGGCAGACAAGACTGCTTTACGCCGGCGCCAACCGGATGACGGCACTGCGCCTCGCCGCGCTCGACCTCCCCGAGGGCAACTCGATGCGGGCTCCCGGCGAGGCACCTGGAATGATGGCATTGGAGATCGCGATGGACGAGATGGCCGAGCGGCTTGATCTCGATCCAATCGAATTTCGCAAGCGCAATGACACCCAGGTCGATCCTGAACATCCCGATCGACCGTTTTCCCAGCGCCAGCTGGTCGCGTGCATGCGCATCGGAGCCGAGCGTTTTGGCTGGGAGAAGCGCAATGCCAAGCCAGGACAGGTGCGAGACGGACGGTGGCTCCTGGGGCTCGGCATGGCGGCGGCATTTCGCAACAACCTTCTGATGAAGTCGGGTGCGCGAGTCCGGCTCGGCCGCGACGGCATCGTCACAGTCGAAACCGATATGACGGATATCGGCACGGGCAGCTATACGATCATTGCCCAGACCGCCGCAGAGATGATGGGTGTGCCCCTCGAGAAGGTTGCAGTGCGCCTTGGTGACTCCACCTATCCGGTGTCGTCGGGTTCCGGCGGGCAGTTTGGCGCCAACAATTCGACGTCCGGCGTCTATGCGGCCTGCGTCAAGCTGCGCGAGGCGATTGCCCAGAAGCTTGGCTTCAACTCTGGCGATGTTGCGTTCGCCGACGGGCAGGTGGCATCGGGCAACCGCAAGGCGCCGCTGGCGCAGGCCGCAGCCGACGGCGAAATCGTGGCTGAAGATGCTATCGAGTACGGTGACCTGGCCAAGACCCACCAGCAATCCACCTTCGGCGCGCATTTCGTCGAGGTGGCGGTCGACGCTGCGACCGCAGAAATACGAGTGCGACGCATGCTTGCCGTTTGCGCCGCGGGCCGGATCCTCAATCCGAAATCGGCCCGCAGCCAGGTTATCGGCGCCATGACCATGGGCGTCGGCGGCGCGCTGATGGAAGAATTGGCGATCGACAAACGTCGCGGCTTTTTCGTCAACCACGACCTGGCGGGCTACGAAGTTCCGGTGCATGCCGATATTCCGCATCAGGAGGTCATCTTTCTCGACGAGACCGATCCGATGTCCTCGCCCATGAAAGCCAAAGGTATTGGAGAATTGGGCCTCTGCGGTGTCGCAGCCGCGGTTGCGAACGCCGTGTACAATGCGACCGGCATACGGGTGCGGGACTATCCGGTGACGCTCGACAAGCTCCTCGACCGGATGCCGGAGATCGGCTGACCCTGCGCGATGGCTCGGTTCCCGCGCGGAACCCCGAGGGAACCGGCCGAGTTCCCCCGCGTTGTCCGGCCATGCAAAAGCTGGCCGGACTGCGTGAACAGGGCAAGAAGCCGCCCATCGTCGACATCAAGGGTGAGAGCGGCGAGGACGTCGCACCGCCGCCGCCCGAAATGGTCGAGCCCGACCCCAAGCTGTCGCCCGAAGAGGCCGAGCAGCTTCGCAAGAGCTATCTCCTCACCCGTTTCTGGATCAGCGCGCGCGGCTTCTGGGGCCGCAACGGCGACCGCCTCGCCTGGCCGTTTTCGCTCGGGCTGGTGGTGCTGATCGTCCTCACCGTCGCGTTCCAGTACGGCATCAACGTCTGGAATCGCGCGATCTTCGACGCCATCGAGAAGCGCGATGCGAGCACCGTCTTCCATCTCACGGCCGTGTTCTTTCCGCTCGCGCTCGGCAGCATCGTGCTCGGCGTGGCGCAGGTGTTCGCGCGCATGGGCATCCAGCGACGCTGGCGCGCCTGGCTGACCAACAGCGTGCTGACGCGCTGGCTCAAGAACGGGCGCTACTATCAGCTCAACCTCGTCGGCGGCGACCACAAGAATCCGGAATACCGGATCGCCGAGGATCTGCGCGTGGCGACCGATTCGCCGGTGGATTTTCTGGCCGGCGTGACCTCGGCGCTGCTGTCGGCGGCGACCTTC
>NZ_JANBVS010000066.1 GCF_024586915.1 Bradyrhizobium sp. SRS-191
AGTTCCATTTACGGCTGCGGTCGGCTTGAGGCTTGCGTTGCGTATGAAAAGATAGGGCTTCTCGGTCTCGATTTCGTGGATGGTCTTGTGCAGTTGCTGATGGGTTCCGACCAGGGCAACCTTCGCACCGATGTAGCGCAACACCTCGTCCGCCGGCAGTGCCAGGCCCTGCATGGTTAGGACACGCGCGCCATTGCGTTCGGCAACGCTCTTGAGACGGATTTGAAGGTCGGCCGCGATGACGCCCTCGTTGGTACCTTTCAGGAAGTCGCCTTCTGTCAATTGGGCCTTTATGCGATCGCTAGCCGTGCGCACGTCCCCTTCGCGGGCAAGGATCGTCTCCAAGCGCACCAGCACCTGCTGTTTTTGTGCGATCGCGTCATCCAAGCTTTGGAGGTGGTCGAACAGTGTAGCAACAAGGCTAACGACGGCCAGAACTACCAGCGCGTTGAAGCAAATGAACAGCGCAGGACCGCTGCAGCGAGACAGCTGAAAGAATCGCTTCATGGCGGCGTCCTATTTGCAGACGCTTGCTTCGTCACTTTCATCTGCAGGGCAAACCGTTCGCGCTTTTCGGTTGGATCGATGCTGACAGGGGCTGTCAACGCTGCCTCGACAAAAGTTCCCGCGTTTTCAAATAGGTTGACCAACTCTGCGGCCGATGGCGAGAAACCGGTCAATCGCAACGTCTGTTCGTCTAAGTTAGTGGCCGCTTGCGTGAGTTGGAGCTCAGTTAGCCAAGACTGAGTGGGCAAAGTCGCTGTGACCTTTTCCCAGACGTCGGAAAGAGTCGGTCTCGACGCCTTGTCGCCGCGCAGGCGGATCACCGCCCTCTGACGCCTGTCGAGGTCATCTATCTGGGCTCGGATCGACTGCGCTTTAGTGCGGTTGGCTTCTATCCTATCCGCAAGCTCGGTGAGTGTCGCCTCCTTGCGCCAAGTTGCAAGACCGAATGCAGCTAAGGCGAGCACCAGAGCTCCGATCGCCAGTGCCAGCACAGCAGTCCAATACCACGGCCTTCGTCCGCCCGCCGCCGAATTGAGGACGAGGCGCGGGATAGATGTCGAACCAAATCCCTCGATCCGCGCAACGTCCACGTGGTCGAGGTGGACCGCGGCGAGCGCTCGAGCGATGATCGACCGGCGGATGATCCAGTGATGAACTGTGATCTTGCCGGCCTCAGGTTCTTGCTGGACCTCGTAACAGTCGCGGATGTCCTCGTGCCTGAACGTCGTCTTTCGAGTCAGGTCCTTGGCAATGATCTGGTCCAGATCGGGCAGCGCCTGCTTGGGCAGGCGCAGAGTCCGACCGAAGAACCTATCTAACGGTATCAGTAGGACGAGATCGACGTCGTGTCGCGAAAGGCCCCTTCCCAACAGGAATTGGTCCAGTGTTTCGGCGTTATAGCTGGAATAGCGCTCCGTCGTCTCTGACTGGCTGCCGTCACCGATTATGCAAAACTCGATCGCGCCGTTACTCGCTTCCTTGAGATAAAGCGTTTGTCGCTGAGGCCCGAGAAGTTGTCGACCGAACGGGTTATCGAACAGGCTGAAAAATTCTCGCTTCCACCAGGTCCGGAACAAGCCGAATGATCGCGACGTCGCGCGCCAGGCTTGTACCGCGCGGCCCTCGCCGAGAAGGTTCTTGATCGGGCCGGTGGTGTCGAGGAGGGACATTTTGCTAGTGGCTCCGAGTTGCTCGCACGATCTCTTCAACGGTCGTCTGGCCGTGCCACACCTTGCCAAGGCCATCTTCGTACATGGTGGTCATGCCGGCGTCGCGTGCCGCGGCTTCGATCTCCGTCTCGGGGGCGGTTGCGAGGACGAGACGCTGGATCGTTGGGTCGAGGAATAGAAATTCGGAAATGGTCGAGCGACCTAGGAAGCCCGTGCCTCCACATTGATCGCAGCCGTGCTTCTGGCGAATGTCGGGTGGGACGGTAGGCGACATC
>NZ_JANBVS010000067.1 GCF_024586915.1 Bradyrhizobium sp. SRS-191
AGAAGGCCGCCATCTCTGGGCGATGGTCTATCTCTTGCAGAAATATTTCGGCCGCGACGGCCGCGAGGAGGCGGATGATCTGCTGCGCCGCCGCTCCGGCGATGCCGATGCGCCGCGCATGCTCGGCGCCTTCAACGAGGCGACGCCGGACTGGCTGTCGTTCTTCATGTTCACCTATTTCACCGACCGCGACGGCAAGATGCAGCTGCACAGCCTCGCGCAGTCCGGCTTCGATCCGCTGTCGCGCACCTGCCGCTTCATGCTGACCGAGGAAGCCCACCACATGTTCGTCGGCGAAACCGGCATCACCCGCGTCGTGCAGCGCACCTGCGATGCGATGCGCGCGGCCGGCATCACCGATCCCACCGACATCGCGAAGGTTCGCGCGCTCGGGGTGATCGACCTGCCGACCATCCAGAAGAAGCTCAACCTGCACTACACGCTGTCGCTTGATCTGTTCGGTTCGGAGGTTTCGACCAACGCGGCGAATGCGTTCAACGCCGGCATCAAGGGCCGTTATCACGAGACCCAGATCGAGGACGACCACCAGCTCAAGAACTCGACCTATCCGGTGCTCAAGCTCATCAACGGCGAGGTCAAGCTGGTCGACGAGCCGGCGCTGACCGCGCTCAACATGCGCCTGCGCGACGATTACAGCCAGGATTGCGTCAAGGGCCTGTTGCGCTGGAACAAGGTGATCTCGACCGCCGGCTACGACTTCCAGCTCAAGCTGCCGAACGTCGCCTTCCACCGCCACATCGGCGAGTTCAAGGACGTCCACGCCACGCCCGACGGCATCCTGATCGACGACGCCAACTGGGCCAAGCGCAAGGACGAATGGCTGCCCTCGACTTCGGACGGCGACTTCATCACCTCGCTGATGAAGCCCGTCACCGAAACCGGCCAGTACGCCTCCTGGATCTCACCGCCCAAGGTCGGCATCGACAACAAGCCCGGCGATTTCGAGTACGTAAAGATCGAGACCTGAGGGCTGCGCGCGTCTCCGCCATCGCCGTCGTCGCTGACAAGCAAAGGCCTGGCAACGCATCGCGTTGTCAGGCCTTTGCGCAGTTCGGAGGATGGGTTTCGCCAGGGCTCACGCTACGCGCCGCCCGCTCAATCGTTCGCGCCGATGTCCGTAAACAGGAAACCCGTCGGCGTCTTGCTGAAGCCGAACATGGTCTCGCCACAGGTGATGAAGAAATTCTCGTTCTTCTCGGGATCGCGGTCGTAGACGGCCTTGCCTTTCTGGAGACACGCGCGATTTTTCGCCGTGAAGAAGGTACGATAGGTCTTGGCGCGAAATTGCGCGGCGTCGCGAATGTCGCTCTCGTTCATGAACGGCAATTTGGTCATCGTCGCGACGGCGGCTGGATCGTCCGCCTTCACGGCCGCGCGAAACTTTTCGATGAAGGCGTCGAATTCCTTCTGCAGGGCCGCGGATGCGACGGGCTGCTTCGCCGCCTGGGCGACGGCCGGCGCAAGGCTCACGAGAGCGGCTGCGAGCAATAGTCTCGGCAAAAATCCCACGGGTCGTCTCCATCCATCGACCCTCGAGTTATTCGGGTCGAACCAGATCCATGGTGCTTTGTCGCGTCAAGAGCTTTCTGGTTCACCGGCGCCGCGTCCACGCAACAGCATGTGCGGGAGCATGCGTCGGCATGTTTGCCGCGCGTGCTCGATACAGAAGTTGGCTTTGAGCGACTCCATCGCGGCGTGGCGCGCCAAGAGAGCTCCAGACGCGGGCGGCTAGCGATTGTGCCGACTCGACTACCTCGATCCCAGATTCTCAGCGAAGCGCAGCAAATAGCCGTCGGGGTCCTGCACCAGGAATTGCCGGTTGCCTCGCTCCTCGCCCGCGACCCGATACCAGGCGTCATGACACTCTCTGAAGAGCGGCCATTTCTCCCGCTTC
>NZ_JANBVS010000068.1 GCF_024586915.1 Bradyrhizobium sp. SRS-191
CCGATACCGAGATCAAGATCGGCAATATCATGCCGTACAGCGGTCCGGCATCGGCCTACGGCATCATCGGCAAGACCGAAGAAGCCTATTTCAAGATGATCAACGACAAGGGCGGCATCAACGGCCGCAAGATCAGCTTCGTCACCTATGACGACGCCTATTCGCCTCCGAAGGCCGTCGAGCAGGTCCGCAAGCTGGTCGAGAGCGACGAGGTTCTGGCGGTGTTCAATCCGCTCGGCACGCCCTCCAACACCGCGATCCAGAAGTACCTGAACGCCAAGAAGATCCCGCAGCTCTTCGTCGCCACCGGCGCCACCAAGTGGAACGACCCGAAGAACTTCCCCTGGACCATGGGCTGGCAGCCCTCTTACCAGAGCGAAGCGCAGATCTACGCGAAATGGCTGATGAAGGAGAAGCCGAACGCCAAGGTCGCGATCCTCTACCAGAACGACGATTTCGGCAAAGACTACCTCAAGGGCACCAAGGACGGTCTCGGCGCCAAGGCCTCGTCCATGATCGTCATGGAGGAAAGCTATGAGATCTCCGAGCCCTCGATCGACGGCCACATCGTCAAGATCAAGGCCGCCAATCCCGACGTGCTGCTGATCTACACGACGCCGAAATTCGCCGCGCAGACCATCAAGAAGACGGCGGAACTGAACTGGAAGCCGCTGCAGATCCTCACCAACGTGTCGATCTCGGTCGGCAGCGTGATGAAGCCGGCCGGCTTCGAGGCCTCGCAGGACGTGCTGTCGGCGGCCTATGCCAAGGACTCGACCGATCCCCAGTGGAACAACGATCCCGGCATGAAGAAGTGGAACGAGTTCGTCGACAAGTACATGCCCGGCGCCGACAAGACCGACACCGGCATGGTCTACGGCTACGGTGCAGCTTCCACGCTTGCCAAGGTGTTGGAGATGTGCGGTGACGATCTCACCCGCGCCAACCTGATGAAGCAGGCCGCCTCGCTGAAGGATTTTGCTCCGGACACGCTGCTGCCCGGCGTCAAGATCAACACCAGCCCGACCGACTTCGCCCCGATCTCGCAGCTGCAGATGCAGCGCTTCAAGGGCGAGAAGTGGGAGCTGTTCGGCGACATCATCAACGGCGACGTCGCCGCCGAGTGATGGCCTGACGCCGTAGTCCAAGACGGATCGTCCGGAACAGTCCAGATCGACAGAGCCCCCGCGGGTAGCCGCGGGGGCTTTTTGTTGACGGCGGGCGGCAATCTTGTTCAATGCGGCGCCGATCCATTCCGGGTGGAGAAAGATGACTGCCGTTCGATTTCAGATTGCGGCCTTGTCGGCTGCGCTCGCGTTGTGCACTGCGACGACGAGTCCGGCATTGGCGCAAAAGAAATACGACACCGGGGCGTCGGATACCGAGATCAAGATCGGCAATATCATGCCTTACAGCGGTCCGGCCTCGGCCTATGCCGCGATCGGCAAGGCCGAGGAAGCCTACTTCAACAAGGTCAATGCCGAGGGCGGCGTCAACGGCCGCAAGATCAGGTTCATCTCCTATGACGACGCCTATTCGCCGCCGAAGACGGTGGAGCAGGCGCGCAAGCTGGTGGAGAGCGACGGCGTGCTGCTGATCTTCGGCTCGCTTGGTACCTCCACCAATGGTGCGATCCGCAAATACATGAACGAGAAGAAGGTGCCGCAACTGTTCGTGGCGAGCGGTGCCTCGAAGTGGAACGATCCGAAACAATATCCCTGGACCATGGGTTGGCAGCCGAGCTACGCCAGCGAGGCGCGCATCTACGCCAAATACATCATGAAGGAGAAGCCTGGCGCCAAGATCGGCGTGCTCTACCAGAATGACGATT
>NZ_JANBVS010000007.1 GCF_024586915.1 Bradyrhizobium sp. SRS-191
GGAGGGCCGTCACCTCTGGGCGATGGTCTATCTGCTGCAGAAATATTTCGGCCGCGATGGTCGCGAGGAAGCCGACGACTTGCTCCGCCGCCGCTCGGGCGATGCGGACAGCCCGCGCATGCTCGGCGCCTTCAACGAGAAGACGCCCGACTGGCTGTCGTTCTTCATGTTCACCTACTTCACCGACCGCGACGGCAAGATGCAGCTGCACTCGCTCGCGCAGTCCGGCTTCGATCCGCTGTCGCGCACCTGCCGCTTCATGCTGACCGAAGAGGCGCACCACATGTTCGTCGGCGAGACCGGTGTCGGCCGCGTCATCCAGCGCACGGTGGATGCGATGCGCGAGGCCGGTATCGATGATCCCACCGATATCGCCAAGGTGCGCGCGCTCGGCGTCATCGATCTGCCGACCATCCAGAAGAAGCTGAACCTGCACTATACGCTGTCGCTCGATCTGTTCGGCTCGGAGGTCTCGACCAACGCGGCGAATGCCTTCAACGCCGGCATCAAGGGCCGCTATCACGAGACCCAGATCCAGGACGACCATCAACTCAAGAACTCGACCTATCCGGTGCTCAAGCTGGTCGACGGCGAGATCAAGCGTGTCGACGAGCCGGCGTTGACCGCGCTCAACATGCGCTTGCGCGACGACTACTCGCAGGACTGCATCAAGGGCCTGCTGCGCTGGAACAAGATCATCACGACAGCCGGCTACGAGTTCCAGCTCAAACTGCCGCACACCGCCTTCCACCGCGCCATCGGCGAGTTCAAGGATGTCCATGCGACGCCCGACGGCATCTTGATCGACGAAGGCACCTGGGCGAAGCGCAAGGGCGATTGGCTGCCCTCGGCCGACGACGGCGCCTACATCGCCTCGCTGATGAAGCCCGTCACCGAAATCGGCGAATACGCCTCGTGGATCGCCCCTCCCAAGGTCGGCATCGACAACAAGCCGGGTGATTTCGAGTACGTGAAGATCGAGACCTGAGCCTCGGCACCGCCGCCGGCTCATCATCATCGGTGTCGTCCCGGCCTTGAGCCGGGACCTGCCGCGTGATGTCGTAGTCAAGGCCGGATGGCACCGGCGCCGCGTCAAACTCCGCTGTCGTCCCTGCGAACGCAGGGACCCATAACCACAGGCGGGTGTGAGACGACGGCTGGCAGTTATGCCTCACCGATAAATTCCGCGGTATGGGTCCCTGCGTTCGCAGGGACGACCCCAATTTTGCCGCTACGATCCCGGCCTCAGCTGTCCCAGCCCGCGCCCGGAATGCCCGGGTTCGCGTAGACGATTCCGCCGTCCACCGCGATCGTATTCCCCACCACGTAGTCACCCGCGCGCGACGCCAGGAAGATTGCGGTGCCCGCCATGTCCTCATCGGTGCCGATGCGCCCGGCGGGCACGCGCGCGGCGACTTCGTCCGCATTGTCGCGTGCGGCCTTGTTCATGTCGGACTTGAACGGACCGGGCGCGATCGCGGTCACCACGATGTGGTCCTTGATCAGCTTCGCGGCCATTCGCCGCGTCAGATGGATCAGCCCGGACTTGCTCGCCGCGTAGGAATAGGTCTCGAGCGGATTGACGAAGATGCCGTCGATCGAGGCGATGTTGATCACCTTCGCGGGACGTTCGGCGCTCGCCGCCGCGCGCAGCGGCGCAGCCAGCGCCTTGGTCAGGAAGAACGGCGTCTTGAGGTTGAGGTTCATCACCTTGTCCCAGCCGCTCTCCGGGAATTCATCGAACTCGGCGCCCCAGGCCGCGCCGGCATTGTTGACGAGGATGTCGAGCTTCGGCTCGCGCTTCTTGATCTCGGCCGCCAGCATGTCGATGCCGGCCATGGTCGAGATGTCGATCGGCAGCGCGATGCATTCTCCGCCATACTCCGCCGACAGCTGCTTGGCGGTCTCCTCGCAGGGGCCGGCCTTGCGCGCGGTGATGTAGACCCGCGCCGCGCCATGCGCGAGCAGGCCTGATGCGATCATCTTGCCGATGCCGCGCGAGCCGCCGGTCACGAGCGCGATGCGCCCTTCGAGTGAGAACAGGTTCCTGAGCATGATGCCTCCCTTGATTGTTGGGTGCGCTTGTGGGCGGGACAGGTCGGCACTGTCAAGTGAGACGCGGTCGCACGAATTCGCCGCAATCAGATTGGGAGCGCGGGCGCCGGGCGCTTACGCCGCGTCGATCCGTCGGAAGCCGTTCCACATCGCGGTCGCCGCGCCGGATGTCAGCACCGGGAGCACGCGGGCGTCCTGGTAGTGACCGTTCAGGGAGACGCGCGACAATGCCGTGAGATGATCCGCGCTCTCGGCAAAGATCATGCCCGGCCGTGTGGTCACAGCGGTCTTGTAGCCGCTCGCCGCCGCCAGGACGAACTCGCGCTGGGATGCCGCGGCGCGATCGCCATAAGGGTAAGCCATGTGCAGCACAGGGCGCTGCAACTCGGCCTCGATCCGCGCACGGCTCTCGACGATCTCGCTGCGCGCCGTCTCCTCGGTCTGCCTGGCCAGATTGCAGTGACTGATCGAATGCGCGCCGATCGTGAGCAGCGGCTCGGCCGAGAGCGCCCGCAGCTCATCCCAGGTCATGCAGAGCTCCGGGCAAATCGAGGTTTCGTCGATCCCATGACGCGCGCACAGCGCGCTGATCTCACGCTGGATATCGTGCTCGCCGGGCAGCGACCGCAGCCAGTCGTGCACGCGCTGGAAGGTCACGCATTTGGCTGCCGGGTTCGACGCATCGAGCCGCAGGGCGAGGCCGCCGATCTGGACCTCGATCATGTCCGCCTTCGCCACGATCCGCTCGAGAGCGACCCACCACAGCCGGCCGCGGCCCGACGCGAAATCACTGGTGACGTAGATCGTGAACGGCGCGTCGAATTCGCGCATGACAGGCAGTGCGAAGTCGCGATTGTCGCGATAGCCGTCGTCGAAGGTGAAGCAGGCGAAGCGGCGCGCGAAGTTGCGATCCACGAGTCGATGATGCATCTCGTCGAGCGTGATGATCTCGATGTCATGATCGCGCAGATGCGACAGCATCTCGCGCAGGAAATCGGGCGTGACTTCCAGATGGCAATTGGGCTGAAAGCAGGCGTCGCGGCGTGGCCGCACGTGATGCAATGTGTAGATCGCGCCGACGCCGGAGAAAATCGGTCGGAGCCAGACATGCGCGCCGCTGAGATACAGCGCTTCCAGGCCGGCGCGGATAAAGGTTTTGCGAAATCGCCTCATCTGAAATAAGCGGCCCGGTGGATGTCGGGACAAGGTTACCGATGAATGATTGAAGAAAACCTTAGCCTGCGGTCGCAATGTACCGTGCGGTGGGCGTTCATTTCCGGTTTGACAGGCCTGCAAGGGTTTGTTTTCTCTCTGCTTCCTCGATGCGACGGATGACGAATGCGTGGACTTTTCAGGTGGAGCGGCAAATGGTGGCCCGGCGTCATCCCGCTGATCGTGCTTTGGGGCTTTGCCGCCTGGACCAGCACCGTTCCGCTCGAGACTGATCTCGCCGGCCGCAGTTCGGCCGCACTCAAGGGCGCCGTGCTCGACAAGACCAGCATCACGGTCGACGGCCGCGATGTCTCCGTGCGCGCGGATGCGTTCTCGGAGGCCGGCCGGCGCGACGCGGTGGCGGCGGTCGATGCCGTGGACGGCGTGCGGCTCGTCAACGACCAGACCCGGCTGGTACCCGAAGCCAAGCCGTTCGTGTGGTCGGCCGAGCGCGACGTCGTCCGGGTGACCCTTGGCGGCAATGCGCCGCTGCCGGCGCTCAAGGGCCGGCTGGTCGAGGCCACGCGGGCGGCGCTTCCGGGCGTCGAGGTGGCGGACCAGATGGGCCTCGCCCGCGGCGCGCCGCAGCGCTTCGAGGAGGCCGCGCTGCTGCTGATCGGCCAGGTCGGCAAGCTCAAGGACGGCAAGTTCTCGCTCTCCGACGGCGACGTCACGCTGACGGGCATGGCGCGTGAGCTCGGCGGCCGCGAGGCGATCGCAACTGCGCTGGCCAAGCTGCCGGAAGGCTTCAAGGTCGCCAGCAACGAGGTCAAGGCGCCGCCCTACATCTTCCAGGCCTACAAGGACCCGGTCGCGGTCACCGTGACGCTCGCCGGCAACGTGCCCGACGAGAACATCCACGCCGTCGTGGTCGGCTCGTCCTCGCGCAAATTCTTCAGCGAGAAGGTCGTCGACAATCTCAAGAACAGCGTCGGCGCGCCGACCAATTTCGTCAACGCGGTGGTGCCGGCGCTGGGCGCGCTGTCGCGGCTGTCAACCGGCACGCTGGTGGTGTCGGACCGGGACATCAAGATCTCCGGCGACGCGCTCTACGACGCCGCCGCCGCCCAGATCCGGACCGGGCTCGCCAAGGAAGTCCCGCAGGGCTGGCAGGTGAAGGCCGACATCACGGTCAAACCGGCGGCCGCCCCGGTCGATCCGACGGTGTGCCAGCAATTGTTCTCGGATGTGCTGGCCAAGGCCAAGATCCGCTTCGAGACCGGCCGCAGCGACCTCGATCGCGACTCCACCGGGCTGCTCGACCGCCTGGTCGAGATCGCCTTCCGCTGTCCCGCCGCCAATGTCGAGATCATCGGCCACACCGATGCCGAGGGGGACTCGGCGGCCAACCAGGTGCTGTCGCAGAAGCGGGCCCAGGCGGTGGTCGATTATCTGGTGAAGGCCGGGCTGCCGGGCGACCGCTTCAGCGCGATCGGCTATGGCAGCACCCAGCCGGTCGCCGCCAACGACACCGCCGACGGCCGGGCGCAGAACCGGCGCATCGAATTCGTGGTGAGGTGAGCATGGCCTATTTCGTTGCCTTTCACGGGGGCTGGCTGGCCGGCGCCTTCGCCATCGGGCTCGCCATGGGCTGGGTCGCCGTGGTGCATCGCGCGCCCCGCGTCTCGGGCTGGCTGACCTGGCTGCTGGCGGCGCTCGCCGCCGGGCTGGTCGCCGCCGCCGTCACCTGCCTGATCCCGGGCCGGGCCGGCTACTGGCTCGAGCTGCTGCTGGTGATGTTCGTGCCCTATCTCGTCGGCTGCGCCATCGGCACCTGGCTGCGCGCCCTGGTGGTCACGCGCAGCATGCGGCAGCGATCGGCAGCCTGACGCGGGCTGCTGCGACCCTTTCGCAATCGCCGCAAGCGCTCGCCCCGGCGGCGCTGGCAACATCGTTGCCGCCTGGGAGACACGAAGGTGTGACGCGGCCGGAACCTGTCAAAGCGGCGTCGGACGATTATCGTTTAACCATGTCCTTTCCCCGTCCAGGACGCTCCGCCGAGACGGCCGCTCCTCACCGAAGTTTAACCCGGCGTGCGCAGGCTGAACGGGACTTCCCGTCAGCCGCGCCTGCTGCCCCGTATCTTGCCCCATATGCGGCAAAACGGTGCATCGCATTTTCGCGAAGCCTGCTAAGTATATCCATGTGTACGCTTTTGTTCAGACGCCCCGTGTTCCCCAATGCGCCGAAACGCGCTACGAGGGCGTTGTATGCGCACATGACGTGGCGACCTCCAGGGCGCCCTGTCCCCGGCCGTCGTGATCGGATCACGGTGAGAGGTGTAGATGCTTGAAGCCATACGCGGAGCGGCCACGTTCCTGCGCGAGAAGCAAGTCCTGCACAAGCTCGGCGTGCTGATCAGCATCGCCGTCATCGCGGTCGCCTGCTACGTCCTCTACCACATGCTGCGCGGCATCGACACCTACGAGGTCCTGGAAGCGATCAAGAGTACGGAGCCGCACCAGATCGCCCTCGCCGCGTTGTTTGTCGCCGCAGGCTATTTCACGCTGACCTTCTACGATCTGTTCGCCGTGCGCGCGATCGGCCACGACCAAGTGCCCTACCGCGTCAATGCGCTGGCCGCCTTCACCAGCTATTCGATCGGTCACAATGTCGGCGCCAGCGTCTTCACCGGCGGCGCGGTGCGCTACCGCATCTATTCGGCCCATGGGCTGAACGCGATCGACGTCGCCAAGATCTGCTTTCTCGCCGGCCTGACGTTCTGGCTCGGCAATGCCGCCGTGCTCGGCCTCGGCATCAGCTATCATCCGGAAGCCGCGGCCTCGATCGACCAGCTGCCGCCCTGGGTCAACCGCATGGCGGCGATCGCAATTCTTGTCGGGCTGATGGGCTATGTCGCCTGGGTCTGGACCAAGCCGCGCGTGGTCGGCCGCGGGCCATGGACCGTGGTGCTGCCGGGCGGCCCGCTGACCCTGCTGCAGATCGTGATCGGCATCGTCGATCTCGGCTTCTGCGCGCTCGCGATGTATGTGCTCGTGCCTGACGAGCCCAATCTCGGCTTCGTGGTCGTCGCCGTGATCTTCGTCTCAGCGACCCTGCTCGGCTTCGCCAGCCATTCGCCCGGCGGGCTCGGCGTGTTCGACGCCGCGATGCTGGTCGGCCTCTGGCAGATGGACCGCGAGGAGCTCCTGGCCGGAATGCTGCTGTTCCGGATTCTGTATTATTTGGCGCCCTTCCTCATTTCTGTAATCCTGCTGACGTTTCGGGAGGTTATCATCAGCGCCAGATCGAAACGGCTGCGCCAGGCGGCGCTCAGCCTCGATCCCGGCCCTCCGCCCGAGGCCGCTTTTGTGAGGAAACGCAGCGATTCCGGTGCCTGACGCGACAACGGGAGCCAATTAGGACGCAATGGCGCTCGACGCTCCCTCCCAACCCCCGATGAGCATCTTCACGCCGTGGCCGGACCGCCTGCGGCATTCCGCCATCATCCTGCTGGCCGCCGCGCTGGCGCTGGCGGGCTTGGTGCTGCTCGACGAGCTGCTGCCGCTGCGCGCGCTCGCCGTGTTCCTGTGCATCGCCGGAGCCGCCCTGGTGCCGTGGCGGCTGCACAGCGCAGTGGCCAAGCGCGAGGAGGAGCGGCTCGCCAATCCGGTCGAGTCGCCGGCGGTCAGCGCCGTCATTGACGGCATCCCCGATCCGGCCGTGCTGCTCGACCGCGCCGGCCGCGTCATCTACCTCAATGCCGCCGCGGCGGAGCTTGCACCGGCGCTGCGCAAGGGCGAGCTCGCGCAGTTTGCGCTACGCACGCCCGAGATCATCACCGCGCTGCGCGAGGCGATCGCCACCACCGAGATCAGGCGCGCCAGCTATCACGATCATGTGCCGGTCGACCGCTGGATGGAATTGGTCATCGTGCCGGTGCCTGTGCCCACTGCCTTCGGCAGCACCGACAAGTGCATGCTGATGACCTTCCACGACCTGACGCCGCTGCGCCGGGTCGAGGAGATGCGTGCCGACTTCGTCGCCAATGCCAGCCACGAGCTGCGCACGCCGCTCGCCGCGCTCTCCGGCTTCATCGATACCCTGCAGGGCCCGGCCAAGGACGATCCCAAGGCGCGCGAGCGCTTCCTCGGCATCATGCACATTCAGGCGACGCGCATGGCGCGGCTGATCGACGATCTCCTGTCGCTGTCGCGGGTGGAATTGTCGGCGCATGTCCAGCCGCACAGCATGGTCGACGTCGTCGCCATCATCCGCCAGGTCACCGACGGGCTGGAGTCGCTGGCGAGGGAGCGCCAGGTGGTGATCGAGACCGCTCTTCCCGAAGCCCCGGTCACGATCGCCGGAGACCGTGAGGAGCTGCTGCGCGTGTTCGAGAACCTGATCGAGAACGCGCTGAAATACGGCGCCTCGGGCGGCCGCGTGATCGTCTCGCTGGAGCAGGCCGTCTCCGCCGACAACGCGCCGGAGGTCCGGGTCAAGGTGCGCGACTTCGGCCCGGGCATCGCGCCCGAGCATCTGCCGCGGCTCACCGAGCGGTTCTATCGCGTCGATGTCGGCGACAGCCGCGCCCAGGGCGGCACCGGCCTCGGCCTGTCCCTGGTGAAGCACATCCTCAACCGCCACCGCGGCCGGCTGCTGATCGAGAGCGTGCCGCGCAACGGCGCGTCCTTCACCGCGTGCTTCCCGCAGTCCCGGTCCGCGCGCGGATCCTGATCTTCCAGAACGCAAAAGGCCCGGCGCAAGCCGGGCCATCATCCTCGTGATGAGTTCAGCGCGCGCTCAGCGCGACGTCGACTTCGCCGGCTGGCGGCGACGGTCGGCCGCGGGCTGATAGGCGACGCGCGAATGCTGCGCGCAATAGGGCAGGCCGGCGAGCGCCTTGCCGCCGCAGAAGAAGAAGTCCGGGCTCGAGGGATCGCCGACCGGCCAGTGGCAGGTCGCCTCGTTCAGCTCCAGCAGCGACAGCCGCTGGTTCATCGGCACGACGTTGTCGAATGCAACCGGATCGGGCTCCGCCTCGACCTCGAAAACCTGTGCGAGCGCTGTGTTGCCGCGCGCCACCGGACGCGCCACCCGCATCATCGGCTGCGCGGGACGGGCCGCCTTGCGCTGGCGCGGAGCTGCTGTCGCCGGGCTCTTGGCGCGGCCGGACAGACCCAGCCGGTGCACCTTGCCGATCACGGCATTGCGCGTCACGTTTCCGAGTTCCGCGGCGATCTGGCTGGCCGACAATCCGGCCTCCCAGAGCTTTTTCAACTGCTCGACGCGATCGTCGGACCAGGTCAATACCGTCATCGAACCTTTCCCTTCGCGTTGCGCCGGCCAATTCTGGGACGGCGCTGCGATATCTGTCTCAAGAAAATCCCTGACGGCAGAATCCCTTATCCCTCGCCGGGAGCGCGTGAGGCACCCGGACGTTACGCGAACTGGAGAACTCCTAGAGGGATCTGTACTGCCGCACGAGATGTCGTACTCGACACTGAAAACGCTACAATATGGCGTGACTCTCGCGCAAGAGTCGGTAACCACCGTCCACACATTCCGCGGTTCCGTGTTGCATGTTTTGAGCTATGTCATGCGTCCGTGATCTCACGGACCGGCGTCCGCCGATCAGACGACGCGTAGTTGACTCCCACCGCCGCCCGCATACAATAGGTGCACGTGCCGCCTTGAAAAGGCGGCACATTTTGTTTTCCAGGGTGGGGTCCCTGATGCGCGATGGCATCGCATGGCGCGTGTCTCGGCCACCCGTCAGCTCATGTGATCGCCATGACAAGTGTTGCTGCTACGCATCTTCTCCCCGTATTCGCCCGGGTCGATCTTTCGTTCGAACGCGGCGAAGGCGCGTGGCTGATCGCGACCAATGGTGATCGTTATCTCGACTTCACCTCCGGCGTCGCCGTCAATTCGCTCGGCCATGCGCATCCGCATCTGGTGAAGGCGCTGCAGGAGCAGGCCACCAAGCTGTGGCACATGTCGAACTTGTTCAAGAGCCCGGACGGCGAACGACTTGCAGCAAGGCTGTGCGAGCAGAGCTTTGCCGACTACGTGTTCTTCGCCAATTCCGGCGCCGAGGCGATGGAAGGCGCGATCAAGATCACGCGCAAATATCACGCGGCGAAGGGCCATCCTGAACGTTACCGTATCATTACGTTCGAGGGCGCGTTCCACGGCCGCACCTTGGCGACGCTCGCCGCCACCGGCTCCGCGAAATATCTCGAGGGCTTCGGCCCGCCGATGGACGGCTTCGATCAGGTTCCGCTCGGCGACCTCGAAGCGGTGAAGAAGGCGATCGGTCCGCACACCGCCGGCATCCTGATCGAGCCGGTGCAGGGCGAGGGCGGCGTGCGCACCGCGCCGCTGTCCTTCTACAAGGCGCTGCGCCAGCTCTGCGACGACAACGGCCTGCTGCTCGTCGTCGACGAGGTGCAGACCGGCATGGGCCGCACCGGCGATCTGTTCGCGCATCGCTGGCTCGGCGTCACGCCCGACGTCATGTCGCTCGCCAAGGCGCTCGGCGGCGGCTTCCCGATCGGCGCGGTGCTGGCCACCGCCGAGGCCGCCTCCGGCATGACGCCGGGCTCGCACGGCTCGACCTTCGGCGGCAATCCGCTGGCGGTGTCGGCGGCCAATGCCGTGCTCGACGTGATGCTGGCGCCCGGCTTCTTCGATCACGTCCGCAAGATGTCGCTGCTGTTGAAGCAGAAGCTCGCCGCCGTGGTCGACCGTCATCCCGACGTCATCTCCGAGATCCGCGGCGAGGGCCTGTTGATCGGCATCAAGGCCGTGGTGCCCTCCGGTGATCTGGTGGCGGCGCTGCGCGATCAGAGGCTGCTGACCGTCGGCGCCGGCGACAACGTCGTGCGCTTCCTGCCGCCGCTGATCGTCAATGAATCCGAAATCGAACAATCGGTCGAGATGCTCGATCGCGCCTGCACGGCGCTGTCGGGCGGTCCTGGGAAGCAGGCGACCGCATCATGAGCAAGACCATGGGCAACACGCCGCGTCACTTCCTCGATCTCACCGAGATGCCGGTCGAGGAGCTGCGCAACATGCTGGCGCTCTCCAGCCGGATGAAGAAGACCTTGAAGGCCAACGAGCCGGCGAAGAAGCCGCTCGAGGGCAAGGTTCTGGCGATGATCTTCGACAAGCCGTCGACACGCACCCGCGTGTCGTTCGACGTCGGCATGCGCCAGCTCGGCGGCGAGGCGATCATGCTGACCGGCACCGAGATGCAGCTCGGCCGCGGCGAGACCATCGCCGACACCGCGCGCGTGCTGTCGCGCTATGTCGATGCGATCATGATCCGCATCCTCAGCCACGAGGCGCTGCTCGAACTCGCCGCGCACGCCACCGTGCCGGTCATCAACGGCCTGACGCGGCGCTCGCATCCCTGCCAGGTGATGGCCGACGTGATGACCTTCGAGGAGCATCGCGGCTCGATCGAGGGCCGCACCGTGGCCTGGACCGGCGACGACAACAACGTGCTGGCCTCCTGGGCCCACGCCGCCGAACGCTTCAAGTTCCGCCTCAACGTCGCCACGCCGCCGCAGCTCTCGCCCGGCAAGCCGATGAAGGATTTCATCCGCGCCACCCGTGCCGACATCCATCTCGGCCACGATCCTGACGTCGCGGTGAAGAACGCCGATTGCGTCATCACCGACACCTGGGTCTCGATGGGCGACAAGGACGGCGAGCACCGTCACAATCTGCTCAAGCCCTATCAGGTCAATTCCAAGCTGATGTCCTTGGCGAAGCCCGAGGCCCTCTTCATGCACTGCCTCCCCGCCCACCGCGGCGAAGAGGTCACCGACGAGGTGATCGACGGCCCGCAGTCCGTCGTCTTCGACGAAGCCGAAAACCGCCTGCACGCCCAGAAGGGCATTTTGGCGTGGTGCTTCGGCGAGCGGGCGTAGCGCTCGGCGTAGCCACACCACCGGTGTCGTCCCGGCCTTGAGCCGGGACCCATACCGCGTGATCGAAATTGTTAGTACGGATGGTCGTTGCTCTGCGTAACCGTCGTTGTGGTTGCGCCAGCTGAGCAGGGGGGCGAAGCGGCGCGCCAGACATTCTGCCGTCGTCCGCAGTCCCAGGAGACGAGCCACTGCCACCGACATCCCTCGACAGATTCCGCGGTATGGGTCCCGGCTCAAGGCCGGGACGACAGCTGGGGGATGCCCTTATGCCCTTCCATTCGGCCCAATAGACCCCAAATACGCCCCATGACAGCCAATCCCCCTGATACCAACATCAACCTCGACACCAGCCGCGCCCCTTCGGCCGTGCCTGTCGACGACGCCGTGCTGCCGTTCGAGGTCGCAGCGCTCGATCTGCGCGGGCGCCTCACGCGCATGGGGCCGGCGCTCGACGACATCCTCACCAAGCACGCTTATCCCGCGCCGGTCGGCAAGCTGCTCGGCGAGGCCATCGTGCTGACGACCCTGCTCGGCTCCTCGCTGAAGTTCGACGGCCGCTTCATCCTGCAGACCCAGACCGACGGCCCGGTGTCGTTCCTGGTGGTCGACTTCCAGGCGCCGGATCGGCTGCGCGCCTATGCGCGCTATGACGAGGCGCGGCTGTCGGAAGCCAAGGACTCCGGCGGCCTGCTCGGCAAGGGCCATCTGGCGATGACCATCGACCAGGGTCCCGACATGAGCCGCTACCAGGGCCTGGTCGCGCTCACCGGCGGCAGCCTCGAGGAGGCCGCGCACGAATACTTCCTGCGCTCCGAGCAGATCCCGACCCGCGTGCGGCTGGCGGTCGGCGAGGAGTGGAGCGGCGGCAAGCACCGCTGGCGCGCCGGTGGCCTGCTGACCCAGTTCCTGCCGCAAGCCCCCGAGCGCCTGCGCCAGGCCGATCTGCATCCCGGCGATGCGCCCGAAGGCACCGAGTTGCACGAGGTCGAGGAGGACGAGGCCTGGGTCGAGGGCCAGTCGCTGGTCGCCACCGTCGAGGACGTCGAGCTGATCGACCCCGCGCTCTCCGGCGAGCGGCTGCTCTATCGTCTCTTCCACGAACGCGGCGTCCGCGTGTTCGACCTCGTGCCCTTGCAGGCGCGCTGCTCCTGCTCGCGCGACGCGGTCGCCAACATGCTGAAGAGCTTCTCGCCCGAGGACCGCGCCGACATGGTCAAGGACGACAAGGTCGTCGTCACCTGCGAGTTCTGCTCCTCGGTCTATCAGTTCACCCCGCACGAAGCGGGCGTGACGGAGAATTGAGCTTCGCGCGTCCAAGCGTCACAAGCGGCGGCAGCTCGGCAGTTTCGCTGGTAGATACAGCGCCCTCTCCCCTTGTGGGAGAGGGCATGTTCGGCCGCATCTGCGAATGCGGTTGGGTGAGGGGTGGTTTCCGCGAGTGAGACTCGTGGAAAGAGACCCCTCACCCAACCGAGTGCGCCGCGCTCTCCTACATGCCCTCTCCCACAAGGGGAGAGGGCGCAGTCACTGACATGGTGTCGGTCTCTTCACGTGCTACGGTTGTTAGTTCGCGATCTTCGGATCTTTGACGACGCTCACCTTGCCCGTCGCGCTACTCTGTCGCAGCAACAAACAACTTGTGCCGTCGGGCAAATCAGGCGCACATTTCCGCGCGTCCCTGCTGCCGCATGAGGGGCGTGTCGCGACCGTCACGAGACGTTGGCAGTGGGATGCGATGGGCGTGTGTCGGCGCAGCGTGGATCAGTCCGCGCGGACGAACGGCGATGCACGCACGGTCAAGTCGCGCGGTCCTGATATCCCGAAGCTGATATCAACTCACGGCGACGCTTTCGCGTCCCGTGGGGATGGTGGCCAGAAAGCCCGGCGCACCAGGGAGAACGCGAAGCAGCCGTTAAAACCGATCGCGCAGGGAGGGCCGGGTCTGTCCGGCTGAACCTGTGGTACCTGCCGCCTGCACTTTTTTCGCAGGCGGGCCACGGGCCTCAGCCGAGGCCCGGCCTTCCCTGCGCCCTCTGTTTCGAGAGGGCGGATGAATGGACAAAGCTCGGGCGCGGGATGCGTGGCGAGAACGATGATGTTCGGCGTGACGGTGGCTTCTTAGCTGATGCGCCTGTCAGGGGTGGCGCAACCTGGCCCGACACCAACGGTGTCGTCCCGGCCTCGAGCCGGGACCCATAACCACAGGCAGTCGTGGTGAGACAAGATCGCCGCTCCAGCCATCGCAAAACTGGATCCTGTGGTTATGGGTCCCGGGTCGGCGCATCCGCCAACGCTGGCGCGTTGCCGGACGCTTGCCCGGGACGACAGCGGGGCAGACGCAACACGTGGGCAAGGCGACGGAGCAGGGCACGGAGGATCAATGCGAACGATCAGCCGATCAGCGGTGCACGAATCAGGGCCGAACGATCAAAGACGCGAACGCTCGGCCGTCAACCGAACTCGATGCCCGCCTTGCTAGTTCAACACCCGCTTGCCGCCATCCGGGCTGTCCAGCGAGAACGCCGGCACGGCGATGTCGAATTGCTCGCCGCCCGCGGTCTGCATCTGGTAGGAGCCGGACATGAAGCCGGAGGCGGTGGTGAGCGGGACGCCGGAGGTGTATTCGAAGCGCTCGCCGGGGGCGAGCACCGGCTGTTCGCCGACCACGCCCTCGCCGCGGACCTCCTGCTGCCGGCCGACGCCGTCGGTGATGATCCAGTGCCGGCTGCGCAGCTGCACGGTCTCCTCGCCGGTATTGGTGATGACCACCGTATAGGACCAGAACCAGCGGCCATCCGCGACCGACGACTTCTCTGGCAGGAAGTTCGGTTCGACGGTCACTTCGATGTGGCGAGTCACGGCGCGGTACATGGATGCATTGTAGCGGAAACTTGTCGCGGAACCAATCGTAACGCCATCGTGGTTTCAACACAGTTCCGGATTATGGCACCAGAATCGCGGACTCTGCGTGCTCTGCATCTCCGTCTGATGGCTCACGGAGTCGCACGGGTGTGGTCGCAGGGCGTGCGGCGGCGACGCGGTGTTGTCTGCATCACGTCGTCGCCTCCGGCTGCGCGATGGAGTTCCTGGCCCGGCTGTCGATCAGGCTGCTGGCCAGGCTTGTGAACCGAACTCTGGCTCGAACTCTTGCTGGAAGTCCTGGACCAAAGGTCTGGGCCATGCGCCGAAAACTGGGCACGGCTCTGCTGATAAGTCCTTCATCGCTTGCGCAAAAATTGCGCAGCCCTACATTCCCCTTGCCGGGCCTCTCGGGCTGGCAGCCTTGACGCGGTGCCTGATGACGTCGATTGCCGATCGCCTTTCCGGACCATCCGCCGCTGCCGCACCGACGCCGGCTGCGGAGACTGTCGCGGCTGCGAGCACGGCCGCGGCTGGCATCACGGCGGCCCCGGCAGCGGCGGCGCCGGCGAAGGCCGCTTCGCCTGCGATCACCTTCCCGGCCGTCGGCGAGCGCGAGCTGCGGCTCGATCTGTTCCGCGGGCTGGCCCTGTGGCTGATCTTCATCGATCATCTGCCGCCGAACCTGCTCACCTGGTTCACGATCCGCAACTACGGATTCTCCGACGCCACCGAGATCTTCATCTTCATCTCCGGTTACACGGCCGCCTTCGTCTACGGCCGGGCGATGCAGGATGCCGGATTCATCGTCGCCACCGCGCGCATCCTGCGCCGGGTCTGGCAGATCTACGTCGCCCACGTCTTCCTGTTCACGATCTTCCTTGCCGAGATCTCCTACGTCGCGACCAGCTTCGAGAACCCGCTCTATACCGAAGAGATGGGGATCATGGATTTCCTGAAGCAGCCGGACGTGACGATCGTGCAGGCGCTGATCCTGCGCTTCCGGCCGGTCAACATGGACGTGCTGCCGCTCTATATCGTGCTGATGCTGTTCCTGCCGCTGATCCTGTGGCTGATGCGCTGGCGCCCGGACGTCACGCTCGGCCTGTCGGTCGTTCTCTACGCGGTCACCTGGGAGCTCGATCTTTATCTCACCGCCTATCCCAACGGCTTCTGGGCCTTCAATCCGTTCGCGTGGCAGCTGCTGTTCGTGTTCGGCGCCTGGTGCGCGCTGGGCGGTGCGCAGCGCATGGCGCGCATCATCAACTCACCGATCACGCTCGGGCTCTGCGTAGCCTATCTGGTCGCGGCGTTCTGCGTCACCTTGACCTGGTACATCCCGCAGCTCGGCCATCTGATGCCGCGTAGAATCGAGCAGTGGATGTATCCGATCGACAAGACAGACCTGGACGTGTTGCGTTTCGCGCATTTCCTCGCACTCGCAGCACTCACGGTGCACTATCTGCGCAAGGATTGGCCTCTGCTCAAATCGCCCTGGCTGCGCCCGCTGATTGTTTGCGGGCAACACTCGCTGGAGATCTTCTGTCTCGGCGTGTTTCTGGCGTTCGCAGGCCACTTCGTGCTTGCCGAAGTGTCGGGCGGCGCCATGATGCATGCCGTCATCAGCCTGTGCGGCATCCTGGTCATGTGGGGGGTCGCGTCGCTGATTTCGTGGTACAAGCGCGAGGCCGATAAGGGCGCTGCGCGAAAAGGTGTGCGCAGCAACGCCGATCTGGCGGGAGGGGGCTGATGAAGTCCGTCTCGTGGTTAAGGTTTGGTATCGCAGCGCTGGCGATTTCGCTGGCGGCCTCTGCGCGCGCGGAAGATGCGCCGCAGAACTGCGAGGTGCCGGCCTACCTGCTGACGACCGAGAGCTCACTCCCGAAGGTTGCGGACGCGGTCAAAAACGCGCGCACGCTGGACATTCTGGTCGTTGGAAGCCGCTCATCCTCAATCGTCAGCACCTCGGACGCGGCTGCGTACCCCGCCCGCTTGCAGGCGGCCTTGAAGGACAAGCTGCCGGCCGTCACCGTCAATCTCACCGTCGAGCTGCAGCCGAAGAAGACGGCTGAGGAAATCGCTGGCAATCTTGTTAAACTGGTGGAAGGAAAAAGGCCTAATTTGGTCATCTGGCAGACCGGAACGGTCGACGCCATGCGGTCGATCGATCCCGATGAGTTCCGGCAGGCGGTCGATGACGGTGTGGCGACGCTGCAGAAAGCGGGAGCTGACGTCGTCTTGATGAACCTGCAATACAGCCCGCGGACGGAAACGCTGATTTCCGTGCCGCCCTATGTCGACAACATGCGGGTCGTCGCGCAGCAGCGCGACATCCCGCTGTTCGATCGCTTCGCCATCATGCGGCAGTGGAACGAGCAGGGCGATTTCGACCTGTTCAATCCGACGCATGGGGTCGAGCTGGCCAAGCAGGTTCATGATTGCCTCGGACGGGCGCTGTCGAAGTTCATCATCGACGCGGCGCATCTCGGCCCGGCGCAGCAGAACTAGGGTCACGTTGTCTATGTGTTCGAATAGATTGTACCGCGGATCTGGGACATGGGAGACGCTTTCGGCTGTCGTGGTCCTGGTGATGGCTCTCTCGAGCAGCCCGCAGCTCGCACAAGCCCAGGGCACCGAGGCGGCCGCCGCTGATGCACTCGCGGTCAGCGAACTGCGTCCCAGCATCGGCCACGTCACGCTCGCTCAAGCTGGCAATCAGGCGCCCGGGCCGATCGCCGCCGTCAACCCCGCGGCCAAGACATCGCCGCCGGCACCGGCAAATCCGCCGGCCATGACGGATGCGCAATCGCCGACGAATGCGCCGGTCATGGCCGCCACCCCGTCGCAGCCGCGCAGCATCACCGAGCGTGCCATCGACAAGGTCAAGCAGGTCGCGAAGTCGGCCACCGACATCTTCAACCGCGTGCCGTGCCTGCCGCCCAAGGGCGTCGCGAAGAAGAACTTCATCTCGCTGCCGCACGTCGCCAACAAACTGGCCTCCGGCCTGCCGGTCGTCATTGTCGCCTTCGGCTCGTCATCGACGCAGGGCTATGGCGCCAGCACGCCCGACTACAACTATCCGAACCGGCTCGCGGCCCAGCTGCGCCGGCAATATCCGATGGCTGACATCAGTGTGATCAATGCGGGCGTCGGCGGCGAGGATGCGCCGGAGATGATGAAGCGGCTGGAGACGTCGGTGATCGACCGGCATCCGGATCTGGTGATCTGGCAGGTCGGCACCAACGCCGTGCTGCGCGATCTCGATCCGACCGAGACCGCCAAGCTGGTCGAGGACGGCGTCGCCAAGATCCAGGGAGCGGCCTCCGACGTCGTGCTTGTCGACCTGCAATATTCGCCGCGCGTGAACGAGCGCTCCGAGAACGCCAGCCGCATGAACAAGCTGCTCGGCCGCATCGCCGAGCTGCATCACGCCGGCATCTTCCCGCGCTTCGAGGTGATGCGCGACTGGCACGAGCGCCAGGCGATCCCGATCAATGAGTTCGTGATCTCGGACGGCCTGCACATGAGCGACTGGGGCTACGCCTGCTTCGCCCAGCTGCTCGGCGACGACATCATCCGCTCCGTCGGCCAGATCAAGCTCGGCATCAATCAGCCGGCCGAAGTGCTGACGTATCGGCCGATGTGACGAGGGCGAATAGCTGGGCTATCGAATATGGAAATCCGGGGCTGTCGCGACCGACAAATCCCGGCAGTTAGTTACTCCGTCATGCCCGGGCTTGTCCCGGGCATCCACGTCGTTCTCAGCGTGCCGACCGGCGTGGATGGCCGGGACAAGCCCGGCCATGACGATGTGGCGACGGACGAGCGCACCATTTCGATCGAGCGAGTATGGAATGGCGAATAGGTTCTGCCTATTCGCCTATTCGCTACGCGGCCTTCAAGGCGGCGTCGAGATCCTCGATCAGATCGTCCGCATGCTCGAGCCCCGCGGAGAAGCGAATGAAACCCTCGCTGATGCCGAGCTCGGCGCGCGCCTCCGGCGACAGCCGCTGATGCGTGGTCGTCGCGGGATGAGTGACCAGCGTCTTGGAGTCGCCGAGATTGTTGGAGATGCGCGCGAGCTTCAGGCCGTTGAGCGTGCGGAACGCGCCGGCCTTGCCGCCCTTGACCTCGAAGCCGACGAGCGTCGAGCCTGCGCGCATCTGCTTGCGCACGGTCGCCGCCTGCGGATGGTCCTCGCGGCCCGGATAGATCAGCCGCGAGATCTTCGGATGCGCGGCCAGGAAGTCGGCGACCTTCGCCGCCGTGTCGGTCTGCGCGCGGACGCGCACGGCCAGGGTCTCCAGGCCCTTGAGCAGGACCCAGGCGTTGAACGGCGAGATCGACGGGCCGGTCTGGCGCATGAAATTGTGGATGTGCTCGGCGATGAACGCCTCCGACGACAGGATCACGCCGCCGAGGCAGCGGCCCTGGCCGTCGATGTGCTTGGTCGCGGAGTAGACGACGACATCGGCGCCGAGCGCGAGCGGGCTCTGCCAGATCGGCGTGGCGAACACGTTGTCGACGATCAGCCGCGCGCCATGGGCATGCGCGATCTCGGCAATCGCCGGAATGTCCATCACGTCGAGCGTCGGATTGGTCGGGCTCTCCAGGAAGAACGACTTGGTGTTCGGCCTGACCGCCTTCTGCCATTGGTCGAGATCGAGCCCGTCGACCAAGGTGGATTCGATGCCGTAGCGCGGCAGCAGGTCCTCGACGACGTAGCGGCAGGAGCCGAACAGCGCCTTCGCCGCGACGACATGGTCGCCGGCGCGCAAGGGGGCGAGGATCGCGGTGGTGACGGCGGCCATGCCGGTGGCGGCCGAGCGGCAGGCCTCGGCGCCTTCGAGCTCGATCATGCGGCGCTCGAACATCGCCGTGGTCGGGTTGGAGAAGCGCGAATAGATGAAGCCGGGATCCTCGCCCTTGAAGCGCGCCTCGCACTCCTCGGCGGTGGCGTAGACGAAACCTTGGGTGAGGTAGAGCGCCTCGGCGGTCTCGCCGAATTCGGAGCGCAGGCCGCCGGAATGCACCAGCCGGGTTTCGGGACGATACTGGGCGAACGACGCCGGGGTCTTCGCGGGGGACTTCGAAGCAGGAGAATTGGACGCAGGAGAATTGGACATGTGACCTCCATCGTGACCATCGCCGCTGGCGACGGGCACAAAAAAACCGGCCTGGGAAAACTCCTCACGGCCGGGATCACAATCGTCCCCGGCCTGTTTAGCGACTTATTTAACGTGGCTGCAAGCCGGCCGGCTCAAATCACCACGGGATAAGTCGTGCTCTTAGTCCCACCCGGCCTTTCCGTCAAGCCAGCCATCGGATAACCGGTAAAAAGACCCTATATAGGCTCGCATAGCCGCCATTCCGGCGCCTGCAAAGGATCAGGTCTTGCCGTTTACGCTTCCCGCCGACGCCCATGGCATCCTGCCCGATCGCATGATCGTGGCGATGGCGGAGGCCGGCCTGATCATTCCCGAATATGATTTCGTCGAGAGCCAGATCCAGCCGGCGAGCCTCGATTTGCGGCTCGGCGACGTCGCCTACCGGGTGCGCGCGAGTTTCCTGCCGGGGCCGGGCTCCACAGTGGCCGAGCGCATCGACGAATTGAAGCTGCACGAGATCGCGCTGGCCGACGGCGCGGTGCTGGAGACCAACTGCGTCTACATCGTGCCGCTGCTGGAGAGCCTGGCGCTGCCGAAGGACATCGTCGCGGCCGCCAACCCGAAGAGCTCCACCGGCCGCCTCGACGTATTCACCCGCGTGATCGCCGACGGCACCCGTCGCTTCGACATGATCGGCGCCGGCTATCACGGCCCGCTCTATGCCGAGATCAGCCCGAAGACGTTTCCCGTCTTGCTGCGCGAGGGTTCGCGCCTCTCGCAGGTCCGCTTCCGCTACCGCGACGCTGTTCTGTCTGAAGACGAACTGATCGCGCTGCACGAGGCCGAGCGGCTGGTCGATCGCGACGATGCCGATCTCGCCGGCGGCGTGGCGCTGTCGGTCGACCTGTCCGGCAGCAACGCCAACGGCTACGTCGGCTACCGCGCCAAGCGTCATACCGGCGTGGTCGATGTCGACCGTCGCGGCGGTTATCCGGTCGAGGAATTCTGGGAGCCGATCAAGGCGCGGCCAGACGGCAGCCTGATCCTCGATCCCGGCGAGTTCTACATCCTGGCCTCGAAGGAGGCCGTTCAGGTGCCGCCGGACTACGCCGCGGAGATGGTGCCGTTCGATCCCCTGGTCGGCGAATTCCGCGTGCACTATGCCGGCTTCTTCGACCCCGGTTTCGGCTATGCCGGCGCCGGCGGGCAGGGCTCTCGGGCGGTGCTCGAGGTGCGCTCGCGCGAGGTGCCGTTCATCCTCGAGCACGGCCAGATCGTCGGCCGCCTCGTCTACGAGAGGATGCTGGCGCGTCCCAACGCGATGTATGGCAGCCGTATCGGCTCCAACTACCAGGCCCAGGGCCTGAAGCTTTCCAAGCACTTCCGCCTCTAGCCGGCTGCGCGCGCCGCGCGGACCCCCCTTGCGTCCGCCGCACGCGGCGGCGCCCGGCAGTGTGCTAGGAACGAGCGACAATTGCGCTGCGACATCAACCGCAGCCGAGCGGGGAGCGAACATGTCCGAGATCGGCTTGGCCGACACTCCAGTCGGCGAGGGGCAGCCCGCGCCGCCCGCCAAGCCGGCGCGGAATGCTGTGGCCGATGGGCCGATCCTGAAGACGCTGCTGTCGCTGGCCTGGCCGAACCTCATCGCCAACTCCGCCGGCACCTGCGTCGTCATCGCCGAGACCTCCTATATCGGCCGCCTCGGCATCGAGGCGCTGGCCGCCATGGCCTTGGTGTTCCCGCTGGTGATCCTGACCATGACGATGTCCGGCGGCGCCATGGGCGGCGGTGTCGCTTCGGCGATCGCCCGTGCGCTCGGCGCCGGCGAGACTGACCGCGCTTCCACGCTCGCGTCGCATGCGCTGCTGATCGCATTGTCGTTCGGCGCGACCTTCCTCGTCGGCATGCTGGTGTTCGGCCCCGCTCTGCTCGAAACGCTCGGCGGCCGCGGCGCGGTGCTGGACCATGCCGTCGCCTATCTACAGATCTTCTTCGGCGGCGCGATGCTGCCCTGGCTGATGAACTCCATGGCCGGCATCTTGCGCGGCACGGGCAACATGAAGCTGCCGTCGTTCATGATCCTGAGCTCAGCCGTGCTGCAGATCGTGCTTGGAGGAACGCTGAGCCTTGGCCTCGGGCTGGGCATGCGCGGCGTCGCGGCTGGCGCGCTGCTCGCCTTCAGCGTCAGCATCTCGGTGATGGGCTGGTACCTGTTCTCCGGCCGCGCCCGCGTGAAGCCGAAGCTGCGCGGACTCAAGATCAGCCGGGCGATGTTCGCCGACATCCTCAAGGTCGGCGCGGTCGCCTGCTTCTCGCCGCTGCAATCGGTGCTGTCGATCGCGATCTTCACGCACATGCTCGCGGGCTTCGGCACGGCGGTGCTGGCCGGCTACGGCATCGGCGCGCGCCTGGAGTTCATGATGACCACGGTCGGCTTCTCGATCGGCATGGCCTCCGTGCCGATGGTCGGCATGGCGATCGGCGGCGGCCACGTCGCGCGTGCCCGCCGCATCGCCTGGACGGCGGGCCTCGTTTCCTTCACCGCGATGGGTGTGCTCTCGACCATCATCGCCATCGTCCCGCAGCTGTGGGTCGACATCTTCACCCAGGACGAGAGCGCGCGCAGCGCCGGACGGCACTATCTGCAAATCGCAGCCCCGATGTACGCCTTCATCGGTCTCGCGATCGCGATGTACTTCTCGTCGCAGGGGGCGGCGAAGGTCATCGGGCCGGTGCTGGCGCAGACTGCGCGGCTCATCTTCATCGCTGCGGGCGGAAGCTACCTGCTGAGCCACGCCGCGACCGAAGGTCAGTTCTTCATGCTGGCCGCGGCGTCGATGGTGCTGCTCGGTGTGTCGACCCTCGCCAGCGTCATGCTGACCCGCTGGGGACCGAAGCCGGCCGCGCTGGAGCTGCGCCCGGCCGCGGTCGCGGCCGAGCTCAGCTCCGGGCCGGTGACGCGGTCGCCGCGCGTCGGCTGATGGCTATCCGCCGGGCCGGCTCAATGCCGCCTGCATCGCACGTGCGCCGAGCTCCATCTGCTGCTCGATATATCCGGCGATCTCGTGCGGCAGCACGTCGGTCGTCCAGATCACCCGGCAACGTTCCTCGCCGTCCGGGACGATCTGAAACGACGCGCTGTGCTGGGTGATGCGCTCGTTCTTGATCGCATAGACGAGGCGCCGGCGTTCATCATTGCAGTCGACCAGTTGCTCGCGCGCCACGCTGCCATTGGCAAAGCTGACGATGCGGACGTCGCCATCGAGTTCGGTGTCGGTCACGAACCCGGGCGCCACCCTGGTATGAACCGCGCCGAAATCCCGCACGGCGTTCCACACGGCAGCCGCCGGGGCTGCGATCGGAATCTCCTTCTGAATCGATGCCATTGCCAGGACCTCACGGACACACGGCTTCGATGTTGTTGCCGTCGGGATCGATCAGGAACGCCGCATAATAGGTCGGGCTATAGTCCGCGCGCGGCCCGGCGCCGCCATTGTCGCTGCCGCCGGCCTTCAGCCCGTCGCGGTGGAATTTGCCGACCGCGGCATGATCCTCGGCGCGGAACGCGACATGCGCCGTGCCGCCGCTTGCGCCGCGGTCGAGATACAGCCACAGCGCCGGCTCGCCCTTGGGGCCGATGCCTGCGGAGGTCTCGTCCTTCGAGCAGAGGATGTGGCCGAGCGGCGCGAGCGCTGACGTGTAGAAGCGGACGCTGGCGTCGAGATTGCGGACCTTGAGGCCGACATGATCGTACATCGATGATCTCCATGCTCGCACGCGGCTGCCGCGTGCGTTGGGATCATCCAATCAATGGCGGCGCAACCGTTCTTGGAAAATCTTGCGCTCGCCGCGCGACGCCTTGCGGAATTTGAGCGGCGAGACACCGGCGGCCCGGGTGAACGTGCGGGTGAAATTCGACAGGTCGGCAAAGCCGACGTCGTAGGCGATGTCGGTGACCGGCGTATCCTCTTCGCCGAGGCGCCGGGCTGCGCGGCGCAGGCGGGCGCGGATCAGATATTGGTGGGGCGTCACGCCGATGACGGCTGCGAACACGCGCAGGAAATGAAACGGGCTGACGCCGGCTTCGCGCGCTGCATCCGCGAGGTCGATGTCCTGGTCCGCATTGTCGTCGATCCACAACGCGCTCTCGACGGCACGCCGGCGGTCGCGCTGGCTCGGCGCCGCCGGCCGCTCCGCCTCTCCGCTCACTGTCGCGATGAATCGGCTGGCGATCAGATGGCCGACCTCGTCGAGACCGAGCGTCTGCTCGCGGGTCGCAGAGGCCTGGGCGAGCTCGCCGAGCACGATCAGCTCCGGAACGGGGGGCACGGCGCCGGCCTGCCAGAGCCGCCGGTCGCCGCCGATCTCCTCGATGAGAGCGTCATCGAAGGCGAACGACAGACATTCGTCGCCGCAGACATGGTCATGCGTGCACATGAACTCATCGCCGGGATGGCCGATGAGCAGCGAGCCGGTGACCAGCTCGAAGAAGCGGCCGCGGTGATGACAGCCGAAGCTGCCCTTGCGCACATAGGACAGCGAGTAGCCGGCAAATTGCTCGGCATAGGGACGCTCACCCGGCACCGCCGTGCAGCGGAACTCGGATACCGTGACGTCGCGGCCTTCGAACAGTTGGCTTGCACTCATGCCGTCAATCTAAGACATCGCGGGCGAAACGCGAGGGGCTTCGTCCGCGATCATCGCAGAGCCTTAGGACGCCTGCCGTCGATCGACCGCGAGGAATGCGTCGAACAGGGTCAGGCCGGCATGCGGCCGGGCGCCCTCGAGCGAGAGCAGGCGCCGCTTGGAGATGATGCCGCTGTTGGGCGAGAGGCTGTCGAGCCCGTTGCCCACGTCGCGGACGCGATGACACGGCACGATCACAACCAACGTGTTCTTCGTCAGCGCTTGCGCAATCGAGTTCAGCGCGCCGGGGACGTGCAGCTCCGCGGCGATTTGCTCCGCACCGCGTGTCTCCCCGCGCGGAATGGCGCGGATCGCCTCATAGACGCGCTGATTGAACGGCGTCACGCCGGCGAGATCGAGTGTGACATCCGAGAAGTCGACATCCTGGCCGCGCAACATCGCGGTGATGCCTTTGATCGCGAGTTCAGTATTTGAACACGGGCGCTGCTCCCGTGCTTCGGGAAACTGCCGGAACAGCCGCCGACGCGTCTCGATTTCGCGTGCTTCCGGCAGTTGCACGCCGGTGATGCCGGCATCGCTCCACGCAATGCCGCAACGGCCGAGGGCCGTATCAAAGATCGTATACCCACGCCCCATGACGCCACCCCAACCCCACGCCGCAACCATAGCACTGCCGCGATCGCCCGCATCAATTTTGTTAACAACATGTTAACAGAGCGGCACGACCGGGGCGGGGTTTGCCCTGATTTGGGTCGTGGTTGTCAAGCGCCGTCTCGCGATCGCTGTCGTTGGTATCGTGATGGTGGCAGGCGACGCAGCACGCGTCGTCACGACCGGTTCGCAAGGGACGGGCGATCGCCAGCGAAATCAGGATCATGCGCCAGCCAGAGCTCGAGCAGGCTCACGAACGTGACGACGATCCCGATCGCGATGCTCACATGCATCGCCGGCGTATGGACGAAGCCGAGCAGCCACGGCGCCGCGATCAGCCATACCCCCAATGCGACTTTCAGCCACTCCTCCCAATCCGCGAACGCCATCAGTCCCGCGATCGAGAGCACGACCACGGCGAGGCCGACGATCTCCGCATCGAGCCGGCCCGCGGGGCGAACGAAGCCGAACAGCCACGGCGCGCCGGCGAGAAACAGCCCGCAGGCGAGCGTGTAGATGTTCAGCGCGGAGGGACGCGCCATGATTGCAAAGGCGCTGGACCTTGCTTGTGTCGATGGCGCGGGGCTGTCGTTGCGCATGGTCTCAGCTCCCAGCTTGGCGGCTGTCTTGCCTGCTTCGACCTCGTGAGCTCGCGTGGGTTCGGCTCGCATTCGAACTCGGCTTGCATCCGACGGCTGCAGCGCGGCTCTGCCTCGGACGGCAAAAGCGGCGGCTGCGCCATTCGTTCCAGCAGCCGCTCTCTACGCCGATCACGATCGGGCGATTGCCGGTGCGCAAGGCCGGTCTGGCCCGGGACAACAAGCCGCTTGGCGAAACGCCGCGTCTCGGCTAAGCATGGATCCATGCGGGCGTAGTTCAATGGTAGAACGGCAGCTTCCCAAGCTGCATACGAGGGTTCGATTCCCTTCGCCCGCTCCAGCCCCATCAAGCCCATCTGACTTCCCAGCGCGCCGGCGGATGGTTGCGTTCGTGCGTCGCAGCGCGACCAACTCGCAGCCTTTGCAGGTGGTCACTGCCAGCCATCTGCGGACGCGAGACCCGGGGCCAGCGTTGACGGCTGTGGCCATCGATAAGATAACCTCGCGCAACGGTGATCGAATCGTGCAGGCGGAGGAAGCGGAGTGGCGGTCGACTTGTTCGATCTGGCGGGGCGTCGTGCCCTGGTGACCGGATCATCTCAAGGCATTGGGCTCGCGCTGGCGCGTGGCCTGGCTGATGCCGGCGCGGAGGTCGTGCTCAATGGCCGTGATGAGGCCAAGCTCGCCGCGGCCGCGAGCGCGATCAAGGGATCGCGCGTGCTCGCCTTCGACGTGACCGATCATGCCGCATCGCGCGCCGCCGTCGACCGCTTCGAGGCCGAGATCGGGCCGATCGATATTCTCGTCAACAATGCCGGCATGCAGCACCGTGCGCCGCTCGAGGATTTTCCGGAGGAGGCGTTCCAGCGGCTGCTGCAGACCAACATCGCCTCGGTGTTCAATGTCGGCCAGGCCTGCGCGCGGCACATGATCACCAGGCGCGCCGGCAAGATCATCAACATCGCCTCGGTGCAGACCTCGCTCGCACGCCCGTCGATTGCGCCCTACACGGCGACCAAGGGCGCAGTCGGAAATCTCACCAAGGGCATGGCGACGGATTGGGCCAGGCACGGCCTGCAGGTCAATGCGATCGCGCCCGGCTATTTCGACACGCCGCTCAATGCCGCGCTGGTCGCCGATCCCGCCTTCTCGGCCTGGTTGGAGAAGCGCACGCCGGCCGGGCGCTGGGGCAAGGTCGAGGAGCTCGTCGGCGCCTGCATCTTCCTCGCCTCGGCCGCGTCGTCCTTCGTCAATGGCCACGTCCTGTATGTCGACGGCGGCGTCACCGCCTCGCTCTGAGAGCCTGGTCGATTGCTGGGTCTCAAGCGCGATGAGATCGCGATGAATCGTCATCGCGCTTTAGGTTGTTGTTTGCGCATGATCTTTCGGAAAACCGCTGCGCACTTTTCCGGATCATGCTCTAGCGACGTGGGGGCGCGGAGGCCGCCGGCCGCTTGGCGTAGATCGCCTCGATCTCCCGCGCGAAGGCCCGCTCGATCGCCGGGCGCTTGTTCTTCAGGGTCGGCGTGATCAGGCCCGCCTGCACCGTCCACGGCTCCAAGGTCCAGTGTACGGCCTTCGGCGTCGCATAGGCCGGGTAGGCCTTCACCGCGCGGGCGATGTGGCGCAGCAGCGACGCTGCTTCGGCATCGCTGCCGCGCTGGCCGTGGGCGGCGAGCCTCGCCTGCTGCTCGGCCCAGCCCTTGGGATTGAGCACGACGATCGCCGCCAGGAACGGCCGGTTCTCGCCGATGACAATGGCCTGCTCGAACAGCGGGTCGGTGAGAACAGCGGTTTCGAGATCGGCCGGTGCAATCTTCTCGCCGGTCGAGGTGACGAGAATGTCCTTGATCCGCCCGGTGATGGTGATGCGTCCCGCATCGATACGGGCCTGGTCGCCGGTGTGCAGCCAGCCGTCGGGCTCCTTCACGCGCGCGGTCTCCTCCGGCTTGTGCCAGTAGCCGAGCATCACGCTGGGGCCGCGCACCATCAGCTCATCATTGTCGCCGACGCGCACCTCGACACCTGCCAAGGCGCGGCCGACCGTGCGGGGATCGTTATCTCCGGGCGTGTTCACGCTGACCACCGGCGAGGTCTCGGTCATGCCGTAGCCCTGCAGCACCTCCAGCCCGAGTGCGAGGAACAGCCGCACCACCGGCTCGGCGATCGGGGCGCCGCCACTGACGGCCACCTGCAACCGCCCGCCGAACCGCGCCAGCACCTTGTCGGCGACGAGGCGTTGCAGCAGCGGCCAGGCGAGGCGGTCGAAGGCCGAAAGCTTCGCTTGGCCCTGCTGCGCATCGAAGCGGCGGCCGCCGATCGCGAGCGTCAGATCGAGCAGCGCGCGTTCAAGCGGATTGGCCACTGTGCGGTGATGCATCACCAGCGAGTAGATCCGCTCATAGATGCGCGGCACCGAAATCAGGATGGTCGGACGGACCTCCAGCAGATCGTCCGGCAACTGCTTCACCGAACGTGCATAGGCGACGCAGGCGCCGATCGCGATGGCGTAGTAGTAGCCGGCGGTGCGCTCGAACGTGTGCGACAGCGGCAGAAATGACAGGAATACGTCGTCGATGTCGGCCGCGAGCCGCTGGTGGATCGCCTTGACGTTGGCGACGACGTTGTCGTGAGTCAGCATCACGCCCTTCGGCCGCCCTGTGGTGCCGGAGGTGTAGACGATCGCGGCGAGATCATGCGGCGCGATCGCAATGTCATTGCGGGGCGGCGCTGCGCCTGCGGCTGCGTTCAGCCAGGCGTCGAGCGCGACGAGACGTGGATCGTCGGCTGCTCCGGACTCGTCGCGCCGTTCGGCGCAGACGATCCGTTGCAGGTCCGGCAGCGCCTGGCCCACGGCCGCGATCTCCCGCCAGCGCGCGTCGGAATCGACGAGCAGCAGCCGGGCGCCGGAATCGGCCAGGATGTAGGCGATGCTGTCGGCATTATCGACGGCGTGCATCGGCACCGGCACCAGGCCGCGCGACAGCGCCGCCTGGTCCATCGCAAGATGCGCGATGCCGTTCGGCATCAGGATGGCGATGCGCTCGCCCGGCGCGAAATCCTCCACCGCCAGCGCCCGACGCCAGCGCGCAACATGGTCCTCGATCTCGCGCCATGTGAAGCTCACCCAGCCGCGGTCCGGATCGAAATGGCGATAGGCCGGCTGGTCCGGGCTTTGACCGACGCGCCAGCGCCAGAGATCGGGGAGGGTGGCGACGGCCGCCAGCGTGCCGGCCGCCGCAGCGTGATCATCGATGGGACTTGCCTGCTGCACCCGCGCCTCCGGCGATCCTGAATTCGTCGCACCGGCTGCGTCTTGCAGCCGCCGGTCAGGACCGACGTTGACGTAGCGCAATCCCCCGGCATGTGCTCGCCCGCCCCGGCATGGCAGCCTGTCAAAGCCGGGGATGCGGTCTGCCATGTCCCCTGAACGGATCAGGCGCGGATGCAGCCCTGCCTTCGAGGTCAGGCGCCCTCCGGGACCTTGTCGAGAAAGCCGGTGACGCGCCGGATGCGACCATCGGCCAGCTCGACGAAGTCCGTCCCCTGGATTGGACAGTCCGCGTTGTCAGGGCCGAAGCCCCAGGAGAAGCGGACATAGTTGCCGTGGCCGTCGGCGGCGCCGAGCCGGCGGAAGCGAAACTCCGGGAAGCGCTGCTGCACGCCGTTCACCAGCGCGTCGATGCCGTCGACACCATCGCCATGCATCAGCGGATCGACATAGCTGGCATCCGCTGTCCACTGACGCGCGAGCCGAGCGCGGCGCTGCGCGCCGTCGCGTTCATTCCACAGCGCAATGTAGCCGTCGGCGATTGCGGTGAGGTCGGTCATCTCTGCTCTCCATGTTGTGAACGCTGAGGAGCCGAAGATCGCGCACGCCGCGCATCGAATCGATTACGTCCGACGTCATCTCATTTGGCATGACCAAACTGTAAGTTGCCGCTTCTCTGCGCGAGGCCTACCCAGCGCATAGAGACGGTGCGGGGGATTTGCGTCGCATGTTGTCCGACACTTGGAAGTTGATCGCGGTTGCGATCTGTCTCGTGCTGTTCACGGCCGACACCGTGCTGAAGCCGCAGGACAAGCCCAATCGCATGGTGTTCTTCGAGCTGCATCGCGGCGAGAGCCCGACGGTGATCGGCGTGATGCGCGATGATCTCGTCAAGCTGCCGGGACGCGGCGCCGCGCGCATTCATGATGCGCTCGCGCGCGGCGAGACGTTAACGGTCTGGCAATACGAGTTAAAAAAGACTGAAGACGGTAGCTATCAGGAAGTGCCGGAGCGGCAGATCCAGCTCGGCGCCGCCGATGCGCCGCTGGTCACCTTCGGCGCGCGCATTCGCCTGCCGAACGATTAGCCGGCGCGCGCAAGCGCGGACGCTGACGCGCTCGTCAAACTGTTTGGTCCGCAGTCCGCGCCAAAACGGCACACGTCGGGAGACGTGTTGAGTCCGGAGGTGATCGGCCGAGCCCATCAGACGTTGCGCCGGCCGCGGCGGTCGCGCGATCAACCGTCTCACGGCCGCCCACCTCGTGCCCTGGTCCGCGATCACCATGGTTGCGTGGACGAGGATACCGCACCGAATCTCATGTCCCCGAACGCTGCGCGTCTTCGCGCGCACACCAGCGGTTCCATCTAGGAACCCCGGGTTTTCCCGGGGGTCTTTCGCGCTGCCGTGATGCGAATGCCGCGCCTGCGGGCGAATCATGCCGGGCTGTCGCCCAGCCCGTGGCGCAACTGCCATGCTCGGAGCCAGATGAGGCGATTTTTTCCCAGCAGCAACCGGGTGGTGCAGCGGGCCTGCAACACTTGCCCTGAATTTGGTTCGTGCTGCTGCACCGTCCTGGACAAAAACACGATCTCGCAACACGCTGCATGTGCGATTTGGATTTGGCTTTCACGTTTCCGGTCTGGGGAAGGGCTCGTGATTGCAAGGTCCGCCGCAGTCCAAGCATCACAACAAGCGCATCACGTGACTTCCATCATGCGACGCGCGTCACAGTCGGTCAGATCGGCTTCGCCGGGTTGAACTGGGGCTCGACATGAAATTCTGGACGGGGTTGCTCGCGGTCGTTCTCTTGCTGTCGGGTGTCAGTGCGAGCCAGGCCGTGGTCCGCATTGCCGATGACCGCGGTGGTCGGATCGGGACCTATGTCGACAAGTACCAGGGCCTGCGGTCGTCCGGTGAGTACGTGATCATCGACGGCCTGTGCGCGTCGGCCTGCACCATCGTGCTCGGCGCCGTTCCGCACGACAAGATCTGCGTCACCTCGCATGCCAATCTCGGCTTCCATGCCGCCTGGGATTTCGGCGCCAATGGCCGGGCCGTCACCAATCCCGAGGCGACCCAGATGCTGTACTCGATGTATCCGTCGCCGATCCGCCGCTGGATCACCCAGCGTGGCGGCCTGACCCCGCGGATGATCTTCCTGAAGGGCAGGGAGCTGCAGGCGATGTACAAGCCCTGCTACATGGACGCCCAGGCCTCCACGCCATCGGCGCCGCAGGTTGCCCCGAACGCTCCGGCGATCTCTCCCGCCGCCGCCAAGGCGTCGGCCTCGCACTGATCGGGCCAGCGCTCCGCGACCTCTCGACGTCCTCAAGCCCTGGAGTGCTTGCCTCTCCCGCCGCTGCGGCCTATTTCAGAGGTCGAGAGGCGGGTCACGGCTTGTGTCATTTCAGGCCAGTGCCCCGCGGAGTGGGCACGCCATCATGCAGCCTCTTTCAGCGCAGCAAAACATATCCCCCGGTGCCGGTCGCCGTTTGACCGCGCCGGCGATTGCGGCTGCGGTGCTGGCCTTCGGCCTGGTCGCCGGGGCCGTGACGCTGTGGGCGCATTACGGGACCGCGGTGTTCTTCGAGATGATCGCGGCCGGCTTCAGCGCCTGCTTCTGAGACAGAGATAAGGAACACGGCATGCCGTCCAATGCCATCCGCCCCCTGGTGATCGTCGGAGCCTTTGCCTTGAGCCTGGTGATCGGGCTGGCGGGGATGTTCCTCGTGATGGGCGGCGGTGGCCGCAACATCGCTGCTCCGGCTGCGATCGGCGGACCGTTCCAGCTGACCGACCAGTCCGGCGCCGTCGTCACCGAGAAAAGCCTCGAGGGCCGTCCGAGCCTGATCTTCTTCGGCTTCACCCATTGTCCGGACGTCTGTCCGACTTCGCTGTTCGAGATCTCCGAGGTGCTGCGGGCGATGGGCACGGATGCTGATCGCGTCAACGCCTATTTCGTCTCGGTCGATCCCGAGCGCGACAATCCGGCGACGATGAAGGATTACCTCTCCAGCTTCGACCCGCATTTGAAGGGCCTGACGGGGGATCCCGAGGTGCTGGCCAAGGTCCTCACCGAATACCGGGTCTATGCCAAGAAGGTCCCCCTCAAGGACGGCGACTACACCATGGACCACACCGCCCTGGTCTATCTGATGGATCGCAACGGCCGCTTTGTCGCGCCGTTCAACCTGAAGCGGACCCCGGAGGAGGCCGCCTCGGACCTGAAGAAATACCTCTGAGCGCGTTAACGCCAGTGGCGGGGCGGGGGCCGTGGAGCCTCCTCCAGCCTCGAATTTGCGCCGGGATGGTCTATAACGCGCGCTGACCATCGGGAGCGCTGATGCCGACCGCCTTGTCACACCCCGCCAAGCCCACCCGTGCAGCCCGCGTCGCGATCGCGGGCGTGCTGCTTTGTCTCGGCCTGGCTGCTTCCGGCCCAGCGGCGCGCGCCCAGGCTCCGGTTCGTCCCGCCGTCGAGGCGGCCCCGCAGGCGGTGCCCGGCTTCTGGGATCCGCGGCGCCGCCCCGAGCGGCCCGATCTGTCACGCCTCACGGTGATTCGCTTCCTGACCGAGACCGACTACCCGCCGTTCAACTTCACCGGCCCTGACGGCAATCCGGCCGGCTTCAACGTCGATCTGGCACGGGCGCTCTGCGACGAGATCAAGGTCACCTGCACCGTCCAGATGCGCCGCTTCGAGACCCTGCTCGACGCGCTGTCCTCGAACCGCGGCGATGCGATCATCGCCTCGATGGCGGTGACGCCGCAGATGCGGGCGCGGCTGGATTTCTCCGATCCGTATTACCGGGCGCCGGCGCGCTTCGTCTCCCGGCGCGACGCGGTCATGACCGAGATCCGCCCCGAGTTCCTCGAGGGCAAGAAGATCGGCGCCATCGCCGGCACGGCCCATGAGGCCTACCTCAAGGCGATGTTCACCGATGCCGAGATCAAGCCCTATCCGAACGACGACGCGCTGCGCCAGGCGCTGCGCCGGGGCGAGGTCGATTTGATCTTCGGCGACGGCATCGCGCTGGCCTTCTGGGTCAACGGCACGGATTCCGCCGATTGCTGCGCCTTTTCCGGTGGACCTTTCGTCGAAAGCCGCTATTTCGGCGAGGGCGTCGGGATCGGGGTGCGCAAGGGCAACGACCTCTTGCGCCAGGCCCTGAACTGGGCGCTGTTCCGGGTCTGGGAAAAAGGCCGCTACACCGACCTGTGGCTGCGCTATTTCTCGATCAGCCCGTTCTAGAGTTAAACCTGTAAGGTGGGCAAAGGCGCGTAGCACCGTGCCCACCATCACCGCGGTGGGCACGCTTCGCTTTGCCCCACCCTACGCATATCGAAAAGCCGGTACTTCAAGATGTCCACGATCGATCTCGCCCTCCCCAGCCCGAGCGACATGCGTGCGCTCGCCGAGAACTCCAATGCCTGGCCGTTCGAGCAGGCGAAGGCGATCGTCAACCGGCTGAAGAAAAATCCGAAGGACGAGGTGCTGTTCGAGACCGGCTACGGTCCGTCCGGCCTGCCGCATATCGGCACCTTCGGCGAGGTCGCCCGCACCACGATGGTGCGGCATGCCTTCCGCGTGCTGACCGAGGACAAGATCAAGACGCGGCTGATCGCGTTCTCCGACGACATGGACGGCCTGCGCAAGGTGCCGGACAACGTGCCGAACAAGGAGATGCTGGCGAGCCATCTCGGCAAGCCGCTGTCGCGCGTCCCCGATCCGTTCTCGAATGAATATCCGTCGTTCGCCGCCCACAACAATGCGCGGCTGCGCGCCTTCCTCGACACCTTCGGCTTCGAGTACGAGTTCGCTTCGTCAACCGACTACTACACCTCCGGCAAGTTCGACGCGGCGCTGCTGCGCATGCTGGAGCGGCTGGAGAAGGTGATGGCGATCATGCTGCCCAGCTTGCGCGAGGAGCGCGCCGCCAGCTACTCGCCGTTCCTCCCCATCTGTCCGCGCACCGGTCTCGTGCTGTACGTGCCGATCGTCGAGCACGACGCCAAGGCCGGCACCATCTCCTATGACGATCCGGAGACCAAGGAACGGATGACTGTCCCGGTCACCGGCGGCCATTGCAAGCTGCAATGGAAGCCGGACTGGGCGATGCGCTGGTTCGCGCTCGGCGTCGACTATGAAATGGCCGGCAAGGACCTGATCGACTCGGTGAAGCTGTCGGGCAAGATCTGCGCGGCGCTCGGCGGCACCCCGCCTGAGGGCTTCAACTACGAGCTGTTCCTCGACGAGAAGGGCCAGAAGATCTCGAAGTCGAAGGGCAACGGCCTGACGATCGACGAATGGCTGCGCTACGCCTCGCCGGAATCGCTGTCGCTGTTCATGTACCGCGAGCCCAAGGCGGCGAAGCGGCTGTATTTCGACGTCATCCCGCGGATGGTCGACGACTATCAGCAGTTCCTGGAGGGCTTCCCCAGGCAGGACGCCAAGCAGCAGCTTGGCAACCCCGTCTGGCACATCCATTCCGGCCAGCCGCCGAAGGCCGACATGCCGGTCACGTTCCAGCTGCTGCTCACGCTGGTGTCGTCGTCGAATGCCGAGAATGCCGAAACGCTCTGGGGCTTCATCGGCCGGTACCGGCCGGGCGTGACGCCGCAGACGCATCCGAAGCTCGACGCGATGGTCGGCTACGCCATCAACTACTATCGCGACTTCGTCGCGCCGACCAAGACGTTCCGCGAGCCGACCGAGGGCGAGCGCGTGGCGCTGCAGGATCTGCGCGACGCGCTGTCGAACCTGCCGGCGGAGGCCACCGCCGAGGACATCCAGAACGTGGTCTACGAGATCGGCCGCCGCGAGCCGTTCCTCGATCACGTCAAGAAGGGCAAGGACGGCCGGCCCGGCGTGTCGCTGGACTGGTTCAACATGCTCTACCAGGTGCTGCTCGGACAGGAGAAGGGCCCGCGCTTCGGCTCCTTCGTGGCGGTCTATGGCATCGGCAATGCGGTGAGCATGATCGACGGCGCGTTGGCGCGCTCGGCATAATTGCCACGTGGCTCGCCACACAAAAGGTGTCGTCCCGGCCTTGAGCCGGGACCCATAACCACCGGCGGCGATGAGGCGGAAGATCTCCGCCACCTTCCAAACCAATCGGCATTCCGCGGTATGGGTCCCGGCTCGGAGGCCGGGACGACAGCGGAATGCTTGGGTGGCTGCGTCGATTCGAAGCAGCCTAGACTAAGTCGAGAGACTCACACCCCCTGCAGCACGAAGCGGCGGTCGAGCTTCTGCACCGGGCGGGCGTTCATCGGATACAGCTTGGCGAACTTCGCCACGTCGGCTTCGGCGACCGAGACCGGCTCGCTCAGCAGCAGCCACTCGACCACCTCGGAGCAGGGCGGCGTCGTCAGCGAGCCGGCATAGCGATAATAGGTGCGGCGGTTGGGCAGCATCTGGTTCGGATTGATGCGCGCGTCGGCTTTCACCGCGGGGCCTTCCTTGTCCGGCATCGTCGCCACGATCTGCGCGAAGGCGGGGTTGGGACGGCCGGTGGTCATCAGCACGCCGACCACGGCGAGCCCGCCCGAGGCGGCGCGGTGAACGAAATGCGCCTCCATCGGATAGTTCTTGCCGCCGATCTGGTGCTCGCTCGGACGATGGAAGTGCACCTGCAGCAGCTTGTAGGTGGTGCCGTCGAGCTTCAGGGTGCTGCTGCCGTCGGCGAAGTTGAGCTGGATGGTGTGGCCGTTGTTGACGATGGTCTCTGCGCTCTTGGCCCAGTTCAGCTTGAAGTCGGGCAGCTGGGCCCGGGTCGGATGCTCGATGTCGACGGGGGATTGCTGGGTGCCGACGCCGCAGACCTTGTTGGCCGCGTCGAGATCGCCCCATTTGGCGGGGCCGGTCGCGCCCTCATAGCTCCAATGCGGCGCGCCTTCGGCGGCGAAGCCGGGCTGGGCGCAGACGGGGCAGAGGGCGAGCCCCGCAAGGGCCTTCAAAACGTTGCGGCGGTCCATGGCAATCTCCCAAAGGTCAAGTGTGATGCAGGCAAACAATGCGGCCCATCGGCGCCGGCGGCGCGGGGCGAATCGCGACCTCTAGGAAAGCCGAATTCCGTTAATCCTTGCTGAGGAACCGGCTGCACCCAGGAAAACCCGTGGCGCCACGAGCACAACCTTCGCGGGCCGGACGGCGCCACTTCAGGGCAATCGATGCTTGAGTTCGAAAGCCCCTGCCGATACGGTCGGTCGCTCCCGAAAACATCAGCAAACTCAAGATCAAGCCAGGATCGCGCGAAGGTGCCCAAAATCTACAAAATCTGCTCAGCGTCGGCCTGGCGCGAGGCGGAGCGGCAGGGTGTCTACCGCGGCAGCGCGGACGATCTGCGCGACGGCTTCATCCATTTTTCGACCGCCTCGCAGGTGCCGGAGACCGCCAGGAAGCATTTTTTCGGGCAGAGCGCGCTGTTCCTGGTCGAAGTCGAGGCCGACGCGCTCGGCCCGGGCTTGCGCTGGGAGCGGTCGCGCAACGACGAGCTGTTCCCGCACCTCTATGGCGAGCTCGATCCCGGCGCCGTCACCGCCGTTCACCAGATGCACAGCCGGGCCGATGGTGGCCACGACATTCCGGACCTGAAGCCGTGATCCGCGCCTTCGACCAGCTCTCGCTGCCGCTGCTCCGCTGGCTCGACGCCGAGGATGCGCACCGGCTCGCCATCCAGGGCCTCAAGCTGCTGCCTGCCATCAAGCCGCGGCCCGACGACGCCAAGCTCGCGGTGCGCGCCTTCGGTCTGAACTTCCCGAACCCGGTCGGCATGGCCGCGGGCTTCGACAAGAACGCCGAGGTGCCGGACGCGCTACTGCGGCTCGGCTTCGGCTTCGTCGAGATCGGCTCGGTGACCCCCCTGCCGCAGAGCGGCAATCCGCGACCCCGGCTGTTCCGCCTGGAGCGCGATGAGGCGGTCATCAACCGCATGGGCTTCAACAATGACGGCGCCGAGATCGTGCTGCGCCGGCTGGCCGGCCGCGCCAGCCAGGGCGGCATCGTCGGCGTCAATGTCGGAGCCAACAAGGATTCCGCCGACCGCGTCGCCGACTATGTCCGGCTGATCGAGACCTTCGCGCCGGTGGCGAGCTATTTCACCGTCAACATCTCCTCGCCGAACACGCCGGGCCTGCGCAATCTGCAGCAGGCCTCACAGCTCGACGAGCTCCTGTCCAAGGTGCTGGAGGCGCGCGATCGCGTCCGCCGCAAGGCGGGTGATACGCCGGTGCTGCTCAAGATCGCGCCCGATCTCAGCCTCGCCGAACTCGACGACGTCGTCCATGTCGCGCGCTCGCGCGGCGTCGATGGCATGATCGTCTCGAACACCACGCTGGCCCGGCCCAACTCCTTGCGCGAGCAGTTGCGCGCCAAGGAGCAGGGCGGTCTCTCGGGCCGGCCGCTGTTCCGGCTGTCGACCCGCATGGTCGCCGAGACCTTTGTCCGCGTCGAGGGCGCATTCCCCTTGATCGGCGTCGGCGGCATCGACACCGGCGGCGCCGCGCTGACCAAGATCCGCGCCGGCGCCAGCCTCATCCAGCTGTATTCCTCGCTCGTCTACAAGGGGCTCGGCCTGGTCGAGAGCATCAAGGCCGATTTGACCTCGACCTTGCTGCGCACGGGGCGCGACTCGCTGTCGGAGATCGTCGGCGCCGACGCGGCGACGATCACGGCGGAGGATTGGCCGGTTTAATCTCTGCTGTCTTTGACGAGCGAGCGCTGTGTATATGAATGTGCCCTCTCCCCCAAGGGGAGAGGGCGCTGTACCGCACAGCGTCGAATTAAGAATGTAGGTGCGCACGCTTGCGCTTCGCCCACCCTACGAACCTCATGATTTGCCGAACGACGCCCGCAGCAGCGCCGGATAGCGCGCGGCCTGGAAGCCGCCGCGGGCGGCGTAGAAGCTGAGCAGGGCGATCCACAGGCCCGTATTGCCGAAGCCGCGCAGCGCCAGCCAGGTGCCGAGGAACACGATCAGCGCGGCGATCATCAGATTGCGCATGTCACGCGCCCAGGTGGCGCCGATATAGACGCCGTCGAATGCGAAGGCGAACACCGACACCAGCGGCGAGGCCACCACGAACGGCAGATAGTCGCGCGCGGCGCTGCGCACGGCGGGGCTCGCGGACATCACGTCGATCAGAACCGGCCCGAACAGCGCGAAGATGACGGCCACGACGAGCGCGAAGCCGAAGCCCCAGATGAGCACCAGCCTGGTGGCGCCGGCGAAGCCGTCGCGGTTGCGCGCGCCGAACGCATAGCCGCAGAGCTGCTCGGCGGCATTGGCGAGGCCGTCGAGGAAGAAGGCCGCGACTAGCAGGAAATTGTTGAGCACCGCGTTGGCGGCGAGCGTGGTGTCGCCGGCGCGCGCGCCCTGCGCGGTGAAGAACAGGAAGGCCACGATCATCGCCGCGGTGCGGATCATGATGTCGCGATTGACCGCCATCATGTGCATCAGCTTGGCGCGGTCGAACAGCAGCGGCAGCGACAGGCCGCTGGTGGTCCTGACCAGCCGGCGCGCCAGCACCAGGCCGATCGCGACGCCGACGGCCTCCGCGAACAGTGCGGCGATTGCAGCGCCTGCGATCCCCGTCTCCAGCACCTGCACCAGCAGGATGGTCGCGGCCATGTTGATCAGGTTGATCGCGACCTGAACCCCGAGCGCCAGCCTTGCGCGGGCCAGCCCGACCAGCCAGCCGAGCAGCACGTAGTTGGCGAGCGCGAACGGTGCCGACCAGATCCGGATCGTGAAATAGATCCGGGCGGCGCCGAGCACGGCATCGCTGCCGCCCATGATCTGGAAGATGACCGCGCCCAGCGGCAGCTGCAGGACGATCAGCGCGACGCCGATCAGCGCGGCCAGCGCCAGCCCGCGGATCAGCACCCTCAGGATCTCGTCGGTCTCGCCGGCCCCGAGCGATTGCGCCGTGAAGGCCAGCGTGCTGGCGCGCAGGAAGGCGAACAGCCAGAACAGGCAGTCGAAGATCACCGAGGCCATCGCGACGCCGCCGAGCATCGCGGCCTCGCCGAGCCGGCCGATCGCCGTGGTCGAGACGATGCCGATCAGCGGCGTGGTCAGGTTGGCGATCATCGCGGGGCCCGCGATGGCGAACACCTGCGCGGTCGTCACGGCCGGCGCTTTCGGTCCCGGTGAATGCAACGGAAATGCTCGCTCGCCTTGCCGGCCCCATCCGGCGCGCTGCTGCGGCGGATTTCAGCCCCGGTCTGTGCCTAGCATAATCGTGGCGCCCGGTATGACGCTATAGATCAATCGTCATACCGTCATGCGCCGCCATGTGAGGCAGGCCATCCGCCCGGTGCAGCATGTCGTCGCTCATATGCGTGAGCACCAGTCGCTTCGGCCTGATCGCGTCGAGATGCGCCTCCAGCGCGGCGAGGCTCAGATGGTTCTTCACCGGCTTGTCGAACGTGTAGGCCTCGGCGATGAACAGGTCGGCATCGCGGCCGAGCGGGATCAGGCTGTCCGTCCATTCGGTGTCGGCGGTGTAGGCGACGATCCTGCCTTCGGATTCGATGCGGTAGCCGAGAAACGGTCCGCCCGAGCTGCCGTGAATGACAGGGTAGGGCGTCACGCCGATCTCACCGAAGCGCGAGGGCTGCCCGGGCGCCAGCTCGATGACCGACAGCTCGAATTTGCGCGGCGTGCTCGACGAATGCTCGAACAGCGCCTCCATCACCTGCGACAGGCGCGCTGCGATGCCGGCGGGGCCGGCGATCACCAGCGGCTGTGTCCGCCGCGAGAACTGCGCGTCGAGCAGCAGGAAGGGGAGGCCGGCGAAATGATCGCCATGGAAATGCGTGATCAGGACCAGCGCCACGTCGTTGCAAGCGATGCCGAGCCGCTTCAGCGCCGGCAGCGACGAGGCCCCGCAGTCGATCAGCAGATTGGTGTGCGCACCCGTCAGATGGAAGCAGGTGTTGAACCTGCCGCCCGAGCCGAACGCGTCACCGCAGCCGACGACGCGAAGCTGCATCGGCTGCGCCCTCTCTATCGGCCGCGCGGCGCGAAAATCCGCGACAGGAACCAGATCGGGATCACGATCACGGCGCCGAGCAGGAAGTAACGCCACAGCCAGTTGAAGGCGTCGAAGCCGAGCTCGTAGAGCCGGATGAACAGCAACTGAATGCTATGGAGAATGTTCAGCGGATCGAAGCCGATCGCCGACAGCACGACACCGACCAGGATCGACAGCAGGATCAGCCGGAACGCGACCGCGACCGGCGAGCCGCCGAGAAAGCGATACAGGCCATCCGAGCTGCGGGCGCGGGCCGGATAGTCCCTGATGTCGTTCGACATGTCATCGTCTCCAAGGCCGGTGACCGGCGGATTCGTGCCCGATTATAAAGCACGGCAGGGCAGGTGGGGAACCCGCCCCGACGCTGCAAGCCGCTTACCGGCATTTAATGTTCTCGCGCGGGCCTTCGGCTTTCGCCGTTGCGCCGTAATGCCAAACGTCGTCATGGCCGGGCTTGACCCGGCCATCCATCTTCCCGGCCATCCATCTTCACGGGCGGATGGATGCCCGGGTCAAGCCCGGCCATGACGAGTCGCAAATTGTCACGCGTCCCGCCTTCGAAGAAGTGAGCCTCGTTCACCCCTCAGTCTCGCTCTTCAACATCCGCTCCAGCGTCTCCAGCCGGTCCGCGTCGCGCGGCGGCTTGTCCCAGCGCAGGCGGTTGATGCGGGGAAAGCGCATTGCGACGCCGGATTTGTGGCGCGGCGATTTCTGCAGGCCCTCGAACGCCACCTCCAGCACCAGGCCCTGCTCGGGCTCGTGCACGACGTGGCGAACCGGGCCGAACTTCTCGGTGGTGTTGCGGCGGACGAAGCGGTCGATCTGCAGCAGCTCCTCGTCGGTGAAGCCGAAATAGGCCTTGCCGACCGGCACCAGCTGATCGCCGGCCTCACCGGCCGTCCACACACCGAACGTGTAGTCGGAGTAGTAGGACGAGCGCTTGCCGTGGCCGCGCTGCGCATACATCAGCACGGCGTCGATGATATGCGGGTCACGCTTCCACTTCCACCACTGCCCCTTCGGCCGGCCCGGCAGATACACCGCGTCGCGCCGCTTCAGCATCACGCCTTCCACCGCCTCGGCGTCGTCTCCGGCGCCGGCGGATGCGGGATCGGCGCGCGCGGCCTTCAGCTCGTCCCAGGTGGAGAACGCGATCGTCGGCGACAGATCGATGCGCGGATCGTCCAGCCGCGTGATGAACCCCTCGAGCCGCTCGCGCCGCGCCTCGAACGGCAGCTCGCGCAGATCGTTCTCTTCGTCGCCGAGCAGGTCGTAGGCGCGCAGGTGGATCGGGTACTCCTTCATCAGCTTCGGCGACACCGTCTTGCGGTTCAGCCGCTGCTGCAGCACGTTGAAGCTCTGCACGCGCTGATCACGCACCACCAGCAGCTCGCCGTCGAGCGCGCCGGGGAGATGCAGCGACGGCAGGAGATCAGGAAAGCTCGCCGTGATATCCTCGCCGCTTCGCGAATACAGCCGCGTCACCATGCGGCCGTCGGCCTCGCGGCCGCTCACCGCCTGCACGCGGATGCCGTCCCATTTCCATTCGGCGACGTAGTCGGCCGCGTTCATGCTGGCGAAGTCATCGTCCTCGACGGCATGCGCCAGCATCACCGGGCGGAACGGTGCGGGATCCCGATTGACCGGCTTGTCGCCGCGGCCTTCCAGCCAGGCGAACAGATCGAGATAAGGCGGCGACAGGCCGGGCCAGATCAGCTCGACGTCGTGCGGGTCCTTGTCGCCGAGCGCGGCCGCCGCGGTCTTGGCCAGGCGCGCGGAGATGCCGATGCGTAAGCTCCCGGTGACGAGCTTCAGCAGCGCCCAGCGTCCGGTCTCGTCGAGCTCGTCCAGCCATTGTGCGAGCTGCTTCGGCATCTCGGTCTTGCCGAGGGTGCGGAGCGTGGTGACGACCTCGGTGAGAGTCGGCGGGGGCGGGTTATTGTGGCCGGATGCGAGGTGATCGGGTGGCGCCTCGCCTTCGCTCGCAGGGCTATCGCATACGGAGAGGCTAGCTTCGCGTTCATCTGCTTCTACATCGTCATGGCCGGGCTTGTCCCGGCCATCCACGTCGTTCGGCATCCTGGGAGCGGCGTGGATGCCCGGGACAAGCCCGGGCATGACGGAGTAACTAATTGGCAGGGCTGACCGTGGTGAGAGCTCCAAATCGGCATCTGCGATAGCGCCGCCTTCACGCGGGGGGAACGCGGTTGTGCGTGCGGGCGATGCTTGCTTCGGCCACATCAGCGCGACGGTCTCCGACAGGTCCCCCACGTAGTCATACGACAGCGCGAACAGCACCGGATCGGTGCGTGCGGCGATGAGGTCGCGGATCAGCGCGGGCTTGGCGTGCTTGAACGACAGCGCGCCGGTCAGCGCAGCCAGCGCGTAGCCGCGGTCGGGGTCTTCGACCTCGCGGAAATACGAGGTCAGCAGGCGCAGCTTGTTGTTGCGGCCGGGCTCATAGGCGAGGCGGTCGAGCAGCTCGGCGAAGCGGTTCATGTCTCCGCGTCCTCCGTGGCCACCACCTCGTTCTCTTCCTCGTCGCCATAGCCGACGAGATCGAGCGGCCGCGCGGCGAGGCCTTTGCTCTGGCACCAATGCACCAGCGCGTCCTCCTGGCCGTGGGTGACCCAGACCTCGCCGGCGCCGGTCGCAGCGATCGTCGCGGTGAGCCCATCCCAGTCGGCATGATCCGAGATCACCAGCGGCAGCTCGACGCCGCGCTGCCTCGCGCGAGCGCGCACGCGCATCCACCCCGAGGCGAAGGCGGTGACCGGATCAGGAAAACGCCTGGTCCACAGATCGGAGGTCGCGCTCGGCGGCGCCAAGGTGATGGTCCCGGCAAGCTCCGCCTTCTTGACGCCCTTCACCGGCCGGAGCTCGCCGAGCGGGATGCCCTTGTCCTGGTAGTAGCGCGTGATCTTCTCCATCGCGCCGTGCAAATAGATCGGGGCGTCGTAGCCGGCCTCGCGGATCAGCGCGATCACCCGCTGCGCCTTGCCGAGGGAATACGCACCGACCAGATGCGCGCGCTCGGGAAACAGCGCCACCGACGCCAGCAGCTTGTTCACTTCGAGCGAAGTATCGCCGTGCCGGAACACCGGTAACCCGAACGTCGCCTCGGTGATGAAGACGTCGCATTGCACCAGCTCGAACGGCGCGCAGGTCGGATCGCGCGCATCCTTGTAGTCGCCGGACGCGACGATGCAGATGCCGCCCGAGGACACCTTGATCTGCGCCGACCCCAGCACATGACCGGCCGGGTGGAAGCTCACGGTGACGTCGCCCAGCCGGATCTCCTCGCCATAGCGGATCGCCTGCGTCGAACCGGCAAAGTTCTCGCCATAGCGCAGCCGCATGATGTCGAGGGTTTCCTGCGTCGCCAGCACCGCGCCATGGCCGGCGCGGGCATGGTCGGAATGGCCATGCGTGATCAGCGCCCGCTCGACCGGGCGCACGGGATCGATGTGAAAGCCGCCGGCCTTGCAGCACAGGCCGGAGGGAACGGGCAGCAGGATGTCTTGCGGACGCATGTTGCTCATATAGGTCGCGCGTGAGGATTTTCAGCTTGTCGGATCATTCTCTGCTCGTCATGCGCGGGCTTGACCCGCGCATCCATCTCCTGAATGAAGTTCCTCGATGGATGGCCGGGTCCCGCCTTCGCTGAAGCTACGGCGGGCGGGCAAGCCCGGCCATGACGACATTGGTTCCAGCATGCCCCACCGCTTCTTTCTCTCCTCCGGCGACCTGATTGCCGACCGCCGCTACGAGTTCGCCCGCGACCTGCACCTCAAGGGCGATCTCGCCGCGGCGGCCGAGGTGATGGAGCAGGCCATTGAGGTCGCGCCGAGCTTTGCCTCGGCGTGGTTCGAGCTCGGCAAGATCCGCGTCGATCTCGGCGAGACCGACAAGGCGATCTCCGCCTTCCAGAACGCCGTCGCGGCCGATCCGGATGACCGCCACGGCGCCGCCGTACGGTTGATGCAGCTCGGCGCCGCGCCGCTCTCCGACATGCCCAAGGCCTATGTGCAGTCGCTGTTCGACCAATACGCGCCGCGTTTCGAGAGCGAGCTGATCGAGCGGCTGCACTACCGGGCGCCGGCGATCCTGTTCAAGGCCGTGCTCGCGGTTCGCGCCGCCGGGAAGAAGCCGGCCTACTTCAAGCGCGCCATCGATCTCGGCTGCGGCACCGGCCTCGGCGCCGCCGCCTTCGCCAACAATGTCGACAGCTTCATCGGCATCGATCTGTCGGCGGGCATGATCGCGGAGGCGCGCGCGACCGGGCTCTATGCCGAGCTCGAGATTGACGACATGACGGCCGGCCTCGCGCGGCAGGAGGATGCCTCGGCCGATCTCGTTCTTGCGGCGGACGCGATGGTCTATGTCGGCGATCTCGGTCCCGTGCTGCGCGAGACGACGCGCGTGCTCACACATGGCGGGCTCGTGGCCTTCACCGTCGAGACCCATGATGGTGACGGTGTGATCATGGGCAAGGGACTGCGCTATGCCCATGGTGCGGAATATATCCGCGGTGTCGTCGCGGACACCGGTCTGAAGCTGGCGCATCTCGAGCCGGCGTCGCCACGGACCGAAGATCAAGCACCGGTGCGTGGCCTTTCAGTGGTCGCGACCAGGACTTGAGTCTACACGCTATTGAATGCGCTGCACGCAGCGCGCGATGCGGCAACTTCGCTCTTGCCGCGGCTCTCCCGATGCCAAAAAATGCCGGCAGTCTAGGGAGAGACAACAATGAAAAAACGACTGACCCGGCGCGATTTCTGCGCCACCGCGATCGCGACCATCGGCGCCTCCACCATCGCTTCGCCTTACGTCTGGGCGGCCGAGAAGAAATACGATGCCGGCGCCAGCGACACCGAGATCAAGATCGGCCAGACCATCCCGCATTCCGGCCCCGGCTCGCTCTACGGCGTGCTCGGCCGCATCGGCGAGGCCTATTTCCAGATGCTCAACGAGCAGGGCGGCATCAACGGCCGCAAGGTCAAGTTCCTCACCATGGACGACGCCTACAGCGCGCCGAAATGTGTCGAGGCGACGCGACGTCTCGTCGAGCAGGAGGAGGTGCTGGCGCTGTACGGTTCGCTCGGCACCGCCCCGCAGACGGCCGTGCACAAATATCTCAACTCCAAGGGCGTGCCGCAGCTTCTGCTCAACACCGGCGCCTCGAAGTGGAATGACCCGAAGAACTACAAATGGACCATGGCCGGCCTGCCGCTCTATCCGACCGAGGCGCGCATTCTCGCCAAGCATGTGCTGAGCGTGAAGCCGGAGGCCAAGATCGGCATCCTCTATCAGAACGATGATTTCGGCCGCGATTTCCTGGGGCCGTTCAAGAAGGTGCTGGCCGATGCCGGCGGCAAGGCCCAGGTGATCATGGAGCAGACCTATGATCTCACCGAGCCGACGGTCGACTCGCAGCTGATCAACCTGTCGAAGTCCGGCGCCGACGTGTTCTACAACATCTCCACCGGCAAGGCGACGTCGCAGTCGATCCGGAAGGTGGCCGAGCTCGGCTGGAAGCCGCTGCAACTGTTGTCGGCCGGCTCGACCGGCCGCTCGATTCTCTCGGCTGCGGGACTCGAAAACGCCAAGGACATCGTCGCCATCCGCTATTCCAAGGATGCCGGCGTGCCGCAATGGAAGGACGATCCCTATGTGAAGGCCTTCGAGGCGCTGCGCGCGAAATACGTGCCGAACATCGACCCGGACAACAGCATCGCCTATGCCGGCTACGGCCAGGCCGCGTCGATGGCCGAGATCCTGCGCCGCTGCGGCGACACGCTCACCCGCGAGAACGTGCTCAAGCACGCCACCACGCTCGCCGGCTTCCACTCGCCCTACTTCCTCGACGGCGTCGACTATGCCTACACGCCCGACGACTACACGCCGATGAAGACGCTCTACATCTCGATCTTCGACGGCAAGGACTGGAACATCTCCGAGAAGCCGATGACGGAGTAGGCGGCGGGACCGAGCCTGCTCCATATCGTCATTGCGAGCGGGGCGAAGCAATCCAGAGTCCGTCCTACGATAAAGCTTGGATTGCTTCGTCGCCGCGCTCCTCGCAATGATGGTGGAGCTCGCGAGGTGGCTGCACACTCCGCTGTCGTCCCTGCGAACGCAGGGACCCATACCGCGGACTCTCTCGGTGAGACACAACTGCCAGTCATCGTCCCATCGGGGCCGGTGGTTATGGGTCCCTGCGTTCGCAGGGACGACAGCGGAGAGCTGTGAAGCGCCGGTGGGCAAACAGGCCAAGACTTTCGAAAAAAATAATCCTATTGCTATTTTTCAAAAATCATGATTTTATCCCGCCATCCCGTCCCAAGCCAAGGGGCGTTGCGCGCGATCGTCACGACACGCGGGGCGGGGAGCGGTGGCCGCCGCGATGCCGCAGCGTGAGCGAAGGCTTGCGCGGACGAACGGTGTCCGGCGGACGTGAAGTCGTGTGGTCCTGGCCTCCCGGTGCCGAGGTCAAACCGACGGAGCGCTGATGCGCTGCGGTCGGCGACGGGGTCAATCAGCCGGTCCCCGAGGAGAGCACGAAATAAGCGTGAAACCCACCGCGCAGGGAAGGCTGGGCGTTTCCGGCTGCACCTGTGGTACCTGCCGCCTGCACTCTTTTCAGCAGGCGGGCCGCAGGCGTCAGCCGACGCCTGGCCTTCCCTGCGCCCTCTGCAGTTCAGAGGGAGACGTCATCGCAAAACTCGGGGCGCAGTCCGCCGCGAGGCCGCGATTGCTTGATCGGATGTTCTAGCTTCGGTGGAGCCTAGTGCCCGGAGGTGAGGACTATCTTCCCGTACCGGTCGGAATGGGTCCGAGCGGTGATCACCGGCACATACGTCGCAGGGATGATCGTGAGACCCGAACTGGAGCCGAACATTCAGCTGTCGTCCCTGCGAACGCAGGGACCCATACCGCGGAATCTCTCGGTGAGGCACAACTGCTAGTCATCGTCTCATGGAAGCCTGTGGTTATGGGTCCCTGCGTTCGCAGGGACGACAGCGGGGGGGTGGCGAGGCACCGGTGCCATCAGGGAAAGGCTGGAACGGCAGCGCCGGTCGTAGCGGCCAGCCACACGTCATCTCCCTGACCCTCGACGAACCGCAGGCGACTGCCTACCTTCCCCCGGTGCCGCCCCGCATCCGACCAGTCCCGCCCGATGACCGCGCCGCGCTGCCCGACCATTTTACGACATGGTTCGCGGCGCGCGGTTGGACGCCACGCGCGCATCAGCTGGCGCTGCTCGACAAGGCCCGCGCGCAGCGCTCGGCATTGCTGATCGCGCCGACCGGCGCCGGCAAGACGCTGGCCGGGTTCCTGCCGACCTTGGTGGAGCTGGGCGAGACACCAACGCCGCGATCCCTGGCGCGTCCCGCCGGCCTGCACACCCTCTACATCTCGCCCCTGAAGGCGCTCGCCGTCGATATCGCGCGCAATCTCGAAGCGCCGATCTCCGAGATGGGGCTGCCGATCAAGGTCGAGACCCGCACCGGCGACACGCCGGCGTCGCGCAAGCAGCGCCAGCGCCGTTATCCGCCGGACATCCTGCTGACGACGCCCGAGCAGCTCGCGCTGCTGCTGTCGTCCGACGACGCGCCCTATCTGTTTTCCTCGTTGAAGCGCGTCGTGCTCGACGAGCTGCATGCGCTGGTCACCTCCAAGCGCGGCGATCTGTTGTCGCTCGGGCTGGCGCGGCTGTGGCGGCTGGCGCCTGACATGCGCATGATCGGTCTGTCGGCGACCGTCGCCGAGCCGGAGCAGCTTGCGCGCTTCCTGGTGCCCCAGCCCGATGGCGCGATCGCGGCTGCGGACGTCGTCGTCGCCGGCGGCGCCGCGCAGCCGGTGGTCGAAATGCTCGACACGCGCGAGCGCCTGCCATGGGCCGGTCACAGCGCACGCCATGCGCTCAACGAGATGTACGAGCTGATCAAGGCCAACAAGACCACGCTCGTCTTCGTCAACACGCGCAGCCAGGCCGAGATGCTGTTCCAGGAGTTCTGGCGCATCAACGACGACAATCTCGCCATCGCGCTTCACCACGGCTCGCTCGACGTCGCGCAGCGTCGCAAGGTCGAGGACGCAATGGCCGCGGGCCGGCTGCGTGGTGTGGTCTGCACCTCCTCGCTCGATCTCGGCGTCGACTGGGGCGATGTCGATCTCGTCATCAATGTCGGCGCGCCCAAGGGCTGCTCGCGGCTGATGCAGCGTATCGGCCGCGCCAATCACCGGCTCGACGAGGCCTCGCGCGCGGTGCTGGTGCCGGCCAATCGCTTCGAGGTGCTGGAATGCTCGGTCGCGATCGATGCCATCGCCGACAATGCGCAGGACACGCCGCCCTTGCGCACCGGCGCCCTCGACGTGCTGGCGCAGCACGTGCTCGGCTGCGCCTGCGGCGAGCCGTTTCTGAGTGACGAGCTCTATGCCGAGGTGATCACGGCCGCGTCCTATGCGACGCTGACGCGCGCCGATTTCGACGATGTCGTCGACTTCGTCGCGTCGGGCGGCTACGCGCTGAAGACCTATGAGCGTTTCGCGCGCATCAAGCAGGATGCCAAGGGACGCTGGCGCGTCGCCAATCCCAAGGTGCGGCAGAGCTATCGCTTGAACGTCGGCACCATCGTCGAGGAGGCGATGCTGAAGGTGCGGCTGGTGCGCTCGCGCGGCGGCGGCAAAGGTGCGACCGGTGCGATCGCGCGCGGCGGCCGGCTGCTGGGCGAGATCGAGGAGGCGTTCATCGAAGGTCTCACGCTCGGCGACACCTTCGTCTTCAGCGGCGAGATCGTGCGCTACGAGGCACTGGCCGAGGACCAGGTCTATGTGTCGCGCGCGAGCGATTCCGATCCGAAGGTGCCGTCCTACATGGGCGGCAAGTTTCCGCTCTCGACCTACCTCGCCGAGCGCGTGCGCGGCCTGCTCGACGACCGCACGGCCTGGGGCGTGTTGCCGGAGCAGGTCCGCGACTGGCTCTCATTGCAGAAGGACGTGTCGCGCATTCCCGCGCGGCGCGAGCTTCTGGTCGAGACGTTCCCGCGGTCCAACAAGCACTACATCGTCTGCTATCCGTTCGAGGGCCGGCTTGCGCATCAGACGCTCGGCATGCTGCTGACGCGGCGGCTGGAGCGCGCGCGCGCCCGGCCTCTCGGCTTCGTCGCCAACGAATATGCGCTCGCGGTGTGGGGGCTCGGCGACATGTCGCTGATGGTCAAGCAGGGACGGCTGGATCTCGCTGCGCTGTTCGATCCGGACATGCTGGGCGACGATCTCGAGGCGTGGCTCGACGAATCGGCGCTGATGAAGCGCACCTTCCGCTCCTGCGCGATCATCTCCGGCCTGATCGCGCGGCGTTCCACAACCGAGGAAAAGACCCGCCGGCAGGTGCTGTTCTCGACCGATCTCGTCTACGACGTGCTGCGCCGGCACCAGCCCGATCACATGCTGTTGCGCGCCGCGCGCGCCGATGCCGCCACCGGCCTGCTCGATCTGCGCCGCCTCGGTGATATGCTCCAGCGTATCGAGGGCCGAATCACCCATCGCCCGCTCGATCGCGTCTCGCCTCTGGCGGTGCCGGTGATGCTGGAAATCGGCCGCGAATCCGTCTATGGCGAGGCCGCCGACGAGCTCCTGGCGGAAGCCGCCGAGGAACTCGTCAAGGAGGCGATGGGGTAGCGAGAGGCGAGGCGGATTTGCGGGGCACACTCTGCGTATCGGGGATGATGGAGGTCGCCGGCACCGCGCTGCGCGCCGATCTCTCCGGCGCGCTGGTGTGGGACGAGCAGCGCCTGCTCGTCGTCTCCGATCTGCATCTGGAAAAAGGCTCGAGCTACGCGTCGCGCGGCACCCTGCTGCCACCGTTCGATACGGTCGCCACCCTGCGCCGGCTCGCGACCGTGATCGCGCACTACAATCCACGCACGGTGATCGCGCTCGGCGATAGTTTTCACGACCGCGATGCGCATACCCGCCTGACCGGCGACGACCGCGCCTGCATCGCCAACCTTCAAGTCGGCCGCGACTGGATCTGGATCACCGGCAATCACGATCCCGCGCCGCATGGCATCGGCGGCGAGGTTGCCGACGAGATCACGCTCGGCGCAGTCACGTTCCGCCACGAGCCGACCGGCATGCGCGGCGAGATCGCCGGCCATTTGCATCCCAAGGCGCGGGTCGCGACGCGGGCGCGTACGCTGGAGCGCCGCTGCTTCGTCTCCGACGGCGCCTGCGCGGTGATGCCGGCGTTCGGCGCCTATGCGGGCGGCCTCAGCGTCCGCGACGCCGCCTTCGCCAGACTGTTCCCGAAGCGCGCCTTCGTCGCGCATGTGCTGGGGGATACTAAACTGCACAGCATCGCCGCGGCGAGGTGTTATTAGTCGGACGATCGTTATTGATAGTTGGGTCGAGTGATCCTTCTGGCACCAGCTACGCCGCCTTCGCCTGCACCTTTTCGCAGAACTCCGCCAGCCGGTCGGCCAGCCGCAGTGTTGCCGGGCTGGCATTGGGCGAGGCGAGCAGCGCGACCTCGGTGCGGTCGATCGGCGCAAAGCCCTCGCGCGCGGTCAGCACGCGGTGCTCGGCCTGAACCGACATCTCGGAGAGGATGCTCAGCCCCATGCCCGCGGCCACCGCGGCCTGGATCGCGGCGAGGCTCGATGACGTGTAGGCCATGTGCCAGGCGCGGCCCGCGGCTTCCAGCGCGTGGATGGCGCGGCTGCGATAGATGCAGCCGAGCGGGAAGCCGATCAGCGGCACCGAGCGGGCTTCGAGGCTGACCGGATGGCTCTTGCTGGTCACCCAATAGACCTGCTCGGGCCACGCCGCGATCGCCGTACGCGTCTCATCGACGCCGCGCTTGAGCAGCGCGAGGTCGAGATCGCCGCGCTCGATGTCGCGCTTCAGGTTCAGGCTCTGGTCGGCGCGGACGTCGAGCCTGAGATCAGGGTGGGCACGGGAGAACGCCGCGAGCAGTTTTGCCAGCCGGTAGGCGGCGAAGTCCTCGGGAATGCCGAGCTTCACCGCGCCGTCAGGCCCGGGACGCGCCACGACGTCGCGGGCCTCCTCGGCCAGCGCAAGCAGGCGGCGGGCATAGGACAGCAGCCGCTCGCCCGCTTCCGTGGGCGTCACCTCGCGGCCGTCCCGGTTGAGCAGCGTCTGGCCGAGGTCCTCCTCCAGCCGCCGGATCTGCTGGCTGACGGTCGACTGCGTGCGGTGGACGCGCTCGCCGGCCCGGGTGAAGCCGCCGGCCTCGACCACCGAGACGAAGCTGCGCAGCAGCTCCAGATCGAGCATCGAGAACCTCCATTTGAAATTCCACTGAGGTTTAGTCTATCATTTAATTTCCAAATGAGGAAGAACGGCCCTACACCGGCGGCAAAGGAGCACTCCAATGTCCTCCGTGTCCTCGCCGGCCGCCGTGACCCCGATGAAGTCGAACCTGCTGCCGCTCGAGATCGGCCTGTTCTGCCTGCTGTGGAGCTTCGCCTTCGTCGCCGGCAAGATCGGCGTGACCTATTGTCCGCCGCTGCTGCTGCTCGCCGCGCGATTTTCGCTGGCGGGCGTCCTGATCCTGATCGTTCCCGCGCTCAGGGGCGAGTGGGGCATGAGCTGGCGCGATGCCGCCGTGTTCGCGATCATCGGCATTGCCAACAATGCGCTGTATCTGGGCCTCGGCTATACCGGGCTGAAGACGGTGTCGGCCGGGCTGGGCGGGCTGATCGTGTCGGCCAATCCGGTGTTCACGGCGGTGTTCGCCGCGCTCCTGCTCGGCGAGCCGCTGACCTTGCGCAAGGTCGCAGGGCTCGCGCTCGGCACGCTGGGCGTCGCGATGATCGTGTGGCACCGCATGTCGGTCGGGACCGATCATCTCGAGGGCATTCTCTACACGTTGGCCGCCTTGGCCTCGATCGTCACCGGCACCATCCTGTTCAAGCAGTTCGCGCCGAAAGGCAGCCTGTGGGTCGGCAACGGCATCCAGAACCTCTCGGCTGGACTGGTGTTGTGGCCCGTCGCGCTCGGCATCTCCGATGTCCACGACATCGTGCCGAATACGCAGTTGATCGGCGCCTTCGCGTTCCTGGTACTCGGCGGTTCGATCCTCGCCTATGTGCTGTGGTTCCACCTGCTGAAGGTGTGCGGCGCGACCGCGGCCAGCGCCTATCACTTCGTGATGCCGCCGCTGGCGATGATCTTCGCCTTCCTGGTGCTCGGCGAGCATGTCGCCCTGCAGGACCTGCTCGGCGTCGTCCCGGTTGCCATCGGCATCTATCTGGTGACGCGTACGCCGGCGCGCGCCAGCGCGGCCTAATCCCGCCGGAACACGATCGAGGCCATCCAGCCCGTCATCAGCGCCATGGCGGTGGTGACGAGACCATAGACAAAGCCGTTCTGCCGCGCCGAGCTGGCGACGAACTGTTCGAAGCCGACCTTGACGATCTCGAACGCCGTCTCCGTCTTGGCGATCATCGCGCCGTCCGCGAGCAGCTTGATCTCGATCTCATAGGTGCCGATCGGAACCGCGGCGGGCAGCGGAATGCCGGTGCGGAACAAGGTCGGCGTCAGGAACGTCACCGCCGACGTGTCCTCGCGGTAGAGCCCGTGCTGCGACTGCAGCCGCACGAAGGCGCTGCGGAAGGCATCGTTCGGCACCACGTCGCCATAGTCCGGGCCGACGCGCTGCGTCAGCAGCACGTTGGTCAGGCCGAGCTGCTGGCGCCGTTGCACCTCGGGATTGGCCATCGCATCGAACGGCCGGTTGGCGAACAGCGCGAGATAACCGGGCACCTTCAGGAACTGGCGCGAGTCGGTGTTGATCCAGATGCCGAATTTGCGTTCCTTGCGCCGCGTCACCATGTCGGCGCGCGGCCCGCGCACGGTCACCACGAGGTCGTAGGCGGTGCGGGTCGGCGGGGTCTGGGCATCCTTCTCGACCGAGCCGAACAAGACGAGTTCTTCGCCGGAATAGTTCGGCGTCACCGTGACGCGATGGTTGGAGACGGAGGCGATCAGCCGTTCCGCGCGCGTCGGAGCGGCGCCGACGAGCAGCAGCGCGAGCGTCACCCAGGCGAGGCGGAGCTGGATCATCGGCTCGCCTCGGTCTCGCGGATGGTGAAGAGGTCGTCGGGCTTGATCACGAGCTCGATCGCAAAGCGGATTCCGACGGCAAGGATCAGGAGGCCGAGCAGCAGCCGCAGCTGCTCGCCGCGGATCATCTGGCCGGCGCGGGCGCCGAACTGCGCCCCGGTGACGCCGCCGACCATCAGGATCAGCGCCAGCACCGCGTCGACCAGATGATTGCTCATCGCATGCAGCATGGTCGCGATCATCATGGTGGCAAGCGTCAGCACCATCGAGGTGCCGATCACGGTCGAGGTCGGCACGCGCAGCAAATAGATCAGCAGCGGCACCAGGATGAAGCCGCCGCCGATGCCCATGACGGCGCCGAGAAAGCCGATGAGGATGCCGATGCCGATGACGGGAATGACCGAGACGTAGATCTTGGAGCGCTTGAATCGCATCTTCAGCGGCAGCCCGTGGACCCACACATGGCTGCCGGGCCGGCGCACCGTGGCCGGCGCGCCCTGGCGTGCGCGCAGCATGGCGCGCAGGCCCTCCCAGAACATCACGCCGCCGACGCTGGTCAGCAGCACGACATAGGAGAGCGCGATCATCAGGTCGAGCTGGCCGAGCGAGCGCAGCAAGGTGAAGGTGGCGACGCCGAGCGCGGTGCCGAGCGTGCCGCCGATCATGAGCACCAGCGCCAGCGAGGGATCGATTGCCCGCCGTCGCCAATAGGACAGCGCGCCGGAGAACGAGGAGGCGGCGATGTGGCTGGACACCGAGGCGACCGCGACCGCCGGTGTGATGCCGACGAAGATCAGCAGCGGCGTCATCAGGAAGCCGCCGCCGATGCCGAACATGCCGGACACGAAGCCGACGGCCGCGCCCATGGCCAGCAGCAGGAAGATGTTGACCGGGATGTCGGCGATGGGGAGATAGATCTGCATCCGCGCGGTCCTGCGAACGTTCAACCGAAGCATCCCGCGCATGCGAAGCAGGTGCTGCGGTCCTGCATAACCGAAAACGCGGCCGAAGGGATCAGAGATTCCCGACCCAAGCCCCGCGATCTGCTGACGGTGTCACCGGCGGATCGATCAGAGCGGCTTGAGCGGAGCCGTGACCAGCTTCATCGCCTCGGCCTCCTGCGGATCCAGCCAGCGGATGTCGCGGGTCTCGGACATGGTCTCGATCACCTGCGACGAGATGCCCATGCGGGTGACATAGCCGAGGATCGCGCCGGTGACGCGCTGGGTGTCGGCCACCGCATCGTTGCCCTCCGCCGCCGAGGTGAAGCGGTGGACGCCCAGCGCCGAGCCGTCGATGCCGTAGCGGGTCTGGCCGCCCGCAAAGGTGAAAACGCAGGCGCTGGCGCAGAAGCCGGGACGGATCCGGCCGTCCTTGTCCACCACGCCGACAGCGGTGGCGAGGCCGTGGGCGCGGATGATCTCGCCCATCAAGACGCCCTGCTCGAGATTGCCGCCGGGCGACGACAACAGGACCACGTCGCCGGTTTTCAGATGGGATTCATTGATCCGCTCGCGCAGCCAGATCGCCGCGGCCGGCCCGATGCGGCCGCTGACCGCGAGCACGGCACGATCCGCGCCGCCAGCCATCGCGGCATTCGCAACCAGCGCCCAGGACAGGCTGGGCGAGACGTACTGATCCTTCCAGAACGACCAGGCATCCGGACGCGACAGGTCGCGATAGGCGCGGATTCCGCCGCTGAGCATGATCCCGACGAAGAAGATCACCGAGGCAATCCGGCGCCAGCGGAACGCCGCGGGATAGCCGTCGGTGACCTGCTGCACGGGGGATCGAGGCGTGGCGATGAAGCTCGGCTGCGGCTGCGGAGCCACGCGCGGGCCGGTCGGCGATTGTCGGAACGGCGCGCCGTCCTGCTGCTGGTTTCCGGCTGTCACGCGCCGACACTCCCTCGCGGCGTCCATCACGCGCCGTCGCGAAGTCCTATACCGATCGCCCGCACGACACTATGGCGCGCGGGCGGACGCGTTCAGGATTTTGTCGCCACCTTCAGGGCCGCAGTATCGCGCCGGCGAGCTGCGCTGAGGGGGCCCTCAGCGCGGGGCGGCCGAGGCCGACCGCTTGGCCAATGCGGCCTTGGCTGCAGCGGCCTTGGCGATCGCCTGGTTGCCGTCCCAGCCACCGGCGGGCGCCGGCACATTGATGGAGTCATCCGGCTGCGGCTCGACCGTGAAGGTCTGGATCGCGAGCTTGGCCGCGGCCAGCGACTGCGCATCGAGGCGCTTGGCGACGTCGTCACGCTTGCGTCCGGCGTCCGCATCGCCCTGGGCGGCGGCGAGGGTGAACCATTTGTAGGACTCGGCGAGGTTCTGCTCCACGCCGATGCCGCGGGCATAGAGGATGCCGAGGTTGAACTGGCTGTCGGCGACGCCGCGCTCGGCAGCCTTACGGAACCATTGCGACGCGCTCTTGTAGTTCGCGCCCTTTCCGCCGCCATCGGCGTCGAGCACGGCGAGATTGTGCATCGCCTTGGCGTTGCCGCGCTCGGCGGCGACGACGTAGTAGCGGCGGGCGATGTCAGGGTCCTTCTTCACGCCGAGGCCCTTCTCGTAGAAGGTGCCGAGCCGGAACACGGCGGGAATGAGCCCGGCCTGCGCGGCGCGGTCATACCATTTGGCGGCTTCCTCATAGTTCGGCGCGATGCCCTTGCCCTCGGCAAAGCGCACGCCGACCTCGTAGGCCGCGGTCGGATCCCCCTTCAGCGCCGCGTTGCGCAGCGCCATGCCGCCGATCGCATCGGGCAGCTTTTCGGACGCCGGCACCTGGACGAGGCCGAGCTTCTGGCCGTTGGCGGCGGTCGGGATCGTCCCGGTGATGTCGCCTGAGGCGGCCTGCTTGTCGCTATCCTGCGGGATCGCAAGCATCGCGATCGTCTCCGCCTCGCTCGGCATCGCCCTGTTATAGGACTGGCGGTCGATCGGCGTGGGCGAGGTCAGCGACGGCACGCTCTGGTCGGGCGTGGCCGGGCGCGGCGACATGCTGGGCGTCGACGACGGCATCTGCGCGCGCGGCGCCTCGCTCTGGCTCTCCATCGGGGCGACGGGCGGCGGCGTGGAGCCGGTGTCGAGCAGCGACATGGCGAATTTGAAGGTGCCGAGCACGATCACCACGACGCTGGCGCCGACCAGCAGCGAGCGGATCTTCGAGCCGATGGTCGAGACCTCCTCGTCACCTTCGGCGGTCAGAGCGATCGTCGGCTTCTCCTTGGTCTTGGCCTTTGCCGGCTCCTTGGGCGCTTCCTTGGCGACGGCCTTGGGCGGCGGCTCCTTGGCCTTCTCCTTCGGCTTGTCCTTTTTCGCCTTCTTCGGATCGACGGGCTGTGCAGCAGCCGCAGCCTGCGCGGCGCGCCGGGCAGCGGCGATGAAGCTGGACGTGGAGACGGGCTCGCGCTTGCCGGCGGGCAGCTCGCTCAGCGCATCCTCGGACGCGGCGATGCGTTCCGCGGGAGACGCGGTCCGGCCGGGCGGGCGGGTGCCTGGCTCCAGCGGATGATCCGGCGGCAATTCAGGAACGATCGCAGCGGGGCGCGGCGCCTGTGCCGCTTGGGCGGCGTGCGGCTCCAGGATGTCGGCGATCGCCTTGGGCGGGATCGGCGGCGGCATCGGGGCGGCGGCGGGGGCCGCTGCTGCGTGGAAGTCGCGCGGGGCGGCGGCGAACGCCGATGCGGCGGGCGCCGGCGGCGCGATGGGGGCAGCCATCTGCGCGGCTGCCGGGTTCGGCAGCTCCGGCCGATAGGCCGGCTCGGTTCGAGCCGGTTCGGCATAGGCCTGCGGCGCCGGCGCACGTGCGGCGGGCGGCATCGGCGGCTCGATCGTCGGCGCAAGCGGCGGCAGGACCGCTGGCTGGCTGGTCGTCGCCCGCACATTGCGCAGATCGCCTTCGATCATCGCGAGGCGGTCGACGACGTGGCCGAGTGTATTGTGGACCGCTTCGAGCGAATCCTGGGTGTTGCGGTCGGTCTCGGTCTGGCTGAAGCGGATGTCCGACAGCTCGCGCTTGACCATGTCGACGAGGCCGGTGTCATGCGACGCCTCGCGCTGCGACCGGCTCTCGGAGAGCGCGGCGAACGTAGCCTGCTGCCGCTCGAGATAGCGCAGGATGTCCTGCAGCCCGTCCTCGACCCGGGACATGTTGCCGCCGCGCGGATCGTTGGCCGCTTCCAGCCGCTCCAGGAGATAGCTGATGCGCTGCTCGAGATGGGTGATGGCGGACGAGCCGTCATTGCCGACCTGCAGCCGGTCGATGCGATCGGACAGGCCGCGGAGCGCGTCCTCGATCTGGGCGGTGTTGTCGGGCGCGGGGGCAGGGTGCTCGCGGCTTTCGAGCGTCGAGGTCAGGGCCGCGATGCGCTGCTCCAGCGCCGCGAAGGAATCGTGGAAGGACTCGTGCGTGTCGCGCGCCTGCGTGACCTGGTCGACCTTCGAGGACAATTGCCGCAGATCATCCGACAGCCGCTCCAGCGCATCGTTGGAGGCGACGTTGGCCACGATCGCGCGCAGCGCCGTGATGGCGCTTTCGAGTTGCTGAACCGTGCCGGGATCGTCATTGGCACGCAGGATCAGGTCGAGCTTGGCGCCGAGATTGCGGATCGCCTCGTCATAGACGGCGAGCTGCTCGGCCGGCTTCAGCGAACCGACCACCTCGCGGATGTCGGTCAGCGCGCGTTCGATGCCGGCGAGCGCCTGGCCGTCGACGCCGCTCTGGCGGTTCTCGTCGATGCGCCGCGACAGCGAGTGGATCTCGTTCTCGATCGACTCGATCGCGCGCCGCGGCATCGCCTCGGTGATGGTGAGGCGGATCTCCGCAAGCTCGGTGCGGAAGCCCGCGATCGACTGCTCGATGCCGTCGTCGGGACGATGCAGCGCCTCGATCTGGCTGGTGATCTTCAGCAGATGCCGTTCGAGCAGCGAGAAATCGGGGGCCGGGGCGGACGCCGGCGGCGGGGTCATCAGCGGAGCGGCAGCGTGCGCCATCGCAGGCGCAGTCGGGGGTGCCTGATGCGGCGGCAACGGCCGCGCATTGTCGAGCTCGCTCTGCCGCGCGCTGATCTCCGCCACGGCGATGTCGAAGGAGCCGGCGCTGAGCGGCTGGGCCGGACGGTAGAGCTGCGCGGCCGCGCGCTCGACTCCGTCGGGGCCGCGATAGCGATCCTCGGCGGCGGGCTTGTGCAGCGGCGTGGAGATTTGCGACAGGCGGGCATCGAGCCGGGAGATGGCGTCGTTGAGCTGGCGGGCCACGCCCTGCTCGTCGCGTGGCGTGTCCTTGCGCGCGCCCGGCCGCGACATGTGCTCGATCTGCCTCGCGATGGAATCGAGCCGCTGATGGATGTCCGAGACTTCACGGGCATCGCGACTGGTCGGGGGCGTGCTGCGGGGGGCGGGACTGCCGCGGAAATCGGGCGGAGCTGATGCGCCGAGCGTGGAGTTGATCCAGTCGTTCAGCGTCATGCCGGCGCGCTGCGCCGCAGCCTCGGCCCTCTCACGGACGGACGGGTCGATGCCTTCATTACTCCACGGTACGCGCGAATTCATGTCTCGTCCGGTTCCGCTTCCAGCGCTCCACCCCAGCGCCTCCAGCCTCCCCACGCGTCCCGGACATGAACATGAACGGGTCCGCGCAGATCGTCTGCTCCAGGTCCCGACTTTTGACTTTTACGGTAAATAACGCGTTAAGTTTACCGCGGGCGCGGTCAGAACTTTTGCCGCGCGGGCGACGCGAATCAGCCGGCGTTTTCGCGCGACGATGAATCGAGCGGCCGCACGCTTGACGTCGTCGAGAGAGCCGACAACGCGGTGATCGCCTCCTCGCACCATTCCGCGACCATGCGCTCGTGACGCAGGCCGAGGCGCAAATTGAGCAGCTTGCCCATGTCGGCGGGCGCGACGCTGCCGTCGGCGTAGTGCTTCTTCAGGATGCGATCATAGCGCTCGGCGCGGTCGCGATGATGTTCCAGCCGCGCCATCAGGTCGGCTCGGATCGGCGCGATGTCGGCCGCTCCCAACGCATAGAGCCGCACCAGCAGATCGTCCTTGGTCGAGGCCGGCGTGCTCGGCCGTGCCGCCCAGCTGCGAAAAGCCGCGCGGCCCTCGGACGTCAATGTGTAGACGAGCTTGTTCGGCTTGCCGGTCTGCACCACCTCGCGGCCCTGGATGTAGCCGCGGTCGCGCAGCCGGGACAGCTCCCGGTAGATCTGCTGATGGTCCGTCTTCCAGAAGAATCCGATCGAGGAGTCGAACGTCTTGGCGAGCTCGTAGCCCGTCATCGGATGTTCGGTGAGACAAGCGAGGATGGCGTCGCCCAGGGCCATGGCCGGAAACTGCTCCCGTTTTTCTGATCTTGTTTCTGGTCTTGGTCTGCCCCGCTCCACGCTTGACATTATGCACATTGGCGCATATGCGTCAATGTGCATATGGGGTGGTTGTGGTGCTGGCCTGTTCCGCCCCGAGGAGACGCCCAATGACAATGACCGGCCTCGATGGATGGTACGGCTATATGAGGTCTCACGATCTCGGCGCGCTGCGGGAGCTGCTGCACCCGGACGCCGTGTTCGAAAGTCCCGTCGTGCATACGCCGCAGCGCGGCCGCGACATCACCTTCAAATATCTCGCGAGCGCTGAGAAAGTCTTAGGCGGTCCGGGATTCAAGTATGTCGGGGAGTGGCGTAACGCCACGGGCGCCGTGCTCGAATTCGAGAACGAGATCGAAGGCATCAAGCTCAACGGCGTCGACATCATCACGTTCGATGATTCCGGTCTGATCACTCACTTCAAGGTGATGGTGCGCCCGCTCAAGGCGATCAATCTGCTGCACCGCCTGATGGGCGAGCAGCTTGTGGCTATGAGCAAGCCGTCGTGAACAAGCCGTCCTGACGCGACCGACAGCCGCAAATGAACGGCTGCCCCAAGCTGAGAGAAATCGCTAAAGTCCGCGGCCTGCATTGCCTGCCGCGTCCGCAAATTCCAGTCTGAACCTTCAGCCTTCCTGCCGGAGACGCCGATGCCGATCTACAAAGCCCCCGTGGAAGATGTGACCTTCCTGCTCAACGACGTGTTCCAGATCGACCGCTACGACAATCTGCCGGGCTTCTCCGATGCCTCGGCCGATGTTCGCGAGGCGATCCTGGGCGAAGCCGCCAAGCTCGCCGAAGAGGTGCTGCACCCGCTCAACCGCGTGGGCGATCTCGAAGGCTGCAAGCGCCATGACGACGGCAGCGTGACCACGCCGAAAGGGTTCAAGGACGCCTACAAGCAGATCAAGGATGGCGGCTGGCTCGGCCTCTCGGCGCCGACTGAATATGGCGGCCAGGGTCTCCCGGTGACGCTCAGCCAGACCGTCAACGAATTCCAGTGCTCGGCCAACATGGCGTTCTCCATGTATGGCGGCCTCACCATGGGCGCGACCGCTGCGCTCATCGTGCATGGCAATGAGGAGCAGAAGAAGACCTACGTGCCGAAGATGGTGGCGGGCGAATGGACCGGCACCATGAACCTGACGGAGCCGCATTGCGGCACCGATCTCGGCCTGCTGCGCACCAAGGCCGTGCGCCAGGACGACGGCAGCTTCAAGATCTCCGGCACCAAGATCTTCATTTCCGCCGGCGAGCACGATCTCGCTGATAACATCATCCATCTGGTGCTCGCCCGTATCGAGGGCGCGCCGGCCGGCATCAAGGGCGTGTCGCTGTTCGTCGTGCCGAAATTCCTGGTCAATCCGGACGGCACGGTGGGCGCGCGCAACGGCGTCATGTGCGGCTCGATCGAGCACAAGATGGGCATCCACGGCAACTCCACCTGTGTGATGAACTACGACAACGCCACCGGCTGGCTGATCGGTGAAGAGAACAAGGGCATGCAGGGCATGTTCGTGATGATGAACGAGGCCCGGCTCGGCGTCGCCGTGCAGGGTCTCGCGCAGTCCGAGGTCGCCTATCAGAACGCCGTCGCCTATGCGCGCGAGCGCATCCAGGGCCGCTCGCTGACGGGTGCGAAGGCGCCCGATAAGGCCGCCGATCCGATCATCGTTCATCCCGACGTGCGCCGCACGCTGCTGTCGATCCGCGCCTTCAACGAAGCCGCGCGCGCGATGGTGGTGTGGACCTCGCTGAAGAGCGACGTCGCCCACCGCTCGCAGGATCCGAAGGACCGTCAGGCGGCCGACGACCACATGGGCCTGATGACCCCGGTCATGAAAGGCTACATGACCGACATGGGCTTCGCCAACGCCGTCCAGGCGCAGCAGATGTATGGCGGCCACGGCTACATCGCCGAATGGGGCATGGAGCAGTTCGTGCGCGATGCGCGCATCGCGATGATCTACGAGGGCGCCAACGGCATCCAGGCGCTGGATCTCGTCGGCCGCAAGCTGCCGCGCGACGGCGGCCGCGCTGTCATGGCGTTCTTTGCCGAGGTCGGCTCCTTCGCCAAGGAGCACGGCGGCAACGAGGCGATGAAGCCGTTCATCACGCCGCTGTCGATGGCGCTCGGTCATCTGCAGCAGGCCACGACGTGGCTGATGCAGAACGCGATGACCAAGCCGGACAATGCCGGTGCCGCCGCGACCGACTACATGCATCTCTTCGCGCTGGTCACCTTCGGCTACATGTGGGCGAAGATGGCCAAGGTGGCGCAGGACAAGATCGCGGCCGGCGACAGCTCGACCTATCTCACCACCAAGCTGGTGACGGGCCGTTTCTTCATGGAGCGCGTGCTGCCGGAGACGGCGGCGCATCTCGCCCGCCTGCAGGCCGGCTGCGCGACCGTGATGGAACTGCCGGCGGAAGCCTTCTGATTTCGGAGCAAAGGCCGGTGCGCGCCGCGTGCCGGCCTTCGCTTATGCTGACAACAACAAATTGGACCAGATGAGGAGGGCGTGATGCCTGAGGCCTTTATCTACGACCACGTACGGACTCCCCGCGGCCGCGGCAAAGCCGATGGCTCCCTGCATGAGGTGACCGCGCTCGCGCTCGCGACCGTGCCGCTGAAGGCGCTCAAGGACCGCAACAACCTGCCGGAGGATTCCGTCGACGACGTCGTGCTCGGCGTCGTCGATCCCGTCGGCGAGGCCGGCTCCGACATCGCGCGTTTCGCCGCGCTCAACGCCGGCCTCGGCGAGGCCGTCCCCGGCGTCCAGATCAGCCGCTTCTGCGCCTCGGGCCTGGATGCCGTGAACTTCGCCGCCGCGCAGATCATGAGCGGCCAGCACGAGCTCGTCATCGGCGGCGGTGCCGAATCGATGAGCCGCGTCGGCATCGGCGCCTCCGGCGGCGCCTGGCCGATGGATCCGTCGATGGCCGTGCCGGCCTATTTCATGCCGCAGGGCATCTCGGCCGATCTGATCGCGACCAAATACGGCTTCTCGCGCGACGACGTCGATGCCTACGCCGTGCAGAGCCAGCAGCGCGCGGCCAAGTCCTGGGAAGAGGGCCGCTTCAACAAGTCGGTCGTGCCGGTCAAGGACATCAACGGCCTGACGATCCTCGCCAAGGACGAACACATGCGCCCGTCGACGACGATGCAGTCGCTGGCGCAGCTGCAGCCGTCCTTCGTGCAGATGGCGCAGATGGGCGGCTTCGACGCGGTGGCGATCCAGTCGCACCCCGAGCTCGAGCGCGTCAACTACGTGCATCACGCCGGCAACTCCTCAGGGATCGTCGACGGCGCCGGTGCGGTGCTGCTCGGCAGCAAGGAGGCGGGTGAGAAGTACGGCATGAAGCCGCGGGCCAAGATCCGCGCCTTCGCCAATGTCGGCTCTGAGCCGGCGATGATGCTGACCGGCCCGGTCGACGTCACCGAGAAGCTGTTCGCGCGCTCCGGCATGAAGAAGTCGGACATCGATCTGTTCGAGCTCAACGAGGCCTTCGCCTCGGTCGTGCTGCGCTACATGCAGGCCTTCGAAATCGACAAGGACAAGATCAACGTCAATGGCGGCGCCATCGCGCTCGGCCATCCGCTCGGCGCCACCGGTGCGATGATCCTCGGCACCGTGCTCGACGAGCTCGAGCGCACCGGCAAGGCCACCGCTCTGGTCACGCTGTGCATCGGCGGCGGCATGGGCACCGCGACCATCATCGAGCGGGTGTGACAGCCGTAGGGCGGGTTAGCCGCAGGCGTAACCCGCCCTGTTGCGAGAGACGGTGGGTTACGCTGCGCTAACCCACCCTACGATCGACGAATACAGGACAACGCCGCGCCGACCGGCTGCTGGCACCGAGGGAGCACCATATGGCCTTCAAGAACTTCAAACTCGAAACCGATGCCGACGGCATTGCGCTGATCACCTGGGACATTCCGGGCCGTTCGATGAACGTGCTCGACGAGACCTCGACCAACGAGCTCGAGGCCCTGGTCAAGCAGACCACCGCCGACGCCGCCATCAAGGGCGTCGTCATCACCTCGGCCAAGGAGGCGTTCTGCGCCGGCGCCGATCTGTCCATGCTCGAAGGCATGAACCGCATCTACGCGGACGTGCTGAAGAGCAAGGGCGAGGAAGCCGCCAACCAGATGCTGTTCGACACCAGCCGGCGCTTCTCGCAGATCAACCGCGCGATGGAGACCTCGGGCAAGCCGTGGGTCGCCGCGATCAACGGTCTCGCGCTCGGCGGCGGCTTCGAGATCACGCTGTCGTGCCACTACCGCGTCGCGGCCGAGAACCCGAAGACCCGCCTCGGCCTGCCCGAGATCAAGGTCGGCCTGTTCCCTGGCGCCGGCGGCACCCAGCGCGTGCCGCGCATCGTGCAGCCGCAGGACGCGATGAACCTGCTGCTGAAGGGCGAGGCGCTCACCCTCGACAAGGCCAAGGCGCTCAAGCTGGTCGATGCGATCGTGCCTGCCGCGGACCTGATCAAGGCCGCCAAGGACTGGATCAAGGGCGGCGGCAAGGCGGTTCAGCCGTGGGACGAGAAGGGCTTCAAGCTGCCCGGCGGCCCGGTATTCTCCAAGAACGGCATGATGATGTTCCCGGCGGGCAACGCCATCTACCGCCGCGAGACCTACGACAATTATCCTGCCGCGCGCGCCATCATGAGCTGCGTGTATGAGGGCCTGCAGCTGCCGATCGACGCCGCGCTGCGCGTCGAGTCGCGCTACTTCACCAAGATACTGCGCTCCAAGGAAGCGGCGGCGATGATCCGCAGCCTGTTCCTGTCGATGCAGGAATTGAACAAGGGCGCGCGTCGTCCGGCCGATGTGCCGGCGACCAAGCTGAAGAAGATCGCCGTGATCGGCGCCGGCTTCATGGGCGCCTCCGTCGGCTACGTGTCGGCGCGCGGCGGCCTCGAAGTCGTGCTGATCGATCGCGACCAGGAGAGTGCCGACAAGGGCCGCGCGCATGCGCAGGGCGTGGTCGACGGTCTGGTCAAGAAGGGCCGCACCAAGCCCGGCGAGGCCGAGGCGATCATGGGCCGCATCACCGCGACCGCCGACTACGCCGCGCTCAAGGATTGCGATCTCGTCATCGAGGCCGTGTTCGAGGACCGCAAGGTCAAGGCCGAGACCTACGCCAAGGCGCAGGCCTATCTGAAGGACGGCGCGATCTTCGCGTCGAACACCTCGACCCTGCCGATCACCTCGCTGGCCGAGGAGTTCAAGGACCAGGGCCGCTTCATCGGCATCCACTTCTTCTCGCCGGTCGAGAAGATGATGCTGGTCGAGATCATCATGGGCAAGGCCACCGGCGACGTCGCGTTGGCGACCGCGCTGGATTATGTCCGCACCATCGGCAAGACGCCGATCGTGGTCAACGACTCCCGCGGCTTCTTCGCCAACCGCTGCGTGATGCGCTACATCGCCGAGGGCAACGAGATGTTCCTCGAGGGCGTGCCGCCGGCGCTGATCGAGAACGCCGCCAAGATGGCCGGCATGCCGGTCGGCCCGCTGTCACTGTCGGACGAGGTCGCGCTCGATCTCGGCCTGAAGATCATGAAGGCGACCGAGCACGATCTCGGCGCCAACGCGATCAACCAGGACCACAAGAAGCTGATGGTCGAGCTGGTCGAGAAGCAGGGCCGCTTCGGCCGCAAGAACGCCAAGGGTTTTTACGACTATCCCGAGAAGGGCAAGGGTCAGAAGAGCCTGTGGCCGGATCTCGCGAAGCTGCAGCCCAAGCATCTCGATCCCGATACGCTCGATGTCGAGGAGCTGAAGCAGCGCTTCCTGGTGGTGCAGGCGGTGGAAGCCGCGCGCACCGTGGAGGACCACGTCATCACCGACGTGCGCGAGGCCGATGTCGGCTCCATCCTCGGCTTCGGCTTCGCCCCGTTCACCGGCGGCACGCTGTCCTACATCGACTTCATGGGGACGAAAAAGTTCGTCGAGCTGTGCCACAAGTACACGGCGAAGTACGGCTCGCGCTTCGCCCCGCCGAAGCTGCTGGAGGAGATGGCCGCCAAGGGCGAAACCTTCTACGGCCGCTTCCCGCCGAAGAAGGCGGCGGCTTGACGGCCACCAGCGGCCTGTGGCGCAAGCTCGCTAGCGCCCCATCGCCGGTGCACTCCCCTCCCCCTTGCGGGGAGGGGTCGGGGGTGGGGATCTCAGGAAAAGGTCTCAGTTGGTGAGACCTCTTTCATTTCGAAGTCTCAGCACGAGATTTGCTCGCAAATTCGTGCTCGATATCGTCCCACGGTGCAGCGCCTCGCGCATCCGCATCGAAGGTGGCCATGCGACGGGTCACTTCGGCTTGTTGAGCTGAAGTCAGCTGCACGTCTTCGGTTGTCAGGCTGTCCCACAGCAGCTCGATGAGAACGAGCCGTTGTTTCGTGGTCAGCTTGGAAATCTCGACCGGAAGGGACATCAGGTTAGCCTCAGTTGAAGACGGGAGGTCCAGGGACATCGTTAGAGTCCCCGTGTGGACCCCCACCCCCTACCCCTCCCCGCAAGGGGGAGGGGGGCTCACCGGCTTCGCGGCCACACGGTCGCGTCCTAGAAAGCGAGCTTTAGCTCACCCCGCCTTCATCAGCCCTTCCTTCTCCAGCGCCTCCTGCACCTTCGGGCGGGCCGCGACGCGGTTCTTGTAGGCGACCAGGTTCGGCATCGCCGACAGGTCGAACTTCATCCGGTCGGCCCAGGTCAGCACCGTGAACAGGTAGCCGTCGGCGACGGTGAACTCCTTGCCCATCAGATAGTCGCGGCCGGCGAGCTGGCTGTCGATGTATTTGAACTTGCCCATCACCCGGTCCTTGAAGAAGGCCTTGGCGTCGTCGGCGAGCACCGGCGAGAACATCGGGCCGAAATTCTTGTGCAGCTCGGAGGTGATGAAGTTCAGCCACTCCAAGAGCTTGTAGCGCTCGCCGCTGTCGCGGGCTGGCGCCAGGCCCTTGTCCTTGGCCTGGTCGGCGATCATCTGGACGATGACCGGGCCTTCGGTCACGATTTCGCCGCTCGGCAGCCCCAGGGCGGGCACCTGGCCCTTCGGATTGACCTTCAGGTAATCATCGCCATTTTCCAGGGTCTTGGCGCGCAGATCGACCTTCACCAGATCGTAGGGCAGGCCGGCTTCGAGCAGGGCGATATGGGGCGACAGCGAGCAGGCGCCGGGTGAATAATAAAGCTTCATCCTGTATGTCCTCCGTGAGACCGTTTTGGGTGGAACCAACTGGGCGGTAACACCCGCCCCTAAATGCATTGGCATGGAATCGTCAAGATTGATGCAGCTGCATCAAATGCGCTAGAACGAGGACCAGAGGATACGAGCCGGCCCATGAAACGCAAACCATCGACCGAGGCGACCGCCGCCTGGATCCGCCTGATGCGGGTCCAGAGCCGGGTGCTGGACTGCGTCGAGCAGGAGCTGAAGAAGGCCGGTTTCCCGCCGCTCGCGTGGTATGATGCGCTTCTCGAGCTGTCGCGCGCGCCCTCCGGCGAGCTGCGCCCGGTCGAGCTCGAGCGTCAGATGCTGATCCCGCAATATTCGACCTCGCGGCTGATCGACCGGCTGGTCGATGAAGGTCTGGTCACCAGGCGCGAATGCAAGATGGACAAGCGCGGCCAGTTCGTCGAGATCACCGAGGCCGGCCGCGAGCTGCAGAAGCGAATGTGGTCGGCCTATTCGGCCGCGATCGAGAAGCATGTCGGCTCGAAGCTGTCGGATACCGATGCCGCCAAGCTCTGCATGCTGCTGGATCGACTCGGTTGCTCCTGCGGTCAGGCCGCGCCGTTGGCGGCCGGAGAGGGCGCGTCGACCCGATGACCCATCCGCTTCCCATCACATCCGCGGCTCCCCGGAGTCCGCGGCCCTTCCTGTCACCACGCGCGACCATCGAAGCGCTTCTGAACCGAGACTCCCATGGCGCGTGACCAGATCGATATGACCCCGCTGCAGTCGCGCGACGAGCTCGTGGCGTGGCTGGAGGCCGGCGTGAAGCCGCCGTCCGCGTTTCGCATCGGCACCGAGCACGAGAAGACGCCGTTCACGCTCGACGGTCACCGCCCCGTGCCTTACGAGGGCGCACGCGGCATCGGCGCGCTGCTCGAAGGCATGAAGCTGCTGCTCGGCTGGGAGCCGATCATGGAGCGCGGCAACATCATCGGGCTCTATGACGTCACCGGCGGCGGGGCCATCTCGCTCGAGCCGGGCGGCCAGTTCGAACTCTCAGGCGCCCCGGTCGAGACCGTGCACCAGACCCAGAGCGAACTGATGGCGCATCTGGCGCAGGTGCGCGAGATCGCCACCCCGCTCGGCATCGGCTTCCTCGGCCTCGGCATGACGCCGTCCTGGTCGCGCGACGAAATCCCGGTGATGCCCAAGGGCCGCTACAAGATCATGCGCGGCTACATGCCGAAGGTCGGCAGCTACGGCCTCGACATGATGTTCCGGACCTGCACGGTGCAGACCAATCTCGACTTCTCCTCGGAAGCCGACATGATCAAGAAGCTGCGCGTCTCGGTCGCGCTGCAGCCGATCGCCACCGCGCTGTTCGCCAACTCGCCCTTCACCGAGGGCAAGCCGAACGGCTTCCTGTCGTTCCGCTCGGAGATCTGGCGCGACACCGACAATCAGCGCGCCGGCATGATCCCCTGGGCGTTCGAGGACGGCATGGGGTTTGAGCGCTGGGTCGACTACGCGCTCGACGTCCCCATGTACTTCGTCAAGCGCGAGGAAGACTACATCGACGTCTCCGGCACGTCGTTCCGCCAGTTCTTCGAAGGCAAGAATCCGGCAATGCCCGGCGAGCGCCCGACACTCTCGGATTGGGCCAATCATCTCTCGACCGCATTCCCTGAGGTCCGCCTGAAGCGCTATCTGGAAATGCGCGGCGCCGACGGCGTGCCGTGGGGCCGACTGCCGGCGCTGCCGGCGTTCTGGGTCGGCCTGCTCTATGACGACACCAGCCTCGATGCCGCCTGGGACCTGGTCAAGAACTGGACTGCGTTCGAGCGCCAGAACCTGCGCGACGACGTTCCACGGCTCGGCTTCAAGGCGCGCATCCGCAATCGCTACGTGTTCGAGGTGGCCAAGGACTGCCTGACGCTGGCGCATCATGGCCTGCGCCGGCGCAACCGCGTCGACCATCATGGCCGCGACGAGAGCCGCTACCTCGAGCCGCTCGACCAGATCATCGATTGCGGCCGCTCCCCCGCGGAGGAGATGCTGGAGAAGTACAACGGCCCGTGGCACGGCTCGGTCGAGCCGGCCTATGACGAATACGCGTTCTGATCGGAGCGGCTGAACCTGCGGTCGTCGCGGGTTCGGCGCGCCGCCACCGGTTTTTGGCGCAGACGGCGCTCGATCTACTTTTTTGTTGCGATTTGTGTCTGCTGCGCGGTTCGAGGCCCGCGCCCAGGAGCTCCAGCGGCGCTTTGCTTAGAGCTGTTCCAAGACGCCAATGCCGTTCATGCGCCATACAGGTTCGTGGCGATCAAATGACCACCCAAAAGCACGCAAGAAAACACAAGCGTTAACAATGGGTCGGATGGTTCAGCGGCGCGCGGGGCGCTTCATCGGGGCATGGCTGCGGGCACTGGCGTGCCTGCTCGCGGCCCTGTGCCTGACGCCCGCTGATGCCCAGACCTATTCCGACCGTCCCGGCGGCGACTACATGAGCGCGCCGATCGCCTCAGGCGACCCGGCCGATTGCGCGCTGCTGTGCGAGCACGACCGGCGCTGCCGCGCCTGGAGCTTCAACTATCCGACCGTGATGGAAGCCGGCGCCGTTTGCTGGCTGAAGAACAGCGTGCCGGCGCGGGTTCCTGACAATTGCTGCGTCTCAGGCGTGCGCGGCGCCGGTGTCGTCGAGATCCGCAACGATGCGGTGGAGACCTCGATCGATCGGCCCGGCGGCGACTATCGCAGCTTCGACATCAAGACCACCGATCTCAAGGCCAACGACAAGGTGGAAAAGCCCGCCGACAAGGTCGCTGACAAGGGCAGCGACACCAAAGTGGCGGACAAGAAGGACGAGAAGGCCGCCGACGCCGAGGAGATCTGCAAAGCCGCCTGCACCGGCGACAACAAATGCCGCGCCTGGACCTTTGCGCGGCCCGGCTATGCGGGCAAGGAGGCACACTGCTTCCTGAAGAAGGAGATCAAGCCGCCACGGCGCAAGGCCGGTTTCACGTCCGGCGTCGTGCGCTGAGGCGTCGAGCCCCTGGCCGTCAGGATTATTTTCTCCGTCAGCGCGTAACATTGCAGCGGTCCCGTTCGAAATGAGTTGCGCCGCCGGAGTTCTTTTGCCGGCTGCTCGTCGCAACGCAAAGATCGGGATTTGCCAGGATGTTTTCGCGCAGGTTTTTCGCCACCGCAGCCGTGGCTGCCACGGTCGCCGTGGCCGGGTTTGGCACGGCCTTCGCCGTCGAAACCACCCCCTATTCGGACGCTGCCTTCAAGGCGGCGCAGACCGCAGGCCAACCGATCCTGATCGAGATACACGCCGGCTGGTGCCCAACCTGCAAGGCGCAGAAGCCGATCATCGACAAGCTCGCGGCCGAGCCGAAATTCAAGGACCTGAAGATCTTCCGCGTCGATTTCGACGACCAGAAGCCGGCGGTGAAGGGCTTCGGCGCGCAGATGCAGTCGACGCTGATCGTGTTCAAGGGCGCGAGCGAGACCGGGCGCTCCGTCGGCGACACCAAGGAAGCCTCGATTGCCGCGCTGCTCGACAAGAGCCTGTAACGCATCATGATCGCGCTGGCGCTGGCCTTTCTGGCCGGCCTGCTCTCGATCCTGTCGCCCTGCGTGCTGCCGCTGGTGCCGATCGTGCTCGGCGCCGCGGCCTCGGCGCATCCACGCGGCGTGGTGGCGCTGGCGGCAGGCCTCGCGCTGTCCTTCACCGGCATCGGCCTGTTCATTGCGCTCGCTGGCAATCGGCTGGGTCTCGATGCCGGCGCGTTCCGCCTAGTCGCGGCGGTGATCATGCTGGCGATCGGCGTCGTCCTGCTGGTGCCCTCCTGGCAGGCGCAACTCGCCGTCGCCGGCGGCCCGGTGCAGCGCTGGGCCGACCGGCATTCACAAGGCTTCGCGGTGTCGGGCGCGGGCGGTCAGTTCGTGATCGGGCTCCTGCTCGGCGCCGTCTGGTCGCCCTGTGTGGGACCGACGCTGGGCGCCGCCTCACTGCTGGCCTCGCAGGGGCGCGACCTCGTCCGCGTCACCCTGACGATGCTCGCGTTCGGCCTTGGCGCCGGCCTGCCGCTGGTCGTGCTCGGAATGGTGTCGCGGACCACCATGATGCGGCTCCGCGAGCGGCTGCTGTCCGCCGGCAAGCTCGGCAAGATGCTGATGGGCGCCGCGTTCGCGGTCGTGGCGGTCGCGATCCTCAGCGGCGCGGACAAGCAGCTCGAGGCCTGGCTGGTCGCGATCTCACCGGCGTGGCTGACGGAACTGACGACGTCAATCTAAATTGCCCACGGGACGCGCTGGCCGCGCAACACGCTCGCTGTCATTCCGGGGCGGGCCGCGCAGCGGCACGAGCCCGGAATCCATACTCCCGGTCGTGGCTATGGATTCCGGGCTCGCGCTCCGCGCGTCCCGGAATGACGCGTAGAGAGAGCTGTGGCTCCCCACGGAATCATGGCTCGGGTGCGATCACCGTGATCTCCGGCCACAGCGCCTTCCAGCGCGCCGCCTTGGCCGCGTAGTTGGCCGCCGTGAAATTGGCCGTGTAGTTCGGCCGCACGATCATCTGGTCGATGTCGTCCAGGCCCTTGGGCGCATAGATCTCGTATCCGTCGCGGACAGGGCGAAGGCCGACCTGCGTGTTGGCGGTCAGGAACCGATCGATGCCGTCGGTCGATCGCGACAGAGGCGGGTAGGGGCGGCCGTGCTTGGCCGGGTACCACAGATGCACGCGGGCCTGATTGCGCACTTCGACTTTGGCATCGATCCCGACGAGACAGGATGCGACCCGCCGGATCACCACATCTTCGGCGTCCCACGACGTGTCAGGATCGAAATAGAATACATCATAGTCGAGGATGCCGTGGTCGACGGGGCGTCCGGTGCGCACGTTCCAGACCGTCTGCACGAGGCAGCCCGACACGATCCATGCATCCGGCAATGCCGTTGCGCGCAACACGTCCATGATCGCCGCGTTGACAGGATTTTTTATCGCTGACGTGACGAAGTCATCTTCGGTCATGTCCCTTGATAGCACGCGAATACCGTCCGCTCACGCGGACATCGCACGATTCCCCGCAACGGATGTGGGAAAACGAAGCGCTCAGCCGCGCTCGAACGTGGCGACGGCTTTTTTCGACGCCAGCGCCCGCCATTGTCGCCGCAACAACGGCTCGACGTCAGCCGGCCGCGCCGTCGACAGCCGCAGCAGCACGATCGGATAATCGCGATAGTGATCGGTGAAATAAAACAGTTTTGGCCGGCTCTCGACCAGCATCGCGCGCTCGTCCGATGGCACGCCGGGCAGGACGAGACTATCCCCGTCCTCCTTCAGCCGCGCCAGCATCTTCTTGCGGACCTTCAGCGCCGGCGTCCCGTAGGACGTGCCGTCCTCGACCTCCGGCCATGCCAGCGCGAGCGCCCTGACATCGTCGAAGGTCACGGTCGTCGTCCGCTCAGCGCACCGCGGTGAAGAAGCGGTCGAGCCGGAAGCCGGACAGCCAGGCCCAGACCGGCTGGTTCTTGAAGCCGAGATCCCAGGAGCCGACCACCGCATCGGCGCGGCCGACCAGATTGTCGATCGGCAAGAAGCCGACGCCGCCGTCGCGCAGCGAGACGCGGCTGTCAGCGGAGTTGTCACGGTTGTCGCCGAGCACGAACAGCTTGCCGGGTGGCACGGTGACCTCCGTCGTGTTGTCGAGGCGGCCGTTGTCGCGCATCTTGAAGATCAGGTGCGACACGCCGTTCGGCAGTGTCTCGACGTAGCGATAAGCGGGCTCGTTGCGGCCGGTGTCGTCCTCGGCGTCGCCGATGCCGTCGGGCTTGAGCCCTGCTGCCTCGCCGTTGATGTAGAGCTGGCCCTGGCGCATCTGGATGCGGTCGCCGGGCAGGCCGACGACGCGCTTGACCCAGGCCTGCGAGGTGTCGCCCGGCCAGCGGAACACGACGACGTCGCCGCGCTTCGGCGTCTCGCCGAACAGACGTCCCGTCTCCGGCAGGGTGATCTGCATCGGCAGCGACGAGGTGCCGTAGCCGTAGGGGAATTTCGACGCGAGCAGGGCATCGCCGATCAGCAGTGTCGGCTCCATCGAGCCCGAGGGCACATAGAACGGCTCGGCGATGGCGCCCTTGGCCAGGAAGACGACCGCCACCACGGCTGCGAGCTGGGCGATCTGTCCGCCCCAGCCTGTCTCTTTACGGGTGGTCTCTTTGCGCGGGGCCTTCGTGCTGACCTTGCTCGTGGACATTTTGTCGAGGCTCATCGGCCCGTGCCTCCCACCGTGATGCGATCCATGCGAAGCGTCGGCTGTCCCACGCCGACCGGCACGCCCTGGCCGTTCTTGCCGCAGGTGCCGATACCGGTGTCGAGCGCGAGATCGTTGCCGATCATGCTGATGCGGTTGAGGTCGGTCGGGCCGTTGCCGATCAGCATCGCGCCCTTGACCGGCGCGCCGACCTTGCCGTCTTCGATCTTGTAGGCCTCGGTGCACTGGAAGACGTATTTGCCCGAGGTGATGTCGACCTGGCCGCCGCCGAAATTCACGGCGTAGATGCCGTTCTTGACGGAGGCGATGATCTCGGCGGGATCGCGGTCGCCGGCCAGCATGTAGGTGTTGGTCATGCGCGGCATCGGCACATGCGCGTAGCCCTGGCGGCGGCCGTTGCCGGTCGGCGCCATGTTCATCAGCCGCGCATTCTGGCGGTCCTGCATGTAGCCGACGAGAATGCCGTCCTCGATCAGCACGGTGCGGCTGGTCGGCGTGCCCTCGTCGTCGATCGACAGCGAGCCGCGGCGCGAGGCCATGGTGCCGTCATCGACCACGGTAACGCCCTTGGCCGCGACCGGCTTGCCCAGCAGGCCGGCGAAGGCCGAGGTCTTCTTGCGGTTGAAGTCGCCCTCGAGGCCGTGGCCGACGGCTTCATGCAGCATCACGCCGGGCCAGCCGGCCCCTAGCACGACGTCCATCTCGCCCGCGGGAGCGGGGACGGATTCGAGATTGACCAGCGCCTCGCGCAGCGCGCCGTCGGCGGCCTCGCGCCAGGCCTTGGTCTCGATGAAGCGCGCATAGGGCTCGCGGCCGCCATAGCCCTTGCTGCCGCTCTCCTGGCGGTCGCCCTGGCCGGCGACGACGGAGACGTTGACGCGCACCAGCGGACGGATGTCGCGATAGCTCTCGCCGTCGGGCCGCAGGATTTCCACGACCTGCCAGGTCGCACCCAGGCTCACCGTCACCTGGCGCACGCGCGGATCCTTGTCGCGCAGATAGGCGTCGATCTCGCCGAGCAGCTTGACCTTGCTCTCGAAGCCGGGCGCGTCGAGCGGATTGTCGTCGGCATACAGCCGCACATTGGTGTGCGGCGGCGCGCTCGCGAACGTGCCGGAATAGCCGCCGCGCACCGCGCTCACGGCATCGGCAGCGCGCATCAGGGCCGGCAGCGACACGTCGGAGGAATGGGCGTAGCCGACCGCATCGTCCTTCACCGCGCGCAGGCCGAAGCCCTGGCTGGTGTCATAGGTCGCCTGCTTGAGCCGGCCATTGTCGAAGGTCAGCGCCTCGGTCTGGCTGTATTCGAAGAACAATTCGCCGTCATCGGCGCCGGAAAGGCCGCGCGCGACCTCGCTCCGGACCGCATCACGATCCAGATTGGCGCGCTCGAGCAGAGAGGTGGTGGGAGCAGTCATGGGTCAATCCGTTGTCGGAGCGTTCATTCCAAGATAGTTGTTTTGACGCCGGGGCGCGAGGGGCAGGATGATTACCGAACTGACATGGTTGAGATCGTTCCCATTACGGCCGCTCACATCGAGAGCTTCCATCGCACGCTGGACTGCGTCGCGCGCGAACGCCGCTACCTGTCCTTCGTGCAGGCGCCGCCGCTGGAGTCGACGCGCGCCTTCATTCTGAACAACATCCACGAAGGATATCCGCAATTCGTCGCTCTCTCGGCGGGCGAGGTGGTGGGCTGGTGTGATGTGACGCCCAAATCGGGGCCGATCGATGCCCGGATTGGGGTGCTCGGCATGGGCCTTTTGCCGCAGTTCCGGCACCAGGGCCTTGGCCGGCGCCTGATGGACGCGACGCTGGAGGCGGCGCGGGTCGCCGGCTTCTCGCGCGTCGAGCTCAACGTCTATCGCGGCAATACCAATGCGATCCGGCTGTACCAGAAGGCAGGCTTCCTTCTGAAGGCGGTTCAGCCGCGGGAGGCCGGCGATGATGGCTTCGACAGGACCCTGCTGGTGATGGCGTTGGCGCTGGACGCGTCGCGCTGAGCTAGCAGCTTCCGCAACAAGGGCGAGAACGCACACCGATCACGGCAATGTGCACCAAGTCCTCGCGTCAATCCAGCGCGACGTCAGGGCAGCTTGTCAAATCCGTCGGCGAGGCCGTTCAGGCTGAGCGGGAAGCCGATGCCTTCCTCCGGCGTCTCGAAGATGATGAAGGTCGCGGTCTTCGCCGTCTTGAGCTGGCCGAGCAGCTTGTCTTCCAGCACCACCTCCGCGACGCAGCCGTTCGGCAGGCAGCGCACGAAGCCGGCGCGGCCGACATCCTGGTTATCGAGCTTGAGGCCGAGGCCGGACGGCAGCAGCACGCCGAGCGGCGCGACCACGCGCATCAGCCGGCTCTTCTGGTCGGCGGTCTTGAGCATGATCACCGTCAGGCCGGCATTGGAGCGGTCCTCGGCGACGACGCTTTGGATCAGGGCGCATTGCTCGGCCTGCGCGCCCGGCGGCGTGTCGCAACGGATCTGCCAGTCGCCATGCACCGAGCGCACGGCGCCCTGCGCAAAGGCCGCGTGCGGCACACCGATGGCCGTTGCCATCACCACGAACACGCTCGCTGCGGCACAGACCATCGCGACGGCGCGCGCGAAGCGTCCGCTGTCAGCGCTGAGTCGGCACAAACGGCGCGAGTCATTCGCAGCTGGGGGGAGCATGTCAGCTGTCCTGTCCGTTGAAACCCTGGTTCGGGTCAGTGCCATGACAATTTCCTGTGGGTGATCTGCGCATCCGACGCCATGATACGGCAATGATGGCGTCATGAGGACCGCCTCACCAGCCTACGGCACGAAACGATACGAAATATGGCCGCACCCGGTGCACTCCCGCTGCGCCTCGCCGAATCAGCGTCGCAAGCGGTCATGTTCCGTTGCCTACATCGCAGCATACACCTGTCAAGCGCTCGTTGTCCGGGAAATCACGGCATGCGGCAATTTCTCGGAAAAATTAGCTCATTGCAGCCGATGACGCCGCGCGCGAAATCCGGCTTAAGACTGCATTGCGATAGATCAAGAATTATGGTTTGAGAAGAAAGATTTCGTCATTCCAGTGAACTGGCCCAGGTGCTTTTCTAAGCGTCCGCCCGAAGGCCATTTGTCAGGAGAGCGGATCGAACGGCGCGCCGCCGCGTAAGACGGGCGGTGCGCTGAGGGGGAAAGTTCTGAAGGGAGCGCGACGGCATGAAGATGTCGAAAGGCCAATTGGGCGCCTGCTTGCTGGGGTTGGCCGTGGCAGGCATGACGGGTGGATCGGCATTTGCTGAAACCGGGCAGCCGGCGCCGTGGGAATACAAGCTGCAGGAAGCCGCAACGCCGGTGATGGAGAACATCACCTGGTTCCACGGGCTGCTGCTGGCGATCATCACCATCATCACGCTGTTCGTGCTGGCGCTGCTCGTCGCGGTGGTCGTGAAGTTCAACGCGCGCGCCAATCCGGTGCCGTCGCGGACCACGCACAATACGCTGATCGAGGTGGCGTGGACGCTGATTCCGGTGCTGATCCTGGTCATGATCGCGGTGCCGTCGTTCCGCCTCTTGTTCCTCGAGCTCGACGTGCCGAAGGCCGACCTGACGATCAAGGCGACCGGCAAGCAGTGGTACTGGAGCTACGCCTATCCCGACAACGGCAAGTTCGAGTTCGACTCGCTGATGGCGCAGGACAAGAAGCCCCGCCTGCTCGCGGTCGACAATGAGATGGTCGTGCCGGTCAACAAGGTGGTTCGTGTCCAGACCACCGGCGCAGACGTCATCCACTCCTGGGCGATCCCGTCCTTCGGCGTGAAGATCGACGCCATTCCGGGTCGTCTCAACGAGACCTGGTTCAAGGCGACAAAGGTCGGCATGTATTACGGCCAGTGCTCCGAGCTGTGCGGCAAGGACCACGCCTACATGCCGATCGCGGTGCGGGTCGTGAGCGACCAGGAATTCACCGCCTGGGTCGAGGACGCCAAGAAGAAGTACGCCAGCGCGCCCACGAGCACGTACGCCTCTGCTGCCGGCGTGTCGCAGTAACGCACGGGGACGAACGCGAAGGAATTGAGGGCCGCGTCACGCGGTCCACGGGGACACTGAGGATTGGACAATGGCGACGAACGTAGCGACCCACACAGGCCATGACGATCACGCGCACGACCATCCGACCGGATGGCGGCGCTGGGTCTATTCGACCAACCACAAAGACATCGGCACGATGTATCTGATCTTCGCGGTGTGCGCCGGCATCATCGGCCTCGCCATGTCGGTCGCGATCCGCATCGAGCTGATGTATCCGGGCGTGCAGCTCTTCCACGAGAACCACACCTACAACGTGTTCGTGACCTCGCACGGCCTGATCATGATCTTCTTCATGGTCATGCCGGCGATGATCGGCGGCTTCGGCAACTGGATGGTGCCGCTCATGATCGGTGCGCCGGACATGGCGTTCCCGCGCATGAACAACATCTCGTTCTGGCTGCTGCCCGCCTCGTTCGCGCTGCTGCTCACCTCGACCTTCGTCGAGGGCGAGCCCGGCGCCAACGGCGTCGGCGCCGGCTGGACGATGTATGTGCCGCTGTCGACCTCCGGCCATCCGGGACCGGCGGTGGACTTCGCGATCCTGTCGCTGCATCTCGCCGGTGCATCGTCGATCCTCGGCTCGATCAACTTCATCACGACCATCTTCAACATGCGCGCGCCGGGCATGACCCTGCACAAGATGCCGCTGTTCGTGTGGTCGATCCTGGTGACGGTGTTCCTGCTGCTGCTGTCGCTGCCGGTGCTCGCCGGCGCCATCACCATGATGCTGACCGACCGCAATTTCGGCACCACCTTCTTCGATCCGGCGGGCGGCGGCGATCCGCTGCTGTTCCAGCACCTGTTCTGGTTCTTCGGCCATCCCGAAGTGTACATCCTGATCCTGCCCGGCTTCGGCATGATCAGCCAGATCGTCTCGACCTTCTCGCGCAAGCCCGTGTTCGGCTATCTCGGCATGGCCTACGCCATGGTCGCGATCGGCGGCATCGGCTTCGTGGTCTGGGCGCACCACATGTACACGGTCGGCATGTCCTCGGCGACGCAGGCCTATTTCGTCGCCGCCACCATGGTGATCGCGGTGCCCACCGGCGTGAAGATCTTCTCCTGGATCGCCACGATGTGGGGCGGCTCGATCGAGTTCCGCGCGCCGATGCTGTGGGCCGTGGGCTTCATCTTCCTGTTCACGGTCGGTGGCGTCACCGGCGTGGTGCTCGCCAATGCGGGCGTCGACCGCGTGCTGCAGGACACCTACTACGTCGTCGCGCACTTCCACTACGTGCTGTCGCTCGGCGCCGTGTTCGCGATCTTCGCGGGCTGGTACTACTGGTTCCCGAAGATGTTCGGCTACATGTACAACGAGACGATCGCGAAGGCGCACTTCTGGGTCACCTTCGTCGGCGTGAACCTGGTGTTCTTCCCGCAGCACTTCCTCGGCCTGTCGGGCATGCCGCGCCGCTACATCGACTATCCCGACGCCTATGCCGGCTGGAACCTGGTCTCCTCGCTGGGCTCCTACATCTCGGCCTTCGGCGTGCTGATCTTCATCTACGGCGTGGTCGATGCCTTCATGCGCAAGCAGCAGGCGGCGAACAATCCGTGGGGACCGGGCGCAACGACCCTGGAATGGACCTTGTCGTCGCCGCCGCCGTTCCACCAGTTCGAGGTGCTGCCGAAGGTGCAGTAAGCCCCGACGGCCTCCGATGCGGCGCCGTTTTCGGCGCCGCATCGATATCTGCCAGCCGGTACGCTCTTGGGCCTGACCCTGGGCATGCCGGCCGGATCTCCGAAGCCAACGTGCTGACCTGCGCGCTGCCTGCGCAAAAGTCCGGCGCCCTTTTGAATTGAAGTCTGGATTCGCCGTGTCGGTCATTGATCAGAACGCCATCGCCGTCGGCCCGCGGATTTCCGAGGCCGATGTCGGCGATTATCTCGCGCTGCTGAAGCCGCGCGTGATGTCGCTCGTGATCTTCACGGCGCTGATCGGCCTTCTGATCGCCCCCGGCCACTTCCACCCCGTGCTGGCGATCACCTCGCTGCTGTGCATCGCCGTCGGCGCCGGCGCGTCCGGCGCGCTGAACATGGCGCTGGAAGGCGACATCGACTCGTTGATGTCGCGCACCGCCAATCGTCCGATCCCGCGCGGCCGCGTCACCCGCCAGGAGGCGCTCGCCTTCGGCATCACGCTGTCGTTCTTCTCGGTGCTGACGCTCGGCATCCTCGTCAACTGGTTCGCCGGCGCGCTGCTCGCCTTCACCATCTTCTTCTACGTCGTGATCTACACGCTGTGGCTGAAGCGCTGGACCGCGCAGAACATCGTCATCGGCGGCGCCGCCGGGGCGCTGCCGCCGGTCGTGGCCTGGGCCGCGGCCACCGGATCGGTGGCGCCGGAGCCGCTCTGGCTGTTCCTCATCATCTTCTTCTGGACCCCGCCGCATTTCTGGGCCCTGGCGCTGTTCCGCACCGACGACTACGCCCGCGCCGGCGTGCCGATGCTGCCCGTGGTCGCCGGTCCCGATGCGACCCGGCTGCAGATCCTGCTCTACACCATCGTCCTCGTAGCCATCGCCGCCGCGCCCTGGCCGCTCGGCTATTTCGATGCCGTCTATGGCGTCGTCTCGCTCGCGCTCGGCGCCGGCATGCTGTGGCTGGCCATCGAGGTGTTCCGCAAGCGCGAGCGCAGCCAGTCGCTGCGCGCCAACCGCAAACTGTTCGCGTTTTCGATCCTGTATCTTTTCGCGCTGTTCGCGACGCTCGGCCTCGAGGCGGTCGCGCGCATGATCGCGCCGCTGATCTGGTAAAGGACGAATGGCAACCGCGATGGCCGATCCGAATGAGCCAGAGGGCATCGTCCTCACCGAGGCGCAGCTGCGCAGCCGCCGCCGGCGGTCGATCGCGATCGCGCTGGCGCTCGGCGTCCTCGTGGTGCTGTTCTTCGCAGTCACCATGGTCAAGGGCCCCGTGGTGCTGAAGCGGCCGATGTAGAGATGTGAAGCAGAGCCAGCCGATGGACAGCAGCGACCAGACCCCTCCGACATCAGCGCAGGCTGCGCCGGCTTCCGCCGCGCAGGGCGCCACCGCGTCGCGCCGGGGTTGGGGTCGTGACGCCCTGGTCGGCACCATCTGCGGCACGGTCGTCGTGTTGATGGTCGGCGCCTCCTACGCCGCCGTGCCCTTCTACAACTGGTTCTGTCGCGCCACCGGCTTCAACGGCACCACGCAGGTCGCGACCGCAGCGCCGTCCTCGGCGCCGCTGGCGCGCCGCATCGGCGTGCGCTTCGACGCCAACGTCGCCGGCGGCCTGCCCTGGAAATTCGAGCCGGAGAAGACCGAGATCGAGGTCGCGATCGGCGAGGTCGTCACGGTCTACTACAAGGTCACCAACCAGTCGGCGCGCACCACCATGGCGCAGGCCGCCTACAACGTGACGCCGCTGACCTCGGGCGCCTATTTCCAGAAGATCAACTGCTTCTGCTTCACCGAACAGACCATGGCCCCGGGCGAGACCCGCGAGATGCCGGTCGTGTTCTACGTCGATCCGGCGATCACGGGCGATCACGAGAACGACGGGCTGCAGACGATCACGCTGTCCTACACCTTCTATCCCGTCCGCGACGCCGAGCCCAAGCCGGTCGCCGCGGGCGAGCCGGACAAGCCGCGGGGCAATCTATGACCGCGGCGACCTCCGGAATTCGGGGACCATCGCTGTTGAACGACACTTTGCCGGGGCGACCGGCATCGATCTGGGGAGAGACTTGCCATGGCTGAGGCGCACGCCAAGCATCACGACTACCATCTGGTTGATCCAAGCCCGTGGCCGTTCGTCGGCTCGGTGTCGGCCTTCATCATGGCGTTCGGCGCGATCGGCTGGATGCACAAGATGTACGGCGCCGCGCCGATCGTGTTCGGCATCGGCACCATCGGCGTGCTCTACACGATGGCGAGCTGGTGGGGCGACGTGATCAAGGAAGCCCAGTACAAGGGCGACCACACCCGTGTGGTGCAGCTGCATCACCGCTACGGCATGATCCTGTTCATCGCCTCCGAGGTGATGTTCTTCGTCGCCTGGTTCTGGGCCTATTTCAACGTCGCGCTGTTCCCGGGCTACGAGGTGCAGGCCACCCGCGACGCGCTGATCGGCGGCGTCTGGCCGCCCAAGGGCATCGAGACCTTCGACCCCTGGCACCTGCCGCTCTTGAACACGCTGATCCTGCTGACCTCGGGCACCACCGTCACCTGGGCGCACCACGCGCTGCTCGAAGGCGACCGCAAGGGCCTGAAATACGGCCTGATCCTCACGGTGCTGCTGGGCGCGACCTTCACCTGCGTGCAGGCCTATGAGTACGGCCACGCGACGTTCTCGTTCGCCGGCCACATCTACGGCGCCACCTTCTTCATGGCCACCGGCTTCCACGGCTTCCACGTTCTGGTCGGCACGATCTTCCTGATCGTCTGCCTGATCCGCGCCTATGCCGGTCACTTCACACCCAAGCAGCATCTCGGCTTCGAGTTCGCCGCCTGGTACTGGCATTTCGTCGACGTGGTGTGGCTGTTCCTGTTCATCTGCATCTACGTCTGGGGCCACGGCGCCGAGTCCATGGCGCACGGCGCGCACTAAAGCAGCACGCGCCGGTTGCATCGAACGTGTTAAGAAAGGGCGGCCGTCGGGTCGCCCTTTTTCGTATCGCGCCGCGCCGGCTGATCCAAATGTGATCCGCTCTCGTCGCCTCCGGTTGTATCACCGGCAGGCGTCGTCCGGGCCGCCCAGCTCGGGACCAGGGGCAAGAAAGGGGCAAGACAGCATGACCACCCATCCGCCCGTCGCCTTGAGCCAGACCATCTTTCGCGGGCTCGCCTGCCGCTGCCCGCGCTGCGGCCAGGGCAAGCTGTTCGAGGGCTTCCTCAACCTGCGCAAGCGTTGCGAGGCCTGCGACCTCGACTACGCCTTCATCGACACCGGCGATGGCCCTGCGATCTTCATCATGATGCTCGCCGGCGCCATCGTCGTCGGCGCCGCCCTGATCGTCGAGGTCAAGTACCAGCCGCCGTTCTGGGTGCACGCCGCGCTGTGGGGCCCGTTGATCCTGGTCACGACATTGCTGCCGCTCCGCGCGATGAAGTCGCTGCTGATCGCCCTGCAATTCCACCACAAGGCCGCCCCCGGCCGCCTGGTGGACAAGACGCCGCAATGAGTTTGGACCCTCTTTTTGAGAGGCAAGCCCGCGCCACGTAACTCGTGCGCTCCCTCTCCCCGTTCTTACGGGGAGAGGGTTGGGGTGAGGGGCATCCGCACGGGGAGTGTTCGTGGTGAGACCTGTACCCCCTCACCCGGATTGCATCTTGCGATGCAATCCGACCTCTCCCCGCAAGCGGGGCGAGGTGAGGACCGAACCCGCGGTAGGGTCTCGTGAAATCAACTGCAGGGGCGCCAAGACATGACTGATCCAACCTACTCATGACCTCCAATCGTCCCAAAACCTCTTCCCGCGCCTTCGCCGCCTTCACCCTCGTGATGGTCGCTCTGTTCATCGGCCTCGGCGTGTGGCAGCTGCAGCGCCGCGCGGCCAAGCACGCGCTGATCGCCGCGCTCACCGATCGCGTCGCCGCGGCGCCCGCGCCGCTGCCGCCGCCAGGCGACTGGCGCATGTTGACGCCCGAGCGTGACGAATTCCGCCGCGTCAGCTTCAGCGCCACCTACGCCAAGCTCCCCGACGCGATGGTCTACAGCGCCGGCTCGGCCGTGCGCGAGGACGTCTCCGGCCCCGGCACCTGGGCCTTTCTGCCGGCGCGCCTGCCCTCCGGCGAGACCGTCGTGATCGACGCCGGCTTCGTCGCCAACACCATGCAGGAGCGCGGCATCCAGGATCGCCAGGTCGGCAAGCTCGTCACCGGTGAGCCCGTGATCCTCACCGGCTATCTGCGCTTCCCCGAAGCCGCCGGCCTGCTCACCGCGGCGGAAAACCACGACAAGCGCCTGTGGTTCACCCGCGACCATGTCGCGATGGCGCGCGCGCTCGGCTGGGGCGAGGTCGCACCGTTCTACATCGACCTCGAATCCCCGGTGCCGGAGAACGGCATTCCCAAGCCCGGCCCGCTGTCGCCGCATCTGCGCGACGAGCACATGCAATACGCCATCACCTGGTTCTCGCTGGCGGCGGCGCTGATCGCGGCCTTTGCCGTGTGGGCGAGGGGACGCCGCGCGGCGAACGGATGACGCCGCCGCCGCTCATGCCCTGGACACCGCCAGCGAAACGCCGCTTGACTTAGAGCGCGCTCGAACCCGTAGCCTGCCCGGCGTCGTGAATGAGATGAGGCACGCATGAAGATCGGCGAGCTGGCCAGACAGTCGGGGCTGACGGCCCACACGATTCGCTACTACGAGCGGATCGGTCTGCTGCCCAGAGCTGATCGCGATCATGCATGCCAGCGGGACTACGACGCATCGATCCTGACCTGGATCGAGTTTCTCGGCCGCCTGAAGGCCGCGGGAATGCCGATCCGCGACATGCTCCGTTATGCGGAGCTGCGTGCCCGCGGCGCCGCCACCGAGCCGGAACGACGCCGGCTGCTGGAGCGGCATCGCGAGGTGGTCCGAACGCGCGTCGCCACGTTGCAGGATTGCCTTCTCGTTCTCGACGGCAAGATCGCCGGCTATGCCGGCAGCAGCGAGAGGACTGATGACCATGACGCAATCCATCCCGAGCCGATCCGCGACAACGAGCACGGCGCCAACCGGCGCGCAATCCGACGCCAACCACGATCAGGACCGGTTGGCGCGCGGCCGGCGCGCGCTCGATAGAATCGACGGCGAGGCCGGTCACAACGTGATCGCGGCGCTCGCGGACATCGCGCCTGACTTCGCCACCTACGTGATCGAATTCCCGTTCGGCGACATCTATTCGCGCCCGGGTCTCGACCTGCGCAGCCGCGAGATCGCGACCATCGCGGCCCTGACCGCGCTCGGCAATGCCGGGCCGCAGTTGAAGGTGCATATTCACGCCGGCCTCAATGTCGGCCTCAGCCGCGAGGAGATCACCGAGGTGATCATGCAGATGGCGGTCTATGCCGGCTTTCCCTCCGCCCTCAACGGGTTGTTCGCAGCCAAGGCTGTGTATGCCGAGGCCGATGCAAAGGCCGCTGCGGCCGCTTAGCTCTCAGCGACGATGCGAGGGCGTCATGGCCCGCGCGAGCGAAGCGAGATGCGGGACTGGCGGTGACGCCCGCAGGTCGCTGCCGCTCAAGCGGGCGACGCCTCGATCGACCTCACGCTGCCGGAGACTCTCACCGGCGCGCCCGGTTGCCCGTCGAGATCGACCTGGAGGCCGCACGGCACGCCCATGTCCTCGCCCTGCCGGATCATGATCGACCCTACGGCCGGCCACGCCAGCTCGCGCAGATAGCCGGCGAGCGCCGCGGCGGCCGCGCCCGTCGCCGGGTCCTCGTAGACGCCGCCGAACGGAAACGGGTTGCGGGCGTGAAACAGCTCCGGCGTCTCGGCGTGAACGAGAGCGAAGGTGCAGTAGCGCTGGCGCTGCGCCAGCGCCTGACCACGGTTGAAGTCGTAAGCGATGGCGGCGAGGCGGCCGCGGTCGCGCAGCGCGATCACCGGATGATCCATTCCGGCGTGGGCGATGACGGGCGGGATCCTTTCGTCGAGGTCGCCGTGCGACAGTCCGAACAGCGCGAGGATTTCGTCCAATGCGTCCGGAGACAGCGCGCGCGTCTGCGTCGGCGGCGATCGAAATGCCGCCCCCCATTCGCCAGCCGAGTGATGGCCGTCGACGGTGATGGCGGCATGGTTGAGCTGGAGCGCGAACGTCCCCGGGCGTTCGTGCCGCGCGAGCGCCGCGCCGAGCGCGATGGTCGCGTGCCCGCAGAAGTCCACCTCGGCCTCCGGCGCGAAGTAGCGCACACGCCATGTGTCACCGTCCGGCGCCGCGAACGCGGTCTCGGAATATCCGATCTCCGCCGCCATCGCCTGCATTGCAGCTGCTTCAGGCAGCGTCTCGCCAATCACCACACCCGCCGGATTGCCGCCGCGTGGTCCGTCGGTGAAGGCTGCAATGCGTTGGATGATCATGAGGCTAGAGATAGTCGTTGGTGGTGGCCAGAAACTGTAACCAGGACGTCAGAGTTGCGCTTGCCACAATCATTGCCGAACGCTTGGGACCATTCTATCGTATCGTCGGACTAGCTAGTCAGATCAAGATAGGCATTCGTTCATTCCCGCAGCCCAGTTTCGGTAAGGTTCTTCAGGTAGCCGCATACTCGAAAAAGACCTCACCACTTCTTTTTGCTGGACGTCATTGTTATGATTGAACCCTTAGATAAATTCAAGGAAGCGAAACTAAAGGTTAGATGGGCCCAGATTCATATCTACAAGCTTATTGATCAATATAGTGCGTTTCTCGCGTCTGAAGCTGCGCAGGCGACTATCCTTCAAGATGAGAAAACGGGAAGCCATCATCTTGAACTCCAAGCTCCTCAGGAGTTGATGCCTAAAGTTGCGTTGATTGTAGGTGACGTGGTGCACAATCTACGCACCGCGTTTGATTACATCTCGATTGGTATAACTGGCATCGAAGCGATGTCGTTGCCCGTTGGTCGAAGAAAGAGCGACCTTCTTGCTCTCAAGCGCTACAAGGAGATCAGGCAAGTGAACTCCACGTTGGCGGACTTTATCGTTGATGAGATCCAGCCTTATCATCGTGGGAGATACATGCTCTGGGAGCTATCCGAGCTAGACCGTCTCGACAAGCATCGTCTGATACTGCCTACTATTCAACATGTGCATCGCCTTGGGATGATTTTAGAGGATGCGAACGGCAAAACTCTAGAGAATCGATGGGTTTCCAATCAAAGTAGTTTGGGTGCTCGAGTTCTGCCTGGCGATGGCCCGTTTAAAATCAGGGACCAAGGTCAATCGGGCATAAGCGTAAGCTTCGGGCCCGGAACGCCATTCAATAACGAGCCCGTACTCGAAACTCTAGATCGGCTGGTTGAATGTGCTCCCCGCGCTATTCAAGCGTTTGAAGAGTTCTACTTTGGAAAAAACTCTGATGCCGATTCGTCCGAATAGTTCAGTTATCGAAATCTACGTACGTGCATATGTCGATCAATCTTGAGTACAATTAGCTTTTCGATTCTTTGTTATTTTCGGTCCGTCCGCACATACGCCCGCTCGCCCGTGCGCGGCTGAAACCACACGTCCAGCGTCTCGCCGCTGCTGGGATCGACGAAGCGCTCGTCGGTCTTGATCCAGTCTGGCCCGGGCGGGGCGGAGAGCGCGGCGCGCTTGTAGCCGCCCTGGCGGAAGAAGAACCACACCAGCACGATGGCTGACATAACCGCGAGCCAGAGCATGAGGCCGATCATGGCGCGGGTTCGATGACGGCGGCTGTGCCATAGGCGACGATCTCGCTCATGGTCTGGCCGATCTCGGCGCTGTCGAAGCGCATCATCAGAATGGCGTTCGCGCCCATCGACGTCGCGTTGTGGACGAGCCGATCGAGCGCGTGGCGCCGTGCCTCCTCCAGCATCTGCGTGTATTCATGGATCTCGCCACCGACGATCGAGCGCAGGCTGGCCACCAGATTGCCGCCAAGCCCACGGCTGCGCACCACCACGCCAAAGCACTGGCCCAGCATCCGCACCGTGCGGTGGCCGGTCACGTTTTCGGTCGTCACGACAATCATGGGTAACCTCCGTCTGATGCCGGCTGTTGCGGCCGGCGCTCGATTTGACAATCGAGCGACCGTTTCGGTTCATGCGAGCCGCCAGCCTGCGCCAAGTCTCTTTCGGAGCCCATGCTGCGCCCCAAATTCCGCTGTCGTCCCGGGCAAGTGGGCCGGCGCGGCAGCGCCGGCGCGCGCCGACCCGGAATCCATACTCCCGATCGATGATAAGGCGGCAGGCTGGAGCGACAGCACGCCTCGCACGGGCGATGGTGGTTATGGGTCCCGGGTCGGCGCCCGACAACGCTTGCGCGTTGCCGGGCTTGCCCGGGACGACCACCGAGGGCCAGGAGATTATGCGGGCCACGAAGCGTGCCAGCCTTGTCGTGTCGAACTGAGTCGCCCGACGGGCAGTCAGGATCGACGCCGGCGATCACACGAACTAATAAGTTCGGTCGCCCCGGAAATCCAATTTTCTCATCAGATCCAAAGCCATCAGCGTATCCAGCCCAGTCCGCCCAGAAATTTGACTTTCACTTTTTCCGAAATCATGATTGTCTAGGCCCATCCCGCCTCGTTGCGAGGGGCGTACGCGTCGTCACGGACGTGAGGTGGGATGCGATGGACGGGTCGGCTGCAACTGACGAGTGCGGCCGGCACGGACGGCGAAGTCGCGTGGTCCTGACACCCCGACGCTGGTGTCCCCCGCGGTGGTGCGCGCAAGCGCATTGTCGCGGCACGGTGGCCATAAGCCGGTGCACCGAGGAGAGCGCGTATAAGTCGTAAGCCATCGCGCAGGGAAGGCCGGGTCGCTCTGGCTGAACCTGTGGTTCCTGCCCCGTGCATTCTTGTTCGCACGGGGGCCGCGGGTGCCAGCCGGCATCCGGTCTTCCCTGCGCCCTCCGTTCGAGGAGGGAGGAATTTCCGCAAAGCTCGGGCGCCGATCGCGCCGCGAGAAGGTGAAGTTGCGCTCTGACGGGGGTCCAACCGTTGCCGCGCATGGGTTGCCTGGGAGGCTGTCGGCTCTTTCGACGTCATTGCGAGGAGCGTCGCGACGACGTGTCCGCCGAAGCCCATCGGGCGAAGGCGGAAGCCATCCAGAGTCCCGCCCAGCACCCTGGATTGCTTCGCTTCGCGCGCAATGACGGAGGAACGAGCGGTGCTTTCAACGAGGAGTCTGACATGGGTCCCGGCTGCTCGCCACCTCCACCGCCGTTGTCCCCGCGAAGGCGGGGATCCAGTACGGCGCGACGGTTCGGTCGAGCACAGCCGCCGCGGCATACTGGATCGCCCGGTTGAACCGGGCGATGCCAGCCGGGCTGGTCGGATGAGACGGTGGACCGACCAGCGCTGTCAGTCTCGTGCCGGTCGCCGTAACGCCGCCGTAACCCCGGATCGCAACCATGCCCCCCGGCAACAAGCGGTTTCACAGGCAGCCCAAAACCATTATGGTGCCGGACCATGTTGCCGCCACGCGGTTCCGATTTCGAGTTCAATCAACGGGTTATGGCCTGGTGACGCAGGTCAGGAGAGCGGTTTGACGCGCTATGTTTCGACCCGCGGGGAGGCCCCCGCGCTCACCTTCTGCGATGTGATGCTGACCGGGCTCGCCCGCGACGGCGGCCTGTACGTGCCCGAGACCTGGCCGCAGCTGACGTCCGAGACCATCGCCTCGTTCTTCGGCCGGCCCTATTGGGAGGTCGCGGTCGAGGTCATCAAGCCGTTCGTCGCCGGCGAGATCTCCGATGCCGAGCTCGGCCGCATGGCCAACGAGGCCTACGCCACCTTCCGCCATCCCGCGGTGGTGCCGCTCGACCAGATCGCCCCGCACCAGTTCGTGCTCGAGCTGTTCCACGGCCCGACCTTGGCGTTCAAGGACGTGGCGATGCAGCTGATCTCGCGGCTGATGGACCACGTGCTGGCCAAGCGCGGCGAGCGCACGACCATCGTGGTCGCGACATCGGGCGATACCGGCGGCGCTGCGGTCGACGCCTTCGCCGGCCGCGACAATGCCGATCTGATCGTGCTGTTTCCGCATGGCCGCATCTCCGAGGTGCAGCGTCGCATGATGACGACGTCGGGCGCGTCGAATGTGCACGCGCTGGCGATCGAAGGTCATTTCGACGACTGCCAGGCGATCGTGAAGGGCCTGTTTAATCATCACGCCTTCCGCGACTCCGTGGCGCTGTCCGGCGTGAACTCGATCAACTGGGCGCGTATCGTCGCCCAGGTCGTCTACTACTTCACGTCGGCGGTCGCCGTCGGCGCGCCGCATCGCGCCGTCGACTTCACCGTGCCCACAGGCAATTTCGGCGACATCTTCGCCGGCTACGTCGCCAAGCGCATGGGCCTGCCGGTGCGCACCTTGCGCGTCGCCACCAACGTCAACGACATTCTTTCCCGTACGCTGGCCACCGGCATCTACGAGGTGCGCGAGGTGCATGCGACGGCGTCGCCCTCGATGGACATCCAGGTCTCGTCGAATTTCGAGCGGCTGTTGTTCGAGGCCGGCGGCCGCGACGCCGGCGCGGTGCGACGGCTGATGGAGAGCCTGAAGCAGTCCGGGCGCTTCGTGCTGCCGGATGCGATGCTTTCGGAGATCCGGTCCGGTTTTGAGGCGGGGCGTGCCGACGAGACGGAGACGGCGGCGGCGATTCGCGCCTGTTACCGCGAGGCCGGCGATCTGGTCGATCCGCATACGGCGGTGGCGCTCGCGGTGGCCGATCGCGACGGCACCGATACCTCGGTGCCGAACATCGTGCTGTCGACGGCGCATCCCGCCAAATTCCCCGACGCGGTCGAGGCCGCTTGCGGACAGCGTCCGCATCTGCCGGTCTGGCTGGAGGGGCTGATGAGCAAGCGCGAGGACATCAGGATCATGCGGAACGACCAGGCCGAGGTGGAGAAATTCATCCGCTCGGTCAGCCGGGCCGCCAAGCAGGGAATTGCATGATGGGCGTGGAAGTCACCAAGCTGCCGACGGGGCTGACGGTCGTCACCGACACGATGCCGCATCTGGAGACGGCGGCGCTCGGCGTCTGGGCCGGTGTCGGTGGTCGCGACGAGAAACCGGACGAGCATGGCATCTCGCACCTGCTGGAGCACATGGCGTTCAAGGGCACGACGACGCGCAGCGCGCGCGAGATCGTCGAGGCGGTCGAGGCGGTCGGCGGCGATCTCAACGCCGGTACGTCGACCGAGACCACGGCCTATTATGCGCGCGTGCTGAAGGCCGACGTGCCACTGGCGCTCGACGTGCTCTCCGACATTCTGGCCAATCCGTCCTTCGTGCCGGAGGAGCTGGAGCGCGAGAAGAACGTCATCGTGCAGGAGATTGGCGCGGCGCAGGACACGCCTGACGACGTCGTATTCGAGCATCTCAACGAGCTGTGCTTCCCCGACCAGCCGATGGGCCGGTCGCTGCTCGGCACCGCCAAGACGCTCGAGGCGTTCGACCGCGACAAGCTGCACGGCTATCTGTCGACGCACTATCGCGGACCCGACATGGTGGTGGCCGCCGCCGGCGCGGTCGATCATCAGCGCGTGGTCGAGGACGTGACCAAGCGCTTCGCCAGCTTCAACGGCGGCGAGGGACCGAAGCCGCTGCCGGCGGCTTTCGGCAAGGGCGGCTCGCGGGTGGTGCATCGCGATCTCGAGCAGGCGCATCTGACCCTGGCGCTGGAGGGCGTGCCGCAGGCCGATCCGTCGCTGTTCTCGCTGCAGGTGTTCACCAACATCCTCGGCGGCGGCATGTCGTCCCGCCTGTTCCAGGAGGTGCGCGAGAATCGCGGGCTCTGCTACTCCGTCTACACTTTCCACGCGCCCTACAGCGACACCGGCTTCTTCGGCCTGTACACCGGCACGGATCCGGCCGACGCGCCCGAGATGATGGAAGTCGTCGTCGACATCATCGGCAACGCGGTGGAGAGCCTGACCGACGCTGAGGTGGCGCGCGCCAAGGCGCAGATGAAGGCGGGGCTGCTGATGGCGCTGGAGAGCTGCAGCGCCCGCGCCGAGCAGCTCGCGCGGCATATCCTCGCTTATGGCCGGCCGCAGACGCTGCAGGAGATGGTCGCCAAGATCGAGGCGGTGAGCGTCGAGAGCACGCGCGATGCGGCGCGTGCGCTGCTCGCACGCAGCAAGCCGGCGGTCGTGGCCTTGGGGACCGGCAGGGGTCTGGACACGGCAGTGACTTTCGCCGAAGGTCTCACCGGGCCGAAGTCGAAGGCCCAGCTGCATTGAGCACGGGTCCTGACACGTCGAGCACCTGGCGGATCGCCGCCGGGAGCGCCGGCGGTGGATTCGGGTGCTGAAGAGCAGGGGAGCATCACCGATGGCCCTGTTTCGTTTACCGTCCAGTGGACCGGCTGCGCTCGCCCCGCGCGGCAATGGTCTGCTGCTGCGTTCGCCACAGATGGCCGACTACGCCCAATGGGCGCGGCTGCGCGAGATCAGCCGCGATTATTTGACGCCATGGGAGCCGATCTGGCCGTCCGACGACCTGACGCGCTCCGGCTTCCGCCGCCGGCTGCGCCGCTATGCCGAGGACATCTCGGCCGACCGCTCCTACCCGTTCATCGTGTTCCGCGAATCAGACGGCGCCATGCTCGGCGGCATCACGCTTGCCAATGTCCGGCGCGGCATCGTCCAGGCCGGCACGATCGGCTACTGGATGGGCCAGCCGCACGCCCATCACGGCTACATGACGTCGGCGCTGCGGCTGCTGCTACCGACCTTGTTCGGCGAGCTCAATCTGCACCGTGTGGAGGCCGCCTGCATCCCGACCAATACGCCGTCGATCCGGGTGCTCGAGAAGTGCGGTTTCACCCGGGAAGGGCTGGCGCGGCGCTATCTCTGCATCAACGGGGTCTGGCAGGACCATTACCTCTATGGCCTCCTGCATGAGGATTTTCGCGGTTAGCATTTGTGATCGGGCGGGGAGAATGCGAGGCCGAACGGGGCTGGTTCCGGCCTCTGAAATGGGTATAGACGCCTTCAGGTGAGCCGCCTTGATGCCGGCGTCCTTCGGCTTGGCCGCGCTCGCGCGATCCGAGCCGTGGGTCGGGCCGTCGAGCCGGGCGACCGAGATGCCGGGGACTTCGAGATGCGACAGACGCGTGTGATTCGGGTGGGGACGTTGGCAGCCGTGCTGCTGGCCATGGGAGCGGCAGCGGTCGCACCGCCGGCTGCGGCCCAATCGCTCACGGACCGTTTCAAGAGCCTGTTCGGCGGCGGCTCGGACGACAAGGAGCAGCAGAACCTGCCTGCAGGCGGTCCGCCCGTCGATCCGACCGAGGGCTTGACCTGTCCGCAGGTCAACATCCGGGCTGGCGCCTCGACCTATGCGGTGGCGGTGCCCGGCAAACAGGCCGTCGGCAACGACGTGCGGTTTCAGGCCTCGATCGTCAAGACCGCGCGTGAGTGCAATCTCAACGGCGCCGAGATCGTCGCCAAGATCGGCATCCAGGGCCGCGTCGTCGCCGGGCCCGCCGGCGCGCCGGCCACCGTCGATATCCCGGTGCGCATCGCGGTGGTCCAGGGTGGAATCGGCGAGAAGGTGATCGCCACCAAGGCCTACCGGACCACGGTGCAGATGACCGGCGACGGCAGCGTGCCGTTCACGATTGTCGCCGAGGACATGGTCTATCCGGTGCCGCCGCCCGGCGCCAACGCCGACAATTACGTGTTCTACATCGGCTTCGATCCGCAGGCCCTGACGCCCGAGCGCGGCAAGAAGCGGAAGTGAGGCGCGGCCGGTCGCACCGGCGGCCAGGACGGGAACAGGTTGGAAAAGCAAAAGGCCGGTGCGCGGCACCGGCCTTTTGGAAGATGTTGGATCGATCGAGCGCGGCTCAGTTCAGCTTGCGGCCGACTTCTGCGATGCCCTTGGCGACCAGGTCTTCGCCGAGACCGCCCTTGACCGACTGCGACAGCACGGTCGCGGCGGCCTGGACAGCGGCGTCGGCCGCGGCGGCCCGGACGTCGGCCAAAGCCTGGGCTTCGGCGAGCGCGATCTTGCTCTCGGCGGCCTTGGTGCGACGGGAGACGAAGTCTTCCATCTTGGCCTTGGCGTCCGCCGCGATACGCTCGGCTTCCGCCTTCGCGCTGGTGACGATCTCCTCGGCCTCACGCTCGGCGCTGGCGCGGCGGGTCTTGTAGTCGGCGAGCACCTTGGCCGCCTCGTCCTTGAGCCGCTTGGCCTCCGCCAGCTCGTTCCTGATGCGATCGGCACGGTGGTCGAGCGCCTTCAGGATCATGCGGTGGACACCGAGATAGGCGAACAGGCCCATCAGGATCACGAAAGCAATCGCAACCCAGGTTTCCGGATCAGCGAGCAAATGCATCAGGCTGTTCCCTTCAACGATGCATCGACCGCAGCTTCCACCGTCTTGGCCGCAGGGGCCTTGCCGGTGAGCTGCTGCACGATCGCAGAGGCCGCATCAGCGGCGATGCCGCGGACATTGCTCATTGCGGTCGCACGCGTGGTGGCGATGGACTTCTCAGCTGCCGCGAGCTTGGCCGCGAGGCTATCTTCCAGCGCCTTGCGTTCGGCATCCGACGAGGCCGCGAGCTTGTCGCGGGTTTCGGCACCAATCGCCTGGGCGCGGGCGCGAGCCGTCGCCAGCTCGGTTTCATACGCCTTCATCGCGGCTTCGGATTCATCCTTCAGCCGCTGTGCCTCGGCCAGATCGCCGTCGATCGCCTTCTGGCGGGCGTCGATGACGGCCCCGACCTTCGGCAGCGCCACACGCGACACGATCACGTACAGCGCCACGAAGGCGATCACCAGAGAGACGATCTGGGAGGGAAAGGTTTCCTTCGAGAAGGGAGGGAAACCATGCCCGCCATCGGCCTCCGTATGGGCGCTTGCGGTGCCCTTGGCCTCGCCGCCCTTGGCCTCACCATGACTTTCAGCCACGGGCTTCTCCTGTCCGGCTCAGGCCGTCTTAGACGGCGTACAGCAGGAGCAGGGCGATCAGCAGCGAGAAGATGCCGAGCGCTTCGGTCACCGCGAAGCCGAAAATCAGGTTGCCGAACTGGCCCTGGGCGGCCGACGGGTTGCGCAGAGCAGCCGACAGGTAGTTGCCGAAGATGATGCCGATGCCGGCACCCGCGCCACCCATGCCGATGCAGGCAATGCCCGCGCCAATGTACTTCGCTGCGACCGGATCCATGACGAACTCCTTTGAGAGGTTAGGTAGAGAGGGCCGGATCAGTGGCCCGGATGGATAGCATCGTTGAGATAGATGCAGGTGAGGATCGTGAAGACGTAGGCCTGGAGGAACGCGACCATCAGCTCGAGGCCGGTCAGGGCGACCGTGAGACCGAGCGGCAGCAGCGCGCCGACCTTGCCGACGAAACCGAGCGCGCCGAGCATGGTCACGAAGCTCGCGAACACCTTCAGCGTGACGTGTCCGGCCAGCATGTTGGCGAACAGACGGACGCTGTGCGAGATCGGGCGGGAGAAGAAGGAGATGATTTCAATCACGACCACCAGCGGCAGGATCACCGCGGGGATGCCGGACGGCACGAACAGCTTAAAGAACTTCAGGCCGTTCTTGTAGAAGCCGTAGATGATGACCGTCAGGAACACCAGGAGCGCCAGCGCGAAGGTGACGATGATGTGGCTGGAGACGGTGAAGGTGTAGGGGATGATGCCGACGATGTTCGAGACGAAGATGAACATGAACAGCGAGAACACCAGCGGGAAGAACGTCATGCCGTGCGAGCCGGCGCTGGTTCTGATGGTGTTGGCGACGAATTCGTAGGACAGCTCGACCATCGACTGGAAGCGGCCCGGGACGAGCGCGCGTCCGGCGGCCATCATCATGACGGCGATGAGAACGACCGCGAGCAGCATGTACGCGGACGAATTGGTGAAGGCGATCTCCTGATTGCCGATGTGGCCGATCGTGAAGATCTTGTTGAGGTGGAATTGATGGATCGGATCGATCATCCGCGTGGCGTCTCAGTTGTTCACCGGCCACGCCGGCGCTTTGCAATTCACTCGTGGGCCTTCAGAGTCGTGGGCCTTCAGAGTCACGGTCTTTCGCGCAGAACTCACTGGCGGGACCTGTCGGGAGCTATGCCTGCAGATCTCACCACGTTCAACACGCCGGCGGCGAAGCCGAGCAGGAAAAACACGATAAATCCGAAGGGCGATGTCGACAGCAAGCGGTCGAAGCCCCAGCCAAGCACCGCGCCGACGAGGACACCGGCGATCAACTCGGAGGACAGTTGCAGGCCACGCGCCATGGCCGAAGCCCGGGCTGCAGTGTCACCGCCGCTGTTTCCAGGTTGATCAGCCCCGATCTTTCGGCCGTCGCGAAATTCGGACAACCGTTGGTCGAGACTTCCGAGCCTTGCGGAAAGCGCAACCTCATCGGGCGACTTGTCGCGATCTCCGTGTCCGCTGCTCTCGTTCGTGCCATCCGCCATGTGCTTGTCCGCCATGTGTGGAGACCCGACCCGTTGCTGCGAGTTTCAGGAAATAGCGCCCCATCGCCCTTTAAAGCCGCGCGGACCATACTGACCGCATCCCCCCAAGTCAAGATTGCGTGTTGATCTGTTAGATGTCTGATTCTGCTCGTTTTCTCGGCTTTTTCGTCAGATCGGTCGCGCGTGTCACCGCGCCGCATCAACAGTGTTCTGTGCGGTTGCGATGGGGCGCAGGTCGAGCCGCTCAGCCGGTGCTCCAAGGCGGCGCCGATACGCCTGGTCCCCGGAGCCGGGAACCCGCGGCGGCGCACGTCCACGGCGGGGCCGGCACGACGTAAGGGACGAGCGCGTTGAAATCGCGCCGCGGCGCCTCTACGTGAGTTCAACCGGCGTCGCCTGTGGCAGGTGACCGCAGTCGAGGCAATGTCATGGCGGCGACACAATGCGAGCGTGCATGGCGGCCATCCCGAACGCGCCCTGGAGAGCGAGACATGACTGTCATGAAGTCCTGCCGGCAGCCCCTCCTCGCCGTTCTGGCATTGAGCTGTCTCGCGGGAGCGGCCTTGGCGGCGGACGACAGCGCCCCCGATGGTGACAAAGGGCGCTATACAATGTCGACCACGCCGGACGGCGTTGTCCGCCTCGACACGCGGACAGGGGCGGTCTCGACCTGCAACAACAATTCCGGTTCGGGCTGGGCGTGCTATGCCGTTCCGGACGAGCGCGCGGCGCTGGATGCCGAGATCGGCCGGCTGCAGGGAGAGAATGAGAGCCTGAAGGCTCAGCTCGCCTCGCGCGACCACAGCATCGCCGGCAAGATCGACGAGGCGCTGCCGAAGGACCAGGCGCTACCGAAATCCGATCAGCTGAAGAAGGCCGAGCCCAAGGCAGGTGATAAAGCGGGCGACTCCAAATCGGCCGATGCAACGCGCAAGCTGGAGATTCCGTTGCCCAGCGACCAGGACATGGATCGCATGATGGGCTTCCTGGAGCAGGCCTGGCGCCGGCTGCTCGACATGGCGACGCGGGTGCAGAAGGACGTCTCTGGCAAGATCTGAGGTCGAGCCGAGGAGGCGGGGCGCATGCCCACAAGATCGACATCGCGGACGGCACCGTCGGCCATAGCTCTCAATACTGTCGTGACCTCGACGTTGACCGTCCAGACGCGGGGCCGCGGCTTCACCGATCTCACGCGCGAGGCCGACGCGTTCCTGTGCGAGGTCTCCGCGAGAGAAGGTGTCGTCACCGCCTTCATCCGCCACACCTCGGCGTCGCTGACGATCCAGGAGAATGCTGATCCGACCGTGCTGCGCGATCTCACCACGGCGCTGGCGCGGCTGGCGCCGGAGGACGGCGGCTGGGTGCACGACACCGAGGGGCCCGACGACATGCCGGCGCACATCAAGACCATGCTGAGCGCGGTCTCCCTGCAGGTGCCGGTGAAGGACGGCCGCATGCTGCTCGGCACCTGGCAGGCGATCTATTTGATCGAGCATCGCGCGCGTCCGCACGCCCGCGAGGTGGTGCTGCAGTTCATCGGCGCGGTCTGATCGCAAAAGACGAAACCCCGGGGCTGAAACGCGGAACGGCCGCGGAGTGATCCGCGGCCGTTCGTTCGAAGGGGATGCGAGCGGGATTGCCGCTCGCATCATGATCAGGTCGACTGGATGTCGACGTCCTTGGTTTCCGGCAGGAACAGGAAGCCGACCACCGCGGTGATGACGGCGAACGTGATCGGGTACCAAAGGCCGGCATAGATATCGCCGGTCGAGGCCACGATCGCGAACGCGGTGGCCGGCAGCAGGCCGCCGAACCAGCCGTTGCCGATGTGATAGGGCAGCGACATCGAGGTGTAGCGGATCTTGGTCGGGAACAGCTCGACCAGCATCGCGGCGATCGGGCCGTAGACCATCGTCACGAAGATCACCAGGATGAACAGCAGGCCGATGATCGCGGCGACCTGCGGACGGAAGACGTCGAACGGATGCGCCATCTTCACGATGGCCGCGTCGCCCGCCTTCGGATAGCCGGCGGCCTGGACGGCCGCGAGGATGGCCGGGTTGCCGGCCTTGGCGTCGGCATAGGCCACGTCGGTGCCGTTGACGGTCACCTTCACGCCCGAGCCGGCCGGGCCAGGAATGGTCGAGTATTTGACCGACTGCTGGGCCAGATAGGAGCGGGCGGTGTCGCAGGGCGCGCTGAAGACGCGGGTGCCGACCGGATTGAACAGATCGCCGCAGCCCGCGGGATCCGCCACCACTTCAACCTTCGTCGTCTCGATGGCCTTTTCCAGCGCCGGGTTGGCGTTGCTGGTGATCATCTTGAAGATCGGGAAGAAGGTCAGCGCCGCGATCAGACAGCCGCCCATGATGATCGGCTTGCGGCCGATCTTGTCGGAGAGGATGCCGAACACGATGAAGAAGCCGGTGCCGAGCAGCAGCGACCAGGCGATCAGCAGGTTGGCGGTGTAGCCGTCGACCTTCAGGATCGATTGCAGGAAGAACAGCGCGTAGAACTGGCCGGTGTACCAGACCACGCCCTGGCCCATCGTGGCGCCGATCAGCGCGAGCAGCACGATCTTGCCGTTGCCCCAGTTGGCGAAGGCTTCGGTCAGCGGCGCCTTCGAGCTCTTGCCCTCTTCCTTCATCTTCTGGAACACGGGCGACTCGTTGAGGCGCAGACGGATCCAGACGGAGACGCCGAGCAGCAGCACGGACACCAGGAACGGAACGCGCCAGCCCCATTTCGCGAAGTCGGCCTCGCCGATGATGGTGCGGGTGAACAGGATCACCAGCAGCGACAGGAACAGGCCCATCGTCGCGGTGGTCTGGATGAAGGAGGTGTAGTAGCCGCGCTTGCCCATCGGAGCGTGCTCGGCGACATAGGTCGCGGCGCCGCCATACTCACCGCCGAGCGCGAGGCCCTGCAGCAGGCGCAGACCGATCAGGATCACCGGCGCTGCGAAGCCGATGGTCTCGGCGTTCGGCAGGATGCCGACGATGAAGGTCGACAGACCCATGATCAGGATCGTGACCAGGAAGGTGTATTTGCGGCCGACGATGTCGCCGATGCGGCCGAACACGATGGCGCCGAACGGGCGGACCAGGAAGCCGGCGGCGAAGGCGAGCAGCGCGAAGATGTCGCGGGTGGCCGGCGGATAGGCGGAGAAGAACTGCGCGCCGATGATCGAGGCCAGCGACCCGTACAGGTAGAAGTCGTACCACTCGAAGACGGTGCCGAGCGAGGAAGCCAGAATGACGAAACGTTCGTCCTTCGTCATGCCTCCCGTTCTCGCTGGTGTGGCGACCATTGTTGACATTGGCATTCGCTCCCCAAGATCGTTTGTGATGATGGCTTCGTCTCCGCATGCCGGACTTGGACGGCTGTCGTCGCGGAGGCCTTGGCGCCTAAGTAACATTGCAGTGAAACTCGGCCCAATACGACTTTCGGCCCTGGCTCCTGAGGCGGGCGGGAAAGGTGGGGACATTGCGGCGGATCAAGTTCGCTGATCGGGCGCTGCGCTACGTATGCTGCGTCGCACAAGGCGGGGATTAACCGCCTTCCCTCCAAGTGGAATTGCATGCTTGCATGCAACCGGTGGCCGGGCGAGTATTTCCGGAAAATCGGCGCGCATGCAGATGCAGCATGCCGTCGCCGACGCGAGGTCACGTCAGGATTGTTCAAGTCAGGATTTATGGCGGCTGCCAGCACCCATCTCGTCATTGCGGATGATCATCCGCTGTTCCGTAACGCGCTGCGGCAGGCGGTCGCGAGCGTGCTCAGCGAGGCCGTGGTCGACGAGGCCGGCTCTTTCGAGGATCTGACTGCGCTCCTGGAAAAGGATTCCGAGGTCGACCTCGTGCTGCTCGACCTCACCATGCCCGGCATCTCCGGCTTCTCCGGGCTGATCTATCTCCGCGCGCAATATCCGGCGATCCCGGTGGTGATCGTCTCGGCCAGCGACGACGGCGCGACGATCCGCCGCTCGCTCGATTTCGGGGCGTCCGGCTTCATCCCAAAGCGCTTCGGCGTCGACACGCTGCGCGACGCCATCAAGAAGGTGATGGATGGCGAGGTCTGGGTGCCGGCGGACACCGACTTTGCCGCCGGCGCCGATCCGGAGATGGCGAAGCTGCGCGACCGCCTGGTGACGCTGACGCCGCAGCAGGTCCGCGTGCTGATGATGTTGTCGCAGGGGCTGCTCAACAAGCAGATCGCCTACGAGCTCGGCGTCTCCGAGGCGACCATCAAGGCGCATGTCTCGGCCATCCTGCAGAAGCTCGGCGTCGAGAGCCGGACGCAGGCCGTGATCGCCGCGGCGAAGATCGCGGGCAGCGCGTGGCGGCAGGACGTGCCGACGGGGAAGTGACGGGCTGATCGCCTGTTGATCCAAGCCTGTTCGATCCAAAGCCGGTCTCCAGGGCGAGATTGTTGACCCTCGTGGTGAGGAGGCGCGTAGCGCCGTCTCGAACCATGAGGCCACAGCGCGGGCCTTGCCCTTCGAGACGCCCGCCTGCGGCGTGCTCCTCAGGGTGAGGGGCTCCAATCCCCGTGAGTTCAGGCAGCGCGATCACAGCAACGCCGGCGCCAGAAGCTCAGCTCGTTTGATCGATGGTTCATCGCGACACACCTTCTCAGCCTCGCGGCGCATGACGCGTCCGAGCTTTGCTCATCATCGCCCTCTCTGAAGCAGAGGGCGCAGGGAAGGCCGGGCGCTGGCCGCGCCCGTGGCCCGCCTGCAGAAAAAAAGCAGGCGGCAGTCACCACAGGTCTGGCCGAACACGCCCGGCCCTCCCTGCGCGATGGTTTTGACGGCTGCTCCGTGCTCTCCCCGGGGACCGGCGTTCTTGCCCCCGTCATCCGCAGCATCGTCGCTACGGACTTGGCATCAGCACCGGGATGCCAGGACCACACGGCTTGACCGTGCGCGCCGGATCGTTCGTCCGCGAGACCAAAGCCCGCTGCGACCCGACGCGCCCACCGCATCCCGCACCCCACGTTCGTGACGATCGCGAAGCGCCCCTCATGGCGGGCACGGGACGACTCAAAAGAGTAGCATGATTTCTGGGAAAAAGAAATAAATTTCTGTGCTCGGATTTGCTCGTACGTGTCGCATGTCAAGCCCACGCAGACCTGCTAACCTCCACCGCATGACGCGAACCCGAACCTGGGTCGAACGACCGGTGGTCCCCACCTGCTGATCCCTGCCGATCTTCTGTCAGAATGGCACGGCATCGAGGGATGGGGCGATCACGACGACCCTTCCGATCAGAGCGACTATGCGCGCGCCTGCCGGGTGACGAACTGGCTCGGGGCGATCAGCTGCGGGCAGGGTGTCGCCGTCGTGTTGTCCGGTGATGCCGGCGATGTGGCCTGGTACTCCGACGACCGGGACGACCGGGGTTTCCTGGTGCAATGGCTCGGCGTCAACGACGAGGGACTGATCGGTCCTGCTCTGCAGACGTCGCAACTGCGTGTCGATCTCGACGGCCCCGGGGCAGAGCGGCTCGAATTCGAGACCGGTGTGTCGGGTGTGATGTGGCTGACCGATGCGGCTGATCCAGGCGATGATCGGCGCAGCAACCATCTGACCGTGGCGTTGCGGCCGGGGCGATATTTGGCGCGGGCGATGGCTCACGACTCTGCTCGCCTGCTGATTGTCGTCCGCGAGCTGTGTTGGACCGGCCCGTCGCCCGTGGGTAGGATGAGAAAGCAGGCGGCCGCTCGCGGCTTCCTGATCCGGCGTGGGCTGTCACGCTGCACGACAGGGACGGGCCAGCACGATGTCAGGATTCCGGCGCATGCGTCTGGCTTTTCCAGTGGCCGCCATTACGATCGCGCAGATCTCGCCAGCGGCCGCCTGCTCGTCCTTGAGCGGGCCGTCTTCCGAGGAGCAGTTGTTCGCGAAGGCGACTTCGGTGTTCGTCGCGCATGTGACGTCGGTCGCAGAGATCGCCGCACCGGACGATGTGAGGAAGCATTACCCGCAGATCCTCGAAGCGTCGATCAACACCATCGAGGTGATCAAGGGGCAGCCGCCCGCCGATGCGAAGGTCAGGAGCCTGCCGTTGGGATACGGCAATTGCACGCTGCCGCTGCTGGCAGGTGCCGACTACATCTTCTTCTTTCAGGATCAACTGTCCTACGTCACCTTCGTGACCGGATCCGCCGGACCCATCCTGAATCTCGCCGGGACCGAGGTGCGCGGGCGACTCGAGCGGCTGAGATCGCTGGCAAAATGAGGCGCTTGCCTGCACATGGCCGCCGCGGCTCAACAGTCCCGGATCGTCAGCGAGCTGATCTCGCGGGGAGCTGACGTCCATGCCCGCAACAGGGGCGGTGCGCAACCGCTGCACTACGCCGCCGATGGCGGGCCCGGATCGCCAGGCTGGAAGCCCGATGAGCAGGTCATCGTGATCGCCGCGCTGGTGCGAGCCGGTGCGGACCCGAACGCGCTCGACAACAGCGGCGTCGCGCCGCTGCCCCGCGCCGTATGTAATCGCTGTGCGAACGCGGTGATGTCTCCGATCGAGGCTGGCGCCGATCCACGTCTGCGCAACAAGAGAGAATCCGCCGATCGGCACATGCGGCCGGCAGCGATCGGGATCGCCGCCGGCAAGTGGTCAAAGCGGCGCTGCCCGCTCGATCCCGCTGCGCCTGCAGCGGATCAAGCTACGAACGATGCCTGGATCCATTCTCAGCGATCGTAGTAGCCGTGATGATGATGGTGGTGGTGATGATGATGGCCTCGTCCGATGCTGACGCCGCCGACGCCGGGAATGCCGATGACCGTGCGGTGATGGTGATGATGGTGGTGGTCGTGATAGTGCCGGCGGCCTCTGCGGATGATCACGGTTTCTGCCACCTTGACCTCGTCCGTTTTGGCCTGGGCGCGTGCGGCGTCGTCGGCCTGCAGCACTGCCAGAGCATTTGGAAGTGGTGCGAGCAACTCGGCGTAGGACGAGGCCTGCGGGATGGCGGACGGGTTCGCGCCTGGCAATGTATTGGCCTGTGCGCCACTGGCGGTGATTGCGGCGGCTGCGGCTCCGAGCAGTGCGGCTGTCTTCTTGTCCATATCGGTGTTCTCCAGGGACTGGATCTCGACACGCCGCTTTTCGACGCATGGAAGCCTGAACGCAGATCCCGCTGCCTTGTTCCTTTCGGAGGTGCTGCGGACGGATCATTGTCGCACGGGCCGGTCACCGCGCGGCCGCTCGCCAGCCGCGCTAAAGAAAGCGCTTCACGAACTTCAGCGTCGCCTCCGCCACCTCGCGCCAGCCGCTGTCGATGGTCAGCGAATGGCCGCGTTGCGGAAGCTGAGCGAACTCGGTGACGGCGTGCTGGTTGCGCTTCTGCAGCTCATAGGCGGCGTGAGCGACGGAGGGCGGCACAGTGTGGTCGTGCTCGCCGGAGATGATCAGCAGCGGTCCGCGGTTCGCGGCCTCGCTGTCGACGCGGGCTTCGGTCCAGGGATTGAGGTTGGCGGCCGCGGCCTGGAAGATCGGGCGACCCGGAGCCGGCGCCTGATAGGCGTCGTAGAGGTTGTCGCTCTCGGTCTCGGGCACCGCGTTGGCGAAGGCATAGCGAAACTGGTCGGGCGTGAGGCTGACATTGCGGCTGGTGTTGGCGGGATTGTGCAGCACCGGCCAGGCCGAGCGGAGTGCGGAGATGGGCAGCGGCAGCACGCCGCGGAACGGCGCCGGATCGATCGCGACCGTCGCGGCCGATAGGCCGCGGCCGGCGAGGATCTGCGCGATCAGGCCGCCGAAGGAATGGCCGATGAGGGCGGGGCGGCGGTCGAGCCTGCCTGCGATCGCGGCGAAGTGGGCCGCGACCTCGCCGATGGTCTCCGGGGCGGCGGCGCCGCCCATCTCCGCCGGCCAGCCGGGGGCCAGCGCGGCGAAGCCGGCAGCGTTGAACATCTCGGCCCAGCGGTCCCACGAACTCGGCTTCAGCCACAGGCCGTGAATGAAGATGACCGAGAGCCTTTGCGATGCGTTGGCCTCCCCAATCGCCTCATCGAGGGAATGCGTCGTCATGATCGGTGTCCTTCCACGCGGGATTGGAGAGGTGATGTGAGATCAGCGCGCTGACGGTGCGTTGAGGAAGGCGTCGATCGCGGCGACCGTCGCGGCGGGCTGCTCCTCCATCAGCCAATGGCCGGAGCCTGGAATGACCTGCTCCTGCACGTTGTCGGCGCCGGCCCGTGTCACCGTGGCCATGGTCGCGCCGAACGATGCGCCGCCGCCGATCGCCAGCACCGGCATCGTCAGCTTGCCGTGCGCCGCGAGCCAGGCGCGGTTGTCGATCGCGTCCTGATCGAAGGCTGCAAACTGGCTGAAGCCGGCATGCATCCGTCCCGGGCCGGCGTAGAGCTCGGCGTAGTGGACGCGCGCGGCCTCCGGGAAGTTCGCAGGCTTGGCCGAGAACTCGTTCCAGAAGCGGTCGAGATAGATGCGCTCGCGGCCCTCGACCAGGCGCTCCATGTCCGGACCGCCGAAGCGGAAGTGCCACAGCAGCGGGTTCTTCAGGATCTCCTCCCATGGGCCGATGCCCGGCACCGGCGCATCCATCAGCACCAGCTTGGTCACGCGGTCGGAGTGCCGCGCGGCGAGCGCATAGGCGACCATGTTGCCGATGTCGTGCGCGACAACCTCGGCAGTGCGTGCGCCCAGCGCATCCATCACGCCGGCGATGTCCTCGGCTTGGTTGGCCTTCTCGAACCCCTTGTCGGCGCGGGCGGAGAGGCCGAGCCCGCGCAGGTCGGGCACGATGACGGTGTGGTTCGCTGCCAGCTTGGCGGCGAGCGGCACCCACATGTCGCCGGTGTCGCCATAGCCGTGCAGCAGCACGACCGCCGGCCCGGTGCCGCCGACGCGGACGTGGATCGTGGTGCCGTTGGTCGGAATCTCCTGGGTGCGGAAGCCGGCCGGGAAATGGCCCGGCGCCTCGGTGGCGTCGGCAAGGGCGACGGCGGCCAGCGCGGTGAGTGCGGTGGCGGCGAGCGCGGTTCGTTGCAGCAGGCGGGGCAAAGTCATGATGATCTCCTCTGGGCTTGTCGATGTACGCAAAGCTAGACGAGGGACGCTCGCGGTATTAGAGGGTATGGGCGCCAAGGATTTTTGCTCTGGACGCAAAGATGATGCTGGCCAGTGCCGACCGTGCGAGGGATCTCGAAGTGTTCTGCGCCGTCGCCGACAGCGGCAGCTTCTCGGCGGCCGGGCGGAGCCTCGGGCTGACGCCATCGGCGGTCAGCCGCACGCTCGACCGCATCGAGATCAGGCTCGGCGCGCGGCTATTGCTGCGCTCGACGCGGGCGCTGACGCTGACGGCCGAGGGGCAGGCCTATCTGGCGGCCGCCCGCCGCATCCTCGCCGATCTCGACGAGGCGGAGCAGGCGATCGCCGACCAGGGCGCGCCGCGCGGGCGCATCCGGGTCAGTGCCGCGCTCTCGCACGGCCGTCTCTGCATCGTGCCTCTGCTCGGCGAGTTCGTGCGGCGCTATCCGAACATCCTGGTCGACATCAATCTCAGCGACGGTCTCGTCGACATCGCGGCGGGACAGGCGGACGTGGCGATCCGCGGCGGTCCTATGGCCGACAGCGCGCTGACGGCGCGCCGGCTCAGCGACAACGGCCGCAGCATCGTCGCCTCGCCCGATTATCTCGCGCGCTGGGGCGTGCCGGAGACGCCGGAGGATCTGCACAACCACAATTGCCTCAACTTCAGCTTCCGCCGCGCCGAGCCGGTGTGGCCGTTTCGCCGCGACGGCGTCGACTACGCGCTGAAGCTGCGCGGCGCCATCGAAGCCAACAGCGGCGACACGCTCACCGAACTCGCGCGCGATGGCGTCGGCATCGCCCGCGTCGGTGATTTCAGCTTGGGCAACGCGATCGCCGACGGCCGGCTGGTGCGGCTGCTCGAGGCGTTCAATCCCGGCGACCGTGAGGTCTTCCACGCGGTGTTCGTCGGCGGCGCCAACACGCCGGCGCGCGTGCGCGTGTTCGTGGACTATCTGGTGGAGCGGATGGGCGCGCGGCGAGAGTCGTAGTCGTCATGGATCACGCGTGCCGCCCGCTCGCGCTCGAAAGCCCAGGCGGGCGGCCTGCGTGTCCTGGCGATCAGGCCGGCTGCAAGGTGAGATCGACCTTGGGGAAGTCGATGACGGTCTGCGCCGCGTTGTTGGTGTAGTTGGTGAGGACGTTGATCGCGACGTTGGCGATGATCTCGAGCAGCCGGCCATCGTCCAGGCCTGCGGAGCGGGCCGCTGTGAGATCAGCGTCGGCCACCTGGCCCTTCGCTTCGAGGACGCGGCGCGCGAAGCGCGCGATGGCGGCGTCCGTCGTGTCGTCAGCCGTTCCCGCGCGCGCCTTGCGCAGGCCGTCGGGGGAGAGACCTGCACCCTTGCCCATCAGCGAGTGCGCCGCGAGGCAATACTCACAGCCGTTGGCCTGGGCGACGGTGAGCGCGATGATCTCGCGCTGCCTGGCCGTGAGCGCGCCCTTGGCGAGTGCATCCGAGAAGCCGACGTAGCCGTTCAGCACGGCCGGCGACTGAGCGAAGGTCGAAAACAGGTTCGGCGTCATGCCGATCTTGGCCTTCACGGCGGACAGCGTGGCGAGAACGCCGGCTTCGGCGCGGGCGGTGTCGACGACAGCGATACGGGGCATGGGGAAGATCCTTTATTGGACTGCGGGGTTGCACGCGCTCTCTATGCCGGACTATTGGTGACATCAGGTGCCGAAAACATTGCAGATCGTACCGAGGGCGTCTCATGGATCCGTTCGCCGCCTTGTTCGCCCATGTCACGCCGCGGGCCCGGACCTTCTTCGCCGGCAACCTCTGCAACACCGTGGAGTTCGGGCCGGAGGGCCATCTGCATCTGTTCAAGGGCGGCGTGCTGACGCTGGTTCAGCCGGGCGCCGATGATCTGGATCTGCACGAGCCGACCTTGCTGTTCTTCCCGCGCGGGCGCACGCACCGCTTCCGCGTCGATCCCGACCGCGGCGCCGATCTGGTCTGCGCCACCGTCGAGCTCGGCGGCGCCGAGGGCAATCCGATCGGCGAGGGGCTGCCGGAGCTGGTGATCATGCCGCTCGCCGGGCATCCGACGCTCGCGCCGGTCTGCGACCTCCTGGTCGCCGAAGGCTTTGCCGAGGGTGGTGGGCGGCAGGCGGCGCTGGACCGGCTGTTCGACTATCTGCTGATCCTGATCGTGCGCCATGTCGTAGCCGGCGGTCGCGTCGAGAGCGGCGTGCTCGCCGGTCTTGCCGATCCGCGTTTGGCGAAGGCGCTGACTGCGATCCACGAGGCGCCGGCCAAGGCGTGGACCCTGGAGGATCTGGCCGAGGCCGCCGGCATGTCGCGCACGCGCTTCGCCGACCTGTTCCGGACGCGCGTCGGCCGCACGCCGATCGACTATCTCACGGCCTGGCGCATGACGCTGGCGCGGCAACTGCTGGCCAAGGGCAAGCCCGTGAAGAGCGTCGCGGCGCAGGTCGGCTACGACAGCCCCGCCGCGTTCTCGCGCGTGTTCAGCCGGACGTCGGGACGCCCGCCGAGGGAGCTGGCGGGCAAGGGCGATCGCGACGGCTGAACAGGCCGCGCTTCGCTGAGCCGCTCGTGCCTTCGCTTGAACGCTTTTGCGAACGACGGTAACCCAAGCTGGGTTGCGTGTGGGGCGTGTCATCGTGAATGAGGTCGAGGAAAAGGCGCTCGCTGGGGCAATGGCGGGCAAGGCCGAGGAGGTGCGCCATACGCCCGTCCCGGCCTGGGTGGATCTCGCCGCGTATGCGGTGGAGCCGTCGCCGGAGCAGGAGTCCTGCGTTGCCAACGGGGTCTGCCGGCTGCTGGCCGATGTCCAGGTCAACCTCACCGGATCACAGCCGCTCTGGACGTTTCGGTCGGCGCAACGGATCCTGACCAAGGAAGGCGCCGAGAGGGCGTCCCACATCGTCATCGAGTTCGACCCCGGCTACCAGACGCTCGAGGTCCACTATGTCCGCATCCTGCGCGGCGACCAGCGCATCGAGCATGCGCAGCCCGGCTGTTTCCAGGTCTTCCGCCGCGAGCGCGACATCGAGCGGCTGATGCTCAACGGGCGCCTCACCGCGTCTTTCCTGGTCCCGGACGTGCGCGCCAACGATATCCTGGAGTTCTGCTGCTCGCTCCATGGCGACAAGCCGATCTTCCGCGGCAAGTATCTGACCTGGGTGGCGCTCGACGCGTTCAATCCGACCTTCGATCACCGTCACCGGCTGTTGAAGCCGCGCGACCGCAACATCGCCAGCCGCGATTTCAACGACCCTCCGCGTCCAGAGATCAGCGTGCATGACGACATCGAGGACATTCGCCGGCGTCTGGTGGGTCAGAAGAAGCGCGGCCCGAGCGCGCCATTGACGCCCCCCTGGGTTTTCGAGGTGCCTGCGTTTCAGCTCAGCGAGTTCGAGAGCTGGGGCGAGGTCGCGGGCTTGATGGCCGGGGCCTATGACAGCCACGGCATTCCGCCGGAGCTCGCCATCGAGATCGATCGGATCGGCCAAGCCTTTGCTGAGCCCGAGCAGCGGGCGGTGGAATGGCTGCGCCTGGTCCAGGGCGAGTTGCGCTACTTCTTTCTCTCGTTGGGGGAGGGCGGCCTGACGCCGCGCGACCTCGAGACGATCTGGTCCGGTCGCTTCGGCGACTGCAAGGACAAGGCGCGACTGTACGTGGCCGGTGCGCGCCGCCTCGGACTCGACGCCTGTGCCGCGCTGGTCTCGACGACGCATGGTGTCGCGCTGGACCAGGTGCTGCCGAGCCCGGCTGTGTTCGATCATTGCATCGTCCGCCTCCGCCTCGGCGGACGCAGCTATTGGCTTGATCCGACCCTCTCGCTTCAGGGCGGCAGCCTCGGCCAGATCGAAGTGCCGCATCTCGGATGGGCCTTGCCGCTGGCGCCGGACGTCTCTCGGCTGGAGCGCCTGCCGGAGCACGCCGTCCACCAAATCATTCACTGCCACGACGACTGGCGCATCGGTCCAACGCGCCAGGCTCCGGCCACGCTGCGTCGCAGCCTGGAATTCTCTGCCTGGGGTGCCGACCAGGTCAGAAACATGATTGCGAATGAGGGGGAGGCCGGCCTCGCACGCAGCTTGCTCAACCAATTGCAGGCCAATTGGCCGACGGCGACTGAAGCGATGCCGATCGAGATCCAGGACGACCGGGTCCAGAACAGGATATTACTGGATGCACGATACGCGGTCAGTGACTGTTGGCGCGGATCGGACAAGCCTGACGAAATTCGTCTGCAGTTCGTCGAAAACCATATCAGCACAGACGTGTCAGCCGCCGGACGTGCCGCGCGCGAGCACGATATCTTTCTTGGTCGTCCCAGGCGCCTCTCGTGGCTGCTTCAGGTAGAAATGCCACGCGACTGGCCGGACGCGAGGTCCGAGGAGTCCCATGATCTGCCCGGCCTCAGGCTCGCGAGCCGATGCAGCGCCGAAGGCCGCCATATCGAGAGCTTCATGGAATTGACGGTCGAGAGCTGGACCCTGCCGCGGTCCAAGGCCGAGGAGTACGACCTCCTCGTGAGGTGCGCGCAGCAGAACATCCTGTTTGTCCATGCATCGGCCAAGCACGACAAGATCCGCCCGCCCGGCTTTCAATCGAACCTGAACCTGAAGTTCTCGGCTCCATTCGTCTTTGTGGTCCTCTGGCTCGCCATCGCTGTCCTCCGGGCGCTATTGACGGCAGGCAACCACTGAGCTGGCGACAGCGCAATTCGGCAAGAGAGGGCCTTCGCTACTCCGCCGCCACCATCTGCTGGATCCGCCATTGTCCGAGCAGCGCGCGCAGCGACGCCGGCTTCAGCGGCTTGTTGAGCACGGCGATGTTGTCGTCGCGGGCGGCGGCGCGGACGTGCGGGCTGCGGTCGGCGGTGATCAGGATCGCGGGCAGCGTCTCGTTGAAGCGGCGGCGGATGTCGCGGATCGCGGCGATGCCGTTGCCGCGGTCGAGGTGATAGTCGACCAAGAGGCCGGTGACGGCGCCATTGCGCGCCGCGATGGCCTCCTCGGCGGACTCCGGATCTGAGACGGCGATCACTTCGGCGTCCCAGGCCGTGAGCAATGTGCGCATGCCGTCGAGAATCGCCGGATCGTTCTCGATGCAGACGATCAGCGCGCCGCCGATCGACGTCTTGGCGAGCGGCGTGGCGCTGGTGACGGCCGCAGTGTGGTTGATGGCTTTCGCGATCGGCACGGTGACTGAAAAGACCGAGCCGCGGCCGGGCCGCGAGTCCAGCGCGATGCCGTGGTTGAGCACGCGCGCGATGCGCTCGACGATCGACAGGCCGAGGCCGAGGCCGCGGGCGATCCGCGCGCCCTGTTCGAGGCGGTGGAATTCCTTGAAGATCTCGCCGCGCTTGACCGGGGGGATGCCGACGCCGGTGTCATACACGCCGATCTGCAATGACGTGCCGTGGCGGCGGCAGCCGACCAGCACGCGGCCATTGGGCGTGTATTTGATGGCGTTGGAGATGAAGTTCTGCAGCAGCCGGCGCAGCAGCAGGCGGTCGGATTCGACCGGCAGTGAGGACGGCACGAAGATCAGCTCGAGACCTTTGGCGCGCGCGGCCGGCGCGAACTCGATTTCCAGCGAGCGCATCAGATCGGCCATCTTGAAGCTCGACACTGACGGCGTCATCGCGCCGGCATCGAGCCGGGAGATATCGAGCAGCGCGCCGAGGATTTCCTCGATCGCTTCGAGCGAGTCGTCGATGTTCTCGACCAGGCGTGAATCCTCGCCTGCCGTCTGCCGCTCGACCAGGCTCGTGACGTAGAGCCGCGCCGCGTTCAGCGGCTGCAGGATGTCGTGGCTGGCGGCGGCGAGGAAGCGCGTCTTGGAAATGTTGGCGTCCTCGGCGGCGCTCTTGGCGACCGCGAGCTCGGAGTTCAGCCGCGTCAGCTCCTCGGTGCGGTCGCGCACGCGCTTTTCCAAGGTGGCGTTGGCGCGCTCCAGCGCTTCGGCGGCCTCGAACGACGGCGTCACGTCGGTGAAGGTGATGACGAGGCCGCCATCGGGCATGCGGTTGGTGCGGACCTCGATCACCATGTGGCGGTCGGCGAGGCGCTCGAGATAGGGCTCGCCCTCGGTGGTGTAGGCGGCGAGCCGTCGGGCCAAGAGCGCCTCGCTGTCCTCATAGGTCGGCGCGCCGATCGTGCCCATGAATTCGAGGATTTCCTTCAGCGGGCTGCCGATCTGCACGAGATGCGGCGGCAGGCCGAGCAGGTCGACGAACTGGCCGTTGGAGCAGATCAGCTGCAGATCGGCGTCGAACACGGCGATGCCCTGGCGCACATGGTTGAGCGCGGTCTGCAGGATCTCGCGGTTGAAATGCAGCGCGGCGTGGGAATCGTCGAGCAGCTTCAGCGCGGCCTTGGCCGACACGGTGCGCTTGCGCAGCAGGAGCGACATCACCAAGCGCGACGACGCCGCGCCGATCGACGAGGCGATCAGGTGCTCGGCATGACGCAAGAGTTCGAAATCCGCGGGCGAGGCCGGATCGAGCGACATGTTGCGCTGAAGGGCGAACGCCTCGAACGAGGCGCGGGCGCGGTCGGGACCGAGATATTGGCCGACCGTGCTCTGGATGTCCTGCACGGTCACGGTCGATCGCCAGCGGCGGAAGCTCGGCGCGCTCGGCGTCAGCTCGGCCGGTACGAACAGATCGGCCTGCAGCAGCTCGATCGACGATGGCTGCCGCGCCAGCGACAGCACGATATAGGTGAGCAGGTTGAGCGACAGGCTCCACAGCACGCCATGCAACAGCGGCGGCAGGTCGGTGCCGAGCAGCGCCTGCGGCCTGAGCGCCTCCAGCCCGAACGGGCCGTGCTGCAGGAACAGGATGCCCGCCGTCGAGGTGTCGAGGAAGCTCGGGATGAACAGGGTGTAGAGCCAGACGGCGAAGCCGACCAGCATGCCGCCCATGGCGCCGCGCGCGGTGGCGCGCCGCCACAGCAGGCCGCCGAAAAAGCTCGGCGCGAGCTGCGCGATCGCGGCGAACGACAGCAGGCCGATCGCGGCGAGCTGCGCGGTGCCGAGCGCGCGGTAGTAGAAATAGGCCATCACCATGATGGCGAAGATCGCGATACGGCGGGTGCCGAGCAGGAAGCCCGCGAAGTCGCGGCCGATCTCGCGCTGCGCCTCCTGGCGCTGCAGCACCAGGGGCACGACGATGTCGTTGCAGACCATGATCGACAGCGCGACGCATTCGACGATCACCATCGCGGTCGCCGCCGACAGGCCGCCGACGAACACAAGAATCGACAGCCATTGCGAGCCTGCCTCGATCGGCAGCGCCAGCACATACATGTCGCTGTCGACGGCGCCGAACGGAAAGGTGACGAGGCCGGCGAGCGCGATCGGGATCACGAACAGATTGATCGCGACGAGATAGAGCGGGAACAGCCAGCGCGCGCGGGAGACTTCCGCGTCGCCGGCGTTCTCGACCACGCTGACGTGGAACTGGCGCGGCAGCAGCATGGCGGCGCAGAACGACAGCAACGTCATGGTGAGGAAGTTGCCGATCCCCGGCACGTATTCCAGCGCGCGCTCGGCCTCCGGCGATTTCATCGCGCGCTCGATCAGCTCGACCGGCGAGAACATCCAGAAGGTGACGAAGGCGCCGGCCGCGATGAAGGCGACCAGCTTGATGATCGACTCCGTGGCCACCGCGAGCATCAGGCCATGCTGGTGCTCGGTCGCATCGGTCTGCCGCGTGCCGAACAGCACCGCAAACATCGCCATCGCGAGCGTCACCATGAGCGCCATGTCGCCGACGATCGGGATGTGGGCGAAGGCGCGGTCGTCGATCAGGATGGTCTGCAGCGAGGAGGCGACGGCCTTCAGCTGCAGCGCGATGTACGGCACCGAGCCGATGATCGCGATCAGCGCGACGGTGGCGGCCACCGCCTGGCTCTTGCCGTAGCGCGCGCCGATCAGGTCGGCGACGGAGGTGATGTTCTGCGTCTTGGCGAGATGGATCACGCGGCGCAGCAGCGGCGTGCAGGCGCCGACCATCAGGATCGGGCCGAGATAGATCGCGAGGAAATCGACGCTGGTGCGCGAGGCGAAGCCGACCGAGCCGAAGAACGTCCAGGACGTGCAGTAGATCGCCAGCGACAGCGGGTAGATCAGACCGGCCAGCCGCCCGCGCCCCTCCGCCGGCCGCCGCTCCCCGGCCCGGTTGCCGCGGCTGGCGACCAGGAACAGGAAACCGATATAGCCGAACGCGGCCAGGATCACGCCCCAGTCGTGCAGCATGTCTCGCGCGAACTCCTCGCTCGTTCCGCCCTGGATTGGGCCGCGAGCTTAGCGCCTTGGAGGAGGAGGGGCGATAGGGATGTGCCGGAGACGCAGGGAACGCGGAGGCATCGTTAAGGGCGGGCGGTCGCCTTCGCTCTCGCGGCGCGTCTTGCCCATGAGAGCCGACGTCGGCACAGCAGGGCCGGTGCACTCCCCTCCCCCTTGCGGGGAGGGGTTGGGGGTGGGGGTCTCCGGGCGCTGAACTGAGATGGCGTGCGCGTCGGACGATCCGCTCGCGACTGAGCGGCGGGAGTCGTCGCTCTAGAGATCTTGGGGCCTCATTGAAAGCGGGACTCGTGGACCCCCACCCCCGACCCCTCCCCGCGAGGGGGAGGGGAGCGCACCGCTGTCGCGTCCACGCGTGCGGGCTCACCACAACAAGTCGAACAGCTACTCCGCTGCCAGCGGCTTCTTGTGCAGCGCCAATCCCAGGCGCTCCCAGACCTGCAGCAGGGCTTCGGCCAGGCGGTCGATCAGGCCGTCGTCGTGGTAGGGCGAGGGCGTGATGCGCAGGCGCTCGGTGCCCTTGGCCACCGTGGGATAGTTGATCGGCTGGATGTAGATGCCGTGCTCTTCGAGCAGCAGGTCGGAGGCCTGCTTGCACTTCTCGGGATCGCCGACGAACAGCGGCACGATGTGGGTGTCGTTGTCCATGACCGGCAGGCCGGCGGCGTTGAGGATCGCCTTGACGCGCGCGGCGCGGTCCTGATGCCGCTCGCGCTCCCAGCTCGACGACTTCAGGTGCTTGATCGCAGCCGTCGCGGCCGAGCAGATCGGCGGCGGCAGCGCGGTCGTGAAGATGAAGCCCGGCGCGTAGGAGCGCACGGCATCGATGATCTCACCCTTGGCGGCGATGTAGCCGCCGAGGCAGCCGAACGCTTTCGCAAGCGTGCCTTCGAGAATGTCGATGCGGTGCATGACGCCGTCGCGCTCGGCGATGCCGCCGCCGCGCGGGCCGTACATGCCGACCGCGTGGACCTCGTCGACATAGGTCATCGCATTGTAGCGCTCGGCGAGATCGCAGATCGCCGATAGCGGCGCGACGTCGCCGTCCATCGAATACAGGCTCTCGCAGGCGATCAGCTTCGGCCGGGACGGGCCCGCGGCAATCAGCAGCTGTTCGAGATGGGCGAGGTCGTTGTGGCGCCAGATCTGGCGCTCGCAGCCGGACTGGCGCACGCCCTCGATCATCGAGTTGTGATTGAGCGCATCCGACAGGATCAGGCAGTCCGGGATCAGCTTGGCGAGCGTGGCGATGCCGGTCTGGTTCGAGACGTAGCCGGAGGTGAACAGCAGCGCCGCTTCCTTGCCGTGGAGATCGGCGAGCTCGGCTTCCAGCTGCACCAGGGGATGATGCGTGCCGGCGATGTTGCGGGTGCCGCCGGCGCCGGTGCCGACGCGGGTCGCGGTCTCGACCATGGCGCCGACCACCTTGGGGTGTTGGCCCATGCCGAGATAGTCGTTCGAGCACCAGATCACGACGTTGCGCGGACCGCTCGGGGAGTGCCAGGTCGCGTGCGGGAACCGGCCGGCGATACGTTCGAGATCGGCGAAGACCCGGTAGCGGCGCTCATCATGCAGACGACCGAGGGCGGCACTGAAGTACTGGTTGTAGTCCATCACGAAACCTGACGTGCTGCGCTGCAGCGCAGCGCCTGGAACGGACCCTCTAAGCGACGGGGGCTTAAGGCCTTCTTAGAGCTTTTCCAGAGCGGCTGTCGAGCCGGAATCCCACGGCGGGACTTGGGCGATTTGTCCAAGGCTGCGCCGATGACGGCCGAACGACGGTGGTCTTGCGGCAGACCTGCGGCCACCTCAGGTGGTGCGATAATGCAGCACGCCGTCGACCTCCTGCGCGGTCAGGCGGCCCTCGACGAGCATGTAGTTGACGTGCGCGATCAGCTCGCCGGCGGCGAAGCCCATCTGGTGCGGATCGAGCACGTGCTTGTGGAACACCACGGGCACGAGCTGCGCCGAGGTCTTGGTCTCGTCACGGCAGGCATCCGCGATCATGCGGCAGCGCTCCTCGTGATGGTCGGCGAGCTGCTTGATCCTGGTCTTCAGGCCGTAGAACGGCACGCCGTGGCCGGGCAGCACCAGGAGATCATAGGGCAGGGTGGTGGTGAGGCTCGCCAGCGACGCCAGATATTCGCCGAGCGAGTTCTGGTCCGGTTCGACCGCCCAGACGCTGACATTGGGCGAGATCTTGCTCAGCACCTGGTCGGCGGACAGGAACAGCTTGTCGGCGGCGCAATACAGCATCACCTGGTCGAGCGCGTGGCCGCCGCCGGTGATCACCTTGAAGCGGCGGCTGCCGATCTGGATCTCGTCGCCATGGGCGATGCGGCGATAGGAGGCCGGCAGCACCGAGACGCGCTGCAGATATTCCTGGCCGCGGCCGAGCAGCTTGTCGGTCAGCGTTTCGTCCATGCCGTGGCGGCGAAAGAACAGCCGCTGCGCGTTGCGCCGCTCCTCGGTGCCGCGGTTCTGGTGATAGACCGATTGCAGATATTCGACCTGCGACATCACCAGCGGACAGTTGAAGCGCTCGACGATCCAGCCGGCGAGGCCGACGTGGTCGGGATGCGAATGGGTGACGATCAGCCGGCTGATCTTTACATGCTTCAACGGCCCTTCGAGCAGCCGCGTCCAGGCGGCGATCGATTCCTCGTTGCCGAAGCCGGAGTCCACCGCGACCCAGCCGTCGCCGTCGGCGAGCAGGTAGATGTTCACATGGTTCAGCCGGAACGGCAGCTTCAGCCGCAGCCACAATACGCCGGGCGCGACCTCGACGACCTGGTCCTCACCGGGATGCTGCTCCCAGGGGTAGCGCAGGGCTTCGGCGGAGGAGGTGGCGGTGTCGGTCTTGGTCATGCCTCATCGATTAACGGCCACAGCGGGCGAGCGCCAGCCGAAAAACGCGGCGGATTCACATGGCTGCCGGGCATTCCGGGACGCGGCAGGCGGGGGCCTCATGGTTCGAGACGGCGCTGGGCGCCTCCTCACCATGAGGGTTGAGGATCTGCGCTTCGATCGCTCGGTCGGCCGGCCCCTAGCGACCTGACCTCCTCACCCTGAGGAGCCCGCCAGAGGCGGGCGTCTCGAAGGGCGAGGCCCGGATGGCGACTACGCCGCCCTGATGTTGGTCAGGAACGCGTCGACCTCCTCGCGCAGCGTCTCGGCCTCGCGGCGCAGTGTCTCCGAGGCGCTCAGCACCTCGTTGGCGGAGGTGCCGGCCTGGGCCGAGGCGCTGGAGACGCCGGTGATGTTGTTGGAGACCTCGGTGGTGCCCGACGCCGCCTGCTGGATGTTGCGGGCGATCTCGTGCGTCGCGGTGCCCTGCTGCTCGACGGCGGCGGCGATCGCTGTCGTGACGTTGTCGATCTCGGCGATGGTCTCGCCGATGTTGCGGATCGCCGACACGGCCGACGAGGCGACCTGCTGCATGCCGGCGATCTGGGTGCGGATCTCGTCGGTGGCCTTCGCCGTCTGGCTGGCGAGGCTCTTCACCTCCTGGGCGACGACCGCGAAGCCGCGGCCGGCCTCGCCGGCGCGCGCCGCCTCGATGGTGGCGTTGAGCGCCAGCAGGTTGGTCTGCGAGGCGATCGCCTGGATCAGGTCCACGACGACGCTGACGCGGCTGGCATTGTCGGCGAGGCCCTGCATCGTGGAGTCGGTGGCGCCGGCCTCCTCGACCGCCTTCTTGGCGATCTGCGCCGAGGTCACGACCTGGCGGCCGATCTCCGCGATCGACGACGACAGCTGCTCGGTACCGGCCGACACCGTCTGTACGTTGACCGAGGTCTCCTCGGCCGCGGCAGCGACGGCGCTGACCAGCGAGTTGGACTGATCGGCCGTCTGCGACATGCTCTGCGCGGTCGTCTGCATCGCGCTGGCGGAGCTCTGCAGATTGGCGAGCGCGCTGCGCACCGTGGCCTCAAACTCGGCGATCCGCGCCTCCATGCGCGTCGCGCGCTCGGCCTTGGCCACGTTCTCGCGATCCTGCTCGGCGGCGAGCGTGCGCGCCTGAATCATGTTGTCGCGGAACACCTGCAATGTGTCGACCATCGCGCCGATCTCGTCGTGCTGCTTGGACGCCGCGATCTCGGTCTCGAGGTCGCCGCTCGACAGGTTCTGCATCGCCTGCTGCAGCCGCTTGATGCGGCGCAGGATGTTGCCGCCGACATAGAGCCAGACGAACAGCACCGAGCCGAGCAGGGTGGCCGCGCCGGCGCCGATCATGCCGAGCGTCCCCAACTCGATCTCGCGGCCGGCCGTGCCGGTGGCCCCTTCGGTCGATTTGCGCACGCCCTCGACCAGCTGCTGGACGCTGATGTCGAGGCCGACATTGAGCTTGCGCGTCTCCTCCAGCACGGTCTGGCCGTAATCGTTGGCGTCGAGCTCCTTCTCGCGGGTCTTGAACACGCGGGTCTTGCCTTCGCCGAGCGCGGCGAGCTTCATCGCGGCATCGTTGATCGCCTTGGTGCCGCGGCCGCTCGGCAGCAGCTCCAGGTTCGATTTGAGCTGCGCCAGCGAGTCCTTGAACTGCCGCTCGACGGCCTCCAGCGTGTCGCTGTCATTGGCCGAGAGCGCGGCGGCCATCTGCGCCACGATCAGATTGCCGGATGCGATGACGTTGCCGAGCTGCTCGACGAAGCGCGCCGCCGCCGTTGCGTCGTCAGCCGACACTTCCGCCGCGCCGAGCACGGCATTGAGCTGCGTCTGCGCGTCGAGCATCGGCTCGTTCGCCGCCTTGGTGAACTCCTCCTGCGCCTTGCGCAGGGCGTCGTATTGCTGATTGTGCGTGGCCGCGACTGCGAGCCGCTCGCGCGCCGCCGAGACCAGGCTCTGATTGGCCTCGTTGATGTTCTTGATGGTCTCAGCGAGCGGCGCCACGACGCTCTTGGCGGCGCCGAGTGCTGCGATCTCGGCAAGCCGCTGCTCGGTGCCCTTCTGGATCTCCTGCATCTTCTTCAGCCGCTCGTTGAGCGCATCCTCGCTTTGCGAACCCAACAGCGCGGGGCCGAGGCTGGCGAGGCTCGAGCTCTGCGCCAGCAGCTGCAGGCTGGAGGTGAGGCGGGGAATGTCGCGGCTGGAGAGGTCGACCATGGTGCTGCCGATGTGGCGCAGCATCAGTCCGGCGCCGATGCTGATGGCGATCGCCATGCCCGCGATCACGGCGAAGGCGGCGAACAGGCTGCCACGGACGCCCCATCTGGGACGCAGGACTCCGAGCATTCTGCTGAAGCTGAATCGACCCGCCATGTCTCGTTTCCCTCAATAGCCGCTACTTTGAGCTGATGTTTGCGGGGCACTATCGCGGCGGCGAGTTAACAATCCGGGAAATTACGCAGTTCGTGCTGATTTTTTGCGCATTTCCGCATTTCATGTCGCGGCATTCTACAGCGCAGAAAGGGTTGTTAGTCCGCGGAACCGATAACCCATGATAACAAAAGGCCGGCATCGCTGCCGGCCGCTCGCTGCTTGTTTTTATTTGACGCCTGTGTAGCTCAGTAGCGGGCCGCGACAGGAGCGCCCCAGTTGAAGCGGTAGTTCACGCCGGCCTTGAAGGTGTGATCGTCTGTGCTGAAGCTGCCGGTCGGAACCAGCGCGGCGGGCGTCGTGAACGTGGCGTTGCCGAAATTGTAGTACTGATACTCGGCCTTAGCCGACCAGCTCGGCGCGAACATGTATTCGAGGCCGCCGCCGATGGTCCAGCCGTTGCGGTGATCGCCATTCGTGGCGAAGGGCACCGGGGTGCCGGCCAGCGTCACCTTCTCATTGTTGTCCGAATAGGCGTAGCCGCCCTTCACATAGAGCAGGCCCGGACCCCAGGTGTAGCCGAAGCGGCCGGTGATCGAGCCGAGGCCGCGCTGGCTGTTGGTATAGGTATAGCCGAGCGGGAACGCCGCGCCGACATTACCGCTCAGCCAGCTGTACTGGCCTTCCGCGCCGATCACCCAGGTGGGCGCGAACTGCCAGTCGGCGCCGACCTGCACGCCGCCGAGGAAGCGGCCATTGGAATTGTTGCCGGTGCCGAGGCCGGAATAGTTGTTGTTGCTGGAGAACGCGCCGCCGAGATGGGCGCCGATGTAGAAGCCGGTCCAGTTGTAGATCGGCGAGACGTAGGCCGGCGGCGCCTTGGTCGCGTAGGGATAGGTGCGGGCGCCGAGGTCGGCGGCGAAGGCGGACGGAGCCGAGGCGAGCACGGCGAGCGCAACGGTGGCGAACAGGATCTTCTTCATGGCGGGTCTCCAACTCAGACTAACAAGGCTCGCGCAGTGCGCGCCGTCGATGGGTTGGAGATAGATCGAATTTGAATCAAATGCTGTCACTCGCGCAGCACACCGCCCTCGAACCCAACCGGTTCGCCGGCAAACGTCGCGTCGTAGTTAGCAGAGTCCTAACGAAGCCTGTCGTGCGGATCGTTCGTGCACGCCGCTGTGCCGTTGCGGCACAAGCGGTTAACGCGCCTTAAGGGCTTCGTGCAGCGCCGCCGCGGCGTCGCGCAGCTGAGACCGGTGAAAGTCGTCGTCCGCGGGAATCGCGCCGACGCTTGCGGCGAGCTCGGTGAGGATCGCGGCGAGCAGCCCATAGTTCAGGTGCATGTGGATCGACTTGCGGACGTCCTCTGCTCCCGGCCGCTCCAGGGTCAGCGCCAGCCCTGAGGGTTCGAGATGCACCTCGAAGCGCGAGGATCGTTCGAACGTGCCGACGTAGAACTTGTCGGGATATTCCAGCGCGATCTCGGCCTTGTCGGGAATGGGTTTCGACATCGGAAGGCTCCTGAGGGGGATACGCCGCAGCCTCGCAAATCCGACGCGGCCCGCCTTGCGCCAGGTCAGACGATTGCCATCGCCGCCGAGCCCACCGCAGGCCGCATCGGCCGCCGCCACCGGCTGCGTCGCTCCGTCCAGGGGGCGCCGGCTCATGCGGCAAGGGCATGGCCGCAGTTCTACGGATACGGAAATTTACGTTCGTTGAAAAAGGGTTGTGCATGCTGATCGCATTAACCGCTCAGGCCGGAGCAGCTAAGCCGGCGCCCATCGATCCTCAGCGTGGATGTGGCGCACCCCGGCCCCCAGCCGTCTCGGTCCTCACGAGGAATGTCGTCCGACATGAAGATGCGTCTTTCCATTTCCGCGCTCATTGCAGTCTTCGGCCTCGTGCTCGCGCTCGGCTTCGGCGCCGTCGTCCTGACCAGCGCCTATGCGCTTCGTGAGCTCAAGGTCGGCGGACCGCTCTACAGCAAGATCAAGCTCGGCAACGACCTCGTGGCCGACATCCTGCCGCCGCCGGAATATGTGCTCGAGGCCTATCTCGAGGCGACGCTGGCGTTGCGTGAGCCCAAGAATCTGGACACGCATGCCAAGAAGCTCACGCAGCTCAGGAAGGACTACGAAGACCGCAAGGCGTTCTGGACCACTTCGCCACTCGAGCCTGAGCTGAAGTCGCTGCTGGTCGAACGGTCCGATGCCGAGGTCGGCAAGTTCTGGCGGGCAGCCGAAGGCGAGCTGATCCCAGCGCTCAGCGCCGGCGACATGACCAAGGCCGGCGCCGCCTATGCCCGGCTCAGCGACGCCTATGCTGCGCACCGCGCTCTCATCGATACGCTGGTCGAGAAGGCGAACAAGTTGAACTCGGACATGGAGGGTACGGCCGCGGATCAGGACAGCCGCATCTCGGTCGTGGTCTGGACCGTGGCTTGTATCGTGCTGGCGCTGGTCGTTGCGGGAATGACGGGCCTCGTCATCGGCGTCGTGCGGCCGCTGTCGCGCATGACCGGTCTGATGCGGCGGATTGCCGAGGGCCAGCTCGCCACGGAGATTCCCTATGCCGATCGCGGCGACGAGATCGGCGCGATGGCGCGCGCGCTCGACGTCTTCAAGACCAATGCGATCGAGAACAACAGCCTGCGGGACAAGCAGGACCGCGACCGCACCGCGGCCGAGCAGGCGAAGAAGCGGGCCATGCTGAACATGGCCGACGTCATCGAGCGCGAGACCGGCACGTCGGTCGAGGCCGCGGCCAGCGCCTCGCGCCAGGTCGAAGCGGTGGCCAGCGGTCTGTCCAACCTCGCGCACGAGCTCTCTGCCGATGCCCAGTCCGTCGCGGCGGCTTCGGAGCAGTCGCTCGCAAATGCCCAGACCGTCTCGTCGGCGGCCGAGCAGTTGAGCTCGGCGATCCGCGAGATCTCCAGCCAGGTCGCCCGGGCGAGCACCCTGACCAAATCGGCCGTCGGAGGGCGCGAAAAAGCCAAGACCACGATGCTGTCGCTGACCCAGGCGGTCGACAAGATCGCCGAGGTGTCGAACCTGATCGGCGGCATCGCCGGGCAGACCAACCTGCTCGCGCTCAACGCCACGATCGAAGCGGCGCGCGCCGGCGAGGCCGGTCGCGGCTTCGCCGTGGTCGCCGCCGAGGTCAAGTCGCTGTCGGATCAGACCGCCAAGTCGACGGAGGAGATCTCGCGCCTGATCGGCGAGGTGCAGGCCACCACGCAGGCGACCATCGACGTCGTCGAAGGCATCGGCAGCCAGATTTCCGAGATCGACGAGGTGGCGGCCTCGATTGCCGCGGCGATGGAGGAGCAGCACGCGGCGACGCAGGAGATCAGCCGTTCGGTCCACTCCTCCGCGAGCGCCGCGCGCGATGTCTCGTCCAAGATCGGCAATGTCGGCAAGGATGCCGGGATGGTCAATGATCGCGCCGCGGAGGTTCGCAGCGCGATCGGCGACGTCGCCTCCAGCCTGACGTCGCTGCGCACGACCCTGGTGAAGGTGGTCAGGACGACGACGGCCGAGGCCGACCGCCGGCACGCGCCGCGATTCAAATCCAGCTTGCCGATCAAGGTCATCGACAACACCAAGGGGATGGTGAAGGCCGATCTGGTGGACATCTCCGAGGGTGGCGCCTGGTTCCGCTTCGAGCCCGAGCCGGGGATCGGCGATCGCGGCGTTCTGCAGTTCGCAGGCTTCGACCACGATGTGCCCTATCTGGTTCGCGGCCGTGACCGCGACGCGTTGCGGGTCGAGTTCGATCTGGGCGCCGCGCGCGAGTCCTTCGTCACCTGGTTCAGGTCGGCCTTCACGCGCGAGGCGGCCTGAGCCGTTTGCGGCGCTGATCAAAAGAAAAAGCCTCCGCCTGAGCAGGCGGAGGCTTGTCTCTTTGGCGGGCTCGTGTCCGTCACGCCCGGCGAACGAGGTCGCTGATCCGCACCGGGAAGCGCCTGATGCGGACACCCGTCGCGTGCGCCACGGCGTTGGCCACCGCGCCGGCCGAGCCGGTGATGCCGATCTCGCCGACGCCCTTGATCCCCAGCGGATTGACGAACGGATCGTGCTCCGCGACCGTGAACGCCTCGATCGCGGGGACATCGGCATTCACCGGCACATGATACTCGCCGAGATTGGCGTTCATGATCCGCCCGCTGCGGCGGTCGGTGACAGCCTCCTCGTGCAGTGCCAGCGAGATGCCCCAGATCATGCCGCCGACGAGCTGGCTCTTCACCAGCTTCGGATTGATGATCCGGCCCGCCGCGAAGGCGCCGACCATGCGGGTCACGCGGACCTGGCCGAGATCGGGATCGACCTTCACCTCGGCGAAGACGGCGCCATGCGAATGCATCGCGTACTGCTCGTTGGCGGCCGGATCAGGCACGCCTGAACCGGAGCCGTCGACCTCGTCGAGGCCGGCGCGCGCGAGAATGTCCGCATAGCTCTCGCCGCGGCCCTCGTCGTCGCGCCGGATGAGGCGGCCGTTGCGGGCGATCACCCCGGCATTGCCGGCGCCGAACAGCGGCGAGCGCTGGTCTGATGTCGCGAGCTCGGCGAGCCTGGCGATGACGGCTGCACCGGCGTTGTGGATCGCGGTGCCGACGGTCGCGGTGTGCGCCGAGCCGCCGGCGATGCCGGCGTCGGGCAGGTCCGAGGTGCCGGCCTTGAACGTCACCTGATCAAGCTCCAGCGCAAGCGAATCCGCCGCGACCTGCGCCAATGCGGTCCACGCGCCCTGGCCCATGTCATGCGCACCGCTCTCGACCACGCCGCTGCCGTCGCGCCGGATCACGGCCCGCGCCTGGCCTGCGAACATCAGCGCGTGGAACGTCGCGGTGCCCATGCCCCAGCCGACCAGGAAGCCGTCCTTGTCGCGCATCGTGCGGGCCTTCAGCGGCCGCTCCCACCAGCCGAAGCGCTCCGCGCCCTGCGTGTAGCACTCGCGCAGCGCCTTGGAGGAGAACGGCTTGCCGGTGGAAGGCTCGACCTCAGCGTAGTTCTTGACGCGGAAGGCGAGGGGATCGAGGCCGCAGGCCTCCGCCATCTCGTCGACGGCGCTCTCCAGCGCAATCGATCCCGGCGCGAGGCCGGGGGCGCGCACGAACAGCGGCGTGCCGGTGTCCATGCGGACGGCGTCATAGGTCGTCGCGATCGCGGGGGCGGCGTAGAGCGTGTGCGTCACATGGGCTGCCGCTTCGTAGAAATCCTCGAAGCTCGAGGTCGCGATCCGCGCATGGTGATGGATCCCCGCGAGCTGCCCCGCGGCGCTGGCGCCGAGGCGCAAGGTCTGTTTAGTCGGCGAGCGATGGCCGAACGGACCGTAGAGCTGCTCGCGGCGGGCCACGAGCTTCACCGGACGGCCGACCATCTTGGCGGCGAGAATGCCGAGCACCTGCGGTCCCGCCATGAGGCCCTTGCCGCCGAAGCCGCCGCCAAGAAAGGGGCTGCGGATCAGGATGTTGTCCGGCGCGATCCCGAACAATTCGGCGAGGCGCGCGCGCATCATCACGAGCCCCTGCGTCGGGGTGTCGATGACGAGCCTGTCGCCCTGCCATTCCGCGACGATCGCATGCGGCTCCATCGCATTGTGGTAGTGCGGCGGGGTCTCGTAGATCGCCGTGATCTGCTTCTCGCTGGCGGCGAACGCCGCCTCGACATCGCCATGGCGCTGTTCGGCCGGCATACCCATGCCAACGACCGGCGGCACATAGGCAGCGTCAGCATCCAGACCGATGCGCGCCGGCTCAGCCTCGTAGCGCGGCGCCAGCAGGGCGGCGCCTTCGGTCGCGGCTTCCAGCGACTCGGCGATGACGACGGCGATCGGCTGGTTGGCGTAGCGCACGCGATCGTTCTGCAGCGCCTCGAAGCGGAACGAGAACGGATTGGGCTTGCCGTCGGGATCGGAATGCAGCGGCGGCCGGTTGGCCTGCGTCATGACCTCGACCACGCCGGGATGCGCCTTGGCCGCCGCAACGTCGAGCGCGGCGACGCGGCCACGTGCGACGCTGGAGACAGCCAGCACCGCATAAAGCAGGCCGGGCGGATTGTTGTCGGCCGCGTAGGTCGCGCGGCCCGTGACCTTGGCGAGACCATCGACGCGCGACAACGGCTGACCGATGTTCGAGCCATGGCGGAGATGGGCGGGATCGCGGGAGAGATTGAGCTCAGGCGTCATGAAGCGCTCCTGGAACGGCGGAGAAGGGAGAGGCCGGCAGCGCCGGCATGCGCGACGGCGTGCCTTGCGCTGCGGCGGCAAGCGCGCGCACGATCAGCTGCCGTGCGAGCGGGATCTTGTAGGCGTTGTCGCCGGACGGCTTTGCCTCGCGCAGCGCCGCGTCGGCCGCGTGTTCGAACACCTCCGGCTCGGCGGACTGTCCGGCGAGGAGCGCTTCGGCGTCATGCGCACGCCACGGCTTGGCGGCGACGCCGCCGAGCGCGAGACGCGCCTGCTTGATGCTGCCGTTCTCGATCACGAGGCCGGCCGCAGCGGAGACCACGGCAAAGGCGTAGGAGTTGCGCTCGCGGACTTTGAGATAGCGCGCGTGCCTGGCGAAACCTCGTGCGGCCGCGGGCAGCCGGACCGCAACGATCAACTCGCCGGGATTGAGCACGCCCTCACGCTCGGGCGTGCTGCCGGGCAACAGATGCAACGCCTCCAGCGCGACCTCGCGGCGGCTCGAGCTGCCTTCGATCTCGACGACCGCATCAAACGCCGCCAACGGAACGCAGAAGTCGGACGGGTTGGTGGCGATGCAGGCGTCGCTCCAGCCGAGCACGGCGTGCTGGCTGTTCTCGCCGTCGCGGGCATCGCAACCCGACCCGGGCGCGCGCTTGTTGCACGCGGAGGCGGTGTCGTAGAAATAGGCGCAGCGCGTCCGCTGCAGCAGATTGCCGCCGACGGTCGCCGCATTGCGCAGCTGGGCCGAGGCTCCTGACAGCAGCGCTTCCGCCACCGCAGGGAAGTCGCGGGCGAAAGATGCGTCGTAAGCCAGGTCCGCATTGCGTACCAGCGCGCCGATCCTGACATCGCCATTGTCCAGCGTCTCGATCCGCGTGAGCTCCTTGATCTGCGTGATGTCGACCAGCCGCTCCGGTCTCACAACATTGCCCTTCATCAGGTCGAGCAGGTTGGTGCCCGAAGCGAGATACGCCGCGCCGGGTGCGCCGGCCGCCGCGATCGCTTCGGCAACCGTCGCGGGCTTCACATAATCGAACCGGTTCATGCCGCGCGCTCCTTCTCGCCGGCGAGCGTCGCCTGCGCGTCCAGCACGGCCTCGACGATGCCGACATAGGCGCTGCAGCGGCACAGGTTGCCGCTCATGCCCTCGCGCACACGCTCGGGATCATCGCCGGCCTGGCCCTCGTTGAGGAGACCGACCGCGCTCATGATCTGGCCCGGCGTGCAGAAACCGCATTGCAGGGCGTCGTGGGCGATGAACGCCTCCTGCACGGGATGCAGCTGATCACCCTGGGCGAGGCCTTCGATGGTGGTGATGGCGGCGCCGTCGAGGCTGAGCGCGAGCGTCAGGCAGGAGTTGATGCGGCGCCCGTCGACAAGGACGGTGCAGGCGCCGCACTGGCCGCGGTCGCAGCCCTTCTTGGTGCCGGAGAGGTGAAGGCGCTCGCGCAGGAGGTCGAGCAGGGTGACCCGGGGGTCGTCGAGCGCAAGCGTGTGCGGCTCACCGTTGACGGTGAGTCTGACAGTCCAATTCATGCGTTGTTCCGATCGAAGCGATGGCCTAATCGGATCGCAGCGGGCATCGCCTTACGGGCAATGATCCGTCCAGATCCAGCGACCGCGGGACGACAGCATGGGAAGGTTGGCTGTCCCGGGTGGCAGGTCTATTTATACGGAGGGATCCTCCGTTTAGCAAGTGGACATGAACGGTCCGTCATCAAGAGCTGGTGAGATGGAGACGAAACCACAAGAGCACCACCGCAAGCCGCGCGCCGACGCGCAACGCAACCGGGAGCGCGTGCTCGAGGCGGCCAAAGCCGTGTTCAGCGTCGGCGGCGCCGAGGCGAGCCTGGAGGCGGTGGCGCGTCAGGCCGGCGTCGGCATCGGCACGCTGTATCGTCATTTCCCCACCCGCGAGGACCTGTTCGAGGCGGTGTATCGGAGAGAGGTCGAGCAGCTCGCCGAGCTGGCCGAAGAGCTGAAGAGCGAGCCCTCGCCGGTCGAGGCGCTCCGGCGCTGGCTGCGTTCGACGGTGCAGTTCGTCGCCACCAAGAAGGGCATGATGGCCGCGCTCGCGATCGTCATGACGGCCAACTCCGAGCTCGCCGCCTTCTCGCACGCCCATCTCACCCGCTCGATCGGCGCGCTGCTCACCCGCGCCGTCGACGCCGGCGAGATCCGCGGCGACATCAGCGCCGACGACGTCCTGCGCGCGCTGATCGGCATGTGCTACATGCACGACCAGGCCGGTTGGCAGCAGAGCGTGCTGCGGCTGCTGGATGTGTTCGTGGATGGGTTGCGGGTGGGGAAGGGGCGGGAGTGAACTTGCTACGTGCGGCGCGTGGGCTGAGTGGCTTGTCGGGAGCACTGTTTCACAGCTCTCTCGTCCCGGCGATGCTCTGTCGATCCGGTTGCTCTCTCCCTCGTCATTCCGGGGCGCGCGAAGCGCTAGCCCGGAATCCATAACCACGACATCCGCTTCGGTTCGGGCTGCCCGCACACGGCGTTCTCGCTTCTCAACGGTCGCCCGTGAGTATGGATTCCGGGCTCATTCGCGTGCCGCGAATGCCCCGGAATGACGGCGTCAGTGATGCTAAACGACCGGTGTCCCGCAGGCTGCGCAGAATTTCGCGCGCGGTGTTCTCAGCGGCTTTCCACACGACGTGCATGGCGGACCGAAATCGCTTCGTCGATGGTGCCAGATCGCAAGGGCGTTCGTCTCATCGAAGCCGGTCAGTTCGCGATAGCGCTGCAGTGCCCCGCCTTTGCTGTCGACCGCGGCAGCGGCTGGCTCGAGATTGCATTCATTCGCCCGCCGATACTCTTTTATGTCGTCTAACCGTTTCCGAAGGAGAGGCTCGATCTCGGCCCATTCCTCTTCGTCGAGCATGGGCACTTCGATGCCGCAACGCCAGCAATAGGCTGTGATCGCCATCTCACCCCCTCAGCCACTCCATCAGCGCCTGCGTCGTCTCCTCCGGCTGCTCGGGCTGGGGCAGGTGGCCGCAATTCTCCAGCACCACCAGCCAGCTGCCGTCGATGCCGTCGGCCATCTCCTTCGACAGGCTGTTGGGAATGGTGTTGTCGGTGTCGCCGGTCAGCACCAGCGTCGGGCAGCGGATCGCGGTCAGTGTCGGGCGTGAGTCCGGGCGGGCCATGATGGCGGTGAGCTGACGGATGAAGCCGATGACGCCGACTTCCTCGGCCATGTCGTGCACGAGCTGGCGCAGCCGCGGATCGGCTTGACGCGACGGGTGGACGAAACCCGCGAACAGCTCGTCGACCACGGTGTGATAGTCGCCGTCCTTCGCGCGCGTGATCATGGTGCGGCGGCGCGCGCTCGCCTCCGGCGTGTCCGGCCGCGCCTGGGTGTTGATCAGCGCCAGCCGTCCCACGCGCTCCGGCGCTTGGCGCATGATCTCGAAGGCGATGTAGCCGCCCATCGAGTGGCCCGCGAGCGCGAAGCGCGGCGGCGCCTCGGCCAGGATGCGGCGCGCGATCGCGGCCATGCTGTCATCGCGGATGTGGTTCGCCACTATGATGGGCGCGAGCCGCCACAGCGCCGGGATGACCGGCGCATAGATGCGGGGCGACGAGATCAGGCCGGGCACCAGCACGAGCGGCAGCGCATCAGTCATGGCTTATCCCCCTGGAACGGCGTTACGCTCGTTGAAATCGGGTGTCGCTCGCCCGACATGCCATTTACGCGCGAGATGCCGCTGATGTCCAACGAAGTCCTTCGCTTCGAGTTGCGCCGCCAGAGCGACGATCTCGTCTACAGCTTTGCCCGGATGGTCCGCCCGGACGGCAGCATCGGCTTCAAGCGGGCCGATGGGGATTATTGGGTCACTTGGAAGCCGGAGTGGGGCTGGGTCGCCTGGGACGAGCCGTCGCAATCCTGCATGGGCCGGCCCTGGAACGTGCTGCCGCAGGATCAGGGCGCAGTGCCGCCGGAGGGTGATTGGGTGAGCCGCAGGGGTGCGAAGTCATACGTCTATACCCTCGTCCATCTCGACCCCTGACCTCGACGCGATGACGCTGGCGGACCGATCAAACGAAGACGCATGAATCGGGAGTGCGAGGTCGCGACATCGTCTCGGCCGTCGGCGCGAAAGCGGTCGCGCGATCATTCGCGGCAAACCAGTGGCAGCGTCCGCAATACGCCTTCTTGTGCCCGATCTAACTACTTCCGATCCGGACCCCGTCACCGCCGTCAGGAGCGTGATGATACCAGGAGGCATTTTCAATCGTGGCAAGCGCGCCCGAGGTCACGATAAAATCACGTAATTGGCGGGCGATACGCCGCCAGGCACGGCTGCGACTATAACGATTAGTTCGAACGCAACGTAACTTCACGTCGATGCACGAGCGCCTGCAATCGGCGCGCCAAGCACTGGCGCTCGTCGCGCTCCAGCGGTTGCTGAAGGTTCGTTGCAACCGTTGGAGCATGGATGCATCGGCTGCAGCCGTGCACGCTGCTGCGAGATGGTGTGATGGTCTGGCGCGCGAGCGGCGGCCGTGGCGGCACGCGGCTCTCTGGGCGCCGCGGCAAAGCCGCCGGTCGTGAGCCGACCCTGACGCAGCATCGGGGGCGCTGCCGGTGCAGGCAGCGCCCCCGATGCTCGCGGATGTTCGAAAGGTCAGACCAGCAGCGGCTGAGCCGTGGCAGCGAGCTGCTTCAGCAGCGGCAGAAAGCGCTCTTTCATCTCGTCGACCGTGATCCGGTCGACGTGCCCGCCGATGTTGGCTGCGGCGATGATGCCGCCGTCGTAGCGGCGGATCGGCACCGAGATCGAGCGGAAGCCCTGCTCGGCTTCGCCGTCGACCAGCGAATAGCCGTCGCCGCGGACGGTTGAAATCGCTTCGATCAGCGCCTCCTTGTCGGTGATCGTCTGCGGCGTCATCGGTGCGAGCGTCATCCGCTCGATGGCCTGGCGCAGCTGATCGTCGGGCATCCGGCTGAGCAGCACGCGCCCGACCGAGGTGCAGAAGGCCGGCAGCCGATAGCCGATTTCGAGCCCGGCGGAGAACATCCGCGTCGGCGTCGCCCGCGCGATGAACACGACCTGCTCGCCGTCGAGAACGGCGAGCGAGCAGACCTCGTGCGCCTCGGTGGCCGCGATGTCCAGCAACGGCTGTATCACGGTGTTGATCTGGTTCGATGCGAGATAGCTGGATGCCAGCAGCAGCACGCGCGGCGTCAGCGAGAACAGCCGATCGTCGCCATGGACCAAGCCTGACGCCTTGAGGGTCAGCAGGATGCGTCGCACCGTTGCACGAGCGAGACCTGTGAGTTCGGCGGCCTTGCTCAATGTCATCGGCCGGCCCTCGCGGCTGAAGGCTTGTATCACCCGCAGTCCACGATCGAGCGCTTCGACGAACTCAGGCCCGTCGCCACGCGCCTGCTTCTTCTCCTCATCAGTCCGCTTTAGTTTTGGCATCGGCCTGACACGATCCGCTGTTGTTGTTTTCGGCCGCAGTGAAGCTGCCTTCCGCGCGCCCTTCGGCTTCGGTTGTAGCTTTTTCACTTGCGCTTCTCCCCACTTAAAGCGAATCTAATCTTGGCGAACATGTGTTCGGCTAGCGAACATTGTTAGATGATCGCGTGACGTCAACGCCCGATCTGCGACGGAACAGGAGAAACGGCCATCATGATGAGCAAGGAGCAGAACGACCTGATCACGCGCATCGGACCTGACGCCCCTGCCGGTAAACTGATGAGGATGTATTGGCAGCCGGCTGCCCTCGTGGACGAACTCGCGGGCGAGCGGCCGGTGCGCGCGGTGAAATTGCTGGGCCAGCAATTTGTTCTCTTCAAGGATGCACAGGGCCGCTATGGTCTACTAGACCGCGATTGTCCGCACCGCGGTGCGGACCTCGCCTTCGGGCGTCTGGAACACGGCGGCCTGCGCTGCTCGTTCCATGGCTGGCTGTTCGACGTCGACGGGCAGTGCCTGGAAACCCCGGCCGAGCCGGCCGGCTCGCCGCTGTGCAAGAACGTCAAGCAGCGGTCCTACCCGGTGGTCGAGAAGGGCGGCATCCTCTGGGCGTGGCTCGGCGACGGCGCGCCGCCGGCATTTCCGGATCTCGACTGCTTCACCGCGCCCGACACCTACACGTTCGCCTTCAAGGGACTGATCGAATGCAACTGGCTTCAGGCGCTGGAGGTCGGCATCGATCCGGCGCACGCCTCGTTCCTGCACCGCTTCTTCGAGGACGAGGACACCTCGACCGCCTATGGCAAGCAGTTCCGCGGCGCCTCCGCCGACAGCGAACTGCCGATGACCAAGGTGCTGCGCGAATATGATCGCCCGATCATCAATGTCGAGCGCACCGAATACGGCCTGCGCATCATCGCGCTGCGCGAGATCGATGGCGAGCGCACCCATGTGCGCGTCACCAATCAGCTGTTCCCGCACGCCTTCGTCATCCCGATGAGCACGGAAATGACGATCACGCAGTGGCACGTGCCGGTCGATGACGAGACCTGCTACTGGTACGCGATCTTCACCAGCTACGGCGCGCCGGTCGACCGTGCCAAGATGCGCGCGCAGCGGCTCGAACTCTATGAGCTGCCGGACTACCGCTCGCGCAAGAACAAGAGCAACGACTACGGCTTCGATCCGCGGGAGCAGGCGACCGAGACCTACACGGGCATGGGCAACGACATCAACGTCCACGACCAGTGGGCGGTGGAGTCGATGGGCCGCATCCAGGATCGCACCCGCGAGCATCTCGGCCAGTCCGACAAGGCCATCATCCAGTATCGCCGTCTGCTGCGCGAGCAGATCGAGACCGTCGCGCGCGGCGAGCCGCCGATGCTGCATCTCGACGCGGCCGCCGCACGCAGCGTGCAGGGCCCGGCGACGATGGACGGCATCGGCCCGACACGCGGCTGGGAAACCTATTGGATGGAAGTCGACGTCCGCCGCCGCCGCAACGCCCCCTGGGCGGCGCCGGTGCCCGCGGATATCGTGCGGCTGGCGCCGCATCTGAGCGCCGCGGAGTAAGGGTGGCGTGATTGGGATGTCGATCGGCGATCGTGAGAGAAGAGCGCACGACAAACGCGGTGCGCTCCCTCTCCCCGTTCTTCACGGGGAGAGGGCTAGGGTAAGGGGCAGCCACGCGCACCGACCGTGCGGAGAGCCCCCCTCACCCGGATTGCATCTGACGATGCAATCCGACCTCTCAGTGCGAACGAAGCTCGTCACGCCCCCGCATGCGGGGAGAGGCGGGGACCGAGCCCGCCGCACCGCTGCGGACTCGATCGCGCAATCAGCCATCCTCATCAGGAGCTATCGTTGAGTTTCGTCGCCAGGCATCAGCTGTGGACCTCTGAACAAGCCGAAGCCGCGGTGCGCATGCGCCGTCTCGCCGAGGAGCACGGCCTCAATACCATCCGCTTCTCATTCCCCGACCAGCACGGCATCCTGCGCGGCAAGGCGCTGACCGTCGATGCGGCGCTGGCCTCGCTCGAGGACGGCTGCTCGATCACAACGACGCTGCTCGCCAAGGACACCTCGCATCGCACCGTGTTTCCGGTGTTCACCACCGGCGGCGGCTTCGGCATGGCCGAGATGCAGGGCGGCAGCGATGCGCTGATGGTCGCCGATCCCACGACGTTCCGCGTGCTGCCCTGGGCGCCCGGCACCGGATGGGTGCTGTGTGATCTGTATTTCGCGAATGGCGCGCAGGTTCCGTTCGCCACGCGCAATCTCCTGCGGTCCGCGCTCGCGACGCTCGATCAGCGCGGCTATCAGTTCAAGGCCGGCCTCGAGGTCGAGTGCCATATCTTCAAGGTCGAGGACCCGCGTCTCGCGCCGGCCGATGCCGGCTCCCCCGGCCAGCCCGGCGTGCCGCCGGCGGTCAGCCTGCTCACCCAGGGCTATCAATATCTCACCGAGCAGCGCTTCGATCAGATGGAGCCGGCGCTCGAGATCATCAGGGCCAATCTCACCGCGCTCGGACTCCCATTGCGCTCGATCGAGCTGGAATACGGCCCGAGCCAATGCGAGTTCGTGCTGCAGCCCGGCATCGGGATGGAGCCCGCCGACACCATGGTGCTGTTCCGCAGCGCCGTGAAGCAGATCGCGCAGCGCCACGGCTATCACGCCACCTTCATGTGCCGGCCGCGGATTCCCAACGTGATGTCGTCAGGCTGGCATCTGCATCAGTCGCTGGTCGCGCGCGACGGCAGCAACGCCTTCATGACCTCGGAGGCCGACGGTTTGTCGGCGCTCGGCCGCGCCTACATGGCCGGCCTGCTCGCGCATGCCCGCGAAGCCGCGGTGTTCTCCACGCCGACCATCAACGGCTACCGGCGCTACCGCGCCTACTCGCTGGCGCCGGATCGTGCGATCTGGGGCCGCGACAACCGCGGCGTCATGATCCGCGTGCTCGGCGGCCCCGGCGATCGCGCCACGCGGCTGGAGAACCGCATCGGCGAGCCCGCCGCCAATCCCTATCTCTACATGGCCTCGCAGATCGCAGCCGGTCTCGACGGCATCGACCGCAAGCTCGATCCAGGTCCCTCGGCCGACGTGCCCTACGAGACCCAGGCGAGCCTGCTGCCGAAATCGCTGCGCGAGGCCGTCGATGCGCTGAAGGACGACGCGTTCTTCCGCAACGCGTTCGGCGCGACCTTCATCGACTACTACACCTTCATCAAGAACGCCGAGATCGAGCGCTTCCAGCAGGAGGTCTCCGATTGGGAGCAGCGCGAATATTTCGAGATGTTCTGACGGCGGCGCTGTTGCCGAAAGCAACACACCCGCTTTCGCGGGGCTAGGTGAAAGCTCGCCTCGATCTCATTCTCTCGCCCTCATTCTCTCGTCCGTCTTGCAAAACCTTGACCCCTCACCCTGAGGAGCCGGCCGCAGGCCGGCGTCTCGAAGGGCGAGGCCCGTGCTGTGGCCTCATGGTTCGAGACGGCGCTGCGCGCCTCCTCACCATGAGGAGTGAGTTCCGAAGCCGGAGCTCACATTGGACATGAGCAGCATGTTCACGGAGAGGGGGCAGCGCTGAAACGAGAGCGGCGGTCGTTAGGACATGACGGTGCCCTCACACGCTCCGCGTCAGGCCGCCGTCGACGCGGATGTTCTGGCCGGTGATGTAGGCCGCGCCGTCGGAAGCGAGGAACGCGATGGTGGCGGCGATCTCCTCGGCCTTGCCGTAGCGGCCCATCGGCACGGTGCTGCGGCGCTCCTCGGTCGCCGGCAGGCTGTCGATCCAGCCCGGCAGCACGTTGTTCATTCTGACGTTATCGGCCGCATAGGTGTCGGTGAAGATCTTGGTGAACGACGCCAGCCCGGCGCGGAACACGGCCGAGGTCGGAAACATCGCCGACGGCTCGAACGTCCAGGCGGTCGAGATGTTGATGATCGCGCCACCCTTCTGCGCCTGCATGATCGGCGTGGCCAGGCGCGCCGGGCGAATTACGTTCAGCAGATAGGTGTCCAGTCCCGTGTGCCACTGCTCGTCGGTCAGCTCCAGGATCGGCGCGCGCGGGCCGTGGCCGGCGCTGTTGACCAGCACGTCGATGCGACCCCACCGGCTCATCGCGCCATCGACGAGGCGCCTGAGATCGTCGTTCGACTTGTTCGAGCCGGTGACGCCGAGGCCGCCGAGTTCGGCTGCCAGCGCTTCGCCCTTGCCTGAGGACGACAGGATCGCAATTTGGAAACCATCCGCGGCGAGACGGCGCGCGGCTGCCGCGCCCATGCCGCTGCCGCCCGCGGTGACCAATGCGACCTTTTGCGTTGCCATAGTGATGATCCTGCCCTGATGACCGACGCGAGGATGTAGCGCGGTTGCTCCTGTGGCGTCGAGGGCGTGATGCAGCCGTGGACCGCGCGGCGCGGGGGATCTCGCTGCTCGCCCCGATAGTTCCCGCGGCGGCTCGTCGCATTTTCGTGAGCGAGCCGCCGGCCGGTTTCACACAACCCCGCCTGCGGGAACCCGAGCCGGTCGAGCGGCATATCGATGTGCGCTGCATCGGAACACGTGGCGCCCGCGCAATCCTGCGCGTCACTGGACCGAAGGCGGAGCACGGAAAGATGTCAGAGCACAAGCCGCAGCGCGATCGGGCGGTCGTCGACAGCGGCGACGCGTCCGACCTGTCGTCGGACCGGCACGACATCTTCTTCGCCGCGGTCGAGACCACGCGGATGCCGATGATCGTCACCGATCCGCGCCGGAACGACAATCCGATCCTGTTCGCCAATCGCGCCTTCCTGGAGATGACCGGCTACACGCTGCCCGAGATCGTCGGCTCCAATTGCCGCTTCCTGCAGGGCCCGGACACCGACCGCGACACCATCGACGCGGTGCGCACCGCGATCGCCAGCCGCCAGGACATCGCGGTCGAGATCCTGAACTACCGCAAGAACGGCGCGGCGTTCTGGAATGCGCTGTTCATCAGCCCCGTCTACAACCGCGACGGCGAGCTCGTCTATTTCTTCGGCTCGCAGCTCGACGTCTCGCGCCGGCGCGACGCCGAAAGTGCGCTGGTGCAGTCGCAGAAGATGGAGGCGATCGGCCAGCTCACCGGCGGCATCGCGCACGACTTCAACAACATCCTGCAGGTGATCATCGGCTACACCGAGACCTTGCAGGGCGCCGTCAGCGAGCTCGCCCCCCGGCATCGCCGCGCCGTCGACAACATCCGCTCCGCAGCCAACCGCGCCGCGACCCTGACGCAGCAATTGCTGTCGTTCGCGCGCAAGCAGCGGCTCGACAGCCGGCCGATCAACCTCAACAACATGATCGAGACCATGGTGCAGATGGCGCGGCATACGCTCGGCGAGAGCGTGCGCATCGTTGTCAAGCCGCAGCCGGGGCTTTGGAACAGCCGCGTCGACCAGACCCAGGCGGAGGTCGCGCTGCTCAATCTGTTCGTCAACGCGCGCGATGCCATGCCGCATGGCGGCACGCTGACCATCCGCACCGAGAACAAGGAGATCGCGGACGAGGACATCGTGCAGTTCGGCGTGCCCAAGGGCGGGCGTTACGTGGCGCTGAAAGTCTCGGACGACGGCGTCGGCATCCCGCACCACATCCTCGCCCGCGTCGCCGAGCCGTTCTTCACCACCAAGGAGGAGGGCAAGGGCACCGGCCTGGGGCTCGCGATGGTCTATGGCTTCACGCGGCAGTCCGGCGGCAGCACCTACATCTACAGCGAGCTCGGGCTCGGCACGACCGTGCAACTGCTGTTTCCGGCCACCGAGCAGGAGATCGCCACGCCGTCGGTGCGGCCGCAGATGGTGATGGACCGCACCGGCAGCGAGCGCATCCTCATCGTCGAGGACCGCGCCGAGGTCGCCGAGCTCGCGCGCTCGATCCTGGAGGATTTCGGCTATCGTACCGAAGTGGCCGCCAACGCGAACGCCGCGCTGGAATTGCTGGACTCCGAGATCCGCTTCGATCTCATGTTCACCGATCTGGTCATGCCCGGCGGCATGAACGGCACGGTGCTGGCGCGCGAGGCGCGCAAGCGGCAGCCGAAGCTGAAGGTGCTGCTGACGACAGGCTATTCCGATGCCGCGGTCGAGCGCGCCGACGCCAATATCGGCGAGTTCGAGATCATCAATAAGCCCTACCGCCGCACCGATCTGGTCCGCCGCGTCCGGCAACTGCTCGATGGCCCGACGGGCGTGACCTGATGCGCCGCTTGACCCAGCGAGTCCTCGCGTCGAAAGTCGGTCTTGCGAGCGGAGAACCAGGCATGCGCCACGTCACGATTCAGCCGGCAGCCAATGTGCCTCGCGAGGCAGGCGTGGTCGCGGCCGGCGTCTACGCCAATGGCCATCGCGTCGCCGACATCGCCATCGAGGACGCCGGCGAGTGGAGCCGGCGGCCGGGCCATGTCGTGTGGATCGGGCTGCATGAGCCGGATGCGGCGCTGCTGCAGCGGATCGCCGATCAGTTCAACCTGCATGAGCTCGCGATCGAGGACGCCTCCAAGGCGCATCAGCAGCCGAAGGTGGAGCGCTATGGCGACGCGCTGTTCGTCGTCGCGCGGACCGCGCAGCTGGTCAAGGAGCACATCGTCTTCGGCGAGACCCACATCTTCGTCGGCCCGGGCTTCGTCGTCTCGGTGCGTCACGGCGCCTCGACCTCCTATGGCGCGGTGCGCGAGCGCTGCGAGAGCTGTCCGGGCTCGCTGGCCAAGGGCGAGGACTACATCCTCTATGCGATCCTCGATTTCATCGTCGACAACTACCGCCCGGTGACCGAGAGCATCATGGCGGAGGTCGAGACCCTGGAGGAGGTCGTGCTGCAGCGTCCGCTGGCGCGGCACGAGGTCGACCGGCTCTATCGTCTCAGGCGGGATCTCTTGCGGTTGCGCCGCGCCGTCGGCCCCGTGGTCGACGTCTGCAAGCGGCTGGAGCATGTCGACAATGTCGCGATCGACGCCGAGATGGCGCCGCTATTCCGCGACGTGCTCGATCACGCCAAGCGCGCCGAGGAGGATGCAGATTCCTTGCGCGAGATTCTCGCCTTTGTGTTCGAGGCCAGCATGATGGCCGGCCAGGCGCAGCAGACCGACATCGCCCGCCGGCTGGCGGCGTGGGCGGCCATCCTTGCGGTGCCCACGGCGGTGGCGGGAATCTACGGCATGAACTTCGAGCACATGCCGGAGCTGAAATGGCAATACGGCTACTACGCGGTGCTCGGCTTCATAGCAGTGGTGTGCAGCGTGCTGTACTGGCAGTTCCGGCGGCGCGGGTGGCTGTGAGGTCAGTCAGCGATGCGCGATGAGTAAGTTCGCCTGTGGCGACAAAGCCGGTGCACCCTCTCCCCTTGTGGGAGAGGGGGGCTTCGATGCGAAGCATCGAAGGCGGGTGAGGGGTCTCCATCGGTACGGGCATTCGCGGAGAGAGACCCCTCACCCGGCATGCCCGAGCTTCGCTCGATCATGCCACCCTCTCCCACAAGGGGAGAGGGTACACCGCCGCCGTGGCAAGAGATGCGATCGTTATCGGAAGCTGCAGATCAGCAAGAAACTACCCCTTCGCGAACTGTCGGTAGTCCGGCTCCCGATGAAACCAGAACTCGTAGCCGCTCACCACCTTCTGCATCGCCACGTCGTGGATCGGCTGGTTCAGCGGCACCACCGGTACCTCGCGCATGCACAGCGCAATGAAATCCTTCACCGTGGCCTCGTACTCTGCCGCATCGGTCGTGAACCGTGCCTTCTCGATCAGGCCATCCATCTCCTTGCTCTGATAGGACGAGATGTTGAAGATCGAATTGCGGCCGTGGAAATTCCAATAGAAGTAGTATTCGGGATAATCGAGCCAGCCGGAGAACCGGTTCAGCGCCATCGGCAGCTCCTTCTTGTTCAAGGTCGTCCGCCAATTGGCGCCCGGAATCTTCTCGATCGCCGCCTTGATCCCGATCTTGGCGAGGTTCTCCTGGATCAGGATCGCGGTGGGCTCGCCGACGGTCGCCGTGCCCGCGTCGAGCGACAACGTCGTCTCGAGTCCCTCCAATCCGGCCTCCTTCATCAGCGCCTTCGCCTTGTCGAGATCGGTGACATAGGGGAACGGCTGCGGCCACACCGGCTTGCTCACCTCAGGCCCGCCGCCATACATCGGCACGGCGCGGCCGAAGAATGCGCTCGACTGGATCTGCTCATAGGGCATCGCCCAGGCGATCGCCTGGCGCAGCTTCACATTGTCGAACGGCGGCTTCGCCGTATTCAGCGCGACATACCACAGCGCGTTCGGGATCGGCACGCCCGTGACCTTGACCTTGCCCTCCTTGATCAACTGATCGAAGTCGCGCGGCGCGAAGCCGCTGGAGAGATCGGCATCGCCGCGCTCGAGCATCGCGCGCCGCGTGCCGGCCGAGGGGATGTCGCGCGCGATCACGCGCTTGATCCTGGGCAGCGGCCCGCACTTCCAATTGTCGAATCGGCTCAGGATCGTCTCGGTCCCGGGCTTCCAGCTCTCCACCTTGTAGGCGCCGCTGCCGGCCTCGTTGGCCTTCAGCCAGGTCAGCGCCCACGGATCCTCGGCGGTCGCGTTCTTCCTGGCGAGCTCCGAATTGATGACGAAGGGCACCACGACCGCGACGTTGAACAGCAGCATCTTGTCCTTGCGGAGGTAGTCGATGCGGAAGGTGTGGTCGTCGACCACGACGAACTGCTCCGGCTTCTCCAGCGAGCCCGCCGACATCTGGAAGGTCGGGAAGCCGCCGACCGAGACCGCGCGATCGAACGACCACTTCACGTCCTTCGCGGTCACCGGCGTGCCGTCGTGGAAGGTCGCATCCTTGCGCAGCTTGAAGGTGCAGGACATCCCGTCGGCGGCGACCTCCCAGCTTTCCGCGAGCTCCGGCGCCAAGGTCGCGCGATCGTAGGATGCGGTGCCATCCGGCAGCGTCTTCGCCGCATAGCTGAGCAGCCGGTCGTAGCAGTTCCAGGCGAGCCCGTTCACGGTCTGGTTCGAGCCGACCCCCTGCATGTCGAGCGAGTTCGGCCCGAGCTCCTGCACCACCAGCAGCGTCTCGGCCCGGCCTTGCGCCAGCGCGACGCGCGGGCCGAGCGCATGGAGGCCGGCGGCGCCAAGGCCACCGAGCACGACGTGGCGGCGTGTCAAATCGAAATGCGAGCTGCTCATCGGGCCCCCCTGCGGTGCGATACGGTTGCAGTCGAGGAGGCAAGGCGCGTGCCATGGCATAACGGTCACGCCGCGGCGGATCGTCCCTGATGTGCGCACCACCAGCCGGCGATCGCGTCGGCCAGCTCATCCCACATCGCGGTGGGCAGATCGGGCACCGCCACGCGGACGCTGTAGCGGTCGGTGGTGGCGTCGTGAAACCATTCGGTCGCGGCGAAGTCGAAGCCGAAGCTGCCGGCGTGACGGATCGGCAGTCCGGCGCGCCTGAGGTCGTCGCTCATCGCGGCCGCGGCCTGCCGCGCCGTCGCTTCATCGAGCGGCGTGCGGCTCGCCAGCGTGACATAGAGACCATGCGCGAAGTCCAGTTCGGCGGTGAGGCCGCGCAGCGTCGTGGCAAACCGCCGCCGCGCGCGACGGCTGTTGCGCAGGATCGCAGCGATGCGCCGCGCCGTGAGTTCGCGATAGCCCGGCGCGCCCACGTAAGGCGGGAAATGCGCCGGCAGTGCCGCGCCGCCGAGCAGCCTGACCGCGTTGCGCGTCTCCTCCGGCAAGGCGGCAAGCGCAACGCGGCGGGCCGTGCGCGTGGCCGTCCAATCCATGAAGGCGACCGAGCCGAGCCGGCCATATTCCGCCCCGAGCGAATCGAGTTTGGTGTGGCTGCGCAGCATCACGACCGGCACGCCGGAGCGACGCGCCCAGGCGAGCACGCGGCGGATGCGGCCCGAGCCGCTCGCAAAGCAGGTCGTGTCGAAGATCACGAGATCGATGGCTGGACGCGCACAGCGCAGGACGGCTTCGAAGCGCGCCGCCGTCGCGCTGGAATCGAGCAGCAGCAGCCGCGGCTGGGATGAGCGCCGTGCGAGCGCGTCGGCGAGATCGCGCGACGGCGTCACCGGGTGCAGATGCCGCGCATGCGCCGCGATCAGCTCCTGGGTTTCGCCATAGGAGCCCGGCAGCATCGTGAGCTCGGCCTCGCCGAGCACCGGCCGTACGGCGAGCAGCAGCGCGGCGATCGCCGCCATGCCGGAGATCGTATAGAGGGTGTCGCTGATCTCCTCGCCGACCGCATAGAACGAGGGCCCGCGGACGTCGAGATCGGCGCGCTGATAGTCGTAGGCGAACGCGAACGGACCGGCGCGGTGATTGTCTGCGTCGGCCCAGGCCGTCTCGGTCGCGGTCCAGTCGTTCAGCGCGTGCTCGGCCTTCAACGCGGCGGTGAGCTGAAACTTCTGCCTGACGACCTCTCCGACCGTGCGGGGCACCGGCAGCGCGTGCGGCCGCCGCAGGCAGCCGTTCAGGAGCTTGAGCTCCTGTTGCTTGCGGGCGAAATAGGCGTCGATCGTCTCCATCACCGGGCTCGTCATCGATGCGGGTCGTAGGCAAACGCGCCGATGGCATGTTGGGTCCAAATCTGAGGAGCGGTACGCGCCTGCGAAGTGCGCTAGGGTAGGGAGACCAAGGAGGATGCGATGACCAGCGAACTCGAAGGCAAGGTGGCGGCCGTCACCGGCGCGGCGTCCGGCATCGGGCTCGCCAGCAGCGAGGCGATGCTGGCGGCCGGCGCGCGCGTCGTGATGATCGATCGCGACGCGGTGGCCCTGGGACGCCTGCGCGAGCGTCACGGCGAGGTGGTGATCCCCGTGGTCATCGACCTGCTCGATGCGACGGACTGCGCCACCCTGCTGCCGCGCGTCCTCGACGCGGCCGGCCGGCTCGACATTTTCCACGCCAACGCCGGCAGCTATCTCGGCGGCGACCTCGTCGACGCCAGGACAGACGCGATCGACCGCATGCTGAACCTCAACATCAACGTCGTCATGAAGAACGTCCGCGACGTGCTTCCCCACATGATCGAGCGCGGCTCCGGCGACATCATCGTCACCAGCTCGCTGGCCGCGCATTACCCGACGCCCTGGGAGCCGGTCTACGCCTCCTCGAAATGGGCGATCGACTGCTTCGTCCAGACCACGCGCCGCCAGGTCTTCAAGCACGGCATCCGCATCGGCGCGATCTCGCCGGGCCCGGTGGTGACTGCGCTGATCGCCGACTGGCCGGCCGAGAAGCTGAAGGAAGCGCGCGAGGCCGGCAGCCTGCTGGAGCCGTCGGAGGTCGCCAATGTGATCCTGTTCATACTGACGCGCCCGCGCGGCATGACCATCCGCGACGTCGTGATGCTGCCGACGAATTTTGATTTGTAGGCCGCCGAGTCCGTCGCCGACATGAGCCGTCCCGACATGCGCAGCGGCGGACAACCGTGCGAGCCGCCGGCGCCATCAGGCGGTGTCTCAGGGGCATTCATCCGCAAAATATGACGGTCGCTGGAGGGCAGGCTTGGACGCTGATCAAGTCTTCGCAGCTATTCCCACCGTGAACAATCTCTCGGTCGCCATTGTGATCGGCTGCGTCGTTCCCACGTACTTTCTCCGCCTCGATCAAGGACCATCCAGATGGATCCTGGCGCTCGCCATCGTGAGCGGATTGTCGACCTTGGTGCTTACGCTTGCGGGGGCATCGATCAGCGTTGCCCGCTATCCGTTCTTGCCGCTCTACTTCGTTCTCGTGTTTTCACCGCTCAATCTCGTGCTCATCGCGATGTTGGCCTGTATTCGGCGGCTGAATCGCGTCGTCGTCTGGAGCACGGTGGTCTTGGCTTGCGCCGTCATCGACTGGGCAGGGATATCTCTACTCGTTCTGGCTCTCACGTGAGGCACCTGCCTCGTCGGCGTCGAACGCCTTGTCCTGATCCGCGTCGGCCTTCTCCGGACCTGGCGCGGTACGGAACGCCTCACGCGGCGCCACTACCCGATTGTTCAGGCCCATGACCTCCGCCGCGCGCTCCAGGTCCCGCCAGAAGCCGCCGCCGGGCGAGGTGAGATGGCCGAGCTCCATCAGCGTGTCGAGCGCCAGCTCGAGCTCGTTATGCTCGAGATACTCCGCAAAGTCCTCGTACAGCTTGGCGCAGGCCTGCACATGCCGGAGCGGAGGCGACGGGAGCGTCGCCTGAGCTCGGCCGAGCAGGGCCCTCACCATCGTCCATCGCGCTGCCAGCTCCGGGCTCACCATCTCATCGCTCCCGATGCCGGTACGGTCCACGATCGAAACATCGGAGTCAACAATCCCCACGCAGATCACGTTTTCCGGCCGCGCCTGGACCCACGTTGCTCCGCAATCTGCCTGATGGCGCCGAGCATGCGCCGCCGGATGAGACCGCTCACCGGCCGGATCACGAGCCAATAGGGCAGAAACATCAGGTACGACGCCCGGTCGGGACAATGCACGCGCGTCTCGGTGACGAGCCGCGTGATCTCGCCCTCGGGCTCGGCCATGAAGCCGAGCACGAGCTTCGGGGTGCGCGGCGCGCTGAAGGTGATGAACGCGTCCGGCCCGGCGATCCTCACGAGCCCGAAATCGTTGCGCCAGAACTGCCCGATCAGCCCGCCCGCGATCGCCCGGTCGCCGTCGCGGCCGAGCGGCGCAAAACTCTTCAGGCTGAACGGCCGTGGCGACGCATGCCGCGACGGCGCCAGCGCATGCATCAGCCGCGCCGGCATCTGCCGCAGAGCCATCGCGGTCTCGGAGAAGCGGTCACGTGGCGGCTCCCACGCCTGAATGAGGTCGAGCAATTCGCCAGGCGGACAGCGCACGCGCGTCTCGTGCCGCTCGGAGAACTGATAGCTCGGCAGGAGGCGGTCGAGCAGGGGCATCGGAGTATTCCAAGATGCTGCGGTTGAACCTATCTTGGCATGGTTTCTCGTTCGCGACGATGACCAAGAGCGTCTCCGTTCGAACAGGCCATGCGCAGCGTGTGGGGTCTTCGATGGTGCTTGCCATCTTCTTCGTCGTCTTCTGTGCCATTTTCGGCACGCGCATCTATCGCGAATGGCATGCTGCATCGAATAGCGCTCCCAAGAGAATTGCGATCTGCATCGGCGCTATCTGCATGTTCGCCTTCGCCGAGCCGATGTGGATCGGCTTGGTCCCCCCGGCCATGCTCGAACATGTCGAGCTGCCCAATGCACCCGGAGGAGACCGGGTCACCGCGCCTGACGGCCGCGTCTTCGTCGTGAGCTACCCGATCGCCCGCGTGCAACGCTATGGGCCCGGCGGCTTCGAAATGGGCTTCATGTACGGTGCGAAGGCATCGAGTGCCGGGATGTCGTCCTCGGGCGCGATCCTGATCTGCACGGTGAGCCATGCCTTGCTGAGCTACAGCGCCGACGGCATCGAGTTGCCGCCGCGCGGATCATGCCCGGACAGAGCAAAGACCTGGTCGTTCTATCTCGGTCATGCCCAAGTCCCGAGCATTGCGTTCAGTTGGATCGCGCTGCTCGCCGTTCCGTTCTGGCATCCCTTGGCGGCATGGTCGATCGCGGTTCTGACAGGCCTCCTGGCGTGGAGCATCGAACGGGAGGCGGTGCGCTAGGATGCTGGTGTTACACTAAACGTATGCGGTGACGAGCCGCCGTTAAGTGCTCTGTCATCGTAATCGCCTTTAACAGCTGTGCATCGTCAGAACGTAGCTTGCGGAGTAACGAAACGGCAGCTGGCGAGAGCGACACGGTCCAGCAATAAGGCCCTTCGCTCCCCGCAGCCCAGCTCTGCTGAAATTGCCCGTCGTGCCAGTTTGCCGCAACATTTTGGCTTGCACCGTCGGGCAAATCACCTGCACATTTTCGGCCGTCCCGTGCTCATCAACGAGGGGCGCTTCGCGAGTCGTCACGAGCGTTGGGCGCGGGATGCGGTGGCCGGATTGGAGTTGCAGCTACGCATTCGCGAGCGGACGAACAACTTCGATGCGGACGGTGAAGTCGCGTGGTCCTGGCCTCCCGATGCTGAGGTCAAGCCTGCTGGTGTGCTCGCGCGCATCGCGGGTGATGGGGGCAAACAAGCCCGGTCCCCAGGGAGAGCGCGTATAAATCGTAAGCCCATCGCGCAGGGAGGGCCGGGATGTCCCAGCCGAACCTGTGGTGACTGCCGCCTGCATTCTTTTTCTGCAGGCGGGCCATGGGGGCGGCAGGCTCCCGGCCTTCCCTGCGCCTTCGATGTCGAAGAGGGCGGTCTTGCAGCAGAGCTCGGACGCAAATTGCGCCGCGAGGATGCGTTGTCACGGGACGTGCTGTTGTGCGCCGTCAGTCCCCCGTCATTGTGACGCGTGTCGCTATCCGGAACTCTGGTCGCCGCGCGCGCTTTTGATTGGGCTGGCCCGGCCCGTGAAGGTAACGAGACCGCAAGCCTCGGCCGCTACGTTCGGCGCACATCTCATGACCAGAGGATTCATCAGATCATGGCCACCCTGGCAGACCAGATCGTCGAGACGCTCGAGATCGCCGGCGTCAAGCGCATCTATGGCGTCGTCGGCGACAGCCTCAACGGCCTCACGGAGTCGCTGCGCGTCCGCAAGACGATCGACTGGGTGCATGTCCGCCATGAGGAGGCCGCGGCGTTCGCAGCGTCAGGGGAATCGCAGATCACGGGCGAGCTCGCCGTGTGCGCCGGCTCCTGCGGGCCCGGCAACCTGCATCTCATCAATGGTCTCTATGACGCGCAGCGCAGCCGCACGCCGGTGCTGGCGATCGCCGCGCACATCCCGTCGAGCGAGATCGGCGGCGGCTACTTCCAGGAGACCCATCCGCAGAATCTGTTCCGCGAATGCAGCGTGTATTGCGAGCTGATCTCCGATCCCACGCAGATGCCGTTCGTGCTCGACAACGCGATCCGCGCCGCGGTCGGCGAACACGGCGTCGCCGTCATCGTCATCCCCGGCGACATCGCGCTGAAGGCGGCGCCGAAGCGCGTGCTGCCGCCGTCGATCGGTCTGTTGCCGCCGAAGCCGGTGGTGCGCCCGGCCGAGCCGGAGCTCGATGCGCTCGCGGCGCTGCTCAATGGCGCGGAGCGCGTGACGCTGTTCTGCGGCCGCGGCTGCGCCGGCGCCCAGGCGGAGCTGATGCAGCTCGCGGCGGCCTTGCAGAGCCCGATCGTGCATGCGCTCGGCGGCAAGGAGCACGTCGAATACGACAACCCGTTCGATGTCGGCTTGACCGGCTTCATCGGCTTCTCCTCCGGCTATCACGCGATGCACAGCTGCGACACGCTGGTGATGTTGGGGACGGATTTCCCGTACAAGCAGTTCATTCCCGATGGCATCAAAATCGCGCAGGTCGACATCCGGCCGAGCCAGCTCGGCCGCCGCGCGCGGCTGGATGTCGGCGTGGTCGGTGATATCGGCGAGACTCTCCGCGCGCTGCTGCCGAAGCTCGATGCGAAGTCCGATCGCAGCCATCTCGACGACAATCTGAAGCGCTACGCCGCCGCTCGCAAAGGCCTCGACGATCTCGCCGTCGGCACGCCGGGCCGTCTTCCGATCCATCCGCAATATCTGACGCGGCTGATCAGCGAGCAGGCCGCGGGCGATGCGGTCTTCACCTTCGACGTCGGCACGCCGACGATCTGGGCCGCGCGCTACATTGCCATGAACGGCCGCCGGCGCCTGGTCGGCTCGCTGGTGCACGGCTCGATGGCGAATGCCATGTCGCAGGCGATCGGCATCCAGGCGGCGCAGGCCGGACGGCAGGTGATCTCTTTGTCGGGCGACGGCGGCTTCGCCATGCTGATGGGCGACCTCATCACCTTGAAGCAGATGAAGCTGCCGGTGAAGGTCGTGATCTACAACAACGGCACGCTCGGCTTCGTCGCGCTGGAGATGAAGGCCTCGGGCTTCGTCGAGCATGGCACCGATCTGGAGAATCCGGACTTCGCCGCGATGGCGCAGGCGATGGGCATCCATGGCCGCCGCGTCGAGGACCCCGGCGAGCTGCCCGGCGCCGTCAGCGACTGGCTCGCGCATGATGGCCCCGCGGTGCTCGACGTCGTGACCGCCAAGCAGGAGCTGTCGATGCCGCCGACCATCGGCCTCGAACAGGTCAAGGGCTTCAGCGTCTGGCTGATCCGCGCCGTGATGAGCGGCCGCGGCGACGAGGTGATCGACCTGGCGAAGGAGAATCTGTTGCCGCGGTGAGATCGCGGTGTGGCGAGCATCGTCCTCGCGGCACATCCTTCGAGACGACTGCCTCCGGCGGTCTCCTCAGGATGAGGGGGAGTTCGCGGTGACGCTGCAATCTCACGCCTCTCCCTCATGGTAAGGAGCGCCGCGCCTGAACCAAGCGGTCACGACGATCGCCAATCACGGCGCGGCTCGAACCATGAGGCCGAGATGGTGCGGAGCTGTACTGTGAGGAGAACGAGATGGTGCTGCCGGACAGGATTGAACTGTCGACCTCTCCCTTACCAAGGGAGTGCTCTACCACTGAGCTACGGCAGCAAAAACGGCGGGGGACCGGCCCCGAAGGCCGCGCCCGAACGCGGGCGGTTCTTGCCACAAGGTCCTGGCCTGCGCAAGCGCGGCTCGTTCGGTTTTCGGGGAAAGACGCAGGTGCTCCGGCCGAATCGGCGCAAAACTGCTCCGAATCGGATCGAAATCATCGATTCGGCTGCGAATTTCGCCTCGAGGGCCGAAATGACCTGCGTGTGCGTCGGCAACTCCCCATGCGGGCGGGCGACGTGGCCTGGAGCGGGACCTATCGTCTGCGTCGGATCGCCTCTTGGCTTTCGCGCCCGCAGCATCAATTGTGCTCCTGGTAAGGGGGGACCGCGTGACAATGGCAGACCAGACCGGCAAGGATTCGTCGAGGAAGGGCGCGCGCGAGGAGCGGCTGAAGCAGGCGCTGCGCGAGAATCTGAAGCGGCGCAAGGCCCAGAGCCGGGAACGCAGTCAGACGGCGTCCGCCGACGAGGGCAGCGTTGAGGCGGCCGGTGATCGCGGTCCGGATGAACAACGGTAAGAAGAGTTCAATGTGGGGAGCGTGCGGATGACGGATGAGGGAACGGCGACTGATTCGGCGGGACAAGGCGTGGAGCTGGCGAAGACCTTTGCCCGGTTCGACCAGACCTTCCCGGAGCTGACCCCGGCCGAGATCGCGCGCCTGCGCGGCTTCGGCGAGATCCGGACCTATCGCGACGGTGAGCTGCTGTTCGAGACCGGCAAACCGGGTCCGGGCATGTTTGTGATCCTCAAGGGTCATGTCGCCATTACCCAACGCGACGGCCTCGGTCACGTCACCCCGGTCATCGATCAGGGGCCGGGACAGTTTCTCGCCGAGATCGCCCAGCTCTCCGGCCGCGTCGCGCTGGTCGACGGCCACGCCGAAGGCGAGGTCGAGGTCATCCTGATTCGCCCCGAGAAGCTGCGCGCTTTGCTGATCGCCGAGGCCGAGCTCGGCGAGCGCATCATGCGGGCGCTGATCCTGCGCAGGGTCAATCTCATTCAGGGCGGCGCCGGCGGCCCGGTCATGATCGGCCCGCCGCAATCGGCCGCGATCGCGCGGCTGCAGAGCTTTCTCACCCGCAACGGCTTTCCGCACCATCTGCTCGATCCCGCTGTCGATCACGACGCCGCCGATCTGATCGCGCGCTATTCGCCGACGCCGGCAGAGCTGCCGCTGGTCGTGGTCTCCGACGGCAGCGTGCTGCGCAACCCGAGCGAGACCGAGCTCGCCCGCGCCATCGGAATGATCGGCGGCCCGCGCGGCGAGAAGATCTACGACGTCGCGGTGGTCGGCTGCGGACCGGCCGGACTTGCCACCGCGGTGTATGGCGCCTCCGAAGGTCTGTCCGTCGCGGTGCTGGATTCGCGGGCCTTCGGCGGCCAGGCCGGCGCCAGCGCCCGCATCGAGAACTATTTCGGCTTTCCGACCGGAATCACCGGCCTCGCGCTGACCGCGCGCGCCTTCAACCAGGCGCAGAAATTCGGCGCCGAGATCATGATCCCGGTATCGGTGACGGCGCTCGATTGCGAGCGCAGGAACGGCGCCTTCGTGCTGGCGCTGGAGGGCGGCGACGAGGTCCGGGCGCGTTCGATCGTGGTTGCCAGCGGCGCGCGCTATCGGCGGCCGGGCCTCGACCGGCTCAAGGAGTTCGAGGGCCGTGGCGTCTGGTACTGGGCTTCGCCGATCGAGGCGCGGCTGTGCGCGGGGCAGGAGGTCGCCCTCGTCGGCGGCGGCAATTCCGCCGGGCAGGCTGCGGTGTTTTTGTCGGGGCACGTGAAGAAGGTGCGGATGATCATCCGCGGCGGCGGGCTGGCGGCATCGATGTCGCGCTATCTGATCGAGCGCATCGAGGCGACGCCCAACATCGAGCTGTTGTTCAACACCGAGGTGGTCGCGCTCGACGGCGGCGCCGACACCGGGCTGGAGCGTATCACCTTGAGAAGCCGGTTGTCGGGCGAGGACACGCCCGCCGACATCAGCAACCTGTTTCTGTTCGTCGGCGCCGATCCGGCGACCGGCTGGCTCGGCGATTGCGGCGTGACGCTCGACCGCGCCGGCTTCGTCGTCACCGGCGCGCAGTCGGAGCAGAATGCCGGGCGGATGGTGTCGCCGCTGGAGACGTCGGTGCCCGGGGTCTTTGCGGTCGGTGACGTCCGCTCCGGCTCGGTCAAGCGGGTCGGCGGCGCCATCGGAGAGGGCGCCCAGGTGGTGGCCGCGCTGCACGGGTTTTTGGCCGATGCGCTGGTGCCTCCGGTCTGATTCGTTCGGCGCGTTGCACCGTCAGGGGATGAAGGCCCTGAGGATGCGACCTGCCGTTGCGAACTCATCAAATCGCCGTAATGTCGGTCCTGTTGCGCCCATCTCAGCCCGATTTACCGGCCAGCTCCCATAGGACCAGCATGGATCGCATTCGCATCGTCGGCGGCAAACCGCTTCACGGCATCATCCCGATTTCGGGCGCGAAGAACGCCGCGCTGCCGCTGATGATCGCAGGCCTGCTGACGCCGGAGACGCTGATCCTGGACAACGTCCCGCGCCTGGCCGACGTCGCGCAGCTGCAGCGCATTCTCGGCAATCACGGCGTGGACATCATGTCGGTCGGCAAGCGCCCCGGCGACGGCCAGTATCAAGGCCAGACGCTGCAGATCTCGGCGGCCAACATCATCGACACGACCGCGCCTTACGAGCTGGTGTCGCGGATGCGCGCCAGCTTCTGGGTGATCGCGCCGCTGCTCGCGCGCATGCACGAGGCGCGGGTGTCCTTGCCCGGCGGCTGCGCCATCGGCACGCGGCCGGTCGATCTTTTGATCATGGCGCTGACGAGGCTCGGCGCCAGCATCGAGATCGACGCCGGCTATGTCGTCGCCAAGGCGCCGGGCGGCTTGCGCGGCGGCACGATCGATTTCCCGAAGGTGACTGTCGGCGGCACCCATGTCGCGGTCATGGCGGCGGCGCTCGCCAAGGGCACGACGGTCATCACCAATGCTGCGTGCGAGCCGGAGATCACCGATCTCGCCGATTGCCTCAACAAGATGGGCGCGCGCATCTCCGGCGCCGGCACGCCTGTTATAGAGATCGAGGGCGTCGCCGCTCTGCACGGCGCGCGGCATACCGTGCTGCCGGACCGCATCGAGGCCGGCACCTATGCGATCGCCGCCGCGATGACCGGCGGCGATGTCCAACTCGCCGGTGCCCGGCCGGAGCTCTTGCAGTCCGCACTCGACGTGCTGTCTGAGGCCGGCGCCGAGATATCGAGCGATGCCGAGGGGATTCGCGTCGTCCGCAACGGCCACGGCATCCGCCCGGTGCAGGTCACGACCGCGCCGTTCCCCGGTTTTCCGACCGACCTGCAGGCCCAACTGATGGCGCTGATGGTGCGGGCGCAGGGAGCTTCGGCGATCACCGAGACCATCTTCGAGAACCGCTTCATGCACGTCCAGGAACTGGCCCGCTTCGGCGCGCGTATCAGTCTGGACGGCGAGACCGCGCGGATCGAGGGCATCTCGACCTTGCGCGGCGCGCCCGTGATGGCGACCGATCTGCGCGCCTCGGTGTCGCTGGTGATTGCCGGGCTGGCCGCGGAAGGTGAGACCATGATCAACCGCGTCTATCATCTCGATCGCGGTTTCGAGCGTTTGGAAGACAAGCTGAAGGCCTGCGGCGCGACCATCGAGCGCATCCGCGAGTGAGGTGACGAAGCGAATGAGGATGATGTCGTGACCGACCGGCTCAAACTGATCGCGCTCGACGCCGACGATCTCGCCGTGATCTCCGCCCATGTGCAGGACGCGCGGGTGGCGCCGGCCGACATCATCTGGCGGCAGGCCGAGAAGCGGCTGGTCATCGGCATGAACCGGCTCGACTGGGACCAGGCTCTTCACGGCGAGAGCGAGCCGCGCCGGCTGCTGGCGGCGTTGCGCTTCGATCGCGTGCTGGCGTGCAAGTCGCGCGGCATCGATCTCAGCGCACCCCCGTCGGGGCTGGAGCTGATCGGCATCGAATTCCACGCTGGGACCGAGCCGCCCGCGGGAAGTGCGCTGCTGCTGTTCTCCCACGGCGGCGCGCTGCGACTCGATGTCGAATGCCTGGAATGCGAGCTGACCGATCTCGGAGCTGACGATCTCGGCGTCGGCGAGGTCGACGACGTGCCGCCGCTGACCGGGTAGGGGCCGGTTCAAAGGGTTGACGGCCCCGCGCTGCCGCGCCATTGAGCAGGGGGTCTGGGGCAGCCACCCCTTCGGAAAGTGCCAGAGATGCCCATTCGCCTGTCCCGCGCCAGCGCCGATTTCGACACCCAGTTTCGGCAGTTTCTCGCCGCCAAGCGCGAGACCTCCGCCGACGTCGAAGCCGCCGCCCGCGCCATCGTCGACGACGTCGCCAGGCGCGGCGATGCGGCGCTGCTCGAGGCGACGGCCAAGTTCGACCGGCTGGAGCTGACTGCCGCCACGCTGCGCGTCACGGCGGGCGAGATCGAAGCCGCGGTGAAGGCCTGCGACGCCACCACGGTCGATGCGCTGAAATTCGCCCGCGACCGCATCGAGGCCTTTCACCTGAAGCAGCTGCCCCAGGACCAGCGCTTCACCGACGCCGCCGGCGTCGAGCTTGGCTGGCGCTGGAGCGCGATCGAATCTGCCGGTCTCTATGTGCCCGGCGGCACCGCGGCCTATCCCTCCTCGGTGCTGATGAACGCCATTCCTGCCAAGGTCGCCGGCGTCGGCCGTCTCGTGATGGTGGTGCCGGCGCCCGACGGCAAGCTCAATCCGCTGGTGCTGGCGGCCGCGCATCTCGGCGGCGTCTCCGAGATCTACCGCGTCGGCGGCGCGCAGGCCGTGGCGGCGCTGGCGCATGGCACCGCGACGATCGCCCCCGTCGCCAAGATCGTCGGCCCCGGCAATGCCTATGTCGCGGCCGCCAAGCGGCTGGTGTTCGGCAAGGTCGGCATCGACATGATCGCCGGCCCGTCCGAGGTGCTGGTCATCGCCGACGACAGCGGCAATGCCGACTGGATCGCCGCCGACCTGCTGGCCCAGGCCGAGCACGACGCCAGCGCGCAATCGATCCTGATCACCGACAGCCGCCGCCTCGCGGACGACGTCGCCCGCGCCGTCGAGGGCCAGCTCAAGACCCTGCCGCGCGCCGCGATCGCCGGCGCGTCGTGGGCCGATTTCGGCGCCATCATCGAGGTCGACAACCTCGACCAGGCCGTGCCGCTGGCGGACGCCATCGCCGCCGAGCATCTGGAGATCATGACCGCCGACCCCGACGCGTTCGCGGCCAAGGTCCGCAACGCCGGTGCCATCTTCCTCGGCGCGCACACGCCGGAGGCGATCGGCGACTATGTCGGCGGCTCCAATCATGTGCTGCCCACCGCGCGCTCGGCGCGGTTCTCCTCCGGTCTCGGCGTGCTCGACTTCATGAAGCGCACGTCGCTGTTGAAATGCGGTCCGGACCAGTTGCGCGCGCTGGGGCCAGCGGCGATGACTCTGGGTAAGGCCGAGGGTCTCGACGCCCATTCACGCTCCGTGGGAATACGCCTCAATCTGCCATGACCCAGAACCCGCCAGGCGACGACCGGACCAATCGCATCGTGGCGGTGACGCTCGACGAGGAGTCGATCGGCCGCTCCGGTCCTGACATCGAGCATGAGCGGGCGATCGCGATCTACGACCTCGTCGAGGAGAACCTGTTCGCGCCCGAGGGCGCCGACGGGGCCGGTCCCTTCACCCTGCATCTCGGCATCACCGCCAACCGGCTGATGTTCGACATCCGCCGCGAGGACGGTACGCCGGTCGTCACGCACCTGCTGTCGCTGTCGCCGTTCAGGCGGATCGTGAAGGACTATTTCATGATCTGCGACAGCTACTACCAGGCGATCCGCACCGCCACGCCCGACAAGATCGAGGCGATCGACATGGGCCGCCGCGGCATCCATGACGAGGGCTCGCGCACTTTGCAGGAGCGGCTCAAGGGCAAGGTGCGGGTCGACTTCGAGACCTCGCGCCGGCTGTTCACCTTGATCACGGTGCTGCACTGGAAGGGCGAGGGCCAGTGACGCCGCGCGCCGCCCGCCGCGCGTCCCAGCTTTCGGCCAAGGGCGCCTAGCCGCATGGCCGAGGGGCCGCCGCGCGCGCGCCAGCCGCAGGCGGTGCTGTTCGCCTGCGGGCAGAACAGCGTGCGCTCGCCGATGGCCGAAAGCCTGCTGCGGCAGATGTTTCCGCACGCGCTCTACGTCCGCTCCGCCGGCGTCAAGAAGGGCGAGCTCGACCCGTTCGCCGTCTCCGTGATGGCCGAGCTCGGCCAGGACATCTCGCAGCACAAGCCCACCACCTTCGAGGAGCTCGAGGACTGGGAGGGCCTGAACTTCGACCTCATCATCACCCTCTCTCCGGAAGCGCATCACAAGGCGCTCGAGCTGACCCGCACCATCGCCGCCGACGTCGAATATTGGCCGACGCCGGACCCCACAAATGCCGACGGCAACCGCGAGCAGAAGCTGTCGGCCTATCGCGAGGTCTGCGACGGCCTGTTCACCCGCATCCGCAAGCGCTTCGCCAAGCCGGGACCGGCAGGCTTGTGAGTTCCGGTTCCCCCACAGCTGTCATCGAACCGAAATACCAGCGTTGTCATCAGCTCAAACTGAGCGCTTAGAGCAGGCCCGTCGCAGCTTGTCGCACCCTTCGGGTTGTGGAATGACAGCCCTTCCGATAGGTTCCGCGCGCCCGCCCCCGCCATTTCCGAATCCCTCAGCGAAATCAGCATGCTCGGCCGTCCCAAAATCGTTCTTGCATCCGGCTCGCCGAGGCGTCTGGCGCTGCTCAACCAGGCTGGCATCGAGCCCGACGCGCTGCGCCCCGCGGACGTCGACGAGACGCCGAAGCGCGGCGAGCTGCCGCGCGCCTGCGCCAACCGCCTTGCGCGGGCCAAGGCCGATGCGGCGCTGAAATCCGTCCAGCTCGACGACGAGCTGCGCGGCGCCTTCATCATCTCGGCCGACACGGTGGTCGCGGTCGGTCGCCGCATCCTGCCCAAGGCCAACCTGGTCGACGAGGCCTCGCAGTGCCTGCGCCTGTTGTCGGGCCGCAACCACCGCGTCTACACCGCGATCACCCTGGTGACGCCGAAGGAGGCGTTCCGCCAGCGCCTGGTCGAGACCCGCGTCCGCTTCAAGCGGCTCAGCGAGGACGACATCCAGGCCTATATCGGTTCCGGCGAATGGCGCGGGAAGGCCGGCGGCTACGCCGTCCAGGGCATCGCCGGCTCGTTCGTGGTGAAGATGGTCGGCTCCTACACCAACGTCGTCGGCCTGCCGTTGTACGAGACCACGACCCTGCTCGCCGGCGAGGGCTTTCCGATCCGCTTCGGGTGGCTGAACACCGTCGGCGTGTGATGCCCCGGTGGTTCGAGCATTCTCCCGGACAACCGGGGCCACTTTTCCCGATCACGCTCCGGGGATGCATCCGGCGCCGCGGGCGCCTAAATAGCGGCCATGCCCGACGATTCGACCCGCTCCAAGACTAACGCCAAGACTAGCGCCAAAACCGCCGCTCCCGCGAAGCCCCTCCGCCGCTGCCCGATCTGCAACCGGCCGGCCGCCGAAGCGTCGCGCCCGTTCTGCTCGCCGCGCTGCCGCGACGTCGACCTCAACCGCTGGCTCAGCGGCTCCTATGTCATCCCGGCCACCGAAGGCGACGAGGACGACGTCGAATAATCCAGTATTTTCATCGCCTTGGTCCGGCGATGCCGGCGACCGCAGGCGCGGCTGCGCAACTGCAAAAGGAATGTGAAAACTTACGCGAAGGGCGGTAGACAGCACCGTCCGCGCCCACTATAAACCGCCGGCTCGCAGGGCTTTTATGCCCCTCACGAGACTTGCCCAGGTAGCTCAGTTGGTAGAGCATGCGACTGAAAATCGCAGTGTCGGTGGTTCGATCCCGCCCCTGGGCACCACGCTTCGCCCTTCGGGCTACGCGTGGCGCAGCCTCGAAGTAGCCCGAAGGGCGAAGCGTGCCCGGCGTAGCCCTTGGCGAAGCCGGGCGTTTGAGCCCCCCAAGTGTCAACTTGAGTCGCGCTCCCTGATCTCCGATCAACCCTGTCAAACAGCCCGCCGCGATAAGCAGCCGTCACCCGCGCCCATGCCGCCGCGATCTCGCGAGCTGATCGCCCCGAGCTCTGCTGCAGTCGGCCTCCTCATTAAGTGAGAGGGCGCAGGGAAGGCCGAGTGCCGACTGGCACCCGCGGCCCCCGTGCGAAACAGAGTGCACGGGGAAGGAACCACAGGCTCAGCCGGAAACAACCCGGCCTTCCCTGCGCGATGGTTTGAACGGCTGCTCCGTGCTCTCCCAGGGGACCGGGCTTGCTTGCCCCCGTCATCGACATCGTCGCCGACCAAGACACCAGCGTCGGGGTGTCGGGACCACACGGCTTGACCGTCCGCGCAACGACGTTCGTCCGCACCCATCAAGGATGCTGCGTCGCCCCGCGGCCACCACTCCCCGCCGCAACGTCCCGTGACGATCGCGATACGCCCCTCTCAGTGCGGGCGGGATGGCGGGATCAAACCACTGATTTGGGGATCGTGTCAACAAACTTTCTGGTATTCAGAATAAATGGCCACGCCGATTGATGTCAGCCTCCTCCCCGAGCACGACGAACAAACGCTTGGCGTTGCCCCGAAACGAGCAAGGAGAAAAGTGCAGCGTCAACGTAATTCTCAGTCGTGCAGGATCTTATGCGATTCTCAAGCTCGCCCGCGACGGGCAGAACGCTGTCGCCTCGCTCGACGCGCTTGATCGCCTTCAGTTTGTATGCCGTCGGAAACTGACGGTTCTTCCCTCTCGCTGCCACAGGTCATCCTCGGAATGCCTGTCACTGAAATTAGCGTGTCTCACTTGAGGGGTACAGTCCAGCACTGTCACGTATTCTAATCCGCAGTTCCGGGTATCTGTTCCTCTAAGAACGAGGTCGTTTGCTTGATCATAGACCGCGACCAGAAACAGAGCTTTTTCACCAGACTGCTAGCGCCCGCTCTCCTTGAGAGTCACAGCGGATAATTCCTGCAATTGCTCTTGATGAACCCTTTCAGTACTCTTGCAAGAAGCCTAAAGGCTTGGGCGATCGATCATCGAAAATTGCGGCAGTGAGAGGACCGCCCAAGTACGCGCCCGTGTCGACGTTTAATCTATTGGTACGCTGTTCGGGCATTTGGTTCAAAGTTGGCGTGTGGCCATGTACCACGAGCCTCGAATAATTTTGTCGGTCAGACAAGAAGGGCTCCCTCATCCACAGACAATCATTTTCGGCTTGTTGATTAAGTGGTTTGTTCGGGTCAATGCCGGCATGCACGAAGAAGCGTAACCCGTCATCATAGTGAATAGGTAGCGATTGAAACCAGCAGATATGATCGTGGGGCATCTCGGCGGGGGTGCCTACCCTATAGCTGAGAAGCGTAGCCTCGCCCCCGTTATGGAGCCAGACCGGAACATTGGCAGTATCGTACGTACTCAATAATGCTAACGCTTCATGATTGCCTCGCAGACATATAACGGTCTCAGAGTCACTCTTTTGTGCACCCATTAGAAATTCAACGACTCCATGGCTGTCGGGCCCGCGGTCGATATAGTCGCCGATGAAAATGAACTTGGGTCTATCTTCTCCGCAATCCAGCCTGCATCGATCGACCAGTCCACGTAGTTGTCTTAAGCAGCCGTGTATGTCACCTATTACATAGGTTTTTCTCATCGATGTTTCCAACTTGCAAAATCGATGGCGCTTGTCTGAACAGCAGGCGCCAAGTCTGATCAGTCAAAGCTAAAAAGGTCGCCGAGTTCTTTGAGCATCTTGGGCCACTGCTTCAAGAAGCGAGTTGCCTCACGTATGTCCGTGCCGCATGTCACGCGGGCCGTGCCATGATCGACTTGATCGACAAGAATTTTCCAACCGTTATCTCGAAGCAATCTTTTTGCTTGATCGAATGACTTGGAGAGGTATTTTGCGATGTGCTTGCGATTCTCGTGACCTTGAGCCGTAAAAGTAATGACAAGTTCAAGACCTGAATCATCTTCAACGCATCTCATTACGAACTCTATGCCACTGGCGAGTCGACGCGTCGCGTTCGATTGATCATCATTCCACTCATAATCTCCTGCAAATGCATCAAAGAACAGTCTTTCGGCGATCAACTCCGCAGACTTAACCAGATCGGGCATTGTCAAGCATTGGTGAATTCTCGAAAGCTCAAACTCCATCTCGCCCATATCTGGACGTCGAACTTGCTCGCTATCTGTCCCTGTTGCAATTAGTCGCGCAACGCGTCGCCTTAGGGATGTCCAATCTCCCAAGCCGGCTGACGGTAGCCTCGAATAGATGATTTTCATCCACTCTGGCTCGCGATGTTCGCCCAATCCCGGGTGCAAGCCTGTCAACAGATGATAGAGTGTCATTGACAAGCCGAAAGTATCTACGGTTGCGCTACGCGAGGTCGACCCCCGATTGGCGCCTCTTTGCTCGGGCGATAGATATCCCATCGCTTGCATAACGTGAGGTGCGATAGTGTTTCCGATTGCGCCGACGTGCCAGGAGAGATCAAAATCTAATACGGTGACCTCTCTAGGGTTAGGCGTATAGAGCCCTCGCAACATAATATTTGCGGGCCGGATGTCTCGATGAAGAACCCGCTCGGGCAGCAGGTGCCCACTTTTTACAATTCTCGCAACATCTCGGCAGATGCCGATTATTTCAATCCAGCCGTCAAGAAGGGAAGCTGCCTTAGCCTCCTCCAAATTTCCTCCTTCGACAAACTCCATGATTATGGACGGCGGAATTTCGAGCGCTTGATCAAGCTTCACGACTCCAGCTACTCTAGCTTTGTCCATGATCTTCATGGATGAAGCTCCGCGGCGGAAGCACTGAAGCATGGTTTCATTGGACATAACTTCGTTGCGCAGAATTTTAATGGCGCGAAAGGATCCGTCTTTTGCTACAGCTTTGAACACCGTTCCAAAAAGGCCGCTGCCAATTCTGTCAATGATTTTGAAGTCAAAGAAATTGTTGAACGGCTCGGCTACGTCGACATACCTTGCCTTGTGCATGGCGAATTTGTACTTACTCAAGAACGCATTGTATTCCTTCAGCTCAATCTCTCCAGCGCCGGCAAAGCGCGCAGCGTACGTATTAAGCTTTAGGCGTATTTCATTCGGCGCAAGTTTCTCCAGATCGTCTGGCGATTCAATGCTATGAGAGATGCCATACGAAGATGTAGTAATTGGCGGAAGCGGTTCATCTACAGATTTAAAGTCACGAAGGAATTTGATTGCAGAATCTATTGGTGCTTGGTGTCCGTGACCCGATTCATAGCGAATAACGAGCAGGTTGTTGTTTTCGGCCCAAGAGTCAGTCGTGGTGTCCGAGCGAGAGGTCATCCAGAAGTGGTTTCCCGGGTCAATTCCTTTAGAAATTAGTCGATGCAGTATTCCCCCGGCCGCAATGTCGTCGGCGCTGATTCCAAGGAAAATGATTACGTGAGTGGTGAAAACGGTGTTTACGAAATTCAGGTATGCCGTGTCATCGAGTAGCCTGTTTAGATGTCGTTCCGTCAGAACCCATGTAGAAACATCGTCATAAGAGCCGTGCAGCGCTGCAAGAAAGTGCTGTTTCGGGTTCTTGAGGATGTGAGCTTTCTGTCCGACGTCTCGTGATGTAATCGAGGTCAACGACCGTTCGCTCGCGAATGCGCGCCGCGCGAAGATGTCTAAGTTGAGACTTATTACTCCCCGAACGTTCAGCTCCCATATCCCTTCATATAACTTTGGAATAGGAAGAGTTGCGCTTGGAGCAAATTTCTCGAGGATTGCCTCTCTGAAGGTCGCAAAGCCTATCAAGTCTTCTAGGCGAGAGAATTGGGCCCACAGGGTTGGTATTTGTTTGACTGAACGAAGGTCTGCAAGCTTCTTTGCGCGCTGATCAAGGTCGAAGGTTGCGAATTTGGACTCGCCGACTCGTGTAAGGTGGTCTCGCAACTGCAGCCAGTTTGGCATTCCTGCAGGAGCGCTTAGCCCCGCTCCGACGAAGAATACAATTGGCTGCGTTCTTTCTGCGTAAACAGCGGCAAGTCGACGAAACGCAAATTGCTTATCATCGAAATCCATTTTGCGTCCTGAAATTGGTTTGATTTACAACTGTAACGCTTTGTTTAATGTTGTTTCAACCGTGTCATTCCACCGTTTCCGAGCAAGTTGCTCGCAACGAGGGATTGGTGCGGCGCAAAATATCGAGAGCCTCCTGGAAAGCAGGAGGCAGCCAACGAAGCTAAGAACGCTGCAGTCCGGATTTCCGTGACAGCGCGTAGGGCGGATTAGCGGAGCGTAATCCGCCCTTCTTCCCAGGCGCAATGATTGCTCTCAGCTTTTGCGCCGCGCTGGGCGGTCATTTGAAATGTATGTCCAATGAGGGTGACAGTGTTGGGAACGCTGCCGAGCACGGTCCGCGCAACCTTCGTAAGCTTGATCTTCGCCGATTGAGATCCTTGTTCGCGGCGAGGGGCAGTCGGCCTTCAATACGCCAGCCGACCATAAAGCTCCGCGAACGGCAGCATGACGTGACGGCGATAGCCTGGCCGTTCCTGGAGGCGGTGGTGCCAGTCCTCGACGCGCGGCACGTCGGGACGTGGAATCTCCATGTTGAAGTAGCGATGAAACGCTGTGCCGATCGCGATATCGGCGAGCGTCAGCTCAGCGCCTAGAAGAAATGGCTTATCCCCGATGACGCGGTCGAGCAGCATCATGTGCCGGCTGCAGGCGGTGAACTTGGCCTTGACGGCGCTCATGTTCCGCTTCTCGGCGGGCGTTCGGTACCAGCCCCAGAAAATACCGTTGAGAAAGTCCGGTTGCAGCGAGGTCGCATTCCAGTCGAGCCAGCGGTCCGGATGCGAACGCGTCGCCGCATCCTCCGCCCAGAACTGCGGTCGCCCATACATCGCCCCAAGATAGCGGAGAATGGCCTGCGATTCCCACACCACGGTGTCGCCGTCCTTGATGACTGGCACGCGACCATGGGGATTCATCGCCAGGAAGGTCGGCGCATCGAGGCCGCCGAAATCACCGCCGCGCTCGATATGCTCGTGCGGCAAACCAAGCTCTGCCACGAGCCACATCACCTTCTGTAGATTGTAGGAGCTCTTACGCCCGTAGACGGTCAACATGGGCAGGTCCATCCGTTGTCGCGATGAGGAGCGGAGCTGCTGCCCGAGCATCGCGCGCGATGAAGGCACTTCGTAGCGGGTCCGAGGCTCGGCCGCAAATATCTACCCGCGCGGAGTTGCCGTGACGGGTTGAGAATCCCTGTGGTGAGGCGGGGATTACGCTGCGCTCATCCGCCCAACGAGCTCTTTCCGAATCGGCAGGCGCGGTGCAGAACAAGCGTGTTGTCGGCCGGCGAGCGGACGCCGTCGTGAATGCCGAATGGTGGTGCCGCTGTGTTGGCCATGTCTTCCCTCGGCCATGTCCTCCGTCGGCCGTCTTCCTTCGTCTTTTCCGAGCCTGCGCGGCGTATCCGGTGGCGTGAGAGTCTCAACCGAGTGGCGCGCGCCACAGCCAAGGGCATCCGCGCGCAAGACAGGGGAAATCGGGTGACCGTCGTTTCCGCCTCACAACGCAACCGCCGCCATCCGCGTCCCGCCCGAGTGCTGTGCGGACTCGCCCTCGCTCAGCTGTTATCGACCGCCGCGGCGGCCGATGATCGCGGCCCTGCGGCTGCGCGCGCTTCCACGCACGACGAACGCCCGCTCTCCGGCCCGTCGCCACCGTCAGAGCCGCAGTCCCGCTGGACCCTGTCCGCGGAGACGATCCTGCTGGGCCGCTCGGGCACATCGCATCAGCCGCTGGTGTCGCTGGTGCCCGGCAACGTGCCGTGGCTGACACTGACCGGCGCCAACACGAGCAACACCCCCGGCGTCGAAGTCCTGAACAGCAGCCAGCTCGGCCAGCGGCTGGCTGCGGGGGCGCGGCTGAGCCTCGCTTATCGCGATCCGGCGGGTTACGGGCTCGCGCTGTCCTATGTCGGCGTGCCCGGCTTGAAGGCGGTCAGGTCGACCGGGCCGGAGATTCCGGCGCAGTGGCTGGTCATGAAGGCGCCCGGAAGTTTTTGGCAGACGCAGGACTATTCCTATCAGTCGATGGTGTGGCGGGATGATACTAGGCTGCACAGCCTCGAGGCCGAGGCGCGAGTGGAGCTGTCGCCGCGTACGACGCTCTCGCTCGGCGTCCGCTGGCTGCAGCTGCGCGATCAGCTGCAGGGGACGCTGACCCCGGATGATCTCGGCGAGCCCGCCTGGAAGCTGCTCGGCGCGGTCACGTTGCCCAACGCGGTGCCGCTCGCGAACAGCGCGGTCGTCGTCAATCCGCCGTTCTGGACCACCACGACGGTGAACAATCTCTATGGCCTCCAGGTCGGTGCGAGATCCGAGCTCTGGCAGATCGGACGCTTGTCCGTGGAGGGCCTCGTCAAGGCTGGCCTCTACGACAACCGGTCGCGGCAGACCACTGTGGTCAGCATGGCGAAGCAGCTCTACCCGGCCTCCGCCGCCACCAGCGCCGCCGCCTTCGTCGCGGAGGGCCGCCTGGTCGCAAAATATCGGCTGACCGGCAGCGTCACGCTCAAGCTCGGATTCGACGCGCTGTGGTTCGATGGCGTTGCGCTGGCGCCGGCGCAGATTCAGAAGGTCTCGACCACGCAGACCAGCGTCAGCGCGTCCGGTGTCGACCACCGCGGGACGACGCTGTTGCGGGGCATGAGTTTTGGTTTGGACTATGCATTCTAGGCGCGTGAGGCGATGCCGCGGACAGGTTGCCGACGTTCCGACGACCACCGCAGGCGCCGCGATCCCGGTCTCACTCTCCCCTGGAGGGCAGGGCGATTGGCTATGGCTCGGTACTCCTCAGGGGCCTCATGGTTCGAGACGCGCCGAAGCCGGCGCTCCTCACCATGAGGGTCAAAAGCCAAGGCGGCACTGCACACCGGACCATGACCACGCCGAGAGGCGTGTTCATGGAGAGGGTTGAGTACCCCCGCCGCGAAACAGGCCTCATCCTGGGGAGCCCGCCGCAGGCGGGCGTCTCGAAGGACGGTGTCAGGCGTGCTGCCGGCTGCGAGCTTTGCTCATATCCCAGAGCCCTGCCTCCAGGGAAGGGAGGCAGCGGGGCTGTCGCGACGAGCGATCCAGCGAGTTGTTATTCCGTCATGCCCGGGGCGATGTCGATGTGACCTCTCTCACAGCCCGCCACGCAGATGCGCGGCAATGTCGTCCCATGTGGTCCTGGCACGCCGAACAAGGGAGCTGATGACATGCGCTGGAGTGACTCAGTCAAGGGATGTGCGGTCGTCCTGGTAGTGTCCGTTGCCGGGTATTTGTCCACGACCTATGTCGACCACCGATTTGCCGCGCTTGAAGCATCTGCGGACGCGACGACGAACCCACTGCCGGCGGGTTCCGCTTGCGTCGACGACGATGGGCGCTGGCACAATTGGCCATGGTCGAACGTGCCGATGCTCTCGCCGAAGTGTCGGGCAAAACAATAGAGGGCGCACGACATTTGCGGCGGACCCCGCGCGGAGCCGCGGGTGCCGGCCGCGCGGCAGGAGGCCGGTCGCGGACAGGATCGGCTCGCGATCAGCGCGTGAGCGTGCTAGGCTTGTGACGGCGTTGCATCGCGGCTGGTCATCCATCCCTGGCGCTCTCGCGTTGGGAGATGATGTGGAGGTGCCATGTTCGTCGACCTGCCGGGATACTGGCCGCACGAGCCGAAGCCGGAGCGGCCGAAGCGGCTGATGTCGCCGCGCCGCGAGCGGCTGTTGCTGGCGCTGCTCGGCTTCAACATGGTGATGCTGGTGGTCGCGCCGGTCGGCGGGGCGACCTTCATTCATTGGCTGATCGCGGTGCTCTCGCACTAGGGCTCGGTGAGGAGGGCCTGTGCGACGGCTGTGTCCCGTTCAGCTCACGGCATCCGGCGATAGATCTGCAGATAGTTGGTCGAGGGCCGGCCGCCGATGCGCCAGCGCATCGTCAGTGGGTTGAGCTCGACGGCGACCGTCTCCACAGGCATGAAGCGATGCGGCGCGAGCAGGGTTTGGAGCTCCGCGGGCTTGACGAAGCGGCGCCAGTCATGGGTGCCGCGCGGCAGCCAGCCGAGGATGTATTCGGCGCCGATGATCGCCTTCACGAACGAAATCGGCGTGCGGTTCAGGGTGCCGATCACGAGGATGCCGCCGGGGCGCACGAGAGCGGCGACATGGCCGATGAAGCGGGTGAGATCGGCGACGTGCTCGACCACCTCGAGCGTCAGCACGATGTCGGCCTGCTCGTTTTCAGCGGCGATGTCCTCCGGCAGCGCGTGGCGGTAGGAGACATCGGCGCCCTGCTTGCGCGCGTGGTCGGCGGCGACCAGCACGTTGCGCTCGGCGGCGTCGATGCCGAGCGTCTTGGCGCCGAGCCGCGACAACGGCTCGGTGACGATGCCGGCGCCGCAGCCGACGTCGATGATCTCCAGGCCGGCCAGCGGCAGGTTCGCAAGGGGATCGCGGCCGACCAGCGCGGGCAGGCGGTCGCAGAGATAGCGCACGCGCGCGGCGTTGAAGGCGTGCACCAGCTTGAACGCGCCGTCCGGCTTCCACCATTCCTCGGCGAGCCGCGAGAACCGCGCGATCTCGTCAGGGTCGACGGTCGAGGATCCCTCGGCGGTCGCGGCGAAGGCGGGCTTCACGGCATCCTTGTAGAGCATGGCTGTCCTTTCTCCGCCGGCATCCTCACTGCGCGAGGCGCAGCAGCACGCCGCCGCTCAGCACGATATGGATCAAGGTGAGCACGACCGAGGCGCCATGAAGGCGGGCGAAGCGGCGCTTCTCGCCCGCGTCGGTGGCGCGGTTGATCGCGGGCATCAGCACCTGCCGCGCCAGCACAGCGGTCAGCGCGATCGCGACCAGCGTGCCGCCGGCGAGCACGTCGCCGGTCAGCGCCAGCAGGCCGGCGGCGGCCGCGGTGGCGATGACGAACAGATAGAAATGCGGGAAGGCGCGGCGGATCAGCGTGCGCGTGGTCTCGAGGGGCAGGGCGCTGAACAGGAACGGCGCGAAGCCGAACGAGAACAGCGTCATGCCGCCGAACAGCAGCGAGGTGATGAGCAGGGCTGCGGCGTTGATCATGGGCTCCGCCTCAGCCGACGCGTGACCCGCGAACCGGCCGCACAGCGTGGCTGCGCCGGTGATCGCATCGCGGCTGATGATGAAGAACAGGGGCTCACCCTGCTGCTACGCCGGCGGTCAGCCGGCGGATCTCGGTCCGGCATCACGGCTGCGTGAAAGCGGGCCCCTCAGGCTGCGGGACGCGCGGTCGGTGCGAGGGGCGGACGCTTGCAGCGGCAACAGGACGAGGCGCTCTTGATCACCGAAAACGTCTCGGGACGGAGCAGCTACGCTCTACACCTTCATGTCGATGACGATGCGGCTCATCTCGTCGCTCGCCTTGAGGATGCGCGCATTGGCGGCGAAGCTGTATTTGGCGACGAGCTGGCTGATCATCTCCTGGGCGAGGTCGACATTGGGGGCGGCGACGAGGCCGTCCTTGTTGGCGAACGGCGCCGTGGGCTGGTAGCTCGCCGAGGTGCCGTTGCCGGCCTTGGTGATGGTGGTCTGCGTGCCGCCGCCGGCGACGTCGCTCTGCACCAGCGCGAGCGGATCATAGGCCTTTGGCGCCCCCGCCGGCAGCGTGCCGTCGGCATTCGGCAGCGCGCCGGTGCTCATCGCATTGGCGACGTTCGAAGCGGACACCTCGATCCGCCGCGAGGCCGCGTTCATGCCGGAGACTGCGTTGGAGGCGATGGGGCTCATGGCTGCTTGCTGACGCGTGGGACATGGCAGATAACCCCAGCGCCTGCGAAGCAAGCGTCAAGGCCGGTGACGGCATTTGAACGACGCAAGCAAGGTTTCATTCACCACTCGGCCGGCCCCGGCGCGCACCGGAGCCGCCCGCGCAGGCGATCGGCTGCGGCCTCTTCACGGTGGATTGCGCGGGGCCGCGCTTACGATGGGCCGCCTTTCGCGGTAAATCCGCCGGCAAGGGAGATCTCTCATGGCCAAGACGAGTGCAAAAGCCGGTCTCGATGACCATGCCAAGAAGCTCGCGGCCGGGTTCGCCAAGGGGCGGCTGCCGCAGCCGACGCCGGAGCTCGAGCGCTTTCTGCTGACCCACTCCACGGAGATCTTCGCCGCCGCCGAGGGCGTGTGCCGCCACATGCCGCCGGCCGGCGAGGATGAGGCGCTCGGCATCGGCTATCTGTTCCTGCTGCAGATGCTGCTCGCCGGGCTGAACGAAAGGGCCAAGCGCGGCGCCAAGGATGCTTCCGAGCTGATCGCGCGCTTCCAGTCGGATCTGGCGGCGCGGGCCAAGGGCGGGGAGATCGAGGGCACGCTGCTCGCCTATCTCGGCGGCGCCTTGCAGCAGGCCGGGATCGCGGCCTCTCCCGAGCTCACCGCCGCCTCGGCCGAGCTCGGCGACGAGGATGATGAGGATGGGCTACCGGAGGACATCGTCTCGGTGCTCGACGACATCCTCGAGGCCTGTGGCGGCGATCCGTTCCAGGTGGTGACCGCCTTCGCCGAGGGCGCGCATCTGATGCCGGACGATGCCAAGATCGCGCTGGCCATCCATCTGGCAGAGAACGAGCAGCCGGAGGCCCGTGCGGCCGCGGTGCTGTTCCTGCAGAACGGCAGCGCGGCGGTCCGCAAGGCCGCGGCGGCGGCGCTGGTCGAGCAGGCTTCGACCTTGTCGCCCGTCGATCTCCGCCGTGTCATCGCGATGCGCAACTGGCGGCCGGAGCGCGAGCGCACCGAGATCGACGCGATCATCCAGAAGGTGCGCGCCGCCGGCGTGGCCTGCGCGCCCTGGGCGAAGGGGGCGGTCGACAAGCTCAAATCCAGCGCCACCGACGGCGCCGGCACGCAGCTGCTGCTGGCGCTGTCGCCCGCCGACCGCAAGTCCCAGCGGATCGCGACGATCTTCACCCGCGACGGGCTCTCCGAGGCGATGGTCAGCGATCCGCAGCCGCTCCAGGACGTCAAGGAGATCATGGCCGGTCTGGCGGCGCACGGGCCGCTGCTCGATGTCAGCCGCAGCTTTGTCGACCGCATGATCGGTCATCATCTGGGGCTCACCGTCAGGCGTGGCGAGGTGCCGCCGGCGGGGCTGTTGCAGGTCGCCGAGACGATCGGCGGCGCCGAATGGCAACCGGCCGCGATTGATGTCCGCGAACTCCTGAACGAGCTCATCGCCGACCTGCCGGACGATTTGCGCGCGCCCGAGGAGATCGCGATGGCCCTGGCGGACAGCGGCGACCTCGCCGAGCTCGACGGCATCGAGGATTCCTGGTTCGAGGACGATGCCGAGCTGGAGCAGAAGGTGAAGAGCGCCAGCCACCGCGCGCGCGAGAAGCTTCCCGCCAAGCTGCTGCAGGACGACGGTGCGATCGGCGCGCAGCGGGCGCGCTGGGCCGAGCTGTTCGCGATGACGGCGCTGTGGATGCGCGAGGGACCGCGCGACGACTGGGCTGCCTGGGCCGAACTTACCGTGATCGCCCGCGCGGTGCTCGACGGGCATGATCTCGCGGAGATCGGGCTGATGCGCAACATCGCCGAGCGGACGGTCGCGTGCCTGGCCCGCGACGACGAAGACGACGAGCTTCAGGACGATCCGTTCTGATCCTCGCGCAGCAGCGCCAAGGCGTCCGCGACGTCATCGGCCTGTGAGACCAGCACATATTCGCCATGTGCCGCACGGACGCCGGCTGTGATCACCACCGCTCGCTTGGGGCAGAGGCCGAAGCAGCTCGTCATGATGGTGCGCGCAGGCTTGCCGCCGGACGGGCCCGCGCGCTTTGCGGCGCGCTTGATTTCCGTCTTGATGTCCTTCGCGTCGTCGCTGCGCTTCAGGCATTTGCGGCAGACGAAGATGGGAGCAGGGCGAGGCGGCCGGATGATGCGGGGGAAAGCCATGCCTTGCAGCTAAGCGGCCACGTCGTGCCCGACATCCTCCGATGACGCGCAGCCGCCGTGCGGCCGGCGAGGTTCCGCGCGGTGAGAGGGCCTTCGGTGCACACCGGGCTATTGCTCATGATCAGAGCATATGATCTGGTCGAGCCAGGCGTCAGGAGCTGGCCTGGGGACGGCCGCGGGGCGTGGTTCCCGAGCCCCTGACGGCCATGCCATAGTGTTGGCCACGCTCGCGCGCGGCGCGTGACGGGAGATCGGAAAGGAGACCGCGCGGCGTCATGGCCAGCGACAGTGACAAATCACGGCTCGACGACGCCGCCCGCGCCGGCTGGCTGTATTTCATCGCCGGCCATACCCAGGACGAGATCGCCCGGATGCTGCAGGTGTCGCGCGCCTCGGCGCAGCGGCTGGTGTCGCTGTGCCTTGCCGAGCGGCTGATCACCTTCCGGCTCGAACATCCGATCGCCTCCTGCATGGCGCTGGCCGCGCAGCTCAAGGAGCGGTTCGTGCTGGTGCATTGCGAGGTGGTGCCGACCGATCCGGCCGCGCCGACGGGAGCGGCGGGGATCGCCGAGCGCTGTGCCAATCTGCTCGAGACGACCCTGCGCGCTGAGACGCCGGTCATCATAGCCCTCGGAACGGGGCGCGCGGTGCGCGCTGCCGTCGAGCGGGTGACGCCGATCGATCGGCCCGAGCACCAGATCGTCTCGCTGGTCGGCAACATCTTGGCCGACGGCTCCGCCAGCTTCTTCGACACCGTCGGCCGGCTCGCCGACCGCACCGGCGCGCGGCATTATCCGATGCCGCTGCCGTTCCTGATGGGCAGCGAGGACGAGCGCGACCGCATGGTCCGGCTCGACGCCATCACCAAGGTGAAGGCGGTCGCCGACAAGGCCGATCTCAAGCTGGTCGGCCTCGGCCAGATGGATCAGAAGGCGCAGATGCATGTCGACGGCTTCGTCACACGCGACGAACTCACCGAGATGATGCGGCTGGGTGCCATCGGCGAGATTACCGGCTGGGCCTTCGACGCCAGGGGGCGCGTGATCGATGCCGGCATCAACCGCCGCCTGACCAGCATTCCGCCCGACGTGCCGGCGCGCGCGATGACCATCGCGGCGGCGCTCGGCCCGGCGAAGATCCCTGCCATCCGCGCCGCGCTGAGCGGGCGGCTGATCAACGGCCTGATCACCGACGAGGCCACCGCGCGCGCCGTGCTGGCGTAGGCCCGATCGCCGCTTTTCAATCTCAGGACCTCCATCTCTCGCATCGCACAACCTGTGCGCGACAACGCATGCTTGACAAAGTCTGACCGTTGTTGTGAACATCAGCTCAGCCCGTGAGCATATGTTCAAAAGACACGGGAAGGGAGGAGACCGTGAAGACCATCTTCACTCGCACGCGTACGCTTGCCGCCCTGATGGGCGCCGCCACGCTGCTTACTGCTTTGCCTGCATCGGCCGAGACGACCCTGACCATCGCCACCGTCAACAATGGCGACATGATCCGGATGCAGGGGCTGACCGGCGAATTCACCAAGGCCAATCCCGACATCCAGGTGAAGTGGGTCACCCTGGAAGAGAACGTGCTGCGCCAGCGCGTCACCACCGACATCGCCACCAAGGGCGGCCAGTTCGACATCCTCACCATCGGCACCTACGAAGTGCCGATCTGGGCCAAGAAGAACTGGCTGGTGCCGCTCGACAAGCTCGGCGCGGACTATGACGCTGGTGACATCCTGCCGAAGATCAAGGACGCCGTGTCGGTCGATGGCAAGCTCTACGCCGCGCCGTTCTACGGCGAGAGCTCGATGGTGATGTATCGCACCGATCTGTTCGACAAGGCCGGGCTGAAGATGCCGGAGAGCCCGACCTGGGACTTCGTGATCGACGCCGCCAAGAAGCTCACCGACAAGCAGGCCGGCACGTTCGGCATCTGCCTGCGCGGCAAGGCCGGCTGGGGCGAGAACATGGCTTTCCTGACCGCGATGTCGAACTCGTTCGGCGCGCGCTGGTTCGACGAGAAATGGCAGCCGCAGTTCAACACGCCGGAATGGAAGAAGACGCTGTCGACCTATGTCGACCTGATGAAGGAAGCCGGTCCTCCCGGCGCCAGCTCGAACGGCTTCAACGAGAACCTCGCGCTGTTCAACTCCGGCAAATGCGCGATGTGGATCGACGCCACGGTCGCGGCCTCGTTCGTGACCAACCCGAAGGAGTCGAAAGTCGCCGACAAGGTCGGCTTCGCGCTGGCGCCGAACACCGGCCTCGGCAAGAACGCCAACTGGCTGTGGGCCTGGAATCTCGCGATTCCCGCCGGCTCGAAGAAGGTCGATGCGGCCGAGAAGTTCATCGCCTGGGCAACGAGCAAGGACTACACCAAGCTCGTCGCCTCGAAGGAAGGCTGGGCCAACGTGCCGCCGGGCACGCGCACCTCGCTGTACAAGAACGAGGACTATCTGAAGGTCGCGCCGTTCGCCAAGATCACGCTGGCCTCGATCGATGCGGCGGATCCCAGCCATCCGACCGTGAAGCCGGTGCCCTATGTCGGCGTGCAATACGCCGCCATTCCGGAATTCCAGGGCATCGGTACCGCTGTCGGTCAGCAGTTCTCCGCGGCGCTGGCCGGCTCGATGACGGTCGATGCGGCCTTGGCCGCGGCGCAATCCGCCACCGAACGCGAGATGAAGCGCGCCGGCTACATCAAGTAGGCGCGCAGGGTCATCAGCTCGACACCAAACTCCTCCCGAGCTGATCACTGGCGGCCATCCCTCCCCACAAGGGATGGCCGCATTTTCTCTCTCGCGTAGACGCGACCCGTAGGGTGGGCAAAGCGCAGCGTGCCCACCGCGCCACGGCAAGATCGAAGATGGAGGGCACGGCGCTTCGCGCCTTTGCCCACCCTACGGATTTGATGAGCCGGGCACGGGCTCGGTGTGCATGACTGCGCTCTCTCCCCCAAAGCGAAGCGTAGCTTCGCCAGGGCGGGAGAGGGCATGTATGACAGCGCAACAAGCTCGGTTGGGTGAGGGGTATCTCCCCACAAATGGAGCTCGCGGAGAGATACCCCTCACCCGACTGCGTACGCGGAAGGGCTGGCGATGCCCTCTCCCGCAAGGGGAGAGGGCGCATTCACCGGCACCACGCCCGTCTCTTGAGCTTCAAGTGGTAAGGTTTGGACTCCGTGATGCACTCGCAAAACCATCCGTCGTCATTGCGAGGAGCGAAGCGACGAAGCAATCCAGAGTACAGCGCACGCTCCTGGATTGCCTTCTCCTTCGTTGTTCGAACGACGGCGGACACGTCGCTTCGCTCGCAATAACGGCGATTTTCATCAAGCAAGCAGTTCATCGAGCAGACGGACAGCAATAATGGCCACCCGACAAACCCAACTGCTCGCGCGGGCGCTGATGTCGCCGGCCGTCATCCTGCTGTTCATCTGGATGATCGTGCCGCTGGCGCTGACCATCTATTTCTCGACCTTGCATTACAGCCTGCTCGATCCCGGCTCCGAGAGCTTCGTCGGCCTGGAGAATTTCGAGTACTTCCTCACCGATCCCGCCTTCCTCGCCTCGCTGCAGAACACGCTGGTGCTGGTCGGCTCGGTGCTGCTGCTCACCATCGGCCTCGGCATTCCCCTCGCGATCCTGCTCGACCAGCCGGTGATCGGCCGGAATTTCATCCGCCTGATGGTGATCGCGCCGTTCTTCGTGATGCCGACGGTCAGCGCGCTGGTGTGGAAGAACCTCTTGATGCATCCGGTGTCCGGCCTTTTCGCGTGGATCGCGACCTCGCTGGGCCTGACCCCGATCGACTGGTTCACGGACGCACCGCTGCTCGCCGTCATCTTCATCGTCGCCTGGCAGTGGCTGCCGTTCGCGACGCTGATCCTGTTGACCGCGCTGCAGTCGCTCGACGAGGAGCAGAAGGAAGCGGCCGAGATGGATGGCGCGAGCGCGCTGTCGCGCTTCATCTATCTGACGGTGCCGCATCTGGCGCGGCCGATCACGGTGGTGATCCTGATCGAGACCATCTTCCTGCTCACTGTGTTCGCCGAGATCTTCGTCACCACCGGCGGCGGCCCCGGCCTGCAGACCACCAACATCGCCTTCCTGGTCTATTCGCAGGCGCTGATCCAGTTCGATGTCGGCACGGCGTCGGCCGGCGGCCTCGTCGCCGTGGTGATCGCCAACATCGTCGCCTTCTTCCTGGTCCGCATCGTCGGCCGCAATCTGGAGGCCTGACCATGGCGCGCAAGGTCACCGGACGTCATGTCGTGATCTCAACGGTCGGCGCCTGGCTCGCCGGCTTCGTGATCTTCTTCCCGATCCTGTGGATGGTGCTGGCGAGCTTCAAGACCGAGCTGGAGGCGTTCGCGACGCCGCCGTCGTTCCTGTTCTTCCATTGGACCACCGAGAACTACGTCACGGTCCAGGAGCGCAGCGACTATCTGCATCACGCGCTCAATTCGCTGATCGTCGCCGGCGGCTCGACCTTGATCGCGATGCTGATCGCCATTCCCGCAGCGTGGTCGATGGCGTTCTCGCCGACCAAGCGCACCAAGGACATCCTGCTCTGGATGCTCTCGACCAAGATGATGCCGCCGGTCGGCGTGCTCGTGCCGATCTATCTCATCTACAAGAACATGGGGCTGCTCGACACCCGCACGGGGCTCGTCTTCATCCTGTGCCTCGGCAACCTGCCGATCGTGATCTGGATGCTGTTCACCTACTTCAAGGAGATCCCGAAGGACATCCTCGAAGCCGCACGGATGGACGGCGCCACGATCGGGCGCGAGCTGATCTACGTGCTGACGCCGATGGCGATCCCGGGGCTCGCCTCGACCTTGCTGCTCAATCTGATCCTTGCCTGGAACGAGGCGTTCTGGACCTTGAACCTCTCGACCCTGGAGGCGGCGCCGCTGACGACCTTCATCGCCTCCTATTCGAGCCCCGAAGGCCTGTTCTGGGCGCGGCTCTCGGCGGCCTCGACGCTCGCGATCGCGCCGATCCTGATCATCGGCTGGTTCAGCCAGAAGCAGCTCGTGCGCGGGCTGACCTTCGGCGCAGTGAAGTAATAAAGGGGCTGAATCATGGGACGGATCACGCTTGAGGGTGTGCAGAAATCGTTCGGGCCGGTCCACATCATCAAGGGCGTCGATCTCGACATTCCCGACGGCGCCTTCGTGGTGTTCGTCGGTCCCTCCGGCTGCGGCAAGACCACGCTGCTGCGGCTGATCGCGGGGCTGGAGGACGTCTCCGGCGGCCGCATCCTGATCGACGGCAACAACGTCGTCGACGTGCCGCCGGCCAAGCGTGGCCTGTCGATGGTGTTCCAGTCCTATGCGCTGTATCCGCATATGAGCGTGCGCGGCAACATTGCGTTCGGCTTGAAGATGGCGGGGCTGCCGAAGGCCGAGATCAACCAGAAGGTCGAGGCTGCCGCGGCGACCTTGAACCTCACGCCCTATCTCGACCGCAAGCCGCGCGAGCTCTCCGGAGGCCAGCGCCAGCGCGTCGCGATCGGCCGCGCCATCGTGCGCGAGCCCAAGGCGTTCCTGTTCGACGAACCCTTGTCCAATCTCGACGCCGCCCTGCGCGTGCAGATGCGGCTCGAAGTCACGCGGCTGCAGAAGCAGCTCGGCACCACCGCGATCTACGTCACCCACGACCAGGTCGAGGCCATGACCATGGCCGACAAGATCGTGGTGCTGAACGCTGGCCGCATCGAGCAATATGGCTCGCCGATCGAATTGTATCAGCGGCCAGCGAATCTGTTCGTTGCCGGCTTCATCGGCTCGCCGAAGATGAACTTCATCGTCGGCGAGGAAGCTTCGCGGCGCGGCGCCACCACGATCGGCGTCCGGCCGGAGCATATCGCCATCGTCGAGGACGGCGGCGAAGGTTGGCGCGGCAAGGTGCTGATCGCCGAGCATCTCGGCAGCGACACCTTCCTCTATGTCGACGCCGGCGCGCTGGGCACGCTGACGGTGCGCTGCGTCGGCGAGAAGCGCCTCAGCGCCGGCGACGCCGTGACGCTGCGGCCCGAGCCCAACCGCATCTACCGCTTCGACGACAGCGGCCATTCCATCTTCGCATGAGAGGTGACGTCCCCTCCGGACGTCAACGACAACCACGGACCACGACGATGTATCTGGAAAAATTCAAGCTGAACGGCAGGACCGCCTTGATCACCGGCGGCGCGCAGGGCATCGGACTTGCCTGCGTCGAGGCGCTGGCGGAGGCGGGCGCGCATGTGGTGATTGCCGATCGCGACGCCAAGGCCGCGGCGGACGCGCAGGCGGCGATGAAGGCCAAGGGCTTCAGCACCGAGACGGCACTGATGGACGTCACCAATTCGGCACAGGTGAGCGCGGTGGCCGACGATCTCGTGGCGCGGCACGGCAAGGTCGACATCCTCGTCAACAATGCCGGCATAGCCCGCAGCGAGACGCCGGCCGAGACCGTCACCGACGAGCACTGGCTCAACGTGATCGACGTCAATCTCAACGGCACGTTCTGGTGCTGCCGCGCCTTCGGCAAGCACATGCTGGCGGCCAAGAGCGGCACCATCGTCAACATCGGCTCGATGTCCGGCTTCATCGTCAACAAGCCGCAGGAGCAGTGCTTCTACAACGCCTCCAAGGCCGCGGTGCACCATCTGACCAAGTCGCTCGCCGCCGAATGGGGCGCCCGCGGCATTCGCGTCAACGCTGTGGCGCCGACCTACATCGAGACGCCGCTCAACGCCTTCGTGAAGAGCAATCCGCGCATGTACGACGCCTGGATCGGCGGAACCCCGATGGCCCGCATGGGGCAGGTCGAGGAGATCGCCTCGGTCGTTCTCTTCCTGGCCTCGGAAGCGGCAAGTTTGATGACCGGCAGCGTCGTCGTTGTCGATGGCGGCTACACTTGCTGGTAAGCTCGCGTCAAAATTGACGGGAGCGAAACATGGCCAGGGCCTTTGTCGGTGTCGATGTCGGCACAACCAGCACGCGCGCCGGGATCTTCGACTGTCAGGGCCGCCTGCTTGCGGCAGCGCGGCACCCGATCCAGACCTGGCACGAGGCCGGAGATGTCGTCGAGCAGTCGTCCGACGACATCTGGCGCGCCTGTTGCGCCTCGGTCAAAGCCGCGTTGGCGGAAGCGGCGATCGCGCCGGAGCTGATCAAGGGCATCGGCTTCGATGCGACCTGCTCGCTGGTTGTCCTCGATCCCCGGGGCGAGCCGGTCACCGTCAGCGGCTCCGGTGAGTCGGCCCGCAATGTCATCGTCTGGATGGATCATCGGGCGCTCACGGAGGCCCGCGACATCAATGCGACCCAGGACGAGGTGCTGCGCTATGTCGGCGGGTCGATCTCGCCCGAGATGGAGATGCCGAAGCTGCTCTGGCTGAAGCGGCATCTGCGCGCGAGCTTCGATTCCGCCGGGCATTTCTTCGACCTCGCCGACTTCCTCACTTGGCGCGCCACCGGCTCGCAGGCGCGCTCGATGTGCACGGTCACCTGCAAGTGGAACTACCTCGCGCATGAGACGCGCTGGAGCGCGGACTACTTCCGCCGCATCGGGCTCGAGGATTTTGTCCGCGAGGATTACGCGCGCATCGGCACCGAGATCGTCGCGCCCGGCACGCCGCTCGGCCACGGTCTGTCGGCGTCAGCGGCGGCGGAGCTCGGCCTCGTCGCCGGCACACCGGTCGGTGCGGCGCTGATCGACGCCCATGCCGGCGGCATCGGGGCGATCGGCGGCCGCGCCGCTGATGGCGGCGATGTCGATGTCTGCGAGCGGCTCGCCTACATCATGGGAACGTCGGCCTGCATCATGGCGACCACGCGCGCGCCGTCTTTCGTGCCCGGCGTGTGGGGACCTTATTACCAAGGCATGGTGCCCGGCTTCTGGCTCAATGAGGGCGGCCAATCCGCGGCCGGCGCTGCGATCGACCATCTGCTGCGCTCGCATCCGGCGGCGGCCGAGGCCACTGCCGCCGCGCGCGCGGAGGGGCTCGACCTGATCAGCTTCCTCGAAAAGCGGATCATGGCGCGCACGACCCATCCCGGCGCCGCCGCGCTGCTGGCGCGTGACATCCATATTCTTCCCGAGTTTCTCGGCAACCGCTCGCCCTATGCCGATCCGGATTCGCGCGCCGTCATCGCCGGCCTCGACCTCGACGCCGATATCGGCGCGATGGAGCGGCTGTTCGTCGCGGGGTTGTGCGGCCTTGCCTATGGGCTGGCCGATGTGATCGATGCCTTCGCCGCCAACGGCGTCGCCAGCCGGACGCTGGTGATGGCCGGCGGCGCCTCGCGCAGCCCGCTGGTGCGCCAGATCATGGCGGATACGACCGGGCTGACGGTCGCCTTGCCCGGCACCCAGGAGCCCGTGCTGCTGGGTGCGGCGATGTTAGGGGCGGTCGCCAGCGGCGCCTTCCGCTCGATCGGCGAAACGATGGCTTCGATGTCGACGCTCGGGCGCCTCAGCGATCCGACCGATCCCGAGATCGCGGGCTTCCACCGCCGCAAGCGCCGCGTCCATGGCCTGCTGCGGACGCTTGATCGCGACAGCCGTTCCGTGATGCAAGGAGCGGGGGAGGGCTGACCATGATCCTGAGCTGCGGCGATGCGCTGATCGATTTCGTGCCGGCGAGGCTGGCGGATGGACGCGACGCGTTGCGGCCGGTGGTCGGCGGCTCCTGCCTCAACGTCGCCGTCGGCCTGGCGCGGCTGGGTGCGCCGACCGGCTTCGTGGGCGGCATTTCGACCGATTTGTTCGGCACCATGATCGCGGCCCATGCGGAAGCCTCGCAGGTCGATCTCCGGTTGGCGACGCGTGGGGATGACCAGACGACGCTGGCCTTCGTGCGCCATGTCGGCGGCGAGGCGCAATACGCATTCTACGACGCCGAGACTGCCGCCCGGAAATGGACCTATCGCCCGGACAGCATTCCCTTTGCCGATGTCGATGCGCTCCATGTCGGCTCGACCACGCTGATCCACGAGCAGGGCGCGCGGGAGACGCGCGAGATGATCGCGGCCGCGAAGGGGGCGGTGACGATCTCCTTCGATCCGAACTGCCGGCCGAACCTGGTACGGGACAAGGCGGCCTATCGCGCGGGCATGGACGTCTTCGCGGCCACGGCCGACCTCATCAAGATGTCGGATGTCGATTTCGACTATCTGCACGGCCATGACGATTATGCCGCTCGGGCCGAGGCGCTGCTCGCGCGCGGCACCCGCGTGGTGGTCGTGACGCGCGGCGCCAAGGGGGCACTGGGCTGGCATGCGGAGGCCGGAGCTGTCGAAGTGCCGGCGCCGGCCGTCGATGTCGTGGACACGATCGGCGCCGGCGACAGTTTTCAGGCCGCCCTGCTGTTCGCGCTGAGCAAGCTCGGCCGTATCCGGAAGGCTGACCTGCCTTTGCTCCGCGAGGCGGAATTGCGCCAGGCCTTGAGCTTCGCCGTCCGTTGCGCCGCGGTCACCTGCACGCGCGAAGGCGCCGATCCCCCACGATGGGCCGAGATGGCCGCGGTCTGGAATGATTTGAGCTGAGGACCTTCAGCTGAGGACCTTGAGTTGAAGGATCTTGGGTCGCAGCGCTTCGGATCTAAGACCTGGGCTGAAGCTCCCCATTGCACTCCGCATTGGGAACTGGTTGGCTGTTTCCCCGTCATATGAGAGTACCAGTCGTGGCCTCGGAGCGTCGGGGTCGCCACTGAAATCATGACGCGACAACGAGTTGCAGGGAGGAGAACCATGGCACCCGCCGCACGGACCGAGCCGCTGTCCCGTCACGCGCTGGCCTTCGTGCTGGCGGGCGGACGTGGCAGCCGCCTGCTGGAGCTGACCGACCGGCGCGCCAAGCCCGCGGTCTATTTCGGCGGCAAGTCGCGCATCATCGATTTCGCGCTGTCGAACGCCGTCAATTCCGGCATCCGGCGCATCGCGGTGGCGACGCAGTACAAGGCGCACAGCCTGATCCGGCACCTGCAGATGGGCTGGAACTTCTTCCGCCCCGAGCGCAACGAGAGTTTCGACATCCTGCCCGCGAGCCAGCGCGTCTCGGAGACGATGTGGTACGTCGGAACGGCCGATGCCGTGTACCAGAACATCGACATCCTCGAGAGCTACAATTCGAAATACATCGTCGTGCTGGCCGGCGACCACATCTACAAGATGGACTACGAGCTGATGCTGCAGCAGCACGTCGACCAGCGCGCCGACGTCACCGTCGGCTGCCTGGAGACGCCGCGCGCGGAATCCTCGGGGTTCGGCATCCTCCACATCAACGAGGACGAGACCATCCGCGACTTCATCGAGAAGCCGGCCGATCCGCCGCCGATCCCCGGCAAGCCCGACAAGTCGCTCGCCAGCATGGGCATCTACATCTTCGACGCGAAGTTCCTCTATGACGAGCTGAAGCGCGACGCCGCCGACCCGAACTCGAACCATGATTTCGGCCGCGACATCATCCCCTACATCGTCAAGAACGGCCGCGCGGTGGCGCATCAGTTCGCCCGCTCCTGCGTTCGCACCGAGCATGATACGCGCAGCTATTGGCGCGATGTCGGCACCGTCGACGCCTACTGGGCCGCGAATCTCGACCTGACGGATGTCACCCCGGAGCTCGATCTCTACGACCGCGCCTGGCCGATCTGGACCTATTCCGAGATCACCCCGCCGGCCAAGTTCGTCCATGCCGATGACGGCCGGCGTGGCGAGGCGGTCTGCTCGCTGGTCTCTGGCGGTTGCATCGTCTCCGGCGCCTCGGTGCAGCGGTCGCTGCTGTTCACGGGCTCCCACCTGCATTCCTATTCCAAGGTGCACAATGCGGTGCTGCTGCCTTACGTCAATGTCGCGCGTCATGCGCGCCTGACCAACGTGGTCGTCGATCGCGGCGTGCAGATCCCGGAAGGGCTCGTCGTCGGCGAGGATCCGGAGTTCGACGCCAAGCGGTTCAGGACGACGGAGAATGGCGTGACGCTGATCACCCAGCAGATGATCGACGGGCTCAATTCATGACGCCATTGCGCGTTCTGTCGGTTGCGTCCGAGGTCTATCCGATCATCAAGACCGGCGGCCTGGCCGACGTCGCCGGTGCCTTGCCCTGGGCGCTGATGGCGGAGGACATCGAGGTCCGCACGCTGATCCCCGGCTATCCCGCCGTCATGAAGGCGCTGGAGCAGGCCAGCGAGATCAGCTCGCTGCCGAACTTCTTCGGCGGCAATGCCCGGCTGCTCGGCGGCAGCCATGGCGCGCTCGACCTGTTCGTGCTCGACGCGCCGCATCTCTACGATCGCGAGGGCAATCCATATCTCGGGCCTGATGGCAAGGACTGGCCGGACAATCCGTTCCGCTTCGCGGCGCTGGCGCGCGCGGCGTCCTATATCGGTCTCGGCGCTGTCCCAAGCTTCGTGCCGGACATCGTCCACGGCCACGATTGGCAGGCCGGGCTCATCCCCGCCTATCTGCTGTACAGCCATCGTCCGCATCCGGGCACGGTCATCACCGTGCACAATCTGGCGTTTCAGGGCCGCTTCCCGCGCCACTTCCTGCCGCCGCTCGGGCTGCCGCCGGAATCGTTCTCGATCTACGGCCTCGAATATTACGGCGACATCAGCTTCCTCAAGGCGGGGCTGCAATTCGCCGACAAGATCACCACGGTGTCGCCGACCTATGCCAGGGAGATCCAGAGCGACGAGCACGGCATGGGCCTCGGCGGCCTGTTGCGCCAGCGATCGTCGGACCTCGTCGGCATTCTCAACGGCATCGACACCCATGTGTGGGATCCCGGCAGCGATCCCGCCATCACCTCGCATTTCGGCATCGAGAAGCTCGATGCGCGGGCGCCGAACAAGGCCGCGCTGCAGACCCGCATGGGCTTGCAGGTCTCGCCGGAAACCTTCCTGCTCGGCGTCGTCAGCCGCCTGACCTCGCAGAAGGGGCTCGATCTGCTGCTGTCCTGTCTGCCGACCTTGACCAGCGCCGGCATCCAGCTGGCGCTGCTCGGGGACGGCGAGGCCGAGCTGCGCGACGCCTTCCGCGCGGCGGCCGCGCGGCATCCCGGACAGATCGGCGTTCTCATCGGCTATGACGAGCAACTCGCGCACCTGATCCAGGCGGGCTGCGATGCGCTGGTGGTGCCGTCGCGGTTCGAGCCGTGCGGGCTGACGCAGCTCTGCGCGCTGCGCTATGGCGCCCTGCCGATCGTCACGGCGGTCGGTGGGCTCGCCGACACCGTGATCGACGAGACAGAAGCGGGTGTCGCCGCAACGGGTTTCAAATGCGCAGCCGTCACGGCCGAGGCGCTCGACCAGACCCTGCGCCGCGCCGCCGCAGCCTTCTACGCCGCCCGCAGCAATGCCTCGAACTGGACCCGCATGCAGCTCAACGCGATGCTGACGGATGTGTCATGGCGGCACCGCGCCGGGCGCTATGCCGAGCTGTATCGGCAGATCGTCGCGCAGCGGCGTCCGGCGGGTTGAACGCCCAGCGGCTTTTGACCCGAGTTTCGCGCCGCTTGCTCCGTCCCTTACCTCGCCCCGTCAGGGCGAAGCGAAGCTTCGCTAGGGCGGGGAGAGGTCGGATTGCATCGAAGATGCAATCCGGGTGAGGGGGGCTTTCCGCACGGTCGGTGCTCGTGGCTGCCCCTCACCCCAACCCTCTCCCCGTGAAGAACGGGGCGAGGGAGCAGACTGCCGTCGCCGAAGCGTTCCATGTCGCGCGCGCGAGTAGTGACTGCAACAATGGGAACGCAATACATCCCGACCGACGCCTCATGCCTCTATCAAAACCTTCAGCGCATGCGTTTTCGCGGCTGCGCCGAAGGTCTCATAGGCATCGAGGATCTGATCCAGCTTGAAGCGATGCGTGATCAGCCGCTTGGGCTCGAGCTTTTTCGACTGCACCGTCTTGAGCAGCATCGGCGTCGTCACCGTGTCGACCAGCCGCGTGGTGATCGCGATGTTGCGGTCCCACAGCTTCTCCAGATGCAGGTCGGCCTTGACGCCGTGCACGCCGACATTGGCGATGATGCCGCCGGGCGCGATGATGTCCTCGCAGGTCACGAAGGTGGCGGGCACGCCGACCGCTTCGATCGCGGTGTCGACGCCGCGGCCCTGAGTCAGCGCCATGACCTTCTCGACGGCCTTGCCGTCGCTGTTGTTGATGATGCTGGTGGCGCCGAAGCGGGTGGCGACTTCGAGACGGTTGTCGTCGAGGTCGATCATGATGATCTCGGCCGGCGAGTAGAACTGCGCGGTCAAGAGCGATGCCAGGCCGATCGGGCCGGCGCCGACGATCGCGACGCTTGAGCCCGGCTCGACCTTGCCGTTGAGCACGCCGCACTCGAAGCCGGTCGGCAGGATGTCGCTGAGCATCACCAGCGCCTCCTCCTCGGTGCCGGTAGGCACGTGATAGAGGCTGGTGTCGGCATGCGGCGTCCGGACATATTCCGCCTGGGTGCCGTCGATCTTGTGGCCGAGGATCCAGCCGCCGTGACGGCAATGCGAGTACATGCCGCGGCGGCAATAGTCGCAGGTGCCGCAGGCGGAGATGCAGGAGATGATGACGTGGTCGCCCGGCTTGAACGCGCGCACCGCGCTGCCGACGGCATCGACCACGCCGACGCCCTCATGACCGAGAATGCGTCCTGGCGTGCAGGTCGGCACGTCGCCCTTGAGAATGTGGAGGTCGGTGCCGCAGATCGTGGTCTTCAGGATTTTGACCACGGCATCGCCGGGTTCGAGGATCGCAGGCTTCGGGCGCTCGTCGAGGGATTTCTGACCGGGACCGTGGTAGACCAGGGCTTTCATGAGTGCTCCTCCGCAAAGGTTGCTGGAGGAAGAGTGGCGCAAGCGAGGTTGCGCGCCGTTGAGGCGTATCAAGGCCGGCCGCGATCCGTCTCACGATCCCGTGTCTCAGAAAACGGGACAGGGGGCGTCGATACGAGGACCAGACCGGCGCAGATGACATGCTGTTGACGCTGGACGCGCCGACATGGCTCCTCGATAGTTCTGTGGTTCCCAGCGAGACCCGACCACATGACCAATCCTCCGACGTCCTTCGATCTCATCATCCGCGGCGGCACCATCATCGATGGCACGCGTGCGCCGCGCTTCACGGCGGATGTCGGCATCAAGGACGGCCACATCGTCGCGATCGGAGAGGTCGCAGGTGAAGCTCGCCGCGTGATCGACGCGACCGGCCGCATCGTCGCGCCCGGCTTCATCGACGCGCACACCCATGACGACAGCGCGGTGCTGGTGGATCCCGGGATGACCTGCAAGGTGTCGCAGGGCGTGACCTCGGTCGTGACGGGCAATTGCGGCGTCAGCATCGCGCCGCTGAAGCCGGGCTCGCCGCGGCCGATGCCGCTCGGCCTGCTGTCGCCGGGCGATGGGCGCGTTGCGGAGTATGCGTCGTTTGCGGACTACGTCGCCGCCTTGCGTGCCGCACCGGCGGCGGTGAATGTCGCGGCGATGGTCGGCCACACCTCTCTGCGCGCTTCCGTCTTGAGCGATCTCGGTCGCGCGGCGACGGACGCGGAGATTGCCGAGATGCGCGCCTACGTGCAGGAGGCGCTCGATGCCGGCGCCATCGGCGTCTCCACCGGAACGTTCTATCCGCCGGCCGAGGCGGCGCCGACCGAGGAGATCATCGAGGTCTGCCGCCCGCTCTCCGGCAGCGGCGGCGTGTATGCGACGCATATGCGCAACGAGGCCAACGACGTGATCAAGTCGCTGGAGGAGAGCTTTGCCATCGGCAAGGCGCTCGATGTCCAGGTCGTGATCTCGCACCACAAGGTCGTGGGGCCGGCGAATTTCGGCCGCACCAAGGAGACGCTGCCGCTGATCTCAAAGGCGATGAGCTGCCAATGCGTGGCGCTCGACTGCTATCCCTACAATGCGTCGTCGACGATGCTGCACACCGATCCGGCCAAGCTGCAGGTCAAGGTCGTGGTCGCCGCGTCCGGCCCGCATCCGGAAGTCGCCGGCCGTGATCTCGCCGACATCGCCGCCGAATGGGGCGTCGACCGGCTCGAGGCGGCGAAGCGGCTGCAGCCGGCGTCGGCGATCTACTTCTCGATGGACGAGGCCGACGTGCGGACCATCCTCGCCTTCGAGCCGACCATGATCGGCTCCGACGGCCTGCCGTTCGGCGAGCGGCCGCATCCGCGGCTCTGGGGCACGTTTCCGCGCGTGCTCGGCTACTACTGCCGCGAGCTCGAATTGTTCTCGCTGGAAACGGCGGTCTGGAAGATGAGCGGGCTGACGGCGCAGAACTTCGGCATCGAGGGCCGCGGGACATTGGCGGTCGGCAACCACGCCGACATCACGATCTTCGATGCCGCCAGCGTGCGCGACAGCGCGACCTATGACGAGCCCTGCGTGCCGGCCGCCGGCATCGACGCTGTCATCGTCAACGGTGCGCTGACCTGGTGGCAGGGCGCGCACCAGAACGCGCGCACCGGCCAAGTGATCACGCGCGCGGGCGTAAGCTAAGCCGCCGCAGCCAGCGACCGCGCGAATTCCGGATAGCATTCGGCGAGCTCGTCGAGGATCCGCCCGCGGATCAGCTCGACAGTGGCGCGATCGGGCGCAGGCGTCGGCGGCACGATCTGGGGCAGCTCGTAGTCGAAGCCGGTGCGGTCGCGGACGTCCTCGGCCGTGTAACCCGGGTGCACCGAGCGCAGCCGGAAGCCGCCGCTGTTACGGTCGAAATCGAACAGCGCCAGGTTCGTCAGCAGGGCGTGCGGCCCGCCGCGCCGTTTCACCTCCGGCGTCACGGCGGCGGCGCTGACGAAGTCGACCTTGGGCACCAGCACGCGCGGCGAATGCTCCTCGCGGAACAGGATCACGCGCGGGATGAGGTGATAGAGATAGGCCGAGCCGAACGAGCCCGGCCAACGCACGTCCATGCGCGGATAGTCACCGGTGCCGACCAGGTTGATATTGCCCGCGCCGTCGATCTGGCCGCCGCCGAGAAAGAACGCGTCGACACGGCCCTGCGCCGCGCAGTCGAACAGCTCGACGCCGCCATTGGTGAAGAAGTTGTGCCGGCTCGAGCCGAGGATCGAGATCTTGATCGGTGGTTTGCCCTGCTGGTCGTTGCGGGCGCGCAGCAGCATCGCGCCGGCGGCCGGGATCGGCGAGGAGGCGCCGACCGCGACGTGGCGGATGCCGTCGAGCAGGCCGGCGATGATGGTGATGAGCAGCTCCTTGCGCGCGCGATCGTCCTGCATGTCAGGCCACCTGCTTGCTGCGGCTCAGGAACGTCGAGAGATAAACGCGGAAGCCTTCATCGGTGCGCGCCATCGCGGCGTAGCGCGAAAGCTCCGCGCCGTCGGTCTCGTATTCGTCCCACAGCGGCAGCGGCCAGGCGCCGTTCTCGGCCACCGCGATGGCATCGACATAGAGCCCCGGCAGCACGCCCGCCGCGGAATCCTCGGTCGCCATCAAGTCGCGCTCGACGATGCGCTCGACGGTGACGAGCGTGCGCTTGGCGGCGTAGGCCATCGTCGCCAGCTCGCGATAGCGGCCGATGCGGACATTGCCGAAGCGGTCTGCCTCCGGCGCATGAAACAGCGCGACGTCGGGCGTGATCGCGGGCACCACGACCACCTTGCCGGGCTCGCCGACCGGGCTGTCGATCACCTTCCAGTCGGGACGGACCTGGAGCAGGTCGCTGCCGATGATGCCGGCGATCGGCATGAACGGCACGCCCTTCTGCCCGGCCAGCAGGCCGGCATGAATCGCGGGGCAGGTGGCATCGCGCAAAGTGATGCTGCCCGCGCGGACGGCGGCCGAGAAACGCGGCGCGCCGCCGGCCTCGCCCAGCGAGACGGCGCTCGTCTCGACCACCGCGGCCACGCCGGCGCCGATCAACAGGTCGGCCTGCAGTCCGCTGATGGGCACGCAGACGAGATGCAGCCCGGTCAGGCCGGCTTCGATCATGGCCGCCGTGGCGGCCATCGAGACGCCGGCGCGGTCGACGGGGATCGCGACCGATTGTCCCGGTGCGATGGATGCGACGAGCGCCTCCAGGCTGACCATCTCGGTCATCGACGTATCCTCCTGTTATGCTTTGAGCTCGAGTGTAGCGGTGCGCCGCCCGCCTGTCAGTGCTCGCGTGCGATCGTCGAGCCGCGGATGATCAACTCCGGCGCCAGCACGATGTGCTCGCGCGATGCTCCGGGCGCAGCAATCCGCGCGAGCAGCAGCCGCGCCGCGGCCTCGCCCATGTCGCGCTGGGCGATGCGCACGGTGGTGAGTGGCGGCGAGACCATGTCGACGAACGGCATGTCGTTGTGGCCGACCACGGAGACATCGCCGGGGCAGGCCAGGCCGCGCGCGGCGAGCGCGTCGTAGACGCCGAGCGCGAGCAGGTCGTTGGCGGCGACGATCGCTGTCGGTCTGGTGCGGCGTGCCAGCAGGCGAAGCGCCGCTTCGCGGCCGGCCGCGCGCGTGTAGGTTTCGGCGATCTCGACCGGCGTGTGGCGTGCGGGCAGGCCGGCATCCTTGGCGCTGGCCTCGAAGCCTGCGCGGCGCCGCGCGCCGGTCGAGATCTCCTGCGGGCCGGCGACATGGCCGATGCGCTTGTGACCAAGCGCGACGAGGTGCTCGACCGCGAGCCGCATGCCCGCGGCGTCGTCACTGGCGGCCGACGGGAGCTGCCCGGCGGCATCGACGCGATTGACCAGCACCACCGGCAGCGCGGCGTCCAGGCAATGCTTCACGACATCGTCGCGCAGGCTCACCGTCGCCAGCACCAGGCCGTCGACGCCGCGCGCGATCAGCCGATCGACCAGATCCTGCTCCGAGCCCTTGCTGCCGACGTCGACGACGATCGTCGCATAGCCCTCCGCATTGAGATGATCGGCAATCCCGGAGAGCACCGGCGGGAAACCGGGATCGGCGATGTCAGGCGCCAGCACGCCGATCAGGCCGCTGCGCCCCGTGCGCAGACCCTTGGCCGCCATGTTGAGGCGATAGCCGATCGCGTTGGCGGCGGCCTGGATGCGGTCGGCGACCTCAGTCGCGACCAGATGCTTCATCGCCGGGCTGAGCGCGCGTGACACCGTCGAGGGATGCACGCCGCAGCGGGCGGCCACGTCCTTGATCGTCGGGCGTGCGGACGCGGTTGCCCGCAGGCCACTTGCCGGTCGCAATGTCTGCTTCATGTGCGGCCCCTGATGTCGCAATGCAGCGACGTTTCCACCCTGTCTTACCTTGACACCCTTAACGTGCGTGCAATAAATCTGCATATGCAATCGATTGCAATAACAGAACGGGAAGCGTCCACATGACAGCCAGCGCGTTGAAGCCGCATCTGGTGAGCCCCGAGCATCTCGATCCGCATTGGCGCTGGAGCCGGGCGATTCCCTCGCATGGCCATGTCTCGGTGGATTTCGAGCGCCGCGTCGATTTCGATCGTCTCCGGCGGTACCGATTGGCGCGGGCACGCCAGGCCCTGAAAAACTCGGGCTGCGGCGCGCTGTTGCTGTTCGACGTCAACAACATCCGCTACGTCTCCGGCACCAAGATCGGCGAGTGGGAGCGCGACAAGCTCTGTCGTTTCGCGCTCTTGGCCGGCGACGGCGAGCCGATCGTGTGGGATTTCGGCTCGGCCGCCGTGCACCATCGCATCTTCTGCGACTGGCTGGCGCCGGAGAACTGCCGCGCCGGCATGCTCGGCATGCGCGGCACGGTGCCGCCGGCCGTCGGGCTGATGAAGGCCCATGCCGAGGAGGTGATGAGCCTGTTGCGATCGGCCGGCGTGGCCGACATGCCGGTCGGCGTCGACCTCGCGGAAACCGCGATGTTCTTCGAGCTGCAGAAGGCCGGCATGAAGGTGGTCGACGGCCAGCAGGTCATGCTGGACGCGCGCGAGATCAAGAACATCGACGAGATCATGCTGCTCAATCAGGCCGCGGCGATGGTCGACGGCGTGTATCATTCGATCTACGAGAATTTGAAGCCGGGCGTGCGCGAGAACGACATCGTCGCGCTTGCCAACAAGATGCTCTACGAAATGGGCTCCGACGACGTCGAGGCGATCAACGCCATTTCCGGCGAGCGCTGCAATCCGCATCCGCACAATTTCACCGACCGCATCCTGCGTCCGGGCGACCAGGCGTTCTTCGACATTCTGCAGTCCTATCAGGGCTACCGCACCTGCTATTACCGCACCTTCAATGTCGGCCGGGCGACGCCGGCGCAGCACGATGCCTATAAGCAGTGTCGCGAGTGGCTGGACAATGCGATCGCGCTGATCAAGCCGGGCGTCTCGACCGACACCGTCGCCAAGGTGTGGCCGGCCGCGGAGGAGTTCGGCTTCCCCTCGGAGATGGCGGCTTTCGGCTTGCAGTTCGGCCACGGCCTTGGCCTCGCGCTGCATGAGCGCCCGATCATCTCGCGGCTCGTCTCGCTGGACAATCCGATGGAGATCAAGACCGGCATGGTGTTCGCGCTGGAAACCTATTGCCCGGCCTCCGACGGCTTCTCGGCGGCGCGTATCGAGGAGGAGGTCGTGGTCACCGACAAGGGCTGCCAGGTGATCACGCTGTTCCCCGCGGAAGAGCTGCCGATCGCCAACCGCTATTGAGCGTATTTGAGAGGGAGTAACGCAGATGGCAGCGACGCATTCGCTCGGCTGGATCGGCATGGGGCGCATGGGCTATCCGATGTCGGAGCGCCTGCTGAAGGCCGGCCACACGGTGTCGATCTACAATCGCACCCGGGCGAAGGCCGAGCCGCTGGCGGCGAAGGGTGGCGTGATCGTCGATCATGCGAGCGATCTCGCCGGCTGCGACATCGTGTTCTCGATGGTGTCGACCGGAAAGGATCTCGAGCAGGTCTATTTCGGCGACAGCGGCCTCGTCGCGTCGGGCTCCGGTCCGCGTCCGAAGATCCTGGTCGACTGCTCGTCGATCGGCGTCGAGCAGTCGGAGGCGATCGACGCGAAGTTGAGGCGGCTTGGCTGCGCGTTCGTCCGGGCGCCGGTGTCCGGCAATGGCAAATGCGTCAAGGCAGGCAAGCTGTCGTCGGTCGTGTCCGGTCCCAAAGCGGCGTTCGACGTCATCGAGCCCTATCTCGCCAAGATCGCCGTCTCCGGCGTGTCCTATGTCGGCGAGGGCGAGCTCGCGCGCATTTGCAAGATCGCGCACAACGTCTTCCTCGGCGTCGTGATCCAGAACCTCGCCGAGATCACCATTTTGGCGCAGAAGGCCGGCGTGCCGCGCCATGCCTTCCTCGACTTCATGAATGCGAGCGTGATGGGCTCGACCTTCACGAAGTACAAGAGCAATGCGCTGGTCAATCTCGACTGGACGACGACGTTCACGCCGCCCTTGCTGCGCAAGGATCTCGATCTCGGCTTGTCGGCGGCGCGTCAGCTCGATGTCGCGATGCCGGTGACCGCGGCGACGCGCGAGGCGCTGCAAGCCCATGTCGGCGCCGCCTCGCTGCAACCAGATCCCGCGGCCTATCTGGAGAAGGATTTTGCGGCGCTGCTCGAGACCGTGGCGCTCGCCGCCGGCCTCAAGCTGAAGCCGGAGAACGTGCCGATGCCGACCGGGCTGGAGACCGAGGGGTAGCGCGACCTATTCGCCACGGACGTCATTCCGGGTTCAATCGTCAACGCGCTGCCGCTTCGCGCCGTCGCATTGACGATTACCCCGGAATGACGGCGAGAGGCTGAAGCTCGCTCAATGCAGCCCAACTATCCGGCAGCCAGCGCCCGCCACCGCGTGTCGCGCGCCGAGGGGCGGCGGTGCAGGCGGGCGTCGAGCAGCGCGCGCGCCTTGGCCAGATCGCCGCTGCGGATCAGCGCGAGGATGTAGGTGTCCTCGATCACCTCGCGCTGGGCGTGGCTGCCGCCGACGCGGGCGAGGTCGCCGATGACGGGTGTGAGCTCGCGTGCGCAGGCGCGCCAATTGTCTTCGGCGAAGGCGCGCAGGGCCCGCAGCATGTTCGGCATGATGGGGCCCGCGGGGAGCTTTGCCTCGAGCTGTCGCCGCTCGATTGCGGTGAGACGCCCTTTGAGAGCCGCTGTGTCGTTGGTGGCGGCCGCGATCATCATCAGGTGCATCTCGATGAAAGCAAGCGTCGAGCCGGTGAAGCGGGGGCTGGCATAGGCGGCAATGTCGGCCCACGCGCCGTCGGGCAAGGCGTTATCTTCGGCCATCAGCCGCCACAGCAGCGAGGCGCAGTCCGACAGCGTGTTGAGCGGCGGCGCGGTGTCCATCGTCAGCACCAGAACGTCGGTGTAGACCTTGAGCGCCCCGGCCGCATCGCCGCGGTCCAGCGCGCCGAGCGCTTGGTGCCAGCAGATGTGACCGTGAAGCATGCCGGTGCGGTCGTAGTCGCCGATCCAACCCTCGACGAGCGCATCGGCCTCGTCAAATGCGCCCTCCTCGAACATCGCGTGCAGCAGCGCGTGCACGGCATAGGCGTTGTGTCGGCGCAGCGCGAAGCTGCGCTCGGTGATCGCGCGGCCTTGCGTCACGTCGCCGGCCTCAGTCAACGCCCAGCCATGGTTCGACAGGAACCACCAGTCCTCGCCATAGGCGGCGGCGAAGCGGTCGCAGAGGTCGCGCCGGGCGATGTCGTGGTCCCGCCGGCCGGAGAAGGCGAGCAGGCCGAAGGCGCCGAGCGGCAACGCCATGATCATCGCATCGCGCGGCCAGCTCTCGAGATGGGCCAAGGTGGCGTTGAGTGCTTCGGCACCGCGGCCTTCGATCGCCAGCGCGAGCGTCGCGACATGACTCTGCTCGCGCTCAGTGCCGCGCTTGGCGACGAGGTCGCGCGCCCGCTTGATCGTCTGCAACGCCGCCTCGCGTTGCATGTAGATTGCATGGATCCGGGCTCGCGCGGCGTGCGCCAGCGCGAAATCCGGATCGAGCATGATTGCCCGCTCGAACGCGTCCGTGGCTCCGGGCCAGAACGCCAGCAGGAGATCCATGCCCTCGCGATAGGCGGCTGCCGCATCAGCGGAGGCGGTCGACAGCGGCAGGCCGTAGCGATCCTCTTCCATCTCAGCTCACCCGCGGCCTGCGGCCTTCGATCGGATAGGCCGGGTCGTTGTAGCCGGGGGTCGAGGCGTGGCCGGTGACCACGAGGCGGTCGATCAGCGCCTCGTCGTCGGCCGCGAACGGATAATCCAGCGCGCGAATGTAGTCGTCCCACTGCGCTTCGGTCCGAGGGCCGGCGATGACCGAGCTGATGAAGGCCGAGTTCAGCACCCAGGCCACCGCGAACTGTCCGGGCGTAAAACCTTTGGTCTCGGCGTGGCGCTTGATCTCCTGCGCGAGCTTCAACGACTCTGGCCGCCACTCCGTCTGCATCATCCTGGTGTCGTTGCGGCCGGCACGCGTTTCCTTGTCGGGCGGCGCATCGGGGCTGTACTTGGCGGTGAGCACGCCGCGGGCCAGCGGGCTGTAGGGCACCACGCCGAGGCCGTAATAGCCGCAGGCCGGGAGATGCTCGACCTCGGGCATGCGGTTCATCGCGTTGTAATAGGGCTGGCTGACCACGGGACGGTCGATGCCCATGCCGTCGCAGAGATTGCAGATCTCGGCGACCCGCCAGGCGCGGTAGTTGGAGACGCCGAAATAGCGGATCTTGCCGGCGCGCAGGAGATCACCGATCGCGCGCACGGTCTCTTCCAGCGGCGTCGCGTGGTCCTCCTTGTGCAGATAGTAGATGTCGATATGGCCGGTGCCGAGCCGCTTGAGGCTTTCCTCCGCGGCCTGCAGCACCCAGCGCCGCGACAGGCCGGCTCGGTTCGGATCGTCGCCCATCGGATTGGCGAGCTTGGTCGCGACGATCCAGCGGTCGCGCTCTTGCGCGATGGCGCGGCCGACGACCTCTTCGGAGGCGCCCTTGTTGTAGGCATCCGCCGTATCGATGAACTTGATGCCGGCGTCGCGTGCTTTCGCGATGATGCGTCCCGAGGTCGGCTCGTCGGTCGGGCCGCCGAACATCATCGTGCCCAGGCAGATCGGCGACACTTTCAGGCCGGAACGGCCGAGCTGGCGATAGTTCATGGAAGCCTCATTCCTGCCATAAGCGAGCATGGTTTTGACGGACGATAACTCGCTCAGCGCGTCATTGCGAGCGTAGCGAGGGTCCGCCGAAGCCCGCAGGGCGAAGGCGGAAGCAATCCAGGGCTGCGCGTGCGACTCTCGATGGCTTCGCCGCGCTCGCAATGACGCCGGAGAAAGCCTATTCGCTCTTCAAGATCTTGAACACGCCGGAAGCCATCGCGATCACGCGGTCGGCCGCCGTGACCTCGGTGGTGATGAACACCAGGCTGCGGGTGATCCGCACCACATGCGGCCGCGACACCAGGGTCTCGCCGATCTTGCCGGACTCGACGAAGTGCGTGTCGAACTGGATCGTGGCCATGTGCTCCTTGCCTGCGGCATAGCGGGCGGTCATCCCGCAGCTGCGGTCGGCGAGCGTCATGATCACGCCGCCCTGAACCAGGCCGCGGCGGTTGTGGTGCTTGTCCTCGGTCTGAATCGCGTATTCGTGGACATCGTCGACGACCCGCTGCCACAGCGGGCCGATCAGATGCAGGAAGCCGGAGGTGTCGACGATCTCCCAGCCCTCGGACTTCATCTTTGCCGCGGCTGATTTCGTCATGTTGGACACTCCTCCGGTCGATGCCGCAGCCCGGCACGTGGTCGTTTCTTCCGTCGTGCGGCTGGTGTAGTCAAGCTGCATGGCCATGCCGTTCGACGATGCCACACGACGGAAAATCGAGCGCTGCTGCGCGCGCTTCGTGCGCCAGGATGCGGCGGCGCCGGTGCCGTGCCTGAAGCGCGCGGCGGTGGCGATTGCGCTGGCTCCGCATGATGACACCGGCACCACCGCGCTGCTGCTGACCCTGCGCGCGGCGGGGCTGCGCAGCCACGGCGGCCAATGGGCGTTGCCCGGCGGGCGCTGCGACGCCGACGAGACGCCTGTCGAGGCCGCCTTGCGCGAACTGGCCGAAGAACTCGGCCTCTCGCTGACGCCGGACGCCGTGCTCGGCCTGCTCGACGACTATCCGACACGGTCCGGCTATCTGATTACCCCCGTCGTTCTCTGGGCGACCAATGGCCGCACGCTCCGGCCAAATCCGGACGAGGTCGCCTCGGTGCATCGGATCGGGCTGGATGCGATCACGGCGGACGACGCGTTCGATTTCACCGCGATTGCCGAAAGCACGCGGCGCGTGATCCGCTTTCACGCTCGCGAGGGCCTGATCCACGCCCCCACGGCCGCGCTGATCTATCAGTTCCGCGAGGTCCTGGCTGGTCGTGACACGCGCGTCCACGAGCTGGAACAGCCGGTGTTTGCCTGGAAGTAACCACCGTTTCGGCTACAAGGACGGCATGCTGCACCAGCCGATTCGCAAGCTTGCCCTGATTCTCGCCTGCGCTGTCGCGAGCGCACCGCCATCGTTCGCCGGGGAACCCGCTCCGGCCGCAGCCTCGCGCGAGGCGCTGGCGCAAATGGTGTCGCCGGCTGCAATTGCCGAGTATCAGCGCCGGCTGGCCGAGTATCAGCAGGCGCGCGCGGAGTTCGACCAGGAGGCGGGCGCCTATTGGAAGGCCATCTCCGACAAGCGCCGCATCCGCAATGCCAAGCGCCGCGATCGCCAGCCGATCGGGCTCGACGACTATGTGCTGGAGCAGCCGCCGGTCTATAACGGGCCGAAGCGGCCGGTGAACCCCGAGCCGGAGCCGGAAGGCGAGCCGCGCGAGCGCAAATACATTCCGGTCGTCGCCGATCTCCTGAAGGCGGCGCAGGAGCATTTCCAGTGGTCGCCGCAGCGACCGACCAACGACAGCGATTTCAAGCGCGCCTATGCGCGCTTCGCCGCGGCCTCCGGCCTCACCCGCGAGCAGGCGGTCCGCGTCTATTCCTTCGAGACCGGCGGCAATGGCCGCCACGACTCGCAATCCGGCTTCAAGGGCAATCGCGCGATTTCGACAGCGATCGGCTACAATCAGCTGCTCACGACCAACACGGTCGAGCTGCTCGCGGAGCAGGGGCCGCTGTTCATCCGTTTGCTCGGCGAGCGCGTGGCGCAGACCTCGGGTCCGGCGCGGGCAGCGATGGAGCACAAGCTCGCCGTCTTGAAGAAGATGGTCGCGATCGCGCGCTCGGTCCCCGACGAATGGTCGGCGCATGAGAAGATCGGCAACACCCAGCAGGGTTGGGCGATGCATGCGATGGTGCTCGACATCGATGTCGGCCCGATGCTGCAGACCCACAAGCTCCTGACCTCGGTGCTGTTCGCGCGCGCCAAGGGCTACACCCGGCCGCTCTCGGCCGCCGAGCTCGAGATGATGAACCTCACGGGCGACGGCACCGGGTTCGACATGGTGACGATGCCGCTGGAGATGCGCGACCAGGTGCCGACCGCCAACTTCTTCCAGCGCGGCGGCTACGAGCGCAATCCGGTCGCCGTCCGCCACAACACGGTGGCAAAGCTGCTCGCGGTCACCGATTCCCGTATGGACTCGCTGAGCAGCCTGCCGGGCGCGAAGGAGCTTGCGGCAGCGTTCTGAGGCGCCGGGGCAGTGCGGGTACCAAAGAATTCCGCTGTCGTCCCGGGCAAGCCTTGACGTCGCATCGCGACGGCAAGGCGCCGACCCGGGACCCATAACCACAGGACGTCGTGGTTGCGAAGATCGTAGCTCCAGCGTGCTCGTCAACCGAACGCGGTGGTTATGGGTCCCGGCGTTCGCCAGGACGACACTGTTGATGTGGCGCGATCGCGCAGCTCAAACGAGTGCACTCACTCGTCCGCGCCGAACGAGAAGCTGCCGTCGCCTTCGAGATAGGGCGCGGTGCGCATGTAGAGCTGGCCGTTCTGGCCGACGAAGAACAGCGTGCCCTTCGGGACCTTCTTGGCGCCCTTCAGCAGCATGTCGGCGTTCTTGGTGCCCATCTTGTAGGCGAGCGTCTTGCCGTCCTTGCCATAGGCGTAGCCCATGTCGGGCTTGAGCTCCCACGGCTCCGGCGGCGCCGCGTGGGTCGCGCTGGCCAGCGCGCACAGCGCTCCCAGGGTGATCAGGGCTTTCAGAACCGGGCTCGTCATATCCTCCTCCACTTCCCAATTGGCTTGAACAAATCACGAACGGGATTGCGAGGTCAACGCCGTCAGCGGGTGGCGGATGCGGGCGCCTGACGGAATTTCCATTCGCAGATTTCGCGATTATCTTGCAGCGTGGTTTAGAAACAAATGCCAAGAAAACGATTTGGGGATGATTCGGATGAGCCTCGTCACGAAGATCGGTTGGGTTGCGGCGATGTCGCTGATGGCGCTGGCATCCGCTGCCCGGGCCGATGACTTCAAGCTGTCCAACAACCAGCGCATTGCCTGCAGCCGCGGTCTGTCCGCCGGCAAGCTCAACACCGCCGTCTGCAAGTCCTACGCCTATCTCTTCAACGTGAAGACCTCGGAGTATTTCCGCTGCCAGGTGTCGCTGTCGCTGACCCGGGACAACAAGGAAGTCCTCAACGTTCAGACCGATGGCAGCTGCACCAAGAAGCCGCGCGTGTTCGACACCGATTCGAAATACGAGTTCGACGCCACCGAGACCGAGCCGGCGAACACCAATTCCTTCTTCGGCAATGGCGGCTATTCGATCTGGGTGGCCGACACCACCCAGCAGAAGCTGCGCGGCTGCATCACGATTTCCTCGGGCCTCGGCTCCGACATCTCCAAATGCGTCGACATGACGTTTCAATGAGCCACCCGGCCTGACGACACGTCGCGGCCGCGACGCCCCGGTGGATCTGCGGTTCAAGCGGCCGGCCCGGTCAATGCTGGGTTGAAGCGTGGGGCCGGATTCCGCCTCACCGCCCCGGAGCTGCCGGACAGCCGCGCCGTGCGCCGCTGCCAGTCTTTCGGATGGGTTGACCCCGCGGCTGCATCCGTCCAATTTGCCGGCAAAATCAATGGGAGGACTGATGCGTTTCCTTAAATTCTCATGCACTGCAACCGGATTGTTCCTGGCCGCCGCCAGCCTGCTCGCGGCTCCCTCGGCGCAGGCCCAGAGCTTCATCAACGTGCTCACCGGCGGCACCTCGGGCGTCTATTATCCGCTCGGTGTCGCGATCGGGAAGATCTACGGCGACAAGATCCCGAACGTGAAGACCCAGGTGCAGGCGACCAAGGCGTCGGTCGAGAATCTTATCCTGTTGCAGCAGGGCCGCGGCGAGCTCGCCTTCGCGCTCGGCGACTCCCTGAAATCGGCCTGGAACGGCGAGGAGGAGGCCGGCTTCAAGACCAAGCTCGACAAGCTGCGCACGATCGGCGCGATCTATCCGAACTACATCCAGATCGTCGCGACGGCCGAGTCCGGCATCAAGACGCTGGCCGACCTGAAGGGCAAGAGCCTGTCGGTCGGTGCGCCCAAGTCGGGTACGGAGCTGAACTCGCGCGCGATCCTCGCCGCAGCCGGCATGAGCTACAAGGATCTCGGCAAGGTGGAGTATCTGCCGTTCGCGGAGTCGGTCGACCTGATGAAGAACCGGCAGCTCGGCGCAACCTTGCAGTCGGCCGGCCTCGGCGTCGCTTCGCTGAAGGACCTGTCGACCTCGTCGCCGATCACCGTGGTGTCGGTGCCGAAGGAGGTCGTCGACAAGATCGGCGCGCCGTTCGTGGCCGCGACCATCCCGGCCAATACCTATACCGGCCAGGACAAGGACGTGCCGACCGCGGCCGTGATCAACTACCTCGTCACCAGCTCAGCGGTCTCGGATGATCTCGCCTACCAGATGACCAAGCTGATCTTCGAATCGCTGCCGGAGCTCGCCAATGCGCATGCCGCCGGCAAGGAGATCAAGCTGGAGACGGCAGCCCAGGACAGCCCGGTGCCGCTGCATCCGGGCGCGATCCGCTACTACAAGGAAAAGGGCATCCTGAAGTAGGGGCGCCGCTCGCCGGACCGCTCTGCGGGCCGGATGGTTTGCATCCGACTGCGCGGGACACCTCCCGCGCAGTCTTGTCGTTAAGCGGGACGCGTTGGGCGCGCCGACTTCGGGACGCGTTGGGGACATCATGACGATCGAAGCCGTGAACATGGAGACGCCGGTCAAGGTCGAGTTCGACAATTTCGAGCACGGCTTTCCCGAAGGTTTCGGCCCCGGCCGCTGGGGCTATCTCGCCTACGGCATCGGCCTCGCGTTTGCGCTGTTCCAGCTCTATGTCGCCGCCTTCAATTATCTGCCGAGCCAGGTGGTGCGCGGCGTCCATGTCGGCTTCCTGCTGCTGCTGACCTTCGGCCTGATCGGCAACTTCACCGCCAAGACCGACGCCGGGCGCATCGCCGGCTGGGCGATCGGTGCGATGGGGTTCCTGTGCGGCCTCTACCAGTGGATCTTCTATGCCGATCTGATCGCGCGGGACGGCGATCCCACGCGCGCCGATCTCGTGGTCGGAACATTGCTCGCCGTGCTGATCTTCGAGGGCACGCGCCGCCTGATGGGCCTTGCGCTGCCGCTGATGTGCGGCGCCTGTCTGCTGTACTGGTTCTTCGGCCAGTACCTGCCGTCCCCGCTCAACCATCGCGGTTACGACTTCGATCAGGTGATCACGCATCTGTCGTTCGGCACCGAAGGCTTCTACGGCGTGCCGATCTACGTCTCCGCGACCTACATCTTCCTGTTCATCCTGTTCGGCTCGTTCCTCGAACATGCCGGCATGATCCAGCTGTTCACCGACGTCTCGCTCGGCCTGTTCGGCCGCACCCGCGGCGGCCCGGCCAAGGTCGCGGTGTTCGCCTCGGGCATGATGGGCACGATCTCCGGCTCGGGCGTCGCCAACGTCGTGACCGTCGGCCAGTTCACGATTCCGCTGATGATCAAGTTCGGCTATCGCCGCGCCTTCGCGGCCGGCGTCGAGGCCACGGCGTCGATGGGCGGCCAGATCATGCCGCCGGTGATGGGCGCCGTCGCTTTCATCATGGCCGAGACGCTCGGTGTCGACTACTCGGTGATCGTCAAGGCTGCCGTCATTCCGGCCATCCTCTACTTCGTCTCCGCCTTCTGGATGGTGCATCTGGAGGCCGGCAAGCACGGCCTCACCGGCATGAAGCCGTCGGAGATCCCGAGCGCCTGGAAGGCGCTGGTGGCGCGCTGGTACCTCGTGCTGCCGCTGGCCGCGCTGGTCTACATGCTGTTCGAGGGCTTCACGCCGCTCTATGCGGGATCGATGGGCTTGGCGCTGACGGTGGCGCTGATCCTGGGCACCTCGATCACGATGGGCTTCTCCAACCAGGTGCCGCGCTACGTGTTCTGGATCGGGCTGGCCCTGGTGGTCGGTGCGCTCTCGCGCGACGGCCTGCAGATCGTGCCCGTCGCCTCCGTCGTGGTGGCGCTGGTCGTCATCACCGGCTTCGTGCGCGGCGGCATGGCGACCCTGCACGCGTGCCGCGACTCGCTCGCCGAAAGCGCCAAGTCGGCGCTGACCGTCGGCATGGCCTGCGCCATCGTCGGCGTCATCATCGGCATGATGACCCAGACCGGCGTCGGATCGATCTTCGGCAGCTGGGTGATCGGGCTCGGCAAGACCAGCCTGTTCGCGGCGCTGATCATGACCATGCTGCTGTCGATCCTGCTCGGCACGGGCATTCCGACCATCCCGACCTACATCATCACCGCGGCGCTTGCCGCGCCTGCGCTGGCCAAGCTGGGCGTGCCGCTGATCGCGAGCCACATGTTCGCGTTCTACTACGGCATCATGGCCGACCTCTCGCCGCCCGTGGCGCTGGCCGCGCTTGCCGCAGCGCCGATCGCCAAGGAGAACCCCGACAAGATCGGCTGGGAAGCGATGCGCATCGCGCTCGCCGGCTACGTCATTCCGTTCCTGTTCGTCTATTCGCCGGCCCTGATGCTGCAGGCCGGCGATCCGATGGAGGCGCAGATCGGCTTCTACGGGGCGGTGGCGTACGCGTTCGCCAAGGCCCTGGTCTCGATCGGCCTGTTCGGCATGGTCGCGATCGGCTTCCTGTACACGCGCATGACGGTGGTCGAGCGCCTGGTGGCGTTTGGCGCATCGGTCTGCCTGCTCGGCGAGTTCCCGTACAGTGATGTGCTGGGCTTCGTGCTGGCCGTCGTGATCGTGGCGTGGCAGTGGCGGCAGCGGCCGTCGGCGACTGTGGCGGCGTCCGCTTGAGCCTCTGCCTGGCGTCATCCGGTGTGGTGAAGGCGCTGGCGCTGGCCGGCTTCACTCTGGCCTGGACCCATTCGGTGGAGAAGACCGGATGGCAGGAGGACTGGCGCGTCGCGGCCGACGGCCTGCAACTGGTGCAGGCGCGGGTCAAGGGCTCCGGCGCCGGCATGGAGCCGCCGCCCGAGGCGCGGCTGGTCGATGGCTGGTACCAATGGTCTATCGATCGCGGGCCGCTATCGCGGATCGTGCTCGCCAATTCCGGCGCGGCCGGGGAATGGCGGATCTGCAACGATGGGCAATGCCGGACGATGTCGGAGATCTTCGGCCATGACATCGGCACTGCGACGATCACGATGAGCGCCTGCAACGAATAACAAACAACGGGAGAACGCGATGGGACGTCTCGAGGGCAAGGTCGCGCTGGTGGTGGGCGCAGGCTCGATCGGGCCGGGCTGGGGGAACGGCAAGGCGACCGCGGTGACGTTCGCGCGGCAGGGTGCCAAAGTGTTCTGCGTCGACCGCAACAAGGAAGCGGCGGCGGAGACGGCCGCGATCATCAACGGTGAAGGCGGTCTGGCTGAGGCCTATACCGCCGATGTCTCGAAGGCCGCCGAGGTCGAGGCGATGGTCAAGGCCTGCGTCGCTGCCTATGGCCGCATCGACGTGCTCGACAACAATGTCGGCATCGCCGAGATGGGCAGCGTCGTCGATGTCGAGGAAGCCGAATGGGACCGCGTGTTCGCGGTCAACCTCAAGAGCGCCTATCTCGCGATGAAGCACGTCATTCCCGTGATGATCGGGCAGGGCGGCGGCTCCATCATCAACATCTCGTCGGTGGCGTCGATCCGCCAGGTCGGCATCTCCTATGTCAGCTACGGCGCCAGCAAGGCGGCGATGAACCAGATGACGCGTACGACCGCCGTCGAGTTCGCGCCCAAGCATGTGCGCGTCAACGCGATCCTGCCCGGCCTGATGAAGACGCCGATGGTCGAGCATTCCGCCGGCTTAGCTGCAAGCTACGCCAAGGGCGACGTCGATGAGATGTGGAAGAAGCGCGATGCGCAGGTGCCGATGGGGCACATGGGCGACGCCTTCGATGTCGCCAACGCCGCTCTGTTCCTCGCCTCTGATGAAGCGAAATACGTCACCGGCATCACGCTGGTGGTGGATGGCGGATTGACCTGCCGGAGTTGACGCGCCGGAAGTCTCCTCCGTCATTGCGAGCGAAGCGACGCAATCCAGAGCCCTTGAGCGGCCCCTGGATTGCTTCGTCGCCTTCGGCTCCTCGCAATGACGAAGAGGCCGGTGGGCGGTTACTGCGCCATCGCCAGGATGCTGCCGCCGATCGCATGCCACGCCGGCGTCATGCTGATCGGCCAGTTCAAAAGCTTCACTGCCATCAGCGCAATCCCGCCATAGAGATAGACCGGATGGACTCGTCCGAAGGTGCGGCGGTCGTAGATGATGGCGACGACGAGCAGCAGATAGGCGACGAAGGCCGGCGGGATGGTGACGAACACCGGCGGCGGACCGAGCGGGCCGGGTGGCGCCAGGAACGTCAGGAACCAGCGGGCAACAGCGGCGTCGAGCAGCGAGATGCCGGCCAGCAGCATCAGCCGCTTGTGCGTTTCCGGGTGCCGCGCCTGCATGATCGCGAGCGTGAACACCGCGGCGAAGAAGGCGATGCCGCCGAGCGGAACGATCGCAAAGGCAATGCCCGCGTCGGTCTGGCCCATGGCGGCGGACCGCTTCATCGCCTCGACCGCCACGAGAAAGCCGAAGATCGTCATGGCGGTGGCGAGCGACACGCCGAAGATGCCGAGTGATCGGTGCCATGACGTCCGCCCCGAGGCGGCAAGCCAGCTTTGGAGCACGAAATACAGCGTCCAGGTGAAGAACAGGAAGCCATGGAAATGAACCACGGGCGCGCCGGAGAACGAACCGCGGGCCAGCGGCAGCCAGTAGGTCGGCGCAAAGCCGAGGAAGGCAACGGCCATGCAGGCCAGGGCCATATGGAAATAAAATGTGCGCGCAGGGGACGCGATGACGCCGCGTGCGCGCGAATGCTCTGTCAGGATCGTCATGGAGGTTGTGTCTGCCGCCGGTGCTTCAGGTTCAATTCCCGGGCAGACGCGGCAGTCTCGCCGCATCGACGAGAGCGCGAGCGGAGCGCGCCGGGCGATCACGTGGATGTCAGTTGTCTGCGAGCGCGATTCGGCGCGGCGGCGCCCAGGCGTCAGCCTCGCGGGAGGGACTTCCTTCGCGGTGCAGCGGCTGTATAGTTTTGGCGAAGGACATCGCTCTGCCGCCGGTGTCCGGCTTGCCCACGCCTCGAGAAACAGCCGCATTGCTGACATCCATTTCATCACGGACCAGAATTGTTCGCCGCGGGAACGCGCGCCGGTTGGCCGCGCTCGTCACCTCGTGGTTATTGTTCGCGACGGCGGCCCATGCCATCGGCGCAGCCGAGCCGGCCAAGGAGCCGGTGGTGGATGCGACCGCCTGCATCGCCGCATCCGAGGCGCGTGATGGCGACAAGGTGCTGACCGAATGCGGCGCGCTGATCGACAATGCCAAGGTTCCGAAGAGCGACCGCATCAATGCGCTGATCGCGCGCGCCTCGATCTACATCGTCAGGGGCGAGGCCGATCGCGCCATCGCCGACTATGGCGTCGCGCTGCAGCTCGATCCGACGCTCGCCAGCATCTTCAATGCGCGCGGCGAGCTGTATCGGAAGAAGGGCGACCGGCCGAAAGCGCTGGCCGATTTCGCCGCGGCGCTGCGGCTCAATCCGGATCACGCCAGCGCCCGCAGCAACTATCATGACCTCGCCGTCGAGCTCGAGCGTCTCGGCGCGCAGATGGCGGTCGCCGGGCGGCCCAGCTTCAATTGCGCGACGGCGCGGCGCGCGGTCGAGAAGGCGATCTGTGCCGATCCGGAGCTTGCCAATCTCGACCGTGAGATCGACGGCTCGCATGCCCGCGTGATTCGTGAGGCACCGGGGCCGGCCGCGGCCCGCGCGCTGCAGCGCGAGCAGGACGTGTTCGTTTCCCGGCGCAACGCCGGATTTGGCCAGCCCGGCTACGATCTCAAGAAGGCGATGCAGGACCGGCTGCGGCGGCTGAACGGCTCGGACGGCTATTAACCATCGGATTGGCGGCTTGAACCCGGCTCGGGCCGGTGACGACAACGGGGAAGCCGACCGCTCCCGGTCGATGACCCAAGCCGAGCCAACGCCGATGCCTTGTTTTATTCGAGCCATGTCGCCCCGCAAGTCTTACCGCGCGCTGTCACTGGCTGCTGGATTCGTCCTCTGCCTGCGAGCTTTTCCAGCGGTCGCGGCGGAATGCACGCCAGGCAGCAAAGCATCTCCATCCGAACTGATCACCGCGTGCAACGTCGCGATCGAGCAGGCGGCGAGCGCGCCGAGGGATCAGTCCGCTGCGCTCGTCATCCGCGCCGATGCCCAGGCGCGCACGACGGGCGGCATGAGCCAGGCGCTCAAGGATCTCGATCGCGCCATCGCGCTCGACGGCAAGAATGCGCGCGCCTATCGGCTGCGCGGTGATCTCATGCGCGAGGCCGGCGGCGATGCCGGCAAGGCGACGGCCGATCTGAGCATGGCGATCTCGCTCGATCCCAATGACGCCGAAGCCTATGAGCTGCGCGGCGTCGTCTACACCGAACAGCGCCGGCTCGATCGCGCGCTCGCCGACTACGACCAGGCCATCCGCCTGAAGCCCGAGTACGCGCAGGCCTATGCCGATCGCGGCGTCGCGTTCTATCTGCGCGGCGACAACGAGAAGGCGGTGCAGGACTACAACGAGGCCATCCGCCTCGACCCCGATCGTCCGCGCACCTTCACCAACCGCGCCGCCGCCTATAAGAAGCTCGGCCAGATGGACAAGGCGCTGGCCGACGATGACGAGGCGATCCGCCGCGATCCGAAAGTGCCGGAATATTACGACAATCGTGGCCTGACCTACGCCGCGATGAAGGAGTACGACAAGGCGATCGCCGATTACGACCAGGCGATCAAGCTGCAGCCGAAGCCGAACTTCCTGACCAACCGCGGCGATTCCTATCAGTTCAAGGGCGAGCTCGGCTCGGCCCTCAACGATTACGATGCCGCCTTGCGCCTCGATCCGAATTTCGCGCTGACCTACAACAACCGGGCCGTGCTGTTCCGCAAGATGGGCGAGCGCGCCAAGGCGCTGGCGGACTACGAGGCCGCGCTGCGGCTCGATCCGGGCAACGACAATGCCGCGAGCGGCCGCCGCGTCATGATAGCGGAGATCAGGAAGTTCGGCGCCGAGCCGCCGCGGCCCTTGAACGCGCCGACGGAACACAGCGGCCCGTCGTTTGCGTGCGCGACCGCCGTACGTGAAGTGGAGAAGGTCATCTGTGCCGATCCGCAGCTGTCGGTGCTCGATCTCGGCATTTCCGAAAGCTACGCCCGGCTCTTGAAGTCGTCGCGCGGCCGCTCCGCCGCCGAGCTGCGCGGCACCCAGCGCGACTTCATCGCCGAGCGCAACGCCCGCTTCGGCAAGCCCGGCTACGACCTTCGTCTAGCCATGCAGCGTCGCCTGGACGCCCTGCGCGACGCAGCGCATTGATCCGGCCTGGAAAATTGCCGGAGGTTCAGGTCCACCTGATCTGGATCAATTCATGACGGCTTGAACTGTCGCTTTGTCCCGGACAATAGTCGGGAATAAACACAGATCTTGGGGAAACGTCATGAGCGCTGCGAGCCGCTATCACGAGGTCCATGCCCGGTCGCTGCAGGACCCGGAAGGGTTCTGGGCCGAGGCCGCCCGCGCGATCGACTGGATCGAGCCGGCCAAGAAGGTCTTCGACCCCACGATGGGCGCCTATGGTCGCTGGTTTGCCGGCGCCGTCGTCAACACCTGCTACAATGCGCTCGATCGCCACGTCGCCGCCGGCCGCGGCGACCAGCTGGCGCTGATCCATGATTCGCCGCTCACCAACTCGGTCACCAGGATCACCTACGCCGAGATGCTGCGGGAGGTGCAGACGCTCGCCGCGATCATGCAGGATTTCGGCGTGGGCAAGGGCGATCGCGTCATCCTCTACATGCCGATGGTGCCGGAGGCGATGGTCGCGATGCTCGCCTGCGCGCGCATCGGCGCGGTGCATTCGGTGGTGTTCGGCGGCTTCGCGGCCAAGGAGCTCGCCACCCGCATCGACGATGCGACCCCGAAGCTGGTGCTGTCCGCGAGCTGCGGCATCGAGCCCGGCCGCATCGTGCAGTACAAGCCGCTGCTCGACCAGGCGATCGAGCTGTCCGACAACAGGCCCAAGGCCTGCATCATCCTGCAGCGTCCCGAGCATGTCTGCGAGCTCAAGCCCGGCCGCGACTACGACTGGGCGGCGCTGCGCAAATCCGCGCTCGCCAACGGCAAGCTCGCTGCTTGCGTGCCAGTGCTCGCGACCGATCCGCTCTATGTTCTCTACACGTCCGGCACCACGGGCAAGCCGAAAGGCGTGGTGCGCGACAATGGCGGGCATCTGGTCGCGCTGAAATGGTCGATGGAATATCTCTACGGCATCAAGCCCGGCGAGGTCTGGTGGTGCGGCTCGGATATCGGCTGGGTGGTCGGCCACAGCTACATCATCTACGGGCCGCTGATTCACGGCGCGACCTCGGTGATGTATGAGGGCAAGCCGGTCGGCACGCCCGATGCCGGGGCATTCTGGCGCGTCATCGCGGATCACAAGGCGGTGGCGCTGTTCACCGCGCCGACCGCGTTCCGCGCCATCCGCAAGGAGGACCCGGAAGGCACGTTGCTGCGCCAATACGATCTGTCGCAATTCCGCACGCTGTTCCTGGCCGGCGAGCGCGCCGACCCGCCGACGGTGGAATGGGCCGAGCAGCAGCTGAAGGTGCCGGTGATCGACCATTGGTGGCAGACCGAGACCGGCTGGTGCATCGCCGGCAATCCGGTCGGCCTCGGCCTGCTGCCGGTCAAGCACGGTTCGCCGACGGTGCCGATGCCGGGCTATCAGGTCGACATCGTCGACGAGGCGGCCAAGCCCGTGCCTGCGAACACGATGGGCTCGATCGTGATCAAGCTGCCGATGCCGCCGGGCTGCCTGCCGACGCTGTGGCAGCAGGAAGACCGCTTCAAGGAATCCTATCTCAGCGAATTCCCCGGCTACTACAAGACCTCCGACGCCGGCTTCAAGGACGAGGACGGCTATGTCTTCGTGATGGGCCGCACCGACGATATCATCAACGTCGCGGGACATCGGCTCTCGACCGGCGGCATGGAGGAGATCCTGGCCTCGCATCCGGATGTCGCCGAATGCGCCGTGCTCGGCATCAAGGACGCGATCAAGGGCGAGGTGCCCTGCGGTTTCCTGGTGCTCAAGGCCGGCGTCGCGCGCAGTCCGTCGGTGATCGAGAAGGAGATCGTGGCCCTGGTGCGCGACAAGCTCGGGCCGGTCGCCGCGTTCAAGCTCGCCATCACCGTCGGCCGCCTGCCGAAGACGCGCTCCGGCAAGATCCTGCGCGGCACCATCAAGAAGATCGCCGACGGCGAGCAATGGAGCATGCCGGCCACGATCGAGGATCCCAAGGTGCTCGAGGAGATCGGCGAGGCGCTGAAGAGCCGGGTGTAGCGTCACGCTGCTCAGGGTCACCGCGCGGCGTCGATCGTGCTCAACCCTCATGGTGAGGAGCGCCGAAGGCGCGTCTCGAACCATGAGGCCACAGTCGGGCCTCGCCCTTCGATATGCCCGCCTCTGGCGGGCTCCTCAGGGTGAGGAGCACGGGTGCGCTCCTGGGCTTGACCCCGGCCTTCATTGTCGTCAAGCAACGGCCTCAGACCGCCCGATCGACGAGAATGGAACGCTCGATGCGACAGACTTCCGCCCGCCTCGCTTTGGTGCTGCTGACCGCGCTCTCGCTCGCAGCCTGCGCCTCCCGAAACCAGGGCGCGGCGGTCGCGCTGGGCAATGATGACGACGATGCGGTCTGCCAGGCCGGAGGCAAGGTCGCGCCGGGCTCGTCGGACTATGTTGCCTGCCGCAAGGACCGCGACGTGCAGCGGCAGCGCGCGGAAGCGCGCGCCGATCGCCGGCAGCGCGATCTCGGCGAATACATGATGAACCATCCCGATCGCCCCTGACCGGGACTGCAACCGCCTCGCATGGCGCGTGTCTCCCATGCAACAGTTTGGCGACATCGGTGCTGCAACATCGCCGATTGATTGAGATCAAATCCAACCCCATGGCGTCCCTGCCACATCTGTGACCGCAAGAGCGCGGCTTGGCCCGCGCGAATTGAGCGGAAGTGCAGCTCAACTGTGGCTATGGGGACCCCGATGAATAGAACCTTCCAACTCTCGTCGTCGCTGCTGGTGCTGGCGGCAATCTGCGGCGCCATGGGCTCTGCGCAGGCAGCCGACCTGCAGGCCGCGCCGGTCTACACCAAGGCGCCGGTTGTCGAGGCCTGGAATCCCTGGATGCTCCGCGTCCGTGCGCTCGGCGTGCTGCCGGATGCCGGCGGGTCGAGCGTGAACGTCGCCGGCGTGCCGGCGCTGTCGTCGCCGAATTCCGGCCTGAAGATTTCCAATCAGGTCGTGCCCGAGCTCGACATCAGCTATTTCTTCACCAAGAACATCGCGGCCGAGCTGATCCTCGGTGTGACCCGGCACTCCATCAGCGGCACCGGCACGCTGGACGGCCTCAATATCGGCAAGGCCACGCTGCTGCCGCCGACCCTGACGCTGCAATATCACTTCACTGATTTCGGCGCCTTCAAGCCCTATATCGGCGCGGGCGTGAACTACACGGTGTTCTTCAACCAGAGCGCATCCAATCAGGTGTTCAATGGTCTCGCGGTGACCAACCTGCACATCTCGAACCAGTGGGGCGGCGCGGTCCAGTTCGGCTTCGACTACATGCTCGACAAGCATTGGGGCTTCAACGTCGACGTCAAGAAGCTGTGGCTGCAGCCGAACTACTCGGCGACCGTCAACGGCGCCATTCCGGTCACCGGGCGCGCCAACATCGACCCGTGGCTGGTCGGCGCCGGCATCACCTACAAGTTCTGATTTTTGAAATTCCTCCCAAGACTGCGATGGCGCCGGATTTTCCGGCGCCATTTTTTTCGGTAGGATTGCTGCTGCGGGTTTATTAGCTCGATGGGGAGATCGCGTTAGCTTGATGGGGAGGTCGCGCCTTCCCACAGCTGTCGTCCCGGCCTTGAGCCGGGACCCATACTCCGCAGCGGAGGTGAGGAATGAGGCGCCGAGTCACGGCCAGCTGGGCCGTTCCACAATCCTGTGGTTATGGGTCCCCGCGTTCGCGGGGACGACGTCGGAGAGCGTGTTGTGCGCCGGTGACGGATAACAGACCGGCGATGGATGCGCCAAGGAGCTGGACGCCCTCGCGTCCTACTCCTCGTCCTCGTCGTGCTTCTTGCCGCCGATGGTCTTGAGCTTGGCGAACACGGCGTCGACGTTGAGGTCGTCCTCGTCGCGGCCCGCCGGCTCGTACTCGTCCTTGCGGGTGGTCTCGGAGGCCGGCAGCAGGGTGGCGCCGCTGTAATTGGCGTCGAGCGGCTTCTCCTTGGCGGCGCGCTGCACCTCGAAATCGAGCTCGATCTGCGAGCACAGGCCGAGCGTCACCGGGTCCATCGGGGTCAGGGTCTGCGCGTTCCAATGGGTGCGGTCGCGGACGCTGGCGATGGTGGTCTTGGTGGTGCCGACCAGGCGCATGATCTGCGCGTCCTTGAGCTCGGGATGGTTCCGCACCAGCCAGAGAATGGCGCTCGGCCGCTCATGGCGGCGCGACACCGGGGTGTAGCGCGGGCCTTTGCGCTTCGGCTGCGGCGGCAGCACCACCTTGCTCTCCTGCAGCCGGAGCCGGTAATTCGGGTCGCGCTCGGCCTTCTCGATCTCCTCGCGGGTGAGCTGGCCGGTCGAGATCGGGTCCATGCCCTTGATGCCCTGGGCCGCGTCGCCGTCGGCAATGGCGCGCACCTCCAGCGGGTGCATCTTGGTAAAATCGGCGACCTGGTCGAAGGTCAGCGCGGTATTGTCGACCAGCCACACGGCAGTTGCCTTCGGCATCAGCGGGGCGTTGCTCATGGCAAATCTCCTTTGTGCTCCGCCCCGGCCCTGGGAGGCGAAACCTGCGGTCATCGGCGATGACGGGGAATTCGCCCTATATAAGCCGTCCCGGGGGCAGGGCGCAATGGCCTGACGAAAACGGCCTTGACAGGGCTCGAAAGCAGTCCCAAGTCCTACCTAAACGAGTTCTAGCTCGAAGCCGTGACGTTTCGACCGCCCCCGCTTGCCGGCCCGGGGTGCCTCGGTCGCCGCAACAAGCCCGCACAGATCAGCTCAGACCGCCCATGGCAGCCAAACCAGACCTGAAAATCGTGCTTTGCTCGCCGCGCGGCTTCTGCGCCGGCGTGGTCCGCGCCATCGATACCGTCGAACGGGCGCTCGCCATTTATGGCGCCCCGGTCTATGTCCGCCACGAGATCGTGCACAATAAATACGTGGTCGACAGCCTGAAGACCAAGGGCGCGATCTTCGTCGAGGAACTCGCCGAGATCCCCGACAGTACCAACGCACCGGTGGTGTTTTCCGCCCATGGCGTGCCGAAATCGGTTCCCGCCGAGGCCCAGGCGCGCAATTTCTTCTCCCTGGACGCGACCTGCCCGCTGGTGACCAAGGTCCACCGTGAGGCAGCCATCCATTTCAAGCGCGGCCGCGAGATCCTGCTGATCGGCCATTCCCACCACCCGGAGGTGGTCGGCACCGTCGGCCAGCTGCCTGCCGGCGCCGTGACCCTGATCGAGACCGCCGATGACGCGGCGACCTTCACCCCGAAGGATCCGAACAACCTGGCGTTCGTCACCCAGACCACGCTGTCGATCGACGACACCAAGGATATCGTCGCGATCCTCAAGGGCCGGTTCCCGAACATCTCCGGCCCGCACAAGGAAGACATCTGCTACGCCACCACCAACCGCCAGCTGGCGGTGAAGAAGGTGGCGCCGGTGGTCGATGCGCTGATCGTGGTCGGCGCGCCGAACTCGTCCAATTCGCAGCGCCTGCGCGAGGTCGCCGAGCGCGAGGGCTGCCCGATCGCCGTGCTGGCGCAGCGCGCCTCGGACATCGACTGGTCGCGCTTCGAGGGCATCAAGAGCCTCGGCATCACCGCCGGCGCCTCGGCGCCCGAGGTGATCGTCGAGGAGATCATGGGCGCCTTCGCCGAGCGCTACGTGCTGCATGTCGAGACCGTGTCGGCCGCGGAGGAGAACGAGTTCTTCCCGCTGCCGCGATCGCTGCGGCCGGAAGCTGCGGCCGAGTAGATCGGCCGCCGTCTTTTCCACCCTCGCTCGCCCATCGGCCTTGAACGCGGCGCCCGCATGCGCGATGAAGGGCGCAACGGGCCTGTCCGATGATGAAGTTCGCATCGGAGAGGCGGGGCAGGCGAACTTCGATCACTGGGATAGCGCATGGCGGTCTACACCGATGTCGCCGCCGACGAGCTTGCGGATTTTCTCAAGACCTACGACATCGGCGAATTGCTCTCCTACAAGGGCATCGCCGAAGGTGTCGAGAACTCCAACTTCCTGCTCCACACCACCAAGGGCTCCTACATCCTCACGCTCTATGAGAAGCGCGTGGCGGTGGACGACCTGCCGTATTTTCTAGGCCTGATGGCGCATCTCGCCGAGCGCGGCGTGAGCTGTCCGCAGCCGGCGCGCAACCGCGACGGCGCGGTCTATTCCAGCCTCTCGGGCCGGCCTGCGGCCATCATCAACTTCCTCGAAGGGATGTGGCCGCGCAAGCCGACCGTCGTGCATTGCACGGGTGTCGGCGAGGCGCTGGCGCGGATGCATCTGGCCGGCCGCGATTTCCCGCTGGTGCGCAAGAACCCGCTCTCGGTGTCCGGCTGGCGCTCGCTGTTCGCCCAGGCGGGCGACCGCGCCGACTCGGTGCAGGCCGGTTTGTCGACGCTGCTCTCGACCGAACTCGATCTGCTCGCGCGCGCCTGGCCGACGAATCTGCCGGAAGGCGTCATTCACGCCGATCTGTTTCCGGACAACGTGTTCTTCCTTGGCGATGAACTGTCGGGGCTGATCGACTTCCCGTTCTCCTGCAACGACATCCTCGCCTATGACGTCGCCATCTGCCTGAACGCCTGGTGCTTCGAGGCCGATCATTCCCTCAACGTCACCAAGGCGCGCGCCTTCTTCAACGCCTATGGCCGCGTGCGGCCGCTGTCGGAGGCCGAGCTTTCGGCGCTGCCGCTGCTGGCGCGCGGCGCGGCGATCCGCTTCCTGCTGACGCGGCTGGTCGACTGGCTCAACGTGCCCGCGGGCGCGCTGGTCAAGCCGAAGGATCCGCTCGAATATCTTCGCAAGCTGCGCTTCCACCAGGCGGTGACTAGCGTGCGCGACTACGGCATTGGGGCTGCGGCATGAGCGAGCATCCGGTCGTCAGCATCTTCACCGACGGCGCCTGCTCGGGCAATCCCGGCCCCGGCGGTTGGGGCGCGATCCTCCGCTTCGGCGACAAGGAGAAGGAGCTCAAGGGCGGCGAGCCGCACACCACCAACAACCGCATGGAGCTGATGGCGGCGATCTCGGCGCTCGAAGCGCTGAAGAAGTCGTGCCAGGTCGAGCTCTACACCGACAGCCAATATGTCCGTCAGGGCATCACCGGCTGGATCCATGGCTGGAAGCGAAATGGTTGGAAGACGGCCGACAAGAAGCCGGTCAAGAACGCCGAGCTCTGGCAGCGCCTCGACGAAGCGCTGAAGCCGCACAAGGTGAACTGGCACTGGGTCAAAGGCCACGCCGGCCACCCCGAGAACGAGCGCGCGGATCAGCTCGCGCGCGATGGGGTCGCGATGGCGCGGATGCAGAAGAACGTGCGGAGTTAGCCGTATCGCCATTTGAGCGTCCGGCGAACCAGGAGCGTCGCGACGATCAATATGAGTTCAGCGCTCCAGAACCAGCGCCCTGCGTCTGTGAATCCCATGTGCTCACGGGCCATGTACATCGACAATCCGAGCACGATCAGCGCCATGACGCTGCCGATCCAGTAGAGCGGGTCGCGGGCCAAGCCGCTCGCCCAATGCTCTGCCGCATCCTCGTGCGCGCGGCGCATGCGCCATAGGCAAAAAACGGCCACGCCGCAGGCGATCAGGATTGTTGTCATACGATCTCCCGACCTATTGCTGTCTGTTCCTAGCGACCGAACGTTTCCGATGCTCGTCTCGGTTCGGTAAAATGCGAAGGCCAAATAAGCAAAAGGCCCGCGCGTGAGCGCGGGCCTTCGTATTCAGATCAAGCCATGCCGCCTTACAGCTGCCCGAGCAGCGTGTCGCCGCCGGAGACTTCGACCTTGCCTGGAGCGGCTTCGAGGTTCAGCTTGGTGACCTTGCCGTCCTCGACCAGCATCGAGTAGCGCTTGGAGCGGATGCCGAGGCCAGCGCCGGAGGCGTCGAGCTCCATGCCGATGGCCTTGGTGAAGTCGGCATTGCCGTCGGCCAGGAAGATCGCCTCGTCGCGCTGATCGGTGTCGCGCTTCCAGGCGTTCATCACGAAGGCGTCGTTGACCGAGACGATCGCGATGCTGTCGACGCCCTTGTCCTTCATGGCATAGGCGTTGAGGAAGATGCTCGGCAGATGCATCTTGTGGCAGGTGCCGGTGTAGGCGCCGGGCACCGCGAACAGCGCGACCTTCTTGCCCTTGAAGATGTCGTCGGTGGTTTTCACCTGCGGGCCTTCACCGGTCATCACGCGGAACTGGGCTTCCGGCAGCTTGTCGCCAACCTGGATCGTCATATCGAAACTCCTTCCCCTGGATCTGTCTGGTAGCGCGTCTTGCGAAGTATCTTTGCGAACGTGTCTTGCGCCGTGCGCGCTACACTATTCGGCAGGCCGAAAACGGCAACGGCCCGCCGCGTTCACGACTCCGTCATCGCACAACGGTGCTGCGGTGCCAACGGATCAGGCGGCGGCCGCCGGATTCTTCTTCTCGTCACGCAGCTCGCGGCGCAGGATCTTGCCGACATTGGTCTTCGGCAGCTCGGTCCTGAACTCGATCTGCTTCGGCACTTTGTAGTTCGTCAGCTGCTCGTGGCAGTGCTTGAGGATGTCCTCGGGTGTCAGGTTCGGGTCCTTCTTGACCACGAACGCCTTGACGACCTCGCCGGTCTTCTCGTCGGGCAGGCCGATCACGGCGGTCTCCAGCACGCCCGGATGGGTGGCGATGACCTCCTCGACCTCGTTCGGATAGACGTTGAAGCCGGAGACCAGGATCATGTCCTTCTTGCGGTCGACGATCTTGACCGAGCCGTCCGCGGCCATCACGCCGACGTCGCCGGTGCGGAAGAAGCCGTCCGAGGTCATCACCTTGGCGGTCTCGTCCGGCCTGTTCCAGTAGCCGGCCATCACCTGCGGGCCCTTGGCGCAGATCTCGCCGGGCTGGCCGAGCGGCACCTCGTTGCCGTCATCGTCGCGGATCGACAGCCAGGTCGACGGCAGCGGCAGGCCGATCGTGCCGGTGAACTCGGTCGAGGTCGGGACGTTGCAGGTCAGGACCGGCGCGGTCTCCGACAAGCCATAGCCTTCGGCGATGCTGCAGCCGGTCACCTGCTTCCACTGCTCGGCCACCGGGCGCTGCACCGCCATGCCGCCGCCGTTGGAGACCTTGAGCTTGGAGAAGTCGATCTTCTTGAAGTCAGGGTGATGCAGCAGGCCGTTGTAAAGCGTGTTGACCGCCGGGAAGGTGTTGACCTGGTACTTCATCAGCTCCTTGATGAAGCCCGCGATGTCGCGCGGGTTCGGGATCAGCAGATTGGCGCCGCCGGCGCGCACCGCGAGCAGGAAGCAGCAGGTCAGCGCGAAGATGTGATAGAGCGGCAGCGCGCAGACGATCAGCAGCTGATCGACATGCGGCGGCCTGTCCATCACCGGCTGCAGCCAGGCATCGTTCTGCAGCACGTTGGCGACGACGTTGCGGTGGAGCAGCGTGGCGCCCTTGGAGACGCCGGTGGTGCCGCCGGTATATTGCAGGAAGGCGACGTCGTCGGGGCCGATCACGGGCTTCTGGAAGCGCTTGCCGCGGCCGGCAGCGAGGGCATCGTTGAACGGCACCGCGCCCGGAAGCGAGAATGCCGGCACCATCTTCTTCAGCCGCCGGACGACGAGATTGACGATCACGCCCTTGAAGCCGAGCAGGTCGCCCATGCTGGCGACCACGATATGCTTGACCTGGGTGTGGCCGACCACCTGCTGCACCGTGTGAGCGAAATTCTCCAGCACGATGATCGCTTCGGCGCCGGAGTCCTTGAGCTGGTGCTCGAGCTCGCGCGGCGTGTAGAGCGGGTTGACGTTCACCACCGCATAGCCGGCGCGCAGCACGGCCGAGATCGCGATCGGGTACTGCAGCACGTTCGGCATCATCAGCGCGACACGCGCGCCCTTGGCCAATCCCAGCCCCTGCAGATAGGCGCCCATCGCGACCGACATCTCGTCGAGCTCGCGATAGCTGATCGCCTTGTCCATGCAGATGAAGGCGCGGCGGTCGGCGAATTTCTTAAAGCTCTCTTCCAGCAGATCGACCAGCGATTGATATTTGCCGGGATCGATATCGGCGGGAACGCCGGCCGGATAGTGCTTGAGCCAGATGCGCTCCATGAACCTTCCTCTCCTGATCGTCTCTTATGGCTGCTTGATGCGTCTGCGCCGGTCGTGTCCGGGCGACTTTCGGCGCCAATATCCAGCCTCCGGCCGGGCAAGGCAAGCGGCCGGGGCGTAGACCAAAGAGGGACGGGGAGAACCGTCCGCCGGCGGCGAGGTCGCCTGCCGGCGCGGGTGTGCGGCGCGGGGATCAGCCGTCCTTCGGCGCCGGCTTGCCCTCGGTCTTCGGCTTGGCGGCTGCCTTCGGCTTGGCTGGCTTGGCCGCTGTGTCGGCAGCGGGTTTTTCCAGCGGTTTCGTGCCGGAATCGTGCTTGGCGGCGACGTGGCGGGCCGCAGCCGGCTTGGCCTCGGCGTTTTTCGCGTCGGGCTTGGCGACCGGCTTCGCCTCCGCCTCGGACTTCGCCGCGGTGCGGGTCGCCGGCTTGGCGTCCTTCCGGGCGGCCACGGCATGCGCCTTCTTGCCGCGGTGTTTCGCCGGGGTCTGCGCGTCTGCATCGGCAGCGACCGCGGCGATCAGCGCCGGGCCCGTGCGGGTGGGACCGGTATAGACCAGCACCGGCTCGGACGGGGCGGGCGCTGCGGCCAGGAGCTCTGACGGCTTCATCGTCGGCGTCTGCAACCCGGCGAGCAGGGTGCCGCCGGTGGTCGTCTCGCCCTCGGTGCTCGCCTCTTCGCCGTCATCGTCGCTTGCAGGCCGGTGGCGCTTGCCGCTGCACATGTCGTCGCGCAGGTTCGGCGGCGTCGCGTCGACCGGCACCAGCTGCTCGACATTGCCGAGCGGCGCTTTCAGCCAGCTGAGCTGGTTGCCGTTGAAGCCGCGATCGAGCATCTGGATCGCGCGCACCGCGCGCATCTGGCCCGAGGAGGCGCCGAGCACGACCGCGATCAGGCGCTTGCCGTTGCGCGTCGCCGACGCCACGAGATTGTAGCCGGAGGCGCAGATGAAGCCGGTCTTGAAGCCGTCGGCGCCGGGATAGCGCCCGATCAGCCGGTTGAAGTTCTGCACCACGCGACGGCCGTAGCGGATCGACGGGATGTGAACGAAGTACTCGTATTCGGGGAGGTCGCGGATGATCGCGCGCGCCAGGATCGCGAGGTCGCGCGCCGAGGTGATCTGGCCGTCGGCCGGCAGGCCGTTGGGATTGACGTAGCTCGTCTGCGTCATGCCGAGCCGCTGCGCGGTCTCGTTCATCATGATCGAGAAACCGTCGATCGAGCCGCCGATGCCTTCCGCCAGCACGACCGCCATGTCGTTCGCCGACTTCACCAGCATCATCTTCAGCGCGTTGTCGACGGTGAGCTGCGTGCCCGGCCGATAGCCCATCTTCGACGGTGATTGCGAGGCCGCGGTCGGCGACACCGTCAGCAGCGTGTCGAGCGAGGCCTTGCCGTCCTTCACCGCCTTCAGCGTCACGTAGGCCGTCATCAGCTTGGTGACGGAGGCGGGGTACCAAGGATAGGTCGCGTTCTGCGCCTCGAGCACCTTGCCCGTGTCGGCCTCGACGAGCAGCAGCGCTTCGGCATTGGCCAAGCGCGGCGCGAGCACGAGCGCGGCAGCAACAGCGATGATCTTGAGCGGGGAATAGCGGAACAACAGGCGAAGCGTCTGCACTGGTCTGGTCCGGTCCTTTGAGAACCCGCCTCGGTGACGCGAGGTGGGCAAACGGGCTTTCGGGTTTCAAGCGTGTCCGGCGCCGCGTCGGTTGCGGCAGGTCGCGAACCTATACCGGGTCGATGCTGGTTAACAGAGCCCAGCCATTCAATTCCACGATGAAAGCGTCCCGCGATCAGGCCTTGACGGTGGAGGCATCGCTCTCCGCTGCTGCGAGGGTCGCGCGGGCATTCTCCTGCACCATGAATTGGGCCTTCGCGAGTTCCGCGAAGTGGCCGCCCCTGGCGACGAGTTCATCGAACGTTCCGCTTTCGATCACGCGTCCGTTCTCGAACACCAGAATCCGGGTCGCGTTGCGGATGGTGGAGAGCCGGTGCGCGATCACGAAGGTCGTGCGGCCCTTCATCACTTCATCGAGCGCAGCGTTGAGCTTGGCCTCGGTCACGGCATCGAGCGCCGATGTCGCCTCGTCGAGAATCAGGATCGGCGGATCCTTCAACAGCGCCCGCGCGATCGACAGCCGCTGGCGCTCGCCGCCAGAGAGCATGCGGCCGCGCTCGCCGGCGTTGGTATCGAAACCCTGCTCGGCGCGATCGATGAAGTCGAGCGCTTGAGCGCGGGCAGCTGCGGTGCGCAGCTCCTCGTCGGTCGCATCGGGCTTGCCGACCAGCAGGTTCTCGCGGATGGAGCGATTGAACAGCAGCGCCTCCTGAAACACGACGCCGATATTCCGGCGCAGCGCCGCCAGCTTCAATCCGCGCACATCCATGCCGTCGATCTTGATGAAGCCGGATTGCGGATCGAAGGCGCGATGCAAGAGCGCGATCGCGGTCGACTTGCCGGCGCCGGTCGGGCCGACCAGCGCGATGGTCTGGCCGGGCAGGGCAGTGAAGGTGAGGTCCTCCACCGCCGGACGCTTGCCGTCATAGGAGAACGAGACGTCGTTGAACTCGACGAGCCCCGAGAGCCGGCCGACATCGATTGCGTCGGGACGATCGCGCACGGCGGGGACGGCATCGAGCACGGTGAAGAACTCGGCGAGCCGTGGCGCCTCCATGAAGACGTTGTTGATGAAGGACACGACCTGTTCGAGCTTCTGGATCAGCATGGTCGCGAACGATACGAACATCACGATCTCGCCGACCGAGGTGAGGCCGGCCTGGTGCAGGGCGATGCCGAGCGTGAAGATCGCGAGCACGGTGATGGTCGTGGAGGCGCGGGTGATGACCGTCACCAGCGCCCACCAGCCGAGCACCGGCATCTGCAACGACAGCAATTGTCCGGCGACGCTGCGCAGCCCCTGCACCTCGGCATCGATGCGCACGAAGCTCTGCACCAGCGCGACATTGCCGAGCGCGTCGGAGGCGCGTGCCGACAGATTGCTGTAGTGTTCCTCGACCTCGCTCTGCATGCCGTAGGTCTTGCGCACCACCAGCGTCGTCAGCACGGTGAATACGACGCAGAGCACGAACAGCAGGATCGCGAGCCGCCAGTTGAGATAGAGCGACAACGGCAGCAGCACGAGCACCGACATGATCGCGGCGAAGTGCTCGCGGAAGAACGACAGCCACAGCTTCCACAGCGCATCGGTGCCGTTGATCATCACCTTCATCAGCCGTCCCGAATGCGTGCCGGAATGGAACGTCAGCGGCAGCTGCAGGATGTGCTCGAAATAGCTGGTCAGCACCGCGTGGCGCTGGCGGTGGGCGAGCCGGTCGGCCTGCAGCGCGACCCAGGCGCTGGCGAGAATCGTGAACAGGCCGAACGCCGCCCAGGCTGCGAGCAGCGGCCAGGCGGTGGCGGTCGAGGCGTTGCCGGACAGCGCATCGACAATGCGTCCGAACAGCACAGGCTCCGCGAACTGCGCGACCGCGAGGGCAAGATTGGCGATCGCCACGATCCAGCCGAGCCGCGCCTCCTTTCCGAGCAATTGGAGCACGCGAGCATAGATGCGGAGCAGGGACATGGGCGAGGCGCTTCTGTAGAGGCGGTGACGGAATCGGCGCCGGAGCGGCGCGCGCGCATGTTAGCAAGGGATGGCCACCGGGTGACAGCGCAATCCGCGGCGTCAGTTGACGAGGCGGCTGTCGGCGGGCGGCAGGAAGCCGTCGTCGAAAATGTCGGCCGCAGCGGGACGCTTGTGCTGGAATTTGAAATCGTCGGCGATCTGGCTCAATGCCCGTTCGAACCGCGCGGGATCGATGCCGCCGATGCCGTCGCGTCGCACGTCCGACGTCAATACATTGTCCGCCAGCACCGTCTGCAGCCGCTCCAGCTCGAGCTCGCGTGAGCCATCGTCCATCCGGCTCACCACCTCGGCGGCCGCGCCTTGCGGGTCCTTGATCGCGAGCTGAAGGCCCGATGTCAGCGCTCGCAGCACGCCCTTCACCGCTGCCGGCTGCTTGGCGGCGAAGGCCGGATTGACGATCACCGCATGTCCATAGGCCTCGCAGCCATAATCGGCGAAGCGCAGCACCGCGAGATCGGCCGCGGGCACGCCGCGGTCGCGCAGATTGATCGCCGAGAGGTAGGAGAATCCGCTGACGGCATCGACCTGGCCCGCCGACAGGATCGGCTCGCGCACGGCCGCGCCGACGCGCGACAGCTTGATGGTCTCGGGCTTGAGATGGTTGTGCTTGACGACCGCCGGCCATAGCCGGATCGACAGGTCGCCCTCGGCGACGCCCAGCGTCTTGCCATCGAGGTCGGCGAGCCCGTTGATGCCGCGGCTCTTGCGGGCGATGATGGCGTAGGGGGCGCGATTGAACAGCACGAACACGGCCTTGACGGGCGCGCTGTTGGCGCCGTCGCGATAGCGGATCAGCTCGTTGATGTCGGCGAGCGCCATGTCCGCCTCGCCCGATGCCACCCGCGCAATCGCATCCGGCGAGCCCTTGGCGGTGGTCATGGTGACGGCCACGCCCTGGGCGCCGAACAGTCCGCGGCTTGTGGCCAGCACCACCGGTGCCATGCTGCCGTCGAGTGGACGATCCAGCGCAAACATCACGGCGACCGGACGCTTCGGCTCCTCGGCTGCAACAACCTGCCCGGACAGCCATGCAGGCACGACGAAGGCTGCGATCAGCGCCAGGGCAAGCAGGGTGACTGGTGTTCGCATACGCATCGGGTCACGCCGGTCTTCGCAGGTCGCACCGGTCTTGTCACGCCGGTATTCTAATCAGTTGATGCGGCAAGTTCACTCGGCTCGTCCCGCGCGATGTGTCAATTCCGTGACGGGCTGTCCGGACGGCCAGCGCTGGATCATGTCCGATCGAATCTGAACGGTCCATGAGCAAGACCTGCGGCGAATTGCGGCTTGGACTCCGGGTTTCCAGGCGGGAACTGTAGGCCTGGTTGGAGAGTTGGTTCGCGAGACTGATCGAACGGAGGATCCACATGATCGCACAGCGCGGAAATATTTCACGCGTCGGCCGTGCTACCGTCCTGGCGACGGTGGCCGCGCTGACGCTGACGGCAGTTCAGCCGACGCTCGCATTTGCCGGCTCTGCCCCTGCCGACAAGGGTGTCGTCGCCAAGACGGCCAATGAGGGCGGCCTGACTGACGTCAGTGCCCGTCGCCGTCACTATCGCGGCAATGGCGGCGGAGCCGCGGCCGCAGCATTTGCCGGCATCGTCGGCACCGGCCTCGCCATCGCCGCGGCGCAGAACCGCCGCGCCTATTACGAGGACAACTACTACTATGGCCGCCCGGCCTATTACGGCAACCCCGGCTATCACTATTACGGTGGCGGCGGTCCGTACTACGGCAGCGGCTACTACAATCCCTGGTGACGATTGATCATCTCGAACGATCCGCCGGCCTCAGTGCCGGCGGATTTTTTCATGCCTGCCGCAGACTTTAACACCGCTGCCATTGATTTTAACTATTGTGCGCCGATGACTGATTCGATCGAGCGGCTCTATCGCGCAGTTCTGGCGGCGCGGGATCAGGATCCCGCGCGCTCGCGCACGGCCAAGCTGATGCAGCAGGGCACCGGCAAGATGGCCAAGAAGCTGGCGGAGGAGGCGATCGAGGTCGCGATCGATGCGGTCGGCGGCGACGCCCAGGCCGTGGTGCGCGAAAGCGCCGACATGATCTACAATATGACGGTGCTGTGGGCCGAATTGGGAATCCAGCCCGAGGACGTCTGGCGCGAGATGGAGCGGCGCGAGCTGATGCTCGGAATCGCTGAGAAACTGCCGAAATCGCCGGTGAAGGTCGCCAAGGCCGCGTCCGCCCGCGTCCCGGGGCGACCGATCGTCGCGGCTGAAAGCCGGGTCATCCGCAAGCGGCACTAGACGACCGTTTCCGAAGTCCTGGCACGCGGATCATGTAACCCAGGCTGTCATCGTCCGCGAATGCTTTCGCGGAGCATGACAGAGGTGGAGATGGCGAGAACTCGCCCCGGAAACGACCGGTTCTAAAGAGCCGCTCGTCTGGTGCCGCCGCTGACGGGCCATCGTCAAAGACAAACGCATGGACAAACGCTGTCCGGTTTGCTTCATCGCCAGCCATGCTCAGACGGATCTATGACTGGTGTATCGACGCCGCCCACAAGCCGCATGCCCTCTGGATCATGGCTGCGATCGCCTTCGCCGAAAGCTCGTTCTTTCCGGTGCCGCCGGATGTGATGCTGATCCCGATGTCGCTGGCGAAGCCGCAGCGGGCGTGGCTGTTCGCCGGCGTCTGCACGGCGGCCTCGGTTGCAGGCGGCTTGGTCGGCTACGCGATCGGCGCACTGCTCTATGACTCGCTCGGCCAGTGGTTGATCCATCTCTATGGTCTCGGCGACAAGGTCGAGGCCTTCCGCGCCTCCTATGCGGAGTGGGGCGCAATCATCATCCTGTTGAAGGGGCTGACGCCGATCCCCTACAAGCTGGTTACGATCACCTCGGGCTTCGCCGGCTACAACCTGTTCCTGTTCATCGTCTGCTCGATCGTCGCGCGTGGCGGCCGCTTCTTCATCGCCGCGATCGTGCTGAACCGGTATGGCGAATGGATCCGGGTGCACATCGAGAAGCATCTCGGTCTCTGGGTGGCGCTTGGTGCGGCCGTGCTGGTGGCCGGCTTCGTCGTCGCCGTGAAACTGATCTGATGGCGCCCTCGCGTCCCAGCCTCGTCGTCGGTTGGGCGCTGCTCGTCCTCGCGCTCTCCACGGCGTCGGCATGGGCGCAATCGGCGCCGGGCCTGGGTGTGCGCGAAGCGCCGCCGCCGCAGCCCGCGCCGGCCGTCGAGCCGGCGCCGCCGCCGTCCAATCCCGGCCTGGTGGAAGAGCTCGGCAAGCTGTTCGAGAAAATGTCGATCATTCCGCTCAAGCGTCCGGAGGCGGCCGCCGAGCCTCCTGCGACGGACGGCGGGGCAGCTGCTCCTGCCGACCAGGCGCCGCAGCCGCCCCGGCAAGCGGTTGCACCGGTCGCGCCGAAAGGCGGCGATGCGCTGCCGAATGGTCTGCCGGGCACCACCCCTCCGAGCGCCTCGACGAATGTCCTGAAGGAGACCGGCGACACGCTTTCGCGGCTCACCAAGCCCTCCACGATGGTCTCCGGCCGCATCGTCTGTCCGATTGCGGCGAACGGCACGCCGGATTGCAAGCTCGGCGCTGACAGGCTGTGCCAGGGTAAGGGCTACAAGGAAGGCAAGAGCCTCAACACCGATTCGGCGGAGACCTGCTCGGCCAGGGTGCTGATCCCCGGCCGCCAGCGCAAGCCGGGCGATTGCCGGACCGACACATTCGTGACGTCAGCGCTCTGCCAATGAGCGCATCGTCCCGGCCGAAGGCGCGCCAGCGCCTCAACGCAAGACCCTGATCGCGCTTTTCCGGTCCCTCTGCGAGCGAATTGCCATCACGGCATGATGTCGGGCATGCTCGCCATCACGAGCATCACCGCATTTCACAACGAGGAATTCCCATCCATGTCCATGCCCGCCTTGTTCAAGGGGCGCCTGTCGATCCCGGTGATCGGCTCGCCGCTGTTCATCATCTCCGTGCCTGATCTGGTGATCGCGCAATGCAAGGCCGGTGTCGTGGGCTCGTTTCCGGCGCTCAACGCGCGGCCGGCCGCGCTGCTCGACGAGTGGCTGGCGCGCATCACCGAAGAGCTCGCGGCCTATGACCGCGCGCACCCGGAGCGTCCGTCGGCGCCGTTCGCGGTCAACCAGATCGTGCACCGCTCCAACAACCGGCTCGAGCAGGATCTGGCGCTGTGCGAGAAGTACAAGGTGCCGATGATGATCACCTCGCTCGGCGCGCGCGAGGAGCTGAACCAGGCGGCGCATCGCTGGGGCGGCATCGTCTTCCACGACGTCATCAACCAGTTCTTCGCCCACAAGGCGATCGAGAAGGGCGCCGACGGCCTCATTCTCGTCGCGGCCGGCGCCGGCGGCCACGCCGGCACGATCTCGCCGTTCGCCTTCGTGGCGGAGACGCGCAGCTGGTTCGACGGCCCGATCGCGCTGTCGGGCGCGATCGCCAACGGCCGTGCCATCCGCGCCGCGCGCGTCCTCGGCGCCGACTTCGCCTATGTCGGCTCGGCCTTCATCGCCACCAAGGAGGCGAATGCCGTCGAGGCCTACAAGGACATGATCACCAAGTCGGGCGCCGACGACATCGTCTATTCGAACCTGTTCACCGGCGTGCACGGCAACTACTTGAAGCCGTCGATCGTCAACGCCGGTCTCGACCCCGACAACCTTCCGACGTCGGACCCGTCGAAGATGAGCTTCGGCACCGATGCCTCCGGCGAGCGCAACAAGCCGAAGGCGTGGAAGGAGATCTGGGGCTCCGGCCAGGGCATCGGCGCCATCAAGGACGTGCTCCCCGCCGCCGAGCTGATCGCGCGCTTCAAGAAGGAATACGACGAGGCGATCGACCCGCCGCTGTGAGGCGGTGACTCATTCTCGGTGTCATTCCGGGGCGACGCGCGCCAGCGCGGCGAGCCCGGAATCCATCGGGCCGCACGCTCTGTCGTGAAATGGATTTCGGGCTCGTGCTGCGAACGCCCCGGAATGACCGCGGAGAGAGCGGGACTCATTCCGGCACGCCATGGGCGTGAGGCAGCCTTTGATGTGAAGCAGCCTTGCGCGTGAGGCAAGAAGGACCGGAAAACGAAAACGCGGCAGCCGGGGGGCTGCCGCGTCGATTGTGGGGGTCTGAGTTCGAGAGCTTGGACTACTCGAGCTCGATCGCCTGGAACTTGCCGCGGTCGTCGAGCGCCGTGCCCCAGATCTTGTGCGAGGCCTGGTGCTCGGCGCGGCCGAAGCCGAGCTTGGCGCCAAGGCCGAGATCGACGTTCTGCATGTTCTCCAGCGTGTCGATCAGCGCCTCGGTGTCGAGCTGCGGCCCGACCTTGCGCAGGGCCTGGATCAGCACGTTGGCGGCGACATAGCCCTCGAACGAGACGTAGGAGGGCGCCTCGCCGGGGAAGTACTTCTCCAGCGCACCCTTGTACTCGAGCACGGCGCTGGAATAGCCGCCGACCGCCGGCACCACCTGGGTGACGATCACGCCGGACGCATAGCGCGGGCCGAGCAGCATCAGCTCATCGGACAGCTCGGTCGATCCCACGAACGACACGTTGGTGTAGATCATGTTCGGATACAGATCGCGCGTCTTCTCGATGAACTTCGCGGCGGCTCGGTAGGTCGCCACCATGACGATCGCCTTGGGCGGCGTCTTCATCGCGCGGAGCTGGTTGACGGCCTCGTCGACGTCGACCGTGTTGCGCTTGTAGTTGAAGCGCGTGATCGCGGTGTCGGCCAGTCCGAGCGAGCGGAACGCCTTCGCCACACCCGAGAAGCCGGCATCACCATAGGCGTCCTGCTGGGCGAACACGGCGATGTCGCGCGCCGGCAGGCGGCGCAGCTTCACGAGATAGCGGACGACGGTGTCGGTTTCTTCCGCATAGCTCGCGCGATAGTTGAAGACGTAGCGATCCGGCGGATCGTTGCGCAGGATGTTGGCGCCGGTGAAGGCACCGTAGAACAGCGTGCGGCGCTGCAGGGCGAAGGGCATGGCCACCGCCGATGTCGGCGTGCCGACATTGCCGATGAAGCCGAACACCTTGTCCTTGTCGTAGAGCTGCTTCATCGCGTCGAGCGTACGCGACGGCTCGTAACCGTCGTCGGCGGAGAAGAGCCGCAGCGACCGGCCGGCAACGCCGCCGGAGTCGTTGGCGCGGTTGAAGGCGGCCTCGATGCCCATCTTCATCTGGCGGCCGAGCTCCTTCGACGCGCCCGAGAACGGAGCGGCGATGCCGAAGCGGATCTCGTTCGCGGTGACACCCTGGACGTTGCTGGCGGCCTGGGGCGGCAGCGTCACGGTCGGGGCCGTTGCGGCAACGGCCGCGGCCGGGGCGATCACGCCGGCGAGGCTGGCTCCGGTCTGGCTCGGCGCGGTCTGCCCGAGCGAACGCTCCAGCTCGGCGAGCTGGCGGCCCGCCGTGTTGCAGTCCGTCTGGGCTGCACCCACGCGGTTGCGTCCGTCGGCGACGTAGCCGTTGAACACGCGGGTGAGTTCGTCCCGATCCGAGCCGCCGGTGGAGGCCTCCCGGATCACCTCGCGAAATTTGTCGACGATGGCCTGAACGCGGCCTTGGTCGATCGCCTGACAGGCGGATGCTGCTCCCACGATCGGCCCGACCCGGCTCGCAAGATTACGCACCACATCCGCATTGGTGCCCGCCGCGCTGGCGGGCGTTGCGAGCAATGCCGCAACCAAGAACACGCTAGAACGAAAGCTCATTGCCACTATCCCACTATGGACCCCATCCAGGTCTTCCGCCTGGTGATTTGACGCTCTGTGTCTGAGACGGAGTAGACATAAGACCGTCACCATGCACAGACCAGCCTTTCCTAAGAGCATGACCATTTCGGTAACCCGGCACGCCTTTCTCCGATCATGCTTTAGGACTTGCTAATACGTCGCATACAACCAGTTCATTCCCCTTAAGCTCAGTCTATTCCAGTTCGATTGCCTGATACGTGCCGTTCTCGTCGAGCGCCGTGCCCCAGATCTTGTGCGACGCCTGGTGCTCTGCGCGTCCAAATGCAAGCGGGGTGCCGAGGCCGAGATCGAGGCTGCGCATGGACTCCAGGGTGTCGACCAGTCGTTCGGTATCGAGCGGGTTGGTCTGCTTCAACGCCTGGATCAGGATCGTCGCCGAGATGTAGCCTTCGAGCGAGGTATAGTCCGGGGCCTCGCCCGGAGCGTATTTGGCCAGTGCATTCTTGTAGTCGAGCACCAGGCTCGAATAGCCGGAAACGGCGGGGACGCCCTGCGTCACGATGACGCCATTGGTGAAGCGCGGGCCGAGCAGCTTCAGCTCGGTCGCGAGCGAGGTCGATCCGACCGCAGACACGTTCGCATAGATCAGGCCCGGTACCGCATCACGCGTCTTCTCGATGAACTTGGCCGCGGCACGGTCGGTCGCCACCATGATGATGGCCTTCAGGCCCGGCTTGTGCGCCTTGACCTGGGCGACGGCCTCTTCCACGTCCATGGTCGCCCGCGGATAGCTGAACCGGGTCACCGCGTCGCCGATGTTCAACTGCCGATAGGCCTTGCCGACACCGGCAAAGCCGTCGTCGCCGAACGCGTCCTGCTGGGTGAACACGGCGATCTGCTTCGGCGGGATGCGCTTCATCTTGACGAGATAGCGCACCAGGGCGGCAGTCTCCTCGGAATAGCTCGCCCGATAGTTGAACACGTAGCGATCCGGCGGATCGCGCCGGACCACCGCTGCCCCGGTGTTCGGCGCGAAGTACAGCGCGCGCCGCTCCAGCGCATAGGGGATCGCGACTTCCGAATTCGCCGTGCCGACATTGCCGATGAACCCGAACACCTGCTCCTTGTCGTAGAGCTGCCCCATCGCCGCTAGCGTGCGGTTCGGATCGTAGCCGTCATCAGCCGCGACGAGCCGCAGCGTGCGCCCGTTGACGCCCCCGGCATCGTTGGCGCGCGCAAAGGCGATCTCGATGCCCTGTCGCATCTGGCGCCCGGTCTCCTTGCGGATGCCGGAGAACGGCAGGACCATGCCGAAGCGAATTTCGCGGTCGGTGATCCCGCGCACCGGAGCGCTGGTGACAGCGCCCGTGGTCGCGTCAGCCCTGGTCTGCGGCGGTGTTCCGGCCGCGGCCGGCTGGCTGAGCGAGCGCTCGAGGTCGGTGAGCTGCCGCTCCGCCGCGGGACAGTTCGCCTGCGCGGCTCCGGAGCGGCTGCGGCCTTCGGCAATGTAGCCGTTGAAGGTCCGGGTCAGCTGATCCCGTTCGCTGTCATTGTTCGTGGCTTGGCGGATGGCTTCGCGGAATTTGTCGACGATGGTCTGGACGCGCCCCTGCGCGATATCCGGGCAGGCCGAGGCCTGTCCCACGATCGGTCCGACCCGGCTGGCGAGGTCCCGGACCATATCAGGGGCCGCCGCAAAGGCGGTGCCGAAGGGAGCTCCAAACAGGCTCCCGATGATCAACGCGGACCAACGGAGTGTCATCGAACTATCCACTTGCTCTCTAGCTAACCCTCATTGCTCTGCTATTCGTGCCATTTCGAATTAATGTCGGGTTTCTCTGTCGCGCTTTTGTCTGTGGTAGCGGGTACCGGCTCCCTGTCCAGCGGTATCCTAATCAAGTTCGATCGGCTGATAGTTGCCGCTTTCGTCCAGTGCAGTGCCCCAGATCTTGTGCGAGGCCTGGTGCTCGGAGCGGCCGAAGCCGAGCTGAGCGCCCAGTCCGAGATCGACGTTGCCCATGGTCTCGAGCGTCTCGACGAGCTGCTCGGTGTCGAAGCTCTGGCCGGCGCGCTTCAAGCCTTCGATCAGGATGCTCGCCGAGACATAGCCTTCGAGCGACATGTAGTCCGCGGTCTCACCCGGGAAGTACTTGGCCAGCGCATTCTTGTAGTCGAGCACCAGGCTGGAGTAGCCGGCGACGCCCGGCACCGTCTGTGTCACGATGACATTGTCGGTGTAGCGCGGCCCGAGCAGCATCAGCTCGCTGGCGAGCGCCGAGCCGTCCACGGCCGAAATGTTGGCGAAGACCACGCCCGGAAAGACGTCGCGCGCCTTCTCGATGAACTTGGCGGCGGCACGCGTGGTCGCCAGCATGATCACGGCGCGGACCGGCGCCTTCAGCAGCCTGAGCTGGCTGATCGCGTCGTCGACCTCGATGCTGTTGCGCGGATAGTTGACGCGCACGATCGCGTTCTCGTTGGCGCCGAGCGTCCGGAACGCCTTGGACACGCCGGCAAAGCCGGCATCGCCGAATGCGTCGTTCTGAGCGAACACGACGATCTGGCGCGGGTTCAGCTTGCGGACCTTGACGAGATAGCGCACCAGCGCGTCGGTCTCCTCGGCATAGCTCGGCCGGTAGTTGAAGACGTAGCGATCCGGCGGATCGTGGCGCACGACATTGGCGCCGGTGTAGGGCGCGAAGAACAGCGTGCGGCGCTCGAGCGCGTAGGGAATGGCGACCGCCGCGGTCGCCGAACCGAAGTTGCAGATGTAGCCGAACACCTGCTCCTTCTCGTAGAGCTGCTTCATCGCATCGAGCGTGCGCGCCGGATCATAGCCGTCATCGGCCGTCACGAGCTTCAGCACGCGGCCGTTGACGCCGCCGGATTCATTGACGCGATTGAAGGCGGCCTCGACTCCGATCTTCAGCTGCCGCCCGCTTTCCTTCACGGGGCCGCTATGGGGGATGACCATGCCGAACTTGATGTCGCTCTGCGTCACGCCGCGCGTCTCGACCACGGGCGGCAGGATCTGCGCGGGCGCAGTGGCGGCGACGGCGGCCGAAGGCGCGATCGTCACGCCCGGCAGGTTCGCGCGCGCCGCCGGCGGCGCTGCGATGGATTGTTCGAGATCGGCGAGCTGGCGCTCGGCGCCGCGGCAATCCATCCGGCCCGACGTGACCAGGCTGCGACCTTCGGCCACATAGCGGTCGAGCAGGCGGGTCAATTCGTCCCGATCGGCCTCGCTCGTGGCGGCCTCGCGGATGACGAGCTGAAACTTCTCGATGATCGCCTGGACGCGCGGCCGCGCGATGTCGCGGCAGGCGAGCGCCGAGCCGATGATCGGTCCGACGCGGCTGCCGAGCTGGCGCGCCACGCTCACAGTCTCGCCCGGCGCTGCCTGGGCGTCGCCGGTCACGGCAAAGGCTCCGACGGCCACGATGGTCCCGAGCAGCATGGCTGCGATACGGGCGTGAACCAACGGACCGCGTGCTGCCGCTTTCTGCGGTAGGACGTCGATCATGATCGCCTTGTGCGAGATCTTTGTTTGAGTTCGGCTCAGGCGTGGCGGATTAGCGAACCCGCTCCATCTGACCCGTCTTCTGATTCCACTGCATGAACTGCTGCAGCATCGGCTTTTCGGGCGTATCGGCCTCTGCCGCCGGGGCCGGAGCGTCCGCGAGCAGCGACTTGAACTGTGACAGCGCCGGGACCTGGGGCTCGACGCGCTCGGGCAGAGCGCTGGTCTGGTCGGCCTTGGCGGCGTCCTGCGCATCGGCCGCGACCGGCGGCAGCGTCTTCATCGACTGCACGGCGGCAACGAAGGAGGAGCTCGCATCGGGCTGGCGCCACACCGGAACGATGTTGACGAAGAACAGCGCGACGACGGCGGCGACGCCGGTGGCGGCTGCAAAGCGGCCGGCGATCTTGAACACGACCGAACGGCGGTCGCGCTCGCGCTCGAACTCCGGCGGCTCACGCATGACTTGCGGATTCAACGATTGACGAAGGGACTCGAACACGGCGGTCTCCAGGCGAGCATCGAGCGGTCCTTGCTGTCCCGAAGCGGGACGCTCGGCCGCCTCCGCTGCCTTGGTGGTGTCACCGACGAGAGATAGACGCGCGGCTTCCGGACGTTCGCGCAGCCACCGCGGTGCATAGTGCAGCGGGTCCTGCGGGTTCATCGGATTCTGTTCACTCAACGAACTCATACGCTACTCCTCTGACGCTCGATTCCGGTAAACTGATACGCTTCTGCCACGGTCGTATGAGAGCTAGTTTCAAACGAAGAGCGGGAGCGGTTCTGCCACTTCAGTTCAGCCGGAATCACATGCAGAATCAGACGGTTCGCGCCGATCAGCGATCGCACGCCAAGAGCCCTTTCCTGCAAGGCGCCATGACACGTTGATCGTGCCTTCGGCGCCTCTATCGATCCCATGCCCCGCCCCCTGACGAGTGTCAATTGATCGGAACCGCTTAAAGCCGTCGGCTCCGAATTATATGTACGTTAAAGTTATCATCATGATGTGATTAAAATGAGGCGAGTTTAGTCTTGACGCATCTGCTCATGATTTGCGTCTCAATGCCGCCAAGTTTGCGCCTTGATTCGATCATCATCGAACCATGTCAGGCGCGCCGCTGTCGATTTTCGAGCGGCTTAGCGTCGATTTAACCATCCGTTAACCATCTGGCGCCGAGAGTTAACCAATCGCTAAGAGGGTTGGGTCGGATGGTCATGAGTGCCAGCGCTGAAACGGTACGTCCTGTTATTCGTCTGCGCGGGCGCTCCTACGTCGCCTTCGTGTTCTCGCCGGTGGTGCCGGTCGCCGACTGGCTCGCCGAGCTCGACGCGACGCTCAGGAATTCGCCCGGCTTCTTCGTCGGCAAGCCGGTGGTGCTCGATCTCTCGGCGGTCGATCTGAGCCCGCTCGCCATCACCCATCTCATCAAGAGCATCGAATCGCGCAACATCCGCGTGCTCGGCCTCGAAGGCGTCGAGCAGGCGCGGCTGTCGCTCGGCATGCCGCCGCTATTGTCCGGCGGCCGGCACTGCGCGGTGCAGGAGATCGAGCCGGAGAAGCCGTCTCTGCAACAGCCGACCTCGCTGCTGCTCGATCAGCCGGTGCGCTCCGGCCAGTCGATCGTGTTTCCCGACGGCGACGTCACCGTGCTCGGCGCGGTGTCCTCCGGCGCCGAGATCGTCGCCGGCGGCTCCATCCATGTCTACGGCGCGCTGCGCGGACGCGCGATGGCCGGCATCAACGGCAATTCCGCGGCGCGCATCTACTGCCAGAAGATCGAGGCCGAGCTGGTCGCGATCGATGGCTACTACCAGACCGCCGAGCAGATCGACGATGCATTGCGCGGCCGGGCCGCCCAGGCCTGGCTCGAAGGTCATTCCATGAAGATCGTTGCATTGAACTGAGTAGCAGGAGGATTCGTAAAATGGCGAAAGTACTTGTTGTGACGTCGGGCAAGGGTGGCGTCGGCAAGACCACCACCACGGCGGCGATGGGCGCGGCGCTGGCGCAGGCCGGCGAGAAGGTCGTGGTGGTCGATTTCGACGTCGGCCTGCGCAATCTCGATCTCGTGCTCGGCGCCGAGCGCCGCGTGGTGTTCGACCTCATCAACGTCGTGCACGGCGTCGCCAAGCTGCCGCAGGCCCTGATCCGCGACAAGCGGCTGGAGAATCTCTGGCTGCTGCCGGCCTCGCAGACCAAGGACAAGGACGCGCTGACCGAGGACGGCGTCGGCCGCGTCATCCATGAGCTGCGCAAGAGCTTCGACTGGGTGATCTGCGACAGCCCGGCCGGCATCGAGCGTGGCGCGATGCTCGCGATGCGCTACGCCGACGAGGCGCTCATCGTCACCAACCCGGAAGTGTCGTCGGTGCGCGATTCCGACCGCATCATCGGCATGCTCGATTCCAAGACCGTGCGCGCCGAGAACGGCGAGCGCGTCGAGAAGCACATCCTGATCACCCGCTATGATGCCGGCCGCGCCGCGCGCGGCGAGATGCTGTCGATCGACGACGTGCTGGAGATCCTGGCGACGCCGCTGCTCGGCATCGTGCCTGAGAGCCAGGACGTGCTGCGTGCCTCCAATGTCGGCTGCCCCGTCACGCTCAACAGCCCGGCGAGCGCCCCGGCGCGCGCCTATCACGACGCGATGCGCCGCCTGCTCGGCGAGACCGTCGAGATGCAGATCCCGAGTGAGCGCAAGGGCCTGATGAACCTGCTGCTCGGACGGAGGGCTGCATGAGCGTATTGCGGCTCTTTACAGGACGTGCCGCGTCTGCGCCGGTCGCCCGGGAGCGGCTGCAGATCCTGCTCGCGCATGAGCGCAGCCTGCGCGGCCAGCCCGATCTCCTGATGCAGCTGCGCGAGGAAATCCTCGCCGTGGTTTCGCGCCATGTGGTACTCGATCCGGACAAGGTCATCGTCCGCATGGACCGGGGGAAGCATGTCTCGACGCTCGAGGTCGACATCGAACTACCAACCGGCGCCGATCGCGCGTTTGCCAGCGCGGGCTGACGCGTGGCGAGACGTGCGCTGATGCGGCCGATCTTCCGCGTCACGGACAATCAAGTCATCGTCAGTCCCGACGCTGCGGGTCCCTGGGATCCGACCATGCAGCACGGCTCGGCGCCGTCGGCGCTCGCCGTGTGGGCGGCGGAACGCATCCCGACCAAGTCGCCGATGCGCATCGCTCGCGTCACCATCGACCTGATGCGGCCGGTGCCGCTCGCCGAGCTCAGCGTCGAGACCGAGGTGCTGCGCGAGGGCCGCAAGATCCAGCTCTCGGCGGTGCGCCTGCGCGCCGGCGACACGGTCGTCGTCACCGCGACCGTGCTCAAGATCCGGCAGGAGGCCGTGCCGCTGCCGGATGACGTCCGCGAGCTGCCGGTCGATCTCGCCGGCCCCGACGAGGCGCAGCCGGAGCCCGCGGATTTCTCCACCAGTCCCTTTGTGCGCGGCATGACCTTGCGCGCCGCGCGCGGCCGCTTCGGCGTCAGGGGCCCCGGCGCGATCTGGTACCGCGTCGACTGGCCATTGGTCGAGGGCCACGCCGTGTCACAGGCGATGCGCGCAGTCGTCGCCAGCGATTTCTGCAACGGCACCTCGGCCGCGCTCGACTTCCACAGCTACACGTTCCTCAACGCCGACCTCACCGTGAACATGGCCCGCGAGCCGGTCGGCGAGTGGATCCTGCTCGATGCCGAAAGCTGGATCGGCCCCGATGGCGCAGGACTGGCAATGGCGCGGCTGGGGGATGCGAGGGGCTATTTCGGCCGGGTGGTGCAGAGCCTGGTGATCGAGAAGCGGTGAGGAGGGGGACGGATTCGTCGCGTCCATGGCTGGACTGATCAATCCCCGTCGTTCGCGCTCTATATAAACGACAAAAGCTGCCGCAACATGGCGCGGTGCGCTCCCTCTCCCCGTTCTTCACGGGGAGAGGGCTGGGGTGAGGGGCAGCCACACCCAGTGGCGCATACTATCAAGCTCATCACCGCCAATCAGTTGGCACTCGAGGATGTCGATTAGATTGAGCGGGATGCAAATCTCGCAACTCACACTTCCCGTGCGGCTGCCCCTCACCCCGACCCTCTCCCCGTGAAGAACGGGGAGAGGGAGTGCACCGTCGCTGCCGACGATGCCTCTCCCGATCATTCTCGTCCGAAGTTCTCCCTCACGTCGCGCGTTACGCCGCCCGCACCGTGTTCAGGAACCGTCCCACCTCCAGCTTCAGCCGGTTGCTGTCCTGCGACAGCGTCTGCGCGGCCGACAGCACCTGTGTCGAGGCGGAGCCGGTCTCGCTGGCGCCGTGCTGCACGTCGGTGATGTTCGCCGAGACCTCGTGCGTGCCCTGCGCGGCCTGCTGGATGTTGCGCGAGATCTCCTGGGTCGCCGCACCCTGTTCCTCGACGGCTGCGGCGATGGTCGACGAGATTTCCGCAAGCTTCTCGATCGTGCCGCTGATCTCCCGGATGGCGCCGACCGACTCCTGTGTCGCCGCCTGAATGCCGGAGATCTGCTGACCGATCTCGCCGGTGGCCTTGGCCGTCTGCTCGGCCAGCGCCTTGACCTCGGTCGCGACCACCGCGAAGCCGCGGCCGGCATCACCGGCGCGGGCCGCCTCGATGGTGGCGTTCAGCGCCAGCAGGTTGGTCTGGCCGGCGATGGTGTTGATCAGCTCGACGACGTCGCCGATCCGTGCTGCCGCCTTCGACAGCTCGCTGACGCGATCATTGGTCTTGCGCGCCTGGTCGACCGCCTCGTTGGCCATCCGGGCGGAGTCCTGCACCTGCCGGCTGATCTCGCTCACCGACGAACTCAGCTCCTCGGTCGCGGATGCGACCGACTGCACGTTGGCGGTGGCCTGCTCGGAGGCGGCAGCCACGGTGGTGGTGCGCTGCTGCGTGCGCTCGGCGGTCGAGGTGAGCGTCGAGGCGGAGGCTTCGAGCTCGGTCGAGGCCGAGGACACCGTGTTGATGATCTGCCCGACCGCGCTCTCGAAGCTGTTGGCAAGCTCATGCATGTCGCGCTTGCGCCGCTCCGCGGCGAGCTTCTCGGTCTCGGCCTGCTCGGCGCGCAGCCGCTCGGTCTCGATGGCGTTGTCCTTGAACACCTGAACAGCGCCGGCCATGTTGCCGATCTCGTCCTTGCGCCCGGCGCCTGGAATGATGGCCGACATGTCGCCGCCGGCGAGCCTGCGCATCGCATCCGTCATCGCGGTGATCGGCCGCGACACGCCGGACACGATGAGATAGCCCATCGCGATACAGAGAATGGCGGCAAGTGCGATGACCGCGAGGATCCAGCTGCGCGAGGTCACGTACACCGCCGCGCCGCGATCCGCCTCCTTCTTGCCTTGCTCGACATTGAACGCGAGGTCCTGTTCGAGCGCCTTGCGAATGTTGCTGAAATCATCCCGCAGCTTGCCCATGAAGTAGGTGGCGGTCTCAGAGTCGTTCTTGTGTGCGAGCTCCATCAATTTCTTGCTGTCGTCGCGATATGTAAGCCACGGTTGCTTGAAGGCCTTGACCAACGCCTTCTCCTCCGCGGAGGTCACCGTGGGCTCGTAGAGGCTCCACGTCTTGTCGAAAGCCTGGAGCGTCTCGTCGATGAATTTCTCCTGCCGCTGCTTCTCGGCAGCCGTGGGAGCAACGATCAACTGCGCCTGCCGCGACCGATACATTTCAACCGTTTTGGAGATTTCGCCGAGCCATCCGGTCGCGGGCAGCCAGTTGTCGCGCACCTCCGCTGCCGAGCCGTTCACGCTCGCCAGACGGTCGATCGAGAAGACGCCAAGCCCCATGGCCGTGAGCAGTACAATGCCGAAGGCCAGCAGGACCTTGTTGCGAATGGACAGGTTGGAAAAAGACGGCATCTGCGACTCCAGCTCGAATGGTCCCGGAAGGATTGAAAGGGGGAAGGACCCATGAGGGCAGCGCACGCTGGTGAGGGTGCGCGTGAGATGCTCGCCGTTGAGGCATCGATTATGGGGCTCGTCGTGATTAGCAGCCGAGAAGTTAAACGATGCGCTAAAATGACGCAGATAAGGATGACGGTACAACTACGGTATGGAACCGGAGTGATGGCGGGGAGCACGATAGTGATGGCGACATTGAAAGACACCAAGCACGCGCCTGGCGAGGCGTCGGCTCTGATCGACGGCCGGATCAGAGAGCTTGCCGACTGGCGCGGCGCAACGCTGGCGCGCGTGCGCGAGCTGATCAAGCAGGCCGACCCCGACGTGATCGAAGAGTGGAAATGGCGCGGCGTGCCGGTGTGGTCGCATGCCGGAATCATCTGTACCGGCGAGAGCTACAAAGCGGCGGTGAAGCTGACCTTTGCCAAGGGCGCCTCGCTGCCGGACCCGTGCGGCCTGTTCAACGCCAGCCTGGACGGCAACACCCGTCGCGCCATCGATCTCCACGACGGTGACGAGATCGACACGGTCGCGTTCATAGCGCTGATCCGCGCCGCGGTGGCGCTGAACACGGCAAAGCGAAAGCGCTAGTGCGTACAGGCCGATGTCGCTGTCGCCTCATGAGCCTGCTCGTTCCAAACCGTGATGTCCGGGGCCGTCCCGGGCATCACAGTGGATCTTCGTCTTCTCATGATCTCCGTCTGTCCTCGTCCGGCGCGCGACCTCTCCGGACAATGATGGGAGCAGGCTTCGCCGTCGTGACAGATCGCATCCAGGAATGATCTCAGCCTGGAGGCGCGCTACGCGGCGCGCACCGTGGTCAAGAAGCGTCCGACCTCCAGCTTCAGGCGGTTGCTGTCCTGCGACAGCGTCTGGGCGGCCGACAGCACCTGCGAGGAGGCCGAACCGGTCTCGCTGGCGCCGTGCTGAACGTCGGTGATGTTCGACGACACCTCGTGCGTGCCCTGCGCGGCCTGCTGGATGTTGCGCGAGATCTCCTGGGTCGCGGCGCCCTGTTCCTCGACGGCTGCGGCGATGGTGGAGGAAATTTCCGACAGCTTTTCGATCGTGCCGCTGATCTCCCTGATCGCTCCGACCGAATCCTGCGTCGCGGCCTGGATGCCGGCGATCTGCTGGCCGATCTCGCCGGTCGCCTTTGCGGTCTGCTCGGCCAGTGCCTTGACCTCGGAGGCGACCACCGCGAAGCCGCGGCCCGCGTCGCCGGCCCGCGCCGCCTCGATGGTGGCGTTCAGCGCGAGCAGGTTGGTCTGTCCGGCGATGGTGTTGATCAGCTCGACGACGTCGCCGATCCGCGCGGCCGCCTTCGACAGCTCGCTGACACGGTCGTTGGTCTTGCGTGCCTGGTCGACGGCCTCATTGGCCATGCGCGCCGATTCCTGCACCTGCCGGCTGATCTCGGTCACCGACGAGCTCAGCTCCTCGGTCGCGGATGCGACCGACTGAACGTTGGCCGAGGCCTGTTCGGAAGCGGCTGCGACGGTGGTTGTGCGCTGCTGCGTGCGCTCGGCGGTCGAGGTGAGCGTCGAGGCGGAGGCTTCGAGCTCGGTCGAGGCCGAGGATACCGTGTTGATGATCTGCCCGACCGCGCCCTCGAAGTTGTTGGCGAGTTCGTTCATCTCGCGCTTGCGCCGCTCGGCGGCAAGCTTCTCGGCCTCCGCCTGCTCGGCGCGCAACCGCTCGGTTTCGATGGCATTGTCCTTGAAGACCTGCACGGCGCCGGCCATCTTGCCGATCTCGTCCTTGCGCTCGGCGCCGGGAATCTGCGCGGTCATGTCGCCGCCGGCGAGCCGTCGCATCACCTCCGTCATCGCCGCGATCGGGCGCGACACCCCGGTGACGATCATGCTGCCCATCGCGATGCAGAGAATGACGGCGAGCGCGATCACGGCCAGGATCCATGAGCGTGAGGACTGATAGACCGCAGCGCCCTTGTCCGCTTCCTTCTTGCCCTGCTCGACGTTCCAGGCGAGGTCCTTTTCCAGCGCCTTGCGGGCTTCGACGAATTCATCCCGCAGCTTGCCCATGAACAAGACGGTCGCCGCCTCGGTCTGGTTCTTGCGCGACAGCTCGAGCAGCGGCTTGCTGTCTTCGAGATAGGCGGTCCATGGCCGCTTGAAGGCGGCCACCAGCGCCTTCTCTTCCGCTGTCGTCACTGTCGGCTCGTAGAGGTCCCAGGTCTTGTTGAACAGCTCCAGGCTCTCGCCGATCTGCTCTTCCTGCTGCTTCTTCTCCTCGGCCGTGGCCGCCAGCAGGAATTGTCCTTGGCGCGCCCGGTACTGCTCGACGGATTTCGAGATCGTGCCGAGCCAACCCGTTGCCGGCAGCCAATTGTCGCGCACTTCCGCGGCCGAGCCGTTCACGGTGCCCAGGCGGTCGATCGAGAAGCCGCCGAGGCCGACGGCCGTTATCAGCACCACACCGAAGGCAAGAAGAACCTTGTTGCGGATGGACAGGTTGGAAAAGAACGACATCTTCTACTCCGGTTCGGTGCCAACGAGCCGTGCGCATGGACTCGCTGCTACAAAAATGCGCATGATCTGCTTCTTGAGTAAGCATCGCAGTGCGAAATCGTTGTCGATTAACGATCCGAGACTTAAATTTTGCCCTAAACTTGAGCAGGAACCCTGGGCCGTAGAACTACTGCGGCTGCTCTGCGATGGACGGCGTTGAAGGACAGGATCAATGCGGTTGTCGAGGAACGGATGGATGACCTGCCGCAGTGAACGCCCGATGCCGGCTGCAACGAAGGAATCCCGCAAGGGAATCGTTCAAGGCAATCCCCCAAGGGGCCTGCCTTGCAACTGATCGAACGCGCAACTGATCGAAGCGAGGATCTTGAACTCGATGATTGGCGCGGCGTAAAGCCGGCGCGTGTCCGCAGCCTGATCAAGCAAGCGCATCCTGATATCGAGAACCAATGAGAATGGCGCAGCGTGCCGGTGTGCTCGCACGCCGGCGTCTGCGTTTGCACCGGTTTCCGCAGTCCCCATCGTCTTCCCGGCCTCGTGCGCGATTGCGCACGCGGCGCATGCGCCTCGACAACGTGCCAGGACTTCGGAAACGGTCGCCTGGCCCTTCCGATCTCGGGGCTCTGTCATCGTGGCGATCGTCTCAAGAGTGACCGCCGGCAGGGCGATTTCGACGTGGCATCCCAGGCCCCCGTGAAACTACGACCGCCAAGATTAACCATCATTTATCGGCAGCCGGGCACCATCAGGAGGCGATTTGCGTAGTCGCAATTCCTGCCTGCAGCAAAGCTGCGGCCTATTCGGAGCTTTCAGGTGCTGACCTCGCTTATGAACCTCAAGACGTCACGTAAAATCGGTGGCGCCTTCCTCCTGACCATCATCGTTTCATTGGTGGCGAGCATCATCACCTGGCAGAATCTCGTTACTCTTGCCCAGAACAACCAATGGACGATCCATACCTACAAGGTGATCGACCAGACCAAAGCGCTCGTTTCCGCGATGGTGGACGCCGAAACAGGTGTGCGTGGCTTTCTGGTTGCCGGCACCGATAACTTTCTCGAGCCCTATCGAAATTCGGATGCGGCCTTCAAAACTGCACTGAACGACGTGAAGCAGCTGACGTCTGACAATCCCGCTCAGCAGCGGCGGTTCGAGCAGATCGAAAAGGCAGCGATGGGTTGGCGGCAGGAGGTGGCCGAGAAAGAGATTGCGCTCATGCGCAACCCGCAAACCGTCGCGGAGGCGCGCAATCTCGTCGCCTCGGGCATTGGCAAGAAGTACATGGATGGCCTTCGCGGTCTGGTGAAAGAGGTGATCGACGCTGAAGCATCGCTGCTGCAGACGCGCGCGGATGCCGCTGAAGCCGCCCTCGCTTCGTCGAAGACGGCAATCGTCACCGGTGGACTCGTGATGGTCGTGATCGCGCTCCTGTCCCTGATCATTCTGAATTCGGCTGTCACGCGGGGCATTACCAGCATGACCGTCGCGATGGGGCGGCTCGCCAACAATGATTTAAGCGTTGCGATCCCTTACGCCGACCGCCGAGACGAAGTCGGCGAGATGGCGAAGGCGGTGCAGGTCTTCAAAGACAATGCCATTCGTGTGCAGGCTCTGGAGGCCGAGCAAAAGGAGACAGAGCGCCGACAGGCCGAGCAGCGGCGCCAAGATATGCTCGCTCTCGCCAACCGCTTCGAGCAGGCCGTCGGCGAGATCGTCGATACGGTGTCGTCGGCGTCGACGCAGCTCGAGGCCTCGGCCGGCAGCCTGAGCAAGACCGCCGAGCGATCTCAAGAGATGTCCACCACCGTTGCATCTGCGTCGGAAGAGGCCTCTGCGAACGTTCAATCGGTCGCTTCTGCGACCGAGGAGCTGTCATCCTCGGTGACGGAGATCAGCCGGCAGGTGCAGGAATCCGCGAGGATGGCCAACGAGGCGGTCGGTCAGGCACGCAAGACCAACGAGCAGGTCGCCGAGTTGTCCAAGGCGGCCGGCCGGATCGGCGACGTGGTCGAACTCATCAACACCATCGCAGGGCAGACCAATCTGCTGGCGCTCAATGCCACCATCGAAGCGGCGCGCGCGGGCGAGGCGGGCCGCGGCTTCGCGGTGGTTGCAACCGAGGTTAAGGCCTTGGCGGAGCAGACCGCCAAGGCGACTGGGGAAATCGGCCAGCAGATCGGCAGCATACAGACGGCGACCAACGAGTCGGTGGATGCGATCCGGGCGATCTCGACGACGATCGAGAAGCTGTCCGAGATCGCCTCGACGATTGCTGCCGCGGTCGAAGAGCAGGGCGCCGCCACCCAGGAGATTTCCCGTAACGTCCAGCAGGCAGCTTCCGGAACACAGCAGGTGTCGACGAACGTCGTTCAAGTCCAGCGTGGGGCGGCCGAGACCGGCTCGGCTTCCAGCCAGGTCCTGGCGGCGGCCAAATCTCTCTCCCGGGACAGTGAGCGTCTCAAAGTAGAAATTGGCAGATTCCTCACGACCGTGCGGGCAGCCTGACGCAGGGCACCCGCTGCGGATCACCGGTCCACGGTCGTCCGGACGACATCGCGAGTTTCGAGGAACATCCGAGCGACCAAAGCGGTGCGGCGCCAAGCTGAATTCAGCAGTCAGTTCAGTCTGATTTGGGCTGTCCAGATGCCGCGCGAAAAATATTCAGCTTTGCGTTTTCCGAAATTCGTGTTTTCCTCTCCGCATCCCGCCTCATCCACGAGGGGCGCTTCGCGAACGTCACGACGCGTTGGGGTGGGAGGCGGTGGCCGCGACGGGCGCAGCGTGCTCCATGCATGCCGACGTACGTCTCGTCGCGGACGGTGAAGTCGCAGGGTCCTGGCCTCCCGACGCTGAGGTCAAGTTTCGTGAGATCGCCCACGGGCATCTTGCGGGATGACGGTGGCAAACAAGCCGGTCACCGGGGAGACTGCGTATAATCCGTCAACCCATCGCGCAGGGAAGGCCGGGTCGATCCGGCCGAACCTGTGGTTCTGCCGCGTGCTTTTTTGCTGCACGCGGACCGCAGGCCTCGGTCGAGGCCTGGCCTTCCCTGCGCCCTCCGTTCCGATGGAGGGGAGGAATACAGCAACACTCGGGCGCAGAGGCGCCGCGAGACGGCGATGCCGCGTTTGCAGCCTGCGCAACAGTCGTTCAGGTCGACTCGAAGGGCGGCGCGCTCATTGGTCGAGGCGGGATGCTATCGGGTGCCGACGCTCGTGCCACACCAATGGTGTCGTCCCGGCGAAAGCCGAGACCCATAACCACAGGAGGTCGAATGAGGCGCGCCCGTCGCGACATCCGCGCTTACCACGCCCCCCTGTGGTTATGGATCCCGGGTCGCGCTTCGCTTGCCCGGGACGACACCGGAGTGCGGCGGTTGCGAGCCGGGCTGACCAGACGTCGCGCAATCGAGTCGTCTGGTCTCGGTGTGCGCTAGGTCTCCGTCATGGCGAGCGCAGCGAAGCCATCCAGGGTCACGCGTGCCGCCCTGGATTGCCTCGGCGCGAGCGCGCCTCGCAATGACGGTGTCCACGTGAGTGAGCAGGCTTTGCCGCTACCCCACCATCCGCTCGCGTCCCTCCCAGTACCTGGCGCGCAGCACCTTCTTGTCGATCTTGCCGACGCCGGTCACCGGCAGCTCGCTGACGAACTCGATCCGCTTCGGCGCATGCGCCGAGCCCTTGCGCGTCTTGACCAGCTCGATCAGCTCGGCCGCATTGGGCTGTGCGCCCGCGCGCGGCACGACGATTGCGGTGACGGCCTCGCCCCATTTGTCGTCGGGCACGCCGACCACCGCGCACATCGCGACATCGGCGTGTTGCGTCAGCACATCCTCGATCTCGCGAGGAAAAATGTTGAAGCCGCCGGAGACGATCATGTCCTTCTTGCGATCGAGAATGTACATGTAGCCGCGCTCGTCGCGGCGGGCGATGTCGCCGGTGTGCAGCCAGCCGTTCTTCAGGGTCTCGGCGGTGATATCAGGCCGCTTCCAATATTCCGTCATCACATGCGGCGCGCGCACGCAAATCTCGCCGGCCTCTCCCTGCGCGACCTCCTGATCATCGTCGTCGAGGATCTTGACCTCGCAGGCCGCGATCGGGAAGCCGCACGACAGGAACAGCTCCGGCTGCTTCGGATCGTGGTCGGCCTTGCGCAGCACCGAGACCGGATAGCATTCGGTCTGGCCGTAGAGCTGCGAGAACACCGGGCCGATGCGCTCGATGCCTTCGACGAGGCGCGTCGGCGACATCGCCGAGGCGCCGTACAGCACGAGCTCGAGCGAGGAGAGGTCGGTCTTCGCCAGCGCCGGATGGTCGAGCAGAACGTAGATCATGGTCGGCACGAACAGCGTGAAGTTGATGCGCTCGCGCTCGATCGTCTTCAGCACCGCCTCGGGGTCGAAGCCCTTGAGCATGTGCACGGTGCCGCCGCGCATCAGGGTCGGCAGCACCTTGGTCCCGGCGACATGGCTGATCGGCGCCACCGTCAGATAGCGCGCACGCTCGGGGATCTCGAAATCGGCCAGGATCGCGGTGGCGAAACCGCCATACTCGCGGTGGTGACGCAGCGCGCCCTTCGACTTGCCGGTGGTGCCGCCGGTGTAGTTCAAGGTCGCAACATCGTTCGGCGTGGCGAAATTGCGCGCGGTGGCGTGGCCGGCCTTGTCGATGGCGACCAGAAGGTCGGCGCCATAATCCGCAGTTCCCAGTGTGAAAACGTGGTGCACGCCCGGGGCACGCGAGGCGAGCTCGCCGCCGCGATCACGGAACGCCGCGGCATCGATCACCAGAACCTGCGACTCGGAATCCGACAGCTGGAACAGCTGGTCCTCCAGCGATCCCAGCGGATGCAGCCAGGTGATCGCCAGCCGCGACAGCTGGGCCGCCATGCCGGCGCACCAGGCATCGGCGCGGTTGGCTGTGAGGAACGCGACGCGTGTTCCGGCCGTCAGGCCGAGCCGCATGAACACGCTCTGCATACGACCGATCAGATCGATCGCGCCCTGATAGGTCAGCGATCCGCCCGGCCAGCTGAAGGCCGTGCGCGAGGGATGACGCGACAATGTCAGCAGCGTCTGCTCGCAGACGACCGGAAATGAATGGAGCTGATGATGCATGGAACGTCCTCCCGATCCCCCCCGATCGTTGTTGCGTCGCGGGGCTTGTCGCAAAGGCTAGCAGAATGCGCCTTGCGCTCAAGCGACTCGCTCGCTGGTTGCTCGGAACATCGCCGCGCGCGCCGCGTTGCCCGGCCGAACAATCAGGGAGTACGGCCATGCGCACCTCGACAGCTTTCTTTGCAGGCGCCGGAACGGTCGCCATCGCCGTCGCCGCCGGTCTTGGCGGCGGGCTGATGATCGCCGAGGGCATGCATCCGAAGTCGCCGGCGCTGGAGTCGGCGAAGCTCGAGCGGTCCGTCCCCGATGCGCCATCGCCGAGTCCGACGGTCACCTCCTATCTGGCCGCGACGCAGGCGGCCGCGACGTCACCGATCAAGGTTGCTCCCGCAACGGCGACATCGGCTGCGACGACCCCTGCCGCAGCAAATGCCTCGCCGCCGCCGCCAGCTCCGGCCGCGGAGACGACCACCGCCGCGCTCGCTCCCACACAGACCAATGCGCAGACCAGCATGCCCGAGGATGCGCAGGCCAAGGAGCCGGAGAAGGTTCAGGACAAGTCCGCGGAGAAAACCCAGGATACCGATCAGAAGTCGCGCGAGGCCGAGCGCAAGCGCGCCGCCGAGCAGCGCCGCGCCGAGCGTCATCGCCAATATGTCGAGCGTCGCCGGCAGCGCCGGGAGCAGGATATGCGCGCGGTCGAGCAGGCCGTCCGCGACGATTCCACGCCGCGGACCTATGCGGCACAGCCGGTGGACATGCAGGGCCCGCGCTTCAGCTTCTTCGGCGACGATTGAACGCAAGCATCCGCGCCGCTATCCCCTTAGGTAAATCGCCTGAGGGAGAGCGCGCCATGCAACAGAGCCCATTTGCCGCCCTGCGGGCGCGGCTGCGTCTGCCGCTGATCGCAGCGCCGATGTTCCTGGTGTCGGGCATCGAGCTCGTCAGCACGGCCTGCATCAACGGCGTCATCGGCGCATTCCCGACCGTGAACTGCCGCACGCCCGACGAGCTCGACATGTGGCTGCGCGAGATCGCCGAACGTCGCAGCCGCGCAGTGGATGTCGGCGGCATTGCGGCGGCGCCGGTCTGTCCCAACCTGATCGTGCATCGCTCCAACGTCCGGCTCCTGGATGATCTCGCGGTCCTGCTGCGGCATCGGCCGGAGCTCGTCATCACCTCGGTCGGCTCGCCCGCGCCTGTGATCGCGCCGCTGCACGATGCGGGAGCGCTGGTGTTCGCCGACGTCGCCTCGATCCGCCACGCCGAGCGCGCCGTCGAGGCCGGTGCCGATGGCCTGGTGCTGCTCACGGCCGGCGCCGGTGGGCAGACCGGCTGGCTCAATCCCTTCGCCTTCGTGCGCGCCGTGCGCGGCTTCTTTGCCGGACCGATCGTGCTCGCCGGCGGCATCAGCGACGGCGTGAGCTTGCGCGCCGCTGAGGTGCTCGGCTGCGACCTCGCTTACATGGGCACGAGGTTCATTGCCACGCGCGAGAGCATGGCCGACGAGCGCTACAAGACGATGCTGGTGGAAAGCTCGGCGGACGACGTGCTGCTGACCTCGGCCTTCACCGGCCTGCCGACCAGCATGCTCCGCCCGTCCATCGTCGCCGCCGGGCTCGATCCGGACAATTTGCCGGCGCGCGGCACGATCGAGATCGGCAAGGACATCGATGTCGGCGCGCGCGAGAGCAGGCCGAAGCGCTGGCGCGACGTCTGGAGCGCGGGCCATGCGACGTCGGGCGTGACCGACATCGTCGACGTGGCGACGCTGGTCGCACGCACGACTGATGAGTATCGCCGCGCCTTCGAGGTGTCCTGATGCGGAGAAACGCGGCCTTTCTCCTTAAGCGGGCATTAACCATCCGATCCCACAATCGGCCAAGTTTGAGATTGGCGGAATTGCGCGATGGGCATCGAGTTGGGACAGGGCAAGGAGCGGGTGACGCTCGATGAAATCCGCATCCGCGTCGGCCATGCCCTGCAGCGCCATCCGCTGTGCCGAAGCGTGCAGTTCGACATCATGAGCGTGCCGCGCACCGCGCGCGGCGGGAACTGGACCATCAGCCTGCATTCGGTGGAACCGGCCGCGCTGTGGGAGGCCTCCGACATCGTCGCCGACATCCAGGCGGCCTATGATCTGCAGATGCCCGCCGAGCTCTCTTCTGCTGCATGAAAAAATATCCGCCATGTTCACAGGGCGGAATGGTGGCCTCGGTGTTTCTGTGGCATCGTATAGCCTTAATTAACTCCCACTTTACGGCGAAGTGCGGCCTGTCGGCCGGAATACGGAGATGTGCGTGACGAAGTCGATCGCTTTTGTCGCTTTGCTGGGTGTTCTGATCGCAGGCGCGGCCGTGACCAGCGTCCTGATGCGGGACAGCGTTCCCTCGGCCGGTGCCATGATGCCGGCTGTCGTCGCCAAGAGCCCGATCTCCAACCGCGAAGCCAAGGGCGATCGCCTCGCCATGGTCACACTTGCGGCTCCTGAGCCGCAGCAGCCGGCCGCCGCTCCGAAGACCACGCTCCGCCAGGCCTACGCCTATGCGCCGTCCGAGCCCGAGATGGCGAAAGCCTCGGCCTCCGCCGCGGCGGTGGTTGCGACCGAGCCGGTGGTGCCGAAGTCGAAGATTCTCGCCCGGAGCGAACCGACGCCGGCCCCGCTGAAGCCGGAGGTCCAGAAGGCCTATTCGCTGCTGTCGGATACCCAGATCGCCGGCATCAAGGATCGGCTGCGGCTGTCGTCGAGTCAGGAATATTATTGGCCGGCGGTGGAGAGCGCCCTGCGCAACGTCGCCCGCAAGATCCACAGCACGCGCCAGGGCGCCCCGAAGCCGGGAGCCGTGGCGATCGATCCGGATTCGGATGAGGTCCAGCAGCTCAAATCGGCGGCGATGCCGCTGCTGTGGCAGCTGCGCGAGGACCAGAAGGACGAAGTGCGGCGGCTCGCCCGCACCATCGGGCTCGACAAGGTCGCGGCAATGATCTGACGCGGTCGGGATGCCCTGCAACTGAAGCGTATGAATGAAGAGCGTATGAATGAAGAAAGGCCGCGCTGAGCGCGGCCTTCTTGCTTTTCAGACGTTCCGTTTTTAGCGGGCCGGCGGATTGGCCTCCGGATGGCCACCGCTCTCGGGGCCGGCACCGGTCGGCGAGGAGGCGGGGGCGGTGCGCAGGTCCGGATCCGGCCGGGCCGGCTGGGTCATGGTCGGCGCCTGCGGCGGGGTGATCGCCGCGCCGGCGCCCACGGGGGTGCCGCGGTCGGTGTTGGTCGGCGCCGTCGGAACCGGCGTCGCCTTGTCGCCACCGGCGAAGCGGGTCGCGCCGCCGCTCTGATAACCTGCCACCAGCAGGCCGGCCACGACGAGGCCGAGTACGAACAGGCCGCCGAGCTCCGGCAGCGCGCCGGACGGCGCCATGCCGCGGCCGCGCCCGTCGCCCTCGAGCGCAACGGCGGCGATCTCGCGATTATGGCGCGAGCGCAGGAAGGCCAGGAACGCGCCCGCGGCGATGATGATCGCGGCCGCGAGCGTAAAGAACATCAGCCAGCTGATGGGTTGATCGCCTTGCATGTCGAACATCCTTTGTGTGAGGGCGCTACGACGTGCAGTCGCGTCAGCCCTGCATGACAATCTCTGTTCGTGGCAATCGCCGGTGGCGTGAAAGGTTTCCTGCGGCCGTTCAAAATTCAGCCGCTGCCGCCATCGGAGCTCAGCGCCGCGCCCGTCGTGTAGGTGAGTTCAGGGGAGGCCATCGCAACCGCGAACTCGGCGATCTCCTCCGGCGAGGCCATGCGTTTGAGGCCGGGCATCTTGGCGTTGGCCCATTGCTTCGCGGCGATCTGCCACATCGCGTCGGGCATGCCTTCGGTGCCGGCGACGCGGCGGACCAGCGCGGTGTCGGTGGTCCCCGGCAGGATCGCGTTGATGCGGATGTTGTCCTCGGCATAGTCGAGCGCCGCCGACCTGATCAGCCCGATCAGTCCCGCCTTGGTCGCGGTATAGATGCTGCGGCGTGGCCCCGTGCGATGCGTCACCGAGGACGATGTGACGAGGATCGTGCCGCCACCGCGCGCCCGCATCTCGGCGATCTCAAATTTCATCGCGAAGAACACGCCGCGCAGATTGGTATCGACGATGTCGTTCCAGTCGCCGGCGTCGTATTCGTGAAGCGGCTTCTCGATGGTGATGCCGGCATTGTTGAGCGCGATATCGAGGCTGCCGAAGGTCGCGATGGTCTGCGCCACGAGGTCGCGCATCTCGGCTTCGACGCGGACGTCGGCACGGATATAGCGCGCGCGGCCGCCCTGGGCCTTGATCTCCGCCTCGAGCTCGCGGCCCAGCGCCTCACGCCGCCCGCAGAACACGACGGCTGCACCCTGGCGAGCGAACGCGATTGCGGCGGCGCGCCCGATCCCTGACGTGGCGCCCGTGATCAGCACCGTCTTGCCCGCGAACCGCTTGGGCGCCGCGATGATGGTGGGAGACGGACGTTGGCTTGCCTGCGCCACCGCGGCAGCGCCGGCGATTGCCCCAAGAGCGAGCCCACCAGCAGCGTCGGCGAGCGCACGCCGGCGTGATGTCATGGAAGAAGCCGGGGGAGAAGTCGTTGCTTCGGTCATGGTGCGAGCTCCAGTCTGGTTTTCTGGATATGAGCAGTGTTAACATTATGGGGTTAAATATGATCACTGTCAACATTGATGTGCGATGACCAAGCTGCCGCCAGAAAGTTCGTCAGGAAAACCACCCGCCCAGCCAACGCGCCGCGCCTATCACCACGGCGACCTGAAACGGGCGTTGATCGCGGCCGCAACCGACCTGCTCGAGCAGGAGGGGGCGGAGGCGCTGTCGTTCCGGGCGGTCGCCCGCGCGGCCGGAGTGTCGCAATCCGCGCCCTACAACCATTTTGCCGGCAAGGAGGATCTGCTCGCCACCATCGCGGAGGCAGGCTTCGTCGCGCTGGCAGCGGCGCAGACTGCAGCGGCGCGCCGTTGGCCGGCCGGCGAGGACCGGCTCACCGGCCTCGGCCTCGACTACATCCGTTTCGCGGTGGCGCAGCCGCAGCTCTACCGCCTGATGTTCGGCGTCGGCGTGAATGATTGGCACGCTTATCCCGATGTCTCCGCCGCAAAGCGGGCGACTTTCGCGCCGCTCCATCATGCTCTCGGCGAGTTCCTCGGGGCCGACACGCCGGCCGCAACGCTTGAGCAGGCCGCGGTGGCGGCCTGGGGGCTGGCGCACGGGCTTGCCATGCTCCGGATCGACGGCTCGCTCGCCGGCCGTGACCGCGTCGGCGAGGCAGGCCCGGAAGAGGGGGCGTTGCGGCTGTTCGGTCGCGGACTGCGCGCGGCCTGCGTCGCGGCCCGCTGAAGCCGTATTCGCTCAGCCCCGTCCCTCGCCTGCGGCCCACAGCGCATCGAGCCCGGCGCGATAGGTCGGGTAGGCAAAGGTCATCCGGAGATCCTGCTTGGCCCTGGTGTTCCGGATGCGCCGGTTGCTGGCGTAGAAGCTCCGCGCCATCGGCGACAGTTCGGCGCTGTCGAACGGCAGCTCCGGCGGCGGCGCGAGGCCCATCAGGCTGGCGGCATAGGCGATGACGTCCTGTGGCGGCGCCGGCTCGTCGTCGACGATGTTCCAGGCGCCACCGGTCCCACGCCGGATCGCGCCCATGATGGCGCCGGCGATATCGTCGACATGGATGCGGTTGAACACCTGGCCCGGCTTGACGATGCGGCGCGCCCGGCCGGCGCGCAACTCGACCAGCGCGTTGCGGCCGGGCCCGTAGATGCCGCCGAGCCGAAGCACCGCCAGCCGGTCGCCGATCCGGCTTTTCCACTCCTCCTCGACGCGAACCCGCGCCTGCACCCGGTCGTGCTCCGGCGCCAGCGGCGTATCCTCGTCGATCCAGGCGCCCTGGTGGTCGCCATAGACGCCGACGGTGGAAAGATAGACCACCCGCGCCGGGCCGGATGCGATCGCATCCCCGAAATGGGTCAGCGCGGGATCGTCACCCGCGCCGGGCGGGGCCGAGATCAGCACGACGTCCGCCTCGGCGGCCTTCGCCAGCGTCGCGGCGGCAGGCGTCGTCCCGTCGAACAGGCCGACATCGTAGCGCGCGAGCTGCGCGCGCTTCTCGTCGCTGCGCACCGTGCCGCTGATGCGCGCGAAGCCGGCGCCATGGAGATCGACGAAGCGTTGGGCGGAGTAGCCGAAGCCGATGACGAACAGGTTCATGCGCGGATTGCTCTGATGGGGCGAGCCCGATCTATCCGGCATCGGGCGACCCGCGCAAATCAAATGAGGCTCCTCCGCAAGGTGGCTCCGCCTGCAGATGCGGCGGTACTGACCTGCCGCCCTTGTCATGGCTCCCGTCATGGAACATGTCTTATGATCAGGCGACAGGAGATGGACTGCCCGATGAATTTCCATTCGATCTACCGCCACGGCTTCGCCCGCGTCGCCGCCTGCGTCACCGCCTCCAGCGTCGCCAATCCGACCGCCAATGCGGCGGCGATCCTGGCGGCCGCGCGTGCCTGCCATGACCAGGGCGCGGCGGTCGCGGTGTTTCCGGAGCTCTGTTTGTCCGGCTACGCGATCGAGGACCTCGTCAAGCAGGACCCGCTGCTCGATGCCGTGCAGCGCGGGCTGCTGACGCTTGTGGAAGCCTCGCACGATCTGATGCCCCTGCTGATCGTCGGCGCGCCGCTGCGCTTTGCGCATCGGGTCTACAATTGCGCCGTCGTGATCCACCGCGGCGAGGTGCTCGGCGTCATCCCCAAATCCTATTTGCCGACCTATCGCGAGTTCTACGAAGGCCGCCACTTCGCCTCCGGCGCCGGCATCCGCGGCGAGATGATCGAGGTTGCCGAGACCATGGCGCCGTTCGGCACCGACCTGTTGTTCGCGGCCGCCGATGTCCCCGGCCTCGTGATCGGCGTCGAGATCTGCGAGGACATGTGGGTCCCGGTGACGCCGGCGTCCGAGCTCGCGCTCGCCGGCGCCACCGTGCTCGCCAATCTCTCCGGCAGTCCCATCACCGTCGGCCGCGCCGAGTCCCGTTCGCTGCTGTGCCGCTCGACCTCCGCCCGCTGCCTCGCCGCCTATGTCTACGCGGCCGCCGGGGTCGGCGAATCCACCACCGACCTTGCGTGGGACGGCCAGACCTCGATCTTCGAGAACGGCGTGCTGCTCGCCGAGAGCGAGCGCTTCCGCCAGACCGGCCAGACCATCTTCGCCGATGTCGATCTCGATCTGCTGCGCCAGGAGCGCGTGCTGATGGGCACCTTCGACGACAATGCGCGCGCAACGGAGAGCGGCGTGCATTGGCGCCGCATCGGCTTCGAGCTGCAGCCGGCCGAGGGCGACATCGGCTTCAGGCGCAGCATCGAGCGCTTCCCGTTCGTGCCGAGCGATCCCGCGCGGCTCGATCAGGATTGCTACGAGGCCTACAACATCCAGGTCGCCGGCCTGACGCAGCGGCTGCGCGCCACCGGCACCAAGCGCATCGTCATCGGCGTCTCCGGCGGCCTCGATTCCACGCATGCGCTGATCGTGGCCGCCAAGGCGATGGATCTGCTCGGCCTGCCCCGGACCAACATCCTGGCCTACACGATGCCGGGCTTCGCCACGGGCGCGCAGAGCAAATCCTACGCGCATGCGCTGATGACCTCGCTCGAGGTCAGCGCCGCCGAGCTCGACATCCGGCCCGCGGCGACGCAGATGCTCAAGGACATCGGCCATCCGTTCGGCCGCGGCGAGGAGGTCTACGACGTCACCTTCGAGAATGTGCAGGCCGGCCTGCGCACCGACTATCTGTTCCGCCTCGCCAATGATCGCGGCGGCCTCGTGCTCGGCACCGGCGATCTCTCCGAGCTGGCGCTCGGATGGTGCACCTATGGCGTCGGCGATCAGATGTCGCACTACAACGTCAATGCCGGCGTGCCGAAGACGCTGATCCAGCATCTCATCCGCTGGGTCATCGCCACGCATCAGTTCTCCGCCGATGTCGACCGCACGCTCGAGGCGGTGCTCTCAGCCGAGATTTCCCCCGAGCTGGTGCCGGTGAAGGAGGGCGAGACGCCGCAGAGCACGCAGGCCGCGATCGGCCCCTATGAGTTGCAGGACTTCAATCTGTTCTACACGCTGCGCTACGGCCTGCGTCCGTCCAAGATCGCCTTCATGGCGCATCACGCCTGGAAGGATGCGCGCGCCGGCGCCTGGCCACCGCACTTCCCTGATGACAAGCGCAACGCCTACGCGCTCGCTGATATCCGGAAGTGGCTGGAAGTGTTCCTGAAGCGCTTCTTCGCCTTCAGCCAGTTCAAGCGCTCGGCGATGCCGAACGGTCCGAAGGTCGTCGCCGGCGGCGCGCTGTCGCCACGCGGCGACTGGCGCGCGCCATCGGACGGCAATGCCACGGCGTGGCTGGAGGATCTGGAGAGCGTGCCGAAGTAGCGGCCTGGCGAAGGGACTGGTCTTCGTCATAGAGGCGCGCGATGTTTCAGCATGGGCAGTACGCTCCCTCTCCCCCTTCTTCACGGGGAGAGGGTCGGGGTGAGGGGCAACCACACGGGCAGTCTTAGTTATTAGGCCGAGGGCCGCTTCAGCAGGAACATATCTCCGGCCCAGTCGAGCTTCTGCAGCTTCCCGTCACAAGTCCCCGCGTCCAATGAACACCATCGATGCCGCTGCCCCTCACCCCAGCCCTCTCCCCGTGAAGAACGGGGAGAGGGAGCGCAGCGGGGCTCGCCGCGACATGGTTGCATCCCGCCATCTTGCTCCGCGGCCCCGCTTACAATATGCGGAGAGGTGCCGAGGCCTGATCTCGCGCGGCCCTGCAATTGCACTCGTCCAACGGAGCCCATCATGAGCGTCACCGCCGCCGGCATTTCCTCGATGGCCACCCGACAGATCCTGGCCGAGCTCGCGGCCGCCTATGAGGAGGCGACCGGGGAGGTGATCACGATCGAATCCGTCGGCGGCGTCGACGCCGCCAAGCGCATCCGCGCCGGCGAGGCCTTCGACTTCGCGGTGCTGGCCTCCGACGCGCTGCAGAAGCTCGAGGCCGACGGGCATCTCGTGCCCGGCAGCATCATCGAGATCGCGGAATCGCCGATGGCGATGGCGGTGCGCGCAGGCGCGCCCAAGCCCGATCCGCTCGACGAGGCCGCCGTGCGCAAGGCGATGGAGAGCGCCAAGGCGATCGGCATCTCGACCGGGCCGAGCGGCACCCACGTGCAGACGCTCGCGAAAGACTGGGGCCTGGAAAGCGAGGGCGCCTCGCGCCTCGTCCAGGCCAAGCCCGGCATTCCCGTCGCAAAGCTTCTGGCCGACGGCGAGGTCGAGGTCGGTTTCCAGCAGCTCAGCGAGATGCTCGGCGCGCCCGGCATCGACATCGTCGGCCTGCTGCCGGCCGCGCTGCAGCCGGGCACCGTGTTCGCCGCCGCACTGTGCAAGGCCGGCGCGCACAGCGACGCCGCCCGCGCCTTCATCGAATATCTCGTCTCCGAGGAAACCGCCGAGACCAAGCGGCAGCACGGCATGACGCCGGTGTGAGTCGTTTACGCGGCAGCGGAGTTCCGCGCTCGCCCGCGTGAAAAAGAGTCCAGCGCCTGTCGTCTTGGCGATCGTCCGCTCGTCCTCCAGAATGAGATCTGCAGGAGACGCAAGATGAGCGCATCGTACTATCGCTGGGTGATCGTGGCGGCCGGGGGCGTGCTCGGCTGTGTCGCCGTCGGCGGCTTGTTCTCTCTGCCGGTGTTCCTCAAGCCGATGGCCGCCGCGACCGGCTGGTCCGTCGCCGGGATCTCCAGCGCGCTGACGATCGGCTTCCTGGCGATGGCCTGCACCAGCATGGCCTGGGGCACGCTGTCCGACCGCATCGGCCCGCGTCCCGTGCTGCTGATCGGCTCGACCCTGCTCGCGTTGAGCCTGCTGCTGGCGAGCCTGACGTCGTCGCTGCTGATGTTCCAGCTGCTGTTCGGACTGATCGCAGGCGTTGCGACGGCGGCGATCTTCCCGCCGGTCATGGCGACCGTCACCGGCTGGTTCGACACCCATCGCAGCCTCGCGGTCTCCCTGGTGTCGGCCGGCATGGGCGTGGCGCCGATGACGATGTCGCCGCTCGCGGCCTGGCTCGTCTCCAGCTACGACTGGCGCGCCGCGATGCAGTGCATCGCCGCTATCGTCGCCGCCATCATGATCCCGACGTCGCTGCTAGTGGGCCGTCCGCCCATGTCAGCGCCCGGCGCCGCCATCGCGTCCGGCCCCGCCGACGGCCCGCCCGAAATGACGCGCGCGGCGGCGCTGCGCTCGCCGCAGTTCCTGATCCTGCTCGCCACCAACTTCTTCTGCTGCGCCACCCATTCGGGCCCGATCATCCACACCGTCAGCTACGCCGTCACCTGCGGCATCCCGCTGATGGCGGCGGTGACGATCTACAGCATCGAGGGCCTCGCCGGTCTCGGCGGCCGCATCGCCTTCGGCCTGCTCGGCGACCGCTTCGGCGCCAAGCGCGTGCTCGTGCTCGGCCTGCTGGCGCAGGCGTTCGGCGCACTGGCCTATGTCGCCGTGCGCGACCTCGCCGCCTTCTACGTCGTCGCCGCCACCTTCGGCTTCCTCTACGCCGGCACCATGCCGCTCTATGCGTCCATCGCGCGCGACAACTTCCCGCAAGGCATGATGGGCACGGTGATCGGCGGCACGGCGATGGCCGGCAGCCTGGGCATGGCGACCGGCCCGCTGGCCGGCGGCCTGATCTACGACAGCTTCGCCAGCTACACGTGGCTCTATGTCGGCTCCTGGGTGATGGGCCTCGGCGCCGTCCTGATGATGATGACCTTCAGGCCGTTCCCGAAAACGCAGGCCGCGTTGGCGCCGGTGCAAGCCCCGGCGTGAGCCTGTTGCGAAGCAGCAATCGATCGGTGAATCGCTGCTAATAGGATTGTTCCTAATCAGTTATGTCCGAGCGCACACCAACGCTTGATCGGTGATCCGGAACCCGGCCGTCATCAGCGGGTTGGGCGAGCGTGTCGTTTCAACCCGATGGAGATCGGATCCATGAAGAAGACTCAGCTCGCCCTCGCCACTCTCGTCGCCCTCAGCTTCGCCGCCGCGCCGTTCGCGGCCCAAGCCAAGCACCACAAGAAGCACCAGTCCTCGACCGCCACCTCGTCGCAGACCACCGGCGCCAACATGCAGCCCGGCAGCGGCAACATGAAGTCCGGCCGCGACTCCACCTCGTCGAGCCAGGGCAATGTCGGCCCGGGCACGAACCAGGCGGGGAGCATGAGCAAGTAGTTCGCGTCGGCGGCGCTCTAGCTCAGCGCCGGAAAGCCACGAGGCGGGCTTTCCGGCGCACGATTGCAACCTGCGTCGAGCTCACCCTGCGGCGCACCGGCTCCCCTTACGGAGATCGTGAAAAAGTCACGCGGGGCAGTTCCTCAGACCTGACTACCTGTCCTCGATCCTGCACGCTGACGCCGACAGGAAGGCCCGACTACTTTGAGGCTTTCTTCAGCTTGTGGTCCAAGTGCCCGGTGCCGTGATCCCGGCGCAGCTGGCTGAGCGATGTTTCGTTCAGTTTAAACAGCACATCGCTGAGCTTGCTCTCCCCCGGATAGCCGGCCGCAAACGTCTTGCCGTAGATATTGCGCAGCGTGCTGACCAACGTGTTGCCATGCTTCCTGCTGATCTCGCCATCCTTGTCGCGATGGCGCCCGTCGAGGCCCGGTTCCTTCATCCGTCTCTCCCCATGATAGGCGACTTGCGCGCTTGAGGAACAGCCTGCGCCCAATTCATCCGATTGGCAACGCTGCGGCGCGAAAGAGCCTAGTCGGCAGCACTTGGGGGATACGGGCGATCGCAACTGACGATCCAAGTTTTGTGCCCGTCTGTCTCCGCGATCAATCAATTGGGGAGCGGGCCACGGGCGCGACGATACACGGATTGTCAGAGAGAGGACTTCGATCTCTCAAGCGCAACGCGGTGAAATGGCGCCTTGTCTCCGGTCAGAGATGAAGGCCTCGTCATAGCTAGTGCACCGTCATCTTGATGGTATCGCTTCAGTGGAGTGCGGCAAGGGAATGAAATCTTGTTTTCAAGGGCATGTCGATCTCGTCTGGCTTGCGGCGGACCCGTTTCATCATGCTAAGCTGACGCCTGGCAGCCAAGGGCAATATTGATGGTGACGAAGGGGCGTGACTATTATCTAGGACTGAGACGCCGCTATGAGCCGAGCGTTGTAGAGCTCATCATCGTCGCGGAATCGCCGCCGGCATCTGGGAAATATTTTTATGATCCGAGTGGTTCGATCGCGGAGCCGCTGTTCGCTGCCTTCATGCGCCAAATAGGAATAGTCCCTGTCCGCAAAGAGGCCGGCCTTCGAGAATTTCAGAGTAAGGGCTGGGTTCTGGTAGACGCAACCTACCAACAAGTGGACAAGCTCCCGCAAGATGCCGCCCAAGATAGAAATGCATTGATCGAAGGCGATTATTCTCTCCTCGTCGCAGACCTTGCCAGCCTAATGTCTGATCGCGGCGTTCCTCTGATACTGATCAAAGCAAACGTGTGCCGGATCCTTGAGCCCCGACTGACGAAGGACGGCTTCAATGTGGTGAACGCCGGCCGCCTTGTCTATTTTCCAAGCACGGGACAGCAGAAGAAGTTCGAGCAGCAGTTCGCCTCGGTTCTGAAATCGGTTGGTTGAGGTTCGGTCGGCTGGGGTAAGGTGCGGCGGGTGCCGATGTGTGCGAGTTCTAGCCGACACTTTCGACCACGCGGGTTGCGCCTTCATGTCCTCTTTCAATAACCCGCCGCCAGATATCATTCTCCAGATCTCCGAAAATCGTCTTCTGCTCCCGCCTCGTGTTGAGGGCGTACGCGTCATCACTATACGAGGTGGGATGCGATGGACGTGGATGCTGCGCGCGACGAGCGTAGGCGTTGCGGACGGCCAAGTCGTATGGTCCCGGCCTCCCGATGCTGAGGTCAAGTCCGTGCCGGCCTGTTGATACGGCGGCGCGGGCGATGGAGGCAAGAAAGTCCGGTTCTCAAGGAGAGCACGCAGGACACGGTTAAGACCAATCGAGCAGGGAAGGCAGGCTCGTCGTAAGGCACGACCCATTTTGTATTTTTAGAAGCTGAACAGCGGCCACTTCGAGACTTCGCGCTGCCTACTCTTTCGGCGCCGCCGGAGGGGGCGTCGGCGGCTTCGCCTCCGGTTGCTTCGCCTCGGCCGGCTTCTTGGCAGGAGCTCCAGTCTTGGCTGCGGGGGAAGCTGGCGCTGCCGGCGGGACTGGCGCTGCCGGCGCGACGGGCGCGGATTGTGAGACGTTCACCGCGAGGCCGAACAGGCGCCATTGGCCGTCGACCGGCGCGAAGAGAAGCTCAAAGTTCACCTGCGAGGGAACGGAGGGGAAGAAGCCGGCCATGCGCATCATGCCGTTCGGCACGATCTCCGGCAGCACGCTGAGTTGCGGATCGATGACGGCAGTGCCCGACAGGTCGAGCTTGTCGTTGCGCTGCGAGGTGAAAATTTCGGACAGGCGCGCGGCCGTGTTGGCCGCCTGGAAGCCGGGCGAGCCGAGGTCGCGCAAAACGGTGTAGTTGCCGGTCTTGTTGGCATGGTCGAGCGCCAACAGCGCCGAGCGGATCAGCATCAGCACGCCATTGCGATCGATGTTGGCGGGCTTGGCGTTCGGCGTCGGTTGCGGCTGCGCGAGAGCGGCGGCGCTGCTCACGATCAGCAACAGCAGCGCGGCGCCAGCGCGCCGCGCGATCGCTGCGAGCAATTGACTTACCACTGGACCGAGACGGCTCCGCGGCCACCCGCGACGTTGCGCTCGAGACCGATGCCCGCGCCGGCATTGCCGACGATGGCGTAGCCCTTCGTCTCGTAGAGCAGCGCGGTGCCGCCGATGGCGAACGCATTCGCCCCCTGGAAGTTGCCGTAGCCGGCGGAGAGCGCAAACTTGCGGCCGGGGAGCAGCGCGGGCATCGATCCGGCAGCGAGCGCGATGGCCGTGCCGGTGCGCGCCTCGAGCCGGTTATCGGTGATCTGCGCCGAGAGCGAGTTGATCTGGGTCTGGAAGCTGCCCGGGTTGAAGCTCGTCGCCGCCAGGTTGCCGGCGGCGTCGGTGGTCACGAACGAGGTTGGGCCGGTCTGCGCGGCGAGGCTTGCCGCCGAGGTCAGGCCTGCCATCTTGTAGGTGTTGGTGGCCGTTCCGATCGAGACCTGGTTGACGGCAGTGGTTGTTGCCCCCGCGCCGATCGCCGTCGAGCCGGCGAATCCCGCCGTCGCACCCGTGCCGATGGCCATGGCGCTGACTCCGGTGGCCTGCGCCGTGTTGCCGATCGCAATGCCGTTGTTGCCGGTCACGGTGGTGTTGGTGCCGATCGCGACGATGTTGGTGCCGTTCACGGTGTTGCCCGTGCCCATCACGCTTGCGCCCGCCGAACTCGCGGCCCCAGCCACCGTGTTGTTGGTACCCACGACCTGCACGTTGTCGCCAAAGCCCGCTGTATTCGTGCCGTTGACAGTGTTGCCGTCGCCGAACACGAAGCTGCTGTTGCCGTTGACGGTGTTGGGATCGCCGATTGCGAAAGTGCCGTTGCCGTTGACGGTTTGGCCGGTGCCGAACGCACCGCTGTTGTTGCCCGTCACGCTGTTGGCGGAGCCCATCGCCGTGCTGTTGGTGCCGCTCACGGTCTGACCGGTACCGAACGCGGAGCTGCCGGCGCCGCCGACGGCCACTGAACTGTTCGAGCCGACGACGGTGCTGTTCGCCGCATTCGCGACCGTGCTGCCGCCGATCGCGACGCTGAGGCTTCCGAGCGATCTGGCTGCGTTTGCGCCGACGCCATCGCCGCCGCCGATGGCGACGCTGTAATTGCCGGTAGACTGGACCTGGTTACCGCTGTTGGGATCGGCACCGGCGCCGATCGCGGTGCTGTAGGTGCCCGCAGCGGCGCCGGTCGCGTTGGCATTGGCGCCGATGCTGGTGACGCCCGCTGCCGGCGTGGACGCGCCCGAGAAACTGCCGATCGTCGTCGAGTTGGCGCCAAGGGCAAAGGCACCGAAGCCCAGGGCGGTGGCGCCGCCCGAGGTGCCGGTCGCAGCGCCTTGTGCCACGGACGAGATGCCGCAGGCGACGTCATGCTGGTTGGCTGAAGACGATCCGGAGCCGCTGACGGGGGCCGAGCCTGTTGCGCTGCCGCCGCATACGAATTGCGCGGACGCCGGATTGGAGATTGCGGGCAGCGTGACTGATCCCAACAGGACGAACAGAAACGCCGTATGAGGTAGACGATATGGCTTCTTCGAAAATTGCTTGCCGCTCATGGTGCCCTCAATATTGGCCCGCGCTGCTTTTATTACCGCCATCATTCATTAGTTCGAGGGGTTTGGAAATGATCAGAAACCTTGCTGCGACAACGAGTTTTCGACCGTGTCCGCCGCGCCACACACCATTTGGCGTATGGAACTGAGCAACGGTCGTAGACAAGGGGCGCTCTTCTCCAGGGAAAAGAGCTTCAATTGGGCGACTCCTCAGCCGGTCCACATCCGTTGTGATTTCGCCAGCTCAGAGTCTCAAGCAGGCACGCGCGAGCTCCCGCTGATTGACGGTGGAGCCTGTTTAAAGGTCGCAGCCGAATGCGATGGCAAAGCTGATAAGAATGCCGATGGTCGTCAGATCAGTCGCCTCGACATACTGATGGAGTATCGCTCGAATCCTGATGTATCGGTCTGGCGGATTTTGCGCCGAAGCCGACGTTCTATTTGCTGTCTCAATCCCTTGCGCCTCTCGAGCCTTGCAAGCAAAAAAAACGGCTTCACTTTTTCCGAAATTTGTGCTCTACTCCCTTGATCCCGCCTCGATGCAGAGGGCGTACGCGTCGTCACGATACGTGGAGGTGGGCTGCGGTGGACGTGGATGCGGCGCTGGACGAGCGCGGCATTGCGGACGGCGAAGTCGTGTGGTCCCGGCCTCCCGAAGCTGAGGTCAAGTCGGTGCTGGTTCGCGAGAGCGGCGGCGCTGACGATGGGGGCAAGAAAGCCCGGTCCCCAAGGAGAGCACGAAGGACACCGTTAAAACCGATCGCGCAGGGAGGGCCGGGTCCGTCCGGCTGGACCTGTGGTACCTGCCGCCTGCATTTTTTTCCGCAGGCGGGCCACGGGCCTCAGTCGAGGTCCGGCTCTCCCTGCGCCTCTGATGTGTCGAGGCGCGCGACGGATGCAACCCTCGGGCTGGTTCAGCCGCGAGATTGCGTGCGCATGTCCGGAGCGACCGTTCTGCATCGATCGCGCGTTGGCTGTTTGACAGGGTTGATCGGAGATCAGAGAGCGCGGCTCAAGCGAGACTTGGGCTCAAACGCCCCGCTTCGCCAAGAGGCTTCGCCGGCACGCTTCGCCGTTTGGGCCACTGCTCGGCTGCGCCACGCGTAGCCCAAAGGGCGAAGCGTGGTGCCCCTGGCCGGAATCGAACCAGCACTCCTTGCGGAACTCGATTTTGAGTCGAGCGCGTCTACCAGTTCCGCCACAGGGGCATTCGCGATGGACCCTGGGCAGGAACCAGCGAAGCGAGGCGGACTATAGCGGGCGGCGGGGCAGGGTCAACCCGCACGGACGTGATGCGCCGGCATCTCGACAGCTTTCGCGGGCCGGAGTAGGAGCCGGAACAGCCCGGCGTGGCGCCGGATGCAGGCCCGTTCGGGGAGGACCGATGAGCAATACCTCTGTGATGGCGCGACCCGCGGCAGGGGCGATGAGCCCGGCGGTGACGGCGGCGCTGCTCGCGGCCGGCATCGCGGCGGCGGCGCTGGCCGGCGCCTGGTACATGCAGCTGGTGTGGGGCCTGCAGCCCTGCGAGCTCTGCCTGAAGCAGCGCTGGGCCTATTACGCGATCGTGCCGCTCGGGCTGGTGATTGCGCTGGCCGCCAGGGGCGGGGTGCCGCGCGCGCTCGTGCTCGCAGGCCTCGGCCTGATCGCGCTGGCCGCGCTCGGAAATGCCGGGCTCGGCGTCTATCACGCCGGCGTCGAATGGGGCTTCTGGCCCGGCCCGACCGAATGCACCGGGCCGATCGGCAATCTCGGCAGCGCCGGCACGCTTCTGGACCGGCTCGACAGCGTCCACGTCGTGCGCTGCGACGAGGTGCAATTCCGCTTCCTCGGCCTGTCCTTGGCCGGCTACAGCGTGCTGATCTCGCTCTTCCTCGCCGCCCTCGCTGGCTGGGGCATCACGCGCAAGACGACCTAATCGTCCACATCCTCCTGCGGCCGTCCGAACAGATGGACGATGCCGGGGGTGGCGATCGTCACGAAGACGAAGCGCGAGAGGTGATGCGCGCCGACGAAGATCGGGTCGATGTGCAGGGTCAGCGCCAGCGCCATCATCGCGTCCATGGCGCCGGGGGCGAAGGCGACGATGGTGTCGGAGAAGCGCACATGCGTCACCATCACGATCACGGTGACGAACAATGCGGAGATCGCGACCGCGATCGCGAACGAGCCGAGCGCCGCCCTGATATGGCTGAGCAGCGTCTTGACCCGCATGCGCGCGAAGCGGCTGCCGATCAGGGCGCCGATGCCGACCAGCGCCACGCCGCGCATCCACTCCGGCAGGCCGCCCTCGACGAGCCCGGTGCCGTGCAGCACGCCGCTGGCGACCATCGCGCCGAACAGCCAGCTCGCCGGAAACTTGATCAGCTGCATCAGGACGGCCGCGGCCAGCGAGGCCACCAGCAGCGCGAGCAGGCCGAGCGGCGAGGCGACACTCTGGTCGAGCGAGATCGGTGCCGCCGGCGCGACGCCCGCGATCGCCAGCACCAGCGGCAGCGCCGCGGTCAGGATGATCACGCGCAAGGTCTGCACCACCGCGATCGCCGGCAGGTCGGCGCCGCGCTCGACCGCGAGCAGCGTGATCTGCGACAGCGCGCCGGGGCTGCCGGCGAGCAGCGCCGAGGTGCGGTCCCAGCCATGGACGCGCTGCAGATAGAGGCTGGAGCCGAAGGTCGAGCAGAAGGTCGCGAGCGCGAGCAGCGCGATCGTCACCGGATAGGCGCTGACATGGGTGATCAGCTCGCGTGAGACGATCGCGCCGATCGAGATGCCGAGCAGCAGCAGGATGGTCTGGGTCAGGATCGGCGGCATCGCCAGCGGGCGGCCGGCGATGGCGGCGATCGCCGTCGCGATCATCGCGCCGGAGATCAGCCCGCCCGGCAGATGGGCGAACAGGAAGATGAGCCCGCCGGCGGTGCCGAGCGCGAGCGTCTCGAGCGCGCTCAGCGTCTTGGCGCGGCTCGGCCATTCGAAGGGGAGGGAGGAGATGATCTGGCGCACGGCGCCTTATGCCAAAACCGAAGCGGGGGAACAATTCCCCGCCGCTGCGGTGCGGCCATGCATGCGGGGGAAGGCCAACAAAGGCTTGACGCTGCCGCCCGGCGGATCATTTCGGCTTGTCGGGCACAGCCGTGCTGGTGGCGGCCGCCGCCTTGTCGCGCTTGCAGGCGGAGCGGAACTTGCCGCGCGCCTTGCCCTTCAGCCCCTGCTCGTCCGCCTCCTTGGAGCAGGCCACCGAGATCGCGCGGCGCGCGGTCTTCTCCATCGTGGCGAACTTGTCGGTGGCGGCATCGGGCCGTGCCGGCAGCGTCAGTCCGGGCTGACAGACAGCGGGACCCGCGGCCAACAGGATGGCGATGGCGGCGAGCGTGGCAGCCGCGCGGGCAGGGAGAGTCATGCTGAAATCCTCGAACGAAACGCGCGGCCCATGTCCGCCGATGCTGAACCCGGTGTGAATGCCATGGGCCGGATCGGCAGGCGAGGCAAATTATATTTTCGCGCAAGGCCCAGCCTGCCTGCCTTGTCGCAGGCCGGCCGCCCGCTAAGATTGTAGTCCCATTCCATCATGGCTCCACAGGGAGATCGAGAATGAGTTTTCACGCAAAATCATTGGTTGCCGTTGCAACTCTCGGCCTGGCAGCTCTCGGCCTGGCCGCGTTCGCCGCCGCGCCGGCGCAGGCACTGACGTCGCAGGAATGCAGCGCGAAGTACAAGCAGGCGAAGGAGGCCGGCACGCTGAACGGCCAGAAGTGGAACGACTTCCGCAAGGCCCAGTGCGGCAGCGACGCGACCGCCGCGGCGCCGGCTGCGCCCACGGCCCCGGCCGCGCCCGCCGCCGAGGCGAAGCCCGCGAAGGAGAGCAAGTCTGCGGCAAAGGAGGAAGCGGCTCCTGCCGCGGCGCCGAGCGGTCCGGCCGTCTTCCCGACGGCGGTGGATCAGAAATACGCCAAGGAGAAGCCGGGTACGGCCCGCATGCATACCTGCGTCGATCAGTACAACGCCAACAAGGCGACCAACGCCAATGGCGGCCTGAAGTGGATCCAGAAGGGCGGCGGCTACTTCAGCGAATGCACCAAGAAGCTGAAGGGCGCCGCCTGAGCAAAGCGTTTCCGAAGGGTATCGCGCCGGCCGGATGCATCGCGTCCGGCCGCTGCTGTTGGCAGCCGCTGCTCTTGGCGGGGAGGGTCGGCCCGCTGGGATTGCTGCTCCGGTGAATTTGGGGCTTGCCTTCACGGCCGGGAGATGAACCTGCTCCCGTCATGATTTCGACGATTCAAGGCATCCTCGGCGTGCTCTGCGGCGGAATGGTCGGGTTCTCGCTCGGCCTCGTCGGCGGCGGCGGTTCGGTGCTCGCGGTCCCGCTGATGGTCTACGTCGTCGGCGTGCCGGAGCCGCACATCGCGATCGGCTCGAGCGCGATCGCGGTCGCCACCAATGCCGCGATCAATCTCGCCAATCATGCCCGCGGCGGCACCGTGATCTGGCCGATCGCGGCGCTGTTCGCCGCAGCCGGCATCGTCGGCGCCTTCACCGGCTCGCTGCTCGGCAAGATGGTCGACGGCCAGAAGCTGCTGGCGCTGTTCGCGCTGGTGATGATGGTGATCGCGCTGCTGATGCTGAAGACGCGGGCGCGGGTCGGCATCCCCGACGTGAAGATGAGCATGGCCAATGTGCCGGCGATCGTCGGCTTCGGCCTGGCCACCGGCACGCTGTCCGGCTTCTTCGGCATCGGCGGCGGCTTCCTGATCGTGCCGGCGCTGATGGCCGCGACGGGCATGCCGATCATGAATGCGGTGAGCTCGTCGCTGGTTGCCGTGACGACATTCGGGCTGACCACGGCGGCGAGCTATGCCTGGTCGGGCCTGGTGGCCTGGGACCTCGCCGGGCTTTTCATCGCCGGCGGCATTGCCGGAGGCCTTGCCGGCACGCGCCTGGCGCGCCATCTCTCGGAGCGGCGCGGTGCGTTGAATGTGGTATTCTCTGTCGTGATCGCGGCGGTGGCGCTTTACATGCTGACACGCAGCCTGCTGCATATCTGGAGCTGACATGATGAAGCGTAGCACCTCGGATGCTAGCAGCCGGCGCGAGCTTCTTTCTCTTTTTGGCGCCGGCGCCGCTTTGTCCCTGTGGCCACGCGCCAGCCGCGCCCAGGACGCCGACGAGCCTGACGAGGCTTCCGTGCTGCGCGATCCCGACGCGCCGGTGCTCGGCAACGCCTCGGGCGACATCGCGATCGTCGAATGGTTCGACTACAATTGTCCGTATTGCCGCAAGCTCGATCCCGAGCTGCAGCAGGTCGTGCATGACGACGGCAAGGTCCGCTGGGTCCTGAAGGAGTGGCCGATCCTCGGGCCGGTGTCGGTGACCGCGGCACGGATGGCGCTGGCCTGCAAGTATCAGGACAAATACGCCAAGGCGCATGAGGCCCTGATCGGTGTCAGCTCGAAGCTCACCGAGCCGCGCATCGACGAGCTTCTCGCCGGGGCCGGAATCGATATCGATCGCGCCAAGCGCGACCTCTCAGCCAACGGCAAGGCGATCGACGCGATGCTGGCGCGCAACGACAGCCAGGCGCGCGGCCTGCGCTTCCGCGGCACGCCGTCCTTCATCGTCGGCAAGTTCAGAGTGCCGGGCGTGCTGACCATGGCGCAGTTCGAGCAGGTCATCGCCGATGCGCGCAAAGCCAAGGCTTCCAATTAGCGGCGGCTAACTAGGAGCAAAGACCTTTCGAGCAAAGCAAAGGGCGCCCCGACCCGAGGTCGAGACGCCCTGCAAACGAGCGAAGCTCGCGCGTTACTTCGACGAGATGCGAACCCAGTCGTCATGCGCGCGGGTCTTCAGCGAATTCCAGCTGTCCGACGCGACGTCCCAGTTGACGATGGTCCGGCGCGACTGCGCACCCGATCCGTTGGCGACCTCCGAGGTCTGCATCGAATCATGGATGTAGACGCCGAACCCCAGAAGCAGCGCACCCAGGATCATTCCCACCAATGTCCGCATGATCATGTTCTCCAGTGTGACGGCCGACAACGCCGCCGTCGAAGCTTGGTTCCGCCGTCGCGGCGGAAGGTTCAAGCCGGACCAGACAAACTAACTGCGCGGTTTTTCAGGACGCGATTCCGGCACTGACGTGACCAGATTGAGCGTTTTCAGCTCGTCGGGCTTGAAGGTGAACAATTGGTCATGCGGCGTCTCCATCGCATGCACCCAGACCTTCAGGTCGATCCCCATGTCGGCGAGGTAACGCTGGCAGCGCGCCGAGACGTTCTGCGCGAGACTCATGTCGTTGTCGGTGCGAACAGCATTGGCGGAGCGGACGGCGGCAACCTGATGAACGCCGATGGTGGCGCGCTCGCCGACGCGGCGCTCGAGTCCGCCGGCGAGCACCAGCGGGCACGACGACACGCAAGTCTTGCCGGCCTCGACCTCGGTTGAGAATTTGCGCGCGCGGATCAGCCGTCCCATCGCCAGCGCATCGGCCACTGAGCCACCCGGCGAGTTCAGCACGACGGTCTTGATGTATTCGCCGTGCCGCTCGACCTCCTCGGTGAAGGCGCGCGCGCTGCCGGGCGTGATGGTGCCGGTCGCATAGAGACGGCCGCCGCCTCGCAGCTCGAGGCTGATCGGCTGCTCCAGCGCAGGGTCGCCTTTGGGTAGCGGCATCAGCCGCTTCAACAAGGGCGTGAGCACCGAGGGATTCTCGGCCGGAGCGTCCGTCGGCTCCTTCCGAATGTCGAGCTGAGGCGAGGCCGCTTCCGATGAGGCATGCGGATCATTCAGCTCGATCAGGTCGGCTGCGAGGACCACAATCGTGACGACGAGGATCGTGCGAAACACCCAGCGCAGGATGCTCTCGTCCGGATTGTCGGCGAGCCATGCGTGGACGCGTCGGTTCAGCGCCGAGGCCACCGGACTACTTCCCGATCCTTGCTGATGATAGCGAGGTGACGTTCTCGTCCGCGGCGGCAACGGCCGCCGCCGGTTGCGGCGCGTCAGCAGGCGCCGTGGGCGTGTCGGCTGGTGGTGCAGCGGCAGGTCGCGCCTCGGCGGCGCGTCGCGCATCCTCGACCTCGCGGGCGATCTGCAGCGCGGTCACGAGGTCGCTCGCCGTGAGGCTCGAGGCGCTGGCGGCTGGCAGGCCTTCGCGACGGATGGCGGCGTGCACGACGCAGAGGATCAGCACCAGCACCGCCGGCATCAGGTCGATGGAGATCGCGCCGGCCCAGCTCGGAATGAAATCGCCGGCATAGCGCAGCACCGCTTCCGCCGGCGACAAGGTCTGAAACCGCGTCGGCTCGATGCGCGGCAGCGCCAGGATCTTGTCGGCGGCATCCGCCAGCGACGCTGCCTGCGTCGCGATCGCGCCCTCGACCTTGCCGACGACGGCGGTTTGCCGCTCGGCGAGATCGCCGTTGCGTCCGCCCGCGGCGGGCGCGATGAAGCCGGCGGAGAGCGAGGCCGCGGCGCGCCTGACGGCAGGCGCTACCGAGGTCTGCTGCAGATTGGCGATCACGCCCATCAGGGTCAGCGACTCCGTGGCGAAGGCATCGCTTCGACTGGCGATCGGACCGCGGTCGGAGATCAGTTCGCGCATCCTGGCGAGGCTCTTGCCGCCCTGCTCGTAGAGGGCGGAGACGCGCTTGCCCGACTCCTGCACCTGCTGTCCGAGGCCATCGAGCTGCGTCGACATCTGCGTGAGAAGCTGGACGACCGTGCCGGAACCGGAGGTGCCGGTGAGCGAGCCGGCGCGCTCGGCGTCGGCCAGCTTGGCGAAACGCGAGGAGGCGAGCTGGATGTCGGGCAACAGGCTTTGCGCGGCAATCGCCTGGCTGTTGGCCCGGTCGAGGTCACGCGTGTAGTTCTGCACGGTGATCGCGAGGTGCTGCTGGATGGCGGCGGCGCCGGCCAGCGCCGAGGCGTTGAGCCAGGACGACATCGCGACGATCATCAGCGAGCCCAGCACCATGCAGCCGGCCATCAGCAGCCGCCCCATCATGCTGGTGACGTGCGGCATGAACTGCATCATGAACACCCAGAAGGCGTAGATGCCGACGGAGACCGCAACGGAATAGATGACGGCGGCGAAGAACACCGTGGTCGGGCTGCCGTTGAGCAGCTCGCGCACGCCGAGATAGGTGTAGACGCCGGCAGCCAGCGCCAGGATCGCCGTCGTGAGCTTGAGCGTGACCTCCAGGCGGCTCACGCCGTCTGCGAGCACGACAGCGGTAGGGCGGGCCGAGGTGAGAGGCGCGGCGGGCGAGGGCATGAGGGATCCTTCGGCGGCATCACATCCGCCTCTACAGCGCCCCCGCTGTTAGCCAATCGATAATCAATGCGGAGAAAATCCGTCGAGATTATGTCGGCGATCTTACCGATCCGTCATGTCGCGCGGACGCAGCAGACTGCCTCAGGCTGTCAGCCAGCGCAGCAGCTCGACATTCACTTCGCGCGGATAACAATGGCTGAGATCGTCGATCTCGCGATAGACAACATGGGCGCCGGACTTGGACAGCGCATCCTGGGTGTGCCGCGCGATCTCCACCGGGAACATCCAGTCGAGCTGGCCGTGCACGATCTGGATCGGCAGTCCGCGCAGGCGATCACGGTCGGCGATCTGAGCCATCAGCGGATGGAAGGTCGCGGCGACGGGGGCAAGATGCGTGAACGGCGAGCTGTGCTCCAGCCCGCTGACATAGCAGAAGGTGCCGCCATCGCTCATGCCCGTGAGCAGCATCCGGGCGGGATCGATCGCGACGCGGCTGCGCACGAGATCGAGGATGCGCATGAGGTTCGGCGTGTCCGCGTCATCGCCCATCAGCGCCCAGGTCGGGCCCGTGGCCGTCGGCGCCACGAGGATCGCGCCGACGCTGCGGGCCGCGCGCAGCCAGCTCCACAGAAAGTCACGGCCGTTTCCGCTGCCGCCATGCAGCGCCATCACCAACGGCCAGGCGCGGTCGGCGGTGTAGTATTCGGGCACGTAGAGCGAGAAGCCGCCGCGATTGCCGATCTCGTTGTGATCGTGGAACACCGCATCCTTGCCGGCCGACGCAGCGAGCAGCTGGCGCACGGCCTGATCATCCGCAATAGCCGGATCCAGGAAGAACTCGCTCAACGGCGGCAGCGTGGCTGCCAACGGAAACAGCGCCTCGAGCGCGCGCGGCAGTTGGCGCAGGGCGCGGAACACGTCGACCAGATCGCCTTCACCGCGCTGAACCGCGCGGAGGCCGGCGAAGGACATCAGCGCGGCATCCGCGGCGGTATCGAACGCCAGCCGGATATGGGCAAAATCCGCCGGCCAGGATGTCAGATGGACACGGGCGGTGTGCAGGGTCTGCTCGGGATTGCCGATCTCGGCCATCACGCGATCGAAATCCGGCGGGTTCAGATAGCGCGCGACAAAGGACAGCGCTTCGAGCGTCTGCAACAGCGGCGGCAACATGATGAGAATGTCGTCCACCACGGCGTCGGTCATGCAGATCTCCTGGTCGGGCGGGTTTCGGTATGTCACCCGCTAGCCGGGGAGCGCTGTCATGCAACGCAAAATCGGCGGCGCGGGCAATGATCATTTTCCGAACGGGCGTTCGCTGCGCGCATGACGGGGTGAGGCATCACAAGCGAAGTCATTGGTCGTCGGAGGGGGCTGATGATGCGGCCATCGCGCGACAGGCGCATCATCGGGAAATACACGTGTGGACGAATCGCGATTGACAAACATCGGACGCGATGTCGCACTTGGTGAAAGCCGACGGCGCAGCATCAGGTCCCAAATTCAGCTGATGTTGCGGTCAAAACTGCCGACCGGCTGTTACGGGGGATGCGCATCATGACCAGTTCGCCGTCGGCCGCGTTGATCAACGCGGTGCTCGCCATGGACGTCTACAACAGGGGCGTCAATCCGACGCTCTCCGTCAGTTTCAATCGTATCGGTAGCTACGAGCTGGTGGCGGGCTCGGTCGTCGCTGCAGCGGACAATTTCGAGGCGGCGACCTATCAGCTCGCCGGCGATCCATCGACGCGGATCATCTCGTATCGCGGCACCGACAGCATCGCCGACGTGCCGGCCTGGCTCGGCGGCGCCGGGCTCACCGGCTGGCCGACGCAGTTTCCGGATGCAGAGGCCTACTACAAGACATGGGCGACGACGTCGCACGTGTCGCTGACCGGTCACTCGCTGGGTGGCGGCTTGGCCGGGTACATCGCGGCGCTGAACGGCAAGGTGGCTTACGCCTATGACGCGATGCCGTTCGAGTTCGCAGCGGAGGTTCGCTACGATCAGCTGCATGGCTTCTGGGGCGCACTCGGTTCGCACCCGGTGGATCGCTTCGACGACATTCACATGGTCTCGGTCTCCGGCGAGGTCCTGCAATATGTCCGGGCCGCAGCGCCGGTGCTGGAAGCGCCGCTGGCCCTGCTGCAGCTCGGACCGATCGCCGGCGCGCTGGCGATCGCCCATGCCGCGATCGGCATCTCGTCCGAGCAGAAGACGGTGCTCGGCGCGGGGACGGAGCTGGGGCTCGACCCGATCCAGCTGCATTCGATCGCGCTGCTGACGATGATGCAGTGGGCGAGCGACAACAACGCGCAGGACTGGAAGAAGGCGGCAGCGGTGCTGCTGGCTCCGCTGGAGGATGATGCGATCGCCCAGGCGGTCGGCATTCCCGCGGCCGGCGTCGGCGGCGAAGGTGCGCCGTCGGACAAGATGAAGGACATGATCGCCTATTCGACGGTCACCGATGCGAGCGGCTATGGCAACAGCGCGGTGCAGGCGCTGTTCAATGGCGGCGGCGTGCTCGGCGACAGCGTCAGCGCGTCGACGGCCGCGACTTATCTGAAGAACGGCGGAGTCGACAAGGCGCTGGCCGAGATGGTCGTCGAGTATTCGGCGCTGCTGGCGCAGAACCATGACGAGGTGCTGTCGACGACGCCGGGCGTGATCGGGCACGAGCACGGCATTCTCTATCAGGACACGGCCAAGAACCTGCTCGTCGCAGATCTCTCGTCCGATCTGTGGTCGTCGGCCGCGACGGGCTCGGCGGTCGATATCCTCGGTAAGATCGCGCTGATCGATGCTGTCGCGAGCACCGACGGCGAGGATGCCAAGCTGATCGACGTGGCGATCAGCACGCTGTGGGGCGGCAAGACGGACAATCTCGATTGGCTCAGCGCGGCGCTGAGCGATGCCGCGACGACGGTGATGATCGATCCGGTGTCGGGCGTGGCGATCGCGGCGACCGATGGCGCGCTGTTGATTGCAGGCGGCGGCAACGACATGCTTTACGGCACCGCCAATGACGATCTGCTGATCGGCGGCCTTGGCAGCGATGTGCTGAACGGTGGCGCCGGGGACAACATCCTGGTCGGCGGCGTCGGCGCGACCTATGTCTATGCGCCGGGGGACGGCAATGACGTCATCATCAATGGTGTCGCATCGCTGTCGAAGCCGACCGGCACGCTGGATTTCGGCAGCGCCTACACGGCCGACAATTTCTGGTTCGTCAAATCCGGCAACGATCTCGAGATCGACATTGTCGGCACCCACCAGCAGGTGACGATCGCCGACTGGTTCCTCGGCGGCTCCTATCAGCTGCAGGAGATCAAGGCGGGCGGTCTGGAGCTCGACACCCAGGTCACGCAGCTGGTGCAGGCGATGGCGACCTACGCCCAGGCGCATCCTGGGTTCGATCCGACGGTCGCCTCACAGCTGCCGAGCGATGCGCATCTGCACGATCAGATCGCTGCCGCCTGGCACGTCATGGCGTGAGGCCGCGTCACCTCAGTGGAGGCGCGGCGCCTTCAACAGCTTGGCGCGATCGGTCGACGCCACCGTGACATCGAAGGTGACGCCCTCGTGGTGCACGGTGAGCGGCACGTCGACGCCGGCGTCGCCGAGCGACCAGAGCTTGCGGTAGAATTCGCTCTGGGTCGTGACCTTGTCGCCATTGATGCCGAGGATGATGTCGCCCGCCTTCAGCTCGGCGCGCGCCGCCGGGCCGTTGTTGGACACGCCGATGACCACGACGCGGTCGTCGACCTCGGTCGCGTACATGCCGAGCCAGGGCCGGGCCGGCTTGTTGACGCGGCCGAAGCGGCGGAGATCGTCGATGATCGGCTTCAGGAGATCGATCGGCACGATCATATTGACGTGCTCGGCCTTGCTGTCGCGCTCACGCTCGAGCTGCAGCGAGCCGATGCCGATCAGCTCGCCCTTGGGCGAGAGCAGGCCTGTGCCGCCCCAATTGGGATGCGCGGGATGGGTGAAGATCGCCTCGTCCAGCAGATACTCCCAATAGCCGGCGAACTCCTGCTTGGCGATGATCTGGCTCGCGACCGAGCGGGTCCGGCCGCCGGCGCCGCCGAGCACGACCTGGTCGCCGATCTTGGTCGCCGCCGAGGAGCCGAGCGGCAGCGCCGGCAGATCGAGCTGCCCGAGCGCCTGGACCAGGCCGAAACCGGTCGCGAAATCGAACCCGAGCACGTGACCTTCGACGACCCGTCCGTCATTGAGGTGTAGCCAGACGGATTCGGCCTCGGTGATGAGGTAGCCGATGGTGAGCACCAGCCCGTCGTCGATCACGACCGCATTGCCGGCGCGCTCGGTGCCCAGCGTTTCCGCGCTGAACGCATCCGGCGGAATGATGGAATGCAGGCCCACAATCGACGACAGCGCGTGGTCGAGATCATATTGGTAGTCTTCGGCGCGAGGCTGGAAGGCGAACGGCACTTTCCATTCGGTCAAAGAAGGCATTTCTTTCTCCTGCTCTGTCGATGTCCCCGGGGACTTCGACCAAGCTTGCTTCGTGTCGCGTGAGTGTCGCGTCTCGGCCGCAGCGTCAACGCGAGCTTAACATCTTTGGCCGCGGGCGCCAGTTCCGCCGCTCCGCGGCCCTGCCGGGAGAAACGACGCTCTCGCGCCGATCATCCGCGACCGCAGCCCTTGGATATGACGGGCCAGACGAACCATGCGCCGGCCGCATAGAGCTCGCCCACCGTCGCCGCGCCGGGACGAGCCGAGACATGGAAACGCCCGGCATCGAGCAAGGCTCCATCGCTGGCGACGATCGCCGGAATCACGCGGTCGGTCGGCCCGAAGACGACGACTGCCGAGGGCTTGATCACCAGCGCCAGCGCCGCCATGCCCGCGAACCAAATGACGGCAACGACCAGCAGCCCTTGCATGGGCAGTGCGCGGGCCGGAGACAGTCTGTCAATAGTCGTACGCATGCTCGAAATCATAGCCGGCGGCGTCGAAGCGGGTGACGTCCTGAACCAGGGAGCGGACCGGGACGTCGACGCCGATGCGGCGCGCGCCGGGGCGGGACTGGATCGGGACACTGAATATAGGCAGTCCATCGAAGCCCGCCAGCCGCCCGTCGCCGGGAGGCACGACGATGGTCACCAGGATGCGGTGGTTGCCGGCGACCTCCGCCAGCGCGGCGCCGGGGCGGCGTCCGAGCTCCTTCACGAACGCATCGAACCTGGCGTAGCGCTCGGTCTGCACCAGCACGCCGCGGACCCCCTTGGCGTCGCTCACCTCGCGGATCACCTTCACGCCGGAGATGGCCGCCACGTCGGCGGCGGGCAGGCCGGTCACGACGCTGTGGACAGTCAGAATCGCGGGATCATAGCCGGCGGCATAGCCGATGACCGCTGCATAGGCGGCACGCCCGGCATATTGCAGGCTGAGCGAAAGCCGCCGTTCCACCGAGCGCAACGACGGCACGAACGGCGTGTCGCGCCAGAACTGCTCGAGCTTCGCCCAGAATGGATAGCGGTACCAGGGCGTCTGATAGAGAAACGCCGCGTAGTCCTTCAGCAGCGCCAGGTTGAAGGCGTCCTCGGCGGTCTTGATGCCGTCGGTGGTCTCCTCGGTGAGAGCGCCAATCGTCTTCTCATAGCCGCCCTGCAGCGCCATCTCGGCGGTGAAGCTGAAGCCGATGATGTAGTTGGTCAGCTTCTGATCCGAGGTGGCGGGTCCGGAGCCGTCGGCCTGCCGCGTCGCGCGGCACAGGCTGCGCCAGAAGCCGGCGATGCTCGAGAGATAATGGAAGTGGGACTCCGACCTCTGCCCGGTCACGCCGGCGAGATCGCCATAGGCGTGGACGATGTACCACTCGGGAAAGGTCAGGAAGCTGTCGCCTTGGGATCTCGCATAGCCGGCGTCAGCAATGCCGAACTCGGAGGTCACCACGGGCGTGGGCACGTCCGCGGTGCAGACCGTCTCGACGGTGATCACCGTCGTCGTGATGCCGATCGCTGCGGCGATCACGACGGCGCCGGCGAAATAGAGAATCTTACGACGCAGGCTCATGCAAGCGCGGGCCTCGCGCCCCAGGGTGACCAGCCGACAGCGATGCCAACAGCGCCGAGCGCGAGATGCGGCAGGCTGGACAGCACCTTCACCAGCCAAGACGTGTTGCGGATGCCGTCGATGATGATGGAGAGGTCGAGATAGCCGGAGCCTGTGAACACGCCCATCACGCCGTCGAGGAAGTACAGCGTGCCGAACACACGCAGGAAGAACACGGCGCTGCGCCGCGACAGCGTCGCGGCCAAGGCCCACAGGCCCGAGGCGACGTGCAGCGCGTCCTTGTAGATGTCGAGCTGGAACAGGCCGAACACGCGACCCTGCGCATCGATGAAGGCGGGGATGTAGTCGGTCGCGGCGGCGAACAGCAGCGCCATGGCAAGCGCGAGAGCTGCGATGCGATAGCGGTCCAATGAGAAGCCGTCGGTCGTCATCGTCATGCGAAATAGGCGTCCCACATCGCGTTGCGGAACAGAAGGTTCGGATCATATTGCCGCTTGGCGGCGACGAAGCGCGCCGTTGCCGTATAGGCCTTCTCGACCTGGTCGCGGCGCGCATGCAGACGATAAGGCAGATAGAACGCGCCGCCAATCGCCGTGATGCGGTCGATCAGCGCCTCCGTCGTGCGAAGCATGTCGATCTCGCCCTCCGGCGAGGTGACCTGCGAGAACGACATCACCGCGGCGATGCGGCGGACGGGAGCGATGGTGAGGGCAGGCGTCTTGTCCTCGGCGACGTAGCGCAGGGTGACGTTGAGGAATTCGGCGCGCGCCTTCGGGATGATCTCGCGGCAGGCGGTGAGGAACTCGCCGAACCGCTCGGGCGCGACGAAATATTCGTGCAGGATGTCGGTCCGGTGCATGTCCTTCTGCGCGAGGTTCGCCACCGGCTCGGCCATCAGCGAATTGCGGGTGTAGCGGCTGTCGGAGATGGCAGGCCCCAGCCGCGTCTCCATGAACCAGCGCAGGCCCTTGGCGACCTCCCAGCCGGTCTGGGCGCGATAGATGGTGTTGGCGACGCCGGTCAGCTTGCCCGAACTCGCCACGGCCGGCAGCGTTGCCGGCGCATCGGGGGCCGGACGGAACGTGACGAGCAGCGCGTCGTCGAAGAACGATTTGCGCGACACCGACATCCGGCCATAGGCCATCTTCACGTTGGGATCGCCATCGATGCTCTGCGTGAACTTCTCGGCGAACGTCTCCGGAGCCATCCGCTCGAAGCGCGGCTCGAGCAGCACGTTCGGCACCATCTCGACCTCGAGATCGACGATGATGCCGAACAGGCCATAGCCGCCCATGGCGAGCCCGAACAGCTCGGCATTCTCGGTGCGCGAGCACTGCACCAGCGTGCCGTCGGCCAGCAGCATGCGGATCGACTTCACCGTCGAGCCGAAGGGTCCGTAGGGCACCGGCCAGCCATGGGCGTTGACGCTGAACGTGCTGCCGACGCCGAAATCGCTGTTGGATTGCATCACGGCCGGTGAGAAGCCCTTTGCGTCGAGCGTGGCGATGACGTCCCACCAGCGGTTGCCGGCGGCGGTGCGATAGGTCCGCGCCGCGGTGTCGAGCTCGATCGCGCCGCCGTCGAGCGTGATGGCGGTGCCATCCCGCGGCAGGCTCTGGCCGCCCATCGAATGCCGGGCGACGGCCGCGGCGACAGGGCCCTTGGCGGCCGCAGCTTCCTTCAGCTCGGCGCGCAGCCGCGCGATCAAATCGTCAGTCGCGGGCTTCGAGATCACCACATGCTTGGCAACCGGTGTCGGGTTGAGCCGGCTGGCATCGTTGAGGATGGTGCGCAGTTCGGCGCGAGCCCGCGGCATCCGCGCCAAAGGCAATGCCGCAGCCGTGGCTGCGGTGCGCAGAAACCGTCGTCGTGAGATCATGGGCGCACGCTCCTTACCATCTCGGGAGTCTACGCCAGCATCGTAAACGTTCGAAAAATTATCACCCCTCAGTCTGCCGAGGGGCGCCCGCGCGAGGGGATCAGGCGGAAGTCACGGCCATCCTTCAGCCAGGCGGCGCGCTCGTCGCGCAGCAGGGTTCGGCGCACCTTGCCGGAATCGTCGCGCAGCATGGTGTCGACGAGCTCATAGCTTTCCGGATGCTTGTAGCGGCTCAGCCGGTCGGCCAGGAACGCCCCCATGCCGTCGACGATCGCCTGTGCGTCCTTGGCGCGATCGATCTCGACGATCGCGTGCACGCGCTGGCCGAGCTCGGGATCGGGCAGGCCGACCACGACGCAGGAGCGGATGTCGGGATGCGCCATCAGCGCGGCCTCCACCTCGGCCGGATAGATGTTGGCGCCGCCGCGCAGCACCATGTCGGCGAGGCGGTCGCCGAGATAGAGGTAGCCGTCGGCATCGAGCCGGCCGATGTCGCCGAGCGACTCCCAGCCGTCGGCGCGCCGCTTCGGCTCTGCGCCGAGATAATGATAGGTGCTGCCGGCGCCATCGGCGGGCAGGAAGTAGATCTCGCCGCTCTCGCCGGGCGCGACGTCGTTGCCGTCGGGCCCGAGGATGCGCAAGCCGCAGGTCTCGTCGATCTTGCCGACCGAGCCCCTGTGCTGCAGCCATTCGGTGCCGGAGATGATGGTGCGGCCCTGCCGCTCGGTACCGCCATAGAGCTCATAGACCCGCTCGGCGCCGAGCCACTCGATCCACTTCTCCTTCAGCCATGGCGGCATCGGCGCAGCCATGTGGAACACCATCTTCAGGCTCGACACGTTGTAGCTGTTGCGCACCGCATCCGGCAGCGCCCAGATCCGATGCATCATGGTCGGCACGAAGTTGACCCATTGGATGCGCTGCGCCTGGATCAGCCGCAGCGTTTCCTCGGCATCGAACTTCACCATGCCCGTCAAGGTGCCGCCGGCGAACAGCGCGTAGTGCGACACGATGAAGGGCGCGTTGTGATACAGCGGCCCGGGATTGAGCAGCGACGCGCCCTTCGGAATTCCGAGCGGCGGCTCCGCCGCGGTATCGGTCACCGCGGGCGCATGATCGAGGATCACCTTGGGCCGCCCGGTCGAGCCGCCGGAGGTCATCGCCTTCCAATAGCGTGACACCGGTGCGGTGAGCGGCTCGTCGGAAAAACCTTCCGGCGTGAAGTCGGCCGGCAGTGCATTCGGCGCGTTCCAATCGGCCTCGCCGCCGACGACCAGCGACGGCTTGAGGATCTCCAGCACTGCGGCGGCTTCGCCGCGCGGCAGCCGCCACGACAGCGATGTCGGCGTCGCGCCGCATTTCCACACGGCAAAACTGGTCTCGAACAGCGCGTTGCCGTTGGGCAGGCCGATGGCGACGAAATCGCCGGGCTTGACTCCCTTGGCGGCGAAGGCGCGGGCGCGCGCATTGGCGCGGCGCTCGAGCTGTTCCCAGGTCAGCGCGTCAGTTCCATGTTGGACGGCGATGCTGTTTTTGGGTTTGCGCTCGGCGTACCAGCGCGGCACGTCCGCCATCGGGATCAGCATCAGGTCCTCCGCATCGTCAGGCGCTTCGCTGGCGCCGTTCTTGGTTCAGCAGCTCAGCGCGCTGAGATCAGTGACGAGGGGAGTTTTGCCTCAACCGCGCAGAGGCGTCCATACGCGCACGCCGCAGAGTTTCGGATGGCAGTTCTGCGAAATGGCGCTTGTAGTCGAGAGAGAACTGACTGAAGTGCCAGAAGCCATGGCGCACGGCGATGTCGTAAATTCCGTCGCGCGGATCATGCGAAGATTTGAGATCGCGCCGCACGCGATTGAGGCGCACGGCACGCCAATAGGTCAGGGGGCTGGTACCCAGCACGTCCTGGAAACAGTAGCTCAGCTTGCGCCGGCTGGCACCGACCGCCTTGCAGACATCCAGTAACGAGATGGACTGGTCGGCTGATGCCAGCATCAGCTCGCAGGCCCGATCGACGATCCGTTTGCGTGCGGCGCTGCTGCGGGTGTCGTCGCAGGGGCGCGCGTCCGGCAGCAGGTCCGTGATCGCCAGCAGCAGGCTGTGCTGAAGGGCTCCGCGAGACGCCGCGCTCAGCGTCGGCTCCGCCTCGGCGCCGTGGAGTCCATCGATGATCGTCAGCGCGGCGCGGAAGCGAGCCAGCACATCCGCCGGCGCCGACAGCGCGCGCATGCGATGTCGCAGATCGCGCGGGAGCTCGATCGCCAGTTCGTCGGCGATCTCGTCGATGAGTTGGACGGACAGAGTCACGCCGCGCAATGCGAAGCCGGGCGGCGTGCAGATGTCGACCTCGGCATCGAAGGAGACGATCAGCGCGTTGTGGGTGACGCCGCTCCCGTTGACTTTCACCGTGCCGTCGCCGCCGCATGGCACCGCGAAGCCGCAGCAGTCGCGTCCGAGCTCGCCATGTTGCCGCACCCGCTGGCTCGTCACCTCGTGGAAGACGTCGAGCTGCGGCAGCGACAACCGGCTGAAGCTCCCTCGAAAGGCGCCGGCGCTGATCTGGTCGTAGGTCAGCCGCCAGCCGCCGAGCTTGGCGCAATGCTCGTCGACATCTGTGCTGGTCGTCTGCACGAGGCCGGTGCTGACGTCCGCGCTATGTGTCTGGCTCAAGCTCATGACATCACGGCGAAATCTGATGCGAAGGCCGTGCAAGATGCGCGCCAGCGCAGGCCGCCGGCAGAGCCGGCTCGCCCTGGATCTTGCCCGATTTCGATAACGCTGTCCCGCGTCTGATTGGCAGTCTCTCCCGGAGACCGTTCACCTCGATGGAGCCATCCGTGCAGGGCATCGCTGCAATCGCCATCAGCCATCCGCTCGATCCGCTGACGTCGGATGAGATCGCCGCCGCCTGCAATCTGGTGCGTGCGAGTGCAGCATCAGCGGAGAATTGCCGCTTCCCGATCGTGCGGCTCGAGGAGCCGGGCAAGGCCGAACTCGCGGCGCATGGCGGCGGACGGAAGCTGCCGCGGCAAGCCTTCGTGGTCTCGCTCGATATCGCCTCCGGCGAGTCCGTCGAGCATGTCGTTGATCTCAGCGCCCAGGCCGTCGTTGCGCGCAAGGTGGTGCCGAACCGCGAGGCGCCCTACGGCCAGCCGCCCGTCATGCTGGAGGAGTTCTTTCGCTGCGAGGCTGCAGTAAAGGCCGACGCCGGCTGGCGCAAGGCGATGCACCGCCGCGGGCTCACCGACAAGGACATCGAGCTGGTGCAGGTCGATCCGTTCTCGTCCGGCTTCTTCGACCTGCCGTTCGAGCGCGGCGCCCGCATCGTGCGCGCGGTCAGCTATTATCGCGAGCATCCGCAGGACAACGGCTATGCGCATCCGATCGAAGGCGTCGTCGCCGTCGTCGACCTGATCGCCGGGAAGGTCATCGATCTGACCGACGATGACCCGGTCATTCCGATCCCGCGCAAGAAGCGCAACTACGGCGCCCACGAGGTGACCGCGCCGCGCACCGGCATCAAGCCGCTGAACATCGAGCAGCCGCAGGGGCCGAGCTTCACGGTGGACGGCTGGAAGGTCGAGTGGCAGAAATGGAGCTTTCGCGTCGGCTTCACGCCGCGCGAAGGCCTCGTGCTGCATCGGCTGTCCTATCAGGATGGCGAGCGCACGCGGCCGATCGTCCACCGCGCCAGCGTGACCGAGATGGTCGTGCCTTACGCCGATCCGACCGCCAACCATTTCTGGAAGTCGGCGTTCGACGCCGGCGAATACGGGCTCGGCATGCTCGCCAATGCGCTGGAGCTCGGCTGCGACTGTCTCGGCAACATCCATTACTTCGACGTGCCCGCCGCGGACAGCAAGGGCGAGCCCTTCGTCATGAAGAACGCGATCTGCATGCATGAGGAGGATTACGGCATCCTCTGGAAGCACTACGAATTCCGCAACGGCTTGTTCGAGGTCAGGCGCTCGCGCCGCCTCGTCATCAGCTTCTTCGCCACGGTCGGCAACTATGACTATGGCTTCTATTGGTACCTGTACCAGGACGGCACCATCCAGCTCGAATGCAAGCTCACCGGCATCATCCAGACTGCGGCGATCGCGCCGGGCGCGACCTATCCCTTCGGCGGCATGGTCGACGACAATCTCGGCGGACCCACGCATCAGCACTTCTTCAACTCGCGCCTGCACATGGACATCGACGGCGGCGGGAATACGGTGACCGAGCACGAGTTCGTGCCGCGGCCGTGGGGGCGCGACAATCCGCATGGCAACGTATTCGACACGACCAGCCGCGTGCTGGCGCGCGAGCGTGACGCTGCGCGCCTCGCCAACGGCGAAACGGGACGCTACTGGAAGATCTCCAATCCCAACGAGACGAATTCGGTCGGTGCGGCGCCCGGCTACAAGCTGGTGGTCACTCCGAGCCCGGTGATGCTGGCGCAGGAGGGCAGCTTCGTGCGCAGCCGCGGCGGCTTCGCCACAAAGCATGTCTGGGTCACCGCATATGATCCGGCCGAGAAATACGCCAGCGGCGACTATCCGAACGTGCATGGCGGCGGCGATGGCCTGCCGCGCTACATCGCGCAGAACCGCTCGATCGAGAACACCGACATCGTGGTCTGGCACTCGTTCGGGCACACCCATGTGTGCAAGCCGGAGGACTTTCCGGTCATGCCGGTGGAGTATGCGGGCTTCACGCTGAAGCCGGTCGGCTTCTTCGCCGCCAATGCCGGCTTCGACATTCCGGCGGAACGCAATGCGAAGAGCGTGCTGAGCGCGGATGGGACGTCTGACACGACCGGCGGTAACTGCTGTCACTGAGCAAGCGCCAATACGTGGCGGAGCAGAGGTGCGTGCCGGTTGTCACCCGGCATGTGCGCACCGCTCTCTCCACTCCCCTCCCCCTGCGGGGAGGGTCCCCGCAGGTGGTCTTTCGATCATCTCCGATCACTTCTCGGCCGGCAACCTCAAACGAAGCTCATTGCCCGCGGACCCCCACCCCCAACCCCTCCCCGCAAGGGGGAGAGGAGCACACCGCCTTCGTTGCACGATGGTCGGTTTCAATGAAATCGCATCATGCTGTAGAACTTTTCCCAAGTGGTTTCATTGACGCGCACGGGGGCCAGCTCTCTTCCAGCTCTCTTGGAGTGACCCATGCACGCCCAACAGATGATCGAAACCCATCCGCACGTCCGCGGCCAAGTGAATGACGCGCTCGTCCGCTGCATTGAGGAGTGCTACTCCTGCGCCCAGACCTGCACATCCTGCGCGGACGCCTGCCTCGGCGAGGACAGCGTTGCCAAGCTCACGCAGTGCATCCGCCTCAATCTCGGTTGCGCCGACGTTTGCAACATCACCGGCCGGATCGCGACGCGGCGGACGGGCTCGGATCAGGAGATGATCCGCCGCATGCTCGATGCCTGCGCCGCGGCCTGCCGGCTGTGTGCGGAGGAATGCGAGAAACACGCCGGCATGCATGCGCATTGCCGGATCTGCGCCGAGTCCTGCCGGCGCTGCATGAGCGCCTGCGAGGAGGCGGGGCGCGGCATGGCGCATTGAGCCGCGGGCTCGGTCATCGACGCGCGGGTCAACGCGACAAGCAAAAGGCCGGGCTCGAGAGCCCGGCCCGTCCGACCATGGCGACCGGATTGCTCCAGCCCTGAGAACGCCATTCCAGACTATTTCGATGGATCAGCCACCATTCAGTTTTGTCGTCAGCGTCGTGAAGATGCCCTCGAGGGTGAGTCCGAGCTTGTTGAGGATGGTGATGATCGCGAGCGCGATGCCCGCGGCGATCAGTCCGTATTCGATGGCGGTCGCGCCAGATTCGTCTTCGTAAAATTTGAGCAGCAATGCCTTCACTTATCCCCTCCGCAATATGCCGTTTCTCGGCTCCCGGGTGACGTCCGCGAAACTACGGAGTGGAACCTAAGGTAGTGTGAACGACGCTCCTCCAAGTGTCTCGACTTCGCGGAAACTGGCAGAATTCATAGTTGTAGCGCGTTCCTCTGCACGCCATCGAACTCAGTCGGGGACACCCGCAGCGCGCAGCGCTTCCGCGTAGGTTGTAGCCATGGCGGGAACCGGAAAGGGAATCCGATTCAGGAACCCCGAGACGGTGAGGTGAGGCTCCACTGCGAACAACTGGCGCGCGATCTGGGCCGCCCGGACGACATCGCCGCGTCCGACCAAAGCGACGATCAGGACGCGCAACGCGACTGCGAATCGGCGGTTCTGCGTCAGTGCCGTCTCGGCCCAGCGGATGGCGTCAGCGAAATCCTCGTCGGCGACCGCGCAGATCGCCATCGCGCCCGCCGCGAACCAGCCGCGCGGATCGCGCGGGTTCAGGCGCAGCGCCCGTTCAATCAGCGCCCGTCCTTCGGCGGGATGGCCGGCCATGGCCGCGATCCAGCCGCTCATGGTGAGCGCCATCGCTGAATTCGGATTGATCGCGAGCGATCGCCTGAACAATTCGCGCGCGGGGGTGATGTCATCGGCCATGTTCCAGATCGCGAAGGCGGCCATCCACAGCACCTGCGCGTCACCCGGCGCCCGCTCCGTTGCCTGCCAGGCGAGCGCGACGGCCTCGCCGCGGTAGTCCTCGCCGGGGTCGTTCCAGCCCTGGAAATGCCGCAGCGCCTGGCCATAGGCGCGCGCGGCCATGGCCGGCGCATAAGCGGGATCGAGCACCAGCGCGTCGTCGAGGCAGGCGATCGCAGCTTTGAGGCTCTCCGGGGTGAATGCGTCGCGCAGGCTGGCGGCGCGCAGCAACAGGTCGTAGGCCGCGGGATGCGGCAATGCGCGGCGCCGCTGGCTTTCGGCGAATTCGAGCGTCGGCTCGATGATCGCCACGACACTCCCGGTGATGCGGTCCTGCAGCGCGAACATGTCGCCGACATCTCCATCGAAGCGATCGGCCCACAGATGCGCGCCGGAGGCGGCGTCGATCAGCTGGCCGCTGATGCGCAGCCGCCCGCCGGCGCGGCGGACGCTGCCTTCCAGCACGTAGCCGACGCCGAGCTCGCGCCCGACCTCGCGGATGTCGACGGCCTTGCCCTTGTAGGTGAAGGACGAATTGCGGGCGATCACCGCGAGCCCGCTGCAGCGGGACAGCGCCGTGATGATGTCCTCGACCATGCCGTCGGCGAAGTAGTCCTGGGCGGGATCACCGCTCATATTGGTGAAAGGCAGCACCGCGATCGCCGGACCGTCGAACCCCGGCGCGGCCAGAGTCGGCGCTTCGCGTGCATCGGGCTCCTCGCGGACGACGCCGACGAAGCGCAGTCCCTTGCGCGGGATGGTGCGGATCAGCCGCTGCGCCTCGCCGCTGTCGCCGATCGCGCTCCGCGCCGCGCTGATGCGGCTCGCCAGCGTCGCCTCGGAAACGATGCGGCCGCCCCACACCTCGGCGAGAACCTCGTCGCGGCTGACGACGCGCTCGCGCATCCTGATCAGGAACGCGAGCAGATCGAACACCTGCGGTTCCATCGCAACGAGGCGCTCGCCGCGGCGCAGCTCGCGGCGGCCGGGATCCAGCACGCAATCATCGAAGCAATACAACATGCGCCGCCATCAGCCGCCTCGGGAGCTCCGGCAACCTTCACGCGGTGTGGCTCGAAATCAAGCCGGCCTCAAGGAAAAATCAATGCCGTCTCCAAGCGCAGCCAGGCGGTATCGGGCACGGTTGGGCCATATCAACAAGGAGCCTGCCATGCGCGATCCCTTTGCCCTCGGCCGCCGCCGCTTCCTCACGCTGGCTGGAACCGCCGTTGCCGCCCTCCAACTCGGTTCCAGCGCCGCGAGGGCGCAGAGCGTCAGCACCGCAGCGAAGCTGCCGGCGATCAAGCCGGGCGCGACGACGACGCTCGGCCCGATCAAGCAGGTCACCGCGGGCGAGCTCAGCATCGGCTATGCCGAAGCGGGCCCGGGCGATGGACCCGTCGTGATCCTGCTGCACGGCTGGCCCTACGACATCCACAGCTTCGCCGACGTCGCGCCGGCGTTGGCGGCCGCCGGTCATCGCGTCATCATTCCGCATCTGCGCGGCTACGGCACGACGCGGCTGTTGTCGCCGACCGCCTTGCGCAGCGGCCAGCCCGTCGCGGTCGCCGCCGACATCGTCGCGCTGATGGATGTCCTGGGGATCAAGAGCGCGACGCTCGCCGGCTATGATTGGGGCGCACGCACCGCCAACATCATCGCCGCGCTGTGGCCGGAGCGCTGCAAGGCGATGGTCTCGGTCAGCGGCTATCTGATCGGCAGCCAGCAGGCCGGCCGCATGCCGCTGCCGCCCGCCGCCGAGCTGCAATGGTGGTACCAGTTCTATTTCGCCACCGAGCGCGGCCGCGACGGCTACGACAAGAACCGGCGCGACTTCGCGAAGCTGATCTGGCAGACGGCCTCGCCGAAATGGGCCTTCGACGATGCGACCTTCGCGCGCAGCGCCGCCGCCTTCGACAATCCGGATCACGTCGACATCGTCGTGCACAATTATCGCTGGCGCCTCGGGCTTGCGCAGGGCGAGGCCAAGTATGATCAGCTTGAGGCGAAGCTCGCGACCTTCCCCGCGATCACGGTGCCGACCATCACCATGGAAGGCGACGCCAACGGCGCGCCGCATCCGGCGCCGGAGGCCTATGCCAAGAAGTTCACCGGCCGCTACGAGCACCGGCTGATCACCAGCGGCATCGGCCACAACCTGCCGCAGGAAGCGCCTCAGGCCTTTGCGCAGGCGGTGATCGACGTGATGGCGGAGGCCTAGCGCGGCGGTTCAGGCGGGAGCGGCGCGATCGCGCTCGCCTTGCAGCCACGTCTCCCGCCGCACCACCCATTGCTCGGATCGCGTCTCGCCATTGTGGTGCGCGAGCGTGATGAAGCCCGCGAACTCCGCGCCGGTCTTCTGCTTGACCCGGCGCGAAGCGACGTTGCTCGCGACATTGCAGACGGTGAATTGATCGAGGCCGAGCGGGCCGAAGGCGAAGTCGTTCACCGCCGCGATGGCCTCGCTCATCAGCCCGCGATTCCAATACGGCTCGGCGAGCCAGAAGCCGCGATGGCCTTTCACGGACGCCATGCGCGGCCGGAAATGGATGTTGCCGATGGCTTCGCCGTCTCCGTCGCGCAGCACCAGCACCCATTGATAGATCTCCTCGCCGGCCGCGATCCTGTCGAGCTGCAGCCTGACGAAGGTCTCCGCGCCGTCGGGCGGATAGGGCCACGGCACGGTGGCGGCGAGATTGCGGACGACATTCCAATTGTCGAAATGGCGCTGGATCGCGGGGATGTCGCCGAGCGCCAGGGGACGCAGGATCAGGCGGGCTGTATGCAACGTGGGCGTGAGCATGCCGGATGTTGCCGTTAACCACGTCGCGGCGCAAGCGGAGTCTGCGCGCCGCCGCATCGGCTCCATGTCATTGATATTACGGACATCCGCCGCGCCGTTAAGGTTACGGAATTGTTTCGTTCCTGTAATGGAACCAAACGTCTTCACAACGCTGCATTGCAGTGCATTATCCGAACACACGCAGTTGCAGGGATGCAGCGTGTGTACAACCGCCGGAGGTATCAGGGGCGGGACGGGCTCAGGGTTGCGCCCGATGAGGTGATGGAAATGAATCGCGGGACGGCGGGACATCGGTCGCGTGGGTCGCAGGCGCAGCGTGCGTTCGATCCACACATGTGGCGCACACGGCAATTGAGCCGGCCCATACCGTTTTACGGCTCGGAGCTGTTCCAGCTCGGCTGTCCGCCGCTGGCCTCCTTCATCGCCGCCTTCCTCGGCTGCCTGATGACGCTGCATCTCAGCGCCTCCGGCCTGTCGCCGCTGGTCGCCTCGGCGGCGGCCGCGCTGCTCTTGTGTGCCTCGCTGATCCTGACGCGGACGGCGGACCTGGTGCCCGGCACGTTCTTCTCATCGGCCTATGGCGGCAGCTTCGTCGGCATGACCCCGGTGGCGCTGTTGAATGCCAGCGTCATCCGCGCCGGCCTGCCGCTCGATGCGGCCTTCGTTCTGCTCTCGCTGTTCTGCGGCATGATGTTCTGTCTCGCTTGTGCGCTCGACATGTGGCTGCGCGGCGGGCTGGCTCGCGGCTATGGCGGACGGCTCGGCGCGCTCGCGGCCGTCGCCTCCTTCCTGTTCGTCGGGCTGGCGCCGATGCTCGGCCCGGACGGCGAGCTGTTTCCGATCGCACGCCGGCCGGTGCCCGAGTTTGGAGTCGGCGCGGCTGCGATCACCTTCCTGCTGTGCACGGTGGGCATGCTGGCGACCATGGCGGCGCTGCGCTGGCCACCGATCGCGGGATCGCGACGCGCGGTGCGCATCTTCGTCGCGGCGACGGTGGCGTTCGCCGGCCTGGTGCTGCTGCTGCAATTCGTCTCCGGCAACGCTTCCGAGCTCGATGCCTATTATGCCGGCTGCTTCCTCGGCATGTCGTCGTCGCGCCGGTTGCGCAGCCTGCTGCAGGCCATGGCGGCGGCGATCCTGCTTGCGGCTCTGCTGATGCTCACCGGTCCGATCCTCCCCGCGGTCGGCGGCAGCCTTGGCTATGTCGCCTTCGTGTCGGTGTTGTTCGTCGACGCCGGCGTGCGGCTGTTCATCGAAGCCGGAGAATCGCCACAACAGACCATGATCGCGTGGACGCGAGGTCTTCTCGCCGCGCTGGCCATCGTCGCGGTGCTGCTGTCGAGCGAGCTGCTGTTCGAGCAGCCGCGCGTCGAGCCGGCAGTTGCGCCGCTGTCGGTTGCGCCGCCAGTGCGGCAGTCGCGACCGGACGAAGCAAGAGAGGAGGGCGATGTGCCTGACGCTCCGCTGGCCAAGGCGATCGTGCCGGGCCTTCCGATGCAGATCCTGCAGTCGGATGGCGGAGAGCCGCTCCCGGCGCGCCGATCCGGCGAACCCAGCGCAAGCACGCCTCTGCCGGTGTCCTCGGAGCCGCAGCGGCGGGTCGTCCGCTATGGCCAGACGGGTGCGGTGCCGGCGATGTTGCCCAAGCGCAGCCAGGCGCGCGTGGTCCCGCGCTCGCCCCCGCGGCCGCGCATCGTGGCTCGCCAGGACGTGCCTGCGCCGGAGTGGACGCCCGACCCGTCCACATTCGCGGGGCCGTGACGGCGGACCGCAAGCCTTTTTGCGGCGATAACGCGCCGGGGCCACAGGTCCGCTCGTGTTTCGCCATGTTTCCACTTCATCGTGCATAAAGCGGTGCTCAAGGGGGGTCTCGTCCGGCGGTGACGGCGAGATGAGGAGCCCGGTCGATCCACACGGGGGTGGTTCGTTGATGCAGCAGGCTTCTGATTCCGCGCCATGTGATTCCGCGATATGGCGAACAGGCCTGCCGGTCCTGTTCGAGCCGCGTCCGCAAGCGCGGCGTTACGATCTCTCCGTCGCCCTCCTGGTGTCCTTCGCGGGCGCCTGCCTCGGCTGTTTCGCGACGCTGCATCTGAGCGCGCTGGGCTTGCCGCCCGCGCTCGCCTCGGCGGCGGTGACGGTCGTGCTGTGCGCGGGCCTGGTCATTGCGTCTTCCGGCAATCTCGCAGCGACCACATTCACGTCATCGGTTTACGGCGGCAGCTTCAGCGGCATGACGCCGATCGCACAGCTCAGCGACAGCGTCGCTCGCACCGGACTGCCGCAGGAGTCCTCGCTCTATCTGCTGTCGATCTTCTGCGGCCTGCTGTTCTGCATCTTCACCGCGATCGAGGTCCAGCGGCGGGTCGTGCTGCTGGAGGGCTATGGCGGACGATTGGGCGTGCTGGCGGCGTTCGGATCGCTGCTGTTCGTCACGCTCGGGCCGTCGCTCGCGGGGCAAGGCGATACGCTGCATCTGGCGCATCTCACTCAGTTCGACCAGGAGCTTGACGGCTCGCTCGAGATTCTGGCGGCCTGTCTCGCCGGCACCTTCCTGACCCTCTTCGTCCAGCGGCTTCCGCATGTCGCCGACGCGGGACGGGCCGCCCGCACCTTCGTCTCGGCCACTCTGGCGTTTGCCGGAATGGCGATCATGCAGGCGCTTTGGCCCGACCAGCGCTGTCTGGTCGACGCCTATTACGCAGGATGTTTCCTCGGCATGTCCTCGCCACAGCGGCTGTCCGGACCGCTGCAGCCGATCGTGGCCGCGCTGACCCTCGCCGTGGTTCTGGTGCAGGCGTCGACGGTTCTGCCGATGGTCGGCGGCAGCCTCGGTCTTGCGGCGTTCATTGCGGTGGCCGCTGTCGACATGGCCAAGCGAGCCGGTTGCGCGCTGCCGGCCCCGGACCTGTCCATGAAGGTCTGGCTTGGCCCGAGCGTGGCCGTCACCTTGGCGGTGGCGGGGTGTCTGCTGCCGAGCCATCTGTTTTTCGGGCTGGCCGACGATACCACCGACGTCCCACACGAAGCTGCTGCGGTCCTCGCTCCGGCGCTGGTGACCTTGCCCGACGAGCCGATCGTGAACGCAGCTGCCGCCGAAGCCGCATCGCCCGCGCCGGTCGCTCCGGTCGCCGAACCCGCTCTGGCGCTCGCCGTCAGTGCGGTGGCCGAGCCCGTCGCACCCGACGTGACGTCCCGAGTGGAAGCGCCTCCTGAGGCTGCCCGCGCACCGGCCCCGCGTACGGAGCTGCCGCGAACCCAGCGCGCAAGGCGTACCTCGCCGCCGCCTCCGGCCAATGCGGGGCCCTGGGGCATCATCCGGGCGGCAGAGCTGGGACGGACCGGCGCGGTTGGTGCCCGGCCTCGCGCAAAGCCGGTCCCCGTCCGTAGCGTTGACGCGGCGTCCGCCGCGCCGCAGCCGGCGACACGGTCCCAGCTTCAGAGCACGCCGAAGCGACCGGCGCGGTCGGTGGCGACAGCCGCCCCTGAATGAGCCGGCAGCTCAGCTGAATTTGCGCCGGGCATCGAGCGAAAGCCCGATGCCGACACTGCCGAGCAGATCGGTCTCGGCGACGCGCGCCGCCGGAAACAGCTTCAGGATCCCCTCGCGCAGCGCCGGCACCATGCTCGAGCCGCCGGTGAGGAAGATCGTGTTGATGGCGGCGGCCTCGACCGCGGCGTCATCCAACAGCGTCGTGACGGTGCGGACGACGCGCTCGACGGAATCGGCGATGGCGCGGTCGAAATCTTTGCGCGTGAACTTGATGCGCGCCCACTCGTCCTTCTCCGACAGCACCGAGGTCAGCGACTTCGCCGCCGTCAGCGCGATCTTGGCCTGCTCGACACCGATCGCCAGCGTATGTCCGCGATGCTCCTCCACCACCTTGATGAAGCGGTCGACCAGGTCGCGCCGCTCGGCCTCGTAGCGGATCTGGCGCAGCTCGTGGATCACGCCCTTCTTGTAGAGCTGGTTGATGCGATGCCAGGTGGCGAGCTCGTGATAGTAGGCCGTCGGCAGCTCGCGCTTGCCGTCGGCGGTCAGGCTGCCGTAGCCGAGATGCGGCATCACGCTCTTCAGGCTCAGCAGCCGGTCGAAATCGGTGCCGCCGATATGGATGCCGCCATTGGCGAGGATGTCGTCCTCGCGGTCCGCCTTGCCGCGCCGCTCCGGCGAGACGCGCACGATCGAGAAGTCCGAGGTGCCGCCGCCGATGTCGACGATCAGCACCAGCTCCTCGCGGCTCACCTGCTGCTCATAATCGAGCGCTGCCGCGATCGGCTCGTATTGGAAGGCGATGTGCTTGAAACCCTGCTCGCGCGCGATGCCCTCCAGCGCGCTCTGCGCGTCGGCGTCGGCCGCATCGTCCTTGTCGACGAAGCGCACGGGGCGGCCGAGCACGACCTGGCTCACCTCGTGGCCGAGCCTGGTTTCGATCTGCGTCTTCAGATGCGCGAAGAAGAAGCCGAGAATGCCGGAGAACGGCACCGCCTTCTGCCGGATATAGGTCTTCTCATGGATCAGCGCGGTGCCGAGAATGCTCTTCAGCGCGCGCATGAAGCGGCCGTCATGCCCGGTCAGATAGCGCTCGATCGCGCCGCGCCCGAACTGCACGCCGTGATCCTCGAAATCGAAGAACATCGCGCTCGGCAACGTCCGCTGCTCGCCCTCCAGCGGGATGAGCTGCGCCGAGGTCGAATCGCTGAGGCCGACCGTGGTGTTCGAAGTGCCGAAGTCGATGCCGCAATGGGCCGCTGCCGCCATGCTCGTCTCGTTTCCGTCCGGGGGGCGGTCCGCTTAGCCGTTTCGCAGTGCAATGTCATGTGCGAATGTGAGGCATGACGGGCATGAGGATTGCCCGGACGGCGCATGGCTCCTTCGCCGCGCGGCGCCCGCGGGCCGCTTTCATGACCATGGCATAGGGGAATAGGGCATCGCCACGAAGGATGCTGCCAGTTAGTTTCTCCGTCATGCCCGGGCTCGACCCGGGCATCCACGTCCTTCCCAGTGCGCCGAACGACGTGGATGGCCGGGACAGGCCCGGCCATGACGACGTGGAAACAGACGAGCGCAAAAATCCTGTCGTCGATGAAGATGGCCAGCGCAGTTGAGAGATGGTGCCCGCGGCGACACCGGCACCACTCTCGACGGTCACTAGGCCCCGACGCGGACGGCTCTCGTCAGCGCTGAAACACGATCTTGCCTCCGACGAGCGTGATATCGGCCTTGATGTCCTTGATCTGCTCGTCCGGCACGGTCATGTAGTCCGCCGAAAGGACAGTGAGATCGGCGAGCCTGCCCGGCTGGATCGTCCCCTTTCGCGCTTCGTCGAACGTGGAGCGCGAAGCCGCCGACGTGTAGAGGCGAAGCGCCTGCTCGCGACTGATGGCTTCCGCCGCGCCGTAAACGTTGCCGCTCGGATCCTTCCGCGTCACCATGATGTACATGTTGAGGAACGGGTTGATCGGGTTGACGGGAAAGTCGGTTCCGGCACCGAGATTGTCCAGCCCCATCTTTTCGACCAGCGTCTTTGTCGGCACGGCGCGATCGGCTGTCGGCCGCCCCAGGAAGCGCTCGACGGTCGCAGCCTTGTCCCACATGAAGACGTTCTGGAAATCGACCCTCACTCCCAACGCGCGAGCGCGCTCCATCTGCTCGGGCCTGATCAGGCTCGCATGGATCAGAACGAAACGACGATCCCGGATCGACTTTTCCTTGTCGGCCGCCTCGAAGGCATCGAGCACCTGGTCGATGCCGAGATCGCCGACGACGTGCACGCCGACGCGCCAGCCGTGGCGATTGCAGATCGAGACCAGTTGCGCCAGCCGCTCCGGCGTCTGCTGCGCGATGCCATGGTAATTGTCGTGGGAGTCCGGGTAGACGTCGCGCATCAATGCCGTCTTCAGCGTCATGCCGCCGTCGTAGAAAATCTTGATGCCGGCAAACCTGACCCAGTCGTCGCCGAATCCGGACGATGCGCCATTGCCCGAGATGATCGCTTCCCAGGCGTTGAGATCGGCGGGCGGCTCCGGTCTGTACATCAATCCCGTCCGCAGCGTCGCTCGTCCGGACGCGGCGAGCTTCTGCAGCGTGCGGATGTCGCGCGCTTCCGTGGCGCCTTCGACGACGCTCGTGATCCCGAAGCTGTTCAGCGCGCCCTCGGCAAGCGTGAACTGTCTGATTTCATCCTCTTCGGTCCACGGCGGAACGGCCTTCTCGACCCGGTCGATCGCGGTCTCCACGAGGAGGCCGGTCAGCTCGCCGGCCGCGTCGCGCTCGAACGAGCCGCCATCGGGATTCGCAGTGGTCTTGTCGACGCCGACCTTCTGCAAGGCCATCGAATTCGCCATCGAGAAATGCCCGACGGTCCGCATGTAGACCGGATTGTCCGGCGCGACGCTGTCGATCTCCTGCCGCGTCAAATAGCGCTTCTCGGCGAGTTGGGACGGCGGGTGCCAGGCTCCGCCAATGATCCACTCGCCCGGCTTTCTCTTGGCGACGAAGGCCTTGATGGCTTCGAGCGCGTCCGCGACCGTCTTCGCCCGGCCCATGACGACGACATAGTCGCCAAGTCCAGCCGCCTTGAAGTGCGCATGGGTATCGATCAATCCGGGAATGACGGTCTTGCCCGAGACATCGAGCACCTGCGTGCGCGCTCCGGCCAGCGCCCGCATGGACGCGCTGCTTCCGACCGCGAGAATCTTGCCGTCCAGGACGGCGATCGCCTCGGTCACGCTGGATTGCTCGTCGAGGGTCAGAACCTTTGCATTGACGAGGACGAGATCGGGCGCATTGACCTCCGCCTGAGCCATGGCAGGCGCCGGGCCTGCGAACAGAAGTCCCGCACCGAGCATCGCGAGCGCCGTCGATCTGCAGAGCATTCCAACCTCCAGATTATTGCGTTCATTCAGCGAACGTTTGGCCGTTGTTAGATGATAGCCGCGCGCATCGATGCGGTCCAATGATCCGGCACTTCGTTTTGCTGTTGGTGGCTGCCGCTCGTAGGCGCGCTCCGGGCAATCGCATGAGCTGATAAGGGGCGTGCTACGCAGGAAGCTGGGAATTAGTTTCTCCGTCATGGCCGGGACAAGCCCGGCCATGACGACGTGGAGACAGTCTCCTGGCCGCTCGCCGGTCACCCAACAGGCCTGAATGCCGGCCCCTCGAAGCGCAGACCGGCTGCGCCGCGTTCGACGCGGTCGTGCGCGGCTTGCATCAGGCGCGCCTCGCCGGCCTCGGCCAGGCGGGCTTGCCCGTCCAGCAATGCCGCAAGGCGCGCGAGCGCCACGGCCTTGTTGCGATGCTGGGAGCGGCCGTCGCGGGCGATCGCGGTGAGGCCGCTCGGCAGATGCACCGCGCGGACCGCGCTCTCGGTCTTGTTCTGGTGCTGGCCGCCCGGACCGCCGGCACGGAAGCTCTCGAACCGGACGTCGGCAGCCGCCAAAGCCGGCACCAATTGCGGCAACGGCAGATCGACGACGCCGACGAACCAGTTCTTGCGCCCGTGATGCGGCCGCAGCGGGCTGCGGCAGACCCAGAGCAGCGAGCCCTGCGCCCAGCGCCGCGCGAGATCATCCGCTGCCGGTCCGTCCAGCACGACGAGAGCGCTGGCCGGTCCATGACGGTCTGTGTCGCCGGGCGCGATCGCGTAGCCGCACTCCGCCGCATCGGCTTCGCGCGACAGCCGCGTGAGCGAATGCGCGACTGCGATCCGGCACTCGGCCGGACCGCGTCCCGAGGTGAGGAGAAGCCGTCTCATCGGCGGTCCTCCTTGTACCGCCGCTCGGCGGCGATCTTCTTCACCGTCACCAGCGGACGGAAGCTGGCGACGACGCGCGCGAGCCCGAAGGCTTCGAGATTGGCGATCACGCCTGATATCGGCTTGTAGGCCTCCGGCGCCTCCTCGGCGAGCAGCGCGCGATCCTCGCAGATCACGCGGCCGCCGAACGGATTGCGCGCGAGCCGCTCGCGATCCGACTTGGTGGCGCCGACCCGGCCGATCATCGACGAGCGGTCGAACTTGCGTCCGGCGCCATGCGCGATCGACCACAGCGCCTCCTGCGGCGCGGTGGCGAGCGGCGCGACCAGATAGGACAGCGCGCCGCGCGAGCCCGGCACGACGACGAGCCCCTGGTCGGACGGCGCCGCGCCCTTCCGGTGCAGCACGCCTTCGCTGCGATGGACCACGCAATTGTGCGAGCATTCGCAGACGGAGGCAGCCTCGCAACGCAACGCCGCCGCGGCACGCCGCGCGATGACGTCGCGGTTGAGCCGGGCCCAGCGCAGCGCATGGTCATGCGCCGCCAGATAGGCCTGGCCATCCGCGCTGTCAGGCGCGAGCGGCTTCAGGCCATCCGTGACATGGCGTTCGAGCAACGCATGGCCGAGGCCGCGCGAGCCCGAATGCACCAGCAGAAAGGCGCTGTCGCGATCGATGCCGAGTGTCTCATCGAACACCTCCTCGACCGCCTGCAGCTCACAGAAATGATTGCCGCCGCCGATCGTGCCGAGCGACGCGTCGAAGTCCGACGGCGCGAGCTCATGCGCCGCGAGCTCGCCCGTGATGTCGCCGTCATAGGGCTTGGCGATGTCGCGCAGGCGGTCGGCCGCCTTGTCGACGCGGATGCGGCGCGAGGCGAGATCGAGCTGATACAGCGCCATGCCGCAGCCGGCGTCGGAGCCGACGAAAGCCGGATGGATGTGGTCGGCGAGGATGGCGCAGCCGACCGGACCGTACTTGCCGGGATGCAGATCCGGCAGGCCCGCGACCGCGCGCACGCCAGGAATGTCCGCTACTGTTTCGAGCTGGCGCACGGCGGCGCCCTCGATCCAGGAGCTGGACGAGTAGAAGCCGTGGACCGGCGCACGGCCGTCCACGCGATGGGAATTGCCCATGTGGGTACCTTGGAGAAAGACAGGGAGATCTGGTCTGGGACTAACAGCGCGCACAGCCGCGCGCGTGCCTTGCCACACCCCGCCTCACGCGAGGATCAGGCCCGGCGGCTCCTGGCGGAGCAACGGATGATCGCAGTCATCGTCTTTCTCCTCATGCGGCGGAGCGGAATGCTCGACGCCTGCGGGCGTACTAATCATATCGCCCGGCGATTGACAACATGCCGCAATGTAGGAATTGCCGGCTGTGGCGGAGGCGACACGGCGGATCGTGACCTGGTGATCAGAACAAGGCGAGGAAGTCCCCGAGGAAATAGAGCAACGCCATCACGACCAGAACGCCCATCAGCACGAAAGAGAGCTGCACGGCGATCGCACAGCCGCCCAAGGTCGTGGCCATCGCCGCGACGTGCCGCTCTTCGCGGCGCAGTTGGCCGATGACGCCGAGAATAATCGCGAGCAGGCCGAGCGAGACCGCGGCCATGGGCAATTGCTGGTGCAGCCGGTCGGTCCATGACGGCTCGCGCACCGGCGCCTGGTAGTCGACGCCCTTGAGCCGCGCGACCAGCCGGTCCTTGACGCGGTGTCCGACGTCGACGATGACCTTGTCGATCGGCGGCGGCGGATCGATCACCGGCAAGACCCAGTGCGGCAGGACCGCTGCGACCAGCGCGAGAAGCCCAATCACGCAGCCGATCGCGCCGAGCCGGCGGGACCGAGTTAATGCGTCTGTCACTGCCAAAATCTCCGAAGTCGCCGCCCGTTCGGTTTTATCTATCACTGCCGTACAATCAAATGACGGTCACGCTGATTGGATCAGCAGGTGCAGATGGATGCGCCCTCTCCCCTTGCGGGAGAGGGCATGTAGGACCGAGCTACAGCCCCGGTTGGGTGAGGGGTATCTGTCCGCGAGCGTCGCTTGCCGAGAGATACCCCTCACCCAACCGCGCAAGGGGATGGGCCATCGATGCCCTCTCCCGCAAGGGGAGAGGGCGCTGCATCGCGCAGCACGCTCGATTGCTCGCTCGTTGCGTTGAGTGCCGGATCATGCGTCGACCGTCGGAGCCATATGGTTCAATCCATCCGCGCCTTCGCGCTCATAACAGCCGGCCGGTCAGCTGCTGCGCCTCCCAGCCTTCGAGAAACTCGCGCTGCTGGGTGATCCAGCGGACCGGCTCGCTGCCCCACTCGCGTGAGCGGCTGGCCTGTTCGCCCATCAGCCAGATGTGCCTGACGATGACGAAGGCATGCGCCGCCTCGAAGTCCTGCGACGCGATCGGGCGGACCGAGCGGTAGCCGTCGACGAAGGCGTGCCACGCCGCATGGAAGCGGCGCCCGAACGACAGCTTCGCCCACAGGAAGACTGAGAGATCGTAGGCCAGATAGCCGGGGCCGCCATCGTCGAAGTCGAAGAACACTGCGGTGCCGTCGGTGCTGATGCGCGCATTGAAGCCATGGCAGTCGCCGTGACACTGCGTCCAGGTCAGATCGCTCATCGCCTCGATCCGGGCCGCCGTGCGCGCGCCGATCTCCTGGAGGAAGCCGCCGTCATCGGCGTCGATCAGACGGCAGAGCTCTTGAACGCGCGCCAGCGGCCGGTGCAGCAGATGGTCGAGGTCGAGCCGGTAGAGCGGCGCATCAGCCGCATAGGACATTGCCGCGTCGTGGAGCCTGGCCAGCGTGACGCCGTTGGCGCGCGCGTCGGACTGCGAGGCGACCTCCGGCGTCCGTCCGTCGATCGCGGGAAACAGCACGCCTTCCCGCAGGCCTTCCGCCGCCTCGCCGCGCACGAACAATGCGCCGTCGCGTGCCGGAATCGCCGCGGCCACCGGCACGCCGCAGCGCGCCAGATGCGCGAGGAAGTCGGTCTCCGTGCGGACATCGGCAGGGCCGCGGGCGCGGTGATGCGACAGGCGAAGGACGTAGCGGTCGCCGTTTGCCGCGGTGATCAGATAGACGTCGTTGAAGCCGCGGTTCAGCATGCGGCATGCGAGCGGCTCGGGCAGCGCGTAGTGTGTCGCCACGAAGCGTCCGATGCTCTCGGCGCTGGTCGTCGTGTAGAGCGGCTCGAAGTCGGGCACGATGCCTGTTTCCGGATCTTTGGATGCGGCGGCATCCTAGGCCGCCGCGGAGAGCAGTGGAAGGTGTCGACCGCGCGTGCCTTCGTCTCGTGCTCGCGGATGCCGGCTGTGCCGGACTGCCCGTCGGCCAAATCAGTCGACCTTGCGCGCGCGACCGGCCCGCGTTGTCCAGACCGCCCGCGAAAAATATTCTTGTTTCGAAATTTCGGAAATCATGCTTATCTCCCGGCCATCCCGCCTCATGCAGAGGGACGTGCGCGTCGTCACGCTACGTGGAGGTGGGGAGTGGTGGCCGCAGGCCTGTCAGGCGCTGATGCGCGAGACGACTGGCAGCGCGCGGACGGTCAAGCCGTGTGGTCCTGGCGCCCCGAAGCTGGCGTCAAGTTTGCGATGACGTTCGTGCGGTGACAATCGTGCGTCGTTGCCGATGACGGGGGCAAACAAGCCGGTCCCCGGGGAGAGCGCGGAGCAGCCGTTCCAACCATCGCGCAGGGAGGGCCGGGTCGTATCCGGCTGGTCCTGTGGTTCCTGCCCCGTGCATTTTCTCCGCACGGGGGCCACGGGCCTCAGCCGAGGCCCGGTCTTCCCTGCACCCTCTCGTTTGGAGAGGGATTGATCATCACAGCTCGGGCTCATTGAGCGGCGAGAGCGCGCAGGCGTGCCGCAATCAGCCCGCCGCGATGACGCGCCGGGCGGCCGAATGCCGCAGCCGCTTGCGTCGGGCGCATGGTCCGGATTGACCGGGATCAAGAGCGCTCGCGCTTGGTCATCTAAGCGCCTACAACATCTGTCGCTCGTCGTGATGAAGAATGGACCTCGTGGTGCCGCCGACTGAAATCGTGCCTCCTTCCGGATTGCGGCGGCGGCTCGGGCTTCCCTTGCTCGTCCTCTACGGGACGGGTGTCACCGTCGGCGCCGGGATCTACGTCCTGATCGGCGCTGTGGCGGGTCATGCCGGCAGCTATTCGTCCTGGGCGTTCGCGCTGGCGGCGTTCGTGATGGCGTTCACCGCCGCCTCCTACGCCGAGCTCGCGACGCGCTATCCCGTCAGTGCCGGAGAGGCAGCCTATGTGAGGGCCGCGTTCAAGTCGCGGCTGCTGTCAACGGCGGTCGGTGCGCTGCGGCTCGCCACGGGGATCATCGCCGCTGCCGCCGTGACGCTCGGCGGGGCCGGCTACATCCGGCAACTCATCGATCTGCCCACGCCGTTGATCGCGATGGCGATCGTGGTCGCGCTCGGCGTCGTCGCATCCTGGGGCATTCTCGAATCGGTGATGCTGGCGGGCGTTCTGACCTTGATCGAGACCGGCGGTCTGCTTTGGATCGTCGTCTCGGCCATCTCCTCCGGTGTCTCGTTCGCTCCGGCGTTGTTGACGCCGCCGCCGCTCGAACTTGGAGCCCTCTCCGGCATCACCTTTGCCGGGCTGCTCGCGTTCTTCGCCTTCGTCGGCTTCGAGGACCTCGCCAATGTCGTCGAAGAGGCGAAGAATCCGCAGCGAAACATTCCGCGCGCGATGGCGCTGACGCTGCTCATCACATCGGTGCTGTATGTGCTCATCGCCGCGATCGCCGTCAGCGCCGTACCGCCGGCCGTGCTGTCGGCCTCGCCGGCACCGCTCAGCCTGGTGTTCAACGCCGTGGCCGGCATCAGTCCGGCGACGTTCAGCACGATTGCGGTCGTGTCCACGCTCAACACGGTTCTCGCCCAGATGACGATGACGGCCCGCGTCGTCTATGGCATGGCGGAGCAGGGCGATCTGCCGCGCATCGCGGGCCGCATCCACCCGCGCACCGGCACGCCGTTGATTGCGACCGGGCTGGTCATGCTGGCCGTGGCCGTGCTCGCGCTGGCTTTCCCACTGGAGCGGCTGGCGGAGGGAACCTCGCTCGTGACGCTCACGATCTTCGCCATCGTCAATCTGTGTCTGCTGCGCATTCGTATCAGGCACATCGGGGCGGAGGCCGCCCATGTGCGCGTGCCGCTCTGGATCCCTGCGCTCGGTCTCATCACCTGTGTGCTGATGATCATCAGCGCCTTCTTCGCACCGTGAGTAGCAGGGCTCCTTCAGGATCATGTCGATGCCGGATATCTTCAGCCGCAGCCCCGAGATCGTCGCGATCGCCGTCGCGCTCGGCATCGGATTGCTGATCGGGCTCGAGCGCGAGCGCCGCAAGGGCGAGGGGCCGGGGCGCTCGGCGGCGGGCCTACGGACCTTCGCCGCGGCCTCGCTTGCGGGCGCGATCGGCATGCTGGCCGGCGGCAAGCTGCTGCTGGCGGTCGTCGCGGCCGGCATCATGGCGCTGACGGCGATCGCCTATCTGCGATCGCGCAGCGACGATCCCGGACTGACATCGGAGACGGCGCTGATCCTCACCGTGCTGCTCGGCGGCCTCGCCACCGAGCGGCCGGCCCTGGCCGCGGGTGTCGCCGTGGTGCTGGCCGTATTGCTGGCGGCGCGGCCGGTGCTGCACGGCTTCGTCCGCTCGGTGCTCAGCGAGAGCGAGCTCAAGGACGGGCTGATCTTCGCGGCGGCCACCCTCGTCGTGCTGCCGCTGCTGCCCGATCAGCCGATCGGTCCGTTCGGAGCGCTCAATCCGCGCAGCATCTGGATGCTCGTCGTGCTGATGATGGCGATCGGCGCCGCCGGGCACGTCTCGATGCGGCTGCTCGGCGCGCGCGGCGGGCTTGCGGTCTCCGGCTTCGCCTCGGGCTTCGTCTCCAGCACGGCCACGATCGGTGCGATGGGCGCGCGGGCGCGCAAGGCGCCGGAGCTGGGCGGTGCCGCGGCCGCGGGCGCGACGCTGTCCACCGTCGCGACCATCGTCCAGCTCGCGGCGGTGCTGGCGGCCACGAGCCTGCCGGCGCTGCATTCGCTGCTGGTCCCGTTGCTGTGCGCCGGTGGCGCCGCCGTGATCTACGGCGCGATCTTCACGATCGTCGGGCTGCGGCAGAGCGGCGCGGCGGACATGCCGCTCGGGCACGCCTTCAGCCTGCCGGGCGCCTTGCTGCTGGCGCTGACGATCTCGGCGGTGCTGGTGCTGTCGGCGGGCCTGCGCGAGGCGTTCGGCGAAGCCGGCCTGGTGGTGAGCGCGGCGGTCGCCGGTCTCGTCGATACGCACGCGCCCGCGGTCGCCGCGGCCACGCTGGTGGCGTCCGGCAAGATCGGCGCGGCTGACGCGGTGGTTCCGATCCTGGCGGCGCTGTCGGCGAACACGATCAGCAAGATCGTGGTGGCCTGGACCAGCGGCGGGGCGTCCTTCGCGCTGCGGCTGATCCCCGGCCTCGTCCTCGTCATCGCGGCGGCTTGGGCCGGCGCGTTTGCTCCGAGTCTTGTCCATGCGCTGCAGTCAAATGTGCTGCAGCCATGACGGCGGGCGCTCACGCGCTGCGCGGCAGCGGCTCGACGGCGGCGGTCGCGTTGCGGTGCTGGACCAGCCAGGCGATCGCGTCGTCCTCCTTCATCGGCTTGCCGTACAGCCAGCCCTGGCCGTAGGAGCAGCCGAGCATGCGCAGGCACTGCGCGTCCTCCTCGCGCTCAACGCCCTCGGCGATGATGCGATGGCCGAGCGGCAGCGCCACGGCGGTGATGGCGGCGACGAGCTGCTGGTCCCGGCGATTGCCGGCGATGCCGTCGATGAAGGAGCGGTCGATCTTGATGGTGTCGATCTCGACCGCCATCAGGTTGGCGATCGAGGAATGGCCGACGCCGAAATCGTCGATGGCGAGCGCGAAGCCGTGCTCGTCGATCAGCTTCAATTCGTCGGCGCAGCGCTTGGGATCGAACATCGCCTCCTCGGTGACCTCGATCTCGATCCGCCTGGGATCGACGCCATAGCGTTCGGTCACCAGCTTGAGCGTCTGCGCCGGCGAGTGGATCGGAAATTCGCGCGGCGAGACGTTGATCGACACGCGGATGCCGTGCGCCTTCTTGCGGTCGAGCGCGCGCAGGAAGGCGCAGACGCGCTCGCCGACGAACTCGGTGAGTTGGCCCGACAGGCGCAACCGGATCGCGGCGGAGACGATGTCCGGCGGCGGGATCATCCCGGCGCAGGGGTGCTTCCAGCGCAGCAGCGCCTCGAAGCCGATCACCTCCTGGGTCGCCATCGCGACCTGCGGCTGGAATTCGACGTGCAGCTCGCGCCGTGCCAGCGCCGCCGCCAGCTCGACGTCGAGCCGGCGCTGCATCGTGAGCGCCGACTGCATCTGGTCGTCGAACACCCGCATGCAGGCGCGGCCGTCGTCCTTGGCGCGATACAGCGCGGCGTCGGCGCGCGCCGAGAGCTCCTCCAGGTCGATGGCGCCTTGCGGATGGGTCGCGATGCCGATCGAGCAGCTGACGCTCATCGGCTGGCCCGCGATCAGCACCGGCCGCAGCAGCGCCGCCATCAGCCGCTCGCCGAGCGCCACGGCCCGGCCGGCGACGTCAGCGCCCTGCAGCACCACGATGAACTCGTCGCCGCCGAGCCGCACCGGCAGATCGTCGTCGCCACAGGCCGACCGCAGCAGCGCCGCGACCGTCTGCAGCACGCGGTCGCCGGCATCGTGGCCGCGCGTGTCGTTGATGGTCTTGAAGTTGTCGACGTCGAACAGCAGGAACGCCACGCCATGACCGGCGGCGCAGGCCGCGCCCGCGGCCGTGCGGAAATGGCTGCGGTTGGCGAGCCCGGTCAGCGAGTCCATCCGCACCAGGCGCTCGAGCGTGTGATTGGCCGAGGCCAGCGATTCCGCCAGCTCCGTCGCCGCGATGGTCGTGCTGTGGCTGGCGATGAAATTGCGCTCGCCGAGCCGGGCTGCGCGGAACAGCATGACGGTGAGGAACGCGATGTCGGCGGCGACGATGTAGCCGACGTCGCCGCCGGACAGCAGCATCCGCAGCACCGTCGCGCCCATCAGCGGCGCGCCGAAGGCGATGGCCATCGGCGAATAAGCGAGGCTCTGGATGATCGCGCCGGTCGTCGTGCCGGCCATGATGAAGACGACGTCGTTGACGTTGTGGGCCTGCGTGAAGACCGGCAGGCCGAGCGGGACCACCGACCACAACGCGCCGCTGGCGAACGCCATGATCGTCAGGCCGCGCAGCACGCGGTGTGGATTGCGCTCGATCTTTCCCGAGGATTTCAGGTGCGAGACCCATCCGGCCCGCAGCAAGGCAAAGGCCACCGCCGCACCCAGCCACCACAGGATCGGCGTGCTGCCCTCCCGCAGATAGATCAGCAGCGCGAGCGAGATCGCGATGGCGACGTTGGCGAACAGCGTCAGGGCGATGTTCTGCAGCGAGCTCGCTGCCTGGGCCTTCGCGAGCGCCGCCGCCTGGGTGTCGGTGGGAGCGGTCTGCATGCGAAGCGGATGGCCCTGTGGATCGATGATGGGAGCGAGCCTGCCCTGTCGACGGCCCTTGCGCGAGAGCATGCTGAACAGGGGCCTAAGGCCGGGTTAATCCGCCGGATAATACCGCTTAGGGTTGCTGGCCCCGATGGCGCAGCGGAGAAGGCGGGCTCCTCACGGGCGGCCCGCGTCGGACGGCATGCAGGCCGGCGGGGGCGGGGCTTCGCTGACGAGGCCGTCGCGACCGCGCGCGCCAGGGATGACCGGGATCACGCCAGTCATCGCGCAGCCGATGAGTGGCGACACGCTCGCGGCGCCATCCGGCGGTCAAAACGAGGACGATCCGATCCGCTATGGATCCAGCTCGGTGTCCCAATAGAGATAGTCCAGCCAGCTGTCGTGCAGGTAGTTCGGCGGGAACAGCCGACCGTTGCGGTGGAGCTGGTGGACGGTGGGCGCGTAGGGCGCCTGCTTGGGGAACATCTTGGCCTGCTGCGGTGTCAGATTGCCCTTCTTCAGATTGCAGGGCGAGCAGGCGGCGACGACGTTTTCCCAGGTGGTCTGGCCACCCTTGCTGCGGGGGATGACGTGGTCGAAGGTCAGGTCGTCGCCGGAATGGCAGTACTGGCAGGCGAAGCGGTCGCGGAGAAAGACATTGAAGCGGGTGAAGGCCGGATGCGTCGACGGCTTCACGAAGGATTTCAGCGAGACCACGCTGGGCAGCTGGATCTCGAAGGATGGGCTTCGGATCGCCCTGTCGTAGTACTCGACAATGTTGACGCGATCGAGGAACACTGCCTTGATCGCGTCTTGCCACGACCAGAGAGACAGCGGGTAATAACTCAGCGGCCGGAAGTCCGCGTTCAGCACCAACACCGGCCAACCGCCTTGCGAGACATGTGCGTTCAAGTAACGCTCCTGGCCTCCATAACGGCTGCGAAGCAGCATGCCCTCACATACTACATGCAGCGTGACGGGATTGTGAAGCCCCAAGAATGGCTTGACACATGGCTGGAGATGACTTCTCCCGCCTTTCCAGCAGCCGTCCAAAGCGCGTCAGAAGCGTGGCGGTGCCACGTTCCGCCGCAGTGCAAATCAGTTGCAGAACGACGCCTGACTGATCGGCGGATGACCTCAGGCCGGCACCCGTTCCAGCTTCTGCAGGCAGCGATGGATGTTGACCTCGGCGGGCATCGGCTGGCCGGGAAAGCTCGTGCTCCAATTGGTGACGCCGACCTCGCCGACATAGATGTCGCCGCGGCTGTCGATGGCGAGGCCATGCGGCGCCAGAAAACGCCCGGTTTCCAGGCCCGGACCGTGTTCGCCGCCGAGCCGCGCCAGCCGCTGGCCGCTGGAATCCGTGATCGTCAGCCGCGGTCCGAGATTGGGAACGTTGAGGTTGACCGGCATGCCCGGGCCGAGTTCGCCGATGATGAAGGTCTTGCGCTTGGCGCCGCAGGCGCACAGCGCGCAGGGCCGGTGCAGATTGTTCCACTGCGTCTCGTAGCGGCCGTTGCCATCGAAGATCTGAATGCGGTGGTTCTCACGGTCGGCGACATAGACGAACCCGTCCTCATCAGTCGCGATGTTGTGAACGATGTTGAACTGGCCGGGATCCGAGCCCGGCTCGCCCCAGCTCCTGATCAGCTTGCCGTCGGGCGTGTATTTATGCACCCGCGCATTGCCGTAGCCGTCGGAGACATAGATCTCGCCGGAGGGCGACAGCGCGGTGTGGGTGCAACGGTTGAACGGCTCGCCGCTCATGAATGGCGTGGGCCGCTCGGGCAGGCCGATGGTCAGCAGCACCTTGCCGTCCGTCGTACACTTGCGCACGGTGTGGTCGCCGTCATCGGTGCAATAGAGATTGTCGTCGCCATCGATCGACAGGCCATGGGCGCGGCTGAACAGGCCTTCGCCCCAGCTCCGCAGAAAATTGCCATCGCGATCGAACACGATCATCGGATGGGCGCCGCGGTTGAATGCGTAGACGCGATCCTTGCTGTCGACTGCGACCGAGGCGACGTCGGTCAGCGCCCAGCCGTCAGGGACCTTGGCCCAGTCCTTGACGACGCGATAGGTGAAGTCGCCGGTCCCGAGTATAGCCATCGCCTTTGTTCCCCATGCAAGCTGCGTTTGCGCAACGCTACACGGGATCGGCCGCCGGCGGAAACCCGCTCAGCTCGCCATCGACAGCATGTGAGCTTCATGCGGTGGAATGCGTCCCTGCAAGGTGTCGAGATGGACGCGCTGCACGGCCTCCGGCCCGCGTCCCTCCGTCACCGTCAACCAGCCGTCGAGGCGTGGGGCGAAGTCTCGCCACGCTGCACCGAGCCGCGGCTCACCCTTAGACGTTGGTGGATGTCTCACCTGCGATCCTGGCCGACATCGATGACCGTTTTGCAATCCCAGCTTTGTTTCAAACGGCGTTCACCGCCGTTGTTAGTTCGTCGAAGCGATGACGCCCTCGCGGTTCTTCAGCACGCGGTAGTAGCTCCACCACAGATGCGCCGCGGCGCCGCGCAGCGGCCGCCAGCTTTCCGCGAGCGGCATCATCTGCTTGGCCGTGGGGCGCGCGGCGAGGCCGAGCCCGACCTTCACCGCCTCCTGAACGGCGAGGTCGCCGGCCGGCCAGGCATCGCCATGGCCGAGGCAGAACAGCAGATACACGTCGGCGGTCCACGGCCCGATGCCGGGCAGGGCGGTGAGCGTGGCGTGCGCGGCGTCGGCCTCCTCGTTGGCGAGGACGTCGAGGTTCAGCCGCCCGGCGTCGAGCTCGCGCGCCATGTGCTTCAGCGTCTTGATCTTGGCGGCGGAGAGCCCGAGGCGCCCCAGCCGGTCGGCGCGGGCGCGGCGGATCGCCTCGGCCTCGAACGGATCGAACGCCGCCTGCAGCCGGCCCCAGATCGCCGCGGCGCTCGCCGTCGACAGCTGCTGGCCGCAGACGATGTGGGCAATGCCGGCAAAGCCCGGCTCGCGCCGCCGCAGCGCCGGCATCCCTGTCGCATCGAGGATCGGCGCAAGCCGCGTGTCCTGTTTGACGAGGTCGCGGATCGCATCCTCGAGGATGGCCTGGCTGTCGAGATGGAGGGTCATGTCGGGGCACGCCGATCCGCGCGAGGCCCTGCCGGGTGGACGGCACGGAGACCCGGGGCTAAGCCAGCTTCAGTCAAAGTTGGAACTCTCATGAGCCTGCGTCACATCCCATCCGACATGGACCGCGACAAAGTCGCCGGTGTCGACACCCTGCTGGATCGTGTCGTTCGCGAGTACGGCGTGTTTCTGCCGTTGGCCATCGAGAGCGGCAGCCGTGCCTGGGGCTTTGCCTCGCCCGACAGCGACTATGATTGCAGGTTCGTCTATGTGCGGCGTGCGGCCGATCATATCAAGCCGTGGCCGGTACGCGACGTCATCGAGTTCCGCTGCAGGACGATTACGATGCGAATGGCTGGGATCTCGCCAAGGCGCTGCGTCTCTTGCTGAAGGGCAATGCTGTCATCATCGAGTGGCTGCGCTCGCCGGTGGTCTACCGCGGCGTGGCCTGGTTTCGTGATGATTTTCTTGCCTTCGCCAAGCGCGCCGCGAACCGCGACGCCATTGCCCGGCACTATCTGCATCTCGGCGAGCGGCAACGCCGGGTGTATTTCGACGACGGCACCAGCGTTGCGCAGAAGAAAATCTTCTATGCGCTCCGGCCCGCCGCGACGCTGCGCTGGCTTCGCTTGCATCCGACCGAGGCGGTGGCTCCGATGCATTTCCCGACGCTCATGGCCGAGTGCGATCCTCCGGCCGCGCTGAGCGAAGAGGTCGCGGATCTCATGCGCCGGAAGGCATTGACCCATGAGCTCGGTAGCGCGGCACTGCCTCTTGCCGTCGCCGACTTCATCGATGCCGAATTCGAGCTGGCGCGGTCGGCTTTTGGCGATGGTCGCGGCAGCGCGGCCGAGATGGTGCAGCAGGCGGAGCAATTTTACCGGACCGTGGTCGAGCGTCTGGAAACCGAAGCGCAGGGAGGAGGGGCGCCGGGATCTGTTCCCCCGATCGCACCATGACGCCACCCGTTTTCCGATTTGCTCCAAGCCCCAACGGCTATCTCCATCTCGGACACGCCTATTCGGCGCTCTTGAACTTCCAGCGGGCGCAAGAGAGTGGCGGTCGCTTCCTGCTGCGCATCGAGGACATCGACCCCACCCGCTGCCGTCCCGATTATGAGCAGGCGATCTACGAGGATCTCGCCTGGCTCGGCATCGCCTGGGCGCAGCCGGTGCGGCGGCAGTCGGAGCATCTCACCGAATATGGCGCCGCGCTGGCGCGGCTGCAGGCGACGGGGCTGGTCTATCCGAGCTTCGAGAGCCGGGCCGAGATCGCGCGGCTGGTCGCGCAACGGGATGGCGGCGGCGGCTGGCCGCGCGATCCCGACGGGGCGCCGCTCTACCCGGGGCAGGCCAAAATGCTCTCTGAGGCCCAGCGTGCAGAACTGATGGCGGGTGGGGCGCCCTATGCCCTGCGGCTGGATATGGCAGCGGCGGTCGCCCGCGTTGGCCGGCTGAGCTGGGAGGAGGCCGGCAGCGGGCCCGGTGGCGAGACGGGAGCGGTCGAGGCAAGGCCGGCCGCATGGGGCGACGTCATCCTGGCGCGCAAGGAAACGCCGACCAGCTACCATTTGTCCGTGGTCGTGGACGACGCGCTGCAGGGTGTGACCGAGGTGGTGCGCGGCCGCGACCTGTTTCATGCCACCAGCGTGCACCGGCTGCTGCAGGCCCTGCTCGGCCTACCGGTACCGGCCTATCGGCACCACCAACTGATTCGCGACGGGCAGGGCCACAAGCTGTCCAAGTCCACTCTGGCCACGGGATTGCGCACATTGCGCGCCGAAGGCGTCTCGCCGGCGGAAATCCGACACAGGATCGGCTTGGTCTAGCCGCGTCCGCCGCAAGTCCCGGCGTCTCCGAATGTTTCCGGCGGGGACAACCTCCGGGGCATCGTGACACCCGGAAACGACCGTGCCATGCTGCTTGATGGCGCGGGTTAATCGGGAGCTTCAATCGAAAGCGGCACGACGAGACATGACAGTAGAAGTGCCCCTTCGTTTGTCGGAGTTCATGTCACAGGGGCCATGATGAAGCGCGTTCGGAACATGAGTACGGGGCGGCGGGGGCGACCGGCCAAGCCGGCTGCGCCCAGGCCATCCGGCGCGTCCAAGACGCGCGCTGTGAAGGCGCCCTCCAGGACGACCTCCTCTCGGACGACATCCTCCAAGACGACCTCCGTGAGGACGCCGCCGTCCAAAGCACGCAAGCCGAAGACTGACGCGGCGAAGGCAACGCCTGCCAAGGTGCGCGCGAAGGCGCGGCCGCTGCAGAAGCACGTCCCCCAGGTCACTGCGCCGGCGGGGACGCGGCGACGTGCGGCCAAATCCAGAGCGCTGAAGGCCATGGCGGGGAAGCCGGCCCCAAAGACTGGTGCGGCTGCCCCGGGACCTGGCGTCGTGGAGGCCGCGCTTGCGGTCTTCGCGCACGAGGTGCGGACGCCCCTGACAGGCATTCTCGCCATCAGCGATCTGCTCGCCACCTCCGATCTCGGTGAGCGCGAGCGGCGCTGGGTCGATACGATCAAGGCCGGAGCCGAGCATCTGTCCAGTCTGGCGACGCTGTTCGTCGCTGCCGCCAAGGACGAGACCACCGGCGCGGTCCTGCGCGAGGATCTGTTCGACCTGCGCGTGCTCGCGCGCGCGGCGGGCGACTCGTTGTCCGGCCGGGCCGCCGCCAAGGGGCTGGAGGCCAAGGTGGAGGTTTCCGACGCACTGCCGGCGCTCGTGGTCGGCGACCCCGTGCGGCTGCGCGCGGCGCTGGAAAACCTGATCGACAATGCGGTCAAGTTCACCGAGCAGGGCGGTGTGGCGTTGAGGATCGCGTTGGCCGGCAAGCCCGGGCGCGGCAAGGGCGGCCCGAAGGGCAAGGTGGCGGTCGCCTTCCACGTCTCGGACTCGGGCATCGGCCTGACGCTGCAGGAGATCAAGCGGCTATTCCGTCCCTTCAGCCAAGCCAATGTCTCGATCGCCTCGCGCTTTGGGGGCGCGGGCCTCGGCCTGTCCTCGGTGCGGCAATTGGCGCGGGCGATGGGCGGCGACGTTGCGGTGGCGCCGCATGAGGGCGGCGGCACGACCTTCACGCTGACCGTGACGCTGACAGTCGCGGCAGCGCCGCTCACGACGGCAGGGGGCGGCGAGGATGGCGTCACCCTGGCGCCGACGCGGCCGCTGCGCATCCTCGGGGTGGAAGACAATCCGTTCGGCCGGGTGGTGCTGAACACGATTCTCAACGAGCTCGGCCATCAGGCCGAGTTCATCGGCCGCGGCGAGGCGGCGCCGGAACGGATCGCCTCGGGCAGCTACGATGCCGTGCTGATGGACATGGTGCTGCCGGGAATCAACGGCGTCGAAACCATTGCCCTGATCCGCGCCCTCGGTGCCCCCCATGGCGACATCCCAATCATCGGTGTCTCCGGGCGCGGCGAGGACGAGGCGGCGTCGCGCGCTGCCGGCGCGGACGCGTTCCTGCTCAAGCCCGTCTCGCCGCGGGCTCTAGCGACTGCGCTTCTTGCAGCGACATCCCGCGCGGCAGCCGCGACTTGATGATCGATGCGTTCAATTCGCCGCCATACACGAAGATGGCGGCGATGAAATACAGGAACACCAGCGCGATGATGACCGAGGCGAGCCCCGCATACATCGTCACGTAGTTGTTGGCGAAGCGCGCCAGATACTGGCCGAACACGATGCCCGACACCAGCGAGGCGACGAAGGTGAAGACGATGCCGGGCATGATCTGCATGAAGCTGCGCCGGCCCGCCGGCAGCCAGGCATGCAGGATGAACAGCGCGACGACCAGCGCGCTGATGGTGATGCCGTAGCGTGAGAGATTGACGAAGCGCTCATTAGCCTCGACCGCCAGCGGCAGATAGCGCCGGGCGGTGGCCAGCATCAGCGGCCCGAGCACGATCAGGAACGACATCGCCAGTGCCGTGATGGCCGCGACCAGCGTGTAGCCGATCGATTCCAGCCGCAGCCAGTACCAGCGGCGCTGCTCGATCACGCCATAGGCGCGGTTGAGCGCCACCCTAAGCGCCTCGACGCCGTTCGAGGCGAAGTAGACCGCGAGCACGGCGCCGATGGTCAGCGCGTCGGTGCGGGTCGTGGTCAGCACATCGTGGATCTCGCCGGTCAGCGCGTCCGCGACCTGGGCCGGCCATGTCTCGAGAATGAGATTGGCGGCCTGGTCGGCCAGATCCTTCGAACCGAGAAAGCCGGCGAGCGAGGTCAGGACGATCAGGAACGGAAACAGCGCCATCAGGGTCGACAGCGCGATATGGCTGGCGATCGCCCAGCCGTCGTCGGCGAGAAACGTGTAGAACGCATCCATGACGACGTGGAAGATGGTGCGAAGCGCCTTCACTTGTCCCTGCACTCCGCGACGGAATTGGCCTGATACAATCCAATAATACGGTGCCAAAAGCCAGCGGTTGCAGGGCCAGATGCGGCGATCCGGCATGGCGCTCCTGCGTCCGCGGTGTTATCTAGCCCCAATGGCTTCACTTCTCGGTAAATTCATCCTGCCCATCGCTGTCGGCGCGGTCGCGCTGGTGCTGTTTCTCGGCCTCGTCAACATGACGCGCGGCGGCTCGCCGAACCTGTCGCAGAAGCTGATGCGCTGGCGGGTGATCCTGCAGTTCGTGGCGATCGTCATTGCCATGGCGGCCATCTGGGCGATGGGGCGCTGAGGTTCAGGCGCTTTCGGCGTCGAGACACGGAGACATTGAGAACACAGCATGGTGGTCCTGAATCGTATCTACACGCGCACCGGTGACGACGGGACGACCGCGCTCGGCAATGGCGAGCGCCGCCCCAAGTTCGATCTGCGCGTCTCCGCCTATGGAACCGTCGATGAGACCAACGCGGCGATCGGTGTCGTCCGGCTGCATCTGGCCGACGCGCCGGAGATCGACGCGATGCTCGGCTTGATCCAGAACGATCTGTTCGATCTGGGTGCCGACCTGGCGGTGCCGCAGCGCGAAGGCAAGGCGGAGCGGCTGCGCGTCGTCGCCAGCCAGGTCGATCGCTTGGAGCGCGACATCGACACGTTGAATGAGAAGCTTGCGCCGCTGACCTCGTTCGTGCTTCCCGGTGGAACCCCGGCCGCAGCGCATCTGCATGTCGCGCGTACCATTTGCCGCAGGGCGGAACGGATCATGGCGGAACTCGCTTCCCGCCCGGAGGAGCCGGTCAGCGAGGCCGCCATTCGTTATATGAACCGGCTGTCGGATTTCCTGTTCGTCGCCAGCCGGGCCGCGAACCGGAATGGCGCCGGCGACGTGTTATGGGTGCCGGGGCAAAACCGTTAACCCGCAACCCCGTTAACCCGGAGGCGTGCGGGCTGGCGTTTTTTCGCCCCTCGCGCGTTGACCGGGGGGTACGGGCGCTTTAGGTTCCGCGCCCGAAAGATCAACCCCGGACAATTGAGAGCGAAAGAGGATCGATGAAGGTTCTGGTGCCGGTCAAGCGGGTGGTCGACTACAACGTCAAGGTCCGCGTCAAGAGCGACGGATCGGGCGTTGAGCTCGCCAACGTCAAGATGTCGATGAATCCGTTCGACGAGATCGCCGTCGAGGAAGCGCTGCGGCTGAAGGAAGCCGGCAAGGCGACCGAGGTCGTCGTGGTCTCGATCGGGCCCGCGCAAGCGTCCGAGACGATCCGCACCGCGCTTGCGATGGGCGCCGACCGCGGCATCCTGGTCAAGGCCGAAGGCAACGTGGAACCGCTCGCGGTCGCCAAGATCCTCAAGGCCGTGGCTCAGGAAGAGCAGCCGGGACTGATCATCCTCGGCAAGCAGGCGATCGACGATGACTCGAACCAGACCGGCCAGATGCTGGCCGCGCTGCTCGGCTGGGCGCAGGCGACCTTCGCCTCCAAGCTCGAGGTCGAAGGCTCCGACTTCAAGGTCACCCGCGAGGTCGATGGCGGCCTGCAGACCGTGAAGCTGAAGGGACCGGCGATCGTCACCACCGATCTCCGCCTCAACGAGCCGCGCTACGCGTCGCTGCCGAACATCATGAAGGCGAAGAAGAAGCCGATCGCCGAGAAGACCGCCGCCGACACCGGTGTCGATCTCACGCCGCGGCTCGAGGTGATCAAGACCGCCGAGCCGGCGGGCCGCAAGGCCGGCGTCAAGGTGAAGGACGTCGCCGAGCTCGTTTCCAAACTCAAGACCGAGGCGGGGGTGCTCTGATGGCCACGCTGCTGATTGCCGAACACGACAACGCTGGAATCAAGGACGCGACCAACAAGGCGCTGACGGCGGCTACAGCCCTCGGCGCCGACGTCGACGTGCTGGTCGCCGGCCAGGGCGCCAAGGGCGCGGCGGACGCTGCCGCCAAGCTCGCCGGCGTCAAGAAGGTGCTGCTCGCCGATGATGCGGCCTATGCGCATGATCTCGCTGAGCCGCTGGCCGATCTCGTCGTCAAGCTCGCCGCCAACTACGACTCGATCGTCGCGCCTGCGACCTCGCGCTTCAAGAACGTGATGCCGCGCATCGCCGCCCTGCTCGACGTGATGCAGGTGTCGGAGATCATCAAGGTCGTCGCGCCCGACACGTTCGAGCGGCCGATCTATGCCGGCAACGCGATCCAGACCGTGAAGTCGAAGGACGCCAAGAAGGTCATCACCGTCCGCACGTCCACCTTCGCCGCCGCGGGCGAGGGTGGCAGCGCGGCGGTGGAGAGCGTCGCTGCGGCCGGTGATCCGGCGCTGTCGAGCTTCGTCGGCGAGGAGGTCGCCAAGAGCGATCGCCCCGAGCTGACCTCGGCCAAGATCATCGTCTCCGGCGGCCGCGCGATGCAGAGCCGCGAGAACTTCGCCAAGTACATCGAGCCGCTCGCCGACAAGCTCGGCGCCGGTGTCGGCGCCTCGCGCGCCGCGGTCGATGCCGGCTACGCGCCGAACGACTGGCAGGTCGGTCAGACCGGCAAGGTGGTGGCGCCGGAGCTGTACGTCGCGGTCGGCATTTCAGGCGCCATTCAGCATCTGGCTGGCATGAAGGACTCCAAGGTGATCGTCGCGATCAACAAGGACGAGGACGCGCCGATCTTCCAGGTCGCCGATTACGGCCTGGTGGCGGATCTCTATCAGGCGGTTCCCGAGCTGACGGACGCGCTCGGCAAGTAATCCTGCTAACACCGGCCGCATGGGACTGCTGCGGCCGGTGTCTTATCTGTTAAGGGCATGGATGGGCGCGATGGCGCGCCGTCCCGGTGGATGACAACATGGCTCAGATCAACAAGCTCGGTGTGATCGGCGCAGGACAGATGGGCAACGGCATCGCGCATGTCGCCGCGCTGGCCGGGCTCGACGTGGTGCTCAACGACGTCACCTCGGACCGGTTGAAATCGGGCATGGCGACCATCAACGGCAACCTGACGCGTCAGGTCGCGAAGAAGATGATCTCCGAGGAGGCCCGAACCGAGGCTCTCAAGCACATCTCCCTGACCGACAGCCTGGACGGGCTGGCCGATTGCGATCTCGTGATCGAGACCGCGATCGAGAAGGAGGACGTCAAGCGCAAGATCTTCCACGATCTCTGCGCCACGCTGAAGCCGGAGGCGATCATCGCCTCCAACACCTCGTCGATCTCGATCACGCGGCTTGCCGCCTGCACCGACCGTCCCGAGCGCTTCATCGGCATCCATTTCATGAACCCGGTTCCGCTGATGGAGCTGGTGGAACTGATCCGCGGCATCGCCACCGACGACGCCACCTTCGAGGCCGCCAAGGAGTTCGTCGGGCGGCTCGGCAAGCAGGTCGCGGTGTCCGAGGATTTCCCGGCCTTCATCGTCAACCGCGTGCTGCTGCCGATGATCAACGAGGCGATCTACACGCTGTATGAAGGCGTCGGGAACGTCGAGGCGATCGACGCGGCGATGAAGCTCGGCGCGCATCACCCGATGGGGCCGCTGGAGCTCGCCGATTTCATCGGCCTGGATACCTGTCTGTCGATCATGCAGGTGCTGCATGAAGGGCTCGCGGATTCGAAGTACCGGCCGTGTCCGTTGCTGGTGAAATACGTCGAGGCCGGCTGGCTCGGCCGCAAGACGCAGCGCGGCTTCTACGACTATCGCGGCCCCAAGCCGGTGCCGACCCGCTGAAACAATCTGAAACGATCCACACGCTTCGTTAAGGCTGATCGGTTACCTTCAGCGTAACGAGGTATATGCGTATGGATATGAGCTTGGTGGCTGCGGTCATGGCGCAGCAGGCGAGTGCGACCCAGCAGCAGGTCGCCACGTCGGTGTTGAAGCAGAACTTGAATGCGCAGAAGGACGCCGTCCTGACCCTGCTCGGCGGCGCGCAGCAGACGCTGTCGCTCGCCAATGTCGGCCCCGGCGTCGGCGGCAACCTGAATATCGCGGCCTGAGCGGGACGACTTTTCTTCCCCCATCCGCAGTCATTCCGGGGCGATGCGCAGCACCGAACCCGGAATCCCGAGCTTATTGGACTCATCTCCAGATTCCGGGTTCAGCCCTGGCGGGCTGCCCCGGAATGACGGCCGTTGTGATCATGACGGCCGTGGTGATGGGCGACCTTACAGCCCCGCCGCCGCCTTCGACGTCGCCGCCTGGATCAGCTTGAGCGCGTCGGCGCTGTCCCATTCCGCCGGTCCCGCGATGGTGGCGATCTCGCAGCCATTGCCGTCGACCAGCACCGAGGTCGGCATGCCCAGCGCGCGGCCGACTGCCTTCAAATCCTGGAACACTTTTGCCTTCGCGTCGCTGAAATAGGCGAGCTGCGTCAGCTTGGCGTCGGCGAGGAATGTCTTCGGCTTCTCCGGGTCGCGGGTGTCGATGTTCACAGCGACGACCTGGAACGCGTCGCTGCCGAGCTTGGCCTGCAGGCCGTCCAGCGCGGGCATCTCCTTGCGGCAGGGCACGCACCAGGTCGCCCAGAGGTTCAAAAGTACCGTTTTGCCGCGGAAATCCGACAGCTTCTTCGCCGCGCCGCTTGCGTCCTCGAAGGCGAGGTCCGGCAGCCGCAGCGGCGCCTTGGCGGCCGTCAGCGCGGCCACCTCGCCCTTGATCAGCGGCGCCAGCCGCGCGGCGGTGTCGACCGCCGCCTGGCAGGCCTGGTCGCCGGCCGGCTTGCCCTTCAAAAGTCCCCCGAACGCCACCGCCGCGATGCCGGCCACGGCGATGACAGCCACGGCGCCGGCGGCGAGCACGGTTCGGCCGCGCGAGGCGGGGCGGGCAGGGGACGTCTCTGGCTTATCGTTTGTCATCTCGGGTCGGTTGCGGCTATCAGAGGCGCGAATTTCAGGGCGCACGAAACGGTGTGTCCCATCCAGACGCGGTCATCAAGGTTTAAGAGCGGCAGGCATGAGCAACAAGATGTGGGGCGGCCGGTTCACGGAACGTCCCGACGCCATCATGGAGGACATCAACGTCTCGATCGACGTCGATCGCCACCTCTACGCGCAGGATATCGCCGCGTCCAAGGCGCACGCCGCCATGCTCGCCGCCCAGGGCATCATCACCTCGGGTGATGCGAAAAATATCGCCAAGGGTCTAGACACGATCCTGTCAGAGATCACCAAGGGCTCGTTCGAGTTCAAGCGCGCGCTCGAAGACATCCATATGAACGTCGAGAGCCGGCTGTCCGAGCTGATCGGCCCCGCCGCCGGCCGGCTGCACACCGCGCGCTCCCGCAACGACCAGGTCGCGACCGATTTCCGCCTGTTCGTCCGCGACGAGCTCGACGACATCGACGCGGCGCTGGCGGCCTACCAGCAGGCGCTCGCGACCCGCGCGCTCGAATTCGCCGGCACTGTCATGCCCGGCTTCACCCATCTCCAGACCGCCCAGCCCGTGACCTTCGGCCACCACCTGCTGGCCTATGTCGAGATGGCCGGCCGCGACCGCGGTCGCTTCCTCGATGCCCGCAAGCGCCTCAACGAATCCCCGCTGGGCGCGGCCGCGCTCGCCGGCACCTCGTTCCCGATCGACCGCCACGCCACGGCGGAAGCGCTCGGCTTCGACCGCCCGATGGCCAATTCGCTCGACGCCGTCTCCGACCGCGACTTCGTGCTGGAGACGCTGTCGGCCGCGTCGATCTGCGCCGTGCATCTGTCGCGCTTCGCCGAGGAGATCGTGATCTGGACCTCGCCTTTGGTCGGTCTGATCAAGCTGTCGGACAAGTTCACCACCGGCTCCTCGATCATGCCGCAGAAGCGCAATCCGGACGCCGCCGAGCTCGTCCGCGCCAAAACGGGGCGCGTCATCGGCGCGCTCAACGGGCTCCTGATCGTCATGAAGGGCCTGCCGCTCGCCTATCAGAAGGACATGCAGGAGGATAAGCAGGGCGCGATGGAGGCCTTCGCGGCGCTGTCGCTCGCCATCCGCGCCATGACCGGCATGGCGCTCGACCTGGTGCCCGACGAAGCCCGCATGAAGGCCGCCGCCGGCGAGGGCTACGCCACCGCCACCGATCTCGCCGACTGGCTGGTCCGGACCCTCAAGATGCCGTTCCGCGAGGCCCACCACGTGACGGGGCGCATCGTCGCGCTGGCGTCGAAGCAGGGCGTGGCGCTGCACGAGCTGCCGCTGAAGGCGATGCAAGAGGTCGAGCCCAAGATCACCGCCGACGTGCTCGGCGTGCTCTCGGTCGAATCCTCCGTGAAGAGCCGCACCAGCTTCGGCGGCACCGCGCCGAAGAACGTGGCGTCGCAGGCCAAGGCCTGGCTGAAGCGGCTGGAAAAGCAGCGAAAGTAGGGCTCGGTCTGCAAATTTGATCGCCATTTGATTACCTTGGCGTGGCACTCCGGCACTCGTCAGGGCGGATCAACCTCTGTATGGTGCCGCCCGCATGGGGATTTCACACGTGACTAGCGCTCGCCGTCCAACCTCCGTCGCCCGGGTCGTTCTCGTCCTCGGCGCTTCCGCGCTGCTGCTCGCCGCCTGCGGCCGCAAGGGCCCGTTGGACCTGCCCGCCAAATCCCCGCCGGCCCCGCAAATGTCGGCCGCGCCGACCGACACCGCGACGGAAAACGCCAACAAGCCCGGCGTCTTCAACTCCGGCTACGGCGCCGACGGCGCCCCCGCCGCCTCGCGCGGCCAGAAGAAACCGTTCTTCCTGGATCCGCTGCTGGACAGCAAATAGGGCCTGCCGCCGTCGCGGCCCCGTAGGAACGGGAGAGGTCGGATTGCATCGTCAGATGCAATCCGGGTGAGGGGGTAAAGGTCTCACCGTGCACACCTCCCGTGCGTCTGCCCCTCACCCCGACCCTCTCCCCGTAAGAACGGGGCGAGGGGGCGCACCGTCGCTGTGGCGAGAGTTCGAATCCGACTTCCTGGACATCTGTGATCTCGCCCGTTCATGAAGGCGGTCAATCCATGCCGTCCCCCGACGTCCGCGAATTGACAATCCCCCTCATTTCCCGGCAATTCGCCGCCACAATCACCCACTCGCAGCCCCCGCGCGCGGACCCGAACCCATGAACCATTTCGACTACCGCGACGGCGTGCTGCACGCCGAGGCCGTCAATCTCGCCGAGCTCGCCGCCACCGTCGGCACCCCGTTCTACTGCTACTCCACCGCCACGCTGGAGCGGCACTACCGCGTGTTCGCGGAGGCCTTCGCCGGCCAGGACGTGCTGATCTGCTACGCCATGAAGGCCAATTCCAACCAGTCGGTGCTGCGCACCCTCGCAAAGCTCGGCGCCGGCGCCGACGTCGTCTCCGGCGGAGAGCTGAAGCGGGCGCTTTCGGCCGGCATCCCCTCCCGCAAGATCGTATTTTCAGGCGTCGGCAAGACCGAGGCCGAGCTACGCGCCGCTCTCGCCGCCGACATCCACTGCCTCAACATCGAGTCCGAGCCCGAGCTCGACCTGCTGGCGCGCCTCGCCGTCGAGACCGGCCACACCGCCCGCATCTCCATCCGCGTCAATCCGGACGTCGATGCCGGCACGCACGCAAAAATCTCGACCGGCAAGTCGGAGAACAAGTTCGGCATTCCCTTGGACCACGCCCGCCGCGTCTACGCCCGCGCGGCCAAGATGCCCGGCATCAAGGTCACCGGCGTCGACGTCCATATCGGCAGCCAGATCACCGATCTCGGCCCCATGGAGACCGCGTTCCGCATCCTCACCGAGTTCGTGCAGACGCTGCGCGCCGACGGCCACGACATCTCCCATGTCGATTTCGGCGGCGGCCTCGGCATCCCCTATCACATGGACCGCGCGGTGCCGCCGGAGCCCGCCGCCTATGCCGCGATGGTCAAGCGCATCTCGCACAATCTCGGCTGCACCCTGATGTTCGAGCCCGGCCGCATGATCGTCGGCAATGCCGGCATCCTCATTGCCAAGGTGATCTATGTGAAGCACGGCGAGGCCAAGAACTTCGTCATCATCGACGCCGCGATGAACGATTTGATCCGCCCGACGCTGTACGAGGCGCATCACGACATCCTCCCCGTGAAGCAGGCCGCGCCGAACGCGCCCGCTTTCATAGCCGACGTCGTCGGCCCGGTCTGCGAAAGCGGCGACTACCTCGCGCTCGACCGCGCGCTGCCCGAGCCCAAGCCCGGCGACCTCCTCGCCATCATGACCGCAGGCGCCTACGGCGCCGTGCAGGCCTGCACCTACAACACCCGCGCGCTGGTGCCGGAGGTGCTGGTCAAGGGCGACAAGTCGGCGGTGATCCGGCCGCGCATCGAGGTCGAGCAACTGATCGCGATGGACACGCCGGCGCCGTGGTTGTGAGGGAGTGGCTGCCGCGCAAGCAGCTCGCGCTGTTGCGCGCATCTGCCTCCACATCGTCATGGCCGGGCCTGTCCCGGCCATCCACGTCGTCCGGCATCCTGGGAACGACGTGGATGCCCGGGACAAGCCCGGGCATGACGATGTAACTGATCGGCAGGCGTTCCTGCCGCGATTGCCCAGTTCATGCTAGGCGTCGTCATCCTCCTCTGCCACGGCGGCGACACGCGCAGCTTCAGCCGTGCGCCTTACGCTGCGCCGAAACTCCGGATCCTTTGCATCGTCACGGCAGATTCAACGGGACTCGATGATGACCACCCTGGACAGCCGCGTGATCGAACTCGTCGAGCAGGTGATGGCTTGGCTGGTCAGCGGGAATTTCCCTGCCGTCGAAGTCCGTTCGCGAGGCCTCCGCTTGTCGGCCGAGATGATGCGGCAGGCCATCGAGGATTATGGCCGGACGTTGGTCATGCCTCCCAGCGAGGCCTTCGCGAGCATGGATGTGATTCGCGTGGCCGATGCGGGCAGGCGGGCGTGGTCAATCCGCTTCGACCTGTGGACGAAGGAGGAAGGCCGGTCGGATCTCTCGCTCGAATGCACAATTGTCGACCGATGCGATGGCCACGCCCTCGATCTGACTGTTGACGATATTCACGTGTTGTGACCATCAGGCTCTTTGTAGCAAAGGACCCCCACCCATGAGCATTCGCGTCGGCATCGTCGGGATCTCCGGTTTTGGCGGCGGCGAGGCGATGCGCCTGATCGCCGGGCATCCCGCGTTCGAGCTGGTCTACGCCGCGGGCGAGGGCAGCGCCGGCCAGCGGCTGGTGGAGCGCTTCCCCGGCGTGCCCGGCAAGCTCGCCGATCTCGTGATCGAGAAGTGGGACCCCGCGCGCCTGCCGCAACTCGACGTGCTCTTCGCCTCGCTCCCCACCGGCGCCTCGCGCGACGCGCTGGCGCGCATCCCGCGCGAGGTGAGGATCGTCGATATCGGCGGCGACCACCGCTATGCCGACGGCTGGACCTACGGCCTCGCCGATGTCTGGTCCGAGGAGATCGCGGGCAAGTCCCGCATCGCCAATCCCGGCTGCTTCCCGGCGGCGGCGCTGACCGCGCTGGCGCCGCTGCTGGCCAACAGGCTGATCGCGCCCGACAACATCGTGATCGATGCCAAGACCGGCATCTCCGGCGCCGGCCGCGGCGGCGGCACAGGCTTCGGCTACGCCGAAAGCAACGAGAACCTTATCCCCTACGGCCTGCTCAAGCACGTCCACATGCCCGAGATCGAACGGACGATCGGGCGGATCAGCGGCGGCAGCGCCGCAGGCCTCGTGTTCACGCCGCATCTGGTGCCGATGACCCGCGGCATCCTCGCCACCATCTACGCCCGCGGCCGCGCCACGTCAGAACAGTGCCTGGACGCCGCCCGCCGCTTCTACGACGGCCGTGCCTTCGTCCGCGTCACCGACAAGCCGCCGCACACCAAATGGGCCGCTGGCTCCAACCTAGCCTTCGTCAGCTACGCCGCCGACCCCGAGCGCAATCTGGTGATCGCGCTCGGCGTTGTCGACAATCTCGGCAAGGGCGCCGCCGGGCAGGCGGTGCAGAATGCGAATTTGATGTGCGGGCTGCCGGAGACGGCGGGGCTGGAGGGGGCGCCGGTTTGGCCGTGAGGGCGGGGGCGAGTCGGCGCAAGAGTATCACGTGCCATGCAGTCTAAGATTTACAAATAGCTACGTGGTTGTCTTGGGGCTGCTCAAGTATCTAACCTGTCTGCTCTGTATGCAGACCTATTGCGGCTTCGATAAAACGAATGTTCCGCGAGTGCTCTCTCGCCTTCCTGCTTCGTCATCTAAGAAAAGCCAGTGCGATAAAAGTCAAAGCGACACCGCCGGCGCCTAGCAGAATTCCATTTATAACTACTCGCCGAGCATCCACGCGCTTAACGCAGGACGGGCAAAGGGTTCGAAGCGAAAAATAGCTCCTTATGGAGGGTTGCTTGATGCCAAAAAGCGCGGAAATCACAATCGTTAATAGTGTTGGTGCGAAACTAGCGAGCCCGGCAACGCTCGTTCCTGTCCGCACAGTTCTGCGAACCCCCTGACCTTTGTTTAAAGACGTGCCACAGAGATAGCAGGCCGTCATTCTCTCCTCCGATTATCCGCATCGATGGTATGTCGCTTTGCCTTTAGCGCTCGACCAGACCAAAGACCTGCCGGAGATACTCAAGGTGATAGTTGCGGGCCACCTATCTACTCCGACTTGGCAATGACCTCGTACTGTCCAGCCCACTCGGCTTGGAAGAAACGCATCAAACGTGCATGTTCCACCGTCTGTGCGCGCTTCGTGCACGGAAATGTTGAGTTGAGTTCCTTGCGAGCAACCGGGGTCAGCGGCCCAGCTTCCGAGAAACGATCTAGCCCGACCGATCGCTCGGGACGAATTTAGGGCTTTCGCAGTTACAACATCTAGCTGGGTATCGGCCGGCAGACGGTTGATGATCTTGAATTCTCTCAAGGCAGCATAGCTGTCCTTATCCCATCCGAGACCAGTACCTGCCACATAGCCCAGCTCCGAAAGTCGATTGATTGCTGGGTCTGGCTTAGCGTCATCCGGGAAAGTCATGGAGACGCTGGGCGACAATTCGGGCGGAGGAGATGGAAGCGGCTTAATCTCCTGTGCGGGGGGAAGCGGCGGAGCAGCCGGCGGGGCTAGCTGTAGGCCAGGAGTTGCTTTAGTTTGGTCAGTAAAATCAAGTGTGTAGGGTTGTGCTTGCGCAATCGTCGGCTGAGGCGCGCCACTCGGAATGGCTAACGTGCCCAGATTGTTTGCAGGCCTGAAAGATGTGGAGTTTGGCCCCGGTGTCAGCGGTGTCGGGGTCGATACACTTGAAGTGCTCGGAGCCTTGGTGGATGTAACTGCCGGTGCCGTAGCGGGGGTCACCGGATTTGCCGTGCTTGAGCTAGATACGTTGACAGCCGGGGCAGTTGGCGTCTTTGGGTTCTCGATCGCACCGACCACCACGAGAGTGGCAACGCAAGCCACGCTGAACACCCATCGACGGGCAGTAACATCGCCGAAAATTCTGACTTTCTCGTCTGCCTCGGCCTGTTTCAATTCCACCCAAATCGACCGCGCACGAGTCGTGAGCTCGTTTCTAGATCTCTCAATCTCTGCAGCAACAGTTCTTACTGAAATGAGATCGTTCTTGAGTGCGGTCTCAAGTGATGTTCGCTTTTGCACAATGCTGGACTTGATCCGTCCGATCTCATTTGGATCAACAGGTAGGCTGGGATTGAAAGAAAATCGTTGCTCCAGTACCGAACGCCAAGATACCAGCTGACCCGCCGTAACTGGTCCAAAACCCGGAATCTGCTCGATGCGCTGTTTGGAAACATCGGCAGCCGTGCTGATGCCATAGGACCTCAACGTCGCCTTCTTGCCATCACCGACGCCCCTTATTTTTGCACTTACGACAGTAAAGCGCTCAAGAAAGCGCTTTAGCTGGATGTCCCGCTGTTTCTGAGCAAGCTCCGCGAGCAAACGAGATTCCTCACTAGGGAGCTCGTTGTACTCGCGAATATGTAGCTCGGCGTTGCGTCTGGCATCGCTGAGCCGGGAGTTATCTCCATCCTTTCGGTATCGCTGCTCTATTTGATCCCAGGCCTTTTTGAGCTGGTGCGAGCGAGGAGAATTTGCGTGCTGCTGCTTTGGGCTGCGAAGCGCGAAGTAACCAGATAAGCCAAGTGCCAGAATGCCTACGGCGGGCGGAACGGCTCCCATTCGCAGGATTGTGCTGGCCAAGATGCCACCGAGCGTTGCCCATATGAATTGCGTCGCCGAGCTGTCGAGAACTCCCTTGTTCTGAGCGTTTGGAAGGCTCTGCACAATCGGCATGAAGCCGTTCAGTGCCTGCGCCGGGCCTGGATCATTAACTCCACGTATTGCCGCAATCAGCTGCCCAAGATCGGCTGGTGTGGCAGTATTGATGGCGAGAGGCAGTGGAAACGCAATAAAACCCGGGAATGCGTTTTCCAGCTTGCACCAGGGGCAGTTCGGGGCGGACGAGAAATGAAAGTGAGCCGCAGAGGCGCTACACGAGATGAGTTGCGACTCTGCCTTCTGAAGCAGTGAGACCCAATCTGCGGCTTTTGGTCGGCCGTTGTGCGAGCCCCTTGGGCCGAAGCATGTCTCGAAGGCAGCGGCGCAATCCGCCGGCAGATATGACAAAGTCGGTGCAAATGGCGGCGGTTCGGTTTGCGTCCGGGCTCTATCCGATGAATACGCGAAACGGTATTCCGCGATAGCCCGTTCCTCAGGCATGTCACCCTTTCCAAGGTATCTGCCCGAAAACGGATGGCGGCCGAGGAACAGCAGGCTGAAGATGGCGACCGCTAGGCCGAATGCGTCATGGTTCTGCGTCCGAACTGTGGTTGCGAACGGCCGTCCTTGCAGTTCAGGTGGCGTGTAGTCGGGGACGCCAACTGTACAAAAATATAGGCGATTCTCCCTGGCGAATTGAAAGGAGTCGCAGTCGATTAATGTAGCCGTCGCATCGTCGCCGACTAATATGCCAGAGTGATTCAAGTCGCCAATAACGCACCCAGCCGCATGTACAGTCGCAACTGCTTTGGCAATGTTTAAAGAAGTTCGTACCAATAGCCTGTAGTCGGCATTTGGAAATTCATTTCGTCGGCTCGCGGGCGAGTACAGTTCGTGGACCGGCTTTTGTTTGCCGACGCGCCGCATCGTGAACCCAGCAAATTTTCCTCCCCCTTCGAATAAGGCTGATATCGGGAATGCTGCATTGCTGACGCGGGATTGAATGTCCGCGGCAATCATCGCGGAGATCTTATCTTTGCGCTCGTCGGCTTTGTCGGGATGATAAATTTTCGCAACTAGATCAGGTGACCCGACGATTTCGAACACCGCTCCTTCACCGCCTCGGCCAAGCAGTTTGCCGAGTGCCACGGCTCTTCTCTGTTGATCGAATATGTTTTTAAGGCGCGACATGGGGTTTTCGGCGCGCAAGTAGCAGCGTTTTATCGTCGTCTGTTCTTTGACAGACAGCCGGGCTTCTCAAATAATTCCTTAGGTGGGACGATAGATTTCGATTTCGCCCCGTTCCGAGAGGTTTGAAGCCCGAGAACATCTGGTTAAAGAATGGATCGAAGGGGCGTTTTGTTGCGAAGTTCAAAACTAGATGTTCGATGCCGTCGGTGAAGACAGCTAGTTCGGCGACCGAGCCGCTTATTTCATTTAGACTGAAATTCGGCTGAGGGTCGTCCGTGATGAAATAGGTTGTAGATGCATATTCGCCGTGAGCGGGCCAACTTGATACGTCCCACTCTTGCGAACCGGCTAGGCGGTGAACGGCTGCTCCGTCTCCTACATGCAGGACCGTTGCCTGGGATTGTCCAATAACACACCCTACAAGGGTTGCCGCGAACTCGCGACGAGGGAGTTCTAACGATTGTGAGATTATTTCAATACGTCCACGGATGTCGTCGAGCCAGTCGCTTGCTATGTCTCGAGAAATACCTCGGATCGTTCCTCCGTCCTTTAAATAATTCCGCACGTTGCGGCAAAACGCGCGGATAGCGATGCGAGCGCCTAAAGACGAGTGTTGAACTGAGCCAGCCCCATCCGAACAAGCGACGATAAGGGCTGCTTCGTGTTCTCCTTGAACGAAAAGGCATGCGCCAGAATCGTCGCAGCCCCTATTTATTTTTAGGTGGGACGTGCCAACAGCGCTTGCCGATACCCACTCCCACTCGATACTGGTCATCCCGCCGTGGCCCAGCCATTCGGAGCCGCTGGGTTTTGCAAGGGCACTTGGTCGCCTGGATTAGACCTGGATACTGAGGAGAGCGAAGCGGACAACCATTGGAAGAATTCTTTGAACTGAAGACCTTTCAGCTTCAAAGGTTCGCGAGTGGCGATGGCGCGCAGCGTGTTAAGATCTGCCCCTTCGACCCCGACGGCATAGAACATGAAGGACTTTGAGGCTTCCCCCTCGTGGACGAGTTGGGTGGCCCGCGATACAGAATCTGTAGGAGTTCCGTCCGTGATTAGAAACACCCAGGGGCGGTAGTTTTTAACGCCTGCCGATCGGTAAATGGCCTTTCTCTCTTTTAACATGTTGATAGCCTGCTCGATGGCTTCTCCCATTGGAGTCGCACCTGCTGGCTCGATCCTCGGCGGATAAAAGTTCTGAGCCGATACAAAATCGACTTCTATTCTCACAGGGCCGAAAGTTACGATCGCCACTTCCACGCGCTTTGCGGCAAGACTATCGGCTACTAGTTCATCCCGGAATGCCTGTAGGCCATCGTTCAATTGCTGAATAGGGGCGCCAGTCATCGAGGCCGAATTGTCTAGGACGAGGATCACGGGACACCTGTTCTCGGGATTCTCGATGAATTCGGTCGCGTGAAAAGGCTGTTGAGAGAAATCGATTTCCGACATTTGAGTGCCCTTATTCATGGCAGTAATGGACTATTCATATACAATGCCAATTGGTTTGCAACCCAGAGGGGAGATCTGCCCGCCGTTGGGGAGCGCGTCGGCATGACGGCCTCACGCCGTCGGACCTTGGTTCCGGTGCGCCTGATAGTTCGCGGGGTCCGCATGGACGTGGCCGCTTTTTATGACACGCAATAACGGTGAGCTTATGCCAGTTGCTGCGATCGCTCACATGCCCTTGGCAGGTCTTGCGACCGACTTCTCTGATAACTTAAAAGGCCGGGTCCTCGCCGGTGCGTCCGAAATAGGTGTTGCGCTTTATCCGAAATCGTGCTCTACTCCTGGCATCCCGTCCCGCTGAGGGGGCGCTTCGCGGTCGTCACGGACGTCGGGTGCGGGATGCGGTGGGCGCATTGGGACGCAGCGTGGGTTTGCTCGCGCGGACGAACGATCCCGGTGCGACGAGGAAGTCGCGTGGTTCTGGCATCCCGATGCTGATGCCAAGTGGGCGATGACGTGTCGTCCGCGACGGGGCCAACAAGCCGGTCCCCGGGAAGAGCGCGTATAAATCGTAACTCCATCGCGCAGGGAAGGCCGGGTGATCTCGGCTGAGCCTGTGGTTCTGCCGCGTGCTTCTTTGTTGCACGCGGACCATGGGCGCCGGCCGGCGCCCGGTCTTCCCTGCGCCCTCTGTTCGAGGAGGGTGACGAATTCCGGGATCACTCGGGTGCAGACGCGCCGCGAGAACGGATGTGCATGAGATGCGCGTGGTTGGCAGTGCGGGCCTCGCCCTTCGAGACGCCCGCCTGCGGCGTGCTCCTCAGGGTGAGGGACACGAGGCTTGTCCGGATTTGTAGCGCTCGCCTCGATGCCGACCCTCATGGTGAGGAGCGCCGCTGTGCGGCGCGTCTCGAACCACGAGGCCCCCGGTGCCGCGCCCCGTAGCTTCCCGGGAACCCGCGCCGGTCACACTGTTGTGTGCACGGCCTCCGGCCGCGGGAAAGCCCGAGATGAACGGGTGCCTCACGGCTGCCGTTGTGTTAGGGTGAACATCCGGGCAACCTGGAGACATCGTTGAGCGGCGAGACCCCCGAGCCGGCGCGGCCGGCAAGCAGCACCCCCGCAGGCAGCTCTCGTGAGGGGCTGAGCAACGACGGCTTGGCGCGGCTGAAGCTGGCGCAGGCGCTCAAGCGGGCGCAATACGCCATCGCCTGGGAGCGCGGCTGGCCGCATCTCGCTAGGCTGCTGATGGTGCTCGGCCTGTTCCTGATCGTCTCCTGGGCCGGGCTGTGGCTCGGCCTGCCGTTCGCGGCGCGCATGATCGGCGTCGCGCTGTTTCTGCTGCTGCTGCTCGGCGCCGCCGTGCCGATGCTCAGGTATCGCTGGCCGACCCGCGACGAGGGCCTGGCGCGGCTCGACCGCGGCTCCGGCATCGCGCATCGCCCCGCCACCGCGCTGACCGATACGCTCACCACCAAGGATCCGATCGCCCAGGCGCTGTGGCAGGCGCAGCGCGAGCGCACGCTGGCCTCCGTCAAGCGCATCCGCGCCGGCACGCCGCGGCCGCGGCTGTCGCTGCACGATCCCTGGGCGGTGCGCGCGCTGGTCGTCGTGCTCTTGGTCGCGACCTATGTCGCCGCCGGCGACGAGCGGCCGATGCGCATCGCCTCGGCGTTCGACTGGAACGGCGTGATGACGCCGGTCGCGATCCGCGTCGATGCCTGGATCAAGCCGCCGCTCTACACCGCGAAGCCGCCGATCATCCTGTCCGCCGCCAACAAGGAAGGCGCGGTGCCGGCGAGCGGCGCGATCGTCGTGCCCGCCGGTTCGACCCTGATCGTGCGCTCCAGCGGCGGCAATCTCGACGTCATCACCTCGGGCGGTATCGCGGAAGCCGCGGCAAACGAGGTCGCCGCCAGCGAGGCGGCGCCGAATGGCACCACCGAGAAGCACTACACCATCAAGGCCGACGGCACCGTCCATGTGCGCGCGCCGTCGGGGCAGCCGCAATGGGTGTTCGTCGCCACGCCGGACAAGCCGCCGGTCATCAGCATGGCCAAGGACCCGGAGCGCCAGGCGCGCGGCTCACTGAAGCTGTCCTACAAGCTCGAGGATGATTACGGCGTCACCGAAGCCCGCGCCAAGGTCGCCGCGCGCGCCGCCGAGGGCAAACCGGATGCGCCCGCGGCGCGGCCGCTGTTCCAGCCGCCGGAGTTTCCGCTGGTGCTGCCGAATTCGCGCACCCGCAACGGCGTCGGCCAGACCGTGAAGGATCTGAGCGAGGACCCCTATGCCGGCGCCGACGTCACGCTGACCCTGACCGCCAAGGACGAGGCGGGCAACGAGGGCCAGAGCGAGCCGTTCGAGACCAAGCTGCCGGAGCGGCTGTTCACCAAGCCGTTGGCGCGAGCGCTGATCGAGCAGCGCCGCATCCTGGCGCTCGACGCCAACCGCAATGGCGAGGTGTTCACCGCGCTCGATGCGCTGGCGATCGCGCCGGAATTGTTCACGCCGGAGCCCGGCCAGTATCTCGGCCTGCATTCGGTGACGCGCCAGCTCGAAGCGGCGCGCACCGATGATGCGCTGCGTGAGGTCGTCGCCAGCCTGTGGGCGCTTGCGGTGACCATCGAGGACGGCAACATCTCCGACGTCGACAAGGCGCTGCGCGCGGCGCAGGACGCGCTGAAGCAGGCGCTGGAGCGCGGCGCCAGCGACGAGGAGATCAAGAAGCTCGCCGAGGACCTGCGCAAGGCGATGGACAACTACATGCGCCAGCTCGCCGAGCAGCTGCGCAACAACCCGCAGATGGCGCAGCGGCCGCTCGACCAGAACACCAAGGTGCTGCGCCAGCAGGACCTTCAGAACATGATCGACCGCATGGAGCGGCTGTCGCGCCAGGGCGACAAGGAGGGCGCGCGCGAGCTGCTCGAGCAGTTGCAGCAGATGCTGGAGAATCTGCAGATGGCGCAGCCCAACCAGGGCGGTGATCAGGACATGGAGCAGGCGCTCAACGAGCTCGGCGACATGATCCGCAAGCAGCAGCAGCTTCGCGACAAGACCTTCAAGCAGGGTCAGGACTCGCGCCGCAACCGCGGCAAGCAGGGTCAGCAGGGTGATCAGGACCAGAGCATGGGCGACCTGCAGCAGGATCAGCAGGCGCTGCGCGACCGGCTGAAGCAGTTGCAGGAGCAGCTCGCCAAGCGCGGCATGGGCCAGAAGGGCGAAAAGGGCCAGAAGGGCGAGAAGGGACAGAAAGGCCAGAAGGGGCAGCAGGGTCAGCAAGGCGAGCAGGGGGATCAAGGCGACCAGGGCGATTCCGGCGACGGTCTCGACGAGGCCGATGGCGCGATGGGCGATGCCGGCAGTCAGCTCGGCGACAGCAACGCCGATGGCGCGGTGGAGTCGCAAGGCAAGGCGCTCGATGCGCTGCGCAAGGGTGCGCAGAGCCTGGCCGAAGCGATGCAGCAGGGCGACGGCGACCAGCCGGGCGACGGCCCCGGCCAGCGCGCCGGCCGCCAGCAGGGCGCGCAGCAGACCGATCCCTTGGGCCGCCCGATGCATCCCGGCCGCGACATCGACGATTTCTCGCAGAAGATCCCCGGCGAGATCGACGTCCAGCGCGTCCGCCGCATCCTCGAAGAACTGCGCCGCCGCCTCGGCGACCAGTCGCGGCCGCAGGTCGAGCTGGATTACATCGAGCGGCTGCTGAAGGACTACTGAGGAATGGCGCGGCCACGGGACATCATCCCCGTGGCTCGCCGTTTGGACTGGAGGCTGCGCTCGTCAGTAGCGCTTCTCGGACAGGATGCGCGCCGCGTGCTGCAGCCTGTCGACGGAGCGTTCGGTGTCGGTCAGCGCGCAGCAGCTGACCAGCGTGTCGATGATCGCAAGCTGCGCGACGCGGCTGCTCATCGCCTCCGGCCGGTAGCGCGTCTCATTGGCGACGGTGTAGAGCAGCACCTCGCAATGCGCCGCCAGCGGCGACTTGCCGAGCCGGGTGATGCCGATGGTGCGCGCGCCGGCCGCCTGCGCCAGCCGCGTCGCCAGCACCGTCTCGACCGTGCTGCCGGAATGCGACACCGTGACGGTCGCAACCTCGGGCCCGGTCATGCCGGCGCTGACCGCCTGGACGTGGGAGTCGACGATGGCGTTGGCCGCGAGCCCGAGCTGCAGCAGGCGGTACGACAGATCCTGCGCCACCGGCGCCGAGCTGCCGATGCCGTAGATCTCGATCCGCCGCGCCTCGCGCAACAGTCTCGCCGCCTGCGCCAGCGCGTCCATCGACAGCAGCCGGCGCGTCTCCTGCAGCGAGGCGGCATGGGCGGCGAAGATGTGGTCCGTGACGGTCGCGGGGTCATCACCCCGGTGCAGGTCCTCCTGGATCAGCCTGACAGGCTCGATCAGGTCCCGCGCCAGCATGATCTTGAGCTCCTGGAAGCCGCGCACGCCCACCCGCCGGCAGAACGACACGATCGTCCCCTCGCTGACGCCGCAGGCCTCCGCCACCTCGGTGATCGACATGTGGATGAACGGCTCCGGCCGCGCGACCACCAGCTCCGCAATCTGCCGCGCCTTGGGCGGAAGCTCGTTCTGCAACTCACGCACGCGGGAGAGAATGCCGGTCGCGGCCGTCCCGGAGCTGAAGGTGGAACCCGTCACGCGCGCCTCATGCGTCTGACTGAGAAAATCTCATCATGAATCAGATCATAAATAAATATTTCACAGCGGCGTCAAGTCGCCCTGTTACCCCGTCGGCCGTTCCCTGGCGGAGGTCGTTGCCCGGCCGCCGCCGAATTCCTCTCCAGGATTTCAGAAGGCCGAAACATCATGACAACACGTCGCGACTTTCTCGCAGGCGCCACGGCGGCGGCTGCCTTCGCCAGCATCCGCCAGGCATTGGCCATTCCGGCGCGGCGCCGGACCGGCACCATTCAGGACGTCAAGCACATCGTCATCCTGATGCAGGAGAACCGCTCGTTCGACCATTACTTCGGCACGCTGCGCGGCGTGCGCGGCTTCGGCGACCGCTTCCCGATCCCGCTCGAGAGCGGCAAGCCGGTCTGGTTCCAGTCCGACGGCACGCGCGAAATCCCTCCCTACCACCGCGACTCCACGACCTCCAACGCGCTGGTCGGCTACGGCACGCCGCATTCCTTCGGCGACAGCCAGGCGGCGTGGAATCAAGGCAAGATGGGCTATTGGCCGAAGTACAAGACGGCTTACGCGATGGGCTATTTCGGCCGCGACGACATCCCGTTCCAGTTCGCGCTCGCCGAGGCGTTCACGATCTGCGACGCCTATCACGCCTCGATCACCACGGGCACCGATCCGAACCGCATCGTGTTCTGGTCCGGCTCAAACTTCAATCCCGCGCTGCGCGCGCAGGGCGTCAACTCGACCACCAACGATTCCGAGCCGAACAACCTGCGCTGCTGGCCCAACCCGTCCAAATGGGTGGCCGGCCAGCCGCAGCCGCAGGCGACTTACAAATATGTCGGCAGCGATTTCAACTGGGACACGCTGCCGGATCTCCTGAACAAGGCCGGCGTCAGCTGGCACATCTATCAGGATATGAACGACAACTGGACCGGCGCGATGCACGGCTGTCTCGCGTTCTCCAGCTTCCGCCACGCGCAGCCGAACGATCCGAACTACGTGCACGGCCTGACCGGCGGCCCGGACTATCTCGACCGGCTGAAGGCCGACGTCATGGCCGGAACCCTGCCGCAGGTGTCGTGGATCCTGCCGACGCAGGCGAACTCCGAGCATCCCGGCGGCGGCAGCCCGACCCGCGCCGGCAATTTCACCGACCAGGTGCTGGAAGCGCTGACGGCCAATCCCGAGGTCTGGAGCCAGACCGTCTTCTTCCTCACCTTCGACGAGAACGACGGCTTCTTCGATCATCTGCCGGCGCCAGCCGTGCCGTCCTACGACATCAACGGCAGGCTGATGGGCAAGGCGACCTTGCCGCTCGACGGCGAGTATTTCTCCAACACTGTCGGCAGCGTGCTGACCGCGACGGACACGATCAGCGGTAACATCCGTCCGTGGGGCCTGTCCGCGCGTGTGCCGATGTATGTGGTGTCGCCCTGGAGCAAGGGTGGCTGGGTCAACTCGCAAGTGTTCGACCACACCTCGGTCGGCCGCTTCCTGGAGAAGCGCTTCGGCATCAAGGTCGAGGCCATCAGCCCGTGGCACCGCGCGGTCTCCGGCGATCTCACCTCGGCGTTCGATTTCGCCAGCCCCAACGATCCGCGCTTCCCGGAGCTGCCCGACCAGAGCAACTGGCAGGCCTCGGATGCGCATCAGAAGACCTTGCCCGCACCGGTCGCGCCGGCAACGCCGCAGCCGCTCTACCAGGAGAGCGGCGCGCGCTATTCGCGTCCGCTGCCCTACATCCTGCACGCCACCGCGAAGGTCGACGCCGCCGCGGGCAAGGTGAAGCTCCTGTTCGCCAACACCGGCTTCGCCGGCGCCGTCTTCCACGTCTACGACAAGCAGCACCTCGATCTCATTCCGCGCCGCTACACCGTCGAGGCCGGCAAGATGCTGGACGACGAATGGAGCGTCGGCCAGGACGGGCTCTACGATCTCTGGGTGCTCGGCCCGAACGGCTTCCATCGCCACTTCAAGGGCGATCTCGACAAGGTCAGCCAGGCGCATGCGGCCAATCCCGAGATCTTCGTCGGCTACAACATCTTCGAGGGCGGCCTGCACATGCAGCTGCGCAACGACGGCCAGGGCCGCGTGAATTTTGCGGTGAAGTCCAACGAGATCTACGGACCGCTGCAGGCCGTTACCGCGTCGGTCTCGGCCGCGCTCGAGCCGATGTGCCCGGGCTTCGGCCCGCGGCCCGACGTGCATCCGGTCGGCTTCGGTGCCGTGCCGGGCTTCCGTCCCGCGCCCGACTTCGATGCGCCGGGCTTCGGCTTCGGTGCGCCGAGCTTCTTCCCCGGCCCGAGCCATGGCGGCCCGTCGACGTCGTGGAACGTCAAGGTCTCCGCGCCCGGCCGCCACGGCGAGCTCTACTGGCATCTGCGCAAGTCGGGCCTGTGGTACGACTTCGTCGTCACCAGCGACACCGACGACAGCTTCTACAGGCGCGTCGCCGGCCACATCGAGACCGGCCGCCCCTCGTTCAGCGACCCCGGCATGGCGCTCGCCGACCGCTTCTGATTCAGGAGCCATGATTGCGGAGGGCGCCCGACGGGCGCCCTTTCGCGTTCAGCCGCTGCCGAGATCGTGGATCACGGGCGACAGGCTGCCTGAGGCGATATCGAGCGTCGCCAGTGTGATCGGCAGCCTGAAGCGACGCGGTCCCGCGCTGCCGGGGTTCAAGTAGTGCACGCCATCGCGTGTCTCGATGCGGGCGCGATGCGAGTGGCCGGAGATGACCATGTCGATGCCCGAAGCGACCGGATCGACCGCGATATCGTGGACGTCATGCACCACGTGGAAGCATCTTCCGCCGAGCATGACGGTCTCGGTCGCAGGATAGGCCTTCGCCCAATCCGCGGTGTCGATGTTGCCGCGGATCGCGGTGACCGGTGCGATCAGGCGCAGACGGTCGATGATCTCGGAACGACCGATGTCGCCGGCGTGGATGATGTGATCGGCGCCGGCGAGATGTTGCTCCGCTTCCGGGCGTAGCAGGCCGTGCGTGTCCGAGATGATGCCGATGCGCATGATGGCAGCTCACTTGATGCGTCGAGTCATCAAGCGATCGTCAGGATTTCCAGTTCCTGGCCCGACGCCTCGACCACGTCGCCGACCGCCTTGCCCATCAACAGCCGCGCGACCGGCGCGACGTGGGAGATCATGCCGAGCTTCGGGTCAGCTTCGTCCTCGCCGACGATGCGATAGGTCTGCACGCGGCCGTCGCCGCGCTTGAACGTCACCGTACTGCCGAACGCGATGGTTTCGGTCGAGGAGGGCGGGGGCATCACCTGCGCGGTCCGCAGCCGGCTCGCGAAATAGCGCGCGTCGCGCAGCGGCAACGCCTGCTCCCGGCGGCGCTCGTTGACGTCCTCGATCGCCTGCGCGGCCTCGTAGGCCGCTTGCGCCTGATGCAGCTGATCCTCGAGCGCCTTCAGGCCCGCTTCGGTGACGAGATTGGGATGCGGCGAGACCGGGCGATCCGGCAGCATCGTCTCTGCGGCCGTCTCGGCGCTCTCTTCCTTGGTGAATGCAACGCTCAATCCGGTCTCCTGCAAAGCGCCGCCGAATGCGCGGGCGCATCGGGGAGAGATCATGCGGGAGGGGCGAATTTCAAGCCGCCATCTGTGACCGGCGCACACGCAGCCGCGCGCCCCTTGACAGGCGTCGGCAACATCGCTTGAATATACGAACTATAGTTCGCAATCCGAACATTAGCAAGTCGAAAATGCCCGCATCGAGACGGGCGTCAAGCAGGAAACGTCGGAGCCTCCCCGTGGACGAGGACAACAAGGCCGCCAAGAGCGTCGTGCAGTCGCTGGCCAAGGGCTTTCAGGTGCTGAATGCCTTCACCAGCGAGGAGCCCGAATTGGTGCTCGCCGACGTCGCGCGCCGCACCGGGCTCGACAAGGGCACCACGTTCCGCCTGCTCAACACGCTGGTGATGCTCGGCTATGTCGAGAAGGTCGGCGACTCCAGGCGCTTCCGCCTGACGCTGAAATGCCTCGACCTCGGCTTCAACGCGATCGCGCGCTCCGAGCTGCGCGACCAGGCCCGCCCGATTCTGCGCAGCCTGGTCGGCGAGATGAACGAGGCCGCATCGCTCGCGGTGCTCGACGGCAGCGACATCGTCTATGTCGAGCGCATCCAGGCCGGCCTCGTCCGGCTCGGCGTCGACGTTCGTATCGGCAGCCGCGCGCCGGTTTATTCCACCGCCGTCGGCCAAGCGCTGCTCGCGCTGCTCCCCGTGGAAACGCAGATCGAGGTGCTCGACGCGCAGCCGCGCATCAAGCGCACGGAGACCACGATCACCGATCTCGATGCGCTGCTGCAGCGCCTGCGCCAGGTGAAGGCCGCCGGCTACGCGCTCTCCAACCAGGAAAATGCGCCCGGCCTGTGCGTGCTTGCCGCGCCCGTCGTCGACCGCGACGGCGTGCCGCTCGCCGCGATCAGCGTCGCCGCGCCGACCATGCGCATGTCAGCCGAGGCGTTCGAGCGCATGGGCGTCGCGCCGTTGCTGCGCGCAGCCGCGCAGCTGTCGCGCGCGCTCGAAGCCATGGGCGGCGCCACCGCCAACGTTTCCAACCGATGACACCAGAGCTGACCACCAGGAGACCGACATGAGCGTCATGACCAACTTCAAGGGGATCATCCCGGCGATCGCCGTCCCCTTCAACGCCGACCATTCGATCGACGAGGCCGAGCTGACGCGTTACGCGGCCTGGCTCGGCAAGCGCCGCGGCATCGTCGGCATCATGACCAATGGCCACACCGGCGAGGTGTTCAGCCTCACCGCGAAGGAGCGCGCCGAAGTGACCCGCATCGTCGCCAAGGCGCTGACCGGGATCTGCCCGACCATCTCCTCCGTCGTCTGCGAAGGCATCAAGGACGGCATCGAGCACGCGCTGATGGCCAAGGAGGCCGGCGCCACCGCGCTCGACATCATGCCGCCGCATCACTGGCTGCGCTTCGGCTTCAAGCGCGAGCACTGCCTCGACTACTTCAATGCGATCGGCGAGGCCACCAAGCTGCCGCTGATCGTTCACGTCTATCCCGCTTGGACCAGGGCCTCGTTCTCCTCGGAGCTGCTCGCCGAGCTCGCCCGCCTCGATCACGTCCAGGCGTTCAAGATCGGCACCCGCGAGATGAACAAATACGCCCGCGACCTCAAGGCCATCCGCGCAGCGGCGCCGCACAAGGCGCTGCTGACCTGCCACGACGAATATCTGCTGGCCTCGATGGTGCAAGGCGTCGACGGCGCGCTGGTCGGCTTCGCCTCGCTCATTCCCGACCTGATCTACGACCTGTATGCCGCGGTCAACGCCGGCGATCTGAAGCTGGCGATGAAGCTGCAGGCGATGATCGATCCGCTGAAGGACGCGGTGTATGGCGCGGGCGAGCCGACCGGCGAGGCGCATGGTCGCATGAAGGCCGCGATGCAGGTCGCCGGCGTCATCCGCGACGCCACCGTGCGTCCGCCGACGCATGCGCCGAGCGCCGAGGAGATGGCCGCGATCCGCGCCGCGGTGGCTGCGGCCGGACTGACGGTGCAGGCTGCGGCCTGAGCTTGGCCCAACCGGCGGCCGGGCTCGGCCCGGCTGCCGTCTCTGGCAATCAACGAATAACAATCCGGGTGGACGCTCATGCTGATGATGGATGTCGACAACGCGCCCCAGCGCGCCGCGATAGCGCCGAACGATGTGCTGATCGCGATCGACCAGGTGTCGAAGACCTACGTCTCGGCCTCGGGCGCGGCGGTGCATGCGCTGAGCCGGATCTCGCTCGACATCAAGCCGGGCGAGTTCGTCTGCGTCGTCGGCCCCTCCGGCTGCGGCAAGAGCACCTTGCTGCGTCTGCTCGCCGGTCTCGACGGCTATAGTGAGGGCCGGCTGCTGCTCGACGGCGAGAAAGTCGCCGGCCCCTCGCGCAAGGTCGGTGTCGTGTTCCAGGCCGCCAATCTGCTGCCATGGATGACGGTGCGCGACAATGTCGGGTTGCCCTTGCGCGTCGGCGGCAGGCATGCGCCGGCCGGCGACCGCATCGAGCGCCTGCTCGCGGTCACCGGCCTCGGCGACTTCGGCGACAAATATCCTTATGAGCTGTCCGGCGGCATGCAGCAGCGCGCCGGCATTTGCCGCGCGCTGGCGCGCGATCCCGAGATTCTGCTGATGGACGAGCCGTTCGGCGCGCTCGATGCGCTGACGCGCGAGCGGCTGAACCTCGAGCTGCAACGGATCTGGCAGGAGAACCGCAAGACCATCCTCTTGATCACCCACTCCATCTCGGAGGCCATCTTCCTGGCCGACCGCGTGATCGTGATGTCGGCGCGCCCCGGCCGCATCCTCGCCGATCTCGCCGTGCCGATCCCGCGGCCGAGGACGTTCGACGACATCGTGCTGCATCCGGACTACGCGCGACTGGCCAAGGACGTCCGCGGGCTGCTGAACGCCCAGGAGCATGGCCATGACTGATCTCGCCAACATTGCTGCGCCCGCCATGACCCCGAAGCCGACAAAGCCCAGCCGCCGCATCAGCCTCGGTTCGCCGATCGCCTGGATCGGTCTTGCCGTGCTGATCCTGAGCTGGATCGCTGCCGTCAATCTCCTGAACATTCCGTCCTACATCCTGCCGAAGCCGGAAGCGGTCGTCCGCGCGCTGTGGTCCGGGCTTGCCGTCAGCCCGGCCAGCCCGCTCGGCTATTACTTGCCGCTGTGGAGCACGCTCAGCAACGCCGCCATGGGCTGCGCCATCGGCGTCGGCCTCGGTCTGATCATCGGCTCGCTGATGGCGGAGATCGAGGCGATCGAGCGTCTGGTCATGCCCTATGCCTTCGCGCTGCAGAGCCTGCCCAAGGTGGCGATCGCGCCCTTGATCGTGATCTGGTTCGGCTTCGGCGACGGTTCGAAGATCGCGATCTCGGCACTGCTGTCGTTCTTCCCCGTGCTGATCAACAGTTTTACGGGCCTGCGCGCCGTCGAGCCCGAGCGTATCGACCTGATGCGCTCGCTCTCAGCCTCGCGCTTCGAGACCTATCGCATCGTCAAGCTGCCCAACGCCGCGCCCTTCATCTTCGCCGGCCTCGACATGGCGGTGGTGTACGCGCTGCTCGGCGCGATCGTCGCCGAATTCCTCGGCGCGCAGCGCGGCATGGGTGTTGTCATCACCCAGGCGCAGGCGGTGTCGGATGTTGCCGGCGTGTTCGCGGCGCTGATCATCCTCGGCGTCCTCGGCATCGTGCTGCACGGAATCGTGCGCTGGTGCGAGGCCAAGGTCGTGCACTGGGGCGCCAATCGAAAGAAATAAGAACGGGAGGAACGAACATGGTTTCGCGCAGATCATTCCTGAAGAGCAGCGCCGGCGCGCTGCTGATGAGCGGTGCTCCGTCGATCCTGATGGCCGCGGACGCAAAGAAGATCCGTTTCGGCGTCGGACTGAAGGCGCTCAACGCCACGGTGATCAATTGCGTGATCGGTGAGGCGCTCGGCTACAACGCCGAGGAAGGCTTCTCGCTCGATGTCCAGGCGCTCGGCACCAACGCCAATGTGCAGGTCGCGACCGATCGCGGCACGGTGGCGATCGGGGTCGGCGTGCCCTCGACCGCGCTGCCGCTGCTCGCCAAGGGCGAATGGAGCGGCGCGAAAATGTTCTATCAGTATACCTACCCGTACAAATGGGACATCGCCGTGCCGCCCGGCTCGGCGCTCAAGAGCTACACGGATCTGAAGGGCAAGAAGATCGGCGTCTCCGACTTCGGGGCCACAGAATATCCGGTGACCAAGAACGTGTTGAAGGCGCTTGGGCTCGATCCGGAGAAGGATGTGAGCTTCGTCGCCGTCGGCAACGGCACGCCGGCCGGCGTCGCCCTGCAGCGCGGCGTGATCGATGCGCTCGCTTATTTCGACACGGGCTTCGGCCAGATCGAGGCTGCTGGCATCGCGCTGACCTATCTGCCGCGCCCGACCACGCTTCCGATGGTCGGCGGCCAGTTCCTGATGGCGATGCCCGCGACATTCGAGAAGGAGAGGGATCTCCTGATCGGCTTCGGCCGTTCGGTCTGCAAGGCCTCGCAGTTCCTGCTCGCCAATCCTGCCGCCGGCGCGCGGGCGTTCCTCAAGCTCTACCCCGAGACGGCGCCGCGTGGCGCCAGCGAGGATGAAGCCGTGAAAGCCGTGCTGCAGTCGATCAGCCGCCGCATCAAGCTGTACACGCCGCCTTATGCCGATACGAAGATGGGCGCGATCAACGAGCAGGAGTTCCGCACCGAGGCTGCGATGAACGGGCTGGACATCAAGGACTATGCTGCGCTCTACACCAATGAGCTGATCGACAAGATAAACAATTTCGATGCGGTGAAGGTCAAGGCCGAGGCGGCTGCGTACAAGGGATGACGGCGGCGGATCATAACAGCCATTCCGGTGGCCACGCGGTGGTGACCGGAACCAGCTCCGGCATCGGCCGCGCCATCGCGGAGCGGCTGCTGACCGGCGGTTGGCGCGTGACCGGCGTCGATCGCGCGCCGTCCGCCATCTCGCACGAGGGCTTTCAGGGTCTGCCAGCTGATCTCGCCGAGCCGCACGCGCTGCTCGCGGGCCTGGCCGACATCGGCGCGGCGACCGCGCTGGTTCACGCCGCCGGCTACATGCGTGTCGGTTGTCTCGGCGAGCTCGCGCCGGACAACAGCGAGGGCATGTGGCGCGTCCATGTCGGCGCTGCCGAGGCCCTGGCCAATGCGCTGGCGCCTCGCATGGGCGAGGGCGGCCGCATCGTGCTGATCGGCAGCCGTACCGCCAATGGCGCCGCGGGACGCAGCCAATATGCTGCGACCAAGGCCGCATTGACGGGCCTCGCGCGCTCCTGGGCAATCGAGCTCGCGCCGCGCCGCATCACCGTCAACGTCATCGCACCGGCGGCCACCGACACGCCGTTCCTGCGCGATCCCAGCCGCGCCGGCACCGCGCCGGTGCTGCCGCCGATGGGCCGCTTCGTCGACCCCGCGGAAGTCGCCGCGCTCACCGCCTTCCTGCTGTCGCCAGAGGCGGGTGCGATCACCGGACAGACCATCACCATCTGCGCAGGCGCCTCGCTCTAGGGCAGCGCGCGCGACCACGACCAGGAGAAGACTAAATGACCGTTCGCATCGTCGACGTCCGCGAGGTGACGAAGCCGATCTCATCGCCGATCCGCAACGCCTATATCGACTTCACCAAGATGACGTCGAGCCTCGTCGCCGTGATCACCAATGTCGAGCGCAACGGCCGCCCCGTCGTCGGCTACGGCTTCAACTCCAACGGCCGCTACGGCCAGGGCGGCCTGATCCGCGAGCGATTTCGCGCGCGCCTGCTGGAGGCCGATCCGGCCTCGCTGCTCGACGCAACCAAGGACAACATCGACCCGGACAAGGCCTGGGCGGCGATGATGATCAACGAGAAGCCGGGCGGCCATGGCGAGCGCTCGGTCGCGGTCGGTACGCTCGACATGGCGATCTGGGACGCGGTCGCCAAGATCGCCGACAAGCCGCTGTTCCGCCTGCTCGCCGAGCGTCACGACCGCACGGCCGATCCGCGCGTCTTCGTCTACGCCGCAGGCGGCTACTACTATCCCGGCAAGGACCTCTCGGCCCTGCGCCGGGAGATGCGCGGCTATCTCGAGCGCGGCTACAACGTCGTGAAGATGAAGATCGGCGGCGCGCCGATCGACGAGGACCGCCAGCGCATCGAGGCGGTGCTGGAGGAGATCGGCCCGAACAACCGGCTCGCCGTCGACGCCAATGGGCGCTTCGATCTGGAGACCGCGATCGCCTACGCCAAGATGCTGCGCGACTATCCGCTGTTCTGGTACGAGGAGGCGGGCGATCCGCTGGACTATCATCTGCAGGCGACGCTCGCCGACTACTATCCCGGCCCGATGGCGACCGGCGAGAACCTGTTCAGCCACCAGGACGCCCGCAACCTAATCCGCTATGGCGGCATGCGCCCCGACCGCGATTGGCTGCAGTTCGACTGCGCGCTGTCCTATGGCCTGTGCGAATATCTGCGCACGCTCGACGTGCTCGAGACCTACGGCTGGTCGCCGTCACGCTGCATCCCCCATGGCGGCCACCAGATGTCGCTCAACATCGCCGCTGGCCTCGGCCTCGGCGGCAATGAGAGCTATCCGGACCTGTTCCAGCCCTATGGCGGCTTCCCCGACGGCGTGAAGGTGGTCGATGGCCACATCACCATGCCCGATCTCCCCGGCATCGGCTTCGAAGGCAAGTCGGATCTGTACGCGGAGATGCGCGCGCTCAGCGCGTGAGGCGCAAGCTCCACCCACGACCTCGCTGTCGTCACGGACAAGCGCGCGGCACGCGCGCGCCGATCCGGGACCCATAACCCCAGGGAGACGTTCGAGGCACGCTGGCCGCTCCATCTCGCCCAGCCACAGCCGACACGGGTCGTGACTCCTGGATCGCTTCGCTGCGCTCGCAATGACGGCGGAGAGGGCGGCGCATATCAACCTCTCCGTCATTGCGAGGAGCGGAGCGACGAAGCAATCCAGGCGCCTCATGCGCATATGCCCGACGGGCAATTCGCTCATAACAGCCCTGCGCCAACTGCCCGTCGAGTCAGTTTGTCGCATGGATGCAGCCTTGCCTCGTCGGGCAAATCACATCCACATTTCCGTGCATCCCGCCTCACTCGGAGGGCCGTTGCGCGCGATCGTCACGACACGCGAGGCGGGGAGGCGATGGCCGCGAGATGCAGCAGCGTAGCTTGCGACGCGGACGAACGGCAGCTTGCGGACGTGAAGTCGTGTGGTCCTGACCTCCCGGTGCCGAGGTCAAGCCGGCGCAAGCGCCTTGGTGCTGCGTTGGCGACGGGGGCAATCAAGCCGGTCCCCGGCGAGAGCACGAAGTAAGCGTTAAGCCCATCGCGCAGGGAATGCCGGAATGTCGGCTGAACCTGTGGTACCTGCCGTCTGCATTTTCTTTCGCAGGCGGGCCATGGGTTGCGGCCAGCACCCGGCATTCCCTGCGCCCTCCGACTTCTGAGGGCGATGACGATCAGCACAGCTCGGGCGTGAGATGCCGCGGGAACGATGATGCATGTCGGCTGATCCGCTGTCCTCGCGTCAAACACCGCTGTCGTCCCGGGCAAGCCGCGACGGCGCGAAGCGACGACGTGGCGCCGACCCGGGACCCATAACCCCAGGGAGACATTGTTGCGTATGATGGAGGGCCAGCGTTCTGTCTCAATAGCCGTCGGTGGTTATGGGTCCCTGCGTTCGCAGGGACGACAACTGAGAGTGGAGCGACACCGCGGATCGCAGCTATCAGTCGATCGCCTATGCGAGATCCATCCAGCGCCTTGCAGTCGCGCCCAAACCGCAGGCGTCCTACGCTTTCGCCGCCTTCGAGGCCAGCGCATCGGCGACGGCGGTGCGGATGTCGGCCACCGAGAACGGCTTGGTGATCACGTCATGCGCGATCGCATTCAAGTTCGACGCCCGCTCGCGCTGATGCGCGAAGCCGGTCATCAGCAGGATGATCAGGTCGGGAAAGTCGCGCGCGGCCGACAGCGCCAGCGCGATGCCGTCCATGATCGGCATCTGGATGTCGGTCAACAGCAGGTCGAAGGCGCCGTTCTCGCGCGTGAGGATGTCGAGCGCTTCGGCGCCGTCCTGAGCGGTGACGATCTCGTGGCCGTCCATTGCAATCGCGCGGGCGACCAGCGTCCGCATCGAATCTTCATCGTCGGCGATCAGCACGCGCGACATGTCATCGTCTCTCCGTGTCGTGGGCCCCGCGGGCGACCCACGAGACCGGAACCATCATGCACTGCCGGCAGCGAGATCGCGCCGGTTGAAGAACCGTATATCGATATTGCGGCCTTCGGGAGGGGGCGAGGCGAGGCGCGACTTGAATGCGATGCGCTCGCCGGGCTTGAGCACGGGCTGCTCGAGCAGGGTGTTCCAGGCGTAGATCTCGGTGCCCTGTGCATCTCGCACGCTGAATCGCAGCCGCGGCAGGTCGACCGCCTTCTTGGTGGTGCTCACGATCGTGCCTTCGATCACCAGCACCGGCTTGCCGTCGACGGTTTCGGTGGCCAGCTTCACGTCCTTGAAGGCGGCTCCGCGCAGATTTACCTCCAGCCCGACCAGTTTGTAGAACGAGGCGGTCTGCGGCATCAGCTTGACGACGTCGGCGCGCCACACCACGAGCGCGACCGTGAGCGCCGCCATCGCGGCCGTCAGCGCGGGCAGGCCGAACACCTTCCTGCCTGGGAAGTCCGGCAAGGCCGGACGCTTGACGAATTTGGCGAGGCCTTTGAGGCGAGCGAGCCGGCCCTGCGCCGGAGCCTCGGCATCGGGCTGGGCATCGTCGGGCTCCTCGGCAACGGCATCCTCGGGCCAGCCGGCGGCGATCGACGGACTTTCCACCTCGGGCTGCTCGTCGGGCTCCTCGCGGGCGAGGGCCTCCCATTCGTCGGCGGCGTCGCGCGGCGCCGATGCCGCGCCGGCTTCGGCCATTTCCGGGATCGGGGCCGGAGCCTCGACCGCGTCCTCCGGTCGCGCCAGCCAGACCTCCTTGCAACGGGAACAGCGTACGCTGCGGCCGGCCATACCCAGGGTTGCCGGGTCGATGGCGTAAGATGTCGCACAATGGGGGCAAACGATGAACATCGCGCCAGGTCTCCAACGGGCATTGCCGCTTTGTTTCCGAGAGTTCGTGCTACAAGGACCGCCATGTTGACGAACGTCGGAACGCAATCGCGCCATTGGTACATGGCAACCATTAACGAACCGGAAACCATAACGGGCGCTCAATCGGGCGATCGTACACCCGGGCTTGTCGCGTGCGGATCGACCCTGCGCGCCGTCGAACGGAGCTGATGCTTTGGTTCGGTTCGAAAATGTTGGGCTGCGCTATGGACTGGGGCCGGAGATCCTCCGCGACCTCACATTCGCGATTCCAGCCCATTCCTTCCAGTTTCTGACCGGTCCGTCGGGCGCCGGCAAGACCTCGCTGCTCAAGCTGCTGTTCCTGTCGCTGCGGCCGACCCGCGGGCTGGTCAATCTGTTCGGCTATGACATCTCGCTGCTCAGCAAGGAGGAGATCGCCGATCTGCGCAAGCGCATCGGCATCGTGCTGCAGGACTTCCGTCTGCTCGACCACATGACCACCTATGAGAATGTCGCGCTGCCGTTTCGGGTCATGGGGCGCGACGAGTCGAGCTATCGCAAGGAGGTGATCGATCTCCTGAAATGGGTCGGTCTCGGCGAGCGCATGGATGCGCTGCCGCCGATCCTGTCGGGCGGTGAGAAGCAGCGTGCGGCGATTGCGCGCGCCGTGATCTCGCGGCCGCAACTGCTGCTCGCGGACGAGCCGACCGGCAACGTCGATCCGACCTTGGGGCGCCGCCTGTTGCGGCTGTTCATCGAACTGAACCGCTCGGGGACGGCGGTGATCATCGCAACCCACGACATCACGCTGATGGACCAGTACGAGGCCCGACGGCTGGTGCTGCACCAGGGACGATTGCACATCTATGAGTAGCGTCGACGATCGCGGCCTTCTGGTCGATCTGGGCGAGGACCGCCCGCAACTTCCGGCGCAGGCGCGCATCGTGTCGCCGATCGTGCCGCGCGCCTCGATCGCCGGCCGCGCGCTGGTCGCCGTGGTGGCGATCATGACCTTCCTGGCCTCCATCACCACGGGCGGCGTGCTGCTGGTCAGCGAATCCGCGGCCGAGTGGCAGTCCGAGGTGTCCAGCGAAATCACCGTTCAGGTGCGCCCCAAGACCGGACGCGACCTTGAGCGCGACATCGCATTGGTGACGGAAGCAATGCGGGCGCAGTCCGGCATCGTCGAGGTCCGCCCCTTCACCAAGGACGAATCGAGCAAGCTGCTGGAGCCGTGGCTCGGCAGCGGCCTGTCATTCGACGAGCTTCCGGTGCCGCGCGTCATCATCGCCCGCGTGCAGCCCGGCACCAGCTTCGATCTCAACGCGCTGCGCAACCGGGTGACCCAGGTCGCGCCGACCGCCAGCGTCGACGACCACCGCGCCTGGATCGAGCGCATGCGGTCTATGACCGGGGCGACGCTGTTTGCGGGTTTCGGCATTCTCTTGCTGGTGATCGCGGCAACCATCATCTCGGTGTCGTTCGCGACCCGCGGCGCGATGGCCGCGAACCGGCCGATCGTCGAGGTGCTGCATTTCGTCGGCGCCGGCGACCGCTACATTGCCAATCATTTCCTGCGCCACTTTCTGCAGCTCGGTCTCGAGGGCGGTGTGATCGGCGGCGGCCTGGCGATGCTCGGCTTCGGGTTCTCGGAGTCGATTGCCAATTGGTTCTCAGGCACGCCGGTGGGAGATCAGTTCGCGGCGTTGCTCGGCACCTTCTCGCTGCGCCCGCTCGGTTACATCGCGATCGCGCTGCAGGCCATCGTGATCGCCGCGGTGACCGGCTGGGCCGCCCGCCGTACCCTGTTCGCGACCCTGGCGAGCATCGATTGATGGCGGCTTCTGTCCCCAGCCGTCGCGTTGCGGATTTCACTTGGCCTGAAAACCGCCTAAAATCGTCCGCGCCGGGTTGAGGCAGGACGGGGTGAGCTGGGTCACGAACACGGGGGCGACCGCGCGCCAGAGTAGGCCGCGAGCGAACGTGATCGGGACGCCGGCGAAACCTGTCGGCGTTCCCGGACTTGAACGACGGGAATGCGCGACGGCATGGCGCCGCGCGCAGGCAGGCAGGGATACACAAAGCGTTGCATGGGGCCGAAGACCGACGATAGCCAGCGCAGGGTGCCGCTCACCGTGGTGGCGGGCCGCACGCTTGCGGGCGTGGTTGGCATGCTCGGCCTCGGCTTCTTCGTCGCCGCGGTCGGCTTCGTCGGCTTTCTGTCGCAATTGCGCGGCGCCGAGATCAAGCCCGAGCGCAAGGCGGACGGCATCGTGGTTCTGACCGGTGGCTCGTCGCGGGTGTCGGATGCCGTGGAACTGCTGGCAGGCGGCTATGGCCGGCGGCTGTTGATCTCCGGTGTCCACCCCACCAACGAGGCCAGCGACATCACCCGCTCGTTGCCCGAGGCGCGCTCGTTCATCAATTGCTGCGTCGACCTGGATTATTCCGCGATCAACACCCGCAGCAACGCGGCCCAGGCGCGGCGCTGGGCGGCGGAGCGCGGCTTCAAGTCGCTGATTGTGGTGACGTCGAACTATCACATGCCCCGCGCCATCGTGGAGCTGTCGCACGCGATGCCGAGCATGGACCTCATTCCCTACGCGGTCGTCGGCGAGAAGTGGCGCGACGAGCCGTGGTGGACCAGCGCGCCGACGTTGCGGCTGCTGTTGTCCGAATATGCCAAATACGTTGCTGCCGAGGCGCGGCTGCGGCTGGCCGATCTCGGCATCGATCTGGTGCCCGAGAGCGAGCCGCCGACAGGTGCGATCTCGCGCCGCCCGGCGACGGCTCTGGCCAATTGAACTGGGTTCCTGATGGTTCTGATCTTCCTGCGTTCGCTTGTGTTCAACATCCTGTTCTACCCGAACTTCGTGTTCTGGCTGCTGGTCGCGTTGCCGACCCTGGCCATGCCGCGCGGAGCGCTGCTGCGGGTGGCGAACTGGTGGGCGCAGAGCAACATTTTCCTGATGCGCGTCATCTGCAACATCCGCGTCGAATATCGCGGCGTCGAGAAGATCCCGAAGGGGCCGCTGATCGTCGCCGCCAAGCATCAGTCGATGTGGGAGACGATCTCCCTGCTGCACTTCTTCGATGCGCCGTTCTTCGTGCTCAAGCGCGAGCTGCTGCGCATTCCCCTGTTCGGGCAATATCTGATCAAGGCCAACATGGTCGCGATCGACCGCAGCTCCGGCGCTCGTGCGTTGAAGCAGGTGATGCGGCGCGCGGCCGAAGAGGTGAAGCACGGCCGCCAGTTCGTGATCTTTCCCGAGGGCACGCGGCGCCCTGCGGGCGCGCCGCCGGACTACAAGGGCGGCGTCAGCCTGATTTACGTCGACTGCGGTGTGCCTTGCCTGCCGGTGGCGCTCAATTCGGGTCTGTTCTGGCCACGCCGGACTTTCCTGCGCTATCCGGGCACGCTGGTGGTGGAGTTTCTTGATCCGCTGCCGCCGGGCCTGCCGCGCGACGAGTTCATGACCCGGCTGCAGACCATGATCGAAGACGCGACCGCCCGTCTTGTCACCGCCGGTCAGGCCGAGCAGGCGCAGTTGTTCGGCCGCGTGCCGGTCGAGGTGAAGGCTTGATGCGCGCTATGGCGCATCGCCTGGTGCCGGATCCCGTGCGTGGCCGTCGTCGTGCAGCATCGTCGCCAGTCGATGCAGCTGCGTGTCGCGGAAACCCTGCGCCTCGATCGCCTTCACGGTCGAGATCACGTAGTCGCGATTGGCGCCTGACTGGCCGTGACCTTGCCGGACATGGCGCAACTGCTCCTGCGGCGACAGCCGTCCGGCATATTGCACATGGCCGCGGTCGACCACGTAGACCAGCGCGCTCACCCGTTCGCGCGTGTCGTTCTCCAGCCACACCGAGCGCGTCACCTCGCGATACACCGAGGTCACCTGCTCGCGGGCACGCAGATACGCAATGGTTTCGTCGCGCTTGTCGGCTGCGACGCGAAATGCAATGCCGCGACACGCGCCGCCGCGATCGAGGCCGAGCACGAGACCCGGCTTCTCCGGCGTGCCGCGATGGACGAAAGAATAGACGCACAGTGCGCGATGCTCGCCGATCAGCCGGGCCGGCACCTGCTCGATGGAGTCGAAGCCCGGGCGCCACATCAAGGAGCCATAGCCGAACACCCAGAGGTCGCCATGGGGAAGATCGCGCGGGGAGAGAGTCATTGCGGACATGACAGCGGACGCCTAAGTGTGGTGCTCGCGAATTGTTAATTTATGTACACAATCCGTGATCGTGGAATCGCCAAAATTGCTGCCCAAAGGGTGTCCTGCATGTCTCGTTTGCCGCAAGCGCGCCGCAGGCGCCCGCTCTGGGGGCTCTTCCTTGCCCCAATCCTGCTCCTGATCGCCGCCGTCGCGTGGAGCGCCTTCTGGTTCTTCGCTGCTTCGCAGGTCGATGTCCAGGCCGATGCCTGGCGCGCCCGTGAGGCCAAGGCCGGCCGCGTCTTTGACTGCGCCAAGCGCTCGGTCTCCGGCTTCCCGTTCCGCCTCGAGGTGCGCTGTTCGGATCCGACCGTCGCGCTGTTCTCGCAGGCTGCGGGCACGCCGTTGATGAACGCCAAGCTCGACGAGATCCTGGTCGTCGCACAGGTCTGGGATCCGAAGCGGATCATCGCGGAGTTCAGGGGACCGGCTGTTATTGCCGACGGACGCGGTCCGGCCTCGTTCAATGCGAACTGGAGCGTCGGGCAGGCCAGCGTGCGTGGTCTGCCGGGTCCGCCGCAGCGCGCCGATCTCGTGTTCGAACAGCCGACCATCGATCGCATCGAGGGCAACGCTGCCGTGCCGGCCGCGCGCGCCGATCACGCCGAATTGCATGGCCGTCTCGCCGAGGGCACGCCGCCCGATCAACCCGTGCTGGAGACGGCGCTGCAGATTGCGAACGGCAGCATCCAGGGCGCTCATCCGCTGCTTGCTGAGCCGTTCAATGCCGACATTCAGGGCCGCGTCACGGGGCTCAAGGATTTCCGCCCCAAGCCTTGGCCGGAGCGGTTTCGTGAGATCCAGGCGGCGGGCGGTCATGTCGAGATCGTCCAGGCGCGCATCCAACAGGGCGAACTGCTCGCCATCGCTGCGGGCACGCTCACCTTGACCGCCAATGGTAACATCGATGGCGAGGTGCAGATGACGGTGGCCGGCATCGAAAAGGTCATTCCGGCACTCGGCCTGGACAAGATGCTGGAGAACGGCGTGCCGCAGGGGACGCTCGATCGCGTGGCGCCGGGGGTGAAATCGCAGGACGTCAACAATCTGCTCGGTGCGCTCGACCGCGCCATTCCCGGCCTCGGCAAGGTCGTGAAGCAGAACGCCAATGTCGGCGTGGCTTTCGGCATCAATGCGCTCGGCAAGGAAACAACGCTCGAGGGACGCAAGGCGCGGACCTTTCCCTTGCGCTTCTCGGATGGCGCCGTGGTGCTCGGTCCGTTCAAGGTTGCCCGCGTTCCTCCGCTGTTCTGAGCTCAGGGCTTCTTGAGCTGCGGCAGCGGCCGGCCAAAATCCGGTGCCGCCGAATCCTGGCCGATGTCGACGATGCCGCGGCGGATCGCACGGGTGCGGGTGAAGTGATCGAACAGCGCATCACCGTCGCCGCGCCGGATCGCGCGTGTCAGTTTCGACAAATCCTCGGTGAAGGTGCCGAGCATGTCGAGCACGGCATCCTTGTTGCTCAGGAAGATGTCGCGCCACATCGTCGGATCGGACGCCGCAATGCGGGTGAAATCGCGGAAACCGCCGGCGGAGAACTTGATGACCTCGGATTCCGTCACCTGCGCCAGCTCGTCGGCGGTGCCGACGATGGTGTAGGCGATCAGATGCGGCAGATGGCTGGTGATCGCGAGCACGCGGTCGTGATGATCCGGCGTCATGATCTCGACCTTGGCGCCGAGCGCCGCCCAGAACGCACGGAGATGATCGATCGCGCCGGCATCGACGCCGTCGGGCGGCGTCAGGATGCACCAGCGGTTTATGAAGAGCTCGGCGAAGCCGGAATCGGGACCTGAATTCTCGGTACCGGCCACCGGGTGCGCCGGGACGAAGTGGACATTGGCCGGGAGGTGCGGAGCCATGTCGCGGACGATCGCGCCCTTCACCGAGCCGACGTCGGAAACGACGGCGCCGGGCTTGAGATGCGGCGCGATCTCGGCTGCGACAGGACCGCAGGCGCCGACGGGAATGCAGAGGATGACGAGATCGGCATCCTTGACCGCGTCCGCATTGCTCGCGACAACATGGTCGACAATGCCGAGCTCCGCGACGCGGGCGCGCGTCTTCTCGGAACGTGCCGTGGTGACGATCTCGCCGGCCACGCCCTGCTGCCGCGCCGCGCGTGCAATCGAGCCGCCGATCAGGCCGAAGCCGATCAGCGCGATGCGTTCGAATCTTCCTGCGACGCTCACTTCGGCCTCATGAATTCGCTCAAAGCCTCGACCACCAGACGGTTGGCCTCTTCGGTGCCGATGGTCATGCGCAGCGCATGCGGCAGCTTGTAGTTGGCGACCGCACGCAGCACGAGGCCGCGTCGCGTCAGGAATTCGTCGGCTTCGATCGCCGTCCTGCCCTTCTCGGTCGGGAAGTGGATCAGCAGGAAGTTGGTCACGCTGGGCGTCACCTTCAGTCCGAGCTTGCCGATCTCCTCGGTCAGCCAGTTGCGCCACGTTTCCGTGTGCGTCTTCGACATCTGCTGATGCGCGGTGTCCTCGATCGCCGCCACCGCCGCAAGCATCGCGGGCGAAGAGACGTTGAAAGGTCCGCGGATGCGGTTGATCGCATCGACGATGTGCGCCGGGCCGAACATCCAGCCGACGCGGAGTGCGGCAAGGCCGTGGATCTTGGAGAAGGTGTGCGTGACCACGGTGTTCTCGGTGGTCGCGACCAGCTCGATCCCGAACTGATAGTCGTTCCGCGAGACGTAGTCGGCATAGGCGGCATCGAGCACCAGCACGACGTGGGAGGGCAGGCCGGCTCGCAGCCGTTTGACCTCGTCGAACGGGATGTAGGTGCCGGTCGGATTGTTCGGGTTGGCGAGCCAGACCAGCTTCGTCCGCGGCGTCACCGCGGCCAGGATCGCATCGACGTCAGTGCGGTACTCGGTCTCGGCGGCGACGACGTTCTTGGCGCCGCATGCCATGGTGGCGATCGGATAGACGAGAAAGCCATGCGCGGTCGAAATGGCCTCATCGCCCTCGCGCAGAAACGTGTGCGCCAGCAGATTGAGGATCTCATCGGAGCCGGCTCCGCAGACGATGCGGTCGGGATCGAGGCCGTAGGTGCGGCCGATCGCCTCGCGCAGCACCCGCGAGGTGCCTTCCGGATAATCCTCGAGATGATCAGCCGCGCTCTTGAAGGCGTCGATCGCCTTCGGCGACGGGCCGAACGGGGTCTCGTTGGCCGAGAGCTTGAACACCTTGCGGCCCGGCTCCGGCTTCGGGCTCTTGCCGGGCGTGTAGGGCGCGATGTCTGATATGCCGGGGTTCGGCACGGGGCGGTTCATCGTCAACTCCGGAAAATCGTCACTGGCGCGCGGCGTCTCAGTTGGGAACCGTATAGCGTTTGGCATGGCCGCCGACGAGGGCCGCGGAGCGCACCGAGGCGCCCGCCGCGATCAGGGCCGCCTTGATCTTGTCGAGGTCCGACGGCGCCTCGATCGAGACCAGCAGGGCGGCGCTGTCGAAGGCGGTATCCGGCACCGCGACGACGTCGGCGAGGGGGGACAGCGCGCGCGACACCTGGGCATTCCATCCGGAGACACGGACGCTCCAGGTCTCGACCTCCAGCACCAGCGCGTCGTCGGCAACACGCGACACCGCGAACACCGGCAGCGCGGCCGGATGGTCGGCGCGCTCGATGAAGGGCATGCGCGCGATGATCTTCGGCGCGCCCACAGGCTCCAGCGTGATCCACCATGGCGTATGGCCCGAGGTCGTCGACACCAGCGCCAGATCGCCCTTCGAGCGCGCCACCGCTTCGACCGCGGCCTGGGCGCTGAAATGGGCGACGTAGGGCACTAGGAATCCGAAGTGGAACCTTGCGGAATCGCGCATCGCGGACTCGCCGACCGACACGTCGGCGTGCACCGAGAATGGCGCCTGCACATAAGTGAAGGTCGAGACGATCACCCGCCAGATGCCCTCGACGGTGTCGAGCGGCAGGATGCCGCGATGTCGCTGCACCAGGCGGCGCATCATGTCGGCCTCACGCGCCGGGCGGAACGCCGAACCGACCTCCTGGGTCTTCTTGACCTTGATCAGCCGGTCGATGATGTCGGCCCTGTTCATCAGCAGCTGATGCACCTGCTCGTCGATCGCGTCGATCTCCTTGCGCAGATCGGCCAGGGAGGGCGGGGCAGGGGGCGGGTTCGACATGGGCGTGGTCACTCTGCGCGGGCCACGTCTTGACGCGCGGCCGACTGGAACGGCTGTCGTTCTCTCCGATGCCGGGAGCCTGCGCAACAGCAAGTTTACCTTGTGCTGCCTAGGCTTGGCTGGAATGCAGCCTGGATTGGACCCTTGGAGCGCCCGGTCGGCGGTCAACCCCAGCTTGCCTTGACGGGGAGCGCCCGCGGGACTAGTTTCTGCCCGTTCCGTGGTCATTTGAGCCGGCCGGCTTGCAGCCACGTTAAAAAACTCGCTAAACAGGCCGGGGACGTTATCGATCCCGGCCGAACCCCAGTTCAGGCCGGGTTTTTCATGGCCTGATATGTCACGTGGTTCGGGAGCCCTGGCCGGGAGGTCGGGGTGAGAGACATGACAGGCCTGACGCCGAAATCCACATCCGTGCTGCGCACGGTTGCGCCCCAGGAACGTTCCGAGGAGCATTCGCACGAGGTCGATCATCCGAGCTCGCTGGTCGCGCAGTTCGGCGCCGACAAGCCGCTCAAGCTCGATTGCGGCGTCGATCTCGCGCCGTTCCAGATCGCCTACCAGACTTATGGCGAGCTCAACGCCGACAAGTCCAACGCCGTGCTGATCTGCCACGCCCTGACCGGCGACCAGCACGTCGCCAACCGACATCCGGTGACCGGCAAGCCCGGCTGGTGGGAGACGCTGGTCGGTCCCGGACGGCCGCTCGATCCCGCGCGCTATTTCATCATCTGCTCGAACGTGATCGGCGGCTGCATGGGCTCGACCGGTCCGGCCTCGCTGAACCCCGCGACCGGCAAGGTCTGGGGCCTCGATTTTCCGATCATCACCATCCCCGACATGGTGCGCGCGCAGGCGATGCTGATCGATCATCTCGGCATCGATACGCTGTTCGCCGTCGTCGGCGGCTCGATGGGCGGCATGCAGGCGCTGCAATGGACGGTGGCCTATCCGCAGCGCGTCTTCGCCAATCTCGCGATCGCCTGCGCGACGCGGCATTCGGCGCAGAACATCGCCTTCCACGAACTCGGCCGCCAGGCCGTGATGGCCGATCCCGAATGGGATCACGGCTGCTATGCCGACAAGGGCACGCATCCGCATCGCGGCCTCGCCGTGGCGCGGATGGCCGCGCACATCACCTATCTGTCGGACGCCGCGCTGCATCGCAAGTTCGGCCGTCGCATGCAGGACCGCGAGCTGCCGACCTTCTCGTTCGACGCCGATTTCCAGGTCGAGAGCTATCTGCGCTACCAGGGCTCGTCCTTCGTCGAGCGCTTCGACGCCAACTCCTATCTCTATCTGACGCGCGCGATGGATTACTTCGACATCGCCGGCGACCATGACGGCGTGCTGGCGGCGGCGTTCCGCGGCATCCAGACCCGGTTCTGCGTGGTGTCGTTCACCAGCGACTGGCTGTTCCCGACCTCGGAATCGCGGGCGCTGGTGCATGCGCTCAACGCCTCCAGCGCGCGGGTGTCGTTCGCGGAGATCGAGACCGACCGGGGGCACGACGCATTCCTGCTCGACGTGCCCGAGTTCTTCGAGATCGCCAGCGCCTTCCTCGATTCCGCGGGCAAGGCGCGCGGCCTCAAGACTGTGACGGGAGTCTGAGCCATGAGCCTGCAAGGGGTGCTGCCGCTGAACGGCTTGTCCGGCGGCGAGGTGCTGGCCTATCGGCCGGATCATCTGCTGATCGCGGGCATGGTCGATCGCGGCTCCAAGGTGCTCGACATCGGGTGCGGCGACGGCGACCTGCTGCAATTGCTGGAGAGTCGCGGCATCGACGGCCGCGGCATCGAGCTGTCGCGCGAGGGCGTCAACCATTGCGTCGCCAAGGGTCTCGCCGTGGTGCAGGGCGATGCCGACACCGATCTCGTCGACTATCCCGACGATGCCTTCGACTACGTGATCCTGTCGCAGACGCTGCAGGCGACGCGCCGGCCCAAGGACGTGCTGGAAAATCTCCTGCGCATCGGCCGCCGCGCCATCGTCACCTTCCCGAATTTCGGCTTCTGGCGGCTGCGCCTGCAGCTGCTCGTCGGCGGCCACATGCCGCGCACCGACAACCTGCCCTTCACTTGGTACGACACGCCGAACATCCATTTCTGCACCATCAAGGACTTCGTGCAGCTCTGCGACGAGATCGGCGTGAAGATGGAACGCGCGGTGGCGCTCGACAGCGACGGCCGTCCCTTGCGCGTCGCGATGCCCTGGTGGTTCTGGAACATGTTCGGCGAGCAGGGCGTGTTCCTGCTGAGTCGGGGTGAGCGGCGGTAGGGGTAGAGGACCACTGCAGCCCCGGGCCGCTGCCGACGTTGGACTCTCGCTCTCTTCACCGTCATGGCCGGGCCTGTCCCGGCCATCCACGTCGTTCGGCATCCTGAGAGCCACGTGGATGCCCGGGACAAGCCCGGGCATGACGAGTAACACAATGCGCATCGGTCGTAGGGCGAGTGATGGTTGATGGTCCTTTCGGTCGTCATGGTCGGGCTTGTCCCGGCCATCCACGTCTTGCAATATGGCGCCATGGCGGGTGGCTACGTGTATTTCATGAGCAATCGTCCCAATGGCACGCTGTATGTCGGCGTGACTAACAACCTCGTGCAACGCGTCTATCAGCATCGATGTGGTGTGGTCGACGGCTTCACCAAGCGATATGGCTTGAAGCGGCTGGTCTACTTCGAGGTCTTCGGCGACATCCAAAGCGCCATCCAGCGCGAGCACAACATCAAGCATTGGTCCCGCGCGTGGAAGGTCGGGCTGATCGTTGCAAGCAATCCCGACTGGGACGATCTCTACGACACGATCGCAATGTAGAGATCGCGTATGCCGAGTGACGTGGATGGCCGGGACAAGCCCGGCCATGACGAGCTTGGAGTTGGCGGTTTTCACTATTTCAAAGAGCGTTAGCCTGAGACGTGGGACGTCGTCCCCGCGGCACATTCGCGCCCGGGCTCCGCATCGATCATAGCCCCTCGAAAACGCAGAGGCGCAGGGAAGGCCGGATGCTGGCCGCACCCATGGCCCGCCTGCGGAAAAAATGCAGGCGGCAGGTACCACAGGTACGAGCCGGAACACCCGGCCTTCCCTGCGCGATGGCTGTACGGCTGCTTCGCGTTCTCCCCGGTGCGCCGGGCTTTTTGGCCACCGTTGCCTGCGCGACGCGTTCAGCGTCCTCGCAAGCGTGATACCAGCTTCGGGGTATCAGGACCGCGCGACTTGACCGTGCGTGCCGGAATTGTTCGTCCGCGCGAGCGAACTCACGCGCAACCCGACACGCCCACCGCATCCCACCTCAGCGTTCGTGACGACCGCGATACGCCCCTCGTGCTGCGAGGCGGGACGGGCGGAAAGTTGCGCCTGATTTGCCCGACGGTGCAAGTGTGCAGCGTGCGGCAAACTAACACGACGGGCAGTTTACGCATGAAGGTCATGCGCAAACTGCCCGTCGTGCAGAGTGATTTGCATGGACGACTGACGTTGCCGCGTCGTTGACCCGCCTCAAGCTCTCAACCGTCGATCTGTTTATGATGTCGCGCACACGGCGTCCGTGAGGGCTGGTGAGATGCGTATCCTGTTGTCCGAAGGATCAGGCCTGACCTCCCGCCAAGTGGCCGGGCGGCTCGGTGCGCTCGGTCATGAGGTTGAAATCCTCTCCTCGACACGCATCTGCCTGTCGCGCTTCACGCGCCACGTACAAGCCGTCTACGCGGTACCACGGTTCGGGCGCGGGCCTTTCGAATGGCTCGCAACGGCCGAGCGCATTGCAGCCGAGCGCAAGGTCGATCTGTTGTTCCCGACCCAGGAGCAGGTGACGGTGCTCTCGGCACGGCTGCCGCAGCTTCGCGTCGCGACCATCGTGCCGCCGTTCAAAAGTCTCGTGCGGGTGCAGGACAAGATTTCTGCCTTTCGGACGCTCGAAGCCGCCGGCGTTCCGCAGCCGCCCACGACTTTGATTTCGCGTGCCGAGGATCTGCGTGGCATCACCGCATTTCCGGTCTTCCTCAAGCATCCCGTGAGCACGGCAAGTTCGGGTGTCAGGCGGGCGCGGAGCACCGACGAGCTCGAAGCGGCGGCGGAGGAGCTCGGCGTCGGCCGATCGGAGCTGATCGCGCAGGCTCAGGTGGCCGGTCCGCTTGCGATGGTGCAGGCGGTCGCCGACCGTGGCCGGCTGATCGCGCATCACGCCTGTGTGCGCCTGCGCGAGGGCGTCGGCGGCGGCGCCTCGCTGAAGGAAAGCATCGTGCTGCCGACGCTGGCGGAGATGCTGGCCCGACTGGTCGGCGCGCTCGATTGGCACGGCGGCCTCTCGATGGACGTGATCATCGGAGACGGCGGGCCTGTCATCATCGACGTCAATCCGCGGCTGGTGGAACCGGCAAACGCGTTGGCCGCGGGCGTCGATCTCGTCGGTGCGATGCTCGATGCGGCCGCCGGCGCGCAGGCTCCCGAACAGCCGGCAGGCGTGGCCGGCGTGCGCACGCGCCAGACGCTGCTTGCGATCCTCGGCGCCGCCCAGCACAGCGGATCGCGACGAGCGGTGCTGCGCGAAGCCGTCGCTGCGACCTTCGCCCGTGGCGATTATGCGGGGTCGACGGAAGAGCTGACGCCGGTTGCGGGCGATCCGCTGGCGGTGATCCCGGTCCTTGCCGCGCTGGGGGCCTCGCTGGTCCGCCCGTCGCTCTGGAGGAGTTTCCACGCAGGCGCCGTCGGTCCCTACGCGGTCACACCGGAGGCGTGGGCACAGATCCTTGCCACGGCCGCGTGATGGCATCGCGTACCGGGTTCGGGCAGAATGGAGCGACCGCTGTCGACATGTCGGAGACGCCTCGATGAAATCCTTCCGCAAGGAGCTGTGGTTCGACATCCCGAACCGGCGCGCCTTCATCAACATCACTGGTGAGGTCGAGGCGGCGCTGCGTGAGAGCGGCGTGCGCGAGGGGCTGGTGCTGGTCAATGCCATGCACATCACGGCGTCGGTGTTCATCAATGACGACGAGAGCGGATTGCATCATGACTATGAGCAGTGGCTGGAGAAGCTGGCGCCGCACGAGCCGGTCTCAGGCTATCGCCACAACCGCACCGGCGAGGACAATGCCGACGCCCACATGAAGCGTCAGGTCATGGGCCGCGAGGTCGTGGTCGCGATCACCGGCGGCAAGCTCGACTTCGGTCCGTGGGAGCAGATCTTCTACGGCGAGTTCGACGGCGGCCGGCGCAAGCGGGCGCTGATCAAGATCATCGGGGAGTAGGATGACGCCGTAGCGATGTCGGATGGCCGAAGATCGAGAGGCCGTCATTGCGAGGAGCGCAAGCGACGAAGCAATCCAGGGGCCGGTCGTGTAGTCTTTCCGTGTGGCCCTGGATCGCTTCGCTGCGCTCGCGATGACGGAGAGCGGAGCTACACCCTCCGCCCTCATACCCACGCAGGCGGGCATCCAGTACGAAGCGGCGTCTCCGTGACTCACGGCCAGCTCGGAATCCTGGATCGCGCGGTCAAGCCGGGCGATGACAGCTCCGGTCCCGGCAGTCGAACGCCGTGGCCACGTCCCTAGCGACGCGACGGTCCGGCGCTTTGTCAGCTTGCCAAGCGCCAGTGTGGCGGACGCTGCGGGCGGCGCAGAGACACCTGGCTTCATTGTCACGATGGGTCTCGTGTCCCGCCGGGGTTGATCTCCTGCGCGATGGCAAAATGGTTCGGGCCATCGGTCCCGCGACGGAATCCGAGTTCGATCAGCAGCAGGATCTGTCCCACCAAGGGCATCAGGCCGATCAGCTGATACCAACCCGAGCGACCGCGGTCGTGGCAGCGCTTGGCGCCGATCGCCAGGGCCGGCCACAGAGTCAGGAGGAAGAGGACGAGCAGGGCTTCGTTGAACGCGAGCGGTGGCACGACAGTGACAACCATAAGGAACGTCAACGTGAAGGGCAGGATCAGGCCGAGCCAGTAAGCGGACCGGCTGATCCGTCCATGGAAGGAAAATAGGAAGCGAAGCATTCGCATGACCCTTGCCAGACGGTGCCGAACGCAGCGTCATCGCACATGCGCGATGAGCACGCCGTCGCTATGCCACCATCGACCGGGGATCCCGCGCTCCCCACCGCCCGGCCTCGACCAGTGCGATGAAACGCTCGACCGCTTCGTTGAATAGCGCCGGCTCCTCCAAATTCAACACATGACCGGACTTCGGGAAGAACGTCAGCCCCGACGCCGGCAGTTGCTTCTTCAGGAACAGGCTCGGTTCGATGCAGGCGTCGTCCTCGTCGCCGCAGATTATAAGTGCCGGCGTCGTCACGCGGCGGATGGCGTCGGTCATGGTGTAGATCGACGGCCTGCCGCCCTGGAAGCCGCGCATGGTGTTGGCCGAGCCCTTGGCGTCATGGCGGGCGAGGGCGGCGTAGAAGTCGGCGTGGCCGCGCGGGTCCTTGACCAGGAAGGGGATGCGGCCGGGCGCTTCGCGGGTGACCTTGGTGGTTTCGGCCGAGCCAAGCGTCTCGAACTGCTCGGCGGTGGCGCGGCACTGGGCGCGGAAGGCCTCGAGCTGCGCGAGGTCGGAGCCCGAGCCGACGCCGGCCAGCAGCATCGAGCGGATACGGCTCGGGGCGTTCAGCGCCACCTGCAGCGAGGAGTAGGAGCCCATCGACAGGCCGACGAAGTGCGCGGCTTCGATGCCGAGGTGATCGAGCACGGCCAGCGCATCGGTGTAGAAATGCACGTAGCTGTAGACGTCAGGCGAGGCCGGCACGTCCGAGGGCGTATAGCCGCGGGCGGAGTAGGCGATGCAGCGGTGACGGCGCGCGAAATAGCGCAGCTGCGGCTCCCAATTGGTGTGGTCGGCGGCGAACTCGTGCAGGAAGAGGAGCGGCGTGCCGGCGCCGACCTCCTCGAAATACAGGCGAACACCGTCTTTCGCCGTTGCGTGGGGCATCGTCAGCTCCTCCCGTGTCGCGTGCCTGATGATGACTTGTCGCGTGAGGCGCGACAATGACGTGCTCATCAGCCTTGTTTTCGCCGCAGGATAGACTCGGAATCACCCTCGCGTCGCCGGTCTTTTGCCGCCGATGGTCATGGTTTCGTCACACCGCGACTTTTTACGGACCCCGCTGGCGGCTTGCAGAGGGGCCGCGCTGAGGATCAGGGGGTGCCAAGTCAAGGTACTGGGGGAAGTAACAGAAGGAATGAGTATGGTTGTGTCTACCCTTCGCCGGTCGCTTCACATCGTTGCGTTGACCATGGGCACGGCAGCGATTGCCGCCACCGCAACACCGGCTTCGGCCCGTCCGCATCACGGCTCCGGGCATCATGCCCACCGCAGCCACGGCGGCCATCACGACGCTAGGAATCATCATCACCGTCGTTCGTTCGCACGGCAGTCGCGCTGGGAGCGCGGCGTGGCGCGGATGCAGGTCGAGGGCGTCGCCGACGCGCAGGCCAGCCTCATGATGCCGGGCACGGCGTCCGAGGGCATGGCGATGTCCGGCGGCTACGGCGGCGACAGCAGCGTCGTCTCCGCGGCGCGCAGCTTCATCGGCGGCGGCAATCCGACCGGACGGCGTAGCCTGTGGTGCGCGCGCTTCATGAACATGGTGCTGGAGCGCACCGGCCATCGCGGCACGGGCTCCGACATGGCGCGCTCGTTCGCGAGCTACGGCCAGCGCGTCTCCGGCCCGCAGGTCGGCGCCATTGCCGTCATGAGCCGCCGCGGCGGCGGTCACGTCGGTGTGGTCTCGGGCGTCGATGCCCAGGGCAATCCGATCGTCATCTCCGGCAACAATGGCAACCGCGTGCGTGAGAGCGCCGTGTCGCGCGGCCGCGTGTATGCGTATGTGATGCCGAACTGATCAGGTCGGCGTTTGCAGATGAGGGGCACTGCCCGCGTGGCTGCCCCTCACCCCGACCCTCTCCCCGTGAAGAACGGGGAGAGGGGGCGCACTGTCGGCGTGGAAGATAGCCGGATCAAACGTCGTTCAAGATCAGAACGTGGATCGCCCTCAAGGCTGAGAAGAATGAGTTGCGGCGGCATCATGCGGCGACGGTGGCTTGCTCCTCGCGTTTCGAAGCGAGCCATCTCGGCGCGGCCGGTGCAACCTCTCCCCGCT
>NZ_JANBVS010000069.1 GCF_024586915.1 Bradyrhizobium sp. SRS-191
TCACCCGCAAGCAGATGCAGGACGAGGGCATCAGCTTCGACCCGCTGCCGGAGGCGACGCGCGCCGAGATGAAGGACAAGCTGAAGGGGGTCGGCAAGGAGTGGGCGAGCGGGCTGGACAGCCGCGGCAAGCAGGCCTCCGCCGCCCTGAAGGAGTTCGAAGATCTGCTCGCCGCCGGCGGCGCCAAGTAGGGCGGTCCGACGCGGCAGGGGGAGATGTCAGAAGTGATCAAGCAAGCAACAGCTGTGCTCGGAATTCTCGAGCGCGGGCTCACGGTGGTCGCGGCGATCGCCTTGTTCGCGATCATGGCGCTTGTCGTGGCGGACGTCTTCATGCGCTACGTCATGAACAGTCCGCTCTCGTTTACCTACGACCTGATCGGGCTGTATCTGATGGCCGGAGTGTTCTTCCTCACTCTGTCGGATACCCTGCGCGTTCATGCGCATGTCGGTGTCGACATCCTCATGTCGAGGGCTCCGCCGAAGGGACGTCGATTGTCGGAGATCGTCACCGCCCTGACGGGGCTGTTCGTCTTCGTTCTGATCTCGAAGGTGGGCTTTGAGCGAGCGCTGGAGAATTACGAACAGCATGACGTCCTGGCCGGGGCCATTCCATGGCCGACCTGGATTTCCGCGGCACTGGTACCATTCGGATGCGCCGTGCTGGTGTTGCGGCTGGTCCTGCAACTGATCGGGAACGTTCTCAGTCTCGTGTCTGGCCGCGATCTCTTCCCATTGCCGCCGATGACTGACGAAACCCGCAGCTTCGAATAGAGCAGCCTCTCATGACCGTTATCCTTGTTCTTGGCCTGCTCTTTGTGTTGCTCGCGATCGGAACGCCGGTCGGCTTTGCCATGGGTTTTTCCGGTGCAGTCGGTCTCCTGATGGTTGGCGGCTCGGGCACCCTCTTCGGTATTCTGCAGACCGCGCCGTTGTCGACGGTGTCGTCCTATGAGCTGATTACAATTCCGATGTTCCTGCTGATGGCGGAACTCGTCCTGCTGTCCGGCGTCGCTGACGATATGTTCAAGACCGCATCGGCCTGGATCGGACGGGTGCCCGGCGGGCTCGGCATGGCGACGGCGCTGGCCGGCGCCGGCTTCGGTGCGATCTGCGGCACCTCGACGGCGTCCGCGGCGACGCTGTCCGCGACCAGCCTGCCAGCCATGATCAAGCAGGGATACGAGCCGAAGATGGCGGCCGGTGTCGTCGCCATCTCGGGCACACTGGCCATGTTGATTCCGCCGAGCGTGGCGCTGGTGATTTTCGGTCTGCTGGCGGAAGTCAACATCGGACAATTGCTGATCGGCGGCATCCTTCCGGCGGTGCTGGTGACCGCCACCATCATGGCGACGATCTATTTCCTGGTCTGGCAGGATCCTTCGCGCGCGCCGAGCGTCGAACCGGTGTCCTGGCGTGAGAAGTTCACGCTGCTGTGGCAGGTCGGTCCGATGGTGCTACTGTTCACGCTCGTCACCGGCACCATCTATCTCGGGATCGCGACGCCGACCGAAGCCTCGGCCCTCGGGGCGGCGGGGGCGCTGGTGCTGGCGGTCGCCAAGCGCAGAGTGACCCCGGCGACGCTGTACCGCGCGTTGCTCAGTGCCTGCCACGGCACCTGCATGATCGCCACGATCCTGGTCGGCGCCTCCATCTTCGGATACTTCTTCACGCTCACCCACGTGACGCAGGACCTCGTCGCCTGGATTGGCTCCTTGCCGGCGTCGCGCTGGGTGATCATTACGCTGATCCTGTGCGGCTACATCGTGCTGGGGTCGTTCATGGACCAGATCGC
>NZ_JANBVS010000070.1 GCF_024586915.1 Bradyrhizobium sp. SRS-191
TGGCGCTGCCGGTCATGGTCGCGTGGAGCGGCACCCTGATGGCCGCGGCCGATCGGGGCCGCGCGCCGTCCTTCATGATGCTGCCGCTGATAGCGCTGTGGGCCAACCTCCACGGCGGCTTCGTGCTCGGGCTTGCCCTGATCGGCGCGATCGGCCTGGAAGCGCTCTGGCGCGCCTCCGCGCCGCGCCGGCTGACGCTTGCGCTGCAATGGGGCGCGTTCGGGATCGCCGCGCTCGCGCTGAGCTGTTGCACGCCCTACGGGCTCAACACCCTGCTCGGCGCCGCCCGCATCCTCAGCCTCGGTAAATCGTTCTCGGTCATCGCCGAATGGCGTCCGGCAGATTTCAGCGCCTTCAGCCCGTTTGCCGGCGCGCTGCTCGGCCTGCTCGCTCTTGCGCTGACACGCGGCCTGACGCTGTCGCCGCCGCGCGTGCTGCTGATCCTCGGCACGACCTGGATGGCGCTGGCCCATATCCGCAGCATCGAGACATTCGGCGTGCTCGTCCCCCTGGTGCTGGCGCTGCCGCTGCGTGGCTGGATTGGGCCCGCGCCGGAGGCCTCACAGGGCTTGCGGGTGGCGCCCGGCGCTCCGGCTGCGCTGGCCGCAGCGGCGATCGTGCTCGCGACAATTGGCACTGCAGCGACCTTTGCCGCGCATCATTCCTTTCAATTCTCCACCGTGCAAACCCCGGTCGCGGCGGTCGACCTGCTGACCGAGCGCAAAGCCCAGCGCATCTTCAATTCCTACAGTTTCGGCGGCTATCTCATCGTTCGCGGCATCAGGCCGTTCGTCGACGGGCGCTCGGAGCTCTACGGCGAGACCTTCCTGATGGATTATTTCGCCGCCGAAGACGGACGCGACGTGCCCGGCCTGCTGCGCCTGCTCGACGACAATCGCATGGACGCGACCTTGCTGGGCGCGGGTTCGCCGGCGGCCCAGATCCTCGATCATCTCAAAGGCTGGAAGAGGATTTTCGCGGACGACATCGCGGTAATTCATGTGCGTGAGAGGACGGACGGGACCGCGCCCGCGGTGAAATGAAGGCACCCTCCTCCAACCGCACAACGAGCGGACCAACGGCCTCGACACGCCAAATTCGCACGAGAAAATCCAGGGCCTCTCCGCAGATGCGGCCCTGCATTGCTTCGTGACACGCGCGATGACGTCGTGAGGTAGCCCGCGGCGTCCGCGGCCTCAAGCCTCGTGCGGCTTCGCGTCCGTCTCTGCGTTCGCTTCTGGCGCCTTGATGCGGAACCAGGCGACGTAGAGGGCGGGCAGAAACAGCAAGGTGAGCACCGTTCCGACGATGATGCCGCCCATCATCGCATAGGCCATCGGACCCCAGAACACTTCGCGCGCGATCGGGATCAGGGCGAGCGACGCGGCTGCCGCAGTCAGCATGATCGGCCGCATGCGATGCTCGGTGGCTTCGGCAACAGCCTCCCAGGGCGGCCGCCCCTCCTCGCGCAGATGCTCGATCTGGACGATGAGGATGACGGAGTTGCGGATCAAGATGCCGATCAGGGCAAGCACGCCGAGGATGGCCACGAAGCCGAGCGGCGCGCCGCTGGGCAGCAGCGCCGCGACCACGCCGATCAGGGCCAGCGGCGCCACCGCGAACACCAGGAAGAGCCGATGGAAGCTCTGCAGTTGCAGCATCAGGATGGTGGCCATCGTGAACAGCATGATCGGCACGACGGCGACGATCG
>NZ_JANBVS010000071.1 GCF_024586915.1 Bradyrhizobium sp. SRS-191
GCGATCAAGTGGATCAAGTCGATCGCGTCCGATCCGGAAGTCGGCCAGATCTATGACGGCACCGTCGTCAAGGTGATGGAGTTCGGCGCCTTCGTGAACTTCTTCGGTTCCAAGGACGGCCTCGTTCACATCAGCCAGCTCGCTTCCAACCGCGTGCAGAAGACCTCGGACGTCGTCAAGGAAGGCGACAAGGTCAAGGTCAAGCTGCTCGGCTTCGACGACCGCGGCAAGACCCGGCTGTCGATGAAGGCCGTCGACCAGACCACCGGCGAAGACCTCGAAGGCAAGGGCGGCGAGGGCGAGAAGGCCCCGCGCGAAGCCGCCGGCGAGTAAGCCGCGCTTCGACCTCGGAACGATCATCAAGGGCGGCCTGAGGGCCGCCCTTTTTTCGTCTGCGAGCGGGGCGCGAGACCACATGTGCGCTTCCGCCGCAGCCTCGGAAAGGCCCTTGTTCGAACCCGTGTCGGCGACTGCTGCGTAACTCCCCCACTGCCCTCGTACCCGGGCAGATCGTTCCAGACAGGAGTTTTGCATGTCGACCCTATCCCGGCGCCACCTGATGTTCGCGGCCACCAGCCTCGCCGCCGCCGCTGCGGCCCCGCGACTGATCTTCGCGCAGACAACCATGGCACCTGCCGGCCCCTTCAAGCTCGACCCGCTGACCTATCCGGCGAATGCGCTGGAACCGCACATCGATGCAAAGACGATGGAGATCCATCACGACCGGCATCATCAGGCCTTCATCACCAACCTGAACAATTTCGCAAAGGACAATCCCCAGATCGCCGACAAGCCGGTCAGCGAGGTGCTGGGTAATCTCAATGCCGTGCCCGAGGCCATCCGCACCGGCGTGCGGAACAGCATGGGCGGCCACGCCAATCACACGATGTTCTGGCAGATCATGGGCCCGAACGGCGGCAAGCCGGAGGGTGCGCTGCTTGCCGCAATCGACAGCGACCTCGGCGGCATGGAGAAATTCCAGACCGACTTCAACGCCGCCGGCGGACGCGTGTTCGGCTCCGGCTGGGTGTTCGTGACCGTCAGTAAGGATGGGAAGCTCGCAATCGAGACTCGCCCGAACCAGGACAATCCCATGATGGACGGCAAGCGCGCATTGCTCGGCAACGACGTCTGGGAGCACGCTTACTATCTGAATTACCAGAACCGCCGAGCCGATTATTTGAAGGCCTGGTGGAACACGGTGAACTGGAAAGTCGTGGGCGAACGCTACGCAGCCGCGAAGGCGGGTACGCTCGGCGTCTGATTATCGATTAAGGACAAAAAGAAAAGGGCGGCATCGCTGCCGCCCTTCTCAGTCATCACGTTTCGCTTCTGGACATCCGTCTCCCCGCAGAGAGACGGACCATTGTTACTTCCGCACGATGTCGTAGCGGTCGAGGTTCATCACCTTGGTCCAGGCTTCGGCGAAGTCCTTGACGAACTTCTCCTTGGCGTCCGACGTCGCATAGACTTCCGCGAAGGCGCGGAGCTGCGAGTGTGCGCCGAAGATCAGGTCGACGCGTGTCGCGGTCCACTTCACCGCATTGGTCTTGCGGTCGCGGCCCTCGTAGCTGCCGTTGGAAGCCGGCGTCCATTGCGTGCTCATGTCGAGCAGGTTGACGAAGAAGTCGTTGGAGAGCGTGCCCACCTTGGAGGTGAAGACGCCCGCCTTCGACCCGTTCGCATTGGCGCCGAGCACACGCAGGCC
>NZ_JANBVS010000072.1 GCF_024586915.1 Bradyrhizobium sp. SRS-191
CACTTCAAGCGCGACGTCGGCTTCCAGCAGCGCGCGGCGAACCTCGCGCATGGCGGCATCGACGTCCTTTTCGGTCAGCGCGCCGCGCCCCGTCAGACGATCGAGAATTCCGCCAAGCCGTTCTGACAGATTGTCGAACAATGAAGTCGTCCTCTTTAACCTCTCCCCGCAAGGGCGGGGCGAGGGAGCAGAAAGTCCAAACACTTTTGCGCCCGAGGGCGCATCGCGCTGTCGGGCGTTAACCTCCGGTCTCGAGGGCCGGTCGGCGGGTCGAAAAGAAAGCCTTTCCGAGAAAGTGGCGGGGTTAAACGCCGCTCCCGGCCGAAAGTCAAGGAAAGTTAGGCGGATGGGGCGGCCATGCCAGCTCAAGCCTCTGACATCAGGGACATATTGACGCCGGGTTCCTTTTATCGTTCGGCCGCCCATATAGCGGTGATGCCTTACCGCTTCCACCGCCTCTGAACCCGCCCCGTGCCAATCACCCGCCGCCGCCTGTTTGGACTGTTTGCCGGTGCGGGGGCGCTGGTGGGGGTGCCCTCCCTCTGGATATCCCGCATGAAGACCTATGACGGCCCCGTCTCCGACCATTTCGACGGACTGACGTTCTTCGATCCCGATGGGGTCCCGCCAAAGTCGCTGCGCGAGGTGCTGCGCTGGCAGTTCGGTGGCAAACGCCAGAGGGCGACATGGCCCGATTGGGCACCGAGCCCGCATGCCGACACCCCGCCGGCCCGGGTCGACGGCGACAAGGTGCGGCTGTCGTTCGTCGGGCATGCCAGCTGGCTGATTCAGGCCGGTGGTCTCAACATCCTCATCGACCCCGTCTGGTCCGAGCGGGTCTCGCCGGTCAGTTTCGCGGGGCCGAAGCGGCACAACGATCCCGGCATCGCCTTTGAGAAATTGCCCGATATCGACGTCGTGCTGGTCTCGCACGGCCATTACGATCATCTCGACATCGCCACGCTGAAGCGGCTGGCGAAAAGCCATGCGCCGCGCGTCGTCACCCCGCTCGGCAATGACGTGACGATGCGCAGTTCCGATGCCGCCATCAAGGCGGAGGCGTTCGACTGGCACGATCGCGTCGAACTCGGCGGCGGCATCGCCGTGCATCTGGTCCCGACCCGCCACTGGACGGCGCGCGGCGTGTTCGATCGCAACAAATCGCTATGGGCGAGTTTCGTGCTGGAGACCCGGGCCGGCAAGATCTACGTCGTCTGCGATTCCGGCTACGGCGATGGCCGGCATTTCCGCCGCGTCGCCGAGCGCCACGGCAAGCTGCGCCTGGCGATCCTCCCGATCGGCGCCTACGAGCCGCGCTGGTTCATGCGGGACCAGCACATGAATCCGGAAGATGCGGTGAAGGCGCTTGGTGATTGCGGCGCCGAGCAAGCGCTCGGGCACCATCACGGCACCTTCCAGCTCACGGACGAGGCGATCGACGCACCGGCGAAGGCGCTGGTCGAAGCACTGGGGGCCGCGCAGATTCCGCAAGAGCGCTTTGTGGCGATGAAGCCCGGGCAGGTGGTGGAGATTTAGCGGCGCTCCTTCCACGCTCGTCGTCCCGGCGAAGGCCGGGACCCATACCGCGTGATCCATCGATGAGAATTCGGTAGCGGTACCGTACTGTGCGGGATCACTGAGAGTCTTCGTCCAACCACTTCTGTGGTTATGGGT
>NZ_JANBVS010000073.1 GCF_024586915.1 Bradyrhizobium sp. SRS-191
TTGCTCCTCGGGGTGATGATGCAGCGTGCCTTGCGCATACGGCCCCAGCGTCACCACCGACAGCATCGCCTGCTCGCCGGAGAAGATGCGCGTGGTGACGCCCGCCGCGAGTTCGCGAAACAGCCCGTCGGCGGGATTGTCGATATTGTGAAACTCGTCCTTCTGGCTCACGCCGTCCTCCCCTGTGTTGCCCTGATCAGGATTTGCCGTAGGAGCCCTGGTAACGGCCCTCGCGGATCGCCTTCATGGTCTCTTCCTCGCGCGCGACCTGGGCGCGGACCGCTTTGAGCAGCGCGGCCGCGCCGGCGGCCGGAAACGACACCACGCCGTCCTCGTCGCCGACCACGATATCGCCGGGCGAAATCACGCTGCCGCCGATCGAGACGGGCACGTTGATCTCGCCAGGGCCGTTCTTGTAGGGACCGCGATGGGTCACCGCGCGGGCGTAGCAGGGGAAGTCATCCGCCGTAAACGCAGCGACGTCGCGGATCGCGCCGTCGATCACGTAGCCTTCGGCTTTGCGCCACTGCGCGATGTTCTTCATGATCTCGCCGACCAGCGCCCGCGTCTCGTCGCCGCCGCCATCGACCACGATGACGTCGCCGGGACCGACGAGCTCGAGCGCGCGATGGATGGCGAGATTGTCGCCGGGGCGCGTGCGCACCGTGAATGCCGTCCCGACCAGCTTGGCCCCGCGATGAAAGGGCTTCAGCCCGACCGCGCCCGGCAGCCGGGCGAGATTGTCGGAAATGACCGAGGTCGGCGCGCCGCGAAAGCCCGCGATGATCTCGGCGGGCGGCTTCGGCACGCTGTTGGCAGCGATGGTGATGGTCATGTCACAGGTCCTTCTATGTCTCGTCTTTAATCCGCGTGCGCCCGCGTTTTCGAAAGCATGATCCGGAAATCGCGTCCTTCCTTCATCCACGCCGCGCGTTCGTCGCGCAACAGCGTGCGGCGGACTTTTCCGGAATCGTCGCGCGGCGCGGCGCTGACGATCTCGAAACTCTCCGGCTGCTTGTAGCGGCTCAGCCGATCCCTGAGAAACTCCGCCAGGCCGTCGGCGATGCTGCTTTCATCCGCGCCGGTCGCGGGCTCGATGATCGCGTGCACGCGCTGGCCGAGCTCCGGATCGGGCAACCCGACCACGACGCAGGAGCGGACGCCGGGATATTCGGAGACGGCGGCCTCGACCTCGGCCGGGTAGATGTTGGCACCGCCGCGCAGCACCATGTCGGCGAGCCGGTCGCCGAGATAGAGGTAGCCTTCGGCGTCCATCCGGCCGATGTCGCCGAGCGACTCCCAGCCATCGGCGCGGCGCTTCGGCTCGGCGCCGAGATAATGATAGGTGGCGTCCTTGCCCTCGTTGTTGAGGAAATAAATCTCCCCGGTCTCGCCCGGCGCGACGTCCTTGCCGTCCTCGCCGATGATGCGCAACTTCGCCATCTCGCCGATCCGGCCGACCGAGCCTTTGTGCGTCAGCCATTCGGTGCCGGAGATGATGCACGAGCCCTGACGCTCGGTGCCGCCATAGAGCTCCCAGACCCGTTCCGGCCCGAGCCAGGCGATCCAGTTCTCCTTCAGCCAGGGCGGCATCGGAGCGGCCATGTGAAACACGGTCTTGAGGCTCGACACAT
>NZ_JANBVS010000074.1 GCF_024586915.1 Bradyrhizobium sp. SRS-191
GTCTGGTGTTCGGCCTGTTCGGCGCGTTCGGCACCCTGTCGCGCTTCAAGGCGGTGCGGCTCACAGCCCTCACCTTCATCGAGGCGTTTCGCTGCACGCCGATCCTGGTGCAGCTGATCTGGTTCTATTATGCGCTGCCGATCCTGGCCGGTGTCGAGATGACGCCGATCACGGCTTCCGCGCTGGCGCTCTCGCTCTATGGCGGCTCCTTCTATTCGGAAATCATCCGCGGCGGCATCATCTCGATCGACAAGGGCCAGTCGGAAGCCGGCGCAGCACTGGGCATGACGCCCGGCCAGAGCATGCGGCGCATCGTGCTGCCGCAAGCGATCAAGCGCATGATCCCGGCGCTGATGAATCAGTCGATCATCCAGTTCAAGAACACCTCGCTGGTCTCGGTGCTGGCGGTGCCAGACCTCGTCTATCAGAGCCAGGTCGCAGCGCATGACAGCTACCGGCCGCTGGAGACCTACACGGCCGTCGCGGTCGCCTATGCCGCGATCCTGATCCCGCTCACCATCCTCGTCCGCCGCGGCGAGAAGCGACTGGCGGTGAGTGAATGAGCGGGGCGCCCAAGACCACTTCGAAGATCGAGATCCGCAGCCTGCGCAAGAGTTTTGGCAGTAACGAGGTTCTAAAGAACATCAATCTCGACGTTGCCAAGGGCGGTGTCGTCGCGCTGATCGGCCCTTCCGGTTCCGGAAAATCGACGCTGCTCCGCTGCATCAATCTGCTGGTCGTGCCCGATGGCGGCAGCGTCCGCGTCGGCGACACGCGCTTTGAATTCGGTGACGGCACCAAGCTGCCCGACGTGAAAACGCTGGCAAAATTCCGCGCCACCACCGGCATGGTGTTCCAGCACTTCAACCTGTTCCCGCACATGACGACGCTGCAGAACGTGATGGAGGGCCCGGTCACGGTGCGGCGCATGGCCAAGGCCGACGCCGAGAAGCTCGCGCGGGCGCAGCTCGCGAAGGTCGGGCTGGCCGAGAAGGCAGACCAATATCCGTCAACGCTCTCCGGCGGCCAGAAGCAGCGCGTCGCGATCGCACGCGCACTGGCGATGGAGCCTGATGTCATGCTGTTCGACGAGGCGACGTCGGCGCTCGACCCCGAGCTCGTCGGCGAAGTGCTCGCCGTTATCCAGCAACTGGCGGCGGAGGGCATGACCATGGTGATCGTGACTCATGAGATCGCCTTCGCCCGCGAGGTCGCCGACCGCCTGATCTTCATGCGCGACGGAATCGTCGTCGAGGAAGGCCCGGCGCGGCAGGTGATCGACCATCCGCAGGAAGCCGCGACGCGCGCCTTCCTCAGCCATTTCCACCGCACCGGCGCACTACCGCCGGCCAACGCAACGCCGTGATGCCTGATATCAACCGCGTCTATCTCGTCACGGGTGCCGCCAGCGGCATCGGCCGCGCCACCGCAAGGCTGCTCGCAGCTCCCGGCACGGCGCTTCTGCTGCACACGCGTTCCAACGCGGAGGGTCTCGACGCCGCGGCGGCGGAAGCCGAGGCGAAAGGCGCTGTCGTGGCGAAGCGCCTCGGCGATCTCTCGGAGCAGACAGCCGTGACCGACGCTGTCGCGG
>NZ_JANBVS010000075.1 GCF_024586915.1 Bradyrhizobium sp. SRS-191
GACCGAAACCTGAGAAAACAACCCCATGCACAGTAGCCGTCAAGTGAGGCCGCGCCGCGGACCGCGCTGCGCCGAAAACGCGATTCATCGTGAGATCAAATCGGCTTGGGCCGCGTCACCGGCTCACGACATCGGGGGTGCGACAAACCGCGCAAATCCGGCGCGCTGACTGACGTCGCCGAGCCATCGCGCGAGGTGCGGCTGGGCCGGACGGGTGATGCCTTCGACCCCGAGCCAGCGCCGCGCGTAGCAGCCCAGCGCGAGATCGGCGAGCGTGAACGCATCACCTTCCATGAACGGCCGGCTCGAAAGCAGCCGGTCGGCGATGGCCCAGACCTCCGCGGCGGCATCGGCATTCTTCTGCACCTGGACCATGTCGCGCTCGGCCGGCGGTGTCCGCACGATGCCCCAGAACACCGGGCGGTCGACCGGCTGCACCGTCGACAGCGTCCAGTCGAGCCAGCGATCGATGCCGGCGCGCTTCTTAGGCGCCTCCGGATAGATCGGCGTGCCGCGCCCATGCGCCAGGCACAGATAACGCATGATCGAATTCGACTCCCACAACACGAAATCGCCCTCGACCAGCGTCGGGATCCGCGCATTGGGATTCATCGCGAGATAATCGGCCTCGCGGGTCTTGCCGTATTGCATGCCGGCATCGATGCGCTCGAACGGCAGGTGGAGTTCGGCCAGACACCACAGCACCTTCTGCACGTTGACCGAATTGGCACGGCCCCAGATCGTCAGTGTGGTGTCCGGCATGTGGTGTCTCCCGCGGCGTTTTTGTCGTAGCCCGTAGCCCGGATGAGCGAAGCGATATCCGGGGTGCCTTATTGGCAGCGTTCCCGGATATCGCTTCGCTCATCCGGGCTACGCGGTCTGCGGGTGATAACGAAATTTTCTGGCGACGGCGAGGTGCGATTGCCGCGCGCCGCGCATGCAAAAAGCTCCGCCGAGGGGCGGAGCTATCGCAAGTGTGTTCATACAGATAAACGCAGGCGCGTTCGTGCGGGTCTCAGCGCCCGAAGAACAGCCACAACAGAATGATCACCGGGATCGGCACGCCCAGCAGCCACAGCAAGATTCCTCGTCCCATAACGTCCTCCTCGATCGTAGTGTCGGGGAGTGAACGCGCCGGACGGGGGCTGGTTCCTGTGGCGTGAGCTTACCAATGGCCGGTATTGGGCATCGAGGCCCACGGCTCCTGCGGCGGCTTCGGGTCGCCCTTCTGCAACAGCTCGATCGAGTGCAGGTCCGGCGACCGCACGAAGGCCATGTTGCCGTCGCGCGGCGGCCGGTTGATGGTGACGCCGGCCTTTTGCAGCTTCGCGCAGGTCTCGTAGATGTCGTCGACCTCATAGGCGAGATGGCCGAAGAAGCGATCCTCGCCGTATTTCTCCTCGTCCCAATTGTAGGTCAGCTCGACCAGCGGCGCGCCGCGGCTGGCGGGCTGCTTCTTCAGCGCCTCGAGATCGTCCGCCGAGCACAGGAACACCAGCGTGAAGCGCCCCTTGTCGTTCTCGATCCGACGCACCTCCG
>NZ_JANBVS010000076.1 GCF_024586915.1 Bradyrhizobium sp. SRS-191
ACTGTGCATAAGTCTCGCCGCCGGTTGCGCTGAGATCGTCATGCCGCCGCCCGGTCCATTCGCCGAAATCCTGCTCGCTGAATTCGTCGGCGAGCACGGGATCGAGCCCGAGCGCGCGGGCCGTCTCGACCGTGCGCCGCGCCGGACTGGCATAGCTCGCAGCACCTTGCGGCAGGCGCAGGCGCAGCGTTTCGAACTTTGCGCGATCGCCGAGATCGGCCGGCGCATCAGGCGCGTGGATCGTTCCAGGCGCGCCATCGACGGGGGCGTGACGTATCAGCCAAAGGAAGGTCTCGCCTTCCATGTGTATCTCCTGGGAAGTTCGCCGCTGTGGCACTCTCGACGCATTCCCTACATTGACTCCGTCGCGATGGTAATCCTAGATGCTTGTGACGGTTTCCCCGAGAGGGGATGAAAAGGGAATGCGGTGCGGGGACATTGTCCCCCATGCCGCAGCTGCCCCCGCAACTGTAAGCGGTGAATCCTTCGTCAGATGCCACTGGGTCCTCGGTCCCGGGAAGGCGACGAAGCGGTTACGACCCGCGAGCCAGGAGACCTGCCGTCAGCCGTGGTCACACGCGAAGATGTCGGTCGGGGAGTACAGACATTCGGCTTCATCTGAAGGCTGAGAAGCCCGAAGATGAGACCTCGTTCGCTGTGACGTGCCACTGACGTCATACCGAGGTCCCAAGACCATGTCTTCCGTTCCTATTGCGCGACCGCGCCGCATCCTGTTCGCGGCAACGGCGCTTACGTTTGCCAGCATCGATATCACCGCCGCGCTGGCGCAGGCCGCCCGCGAGGTCCTGCCGGCTGTCGAGGTGTCGCCCCCTCAATCCCGCAAGCAAGCCAGGCCTGCCAATCGCGACGCGCAGACCGCGCGGCGTGCAGCGGCGCGCAGGCCGGTGGCAACACCGGTCGCGCCGAAGCCGGCGGTGCCGGCACAGACGCCGCTCAACAGCAACGCGGTGGCGGAGAGTGCCTCGCGGCTTGGGCTCACCGTGCGCGAAACGCCGGCCACCGTGGAGGTGATCTCGGCCGAGACGATGCGCGAGCAGGGCTATCGCACCGTGTCCGACGTTGCGCAGGGCGCGGTCGGCGTCACCGCGGGCGACAACCCGGCCGAGCCGTCGGCCTTCTCGATGCGCGGTTTCACCAACAGCCAGATCAACACGCTCTACAACGGCATCAAGATCGGTCCGCAGAACATGACCTCGCGGGTCATGGACACCGCCAATCTCGAAGCCGTGGAGATCCTGAAGGGCCCGGCCTCGCTAATCTCGGGGGAAGGCGCCGCCGGCGGCGCCATCAACTTCGTCACCAAGCAGCCGCACACCGGACCGATCCGGAACGAAGCAGACTTCTCCTGGGATTCGCTGAACTCGTTCCGCGCGCATTACGGTTCCGGCGGCAGCACTTATGTGCAGGGGCTCGATTATCGCTTCGACGTCAGCCGCTCCGCGCTGAACGGCTTTGCCGACGACACCAACACCAAGACGCTCGACGTTTCGGGCCAGCTC
>NZ_JANBVS010000077.1 GCF_024586915.1 Bradyrhizobium sp. SRS-191
CCTACCTGACCTAGAGAAGGAGAAGACTATGTGGCGCTTGTGGTTGCTGTTCGATCCGCGCAGGACGCTGGTTGCCCTGTTCACGTTCCTGTTCGGTCTGGCATTGGTGATTCACTTCATCCTGCTCAGCACGAACCGGTTCAACTGGCTGGAAGGACCCAGGCCAGCAAAAACGTCGTCGATTTCCGAACCGGCGACACCACTCAAGCTCGGCTAGAGCTCGATATCCGGAAGCGGGCGAACCCGGACGACAGATCCGGTTCGCCCGCTCCCAATTTCCAACAGCGAGGCCGCACCGTTAGCACGGGAGGAATGACCGATGGCCATGCTTAGCTTTGAACGCAAATACCGTGTCCGCGGCGGGACGCTGATCGGCGGCGATCTTTTCGATTTCTGGGTCGGCCCCTTCTATGTCGGCTTCTTCGGGGTGACCACGATCTTCTTCACCTTCGTCGGTGTGGCGCTCATTCTGTACGCGGCGGCGCTCGGACCGACCTGGAATATCTGGCAGATCAGCATCAATCCGCCGGATGCCAAATATGGCCTGTCGTTTGCGCCTCTCACGGAAGGCGGCTTCTGGCAGCTCATCACGGTCTGCGCACTCGGCGCGTTCGGCTCTTGGGCGATGCGAGAAGTGGAGATCTGCAGGAAGCTCGCGATTGGCTACCACGTGCCGGTCGCGTTCAGCTTCGCCATCTTCGCGTATTTCACGCTCGAGGTGATCCGACCGGTTCTGATGGGGTCGTGGAGCTACGGCTTCCCCTATGGCATCATCACCCATCTCGATTGGGTGTCGAACACCGGCTACCAGTTCGGCAACTTCCACTACAATCCCGCGCACATGATCGCGATCACGTTCTTCTTCACGACGTGCTTCGCGCTGGCCTTGCACGGGGCACTGATCCTGTCGTCGACCAATCCCGGTCGCGGCGAGGAGGTCAAGACGCCGGAGCACGAGAACACGATGTTCCGCGACCTGATCGGCTATTCGATCGGGACGCTCGGCATTCACCGGCTTGGTCTGTTCCTGGCGCTGTCGGCGGTCTTCTTCAGCGCGGTCTGCATCGTGATCAGCGGGCCGGCATGGCTGCAGCCGGAAGGTGCTCTGTGGTCGGACTGGTGGGAATGGTGGCGCAGAATTCCGGTCTGGTCGCCGCAGGGTTGAGGGGAGCTCGCAATGGCCGAATATCAGAACATCTTCACGCAAGTTCAAGTTCGCAGTGGCCTCTATCCAGGGATTCCGCTGCAGCCCGGTATATGGGAGCGCATTGGAAAAGGCGGTCACAATTACTGGCTCGGCAAGATTGGCGATTCGCAGGTCGGACCGGTCTATCTGGGTTTCTTCGGTCTCGCCTCGCTGATGGCGGGCTTCGTTGCGATCGAGATCATCGGTCTCAACATGCTTGCGTCGGTCAACTGGAGTCCGCTGGAGTTCATCCGGCAATTCCCCTGGCTCGCTCTGCAGCCGCCGGCGCCTGAATACGGGTTGCAGATCTTTCCAC
>NZ_JANBVS010000008.1 GCF_024586915.1 Bradyrhizobium sp. SRS-191
CAGGATGTTGTTCTTGTACTCGGCGGGGAACTGGTCACCGGTGTAGAACTTCATGCCGAGCGGCGCGACGTGGGCGCCGAGATTCAGCACCGGCGGCGTGAACTCCGAGCATTTGTGGCCCATCGCGAATTTCGGATCCGGCATGTCACCCTGGTGACAATAGGGATAGCCGAAATGCTCGCCCAACTTGGAGATCATGTTGAGCTTGTCGCTCGGCAGATCGTCGCTGACCCAGTCGCGCGCGTTCTCGGTGAACCAGTATTTGCCGGTGCGCGGATCGACGTCGCCGCCGACGCTGTTGCGGACGCCGAGCGCGTAGATCTCGGCATTGCCGGTGCGCGGATCGACGCGGCGGATCTGCGAGACAGAGGTCGGCGGAATGCCGATGTTGAAGGGCGGGCCGAACGGCAGATAGAACCAGCCCTCCTTGTCGACCGCGATGTACTTCCAGCCATGCGCGGCGTAGGACGGCATGTCGTCATAGACGACCTTGCCCTGGCCGAGATTGTCGACATTGGCCTCGGCGTTCTCATACTTGATCAGCTTGTCGACCGCGATCACGTAGAGATTGCCGTCCTGGAAGGCGAGCCCCGTGGGCATGTTCAGGCCCTTGAGGACCGTCTTGACCTCGCGCTTGCCGCCCTTGTCGGTGATCGCATAGACGTTGCCGAGACCGAACGAGCCGACGAACAGCGTGCCCTTGTCGCCCCAGGCCATCTGGCGCGCGGCGAGCACACCCGAGGCCCAGACCTCCATCTTGAAGCCGTCCGGCAGCTTCACCTGCTTGACGATCTTGGCGAGCTCGGCGTCCGATGCACCGGTCGGCGGACCGGACGGCGGCGCGAGGCCCTTCTGCGCCTCGGTCTCGTCGCCGAGGAACCAGTCGTCCGGCGGATGCGTCCAGAATTCCTTGGTGCCGGATTCGTATTTCTTCAGGCCTTTGCCGGAATCGGATTGCTGCTGCGCGCCGGCCATGCTGGTGCCGGCGAGAAGACTGATTGTTGCAAGCGCAAGAATGCTTCGGTGAAAAGCCGATATCATCGCTTCACTCCCATGAGGCAGCGCGTTGGGCTGCGTCTATTATCGGAACGTATTTGGATACGCTCTTTGGTCGCCACATCAGTAGTCGACTCGAAAATGGTAGCACATCCTGAGCGGGTGAGAAGCGGATTGCGACGAAGTTTGCGCGCCGCTCATACCCCGCCTCTGCACTCATCGCATGCCATGTGCTCATTCGATGAGCGCGCTTTTGCAACGCATCGATCGGGAGCGTCGCCGCGGCAAGAACGGCCATGCGCTGTATTCATACGCACTGATCGCCACCGCGATTGGCGCCTGCATCGGCAATCGCTAGGGTGCGGCAGCACGAACGGGCGCGGGCCGTGCTGAAACTCCGAGACCCTCGCCCAACAGGATGTCCGATGTCGCAACCGTCAGAGCTTCAGACACCGAAGGCCGGTGCAGGCGTTCTCGAGCTGCTGCGCCAGTTCGCCAGCGATCCCGCCGCCGCATCCGCCTATGGTGAAGATTGTTTGAAGCGGACGCAGAGAATCGAGCCGCGGTTGAAGGCGTTCGAATATCTGCCGCGGGACGTCACCGCGAAGACCGGTCCGCTCGGCGGAATTCCCGTCGCCATCAAGGACATCATCGCGACGTCGGATATGCCGACCACCAACGGCTCGGCGATCTACCGCGACCATGTGCCGGCGGCCGATGCCTGGGTGGTCGCGCGGCTGCGCGACCTCGGCGCGACCATCTTCGGCAAGACGGTCTCGACCGAATTCGCGTGGCGCCATCCGGGGCCGACGGTCAATCCCTGGAACCCCGCCCACTCTCCGGGCGGCTCGTCATCGGGCTCGGCCGCGGCCGTCGCCGCCGGGCTCGTGCCTCTGGCGCTGGGCACGCAGACATTGGGCTCCGTGATCCGGCCTGCCGCCTTCAACGGCGTTGTCGGCTTCAAGCCGAGCTTCGGCGCGATCCCGCGCACGGGCGTGCATCCGCTCAGCCCGTCACTCGACCATGTCGGCTTCTTCGCACGACGCGTCGATGATGTGGCCTTCGCGTTGTCGCTGCTGGCCGGCACCAGCGCGGATGACCTTCACGGCCGCCCGCTGCCGGCGTTCACGGTCGACGGCGCGCACGGTCTCACGCCGCTCGCCAAGCCGCGGCTCGCGGTGGCGCGCTTTGCCAAATGGGAGCGGGCCGAGCCTGAGCAGAAGGCGGTGTTCGATCGCATGATCGACAGGCTGCGCAGCGCCGGCGCCGTGGTCGAGGAGGTCGCGTTCGCCGAGCTCGACGCCGCCAATTGGGATGCCATCAACACCATCATGCTCAGCGAGGCGACGACGATCTTCTCCGGTCTGATCGCGCGCTATCCCGACCGCGTCAGCGACGTGATGAAGCAGCACGTCGAGAGCGGCCGCACCAAGACCGCCATGGACTATCTCGCCGCCAAGGCCGCGCAGGCCGAGCGGCAAAAAGCGCTGGCCGCCGAGCTAGACGGCTTCGACGCCGTGCTCACTCTGCCGGCGTTCGGCGAAGCGCCGCGCGGCCTCGATTGGACGGGAGACGCCGAATATTGCGCGCCCTGGACTTTCGTCGGCGCGCCGGCCGTCGCGCTGCCGGCAGGCTTCGGCAAAAATGGCCTGCCGCTCGGCATCCAGGTCGCCGGCCTTTATCGCAACGATCTCCAAACCCTGCGCGTCGCGAAATGGGTCGAGACCATCCTGGCCTTCGATCCCGGCGTGCCGGCGCTCGCCCGTCCCTAGCGCGCCGGCGCCGCACGGCACTCCGTCACCACCGCCATCTGCGCCAAAGCCCAGTGGCGGGTTTCCAACCAGCGCTGTAGAACCTTCGCATGACCGTCACAGACATCGCGAGCAGAACCTATAATCACGGCTGGCGCCTCGACCCGATCGTGCGCAGCCTGCTCGATACCGATTTCTACAAGCTGTTGATGCTGCAAATGATTCGGGAGTTCTATCCGAATCAGCAGGTGACCTTCTCGGTCATCAACCGCACTAAGCGCGTGCGCCTGGCCGACGTCATCGACGAAGGCGAGCTGCGCGCCCAGCTCGATCATGCCCGCACCATCCGCTTCACCAAGAAGGAGCTGATCTGGCTGGCCGGCAATACCTTCTACGGCAAGACCCACATGTTCTCGCCGGACTTCATGAACTGGCTCGCCAATTTCCGGCTGCCCGAATACGAGCTGCACAAGGCCGACGGCCAGTACGAGCTGCATTTCCACGGGCCATGGACCCATACCACGATGTGGGAGATCCCGGCGCTCGCCATCGTCAACGAGCTGCGCTCGCGCCAGGCCATGAAGGGCCAGGGCCGCTTCGCGCTCGACGTGCTGTTCGCCCGCGCCAAGGCCAAGCTATGGGCCAAGGTCGAGCGGCTGCGCAAGCTGGAGGGGTTGCGGCTATCGGATTTCGGCACGCGGCGTCGCCATGGCTTCCTGTGGCAGCGGTGGTGCGTCGAGGCCGTGAAGGAAGGGCTGGGATCCTCGTTCACCGGCACGTCGAATGTGCTGCTGGCGATGGACAACGATCTCGAGGCCATCGGCACCAATGCGCATGAGCTGCCGATGGTCGCCGCCGCACTGGCCAAGGATGACGACGAGCTGCGCTTTGCGCCCTACCGCATTCTCGACCAGTGGCGGCAGACCTATGCCGGCAACCTCTTGATCGCCCTGCCCGACGCGTTCGGCACCAAGGCGTTCCTGCGGGATGCGCCGGACTGGGTCGCCGACTGGACCGGCTTCCGCCCCGACAGTGCCCCGCCGATCCAGGCCGGCGAGGAGATCATGGCCTGGTGGAAATCCAAGGGACGCGACCCCCGGCAGAAGCTGCTGGTGTTCTCCGACGCGATGGATGTCGAATCGATCGAGCAGATCCACCACCGGTTCTCCGATCAGGTCCGGCTGTCGTTCGGCTGGGGCACCAACCTGACCAACGATTTCGTTGGCTGCTCGCCGGACGGCTCGGTCGATCTCGATCCGATCTCGCTGGTCTGCAAGGTGACCTCGGTCGACGGCCACCCCGCGGTCAAGCTGTCCGACAATCCGGAGAAGGCGACCGGCGACCCCGCCGAGATCGCGCGTTATCTGCGCGTGTTCGGCGATGCCGGCCGGGTTCGGACGCCGGTGGTCGTCTAGCCTGGCCATTTCGTTCTCCCGCTGAAATTCTTGTTCCGGTTTTGTTCGAGTTGCGGTAAAATCATCGCGCGAACGTGCAAACCGTGGGGCAGGAGAACGTGGGCATGCGTCGGGTGATCGCCCAAATCGGCAAAGTCGGCTGCAAAGTCGGGCAGCTATTGTCCGCGCCCCTCCTGGTCATCGTCGCCATCCTGGCCTTCACGGGACCCGCAGCCGCCGACAAGCGCGTGGCGCTGGTGATCGGCAACTCCATCCATGAACATGCGCCGCTGCTGGACGAGCCTGCCTCCGATGCGCGGCTGCTGGCCGCCAAACTCACCCAGCTCGGCTTCATCCTGAGCGGCGGCGTCGCGCAGATCGACCTCGACAAGAAGGGCTTCGATCGCGCGCTCGCGGAGTTCAAGGGCCGCATCGCCGATGCCGACCTCGCCCTGATCTACTATGCGGGCTATGGGCTCAATCTGAACGGCACCAATTATCTCGTGCCGGTCGACGCGGCGCCGACAACGGCGGCGGACCTCGAACGCGAGCTGCGCGACTTGAACGCGGTGCTGCGCGAACTCGAGGGATCAAACCGGCGGCAGAACGTGGTGATCCTCGACGCCTTCCGCGCCAACCCGTTCGAGCCGCGCGGTATCACAGGCCTCACCGCCGGGCTGTCCCCGGCGCGCGTCCCCCCACGCACGCTGATCTCCTTCGCCGCTCAGCCCGGGACGGTCGGGCAGCGCGGTCCCGACGGACACGGCGTCTTTGCAGCAGCGCTCGCCCAGGCGCTGCAGCAGCAGGATCGGCGGCTGGTCGAGGTCTTCGGCCAAACCGCGCAATCTGTCGAGCGCCTCACCAATGGCGCCCAGCAGCCGTTCGTGATGTTCACCCAGATCGATGGCGGCGCTCAGACTGACGCTGCGGCACAGCGGCCTGCACAGCCGGCGGCCCCGACCGCCAGCCAGACCACGGCTTCCCCTGCGAGCCCGGCAGCAGCGACTGCCGCCCAGGACGCACGGACCCCCGGCCTTGCGGTCCTCTACGACGAGGATGTCTCGGATCCGAAGGGCAAGCGCTATTCCGGCTCGGTGGCGTGGCGGCTCGAAACCGTCAAGACGGCGGGGCGGCCCGTGCCGGTGATCCGGGCCGAGATCGACATTCCCGATCGCAAGCTGAGGATGAGTCTCCAGCTGCGCCGCAACGACGATCCGAGCCTGCCGGCCAGCCATGTCGCCGAACTCACATTCAGTCCCGGGGCCGATTTCGTCGGGACCGCCATCAGCAATGTGCCGGGAATCCTGATGAAGACGGAGGAGAATGCGCGCGGCACGCCCCTGGCAGGGCTCGCCGTCAAGATCACGGAAGGCTCTTTCCTGGTCGGCTTCTCCAACGTCGACGCCGATCGCGCGCGCAACGAGGAGCTGCTGGCGCGTCGCGAATGGTTCGACATTCCGGTCGTGTACGCAAATCAGCGCCGCGGCATTCTCGCTCTCGGCAAGGGTCCGAGCGGTGATCGCGTGTTCGCGGATGCGTTCGCGGCCTGGAGCAAATACCAGCCGGCCAAGTAAGGAGCCCTGGAAAGGGTAACGAGCCTTGGAATAAGGTGCCTTGGAAAAGGAAAGCCGCTTCAAAAGCGGAGCCGCGGAGCGGAAGGTTTGGAGCGGGCGAAGGGGTTCGAACCCTCGACCCCGACCTTGGCAAGGTCGTGCTCTACCACTGAGCTACACCCGCATCCGTGACGCCCGGGCGCTGTGGCCGCCGGCGACGCGCAGACCTATGCCAAATGCCGCGGACGAATGCAACAGGTCTGCGACAGGTTTCGTGCCCTGATGCGCTTCAATTTTGGGTGTCGGAGGCGGCCAAACCGGTCCGAATCGGCCGAATGGCGAGCAGTCGCCTAAACGGATTGAAATTTCCGTGGTCGCCGCCACTTAAAGTGACGGAAACCGTGTATTGAGGCGCAGCGGCGGCTGGTTCCCGGCCCGCTGTCCATCCCAGTATTTTTCTGACGAGGACCCCCGTGACCATTGTTGAGCAGGGCAACGGAGCGGCGCCGCAGGTGCCGGATCTGATCAAGGACACCACGACGCAGACCTTCGTGAAGGACGTGATCGAGGAATCGAAGCGCCAGCCGGTTCTCATCGACTTCTGGGCACCGTGGTGCGGCCCATGCAAGCAATTGACCCCCATCCTCGAGAAGGCCGTCCAGGCCGCCAAGGGCAAGGTCAAGCTGGTCAAGATGAACATCGACGAGCATCCGGCCATCCCCGGCCAGATGGGCATCCAGTCGATTCCGGCCGTGATCGCCTTCGTCGGCGGACGGCCCGCGGACGGTTTCATGGGAGCCGTGCCGGAGAGCCAAGTCAGCGCCTTCATCGAGAAGATCACCAAGGGCGTTCCCGGCATCGGCGAGCCCGACATTGCCGAGATCCTCAAGGAGGCCGAGGCGGTGCTGGCGGAGGGCGACCCTGCCGGCGCGGCCCAGATCTACGCCGAGGTCTTGTCGATCGACGCCGCCAACATCCCGGCGCTCGCAGGGCTCGCCAAATGCTACGTCGAAACCGGCGCGATCGAGCAGGCCAAGGAGACGCTGGCGCAGATTCCCGAAGCCAAGCGCAACGAGTCGGCCGTGACCGCGGTTCAGGCTGCGATCGATCTCGCCGAGCAGGCGCAGTCGCTTGGCCCGATTGGAGAACTCGAACAGACCGTCGCCGCCAATCCACTCGACCACCAGGCGCGTTTCGATCTGGCAATCGCGCTCAACGCCGCGGGCAAGCGGAAGGAAGCCACCGACCACCTGCTCGAGATCGTGAAGCGCGATCGCAAATGGAACGAGGACGGCGCGCGCAAGCAGCTCGTGCAGTTCTTCGAAGCCTGGGGCGGCGCTGACGAAGCCACCGTCGAAGGCCGCAAGCGGCTCTCGACGATCCTGTTTTCGTAACCGCAGCCGGGCACAGCACGGGCGCTTCAGCGGACACGAGGTATCGCATGCCGATCAATGCCGAATATCGCGGTCCTGCCGACCTGCCGGAGATCATCCCGGTGTTCCCGCTGGCGGGGGCGCTGCTGCTTCCGCGCGGCCAAATGCCGCTCAACATCTTCGAGCCGCGCTATCTCGCGATGGTCGACGACGCCTTTCGCGACGGCCATCGGCTCATCGGCATGATCCAGCCCGATGTCACGCATTCCTCCAGCGAGGAACGCCCGGTGCTGTTCAAGGTCGGCTGCGTCGGCCGGATCACGCAGCTCGCCGAGTCCGGCGACGGCCGTTACATCCTCGAACTCACCGGCGTGTCGCGCTTCAAAGTGGCCGAGGAGATGACGGTGCTGACGCCCTATCGTCAGTGCCGGGTCGATTATTTCCCGTTCGTCGACGACTTCACCGCCCGCAAGGGCGAAGACGCGGTCGACCGCGAAGCGCTGCTCGCAGTGCTGACCGATTTCCTGAAGGCCAACAATCTCAAGGTCGACTGGGCCGGGATCGAAGCGGCTCCGAACGAGGCGCTGGTCAACGCGCTGGCGATGATGTCGCCCTACGGGCCCGCGGAAAAGCAGGCCATGCTCGAAGCGCCGGACCTGAAGACCCGGGCGGAGATCCTGGTCGCCGTCACCGAGATGGATCTCGCCAAGAAGCGGACCTCGGGCGATCCGCCACTGCAGTGATCATTCGGCGGCCACCGTGCGCCGTGGCGACGGCGCAGCGGTGAGACGCATCAGCGCGACCGTCGCAAGGATGACGCCGACATAGACCGCCAGTTGCATCGCGGTCGGCTGGTCCGTGTAGCCGACGAGCGCCTTCAGCGTCCGCCCCGCCAGGCCCTTTTCGGGCAGGACCGCGCTCGAATCCCACATCACCTGATCGAACGAGGTGAGCCAGTTGGCGCGGGCGAGGAAGAACACCGCCTGGGCGGCCATGCCGGCCGACAGCAAGGTGATCAGAACGGTCGTCGTCCGAAACAGCGCACGCGGCGGAATCCGCATCAGCCCGAGATAGGTCGCAAGACAGACGGCGACGCCGAGCAGCAGGCCGAGCATGCCGCCGCCGAGCAGCGCGCGGCCGCCGCTTTCGTCCGAGGCCGCCACGCCGTAGAGGAACAGCGCCACCTCGCTGCCTTCGCGCAGAACCGCGATGGCAATCACCGTGGCCAGAGCGACCAGCGGCTTGGCGCCTTCAGCGACCGCCTGGCCCATCGTGCGCAGCTCCGTGGCCATCTCGCGGCCGTGCCGCGCCATCCAGACATTGTGCCAGGTCAGCATGATGACGGCGGTCGACAGGATCGCCGCGTTGAACACTTCCTGCCCCATGCCTTCGAACAGTTGCGTCAGGGTGCCCGCGAACGCTGCGACCGCACAGGCCCCGATCAGACCGGCGAACAGGCCTGCGCTGATCCAGCGCAATCGATGCGGCACCGCGCTGGTAACGGCCAGAACGATGCCGACGATCAGGCCGGCCTCGAACACTTCGCGGAAGACGATGATCAGTGCAGCGAGCATGGCAGCAGGACCTATTGAACGTTGACGAAGCCGCGGGCCTTTTCGTTGAAGTCGTTGTAGAACTCGTATCGACCGGACTTCATCGCCCGGACATTGAGAACGGCCTCGCTGTTTGCCGCGATCACCTTCTCGATCTTCAGCGTCTCGCTCTCGAACTCGATCGCCTTGCCTTCCATGTTCTTGACCCGGATGGTCAGCGGCGCGTCGGCCGGAACGGTCGGCTCCTTCGGCTCGAACTGGCCGTTCGCATAGGTAAGGCAGATCTCGTTCGGCCCCCCGGCCCGGACCTGTGTCGCCAGCAGAGCCATGCCGAGACATCCGCCTGCAACGACCAACCTTCGCACCACGTCGACCAACATCGATCAGTCCTCTCGTATTCAGCCAAGCAAATCGGAGAACTGGCACACGACCGCATCGAGGGGACGGCGCGGTACCCGTTCGCGACGGCGAACAGCTAAGCGGCCCGCCGCCGGGTCTGCAAAGAGACTCCTTCTAAGTTGGAACCATTCTTCGCGAATGTGTCGCGGCAGTGGCATCGGCGTGAGCGGAGCGCGGCCGAACTCCAACGAGCCGTGGCGGCGCGTTGCACGCCGCCGTCCCGCCAAGGTGACGGCACGATTACGCCATGAGCTGCACCTGTGTGGCCTAGTAGCCCGCGGCAGCCATCACGACCACGCCGGCGAGCATGATCCAACCGAAATGACGCGCGCGTGTCGCCCACGCATTGCCGAGCGCCGCCAAGCCGAACACACCGATCGCGGTGATGACGGTCCAATGCCGCGCCGGTTCGGAAGCCATCCATGGCACTGCGATCAGCAGGACGCCGCAGCCGATCCAGGCCACGGTGCTGGCCTGCCAGACGACCCGCAGCAACGTCCGCAGCCGCTCGGGGGTGATCGAGGCGCGCGCGAACACGACGGTCTCACCGAGAACACCGTGGATGAGCGCTACGATGATCGCGGTCACTCCGGCAGCCTGCAACAGCACGTCACGCATGATCGCCTCCATACAGTCATGTATGGAGCATGGGCCCTGAACTGGCGGCCGTCAATACACTTGTGTATGGTCCGCAGAGGGTGGCACGGCATGAACGATCAACTCTCGCAGCAGGACTGGCTGGACCAGGGGCTCAAGATCCTGGCGAGCAAGGGGTTCACGGCGCTGAAGGCGGAGCCCATGGCGAAGATCATGGGCGTCTCGCGCGGCAGCTTCTATTGGCATTTTGCCGACGTGGCCGCGTTTCACGCCGAGCTCTTGAAGCGCTGGCGCGAGATCGCGGCCGAGCAGATCATCACCGGCGTGGAGGCGAGCGCGGGCGACGAGCCCGCCATTGCCGTGCTCCTGCGCCGCACGCTGTCGGTCCGGCTGACCTTGGAGCGGGCCGTCCGCAGCTGGGCGGCGTCCAGCCCGATGGCTCGCCAGGCCGTCCAGGCGATCGACAGACGCCGGCTCGGCTACATCGAGGGCCTGCTCGCGGCGCAGGGCCTGCCGGCCGCGATCGCGCAGGCGCGCGCCCAGGTGCTCTATTGGGCCTTCCTCGGCTACGCGCTATCAGACCGGCAGCTGCCGCCCGAGCAGCAGCAGGGGGTGATCGACGAACTGATCCGGATCGCCCTGCACGAGCCTTGAGGGACGACAGCGCCATCGCGACTATGCTAGAGAGCGCCCGCCGGAGACAGATGCCATGAACGCCCCGCTCGAACGCCCCGCCAATTCCGTCGATCCCAAGCTGCTCGAGATTCTGGTCTGCCCGATGACCAAGGGTCCGCTGGAGTATGACGCCGCCAAGCAGGAGCTGGTCTCGCGCTCGGCGAAGCTCGCTTATCCGATCCGCGACGGCATACCGATCATGCTGCCCGAGGAAGCGCGGAAGATCGACTGACCGATGCGCGCCGCAACCATCCGCTGCGTGCTGGCCTTGGCCCTCCTCACCTCGGCGGCCGCCGCTGAGGAGAGCGCCATCCGCGTCGGCGCGCTCGACGCCGTTCTGACAACTCCCTCGGGCGTCGAACGTCCGCCCGTCGCGCTCCTGATCGCCGGGTCCGGGTCGACGGACCGTGACGGCAACGGGCCGCAGCTGAAGCCTGCGACCTTGAAGAAGCTCGCTGAGCAGCTCGCTGCCCGCGGCATCGCCAGCCTGCGCTATGACAAGCGCGGCGCGCGCGGCTGGAAGGCGGAGTTCGGCAAGCCTGAGGACTTCCGCTTCAAGGACTATGTCGACGACAGCGCCTCGCTGGTCGACTTCCTGCGCGGCAAGTTCGCCCGCATCGTGCTGGTCGGACACAGCGAGGGCGGCCTCGTCGCCATCCTCACCGCCCGCCGCACGCCGGTGGACCGGCTCGTCCTGCTCGCAGCGTCAGCGCGGCGGCAGGGGGACCTGCTCAAGACGCAGCTCGAGAAGAAGCTGCCGGCGGCGAAGATGGAGCCCGTCGCCAAGGCGATCGATGCGATCATGGCCGGCCAGGTGGTGGACCCGCCCCCGCCGGAGCTGCCGATCGCGCCCAGCATGCAGCCGGGAATCGGCTCCGCCTTCGCGGAGGATCCGATCGATCCGCTGAAGCAGATCGTGATCCCGATCCTGATCGTCGGCGGCGCCCGCGATTCCCAGGTCGCCCGCCTCGACATGGTCGCGCTCGCCGCCGCCGCGCCGGCCGCCAAGACACTGTGGCTGCCGGAGATGAACCACGTCCTGGTCGACGTCGCCAACGAGGACGAGAACCTGTCGACGTACAACGACCCCGATCGCCCGCTCGACCCCGACATGGTCGAGGCCGTCGCCGGCTTCATTTCGGCCGCGGGCCCGCGCTAGAGCAGTATACGTTTTGGTTCGATCGAACAGCAGCCGCGGTCTCGTTGACCTCTCCCCGACGGGGAGCCCTGAACTCGCGGTGAGCGCTTTGACTCAACAAGAAGGCATCACGCGTTAGCTTCTAAAGAGCCTCGCCTTTCAGCAGCCGCGGCATCTCGCCGGTGAGGCCGGCGGCCTGCTTGATGAACAGCTCCTTCAGCGGCGGCGCCCGGTCGACGATCCCGAGTCCGATATCGCGCACCGCGCGCAGCAGGGTCGATTTGTTGGAGAACAGGAAGTTCAACGAGTTGGTGGCGACGCCCATAGCCATCGTGTCGAAACGGCGCCAGCGCTGGTAGCTTTCGAGCACGTCGACCTGCCCCGGATCGATCCCCATCCGCGCCGCATCGACCACGACCTCGGCCAGCGCCGCGACGTCCTTCAGGCCCATATTGAGGCCCTGCCCCGCGATGGGGTGGATCACATGGGCGGCGTCGCCGACCAGCGCCAGCCGCGGCGCGATGAACGAGCGGGCGACGAAATAGGACAGCGGAAAGGCGCGGGGCTGGTCCAGCACCTTCAACTCGCCGAGATGCAGGCCGGCGCGCTTCTCCAGCTCGGCATGGAATTCATCGGCGCTGAGCTCGACCAGGCGCTTCGCCTCCCTGCGCCGCTCGGTCCACACCAGCGAGGAGCGGTTGCCGGTCAGCGGCAGGATCGCGAACGGCCCGGGCGGCAGGAAATGCTCCTCGGCCCGGCCGCCATGGTCGCGCTCATGGCCGACGGTGACGACGATGCCCGACTGGTCGTAATCCCAGCCATGGGTCTGGATACCCGCGCGCTCGCGCAGCTTGGAGCGCGCGCCGTCGGCCGCCACCAGCAGGCTGGCCTCAAGCTGGCTGCCGTCGCCCAGCGTTACCGTGACACCGTCGGCGCGGGTCGCAAAGTTGGTCACCGGCGTGGCCTTCAGCGTGACCCCAGCCGCCTCGGCATGCCGCACCAGCGCATCGATCAGATGCCGGTTCTCGACCATATGCGCGAACGGCTCGCCGGCCTCGACCTGGCCCGCGAAGGTCAGGAAGGCCGGGCGCGTCGCATCCTCGAGCTTGGAGTCGGTGATGACCATGTCGAGGATCGGCTGCGCCTCCGGCGCCACGTCGGCCCAGACGCCGATCGCGTCGAACAGCTTGCGGCAGGCCGCGACGATGGCGCTGGCGCGGGGATCGCGGCTCGGCCGGTTGGCGAGCGCGGGATCGGCGACGATCACCGGCACCTCCGGCCCGAGCCCCTGCCGGAGCGCGAGCGCCAGCGCGAGGCCGGCAAAGGCGCCGCCACAAATGACAATGCTTCGCTGTGTCGTCATGGCAGTCGTCCTGGCACTTGGCTCACGGTTGCTCTTGCGGGTGGAGTATAGCTAGGCGAAACAGGGCGGAGAACCAAGGGCTGCCACCCAAGGCCGTCATTTCCGGATGCCTGATCCCGCCGTAACGGGGCCGGCACCCGATTGGACCGCAACGCCAGCGAAAGCACCACGCCATGTCCAAGGGATTGATCGACCTGATCTCGATCCTCGACCTCGAGCCGATCGAGGTGAACCTGTTCCGCGGCAACAGCCCGAAGACGAGCTGGCAGCGCGTATTCGGCGGCCAGGTGATCGGCCAGGCGATGATGGCGGCGTGCCGCACCGTCGAGGGCCGGCTGCCGCATTCGCTGCATTGCTATTTCATCCTGCCGGGCGATCCGCAGGTGCCGATCATCTACCAAGTCGAACGGCTACGCGACGGCAAGAGCTATGCGACGCGCCGCGTCACCGCGATCCAGCACGGCAACGCGATCTTCTCGATCATGGTCTCGTTCCACTCCGACGAGGAGAGCGCGTTCAACCACCAGGACAGGATGCCGGACGTGCCGCCGCCGGAGAAGCTGACGGCCGAAGAGATCTCCAAGCAGCCGATGTTCCAGGAGGTCTTCCAGCGGATGCCGGACTTCATCCGCCGCTACTACGAATCCGATCGGCCTATCGAATTGCGTCCGGTCGAGCTCAGCCGTTACTTCGGTGAGAAGATCGAGGATGGCCGCATTCACGTCTGGATCAAGACGGCGGCGAAGCTGCCGGACGATCCGGCGCTGCACATGTGCGCGCTCGCCTATGCATCCGACTTCTCGCTGCTCGACGCGGTGATGGCGCGCTACGGCCGGACCTTGTTCGACAAGCGCATGATGCCGGCCTCGCTCGATCATGCGATGTGGTTTCACCGGCCGTTCCGCGCCGACGAATGGCTGCTTTATGCGCAGGATTCGCCGAGCGCGCAGGGCGGCCGCGGGCTGACCCGCGGCTCGATCTTCAAGCCCGACGGCACGCTGGTCGCCTCCGTCGCGCAGGAGGGATCGATCCGCGAGCGCCGGGCTTAGATCATGATGCGTTTCGACGGACACGCATCATGATCTTTTCGGAAAACCGGTCTCCGCTTTTCCGGATCGTGCTTCTGGCCTGATCACATCGGCTGCGAGCCGCGCGGCACCAGCGCGAACTGCGACACGTACCAGGCGCTGTACCAGCGCAGCAGCCACGGGATCGGGATGATGAACATGGAGGCGATCGAGAATGCGAGCGTCCGCCACAGCATCTCCAGACCGGACGCGGTGAACACGAGCTCGCGGCGCGATCCCTGGACGTTGCGGCAGATCCAGCGCATCCACGCCGTCAGCACCCAGGCCCAGCCGATGATGCTGATGCACGAGACGAGCAGGAACACGTACCAGCCGACATAAGCGAGCGGGTTGCCCTCGAAGCGCAGCGGCATCGGCTCGCCATTCGAGGTCAGCTTGGCAAAGACCCAGCGCAGCACCATCCAGCCGAGGAAGGCTGGCGCAATGGTCGAGATCAGGCTGAGGATCACGCTGTCGCTGAATCCGACATAGGTCAGCACGCCCATCGCGATGAAGACGTACCAGATGTCGAGCGGCTGGCCCGAGAAGCCCAGATTCGGCCGGCCGGGCACCTGCATCCGCTCGATGACGTAGCGGTAGAGATAGACCGCGGTCCACGGCGTCACGACGACCAGGAACTGGCCGAAGATGTACAGCACGGTCCGGCCGAAAAAGCCCCAGGTGTCGAGCTTGACCGCGAGTGCGCCGGCCGGCGCGGCGGTCCCGGTGTTGAACGCGGGCGGCGCTCCGGGCGCCAGGCTCGGCACCCCCGACATCAGGCCGGGGATCTGTCCGGCCTTCTCCCAGCCGGCCATGCCGTCGCTCCAGAGCAGCGTCTCGGCCGTGACGACACCCCTGGCGATCAGGTCGCGCAGCTCGTCTTCGGAGATCGGGCCCTGTTGTTGGCCTTGGGCTGCGTAATACCAGGAACGATTCGACATAGGCTATCCTTGAGTGGAGGAGGCAGAAAAACGTCCTCAATCTGTCGTGCGAGGTCTGATTGCGTTCAGTGATATCCGTCACTCCTTGACGTTTTCGCTTAACGCTGCGCTGATTTTGTGCCATTTGCCTATGAACAGGCCAAAACAGCCGACCCATTCGTGCCTGCAAAACAGGCCGTTCAGCTCCGAGGAAACCAAGGCCCGCCCATGAAGCTCGTCGTCGCGATCATCAAACCCTTCAAGCTCGACGAGGTGCGCCAGGCCCTCACCGCGATCGGCGTTCACGGCATGACCGTCACCGAGGTCAAGGGCTACGGCCGCCAGAAGGGCCACACCGAGATCTATCGGGGCGCCGAATACATCGTGAACTTCCTGCCCAAGCTGCGCATCGAGATCGCGGTCAACTCGGATATCGCCGAGAAGGCGGTCGAGGTCATCACCACGCATGCGCGCACCGGCCAGATCGGCGACGGCAAGATCTTCGTGACGCCGATCGATCACGCCCGCCGCATCCGCACCGGCGAGACCGACAGCGACGCGCTGTAGGCCGCCGAGGCCACGGCTCGTCCGCCGCAATGGCGCGGCGGCACGCGAACTTCTCAATCTGATCTGACATGCCGGGGGGACTGTCATGGGGACCTTTGCGTCTCGTTGCCTGCGCGCGCCTGTGGTCTTGGCCACGGCCTTCATCTCCATCACGCCCGCATCGGCCGCGGCGCCATCCACGATCGAGCCGGCTGACACCGCCTGGATGATCGTCGCCACCGCGCTGGTGCTGATGATGACGATCCCGGGGCTGGCGCTGTTCTACTCCGGCATGGTGCGCAAGAAGAACGTGCTGGCCACGATGGCGCAGAGCCTTGCGGCCGTGATGCTGATCTCGATCCTGTGGGTCGCGTTCGGCTACTCGCTTGCCTTCGTCGGCGACGGCGCCTGGATCGGCACGCTCGACCGCGCCTTCCTCGCGGGCATGAGCATGGACAGCGTGCATCCCGGCGCCAAGACGATCCCCGAGTCGTTGTTCATGCTGTACCAGATGACGTTCGCGATCATCACGGTGGCGCTGGTGGCAGGCTCCGTCGCCGACCGCATGCGGTTCTCGGCCTATCTGGTGTTCGGCGTCGCCTGGTTCATCTTCGTCTATCTCCCCCTGGCGCATTGGATCTGGGGCGGCGGCTTCCTCGCCCAGGCCGGCGTGGTCGATTTCGCCGGCGGCCTCGTCGTGCATCTGTCGGCCGGCACCGGCGGGCTGGTGGCCGCGCTGGTGATGGGACGCCGCCACGGCTATGGCAGCGAGAACCTGTCGCCGTTCGACCTGTCGCTCGCGGTGGTCGGCACCGGCCTGCTGTGGGTCGGCTGGTTCGGCTTCAATGGCGGCTCGGCCCTCGGCGCCAATGCGCACGCCGTGATGGCCATTCTCACCACGCATCTCGCCGCCTGCGCCGGCGCCGTCACCTGGGGCGCGCTGGAATGGTCGACCCGGCGCAAACCGTCCGTGCTCGGCATGATCTCCGGCGCGGTCGCCGGCCTCGGCACCATCACCCCGGCCTCCGGCTACGTCGCCCCCTGGCACGGCCTCGTCATCGGCGCGCTCGCCGGCCTCATCTGCTACTGGGCCTGCACCTCGCTGAAGCACCGCTTCAACTATGACGATTCGCTCGACGTGTTCGGCGTCCACGGCATCGGCGGCCTCACCGGCACCATCATGGCCGGCGTGTTCGCCACGGCGGCGATCGGCGGCACGGCCGGGTTGATCGAGGGCAACCCCAAGCAGCTGCTGTCGCAGCTCTACGGCGTCGCCGTGACCCTGGTGTGGTCGGGCGGGGTGACCTGGGGCCTTCTGAAGCTGGTCAGCGCCTTCGTGCCGCTGCGGGTGTCCCGCGAGCAGGAACTCGAGGGCCTCGACATCTCCCAGCACGGCGAGGCGCTGCAGTAATTGACGGCATCTGATCTGTTCTAAGCCGCGGAAATATGCCCGCTCTGTGAGCAGCATTGTGTCTTGAGCCTGGCCTGCGCAGTTTTTGCGCAGTAATGCCCATTTGATGGGCGCGACCGAATAGCGCAGTCCCCCGGCTCCCCCCTGAGGGCCGAAAAGGCCAGGATTCACGGCTCGTTAGCCCTGACCAGCCGTCTGGCACGGCATTTGATTCTATGGCCCCCGGCTGTGCCCGCGTCGTGAAGCTCTCTCCGCGTGGTGAACCTCAGTCGACAGGAAGCGCTCGGTAACGTCCGTACCGGGCCCAAGCGGGGATTGGACCCATGAAAATTGTTATGGCGATCATTAAGCCATTCAAGCTCGAAGAAGTCCGGGACGCCCTGACCGCCATCGGCGTTCATGGTCTCACGGTGACCGAAGTGAAGGGCTACGGCCGGCAGAAAGGCCATACGGAAATCTACCGCGGCGCCGAGTATGCGGTGAGCTTCCTGCCCAAGATCAAGATCGAGGTCGCGATCCCCTCCGACCAGGTCGACAAGACCATCGATGCGATCTCCTCGGCCGCCAAGACCGGCCAGATCGGCGACGGCAAGATCTTCGTCATCAGCCTCGACCACGCCGTGCGCATCCGCACCGGCGAAGCGGACGCTGCGGCTCTCTGATTTCGCGCTCAAACCAGAACACTTACGGAGTAGAATAAAATGACGTTCAAACGTCCAACCAGCGCGGGATGGGTTACGCTCGCAATTGCCGGGCTCTGCGTCGCAGGCCTCGCCGATGTGGCGTTCGCCGAGGACGCGCCGGCCGCCGCTGCCGCAGCCGCCCCCGTTCCGAACAAGGGCGACGTCGCCTGGATGCTGATCTCCAGCGCGCTCGTCCTGATGATGTCGGTCCCCGGTCTGGCGCTGTTCTATGGCGGTCTCGTCCGCACCAAGAACATGGCCTCTGTCCTCACCCAGGTGTTCGCCATCGTCGCCATGGTCGGCGTCGTCTGGACGCTGTACGGCTACTCGCTCGCCTTCACCGACGGCGGCAGCATGACCTCGTGGATCGGCGGCTTCTCGAAGGCCTTCCTGCACGGCGTCGACGCCAACTCGACGGCGGCGACCTTCTCGAACGGCGTCGTGATTCCGGAGCTCGCTTATTTCGTGTTCCAGATGACCTTCGCGATGATCACCCCGGCCCTGATCGTCGGCGCCTTCGCCGAGCGCATCAAGTTCTCGGCGGTGATGCTGTTCGTGCTGCTCTGGGTCACCTTCATCTACTTCCCGATCGCGCACTGGGTCTGGTACATCGCCGCTCCGGATGATGTCGCCAACGCTGCCAAGGCTCTCGCTGCCGCCGGCGACGCTGCTGCCAAGACCGCCGCCCAGGCCAAGCTCGACGAAGTCACCGGTGCTGTCGGCTGGCTCGCCGGCGCAGGCGCCCTCGACTTCGCAGGCGGCACCGTCGTTCACATCAATGCCGGCATCGCCGGTCTCGTCGGTGCGGTCCTGATCGGCAAGCGCACCGGCTACGGCAAGGAGCTGATGGCTCCGCACTCGCTGACCATGACCATGATCGGCGCTGCGCTGCTGTGGGTCGGCTGGTTCGGCTTCAACGCCGGCTCCAACCTGGAATCGAACGGCGTCACCGCGCTGGCCTTCGTCAACACGATGGTCGCCACCGCCGGTGCGGCGCTGTCCTGGCTGCTCTGCGAATGGGCCGTCAAGGGCAAGCCCTCGCTGCTCGGCATCTGCTCGGGTGCGGTCGCCGGTCTCGTCGCCGTCACCCCGGCCTCCGGTCTGGCCGGCCCGATCGGCGCTCTCGTCCTCGGCCTGATCGTCTCCCCGATCTGCCTGTTCTTCGTCTCCACCGTGAAGAACGCGCTCGGCTATGACGACGCGCTCGACGTGTTCGGCGTGCACTGCATCGGCGGCATCATCGGCGCTCTCGGCACCGGCATCCTGGTCAACCCGGCCCTCGGTGGCGTCGGCATCACCGACTACACCAACATCACCGGCAACAACGCCGGCACCTACGACTTCGCCACGCAGATGCTGGCGCAGATCAAGGCTGTCGTCGCCACGCTGGTGTGGTCGGGTGTCGGTTCGGCGATCCTCTACAAGGTCGTCGACGTGATCATCGGCCTGCGCCCGACCGTCGAGCAGGAGCGCGAGGGTCTGGACATCACCGACCACGGCGAGCGCGCCTACAACTACTGAGTTCTCCCGGGACTTGGCCCCACCGGGCCAGGTCCGCAACTTCGGTTCGGGCAAATACCCGGCAATGCCCTGACCGTTGAGGGGCTCCAGCGCAAGCTGGGGCCCCTTTCTTTTTGCGGCGGCATCGTTGCGCCGCGTCGACAACACTACCCCGTAGCTTTACCGGTTCTTAGCCATCCCCGCTTACCTTGCGGCCAGCGGCACCACCGAGGCCGCTCGGGAATGGAGGTTGCGATGGCAGAGCGGATGAAGGGCGAACGCGTCGTCTTCGAGCGCGGCATCCCGGCTTTCATGATGGGCATCGACGGCACCTGGCGGCGCAACTGCACCATCGAGGACGTCTCCGAGACCGGCGCCAAGCTGACGGTCGAGGGCTCGGTCGAAGGCCTGCACCTGAAGGAATTCTTCCTGCTGCTGTCGTCGACGGGCCTCGCCTACCGGCGCTGCGAGCTCGCCTGGGTCAATGGCGACCAGATCGGCGTCACCTTCCTGAAACAGGGCGGCAAGAAGAAAGCCAACAAGCGCGCGGCCGCCGAGGTCTGACGGGCCGGCCACACACCACTGCGGCATCTTGCATCACGACGGCGGCGGGCGGCCGTCGCATATTCGTCATCGGGTCGGGCTATCGCAACCGGCCGAGACGATAGATGTTTTTGCGTGGTATGATTCGCACATACCACCTTTGATCGAGATGCCCTGAGATGCCTGTCCACCCGCACAAAGCCATGGTCCTCGCCGCCGGTCTCGGATTGCGCATGCGCCCGCTGACGGACACGATGCCCAAGCCGCTGGTGCGCGTCGCCGGACGCCCGCTGCTCGACCACGTGCTCGACCGCCTGGCGGAGGCCGGCGTCACCGAGGCCGTCGTCAACGTTCACTACCTCGCCGACCAGATCATCGAGCACACCGCGACGCGCAACGCGCCCCGCGTGGTCATCTCCGACGAGCGCGATCAGGTGCTGGGCACCGGCGGCGGCGTGGTCAAGGCGCTGCCGCTGCTCGGCCACGAGCCGTTCTTCCACGTCAACTCCGACACGATGTGGATCGAGGGCGTGCGCCACAATCTGACCCGCCTCGCCGACGCCTTCGATCCCGAGCGCATGGACATCATGCTGCTGATGGCCCCGACCGCGACCTCGATCGGTTATTCCGGCCTCGGCGACTACGCCATGCTCGCCGACGGCACGCTCCGCAAGCGCCGCGAACATCAGGTGGTCCCGTTCGTCTATGCGGGCGCCGCCATCATCTCGCCGGCGATCTTCGACGGCGCGCCGTCGGGCGAGTTCTCGCTGACGAAGATGTTCGACAAGGCCAACGAGCAGGACCGCCTGTTCGGCCTGCGCCTCGAAGGCGTGTGGATGCATGTCGGCACGCCGGCTGCGGTCACCGAAGCCGAAGAGGCGCTGCTGGAGAGCGCGGCGTAGTTTATGTCCCGACGCACGGCGTGACGCGATGCGGTTACGCTTCCGTTGATCTCCGTCATTGCGAGCGCAGCGAAGCAATCCAGAGTCACGCCCAGAGCCCTGGATTGCTTCGCTACGCTCGCAATGACGCGGAGAGAGCAGCGCGCTCCACGATCTCAGCCGCGATCGGCTTGCACTCGCGATGGCGGTGAAGCGGAAACTGGTTCTACGAATTCCGCTGTCATCGCCCACGAAAGCGGGCGATCCAGTACGCTGCGGCCTCTCGACTCGATCCGGACCGTCTCGGAGTACTGGATCGCCGGTCAAGCCGGGCGATGACGGCAGAGTTTGAGGCTCCGACAACGGCCGTTACCGACTGCGCGCCCCGCGTCCCGGAACAGGCCGCACACCTATCAACACCCATCCACACCCCGGATATGACCTTCGGGCCGCCGCTCCCTATATAGACGCCCTGAGCAATCACGAATCGGCCATGCGCGTCTTCACCGTTCCCATCTCGGCGCCGTTCCTGCGCAGCGTGATCGCGGCGCTGGTCGACGGCCGGCTGGTCGACGGGTTCGAGGCGCGCAGTGATCCGGCGCGGCTCGCGACGGCCACGCTGTATCTGCCGACCCGCCGTTCGCTCCGCGTGGCGCGCGAGATGTTCCTCGACGAGCTGAAGACCGATGCCGCGGTGCTTCCGCGCCTCGTCGCGCTCGGCGACATCGACGAGGACGAGCTCGCCTTCGCCGAGGATCGCGACGCGTTCCTCGGACCCGCGCCGCTGGAGCTTCCGGAGCGGCTCGACGATCTGCAGCGCCGGCTGACCTTGGCCCGGCTCGTCGCGGCCTGGGCCAAGACGCCGGTATCGGCACCGCTGGTCATCGGCGGCCCCGCCTCGACCTTGGCGCTGGCCGGCGACCTCGCGCGGCTGATCGACGACATGGTGACGCGCGGCGTGTCCTGGGATGCGCTGGACGCGCTGGTGCCGGATCAGCTCGACAAATACTGGCAGTACTCGCTGGAGTTCCTGCGCATCGCGCGAACGGCGTGGCCGGCCTATCTGCAGGAGATCGAGCGCATCGAGCCGGCGGCGCGGCGCGACCTGCTGATTGCAGCCGAAGCCGCGCGGCTGTCGGCGCATCCGGACGGCCCGGTGATTGCCGCAGGCTCCACCGGCTCGATGCCGGCGACCGCAAAGTTCCTGCTCGCGGTCGCCAAGCTGCCGCACGGCGCCGTGGTGCTGCCCGGGCTCGATACCGATCTCGACGAAGCCGCCTGGAGCTCGATCGGCGGCGCCAAGGATCGCGCCGGCCGCGTGATCACCCCGCCCGCGGTCAACCATCCGCAATATGCGATGCACCTGCTGCTCAAGCGCTTCGGCCTGGAGCGGCGCGACGTGATCCGCCTTGCGCCGCCCGGCCGAGGCGGCCGCGAGGTGCTGATCTCCGAAGCGATGCGGCCCTCCGAGGCGACCGCCGTGTGGCACGAGCGGCTGCGCCAGTTCGACATCGCCGCCAACATCGCGGAAGCGATGGACAATCTCGCGGTGGTCGCCGCGCCCAACCCGGAGATGGAGGCGCTGGCGATTGCGATCGCGATGCGCGAGGCGCGCCATCTCGGCAAGTCCGCCGCGCTGGTGACGCCCGACCGCGCGCTGGCGCGCCGCGTGATGGCCGCGCTGACGCGTTGGCACCTGACCTTCGACGACTCCGGTGGTGACGCGCTGCTGGAAACACCCGCCGGCATTTTCGCACGCCTTGCCGCCGAAGCGGCCGCGCGCGGCCTGGAGCCGCCGACCTTGCTGGCGCTGCTCAAGCATCCGTTGTGCCGTCTCGGCCGCGCTGCCCATGGCTGGAAGCAGGCGATCGAAACGCTGGAACTTGCTCTGCTTCGTGGCACCCGCCCGCAAGCCGGCACCGGCGGACTTGCGCGCGACTTCGCGCGCTTCCGAGACGAGCACACCAGGCTGCATCAGGGCGAGGCGTCGTCGCTGCACCGTGCCGAGCCGCGGGCGCGGCTCAAGCCCGAGCAGCTCGACCAGGCCGGCGCACTGATCGCGGAATTGCAGACGGCGCTCGCCCCGCTGGAAAACCTCGCCTCCCCGCGCCCGCAGGACTTCGCCGAGCTCGCCGCGCGCCATCGCGAAGTTCTGATCGCGCTGTCGACCGACGATGTCGGGCTCACCACCGCCTTCACGGATCGCGACGGCGCGGCCCTGGCGCGCTGCTTCGACGATCTGCTCGCTTCCGGCGAGCGCTGCGGCCTGATGGCGCCGCTGTCGGACTATCCGGACCTGTTCCACACCGCCTTCTCCGATCGCGCGGTGCGCCGCCCGGAGCGGCACGGCGCGCAGCTGCAGATCTACGGTCCGCTCGAAGCCCGGCTGATGCAGGCCGACCGCATGATCATCGGCGGGCTCGTCGAGGGCATCTGGCCGCCGGCGCCGCGCATCGATCCCTGGCTGAGCCGCCCGATGCGGCATCAGCTCGGCCTCGACCTGCCCGAGCGCCGCATCGGTCTTTCGGCGCACGACTTCGCCCAACTGCTCGGCGCGCCCGAAGTGATCCTGACGCATGCGGCGAAATCCGGCGGCGCGCCGGCTGTCGCCTCGCGCTTCCTGCACCGGCTGGAAGCGGTCGCCGGCGCGGAGCGCTGGAAGGCGGCGGAAGCACGCGGCGAGACCTATGTGCGCTACGCCGAGGTGCTGGATCAGCCACGCGAGGTGAAGCCGGTCGAGCAGCCGGCACCGAAGCCGCCACTCGAGGCTCGTCCGCTGCGGATGTCGGTGACCGCCATCGAAGACTGGCTGCGCGATCCCTACACCATCTTCGCGCGCTACATCCTGCGACTCGATCCACTCGATCCCGTCGACATGCCGCTGTCGGCCGCCGATCGCGGCTCGGCCATTCATGAAGCGATCGGCGAGTTCACGCAGACCTTTGCAAAGGAGTTGCCGCTGCATCCGGCGCACGCGCTTGTTGTCATCGGCGAGAAGCACTTCGCGCCTTTGATGGAGCGCCCCGAGGCGCGCGCGCTGTGGTGGCCGCGCTTTCAGCGCATCGCCGGCTGGTTCGCGTCCTGGGAGAGCGCGCGGCGCGACCAGATCGGCGCCATCAAGGCTGAGACACGCGGCGAGATCGGCATTCCCGTGGGCCCGGATCGCACCTTCATCCTGTCGGCGCGGGCCGACCGTATCGAAGAGCGCGCCGAGGGCACCTACGCCCTTCTCGACTACAAGACCGGCCAGCCGCCGACGGCCAAGCAGGTGCGCATGGGCCTGTCGCCGCAGCTCACGTTAGAGGCCGCCATCCTGCGCGAAGGCGGCTTCGACGGCATTCCCGCCGACAGCCTGATCAGTCAGCTGGTCTATGTCCGGTTGTCCGGCAACAACCCGCCGGGCGAGGAGCGCATTCTCGAACTGAAGATCAACAAGAGCGACCCGCCGCAGCACCCGGACCAAGCCGCGCAGGAGGCGCGCAGCAAGCTTGAAGAGCTGATCCGCAGCTTCGAGGACGTCAACCAAGGCTACACCTCGCTGAACCTGTCGATGTGGTCGAACCGCTACGGCAGCTATGACGACCTCGCCCGCATCAAGGAATGGTCGGCGGCCGGCGGCCTGGGAGTCGAGGAATGGTGAAGGCGCCCCGCCCCATTCCGCAGGCCGTGCGCGACGCACAGACGCGCGCCTCGAACCCGGCGGCCTCGGCGTTCGTGTCGGCCAATGCCGGCTCGGGCAAGACGCATGTGCTGGTGCAGCGCGTGATCCGGCTGCTGCTCGACGGCGTGCCGCCGGAGAAGATCCTCTGCATCACCTTCACCAAGGCCGCCGCCGCCAACATGGCCGAGCGCGTGTTCTCGACGCTCGGTCACTGGGTGACGCTCGATGACGACGCACTCGACAGCGCCATCAAATCGACCGGCATTCTGACATCCGACAAGAAGCTCCGGGCATCGGCGCGAAAACTGTTCGCCAGCGCGCTGGAAACGCCGGGCGGGCTGAAGGTACAGACCATCCACGCGCTGTGCACGCGGCTGCTGCAGCAGTTTCCGTTCGAGGCCAATGTGCCGGCACGGTTCTCGGTGCTCGACGAGCGCGACCAGACCGAGATGATGGAGCGCGCCAATCTCAAGGTGCTGCTCGATGCGGCGCGCGCGCCCGACAGCGCGGTCGGCCGCGCGCTGCAGGTGGCGATGGCCAATGCCGCCGACTCCACTTTCAAGGAGGTCGTGCGCGAGGCCTGTCTGAGCCGTGATCATTTCATGGCCTGGACCGATGGCGCCGGCCACGTCGAGGTCGCCGTGCAGCACCTTGGCGAGGTGCTCGGCATCGGGGCTGATGAGACGCTGGAGGCGATCGAGCGCGACATTGTCGATGGACCCAATCTTCCGCGCGCAGATTGGACCGACATCGCCGCGCGGCTCGACGGCGGCGCCAAGACGGACCAGAAGCAGGCCGACCAGTTGCGCGCCGCGCTGGCGTTCTCGGGCAGTGATCAGGTCGACGAATATCTTCGCGTTTTCCTGACTGACGACAAGGAGCCGCGCAAATCAGTTCTGACCAAGAAGTTCGCCGAGAACAATCCCGGCCTCGCCGGCCTGTTCGACGCGGAGGCGCGCCGGCTCGACCGCGTGATCGAGAAGCGCCGCGCCGCCGTGGTGCGAGACCGCACCGAGGCGCTGCTGCAGATCGCGACGGCGGCCGCGGCGAACTATCGACGGGAGAAGGAAGAGCGCGGGCTGCTCGATTATGACGACCTGATCGACAAGACGCTTGTCATGCTGAACCGCGTCTCCGCGGGCTGGGTGCACTACAAGCTCGACCGCGGCGTCGATCACGTGCTGATCGACGAGGCGCAGGATACGAGCCCGCGGCAGTGGGACATCGTCGCCCACATCATCGAGGAGTTCACCTCAGGCGCCGGCGCGCGCGACGGGCTGATGCGCACGATCTTCGCGGTCGGCGACGAGAAGCAATCCATCTTCTCGTTCCAGGGCGCCGACCCGCACGAGTTCGATGCGCGACGGCGGGATCTGCAGAAGCGCTTCACCGATGCCGGGCTGCTGTTCGATCCGGTGTCGTTCACCTATTCGTTCCGCTCCGGGCCGACGGTGCTGCACGCGGTCGACCATGTGTTCCGCGAGCGCGAGGTCTACAGCAGCATCCATTCGCCCGATATCGGATACCCGATCCACAACGCGCTGACCGACGCCGGGCCGAGCCTGGTCGAGCTGTGGTCCTTGTGCGAGCGCGACGACCGCAAGGAGATCGAGGGCTGGCGCGCGCCGTTCGACGGTGTCTCCGTCACGAGCCCCGAGGTGAAGCTGTCCCGGCGCATCCAGGCCGAGATCAAGCGGCTGATCCGCACGGGCACCATGACCGGCCATGACGGCGCGCGGCGGCGGCTGAGCTATGGCGACATGCTGATCCTGGTGCGCCGGCGCGGCACCGCGTTCGATGCCGTGATCCAGGCGCTGAAGCATGCGGGCATTCCCGTCGCTGGCGCCGACCGGCTCAAGCTGACCGAACACATCGCGATCATCGACCTGATGAACCTCGCCGACGCGCTGCTGCTGCCGCAGGACGACCTCGCACTGGCGACCGCCTTGAAGAGCCCGCTGTTCGGGCTCGATGATGAGGACCTGTTCAAGCTCGCCTGGCAGCGCCGCGGTTCTTTGCGCGAGGCGCTCAGCGCGCATGCCGTGGATGATGCGCGATTGCAGGCGGTGCTGCGCCGCCTGCAGCAATGCGAGCGTCGCGCCGCCGAGGAGACGCCGTTCGCCTTCTACGCCTGGCTGCTCGGTGGCGATGGCGGCCGGCGCCGCATCCTGGCCCGTCTCGGCCACGAGGCCAATGACGCGCTCGATGAATTCCTCGAGCTGGCGCTGTCCTATGAGCGCAAGGCGCCGGCCTCGCTGCAGGGCTTCGTCGCCTGGCTGCGCGCGGCCGACACCGAGGTGAAGCGCGACATGGAGATCTCGCGCGACGAGATCCGGGTGATGACCGTGCACGGCGCCAAGGGCCTGGAAGCGTCCGTGGTGTTCCTGGTCGATACGACCTCATCTCCGGCGGACTCGCAGCGGCTGCGGCTGATCCACGTGCCCTCCGGCGAGCAGGAGATCGTGGTCTGGGCCGGGCGCAAAGCGGACGACCCGCAGCCGGTGGCAGCGGCGCGGACGGCGATGCTGAAGGAGACCGAAGACGAGTATCGCCGCCTGCTCTATGTCGCCATGACGCGCGCCGCGGATCGGCTGGTCATCGGCGGCTGCATGCCGGGCAACATGAACAATGTCCGCGGCGGCAGCTGGTACGACCTGATGGCGCGCGGTCTCGATGCCGCGGGGCTTGAGGTCGAGGTGATCGAGACCGAGGACGGTCCGGTAAAGCGCTACGCGCGACCCGAGGACATCGCCGAGACCGCCAAGGACGAGGCGCGGCAGATGGTGGAGACCGCCGTCGAACTGCCGGCGTGGCTGCGCACGGCGGCGATTGAGGCGCCGGGTGACGTCGCCGTGCTCCGGCCGTCCGATCCCTCCGCCGACGAGCGGCCGGTGCGCACCGGCGAATCCCTGGCGGCCCGCAGTCTTGCGATGCAGCGCGGCACGCTGGTGCATCGCCTGCTGCAGTCGCTGCCCGACGTCGCGCCGGAGCGGCGGCGGGAAGCCGGGCTGCGCTATCTCAAGCGCAATGCCCCCGATTGGCCGGAGGAGGAACGAAACCGGCTCGCTGACAGCGTGCTCGGCGTGATCGGCGATCCTCGCTTTGCAGCGGTGTTCGCGCCGGGCAGCCGCGCCGAGGTGTCGATCGTCGGCCGGCTGGCGGGCGCGGGGCAGCCGGCGGCGCTGGTGTCCGGCCAGATCGACCGGCTGGTGGTCACCGAGGCCGAGGTGCTGATCGTCGACTTCAAGACCAACCAGCAGCCGCCCTCCGTGCTGGCCGAGGTGCCCGAGGCCTATGTCCGCCAACTCGCGCTGTACCGGGCCGTGCTCGGTCAATTGTACCCCGGACGGACCGTCCGGGCCGCCCTGATCTGGACCGAAGCCCCTGAATTCATGGAGCTTCCGGCCTCCGCGCTGGACGCCATGCTGCCATCCCAGCACGACTGAGTGAGCGCGCTTGACCGCGCATGATGCCATTCATACTTTGACACCCACGCTGAGGCGGCGCGATATCAGCGCCGCTCCCTCCAACCCAACGAGGTTATTCCCATGTCCGCCGTGGCCAAGGTTTCCGACGCCGATTTCGAAAGCGAAGTGCTCAACGCCGACGGTCCGGTCGTGGTCGACTTCTGGGCCGAGTGGTGCGGCCCGTGCCGCATGATCGCGCCGGCCCTCGACGAGATCGCGAGCGCGATGGGCGACAAGGTCAAGATCGTGAAGCTGAACGTCGACGAGAGCCCGAAGACGGCCTCCAAGTACGGCGTGATGTCGATCCCGACGCTGATGGTGTTCAAGGGCGGCGAGATGGCCTCCCGCCAGGTCGGCGCAGCGCCCAAGGCGAAGCTGCAGCAGTGGATCTCGTCGTCGATGTGATCCCGTAGGGTGGGCAAAGCAGCCGCCGTCAGGCGGCAGTGCGCCCCACCACTGGACCAGCATTTTTTCTGAACGGCCGGCGGATTCGCCGGCCGTTCGCGTTGAGGGATGTGTTTTCGCGTTTTCGGATGTCGCCATGCCCGCCCGCGCCCATCGCTCGCCCTCCCGCAAATCAGGCCTGCTGGCCATGGAGGCGCGGTCGGTGGACGCGATCCCGCGCGGCGAGGAATGGCAATACGAACCGAAATGGGACGGCTTCCGCTGCCTGCTGTCGCGCGACGGCGCCACCGTGACCATGCAGTCCAAGGCTGGCGAGGACCTTGCGCGCTACTTCCCCGAAGTGGTCGCCGCAGCGCGCGAGCTGAAGGCTATCAGCTTCACGCTCGACGGCGAGCTGGTGGTGCCGCAGGACAAATCGTTTTCGTTCGACGCACTGCTGCAGCGGATCCATCCGGCCGCCAGTCGTGTGAAGAAGCTGTCAGCGGAGACGCCCGCGCTCTTCCTCGCCTTCGACCTGCTGGCGACGGCGAGGGATAAGACGCTCATGACCAAGACGCTGCACGAGCGGCGCCCGGCGCTGGAAGCGTTCGCGAAGGCGAATTTCGCCGATCATCCGACCTTCCGGCTGTCTCCCGCGACGACGCGGTTCGCGACGGCGCAAGATTGGCTGGCGCAGTCCGGCGGCGGCTCGGACGGCGTGATCGCCAAGCGGATCGACCTGCCCTATCAGGCGGGCAATCGCGACGGCATGCAGAAGATCAAGCGCTATCGCTCGGCGGATTGTGTCATCGGCGGCTTCCGCTACGCGACCAACAAGGGAGCGAACGGCCGCAAGCTGGTCGGCTCGCTGCTGCTTGGCCTCTACGACGATGACGGCCTGCTGCATCACATCGGCTTCACCTCGGCGCTCAAGAAAGACGAAAAGCCCGGACTGACAGACAAGCTCGAGCCGCTGATCGCGCCGCCCGGCTTCACCGGCAATGCGCCAGGCGGGCCGAGCCGGTGGTCGACGGAGCGGTCGGCCGAATGGTGCCCGCTGAAGCCGAAGCTGGTGATCGAGGTCTGCTACGACCATTTCTCCGGCGAGCGTTTTCGCCACGGCACCTCGATCCTGCGCTGGCGTCCGGACAAGTCGCCGAAGCAATGCACCTTCGATCAACTCAAGCAGAAGGTCGCCGATCCCATGAAACTGCTCGCCTGATCAGCGGATCCAGCCGGTGGCGAGCGCCGACGCAAACTCTTCGTCGCCATTGGTCCGAGCCAGTTCGGCCATTGCGCCGTGATCATAGGGGACGTGGCGAAAGCTTACGCTCCAACCGGTCGGCGTCAGCTCGAGGATCGCATAGCGCGCGTCGGGCGTGCCGGCCTGCACGACATGCGGATGCGGGACGTTGTAGGAGAAGCCGGGGCTTCCGACGCTGCCGGGATTGACGATCAGCCGTCCGTCGCGGAGCCGCACCGCGCGTGCGGTGTGCGTATGCCCGCATAGGATCAACGACTGCGAGATGCCGGCGGCCAGTCGCTCGATCTCATCGAGCGGCGCGCAAGTGATCGCACCATCCGGCGCGACGCTTTCGAGCCAGTAAGTGTTGTCGTCGTCAGGCGTCGCGTGACACAGGAAGACCTCGTCGCGATACACGGCGGTCGCCGGGATCGTGCGCAGCCAATCGAGATGGCCTGCTTCGAGCTGCGGGTACGCCGGCCGCTCCCAGGCGCCCATCCTCTCGAAAGGGCGGTCGATCAGCCAGCGATCATGATTGCCGCGCACATGCATTGCATCGAGCGGCATCAACAAATCCATCGTCTTGCGCGCGTCGAGCGGGCCGCTCGCCATGTCGCCGAGATTGACGATCTCGGTCACGCCTTGGGCCCGGATGTCCGCGAGCACGGCCTCCAGCGCGAGATGGTTGCCGTGGACGTCGGCGATCGCGGCGAAGCGCATGGGCTATGTCCTCAGGTCGGCGGCGTGCCGTTGAGGTCGAGCACGTGGCCTGCGAGATAAAGCGACCCCGTGATGAGAATACGCGGCGGCACCTCATAGGCAAGCCGCGCGATGCCGGCGAGCGCGGACGCCACGCCGTCGGCGATCTCGACGCGCATGCCGAGCGTGCGCGCGGCCGCCGCGAGATCGGCCGGCGCCATCGCGTTGCTCTCGTTCGGAATGGGAACGACGATGATGTGGCGCGTCAGTCCCGCGAAATTGCCGAGGAAGGCTGCGGCATCCTTGTTGCCCATCATGCCGACGATGACGACGAGCTGCCGCGAGACGCGCTCTTCGAGATCGCCGATCGCCGCGGCAACGACGCGGCCGCCTTCGGCATTGTGGCCGCCGTCGAGCCAGATCTCCGCGCCCTGCGGCGCGATCGCGGTGAGCGCGCCGATCGACAGCCGCTGCATGCGCGCTGGCCATTCGGCGTTGACGATGCCGTCTTCGAACGCCTTGGTCGTGAGCTTGAACCGATCGACCGCGCGCAAGGTCGCGATCGCAAGACCCGCATTATCGAACTGATGCCGGCCGAACAGTTTTGGCGCCGGCAGATCAAGCAGACCGCGATCGTCCTGATAGACGAGACGATTGCGCTCGACGCTGACGTGCCAGCTCTCGCCCGCGGCAAACAGCGGCGCGCGCTGGCGCTTGGCCTCGTGCTCGATCACAGCCATCGCATCCGGCTCCTGCGCCGCCGAGATCACCGGGCAGCCGCGCTTGATGATGGCGGCCTTCTCGGCCGCGATCAGCGCGCGGGTATCGCCCAGGAATTCCATGTGATCCATGCTGATCGGCGTCAGCACGGAGGCCGCGACCTGCTCCACCACGTTGGTGGAATCGAGCCGGCCGCCGAGCCCGACTTCGAGCAGCACGACATCGGCCGGGTGCCTGGCGAACAGCACGAACGCCGCAACGGTCTTGACCTCGAAGAAGGTGATCGGCGCGCCGGCATTGACCCGTTCGCATTCGAGCAGCGCCGCGATCAGTTCGTCATCGTCGACCAGCACGCCGCCGCCGACCTGACCGAGCCGGTAGCTCTCGTTGATGCGGACCAGCCAGGGCGACGTGAAGACATGAACGCGCAGGCCTGCCGCTTCCAGCATCGCGCGCAGATAAGCGACCGTGGAGCCCTTGCCGTTGGTGCCGGCGACATGGATCACCGGCGGCAGCTTGCGCTCGGGATGATCGAGCTGCGCGAGCAGCCGGTGCATGCGCTCCAGCCCGAGCGAGATCTTGCTCGGATGCAGCGCCGAGAGGCGCGTGATCAGTTCGTCGAGCGAAGGCTTGGGCTGGGCGAGATCGTTCACGCGCTCGTTGCGACCGCCGGCGCTTCCGCCACCTCAGTGGGCTTGGCCGGCGGCGGCAGCTGCGGCGCGGGCTTGGCGTGCTCGACGGCCGGCGCCTTGGTCAACAGGCGACACAGCCGTGCCAAGGTCGGGCGCAGGTCGTGGCGATGCACGACCATGTCGACCATGCCGTGGTCGAGCAGGTACTCGGCACGCTGGAAACCCTCAGGCAGCTTCTCGCGGATGGTCTGCTCGATGACGCGGGCACCGGCGAAACCGATCAGCGCGCCGGGCTCGGCGATGTGGACGTCGCCCAGCATCGCGTAGGACGCCGTGACGCCACCGGTGGTCGGATTGGTCTGCACGACGATGTAGGGCAGCTTGGCCTCGCGCAGCATTTGAACTGCGACCGTCGTGCGCGGCATCTGCATTAGCGACAGGATGCCCTCCTGCATGCGCGCGCCGCCGGAGGCCGCGAACACGATGAAGGGCGACTTCTTCTCGACCGCGAGCTCCAGCCCGCGCACGATCGCCTCTCCGGCGGCCATGCCGAGCGAACCGCCCATGAAGTCGAAATCCTGCACGGCGATGACGACGCCCATGCCTTCGAGCTTGCCGAAACCGACCTTGACGGCATCGTTCATGCCGGTGCGCGCGCGCGCATCCTTGATGCGGTCGGCATAGCGGCGCTCGTCACGGAACTTCAGCGGATCGGGCGTCACGTCAGGCAACGCGACGTCGAACCAGGTCTCGTTGTCGAACATCGACTTCAACCGCGCCGTCGCGCCCATGCGCATGTGGTAGTTGGAGCCGGGGATGACGAACTGGTTGGCCTCGACGTCCTTGTAGAACACGAGCTGTCCGGAATCCGGGCACTTGATCCAGAGGTTCTCCGGCGTCTCGCGGCGCAGGATGTTGCGGATCTTCGGCCGGACCACGTTGGTAAGCCAGTTCATGAAAAGCTCCGTTTTGCGGTCGCCCGGATATATGGCGGGATGGCGGCGTCACGGCAAGCCATACCGCGGCGCTCCATACACGGGTGGTTGATGGCTATTCCGCGGCCTGCTGGGCGCCCCGCACGCCCTGGGCCAGGGCTGCGGCGAGGTCGGCGACTGCACTGACCGTCTTGGGCGTGGCGCGGCCCTCGGCGTCCAGGCTCGCCTTCAGCGCGTCGACCAGGGCGGTGCCCACCACCGCGCCGTCGGCATTGGCCGCAATCGCGCGGGCGGTCTCCGGTGTCCGGATGCCGAAACCGACGCAGACCGGAAGCGCGGTGTGGCGCTTGATCCGCGCCACGGCAGCGCCCACGGCGGAGGAGTCCGCCGCAGCCGCGCCGGTGATGCCGGTGATCGAGACGTAGTAGACGAAACCGGAGGTATTCGCGAGCACGGCCGGCAGGCGCTTGTCGTCGGTCGTCGGCGTCGCCAGGCGGATGAAGTTCAAGCCCGCCTTGAGGGCCGGGATGCACAATTCGTCGTCTTCCTCCGGCGGCAGGTCGACAATGATCAGGCCGTCGACACCGGCGCCCTTCGCATCATCGAGGAACTTGTCGACGCCGTAGATGTAGATCGGGTTGTAGTAGCCCATCAGCACGATCGGCGTGTCAGCGTCGCTGTCGCGGAAGCTGCGCACGAGACCAAGCGTCTTCTTCAACGTCATGCCCGCTTTCAGCGCGCGCAGGCCTGCCGCCTGGATCGACGGTCCGTCCGCCATGGGATCGGTGAAGGGCATGCCGATCTCGATGATATCAGCGCCCGCCTGCGGCAGCGCCTTCACGATCGCGAGCGACGTCTCCGGATCAGGGTCGCCCCCCATCACGAAGGTGACGAACGCCGAGCGGCCTTCCTTCTTCAACTGCGCGAAGCGCGCATCCATCCGCGTCGTCACTGTGCTTTCGCCCTTCCTCGCAGGATATCGCCGACCTGCGGAACGTCCTTGTCGCCACGGCCGGACATGTTGACCACCATGAGGTGATCCCTGGGCTTCTTCGGCGCGAGCTCCATCACCTTGGCGATGGCATGCGCCGGCTCCAGCGCCGGAATGATTCCTTCGAGACGCGACAGCAGCTGGAACGCCGCGAGCGCTTCCTCGTCGGTCGCGGACAGGTAGTTCACGCGGCCGACGTCGTGCAGCCAGGAGTGCTCCGGCCCGATGCCGGGATAATCGAGACCGGCGGAGATCGAATGCGCCTCGTCGATCTGGCCGTCCTCGTTCATGAGGAGGTAGGTGCGGTTGCCGTGCAACACGCCGGGACGGCCGCCGGCGATCGAAGCGGCGTGCAGATGCGTCAGGCCATGGCCGGCGGCTTCGACACCGTAGATCTCGACCGAGGGGTCATCGAGGAACGGATGGAACAGGCCCATCGCATTGGAGCCGCCGCCGATGCAGGCGATCAGCGAGTCCGGCAGGCGGCCCTCGGCCTCCTGCATCTGCGTGCGCGTCTCGCTGCCGATCACCGACTGGAAGTCGCGCACCATCATCGGATAGGGGTGCGGGCCGGCGACGGTGCCGATGCAATAGAACGTGTTGTGGACGTTGGTGACCCAGTCACGCAGTGCCTCGTTCATCGCATCCTTGAGCGTCTTGGCGCCGGACTGCACCGGCACGACCTTGGCGCCCAGCATCTCCATGCGGATCACGTTCGGCTGCTGCCGCTCGACGTCGACCGCGCCCATGTAGACCACGCAGTCGAGCCCGAAGCGCGCGCACAGCGTCGCGGTCGCGACACCGTGCTGGCCGGCGCCGGTCTCGGCGATGATGCGCTTCTTGCCCATGCGGCGCGCGACCATGATCTGGCCGAGCACGTTGTTGACCTTGTGCGAGCCGGTGTGATTCAGCTCCTCGCGCTTGAAGTAGATCTTGGCGCCGCCGAGATGCTCGGTCAGCCGCTCCGCGTAGTACAGCGGCGAAGGCCGGCCGACATAGTGCTTCAGATGGCCATTCATCTCGGCGTGATAAGCCGGATCGGACTTGGCCTCGGCATAGGCCTTTTCCAGATCGAGGATCAGCGGCATCAGCGTTTCCGCGACGAAGCGGCCGCCAAAGATGCCGAAATGGCCACGGTCATCAGGACCGCTGCGGTAGGAATTGGGAATGGCTGTGGTCATTGCACGCTCAACTCTTCAGCGGCCCGCGCCGCGCGAATGAAATCCCGGATCATGTCGCAATCCTTCACACCCGGCGTCCGCTCGACACCAGAGGACACGTCGACGCCGCCGGCGCGCGTCGTCCGCACGGCCTCGGCGACATTGTCGGCGCTCAATCCGCCGGACACCATGAACGGGCGGCCCAGCTTCAGTCCCTGCAGCACATGCCAGTCGAAGGTGGCGCCGAGGCCACCGGGGCGCGTCGCATCCTTCGGGGCGCGCGCGTCGAACAGGATGCGGTCGCACACCTCGGCATAGCCGGCCAGCGGCGCGAGATCGGCTGAAGTCTCCACCGGAATGGCCTTCATGACCGGCAGGCCGAAGCGCTGCTTGAGATCGCGAATGCGCGCGACGCTCTCGCGGCCATGCAATTGGAGGAGGTCCGGGCGCAGGGTCTCGACGATGTTCTCGAACGTCGCATCATCGGCATCGACCGTCAGCGCCACCTTGAGCGCACGCCCCTTTGCCTGCTGGCCGAGCTCGCGCGCGGCTGTGAGGCCGACATGACGGGGCGACGGCGGAAAGAACACGAATCCCACCATGTCGGCACCCGCGCCAAGCGCGGCACCGAGGGTGTCGGGCGTGGTCAGGCCGCAGATTTTGACGAGCAGGGACATCGGGAAAGAACGCACGTCCGGACGAAAGGGATCACCTGGAGCCGACGACTTCCGAAGGCCGTTCAGGCTTTGCGCGCCTTCTACAACGCGGCGCCCTGCTTGTCTCGCCCATAAGGGGCGAAAAGCCGGGCCGGGGCGGCCGGAACCAGGGATTGTCCCGGGCCCTGGTTCGCACGCGCCGCGGCAGTCAGCTGGGCGACTTGCGCGCGGGCGGCTTCGGCATCAGCCTGATGGCGGCGGGCGGCGCGGCGCCAACGGCGCTGGCCGATCCAGGTCGCGCAGCCGCCGGCGATCACGCCCAGGATCGCCACGGCGATGATCAGGGCAAACAGCGGCACCGCCGCCGAGAGCGCCGGATCGGTCGCGTTGAACGGATCGAATGATACGGTAACGAAATGCCGGTTGGCGACCGCGAAAACGACGAACAGCACCAACAACGGAAGGACGATCACCACGGTGAAGAATTTTCGCATGCGCTCGCTCGTATCAGTCAGGCTGGTTTCGCCTCGATCAGCCGCCAACGACTAACACGTCCGGCGCGAGACGCGCGTCACTCGTCCGTATCGTCGGCGTCCTCGCCAGCGCCTGCCGGATTGTCCCGGTTCAGCCGCTCGCGCATTTCCTTGCCCGTCTTGAAGAACGGAACGCTCTTCTGGTCCACCGGGACATGGGCGCCGGTCCGCGGATTGCGCCCGGCGCGCGCCGGCCGATGCTTGACCGAGAACGCTCCAAAGCCGCGCAGCTCGACGCGATCACCGCGCGCGAGCGCGGCCACGATCTCATCGAGGATCGCATTGACGATGTTCTCGACATCCCGCTGGTAGAGATGCGGGTTGTGCTCGGCGATACGCTGAACCAGCTCGGATTTGATCATCGAGAAAATGTACCCGGGGAGACAGTCCCATTTCCGTGAAAATATGCAGGACTGTCAAGACGCTAAATCATTCATCGGCCCCGTGAATCGGCTTTCGTGGCCCGATCCCGGGCCATCTGACCGCACACCCTTAGCGAGAACATCGTCGCGACGATTGTCTTGACGAGCTTCAATTCCCCGTCGCGGGGGTCCAGAGCGCCAGCATGCCGTCGAGGCCGACCCGATCGACCGCCTGGACGACGCCGGCGCGCTCGATCTGGCGCGCGATGCCGGACAGGCCGACCGCGTCGAGCGCCATCGAGGCGGCCGTGCGCAGGAAGGTGAGGTCGCCGAACCGCGGCACCAGCTTGTAGTCGCGTACGGGGAGGTCCTTCTTGACGTTCTTGTTGGCGACGAGCCACGCCACCGCCGTCTTCTCGTCGCCGAGCTCGTCGATCAGCTTGAGCTCGACCGCCTGACGTCCGGTGAAGACGCGGCCGTCCGCCACCTTCTCCAGCTGTGCATCGTCCATGCCGCGGCGGCTCTTCACGAGGCCGCGGAACCAGGCGTAGGAATCCTTCACGAGGTCATCGAGCGCAGCGCGCGCTTCCGGGCTGGTCGGCTCATAGCCGTTGGGCGCGGCCTTCAGCGGCGAGGACTTCACCTCCTCGATCTTCACGCCGACGGTCTTCAGCAGCTCGCTGACATTGGGATACTGGAACAGGACGCCGATCGAGCCGACCAGCGAGCTCTGCTGGGCGACGATGTGATCGGACGCAATGGCGCCGATGTAGCCGCCGGAGGCCGCGAGACCTTCGACCACGACGACGAGCGGCTTCTTCGCCTTCAGGCGAACGAGCGAATCGTAGAGCTGCTCGGAGCCGGCGGTGGTTCCGCCGGGGGAGTTGATATGAACGACCACGGCCTCGGCCGAGGAGTTCTCGAGCCGCTCCAGCGCCTCGACGCGCTCCTGATCGCTGCGGATCAGCCCCTCGATGTTGACGCGGGCGATCGAGCCGGAGGTCGACAGCGCCGTGCGGCCGCGCGGCGACATCGCAAGGCCGATGGCCGAGAGCGCCGCAATCGCGATCAGCACCGCCACGACCCGCCAGAACGTCAGCTTGCGGCGCAGCCTGCGGCGATCGACGATCACATCGGAATCAAGCGACATAGGAAGCTCCTGGAAGTCTCGGCGCGTTTTGCAGCCGCAGCCTGAATATCTCGTTATCCGATTACATCAATCGCGGCGCATTTTGAAGAAAGGAAGGCTTCGCCACGAAGCCGCCCAAGGGTCGACGGGCTCCGAGCAGGCCGCAGGGCTAGCGTATTCGATGATCGGAGTCTTGCTCTCATCTCTCTCCACGTCGTCATGGCCGGGCTTGTCCCGGCCATCCACGTCGTTCGGCGCGTGGGAGCCACGTGGATGCCCGGGACAAGCCCGGGCATGACGGAGCAACTAACTTGCAGGTTCGATCGTATCGGCATCCGCGATGGCGAGGGGCGGGTCGAAATGCCCTGAGGGCACAAAAAAAGCCCCGGCGTGAACCGGGGCTTTGATCTCGTGACGCGAACCGAAGGCTTACTTCGAGTCGCGGTTCTTGAGCGCGGTGCCCAGGATGTCGCCCAGCGTCGCGCCCGAATCGGACGAACCGTACTGCGCGATGGCTTCCTTCTCTTCCGCCACTTCGAGCGCCTTGATCGACACCTGGACCTTGCGGGCCTTCTTGTCGAACTGGATCACGCGGGCATCGACCTTCTCACCGACGGCGAACCGCTCGGTGCGCTGATCGTTGCGATCGCGCGCCAGCTCGGAGCGCTTGATGAAGGTGGTGAAGTCGGTGCCGGTGATCTTGACGTCGATGCCGCCGTCCTTGACGTCCAGCACTTCGCAGGTGACGACCGCACCCTTCTTGACATCACCCGGCTCGGCGAAGGGGTCGCCTTCGAGCTGCTTGATGCCGAGCGAGATGCGCTCCTTCTCCACGTCGACGTCGAGCACCACGGCCTTGACCATGTCGCCCTTCTTGTAGTTGTCGATGACCTGCTCGCCCGGCAGCTTCCAGTCGAGGTCCGACAGGTGGACCATGCCGTCGACATCGCCTTCGAGACCCAGGAACAGGCCGAACTCGGTCTTGTTCTTGACCTCGCCCTCGACCACCGAACCCGTCGGATGCTTCTCGACGAAGACCTCCCACGGATTGCGCATGGTCTGCTTGAGACCGAGCGAGATGCGCCGCTTGACGCTATCGACCTCGAGCACCTGCACTTCGACTTCCTGCGAGGTCGAAACGATCTTGCCGGGGTGCATGTTCTTCTTGGTCCACGACATCTCGGAGACGTGGATCAGGCCTTCGATGCCCGGCTCGAGCTCGACGAAGGCGCCGTAGTCGGTGATGTTGGTGACGCGGCCGTGGAAGCGGGCCTGCAGCGGGTACTTGGCCTCGATGCCCTGCCACGGATCGTCCAGCAGCTGCTTCATGCCGAGCGAGATGCGGTGCGTCTCGTGGTTGATCTTGATGATCTTGACCTTGACCGTCTGACCGATGCTGAGCACCTCGGTCGGATGGTTGACGCGGCGCCACGCGATATCGGTGACGTGCAGCAGGCCGTCGATGCCGCCGAGGTCGACGAACGCACCGTAATCGGTGATGTTCTTGACGACGCCGTCGATGACCTGACCCTCTTCGAGGTTCTGCACCAGCTCCTGGCGCTGCTCGGCGCGGGTCTCTTCCAGCACGGTGCGGCGCGACACGACGATGTTGCCGCGGCGACGGTCCATCTTGAGGATCTGGAACGGCTGCGAGTTGTTCATCAGCGGCGCGACGTCGCGGATCGGACGAATGTCGACCTGCGAGCGCGGCAGGAAGGCGACTGCGCCATCCAGGTCGACGGTGAAGCCGCCCTTGACCTGGTTGAAGATGACGCCGTTGACCTTTTCGTTGTTCTGGAAGGCCTTCTCGAGCTTGCCCCAGCTCTCTTCGCGGCGCGCCTTGTCGCGCGACAGCACGGCTTCGCCCAGCGCGTTCTCGATGCGGTCGAGGAACACTTCGACCTCGTCACCGACCTTCAGCTCGCTGTCGCGGCCGGGACCGGAAAATTCACGCAGCGCCACGCGGCCTTCGGTCTTCAGGCCGACGTCGATGACGGCCATGTCCTTCTCGATCGCAACGACCTTGCCCTTGACGACGGAGCTTTCCTGAAGGTTGCCCTTCGTGAAGGACTCGTCCAGCATCGCGGCAAAATCATCGCGGCTGGGATTGTAGGAATTAGCAGACGTACTCGAAGCCATTGGTTCTCCAGATGCGGACATTCTCGCCAGCGAGGGGTTGATCGGCGCATCGGATGAACAGTGCCTGGAGGTCCACAAATCCCCAGACGTCCGCGTTGTCAGCGCGAAAAGCGCAAACGACGCGGGCCGGCAATGCCTGCACATGCGACACGTATGACGTGCGTAACGTATGAAGTTCGTCCGGCTGATCGGACCCGATTGAACCGCAATCGAGCTCTCGACGGTCAAGGGCGGGAGCGGGCGGTTCCTCCAATGACGTCAACGGAAATCAAACCCGCTGACGGCCCGCTCGAACGGCCTCGACGATGTCGATGGCGGCCCGGACGCCGCCCTCTATATCCAAATGAGAGTTATCAAGCAAGTAAGCATCCGGCGCTTGTTTCAAAGGGGCGACGGCGCGGTTCTGGTCGCGTTCGTCGCGCGTCAGGATGTCGGCCAGGATGGCCGCCTCGTCGGCCGGTTCCCCGCGGGACCGCGCCTCGAGGGTGCGGCGATGCGCCCGGATCGTGGGATCGGCGACGACGTAGATCTTCACCTCGGCGTCCGGGCAGATCACGGTCCCAATGTCGCGGCCGTCGAGCACGGCGCCCGGCGGCTGGCCGGCGAACTGGCGCTGGAAGGCCAGCAGCGCCTCGCGCACTTTGGGCAGCGCTGACACCACCGACGCCGCCGACCCGACCGCGTGCGACCTGAGGGCCGGATCGTCGAAGGTGGCGGGGTCCAGGGTCATCGCGACCTCCGCCGCCCGCGCCTCGTCCTTGAGATCGACCCCGGCGGTCAGCAGCGCATGCGCGACCGCTCGGTAGATCACGCCCGTATCCAGGTGCCTGAGGCCATAATGCGCGGCGAGCCGCTTGGCCATGGTGCCCTTGCCCGAGGCAGCCGGGCCGTCGATGGCGATGATCATGCGAAATCCGCGCCCGCCTTGCGCATCAGCGGGATGAAGTCGGGGAAGCTGGTGGCGATGAAGGCGGTGTCGTCGACGGTGACGGGCTTGTCGGAGGCAAGCCCCATCACGAGGGCGGACATGGCGATGCGGTGGTCCATGTGGGTGGCGACGATGCCGCCGCCGGGCACATGGCCGCGGCCCTCGACGATCAGGTCGTCGCCGGTGATCTCGACCTTGACGCCGTTGACGCGCAGCATCGCCGCGGTGGCCTCGAGCCGGTCGGATTCCTTGACGCGCAGCTCGTGCAGGCCGCGCATCACGGTCGTCCCCTCGGCATAAGCGGCCGCGACCGCCAGGACGAGATATTCGTCGATCATCGAGGGCGCGCGCTCGGGCGGCACCACGACGCCCTTGAGTTTCGAGGACCGCACGCGCAGCCGGGCCATCGGCTCGCCGGCATCGCCGCGGACATCGTCCTCCTCGATCGAGGCCCCCATCTCGCGCAGGGTCGCGAACAGGCCGGTGCGCAGCGGATTGGTCATGACGTCCGACAGCACGAGATCCGAGCCGTCGACGATCAGCGCGGCGACCAGCGGGAAGGCCGCCGAGGACGGGTCGGCCGGCACGATCACCGCGGCGCCGCGCAGCTCCGGCTGGCCGGTCAAGGCAATCCGGCGGCCGTGGCTGCCTTCCGGCGTCGTGACGATGTCGGCGCCGAAGTGCTTGAGCATCAGCTCGGTGTGGTCGCGGCTCGCCTCCTGCTCGATGACAGTGGTGACGCCGGGCGCCGCGAGTCCGGCCAGCAGCACGGCCGACTTGATCTGCGCCGAGGCCACCGGCGTACGGTATTCGATCGGAATCGGGTTGCTCGCGCCCTGCAGGGTTAACGGAAGCTTGCCGCCCTCGGCGCTGGCGGTGACCTTGGCACCCATCAGCGCCAGTGGATCGAGAATGCGGCGCATCGGGCGGCTGCGCAGCGAGGCGTCGCCATCAAACACGGCGCTGATCGGACAGCCGGCAACGGCGCCCATCACCAGCCGGCAGCCGGTGCCGGAGTTGCCGAAATCGAGCGTGGCTGAAGGCTGAGCGAAACCGCCGACCCCGACTCCGTTCACGGTCCAGGCGAACTCGCCGGTGCGTTCGACCTTTGCACCCAAGGTCCGCATCGATTTCGCGGTGTTGAGGACATCCTCGCCCTCCAGGAGGCCGGAAATCCGGGTCTCGCCCACCGACAGCGCGCCCAGGATCAGCGCCCGGTGCGAGATCGACTTGTCGCCGGGCACCCGAATCGTGCCCGAAAGCGGGCCGGAGGTGCGGGATTCGAGTGGGGTCGGGGCGGCTGACGTGCTCACGGCGGGGTCCTCGGGTTTCGGAGGCGGCAGGTATCACAGCCCCTGCCCGCCGTCACGAGCGGTGATTTTCCCGTTGACAGCGCTATTGACAGCGGCGCGGCAACTAGCCAAGTGAGACACCGCTTTTCAGACATTGCCAGGACGCCTGCACGTGGCCAAATCCGAGCTCGGAACCAAACGCATTTGCCCGACCACGGGCAAAAAGTTCTACGACCTCAACAAGAACCCGGTGATCTCGCCCTACACCGGCGAGGTCGTGCCGATCGCTCCGGTGGCGCCGACCCGCGCCATGCGCGGCGAGGCGGCGCGTGCAGCGGCTGCGCAGGACACCGCGCAGGAGCCGGCCGAGGCCGAGGAGTTGGTGTCGCTCGAGGAGGCCGATGCCGAGGAGAACTCCGGCAAGGTCAAGGCCGTCGTTCCCGAATCGGAGGACGACATCGAGATCGACGAGACGCTCGACGACGACGAGGATGACGACTCGACCTTCATCGCCGACGAGGAAGAAGGCGACGAAGATGTCACAGACATCATCGGCGATGTCGGCGGCGACGAAGAATAATCGTCGAAGCCACTTGAGATCAGCCGCGAACTGTGGTTCACGGTGCTCCCCGGCGGTCGCCCAGACCGCCGGTTCGGTTCAGGGGCCATAGCTCAGCTGGGAGAGCGCTTGCATGGCATGCAAGAGGTCGGCGGTTCGATCCCGCCTGGCTCCACCAGCCTTCGCTCGCTTCGCGAGCTTCGGCTCTGCAAGCCACCCCAAACTGCAAATTGAGGGAAGCGAGCAAAAGCTGTCGCGCCGTAGCCTGGACGCTGAAGCCCTCTTGGGCGCAGGCGGGAAGGCGCAGGCGGATGAAGCGTTTTTAGTTTGGCGTTTCACCCCGCCGCCGCGTCGAGCCGCGCCCGCAACTTCACCAGCTTGCCGTGCAGATCCGCCAGCTCTGCAAGTGAGCATCCCGTCGCATCAAGAATCGCCGGCGGCACGATCGCGCGCGCTTTCTCGCGCAATCCCGCGCCTTGCGCAGTCAGCGTGACCAGCACCTGGCGCTCGTCCTGCGCTGATCGCGTCCGCTTGAGCAGATGCAGCGCCTCCATCCGCTTCAACAGCGGGGTCAACGTTCCCGAATCGAGAAACAGCCGCTCGCCGATCTCCTTCACCGACAGACCGTCGCGCTCCCACAGCACCAGCATGACCAGGTATTGCGGATAGGTCAGGCCGAGCCGGTCGAGCAGCGGCTTATAGACGCGGTTGAAGGCGTGGGCGGTCGAGTAGACCGCGAAGCAGAGCTGGCTGCCGAGCTGCAGCGGCACGTCGGCAGTGGTCTTCTTGGGCATGGTCACACCAGGGACGAGGCACTCGGTGCATCTTGGGAGGTGCCGACGGATTTCGGCAACGACCGGGACGCACCGATCACGAATTTTCTACCGAACAATCATATTGTGCACAATCGAATTGCGTGCAATATCACCGGCACTGAATTCCACCCCACTCAACGGGAGACACCGATGTCCGTGAACGTGCTCTACAAGACCAGCGCCAAGGCGACCGGCGGCCGCGACGGCGAGGCGGCGACCCTCGACGGTTCGCTCAGCGTCAAGCTCTCGACCCCGAAGGAGCTGGGCGGTGGCGGCGGTGCCGGCAACAATCCGGAGCAGCTGTTCGCCGCGGGCTATGCCGCCTGCTTCATCGGCGCCATGAAGTTCGTCGCCTCCCAGGGCGGCCCGAAGGTTCCGTCCGACGCGTCGGTGACCTCCACGGTCGGCATCGGCCCGCGCTCCGAAGGCGGCTTCGGCATCACCGTCGAGCTCGCGGTCTCGCTGCCCGGTCTCGCCAAGGCCGACGCCGAGGCGCTGGTCGAGAAGGCCCACCAGGTGTGTCCGTACTCCAACGCGACCCGCAACAACGTCGACGTCAAGCTGACCGTCGTCTGATCTCCAATTCCGTCCCGCGGCAGGGCGCCTCGCGCATCCTGCCGCGGCGCAGCCCTCGCCTTTTTCGCGAGGCTGCATGCACCGCGCCGGGTTTGCGCCGGTGACGGAGCAATGCTTAATGACCGCGAGTTGAAACCAACCTCGCGATGTCCATGACCCTCCCATTTGCTCCCGGCGCCATGGCCGGCCTGCGCGTGATCGATCTCACGCGCGTGCTCGGCGGCCCCTATTGCACGCAGATCCTGGCCGACCACGGCGCCGACGTGATCAAGGTCGAGCCGCCCGCCGGCGACGAGGTGCGCGACTGGGGCCCTCCGTTCCACGACGAGGACGCGGCCTATTTCGTCGGCATCAACCGCAACAAGCGCTCGATCGGCCTCGACCTGGCATCCGAGGGCGGCCGCGTGGTGCTGCTCAAGATGCTCGAGACGGCCGATGTGCTGATCGAGAATTTCAAGCCCGGCACGCTCGAGAAATGGGGCATCGGCAGCGACGTGCTGCGCGAGAAGTTTCCGCGTCTCGTGCACTGCCGCATCTGCGGCTTCGGCGCCGACGGGCCGCGCGGCGGCAATCCCGGCTACGACGCGATCATCCAGGCCATGACCGGCATGATCGCGGCGACCGGCTCGCCCGAAAGCGGCCCGATGCGGATCGGCGTGCCCCTGGTCGATATCACCACGGGGCTCTATGCCGCGATCGGCATTCTGATGGCGCTGTCGGAGCGGCAGCGTTCGGGACAAGGCCAGTTCCTAGAGGTCACGCTCTATGAGACCGGGCTGGCGATCATGCATCCGCACACCGCGAACTACTTCATGCATGGCAAGCCGCCGTCGCTGACCGGCAACGAGCACCCGAACCTCGTTCCCTACGCGATCTTCCCGACCAAGACCGATGACATCTTCATCGGCGTCGGCAATGACGGCACCTTCCGCAAGCTCGCCAAGGAGATCGGTCGCCCCGAGCTCGGCACCGATCCGCGCTTCGCCCGCAACCGCGACCGTGTCGCCAATCGCGAGGCGTTGCGCGCCGAACTCGCGGCTGTGTTCAGCGCGTTCGAGGCCGAGCCGCTGTGCGACCGCCTGCTCGCCGCCGGCCTCCCCGCCGGCCCCGTGCAGAAGATCGATCAGGCGCTGACCAATCCGCATACGCTCTACCGCGGCGATGTCATCGAGAAGGATTGGTACAAGGGCGTGGCCTCGCCGATCCGGCTCGAACGTACCAAGCCGACCTTGCGCTCCACGCCGCCGAAATACAGCCAGCACGCCGAGGAAGTGCTGAGCGAATTCGGCTACACGTCGAGCGAGATCGACGCGCTGCGAGCGGCAGGAACCGTCTGCACGGAACGCAAGCGCTGACCGGGACCGCCGCGCTGCCGCCGCACCGCACCACGCTGCGGCGGCAGAGAGCTGCGGTTTACCGCTTTTCGCGGACGCACTGCGCACGGCTTTCCCGCGTCAGGGCATACGTCTATACATTCACATAACTGTCATCTGGCGCTGTTAACGGCCGCCACGACGATGACGTTCATGGGAGGATCTTTTTGATGTCATTTCGACACTTCGCTGCTGTGACTGCCGTTGCAGCGACCTTTGGTTTTGCTGCTTCGCCTGCACTCGCTGTGACTGAAATCCAGTGGTGGCACGCCATGACCGGCGGCAACAACGACATCGTCAACAAGCTCGCGGAGGAGTTCAACGCCTCGCAGAGCGACTACAAGGTCGTGCCGACCTTCAAGGGCGCTTATCCCGATACGATGAACGCCGGCATCGCCGCGTTCCGCGCCGGCAACGCGCCTCACATCATCCAGGTGTTCGAGGTCGGCACTGCGACGATGATGAGCGCCAAGGGCGCGATCAAGCCGGTTTATGAGCTGATGAAGGACGCCGGCGAACCGTTCGATCCGAAGGCCTATCTGCCGGCGATCACCGGCTACTACTCGACCTCGAAGGGCGACATGCTGTCGTTCCCGTTCAACTCGTCGTCCATGGTGATGTGGATCAACAAGGACGAGCTGAAGAAGGCCGGCGTGGCCGAGATCCCGAAGACCTGGCCGGAGGTGTTCGAGGCGGCGAAGAAGCTGAAGGCGGCCGGTCACGACACCTGCGGCTTCTCCAACGCCTGGGCGTCCTGGGCCAATATCGAGCAGTTCTCCGCCTGGCACAACGTGCCGATCGGCACCAAGGCCAACGGCCTCGACGGCTTCGACACCGTGCTCGAGTTCAACAGCCCGCTGCACGTCAAGCACCTGCAGAACCTCGTCGAGCTGCAGAAGGACAAGACCTACGACTATTCCGGCCGCGGCTCGGCCTCCGAGAGCCGCTTCGGCTCCGGCGAATGCGCGATCTTCCTGACCTCCTCGGGCTACTACGCGACCGCCAAGAGCACCGCCAAGTTCGACTTCACCTCGGCGCCGATGCCGTACTACCCTGAGGCCCAGGGCGCTCCGCAGAACTCGATCATCGGCGGCGCCTCGCTGTGGGTGATGGGCGGCAAGACGGCCGACGAGTACAAGGGCGTCGCCAAGTTCTTCACCTTCCTGTCGGACACCAACCGCCAGGCCAAGCTGCACCAGGAGTCGGGCTACCTGCCGATCACCAAGGCGGCCTATGAGAAGACCAAGGCGGACGGCTTCTACGAGAAGAACCCGACCCTGCAGACGCCGCTGAAGGAGCTCACCAACAAGGAGCCGACCGAGAACTCGCGCGGCCTGCGCTTCGGCAACATGGTGCAGATGCGTGACGTCTGGTCGGAGGAGATCGAGGCGGCGCTGGCCGGCAAGAAGACCGCCAAGGAGGCGCTCGATTCCGCCGTCGCCCGCGGCAATGCGATGTTGCGCACCTTCGAGAAAACGGCCAAGTAAGGCCCTCCCTGAGGCTTCCCCTCTTGCCGAGGGGAAGCCTCGTCTCTGTCCCTCCCCCGCGGCGCGCTCCATGGAAAAGTCGGTCGTCTTCAACGGCAAGCTGTTGCCTTACCTGCTGCTGGCGCCGCAGCTCGCGATCACGCTGATCTTCTTCTACTGGCCAGCCAGCCAGGCGATCTGGCAGTCCTTCCTGCGCGAGGACGCCTTCGGCCTCAATTCCGAATTCGTCGGGCTCGAGAACTACCAGGCGCTGTTCGCCCAGCCGGAATATTACACCGCCATCGGGACCACCGTGGTGTTCTCCTCGCTGGTCACGGTGCTGTCGCTCGGCGTCGCACTGCTGTTCGCCACCCAGGCCGACAAGAACCTCAAGGGCGCATCGGTCTACAAGACGCTGATGATCTGGCCCTATGCGGTCGCGCCGGCGATTGCCGGCGTGCTGTGGTTCTTCATCTTCCATCCGACCCTGGGCACCTTGGCGCGCCCGCTGCGGTTCATGGGCTTCAATTGGAATCCGATGCTCGACGGCACTCACGCGATGATCCTGGTCGTGATGGCCGCGGTCTGGAAGCAGGTCGCCTACAATTTCCTTTTCTTCCTCGCCGGCCTGCAGGCGATCCCGAAGAGCGTGATCGAGGCCGGCGCGATCGACGGTGCCGGCCCGCTGCGCCGGTTCTGGACCATCATCTTCCCGCTGCTGTCCCCGACCACCTTCTTCCTGCTGGTCGTCAACATCGTCTACGTGTTCTTCGAGACCTTCGGCATCATCGATGCGGTCACCGCGGGCGGCCCGGCGGGCTCGACCACGACGATGGTCTACAAGGTATTCGCCGACGGCCGGCTCGGCGGCGACCTCGGTGGCTCGGCCGCGCAATCGGTCGTTCTGATGGTGATCGTCATCGCGCTGACCGCGATCCAGTTCCGCTACGTCGAGCGCAAGGTGCAGTACTGATGGTCGAGCATCGCCCGCTCCGGGATCTCGTCGCCTATCTCGTGCTCTCGCTGGGCGTCGTGATCTTCGCCTTTCCGGTCTATGTCGCCTTCGTGGCCTCGACCTATGATGCGGCGACCGTGGTCAGCGGCAACCTGCCTCTCGTCCCGGGCGGCCGCATGCTGGAGAACTACTACCGCGCGGTGTTCGTCGGCGGCTCGCGGTTCATGAACCAGCCGGTCGGCGTGCTGCTGGCCAATTCCTTCATCACCGCGATCGGCATCGCCTTGGGCAAGATCTTCATCTCGATCCTGTCGGCGTTTGCGATCGTCTATTTCCGCTTTCCCTTCCGCAAGACCGCGTTCTGGATCATCTTCATCACCCTGATGCTGCCGGTCGAGGTCCGCATCTACCCGACCTACAAGATCGTCGCCGACCTGCGCATGCTGGACACCTATGCCGGATTGATCCTGCCGCTGATCGCGTCCGCCACCGGCACGCTGCTGTTCCGCCAGTTCTTCATGACCATCCCTGACGAGCTGCTGGAGGCCTCGCGCATCGACGGCGCGGGTCCCCTGCGGTTCTTCTGGGACACGCTGCTGCCGCTGTCGATGACGACCGTGGCGGCGCTGTTCGTGATCCAGTTCATCTACGGCTGGAATCAGTATCTCTGGCCGCTGCTGATCACCACCAAGGACTCGATGCAGACCATCGTGATCGGCATCAAGAAGATGCTGACCACCACCGACGAGCTCGCCGAATGGCAGCTCGCGATGGCCACGGCCGTGCTGGCGATGCTGCCGCCGGTCGCCGTCGTCGTCTTCATGCAGCGCCTGTTCGTGAAGGGCCTCGTGGAGACGGAAAAGTGAGGGGGGCGAGTAGCGAGTGGCTGACAGCGAATAGGGTTTCGCTGCCGCCTGAAGGTCCGCTCCCTCACCCCCTATTCGCTACTCCCCATTCGCCATTCGCTTCCAGGTAACCCATGGCCAACGTCACGCTCCGCAACGTCCGCAAGGTCTATCCCGGCGGTTTCGAGGCCATCAAAGGCATCGATTTCGAGGTCGGCGACGGCCAGTTCTGCGTGCTCGTCGGCCCCTCCGGCTGCGGCAAATCCACGCTGCTGCGGATGGTCGCCGGACTGGAGACGATCTCGTCGGGCGAGATCGACATCGGCGGCCGCATCGTCAATGCGATCGAGCCGGCCGAGCGCGACATCGCCATGGTGTTCCAGAACTACGCGCTCTACCCGCATATGAGCGTGTACAACAACATGGCCTACGGGCTGCGCAATCGCCGCGTGCCGGAGAACGAGATCAAGACGCGGGTCGAAGATGCCGCACGCATCCTCGAGCTCGGCACCATGCTCGAGCGCAAGCCGCGGCAGCTCTCGGGCGGCCAGCGCCAGCGCGTCGCCATGGGCCGCGCCATCGTGCGGCAGCCGAAAGTCTTCCTGTTCGACGAGCCGCTGTCCAACCTCGATGCCAAGCTGCGCATTGCGATGCGGGTCGAGATCCGCAAGCTGCAGCGCCGCCTCGCCACGACGGCGATCTACGTCACGCACGACCAGCTCGAGGCGATGACGCTGGCCGACATTCTCGTGGTGATGAACGGCGGCAAGGTCGAGCAGATCGGCAACCCGCTCGAAATCTATCAGAAGCCGGCGACGACCTTCGTGGCCTCGTTCATCGGCGCGCCGCCGATGAACCTGATGCCGATCGAGGCCGTGCGGGCGCAGCTCCACGGCGCGGACGCGGTTCCCGCGGAAGCCGGGCAGCTCGGCATTCGCCCCGAGGATTTCGAGCTTGGCGACACCGTGCCGGCCGGCGGCATCGGCCTCGACCTCAGGGTCGACGCGATCGAGCATGTCGGCGCCGAGACCTATGTCTATGGCGCCCGCCAGGACGTGGGCCACAATGACAGCCTCAGCGCCACGGCGAACGACGTCATCGTGCGGCTGCCGGGCACGACGGCCCCCGACATCGGAAGCCGGATCCGCGCCGTGGCGCCGCGGACGAAGCTGCATATGTTCTCGGCCGACGGCCGGCAACGGCTGGCCGTTTAAGCCCTTCCACAGACGACCATTCTGCCCCTTCCGGGGGTGCTTGAACGCGCGCGCGTTCGTGCCCATATTGTTGCTCAAGGGGTGCCGTCAGGGCCCTGATACATCAAAGTCGCTTCGAGAGGACTTTGTAAACCATGTCTCGTGTTCCTTCGCTCTCCAGCCCGTTCCTTCTGGGCTTCGACGAGATCGAGCGTGTGCTCGACCGCGTCGTCAAAGGTGCCGACGGCTACCCGCCCTACAATATCGAGCGGTTCGAACGCACCAATGGCCAGCCCGAGCGGCTGCGGATCACGCTGGCGGTGGCGGGTTTCACCCGTGACCAACTCGATGTCACCATTGAGGAAAACCAGCTCGTCATCCGTGGCCGGCAGCAGGACGACAAGACCCGGCAATACATTCATCGCGGCATCGCCGCGCGCCACTTCCAGCGCACTTTCGTGCTGGCGGAGGGAATGCATGTGCTCGGTGCGGACCTGAAGAACGGACTGTTGTCGGTCGATCTGGCCAGGCCGGAGCCTGAGCGGATCGTTAAGACAATAGCGATCAATGAACACGAATAATGGTTTGATGGAACGAGTAGCGGACTCGACCGCTTGAGTCTCAGAAGGAGTCGAGACCATGACTGAAGGTAATGTTGCGTCGGAATCCCCCGTCTCCCTGGAGTCGCTGGCGACCTTGGGCGAGGGCCACATCGCTTACGTGAAGCAGATCCGCTCTGAAGACGTGCCCGGACTGTTTCCGCAGGCTCCGCAGATCGCGCCGGGACTGAAGCTGTTCGCACTGCATGCCGCTGACGGCACGCCGATCATGCTCACCGACAGCCGCGAAGCCGCGATTGCGAACGCATGGAGCCACGAGCTCCAGGCCGTGAGCGTGCACTAGGAAGATCCAGCCGGTGACGGTTGTCACACCGGCGCCTTGTGAGACCCATGCGCTCATGCATTGATCCAAGGGGCGGCCCTCTGCGAAGAGGACGGCCCCTTTTTCATGCTCCTCGAGACTCTCTGCGGGACGTCCATCGATGCCGCCGCTGATCGCACCGCTAAGTTCAGCCGAATTGAGAGCACAGCCGGCGCTCGCCGCCGCGCTGCTGGCGCTCAACAACGCGCATGCCGCCGAGCTGTCCTGGCTGACGCCGGAAGGCCTCGCGCTATTGCTCGATCACGCCTGGCGCGCCAGCCGCGCCGGCACGGCCGATGCGCTGCTGATTGCGCTGGACGAGACGGCGCCCTACGACAATCCGAATCATCGCTGGTTCCGCGCCCGCTACGATCGCTTCGTCTATGTCGATCGCGTCGTCATCGCGCCGGCCGCGCGCGGCCAGGGGCTGGCGCGCATGCTCTACGCGCAATTGATTCGAGACGCCGAAGCGGCGGGGCATCAGCGCATCGTGTGCGAGGTCAACGTCGATCCGCCAAATCCGCAGTCCGATGCCTTCCACGCCGCGCTCGGCTTCGAGACGCTGGCGACGGCCAGCATCCATGCCGGCGCCAAGACCGTGCGTTATCTGATGAGATCGCTGCGATAGCCCGGAACGACGGCGCGGCCGGCCAGCAGCCGGCTCGAGAGATTTGTTTCCATCGATGTCCATCGCGGGCCGATTTACGATCAGACACGACCCGGTCAGGTTTCAGGCGAAGCTGTCCAATCCTTAAGTTGTCCCTGATGCGCCACGCGCTAGTCCGATGTGCGACGAGCATGTGTGGGGATGATGAATGCAGGGATCACCGCTTGATGCAGGCGTCTTTCGAGAGCTCATGCGCGGGACCATCCCCAACCGGCACGTCTTCCTGAACAGTCCTCCGGCAGGGCCGAGCCCCTGTTACGTGATCTGCAACAGCGTGCCGAAAGCGGGCACTTACCTGCTGGTCGAACTCGTCAAGGCGCTCGGCGGTCATGTCGATGTCGGTTATCACACCTACACGTCTTCGATCAGCAAACTGAACCCCGACGGTTCGCTCGACTACGGGCGCGCGCTTCCGGCGCCACTCTGGGCGTCGGCGATGAGCCCGGGTTATTTCTGCGCCTCGCATACCGAGTACTATCCGTATCTCGAGCAGTATCTGCTGGGCAGACCGGAACATAAGATGCTGTTCATCGTCCGCGACCCCCGCGACATCGTCGTGAGCTGGGTCGACTTCGTCTATCACTCGGCAGCCTACCCGAAGATGCGAAAGTGGAATGCCTATCGGCGCGCCGCCGGATCGGCCGCTTATCCCGACGATGCCGCCCGCATCACATCGACCATCGACTCTCTGCCGGCATCGGGCATCAAGAACTTCATGAGCTGGCTGGACTCGCCGGCCTGCCTGACCGTGCGGTTCGAAGAGCTCTATGCGGAGCTCGCGGCCGACGACAGGGCGGCGCCGTCATATCCCGTCCTTCATCGCATCTGCGACTATCTGGGTGTTCCGCGCAGGACGGCCGCCGAACTGGATGTGGTCGGCCGCGGCCTGACGTCATCAGGACGCGAGCGAAAGATCGGCATCTACAAGGAGCGGATGAGGCCGCATCATTTCGACCGGCTGCGGAGCGAGGAATTTCAGGAGCTCGTCGTCGAGTTCGGCTACGAGCCGACGCCCGAAGCCCCGCGCCAGAACGGGGCTGGTGCCGCACGCAGGCTCGCCGGCAGGCTTACGCGGTCCTTGCAGCGAGGAGCGAGACGACGTCAGGCCGCCGAGGCCGGCGGCAGCGCCAGCACGGAATAGATCGCCTGGGCATCGCGCGAGGCGCGGAGCTTCTTGGCGACGTCCTGGTCGCGCAGCAGCCGCGCGATACGCGCCAGGGCCTTCAGGTGATCGGCGCCGGCGCCTTCGGGGGCGAGCAGCAGGAACACCAGGTCGACCGGCTGGCCATCCATGGCCTCGAAATCGATCGGACGCTCGAGCCTGGCGAACAGGCCGAACAGCTTCTCCAGCTTCGGCAGCTTGCCGTGGGGAATGGCGACGCCGTAGCCCACCGCCGTCGTGCCGAGCTTCTCCCGCTGCAGCAGGACCTCGAATACGCTCCGCTCGTTCTGCCCGGTCAGCGCAGCCGCACGCGCCGCCAGCTCCTGCAGCGCCTGCTTCTTACTGATGACCTTCAAAGCCGGCAGGATCGCCTCGGGTGCGACCAGATCGGTAATCGGCATAGGGCGTTCCGAGGTGATTGAACCGTCAGGGTGCGAAATAGGTCGGGACAGACCGGCGTCAAGAAGTTGAGGCCGCAGGCGGGCTTAACCCGTGTCCAATGCGAGGCGCTTCTACCCCAACGCAACGGCGGTGCCAACTCCCGCAAGCATGTTCCGGCAGCCTATCCTTAAAGATCGCCGGAGCGTGGCGACCTGAAGGCGCCAAGGCGCCGGCCCGGCGCGCAGCACCCATGCGCAGCCGTGGCGTGACGTCGCAAGCGGCCTGCCAAGGACCTGATCCGGAACCCGTTTTCGCGTCGCGACCGAACGGAATTCGCCGCCCGTACGACTACGGTTTGACCGCGGGCGGATCGACCCAGCCGATGTTGCCGTCCGCGCGACGGTAGATGATGTTCACCCGCCCGCTGGAACCGTGCTGAAAAACCATGCAGGGCGCACCCGAAAGATCGAGCTCGAGCACTGCCTCCGACACCGACAGGCGCTTCAGCGCAGTGGTGTTCTCGGCGATGATGACGGGATTGTAGCCCGTGATCTCCTCGTCGCCCTCGGCGGGGGCCTCGATCACGTAGCTCGGCGCATCGAGCAGCGCGCCGTCGAGGCCGGCGAGCGCGGCGCTGGCCGCATGGGATTTGCGCGCCGAACGGTCCTTCAGCCGGCTTTTGTAGCGGCGCAGGCGCTTTTCGATCATCAACAGCGCCTGATCGGCGCTGGCATAGGCATCCGGCGCGTTCGATTCGGCCTCGAGCGTGATCCCCGAATCAAGGTGCAGTGCGCAATCGGTCTTGAACCCGAAGCCGTCCTTGGAGAGCGTGACGTGGCCGGAATAATTGCCGTCGAAATATTTGCGCAGCACCTCGTCGGTGCGCTCGCTGACGCGGCCGCGCAGCGCTTCGCTGACGCTGATGCTCTTTCCGGAAATCCGCAGGGTCATGTGTCGCCTCGATTCATGTGAACCGATGATGACACTAAGCCTATTTGGTTAAGGCGCAATCGCGGGGCACGGTCAAACTGACCGTAGCGGTCAAACTGACGCGGTATCCCGCGTCCGGTCGGCGCTGGCCGGCGACGAAAGTGCATGCGCCAGCATGCTCTGCTTGTCGCGGCGGCGCTGCACCGAGGACGGGATCCGCATCGCTTCCCGGTATTTCGCGACCGTGCGGCGCGCGATGTCGATACCGGCGGCGCGCAGCTTCTCGACGATGGTATCGTCGGAGAGAATTGCGGAGGGATCTTCCGCATCGATCAGCTGCTTGATGTGGTGCCGCACCGCTTCCGCAGAATGCGCCTCGCCGCCATCGGCTGATGCAATCGAGGCGGTGAAGAAATATTTCAGCTCGAAAGTGCCGCGATTGGTGGCCATGTATTTGTTGGCGGTGACACGCGACACCGTCGACTCGTGCATCTGGATCGCATCCGCGACGGCCTTGAGATTCAGCGGACGCAGATGCGCGACACCATGGGTGAAGAAGCCGTCCTGCTGGCGCACGATCTCGGTCGCCACTTTCAGGATCGTGCGGGCGCGCTGATCGAGCGCGCGCACCAGCCACGTCGCGTTCTGAAGACAATCGGTGAAGTACGACTTGTCGCCGTCCTTGCGGATCGTCTTCGACAGCTCGGAGTAATAGACCTGGTTCACCAGGACGCGCGGCAGCGTGTCGCTGTTGAGCTCGACCAGCCAGCCGCCGTCGGGACCGGGACGCACATAGACGTCGGGCACCATGGTCTGCGTGCGCGTCGTGCCGAATTTGAGGCCAGGCTTCGGATCGAGCCGCCTGATCTCGCCGATCATGTCGACGAGATCCTCGTCGTCGACGCCGCACAGCTTGCGGAGGGCTGCAAAGTCGCGCTTGGCGAGGAGGTCGAGATGCTCGATCAGCGCCTGCATCGCGGGGTCATAGCGGTCGAGCTCGCGCAGCTGGATCGCGAGGCATTCGCTCAAGTTGCGCGCGCAGATGCCGGGCGGATCGAAGGTCTGCAGCACGCCCAGCACCGCGTCGACGTCGGCCTGCTCGGCGCCGAGGCGGTCGGCGGCCTGGCCGAGATCGACCGGCAGATAACCGGCTTCGTCGACGAGATCGATCAGGTATTGGCCGATCATGCGATCGGCCGGCGAGACGAACGCCACTGCGGCCTGCTCGGCGAGATGGTCCGACAGCGTCGTCTCGGCTGCGACGAAAGCTTCGAGATTGTAGTCCTCGTCGCCGGAGGCGCCGCCGCCCCATTCGGTGTAGGTCGTGGGCGCGGCGTCCTGGGCGGTACGCGCCGCAGCTTCCGCCGGCTCCTCGGAAAACACGTTTTCGAGCCCGGAATCGAGGGTCTGTTCGATCTCCGTACGGCTGCCGAGATCGCGGCTCATCCAATCTTCCGGCGCGCTCTCGTAGCTCTCGCCGCTGCTGCTGCCGCCCTCGCCGAAATCGTCGCCACCGCTCTCGCCGCCTTCGGAGAACTCGGCGCGCTCGGACATCTGCTGCTCGCCGGCAACCGGCGCTTCCGGGCCGTCGCTCGCGCGCTCCAGCAGCGGATTGCGCTCCAGCTCCTCTTCAACGAACGTGGAGAGGTCGAGATTGGACAGTTGCAGGAGCTTGATCGCCTGCATCAGCTGCGGCGTCATCACCAGCGACTGCGACTGGCGGAATTCTAATCTCTGCGTCAACGCCATGGGAGCAAGAACATTCCCTTACTGGTCCAATTCTTGCTTATCCTAATCTGCGCGCGATGTACACGGCTTGACGAATAAGAAAAACGGAGTATGGCGCGCCGCGGAAGACGAGATTACCGTCCTCGCAAACCGCTTGCAGATAGCCTTGATCGCAGCGTTTCGACCGACTGTCGCAGGGACGACAAAAGCCGCCAAACACCGCGTCCGTAATCCTACAGCCTGAACTCCTCACCGAGATACAGCCGTCGCACGTCGGGATCCGCGACGATCTCCTCCGGGCTGCCTTCGGTGAGAATCTGTCCGGCATAGACGATGTAGGCGCGGTCGGTCAGGCCGAGCGTCTCGCGCACGTTATGGTCGGTAATGAGGACGCCGATGCCGCGGTTGGTGAGATGGCGCACCAGCTGCTGGATGTCGCCGACCGCGATCGGATCGATGCCGGCGAACGGCTCGTCGAGCAGCATGTAGTTCGGGCGCGTGGCGAGCGCGCGCGCGATCTCGACGCGGCGGCGCTCGCCGCCGGACAGCGCGATCGACGGCGACTTGCGCAGCCGCGTGATGGTGAACTCTTCCAGCAGCGCATCGAGCTCGCGCTCGCGCTTCTTGCGCGAGGGCTCGACCACCTCGAGCACGGCGCGGATGTTCTGCTCGACGGTGAGGCCGCGGAAGATCGAGGCCTCCTGCGGCAAATAGCCGATTCCCAATCGCGCGCGCTGATACATCGGCAGCCGCGTGACGTCGTGGCCGTCGAGCTCGATGGCGCCGCGATCAGCCTTGATCAGGCCGGTGATCATGTAGAACACGGTGGTCTTGCCGGCGCCGTTCGGCCCGAGCAGGCCGACGGCCTCGCCGCGGCGGACATAGATCGACACGCCGCGCACGACCTGGCGGCTGCCGAAGCTCTTCTCGATCGAATGCACCGCCAGGAAGCCCGGCCGGCGCAACAGCTGCGGAGCACCGACTGCGCCATTGTTGCGCGGCTTGGCCGGCGCGGGCTGCGAGGCCGGCCGCTTGCGCTGGATCTGCTCGGTGTTCTGCGGCGAGCGCGGATTGATACGCATCGACGGCTGCTGCTCGTTGCGCACGGCGTCATTGCGAACGGAATCGGCGAGCACGGCCAGGGGATCGTCGACCTGCGCCGGATTGATGAAGGGATCGTCCATCGAGGTGATATCGTCGCGACGGCGCGCGGAGCCTCGCTGGCCACGCTTGGCGGGACGCCCACGAAACATGCCGAGTAGATCCACCATCCTCGCTTCGCTTACGCCCTTCGAAGCTGCCCGTCACCGACCGCAGCGCTGGCTCGCCCGCCCACCGCGAGCGAACGCATCTCACCTGCCCTGCGGATCAATAGGAAGCGCAGGACCGGCCAAAGCGCGGATTACCCGCGCTCCGGAGTTTGTCGTCTGACGGCGAGGTCACGGGTCGCATCCGACGGACACGAGCGGTCGCAAAATCGCAATCGGCGCCCGGCACCGCGCTCCCACAACCACGCTCAGCACGCCCGAGGCGGCCTGGCGGCTGTGGTCCCGCAATGCGAACAGCCCGTGTCGCTAGATAGAGGCAGGTGCGGCGCGGTTCAACTGGAGCCGGAAGCGATTTGCTAAATAGTTGAGTTCACTTTGGTTTGCCGAGCGGCACCGGCGCACCAATCGCGACCGGCGAGCCGGATGGCCCGGGCGACGATCCGCAGCCGCCACCGGCGCCTGATCCCGATCCTGATCCTGCGTTCGGCAGCAGCACCTGCACGCCGCGCCCACCGTCGGATTCGACCCGCGACACACCGGTGGTCATGTCGACGGTGAGGCGGTCGCCCCGCATCACGTTCTTGCACTGGGTCATGACCACGCCGCCCTGCATCGTGATCATGTTGGTCTTGGTGTCGTAGACCGCGGTCTCGCCGGTCACGACCTGATCCTTCTGGGTCACCTTGACGTCGCCGCGGGCCTCCATGCGGCGGATCGCCGAGCTGCCCTCCGGGCCCGGCGTAGCGGCCGGCGCGGCCTTGGCCGGCTTGGCGCCGCCCGGCTGGGCGCCGCCGTCATAGAACACCACCAGCGACTTCGAGGTCATGGTGGTATCGCCCTGCACGACCTTGACGTTGCCGGAGAAGGTCGCCTCCTTCTTCTTGTCGCGCATCTCCAGCGACGCAGCCTCGATCTGAATCGGCTGGTCGCGGTTCTGCGAGAAGCCCTGAAGCGCATTCTGCTGGCCGGTTATCGCGCTCTGCGCCTGCGACGGAACGGGCGACGCGAGCAGCGCCAGGACGGCGAATCCGGCAGCAGGGATGAGGGCGGACTTGAAACGGCACGGGGTCATTTGATCACTTCGTGTTGCGGGCCGCACGGCCGGCATCGGCGCTCGCGGTCGTGGCCGGGGCGGCATTCATGGTATCGAGGTTCATCACGACATTGCCCTCGAAGCGGATCACCTCGCCATTGTCGGTGATGCGCAGCCGGTCGGCGGAGAGCGTGCCGTTGGTCAGCTTGACGTCGACCCGCTCGTCCGAGCTCACCGTCCCCTTGGCCATGTCGACCGAGGCGCGGCTCAGGCGCGCCTCGTAGCCGGTCGAGGTCGTCAGCAGGATGTCCTTCTTCAATTCGAGCTGCTGCTGCTTGGTGTCGAACACGCCGGTGTTCGCCCGCAAGGTCACGGTCGACTGGTCCTCCATCAGCACCTTGGCGCGGAGGATGTTGAGTTCGACGTGATCGGGATCTGTGAGGTCCTGCACCGCGCTGTGGGCGACGAGATCATACGGCCGCTGGTCCGGCGTGAAGCCGGTCAGATGCGGTGTCTCCATGGTGATCTTGCGGCCGGAGATGACGAGATTGCCGGAAAGATTGTTGGTCTCGACCGTGACACGGAAATCATTGAAGAAGGCGACGTAGAGAACGACCGCCATCGCCAAGCCCACGGCGGTCGGCACGGCGATCCGCAGCGCGCGCACAAAGCGGCTGTGGCGCGCCGCGACGGCAAAGCGCGCCTGCAAGGTGGGATCATAGACCGGGTTCTGGACCGAGTTCACCAGGGCTCCGACACCGAAGGCGAGCGCCGAAACAGCTCGCGGACATCGCGCATCCTACCATGGGCGCGTCAGCCATTGCAGCCTGGAACTGGCGCGAAATCGCGACGCAGGACGCCGGCAATCATTAAGAGAGATTAATGATCCTGAACGCGCCGTCGATTCGGCCCGGCTCACGAATGCGCAAAGATGTCCTCGGCCTCGAATCCGCCCAGATCGAGGGTGGCCCGGTGCGGCAGGAACGCGAAACAAGCTTGCGCCAGCGCCAGCCGCCCTTCGCGGGCCAGCATCACGTCGAGCTTCTCGCGCAGCGCATGCAGATGCAGCACGTCGGAGGCGGCGTAAGCGAGCTGCGGCTCGCTCAAGGTATCGGCTCCCCAGTCGCTCGACTGCTGCTGCTTGGAGAGATCGACATTGAGCAGTTCGCGCACGAGATCCTTGAGGCCGTGGCGGTCGGTATAGGTCCGCGCCAGCCGCGAGGCGATCTTGGTGCAGTAGACCGGCTGCGGCATCACACCGAAGGTATTGAACAGCGTCGCGACGTCGAAGCGCGCGAAGTGGAAGATCTTGGTGACATCGGGATTGCCAAGCAGCGCCTTCAGGTTCGGCGCATCGGTGTGTCCCTTGGGGATCTGCACCACGTCGGCCGAGCCATCGCCAGGCGACAGCTGCACCACGCACAGCCGGTCGCGGTGCGGATTGAGTCCCATCGTCTCGGTGTCGATCGCAACCGAATTGGTGTAGCGGGAGAGATCGGGCAGGTCGCCACGGTGCAGGCGGACGGTCATGGGGTTCAAAACCTCGGTCGAATCAGGGTCGGGCGGGTCGGACCGACCCGGCGCCGCAGGACGCGGTGAAGCCCGGATTTAGCCCGGCGCAGGTAACCATCCGGCAAACGCAGCCGGCTCGGCTCCGGAATGAGGTGAGGGAATGCCAGCCCGGCGGCTCCGGCGCAAGTCCGGAGGACAGGCGCCGCCCCGACATTACCCCGCCGAACGTTCACTCGTCGCCAAGTTGGCTCATACAGCGGCGCGGGCATTGAGGCGGACAGCTCGCGCCTCGAATTCCGCCGTCATCCCGGACAAGTCCGCCGACGCAACGCGCGGGCGGGCGTAGATCCGGGATTCATCACCACAGGACGTCGTGAGGCGCGCAGAACGGGCGGCCTGCCAGTTTCAGACATCACGCGGTATGGACGACACCGATGGGTGAAGCCACAGCTTCGCACCACACACCATTGGTGGACGAAGCCCCTACTCCCGTCACACGCCAATCACGCGAGCTCATCCGCCTCTTCGCGCCGCAGCGATCCGCATCATCGATCGATCCAACTCTTGCATTGATCAATGCCGCAATTGGCTTGGACAGAAAATGCCGCGGGCCCTACGCGTGATATTGGCGCTTGACTTCGCATCTGGAGTGGAGCGACCCAAGGCGGCCTGCTGCATCTGCCTACAACGACATAATCAATCAAGGAGGAAGCCCAGATGAAGACACTTTCAGCGCTCATTGCGGCCGCCGTGCTGGCGGTCACCTCGCCCTTGGCGATGGCGCGCGATTTCCGCTCTGCCGACGTGCATCCCGCCGACTATCCGACCGTCGAAGCGGTCAAGTTCATGGGCAAGCAGCTCGCGGCGGCCAGCGGCGGCAAGCTCGGCGTCAAGGTGTTCCCGAACGGCGCGCTCGGCTCCGAGAAGGACACGATCGAGCAGCTCAAGATCGGCGCGCTCGACATGATGCGGATCAACTCGTCGCCGCTGAACAATTTCGTGCCCGAGACCGTCGCGCTCTGTCTGCCCTTCGTGTTCCGCGACACCCAGCACATGCGCAACGTCCTGGACGGCCCGATCGGCGACGAGATCCTGGCCGCCATGGAGCCGGCCGGACTGATCGGCCTCGCTTATTACGACAGCGGCGCCCGCTCGATCTACACGGTCAAGGCGCCGGTCAAGTCGCTCGCCGACCTCAAGGGCCTGAAGATCCGCGTGCAGCAGTCCGACCTCTGGGTCGGCATGATCCAGAGCCTCGGCGCCAACCCGACCCCGATGCCCTATGGCGAGGTCTACACCGCGCTCAAGACCGGCCTCGTCGACGCCGCCGAGAACAACTGGCCGTCCTACGAATCCTCGCGTCATTTCGAGGCCGCCAAGTTCTACAACGTCACCGAGCACTCGCTGGCGCCTGAAGTCCTCGTGATGTCCAAGAAGGTCTGGGACACGCTCAGCAAGGAAGACCAGGCGATGATCCGCAAGGCGGCCAAGGACTCGGTGCCGGTCATGCGCAAGCTCTGGGACGAGCGTGAGGAGACCTCGCGCAAGACCGTCGAGGCCGCCGGCGTCCAGGTCGTGACGATCGCCAACAAGCAGGAGTTCGTGGATGCGATGAAGCCGGTCTACCAGAAGTTCGCCGGCGACGAGAAGCTCTCGAGCCTCGTCAAGCGCATCCAGGACACGAAGTAAAAGACACGAAGTAGAAGTTACGACGCCGGAAATCACGGCGTCGAACACGCCGACCAAGAACAACAATCACACGGTCCGGCGTCGTCGCCATCGGCGACGCCGGATGCAAGCCAGGGGAGGGACGGGAATGACAGACCCACATGTCGGCGACCACGAGCACGGTGAGGGGCGCCCGTCACGCGGCCCGCTGACGCGGATCAACGCCGTCATCGCGCGGCTGGGCATGTATCTGTCCGTCGCCGGCCTGCTCGTCATCGTCACCATCGTGTTCTACCAGGTGTTCGGACGCTACGTGCTGAACTCCAGCCCGACCTGGACCGAGAACCTGGCGCTGGTCCTGATCCTCTATGTCACCTTGATCGGCGGCGCCGTCGGCGTCCGCGACGCCGGACACATCGGCATGGACAGCCTGCTGGTGATGCTGCCGGACTCGACGCGCGAGAAGATCGAGCTTGTGATCCACGTCCTCGTCGCGCTGTTCGGCCTCGCCATGGCCTACAATGGCTGGATCCTCGGCGCCTCCGTCGGCACCGTGAAGATCGCCAATCTCGGCCTGCCAGAGCTCGTCCGCTACGTCCCGCTGGTCGTCTCCGGGCTGCTGATCGTCTCCTTCTCAATCGAGCACATCATTGCTCTCCTGCGCGGTGAAGAGGTCATCCCGTCATGGAACTGATCATTCTCGGCGTCACGTTCTTCGGCTTTCTCATCCTCGGCGTCCCCGTCGCCTTCGCGATCGGCCTCTCCGCGATCTGCACCATCCTCTATGAGGGCCTGCCGGTCGCGGTGATCTTCCAGCAGATGATGTCGGGGATGAACATCTTCTCGTTCCTGGCCATCCCGTTCTTCGTCTTCAGCGGTGAGCTGATGCTGCATGGCGGCGTCGCCGACAAGATCGTGCAGCTCGCCAAGAACCTGGTCGGCCACATCCGCGGCGGCCTCGGCATGTCCAACGTCGTCGCCTGTACGCTGTTCGGCGGCGTCTCCGGCTCGCCGGTCGCCGACGTCTCGGCGATGGGCGCGGTGATGATCCCGATGATGAAGAAGGAAGGATTCGACACCGACTACGCCGTCAACGTCACCACCCACGCCTCGCTGGTGGGCGCGCTGATGCCGACCAGCCACAACATGATCATCTATGCGCTGGCTGCCGGCGGCAAGGTGTCGATCGGCGCGCTGATCGCCGCGGGCCTGTTGCCGGCGCTGGTGCTGATGGTCTGCATGCTGGTCGCCGCCTACGCCGTCGCGGTGAAGCGCGGCTATCCCGCCGGCAAGTTTCCGGGCTGGGCCGAGGTGGGCCGCTCGTTCGCGGCGGCGCTGCCGGGCCTGCTGATCGTCGGCATCATCCTGGCGGGCATCCTCTCCGGTGTCTTCACGGCCACGGAGTCAGCGGCCGTCGCCGTCACCTACACGATCGTGCTGACGTTCTTCATCTACCGCACGATGACCTTGCCCAACTTCCTGCGCGCCGCGGCCAAGGCGGTGAAGACGACCGGCGTGGTGCTGCTGCTGATCGGCGTCTCCACCATGTTCCAGTACCTGATGGGACTCTACGAAGTAGCCGATTTCGCCGGCGACCTGATGAGCAAGGTCTCTTCGCAGCCCTGGATGATCTTCCTGCTGATCAACATCATCCTGTTCCTGCTCGGCACCTTCATGGACATGGCGGCGACGATCCTGATCTGTACCCCCATCTTCCTGCCGATCGCGATGAAGGCCGGTATGGACCCCGTGCAGTTCGGCATGCTGATGCTGATCAACTGCGCGCTCGGCCTCAACACCCCGCCGGTCGGCACCACGCAATTTGTCGGCTGCGCCATCGGCGGCATCTCGGTCGGCGCCGTCATGCGCACGATCCTGCCGTTCTACGCCGCGCTGATCGCAGCACTGATGTTCGTGACCTACGTCCCGGCGTTCTCACTCTGGCTGCCGCGGCTGCTGATGGGGTACAAGGGATAGATCGAGAGAGGTCGCTGGTTTTGTTGGCCGGCCCCGGCCAGCAAACCGCGCCTGCCATGGTTTGCTGACAACATTTGCTGACATCGTAGGGTGGGCAAAGGCGCGCCTGACAGCGAGATGGTTACGCAGTCTCGCGCGCGCCGTGCCCACCGCCTCGCGCCGAGATCAAGATGGTGGGCACGACGCACCATCAACAGCGCAAGCCGTGATATCTCGCGACGCGCCTTTGCCCACCCTACGGCCTGCCAGCCCCCCTCCGCTGTCGTCCCGGACAAGCCTGCCGACGCAACGCGTCGGCGGGCGCGGCTCCGGGACCCATGGCCACCGGCTGTCATGAGGCGCGCGGAACGTGCCGCCTGCCCATTGCGTACATCAGGGGCTCGGAGCCCGCGCCTCGACGGTCACTTCACGCAGGACCGCGCGACGATGCCGATCTTGCGGCGGTCGCCGGCAAGATCGAATTCCAGCCCCATCGCGGTCTCCGAGTCGACCTTGCCGATCCGATCATAGTCGATCTCGATTCGCTTGGCCGCCTCCAGGTCTGCCATCGTCGCGCCGACGATCTGCCCCGTCGTCTGCGGGCCGAGCGGGCTCGCGTCCAGCGCGACCAGCTTGAACGGATAGCTGCGCCTGCCGTGATCGCTGACCAGGAACACCTGGCGCTCCGTCATGATGTCCCGCATCGTCTGCTCGAACGTCCCGCTATCGTATTTCCAGTTCGGAATCATCGCGAGATGGACGATCGAGGCGTCGCCGCGGCAATACAGGCGCAGGCGGAAGTTCACGAACAGGGACCGGTTGAAGATTTCGACATAGGCGCCGCCGCCGCCGAACGGCTCGACAGTCATCGGACTCGCGTATTTCCAGCTGATCTCGATGCCGAGATCGACGACCTCCTGCCGCGTCAGCCATCGGACCTTCCCCCGCGTCGAGGCGGCCAGAGCGAGCAGTCTCGGACTGGCATCCATGCGCAGGACGTAGTCGATCAGGCTCCCCATCATCGCCTGGTCGGCAGCCCGGACGGGCTCGCTCGCGGTCCTGGCCTTGGGCTCCTTGCTCGGCTCGGGGTCGAGCAGCTGCCTTAAGCCGAGCTCGCCCCCTTCGGCATGCCGCCTGACGCCGCCGAGGAACGCCAGCACGCAGGCCGATGCACAATGACCGGGATCCCAGCCGCCTTCGATGGTGTTGATGAATCTGCCGTCCGCATCGAGCGTCCCGGAGGTCTTGCCGACCCGGCTGTGCAGGTTCTCCTCGCGGATCATCTCGCCAAGCCGCATCGCAGCCGTGAGGTCGCCGCCGGGCGAGTTGAACCTGATGTCATATCCATCCCTCCCCTTGGCGAGAAACTGCCGAAACACTTCCGGCGTATCGCGCTGGATGGTGCCCTCGGCCGCGATCCACGAGCAGCCGTTGCAATTGCCGGTATCGCCGGCGTTGAAGAACTGCATCGGCTTGGAGGCATCGTAGTTGAACGTCTCATCTGCGGCTGAGGGCTGCGGGCCCAGTGCGGCGATAATGCCGAGCAGGACGGGCGCCACCAGGCGGAGAGACGAGCGGCGGTCCGCAGCCGCAAGGTGCTTTGCGCTGGTGTAGATCATGAACGACATGGATCGTGTCCGTGACGACGAAAAGGGAACGGAATCGACGGCCGGAGCCGAGGCAATGGCAGGAATGTGCGAGAGGCGGCGGATGGCAAAATCTTGCATGACGTCGCCCGCTGCAGTGCTGAACGAAGCCGGTGCAGCGAGCAGGAGAATGCTACCGCCAGCAATCACAGATCGCAAGCGCGCCCCTCTACCCCTGAGCCCTACGCACGCCGCCGGCACGACTGCCAGGGCCGGCTCGATCGACACCGACAAATATTCAGACGACTATCCGGAGCAGGACCGGGCCCAGCCGCAGCGCGGCGTCTTGGTCGATTGCACCGGCACGGCCGAGTGAAAGGAGCTTGCAATGGTGGCGATCGGATTCATCGGTTTGGGCGTGATGGGCGAGCCGATCTGCCGCAATCTGGCACGGAAGTCCGGCGCGACGGTGTACGGCTTCGATCGTGCGGACGCGCAGCTGGAGCGGCTCGCCGCGGTCGGCGTCATCAGGGCCGCATCGCTCGCGGAGCTGGCGCGCGAGGCAGATGTGATCTTCATGGCGTTGCCGAGCGGCAAGCATGTCCAGGCCGTGTGCGACGGCGATAACGGCCTGCTCCGCCACGTCGAGGCGCGTCACACCATCGTCGACCTCGGCACCTCGCCGGTGCAGGCCAGCCGGGAGTTGGCCGCGCGTTTCGCGGCCAAGGGCGCCGCCTTCGCCGATGCGCCGATCGCCCGCACCCGGCAGGCCGCCGAGGACGGCACGCTGAGCGTGATGGTCGGAGCCGACGCGGCGACGTTCGACCGGCTGCGGCCGCTGATCGGGACGTTCGCCACCGACATCACCCATTGCGGCGGCGTGGGCGCCGGCCAGGTCGTGAAGATCCTCAACAACATGGTGCTGATGCAGACCGTGGTCGCGCTCGGCGAGGCGCTGGAGACCGCCAAGCGCGCCGGCCTCGATCCCCAGCTGCTGTTCGAGACGCTCGCTAAGGGCTCCGCCGACAGCTTCGCGTTGCGCAACCACGGCATGAAGGCGATGCTGCCCGACACATATCCCGAGCGCGCCTTCTCGACCGAATATGCGCGCAAGGACATCGGCTATGCGCTGGATCTCGCCAGGTCGGTCCAGATCGATCTGCCGGGCGCGGAGCTTGCCGACCGACGGCTCGGCGAGGCGATCGCGGCGGGCTATGGCGATCTGTATTGGCCGGTGCTGGCCCGCGTGATCGCGGCGTCACGGACGGAGTGAGCAGGACATCGGGCTTTCATGGTTGGCCCCTTCCGGAAATGCGCGAACTTCTTGTGACAGAGCCATCGGTGGCTAGAATTGCGCATGTTTACAAATGTGAACACCTTGCTCGGAGCCGAGATGATCCGCGATGGCGGGTCTCTTGCCGTGTCGTTCTGCGACGAACGTAACGCGGAGTGGATCGTTTTCTTGCCGCTTCGCTCGATCGATCACGGAGATCGAATGGAGAGACTCGGCTTCGATGAACCCTTGCTGATCGACGCATCCCCTGAAAACCGTCCGGCAGACAGCCCAGGCATTCAGTATAGCAAGCTGTCTGGGCTCAGTCAGACTTTGAGCTGGGTCGAGGCTCAAGCCTTGGCCTTGGAGTTAGCCGCACGTTCGGCTGAGTTAGATCAGCGGGCAGCGGAATACCTGACGATGCTGTGCTTTGCCATCAATCGGCAAGGCGAGTTGCCGCCAAGCATGGATCGTTTTCTTAGAAATGGAAGGTAGCAGCGGCGACACTGCAAGCGGCTCAGAACGTGCCGCTTGCATTATCAGGATATCACACAGTATGGGATCCCGCGTTCGTGAGAACGACACAGTTGGCTGCAGGTGAGCAAGCTGCCCTCCACCGTCATTGCGAGGAGCGAAGCGACGAAGCAATCCAGGGCGGCGCCCGGAGCCCTGGATTGCTTCGCTTCGCTCGCAATGACGGTGGAGTTGTCCGCATGGCTTCCATGCGCAAATTGCCCGTCGTGCCAGTCTGTCGCAGCATTTCCCCTTGCACCGTCGGGCAAATCAGCTGCACATTTCCGCGCGTCCCTGCTGCCACATGAGGGGCGTGTCGCGACCGTCACGAGACGTTGGCAGTGGGATGCGATGGGCGTGTGTCGGCGCAGCGTGACGTAGTTCACGCGGACGAACGATCGATGCACGCACGGTCAAGTCGCGCGGTCCTGATATCCCGATGCTGATATCAAGCTTGCGACGTCGCTGACGCGACGCGCAGGGGATGGTGGCCAGCAAGCCGGCGCACCAGGGAGAACGCGAAGCAGCCGTTAAAACCGTTGCGCAGGGAAGGCCGGATGATCCGGCGCGTACCTGTGGTTCCTGCCGCCAGCATTTTCTTATCGCTGGCGGGCCATGGGTGCGACCGGCACCCGGCCTTCCCTGCGCCCTCTGTTGATAGAGGGCGGTGAGTTTCAGCACAGCTCGGGCACGTCATGTCGCGAGGACGAGAGCGCACGCATTCAATTCTGTCGCGGAGGCAACGCTGCGCACGCCAACCTCCGCCGTCGTCCCTGCGAACGCAGGGACCCATAACCACAGGGTGCAGTTGTATTGCGTGGGACTGGCCGCCTGCCTGTTTCAGACATCTCGCGGTATGGGTCCCTGCGTTCGCAGGGACGACACCTGTTGTTTGGCGGCCACCCTGGCCTTTCAGGCCGGCTCCCAAAGATTAAAGGGTGCCAACCGAAGATCTGCGGCGAACGCCAGCGAAACGCGAAGCGTGTCGTCCGACGTCAACAGATTCAGCCATGTCCGAGGAAAATGAAAACCCGAGCCTCAGCTCGGCGGCGCCACGCGAAGCTCGAAGAGCGAAGCGTGGTGCCCAGGAAAGGATTGGGCTGCCATCGAGATTGCGCGTTGATTTTGCAGACGAATTTCGACCGCCGGTGTCTCTGTGTGTACCAGCGCCGTGTACCGTGTCAACAGCAGCTGCACGTGAGCGTGGCTTCGAGCGCTACGACCGCGATGGCTTCTACATCTACCCCGCGAAGAAGTAGGCCCCAGGGGCCGTCTCTGGCGGGTGGACTGGCTGTCCCATCGGGTAGAAATTAAATCTGCGGTAGCGCGGCCAAGGCCCTGTTGTCCTCAACCGGACAGCCAGGCCCTGCTCCAGGGCAGCGGATTGAACGGTGGGCGCTCGGTCTGAGCTATGAAACCGTGCGGTAGGTGAAGTGCTGCGGGCAGGCGATAGGATGGACCACACCCAGGTCCCTCCGCATGCGGCAGAAACCCGGCTGCTCGGCTGGCCCGACCAAATGGAAGCCCATCGCGGACGCATATCCTTTCCAATCATCGAATGCGGCAAACTCGATCACGGAATTGGTCCGGAGCTGATCTATCGTCGTCATGGGTCACCCCTTCTGGAACTCCGACAACATGGTCACCGGTCAATTCCCGCGCAAGTGGGGAGACTGGTTCGGCCTCAATCGATGGTGGGTGATCCCTGCTGATAGCCATGGTCTGCCGGGCGATGCGACCACAAGGACTGGGCAGCTTAGCTTACTCGGGCCGAGACCCACCGCTGCCCCTGCCGGCCTGGGAGAGTCCGTGAGCGGCCTTTTGGTCACCCCTGTTGGCCGGAGCCGCGTTGCGATTTATCGCCTGTACGGAGCCCCCAGGGCGGCCAGTCGGCCAATAACTGCTACGCGGCCGCGAGCGGCGATGCTGCGTCTTCGGCCAATTGAACTGCGAACGGGTTCGCAGGAGCACAACGAGCCCAGCACAACCCTGACCAATAGGTTGCACTACTGCATATGCGCTCCGGGGTTTATACCTATAGTGAGACTGAAGTGCGGATAGGGTGGCAGTGAAGGATCGGTCTAGTGGTTCTGACACGAGCCTACGTCATGATCCTCGATCAAGAGCCAATCCCTAGGGGATGACCGGGGACTCTCCGCACAGGGTCTTCGTAGGTTGGGAGATCACCTCGTACCTAATGCAGCGCCAAGGCTGGTGCCCCGGCGCACTATGGCAGTTGGCGCAGAGCGGCCTTACGAACCCTAGTCCTTCCGGTTCTGTATCCGACGATACACCGGTTCGTGTTCCAGCCACTCCATTTGGTCTGCCATATCGTTCCAACACTGGGCGGCATGGCGGTAGTAGAACGCGATCAAGGCATCAGCCCCGGCCGCTTTGGCGCAACATTCCGTAGCTTTGGCCCGCATCTCGTCTGATCGCATTCCCGAAGATCGCAGGAAGGCGCATGCCGATGCATTCACCTATGCAATGCGCGTGTACGCACCACACCCGCACGTCCCCCCCCCCAAAAGCGACCGGATATTTTGACGGAAATCTCTGAAGGGGCACATCTACTGCAAAATGAGGCCGCCATCCCCCGTACCGGGCCGGCCGCGATTGCGTGTACCTCGTGCGGGTGTGGTGCTTTTCGAATGTGCCCCGCACCGTCGCGGGCCCGGGCGATCTGCCGACCTCGGCTGCTGCCTTAACCAAGATGCTGGCGCCCTGATCAGGCGGGAACGTCTACGGCGCCGCCGGCCTAGGCAGAACGTACTAGCGATCTGTCGCTTTGCGGCCGGTCATAAGCCTCCCATGATCCTGACGAGCAGGCTCACGATACGATCCGATAGCCTGCCCGCGTCCTCGTCGGAGATTTCGCGTGGCGTGTAGCCGCTGGCATCGCTCAGGGGCTTCGCGGTCAAGGCACGGACCACGTCGGCTAGTTCGGCACGTAGCTCCGCAGGGACCTCATCATTCGGGTTCTCAAGGATCACGAGCGGCAAGGCGGCAAAGGTTAGCCGCTCTTGAATGGTCCCCACCCCCGTTAGCGACCGGATGGCCTCGTAAAGCTTCTGCTTGGCGTACACGGCAACCTCTTGATTCGTAGTGGTGCTAAATTCCCATAACGGCGACGCGTCCGCCACGCACCGGGCCGACTCGCCGTCCGTTAGGGTATAGCTATACGGACAGCGAGAGATCGGCCCGGGCGGACGTCCGCTAGGGTTGACATCCATCAACGGACGCCATATTCAACGGACACAATCCCAACGTACAGAGGTCCGCCCGTGGCCACCGTTCTCTACTCCCGCGTCTCCACCAAAGATCAGACGCTCGAACACCAACGCCTCCAGGCCGAAGCCGCGGGCTTCAAGATCGATCTGGAGGTCGCGGACCATGGCGTGTCTGGCGTGAGCACCCGCCTTGCCGAGCGCCCCGAGGGCAAGCGCCTGTTCGACATCCTCCGGGCGGGTGACACGCTCGTGGTGCGCTGGGTGGACCGGCTGGGCAGGAATTACAACGACGTCAGCGACGCCATCCGCGAGTTCATGCGCAGGGGCGTCATCGTCCGCACCGTCATCAACAATATGACGTTCGACGGGGCGACCAAGGACCCTATCCAGATGGCCGTCAGGGACGCGCTGATAGCCTTCATGGCAGCGACGGCGGAAGCCCAGGCCGAAGCCACAAAGGAAGCCAGGCGCAACGGCATTGAGTTTGCGAGGCGCCCAGATGCACCGGAGCGGAAGTACCTTGGACGCAAGCCAAGCTTCACTCGTCAGCAGTTCCAGACGGTCTGCGACATGCTCGAATTGGACAGGGGCATAAGCGAGATCGCCACCGCCACCGGTCTGACACGCCAGACGGTCTACCGCATCAAGGCGGACCGGAGCGCGGCGGAGGCCGCCTTGGCAAGCTGGGCCGCTTAGGTCGTCAGCCTTAGGTGCATCGGCCCGCCCCCATCAGTGTTTTTGCGTCTGCTCACTGGGTGACGTAATGGGGCGTTTACTTTTGCTAAACCATGATCGACGACGACGCGACACAGGTGATTTGAATGGCGACGCTGTACACCATTGGCTATGAAGGCACCGATATTGACCGCTTCGTAGCCACATTGAAAAGCGTCAAGGTGCAGGTGCTGGCCGATGTCCGCGCCGTGCCGATCTCCCGGAAGAAGGGCTTCTCGAAGAATCGACTCCGGGACCGCGTTGAGCAAGAGGGCATTGGGTACATCCACTTCGCATCGCTCGGCGATCCGAAACCCGGGCGCGACGCCGCAAGGGCGGGCCAGATGGCTCGGTTCCGAGAGATTTACGGCAAGCATCTCGCCCAGAGCGGGCCCCAGCAAAGCCTAAGAGAGCTGGCCAAGCTGGTTGACGAGCAGACCACCTGCTTGATGTGTTTTGAGCGCGATCCCAGTGGATGCCACAGGTTGATTGTTGCAACGGCACTACCGACTCAGGTCACTATGTTCCACCTCTTCGGTGACGAACCTGATCGCTATGTCCGTAACGCCGCGAAGCTCCAGAGCAGTCGTCCTGGTCAAAGCGCTGCCGCAGCCCAGTAGAACCTACGGGGAAACTGTCTGCTGTGCTGGCGTGACCGTCGACGGGCAGTGGAAACGGCTCTTCCCGATACGCTTTCGCCATCTGCGGGGCGATAGCAGCTTCTCCCGCTGGAACTGGGTGAAATTTTCTTTTCGGCCTCCGACGCGCGACAAGCGCGGCGAGAGCTGCCACGTCTACGAAGACAGCATCACAATCGACGGCGAGTTGCCGAAAGACGAGCGGACGCGATTGCTTGCGCCACTCATCACCGGCTCAGCCAAGGAGGCGATGGCCCGCGGCAAATCACTAACCCTCATTCGGCCCCGAAACACGAAGTTCATCGCGAAGCGGAAATCTGCGGCTGACCTCGTAGAGGAGCGTGAAGCATTCAAACTCGCCGCTCGACAAACATCTATCTTCGATCAGGAGCTGGCCGAACTTGAGCCATCGCCGTTCGATTTTCGATTTGAGTTCGATGACGATGATGGCCATCACAACTACCAGAACGGCGACTGGGAAACCCATGCTATGTTTTGGCGCTGGCGGACCGAATACGGTGAGGCTAGTGCTCTGGACCGCATGCGGGCCGTTTACGACGACGACTATCCCCGCAAGGGCATGGCATTCGCGCTTGGAAACCAGGCCAAGAGGCCACAGACATGGCAGCTGCTAGGCGTGATCCGCCTCGACGAAGTGACGCAGCCTGACCTTTTCGGGTAATTGCTCCAGCCCTACGTCGTAGCGCGGAAGCTTGCAAATCTCCCGGTATAGTCCCTCCGGCTCTCCGTAGACCGCCTCGTCCACGCCCTTGCCGCCCTGCGCCAAGATCATGCGCCGCAGTTCCTGTGAGATGTCGTACTTGCGGGAGAGGGTTACAAAGCGATGCCTCCACGCATGGTTCGGCCGTATGCGCTCGTCGTTGACGATTGACCGGACAAATTCTGACACGCGGTTCTTCACGCCGTTCAAGCGACCGCGAACCTCGCTCCTGTTCTCGGCCGTGAGAAATAGATAGCCGTCCCCTGAAGCCTCTGCGAAGGCGACGAAGCCTAGTTCAACGAGTTGCGGGTGAAGCGGAACATCGCGCCGCTTCTTATTCTTGACCGGGCCAGCCTCCGGCGTGATCGTTATCGTCCAATGCGTCCCGCTCCGCCGGACATCTTCACGACGAAGCTGCAGCACCTCCCCGACGCGAGCGCCCGCTAGAGCGCAGAGCCACGGTGCCCAACGCTTCGCTGCGGCTGTCTTCTCAAGCTCATCATCCGCGCACTCGTACGCCAAAGCGGCGCCGAGAATTGCTATAGCCTCATCGTCCGTGTATCCCTTCGGCCGCGTCTGCTCGGGGTTGCTGCGCATCACCGTGATGCCTTGAGCCGGATTGCTTGGAATGCGGTGATTGGCGACCGCCCACTTGAATACGGCTTTTAATGCCGACAGATCGCCGTCCCGCACCGTCTTGTCCGACAAGGTCTTGCCTGTACGGGGATTGATCGTTGCAAGGCGCATGGTCTTGTAAGCAACGATATCCTTCGGCCCCAGTCGCGCAGCGTTGTCGTGCTCAAGGAAGCTCACAAACCGCTCGATCACCGCCTCGTATTCGGCAAAGGTCTTCTCTGCCTTCCCGGCAGTGACTGCTTCGCGCTTCCAGTCCCGGAACAGCCCCCGGATGGACTCACTGGGGGCTTCCTGAACGGCGGGGAGCTTGAACTCCGGAAATCTCTTCGCCCCTTCATCCGGGGCGTAATTGCCCTCAGCCCGTAGTTTCAGCACCTCAGCAACTTCCCTGCCAGCCCGAAACATCTCGCCGGCAAGTGCCGCCCAGGTGTGCTCGTCGACGCTCAGCGCGTGCCGGGCAAGGTGCTCTTCGACGAAAGGTGCAACTTCACGCATTCGCGTGGCCTCGTCCCACGCTTCGGACAACTCAAGCAGCCGAGTCCAAATGCCTACGGGGCCCGGCTCTTCGTCGAACCGCGCGATTGCTCGCCGCCGGAAGTCACCCGCGAGGGCCACGATCTGCTTGTGACTGAGTGTTCGCCGGCCCTCTCGCAGAGCCTTCCAAACTTCGTCGAGGTAGGCCAGCGCCTTTGCCTGTCGCGCCTTCGCTTCGCGCGTATCCATGGTGCGAAGCGAAATCTTCACTGTGGCCGTGCGGCCGACCCGCACCGTCACAGCCTCGTCGCCGATCGGAACGCGCAGCGTGATGCCGATCGCCTTGGCGATCAGGTCAGCGGGGACACGCGTCCGGATGTAGTGGAATTTGGAGCCGTCGCGGCGAGTGGGAGAGGGCATTCGCAGAAGCATTGTGTACCGTCTCTGTGTACCAGTTGAGACGGTCAATCACCCTTAAATTATAGGGCTTCAGCGAAATCAACAACATCGATGAACGATGGTGCCCAGGAAAGGACTCGAACCTTCACGGCCGTTAAGCCACTGGCACCTGAAGCCAGCGCGTCTACCAATTCCGCCACCTGGGCATGTGGAGGCGGTGTGTACGGATCGAACGGCGGCTTGTCAAACCGCAGAAGGCCCAAGATGACAATTTTTCTCGAACCATGCGCAAAAACACGGCTCCCTTTTCCGCGGTGCGGGCGATGGGCTATACAGCGGCGCAAGATGGCGGGCCGCGGGGTGCGAATCGCCGCTGACAGGCTTCTCGTCCGGGGCGGATCGACCGCCCGGCTATCCCAGGAATGATCCCAATGGCATCGAATCTGGACACCCTCGTCACCGTGTTCGGCGGCTCCGGCTTCGTCGGCCGCAACGTGGTCCGCGCGCTGGCCAAGCGCGACTATCGCATCCGCGTCGCGGTGCGCCGGCCGGAGCTCGCGGGCCATCTGCAGCCGCTCGGCCGCGTCGGCCAGATCCACACCGTGCAGGCCAATCTGCGCTATCCCGACTCGGTGGCGGCAGCACTGCGCGACAGCCATGTCGCCATCAACCTCGTCGGCATCCTGACCGAGAGCGGCGCGCAGACCTTCGACGCCGTTCAGGCCGAGGGCGCCGCCACCGTGGCAAAGGCCGCGGCCGCCGCCGGCGCCCGGCTGGTGCATGTCTCGGCGATCGGCGCGGATGCCGAATCGGCCTCGAGCTACGCCCGCGCCAAGGCGGCGGGCGAAGCCGCTGCGCTGGCCGCGGTGCCCGAGGCCGTGATCATGCGGCCCTCCGTGGTGTTCGGCCCCGAGGACCAGTTCACCAACCGCTTCGCGGGCCTCGCCCGCATCGCGCCGTTCCTGCCGTTGGTCGGCGGCGGCGAGACGAAGATGCAGCCGGTCTATGTCGGCGATGTCGCCTCGGCCGTGGCGGATGCGGTCGACGGCAAGGCGCAGGCGGGCGCGACCTACGAGCTCGGCGGGCCGGAGGTGCTGAGCTTCCGCGAGATCCTCAAGATCATTCTGGAGATCACCGACCGCGACCGCGCGCTGCTGCCGCTGCCCTTCGGGCTGGCGAAGCTGCAGGCGACCTTCCTGCAATTCGCGCCGGGCCCGCTGAAGCTGACGCCGGACCAGGTCGAGCTGCTGCGTCATGACAACGTGGTGTCGGAGGCCGCGAAGGCCGCGGGGCTGACCCTGCAGGGCCTCGGCATCACGCCGGATTCGCTGGAGGCGATCGGCCCGCAATATCTCTGGCGCTTCCGTCCGGCCGGTCAGTTTCAGCGCAAGAATGCGTGAGCGGTCCGTAGGGTGGGCAAAGCGAAGCGTGCCCACCATCTCGCGACGACACTCAAGAACGGTGGGCACGGCGCTATGCGCCTTTGGCCCACCCGACGCGATAACGACTACTTGCCCAGCGCCAGCGCGATCAGGCCGAGCGTGCCGACGATGACGCGCCACCAGGCGAACAGCACGAAGCCGTGGCGGGTGACGTAGTCGAGGAAGACCTTCACCACGATCATCGCGGTGATGAAGGACACGACGAAGCCGATCGCGATGAGGCCGAGGTGATCGGACGTCATCTCGGCGCGGCTCTTGTAGAAGTCGTAGACGAAGGCGCCGACCATGGTCGGAATCGCCAGGAAGAAGGAGAACTCCGCGGCCGAGCGCTTGTCGCCGCCGAGCAGCATCGCCGCGACGATGGTCGAGCCGGAGCGCGACACGCCGGGGATCATGGCCAGGCACTGCGCGACGCCGATCCACAGATACATCATCAGCGGATAGCGCGTGGCGTCGTGCTCCCGCGGCTTCAAATCGATCTGGTCGACCCACAGCAGGATGGCGCCGCCGACGATGAGCGAGAAGCAGACCACCCAGGGATCGAACAGCAGCGCCTTGATGTATTTGCCGGCGATGAGGCCGACGATCACGGCGGGCAGGAAGGCGATCAGCACGCCGATGATGAAGCGGCGGTCGTCGGGATTGGTGAGGGCGCCGATGGCGACGCGATACAGCTTGAAGAAGTACAGCGCGACGATCGCGAGGATGGCGCCGAGCTGGATGAGGATCGCAAAGCTCTTCCAGAAGCCCTCGTCGCCGAGCCCGAAGAAGCGCTCCGCGAGCAGGAGATGGCCGGTCGAGGATACCGGAAGGAATTCGGTGACGCCCTCGACAATGCCGAGAAGCACCGCCCGCAGCGTATCTGACATCATGATCGGATCCAGGATTGCCGGCAAAACGCGGCCCTTCTCGCCTATTCGGCCCGCGGCCGCAATTGCAAAAAGCGCTCGCCACGGCCACATCGGATGAATGAACCGGCGCGCGACCATGCATTACGAATCACAGCGCCGCCATGCCGGGCTGCGGGCCCGGAGAGCCCATCATTGTTCCCCAACGTCGTTTCCCGCATGCCGACCCGTCGCCCTACTGCTTACACTTTCGCCGACCATGCGCTAATGGTCCGAATCGCGCCAGGCTCCCCTGCGCCGGTATCCGGACGATCCATCGGTGCGAGCCGGTGGTTGATTGTTCGTTAAGTGCCAAGCCGCCGCGCGATCGTCGAAAGGCTCCATGTACACGCTCTACCACCATCCCTTCTGCCCGCATTCGCGCTTCGTCCGGCTGGTGCTCGGCGAATACGGGCTCGACCTGCGCCTGGTGGAGGAACGCGCCTGGGAGCGTCGCGAGGCGTTCCTCGTGCTCAATCCGGCGGCCACGACGCCGGTGCTGGCTGTCGAGGACATGCCGCCGGTGCCGGGGGTGGGCGTGATCGCCGAATTTCTCGACGAGACCTGCGGGGTCGAGGCGGGTGACCGCCGGCTGATGCCGGCCTCGCCTGCCGAGCGCATCGAGGTGCGCCGGCTGATGGACTGGTTCAACACCAAGTTCTTCGAGGAGGCCTCGAACCTGCTCGTCACCGAGCGCATCTACAAGCGCTTCATGAGCGAGGAGGATGGCGGCGGTCCGCCGTCGACCGACGTGATTCGCGCCGCCAAGACCAATGTGCGCTATCACCTCGCTTATATCGGCTGGCTGGCGCAGCGGCGCAATTTCCTCGCCGGCGACCGCCTGACCTATGCCGACCTCGCCGCCGCCGCGCATCTCTCCGCGATCGACTATCTCGGCGACGTGCCGTGGATCGAGGACGACGCCGCGAAGGCGTGGTACGCGCGGGTGAAGTCGCGGCCGTCGTTCCGGCCGCTGCTGAGCGACTGGCTGGCCGGCGTGCCGGCGTCGCGCACTTACGTGGATCTCGACTTCTGAGCGCCCGTGCGCCAGACGCCCTGAAGGCGGCGCTGGCGGCCGAGGCGCTGAAGCTCGGCTTCGATGCCACCGGCATCACCGCGCCGGTGGTGAGCCCTGAGCGCGCCGCCGCCTTCGAGCGATTCCTTGCCGAGGGCCAGCACGGCGACATGGACTGGCTCGCCCGCGAGCCGTCGCGGCGGACCGATCCGACGACGTTGTGGAGCGAGGTCCGCAGCGTCATCATGCTCGGCGTCAATTACGGGCCCGACGAGGACCCGCGCGCTGTTCTCGCCCGGCGCAGCCGCGCGGCGATCTCAGTCTATGCCCGCGGCGACGACTATCACGACGTCATCAAGAAAAACCTCAAGACCTTGGCGCGCTGGCTGGTCGCGCAGGCCGGCTGCGACGTGAAGGTGTTCGTCGACACCGCGGCCGTCATGGAAAAGCCGCTGGCTGAAGCGGCCGGGCTCGGCTGGCAGGGCAAGCACACCAATTTGGTGTCGCGTGGCTTCGGCTCCTGGCTGTTCCTCGGCGCGATCTACACCCCGCTTGCGCTACCCTTGGATGGCGCTGAGCAGGATCATTGCGGCTCCTGCCGGGCCTGCCTCGACAGTTGTCCGACGGCGGCGTTCCCGGCGCCGTACAGTCTCGATGCGCGGCGCTGCATCTCGTATCTGACCATCGAGAACAAGGGGCCGATCCCGCGCGAGTTCCGCAAAGCCATGGGCAACCGCATCTATGGCTGCGACGATTGCCTGGCCGCCTGCCCCTGGAACAAGTTCGCGCAAGCAGGGCGCGAGGCGAAGCTGGCGGCCCGTGACGCGCTGCGCGCGCCATCGCTGGCCGAGCTGGCGGAGCTCGACGACGCCGCGTTCCGCGCGCTGTTCACGAAGTCGCCGGTGAAGCGTATCGGCCGAGACCGCTTCCTGCGCAACGTGCTGATCGCGATTGGCAACTCCAGTGATGCCGCGCTGGCGCCGGCAGCCGAGCGGCTCGCGGCCGATCCGAACCCGCTGGTCCGCGGCGCCGCAGCCTGGGCGCTCGGGCGGCTGCTCGATGCGGGTGCCTTCGCTCAGCATGCCGAGGTGGCCCTCGCCGCCGAAACCGACGACGACGTCCGCGCGGAGTGGCAAGCCCGATTCTGAGCGCCGCCTCAGCCCATCTCCCCCACGGCGGCCAGCATGCGCGCGATGTCCTGAGGACGCGACAGCCGGTGATCGCCGTCCTGGATCATGGTCAGCACGACGTCCTCCGCCGGCAGCCGGTGCGCCAGCGCGAAGGCGTGCTGCCAGGGCACGTCGGGGTCCTGCGCGCCCTGCAGGATGCGAACGGGGCAGCCGACATTGACGGCGCTGCCGAGCAGCAGGTGATTCCGTCCGTCCTCGATCAGCGCCCGCGTGATCGGATAAGGCTCGCCATATTCCGAAGGCCGCATCCAGACGCCATTCGTCTCGATCTCCCGGCGGATCTCCGGCGAGAAGCCCTTCCACATCAGCTCCTCGGTGAAATCGGGCGCAGGCGCAATCAGCACCATCCCGGCGAGCGTCGCCTCGCCCGGCTGCTTGGAGAGCTCGCGCGCCAGCAGCAGCGCCATCCAGCCGCCCATGGAGGAGCCGATCACCACCTGCGGCCCGCGGCAGAATTGCCGGAACACGGCCACGCTCTCCTCGAGCCAGCGGCTGATGGTGCCGTCGACGAAGCGGCCGCCGGATTCGCCATGTCCGGAATAGTCGAACCGGACGCAGGCCCGGCCGCGCTCGGCGGCCCAGGCCTCAAGTGCCACCGCCTTGGTGCCCTTCATGTCGGAATTGAAGCCGCCGAGCCAGAACAGCCCCGGCGGCGTCCCCGGACGCGCGCGCACCGCGATCTGGCGCGCGGCGTCGCCGGTACCGACGGTGATGAAGGCAGGGAGATCGGTCGATTCGATAGCTTGGTTCATGGATCGTTACCCCCAGGCGGACGTTGTGTGGGCGAGCCGGCCACGTCCGTCAATCGGGTCGGCCGGGACGCCGTGCTGCTTGCGAAAGCGAGGCGCGCACTCTATGTCCCCGGGCGGAACCACAAGGCCCGGCCCGCGCATGTGAGCGCCCGTCCTGGTCATCTGGTCCCTTTTGGGGGAATACGCCGCCACGCCGACTGCGCGTGCGACGCAAGTGCCGCGACGGCCGGGCGGAATTTCGACGCACCGGGCCAGCGCGACCTTGCCCGCAAAGGCATCTTCCTTCAAACTAGCCGCCTTCTTCCACAACCTTGGAGAACTACCCATTCGCCGCCCCAATCGAGCCCCGCCCGCTGCCGTCAAAGACGGGCCGCGCACCAATGATGAGATTCGCAATGCGCAGATCCAGCTGATCGACGCCGAAGGCACCAATCGCGGCACGGTCGAGACCGTCGTTGCGATCAAGATGGCCATCGAAGCAGGCATGGACCTGGTCGAGATTTCGCCGAACAATTCGCCTCCCGTCTGTAAGATCATGGACTACGGGAAGTACAAATATTCGGCGCAGAAGAAGGCCGCCGAGGCCCGCAAGAAGCAGAAGGTCGTCGAGATCAAGGAGATCAAGCTCCGTCCGATGATCGATGACCACGACTACGACGTGAAGATGCGGGCGATGCAGCGCTTCTTCGAAGAGGGCGACAAGGTCAAGATCACCCTGCGCTATCGCGGCCGCGAAATGGCGCACCAGGAGATCGGCACCAAGCTGCTCGACAAGGTGAAGTCCGACGTGGCGGCGTTCGCCAAGGTCGAGCAGGACGCCAAGTTCGAGGGCCGTCAGGTCGTCATGGTTCTGGCCCCGCGCTGAGAGGCGAGGGACCACGCTTCAAACCGGGCCCGCCACGCGTTGGCGGGCTTTTCTCTTGAGAGGCCTCGTCTCTTGAGAGGTCTTGTCTCTTGAGAGGCCTTGGTCAGGACCGCGTCGCCTGCCACCGCCCGCTGCAGGTGCCGGCCGAGCCTTTGCCGCTCTAGCGGCCGAAGCCCGAGGACGCGCCCAACCGCCCGTTACCGCTGGCCGAGGAACCGCCCTGCGAGACCCGCACCGTGACGGCGCCACCCCGGCCGACGGTGCCGGTGATGTTGGCGGAGCCGGCCGAGGTCACGCGCCCGCCGCTGATCTGAACCGGGAAGCTGTAGCCCTGGTCGCAACTGCCGGCCTCGGTGATGATCAGGACGGTCCAGGGACCGTCGAAGCCGGCGGCGCGGGCCGGAGTGGAAGACAAGGCGGCAGTCGCGGCAAGGGCAGCGGCGACGGCAGCGGGACGGATGATGCGGACCATGAGCGGACCTCGGCATGGTTAACGAAAGCTGATCATGGGTCGGAATAGCTGATTCCATGGTTCGACGTTGCCAACGCCCAAGTTGCCAAGTCCAAGTTGCCAAGTTCGATCGTCTCTGGCATAAGCGCGGCCTTCGTCGCCCGGCTGATCAAGGGCTGCCGTGGCGATGTCCCTGTGCGGGTGGGTCCTCGTTTGGATCCGAAACCTGAGCACAACCAACGCTCTAACGAGCATTTTCGCCGGATGGCGCCGCTTTCGCGGGCGGCTTGCCGTTGGCATCAAGGAGAGCCAAATGCCCAAGCTGAAGACCAAATCCGGCGCCAAAAAGCGCTTCAAGGTGACGGGGACCGGCAAGGTCATGCACGCTCAGCGCGGTAAGCGCCACGGCATGATCAAGCGGACCAAGAAGCAGATCCGGCAGCTGCGCGGCACCCGCGTGCTGTTCAAGACCGACGGCGACAACGTCAAGAAGTACTTCTTGCCGAACGCCTGACCGGCCTCTCGCTTCCGAACCCCGGCCGCGCGCGACGCGGCTCGTCATCACCTCTGAACAAGGATTTCCGTCATGTCTCGCGTCAAACGCGGTGTGACCGCTCACGCCAAGCACAAGAAGGTCTACAAGGCCGCCAAGGGTTTCTACGGCCGCCGCAAGAACACGATCCGCGCCGCCAAGGCCGCCGTCGAGAAGGCCGGCCAGTATGCGTTCCGCGATCGCAAGCGCAAGAAGCGCACCTTCCGCGCGCTCTGGATCCAGCGCCTGAACGCCGCCGTGCGTCCGTTCGAGCTGACCTACAGCCGCTTTATCGACGGCCTGTCCAAGTCCGGCATCACCGTCGACCGCAAGGTGCTGTCGGATCTCGCGATCAACGAGCCCGCCGCGTTCGAGGCGATCGTTGTGAAGGCCAAGGCGGCGCTCGCCGCCTGATCGCCTCCGCTATCGTGAGGACTTCAAAAGCGGCCGACGCTCTCGGCCGCTTTTTGCTGTCCGGTCACATCGCTGCTTTCGCTTGACCCTTGTCGCCGTCGCGGCGACAACCCAGCCGCCTTTGCCCCGCGGAGATTTTGCCCGTGTCCGACCTCGCCTCGCTCGAAACCTCGATCCTCGATCAGATCGCCGCCGCCGGCGATGAAGCCGCGCTGGAAGCGGTGCGCGTCGCGGCCCTCGGCAAGAAGGGGTCGATCTCGGCGCTGCTGGCCACGCTCGGCAAGATGTCGCCGGACGAGCGCAAGACGCAAGGCGCGGCGATCAACCTCGCCAAGGACAAGGTCACGCAGGCGCTGACCGCGCGCCGCGACGTGCTCAAGGCGGCCGCGCTCGATGCCCGCCTCGCCGCAGAGACCATCGACGTCACCCTGCCGCTGCAGGACACGCCGGCCGATACGGGGCGCATCCATCCGCTCAGCCAGGTGATGGACGAGCTCACCACGATCTTTGCCGACATGGGCTTCTCGATCGCGGAGGGACCCGACGTCGAGACCGACGACTACAACTTCACCAAGCTGAACTTCCCGGAAGGCCACCCCGCACGCGAGATGCACGACACGTTCTTCTTCAATCCGAAGCCGGACGGCTCGCGCATGCTACTGCGGACCCACACCTCGCCGGTGCAGGTGCGCACGATGCTGAGCCAGAAGCCGCCGATCCGCGTGATCTGCCCGGGCCGCACCTACCGCATCGATTCGGACGCGACGCACACGCCGCAATTCCACCAGGTCGAGGGCCTCGTCATCGACAAGGGCTCGCATCTCGGCCACCTCAAATGGATCCTGCACGAGTTCTGCAAGGCGTTCTTCGAGGTCGACCACATCAACATGAAGTTCCGGCCTTCCTTCTTCCCCTTCACCGAGCCGTCGCTCGAGGTCGACATCCAGTGCCGCCGCGACAAGGGCGAGATCCGCTTCGGCGAGGGCGAGGACTGGCTGGAGATTCTCGGCTGCGGCATGGTGCATCCGAACGTGCTGCGCGCCTGCGGCATCGATCCCGACGAATACCAGGGCTTTGCCTGGGGCATGGGCATCGACCGCATCGCGATGCTGAAATACGGCATGAGCGATCTGCGCCAGCTGTTCGAGGGCGACGTCCGCTGGCTGTCGCATTACGGCTTCAAGCCGCTGGAGGTGCCGACCCTGGCTGGGGGACTGAGCACGTGAACCTCGAGACGGTCCCTGAGGCTTATCGCGGCTTGCGGTCGTTCGCGTTCGGCGACGGCCCGGAGCTTGCCGACAAATTGCTCGACCTCGTCGTCAACGGTATCAAGACGGCGACCTGCAGCACCGAGGACGAGCCCAACACGTCGACGCCAAGTGAGCGCTGGATCGTTCTCGACGGGCGGGGCAATGCGCGCTGCGTGATCGAGACCACCGAGGTCACGTATCGCCGCTTCGATGAGGTCGACGCGGCCTTCGCCTTCGACGAGGGTGAAGGCGACCGGAGCCTGGACTATTGGCGCGCAGCGCACCGAACCTACTTCACCCGACTGGGCAAGTTCAGCGACACCATGATGTTGATGTGTGAGCGCTTCCGTCTTGTCGAGGTCTTTGCCGATCGCAGGGTTGCATCATGAAATTCACACTGTCCTGGCTGAAGGACCATCTCGACACCGATGAGTCGGTGGAGAGCATCGCCAACAAGCTGACGATGATCGGCCTCGAGGTCGAGCATCTCGAGGACAAGGCGAAGCTGCTCGCGCCGTACAAGATCGCACGTGTCGTCTCCGCCGAGCAGCATCCCAACGCGGACCGGCTGCGCGTCTGCATGGTCGATACCGGTGACGGTGGCGCGCCGGTGCAGGTCGTGTGCGGCGCGCCGAATGCGCGCGCGGGTCTCGTCTCGGTGTTCTCGCCGCCGGGCACCTACATCCCGGGCAAGAACATCACGCTCTCGGTCGGCACCATCCGTGGCGTCGAGAGCCGCGGCATGCTGTGCTCTGCGGCCGAGCTGCAGATCTCGGACGATCACGACGGCATCATGGAGCTGCCGGCGGATGCACCGATCGGCAAGCCGTATGCGGAGTGGGCCGGGCTCGGCGATCCCCAGTTCGAGATCAACCTGACGCCGAACCGCCAGGACTGCACCGGCGTGCACGGCATCGCGCGCGACCTCGCCGCGGCCGACATGGGCAAGCTCAAGGACCCCGGCATCAAGCCGATCAAGGGCGAATTCCCCTGCCCCGTCAAGGTTGCGGTGGAAGACGACAAGCTGTGTCCAGGCTTCGCGCTGCGGCTGGTGCGCGGCGTCAAGAACGGACCATCGCCGAAATGGCTGCAGCAGCGCCTGACCTCAATCGGCCTGCGCCCGATCAACGCGCTGGTCGACATCACCAACTACATGACCTTCGACCGCGCGCGTCCGCTGCACGTGTTCGACGCCAAGAAAGTAAAGGGCAACCTGGTCGTCCGCCGCGCGCGCGACGGCGAGACCCTGCTGGCGCTCGACGGCCGCACCTACACGCTCGACCAGTCGATGTGCGTCATTTCAGACGATGCTGGCGTTGAATCGCTCGCCGGCATCATGGGCGGCGAGGCCTCCGGCTGCGACGCGGATACCACCGACGTGCTGATCGAATCGGCGCTGTGGAACGAGATCAACATCGCCCAGACCGGCCGCAAGCTCGGCATCAATTCCGACGCGCGTTACCGTTTCGAGCGTGGCGTCGATCCGGCCTTCATGGTGCCGGGCCTGGAGATGGCGACCAAGCTCGTGCTCGAGCTCTGCGGCGGCGCGCCGTCAGAGAAAGTCGTCGTCGGCAACGCCTACGGCGACGACCGCATCATCGACTTCCCGGTTAGCGAGGTGAAGCGTCTCGCCGGCATCGAGGTGCCCTTCCCGGAGATGCGCCGCATCCTGACCCACCTCGGCTTCACGCTCGCGGGCAACGTCCCCGTCGTGAAGGTCGCCGTGCCCTCGTGGCGCAGCGACGTGCACGGCAAGGCTGACATCGTCGAAGAAATCGTCCGCATCGTCGGCGTCGACAAGGTGCCGATGACGCCGTTCGAGCGTGGCGATGCGCCGCGCAAGCCGGTGCTGACGCCGCTGCAGCTGCGCACCCGCCGCGCCAAGCGCGCGCTGGCGGCGCGCGGCATCGTCGAGGCCGTGACGTGGTCGTTCATCTCCAAGCCGGCCGCTGAGCTGTTCGGCGGCGGCAAGGCCGAGCTCGCGCTGGCCAACCCGATCGCGTCGGACCTCTCCGACATGCGGCCGAGCCTGCTGCCCGGCCTGATCGCGACCGTGCAGGCGAACGCGGATCGCGGCTTTGGCGACGTCGCCATCTTCGAGGTCGGCCAGATCTTCAAGGGCGATCGTCCGGAGGATCAGTTCGTCGCCGCCAGCGGCATCCGTCGCGGCATCGCCTCGTCGAAGGGCCTCGGCCGGCATTGGACGGGCTCGCAGCCGGCCAATGCCTATGACGCCAAGGCCGATGCGCTCGCCGTGCTGGCCGCGGCCGGCGCACCGATGGCGTCGTTGCAGATCGTCGCCGGCGGACCTGCCTGGATGCATCCGGGCCGCTCCGGCACGATCCAGATGGGACCGCAGAACGTGCTCGGCCATTTCGGCGAGCTGCATCCGCGCACGCTGGAAGCGCTGAAGGCTGACGGACCGCTGGTCGCCTTCGAGGTCATCCTCGATCGTATCCCTGCCGCCAAGGCGAAGCCGACCCGCGCCAAGCCGGTGCTGGAGCTCTCGGCGTTCCAGCCGGTCTCACGCGACTTCGCCTTCATCGTCGATCGCAAGGTCAAGGCCGGCGATATCGTGAAGGCGGCGCAGGGCGTCGACAAGAAGCTGATCACCGACGTCACTGTCTTCGACATCTACGAGGGCAAAGGCATCGAGGACGGCAAGAAGTCGGTCGCGATCGCCGTGACCCTGCAGCCGCGCGACAAGACCATGACCGACGAGGAGATCGACGCCGTCGCAGCGAAGATCACCGCCGACGTGTCCAAGAAGACCGGCGGCACGTTGCGCGGATGAGCCTCTCCGGGCTCATCCCTGCTGATCTCACCTTGTTCGCGACGATGGCGCTGGCCATCGTCGCCTTCATCGCAGCGACCGCGCGCGGCTTCTCGGGCTTCGGCGCGGCGCTGATCTTCATGCCGCTCGCGAGCAGCTTCGCGACACCGCGGTTGGTCGCGCCGCTGCTGCTGGTGATCGACTTCGTGTCGATGGCCCCGATGGTCGCGCCCGCCTGGCGTGAGGCCGACCGCAAGGCTACCGCGGTGATCGTGGCCGGCGCGCTGGTCGGTGTTCCGCTCGGCACCTGGTTCCTCACCCGGCTCGATCCGGTCACCGTGCGCTGGATCATCACTGGCTTCGTGATCGCGCTTCTCGCGCTGCTGATCTCCGGCTGGCGCTATCGAGGCAAGGAGTACACCGCGTTGTCTATCGCGGTCGGTGCCGTCTCCGGGTTCTGCAGCGGCCTCGCTCAGACGGGAGGCCCGCCGATCGTCGGATACTGGCTGGGACGCCCGATCCCGTCGAAGATTGCGCGAGCCAATATTGTGCTGTTCTTCGGCGCCTCGGATTTCTTCGCGATGGTCAGCTATGCTGCCAGCAGCTTGATCACCTGGGACTCGCTCAAGCTCTCGCTGCTGATTGGCCCGATCTATGCGCTCGGCGTCACGTTGGGCGCCGCACTGTTCGGCCGGGCCAGCGAGCGCGTGTTCCGCGCCATCTGTTATGCGTTGATAGCCATCGCCGTGATCTTCGGCCTTCCAGCCCTCGACGGCGTGCTCGGCCGGGGCTAGCGTCCCGGCAACGAGACCGACCCCGGAGGATGCCATGATTGATCGCCGAACAATGCTGTCACTCGCGCTGGGCACAGCGGGAGCCGCGATCGCTCCGTCAGTGTTCGCACAAGGAGCCAAGACCGGCACACGCATCGTCTTTCTCGGCACCAAGGGCGGCCCGCGCGTTGGTGTCGGGGCGTCGAACCCGGCCAATCTCGTCGTGGTCAACGGCACGCCGTTCGTGATCGATTGCGGCATGGGCGTCAGCCGCCAGCTCGTCAATGCCGGCGTGCCGATCCCGTCCGTGAAATACATCCTGATCAGCCACCATCATTCCGATCACAATCTGGAATACGGCAACCTGTTCTACAACGCCTGGGCCGCGGGGCTGTCGACGCCGATCCAGTCGTTCGGCCCCAAGGGCCTCGAGGCGATGACCCGCAGCTTCTGGGAGACCAACAAGTTCGACGTCGACACCCGCATCGACGATGAAGGCCGCCCCGATCCTCGGCCGCTGCTGGTTGCCAGGGATATCGATCAGGACGGCGTCGTCGTGAAGACGGCGGACGTGACGGTGACCGCATTCCGGACGCCGCATCCGCCGATCACCGACAATTTCGCCTACAAATTCGAGACGCCGGACGGCACGATCGTGTTCTCCAGCGACACCGCCTACAATCCGAAGCTCGCGGGGTTCGCGAAAGGCGCTGATGTGCTGGTGCACGAATGTCTGTACGTGCCCGCGGTCGACCGTCTCGTCCTCAAGACGAAGAACGGCTCGACGCTGAAGAAGCATCTGCTGGAGAGTCACACTACGACGGAAGATGTCGGGCGGATCGCGGCAGCGGCCGGCGTGAAGGTGCTGGTGCTCAGCCACTTCGTCCCGGGCGACGATCCCGAGGTGACCGACGAGGATTGGACCCGCGACGTGAAGAAGAACTACACGGGCCGCATCGTCGTGGCGAAGGACCTGATGGAGCTGAAGCTGCCGGTGTAGTCACATAGTGACCATGAACCGCATAGTTCATCGCTTCCACGAGCACGGTGCGCATGAATGCGCCCTCTCCCCTCGTGGAAGAGGGCATGTAGGACAGATCCGCAAACGCGGTTGGGTGAGGGGCCTCTCTCCGCAAACGGTGCTCGTGGATAGATACCCCTCACCCAAACGAGCTTGTTGCTCCGGCGTGCATGCCCTCTCCCACAAGGGGAGAGGGCGCATTCATGCGCACCTGCGTCGCGGTTCACCTGAAGTCGTACGTAGTTGAGGAGCAAGCAGCCGCCGCAGGCGGCAGCGTGCCCAACACCTATTCTCGAACTCATCAGCTCGATGGTGGGCACTGCGCCACTGCGATCTCGGATGTGATCAGAGCGCCTGCTCGCCTTTGCCCGCCCCACGGACTTAGCGCGGCGATCAGCAATCAATCCTCCGGCGCCGACCGCCCCTTGCGACGACGACTGCGTTGCCGCTCGGTCGGCTCCGGCTCCGGATCCTTCAACGCGCCGATGCGGCGCAGGGCGGCTTCTGCGGCACGCTCGCCCGACTCCCAGGCACCGTCGACCGTCCCCCATAGCGTCTCGTGCGTCGCTTCGCCGGCCAGAAACAGCGGACCTAAGGGTTCGCCGAGAATCTTCCGTGAGCCTTGATTTCCCGGCGCCGCGGCGGACATGGCGCCAAGCACGCCGGGCACCTGGTTCCAGCGCGTGGCTGATGATGATTTCACGGCGGCTGCGGCTTCGCTGCCGAACAGCTTGCCGATCCATTCCTTGCCGAACGCCGTCATTGCGGCCTCGCCTTGTGCTGACAGCTCGCGGCCGAAGCTGCCCGCGACGTCGATCGTACACAGCGACGAGCCGCCGATATTGGCTAGCAACAGGCCGGTGCGATTGGAATTGCTCTGCTCGACGATGACCTCGTCCCGCGACAGGCCGAGCGGATTGCCTGAAAGCATCAGCGCGATGTGATCGGTGCTGCCGAGGCTGAGCTTGGCCGCGGCGTCGAGCTGCCGTTTGGGCAACTCCGGTGTGAACTTGATCGCGCCGGAGGTGAGGAGGTTGGTCGAAACGGTAAGAATGACGGCGCGTGTTGCGATACGCCCGGCGGGAGTCTCCACCGCGACGTCGCGGTTGCTCCAGACGATTCGGCTCGCCGGCGTCGACAGCGAGACCGGCAGCCCCTCGCCGAGCTTGCCGAGCAGCGTGCCCAGGCCTTGGCGACAGGCGAGCGGCGCGTTGCGATCCTGGGCGCGCGCCTTGTCCATCACAGAGAGATCGGCGAGATCCTTGCCGGTCGCACCGGCGCCGAGGACGAAGGCCGTGGTGTTGCTCCAGTCGCCGAGATCCTTCGGCAGCGCTGCGGCGCAGGACATATCAAGCTTGCCTCGGGCGGCCTCGTCGAGAGCGCGGTTGGCGCGCACGAGACCCGCGAGGAACTGCTCGGTCTCGCCCGGTCGCGCGTTGCGACGGCCGACACGTATCTTCTGGCCAACGGGCGCGGCCGCAACGTCGAGCCCGACGCCGCGGGCGAGTCTGCCGATCGGATTGCTGTCGGCACTGAACAACCAACGTGCGCCGCGATCGAACGGCACGCCGAAGGTCGTGAGGTCGGTGCTGCACCGGCCGCCGATCTGCGCGGCTGCTTCGAGCAGCACGACCTTGCGGTTCGCGGCCACGATCCGGCGCGCGGCGGCAATGCCGGCCGCGCCTGCTCCGATCACGACAATGTCAGCCTCGCGCGGAACCGCGGCTTGCGTGACGCGGGCGACAAGGGGCGTGGCGGCCAGCGCCGCGGAAGCGGAGAGGAAGCCGCGGCGCGTGAAGCTCATGACATGGTTTCCGAAAGCTTTTGTGAGTTGCGATTGCCGCGGAATTTGCCGCATCTTCTGCAGCGCGGCAATGAGAATGGTAAACGCGATACCGCAGAGAACGCTTCGACTATGAACCAAATTGCAACCGCAATCGACCATCATGGAAGAAGGGACAAAGGCAAGCGGCCGGTCAAGGTCGCCCGGGGACCGTCATGGGTATCGTGCTCGACCAGATCGGCAAGCTGATTGCCGCCTATCTCCAGAAGGAGATACCGGGCTATGAGCCGTTTACGCCGAGCGATCCGGACTACCTGCGTAAGGATGTCCAGCCGGGCGACGTGCTGCTGGTCGAAGGCAACAGCCGCATCTCCGGCATCATCAAATATCTGACGCAGTCGACCTGGTCGCACGCCGCGCTCTATGTCGGTCCGATCGACGGCGCGGTCGAGCCCGACGGCGAGCCGCATGTGCTGGTGGAAGCCTATGTCGGCGATGGCGTGATCTCGGCGCCGCTATCGAAATACTTCGCCTATCACACGCGCGTGTGCCGTCCGGTCGGGCTGACTTTCGAGGACCGCCACACCGTCTGCCGCTACGCCATCAACCGCATCGGCTTCGGCTACGACACCAAGAACATCGTCGACCTGATGCGTTTCCTCGTTCCGCTGCCGATCCCGCAACGCTGGCGGCGGCGCATGATCGCGCTGGGCTCGGGCGATCCGACCAAGATGATCTGCTCCGCGCTGATCGCGCAGGCGTTCGACGCCGTGCGCTATCCCATCCTTCCGAAGATCACGCGGGCGCCGTCGCGGCGCGCCAAGCGCGAGATCCTGCATATCCGCGATTCCTCGCTCTACATGCCGCGCGACTTCGACATCTCGCCCTATTTCGAGATCGTCAAGCCGACCATCGTCAACGGCTTCGACTACACCACGCTGCATTGGGCCGACAAGCAGAAGCCGCTCGCGGAGGTAGCGGGCGAATTCGCCGTGTTTCCAGGATCTGTCATTGCGCCGCCGCTCGTTCCTGAGACGGCTGACGAAGAAGCGGCGCGGCCGGTTGCGGCTGAGGAAGTGAGCGCGGAAGTGGTGGGTGAGCGGTTGGTCGTCAACGAGCACTTCCTTGTCGCCGAGCCGGTACGGAAGCTGGCGCCACACGCGTCTGCAAGACGGCGCAAGGTCGCGGTGAGCGCTGGCTCCTGATCAATCCGAGTTGGAGTCGAGCCCTCACGCCGCCGATGGTGCACCCCTCGCCCCGTTCTTACGGGGCCGCTACGAGCTTCGCTCGCGCTGAGAGAGTTGGGGTGGGGGGCAGGCGCTCGGGCGGTGCTGATGGTGAGACCTGTACCCCCTCACCCGGATTGCATCTGGCGATGCAATCCGACCTCTCCCCGCAAGCGGGGCGAGGTGCACCGAAATCGCCGCGCGCGACTCGGCTAGTCAACTGAGACCCCTTAGCGATCCGACCGGCTGATCACGTCCATCAACTCCGCGATCTTCTGCCGCTGATCGACTTTGTCGCCGGACGCGATCGCGTGCTCGACGCAATGGGCGACGTGATCGCGCAGGATCTCCTCCTCGACGCGGCGCAACGCCGCCCGCACTGCGGAAATCTGCGTCACGATGTCGATGCAGTAGCGATTGTCCTCGACCATCTTCGACAGGCCCCTGACCTGCCCTTCGATCCGGCTTAAACGTTTCTGACAGGAAGTCTTGATGTCGTCTCGCATGGGCTCTATATACCCCTACAGGGTATAGGTTTCAAGAGGCGAGGCTGGGCATGTCGGAAACCGGACACGGGCATGGTGCCGCGGCGGACACCGCCGCCGGATGCGGCTGCGGATCGCGCGCTGGCGCGGCGGAAACCGGACACAAGCAGGCGTCGACGGGTGCCTGTTGCAGCGATCATGCCGAAGCGCCGGCGAGTCCAGCGGACTCCTGCTGTGGCGGTCGCGAGCACGTCCCTGCAGCGAAGGTGAAGGATCCCGTCTGCGGCATGTCGGTCGACCCGGCCACGGCGAAACATCGCTTCGAGCATGACGGGCAGACCTTCCACTTCTGCTCGGCTGGATGCCGCACCAAGTTCGCGGGTGATCCAGCGAAGTATCTCGCGCCTGCAGCCGCCGCCACAAATGCGGGCGCTTGCTGCGGTGACCACGATTACCACGCGCATGATCACGACGCAGCCAAGGTCATCGATCCCGTCTGCGGCATGAGCGTCGATCCCGCAACGTCGAAGCATCGCTTCGATCATCAGGGCCACACCTTTCACTTCTGCTCGGCCGGCTGCCGCACCAAGTTCGCGGCCGATCCGGCGAAGTACCTCGACAAGCGCGAGCCGCCGCCGGAGATGCCGGCCGGCACAATCTACACCTGCCCGATGCATCCGGAGATCCGCCAGGAAGGCCCGGGCACCTGCCCGATCTGCGGCATGGCGCTGGAGCCCGATGTCATCAGCCTCGATGATGCGCCCAACCCCGAGCTCGCCGACATGTCCAGGCGATTCTGGATCGGCGCGGTGCTCGCGGCCCCCGTGGTGGTGCTGGAGATGGGCGGCCATCTCGTCGGCGGTCACGGGTTGATCGATCCGGTGCTGTCGAACTGGATTCAGTTGGCGCTGGCGACGCCCGTGGTGCTGTGGGCGGGCTGGCCGTTCTTCGTGCGCGGCTGGCAGTCGGTCCAGACCCGCAATCTCAACATGTTCACCTTGATCGCGATGGGCACGGGCGTCGCCTATGTCTACAGCGTGATCGCGACCTTGATGCCGCAGGCGTTTCCGCCGGCGTTCCGCGGCCATGGCGGCTCTGTCGCGGTGTATTTCGAGGCGGCCTCCGTCATCACTATTCTCGTCTTGCTCGGCCAGGTGCTCGAGCTGCGCGCGCGCGAGGCGACCTCGGGCGCGATCAAGGCGCTGTTGCAGCTGGCGCCGAAGACGGCGCGGCGGCTCGACGCCGACGGCAACGACCACGAGGTCGAGATCGCCGAGCTCGCGGTCGGCGATCGCTTGCGCGTGCGGCCTGGCGAGAAGGTGCCGGTCGACGGCGTCATCCTCGAAGGCCGATCCTCGCTCGACGAGTCGCTGGTGACAGGCGAGTCGATGCCGGTCACCAAGGACGAAGGCGAGCGCGTCATCGCCGGCACCTTGAACCAGACCGGCAGCTTCGTGATGCGCGCCGACAAGGTCGGGCGCGAGACGCTGCTGTCGCAGATCGTGCAGATGGTCGCCGACGCGCAGCGCTCGCGGGCGCCGATCCAGCGGCTGGCCGATCAGGTCGCGGGCTGGTTCGTGCCGACCGTGATCGCCGCCGCCATCACCGCGTTCGTCGCGTGGTACGCCTTCGGCCCCGAGCCACGGTTCGCGTTTGGTCTGGTCGCCGCGGTGAGTGTGCTGATCATCGCCTGCCCCTGTGCGCTCGGACTGGCGACACCGATGTCGATCATGGTCGGCGTCGGCCGCGGCGCGCAGGCCGGCGTGCTGATCAAGAGCGCCGAGGCGCTGGAGCGGCTGGAGAAGGTCGATACGCTGGTGGTCGACAAGACCGGCACGTTGACCGAGGGCAAGCCGAAGGTGACGTCGATCGTCACCGCTGATGGCGTTGACGAAGCCGAGGCGCTGCAGCTCGCCGCCAGTGTGGAACGCGCCAGCGAGCATCCGCTGGCCGAGGCGATCGTCCGTCACGCGGCCGAGCGCAAGATCAAGCTGGCCGATGTGAAAGGCTTCGACGCGCCGACCGGCAAGGGCGCGCGCGGCGAGGTCGACGGCAAGGCCATCGCGCTCGGCAACCCGACCTATCTCGCCTCGCTCGGCATCATCACCGACACGCTCGGCGTCGAGAGCAAGCGGCTGCGCGAGGACGGTGCCACTGTCATCACGATGGCGGTCGACGGCAAGCCCGCGGCGCTGTTCGCGATCGCCGATCCGATCAAGGCATCGACGCCGGACGCGCTGAAGGCGTTAGCGGCCGACGGCATCAAGGTGATCATGCTGACCGGCGACAACCGCACCACGGCGACCGCGGTCGCGCGCAAGATCGGCATCACCGAGGTCGAGGCCGAGGTGCTGCCGGAGCAGAAGAGCGCGGTGGTCGCGCGTCTGCGCGCCAGCGGCAAGGTGGTGGCGATGGCCGGCGACGGCGTCAACGACGCGCCGGCGCTGGCGGCCGCCGATGTCGGCATCGCGATGGGCACCGGCACCGATGTCGCGATGGAAAGCGCCGGCGTCACGCTCCTGCAAGGCGATCTCGGCGGCATCGCGCGGGCGCGCAAACTGTCGGCGGCTGTCATGAGCAACATCCGCCAGAACCTGTTCTTCGCGTTCATCTACAACGCGGCCGGCATCCCGATCGCGGCGGGTATTCTGTATCCGGTGTTCGGCATCCTGCTGTCGCCGATCATCGCGGCAGCGGCGATGTCGCTGTCGTCGGTGAGCGTGGTCGGCAACGCGCTGCGGCTGCGGGCGACGAGTTTGTGAGGCAACAGACGGTTTATCCTCGTCATTGCGAGCGAAGCGAAGCAATCCAGAGTCCCGCCCACCACCCTGGATTGCTTCGCTTGCGCTCGCAATGACGGAGGAAGCAGTTGGGGCGCTTCTGCGTACGGTGGGGAGGACGGGCTTGCCGAAGCCCCTGGGCATGTTTACCTGCTGACGCAGGGTTTGCAGAGAGGTTCCACCACCATGATCGACGCCGCCGTCAAGGCGCTTTCGCAGATTCTGTCGCCGCCGATGCGCTCGATCCTGTGGCGCTCGATCGGGCTGGCGCTGGTGCTGGTCACGGTGCTGGCGATCGGGCTGCAGCGGCTGCTGAGCTGGCTCGCCACCGCCGGCGAGGGCTGGGCCGAGGCGATGCTCGGGCCGGGCTCGCATGGCGCGCTGGAGGTGCTGACCTGGATCATCTCGATCGCGGCCGGCTTCGGCGTCGTGTTCGGCGGCATCATGCTGATGCCGGCGATCACCTCGCTGATCGCGAGTCTCTTTGTCGATGACGTCGCCGACCTTGTCGAGCGCGAGCATTATCCGGCCGAGCGCCCCGGCGTCGCGCTGCCGTTCGGCATCGCCCTGATGGAAGGCCTCAAGGCCGCCGGCCTCACCATTCTCGTTTACCTGGTCGCCCTGCCCTTCGTGTTCCTGGCCGGCGCCGGCTTCGTGATCTTCTTCATCGCCACGGCGTGGCTGCTCGGCCGCGAATATTTCGAGCTCGCCGCGATGCGCTTCCGCTCCCCCGCGGAGGCCAAGGCGATGCGGCGCGACAATGCGGTGACCGTGTTCACCGCAGGGCTGATCATCGCGGCGTTCGTCACGATCCCGATCGTGAACCTGGCGACGCCGCTGTTCGGCATGGCCTTCATGGTCCACCTGCACAAGCGGTTATCAGGACCGCGACCCCAGCTGATCGAGCCGTCGCCGGAGCGCCGGCTGCGCAGCCTCTAGCGCCATCAGTTGCGGCGACAGGCTCGCCGACTTGTTGCGCGCGAACGGAATCAGCAGGAAGCCGAGCAGCGCGATGCCGGCGAGCAGCGACCAGGCTTCGTTGACGCACAGCGCCAGCGAGGCCTTTTCCACCAGCGGCCGGACATAGGCGATCGCCTGCTCCTCCGAGATGTTGCGCGGCCGGTTGCGCAGCAGCTCCGGCGCCAGCCCGATCGCCTTGGCCGCGGCGCTGTCGCCCGCCATCAGCCGGTCGCGGAACGCCTGCGCGTGCAGGGTGACGCGGCCGTAGATGATGGTGTCGATCAGCGCGATGCCGATGGCGCCACCGAGATTGCGCATCAGGTTGAACAGCCCGCTGGCATCGGCCACCTCTTCCGGCGGCAGGTCGCCGAGCGCGATCCGCGTCGGCGGAAGCAGGCAGAACATGATGCCTATGCCGCGCACCACCTGCGGCCAGAACATCTCCTGATAGTCGGCGGTCGGCGGCTGAAACGCGCTGGCGGCAAGGCCCGCGCTGAACAGCGCGAAGCCGAACGCGGTCAACAGCCGCGCATCGATCTTGCCGTCGAGCGCGGTAACAATCGGGGCGGCGACCAGCTGCGCAACGCCCGTCACCAGCATGATCTTGCCGATCTCGAACGCGTCGTGGCCGCGCGCGAAAGCGAGGAACACCGGCATCAGATACACCGAGCCGAACAGGCCGATGCCGAGGCAGAAGCTCGACACGCAGCCGAGCGTGAACGCGCGGCGCTGAAAGCTGCCGATACGCAGGATCGGATCGGCCGACGCCAGCAGGCGCTGGACCAACAGCGTGAGACAGGAGGCGCTGAGCACCAGCAGCGCGATGCAGTTCGAGGACAGCCAGCCGCCCTTCGGCGCCTCCTTCAGCCCGAGCTCGAGGCTCGCCAGGGACACCGCGAGCAACAGCAGCGCGAGCACGTCGAGCTTGTCGAGCTCCGCGAGATCCATGTCCTGCTTCGGCAACAGCGCCGGCGTCGCGGTCGCAGCCAGGATGCCGGGCGCGATGTTGATCAGGAACAGCCATGGCCACGACCAGGTGTTGGTGATGAAGCCGCCGACCACCGGGCCGATCGTCGGCGCGAGCACCGCGACCACGCCGCCGATGGTCGTCGCCACCGCATGCAGCCGCGAGGGAAACAGCAGGAAGACCGCGGAGAACACGACGGGAATGAGGAGGCCGCCGAAGAAGCCCTGCAGCACGCGGAACGCCAGCAGCATGTGAAAGCTGCCGCTCAGCGCGCAGCCGAGCGACGCCAGCGTGAACACGCTGACGGCGCCGACGAACAGCCAGCGCAGGGTGAACACGCGCGTCAGCAGGCCGGTCAGCGGAATGGCGATGATCTCGGCGATCAGATACGCGGTCTGGATCCAGCTCATCGCATCCGGCGTGATGCCGAGCGCCTCCTGGATGGTCGGCAGCGACGTCGCCACCACCTGGATGTCCAGGATGGCCATGAACATGCCGACGCACATCAGGACGAAGCCGAGCCAGGTGGCCAGGCTAGGCTTATCCTCCGGCGCGGCCGTCTCGCTCATGCGGTCTGGCCGCCGCCCACGCCACCGCCAGCAACGCCGGACAGCGCCTCGGATTCGGCGCGGATGCGGATGAACAGCACGGCGGCGTTGAGGCCGGAGAAGATCAGCGCGATCAGCGGCAGATGCAGCGCCAGCGGCAGCAGCGCGATCTCGGCGGTGACGACCAGGTAGTTCGGATGCGAGATGTAGCGATACGGTCCATCCGTCACCAGCGGTGCGCCGGGCAGGATGATGATGCGCGTGGTCCAGCGCGGCCCGAGCGTCGCCAGCACCCACCAGCGCAAGCCTTGCAGAGCCACGAAGCCGGAGAGCAGCCAGGGATCGACCTCCTGGTCGACGCCGAGCAGCCACAGCGACACCAGCCAGGCCGTGTGCATCGAGATCATCAGCGGATAATGATCCGCGCCGACCTCGACCGCGCCCATCGCGCGCAGGCGGCGGGTGTTGTGGCGGGCGAGCACGAGCTCGCCGAGCCGTTGCATGGTGACGAGGGCGAGGACGAAGGCGGCGAAGGTCATGCGGCGTGCCTCAGTGAAACGCAGCTGGCGGTGAAACCGGGACCGAGCGCCGTCAGCACCGAGCGCGGCGGCAAACCTTTCGCGCGGGCGCGCTCCAGCACGAACAGCACTGTCGGAGCCGACATGTTGCCGTAGTCGGCGATGACCTCGCGCTCATGGTCGAGCGTGCCCTGTCCGAGCGACAGCGCGCGCTCCAGCGCGGTGATCACCTTGGCGCCGCCGGGATGGCAGACGAAGCGATCGACATCAGTGGCCTGTAGCTTCATGTTGCCGAGGATCTCGTTGACCGCCGGCCCCATGTTCTCGGTGACGAAATCCGGAATGGTACGCTGGAAGATCACGCCGAAGCCTTCCGGGTCGACGCTCCAGCCCATGATATCCAGCGTATCCGGCCACAGCTTCTCGCCGGTCGCCTCGACGAGCGTCTGGCCGCCATCGCCCGCACGCAGGATCGCGGCGGCTGCGCCGTCGCCGAACAGGCTGAGCGCTACGATGTTCGCCTTGCTCAGCTCGTCATGACGCACCGCGAGCGTGCACAGTTCGAAGGTCACGAACAGCACGTTAGTGCCCGGCCGCGCCTGCGCGAGACGCGCGGCGATCGACAGGCCCGAGACGCCGCCGGCGCAGCCGAGCCCGAACACCGGCACACGCGAGACGTCGGAGCGGAAGCCGATGCGGCCGGCGACGCGGGCCTCCAAGGTCGGCGTCGCGATGCCGGTCGAGCTGACGGTGACAATGGTGTCGATCTCGTCGGCCCTGAGATCAGCCTGTGCCAGCGCCTTGTTCGTCGCCTCGACAAACAGCGCCTCGGCGCCTTCGAGATAGGCCTCGGTGCGCTCCGGCCAGCCGCGCCGCTCCATGTACCATTCGATCGGCTTGACGCCGTAGCGCTGACGGATGCCGGTGTTGGCGAACAGGCTCGCCATCGTGTCGAACTGCGGGAAGCGCGGCGACAGCACCACGCGCGCCGCCTCCATCACCTCGTTCTGGCGAAACTGATGCGGTGGCACGGCGGTCGCGAGCGACACGAGTGCGGCGGTGTGGTCCATGCAACTGATCCTTCCCCGTCCCGGCGCACAAAGTCCGAGAACGCGGAAATCATCACGCGCCACTCACATCGCCCGGATTACGGGTTTCATCTTATGACCAATGCGGGCGGCGATGTGGCCCGGCGATGGTGAGACGGCGTCGCAGCGTGACGCTAAAGTGACTGTCAAACGCGTTTTCGAGGTGCAACCTTACGTCGCGCTCTACGTATCAGGCCGTCTTCTCCGGCCAGCGGCAGAGGTCCTTGATCAGGCACAGTTCGCAGCGCGGTTTGCGGGCCAGACACGTGTAGCGGCCGTGCAGGATCAGCCAGTGATGGGCGTGCAGCATGAACTCCGCCGGGATCACCTTCTCCAGCCCGAGCTCGACCTCCAGCGGCGTCTTGCCGGGCGCCAGCCCGGTGCGGTTGCCGACGCGGAACACGTGGGTGTCGACCGCCATCGTGTGCTCGCCGAACGCCATGTTGAGCACGACATTCGCGGTCTTGCGTCCCGCGCCCGGCAGCGACTCCAGCTCCGCCCGGGTGCGCGGCACCTCGCCGCCGAACTCGGCGATCAGCTTCTGCGACAGCGCGATGACGTTCTTGGCCTTGGTGCGGTAGAGGCCGACGGTCTTGATGTAGTCGCGCACGGTGTCCTCGCCGAGCGCGAGCATCTTCTGCGGCGTGTCGGCGATGGCGAACAGCGGCCGCGTCGCCTTGTTGACGCCGGCGTCGGTCGCCTGCGCGGACAGCACCACGGCCACGAGCAGGGTGTAGGGGTTGAGGTGCTCGAGCTCGCCCTTCGGCTCCGGATTAGCCTGCGCGAAGCGGCTGAAGGCCTCGCGGATCTCGGCGGGGGTCCAGGGTTTGACAGCCTTCAACGCTTTCTTGACCGGCTTGACGGAGCCTGCCTTTGCCTTGGCGGCCGGGGACTTGGCCGCCGGGCTCGTCTTGGCGGCCTTTTTCACCGCCGTTTTGGGCGCGGCCTTGGCGGCGTTTTTGGCGGGCTTGCGAACCGGCACCGGCTTGGCGCGTTGGGGGCGGGTGATTTTGGCCATGATCCGGGTATACTGAGGCCCCATGATGCCAGGCAATGCTTTTGCGTATCAGGAGACCGGCAACGGCGCCGCTGATCCCGAGCTGTTCTCGGCCCGGCTGACGCCGCATCGCTCGCTCAACCGCACCGGCTTCGTGGTGCTGATGGTCGTGGTCTGCGCCATCAGCTTCATCGGCGGCATCGCCTCGCTGATCATGGGCGCCTGGCCGGTGTTCGGCTTCTTTGGCCTCGACGCGCTGGCGATCTACTGGGCCTTCCGCATCAACTTCCGCCGCGCCCGCGCCTATGAGGACGTGACGATCACCCTGACCGAGCTGCGGCTGCGCCGCGTCAGCCACAAGGGCCACGTCATGGAATGGCGCTTCAACCCGCTCTGGGTCCGCCTCGACCAGGAAACCCACGAGGAGTTCGGCATCGAGCGCCTGTACCTCGTCGCCCGCGGCCAGCGCGTGGCGATTGCGAGCTTCCTCGGCCCGGAGGAAAAGGCGAGTTTCGCCAAGGCGCTGACGGCCGGGTTGCAGGCCGCGAAGCGCGGGCCGGTGTATAATCCGCTGTAGCGCCTGCTTCCCCACACACGGTCATTCCGGGCAAGGCCGTAGGCCTCGAACCCGGAATCCCGAGCTTGCCTTGCGTTCTTTTCCAACAACCTCGAGATTCCGGGTTCAATCGCCAATGCGCCGTGGCGCATTGCCGATTGCCCAGGAATGACGACCAGAATGTTATCCGCAGTGCTGGCCCCGCGCGCAGCTGCGCTCCCTCTCCCCGTTCTTCACGGGGAGAGGGTCGGGGTGAGGGGCCGCCCACGGGTGGTCTCAGCGGGGGCCCGCGCGCCAGGAGTGTCCGGGGAAGCACCTGTATCCCCTCACCCGGATTGCATCTGACGATGCAATCCGACCTCTCCCCGCCCTAGCGAAGCTTCGCTTCGCCTTGGCGGGGCGAGGTTACACCGCCGCCGCCGCGCAAGCCGGGCTCAATCCACCCCTAGCCCCCCAATCAGAAATCGGGTGGAGTGCCCTCCCCGGCCGCCCTACATCCGGACTCATGATGACCCTCGCCATTCACGATTCCGCCCTGGCCAAGCCGGGCCCGCAACAATCCGCAGCCCTGCGCGACTACGACGCCGTGCGCCGCGCGATCGCGTTCATCTCCGAGCACTGGCGCCGGCAGCCGACCATCGAGGACATGGCCGACGCCGCCAGCCTCACCCCGGACGAGCTGCACCATCTGTTCCGGCGCTGGGCCGGGCTGACGCCGAAGGCGTTCATGCAGGCGCTGACGCTCGACCACGCCAAGGGCCTGTTGAAGGGCTCGGCCAGCGTGCTCGACGCCGCGCTCGACTCCGGTCTCTCGGGCCCCGGCCGCCTGCACGATCTGTTCGTCACCCACGAGGCGATGTCGCCCGGCGAATGGAAGACCGGCGGCGCCGGCACCACGCTCCGCTACGGCTTCCACCCCTGCCCGTTCGGCCTGGCGCTGGTCATGGCCACCCCGCGCGGCCTCGCCGGCCTCGCCTTCGCCGACCCCGGCGAAGAGGCGTCCGCGCTCGCCGACATGAAGAGCCGCTGGCCCCGCGCCGCTTACGTGGAGGACGTCCCCGGCACCGCAGCGCTGGCGCAGCGCATCTTCGACAAGAACCACTGGCGCCCCGAGCAGCCGCTGCGCGTGGTCCTGATCGGCACCGACTTCGAGGTCCGCGTCTGGGAAGCCCTGCTCAAGATCCCGATGGGCCGCGCCGTCTGCTACTCGGATATCGCGACAAGACTGGAGTCACCGAAGGCGTCGCGCGCGGTCGGCGCGGCCGTGGGCAAGAACCCGATCTCGTTCGTAGTGCCGTGTCATCGCGCGCTGGGGAAGACGGGGGCGCTGACGGGCTATCATTGGGGACTGACGCGCAAGCAGGCGATGATCGGGTGGGAAGCCGGGCAGGTGGGGATCGCGTAAGACAGGTAAGAGCCAGCCTCAAATTGACTTATCTACCGTTGCCAGCGCCCCAGCCATCGAGCCTAGGCATCAACGAATTTTGCTCAATTGGCTCATCAAATGTTATGTAGGACTAACTGGCAATCACCGAGTGGATCCAGGCATCTCGCGAGCTCGCCCCTTTTGAAGCCTCGGGTGAACCGTCTTAGCCGCATATAAACTGCTCTAGAGGGAGCGACCTTCGTCGGAGATCAAAAGCAACGCGGCGCCGGAGCGCCGCGCTAGACGTGATTCGCGGTTTTTGATACGAGTAGGGCGTTAAGCCCCTGAGTTTCTTCTGTGGGCTTGCCACATGGGGTACTCCTGACCCGGCGCGGCCGGGGTTTGGTTATCTCAGTGCCAGAGGGTTGCTCCGCCAAGATTGGCCCTCTGACGGTGGAACGGTGGAGATGGAGGGTCACGATCCCTCGGGTACGCCAGGTGGACAACCGACCGCCCGCACCATGCCATCCCCATTTTCTTAGGAAGCGGCGGCTGTCTTGTCGGCAGTCGCCGTTTCCATTTCCTCCTCCTCTTCCTCTTCTTCCTCCTCCTCCTCGGCGATCCCAGCAGCCGTCGCCTTGGGCTTCTTCAGATCTGGATACCAGACCGTTAGGCCATAGCTATTGTTTGGCAGCCGGTGAAAGAAAGCAGTACGCTTTCGCAAGAGTGCTCGTAGACCAACAAGGGCAGTATTTGCGTCTTTGGCCTCGAATTTGAATCCGCCCTGTGTAATCGCGTCGTAGATTTCGCGTGGGGTAGCGGGACCCTGATCTTGCAGCTTTCGCATCTCCAGATACTCGCGCACTGCTGTCTGCAGCTTCTTACCGTAAAACGTGTCGGGCTTAATCTGAGAGCCGGTAGCGCTGCTGGTAGCGCGGCCGCCGCGGCCGCCGAACGGAGGACGTGGCGGCAAGCCGTCTTCCGCCCTTAGATCATTGATGACCTCGATCAGGCTGTTCGCCTTGCGTTCCAGGTCGGACAGCTTCTTCTCAAGTGCATCGATAGCCAACTGGTTGCCCATTGGTGCCTCCAGCGCAATAGCGCACAGCTCATCTACCAAAGGTCGCCGAAGGCTGCAAGGGCGAATCTGGGACAAAATGGGAAAAATGGGGATATAAGGGTCGATAACGGGCAAATACGGTCAGTGGTATTGTCCCAATCCGGCGCCTCCTTCTGGTCGCGCTACCTTCGTTCACAAACTTCAGGCAATGTAGCTTGCCTCGTATTGAGCTCTCTCTGTCTTCCAACACTGTCGAAGCCTGTATTGTCCCTAAGCCAGGGCGACAACGGGGTCGGGCAAGCCCACAATCTCTCAAGACCACTCAGATTCCGAAAAATTAAAATGTATTGCGTTTTTTCGGAATTCATGATTTTATCCCTCATCCCGCCTCAACGAGAGGGACGTTGCGCGCGATCGTCACGACACGCGAGGCGGGGAGCGATGGCCGCGGTCTGCCGCAGCGTGTCTTCGGGCGCGCCGACGAACGGTGGGGCTGCGGACGTGAAGTCGCAGGGTCCTGATACCCCGACGCTGGTATCAACTCACGGCGAGGCCTTGGCTTCACGTGGGGATGGTGGCCAACAAGCCCGGCGCACCAGGGAGACTGCGTATAAGCGTGAAAACCGTCGCGCGGGGAATGCCGGTTGTTTCGGCTGAACCTGTGGTGACTGCCGCCTGCTTTTTTTCTGCAGGCGGGCCATGGGTGCGGCCAGCATCCGGCATTCCCTGCGCCCTCTCACGTGTTGGAGGGACATTGTCGATGCAGGACTCGGGCCGGATCGCCGCGAGATCGCGGAGCTGTGTCCAAGGCTGTTTGAGATGTGAATCGGGGAGAATGGTCGGCACTCGCCGATCCCGTGCGCAGCGTCGGGGGCCTCATGGTTCGAGACGCGTCGCAAGGGCGACGCTCCTCACCATGAGGGTTGAGCGCGAACTTGGAGTTGCACGCGGACCATGAACTGCGTGCTCAGGGGAAGAGTCGATCTCCGGGGCAGCTTTCACCCCTCACCCTGAGGAGCCCACCGCAGGTGGGCGTCTCGAAGGGCGAGGCCCGTGCCGTTGCTGCGCGTTGATGGCCGTGGCAGCGCGAACGGGACAAGCCCGGGCATTACGAGTCAACTCCTAAGCGCGATGGCTTTTTGTGATGTCGCTCAAGAGGCACTTCCCGTGGGGCTGCCCCTCACCCCAGCCCTCTCCCCGTAAGAAACGGGGCGAGGGGGCGCACCGGCGCTGCGGGCGATGGTGGGCTTCAACTCACAAGGTGCGTCGTGACCTGCCGAGGCAGGTCGCGCGTGACGATGGCTAGCCCGCCAGATCGAGCTTCGACTCCACGGTCGAATCCGCCTTCAGGCGGTAGATGATCGGCACGCCGGTGGCGAGTTCGCGCTTCAGGATGCCTTCGGGGGTCAGCTTCTCCAGCACCATGATCAGGGCGCGGAGCGAGTTGCCGTGGGCGGCGACTAGGGTGCGTTGGCCGTTGAGGACGGCGGGCAAAATCTCTTGCACGTAGTAGGGCAGCGCGCGGGCCAGCGTGTCCTTGAGGCTTTCGCCGCCGGGCGGGGGGACGTCGTAGGAGCGGCGCCAGACGTGGACCTGGTCCTCGCCCCATTTGGCGCGGGCGTCGTCCTTGTTGAGGCCGGAGAGGTCGCCATAGTCGCGCTCGTTGAGCGCGAGGTTCTTGGACGTCGGCAGGCCGGGCTGGCCGAGCTCATCGAGGATCAGCTTCAGCGTGTGCTGGGCGCGCGTCAGCTCGGAGGTGAAGGCGACGTCGAAGGTCAGGCCGTGCGCCTTCAGCTTGCGGCCGGCGTCCTTGGCTTCGCTGACGCCCTGCTCGGTCAGGTCGGGATCCTTCCAGCCGGTGAACAGGTTCTTCAGGTTCCACTCGCTCTGGCCGTGGCGCACCAGCACCAGGAGACGTTCGCTCATTGCTTACTGATCCACTTGGTTGATTAGAACAGGTCCTTGAGGCCGAGCACGTCGTCCATCGTGTAGTAGCCCGGCGGCTTGCCATGGGCCCACAGCGCCGCCTTCAGCGCGCCATGGGCGAAGATCATGCGGTCCTCGGCCTGGTGCGACAGCACCAGCCGCTCCGAGGGTCCGGCGAAGATGACGCTGTGATCGCCGGCCGCGGTGCCGCCGCGCAGCGAGGCGAAGCCGATGTCGCCTGAGCGGCGCGCGCCGGTGATGCCGTCGCGGCCGCGCGCGGAGTGATCCTCCAGCGAGATGCCGCGGCCGTCGGCCGCCGCACGTCCCAGCATCAAGGCGGTGCCCGAGGGGGCGTCGACCTTGTGCTTGTGGTGCATCTCAAGGATCTCGATGTCGAAGCCGGCGTCGAGCGACTTCGCCACCTGCTTGACCAGCGCCGACAGCAGGTTGACGCCGAGGCTCATATTGCCGGACTGCACGACGATGGCGCGCTTGGTGACGCTCTTGATGACGGCGTCGTCGGACGCCGACAGGCCGGTGGTGCCGACGACGTGGACGATGCCGCGCTCAGCGGCGATGGCGACATTGGCGATGGTCGCGGCCGGGACGGTGAAATCGAGAATGCCGTCGGCGTCGGCCGACATCGCCCAGAGATCGGCCGAGAGCTTGATGTTGTTGGCGGGCAGCCCGGCGAGCAGGCCGGAATCCTTGCCGATCAGCTCCGAGCCCGGGGCTTCGAGCGCGCCCGCGAGGTCAGCGCCGTAGCTGTCGGCGATCGCGCGCACCAGCGCGCGGCCCATGCGGCCGCCGGCTCCGGCAACGATCAAGCGCATCTTCGACATGTCAGCTCCTCCGCCCCTTCAAGGGCTATAGCCGGAGCTAAGAGCGGGGGCAACCGAGGCCGCCGGGAGGCGAGCCCCGCTCAGGGCTGCGGGCCGTCATAGCCCTCGATGATAACCAAATCGCCTTCCGAATGCGGCGAACGCATCGCGACCAGGCGCTGATATTCGGCGGAATTGTAGCACGCGAGCGCGGTGGCGTAGTCCTTGAACTCGATCACGACGTTGCGCGAGCGCGAGGTGCCTTCGCGTGTTTCGTACTGGCCGCCGCGCACCAGGAATCTGGCGCCGTACTGGTGGAATACGGCACCGTTCTGCGCTACGTATTCCTTGTAGCCGTCCATGTTGTGCACGTCGATGCGGGCGATCCAATAACCTTTAGGCATCGGCTAAAGGCCCACTGCTCGGCGGGAAAGACCTGCCTCAACCTCTCGAAATATGGATTCAAGCATCTTAATCTTGGAAGGCGCATTCAAAACTGGCCGACCTACAACCAAGTAATCTGCGCCGTTCGTTATAGCTTCCTCAGGAGTAGCAACACGACGCTGATCGTTCCACGGAGTACCAGAGGGGCGAATCCCCGGCGTGACAAGCGTAAACGACGGCGCGGACAGATCGCGTGATAGCTTTCTGATCACAGAGGCTTCGAGACCGGATGCTATGACGCCATCGGCCCCTGACTCGATTGCGATCTTTGCTCTCAAGCTAACAAAATCTTCCATGGGGATCTGAAGACCCATGTCCTCCAGATCCGATTGGTCTAAGCTCGTCAGTACAGTCACAGCCAAGATCTTAAGCTTTTCACGCTGAACCTTCGCTGCCGACTGGATCACCTTGCGATCACCATGGACAGTTAAGAAATCGACTCCCATTTGAGCGATATTCTCAACCGTACGTTCTACGGTATTCCCGATGTCGAACAACTTCGAATCGAGAAAGACCTTCTTTCCTCGATCCGCCAGTCTCCTTGCGAAGTCGATGCCTCGACCTTCGTGATACTGCAATTGCAGTCCAATCTTGAAGAACGACACATGAGAGCCGACTTCACTCACAATGAGTTCGGCTTCCTGAACGGTAGGGACGTCTAGAGCGAGAATAACTCGGTCTTGGAGCGGAATACCTTGCACGGCCGCCTTTGCGAACGCTGCGGAATCCGGATGAGCGTTCATTGCGCACTCCGCTGGAATTTTGGGGGAACAAGAGCAAATCACGGCTACTTGCTCTTGAGTCGGTTTCTTTGAATCCAGATTTTCCATGAGGTCAAGCTATTTTTGTGCATACCCCAAGATATGGGGGCATGGGTAGCGGGGGTCATCTATAAGCTGTCCTAACCACCATTACTGTGGGCTGTGTCGATCAGCTGCCGCACCAGCGCGTCGAGCGCGTTGACGTCGGCCGGCAGCCTGAGCCGATCCATGTCGTTGTAAGCCTTGTCGGCGAAGCCGAGCGCGAGCTGACTCGGGATTACACCGGCATTGCACGCGGTCAGCATCAGCCGCAGCGCTGCGAGCACGCGGACGCCGCCGAAGCGGTTTTCGGAGGCGGCGGCGATCGCGAACGGCCTGTTGCGGAACACCGCGCCGCGGCCCTCCGGCGGCTCGTCGACGCGCGACAGCCAGGCGATGGCGTTGCTGAGCAGCGGCGGCACCGAGGCGTTGTATTCGGGCGTGACCAGCAGCACGCCGTGATGCGCTGACAGCATGCGCTTCAGATTGAGCGCCTCGCGCGGCACGCCCGCGGCGGCCTCGACATCGGCCTCGTAGAGCGGCAGCGGGAAGTCAGCGAGCGAGATCCGGGTGACATCGGCGCCGGCCTGGGCGAACTGATGGGCAGCCGAGGCGGCGAGCCGGACGTTGTGCGAGCCGGCCCGGGTCGAGCCGGGGATGATCAGAATCTTGAGGGCGGACATCGTACGGCCGGGAAACGACCCGCCGCGACGAGCCGCGGCTGCCGGTCAGGGCTTGCGATACACCCAGACGCGCGCCGGCGGAAGGTTCATCCAGATCCGCTCGGAGGCCTCGGTCTTGACGCCGGGCAGCGATTTCGGAATCGGCGGCACGACGGAATAGGTGAACTGCACGAACGGCGCGTTCGGCGACATCGCGGCGAACGCATCGCGCACCAGCTTCATCCGTGTCAGCATCGGCTTGGTGACCAGCGGCAGGCCGGAGACGACGGCGGAGGCCGGCGCGTTCAGAACGTTCCACAACGTGTCACGGAGCCGGTAGGCATCGCCCTGGACGACCTTGGCGTGGGGATAGCGGTCGCGCAGCAGCGCGCAGAAGCTCGGATTGTATTCGACGAGGACGAGCCGCTTCTGATCGACACCATGCTCGACCAGCGCGTTGGTGATGGCGCCGGTGCCCGGCCCGAGCTCGATCACCGGGCCGGTGCCATGAGGATCGACATATTGCGCCATGGTGCGGGCGAGCAGGCGGCCCGACGGCATGACCGCGCCCATATGCAGCGGCTTCTCGATCCATGAGCGGAGGAAGCGCACCTCGTCGTCCAGACGAAGAGGCTTTTTCGACGCACGCACGGACGTTTGCAGGGGCATCTCGGTACCAGACGGGACCGTTTTCACGGCGATGTCAGAAAAGAGTCACAAAGACGTATAGGTCGCAGGCGGGGCGGTCAAGCCGAACCGTAACTCACGATTAAGGCTGCCGGGTCCGGGGTCATATCGTTGAATTTGATAATTTTTTGCATGTGCAGAGCAGCAAATTCGCGGCATCCGCACAGGCAAGGCAGCGCCCGGCCGGGGAGCCGGGCGAGACGAACATTCGGCTCAACTTGCGGCCTTGCCGAAGAAGTCCTTGACCTTGGTGAAGAAGCCGGCGGCCTCAGGCTGGGTGGCTCCGGACGACAGCTTCTCGAATTCGGCCAGCAGCTCCTGCTGCTTCTTGGTGAGGTTCTGCGGCGTCTCGACCACGATCTGGACGTACATGTCGCCGGTCTGGCGCGAGCGCAGCACCGGCATGCCCTTGGACGCGATCCGGAAGCGGCGGCCGGATTGCGCGCCGGCGGGGATCTTCACCTTGGTCTTGCCCTTGTCGATCGTCGGCACCTCGAACTCGCCGCCGAGCGCCGCCGTCACCATCGAGATCGGCACGCGGCAATGCAGGTCGGCTCCGTCGCGCTGGAAGAACTCGTGCGCTGTCAGCGACAGGAAGATGTAGAGATCGCCCGGCGGGCCGCCGCGCAGGCCGGCCTCGCCCTCGCCGGCGAGACGGATGCGGGTGCCGTCCTCGACGCCCTGGGGGATGTTGACCGACAGCGTGCGGTCGCGCGTGACCCGGCCCGAGCCGGAGCACGATGGGCAGGGATCCTCGATCATCTGGCCGCGGCCGTGACAGCCGGGACAGGTCCGCTCCAGGGTGAAGAAACCCTGCGCCTGGCGGACCCGGCCGGCGCCGCCGCACATCGAGCAGGTCTTCGGCTTGGTGCCGGCCTTGGCGCCGGTGCCGGAGCAGGACTCGCAGGTCACCGAGACCGGGATCTCGATCTGCGCGGTCTTGCCGAGGAAGGCCTCCTCGAGCGTGATCTCCATGTTGTAGCGCAGGTCGGCGCCGCGCTCGCGGCCGGTACCGCCGCGGCGCTGCCCGGCCATGCCGAACAGATCCTCGAAGATGTCGGAGAAGGATGAGGCGAAGCCGGCGCCGAAGCCGTGGGGACCGCCGCCGGCGCCCTGCTCGAACGCGGCATGGCCATAGCGGTCATAGGCGGCGCGCTTGTCGGCGTCGCGCAGCACCTCATAGGCCTCGTTGATTTCCTTGAACTTCACTTCGCTGGAGGCGTCGCCCGGATTCTTGTCCGGGTGCCATTTCATGGCGAGCTTACGGAACGCCGTCTTCAGCTTGCCCTCGTCGGCGTCGCGCTCGACTTCCAGGGTCTCGTAATAGCAGCGCTTGGTGGACATCAATCAAACCCGCCCGAACATCGTCAGACCTGAACGGCTCGCGCGCATCCCGCGCGCCGGTTCAATGAAAATGACCCCCACCCAACGAGACGCAGACCGCGCTCTTTGGCATGGGGGTCATGGCTAACAGCCTCTACCGTCGCTTAAGCAGATTTCTTCTTGTCGTCGTCGACCTCGGTGAACTCCGCGTCGACGACATCATCCTTGGCAGCGTCGCGAGCGGCGTCGCTCTCGGCCTGCTGCTTGTACATCGCCTCGCCGAGCTTCATCGACGCCTGGGCCAAGGTGTTGGTCTTGGTCTTGATGGCCTCGGCATCGTCGCCCTTCAGCGCTTCCTTCAGGTCGCTGACGGCGTCCTCGATGGCGCGACGCTCGGTGTCGGCGACCTTCGAGCCATGCTCGGCCAGCGCCTTCTCGGTGGAATGCACCAGCGCGTCGGCATGGTTCTTGGCGTCGACCGCCTCACGGCGCTTCTTGTCGGCCGCGGCGTTGGCCTCGGCGTCCTTGACCATCTTGTCGATGTCGGCTTCCGACAGACCACCGGAGGCCTGGATGCGGATCTGCTGCTCCTTGGCCGTGGCCTTGTCCTTGGCCGAAACGTTCACGATGCCGTTGGCGTCGATGTCGAACGTCACCTCGATCTGCGGCATGCCGCGCGGCGCCGGCGGAATGCCCATCAGGTCGAACTGACCGAGCATCTTGTTGTCGGCCGCCATCTCGCGCTCACCCTGGAAGACCCGGATGGTGACCGCGTTCTGATTGTCCTCGGCGGTCGAGAACACCTGGCTCTTCTTGGTCGGGATCGTGGTATTGCGGTCGATGATGCGGGTGAACACGCCGCCCAAGGTCTCGATGCCGAGGGACAGCGGGGTCACGTCGAGCAGCAGCACGTCCTTGACGTCGCCCTGCAGCACGCCGGCCTGAATGGCCGCACCGATCGCCACCACCTCGTCGGGGTTGACGCCCTTGTGCGGCTCCTTGCCGAAGAACTGCTTCACCATCTCCTGGATCTTCGGCATGCGGGTCATGCCGCCGACCAGCACCACTTCGCCGATCTCGCCGGCGGTCAGGCCGGCATCCTTCAGCGCCTTGCGGCACGGCTCGATGGTCTTCTCGACGAGATCGGCCACCAGCGCCTCGAACTTGGCGCGAGTCAGCTTCATCGTCAGATGCTTCGGACCGGACTGGTCCGCGGTGATGAAGGGCAGGTTGATCTCGGTCTGGGTGGTCGACGACAGCTCGATCTTGGCCTTCTCGGCAGCTTCCTTGAGGCGCTGCAGAGCGAGCTTGTCGTTGCGCAGGTTGATGCCCTGCTCCTTCTGGAATTCGTCGGCGAGGTAGCTGACCAGACGCATGTCGAAGTCTTCACCGCCGAGGAAGGTGTCGCCATTGGTCGACTTCACCTCGAACACGCCGTCGCCGATCTCCAGGATCGAGACGTCGAAGGTGCCGCCGCCGAGGTCGTACACGGCGATCGTGCCGGCCTTGGTCTTGTCGAGGCCATAGGCGAGCGCCGCCGCGGTCGGCTCGTTGATGATGCGCAGCACCTCGAGGCCTGCGATCTTGCCGGCGTCCTTGGTGGCCTGGCGCTGGGCGTCGTTGAAGTAAGCGGGGACGGTGATGACGGCCTGGTCGACCTTCTGGCCGAGATGGGCTTCCGCGGTCTCCTTCATCTTCTGCAGGATGAAGGCGGAGACCTGCGAGGGCGAATAGGTCTTGCCGTCGGCCTCGACCCAGGCGTCGCCGTTGCCGGCCTTGACGATCTTGTAGGGGACGAGCTTCTTGTCCTTCTCGACCATCGGGTCGTCGTAGCGGCGGCCGATCAGGCGCTTCACTGCGAAGAAGGTGCGCTCGGGGTTCGTGACGGCCTGGCGCTTGGCCGGCTGGCCGACCAGACGCTCGCCATCGTCACTGAAGGCGACGATCGACGGCGTGGTGCGCATGCCCTCGGCGTTCTCGATGACTTTCGACGATTTGCCGTCCATGACGGCCACGCACGAATTCGTGGTGCCGAGATCGATCCCGATGACCTTTCCCATGGTCTCATATCCTTCTTTTTGCGGCAGGTTGGGTGGGGCCCTGACGGCGCCCCCATCCAAAACCCCCTCAGATCAAATGCTCGCGATATTGCGACGATGAGCGTCATATAGGAGGGGGGGAGGCACCCGCAAGGACCGGAGGAGGCTTGGGCGCGCGGAAAAAACTGCTGTTTTTTCGCCGCTCCGTGAAAGCCCGCAAAGCAGGTGCGGATCGCTGCCCGTGATGCGGGCAGGACATGGGCTCCGAACCCGGGCGGCCCAGCAGCGCCCCCCGATCGAGCCGTAAAGTCGCCCTCATTCGGACGCCGCGGGGACAGCGGATCATGCTTAGCGAAACCATAATGGTGACCGAGTCGGACTCCGCAGGCGGAACCTCTGGTCGCACCCATCGACCTGTTGCGGGCGCGACAAACCCGGTAAAAGGCGTCTCGTCCGTGGACGGCCACCGCGGGGACGATGACGGCCGTCAAACCGGGTTGTCGAACTGGTCAGTGAACGAGGCTGTTTCTTCATGATGTTCTCCCGACTTCTCGCCGCTGCGCTCGTGTCGATCTCCCTGCTGCGACCGGCGCTGGCCGCGGATGCCATCTTTCCGCCGGGCGTCCGCATCGGACTCGCGCCGCTGGTGGGGCTCACCAAGGCCAAGACCTTCACCGGGTTTGAAACCGAGGACCAGAGCGTCAAGGTGCTGCTGACCGAACTGCCGGCGGGTGCCTATGGCGAGGTGAAGAACGCGTTTACCGCCAATCCCGGGGGGACCGGCAGCGTCAAGCCGGAGAGCATCGAGACATCAGCCGGGACGGCCTACTACACGGTCGAGAACGGCCGGGACGGCACGATGCCGGTGCGACGCTATTCGATGATCCTGCCCGGTACGGGTTTCTCCGGCTATGTGGCCGTCCAGGTCCCGGAAGCGGCGAGCAAGATCTACACCGACGACGCCGTGCGGCAGATGTTCGCCTCCGCCGTGGTCCGCAAGGAGGTGCCGGTCGACGAGCAGTTGGCGTTGATGCCGTTCAAGGTCACCGATTTCTCCGGCTTCAAGACCACGCGCATGCTGGGGCCGGGCGCGCTGATTCTCGCCGACGGCGACGAGGAGAAGGGCTTCGAGGCGGCGCCGTTCGTGGTGATCGGGCTGATCGCCGGAGTCGCCCCCGAAGCGGGCGACCGTGGGCGCGTGGCCCAGCAGGCCGCCACCACCATCCCCGGTGTCCGCGAGGCCCGTATCACGATGTCCGAGCCGATCCGGATCGACGGGATGCCCGCCTATGAGACCCGTGTCGAGGCCACGAGCGGCAAGGACAATACGCCTGTCACGGTGGTGCAGTGGCTGCGCTTCGGCGGGCCGAGCACGCTGCGAATCATCGGCAGCGCGCCGCGTGATCAGTGGTCCGCGGCCTTCCCGCGCTTCCGCGCCGTCCGCGACGGCATCCAGCCCAAGGGGTGACAGGCCCGGGGCGCCGCCTCAGTCTGGCGACCGGACATAGATCTCGATGTCCTGCACCGTCTCGGCGAGACGATAGCCCTGCATCAGGCGATCCAGCTCGGGACTGGCGTGCAGCCACTGGCTCCAATTGCCGGTCAGGTTGTCGACCAGAACAATCGACGGTCGGGCGCGCCTGATGTCGTCGGCCAGCCAGCGGCGCTCGCGCCGCGTATAAGGATCAAGCCGCGCCAGAACCTGCGCGTCCGCGCCACTGTCGCGGGCAAACTCTTCATAGCTCGACGCCAACAGGCACTGCTCGCGCGAGGTCCACACGCCACCGACTGCGCGCGTCAGCGGGTGCGGAATGCCGGGATCGCCGGACACCACCATGATGCTCGGATGGGCGATGCCGAGACGGGCGATTGCCGGCTGCAGAAACCGCGCGTCCAAAGCGTGATTGAACCAGACCAGCGCCGGGACGAGCAGCGCGGCTGCAACCGCCGCGGTCGCAAGACCCGATCGCTCAGGCCCCTGCTCGTCGACGGCCGGGACTGTCGTGACGGCGAAGGCAAATCCCAATGCGGCAAAAGCCAGCGCCGGATACGAGTGGTACGGCCAGCCCTTGCGCTGCAGCAGATAAGCGAGAAAGAACGCGGCCGACGCGCTCAGCAGCAGAAGCAAGGTCGGCGTCATGCGGCTGCTACGCCTCAGCAGCAGTGTGGCGACCAGAGTGAGCGCATACAGCAGGACCGCCGGCTTTGCCAGCAACACCGGCAACGACATCCCGATCGAATAGACGTCCCGCAGCAGCGGCCACATGTCGGTGAAAAATTCCGGAAAAAACAGTGCCGTGCAGAGGCTGTAGAGAGCGACCAGCGTCGCCCCGACGAGATTTTCAGGCGCAAGCAGTATCCGCGCCGATCGCAGATGCACAGCCACGACGCCGAGCACGCACAGCATAGCCAACGCAAAATGCGGCTTGAAACAAAGCGCTAGTCCAAGGCCGACGCCGGCGGCGGTGGCTGCCCAGAGCGGTACCGTCTCGCGGTTGATACGCCGCGCCAGCACCGCGAGCATCGGCACGAGTTCGATCACCGCGATATGCTCGCGCTGGCCGAAACACTGACAGGGCAACACGGCGAGAACGGCGAGCGTGACCAACGCCAGCGGCCATTTCTGGCGCGGCGCCAGCGCCGCGGATTCGCGCAGGATGACGCAGCTGAGGGCAAGCGACAGCGCGATGGCCAGGAACAGCAGAGCATCGAGCATGACCTCGGCGGGGACGCCGGTCGCGCGCGCGAATATGATTGCCGGGACATAGACCAGAACCGCCATCGGCGGGTTAGTCTCCAGGATCTCGGAATACAGCCTCTGGCCATCCAACCAGCGCTCGGCCGCGATCAGGAGCCAGCTCACGTCGGTATTGGCGGCCACCAACTGCCGCATCAGCAGGCCGGCTGCTACCAGGACGAGAAAGAGCGTCAGAACGGGCAGGCGCGTTCGCCGGTCCGCGGCCTGCAGCGCAGGCAGCACCAAGCCGCCATCGGCGTCGACATTCATGGTCATGGTCCCACCCCACCGTAGATTTACGGACCATACTTGGGCACCTTTAATGGATTGCTTCTTTCATCCACGACAATCTCTGGTCTACGGTGATCGAGCTTGGGGCCGGCATGAACGAGCCGGCCGCGGTCAGGACCATGGAGACGGTCGAAAGCGGCCGTCACACTCGGGGGGAATGACATGAACCGACGGCACATCCTGCGGCTGCTCGGCAGCTCGGCCTTTGCAGCGGCGTTGGCCGACCGAGCCAGGGCGGCGGCCATGATCAAGCCCGATGATGCAGCGGCGCTGCTCGTGATCGACGTGCAGAACTGCTTCCTGCCCGGCGGCAGCCTGGCCGTGAAGGACGGCGAGCAGGTCGTGCCGGTCATCAACAGGATCGCCAAGGCTTTCACCAATGTCGTGCTGACCCAGGACTGGCACACGCCGGCTCATGTCTCGTTCGCCTCCAGCCATCCCGGCAAGAAGCCGTTCGAGCTGATCGACCTTGCCTATGGCAAGCAGGTGCTGTGGCCGGATCATTGCGTGCAGGGCAGCGACGGTGCCGCGCTCGCCAAGGACCTCGCGATCCCGCAGGCGGAGCTGATTCTACGCAAGGGCTTCCACAACGACGTCGACAGCTACTCGGCCTTCACCGAAGCCGATGGCAAGACCAGCACCGGGCTTGCGGCCTATCTGAACGCCCGCGGCATCAACAAGGTCTTCGTTGCGGGACTGGCGACCGATTTCTGCGTCGCCTGGACCGCACTCGATGCACGCAAGGCGGGCTTCCAGACCTATGTGATCGAGGACGCGTGCCGCGGCATCGACACCCAGGGCTCGCTCGCCAAGGCATGGACCGACATGGCCGCGGCCGGCGTCAAGCGGATCACCTCCGAGGACATCGCGGCGTAAGCTGCGCCGAGCACGGACGGCTACGCCTGTAACTCGCACGGACGGGGGTTCAATTCCACGTAGATTGCGGCCGGCATCAAGGCGCCTGGCGATGAGATTGCGCCTCCCGATGGGCGCCTGCGGACTGGAGCCCGCCGTCCGTGGGGCGCGGGCTCGCGCGCCGAGATGATCTCGCCCTAACGCGGACACACGCACGCGACGACCGGCGCGTGCCGGCCTGTGATCTGCCGCGGTGACCGAAATGCGTTGTTAACCGGCACACCCTAGTCTCCCGCCTTCCTGGAATGGGAATGAGGTATGGTGACTGACACCTTTTGGGGTCTTCCGCAGCGCGCGCGCGAAATCCAACCAGCCAAGTTCCAGGGACTGCTGATTTGCGTCATCGTCGCTGCAGCCGCGTGGCTACGGTATGTTCTGCCCCTCAATGTCGATGTCAGCTGGTGGCTGCTCGTCAGCGAGCGCATGATCGATGGGCAGCGGCTCTATGTCGACATTCTCGAGACGAATCCGCCGATGGCCGGATCGGTCTATTTTCTGGCCGTCGCATTCGCGCGGGCCATCCATCTCAGGCCCGAACTGGCGACCAACATCCTGATCTTTGCGCTGACCGCGACATCCCTGACGCTGGTGTGGCTGGTGCTGCGGACATCGCCGCTGCGCGAACGCCTCGCGGACGGCAGGCTGGCGGCATGGACGACGGCCTTGCTCCTCATCGCGCCGATGTACGATTTCGGCCAGCGGGAACACCTCGCCCTGATCACCGTGCTGCCGGCGATCGCGGTTTACATCTTGCGCGCCCGGCGTGAATCGGTGGGCCCGGCTGCGTTGCTCATCGCCGGGCTCAGCGCCGGACTCACGATGAGCTTCAAGCCGTATTTCGCCTTCAGCGTCGGCTTCTGCATTCTCGCTTCCGCAGCCCAAGCGCGCGATTGGCGGGTGCTGTTCGCGCTCGAGAACTGGATCGCGGCTGCGCTCGTGCTGCTCAACGCCGTCAGCATCTACCTGTTCTTTCCCGAGTATTTCACCGTCATCTATCCGCTGGTCCGGGACGTCTACCTGCTGCTGAAGGCGCCCGTGCCGGCCATTCTCGTTACACTGCCGATCGGCCTCTGGCTGGCAGCGACCGCGGTCGTCCTTCTTCTCCAGCGCAAGCAGCCGCGGCGGGACGCGGCATCGTTCGTGACGCTCGCCGCATCGCTCGGATTCCTGGTGTCATTCGTCGCGCAGCGGAAGGGCTGGGGCTACCACGCCTATCCGATGGTGGCGCTGGCGCTGCTTGCGGCGGGCTTCGCCGTTTCGGCAAGCGATCTTGGCCACGACCCGCGGCGCTGGCCGCGCGTCGCCGTGGCCACCGCCGCTGTCGTACTCTTCGTGCAGACCTGCTTGTGGTTCAATGGCAGCGTCGACGTCGGGCAGATCGAGCGCCAGGTCGCGCGGCTCGGCCCGCGCCCGAGCCTGCTGGTGCTCAGCGCCGCGGCTGTCATCGGACACCCGATGGTTCGAACCTTACAGGGCACCTGGATCTCGCGCCAGGAAGCGTTCTGGGTCCGCGAGATCGTTCGCCGATCCCTGCAGGACGGGACCCTTGATGCCCAAGCCGCGCAACGGCTCCAATCCTATGTGGAGCGCGAACGCGCCGGGATCATTGCTGATTTCCGAAAGCAGCCGCCGGACATCGTCCTGATCGACAACCAGAACAGCAATTGGGGCGACTGGGCGCGTTCCGATCCTGAGCTCAAGGCCCTCCTCGAACCCTATACGCTGGTGAAGACCGTCGAGGGGGTTGAGATCCTGAAGCGCGGCTAGCACCGCCTCGGCGCGATTAACGCCCTTCGAGACGCGCGAAGCGGGGCCAGTGGTCGGCCACCTCTCCGCTCGTCCGCGCCGGGTGCACGGCACTGGGCCGAAGCGTCCAACGCGACTGGCTCCAATCAACGTCGGGACAGACAAAAAAAGCCACCGACTCACCGCCGGTGGCTTCCTGTGTTTCCCCTGTAAGGAGGCCGCGCAACTGGCGCGCCCGCCTCAGGCCGCGCTGTTCGACTGGTCGTTGCTGGCCCCCGGCGCCGTCTTGGCGCCGCCCTTGGAGACGCCGACCAGCGCCGGGCGCAAGATGCGTTCACCGATCATGAAGCCGGCCTGGACGACCTGCACCACCGTGCCCGACGGCACCGACGCATCAGGCACCTCGTACATCGCCTGCTGGAAGTTCGGGTCGAACTTCTGCCCCGTCGGATCGAACTTCTTGACGCCGTTCTTCTCCAGCGTGTTGAGCAGCGAGCGCTCGGTGAGCTCGACGCCCTCGATCAGCGACTTCAGGCCGGGATCGGCGTTGTCGCGCGTTTCCGCCGGCACCGCATCGAGCGCGCGCTGCAGATTGTCGGCGATGTCGAGCACGTCGCGGGCGAAGCCGGTGATGCCGTACATCCGCGCATCCGCGACTTCGCGGGCGGTCCGCTTGCGCAGGTTCTCCATCTCCGCGAGCGTGCGAAGCATCTTGTCGCGCGCGTCGGCCGCTTCCTTCGCCAAGGCTTCAGCTGAGCCGGTCTCGGGATCGTCGGGCATGATGTAGGGTTTGGAGACGACGGGTTCGCTGGCCTGCGCAGGGTTTTCCGGATCGTTCTGATGCAGGTCGGGATCGGTCATGGACAGACTTCTCGCAAGTTCGGCGGTTCTGGGGATGTCGGGCGGGATATCGTGCTTTGGGCGCTGAAAATCAAGCGCAGCCTGACGGTGGCGCGGGCGGGTTAACCATGTCCGAGATCAGCCGCCCATCAGGCGGCTGAGCAGGCGCGCGGCATAATCGACCGTCGGAATGACCCGGGCATAGTTCAACCGGGTCGGACCGATGACGCCGAGCACACCGACGATGCGCCCCGTAGCATCGGAATAAGGCGACACGATCGTCGACGAACCCGACAGCGAGAACAGCTTGTTCTCCGAGCCGATGAAGATACGGACGCCCTCGGCGCTTTCGGCACGGCCGAGCAGATCGACCACGCCGCGCTTGGTCTCGAGATCGTCGAACAGCCGCCGGACGCGTTCGAGATCCTCCAGCGCATGCAGGTCTTCCAGCAGATTGGCATGACCGCGCACGATCAGCTGGCGATCGTCGCTGTCACCGCCGGACCAGCTCGCCACCCCGGCAGCGATCACCTTCTGCGTCAGCTGATCGAGCTCGGCACGATCAGCTGCGAGCGCGGTCTCGAGCTCCAGCCGCGCTTCCGCCAAAGTGCGTCCGCGAATCCGCGAATTGAGGAAATTGGAGGCCTCGGTCAGCGCCGACGGCGGCACTCCGGGCGGCAGGGCCAGCACCCTGTTCTCGACCTGTCCGTCTTCGCCCACCAGCACGACCAGCGCGCGCTCCGGCTCCAGCCGCACGAACTCGATGTGCTTCAGCCTTGTGTTGGATTTGGCGGTGAGAACCACCGCGGCCGCACGGGTCAGGCCGGACAGCCGCGTCAGCGCCTCGTCCAGCGCGGCCTCGACCGATTGCGCGCGGCCGACGGCGGCGAGCTGGCTTTGGATCGACTGCCGCTCCGCCTCGGTCATGTCGCCGACCTGCATCAGGGCATCGACGAAGAAGCGCAAACCGGCCTCAGTCGGCAGCCGGCCGGCCGAGGTGTGCGGCGCATAGATCAGGCCGAGCTGCTCCAGATCGGCCATCACGTTGCGCACGGAGGCCGGCGACAGGGGAACCGCGATCAGCCGCGAGATGTTGCGCGAGCCGACGGGCTCGCCGGTCGCGAGATAGCTCTCGACGATCTGCCGGAAGATCTCGCGCGAGCGCTCGTTGAGCTGCGCGAGCCCCGCCGGCGGTGTCATCAGGTTGATCGGATCGTGGTGGGCCACCAGATATCCTCCTCACCCATCTGCATATAATTTGGCCATACGGCGGCTCGGTGGCAAGCCGGACTTGTGGGCGTGTTCCGGCGTGATAGCCCTTGCCGCTGCGGGTCCCGGCACCTACAAGGCCGTTTAACCCCGTCTTTTGCCTTTCCACGGAGAGAATCATGCGGCCCAGCCGCCGTGCACCGGATGAATTGCGCCCCGTGAGCCTGGAACGCGGCGTCGTCAAATACGCCGAGGGTTCCTGCCTGGTGAAGTTCGGCGACACCCATGTGCTGGTCACCGCCACCTTGGAAGACCGGCTGCCGCCCTGGCTCAAGGGCCAGGGGCGCGGCTGGGTCACCGCCGAATACGGCATGCTGCCGCGCGCTACGCTGGAACGCACCCGCCGCGAGGCGTCGTCCGGCAAGCAGACCGGCCGCACGGTCGAGATCCAGCGCCTGATCGGCCGCTCGCTGCGCACCGCGATCGACCTCGAGGCGCTCGGCGAGCGCCAGATCACGGTCGACTGCGACGTGCTGCAGGCCGATGGCGGCACCCGTACCGCCTCGATCACCGGTGCCTGGGTGGCGCTGGCCGACTGCATCAAGTGGATGAAGACGCGCAACATGATCAAGACCGAGGTGCTGCGCGCCAACGTCGCCGCGATCTCCTGCGGCATCTACAACGGCACGCCGGTGCTCGATCTCGACTATGCCGAGGATTCCGAGGCCGAGACCGACGCCAATTTCGTCATGACCGGCGACGGCCGCATCATCGAGGTGCAGGGCACGGCCGAGAAGACCCCGTTCACGGAGGCCGAGTTCCTGGCGCTGATGGCGCTGGCGCGCAAGGGCGTCACCCGGCTCGTCGACCTGCAGAAGATGGCGATCGCGTGAGCACGCCGCATCGCAAGCTCTCCGGTCGCATCGTCATCGCGACCCACAATCCCGGCAAGCTCGCCGAGATGCGCGAGCTGCTGGCGCCCCACGGCATCGAGGCGGTCTCGGCCGGCGAGCTCGGGCTCGGCGAGCCCGAGGAGACCGGCGACACCTTCATCGCCAATGCACGCATCAAGGCGGTGGCCGCCGCGGAAGCCGCGCAGCTGCCGGCCTTCGCCGACGATTCCGGCATCGTGGTTCACGGGCTGGATGGCGCGCCGGGGATCTATTCGGCCCGCTGGGCCGGCCCGGCTAAGGATTTCGGGGCTGCGATGGCCCAGATCGAGCGGCTGCTGCAGGAGCGCGGCGCCGCCACGGCCGACAAGCGCACCGCGCATTTCGTCTCGGCGCTGTGCGTGGCCTGGCCGGACGGTCACCTTGAAGAGGTCGAGGCGCGCGTCGACGGCACTCTGGTATGGCCCCCGCGCGGCACGGCCGGCTTCGGCTATGATCCGATGTTCCTGCCCGATGGCCATGACCGCACCTTCGGCGAGATGACCAGCATCGAGAAGCACGGGCTGCCGCCGCTCGGCCTCGGCCTCTCGCACCGGGCCCGTGCCTTCGTGAAGCTCGCGGAGATCTGCCTTGAGCAGCGCTGACAGCAAAGCGTTCGGCGTCTATGTGCACTGGCCGTTCTGCCTGTCGAAATGTCCGTATTGCGACTTCAACAGCCACGTCCGCCACGCTGCCATCGACCAGGACCGCTTTGCTCGCGCGTTCGCGCAGGAGATCGCCAGCACCGCCGCGCGTACGGGACCGCGCACCGTCAGCTCGATCTTTCTCGGCGGCGGCACGCCGTCGCTGATGCAGCCGCGGACTGTCGGCGCCATTCTCGACGCCATCGGCAAGCACTGGCACGTCGCAGATGATGTCGAGGTGTCGCTGGAAGCCAATCCGACCAGCGTGGAAGCCACCCGCTTTGCCGGCTATCGCGCAGCCGGCGTCAACCGCGTTTCGCTCGGCGTCCAGGCGATGGACGATGCGTCGCTGAAGATGCTCGGACGGCTGCACACGGCCGAGGAAGCGATGAAGGCGGTGGCGATCGCGCGCGGCGCATTCGACCGCTATTCGTTCGACCTGATCTATGCACGGCCCGACCAGACGCCGGCCATGTGGACCGAGGAGCTGTCGCGCGCGATCGGCGAGGCGGCGGAGCATCTGTCGCTGTATCAGCTGACGATCGAAGAGGGCACGCCGTTCTTCGGGCTGCACGCGGCCGGCAAGCTGAAGACGCCGGACGAGGGCCTCGCTCGCACGCTCTACGACGTCACCCAGGAGCTCTGCGCCCGTCACGGATTGCCGGCCTATGAGATCTCCAATCACGCGCGCCCGGGCGCGGAGTGCCGGCACAATCTGATCTACTGGCGTGGTCAGGAATATGCCGGCATCGGTCCCGGCGCCCATGGCAGGCTCGACATCGACGGTATCAGACACGCCACCGCAACCGACAAGCGGCCGGAGGCCTGGCTGATGCGGGTCGAGACCAATGGCCACGGCGTGATGACCGACGATCTGCTCAACAGCGAGGAGCGCGCCGACGAATTCCTGCTGATGGGGCTGCGCCTGCGCGAGGGCATCGATCCCCGGCGCTATGCCGCGATCTCCGGCCGCCAGCTCGATCCGCGCCGCATCGCGCTGCTGCGCGAGGAGGGCGCCATCGCCGTCGAGCCGGACGGGCGATTGCGCGTGACGCAGGACGGCTTCCCCGTGCTCGACGCCGTCGTCGCCGATCTCGCAGCCTGAGCTTTGCATGAGGACGCTGCGCGTGATGCAGCTCAGATTTCGATGCCAACCCTCATGGTGAGGAGCGCGGCGCCCCGCCGCTGACGATCGCGTAAGCTGCAAGCTCGCCGCGCGTCTCGAACCATGAGGCCCGAGCGGGGGCCTCGCCCTTCGAGACGCCCTCCCGAGGCGGGCTTCTCAGGGTGAGGAGAGAAAGGCTTGTGGGGGCACGAGCAGCAGTTCGTTGTGCTAACAGTCGCGTTCTCACGCGACGACTGCTCGATCGCACCGAACAGCCAAGTTGACCGATCTAAGTCGCGCTGAAACTTTTCGGCGCACCGGCCACGGCCTGGCCGCCGCCCGAGCCGACGCGCATCACGGCCAGCCCGCGCTCATTGGTGCCATCGCTGCGGAAGCGGAACAGGCCGTCGATGCCGGCGAAGCCGGAGGCGTTGGTGAGCACATCTGGCGCAAAACGCTGTGCGCCTTGCGTGCGTGCGAGCGCTGCGACCAGCGCCACTGCGTCATAGGCCAGGGTTGCCGTGCGCACGGGATCGGCGCCGAAGCGCGTGCGATAACGGCCGGCGAAGGCGCGGAAGCCCGACGGGTCCGGCGCGGCGTAGAGACCGCCCTGCAGGCTGGCGCTGTTGTAGACGCGCGGATTGTCCCACAGGCCGGTGCCGAGCAGCTGGACGGCACGCAAATTCGCGCCGGCCGCCGTCAACGCATCCGCGGTCGCGACGACGGATTCGCCGTCATCGGCCAGCAGCAGCGCATCGGCGCCGCTCAGCGCCTGCGCCACCGCGCGCACCGCCATAGTGCGGTCGCCGGCATATTTCTCGAACGCCACGATGCGCCCGCCGCGCCGGCTGACCGCAGTCTTGAACGCGCCTTCGACCACGGTGCCATAGGCGTTGTCGGGCAGCAGCGCCGCAAAGGAGCGTTTGCCGACGCCGGCCGAGTAGTCGACGATGCGCGTGGCATCGGACTCCGGCAGGAAGCTCAGCAGATACACGCCGCGGCCTGCCACGCTCGAATCGGTCGAGAACGCGATCACCGAGATATTGCGCGTGCGCGCGACCTGGGCGGTCGGCGGCACCGAGCCGGCAAACAGCGGCCCGAGCAGGATCTCCGCGCCTTCGTCGCAGGCCTGTTGCGCGCCTTGCTGCGCGCCCTGCGGACTACCGGCGTCGTCCTTGATCAGCAGCTGGATGTTGGGATTCTGAAACTCGGCGAGCGCCATCTCGGCCGCGTTCTTCATCGATTGCGCGGCGACGCCGGCATTGCCGGAGGCCGACAGAGGCAGAATCAGTCCGACCTTGACCTGGCCGTTCCCCGCGACCGCCGGCTGCTGCGGCGGACCTGACGGACCGCTCGGCGCCTCGAACGGATTGAAGCCCTGCTGCACATTGGAACATGCCGACAGCAGCGGCGCGCCGAGGATCAGGCCAAGCGCCGTTCGCCGGGCAACCCCATGGGGTCCCGGACCGTGAGAACTGGGATGACGCGGGCCCACCATGGCATCTCTTCGTTCGGCCGCAAGCGGCCAGAAGTTCCCCAAGCGCACGCCCCCCAGGCCGTGCTGATTCACTCATATTGTCGACGAATAGTTAAGCAAAACAAAAGGCTGTCAGAACCACACCGAAGATCAAATCGACGTTTTGCACGGCCTATCCCCTGTTGGGATCAATGCCTTTTGAAGTGCATTTTCGAACTTGAAGCTCCGATGAACGGCGCGACCGGGCATGCTGGTCGGATCTTCACATTCATTAGACCACCGTTCCGCGGTGGCATTCCCCGGTCCGGCCCTTTAAATTATCCCGATGGGCGCCAAGGCAATCCCGAACATCTCGCCGGACGATGGCAAATCTTCCACCTCGTACCTGGTGGCGGGACATTGCATCGTGGCGCCACGGGCGCAGCCCGGCCTGCATCTCGTGGCGACCCCGATCGGCAATCTCGGCGACATCACACTGCGCGCGCTGGAGACGCTGGCCGGCGCTGACGCGATCTTCTGCGAGGACACGCGAATCACGCGCCGGCTGACCGAGCGCTACGGCCTCGGCGCCGAGTTGGCCGCCTATCACGAGCACAACGCCGAGGCGGTCAGACCGAAGATCCTGCAACGCCTCGCCGAGGGCGCCGCCATTGCGCTGGTGTCGGACGCGGGCACGCCTCTGATCTCCGACCCCGGCTACAAGCTGGTGCGCGCCGCCTGCGAGGCCGGGCATGCGGTCACCGCGCTGCCGGGACCTTCCGCGGTGCTCGCCGCACTGAGCGTCGCGGCACTGCCGACCGACCGGTTCTTCTTCGAAGGCTTTCTGCCGGCCAAGCAGCAGGCGCGGCGCACGCGGCTGGCTGAGCTGGCGCGCGTGGAGTCCACACTGGTTCTGTTCGAGGCGGGCAGCCGCGTGCAGGAGACGCTGGCCGATCTCGCCCACACAATGGCGGGACGGCAGGCCGCGATCTGCCGCGAGCTCACCAAGCTGCACGAGGAGGTGCTGCGCGGCACGACCGGCGAACTCGCGGCCCAAGCCGACGGACTGGAGACGCGCGGCGAGTTCGTGCTGGTGATCGGACCGCCGCCGCGCGATGCCGAGGTCATGAGCGACGGCGCCGTCGACGCGCTGCTCGCGGATCTGCTGCAACGGTCGAGCGTGAAGGATGCCGTGATGCATGCGGTCGAGCTGTCGCGCCGGCCGCGGCGCGAGGTCTATGCGCGTGCGCTCGCGCTTGCCAAGGACGTGCGCGCGGGAGACGCCGATGGCGCGGACTGAGCGTGCCAAGCCCGACAAGCCGGTCAAGACGACGAAGACCGCCGCGCCCGAGCACGTCGCAGCCTTCCGTACCGGGTTGTCGGCAGAAGCGCGTGCCGCTGCCTTGCTGATCGCCAAGGGCTACCGCATCCTGGCCAAACGCTTCCGCACCCCTCATGGCGAGATCGACATCATCGCGCGCAAGCGCGGCCTCGTCGCCTTCGTCGAGGTGAAGGCCCGCGCCTCGCTCGACGAGGCCGCCTATGCCGTGACGCCGCGCCAGCAGCAGCGCATCATCGATGCGGCACAGGCGTGGCTGATGGCGCATCCCGACCATGCCGAATTGGAGCTGCGCTTCGATGCGATTCTGGTTGCGCCGCGCAGCCTGCCGCGCCATCTGATCGCAGCCTTCGACGCCAGCACCTGACATGAACTGATTGCAGAGAGCAGGGACCTGCCCATGACACTGAATGTCGCCGTCCAGATGGACCCGATCGCGCGCATCAACATCCGCGGCGACTCGACGTTTGCGATGCTGCTGGAGGCGCAGCGGCGCGGGCACGGGCTGTGCTACTACACGCCCGACAAGCTGTCGCTGCGCGGCGAGGAGGTGGTCGCGCCGGTGCAGGCGCTGACGGTGCGCGACCAGGTCGGCGATCACTTCACGCTCGGCGAGCCCAAGCCGACCCCACTCACCTCGTTCGACGTCGTGCTGCTGCGTCAGGATCCGCCGTTCGATCTCGCCTACATCACCTCGACGCATTTCCTCGAGCGGATCCATCCGAAGACGCTGGTGGTCAACGATCCCGCCAGCGTACGCAATGCGCCGGAAAAGCTGTTCGTGATGAACTTCCCGCAGCTGATGCCGCCGACCCTGATTTCGCGCGACCTGGACGAGATCAACGCCTTCCGCGATCAGCACGGCGCCGTCGTGATGAAGCCGCTGCATGGCCATGGCGGCGCGGCGGTGTTCCGGGTGATGCCGCAGGACATGAATTTCGGCTCGCTGTTCGACATGTTCTCGGTCACGTTCAAGGAGCCCTGGGTGATCCAGCGCTTCCTTCCCGAGGTGAAGCATGGCGACAAGCGCATCATCCTGGTCGATGGCGAGTTCGCCGGCGCCGTCAACCGCGTGCCGGCCGCCGATGATCTGCGCTCCAACATGGTGCGCGGCGGCGCCGCGCAGGCCACCGATCTCAGCGCACGCGAACGCGAGATCTGCGACACGCTCGGCCCGGAGTTGCGCGCCCGCGGCCTGCTGCTGGTTGGCATCGACGTCATCGACGGCAACCTCACCGAGATCAACGTGACCTCGCCGACCGGCATCCGCGCGATCGCGCGGCTCGGCGGCCCGGATATCGCCGCGCGGGTGTGGGATGTGATCGAGGCAAAGCGGCGCTGATCACGCGCAGTCCAGTTAGCTGGGGAAAAGCCCCGATGGCGCCGTCATTCGGCTGCGCCGCGCCCCAGCTCCAGGCGCTGACGCCGGCGCAATTCATGCTATCGCAGATCTCATGCGTCTCGTCCTGACCACCTGGAACATCAACTCGGTGCGCCTGCGCATCGATCTCGTCGCAAAATTCATCAAGCAGGTGCGGCCGGACGTGCTTTGCCTGCAGGAGACCAAGTGCATCGACGATGCATTCCCGCTGAAGCGCTTCAAGCGGCTCGGCTATGAGCACATCGCGCTGAACGGGCAGAAGGGCTATCACGGCGTCGCCGTGATCTCGAAATGGCCGTTCGAGACGACCGACGTCCGCACCTTCTGCAACAAGGTGGATTCCCGCCACATCACGGTGGCGTTCGGTGAGAAGGCGCAACTCGCGCAGCCGCTGGTGCTGCATAATTTCTACGTGCCGGCCGGCGGCGACATTCCCGATCCCGCGCTCAATCCGAAGTTCGAGCACAAGCTGCAATTCCTCGACGAGATGAAGGCGTGCGAGCCCCTGCATCCGCGCGGCGATGACCGCCACATCCTGGTCGGCGATCTCAACGTCGCCCCGCATGAGCACGATGTCTGGTCGCACAAGCAGCTGTTGAAGGTCGTCTCGCACACGCCGATCGAATGCGAGAAGCTGCTGGCGGCGCAGACCCATGGCGAATGGGTCGACGTCGCGCGCGAGCGCATCCCGATGGCGGAGAAGGTCTACACCTGGTGGAGCTACCGTGCCGCCGACTGGACCGTCGGCAATCGGGGCCGCCGGCTCGACCACATCTGGGTGTCCCGCGCGCTCAAGGACAAGGTGGCCGATTTCAGCATCCTGCGCGACGCCCGCAGCTGGGAGCGACCGTCGGACCACGTGCCGGTCACGGTGACGCTCGACGTGTAGCATCGCGCAATCTCACTTTTGAGCCCGTCGTCATTCCGGGGCAATCGACAAGGAGCTGTCACAAAGCGACGGCGCTTTGTCGATTGAACCCGGAATGACGGGTGATGCGATGACCAAATCGCTCACGCGTCCATCCCGTCACGACGTCAGCTTGGCACCTGCCGTAAGGATGTCGTTGGCGATGCGGTTGGCGCGGTGGGCGAACTCGTCGCGCAGGCGGCGCGCGGCCATGGCGTCGCTCTCCAGCACGCGCTGAAACAGGCTGCGCGAGATTCGGATCACGGTGGAATATTCCAGCGCGGTCGCGGTCGCGGGCCGCCGCATCTCGACCAGCAACGCCAATTCGCCGATCAGCATGGTCGGCGTGGCGACGATCTCGGCACCGACCTCGTCGCTGATGCGCAGCTTCCCGCGCTGGACGACATAGCCGCAATCGGCCGTGTCGCCCTCGCGAAACAGGGTCTCGCCGTTCTGGATGTTACGCTGCTCGGAGCCGATCGCGATCATGCGCAGCGAGTCGCTTCCCAACAGACGCAGGGTCGGGACGCGCTCCAACAGCGCAATATCGTCTTCGATCGACATAAAGGGCCCGGGGAAGGCGAAATGGAACCAATATCATAGACGGCAGACCGCCATCCCCGAACCGTATCACGGCACCAACTTGTAGCCACCGGCCTCCGTCACCAGAATCTCTGGATTCGCGGCATCTTTCTCGATTTTCTGGCGGAGACGGTAAATATGGGTCTCCAGCGTATGGGTCGTGACGCCGGAATTGTAGCCCCAGACTTCCTGCAGCAAGGTCTCGCGCGACACCGGCTGCTGGCCGGCGCGGTACAGGAAGCGCAGGATCGCCGTTTCCTTCTCGGTCAGGCGGACCTTGCGGGCATTGGCGCCGGTCAGCATTTTCGAGCCCGGACGGAAGCTGTACGGGCCAACCGAAAACACGGCGTCTTCGCTGGCCTCGTGCTGGCGGAGCTGGGCACGGATGCGGGCCAGCAGCACCGCGAAGCGGAAGGGCTTGGCGACGTAATCATTGGCGCCGGATTCGAGCCCGAGGATCGTATCCGAATCGGTGTCGTGGCCGGTCAGCATGATGATCGGGGCCTTGAAGCCGCCCTTGCGCAGGGACCGCACCACCTCGCGACCGTCGGTATCGGGCAGGCCGACGTCCATCAGGACCAGGTCGGGTGAGTTGGCCTTTGCCGCGCTGGCGCCCTTGGCGCCGGTGTCGACGGCCTGGGCCTCGAATTCGTCATGCAGCGAGAGCTGCTCCATCAGGGTGTCGCGCAGATCGGTGTCGTCATCCACGATCAGGATCTTGCGGGCATTGGCCATTGGTACAATCCTCTTGGTGGCGCCGGCGGGAATCCGGGAATTGGGCGCCGCAGCGGTGGGCAAACAGGCTCATGAGCCCTGTTCCGTCTTGAAGTAGGGGGCTGTTACCGATTCACAAGCGCCAGCCACTCTACTCCAGAATTGGGCAGGGAATGCGATGAATGTCCTGGTCGACCATCGCCGCGGACCATTCGCCGACATTAAGGCAATTGCCGGGCAATGCACGGCAATGAAAAGGCATGTTGTTTCATCTCTTTATGGACGAGGTAGATTGGTATGCCAGCGAGGCTGATCTCGATTCGCACTGCTGCCGGGTCCAGGCAGCGCGGCTGGCTGAAAGTCTGGGGCCATGTGATCCCGGTGGCGCTCGGCCGCGGCGGCGTCCTCGCCAACAAGCGCGAGGGCGATGGTGGCACCCCGCGCGGCACATTCTATCCGCGCCGGCTGTGGTGGCGCGCCGATCGCCATCCCCGTCCGCAGACCTCTCTACCCGTCCGGCCAATCGGCCCCGAAGATGCCTGGTGCGAGGATCCCGCCGACCGTCACTACAACCGGCCGATCCGGCTGCGCGGCGACCAGCCCGGCGACCGGCTGGCACGCCAGGATCACCTCTACGACTTCATCGTCGAGATCGACCACAACACGATGCCCCGGATCGCCGGCCGCGGCAGCGCCGTGTTCCTGCATCTGGCGCGGCCGCATTTCGGTCCGACGGCGGGCTGCGTGGCGATGACCCGGCCGGCGATGTTGCGGCTGTTGCAAAGGATCGGTCCGCGCACCAGGATCGTCATCGAATAAGAAGACACCGGGAGGACATCATGCGCGCAACCGATCAGCCTGCCGGCGCCTCGGCGATCCTGCGCTCGCACTGGCGGCAAGGGAGCAAGTTTTCGGAGCTTCCGCCGGAGCTGCGCCCGCGCGACCGGGCGGAAGGCTATGCGATCCAGGCCGAGCTCGAGAGGCACTCGGACAAGCCATTGTTCGGCTGGAAGATCGCCGCCACCAGCGAGGCGGGGCAACGCCACATCAACGTCGCCGGCCCGATGGCCGGGCGGATCCTCGCCGAGACCGTGCTGCCGCCCGGCGGCACCGCATCGATGGCCGGCAACGCGATGCGCGTCGCGGAGCCGGAATTCGCCTTCCGCCTCGGTGTCGACCTGCCGCCGCGGCCGACACCTTATGATGTCGGCGAGGTGCTCGCCGCCGTGGCGACGCTGCACCCGGCGATCGAGATCCCGGATTCGCGGTTCGCGGACTTCGTCAGCGCCGGCGAGGCGCAGCTGATCGCCGACAACGCCTGCGCGCATCTGTTCGTGCTCGGCGAGCCGGCCACGGCGGATTGGCGCAGCCGCGACCTGGTCGAGGAGCGGCCGCGGATCACGCTGCGCGGAGAGACCTTCATCGGCCATGGCCGTAACGTGCTTGGCGATCCACGCGTGGCGTTGGCATGGCTGGTCAACGAGCTCAGTGCGCTCGGCATCACGACGCAGGCCGGACAGGTGGTGACGACCGGAACCTGTCATCCGCCGCTGCCGATCGCCAGCGGCGACGTGATGGACGCCGATTTCGGCGACCTCGGGCGGGTCTCGGTCAGGTTCGAATAGGCGAGCAGCGAGGGGCGGTCGCCCTCAGCGGTGGCCGAAGATCGCCGAGCCGACCCGCACATGGGTGGCGCCGAACTGGATGGCGGTGGCGAAGTCGGCGCTCATGCCCATCGACAGATTGGCGAGGCCATTGCGGGCGGCGATCTTCGCCGTCAGCGCGAAATGCGGACCCGGCGCCTCGTCGACCGGCGGGATGCACATCAGGCCGGAAATCTCGAGCCCATAATCCTTGCGGCAGGCGGCAATGAAGGCATCGGCATCGCCGGGCGCGATGCCCGCCTTCTGCGGCTCCTCGCCGGTGTTGATCTGGACGAACAGTTTGGGGTGCCGGCCCTGGGCGGCGATCTCCTTGGCGAGCGCGCCGCAGAGGCTCGTCCGGTCGACCGAATGGATGGCGTCGAACAGCGCCACCGCCTCCTTGGCCTTGTTGGATTGCAACGGCCCGATCAGGTGCAGCACCAGGCCCGGATGCGCGTCGATCAGCGCCGGCCACTTGCCCTTGGCTTCCTGAACGCGGTTTTCGCCGAACTCGCGCTGTCCCGCCAGGATGACGGGCTCGATCGCGTCGGCGGCGAACGTCTTCGACACCGCGATCAGGGTCACCGACGCGCGATCGCGCCTGGCGTCAGTGCAGGCGCGCAGGATCTCCTGCTCGACGGCGGCGAGCGCGGAGGCGGAAGACGAGGGTGTGTTCGATGCGTCGGTCACGATGGCGCCCATAGGTCGGTCGATGTGGGTCGGTAGATTTACGGGTTTGGCTGCAATTTTACGGAGTTCGAGAAAGGGTTCTTGAACCCTTCCCCTTACCTTGCCTCACCGGGGGTGGGGGAGAGAAATGCCAAGCATCCGCTTCAATCGCAATAGAGTGAAGCTGAACCGGCTGATGGGGATTCGCGCGCGCCTGGCGCTGCTCGCCCTCATCCTGGTCGCGCCACTGATGTTGGAACGCGCCCGGTCGCTGGAAGGCGCCCGAACCCGGCAGATCGCACTCGCATCCGACGAATTCTTCGCTCTCGCCCGGCAAAGCGCCGACATGCAGCGCGAGGTCATCATGTCGGTCGAGACGGTGCTGAAGTCGACCGCCTATGTCCGGGCCTCGGCCACGGGCATCAGCCGCAGTTGCGACATGATGCGCGCCAGCCTGCCGGCCACGCTGCCCTGGATCCGCACCTTGATGATCGCCGGCCGCGACGGCCGCATCCAGTGCTCGACCAACAATCAATATGTCGGCCTCGATTTCAGCGACCGGCCGTACTTCCGCGGCGCGCAGGAAGCGCGCGACTTCGTGTTCAGCGACTATCTGCTGTCGAAGCCGACGCACATGCCGATCGTAATGGCCGCCTATCCGGTCGGTGCGATCACCGGCGAGCCGGATGCGGTGATGCTCGCCAGCGTGAACCTGGAATGGATGTCCAAGATCATGAACAATCTTGGCGGCCGCCCGGGCATCACGGCGGTGCTGATCGACAGCGAGGGAACCGTGCTGGCGGCGCCCGCCGATCGGACCGATCTGATCGGCCGGCCGCTCGACAGCGTGCCGCTGCTGTCAGCCGTTGCCGAAACGGCGATGAGTTCGAGCAAGCCGAGTGAGACGATGAGTTTCACCGCGGCCGACGGCTCCAAGCGGGCGATCACCTTCACGCGCATCGCCGACAGCGGATCGAGGCTCATCGTCAGCATCGACGAGACCCGTGTCACCGCCGCGATCGACCGCGAGATCCGCAATGCCTATCTGCAGGCGGGCCTCGTCTGCCTGATCGTGTTGTTGGGCGCATTGATCGCTGCCGAGAAGCTGATCGTGAAGCCCGTCAGCATGCTCGCGGCGACCGCCAAGCGCTTCGGCCATGGCCACTGGTCGGCGCGCGTCGCGACCAAGCATCTGCCGTCGGAGTTCGTGCCGCTGGCGAAGTCGTTCAACGCGATGGCCGCGAAGCTCGGCCAGCGCGAGCGCGAGCTGGTCGCCGCCAATGACCGGCTGACGGTGATGGCGTCGATCGACATGCTCTCCGGCCTCGCCAACCGCCGCGGCTTCCAGAACCGCATCGACATCGAATGGACGCGCGCGCAGCAGGCCGGCGCGGACCTGTCATTGCTGATGATCGATGTCGATCACTTCAAGCTCTACAACGACACCTATGGTCATCCCGAGGGCGACACCTGCCTGTCGCGACTCGGCGAGACGCTGGCGCAGATTGCGGATGCGACGATGGCCTTTGCCGGCCGCTATGGCGGGGAGGAGTTCTGCCTGCTGTTGCCGGGCATGAACGCCAGGCAGGCGCTCGAGGTCGGCGAGCATGTGCGCGCTGCCGTGCTCGAGCTGGAGCTGCCGCATGCGACATCGGCGCACCAGTGCGTCACCGTGAGCGTCGGCGTCGCCGCGACGCGGCCCAACGACTCACTGACGCCCGCCGACCTGATCGAAGCGGCGGATGCTGCGCTCTATGCAGCCAAGCATCGTGGGCGCAACACCGTCGTTGGTCATGGCTTCGGCGAAGTGGCGGACGACAACAGGGACGTTGCCCGCGCCGGCTGAGCTGGCGCGATCTCCGCAGTGATTGATCAGCCGACCGCCAGTTTGCGGTCGAGCTCAAGCTCGGTCACCACGCGATTGCGGCCGAGCTTCTTGGCAAGATAGAGCGCACGGTCGCAGCGATCGATCAGGTCGGCCATGGATTCACCGAACTGGAATTGCCCGACACCGATCGACACGGTGATCTGCGGCAGCACCTCGCCGGTGGAGCGGCGCGTGAACTGACAATCCGCAATGGTGCGGCGGATGCGTTCGGCAATGGCGGAGCAGCCTTCGAGATCGGTCTGCGGCAGCACGGCGATCAGTTCCTCGCCGCCATAGCGCGCGGGCAGGTCGTTGTCGCGGACGCGTTCGCGCAGCGCCTTGGCGACGAGACGCAGCACCTGATCGCCGACGCCGTGGCCGTAATTGTCGTTGAACTTCTTGAAGTGGTCGACGTCGATCAGGAGAATGCTGAGCGGCTCGTCCTGCTCCATCGCCGCGATCTGGACATGGCGGAAGAACTCTTCGAGCGCGCGCCGGTTCGGCAGGCCGGTGAGCGTATCGGTGCGCGCGCGCTGCTCCGACTTGTTCAGCGAGTCCCTGATGGTGTCGAGCTCGCGCGACTTCTCGGCGAAGCTCGCTTCGAGCTTGGCGGCACGCGCGGTCGCCTGGGCGAGCTCGCTGACGAGATTCTCGATCAGGATCTTCGGATCGACGCCCTGCTCGCTACGTTCGGCAACGCCGTCGATCGCTTCCATATGCGTTCGATTGTCGGCGATGGCAGCCGTGAGATAGCTCTTGGCTGAATCCATCACGCCGTGCAACTGCTGCGAGACTTTGTGGACGACAGCCGCTTCCGTGCCCTGCTGGCCGACATAAGTGTCGAACAGCGCCTGGTTGGTGGTCTTGTCGAACTTGCGCTTGTTGCTGACCAGGATGTCGACCGCGCGCTTCAGGTCGGACGCCGAGCCGAGTGAGTACTTGAACCACAGATGGAAGTTGTTAGGCGTCGGTGGCACGCGCTGTTGTGCCATGGATTTCATGGCTTTTTCCGCGACAGTGGTCGCGTACTCGAAGTCAAGCTCGTCGTACGTAGCGCCGGACACGATGTGGAGTGACCCCAGATGCGGGCAGATGCCTGGATGTATGCACTCATCCTCCCATTCAAGTCTTAACCGTGCCTCAATCGGACCTTCGACAGTCCCGGCGAGGCTCGTAAAAAAACTCGCGATTACCGTCGCTTAGCAGCTGCACGAAATGGTATCATCATCTGCCGCCCCATTGACCCGCGTGCTGCTTTTGTGGCCTAGTCCGCCGTCTTGAAACGACGCGAATCCTCGAAAATTACAAGCGATTCCATGACATCCGAACGCTACAACGCCCGTGAAGCCGAGCCGCGCTGGCAGCGCCAGTGGGACGAAAAGGCGATCTTCGCCACCAAGAACGACGATCCGCGTCCGAAATACTACGTACTCGAGATGTTTCCCTATCCGTCGGGACGCATCCATATCGGCCATGTCCGTAATTATACGCTCGGCGACGTATTGGCGCGGTTCATGCGCGCCAAGGGCTTCAACGTGCTGCATCCGATGGGCTGGGACGCGTTCGGCCTGCCGGCGGAGAACGCCGCGATCGAGCGCAAGGTGGCGCCAAAGGCGTGGACCTACGACAACATCGCCGCGATGAAGAAGCAGCTGCGCTCGATCGGCCTGTCGCTCGACTGGGCCCGCGAGTTCGCCACCTGCGACCCGTCCTACTACAAACACCAGCAGAAGATGTTCCTCGACTTCCTGCAAGCCGGGCTGGTCGAACGCGAGAAGCGCAAGGTCAATTGGGATCCGGTCGACATGACCGTGCTCGCCAACGAGCAGGTCATCGACGGCCGCGGCTGGCGCTCCGGTGCGGTGGTCGAACAGCGTGAGATGAACCAGTGGGTGTTCAAGATCACGAAGTACTCGCAGGAACTGCTGGACGCGCTCGATGGCCTGGACCGCTGGCCCGACAAGGTCAGGCTGATGCAGCGCAACTGGATCGGCCGCTCCGAGGGCCTGCTGATCCGTTTCGCGCTGGATGCAAAGACGACGCCGGCCGGCGAGACCGAGCTGAAGATCTTCACGACGCGGCCCGACACGCTGTTCGGCGCCAAGTTCATGGCGATCTCGGCGGACCATCCGCTGGCCCAGGCGGCCGCCGCCAAGAACCCGGAGCTCGCCGCGTTCATTGCCGAGATCAAGCGCATCGGCACCGCGCAGGAGGCGATCGACACCGCGGAGAAGCAGGGTTTTGATACCGGCATCCGCGCCGTGCATCCGTTCGACCCGAGCTGGACGCTGCCGGTCTATGTCGCGAACTTCGTGCTGATGGAATACGGCACCGGCGCCATCTTCGGCTGTCCGGCGCATGACCAGCGCGACCTCGACTTCGTCAACAAATACGGCCTCGGCAACACGCCGGTGGTCTGCCCCGAGGGACAGGACCCGGCGAGCTTCGTCATCACCGATACCGCGTTCGACGGCGACGGCCGGCTGATCAATTCGCGCTTCCTCGACGGCATGACGATCGCGCAGGCCAAGGACGAAGTCGCGAAGCGGCTGGAGACCGAGCAGCGCGGCGGCTCGCCGGTCGGTGAGCGCCAGGTCAATTTCCGCCTGCGCGACTGGGGCATTTCGCGGCAGCGCTATTGGGGCTGCCCGATCCCGGTGATCCACTGCCCGACCTGCGATATCGTTCCGGCGCAGGATCTGCCTGTCGTGCTGCCCGACGACGTCACCTTCGACAAGCCGGGCAACGCGCTCGATCACCATCCGACCTGGAAGCACGTCACCTGCCCGAAATGCGGGGGCAAGGCGACGCGCGAGACCGACACCATGGACACCTTCGTGGATTCGTCCTGGTACTTCGCGCGCTTCACCGATCCGTGGAACGAGAACGCGCCGACGACGCCAGATGTCGCCAACCGCATGATGCCGGTCGACCAGTATATCGGCGGCGTCGAGCACGCGATCCTGCATCTGCTCTACAGCCGCTTCTTCACCCGGGCGATGAAGGCCACCGGGCACGTGGCGATGGACGAGCCGTTCGCCGGCATGTTCACGCAGGGCATGGTGGTGCACGAGACCTACCAGAAGGCCGACGGCACCTTCGTCAATCCAGCCGAGGTCAAGATCGAGGTCGGCGGCAACGGCCGTCGGGCGGTGCTGACCGCGACCGGCGAGGACATCACGATCGGGCCGATCGAGAAGATGTCTAAGTCGAAGAAGAACACCGTCGACCCCGACGACATCATCGAGAGCTACGGCGCCGACGTCGCCCGCTGGTTCATGCTGTCGGACTCGCCGCCGGATCGCGACGTGATCTGGAGCGACGAGCGGGTCCAGGGTGCGGCACGTTTCGTCCAGCGCCTCTGGCGGCTGGTCAACGAATCGATCGCAGCGTCCGCCGAGGCCCCCTCCTCCCGGCCGGCCAGCTTTGGTCCGGATGCGCTGGCGCTGCGCAAGGCCGCGCATGGCGCGCTCGACAAGGTGACCGGCGGCATCGAGCGGCTGCACTTCAATGTCTGTCTGGCGCATATCCGCGAATTCGCCAATGCGCTGGCCGACGTGCTGGCGAAGCCGGCCAAGCCGGCGCCGGACTTGGCCTGGGCCATCCGCGAGGCCGCAGGCATCCTGGTGCAGCTGTTCTCGCCGATGATGCCGCATCTGGCCGAGGAATGCTGGCAGGTGCTGGGTCACTCCGGGCTGATCTCCGAGGCCTCCTGGCCGCAAATCGAACGAGATTTGCTGGTTGAGGACAGCATGACCCTGGTCGTGCAGGTCAACGGCAAGAAGCGCGGAGAAGTCACAGTCGCCAGCAACGCGCAGAATCCGGAAATTGAGTCTGCCGTTTTGGCCCTCGATGCAGTAAAACTGGCGCTGGATGGCAAGCCCGTCCGCAAGGTGATCATTGTTCCCAAGAGGATCGTGAATGTCGTCGGCTAGGTTTCGGATCGCTGCACGGCTGCTTGCCGTGGCCGCGTTGGCTGGGCTGACGGCTGGCTGCTTCCAGCCGATGTATGCCGAGCATGCCGACGGCACGCCGGCTCTGCGGGACAAGCTCATGGGCATCGAGCTGCCGCCGGTCGACAAGCCGAACGCCTCGCCCGAGGCACGGCTCGGCGTCGCCATCCGCAACTCGCTCGCCTTCAAGCTTTACGGCACCGCCACCGGCACGGCTCCGACCCACAAGCTAGTGCTGCGGTTCCAGACGAGCCGGTCGTCTCTGATCGTGTCGCAGACCACCGGTCTGCCGACCACCGAGAATGTCGGCATCGACGTGCAGTACAATCTGGTCGAGCTGGCCACCAACAAGTCGGTCATGACCGGTACGACCTTCGCGCGCACGTCCTACGACATCCCCGGCTCCTACCAGCGCTTCGCCCGGCAGCGCGCGTTCAACGATGCCGAGGACCGCGCCTCCGAGGAGGTTGCGGAGAAGATCAAGACGCGGCTCGCGGCCTATTTCACCGCGGGCACCTGACGCACGGCTGACACCGCCGTGGTCGCGCTGCGCGGACGAGACATCGACGCCTTCCTTGCCAAGCCGGACGCCGCTCGTCCGCTGATCCTGCTGTACGGGCCGGATGCGGGCCTGGTCCGCGAACGGGCCGAGGCGCTGATCGCTTCTGCCGTCGACAATCCCAATGATCCGTTTTCCGTGGTCCGGCTCGACGGCGACGAGCTCGCGGCCGGGCCGTCGCGCCTGGTCGACGAGGCCATGACCGTGCCGCTGTTCGGCGGCCGCCGCGCGATTCGCGTTCGCGCCGGCTCGCGGGCATTTGCCAGCGGCGTCGAAACGCTCACCCAGATGAACGTGCGGGACTGCCGCATCGTCATCGAGGCCGGCGACATCCGGCCCGACTCGCCGTTGCGCAAGATCTGCGAGAAGGCGGCCTCCGCGGTGGCGATCGGCTGCTATCCGGACACCGAGCGCGATCTCGCCAAGCTGATCGACGACGAATTGCGCATCGCCAATTTGCGCATCTCGCAGGACGCTCGCGCCTATCTGATGGCGCTGCTCGGCGGCGACCGGCAGGCGTCGCGCAACGAAGTGCGCAAGCTGACCCTGTTCGCCCACGGCGAAGGCGAGGTGACGCTCGACCATGTCATGGCCGTGGTCGCCGACGCCTCGGAGATGAAGCTCGACCCGATCGTCGACGGCGCCTTCGGCGGCAAGCCCGACGTGGTCGAGACCGAGTTCGGCAAGGCGATGATCGCGGGCACCTATCCCGGCGTCATCATCTCAGCGGCGCAGCGGCATGCGGCATGGCTGCACAAATCGGCGCTCGCGGTGGCTTCGGGCACGCCGGTCTCGTCCATCCTCGAAGGCGGCTTCCCGCGGCTGCACTTCTCGCGCAAGCCAAGCGCGGAAACGGCGCTGCGCAACTTCTCCCCTGCCCGGCTGCTGCCGATCATCGATCAACTGGCGACCGCCGCGCTGGATATGCGCAAGCAGCCCGGCCTCGCCGCCGCCATCGCGCAGCGGACGTTGCTGTCGATCGCGGTCGCGGCGCGGCGGAAGGGGTGAGTGGGGTCCGGCGCTGACTCCGTCAGAGTTCGGTGTCGAGCACATCGGCCCGAATGAACCCAAGACGGCGGCCCATCTCTGCTGTCATTCCGGGGCGCGCGCAGCGCGAGCCCGGAATCCATTTCACGACAGATGATGCGGCCTGATGGATTCCGGGTTCGCCCTTCGGGCGCCCCGGAATGACGGAGGAGAAACCTGAGATCACCCCAGTAGCCAAGACTAGGACACGACGACCAACCGGGTCTTTGTTGGCCTAACGGTCATCCGAGAAACTAATAACTCGTCATGGCCGGGCTTGACCCGGGCATCCATCCACTTCGAACGAGTTCTCTCGAAAGATGGATGGCCGGGTCAAGCCCGGCCATGACGAAGGTGAGAGTGGAGCAACAAACTCATGATAGCCTGAGGCGCGGCGCGGGGACCCGGTCAGCGCCGCGAGCTCACAACTAACTAACCCTGCTCCAGCCGTCGCATCACCTCGTCGAGCTGCTCGAGACTGCGGTAGGTGATCTGCACGGTGCCGCCGGGATCGCGGTGGCTGATCGACAGCGTGAGGCCGAGCGCGTCGCCGACGCGCTTCTCCAGCGCCAGCGTGTCGGCGTCCTTCTTCTCTGGCGTGGCGCTGCCACCCGAGCTGCGCGGCTTCTGCGGCTTGCGCTCCGGCACGCCCTCCTCATGCGCGAGCGCCTCGGTCTGACGGACGTTCAGTCCTTCCGCGATGATCTTCTTCGCCGCCGACATCGGGTCCGGGAGGTTGATCAGTGCGCGTGCATGACCGGCCGAGATCTCGCCGGTCGCGATGAAGCCCTGCACCTCCGCCGGCAGCTTGGTCAGCCGCATCATGTTGGCGACGTGACTGCGGCTCTTGCCGACGATCTTGGCGATCTCTTCTTGGTTGCGTTTGAACTCGTTGGCGAGCGCGTGATAGCCCTGCGCCTCTTCCATCGGGTTGAGGTCCTCGCGCTGCACGTTCTCGATGATCGCGAGCTCCAGCGCATCGCTGTCGCTGACATCGACGGGAACGATCGGCACCTCGTGCAGGCCGGCGGCCTGCGACGCCCGCCAGCGGCGCTCGCCGGCGATGATCTCCCAGCGATCCTGCTGGCCCTTCACCGGCCGCACCACGATCGGCTGGATCACGCCGTGCTGCTTGATCGAGGCGGAGAGCTCGGCCAACTCGCCGTCGGAAAACGTCTTGCGCGGGTTGCGCGGGTTCGGCTTGAGAAACTCGATCGGCACCTTGCGCTGATTGCGCGGCCGCTCCGGCGGCGCGCCGGCCTCACGGCCGACGTCACCAATCAGACTTGCAAGGCCGCGGCCCAAACGCGATCGCGACTCGTCCGCCATCGCCTTCTCCTTTGGATTCACGTCACGCTCCACTCGCGTCCTGCAGCCGAGCTGCTGCGCCGGCGCAATAAAAAGGGATGGCGAATCCCGCTGCCGGAATTCGCCGTCATCCTCGAAAGAGGTCCGGATAACGCTAGGTCATCCGGAGCCAAGGCGTTGATCAGTTGGCGCGCAGGTCGCGCTCGCGCTGGATGACCTCGGTCGCGAGCTTCAGATAGGCTTCGCTGCCGACACACTTCAGGTCATAGACCAACACCGGCTTGCCGTAGGACGGCGCTTCCGAGATGCGCACGTTGCGCGGGATCATCGTGTTGTAGACCTTCGATCCCATGAACTGGCGGACGTCGGCGACGACCTGGTTGGACAGGTTGTTGCGCGAGTCGAACATGGTGAGCACGATGCCGTGGATCGACAGGTTCGGGTTCAAGGTCGAGCGCACCTGCTCGACGGTCTGCAGCAGCTGCGACAGACCTTCGAGCGCGAAGAACTCGCACTGCAGCGGCACCAGGATCGCATCGGAGGCGGCCATCGCGTTGACCGTCAGCAGGTTCAGCGACGGCGGACAGTCGACCAGCACATAGGTGTAGTCGTTCTCCGGCGAGACGTTGTTGTTGAGGCCGGCGATCGCATCGCGCAGACGGAAGGCGCGGTTGGCGCTGTTGCCGAGCTCGAGCTCGAGGCCGGACAAGTCCATCGTCGACGAGGCGATATGCAACCGCGGCACGGCGGTCGCCACGACGGCGTCGCGCAGCGAAGCCTCGCCGATCAACACGTCATAGGTCGAGCAGTTGCGGCTGCCGCGATCGATGCCGAGGCCGGTCGAGGCGTTGCCCTGCGGATCGAGGTCGACGATCAGCACGCGCTCGCCGATCGCGGCCAGCGCGGTGCCCAGGTTGATCGCGGTCGTGGTCTTGCCGACCCCGCCCTTCTGGTTGGCGAGCGCCAGGATGCGCGGATGCCCCTCCGGGTGCGGAGCCCTATCTTCTTGATAAATCTGATCAATTACGGACATGCGCGGTCGCCATGGTTGTTGCTGCGGGAATTCAGCTTTGTCGCTCGATGCAATCGATTGCGACGATCCAGCCCTGCCCGCCCGTCCGGCTGGAATGAAGTTTCGGCTCAATTTTCCAATACTTAGTAGATTCGGTCAATTCCGCTTCTACATCTTGACCCTTGAGAAACAGCGCTTTCGCGCCTTTTTTCACCAAGGGCTCCGCAAAGCCGATGAGTTGGTGTAGCGGAGCCAGCGCGCGTGCGGTCACGCAATCGACTCGCCCGCTCCACTTCTCCACGATATCCCCGATCTCTGACAAATGCACGATCCCCGGTGAGCCGGTGACGCGAATTGCCTCGCGCAGAAACGCCGCCTTCTTGGCGATGCGCTCGACCAGATGAACCTGGGCGCCCGGTCGCTCGGCCAGTGCGCAAGCCAGCACGACGCCGGGGAAGCCACCGCCGCTGCCGAGGTCGACCCAGATTTTGGCGTCGGGCGCCAGATCGAGAAGCTGCAGCGAGTCGGCGATGTGGCGGGTCCAGAGATGCGGCAGAGTCGATGGCGAGACCAGGTTGGTTTTGGCCTGCCACTCCAACAGGAGCGAGATATAGCGATCAAGTCGCTGTTCCGTTTCACGTGAAACGGGCGTCAACGCGAGCGCCTCGGCCTTGTCGGCTTTGAGGGCGTCAGGCGCCGCATGGGACATTGCTCGTTTCACGTGAAACGCCCCTCAGCCCGCGACCTTGTTATGCCGCGCTTCCCGGCGCAGATACGCGGCCAGGATCCCGAGCGCTGCCGGGGTCATCCCGTCGATCCGGCCCGCCTGCCCGATCGTCCACGGCTTCGCCGCCGTCAGCTTGGCCCGCGCCTCATTCGACAGCCCCGGGACAAGAGCGTAGTCGACGTCGCCGAGCACCAGACCCTCGTCGCGGCGGAAGGCTTCGACATCCTCGCTCTGCCGACGGACGTAGACATCATATTTTGCATCGATCTCGAGATGGGCGGCGATCGCTGGATGGATCGCGCCGAGCTCCGGCCAGATCGACCGCACCTCGGAGAACCCGATTTCCGGATGGGCCATCAGCTCGAACGCCGAGCGCCGCTGTCCATCCCGATTCAGGGTCAGCCCATGCTTGGCGGCTTCGTTGGGCGTGATCGTCAGCGACTTGGCGACGATGCGGGCCGCCTCCAGCGCCTCCATCTTGCGCCGATGAAAACGCGCACGATCATCGCCAACGCAGCCAAGTGCGATGCCCTTGTCGGTCAGCCGCCGGTCGGCATTGTCGGCCCGCAGGGTCAGCCGATACTCGGCCCGCGACGTGAACATCCGGTACGGCTCGGTGATCCCGCGTGTCACCAGGTCGTCGATCATCACGCCGAGATAGCCGTCGGCACGATCGAACACGATCGGCTCCCCGCTTCCCGCCACCAGCGCCGCGTTGAGCCCGGCGACCAGACCCTGAGCCGCCGCTTCTTCATATCCCGTCGTGCCATTGATCTGACCCGCCAGAAACAGGCCCTTCATGCGCTTGGTCTGGAGCGTCGGCTCGAGCTCGCGCGGATCGACGTGGTCATACTCGATGGCGTAGCCCGGACGGATCATTCGGACCCGCTCGAGGCCAGGGATCGTCGGCAGCAGCGCCAGCTGGACCTCCTCCGGCAGCGAGGTGGAGATGCCGTTCGGGTAGACCGTGCTGTCGTCGAGCCCCTCGGGCTCGAGGAAGATCTGGTGGCCATCGCGGTCGCCGAACCGGACGATCTTGTCCTCGACCGACGGACAGTAGCGCGGGCCGGTCGACTTGATCTGCCCGGAGTACATCGGCGAGCGATGCACATTGGCGCGGATCACATCGTGGGTCGCGGTCGTCGTCCGGGTGATGCCGCATTGGATCTGCGGGGTGGTGATCTTCTCGGTCAAGACCGAGAACGGTTCGGCCGGATCATCACCCGGCTGCATCTCGACAGCGGTCCAGTCGATGGTCGTGCCGTCCAGACGCGGCGGCGTCCCGGTCTTGAGACGGCCGAGCCGAAACCCGATCGCTTCGAGGGATCGCGACAGGCCCAAGGCCGGCGCCTCGCCGACCCGGCCCGCCGGCCAGGTTCGCTCTCCCAAATGGATCAGGCCGCGCAGGAACGTGCCCGTGGTGATGACCACCGCGCCGCAGCCGAGCGCCCGGCCATCCGCCAGCTTCAGACCGATCACGCGGCCCTCGGCGGCGAGCAACTCGTCGGCTTCGCCTTCGACGACGGTTAGATTGGTCGTCGCACGGATCGCCGTCTGCATTGCCGCGGCATAGAGCTTCCGGTCGGCCTGGGCGCGAGGGCCGCGGACGGCCGGACCCTTGCGCCGGTTCAAAACTCGAAACTGGATCCCACCGGCGTCGGCGACCCGGCCCATCAGACCATCGAGAGCGTCGACCTCGCGCACCAGATGTCCCTTCCCCAGCCCGCCGATCGCCGGGTTGCAGGACATGGCGCCGATGGTCGCGAACTGATGCGTGACCAAAGCGGTTCGAGCGCCCATGCGCGCGGAGGCGGCAGCCGCCTCGCAGCCGGCATGGCCGCCGCCAATGACGATGACGTCGTAGGATGTGGGATGTTCACTCATGGACATTGATCTAGCGCTTGGGGGCGACGCTCGGAAGACGTTTCACGTGAAACATTCGGCGGCAGAGGCGCGGGCTGTTTCACGTGAAACAATACGGCGGGTCTGAAGCGAGTTGTTTCACGTGAAACACGTCACGGGTTCCCCGAGAACACTGTTTCACGTGAAACGATTGAGGATCCGTTAACCAGGCAACGTTTCATTAAGCATGAACCGACGGGAAAGGGTCTGCATCGCGCTTGTCCTCCGAGACGCCCGCTGCGCTCCCGTCCGGCCCCTACTTCCCAATGCAGAACTCCCGGAAGATGACATCGAGCAGATCCTCGACATCGACCCGCCCCAATAATCGTCCCAGCGCCAGAGCGGCGATCCGCAACTCTTCCGCTATGAGCTCCTCGCCGAGATCGACCGCCGCCATGCTCCGGCGAAGCGCAACGGCCGTGTCCCGGAGGAGCGTCCGCTGCCGCTCCCGGGTGATCAGGCCGTTCTCCGTCGCGCCAAAGTAATCGCGGGCAAAGCCGATCAGAGCCTCCAGTAGTCCCCCCAGTCCCTCTCCGCTTCTCGCGGAGATCCGGACAATGGGCTTGTGATCCTGGGCGGCCTGAACGCGCGCCTCCGCTCCGGTCACATCGATCTTGTTGCGGATCAGCCAGACCGGCGTCGACCCCTGTGGCTCGGCCTTCGCCTGGTCGTCGTCCGACAACCACAACACCAGGTCTGCATGAGCGGCGCGGTCTCGCGCCCGTCGCACCCCCTCCTGCTCGACCGGGTCATCGGTCTCCCGAATGCCGGCGGTGTCGATCACCGTCACCGGATAGCCATCGAGGTCGAGGGGGACCTCGATGAGATCGCGCGTCGTGCCGGCATGCGGCGAGACGATCGCCACCTCACGGCGTGCCAGCTGGTTCATCAAGGTCGACTTGCCGGCATTCGGCGGGCCAGCAATGACGACCGTCAATCCGTCGCGCAGCCGTTCGGCCCGGCCCTGCGCGGCCAGCACGGACTCGATCTCACCCAGGAGCTGTTCGATCCGGGACAAGGCTGGAGCCATCAACTCCGCCGGCACGTCGCCTTCATCGGCAAAGTCGATCCCGGCTTCGATCAGCGCCGCGGCCTCGATGATCTGGTCACGCCAGTGTCGCGCCTTGTCACCCAGCAGACCCTTGAGCTGCCGCAACGCCTGCCGCCGTTGCCGTTCCGTGTCGGCATGGATGAGATCATCGAGGCCCTCGGCCTCGGTCAGATCGATCTTGCCGTTCTCGAACGCGCGCCGGGTGAACTCGCCCGGCTCGGCCGGACGCAGCCCGGGCATGCCGGACAATGCGGCGAACAGCGTCGCGATCACGGCTCGACTGCCATGGACATGCAGCTCGGCGACATCCTCGCCGGTCGCGCTGGCGGGACCCGGAAACCACAGCACCACGGCATCGTCCAGCGGATCGCCCTGGCGGTCGCGGAGCAGGGCGCGCGTCGCTATCCGCGGTGCCGGCATCTTTCCGGCCAAGGCTTGAAGCGCCACGCCCGCGTGCGGACCGGACAGTCTGACGATCGCGATCGCGCTGGGCAGACGTCCGGAGGACAGCGCGAAGATGGTCTGGTCGTGAGGATGCATGAAACTCAGTTGGGCTCGGCTGCGCCGAAAGACAATCGGTTTGCACCGGCATGCTTTACGCCGGCCGATGACGCGCCCGACATATCAAACCCTCAACCCTCATCCTGAGGAGCAGCGTAGCAACGTCTCGAAGGACGAGGCGTCACCGCGCATGCACTTCGCTGGGAGATGAGCCGAGCGCAGGCCTGGATCTGAATTTGTCCTGGCCCACCCCACTTGGGTAGGCAACATCATCCTTCGAGCGCTTGGCGTCGATGCCCGGGTCAAGCCCGGGCATGACGAGCAATGGGTACCGCACTTCCACGCAACGCCGCAGACAAGATCCTCAGGCCCACAAACAAAAAGGGCGCCCCGAAGAGCGCCCTTTCCAAATCCTGCGATCGTAACCCGATCAGGTGTTCATCGACTCGAAGAACTCCGAGTTGCTCTTGGTGCTGCGGAGCTTGTCGAGCAGGAAGTCGATCGCGTCCATCGTGCCCATCGGATTGAGGATGCGGCGGAGCACGTACATCTTCTTGAGGTTCTGCGACTCGGTGATGAGCTCTTCCTTGCGGGTGCCGGAGCGGGCGATGTCGATCGCCGGGAAGGTCCGCTTATCCGCGACCTTGCGGTCGAGGATGAGCTCGGAGTTGCCGGTGCCCTTGAACTCTTCGAAGATGACCTCGTCCATGCGGCTGCCGGTATCGACCAGCGCGGTGGCGATGATGGTCAGCGAGCCGCCTTCCTCGATGTTACGGGCGGCACCGAAGAAGCGCTTCGGGCGCTGCAGCGCGTTGGCGTCGACACCGCCGGTCAGCACCTTGCCGGAGGACGGCACGACGGTGTTGTAGGCACGGCCGAGACGCGTGATCGAATCCAGCAGAATGACGACGTCGCGACCGTGCTCGACCAGGCGCTTGGCCTTCTCGATCACCATTTCCGCGACCTGGACGTGGCGCACCGCCGGCTCGTCGAAGGTCGACGACACGACCTCGCCCTTGACCGAGCGTTGCATGTCCGTGACTTCCTCGGGCCGCTCGTCGATCAGCAGCACGATCAGGTAGCACTCGGGATGATTGGCCGTGATCGAGTGCGCGATGTTCTGCATCAGCACCGTCTTGCCGGTGCGCGGCGGCGCCACGATCAGGGCGCGCTGCCCCTTGCCGATCGGAGCCACGATGTCGATGACGCGCGACGACAGGTCCTTCCGTGTCGCGTCCTCGATCTCGAGCCGGAAGCGCTCATCCGGAAACAGCGGCGTCAGGTTGTCGAAATTGACCTTGTGCTTGGACTTCTCGGGATCCTCGAAGTTCAGCGTGTTGACCTTGAGCAGCGCGAAATAACGCTCGCCCTCTTTCGGACTGCGGATGTGCCCTTCGATGGTGTCGCCGGTGCGCAGGCCGAAGCGGCGGATCTGCGAGGGCGAGACGTAGATGTCGTCTGGACCCGGCAGGTAGTTCGCATCCGGCGAGCGCAGAAAGCCGAAGCCGTCAGAGAGAACCTCGACGACGCCCTCACCGATGATGTCGATTTCCTGGATCGCGAGCTGCTTCAGGATGGCGAACATCAGCTCCTGCTTGCGCATCGTGCTGGCGTTCTCGACCCCGTTTTCCTCCGCGAAGGAGACGAGCTCGGCCGGCGTCTTTGACTTGAGGTCCTGTAGTTTGATTTCCCGCATGGGGGTGGTCCTGTGGAGCGACTTGGGAGGGATGCGAGGTGGCTGTGGGAAGGCGGACGAAATGAGGTCCGCAGGTCTGAGCAAGGTTGGCGCCAAGGAGGCGCCAGACCTGATGCGGCGGCCGGTCAAGCCGGAACGCAACCACATCCGCCTGCGTGGGGTGGGATATCCCCAATATAGAAAATCGCGCCGCCGTCCGCAAGCCATCTCGGGCGACGCGGTATTCTCAGGCAACAGGTCAGAACGGCTTGACGATCACGAGAATCACCACACCGATCATGAGTACAGTCGGTACTTCATTGATAATACGATAGAACTTCTGGCTACGCGTATTCTGGTCGTTGCCGAATTCCCGGACCCAGCGGGTGAACAGACCATGGACGCCCGACATGATCAGCACCAGCAGGAACTTGGCGTGGAACCAGCCACTGGTATACCAGTGGCCGGCCCATACCAGATACAATCCGGCCAGCCAGGTGACGGTGATCGCCGGGTTGATGATCGCCTTCAGCAGACGGCGCTCCATGACCTTGAAGGTCTCGGACTGCTTCGAGCCGATCTCCGCCTCGCAGTGATATACGAACAGACGGGGCAGATAGAGCATCCCGGCCATCCAGGCGATGACGGCAATGACGTGCAGCGCCTTGATCCACTCGTACATTGGATATCGCGATCCCTTAACCGGATGGTCACTATTGGGAGGCGAGACATATCCGCTCGCTCGATCGCTTCCAAACCAAATAATTTTAGAATCTTAGGGTTTGAGTCTAGGTAGCGGTGGATTGGACTCATGCAATTCCATCCGCCTCTTTCGCGCAGCTTGTTCACATCCTTCAACAGGCGCGGACCGAACATCGATCGGAAGCCGAGTCCGATGTGATTCAAATGCTTGCCGAAAAGCCTCGACAGCTTATCCCAAGACAAACGAACCTTGTCCCGATATCATCGGCGCGTGGCGGTTCGTTTTCCCGGACGGCGACCATGTGCAGAAGATTCGGGGTTATCCCAAGGGGGCAGGCCATGGCGGCTTTTTGGCCCCATCCTTCACAGGGATTCACAGATCGTTAAGGACTTGATGCCCACCACCGGCAATTACTTTCACCTGCATCTGGTTTCCGACTCAACCGGCGAAACCCTGATCACGGTTGCGCGAGCCGTCGCTGCGCAATACGCCAACGTGACCCCCGTCGAGCATGTCTATCCGCTGGTGCGCAGCCAGAAGCAGCTCGATCGCGTGCTCGACGAGATCGAGGAAGCGCCGGGAATCGTGCTGTTCACCCTGCTCGAGAAGGACCTGGTCTCCAGGCTCGAGGCGAAGTGCCAGCAGATCAACATTCCGAGCCTGTCGATCATCGGCCCGGTGATGCAGCTGTTCGAGGCCTATCTCGGCGCCTCGACCGCGGGCCGGGTCGGCGCGCAGCACGTGCTGAACGCCGAATATTTCGCGCGCATCGACGCGCTGAACTACACGATGCTCCATGATGACGGCCAGATGGTCGACGGGCTGGAGGATGCCGATGTCGTGCTGGTCGGCGTGTCCAGGACGTCGAAGACGCCGACCTCGATCTATCTCGCCAACCGCGGCGTGCGGACGGCCAACGTGCCGCTGGTCCCAGGCATTCCGATTCCGCACCAGCTGGAGACGCTGAAGAAGCCGCTGGTGGTCAGCCTGCATGCGACGCCGGAACGGCTGATCCAGGTGCGGCAAAATCGGCTGCTCAGCATGGGTGCGGAATCCGGCAACGAGAACTATGTCGACAAGCAGTCGGTGACCGACGAGGTCGCCTATGCGCGCAAGCTCAGTGCAAAATTCAACTGGGTGATGCTCGACGTGACGCGCCGTTCGATCGAGGAGACGGCGGCCGCGATCCTGAAACTCTATACCGACCGGCAGCGGCAGCGTCTGCCGGAATGAGCTGACGATGATCTCTCCATGGTGTGCTGACGAGAAGCTCGTTCTGGCGTCGCAGAGCCGGGCGCGACGCATGCTGCTCGAAAACGCCGGTCTGGCCTGCGAGGCGGTGCCGGCCGACATCGACGAGCGTGCGATCCAGGCCGAGGCCGGCCTGGTCGCGCCCTATGAGATCGCTCTCCATTTGTCGACGGCCAAGGCGCAGGCGGTTTCGGCGATCAGGCCCAATTGCTATGTCGTCGGCGCCGACCAGACGCTGGCGCTCGGCGAACGCATGTTCAACAAGCCGGCGGGCCGACAGCAGGCCATGCATCAGCTGCTGGCGCTCGCCGGACGAACCCATGCGCTGCATTCGGCGATCTCGGTCGTGCGCAACGGTGAGGTGCTGTTCTCCCATGTTGCCGTGGCCTGGATGACGATGCGGACGCTCACCGAAAGCGACGTCGCGACCTATGTGGACTCGGCCGGCCCCTCGGTCATGTCGAGTGTCGGCGCCTATCAGCTCGAAGCTCTTGGCGTGCATCTGTTCGACCGCATCGACGGCGATCACTTCACCATCCTCGGCCTGCCGCTGCTGCCGTTGCTGGCCTTCTTCCGTGAAGCCAGGCTGCTCAGGTTCTGAGCCGGCGCCGGACCGACCTTTGGAGCGATCGCGGATGAGAGTGCTGGGGCTGACCGGCTCGATGGGGATGGGCAAGTCGACGACGGCCAAGCTGTTCGCGGAAGCCGGCGTTCCCGTCTACGACGCCGATGCCACTGTTCATAAGGTCTACGAAGGCGAGGCCGCGCCGGCGATCGAAGCGGCGTTTCCCGGCACCACCGTCGACGGCCGGGTCGACCGGCCCAAGCTGTCGGCCAAGGTGGTCGGCAATCCCGACGCCATTCGCCGGCTCGAGGCGATCGTGCATCCGATGCTGCGCTCCTATCACCAGGCGTTTCTGGATCAGGCGGAGCAGTCCGGTGTGCCGGTCGCGGTCGTCGATGTCCCGCTGCTGTTCGAGACTGGCGGCGACAAGCGCGTCGACGCCGTCGTCGTGGTGTCGACCTCACCGGAGATTCAGCGTCAGCGCATTTTGGCGCGCGGCACCATGACGGAAGAGGCGCTCGACGCCTTGTTGGCGCGGCAGATGCCGGATGCCGAAAAACGCGCGCGCGCCGATTTCGTCGTGGATACCTCGCACGGGCTCGATCCCGTACGCGCGCGCATCCGCGACATCCTGGCCGAGGTCGTTAAGATGCCGCGGCGGCGCGGCTGATTCGAACGCGCCCCTTCAGCCACGGACTTAGCCATGCGTGAGATCGTCCTCGACACCGAAACCACCGGCCTCGACCCCCTGCGCGGCGACCGCCTGGTCGAGATCGGCTGTGTCGAAATCATCAACCGCATGCCGACGGGCCAAGTCTTCCACGTCTACATCAATCCCGAGCGCGACATGCCGGCGGAGGCGTTCGCGGTGCACGGCCTGTCGAGCGAGTTCCTGGCGGACAAGCCGCTGTTCCACGAGGTGGTCGAGGACTTCCTGGAGTTCATCGGCGACGCGCCGCTGGTGATCCACAACGCGTCCTTCGACATCGGCTTCATCAATGCCGAGCTGGATCGGGCGAAGCGCGCGGCGATACCGCGCGAGCGACTGGTCGACACTCTGATGCTGGCGCGGCGCAAGCATCCGGGCGTGTCGAACCGGCTCGATGATCTGTGCTCGCGCTATGCGATCGACAATTCGCGCCGCACCAAGCACGGCGCGCTGCTCGACGCCGAGCTGCTGGCCGAGGTCTATGTCGACCTGGTCGGCGCCCGGCAGTCGCAGCTGATCTTGACTCAGGAGACGCAGGAGATCCGGATCGGCGTTGGCGGTGATACGCCACGCCGGCAGCGCGACGTCCCGCTGGCTCCGCGGGTGACCGATGCGGAGCGCGAGGCACATCGTGCCTTCATTGCCACCCTGGGCGACAAGCCGATCTGGATGGAATTTCTAGCGGGGTCGTGATCCCCGGCTTCGGCCGCGGACCACGCCCCTCAATCATCGACGGTAAAATCTTAACGGATCAGCTCTGAAGGGTCTGCACGCCCTGGGCCGCGGCCTGACGCTCCATGTTCTGCCGGTACAGGCTGACGAAATCGACCGGGTCGAGCATCAAGGGTGGGAAGCCGCCGTCGCGGACCGAATTGGCAACGATCTCGCGCGCGAACGGGAACAGCAGCCGCGGGCACTCGATCAGCAGCATCGGTGACAGGTGCTCCTGGGGAACGTTGACCAGCCGGAACACGCCGCCATAGACCAGCTCGAAGCTGAACATGACCTGGCTGCCGCTCTCGGCCTTGCCCTCGATCGTCAGGGTCACCTCATATTCGCTCTCGTTCAGAGCGTTGGCGCCGACATTGATCTGGATGTTGATCTGCGGCGCCTGGCCCTGGGGGGCCAGCGACTGCGGCGCGTTCGGGTTCTCGAACGAGAGATCCTTGATGTATTGCGCCAGCACGTTGAGTTGAGGAGGAGGGGCCGCCTCGGGGGTGGCGCCGTTACCGTTGGTCATTGAAGTGTTCTCCTGGCACAAAGGGCGGATCGTTGCGGCGCGTGGCTACCATAGGGCCGGCTTGTTCCACAAGGACGAGCCGAGGACGCCGTCAAGACCAGGAAGACGGCTGTTTCGGTAGGCATGCCTCTATTTGTCGCATCGGCGCCAGGGCGGAACGAGAGACGGGGCTTGCCTGTTCCGACCAAGGCCGGTCCGATTTCCTCCTGGGTCCGAAACGGGTTAGGATGGGCGTGCCACAATGTGCCATTGGCCGGGCCCAATTCGATGACTACATCCGGTCAACCGAGGGATTCACTGGTCTTTACCTGGATCCTGTAGAACGGGTGCCCGGTGGCCGGGCTCCGCCTTCGGCTCGACAAGTCAGAAAGCGAACACGACGTGGACATTTATACCATCATCTTCCTGGCGTTGGCGGTCTTCATCTTCGTGCGCCTGCGCGCCGTGCTCGGCCAGCGCACCGGCAGTGAGCGGACGCCGTTCGATCGCGCGGCCCGGAATGCCGTCCAGGGCGCGCCCGACAATCGCGTGATGCCGGTTCCCGGCGCGCCGATCGATCCGGCAGGCCCGAGCACCGGCACGGAGTTCGGCACGCCGAGCGATCGCTGGCGGGGGGTGGCCGAGCCGGGCACACCGCTTGCGCGGGGTCTCGATTCCATCGCCGCCAGTGATCCGTCGTTCGACCCGCGTCACTTCCTGACCGGCGCGCGGAGCGCCTATGAGATGATCGTGTTGGCGTTCGCCAATGGCGATCGCCGCGCGCTGCGCGACCTGCTGTCGTCCGAGGTCTATGACAGCTTCGATTCCGTCATCAAGGACCGCGAGAAGAACGAGCAGAAGACCGAGACGCGCTTCGTCTCGATCGATACCGCCGAGCTTGTCGGTGCCGAGGCACGCGACCGCACCGCGCAGCTGACGGTGCGGTTCGTGTCGCAGATGATCTCGGTGACGCGCGACAAGATGGGCAACATCGTCGACGGCAATCCCGACAAGGTCGCCGACATCACCGACATCTGGACCTTCGCGCGCGACACCGGCTCGCGCGATCCGAACTGGAAGCTGGTCGGCACCGGCAGCCATTGAACCCTTCGCGACCGGCCCTCGGCATCTTGTGACGAGATGCCGAGCGGCGCCGGTTCGCGTCAGACGGACGCCGAGACACAACTGCTCCCATTGAGACTGAGCTTATTTGAGAGCCTCCATTTTTCTTCCGAGCTTCGCGTTGAGTAATCCTTTGATGGTGGAAGCATGGTTCGCGAATTTTGGAAGCGGGGTTTCACGGCCCGCAGCCTCAGATATTGGACGCCGGCGCTTGCCTTGAGCGTCGCTGCTGTCGTGCTCGCCCCCTACGCGGCCGAGGCCGTGCGGGCGCGGCACCGTCATCCAGCAGCCGAACCGGTCCGTCACCTGCCCTACCCTCAGCTCGACTGGCCGCTCGAAATCCCCAACAGCCAGTATCAGCCGCTGTCCTGGACCGAGGTGCCCGGCTGGGCCGACGACGATCAGCTTGCGGCTTTCAGGACTTTCCGTGCGAGCTGCAAGCCGATCGCGGCGAAGCCCGACGGCGCGCCTGAGGACAAGGCGCTCGGAGATTCCCTGCGCGATCCCTGCCGTGACGCGCGCGCCAATGATCTCAATGACAACGCGGCTGCGCGCGCCTTCTTCGAGCGCAATTTCGAGCCGCTGAAGATCTCCAAGCTCGGCGATGCCGACGGCTTCGTCACCGGCTACTACGAGCCGGTCATCGAGGGCTCGCGGACGCAGAACGAGGTCTACAACGTTCCGGTCTATCGCCGCCCCTCGAACCTGTTCGTGCGCGGCTTCAAGCAGGATGCCACGAGCCTGCCGAACAAGGGCCCCGTCTATCGCAAGATCGGCCGGCGCAAGCTGGTGCCCTATTACGACCGCGCGGAGATCGAGGACGGCGCCATCGAGGGCCGCGGCCTGGAGATCGCGTGGCTGCGGAATCAGACGGACCTGTTGTTCGCGCAGATCCAGGGCTCCGCGCGCATCAGCCTCGACGACGGCTCGACGGTGCGCATCAACTACGATGCCTATAACGGCCATCCCTATACGCCGGTCGGCCGCATCCTGATCGAGCGCGGCATCATTCCGCGCGAGCAGATGTCGATGCAGCGCATTCGCGACTGGATGGAGCAGAATCCGGAAGGCGCCAACGAACTGCGCCGGATGAACCGCTCCTACATCTTCTTCCGCGAGGTGCAGCTGTCGGAGAAGGACGAGGCCGTCGGCGCGCAGGGCATCCCGCTGACGCCCGGCCGCTCCATCGCCGTCGACAAGTCCTTGCACGTCTACGGCACGCCGTTCTTCATTACCGGCGAGCTGCCGATCGACTCGGAGAAGCAGAAGAATCCGTTTCATCGTCTGATGATCGCGCAGGACACGGGATCGGCGATCGTGGGCCCTGCCCGCGCCGATCTCTATTTCGGCGCCGGCCAGGAAGCGGGCAAAGTGTCCGGCCGGCTCAAGCACAGCATCCAGTTCGTGATGCTGGTGCCGCGGAGTCTCGATCCCGTCGCGCGCGGCCGCAAGCTGCCGCTGCCGGATGCGCGGCCGTCGGAAAAGATCGCAAGACTGTTTCCGCAGGTCCTGCCGAAGGAGCCCGTCAAGGAGGCGCAAAAGGAGCCGGCTAAAGATCAGGCCAAGGATCAGTCTAAGGATCAACCCAAGGAACAGCTGAAGGATCAGGCCAAAGGCCAGGAGCAGATCAGTGCTGCGGCCGCATCCGCCAAGGATACGAACGCCAAGGATGGGAAGGTCCCTGCCCCGGCGGCCGGCGCAAGCGCGACGACCACTGTGGCGCAGAACGTGGTCGCGCCGATCCCGCTGCCCGAGGCCCGGCCACGGCTTGAAAGTGATCGCAATTCCCGCCGATTGCGTTATGGCAGGCGTCACCGCAATCACCGATGAACCGTCGTTTCCATGTCTGAAGATCCAGAGCCGCCGCGCGGCCGACGCAAGCGCGGCCTCTCCGAGGACGAGCGCACGTTGTGGGAGACGGTGGCGCGCCAGGTGAAGCCGCTGCGCAAGACATCGCGTCCGGTGCGCCCGCATCCGCCGATGGCGACGGCCGAGCCGCAGCCGGACAAACCGATGACGACGCCACGGCCGATCGCGCCGCTCGTCGTTCCCAAGCCTGCCAAGCCCGCGATCCCGCCGCTGGTCTCGCTCGGCCGCAAGGAACGCTCCAAACTCTCGCGCGGCCGTAGCGAGATCGACGCGCGGCTCGATCTGCACGGCATGACCCAGAGCCGCGCCCATCAGGCGCTGCATCACTTCCTGCATCGGGCGCAGCATGATGGCCTGACCTTCGTGCTCGTCATCACCGGCAAGGGCACGATCGGCGCCGATCCCGAGCGCGGTGTGCTGCGGCGGCAGGTGCCGCATTGGCTGAGCCTGCCGGAATTCCGCGCGTTGATCGTCGGCTTCGAGGAAGCCCATGTCGGCCATGGCGGCGCCGGCGCACTCTACGTCCGCATCCGGCGGCCGCGCGGCTGAGCATCAGAACGGCCTGATGATGCCGACGCGCGGGAGGACGGTGATGATCCAGCCGAGGATCGTCGTCTTGCGATCGTCACCCTCGAGAGGCGCGACAGGCTTGGTGGCCGGCAGTGTCTTCACCGCGAGCAGCATCAGCACCATGCAGACCACCCAGCTCGAGATCCAGCGCGAATAGTCGAACACCATCGCGAACATCACGAGATAAGCGAGGCTGATCATGATCAGCGCGGCGATGACGATCTGGCGATGCCGCGGCTCATGCAATGCATCGATGTGCTGCTTGAAGACACGCCACAGCGGCAGATGCAGCCAGAGCAGCAGCGCATAGACGGGCACGCCGAGCAGGTTCGAGGGCAGCCGCTCCCAGGTGTCCTGCACCTCCCTGGAGAGCGGCTGATACCAGACATAGGCAAACTGCAGCAGTTCGGTGTGGGACGGATCGACCATCCGCGTCTTCAAATAGGCCACGAAGTCCGCTTCGGGCAGCGGCATCGTGCCGAGAAATTGCGCGGCGAGAAACAGCGCGCCGAGCCCGAACAGCGCGCCGGCGCCGAGCGCGATGTGCAGGCGCGTGACGGGGCGTGTCAGGTAGTAGCGCAGCACGACGATCGCGGTGATGGTCGGCACATACATCAGGAGATGGATGTGGTGGATCAGCACCAGCACGGCAGAGATCAGCGCTGCAAGCAGCACGTAGGCAAGCGAGCCTGCGGGCATCAGCAGCATGATGATCACGCCGAGGCACCCATAGATGTCGAAGTGCCCAAGCGTGAACAGGAAGTTCTTGAACACGAACGGCGAGCCGGCGGTGAACACGAACAGCGGCAGCCGCGCGCGGTCGAAGCCGAACGTGCGGCGGAAGAGCTGAACGAACAAGCCGAAGGTGATCAGCCAGACGGCGCCCGCGAGCGCGAACACCAGCCAGACTGGCACTTTGGCCGTGAACAGGCCGACGATGGCCCCGATCAGGGCCCGCTTGATGAAGCCGTGGTGATAGTCGACCAGCAGGTGGATGTAGGGGATGTAAGGCTGCAGCGTCAGCTTGTGCACGAAGACGCCGAGCATCACGGCGGCGTTGACCGCGAGCATCGCGCGCCAGTGTCTGATGTACGCGTCGGTCATGAGAAGTGTGAGCGGTCGTGGATGGAAGCAACGGCGCAGCCACACCCGCAACTGTCGTCCCGGCCTTGAGGCAGGACCCATAACCACCGTCGTTCGTGATGAGGCAAGGCTGGAGCCGCCATCGTGAGTGACAATCAGCTTCGGTGGTTATGGGTCCCCGCGTTCGCGGGGACGACGACGGAAATTGAGGCGAGGTCGCGGCCACATCCACAGCCGTCGTCCCGGCCTTGAGCCGGGACCCATAGCCACCGCAGTTTGTGGTGAGGCAGGGCTGGAGCCGCCATCTTGAATGACAATCAGCTTTGGTGGTTATGGGTCCCCGCTTTCGCGGGGACGACAGCGGAATACGTCGCTCGAGCGTTGGTCAACTCGAGCTAATTGATAGGTCGAGCAGCTACAGAATGAACCGGCTGAGATCCGCGTTCTTCGCAAGGTCACCAATGTGCTGCTGCACATAGGCGGCGTCGACGCGCATGGTTTCGCCGGTGCGGTCGGACGCGGTAAAGGAGATGTCGTCCAGCACGCGCTCCATGACCGTCTGCAGGCGGCGCGCGCCGATGTTCTCGACCGTCGAGTTCACCGCGACCGCAACGTCGGCCAGCGCATCGATCGCATCGTCTGTGATGTCGAGCGTGACGCCCTCCGTCTTCATCAGCGCCACATATTGCTTGATCAGCGACGCCTCGGGTTCGGTCAGGATCCGGCGCATGTCGTCGCGCGTGAGCGCCTGGAGCTCGACGCGGATTGGCAGGCGGCCCTGCAGCTCCGGCAGCAGGTCCGACGGTTTGGCGATGTGGAAGGCGCCCGACGCGATGAATAGGATGTGGTCGGTCTTGACAGCGCCATGCTTGGTGGAGACCGTGGTGCCCTCGATCAGTGGCAGCAGGTCGCGCTGCACGCCCTCGCGCGAGACGTCGCCACCGGCGCGGTTCTCGCGCACGCAGATCTTGTCGATTTCGTCGAGGAACACGATGCCGTTGTTCTCGACCACGCTGATCGCCTCCTGCACCAGCTGGTCGCTGTCGAGCAGCTTGTCGGATTCCTCCGCGATCAGGATGTCGTGCGAGGATTCCACCGTCACGCGCCGCGTCTTGGTGCGGCCGCCGAGCTTGCCGAAGATGTCGCCGATCGAGATCGCGCCCATCTGTGCGCCCGGCATGCCCGGGATTTCGAACATCGGCATGCCGCCGCCCGAGGACTGCGTCTCGATCTCGATTTCCTTGTCGTTGAGCTCGCCGGCGCGCAGCTTGCGGCGGAACGAGTCGCGCGTCGCGGCGCTCGAGTTTGCGCCGACGAGCGCGTCGAGCACGCGCTCCTCGGCGGCGAGCTGGGCGCGCGCGGCAACGTCCTTGCGCTTGCGCTCGCGTACCTGGTGGATCGCGACCTCGACGAGGTCGCGGATGATCTGCTCGACGTCGCGGCCGACATAGCCGACCTCGGTGAACTTGGTCGCCTCCACCTTGAGGAACGGCGCGCCCGCGAGCTTGGCCAGCCGCCGCGCGATCTCCGTCTTGCCGACGCCGGTCGGGCCGATCATCAGGATGTTCTTCGGCAGCACCTCCTCGCGCAGCCCTGTATCGAGCTGCAGCCGCCGCCAGCGGTTGCGGAGCGCGATGGAGACGGCGCGCTTGGCGTCGGCCTGGCCGACGATGAAGCGGTCGAGTTCGGAGACGATTTCGCGGGGGGAAAAGTCGGTCATGGGCTCTAGCTAGGCTCGGATGGGCGGCGAGGCAAGTCGGCGGGATCGCAGGACATCAGCAGCGCCGGACCGTCCGGCGTCTCGATCAGGCGCTCGCGCCGAAATCCCGCCTTTTCATAGGCGCGGATGGCGCGCGCATTGGCCGGCGCAGGATCGGTCACGACGCGCGGGACGCCGCGCTGAAACATCAGGTCACAAAATGCGCTGATCGCGCGCGGACCGTGACCCCGCCCGACGTGGTCCTGCCCGGCGATGAACAGGTCGATGCCGCGGGTGCCCTCGGGCTGCGGACCAAAACCCTCGTTCCATTGGGTGAGGGCGTAGCACTGCAGATAGCCGGCCGGCTCGTCCTGCATCAGCATGATGTATTGATCCATGGCCGGCTCGGCGCGATCGCCATCGATCAGGGCATATTGTTCGTCCGGATCGCCCCACCACTCACGGACATGGGCCTGGCGCAGCCAGTCGCGGATCGCGGGCAGGTCACCTTCGGTCATGAGACGAAAGCCTATGATCATCGCGGACCCTGCCCTCACAGCAGCGGCGGCCCGGCCTGCCACTGCCGGATCGCCTCGGTCGGATAGACCAGCATCAGGATGTTGAGCGTCAGGTTGTCGCGGATGTGCAGCCCGACCCCGATCTCGAAGGCGATCGCGATCAGCACCGTCAGCCAGACTGGCAGCACCCGCGCCAGCAGGAAGCCGGTCATCATCGCCAGGGTGTCGCCGACGGAGTTCACGATGCTGTCGCCGAAATAGTCCAGCGAGATCGTCGCGGCGCGATAGCGTTCGATGATGAAGCTGGAGTTCTCGACCAGCTCCCACGTGCCCTCGATCAGTATCGCGATGATCAGCCGGCCCTGCCACGGCAGCCGCGGCACGATCAGCGCCGTCAGTGCATAGAACAGGAAGCCGTGGATGATGTGCGAGAACGTGTACCAGTCGGTGAGATGCTGCGAGTTCTCCGAGCTCTGCACCACGCCATGCCACAGCTTGACGGTGCCGCAGGCGCAGATCGGCAGCCGCCCCATCGCGAACAGGATCGCGGCCTGCAGGGCCAATAACGCAAGCACCAGCCCGAGCCACAGCCCGGGCGACCGGCGGGACGCGATGCTGATCCCGTCCGCGGTCATCGTCTACTCGGCCGACAGCGCTTCGATGGTGATGTTGCGGTTGGTGTAGACGCAGATGTCGGCGGCGATGTCGAGCGACTTGCGCACGATGCTCTCGGCATCCTTGTCGGTGTCGATCAGGGCGCGTGCAGCGGCCAGCGCGTAATTGCCGCCGGAGCCGATCGCCATGACGCCGGCTTCCGGCTCCAAGACGTCGCCGGTCCCGGTCAGCACCAGCGAGACCTCCTTGTCGGCCACGATCATCATGGCTTCCAGCCGGCGCAGATAGCGGTCGGTGCGCCAGTCCTTGGCGAGCTCGACGGCCGCCCGGGTGAGCTGCCCCGGATACTGCTCCAGCTTACTCTCCAGCCGCTCGAACAGGGTGAAGGCATCAGCGGTGGCGCCGGCGAAGCCGCCGATGACGTCGCCCTTACCGAGCTTGCGCACCTTGCGGGCGTTGGACTTGATCACGGTCTGGCCGATCGAGACCTGGCCGTCGCCGCCCACGACCACCCTACCCCCCTTGCGGACGGTCAGGATCGTGGTGCCGTGCCAGACGGTGGGCTCATGGGAAGATGCGTGCATGGGAAGTCCCTGGTTGATGGCCTGATTTAGGCGCTCAGGGGTTGGGATACAATTACCGCGTCCCTGCCCTGCCCGCCTCGGGCCTTGAAATCCGCTCACCATGGCCCGAGATCTGGGCCGAGAGGCGTCATCCCGCAGTAGCTAAGGTGTCATCCGCCTGATAAAAGGGCCGCGTTTTCAAGGGAAAGCTGACCCCATGCGTAGCGCGACCATCAAGCGCAAGACCAAAGAGACCGACATCGAGGTGTCCGTGAACCTCGACGGCACCGGCGTCGTCGATATCGCGACCGGTATCGGCTTCTTCGATCACATGCTGGATCTGCTCGCCCGCCATTCCCGCATCGACATGACCGTCAAGGCGGTCGGCGACCTGCATATCGATTTCCACCACACCACCGAGGACGTCGGCATCGCGCTCGGCCAGGCCGTGCGCCAGGCGCTCGGCGACATGGCCGGCATCACCCGCTACGCCTCGATCCATATGCCGATGGACGAGACGCTGACCCGGGTCGTCATCGACGTCTCCGGCCGGCCGATGCTGGTGTTCCGCACGACTTTCGCGCGCGACAAGATCGGCGAGTTCGATACCGAGCTGGTGCGCGAGTGGTTCAACGCGTTCGCCATGAACGCCGGCATCACCCTGCACGTCGAGACGCTGTACGGCGAGAACGCCCATCATATCGCCGAATCCTGTTTCAAGGGTCTGGCGCGGGCGTTGCGGACAGCGCTCGCGATCGATCCGCGCAACAAGGGCGAAGTGCCATCCACCAAGGGTCAGCTCGGCGGCTGACCTCCCTCCTCCCAAGGGATATCCGACATGCCCGTCTATACGGTTCACGCGCCCCTCGCCGCTGGAGCCGATCTGCGTTCGACGGATCGCTTCGTGTTCATTCGCGACGGCTTCCATTTCTGGGCCGCCGTGCTCGGCGCCGTCTGGCTGGCCTGGCACCGGCTCTGGCTCGCGATGCTCGGCTATATCGTCCTCGTGATCGTGCTCGACCTGGTCCTGGCGCGGATCGGCGTCGGAAGCGGTGCGATCGCATCGGTCGATCTTCTGATCGCGATCCTGCTCGGGTTAGAAGCCTCCAGCCTGAAGCGTTGGAGCTATTCGCGCGGCAACTGGCGCCAGCTCGATGTCGTCGTTGCCGACGATGTCGATGCCGCCGAGCGCCGCTTCTTCGAGCGCTGGGCTGCGAGGCGCAGCGATCTCGGCTACGACAACAACACCGTCGATCGCGGCGCCGCGCCGCCGACGCGTGACAACGGCAACGGACAGCGTCCGCCGCCGCCTTTGCCCCATGCCAGCATCATTGGCTTGTTCCCTGAACCCGGAGGTGGACGATGAGCGTCGCAATCATCGATTACGGCTCCGGCAACCTGCATTCCGCCGCGAAAGCCTTCGAACGCGCCGCGCGCGGGATGGAGGATCCGCAGAAGGTCGTCGTCACGCGCGATCCGGACACGGTGTATCGCGCCGACCGCATCGTGCTGCCCGGCGTCGGCGCCTTCGCCGATTGCCGCCGCGGCCTCGACGCGGTCGACGGCATGCTGGAGGCGATGACCGAGGCCGTGCGCCACAAGGCGCGGCCGTTCTTCGGCATCTGCGTCGGCATGCAGCTGATGGCGACGCGCGGCAAGGAGCATGTCACGACTGACGGCTTCGACTGGGTGTCCGGCGACGTCGAGAAGATCACGCCACGTGACGAGAGCCTGAAGATCCCGCATATGGGCTGGAATACGCTGGATGTGCTGCAAGAACATCCGGTGCTGGAGAAGCTGCCGCTCGGGCCGAAGGGCCTGCACGCCTATTTCGTGCACTCCTATCACCTGAATGCCGTCAACGAGAACGAGGTGCTGGCGCGCGCCGATTACGGCGGGCCCATCACCGCTGTTGTCGGCAAGGACACCGCCATCGGCACGCAATTCCATCCCGAGAAGAGCCAGCGGTTCGGTCTCGCCTTGATTTCAAACTTCCTGAAATGGAAGCCGTGAGCGCTGTCGTCCTGTTCGCCTGGAAGAGGCGGGCAGGGCGCGCTCTTGAAAGACGACTGATATGATCCTGTTTCCTGCCATCGATCTGAAGAACGGCCAGTGCGTGCGCCTGGAGCAGGGCGACATGGCCCGGGCCACCGTGTTCAATCTCGATCCCGCCGCCCAGGCCAAGAGCTTCGCCGACCAGGGTTTTGAGTATCTCCACGTCGTCGATCTCGACGGCGCCTTCGCCGGCAAGCCGATGAATGCTGACGCCGTCGAGGCGATGCTGAAGGTCGTGAAGATGCCGGTGCAGCTCGGCGGCGGCATCCGCGATCTCAAGACCGTCGAAGCCTGGCTCGGCAAGGGCATCACCCGCGTCATCATCGGCACGGCGGCGGTGCGTGATCCTGAGCTGGTGAAGACGGCCGCGAAGTCGTTTCCCGGCCGCGTCGCCGTCGGCCTCGATGCCCGTGACGGCAAGGTCGCCGTGGAGGGCTGGGCGGAAACGTCCGAGGTTACCGCGCTCGATATTGCCAAACGTTTCGAGGACGCCGGTGTCGCCGCGATCATCTTCACCGATATCGCCCGCGACGGCCTGCTCAAGGGCCTCAACCTGGATGCGACAATCGCGCTCGGCGACGCGATCTCGATTCCCGTGATCGCTTCCGGTGGGCTCGCGTCGATCGAGGACGTCAAGGCGATGCTGACACCGCGCGCCCGGAAGCTCGAAGGCGCCATCGCCGGTCGCGCGCTGTATGATGGACGGCTCGATCCGGCCGAAGCCTTGGCGCTGATCCGCGCGGCGCGCGGGTAGGGGAGAGAACAACGATGTTCAAGGTCCGCGTCATTCCCTGCCTCGACGTCAAGGACGGCCGGGTCGTCAAGGGCGTCAACTTCGTCAATCTGCGCGACGCCGGCGATCCCGTGGAAGCGGCGATCGCCTATGACGCCGCCGGCGCGGACGAGCTCTGCTTCCTCGACATCACCGCGACCCACGAGAACCGCGGCATCATGCTCGACGTCGTCCGGCGCACGGCGGAAGCCTGCTTCATGCCCGTCACGGTCGGCGGCGGCGTCCGCACCATCGACGATATCAAGACCTTGCTGCGCTCCGGCGCCGACAAGGTCTCGATCAATTCGGCAGCGGTGGCCCGGCGCGAGTTCGTGAAGGAAGCGGCCGAGAAGTTCGGCGAGCAGTGCATCGTGGTCGCGATCGACGCCAAGTCGGTGCCGCGGGCCGGCGGCGGCTCGCGCTGGGAGATCTTCACCCATGGCGGCCGCAAGACGACCGGCATCGATGCGATCGAATATGCCCAGGAGGTCGTCGCCCTCGGCGCCGGCGAGATCCTGCTGACCTCGATGGACCGCGACGGCACCCGCCAGGGCTTCGACCTGCCGCTGACCCGGGCGGTCGCCGACAGCGTCCCGGTCCCGGTGATCGCCTCCGGCGGCGTCGGCAATCTCGACCACCTGGTCGACGGCATCCGCCAGGGCCGGGCGACCGCGGTGCTGGCCGCCTCGATCTTCCATTTCGGGGAATTTACCATCCGTCAGGCCAAGGAGCACATGCTGCGTCAGGGGCTGCCGATGCGGCTCGATCCCTGACGACATTGCGCCGCAAAAATGTTAGATGAACGCTTGTCCGGCCACTCTGGGCGGACCGGCGTTCCGAGACCTTGCTCGAGACTTTGCTTGAGACCTGGCTGATGTCCCGCTTCACGCTTCACGATCTGGCTGCCATCATCGACGCGCGCGCCGCGGCGGGCGGTGAGGCGTCCTATACGCGCAAGCTGCTCGACAAGGGTCCGGCGCAGTGCGCCAAGAAGATGGGCGAGGAGGCGGTCGAAACCGTCATCGCCGCTGTCGGCACCGACCGCGAGCATCTGATTTCCGAAAGCGCCGATCTGCTGTTTCATTTGTTGGTGTTGCTGAAGTCGCGCGACGTCCGGCTCGAGGAGGTCGAGGCGGCGCTCGGCAAGCGGACTGGCCAATCGGGCCTGGAAGAAAAGGCGTCGCGCAAGACGGAGTAGGGCGCGTCGGCCGGGGGAAACGAAGGGCAGCGTCATGGATATGCGCACCAACGAACAACAATATAATCCGTACCGCGTCTTCACCCGCCAGCAATGGTCCGAGCTGCGCAACGACACGCCGATGACCTTGGAGCCCGGCGAGTTTTCGAAGCTGCGCTCGATGCACGACCGCCTCGATTTGCAGGAGGTCGAGGACATCTATCTGCCGCTGTCGCGATTGCTGTCGATGTATGTCGACGCGGCGCAGCGGTTGTACTACGCGCAGCGCCAGTTCCTCGGCATCCGTGACCGCAAGATGCCCTACATCATCGGCGTCGCCGGCTCGGTGTCGGTCGGCAAGTCCACCACCGCGCGCGTGCTGCAGGCGTTGCTGGCACGCTGGTCGCCGCGGCCCAAGGTCGATCTCATCACCACCGATGGTTTTCTGTTTCCGAACGCCGTGCTCGAACGGCAAGGCCTGATGCAGAAGAAGGGCTTTCCGGAGAGCTACGACAAGGCACGGCTGCTCGCCTTCCTCTCCGATATCAAGGCCGGCCGTCACCCGGTGCGCGCGCCGGTCTACTCGCATCTCAGCTACGACATCGTGCCCCATCAGTGGACCGAGATCGACCAGCCAGACATCCTGATTGTCGAGGGCGTCAACGTGCTGCAGACCGGACCGTTGCCGCGCGACGGCAAGGCGGTGCCCGTCGTGTCCGACTTCTTCGACTTCTCCGTCTACATCGACGCCGACGAGGCGGTGCTGCGCAAATGGTACGTCAAGCGCTTCCTGTCGCTGCGCGACACTGCGTTCCACGACCCGCGCTCCTACTTCAACCGCTACGCGCTGCTCTCGGACGAAGAAGCCACCGCCACCGCGATCGCGATCTGGGAACGCACCAACCTGGCGAACCTCGAGGACAACATCCTCCCGACACGACCGCGCGCGACCCTGATCCTGAAGAAGGGCGCCGACCACGAGGTCGAGACGGTGGCGCTGCGGCGGCTGTGAGCTGAAGCGACCAAGCGATCGCGGCATCAGCTGGAGCTGGCGTCTTCCTGTTTGATGTGACGACCACGGTGTTGCGGCTTGCGCCGCTCTAACCTCTCCCCGCCCTTTGCGGGGAGAGGTCGGATTGCGCAGCAATCTGGGTGAGGGGCATGGCACCTAAGCAGCCAGTTCGTAGGTCTAACGGACGGGCAGGGCGACTCTGAGCGGCAGCACCGCCCGCGCGGCTGCCCCTCACCCCGACCCTCTCCCCGTGAAGAACGGGGAGAGGGGGCACTGCAACCGTTCGTATGCAACTAATCAGTTACGCCGCCACCTGCCGCGCCGCGGCCAAATTCGCCAGCGCTTCGTCCAGCTTGTCGCGGTCGATCGGCTTGACCAGGAAGCCGTCCATGCCCGCCTCGAAGCAGGCATAGCGATCCTCGACCAGCGTGTTCGCCGTCAGCGCCAGGATCGGCGTGCGGCGGCCGGGCTCGGCGGCCTCGAGCGCGCGGATGCGTTTTGCGGCGGCGATGCCGTCGAGGCGGGGCATCTGCACGTCCATCAGGATGAGGTCATAGGGCGTGCCGGCCGACCGTGCCGCCAGCCACGAATCCAGCGCCGCTTCGCCATGCACGGCAATGTCGGCGTGGTGGCCGAGCTTGGTCAGCAGCGAGCGCATCAACAGCGCGTTGATGTCGTTGTCTTCGGCCACCAGGATCGACAGGCCGGTGCCGGCACGGGCGGCGATCGGCGGAGCGACCATCGGAATGGGCTCGTCGATCAGCGTCGAGGCGGTGCCATCGACATCGAAGCCGACGCGCGCCGCGAGCGATGCGGCCCGTAGCGGTTTCACCAGATAGCCATTGAACGGCGCCGTCGGCATCTGCTCATGGCGGCTCACCGGCGTGACCAGGACGATCAGCCGTGTGGTGTGACGCTGCGCAGTCATGCCCAGCTCACGCGCGGTCTCGCTGCCGAGGGCGTCGTCGACCAGCACGGCGTGCCAGTTGCGCTCGGGCAGCAGCGCTGCCGCAACCTCCGTCTCGGCGACGAGACAGGTCTGCGCGCCCCAGTTCTGCAGGCGGCGCTCGATCAGCTCGGCCTGCAGGCCGGGCGGCGCGATCAGCATGATCGACTGCCCGGTGAGATCGGGGCCGCGGAAGCTGTTCTGCTCGCCGCGCTCCAACGCGGCCGGCAACGGCACCGAAACCTCGAACGTCGAGCCGGCACCGAACTCGCTCTCCAGGTTGATCCGGCCCCCCATCCGCTTGACGATCCTGTCGGAGATCGCCAGCCCAAGCCCGGTGCCGCCGAAGCTGCGCGCGACGCTGTCGTCGGCCTGTTCGAATTCGCGGAAGATCCGCTCCTGCGCGTCGGCGGCGATGCCGATGCCGGTGTCGCGCACCTGGAAGCTGATCTCGTTCGGCCAGATACCTGGCTCGGCGATCAGGGCCACGCCGCCCTTGGCCGTGAATTTGATCGCATTGCCGGCGAGATTGAGCAGCACCTGGCGCAGCCGTGCCGCGTCCCCCGTCACCCAGGTCGGCAGCTGCTCGTCCATATAGGCCGCGATCTCCAGCTGCTTGGCCTGCGCCCGCGGCGCCAACAGCTCGGTGATCTCCTCGATCAGCGCCGTCAGCGAGAACGGCTGTGCCTCCAGCGCCAGCTTGCCGGCCTCGATCTTGGAATAGTCCAACAGTTCGTTGATCAGCGACATCAGAGCGTCGCCCGATGTGCGGACCGCCTTGGCGTAGGTCGTCTGCTCCGGCGTGAGCTGCGTTTCGAGCAGCAGCCCGCTCATGCCGAGAATGCCGTTCAGCGGTGTACGGATCTCGTGGCTCGCCATCGCCAGGAAGCGCGACTTGGCGCGGTTCGCCGCGTTGGCCTGGTCGCGCGCATCGGCCAACGCCCGCTCGGTCTCGGTCCGGTCGGTGACGTCGCGGCCGACGCATTGCAGGACGGCCGGGTGCCCCGCATCGGAGCGAACCAGCGCCTCGCGCCACGCGATCCAGCGCGGTCCGATCGCGCTGTCGATGCGCTGGTCGTGCACGCGCGTGCCGCTCGGCTCCAGCGCGTTCTCGCCCTGCTCGATCAGCTCGAAGGCGAACCGGCTGCCGACCAGATTCTCGCGATCGAGACCGGCCATCTGGCAATAGGCATCGTTGACCAGGATGATCGTGCCGTCCTGCTCGCGCATGACGATGAGGTCACCCTGCTGCTCGAACAGATTGCGCGCGCGCTGCTCCGCCTCCTGCAATTCCCAGTTCCGGTCGGCCAGCACTTCGTTGTGAAGCGCGATCTTGTGCAGCTTCCTCTTCAAAAAGCGCAGCCGCATGCTCAGCGTGGCGAGGCCGACGCAGGCGAGGGCGAACAGGAAGCTGGCGCCGATCGCGAAGGTATGCGGGTTGTAGCCGGAATTCTCCGAAAGGCTGGCCTTGATGAAGCCATAGGCGCCGCCGAAGCCGGCGGAGAAGATCATCAGCGAGCGCAGAATCGCGAAGATGGTCTGGTGACGGCGCGTGAAGCGGCGCAGGCGCAGCCTGATGCGAAACATCGGTCCCATCGATGACCCCCGGTTGACGTCCATCCCACTGTCAGGACCGGCGCGCATCATGCTGCGCCGGGTATTGCTGAGGCTTCAAAGCCGGCGCACGCGCGCGTCCACGGTGCAGAGATGGTGAACCGGGCGTTAGCCTGGCTCACAGCACCGCATGAGATTGCGATGGCGCGTGGCGCGCACCGACCAGCAGCGCAGCCGCCTCGCGTGCGGTCAAACGGCTCGAACGCACGAAGATGCGATAGTCGGCGCGGCGATCGCCTTCGCCATCCCGGGCGAGATAGATCAGCGGAGCATCCGGCCGGGGATCGGCGGCGATCGCGACGAACCCGGTGGTCGCACTCATCGCGCAGCCCTGGTGCTCTTTGACCGGTCCGTCATCGACCACGACGAGATCGGCCGTCTCCGGGCTGTCGGACACCGCCACGCGCACGGTCGCGAGCGCCGGATCATCCGTGAAGTCGACATGCAGGTCCGCAGGGAATGGCGTGGAGCCGAGTGCGACCGCATCGGCGCCGACGGCAATGCAGGGCTGCGGGGAGGGGGCCCATTCGAGCCTGGCAAAGACCGCGGCTGCAATCAGCGGCGCGGCCGAAACAAGAACCTTGAAACGCAACATGACACGCACCGACGCAACAGGCCCGAGGACGGAAACGCGGCCTTATGGTTGTCGGAGCGTAAAGAGAAGTCGTTACTAGAGTGTTGAAGAGCAACGAGGGCGGTCACGCCGCGTGCCGATTGTCCTCGGCCAGCGCGCGATAGGACAGCGCCTCGGCGAGATGCAGGCGGCCGATCGCATCGGTGTGGTCGAGATCGGCGAGCGTGCGCGCGACGCGCAGCACGCGGTGATAGCCGCGGGCGGAGAGCCGCATCGTCTCGGCGGCTTCGCGCAACAGCTTCTGGCCGGGTGCATCGAGCTTGGCGATGTCGTCGAGCACGGCGGCCGGCGCCTCGGCGTTGGTTCTGACATGCGGCAGCCCGGCCTTGGCGTAGCGTTCGCGCTGCCGGTCGCGGGCGGCGGCGACGCGGGCCGCGACTTCGGCGGAGCCTTCCTTGGCCGGCGGCAGGATCAGGTCGGCGGCGGTGACGGCGGGAACCTCGATGCGCAAATCGATCCGGTCCATCAGCGGGCCGGAGATGCGGCTCTGATAGTCGGCGGTGCAGCGGTCGATGCGGCCGCGCTTGCAGGCATAGCCGGGCTCGAACGCGTTGCCGCAGCGGCAGGGGTTCATCGCAGCCACCAGCATGAAGCGGGCAGGGTAGGTGACGCGGTGATTGGCGCGCGAGATCGAGACCTCGCCATTTTCCAGCGGCTGGCGCAGCGAATCCAGCACGCGCGGATCGAACTCCGGCAGCTCGTCGAGGAACAGCACGCCCTGATGCGCGAGCGAGATCTCGCCGGGTCGGGCGCGCAGGCCGCCGCCGGTCAATGCCGCCATGCTCGCCGAGTGATGCGGGCTGCGGAACGGCCGCCGGTTGGTCAGCGCACCGCCCTCGATCTCGCCGGCCACCGAGGCGATCATCGAGACCTCCAGCAGCTCGGCCGGCGACAGCGGCGGCAGAATCGACGGCAGCCGCGCCGCCAGCATCGACTTGCCGGCGCCGGGCGAGCCGATCATCAGCAGATGATGACCGCCGGCTGCGGCGATTTCGAGCGCGCGCTTGCCGCTCTCCTGGCCCTTGATGTCGCGCAGATCGAGCAGGCTCGCGGGCGCTTCCTGGATCTTCGGCTGCGGCCGCGACAGCACCTGCGTGCCCTTGAAGTGATTGGCGATCTGGATCAGCGACGTCGCCGCGATGATCTGCAGATCGGGACTGGCCCACGCCGCCTCCGCGCCGCAGGCGGCCGGACAGATCAGCCCTTCCTCGCGCGAATTGGCGCCGATCGCGGCCGGCAGCACACCGGCGACCGGGGCGATCGAGCCGTCGAGCCCGAGCTCGCCGAGCACGGTGAATCCGCTGAGCGCATCCGGCGGGATCGCGCCGATCGCCGCCATCAGCCCGAGCGCGATCGGCAGGTCATAATGACTGCCTTCCTTCGGCACATCGGCCGGCGCCAGATTGACCGTGATGCGCCGCGCCGGCAGCGCCAGCCCCGAGGCGATCAGCGCCGAGCGCACCCGTTCGCGCGCCTCCGACACCGCCTTGTCCGGCAGTCCGACGATCGCGAACGCCGGCAGCCCGGGCGCGACCTGGACCTGCACGTCGACCGCGCGGGCCTCGATCCCCTCGAAGGCAACGGTGGAAACGCGCTGGACCATGGTGCCCCTCCCGGCCGTAAGGCTAGCGGAAGCCCGGGCCGTTCGCAAGAACAATACAGGAACATCAGGGGGCGTCGGATGCAATCCGTTAAGGACGGCCGGACACCTCCGTCGTCCGGCGGACTGGGCTTAACGCCGCTTTAGTCCGGCCTTCGCATTCTTTCGCAAATTGATCACCGACGAGCGCCGCGTCAAAGCCGGCCGGCGCCGACAACGAGAGATGTGCGATGCCCCCAGCGCCTTCGGCCGCACCCACTGCCAAAACGCCTGCCGGCGAGGCGAGGACGGTGTCCGAGCTCGCGACCGACATGCTGCGCCGGACGACGAGCCTGTTCCTGGCCGGCCCGCGGCCGGCCTCCGACGAGCAGCTCGATCTGTATGACCAGATGTTCGCCCGGCTGATGCCGCAAGTCGCGACCGACGTGCTGGCTGAGCTGAGCAAGGCGCTCGCCGGCGTCGAGCGCGCACCTTACGCCACGGTCCGCCTGCTGGCCGTCCATCCCGAGCTGCGGATCGCCGGGCCGATGCTCGCCAAGGCACAGGTCCTGACCGAGCGTGATCTCGCGGAGTTCATCCGAACCTCGAGCCCGGCGCATCTCGTTGCGATCGCCAGCCGCCGGGGCATCGGCGACGTCATGACGACCCAGCTGATCGCGCGCGGCTTTCCGCCGGTGCGGATGGCGCTGGCGCAGAATCTCACCGCGAAACTCTCCGAGGACGGCTATCGCAGCCTGTTCAAGATCGCCGAGCGCGACGAGGAATTGGCCGAGAAGCTGGCGCTGCGCACCGATCTGCCGGCCAAGCTGTCGCGCGCCTTCGTCGCCGCCGCGAGCGAGGGCGCCCGCACCCGTTTCATCAAGGCCGCGCCGCCGGCGACCCGTGCGACTTTGCAGGCCGCCCCGACCCGATCGGCGGGCGCAGCCATGCGCGCGATGTGGGACTATGAGCAGGTCAAGGCCGAGGTCGCCGCGCTCAACCGCACCGGCAAGCTCGGCGACTCCGCCGTCAATCGCTTCTGTGTGACGGGCGATTTCCCCGCCGTGATCGCAGCACTGGCGCTGCTCTGCGTCGTTTCGATCGAGACGATCGAAACGCTGCTGCAGGAGGATCGGCTCACGGATCTGCTGCTCGCCTGCAAGGCGGCCCGGCTGAGCTGGGCGACGACTGGCATGATCCTGCGCGCCCGCCCCGGCTGCGACGCGCTGCCGGCCGATGATGTCGAGGAGGCCCGCAAGCGCTTCGAGAAGCTGGCGCTGTCCGAGGCGCAGTGGAAGGTGCGCGGCCTCGAATCGCGCTGATCCGGCAGAGCGGCCTCAGCCCGGCGGCGTCGCGTAGTTGGTGAAGTCGATCTTGAACATCGCCGGATCGAGCTTCTTGGTGGTGTCGAGATTGTAGACCGCGATGGTCGTGTCGTAGCCCTGCGGGTCGGTCACGGTCCACTGCTTGAGCTGGCCGTCCTTGGCGCCGAGCATCAGCATCAGCCGGCTGGTTCCGATCAGCGCCTGCTTCTCCTCGATCGTGATCGTGACATAGAGATCGTCCGCCGAGACGGCGATGACGTTGGTGTCCTTCAGCAGGTCGATGCGGTCGGACAGCAGATAGCGCAGCGGCGTCTGCGACAGCGGATAGACGTCCTGGGTCGCGAGCTTGCGGTCGCGCACCACCAGCGACGAACCGTCGGCGATGATGTCGATTGGCGTCGGCGGCTCGTATTCGAAGCGGACCTTGCCGGGCTTCTGGATGTAGAAATCGCCCTTCGTCTTGCTGCCGTCGGGGCCGACCTGGACGAAGTTTCCGACCAGCGTCTGCAGCGACGACAGATAGGCGCTGACCTTGGCCGCCTGCGCCTTCTGGTTGGCGTCGAACGAAGTGAAGATGCTCGCCGGCACGTTGCGGCGGGGATCGGGAATCACGGGGTTGGGCGGTGTGGCCTGGGTGGTCGCGGGGCCGCCGCGCTGCTCGGAAGCGCCGAGCGGGCCGCTCTTTGCACCCGCCTTGGGTGTGCCCTGGGCGGACGCGGGACCGGCCGCGGCGAGAATGGTGACGGCGCAGGCCGCCATCAGGGCGGACATGCGGCGGCCGCGCGGTGCCGCGGGAAGCAAAAAGAGGCTGTTCGACAAGGAGCTTTTCAAAACGACGTCCTGATTTCTTGCGCGTTTCTATCGTGGTTCGGTCGGTCAGCGTGATCGTAATTGCGTGAAGTTACGACACGGAAACGGCAGATCTGGGACCGAGGCGGGCCGGGCGTCAGAACCCGCCTTCTTCCTCGGGCACCAGGATCTCGCGCTTGCCGGCGTGGTTGGCCTGGCCGACGATGCCTTCCTGTTCCATCCGCTCCATCAGCGAAGCGGCCTTGTTATAGCCGATCTGCAGCCGCCGTTGAATGTAGCTGGTGGAGGCCTTGCGGTCGCGTTTGACCACGGCGACCGCCTGGGAGAACAGGTCGTCGCCCCCGCCACCGCCGCCCATGCCGGTGGCGTCGAACACCGCGCCGTCCTCTTCGCTCGGCTCCTCGGCGGTGACCGCCTCGAGATATTCCGGCGAGCCCTGGGCCTTGAGATGACGGACGACCTTCTCGACCTCCTCGTCGGAGCAGAACGGGCCGTGGACGCGGCTGATGCGGCCGCCGCCGGCCATGTACAGCATGTCGCCCTGGCCGAGCAGCTGCTCGGCGCCCATCTCGCCGAGGATGGTGCGGCTGTCGATCTTCGACGTCACCTGGAAGGAGATGCGGGTCGGGAAGTTGGCCTTGATGGTGCCGGTGATGACGTCGACCGACGGACGCTGCGTCGCCAGGATGACGTGCAGGCCGGCGGCGCGCGCCATTTGCGCGAGGCGCTGCACGGTGCCTTCGATGTCCTTGCCGGCGACCATCATCAGGTCGGCCATCTCGTCGACGATGATGACGATGTAGGGCAGGGGATCGAGGTCGAGCTTCTCCTCCTCGTAGATCGCCTTGCCGGTCTCCTTGTCGAAGCCGGTGTGGACGGTGCGCGTCAGCTCCTCGCCCTTGCCGCGGGCTTCGGCGACGCGGGCGTTGTAGCCGTCGATGTTGCGCACGCCGAGCTTGGCCATCTTCTTGTAGCGCTCCTCCATCTCGCGCACGGCCCATTTCAGCGCGACGACGGCCTTCTTCGGGTCGGTCACGACGGGCGTGAGGAGATGCGGGATGCCGTCATAGACCGAGAGTTCGAGCATCTTGGGGTCGACCATGATCAGCCGGCACTGGTCGGGCCGCAGGCGATAGACCAGGCTGAGGATCATGGTGTTGATCGCGACCGACTTGCCCGAGCCGGTGGTACCGGCGATCAGCATGTGCGGGGTGCGGGCGAGATCGATGATGATGGATTCGCCGCCGATGTTCTTGCCGAGGCAGAGCGGCAGCTTGGCGACGCTCTCGGTCGCCTCCTTGGCCACCAGCAGCTCGCGCAGGTAGACCTTCTCGCGATGCACGTTGGGCAGCTCGATGCCGATGGCGTTGCGGCCGGGCACGACGGCGACGCGCGCCGACAGCGCGCTCATCGAGCGCGCGATGTCGTCGGCGAGGCCGATCACGCGCGACGACTTGATGCCGGGCGCGGGCTCCAGCTCGTACAGTGTGACGACGGGGCCCGGATGCGCCTTCACGATCTCGCCGCGCACGCCGAAATCCTGCAGCACGCCTTCCAGCGCGCGCGAATTGGCCTCCAGCTCGCTCTTCGACAGCGGCTGGCGGTCGGAGGATTTGGGCGCCGCCAGCATCGAGACCGACGGCAGGTCGTATTTGTCGCTGGACTTCTTCGGCGGCGTCTTCGGCGCCGGCTTCTTGCGCGCCTTCGGAGCCGGCTCCTCCTCCTCTTCTTCGTCGTCCTCGCCGGCCTCTTCCTCTTCGCCCTCGTCCTCGTCCATCTCGGGCGCGAGCGTCGGCTTCTTCTGGCCGCGGGCGAGGCTCGGCTCCTGCCGTCCGGCCGCGGCTGAACGCGGCTGCGGGCCGGAGGAGACCAGCGCGCGATAGGCGGTCGAGAGGAACCAGCCGATTTGCGCCTTGGCGCTCATGATGGCGTGGAAGATCCAGCCGAGGCGAATCGCCTTGCGGTCGTCGTCATCCTCGGGATCGGCGAGCGGCGTGTCGTCTTCCTCCTCGTCGAGCAGGCTCGGATCGGCTTCCTTCGCGCCCATGCCGCCGGCGACCAGCAGGCAGCCGATCGTCGCGACCAGCAGCAGCGTGCCGAGCACCATCCGATAGATCACGCCGGGCGGTCCGAACACCACGGCCGGCGCGCGCACCAGCGCATCGCCGACGACGCCGCCCAAGCCGGTCGGCAGCGGCCAGGCATGCGAGCGCGGCCAGCAGCTGGCGAAGCCGGCGGCGATGACCGCGGCGAGCACCCAGGCGCCGAAGCGCAGCGCCTCGCGGTCGAACGGCCGGTGCGTCATCATCCGCCAGCCGCGGATCGACAGCGGCAGGATCGCCATGATCGAGCCGAGGCCGAGGATCTGCATCAGCAGGTCGGCGCTGATCGCGCCGGGATAGCCGAGGATGTTGCGGATCGCGCGCGAGGTGGCGTGGCTGAGGCTCGGGTCCTGCACCGACCAGGTCATCAGCGCCGCGGCGGCAACCCCGCACAGCGCGATCAGGCCGAGGCCCGCGAGCTCGCGCAGCCGCCGCACCAGCGCCTCGCGCAGCGAGGTCGGCAGGTGGTTGACCAGGGGAATGACTCGTTCGATCGCCGGCATCCGCATCCGCCCCGCGATTATCCGAGAGTCTCGACCAGCCGGTGCAGCGCCTCGCCGGTCGAGGCCGCATCGGCCACCAGCGCCAGCCGGATATAACCGGCACCCGGATTGAAGCCATCGGGCTGCGGCCGCGCCAGATAGCTGCCGGGAACCACGCGCACGCCGGCGTCGCGATACAGCCGCAGCGCGACCTCGTCATCGCCGCCGCGGTCCGCGACGTCGAGCCAGACGCAGAAGCCGCCGTCGGGCCGCGTGTAGCCGTAGCGGTTGCCGATGATCTGGTCGGCGAGCTCGAACTTGGCGCGGTACAGCCTCCGGTTCTCCTCGACATGCGCCTCGTCGGTATAGGCGGCGACCGCGACGTGCTGCAGCGGCACCGGCACCTGCGGCGCGGCGACATTGCGCAGCTCATGGAACGCAGCCAGGAAGCGGCGGTCTCCGGCGGCGAAGCCGATGCGCATGCCCGGCACGTTGGAGCGCTTCGACAGTGACTGGAACGCGACCACGTTGGTGTAGTCCGGACCGGCATGCTCCAGCATGCTGCCCGGCGCCTGACGCGTGTAGATCTCCGAATAGCATTCGTCGCTGAAGATCAGGAAGCCGTAGGCGTTGGCGAGCCGGACCAGCTTGCGCATGTAGTCGGCTGAGGCCACCGAGCCTTGCGGATTGGCCGGCGTCGCCAGGTAGAACGCGACGGTGCGCGCCAAGGTCGCCTCATCGATTGCATCGAGGTCCGGCAGGAAGCCGTTGTCGCGAATCGTCGGCAGATAGACCTGCTCGCAGCCCGCGGTGCGGGCGCCGACGCCATACACCGGGTAGAACGGGTTCGGCATCAGGATCGCGGGCTTGCCGCGGCGCGGGCCGACATGGCGAAGCGCGGCATGCGCGGCGAAGAACAGGCCCTCGCGGCTGCCGTTCAGCACCAGAATTTCATGTTCGGGATCGATCGGGCGCGGCAGCGCGAATCGGCGCGCCAGCCAGCCGGCGGCGGCCTTTCGAAACGGCTCGATGCCCTTGGCGGCGGGGTAGCGGCCGAAATCGGCGATGTGCTGCGCCAGCACCGGGCCGACGAAATCCGGCACCGGGTGCTGCGGCTCGCCGACGGCGAGCGTGATCATCGGCTTGCCCGGTTGATAAGGAGCGAGCAGCTCGTTGAGCCGCGCAAACGGCGAGCGTTCGCTCTCCGAATGGCTGGCGCCAGCGGGCGCGGGGGATGAAGCGGTCATTGCCATACGTAAAACGCGCGCCAAACCAGTGGAAGCCGCCGATCGCCCATGAACCGGTGCCTTTTGCGGTCACCATAGGTGGGGCGAGGTTAAGACGCGATTAACCATCGGCGCTGGCGCCCGTTTTGATCGTTTTTCCCAACCCGATCCAGAGGCAATTTCGCAACAGCGGCCGACATTGTGGTGATTCGGGCGGGCGGGGAGGGAACCGTAGGGCGCCGGCTGGCCGGCACCGCGAGCGCGCTGTCCGATACAGCGCCCTCTCCCCTTGCGGGAGAGGGCATTTACGACCCATCCACGAATGCGGTTGGGTGAGGGGTATCCATCCGCGAGCGGTGCGCCAGGAGAGATACCCCTCACCTAACCGAGTTCGCCGGACTGTCCTACATGCCCTCTCCCGCAAGGGGAGAGGGCGCAGTCACTGGCATTGTGTCAGCTTGAAAAAAACGGGCGGCCCGGTGCGCCGGAATAAGAATGGGAATCTTTGCGCACCGGGCCTTGGCCGAACTACTTGGGGGCTTAGTTCGGGTGACGATCAGATAGCACCGTGATTTTTCCCTGGTGTTGCCAACATCCTGAGATTTGTAGAATTTGATGTCGGAAGCCGTCGAATGCGGCGCAAGCGGACGAATTGCTTAACGGAGATGTCCGCTGCTTCCGTTGCCTTCCGGCCGCAGTGCGCGAGTTTGACTTCTTATTAGACCGCGACCTCCGCCGCTCGGTCCGACCGGCGAATTTGTCTGACTGGAAACACTCCGTCACACCCAGCATCATCTGACATTTCACGAAACGAGAATGGCGCATCACGACCATCTTTGACGGGCATCAGCGATTCCCATGGGCGTGCCGGCATCTGCGTCGCGCCAGGGAATGACCTTTTCGAAAGAGCGTCGATGATGCGTCTGAGACTGCCAGGCATGCTTGCCCTGATGCTGCTGGCCCTGCCGGTGACCTCGCTGCCCCGCATGGCCGCGGCTGCCCCCGCTGCGACTGCGACTGCGAGTTCGATCACGATCGAGGGCAACCGGCGCATCGAGGCCGACACCATCCGCTCCTACTTCAAGCCCGGCCCATCCGGCACGCTCGATGCCGGCCAGGTCGATGACGGCTTGAAGGCGCTGATCGAGACCGGCCTGTTCGCCGACGTCAAGATCGACCGCCAGGGCGGCCGGCTGATCGTGCGCGTCGTCGAGAACCCGGTGATCGGCCGCGTCGCGTTCGAGGGCAACAAGAAAGTCAAGGACGAGCAGCTTCAGGGGGAGGTGCAGTCGAAGCCGCGCGGCACGCTGTCCCGGCCGATGGTGCAGTCCGACGCGCAGCGCATCGCTGAGATCTACCGCCGCTCCGGCCGCTACGACGTCCGTGTCACGCCGGAGATCATCGAGCAGCCCAACAACCGCGTCGATCTCATCTTCACCGTCGTCGAGGGCGTCAAGACCGGCGTCAAGTCGGTCGAGTTCGTCGGCAACAACGCCTATTCGGCCGCGCGGCTGCGCGACATCATCAAGACCCGCGCGACGAACTGGCTGAGCTTCCTCGGCAACAACGACGTCTACGATCCCGACCGCGTCGAGGCCGACCGCGACCTCATCCGCCGCTTCTACCTCAAGAACGGCTATGCCGACGTCCAGGTGGTCGCCGCGCTCAGCGAATATGATCCGGAGCAGAAGGGCTTCCTGGTCACCTTCCAGATCGAGGAGGGCCAGCAATACAGGGTCGGCTCGGTCGACTTCCAGTCGACGGTCGCATCGCTCGACGCCACCAGCCTGCGCGGCTATTCGCGGGTCAATGTCGGCGCGCTGTACAATGTCGAGCAGCTCGAGAAGTCGGTCGAGGAGATGCAGATCGAGGCCTCGCGCCGCGGCTTCGCCTTCGCCGTCGTGCGTCCGCGCGGCGATCGCAATATGGAGGCCCACACGGTGGCGATCGTGTTCTCCGTCGACGAGGGCCCGCGCACCTATATCGAACGCATCTCGATCCGCGGCAACACCCGCACCCGCGACTACGTGATCCGCCGCGAATTCGACCTCTCCGAGGGCGACGCCTACAATCGCGCCCTGGTCGACCGCGCCGAGCGGCGGCTGAAGAACCTCGACTTCTTCAAGGAGGTGAAGATCACGACCGAGCCGGGCTCGTCGAGCGATCGCGTGATCCTCGTGGTCACTCTCGAGGAGAAGTCGACCGGCGACTTCTCGATCTCCGGCGGCTATTCGACCACCGACGGCGCGCTGGCCGAGGTCTCGATCTCCGAGCGCAATTTCCTCGGCCGCGGCCTGTTCGCCAAGGCCTCGGTGACCTATGGCCAGTACACCCGCGGCGTGTCCCTGTCCTTCGTCGAGCCCTATCTTCTGGACTACCGCATCGCGCTCGGCCTCGACGTCTCCTACCGCCAGCAGCTCGCCAACAGCTACACCAGCTACGGCACGCGGACGATCGGCTTCAGCCCGCGGCTCGGCTTCCAGCTCCGCGAGGACCTCTCGCTGCAGCTGCGCTACTCGCTGTATCGCCAGGAGATTACGCTGCCGTCCTATCTGGCGAACTGCAACAACAACGCCGCCAACGGCCTGCTCGCCTTCAATCCGACCCCGACCTATATCCAGAGCGTGCTCGGCGGCGTCGATCCGACCAATTCGACCACGTCAGGCGTGTATGGCTACGGCTGCTACGGCGACGGCGAATCGAGCCTTGCGGTGCGCAAGGAGCTGAACGACGGCGCGGCGCTGACCTCGGCGCTCGGCTACACCTTGAGCTACAATACGCTCGACAACACCAAGAACCCGAACGACGGCCTGCTGATCGATTGGCGCCAGGATCTCGCGGGGGTCGGCGGCAATGTCAGCTATCTCAAGACCGCCGTGGATGCGAAGTACTTCACGCCGCTGGTCGCCGATATCGTCAGCGTGATCCATATGCAGGGCGGCGTCCTGAACAAGGTCGGCGACAAGGACCTGCGCATGCTCGATCACTACCAGATGGGGCCGACGCTGGTCCGCGGCTTCGCCACCAACGGCATCGGCCCGCGCGACATCACCTATCGCAGCTTCGGCGTCACCGGCGATGCGCTCGGCGGCACCAAATATTGGGGCGCCTCCGCCGAGCTGCAGATGCCGTTCTGGTTCCTGCCCAAGGAAGTCGGCCTGAAAGGCTCGGTCTATGCCGATGCCGGCTCGCTGTGGGGCTACCAGGGCCCGACCTCCTGGGCCGCCACCGGCGAGGTCAACACATCCACCTGCAAATGCGCGATGCAGTACGACGACAGCAAGGTCGTCCGCTCCTCCGTCGGCGTCGGCCTGATCTGGGCCTCCCCGTTCGGTCCCCTCCGCTTCGACTACGCGGTGCCGCTGTCGAAGGGCAAATACGACGTGACGCAGGAGTTCCGGTTCGGCGGCGGCACGTCGTTCTGAGGTGCGAACCCTCCTTTTGCTTCTTGGTTCTTTCGCGAGTGGTTTGCTCAAAGCGGCGTGAGACCGCTTTTGCACAGAAGCAGAGAAATTCTGTGGACGTTTAAAGAGGCTGAAATGGAAACGCCTGGAAGCCCAATCGTTTAGCCAGGAAGGGCGTCATTGCACGAAATGGGCAAATCAGCGTACGGTCAACTCAGTTCTTTAACGAGGATCGTCGTTTCGCTCTCGCGGAATGAAAAGGGGGTCGCTCCGTGGCGCGAAGCGACCCCAAACGGCCCCGTTAGGGAGCCTTCGTGACAAGCCTTGCTGGAGACTTCTCCGCCTAACGGCGAGGGAGGCTCCGGCAATGTGCTCTGACGTATTCCACCTTCCCAAATCGCGTGCGGACATAGTCGCGCACCGACACGGGTCGATAGATCGGGCAAGAGATCCGGATCATCTTGACGATCCCGCGAGGATTGGGCCTCGGGTCCCCGGCCGCACCATCGCGCCGCCGTTAGCGCTCGATGCCCGCTCTGATCGTCGACTCGCCGAATCCTAGTTGCCGACATGTTCTGCTTATCACGGGAGCAGACAGATCTGCCGCTTCAGCTCGCGGTTATCCCCATTTCCCAAGCCAGCCGTGAATGTTCTTGTTTTGTTCCTTCGAGTGAAGGAAACGACGCATCTCATCAAAAGGTGTGCAAGTTGGGGATTGATATCCTTCGGATCCAACTCGCTGAGCTGACGGGATAATCTATGAAGAGTTGAGATCGCTAACTGCCTTCGCGAGGGTCGGTCCAATTCTCTCGATTAGAAAGTTATGCATGGCTGTGGCAACGTAGTCGGCATCACGGTCTGACATGAACTGACCAGGCCACTTAATGATGGTGTCAGTCGGCGGCCAGATACGGAAGAGCGAGCCCTTATCTGGAGCGGAAAATCGCCATCCCTGGACGAAGCGGCGTGCCGGCGAACGAATGACGTGAATGAAAAGCTGGCCGACGACCTGGGTCGAGATGTGACCGTTGTAGTGCGTAGCTCTTACATTCGTTCCCCATCGTAACTCTTGTTTCGGCGAGTGATAGAGAAAGGGCGTTGACAACCAGTGACCCGCCCAACTGCCGCGCAGATATGGACCAATCCATATGGCCCACGTCTGAGGCGGGGAGAGGTGATCCTTTAAATATTTGCGCTGGGAATGATGTGTCGTTACTCGTCCACTTTCAGTGAACTCTGCAACCATCGCTTTGAGCGATGCCCATGTTGCAATAATCCGCTGGTGCTCAGGCGTGATCATGCATGTTTCACCTTTGAGAAAGTCACCACCATCGATCAAAGGAGCCATGATTGTACGGGCAGGATTTTCGACTCCCTCTCGCATCCACCCATTGTTACACGTGTTGGCGCATACGCACCTGACTTGCCAATCACGGATATCTCCCGGACTTATAATAAGAGTTCGGTCAGATCTATCGATATGCGCTTCTATGTGAACTGATTGGTAATTGCGCATGCGACGCGGAGGGAGAAATCTATGAGTCCATCTAGAAAATACATGTTCCAGCGTGAGCGGTCCTTGAAAGCCGCGGAAGATGCATCGAGAAGCTTCCTGCGCGTGTATAGTCGCGCGCCTATATCGTTTTTTGTATCGCCGGAAGACTTTTGCCATGGACCAAAAATCCGATGAAACGGACAAATTTGAACAAGCGGAAGAAGGTATCAGCGGCGGGCTGAGGCTGTATTGCGGCGGGGCGTAAAACTAACATAGCTCATATTCAAGGCACGCGCATATTGCCCGTCGTGTTAGTTTGCCGCAGCATCTCCCCTTGCGCCGTCGGGCAAATCAGCTGCACATTTCCGCGCGTCCCTGCTGCCGCATGAGGGGCGTGTCGCGACCGTCACGAGACGTTGGCAGTGGGATGCGATGGGCGTGTGTCGACGCAGCGTGGATCAGTCCGCGCGGACGAACGGCGAGGCACGCACGGTCAAGTCGCGCGGTCCTGATATCCCGACGCTGATATCACCCGTGCAATGCGCGTCAGCGCATTGTCGCGGCATGGTGGCCAGCAAGCCGGCGCACCAGGGAGAACGCGAAGCAGCCGTTAAAACCGTTGCGCGGGGAAGGCCGGGCGTTCTCGGCCAGACCTGTGGTGACTGCCGCCTGCTTTCTTTTCTGCAGGCGGGCCACGGGCGCGGCCAGCGCCCGGCCTTCCCCGCGCCCTCTATTTGTCGAGGGCGGTGAGTTTCAGCACAGCTCGGGCGCATCGTGCCGCGAGGACGAAGGTGCGCGCATTCAACTCTGTCTCGGAGGCAACGCCGCCAACGCCAACCTCCGCTGTCGTCCCTGCGAACGCAGGGACCCATAACCACAGGGTGCAGTTGTCTTGCACGGGACTAGCAGTGTGCATGCTTCAAAGATCACTCGGTATGAGTCGCTGCATTCGCAGGGACGACACCGGTTGGCTTGGCGCGCGACCGGCCGCCATGAAGGGGTCGCGCATCAGCCTTTCGGAGGCAACGCTGCCAGCGCGCCCCTCCGCTGTCGTCCCTGCGAACGCAGGGACCCATAACCCCAGGGTGCAGTTATCTTGCACGGGACTAGCAGCGTGCCTGTTTCGGAGATCACGCGGTATGGGTCCCTGCGTTCGCAGGGACGACACTGTTTGCTGGGCGTCAGCTCGATCTTCATCACCCGTGGCGACACCGATACCGTGACCGATCTCCGGCCAAGCTCACTCCCTGTTCGCCGGCGTCTGAACAAATCCCCGGTTCCAGGTCGGGCTGATCAGGATCTCGTTGACGCACACCCGCGGCGGCATGCTGGCCACGAACGCGATGGTGCGGCCGAGATCTTCCGGCTGCAGCATCCGCGCCTGCTCCTCGGCGCTCGGCACCACCGGGCGCTGCTCCAAGATCGGCGTTGCAACCTCGCCTGGCATCAGGCAGCAGGCGCGCAAGCCATTCACACATTCCTCCATGTTGAAGGAATGCGTCAGCGCCAGCACCGCGTGCTTGGTCGCGGTGTAGGCCGGCCCCGGCATTTTCGAGACGTGGCGGCCGGCCCAGGAAGAGACGTTGATGATGGTGCCGTCCTGTTGCTTGCGCATCGCCGGCAGTACCGCCTTCATGCAATACAACACGCCGTTGAGATTGATCTCGACCAGCTGGTTCCAGCCGTCGAGCGTCATGTCGTCCCAGCGCCGCCGCGGCACGTTCACGCCGGCCGAGTTGACCAGCAGATCGATCCGGCCGTGCCGCATCAGGATCGCATCGGCCGCGGCCTGCACGTCGGCCGCCTGGGCGACGTCGATCACCACCGCTTCCGCCGTGCCGCCATCGGCCGCGACCTTGGCCACCACGGCATCGAGCGCCGTCTTGCGCCGGCCCGACACCACGACGGTCCAGCCCTCGGCGGCGAGCGCCAGTGCGCCGGCCTCGCCGATGCCCGTGCCGCCGCCGGTGATCCACGCGATTCGTTTCCCCCTGGTCATTTCCTGGCGTCTCCCGTTGCCTTCGAAAGGGCGTTTTTGCTAAGGCAGCCTCGATCAGAGACGGCAGCCCCGGCCTTTCAGCCGCCGCCATCCGCCGTCCGGGCCCTTTTCGTCTTCGTCGAGCACGATGTTCCGCCGGCTGGCACTGCCGGCCGGCCACCGCTCCAGGGGAATGTTGCATGAACCAGTCCGCCAACGCCAATCTGTTCGCCCGCCTGTTCGACGGTCTCGACGATCCCAGCCGCCTTGCGATCGAGACCCATGACGGCCAGCGCATCACCTATGGCGATTTGATCGCGCGTGCGGGCCGGATGGCGAATGTGCTGGTGGCCCGCGGCGTGAAGCCGGGCGATCGCGTCGCGGCGCAGACCGAGAAATCGGTGTCGGGCCTGGTGCTCTATCTCGCCACCGTGCGGGCCGGCGGCGTCTATCTGCCGCTCAACACCGCCTATACGCTCAACGAGCTCGACTATTTCATCGGCGATGCCGAGCCGACCGTCGTGGTGTGCGATCCGTCGAAAGCCGAGGGCATCGGCGCGCTCGCGGCCAAGGTCGGCGCCAAGGTGGAAACGCTGGATGCGTCGGGCAAGGGCTCTTTGACCGACGCTGCCGACAAGGCGGAGACCGCGTTCACCACCGTGCCGCGGACGTCGGACGATCTCGCCGCCATTCTCTATACGTCGGGCACCACCGGCCGCTCCAAGGGGGCGATGCTGAGCCACGACAATCTCGCCTCGAACTCGCTGACCCTGATCGACTACTGGCGCTTCACCAAGGACGATGTCCTGATCCACGCGCTGCCGATCTATCATACGCATGGCCTGTTCGTGGCCAGCAACGTGACGCTGTTCGCGCGGGCGTCGATGATCTTCCTGCCGAAGCTCGATCCGGACCTGATCATCAACCTGATGGCGAGGGCCACCGTGCTGATGGGCGTGCCGACCTTCTACACGCGGCTGTTGCAGAATCCCCGGCTGAGCAAAGAGACCACCAGCCACATGCGTCTCTTCATCTCCGGCTCGGCGCCGCTGCTCGCCGACACCCATCGCGAATGGTTCGCGCGCACCGGCCACGCCGTGCTCGAGCGTTACGGCATGACCGAGACCAACATGAACACGTCGAATCCCTATGAGGGCGAGCGCGTGCCCGGCGCGGTCGGCTTCCCGCTGCCCGGCGTGGCCGTGCGCGTCACCGATCCGGAGACCGGCAAGGAGCTCGCGCGCGACGACATCGGCATGATCGAGGTGAAGGGCCCGAACGTGTTTAAGGGCTATTGGCGGATGCCGGAGAAGACCAAGTCGGAATTCCGCGACGACGGTTTCTTCATCACCGGCGACCTCGGCAAGATCGATGGCCAAGGCTACGTCCACATCGTCGGGCGCGGCAAGGACCTCGTGATCTCCGGCGGCTTCAACGTCTATCCGAAGGAGATCGAAAGCGAGATCGACGCCATGCCGGGCGTGGTGGAGTCGGCCGTGATCGGCGTGCCCCATGCCGATTTCGGCGAGGGCGTCACGGCCGTGGTCGTGCGACATCCCGGCGCCGATGTCAGCGAGGCCGGCGTGCTGAAGGGCCTCGATGGCCGGCTCGCCAAATTCAAGATGCCCAAACGCGTGTTCGTGGTCGACGAGCTGCCGCGCAACACCATGGGCAAGGTGCAGAAGAACGTGCTGCGTGACCAGTACAAGGACATCTACAGCAAGTGACGGCGACTCAGCGCCGTCGTCCGATGGCCAGGCCCGCGAGCGCGGCCAGCGGCGGCGCGGCGCAGATCAGCACGAACTCCAGCACGGCAAGCGAAGCGATTTCGTGCTGGATCGCGATGGCGAGGCATGCCGCGAACAGTCCGGCGGCCGTAAAGCCGAGCACGCAGGTCAGCGGCTCCTCCGCAGGCTCCCGCGACGACGCGTTGCGGGCTGGCAGCGCAGCCGGGCGTTCGGTGGTTGTCGGCCGGACCGTTGGAACGGGCATCGGACCTCCCTGCAGCGCGCCTTTTTGACGGGACTTGGCCGCAGCCTAGGCCACGCGGGGAGGACCGGACATGCGGCAAAATCAACCACGGGCAAGATACGGGCGTCTGCTTTGCAACGAACCTGCAGTCACCGCGATGACTTGCCATGGGGCCGGGGGCGAGGGCGTTCGTCCCGCGAATCTTTCCGGGCAGGTTTGCAGAATCGACGCCTTGGGCACGCCGTTCTCTACGAAACCGGCTGGTCCCGGTCCGTAGTTAAGCGGTGAATCAATGCTCTACGACCTGCGTTATTTACTAGGCTTGTCGGCTGAACCGATCATCGGGAGGAGCTAGAAGTGAACCGTAATTCTTGTTTCACGGCCGACCCTGGGTTCTGGTATACCACGGCGACCATTGATCCTTTTTTCACCGACGCCGTAGTACTGAATCGTCGTTCGGATTCGGGACATTTGTCCGTTGCAACACCTGTTCCTTCTCCGTAAATAAAGCCCGCCTGCCGATCCCACACGGCCGCAAGCCCTTCCGTTCACGGCCCACAAGAAATCATCAAAGCAACCAATGACAGCCAGGATCGAACGACCGCTTTCGCCGCATCTGCAAACCTACCGTTGGACGCTGACGATGATCCTGTCGATCGTCCATCGCGCCACGGGTGTTGCACTGTATTTCGGGACGCTGCTGCTGGCCTGGTGGTTGATCGCCGCCGCGTCCGGTCCCAGCGCCTACTCCTATGTCCAGGGCTTCATGGGCAGCTTCCTCGGCCGCCTGATCGTGTTCGGCTACACCTGGGCGCTGCTGCATCACCTGCTGTCGGGCATCCGTCACTTCGTCTGGGATCTCGGCTACGGCTTCAAGCCGAACGAGCGCGAGACTTTGACCTGGGGCGCACTGATCGGCGGCATCAGCCTGACCGTTCTGGTGTGGATCGTGGCCTACGCAGTCGGAGGCGGCCGATGAGCAACGCACGCGCAAAATCGATGCGGACTCCGCTGGGCCGCGTCCGCAATCTCGGTGCCGCCCACTCCGGCACCGGTGACTTCTGGCGTCAGCGCATCACCGCCGTCGCCATGACCTTGCTGATCGTTCCCGTCGTCGTCGTCGTGATCATGCTGCTCGGCCGCAACCAGGCAGGTGCTGCGCAGATCCTCGGCTCGCTGCCGATCGCCCTGATCATGCTGCTGTTCGTGGTCGCCAGCTGCTGGCACATGAAGATCGGCATGCAGGTGATCATCGAGGACTACGTGCACACCGAGTCGCTCAAGCTCATCGCGATCATGGCCAACAACTTCTTTGCCGTGACCGTGGCGATCGCCTCGATCTACGCTCTCATCAAACTGTCCACTGGAGTCTAGCGAATGGCCGGCGGAGCAAATGGCAGCGCGAACGGCGCGCCCGCGACGAACGGAAAAGCCTATCCGATCGAGGACCACACCTACGACGTCGTCGTGGTCGGCGCTGGCGGCGCGGGCCTGCGCGCGGTGGTCGGCTGCAGCGAGGCGGGCCTGCGCACCGCCTGCATCACCAAGGTGTTCCCGACACGCTCGCACACCGTGGCGGCGCAGGGCGGCATCTCGGCCTCGCTCGGCAACATGCACCAGGACGACTGGCGCTGGCACATGTACGACACCGTCAAGGGGTCGGACTGGCTCGGCGACCAGGATGCCATCGAGTACATGGTGCGCAACGCGCCTGACGCCGTCTACGAGCTCGAGCATTGGGGTGTCCCGTTCTCGCGCACCGAAGACGGCAAGATCTATCAGCGCCCGTTCGGCGGCATGACCATGGACTACGGCAAGGGCCAGGCGCAGCGCACCTGCGCCGCCGCCGATCGTACCGGTCACGCGATGCTGCACACGATGTATGGCCAGTCGCTGCGCCATGCCGCGGAGTTCTTCATCGAGTACTTCGCCATCGACCTCATCATGGACGATCAGGGTACCTGCCGCGGCGTGATCGCGCTGCGCATGGATGACGGCACCTTGCATCGCTTCCGCGCCCAGACCACGATCCTGGCGACCGGCGGCTATGGCCGCGCCTACGCCTCCTGCACCTCGGCGCACACCTGCACCGGCGATGGCGGCGGCATGGCGCTGCGCGCCGGCCTGCCGCTCCAGGACATGGAGTTCGTGCAGTTCCACCCGACCGGCATCTACGGCTCGGGCTGTCTGGTCACCGAGGGCGCGCGCGGCGAAGGCGGCTATCTCGTCAATTCCGAGGGCGAGCGCTTCATGGAGCGCTATGCGCCGTCGGCGAAGGACCTCGCCTCGCGCGACGTCGTCTCGCGCGCGATGACCATCGAGATCCGCGAGGGCCGCGGCGTCGGCAAGAAGAAGGACCACATCTTCCTGCATCTCGACCATCTCGATCCGAAGGTGCTGGCCGAGCGTCTGCCGGGCATCTCCGAATCGGCCAAGATCTTCGCCAATGTCGACGTCACCCGCGAGCCGATCCCGATCGTGCCGACGGTGCACTACAACATGGGCGGCATCCCGACGAACTATCATGCCGAGGTCCTGACCAAGAAGGACGGCGACGACAACGCGATCGTCCCGGGCCTGATGGCGGTGGGCGAGGCGGCCTGCGTTTCCGTTCACGGCGCCAACCGGCTGGGCTCAAACTCGCTGATCGACCTCGTGGTGTTCGGCCGCGCTGCCGCGCTGCGGCTGGCCGAGAAGCTGACGCCGAACGGCAAGCAGCCCGACCTGCCGAAGGACTCCGCCGACAAGGCGCTCGGCCGGCTCGACCATTATCGCTACGCCTCGGGCGGCACGCCGACCGCGAAGCTGCGCGAGAGCATGCAGCACGTCATGCAGACCAACTGCGCCGTGTTCCGCACCGGCGAGGTGCTGCAGGAAGGCCATAACCTGATCCACAAGGTGTATGGCGGCATCGGTGACATCGCGGTCTCCGACCGCTCGCTGGTGTGGAATTCCGATCTCATCGAGACGCTGGAGTTCGACAACCTCATCGCCCAGGCGGTGGTGACGATGGACTCGGCTAACAACCGCACCGAAAGCCGCGGCGCCCATGCCCGCGAGGATTTTCCGGATCGCGACGACAAGAACTGGATGAAGCACACGCTGGCGTGGATCGACAACAAGGACGGCAAGACCACGATCGATTTCCGCCCGGTGCACAACTACACCATGACCAACGACGTGCAGTACATCCCGCCCAAGGCACGCGTGTACTGAGTCCTGCAGTCATAACCAAGAAGGCCTACCGAAATGGCTGAGTTCGCACTTCCGAAGAATTCGCAGATCACCGGCGGCAAGACCTGGCCGAAGCCGGCAGGCGCCACCGAACTCCGCGAGTTCAGGGTCTATCGCTGGAATCCGGACGACGGCAAGAATCCGAGCGTCGACACCTATTATGTCGACGTCAACGATTGCGGTCCGATGGTTCTCGACGGCCTGATCTGGATCAAGAACCACATCGATCCGTCGCTGACCTTCCGCCGCTCCTGCCGCGAGGGCGTGTGCGGCTCCTGCGCGATGAACATCGACGGCCAGAACACGCTGGCCTGCACCCGCTCGATGCACGACGTGAAGGACGGCGCGGTCAAGATCAACCCGCTGCCGCACCAGCCGGTGGTCAAGGACCTGGTGCCTGACCTCACCAATTTCTACGCGCAGTATGCCTCGATCGAGCCGTGGCTGAAGACGACCACGCCGACGCCGCAGAAGGAATGGAAGCAGACTCACGAGGACCGCGAGAAGCTCGACGGCCTCTACGAGTGCATCCTGTGCGCCTGCTGCTCGACCTCGTGCCCGAGCTACTGGTGGAACAGCGAACGCTATCTCGGGCCGGCCGCGCTGCTGCAGGCGACGCGCTGGGTCAAGGACAGCCGCGACGAGGCCACCGGTGAGCGGCTCGACAATCTCGAGGATCCGTTCCGGCTGTATCGCTGCCACACCATCATGAACTGCGCCAAGGCCTGCCCGAAGGGGCTGAACCCGGCCGAGGCGATCGCCGAGCTGAAGCTCAAGCTGGTCGAGCGGCAGATCTGACCGGGCGATAGTGATATATCAGTGCGCCCGGAACCGGCAGAGGTTCCGGGCGCAGCTACTTTGTAGCCGACGCCGATTGCGTTAAGCTCCGAGCCCTTTGGGCCGGAGCGACCGTGCAGACCGCACAACGCAAATCGCTGACGATGCTGCGCTGGATGATGGTCGCCTCGCTGGCGCTGCCCGTCGCGCTGTTCCTGGTCGCGGCCTACGTGTCCTACGGCACGACCACCGAGGAAGCCGATCGCGAAATCCGCCGCTCCCTCGAAATCGTCCATGAGCATGCGCTCAAGGTGTTCGAGACGATCGACCGCAGCCTGTCGGAGATCGACGAGATCGTCCGCGATCTCTCGGATGCCGACATCAAGCTGCGCGAACAGACGCTGCATGCCCGGCTTCGGCAATTGTCGGACTCGCTGCCGCAGATGAAGTCCGCCTGGGTGTTCGATGCCTATGGCCGGCCGCTGGTCAACAGCATGATCTACCCGGCGCCGGACATGTCGTTCATGGACCGCGACTACTTCAATGCCCACGTCAAGGACAGCATCGGCACCTTCATCGGCGCGACCTTGACGCCGCGTACGCCGTATCAGGGCGCGGCGTTCTTCAGCATCAGCCGCCGCCGCCAATCCGACGACGGCAGCTTCACCGGCATCATCCAGGCCTCGGTGCTGCCCGACTATTTCGAGCACTTCTACGCCCGGATCGGCCGCACCCCCGGCAGCTACTTCGCTCTGCGTCGGTTCGACGGCGTGACGCTCGCGCGCTTCCCTGTGGCCGAGCGAAGCGCCGGTCCGGCAGCGCGCGACATTCCCGCGGGCGCGGCGGATACCGAGCAGTTGGTCACCGAGACCTCGCCGATCGACGGCGTCGCGCGCCGGGTCGGCTACCAGCGTCTCGCCGGTTATCCGGTCTATGTCTCCGCCGGCATGGACACCGCCACCATCCGCGACCGCTGGCTCGCGACGATGGGCCGGCACCTGATCTTCGGCATTCCGGCCACCGCCCTGCTGATCGTGTTCCTCACGCTCGCTAGGCGGCGGACCGAACACTTCTATGTCGAGGCCGCGCGCCGCCTCGAGGCGGAGGATGCGCTCAAGCACGGCCAGCGCATGGAGGCGCTGGGCCAGCTCACCGGCGGCGTCGCGCACGACTTCAACAACCTGCTCACGGTGATCCGCGCCTCGGCCGACCTGTTGCGCCGGCCCAACCTTCCGGATGAACGGCGCCAGCGCTACATCGATGCGATCTCCGACACCGTTGCGCGCGCGTCCAAGCTGACGTCGCAGCTGCTGGCCTTCGCGCGGCGACAGGCGCTGAAGCCGGAGGTGTTCGACATCGGCCGCACCGTCGTCACGCTGCGTGACATGACCAAGACGCTGGTCGGCTCGCGCATCGAGGTCGTCACCGCGGTGCCTGATGCGCCGTGCTACGCCAATGCCGACGCCGGCCAGTTCGAGACCGCGCTGATCAACATGGCCGTCAATGCCCGCGACGCCATGGCCGGCCAGGGCCTGCTCAGCATCACGGTGACCCCCGCGCCCGACCTGCCGACCCCGGTCGCCCCCCACGATCGTCCCCCGCTCGGCTATGTCGCGATCGCGGTGCAGGACACCGGCGTCGGTATTCCCCAGGAGCAGTTCGGCCGGATCTTCGAGCCGTTCTTCACCACCAAGACGATCGGGCAGGGCACCGGCCTCGGCCTGTCCCAGGTGTTCGGCTTTGCCAAGCAGTCCGGAGGCGAGATCGGAGTGGTCAGCGAGGTCGGCCGGGGCGCCACCTTCACGCTGTATCTGCCCCGCGTGGCTCCGGCGCAGGATCAGCTCGGCGAGACGAGTGGCCACGCCGTGCCGATCAGCGGCCGCGGCATGGCGGTGCTGGTGGTCGAGGACAATATCGATGTCGGCCGGTCCGCCACCGAAGCGCTGGCCGAACTCGGCTATCTCACCACGCTGGTGGACAACGCGCGCGACGCCCTGGAGGAGCTGATCGACGGCGCCAGCCGGTTCGACGTCGTGTTCACCGATGTGGTCATGCCCGGGATGACGGGTCTCGAGCTCGCCGAGGAGATCCGCCGGCTCGAGCTCAACATCCCCGTCGTGCTCGCCAGCGGTTATAGCCACGTGCTCGCCCAACAGGGCACCAACGGATTCGAGCTCCTGAGAAAGCCCTATTCGATCGAGGAATTGTCGCGCGTGCTGCACAAGGTCGTGCCTGTGCCGCTCTATCGCGCGCCGCCGGTGGCGCCGAATTCGGAGGTGCGCTGACACCAACATTGCGGCCAGGGAACTCGCCGCGGAACCTTGGACTTGGGTTCCGGTTATCGCCCCATGGGACAGATCCAGGACATCGAGCGGCCCGTTGCGTCGGCGCCTACGAAGGCGCCGATCATCGAGATCGCCGCCGAGAACGGAGACCACGTGGAGCCGCCGCCGCCCGAGGTGGTGGAGGCGGACCCCGAGCTGACGCCGGAAGAAGCCGAGCAGGTCCGCAAGCGCTATCTGCTGACGCGGTTCTGGATCAGCGCCCGCGGCTTTTGGGGCAAGTCCGGCGATCGCCTCGCTTGGCCCTTCACCCTCGGACTGCTCGTCCTGATCATCGGCACCGTCGTCTTTCAATACGGCATCAACGTCTGGAATCGCTCGATCTTCGATGCGATCGAGAAGCGCGACGCCGCGACGGTGTTTCATCTCACCGCGATCTTCTTCCCGCTCGCGATCGGCAGTGTCATCCTCGCCGTCGCGCAGGTCTATGCGCGGATGGCGATCCAGCGGCGCTGGCGGGCGTGGTTGACCAACAGCGTCATCACGCGCTGGCTCACCAGCGGCCGCTACTACCAGCTCAACCTGGTCAGCGGCGATCACAAGAACCCCGAATACCGCATCGCAGAGGATTTGCGCATCGCCACGGACTCGCCGGTCGACTTCGTCGCCGGTGTGACCTCGGCGCTGCTGTCCGCAGCGACCTTCATCGTGGTGCTCTGGACCATCGGTGGCGCGCTGACCTTGCATCTCGGCGGCACCGAGCTGACCATCCCAGGTTTCCTGGTGATCGCAGCCATCGTCTACGCCGCCATCGCTTCCGGCTCGATCATGACGATCGGCCGCCGCTTCGTGCAGACCTCGGAAGACAAGAATCAGGCGGAGGCCGATTTCCGCTACACCCTGACCCGCGTCCGCGAGAACGGCGAGAGCATCGCGCTGCTCGGCGGCGAGACCGAGGAACGGGCCGGCATCGACCGGACGTTCGGCAATGTGCTGCAGCAATGGGCCAGGCTCGCCGGCCAGCACATGCGCACCACCCTGGTGTCGCAGGGTTCGAGCCTCATCGCGCCCGTCATCCCGCTGTTGTTGTGCGCGCCGAAATTTCTCGACGGCAGCATGACGCTCGGTCAGGTGATGCAGGCGGCGAGCGCGTTCACGATCGTGCAGACGGCCTTCGGCTGGCTGGTCGACAACTATCCGCGCCTCGCCGATTGGAACGCTTGCGCGCGCCGCATTGCCTCGCTGATGATGTCGCTGGATGCGCTGGAGCGCGCCGAGCGCGGCGACGGCATCGGCCGTATCAAGCGCGGCGAGACGGCGGGCGAGGCGATGCTGAGCCTGAACGATCTCTCGGTCACGCTCGACGACGGCACCGCCGTCGTTGGCGAGACCGAGGTCGTGGTCGATCCCGGCGAGCGGCTGCTCGTCGCCGGCGAATCGGGGACGGGCAAGAGCACGCTGGTCCGCGCCATCGCGGGCCTTTGGCCCTGGGGTGGCGGCAGCATCAACTTCCATCCCGACCGCCGGCTGTTCATGCTGCCGCAGCGGCCTTACGTGCCCTCGGGCAGCCTGCGTCGCGCGGTGGCCTATCCCGGCGCCGCCGAGGACTGGAGCGTCGAGCAGGTCGGCGAAGCCCTGCACAAGGTCGGCCTCGATCATCTCAAGGACCGCATCGAGGAGGAAGCGCCATGGGATCAGACGCTCTCCGGCGGCGAGAAGCAGCGGCTCGCCTTCGCGCGGCTGCTGCTGCATAGCCCGGACATCGTCGTGCTCGACGAGGCGACGTCCGCGCTCGATGAGAAGAGCCAGGACAAGATGATGCAGATGGTGACGAGCGAGCTGCCGAAGGCCACCATCGTCAGCGTCGCGCATCGGGCCGAGCTCGAGGCGTTTCACAGCCGCAAGATCGTGCTGGAGCGTCGCAAGGGCGGCGCCAAGCTCGTCAGCGACATCGATCTCATCCCCCGCAAGGGCAAGCGCCGCCTGATCGGCCGCTTCCTGCGCCAGCGCAAGGCGGTCTGACGACTGCAAGGCCCGCGGGCCGTCGCAGTGAGACCACATTGCGGCCACGCCCCCTGCATTGGAGTCCTGCGCGAAACCGGCTATCACTCGGCGCCCTCACGCCAGCACACGATTGCCGCGCCTCGACTGCCAGGACCCGACCTTGACGCCCGACAACGATCCCTCTCCCCCGCCCTTCGGGGCTTTCGCTCCGAACGCCGCGCAGGCCCTGGTGATCCGCCTGGCGCACGGATCCGGGCTGAAGCGGGGTGCCTTCCGGCCGATGTTGACGCGGCTCGTCAACCTGCTGCGCGAGGGTCCGCTGGACGTGGACTATCAGGGCGCCAGCTTTCGCTTCCATCACCAGGTCAGCGCCACCGAGCGGGGCGCGCTGTTCAATCCCGACTACAATCGTGAGGAGCTGGATTTCCTGCGCAGCCATCTCCCGGCCGGCGGTGTCGCGGTCGACGTTGGTGCCAATGTCGGAACGTTTGCGTTGCCGCTCGCGCGCCATGTGGGGCCATCCGGACTGGTGATCGCGGTCGAGCCGCACCCGGTGACGCATGCGCGCCTTCGGTTCAATCGCGATGCATCGGCGCTGTCGCAGGTCACGCTGGTTGCCGCCGCCGCGGGCGACAGCGACGGCGAGGTGATGATCGAAACCGATGGCGAAAATCTCGGTGCCAGTCATATCGTGACCGGCACCGCCGGTGGCGAGGCCTTCAAGGTCCCGTCGCTGCGGTTGCAGACCATCCTCGATCAGGCCGGCGCAACCAAGGTCGACGTGCTGAAGATCGATATCGAGGGGTTCGAGGATCGCGTGCTGACCTGCTTCTTCCGCGAGGCGCCGGAGACGCTGTGGCCGCGCGCGATCGTGATCGAGCACCTGTCGCGCGACGAATGGCAGAGCGACTGCCTCGCCGACATGATCAAGCGCGGCTATCGCGAGACCGGCCGCACACGCAGCAACACGCTGCTGCTGCGCAATTGAGACAACGCGCCGCTCGCTTTCATCCCTCTGTTCCGGAACATCGCCTATGACGCGGCGTTAGCGCCCCTGACATCCAAGGAGCGCACCATGAGCAATGACGATACGCGCGATCAAGATCGCGTCTGGGAGCTGATGAAGAAGATCACCTTCGCCATGCTGGTCACGCGCGACGGTGACAAGCTGCGGGCGCGGCCGATGAGCGCCTATCTCGAACGCGACGAAGGCCTGATCTATTTTCTCACGGACGCGCGCCACCACAAGGATGAGGAGATCGCGCGATCGCCGCAGGTCAACCTGTCCTTTGCCGATGCCGGCAACCAGAAATACGTGTCCTTGACCGGCACCGCAGCGATTTCCAACGACCGGGCCAAGATCCGCGAGCTGTTTACGACCACGGCCAAGGCGTGGTGGGACAGCGCCGAGGATCCGAACATCCGCCTGCTGAAGATCACGCCCGATGACGCCGAATATTGGGATTCGCCGGGCACGGTGGTCAGCTACATCAAGATGGCGGCCGCGGCCGTGACCAACACGCGGCCCGACATCGGCGACAATCGCAAGGTGGCGATGTGATGCCGATCGAACCACCCGAGATCCCGCCGGCGACGCCGGGCCATCCGGCCGAGCCACCGCCGGAAGATCCGGTCGGCAATCCTCAGCCCGACATTCCTCCGCCGGTGTACGAGCCCGATGCGCCCGAGCCGCCGCGCGAGCTACCGGGGCAAACGCCTGACGAGGTGCCGGGGCGGGGACCGCTCGGTCCGACGACGCCCAGTCCGGTCACGGATTGACCGCCATTGTACCTTGATCGTGATGGACAGAAGAGAGCTGGCGTCCGCGCCGGCTCTCTCGTCGTGAAGTTCCGGCAAGCCTTTGAAATTCAAGACTGAATGAAACATGAATGGCGGCAATCCGGCGGCTGCATCGTGCCGAAATAAATCCGCGCCCGGATTTGAACTACGCCACAATCCAGCCTAACGCATAAACGTTGATCACTCCGTGCTTGAAAAAGAACGTTTCGGGAAACAAAGACACATGAGCAAACTTCGCGTTCTGCTGCTTGCGACGACCGCGCTGTCGGCGATGCAACTGACGAACTCCGCAGCCCACGCGCAGAGCGCGCCGATGATCGTGGCCCAGGGGCCAGGCGGGCCGGGCGGTGAAGTCGGCCCCGACGGCCGACCGAAGCAGCCGCCGCACGCCCAACCGCCGGGCCAGCCGCAGCGTCCGGGGCCGGGCGGTCCTCCGGCCGCAGCTCCGCATCAGGCGCCGCCTCCGCCCCCGCCGCCCCCCGCAGCAGCGCCACGCCCGGCACCGCCTCCGCCTGCCCCGCCGCCGGCCGCAGCGCCGCGTCCGGCGCCTGCACCCCCGCCGCCGCCTCCGCCGCGTGCTGAGCCACCGCGCCCGGCTCCGCCGCCGCCGCGCGCTGAACCGCCGGCTGCTCCTCCACGTCCGACGCCTCCGCCGCCGCCTGCTGCCGCTCCCCCGGTGCATACCCCGGCGCCACCTCCCGTGGCGCCGCGTGAGCCGGCACGTCCGACGCCACCGCCCCCTCCGCCTCCGGCTGCGGCGCCGCCCGCGCCTGCACGTCCCACGCCGCCCGTACCTCCGGCAGCCACGCCGGTGCCGCCTCCTGCGCCCAACGCAGGACCGGGCGCGAGGCCTGGCTCTCCGCCGCCGCCTCCGGGTGCGACGACCCCACCGCATTCACCGCCGCCGACCGCTGCACCTGCTCCGCAGCCGTCCCCGGGACAAACCCCGCCGCCAAATGCGGGGCAGCCTCCGGCCGGCCGGCCGGGCGCCGGCGGCCCGCCTCCGGGCGGTCCGCAGGGGGGACCCCCGCCCCGCGGCGCACCGACCCCGCCGTCCGGAACGACGGCACCTGCGCCGGGAACGCCGCCTGCTCCCGCGACGCCGCCCGCGGCTCAGACGCCTGCACCGGCCACCCCGCCTGCGCCCGGCAATCCGCCGCCCGGCGGCCGACCGGGTACGCCTCCGGGCGCCCCTGGAGCACCGCCGCCGGCCGCGGGACCCGGTCCTGCTCCTGCTCCTGGCGCCGCCGGTCCTGGACCAGCCGGCCCGGGTCCGGGCCCCAATGCTGGACCTGGCGCCGTGCCGCCCGCCGGACCCCCTGCCATGGCTACCCGGCCGCCGCCGCAGGTGGCTGCGCCGATTCCCGCGCCGCCGCCGCCGACCCCGCAGCAGCTCACGCCGATCGCTCCGGGTGCGCCGATGCCGGGACCGCAGCGGCTCGACGATTTCCGCGCCCAGCGTCGCGAGGTGCAGGAGGGCGGCCGGACCGTGATCTACGAGCCGGGCCGCGTCATCGTGCGCGATCCGAGCGGCCAGGAGTTCGTGCGCCACGATGAGCTCGAGCGCTTCCGCTATGGTGCCCGCGACATTCGCGTGCAGCAGGAGCGGGGCGAGACGCGCACCGTCGTGATCCGTCCCGATGGCAGCCAGATCGTCACGGTCACCGCGCCGGATGGCCGGCTGCTGCGCCGCATCCGCCGCGACATCGGCGGACGCGAGATCATCATCATCGACAACACCTATCGCGATCCCCAGGCGGTCGGCGGCTTCTATGTCGATCTGCCGCCGCCGGAGATCCGCATCCCCTACAACCGCTACATCGTCGACGCCGAGGAGGCGCCGCCGGATGTCATCTACGACACGCTCGTCGCTCCGCCGGTCGAGCGCGTGCAGCGCCGCTACTCGCTCGACGAGGTCCGCTACTCACCTTCGGTGCGTCAGCTGATGCCGTCGATCGATCTCAACACGATCACCTTCGAGACGGGATCGTGGGAGATCGGGCCTGATCAGGTTGCGAAGCTGCAGGTCATCGCGGACGGTCTCAACCAGGCGATCCAGCGCAATCCGCGCGAGGTCTTCCTGATCGAGGGCCACACCGACGCGGTCGGCAACGAGACCGACAATCTGTCGCTGTCGGATCGCCGCGCCGAATCGGTTGCAACGCTGATGACGCAGCAGTTCGGCGTGCCCGCCGAGAACCTGACCTCGCAGGGCTATGGTGAGCAGTACCTGAAGGAGCAGACCCAAGGCCCGAGCCGCATCAACCGCCGCGTCACGGTCCGCCGCATCACGCCGCTGCTGAACGGCGGCCAGGCGGCATTGCCGCCGCCGCCTCCGGGCACGGCCCCGCCGCGCTGAGGCGCTGCGAGCGATCGAAAATGAAAATGGCCGGGAGCAATCCCGGCCATTTTTGTTTGGTGGCAGGCTGCCGCCTCATAACCGGTGTCGTCCCGGCCTTGAGCCGGGACCCATAACCACCGGCCGTCATGAGGTGGGCAACTGATAGTCACGTTCCCCGAGAGCGTCCGCGGTATGGGTCCCTGCGTTCGCAGGGACGACAGCGGTGGAGACGGCGCCGTATCTTGCTTTAGGCTTCCCTCAGCCCTTGTCGTGGCCGAGCTGGAAGATCTGCGCGCCGTCCGCGCCTGACAGCAGGCCGGTGTCGGAATAGAGCTTCAGCTTGGTGCGGGTGTCGGTGATGTCGAGGTTGCGCATGGTCAGCTGGCCGATGCGGTCAGCGGGTGTGAAGGCGGCGTCCTCGACCTTCTCCATGCTCAGCCGCTCCGGCTGATAGGTCAGGTTCGGGCTCTCGGTGTTGAGCAGCGAGTAGTCGTTGCCGCGGCGCAGCTCCAGCGTCACCTCGCCGGTGATGGCGCGCGCGACCCAGCGCTGGGCGGTCTCGCGCAGCATCAGGGCCTGCGAATCGAACCAGCGGCCCTGATAGAGTAGGCGGCCGAGCTTCATGCCGCTCATGCGGTACTGCTCGATCGTATCCTCGTTGTGGATGCCGGTGACGAGCCGCTCATAGGCGATGTGCAGCAGCGCCATGCCCGGCGCCTCGTAGATGCCGCGGCTCTTCGCCTCGATGATGCGGTTCTCGATCTGGTCGCACATCCCCAGGCCGTGGCGGCCGCCGATCGCATTGGCCTCCAGGAACAGCGCCACGGGATCGGTGAAGGTCTGGCCGTTGAGCGCGACCGGCTGGCCCTCCTCGAAGCGCACCACGACGGTCTCGGGCTTCACCGCGCAGTCCTCGCGCCAGAACGGCACGCCCATGATCGGGGTGACGATGCGGATGCCGCTGGAGAGGCTCTCGAGATCCTTGGCCTCGTGGGTGGCGCCGAGCAGGTTGCTGTCGGTCGAATACGCCTTCTCGGCGCTCATTTTGTAGTTGAAGCCGTTGGCGGTCAGGAATGCCGACATCTCGGCGCGGCCGCCGAGCTCGTCGATGAACTGCTGGTCGAGCCAGGGCTTGTAGATCTTGAGGTTCGGGTTGGTCAGCAGGCCGTAGCGGTAGAACCGCTCGATGTCGTTGCCCTTGTAGGTCGAGCCGTCGCCCCAGATGTTGACGCCGTCCTCCTTCATCGCGGCGACCAGCATGGTGCCGGTGACGGCGCGGCCGAGCGGCGTGGTGTTGAAGTAGGTCGCCCCGCCGGTCGAGATGTGGAAGGCGCCGGACTGGATCGCGGCGATGCCCTCATGCACCAGCTGGGTGCGGCAATCGACCAGGCGCGCCTTCTCGGCGCCGAAGCTCATCGCCTTGCGCGGGATCTCGTCATAGTCGGACTCGTCGGGCTGGCCGAGATTGGCGGTGTAGGCGAAGCAGCGCGCGCCCTTCTGCTTCATCCAGAGCAGCGCCGCGCTGGTGTCGAGGCCGCCGGAGAAGGCAATGCCGACTTTCTCGCCCTTGGGAAGGCCTTTGAGGATCGTGGTCATGGGGAGTCCAACCGGTGTTGATGGCCGCAATATTCGGAAATTCGCGCGCGGATAGCAGATTTCGCCCCGCTGGGCACGCGATTATTGGCCCCTGATAACCGGAGCCTGGGCCGCGCTCAGCCCGCGGGGCTGGTGTCCGGCTGGCGGCGGCCGAACAGGCGGCGCATCAGGCGGAAGCCCGGCATGGCGAAGCGGGTCAGCGCGGCATCGACGCCGGCATCGGTCAGGCGCGTCGACGGCCAGCGGTAGATGTAGCCATGGGCCAGCCAGATCACGAGGAAGGTGACGAGCCCGGCGGCGGAGATGTCGGTGAAGAAATGGCCGCCGAACGCCATGCGCAGGACCGAGGTGGCCAGGCCGAACAGCACGGCGGCGGCATAGGCGACGGGACGAATGGCCGGCGGGGTCAGCGCGGCCGGCGCCAGGGTCCAGAAAGCGGTGGCGCCCTCGCCGGAGAAGAACGAGCAGTTGCGGCCGCAGCCGCCGCGCGGATCCCAATACGGCACGAATTGCATGTCGCCGCCGAACTCGGTCACGACGACCGGGCGCGGCCGGCCCCAATAGGATTTGAAGGTGAAGTTGGTGAGCACCCCGGCCGACAGCGACAGCGTCAGCAGCAGGAAGGCGATGGTGCGGCCCTTGATCAGCAGCGGCCGGTCCGGGCGGATCAGCTTCACCACCAGCGCAACGATCGAGGGCAGCGCAAGGCCCCAGGCGATCCACATCGCCGCATCGCGCGCAAACGACGCGTAGCCGTCGAGCTTCAAGGGGAAGCTGCGCGTATGCGGATCATAGAACAGCGCGGCGAGCTTGAGGTCGAGCTCGGGATAGACGCCGAACAGCACGCCGATGACGAGCGCGAGCGACAATGCGATGAAGAGGCCGTTGCGGTTCATGGCGCGCGGTTTAGCGAAAGCGGATGGCGATGGAAAGGCTCAGCGCGGCGAGCCCGACGGAAGCGGCGGCGGCGGAGGCATGAGGCGCGGCGTTCCCCGCCAGCGGCCAGCATTGCGGCCGGCGATCAGCCAGTAGATGAGCCCGCCGAGAATGCCTGCGCCGGTCAGGATCTCGAGCTGGCGGCGGACGATGCCCTCGAAGTGGAACGTCTCCGGATCGAACGGGATCAGGCCGAGATAGCAGGCGGCGCCGACCACGCCGCCGCCGATGGCGTAAGCGAGCACGCTGCGGATCGAAAACGCCTCGGTGATGAGCGCGATCAGCAGCGCCGGAATCAGCGCGAAGCCCGACACGAAGATGAAGCCGAAGCCGATGACGACCTGGAGCGCGCTCTGGTCGATCGGGCCGATGCCGATGTCGGAGAATTCCGGGATCAGGATCGCGGTGACCACGACCAGACCGGCGACGAAGCTCGCGAGGAGAAACGCGAACGCGATCACGATCAGCCGTCCGATCAGCGCCATGGCGGAGTCCCCATTCTACGCAATCAAGGCCCTATCGCCCCCATTCGTCATGGCCGGGCTTGACCCGGCCATCCATCGCTCAATCAATCTCTGTCGAGGTGATGGATGCCCGGGTCAAGCCCGGGCATGACGATCGTGTTCGGAGATGCAGGCACGCACGATCCTCAATCCGTCATCGCCATCGCGCGCAGCGCCTGGCGCTCGCGGGCCGACAGCTTCTCGGTCTCCGACTTCAGCTGGCCGCAGGCGGCGAGGATGTCGCGGCCACGCGGCGTGCGCACCGGCGAGGAGTAGCCGGCGTTGAAGACGTATTCGGAGAATTTCTCGATCTGCTCCCAGTCCGAGCATTCATAGACCGAGCCCGGCCACGGATTGAACGGAATGAGATTGATCTTGGCCGGAATCCCCTTGAGCAGCTTGACCAGCAGCCGGGCATCATCGAGCGAATCGTTGACGCCCTTGAGCATCACATATTCGAAGGTGATGCGGCGGGCATTCGATGCGCCGGGATAGTCGCGGCAGGCCTGCAACAGCTCGGCGATCGGATATTTCCGATTCAGCGGCACGAGCTCGTTGCGCAGCTCGTCGCGGACCGCGTGCAGCGAGATCGCCAGGGCCACGCCGATCTCCTCGCCGGCGCGCTTGATGTTCGGCACCACGCCGGACGTCGACAGCGTGATGCGGCGGCGGGAGATGCCGATGCCCTCATTGTCGGAGACGATCAGCAGCGCATCGCGCACCGCGTCGAAATTGTACAACGGCTCGCCCATGCCCATCATCACGATGTTGGTGACGAGGCGGTTGCCGTGCGGCGTCTCGCGGTCGGCCCAGTCGTTCAGGCGGTCGCGCGCCACCATGATCTGGCCGACGATCTCGCCGGCAGTGAGGTTGCGCACCAGCCGCTGCGTGCCGGTATGGCAGAACGAGCAGTTCAGCGTGCAGCCGACCTGGGAGGAGACGCACAGCGTGCCGCGATCGGTTTCGGGGATGTAGACGCATTCGACCTCGTGCGCCTTCTGCAAGCCGTCGCCGCTCGGCAGCCGCAGCAGCCATTTGCGGGTGCCGTCATTGGAGATCTGCTCGGCGACGACCTCGGGGCGGTCGACCGTGAAGCGCTCGGCCAGCGCAATGCGGGTGTCCTTGGACACCGAGCTCATCTCGTCGAACGATTTGGCGCCGCGGAAATACAGCCAGTGCCAGAGCTGCTGCACCCGCATCTTCTGCTGGCGCTCGGGCACGCCGATCTCGCCGAGCGTTGCAGCCAACTCCGCGCGCGACTGGCCGATCAGCGACGGCTTCGCCGGCGGCACGTAGGTTTCAAGCGGAGTCTTTTCGAGGGGCGCGGCGGCTTCGCGCAGCCCGGCAGTCGTTGCCATGTCCAGGGGCCCAAAATGCTGCCCGGCCGCTGCGGCCGAAGGCGTTGTCGGGCGTTATATAACGATCCGGCCGGCAAATGCGACCCGCCGACGAGCGGTATCGAAGGCCGGCTAGCGTCGGCAATCCTGGGCGATGCGATCGAGAGCCTGGGAGAGCCCCTTGAGCGAGAACACGTCGGTGGTCTCCGTGCCCTTGGCCGAGACACCCTTGACCACCGCCTCCGGCGCCTTGCGCATGGCCTCGACCATGCGCTCCTCCTCGGCCGCGTTCTTGATCCAGAGCCCGTCGCCCTGGGCGTACATCGCATAGGACGCGCCACCGACATCGAGCGATCCGTCGGCGCCGGGCTTCAGCGCATAGCCGATCATGATCGACACCTCGTTGAACACCTTCTCGGAGGGGCGGGTCGAGACGAAGGCGTAGGCGGGATCACGCGGGCGATTGGCGGGGGTGGTCTTCGACGAGGCCGGCTTGGCCAGCGCGAAGCAGACCTTCTTGCCGCCGGGAGCGGCGGTGTACGCCCCCCAGCCGCCGAACTGGCCGATCAATGTCGGCTCCGCGCCGCCGATGTTCGGGACCGCAGGTTTCGCCTCGGACTTCGGCGCCGCCTTCGGTTGTGGGGCGGGCGCACCCTTGGGTGGCGCCTTCGGCGCAGCCGTCTGAGCGGCGGCAAGGCTCGGGCCTCCGAGCACGAGCGCGCCGGTGGCCAGCGCAGTCGACAATCGCAAAAACAACATGATTAAGCTAAGTCCCCCGCGATCTCGTTCCACCAACATTGTGACTGGAAAATGGCCCGGATTCGCAGACCGTCCGGGCGAGGGATAGCGGCTTCGCGGCTCCCTTGCAAAGCGGATCGACGGGCCTCGTGAACCGCTCCGCCGCCGGTTGATCGCGCTCGCTGTTCCGAGAGACGGTATTCGCCGAGGACCTCTTCGCCGCAGCTCGCGTGTTGGCAATTGTCGGGCGTCGGCAAATCCGGCATGACGTTCCAAAAGCCCGGCATGATCCGGACAAAATCTGAAGGAGCGCCCATGAAAGCCATTCTCTGTTCGCAATATTGCCAGCCCGACGATCTCGTGTTCGCCGACTTGCCCGATCCGGTGGCCGGTCCGGGGGAGGCCGTGATTGCGATCAAGGCTGCGGCGCTGAATTTCTTCGACATCCTGATGATCCAGGGTAAGTACCAGATCAAGCCGCCGTTCCCGTTCTCGCCGGGCGCGGAGGTCGCAGGTGTCATCGAGAGCGTCGGCGACGGCGTCACGGATCTGAAGGTCGGCGATCGCGTGGTCGCCTCCTGCGGGCACAATGGCGCGCGCCAGAAGATCGCGCTGCCGGCAGCATCGATCGTCAAGATTCCGGACAATCTCGATTTCGACCGCGCCGCCGGCATCATCATCATCTACGGCACGGCGCTGCACGCACTTGAGGATCGCGCCAGCCCGAAGCCGGGCGAGACGCTGGCCGTGCTCGGCGCCGCCGGCGGCACCGGACTTGCGGCGTGCGAACTCGGCAAGCTGATGGGGCTGAAGGTGATTGCCTGCGCCTCGTCCGACGAGAAGCTCGAATTTGCCAGGCAGCATGGCGCCAGCCTGACGCTCAACTACGCCAAGGAAGATCTGAAGGAAGGCCTGCGCCGGCTGACCGACGGCAAGGGCGCCGACATCATCTTCGATCCGGTCGGCGGTTCTTACGCAGAGCAGGCGCTGCGCTCGATCGCCTGGGAAGGCCGCTTCCTGGTGATCGGCTTTGCCGCGGGTGACATCCCGAAGATGCCGCTCAATCTGGCGCTGCTGAAGGGCTGCGATATCCGCGGCGTGTTCTGGGGCGCCTGGACCCGGCTCAACCCGGCCAAGAACCGCGCCAATCTCGAGAAGCTCGTGCAGTGGACCGCCGAAGGCAAGCTGTCGTCGCATGTCGACCGCACCTTCCCGCTGGCGCAGACCGCCGACGCGCTCAAGGTGCTCGCCGGCCGCCAGGCCATGGGCAAGGTGATCCTGCACCCCTGACGAGGTTTGCCCGAGAAGCCGAAGCCTCGGACGGTTGCCCGTTCCGAGGCCTTCAGCCTGCGGTTCTTCTAAGGCTTTCGCGCAATCATGGCGCGTGCCCTGGATGGTGGGATGCCGAGCCCCGGGCTCGAAAAGATGTTGCGAGGAAGTCGCACGTTCGGCGGAAAATGTCGTGGTCAGCTTCCCCGCCGATGCAACCTGCGGCAGAAAATCCGAAAACGAGCGTTTCTTGGTTAACGCAACTCAGTCGCATTGTGGCAAGGTTAATTCCCGAGCTTGCTCGTTGTTATCTCGATGCTTCTCGGTTTGCTGCCACGCGAATTCGCGCGTGCGTCGTCACAATCAGATCAAAATATTTCCAGAATCACGCCAGCTCTCGTCCACTTTTAGTCGGATTCAATTAGTCAATTAGTTGTCGGCAGTGGGGTGCCTCTAGCAATCGTGACGTGTCTCGAGCTTCTGACGGGCTCGGGACAAAAATGTATGTTGCGTGAAGTGAGATGGGGATGAAGGCCATGGCTGAGCGGACGACACGCGGAAAGTTCAACGACAGATCTCCACCCAGTCCTGACTTCAGGTCTTTCCCGGACGATTCCCATCAGGAGCGTCCGCCGAATTACCGATTCGGCCGGTCCGCCCAGGATCATCACTATCCCAACGACGAATCGATGCCGATGTTCCTCTCCGAATATGAGAGCGGCAATCAGATCGAGAGCACCGAGTTCGACGACCAGTGGCCGGTGCGGACCCGCAAGGCTTCGATCTCCTCGCGCATTCTGCTCGCTGTGGTGGCGGCGGCAGGTGTTGCCGTGCTGTTTGCGCTGGTGACCTCGGACGCGACGCGCGACCTGATCGCCAGTGCCAAGGCCTCGATGGTCGGCTCGGCGCCGGATCCGACCGCGCCTCCGCAGGACAGCGGCACGCAGCTCACCGCGCGCGACATGCAGCTGAACGACCCGGTGCGGTTGCCGCCCGAGCCGCCGGCGGCTGCGACGCCGATGCAGACGGCCGCCGTTGCTCCGACGCGCGACGATATCGCCAACGCCTACCAGACGGCCTTGCAGAACCGGGTTCCCAGTCCGCCGGCGCCGAGCGCTGCGGCCGCGCCTGTCGCGCCCTCCGCGATGGCGCCGTCCTCGATCAACTCGCCGGGCGCGGGAGCTGCGATCGTCGCCCCCGGCCTCGGCTCGGTGACCGCAGCGCCGCCGCCTGCCGCCCAGGCCCGCCGGCTGGATCCGGATGAGCTGGCCGGCATCATGAAGCGCGCCAAGGGACTGCTCGCCGCCGGTGACATCCCCTCGGCCCGCCTGCTGCTGGAGCGTGCCGCCGAAGCTCAGGAGCCGGCGGCTGCGCTGATGCTGGCCCAGACCTATGATCCGCACGTGCTGGGGACCAAGGACATCCGCAACATCAACGCCGATCCGGCCGCGGCTCGCAACTGGTATCGCCGCGCCGCCCAACTCGGTTCGTCGGAAGCGCAGCGCCGGCTGGATCAGCTGCAGAATTGAGCCGTCGCGACGGTCCTTGATGCCGCCGCGTTCGATTTTCGCACTTTGCGCATGATGCTCGAGCTGTTCCCCGGCGACGCCTTCGTGCAGGGCGCGCCTGTGGCCTGGCCGGCGATCGTGCAACAGCTTTAGATCGAGGGGATACATGCGACGTCTTGTTGGAGCGGCCATTGCGGCAATGATGCTGGCGTGCGGTTTTTCCGCCCACGCCGAAGAGGGCGAGTTCGATCCGGCCAAGGTCAGTGACAGCCTGAAAGCGATCTTCCAGTTCGGGTCGGTGCAGACCAAGCAGGCGCTCAACGCCAACACGGTGACGCTGATCACCGGCACCATCGGCGGCACCTATGTGCAGTTCGGCGCCGACCTCGCTTCGCTGCTCGACGACGGCAACAGCTTGCGCGTCCTGCCGATCGTCGGCCGCGGCTCGGTGCAGAGCGTCGCCGACATTCTGTTCCTGCAGGGCGTCGATCTCGGCGTCGTGCGCGCCGACACGCTGGACTATCTCGAGCGCAAGGGCTTCGCCAAGGACATCAAGAAGCAGTTCACCTACGTCACCAAGCTCTACAACGAGGAAATGCAGGTCATCGCGCCGCGCGCCATCCGCAATCTGCGCGATCTCGAGGGCCGCCGGGTGAGCGTCGACCTGCCCAACGGCGGCACCTTCGTGACGGCGTTGACCGTGTTCGAGCGCCTCGGCCTGCGCGCCAACTTCCTCTACATCGAGCAGCGCATCGCGATGGAGAAGCTGAAGCGGGGCGAGCTCGATGCCGTCATCGTGGTCGGCGGCAAGCCCTACAAGTCGGTCTCGACCTTCGTGAATGACGGCCGCTTCCATCTCGTCAATGTCGACTACGACCGCCCGCTGCAGACCGACTATCTGCCGGCGACGCTGACGGCCAAGGACTATCCGAACCTGATCGCCGAGGGCGAGAAGGTCGATACGATCGCGGTGCCGGCGGTGCTCGCGGCCTATAATTGGGCGCCGAACACCGATCGCTATCGCAAGCTCGCGACCTTCGTCGATGCGTTCTTCACCAAATTCCCCGCGTTCCAGAACCCGCCCTTCCATCCGAAGTGGAAGGAAGTCTCGCTGTCGGCGCCGCTCGCCGGCTGGCAGCGGCTGCCGTCCGCCAGCAAATGGCTGGAGACGCATGCGATGGAAGGCGCCCAGCGCGACCGCTTCGACGACTTCCTGAAGCAGAGCAGCACCGGCAAGGCGTTGCCGAGCGAGGCCGATCGCGAAGCCCTGTTCAAGCAGTACCAGGCCTGGGAGGCCGAGAAGACCGGCAGCGCCCGCGCCCAGGCACGCCCGCAGCGCTGAGCTGACGATCGCGGCCGTCTCAGGCCAAAGAAAAAAGCCCTGCGTGAGCAGGGCTTTTTTGTGTGCGCGCAATGGAGATGACCGCGACCCGCGCGTCGCGTGCGCCGTCAGGCGGCCTTCTCACCCGTCTGGTCCAGGTCGGCGTTCTCGTCCGCATGAAGCCGCGCGAGCGCGGCCTTCGCGGCCGCGCGATGGTCGGGCGTGATGTTCGATGCCACCATCCGGAGGGCGGTGGCCAGCACGGCAGCGTCATCGGTGAAGCCGAGAACCGGCATGACGTCCGGCAGGAAATCGAACGGCAGGATGAAATAAGCCAGCGCGCCGAGCAGCGCGACCTGCACATGCCGCGGCGTCTCCTTGTCGAAGGCGCAGTAATAGGCCGCGAGCAGATCCTCGGCGAACGGGATCCGGGCCACCACCTGCTTGAACTTGGTCCAGAAGCGTCGGCGCACGCTGTCGCGATCCCGCGCCAGCCGGTCGGCCGGCTCGAAGCCGACGCTGTAATCGGTGGTGTCCGATGCCATATCGGTCTCCCCAAAAAGCGAGGCGCCGCCGGTCGCGGTCCTCTTCCGCTCATGTGGGGATGGCCGCCTCCGCTGCAAGACGCGGAGGTCTCGACGCTCAGCGTGGCGTCAGCCGCCGATCCCCGACGCGATCGCGTCCATCGCCCGCGCCAGCGCGATGTCGCGTTCCGTCAGCCCGCCCGCGTCATGCGTCGATAGCACCACCTCGACGGTGCGGTAGACGTTGCGCCACTCCGGATGATGATCATGCTTTTCGGCCACCAGCGCGACGCGGGTCATGAAGCCGAACGCCTCGTTGAAATCGCGAAAGGTGAAGGTGCGGGTGATGGCATCGCGGCCATCGAGCGCCGACCAGCCGGGAAGGGCCTGCAGGGCCGCGACGCGGGCCTCGGACGACAATCGCTCCACCATCTCTGAACCTCCCATTCATCAAGCTGGCGCATCGGCAGACCCGCGCGCAGCCGAAAATCTACGGGGGTCCGCAGCACGCCAAGCACTCCCCGCTGCCCGGCGAGACTAGCAGAAACAGCATCCCGGTCAGAGTCTTGCGACAGGATCGGCGCGGCTGGGTCACGGAACCGCCGGGTTGGTCGGCGACTGCGCTCCGGTAACCATGACGCAGATGTCACTCCGGATGGACAATAAATTTGCTACAGTTTCGCCCTAGCGAAGAACGAGGCCGGACGGAGCTGCACGTGGCGCCGCTCCCCAGTCATCGGATCAGCGGAGGATCGGACCTGGCAGACCCTCAGACCACGCCAGCGCAGCGCTCGCAGATGCGCCCTGCCGTGTTCATCGTCATCGCCGGGATCCTCGCGATCGTCGGCGCTCTGGCGGGCGCCTATTATTTTGCCATGCGTCCGGTGGTCTTGAAGATTGCCGTCGGTCCGCCGAACAGCGATGACCTGAAGGTCGTCCAGGCGCTGACCCAGGCCTTCTCGCAGTCTCATGCCTATGTCCGGCTGCGGCCGGTGCCGACCGAGGGCGCCGGCGAGAGCGCGCAGGCCTTGGCGGCTGGAAAGGTCGACCTTGCGATCGTGCGCGGCGACCTCGAGGTCCCGAAGAACGCGCAGGCCGTCGCGACCTTGCGCAAGAACGTTGCCGTGCTCTGGGTGCCCGCGTCCGGCAAAGGCAAGGGCAAGAAGGGCGCCGCCAAGATCACCAAGATCTCGCAGCTCGCCGGCCACAAGGTCGGCATCATCGGCCGGACGCCGGCCAACGCCAACCTCTTGAAGGTGATCCTGCACCAATACGGTGTCGATGCCGGCAAGGTGGAGATCGTGCAATTTCCGATCACCGAGGCCGCCGAAGCCGTTCGCAGCCAGAAGGCGGACGTCTTTCTTGCCGCCGGGCCGGTCAACAGCAAGATCACCGGCGACGCGATCGCGGCCGCGACCAAGGAGGGCGGCGTGCCGACCTTCCTGGCGATCGATTCGGCGGAAGCCATCGCGCAGAACCACCCCGAATACGAGGCCGCGGAAATTCCCGCCGGTGCCTTCGGCGGCTCGCCCGATCGTCCGGAAGACGAAGTCAAGACGATCAGCTTCAACCACCACATCGTTGCGCGCAAAGGTCTCGCCGACTCCACCGTCTCCGCATTCACGCACCAGCTGTTCTCGGTGCGCCAGCAATTGCTGTCGGAATTCCCGCTGGCGGCCAAGATCGAGACGCCCGACACCGACAAGGATGCCGCCATCCCCGCCCATCCCGGCGCGGCGGCCTTCGTCGACGGCGAGGAGAAGACCTTCCTCGATCGCTACAGCGACTACATCTGGTGGGGCCTGATGGCGCTGTCGGCGATGGGCTCGGCCGGCGCCTGGTTCGCCGGTTATCTCAAGCGGGACGAGCGCACGATCAACACGTCGCTGCGTGACCGCCTGCTGGAGATGATCCCGATCGCCCGCAAGAGCGACTCGACCGAGGAGCTCGACCAGCTCCAGGCCGAGGCGGACGAGATCCTGCGCAACACGCTGACCTGCTTCGAGGACGGCGCGATCGAGCACGCCGCGCTGACGGCGTTCAACATCGCGCTCGAGCAGTTTCACAACGCGGTCGCCGATCGTAAGCTGATCCTGATGAGCATGCCGGCCAACCTGCAGCGCACCGGCGCGCAGTTGCGCGCTGCCGGCACCTGAGGCGATCTCAGCTCGTCCTTGGGATTTGTGTCTCGGCGGGGGCCTGCCGGTATTCGGGCGTGCCGGGCACGTCCTGTAATTCCAGCGTCATCGAAGTTTTCTAGGTCTGCGGTCCTGTGGCAGCGCTCGTTCCGCGCGCCATTCGCCCAGGAGATCCGCATGACCGTTCACATTCCCCGCCCGAAGCTGCACAGGCTGACCCGCCGCCGTTTCCTGTCGACGGCTGCCGCCGGCGCCGCGACCTTGGCGATGCCGCGTCTGAGCCGCGCCGCCGACCGGCCGCAGATCACCCATGGCGTGCAGTCCGGCGACGTCGGCATGGATGGCGGCGTGGTGTGGGCGCGGGCCGACCGGCCGTCGCAGATGCTGGTCGAGGTCGCGACCACCGAATCGTTCAAGGACGCACGCAGCCTGCCGCCGATCGCGGCGCTTCCGGAAAGCGATTTCACGGCCAAGATGCTGGTCGACGGCCTGCCGAGCGGCCAGGACATCTTCTACCGCGTCAAGTTTCGCGACCTGTCGCACACCGCCGTCGAGAGCGAGCCGGTCGTCGGCCGCTTCCGAACCGCGCCCGGCAACAAGCGCGACGTCTCGTTCGTGTGGGGCGGCGACGTCGCCGGCCAGGGCTGGGGCATCAACCCGGACGATGGCGGCATGTTCACCTTCGCCACGATGAAGAAGCATCGTCCGGACTTCTTCCTGCATTCCGGCGACACCATCTATGCCGACGGCCCGATCAAGTCCGAGGTCAAGCTGCCGGACAACAAGGTCTGGAAGAACCTGACGATCGAGGAGAAGGCCAAGGTCGCCGAGACGCTCGACGAATTCCGCGCCGCTCACAAATACAATTTCCTCGACGAGAATGTCCGCGGCTTCAATGCCGAGGTGCCGATCTTCGTGCAGTGGGACGACCACGAGGTGACCAACAACTGGTCGGCCTCGAAGGATCTGCCGGCGGTCTACAAGGAGCGCAACATCCAGCTGCTCGCCGCGCGCGCGGCCCGCGCCTTCCATGAAATGTATCCGATGCGCGAGAGCATCAATGAGCCGGGCCGGGTCTATCGCACCATCAATTACGGCCCGCATCTCGACGTGTTCGTGCTCGACGAGCGCAGCTATCGCGGCGCCAACGGTCCGAACCTCGAGGACAAATATGGCCCGGCGTCCTACTTCATCGGCCCGGAGCAGATGCGCTGGCTGAAGCAGGCCCTGCTCAACTCGCACGCGACCTGGAAGGTGATCGCCTCCGACATGCCGCTCAGCATCATCGTGTATGACGATGCCACCAACAGACGCGGCTCCGAGGCGATCGCGCAGGGCGACGGTCCAGCACGCGGCCGCGAGCTGGAGATCGCCGAGATCCTGCGCTTCATCAAGGCGGCGCCGATCCAGAACACGGTGTGGCTGACGGCCGACGTGCACTACGCCGCCGCGCACTACTACGACCCGAACAAGGCGCAATTCCAGGACTTCGAGCCGTTCTGGGAGTTCGTCTCGGGCCCGCTGCATGCCGGCACGTTCGGTCCGAACGAGCTCGACAATACGTTCGGCCCCGAGGTGCGCTTCATCAAGGCGCCCGGCCTCGACAAGCAGAACCTGCCGCCGTCCGCCGGGATGCAGTTCTTCGGCCACGTCAAGATCGACGGCGCCAGCGGCCAGATGACGGTGACCCTGCGCGATCGTGCCGACGTCGCGCTCTGGTCGACCACGCTGGATCCCAAGCTCGGCTGACGCCGTGCTGCGGCGGCGCTAATCGCGCCGCCGCAGCACCGCCTCCAATGCGTCGGTCGGACATGGCTTCGGCAGACGCGGCCGGTCGGAAAATGCCGATGGCACGCCGTCGGCGCCATAGCCGGTCGAGAACGCGAAGGGGATGCCGAGCGTGTTCAGCCGCTCGGCGATCGCAAAGCTCTTTTCGCGCACGAGCCCGACGTCGAGCAGCGCGAATTCCGGCGGGCGCTCCTCGATCATGGCCAGCGCGCTGGCGACATTTGCGGCGACCCTGACGTCGGCGACGCCAAGGTCGGTGATGGTGTCTTCCAAGCCGAGCGCAATGATCGGGTCGTCTTCGACGACCAGCACATGCTGATAGAGCTCGGGCACGCTGGGTTGCGAGCTGGTCATGTGATCTGCGGGTTCCAAGGTAAAGATGGCTCCCGCAGCCGGCGCCTCGTCTCAAGCACGCTGGCGGGTTCCTGGAACCGAAGCCATCATATCCGAGTTCCTGTGTCGGTGCACTTGTGAACACAAGGGGCACGGATCACGCACATGCGTAGCGCGGGGGACAACGATGCTGAGCCAAGGTGTGACGACACTCGCGCGGGAGCGGCCCTACAACAATCTGTTGAGGCGGCTCAGCCCCGCCGACTATGCGCTGATCGCGCCGCATCTGGTCGAGGACCAGGCCGCGCCGAACGAGCTGCTGTATCGTCCAGGGGACGACGTGCAGGTCGTGCATTTTCCCTGTGGCCCGGCCCTCGCGTCCTATCTCGTTCCCAACGAGGATGGCCGTGATGTCGAGACCATCCTGGTCGGCCGCGAGGGTGCCGTCGGCGGCATCGTCAGCGAAGGCTTCCTGCCGGCCTATACGCGCATCGTCGTCAAGTTCGGCGGCCCGCTCGCGCGGCTCCCGCTGTCACGGCTGGCCGCCGCCAAGCTGCAATCCAAGACGCTGCGCAACGTGTTCGCGCGCTATGCAGACTGCATGCTGGCGCAGATGTTCCAGTCGACCGCCTGCAACGCCATCCACTCGATCGAGCAGCGCACCGCGAAATGGATCGTCGCGGCGATGGACCGCACCGACGGCGAGCCGATCGTGCCCTTGACGCATGAGCAGCTCGCCACCCTGCTTGGGGTTGGTCGCTCCTATGTCAGCCGTGTCGTCCAGACATTCAGGGCTGAAGGTATTCTCGATACGAGACGGGGTGCCTTCATGGTGCGCGACTTCGATGCCTTGAAGCACCGCTCCTGCCTGTGCAACGAGGCGGTGAAGGGCCATTTCGAGGAGGTGCTGCGCGGCGTCTATCCGACCGAGCAAGCCGCCACGGGCTGATACGAACCCGTCATTGCCTTTCGCGCTGGGAACTTGCCATAGTCCGGGTGCAACCGGACGATGGGAGCCATGGACGGCGCCGCTCTTCATGCCATCTTCGACGTCGCTGCCTGGCTCAGCGCGGCCGCCGCGGGCTGGTGGCTCACGCGTCGCGTGGGCATCAGCTTTCCGAGACAGTCGACCGAATGGCCCTATGTCGCCGTGCTGGTGTTTGGTGCCGGCCTGGGCGCCTACCTGTTCGGGACGCTGAATCTGTGGCTGTCCGGCATGACCGGACTGGCGCGCTCGGTCGAGGGCGCGCTCGCCGGCGGCATCGTCGCGGTCGAACTGTACAAATGGCGGCACGGCATCGCCCTGCGAACCGGCGCCCGCTTCGCGCTGCCGCTGGCGGTCGGCATCGCGGTCGGCCGGATCGGCTGCTATGCGGCCGGGCTCGATGATTTCACCTATGGTACGCCGACCACCTTGCCGTGGGGGCACGATTTCGGCGACGGTGTTCTGCGCCATCCGGTCCAGCTCTATGAGAGCCTCGCGATGGCATGCTTCGCCATCTTGTATGTGGTCGCGGTGCTCCGGCGGAACGAAGCCATCATCACCAACGGCTTCTATCTCGCGCTGCTCGCCTACGGCCTGCAGCGCTTCGGCTGGGAATTCCTCAAGCCCTACGGGCCCGTCATCGGTCCGTTCACGCTCTTCCATCTGCTGTCGCTTGCGATCGCCGCCTACGCCGCGGCCATGCTCGCGACGGAGCCGCACGCGAAGGTCCTGCATGAACGCGCCGCTGCGTAAGTCACGTCCCTATGTGTTCTGGGGGCAGACGCAATCTCTTTGCGAGACCTGCCTCGCGCTTGTGCCGACCAAGATCCAGATCCTGGGCAATGAGGTCTGGTACGAGAAGCGCTGCAAGGAGCATGGCGTGCAGTCGACGCTGGTCTCGGACGATGCGGATTATTGGCGGCGCTGCAAATCGTTCATCAAGCCGGGCGACACGCCGCTGAGCTTCCAGCGCCGTACCGAATACGGCTGTCCCTATGATTGCGGCCTGTGTCCGGACCACGAGCAGCATTCCTGCCTGGCGCTGATCGAGATCACCGACCACTGCAACCTCACTTGCCCGGTGTGCTTCGCCGAATCGTCGCCGCAACGCGCGCATTTCACCCCGCTCGCGACCGCCGAGCGGATGCTGGATGCGCTGGTGACAAGCGAGGGCGAGCCGGACCTGGTGCAGATCTCCGGCGGCGAGCCGACCCTGCATCCCCAGTTCTTCGACATCCTCGCCGCCGTGCGGGCCCGGCCCATTCGTCACGTGATGATCAACACCAACGGCCTGCGCATCGCCCGCGAGCCGGACTTTGTCGCGCGGCTCGCCGAGAACAAGCGTGGGTTGGAGGTCTATCTGCAGTTCGACTCGCTATCACGCGCCGGCCTCACCAACATCCGCGGCGCCGATCTGCGCCGTATCCGCCAGCAGGCGCTGGAAAACCTCGAGCGGCACGGCATCTCGACGACCTTGGTCGCGACCATCAAGCGCGGCGTCAACGACGACGAGATCGGCGACATCGTCCGTCATGCGCTGCAATGGACATGCGTGCGCGGCGTCACCCTGCAGCCGGTGCAGGACGTCGGCCGCAACGACAGCTTCAACAAGGACACCGATCGCATCATGCTGTCGGAGATCCGCCGCCGCGTGATCGAGACCGGCGTGTTCGGCGAACAGGACATGATCCCGCTGCCCTGCAATCCCGAGAGCATCTCGATCGGCTACGGCCTGCGCCACGGCGCCACCGTGCTGCCGCTGACGGCGATGGTGCCCGAGGCGGAGCTGCTGTCGGTGATGCCGAACACGATCAGCCCGGAGAAATACCCGGTGCTGCGGGACAAATTCGTCGAGCTGTTCTCGCTGTCCTCGGGGCCGCTCAATACCGGCGAGCGCGTCGCCGAATTCCTCTGCTGCCTGCCGTCAGTTCAGGTGCCGGACAGTCTCGGTTATGAGCACGTCTTCCGCGTCACCATCGTGCAGTTTCTCGACCGCTTCAATTTCTGTGTCGCCAACGTCAAGCGCTCCTGCATCCACTTCGTCACCGAGCGCGGCGAAATCATCCCGTTCGACACCTACAATCTGTTTTATCGCAACGGCGCCATCGACGGCATCCGCGCGCGGCTGGGGAGGGGAAGCCCATGAGCGATCCGGAGGACAAGATTCCGTCCTGGCCAGCCGGACCCGACCAAGAGCGGCAGCTGCGCAGCGGCTGCATGTCGGCGTTCCTGTTCGTGATTGGTGTCATCCTGCTGCTGCCCGGCGCCTGCGCCGTGGTCTTCGGCTATCTCGGCTTGCAGGAGAAAAACTGGCCGGCGGAATTGACCTCGTGGGTCGTCGCGGGCCTGGCGGTCGGCGCCGGCGGGATCTGGCTGATCATCAGGGCGTGGCGCCGATGACGACTGCCGGGGGTCCTTCCTCATCCCATCGCGCGGGGTCCACCCGGCCATGAATGATCCAGACGATCACCGCCCGTCGCTATCGCCTTTCCTACAGGAGGTGCGTCGGGTCCGCGAGCCGCCGGCACGTCTCATGGCGACCCTGGGGGCCATCCTCGGCGGTCTCGCCTTGATGTTTCCGTTCGGCTGCACCATGGCCTTCATGCGCCGCGAGTGGAACGAGTTCGGCGGCTTGTTCGGTCCCGGAGCCATCCTGGCCGGCATGGCCGTCGCGGGACTCGTGGTGATCGTGCTGGCCGTGCGCCGCCGCTGGGGCTGAACGGCCCGTTCAGGCGGTGGGAGGCGTTAGCCAGATCCTCGAAAGCCGCTCCTCATTCCTGAAAGCAGTCATTGTTTTTTGGCATTTTTTGCCTATATTGCGCCGCAACGCGCTAGGTCTGCCCGGTCGATTGGCCGGGTTTCCTTTTTGGGGTTGCCGGCCCCTGCCGCCGAACGAGTTTCGCGAGCGCGCGTCGCAAAGCTAACAGCTTGATTCGACTATAACAATGCGCGCGCCCCGCAGGGGACAGAGCACGGGCTCTTGAGAAAGCTTAGAAGATACCGATCATGAACCTCCGTAACATCGCCATCATCGCCCACGTCGACCACGGCAAGACCACCCTCGTCGACAAGCTGCTGCAGCAGTCCGGTACCTATCGCGAGAACCAGCGCCAGGTTGAGCGCGCGATGGATTCCAACGACCTGGAACGCGAGCGCGGCATCACCATTCTCGCCAAGTGCACCTCGGTGCAGTGGGAAGACACGCAGATCAACATCGTCGACACCCCCGGCCACGCCGATTTCGGCGGCGAGGTCGAGCGCATCCTGTCGATGGTCGACGGCGTGATCGTGCTGGTGGACGCCGCTGAAGGCCCGATGCCGCAGACCAAGTTCGTGGTCGGCAAGGCGCTCAAGCTCGGCCTGAAGCCGATCGTGGCCATCAACAAGGTCGACCGCCCGGACGCCCGCATCACCGAGGTCGTCAACGAGGTGTTCGACCTGTTCGCAGCGCTGGACGCCACCGACGAGCAGCTCGATTTCCCGATCCTGTACGGCTCGGGCAAGAACGGCTGGATGGCGACCTCGCCCGACGGCTCGCATGAGGACGGCATGAAGCCGCTGTTCGACCTCGTGCTCAAGCACGTGGCGCCGCCGGTGGTCGAGGAAGGCCCGTTCCGGCTGCTCGGCACCATCATCGAGGCCAACAACTATCTCGGCCGCATCATCACCGGCCGCATCGCGTCGGGCTCGGTGAAGCCGAACCAGGCCGTGAAGGTGCTGTCGCGTGACGGCAAGCTGATCGAGACCGGCCGCATCACCAAGATCCTGGCGTTCCGCGGCCTCGAGCGCCAGCCGCTCGACTACGCCGAGGCCGGCGACATCGTCGCCATCGCGGGCCTCACCAAGGGCACCGTGGCCGACACCTTCTGCGATCCCTCGGTCGAGACGCCGCTGCAGGCGCAGCCGATCGATCCGCCGACCGTGTCGATGTCGTTCATCGTCAACAACTCGCCGCTCGCCGGCACCGAGGGCGACAAGGTCACCAGCCGCCTGATTCGCGACCGCCTGATGCGCGAGGCCGAGGGCAACGTCGCGCTGCGCGTGGTCGAGTCCCAGGACAAGGACGCGATGGAAGTGTCGGGCCGCGGCGAATTACAGCTCGCGATCCTGATCGAGACCATGCGCCGCGAGGGTTTTGAGCTCTCGGTGTCGCGTCCGCGCGTCGTGTTCGAGAAGGACCCGGCCACCGGGCAGACGCTGGAGCCGATCGAGGAGGTCGTGATCGACGTCGACGAGGAGCATTCCGGCGTCGTCGTGCAGAAGATGAGCGAGCGCAAGGCCGAGCTGATCGAGATGCGCCCGTCCGGCGGCAACCGCCTGCGCCTGGTGTTCTACGCGCCGACCCGCGGCCTGATCGGCTACCAGGGCGAGCTGATGACCGACACCAAGGGCACGGCGATCATGAACCGCCTGTTCCACAACTACCTGCCCTACAAGGGCGCGATCCAGGGCCGCCGCAACGGCGTCCTGATCTCCAACGACCAGGGCGAGGCCGTGGCCTATGCCATGTTCAAGCTGGAGGACCGCGGCCCGATGATGATCGAGCCGGGCTGGAAGGTCTACAAGGGCATGATCGTCGGCGAGCACACCCGCGACAACGATCTCGAGATCAACGTCTTGAAGGGCAAGCAGCTCACCAACATCCGCACCACCTCGAAGGACGAGGCCGTCCGCCTCACGCCGCCGATCCGGATGACCCTGGAAAAGGCGCTGGCCTATATCGAGGACGACGAGCTGGTCGAGATCACCCCGAAGTCGATCCGGCTGCGCAAGAAGCACCTCGACCCGAACGAGCGCAAGCGCGCCGAGAAGCAGAAGGAAGCGGTGGCGTAAGCCGCTCTCCGTTCTCTCTGTCGTCATGGCCCGGGCTTGACCCGGCCATCCACGTCTTGATGCTTGCGAGAACGCAGATGGATGCCCGGGGCAAGCCCGGGCATGACGACGGAGTTGGATGACCCGATGTCCTTCCCATCCTCCGTCGACATCGCAATCATCGGGGCCGGCGCGGCCGGCCTCGGCGCCGCGCATACGCTGCGCGACAACGGCGTCTCCTTCATCGTGCTCGAAGCCCGTGACCGCATCGGCGGCCGGGCCCACACCATCATGGCCTCGCCCGATGTGACGTTCGATCTCGGCTGCGGCTGGTTGCACTCCGCCGACCGCAACTCCTTCGTCCCCGTCGCCGAGCAGCTTTCCTTCGCCATCGACAAGTCGCGCCCGCCGTGGCGTGATCAGGCCTATCAGGCGGCATTCCCGCGTGCCGAACGCGAGGATTTCCTGCGCGCTCTAGAAGCCTTTTTCACCCGTACCGCAGACGCCGCGACAAGTGGCCGCGATGCGCCAGCGAGCATCTGCCTGGAGCCCGGCAATCGCTGGAACGGCATGATCGATGCGATCTGCACCTATCTCAACGGCTGCGAGCTCGACCAGATGTCGCTGCTCGACTTCGAGGCCTATGAGGACACCGAGCTGAACTGGCGCGTCCGCCGTGGTTATGGCGCGCTGGTCTCGGCCTACGGCGCGGAACTGCCGGTCGCGCTCAGCTGCAATGTCACGCTGATCGATCACAGTGGCAAGCGCATCGGGCTCACGACATCGCAAGGCACATTGACCGCCGACAAGGTCATCATCACCGTCCCCACCAATCTCATCGCCGACGAAGCGCTCCGCTTCACGCCGGCTCTGCCCGAGAAGGTCGATGCCGCTGCCGGCCTGCCGCTCGGCCTCGACAACAAGGTGACGCTGGCGCTCGAGGGCTGGGCGCATCTGCCTAGGGATTCCGGCATGCGCGGCCGCAGCAGCACCGCCCGCGTCGGCAGTTTTCAGCTGCGCCCGTTCGGCCAGCCCTGCATCGAGGGCTTTTACGGCGGCAGCTTCGCCCGCGAAATCGAGGCGGCGGGCGAGGGGGCACTCACGGCGCAGGCGATCGACGATGTCGTGGCGCTGCTCGGCAGCGACATCCGCAAGAGCCTCAAGCCGCTCGCCGAGTCGCGCTGGGGCGCCGACCCGTTCGCGCGCGGCGCCTATTCGCATGCGCTGCCTGGCCACGCCGACAAGCGCGCCGTGCTGGCCGCCCCGGTCGATGGGCGGCTGTTCTTTGCGGGAGAGGCGACGCCACCGGATTTCTTCTCGACGGCTCACGGCGCTCGCGACTCAGGTGAGCGGGCGGCAAAGGAGGCGTTGGCGGCACTAGATCCGCACTGACTTAGCCCCTCCGCCGTCATTCCGGGGCGATGCGCAAGCATCGAACCCGGAATCCCGAGATGAGGCCGCCCCGGAGTGACGAGCCCCAAACTAACCCCGGCTCTCTCCCACCATCCGCAAGAACTCGCGCGCCGCCTGCGTCTGGTGATGCTCCCGGTGCCGCAGGCTGTAGAACTGCCGCTTCGGGAGTTCGAGATTGGCAACGGCGAGCAGTCCCGCCTTCACCGCCCGCATCACCACCAGCCGCGACAGCACCGTGACCCCCGCGCCGGCCTCCACCGCGCCGCGCACGGCCTCGTTGGAGGGCAGATCGAACACCACGTCGAGTTCGGAGGGAGAGATGCCGAACCGACCTACCGCCGCTTCGAGAACGGCGCGCGTTCCCGAGCCTTGCTCGCGCAACACCCAGCGCGCCGCCTTGAGATCCCCGACCTTCACCGCTGCTCCCCCGCACAGCGGGTGACCGACCGGCCCGACCAGCACCATCTCGTCCTCCGCGACCGGCTGCGCCGCGAGCACGGGGTCGTCGACGTCGCCTTCGACGAAGCCGAGATCGGCGGAGCCCTCCCGCACCCGTTCGGCGACCTGCTCGGTATTGCCAATCGACAGCTCCAGCCTGATCGCCGGATGCGCCGCGTTGAAGCGGTGAATGAAGGCCGGCAGCCAATAGCCCGAGATGGTCTGGCTCGCCGCCAGCGCGAGCTGGCCCCGCTTCAGCCCGGCGAGATCATCGAGCACGGTCTCCGCGGCAGCCGCACGCGCGAGCACCGCGCGGGCTTCGACCAGAAACGCGCGGCCGGCCGCCGTGAGCACGATGCGGCGGCCAACCCGGTCGAACAATTTGGTCTGGTAGCGCGCCTCGAGCGCGGCGACGGCCGCCGATGTCGCCGACTGCGTCAGATTGAGCTCGCGCGCCGCCTGGGTGACGTGCTCGCGCGTCGCGACGGCCACGAAGATCCGGAGCTGCTCGAGCGTCACGTCGTCTCCTAGGTGGTCAGCTTCACCAGCGCCAGGCTGAAGCTCGCGATGAACAGGAAGGCTGCGAAGCCCAGCGCCGCCGGCCGCAGGCCCTTGGCCTTGAGCTTGGTGAAATCCGTCTCCAGTCCCATCGCGGCGAGCGCCATCGACAACAGGAACGTCGTCGCGGTGACGATGACCGTCTTCGCCTCGGCCGGCACCGTGATGACGCTGTTGATCCCGACCATCGCGATGAAGCCGAACACGAACCAGGGCAGCGGCGGCTGCGCGCCGGCATGACCGTGGTCGCCATGGCGGGCGCGGCGCGTCGCCAGCAGGCCGAGCGTGAGCACCACCGGGGCCAGCAGCATCACCCGCGCCAGCTTGGCGATGGTGCCGAACTCGCCGGCCTGCTGCCCTTGCTGAAAGGCCGCCGCGACCACCTGGGCGATCTCGTGGATCGAGGCGCCACTCCAAAGCCCGAAGGCGTGGGCATCGAGATGCAGCAGCCCGGGCAGCAGCGGATAGGCGACCATCGCGATCGAGCCGAACACGGTGACGCAGGCAACCGCATAGGCGACGTCCTCGTCATGCGCGCGCGTCACCGTGTTGGTCGCGATCGCGGCGGAGGCGCCGCAGATCGAAGTGCCCGCGGCGATCAGCTCGGCCAGCTTGCGGTCGACGCCGAGCAGCCGGCCCATCCACACCGTGAACAGGAAGGTGCCGGTCAGGCTCAGGGCGATGACGAGCAGGCCGCGCGCGCCGACGTCGACGATCTGGGTGGCCGTCAGCTGCAGCCCGAGCAGGATGATCGCGAACCGCAGCACACGGCGCATCGCGAAAGCCACGCCGGGCTTCGCCCGCAATGGTGTGCCGACGACGTTATGCAGCGCCATGCCTGCCACGATCGCCAGGATCATCGGGCTGAACATCCCAAGCCCCGGCAACTGACGCAGTCCGAAGGCGCCGGCCGCAATGGCGGCCGAGAGTGCCAGTCCGGGCAGCAGCGCCGGCAGCCCGGCCGCCGCGGGCGCGTGGACATGAACGGGGTGGACATGGACAGGATGAGCGACAACGGGCGCATCGGCGGTGAGATCGTGCGAGGGGGCAGCCATGGAAAACTCTCCCAAACCAGCAGTTTGGAAGAGAATTTCATGCTCAAATCAATCGATCTAACGAATTATATCGGATATTCCATTCGCCTCAATCGATCAATCGCTGGTATCCTACTCCAGCACCCGTCGGCGCAATTCGGCGTCCGGCACGAAGCACGAATCGTATTTGCCGCAGATGCGATAGCGGTTGCGCGCGACCACGCTGTAAACCGCGTCGCGCAGCGGCTTGGGCACTCCGAACAGCGCGCGGGTCCAACTCCAGCCCGGCAGGTTCGACAGCACGGTCAGCGCCGCATCGGATTTCAGATGCACCATGCCGCGATGCACGACGGCGTTGGTGTCCGGCTCATCGGGATCGATCCCGAACGTCTGCGCCAGCCGGATGCCGTAGGCCGACTGGATCGGCGTGAAGCGGAAGCGATTGGCGGTGTCGCGCGCAATCACGAACTGCACCCAGCGCGAGCAGAACACGCAGACGCCGTCATAGAGGATCACATCGTCATCGGGCCAGCTCGTCGTCACCTTCGTCATCAGCGATTGTCCATCATCATCAGCGCGACCAGCATCAAGACGATCGCAGGACCCGTCTTCACCAGCGCGCCGAGCGGCTCGAGCCAGAGATCGGGCGTCAGCACCGCGCATCCCAGCATGTAGCCGAGCGAGACGAAGATGCCGGCAGCGAGGCCGAAAACCGCCGTTTTGCGGAATGCGATCAACACGCCGACAGAGATGTCCATCATGCTGGTGATCGCCGCGAACGAGATCGCAAATCCCTCCGGCCAGCCGCGCGTGGTCAGGATCGCCGTGGTCGCCGGGAACGAGATGAACAGCGCGATGCTGCCGGAGGCGACCCAGAACAGCACGAGGCTCGCGATGATCAGCGCCTTGATCAGGAACAGCCGCGCGAACCATTTGTCCTGGATCGTGGCGCCCTGCGCGCTCACGGCTTCGCACAGCTGCGTCGGCGCAATGCCGGTGGCCGCGATCCACGGCGCGGGATCGCCGCGCACGCCGCGGCGTAGCTCGGCGATCGCCGTGCGGCGCATCGGCGGCATCCAGCCGAGCAGGCTGGAGAGGTCACCGGCGACGGCGCCGAGATCGACCAGTGGCTCCGGAACGGTGATGCGTGGCCATTTGGTCGTGCCGAAGCTGCGCCGGAAGGCCGCGATGACGTCCCCCAACGTCACCGGCTCGGGCTGCATCAGATCCCAGCTCACCGCCCGCGTCGCGTCCTCATCGAGTCGCCGCGCGGCGAGCCAGGCGATGGTCGCGGCAATGTCGGCAACGTCCACCGGCTGGAACGGTGTCGCCGCATCCTTGGCCGGCAGATCGACCGGAAACGCCGCAAGCGCGCGCAGCATCGCGCTGCCGCCATAGGCCGATGGTGCGATCACGAAGCCCGGCCGCAGGATCGCATGCGGAATGCCTGAGGCTGCAATCAGCCGCTCCGCTTCGCGCTTGGTCGTGGCGAAAGCGGTGTGATCCTCGTCCGCCGTGCCGGGAATCGAGATGTGAATCAGCCGCACGCCGCGGCCGCTCGCCGGGATCGCGGCGAGCAGCCGCGCGACGAACTCGCGGTGCACGGCCTTGGTGTCGCTCCCCGGTCCATCCTGCAGCACGCCGAGGCAATTGACCACGACGTCGATCTGATGCGCACGGATGAACCCCGCCAATGCCGATGCATCGAGCGCCATGATCGGCAGCTCGATATCGAGCGACGAGATCCGTTGTGAGGCCGAGAACGCGCGCGCCACGCCAATCGTCGAAAACCCGCGCCGGCGCAGGTCGTCGGTGACGAAGCGGCCGATCAGTCCGGAGGCGCCGAGCACGAGGACGCGTGACGTCGGAGAAGCGATCATGCAAATCCAGTTAGTACGGCTTGGCGATCATCAGCCAGAGAATGGCCATGACCGAGCCGAAGCCGGGGATGCCGCACAGGAACCAGCGGCGGAAGACGGTGAAGTAGCGCGCCGGCAGTTTCTCTCCGCCGCGATCGGCGGCGCGCGAGAGATCGCGCAGCTCGATCTGCATGAAGATCACGGGCACCCAGAACAGCCCGGCGATGGCGTACAGCACGAGCGAGGTCAGCAGCCAGCCGTCGGTCACCGCGGTCGACGACAGCCACATCAAGGTGCCGCCGGTGACCGGCTGCAGCAGCACCGCCGAGAGCGTGAAGATCATGTCCGCGATCACCACCACGCCCGCCGTGCGCGAGATGAACGCCGCCTCGCCGCTGAGATGCGCCATCAGCATGAAGAACGCGATTCCCGTACCGGTGCCGAGGATCACGATGGCGCCGAGCACGTGGAGATATTTGACCAGGAAATACAGCGCCATCATGGTCCCGTCAGTTCGCTGGCATCGGCCGGGCCGACCGCCGCGCCAGGGGCTTGGTCGACGCTCGCCCGAGTGCGTCTGAAACCGCTTCGACGCCGTCGTCGTGCTCGATGAGCCAGTGTCCGTCAGTGCCACATTGCGGCAGCAGATGGAACTCGACATGGCCGCCGGCTGATAGGAAGGCATCGGCAAGCTGCCGCGACAAGGCGGGCGGAAAGTAGCTATCGTTTGCGGCGATCAGCCAGGTGACGGGAGCGCGCGCCCTGCGGCCGAAGGCGCTCGCTGCCGCGTGCAGACGGTCCGCGGCGCACACGCGACCCGGCACGTCGTCGGCATGACCGCCACGGCCGGGCGCGAAGGCGACGACCCTCGAGATGAGCTGATCAGGCCGATCTGCGAGGGCGAGCGCGCCCCAGCCGCCGGCTGAATGGCCGATGACGACAGCGCCGACTTTCGCAATGAACGGCTGATCGCGCATGTAGTTGAGCGCGCGCAGGATCTGCGCCGCCGTCGCGCGTCCTGCCTTCTCGTAGTTTGGATCAGCGCAGTCGCCTTGGTCTTCGACGTAAGGCCCGCCTGTGCGGCCATGCCCGAGACGCTCCGGGACCAGCACCGCATAGCCGCGCGCGACCAGCTCGCGCGCAAGCGCCGTGTAGCTCGGCTGCGGCATCTGCGCCCGGCGCAGCGGATTCTGCGTCGAGGCGTGTGCGATCAAGGCCAAGGGAAACGGCCCGTCGCCTTCAGGGCGATAGAGCAGCGCATGGGCGGGGAATCCCGCCTCCGTCGACGGCACGATCCAGCGTTGCTGCCGGGCCGGCTCGCCTTCCGGTGCGGCCGCGCCCAACGTCTGCGCCGATGCATTCGGCCCTGTCAGGACGAGCACGATCAACCATGAGACGCAGCGAAGCAGCACCATTCAGCCGGACGGGAAGATTGTTGAGCCGGCGCCACACTAGCCGAGGCCGGCGCGAGTCAGTTGCAGTTTTTCGTTCAGCCTGTGAACCTGCGGTGACAGGGCACCGCTACCTCCCAACAATGTTGCGAATTTGTCCCTTTTCGGCACAGGTTTCCGCCACTGTGATGCCGAAAGTCCACAGGTTAACCGATCTTTAACGTGGCACCTTGAAGGCGGACCGCCGACTTGCTTTGATCCGGTCATGAGCACAACCCTGATCGAAGTCCGTCCGGCCAAGGCTGCAGATGCGGCTGCGGTGGCGTCAGCCCACGATGAAGCTTGGCGTTCTGCCTATCAGGGGATCATCCCCGGCGCAGAGCTGGAGAAGCTGATCAATCGGCGCGGCCCCCAATGGTGGGACAGCGCAATCCGCAAAGGCAGCCGCGTCAGCGTGCTGGTGTTCAACGACAAAGTCGCCGGCTATGCGAATTACGGCCGCAACCGCGCCCGCAGCCTGCACTTCGACGGCGAAGTCTACGAGCTTTATCTGCGACCGGAATTTCAGGGGCTGGGGTTCGGTCGCCGGCTCTTTCAGTCCGCGAAGCGCGATCTCGCGCAGAGCGGCCTGAAGAGCATGGTGGTGTGGGCGTTGTCAGACAACGACCCCGCCACCGAGTTCTACCGCGCGTTGGGCGGCCGCATGGTCGCGCGGTCGTCGGAGCGCTTCGGACCGAAGTCGCTCGACAAGGTCGCCTTTGCCTGGACCAACTGAGTCCTGGCCGGCTGAGCTCTGAGACGCGTTAAGCGTTAACGCGTCGGTGAATTGAACTGAAGGTCTGGATTTGAGGTAGCTGTTGCGCAGCCGCGATTTTTTTGCGACTGCGAATGCGAGCGCTCATCTGCCGAGCGTCCGACCCTCAAACGTTCAAGTTCGTTCAAGTTCAACGGAGCATCCATGCGCATCGACGCCATCCCGATCGGGAAAGATCCGCCGCGCGAGGTCAACGTCGTCATCGAAGTGCCGGTCGGCGGCGAGCCGATCAAGTACGAACTCGACAAGGAAGCCGGCACGCTGTTCGTCGACCGCTTCCTCTATACGGCGATGCGCTACCCCGGCAATTACGGCTTCATCCCGCACACGCTGTCGAACGATGGCGATCCGTGCGACGTGCTGGTGGCCAACACCCGCGCGATCGTGCCCGGCGCGGTCATGAGCGTGCGCCCGGTCGGCGTGCTGATCATGGAGGACGAGGCCGGCGGCGATGAAAAGATCATCGCGGTGCCCTCGTCGAAGCTGACGCAGCGCTACGACAAGGTCCGCACCTACAGCGACCTGCCGGACATCACGCTGCAGCAGATCCAGCACTTCTACGAGCACTACAAGGATCTCGAGCCCGGCAAGTGGGTCAAGGTGCTGCGCTGGGGCAATGCCGACGACGCCCACCAGCTGATCGCCGAGGGCATCGCGCGCGCCAAGGCGGCGAAGAAGTGATCTTGGGCGCGTTGGGTTCAACGCGCACAAGATCATTCCGGGATGCGCGAAGCGCAGACCCGGAATCTCGAGATTCTCGGGTGCGCAACCGCGCACCTGAGCTCAGCCGCTGCGCGGCTGTCCCGGAATGACTGTGCAAATCACACCGCCGGCTTCGGCAGCCCGGCGATGGCGCAGGCGGCGCGCAGCGTGTTCACCAGCAGGCAGGCCACCGTCATCTGGCCGACGCCGCCCGGCACCGGCGTGATCGCGCCGGCCACTTCAGCCACCTCGGCATAGGCGACATCGCCGACCAGCTTCGTCTTGCCCTCCGCCGTGGGGATGCGGTTGATGCCGACATCGATCACGGTCGCGCCCGGCTTGATCCAGTCGCGCTTCACCATCTCCGGACGGCCGACGGCCGCGTAGACCAGATCGGCGCGCGCGGTCAGCCCGGCCAAGTCGCGCGAGCGCGAATGCGCGATCGTCACCGTGGCGTTCTCGTTCAGCAGCAGCTGCACCAGCGGACGTCCCACCAGGTTGGAGCGGCCGATCACGATCGCATTCATGCCCTCCAGTGAGCCATGCACCGTCTTGCTGAGAATGATGCAGCCGAGCGGCGTGCACGGCGCCAGCGCCGGCTGGCCGCCCGCGAGGCGGCCGGCATTGTGCGGATGCAGCCCGTCGACGTCCTTGGCGGGGTCGATTGCGTTGATGACGACTTCGGTCTCCAGCCCCTTCGGCAGCGGCAGCTGCACCAGGATGCCGTGCACGGCGGGATCCTGGTTGAGCTTGCCGATCAGCGCCAGCAGCTCCGCCTGCGAGACGTCCGCCGGCAGCCTGTGCTCGAACGAGGCCATGCCGGCGGCCTGAGTCTGGGTATGCTTGCTGCGGACATAGACCTCGGAGGCCGGATCGTTGCCGACCAGCACCACCGCGAGGCCCGGCGTCAGGCCGTGGTCGCGCCTGACCCGCTCGACCTCGCGCGCCACCTGCGCGCGCAGATCGGCTGCGATGAGTTTCCCGTCGATGATGCGTGCGGTCATGGCTGGTCCCTGCCTCTTTGTTCACCCAAGTCGTTTCGAGCAAGACGCCCGGGCTTTCTTCCACCCCCCACCCTGAGGAGCCCGCCGAAGGCGGGCGTCTCGAAGGGCGAGGCCCCAGCTCGGGCCTCATGGTTCGAGACGCGCTTTCCGCGCTCCTCACCCTGAGGTCCGGCTCAACACCACGCCCGCAGCTTCGTCACGGGCAGCAAAAGCTCGCCGGCTGGCGGCATTGCGAGGACGGATTGAGTCGCTCTGCCGAAAGTCGGCGTTGATCTGCTCTCGTTATTTATCGGTCGGCTTATGGGCTGCGATGAGGTCGCGCAAGGCCTGATCCAGCTTGGCCGCATCGCCGTCGATCGCCACCTGCTTCAGCCGGGACGTCGTGCCGGAGGTGATCCGCACCGCCTTCTTGGTCACGCCGATGGCCTTGGCCAGGAGCTCGGTGACGGCGCGATTCGCCTCGCCGCCATCGGCGACCGCGCGCACTCGAACCTTGAGCACGCTGCGGCCGTCGGACAGGGTCTCGATGCCGTCGATGGCGTCGCGGCCGCCGCGCGGCGTCACGCGGAGTGCGACCGTCAGGCCGCCCGCGGCAGGACGCCAGGGTCCCATCGCGGGTCCCATCGCGAGCAGCGCGTCAGAACACGTAGGGATAGATGTAGTAGCCGATGACCCGCTGGATCAGCATGATGATCAGGATCAGGATGATCGGCGAGATGTCGAGGCCGCCGAGATTGGGCAGCATGCGCCGGATCGGGGCCAGCACCGGCTCGGTGATTCGGTACAGGAATTCGGCGACCGCGGAGACGAACTGATTGCGCGTGTTGACGACGTTGAAGGCGATCAGCCACGACAGGATCGCCGAGGCGATGAGCAGCCAGACATAGAGGTCGAGAACGATCAGAACGATGTCGAGAACGGCACGCATGCGGGTCCACTCGGGGGCGAGGTCGCGGATTCGACCTGGATTGTTCGGTAGATATCGGTTCCCCCCCGTCCAAACAAGGGAAGCTGGCCGTCAAGGCTAACGGGCGATGTGAGTGTTCTTGACTTGACCAGGGCACCGACTGTAAATGGCGCCCGATCCGGCGGCCGCCTTCCCAATCTCGTGTGGCCGCGACGAAGCGATCGTGTTTCGGGGCCATAGCTCAGCTGGGAGAGCGCGTCGTTCGCAATGACGAGGTCGGCGGTTCGATCCCGCCTGGCTCCACCACGCTTCGCCCTTCGGGCTGCGCGTGGCGCAGCCACGCAAGAGCCTGAAGGGCGAAGCGTGGTGCCCGGCGAAGCCGGGCTGACTTAGATCTCAAAAGCCCAGTAATCTGAAAGCACGGCCTTTACTCCGCCGCCTCGGCCATGGCGGCCACCGGCTGCCGCGTCAGCCACCCATCCAGGAAATGCTTGAGCCACGCCCGCTCGGCGGCATCGTGGACCGCGCGGCCTTCGAAATGATGCTGGCGCGGGCAGGCGCCCGGCGTGTCCAGCCGGGCATGGCCGCGCGTGGTCCAGCGGCACATCATCGCGTAGGTGACGTCGGGGTGGAATTGCAGCCCGGTGGCGTTCTCGTATTGATAGGCCTGAACCGGGAAGTCGCCGCCTTCGGCCAGCAGGTCCGCGCCGGCGGGCAGGTCGAAGCCTTCACGGTGCCAGTGATAGACATGGTCAGGCCAATGCGGGCATAGCTTCTTGCCGGCGCGCGTCGGGCGGATCGGGTAATAGCCGATCTCGGCGCGGCCCTGCGGGTGCGGCGCCACGCGCGCGCCGAGCTGCATTGCCAGCATCTGCGCCCCCAGGCAGATCCCGAGGAACGGGCGCTGCTCGCGCAGCGGCACCTCGATCCAGTCGATCTCGCGCCGGACGAAATCATCGGGATCGTTCGCGCTCATCGGACCGCCGAAAATCACGGCACCGGAGTGCCCATCGAGCGTCTCCGGCAAGGGATCGCCGAAGCGCGGCCGTCGGATATCGAGCCGGTAGCCCCGCGCCCGCAGCGCATTGCCGATGCGGCCGGGGCTCGAGGTTTCCTGGTGCAGGATGATGAGGACGGGCCGATGCGGCGCAGCTGCCGCAGCCGGCTTCGAGGACAGGGGCCGAACGTCCGCATTGGCGGTCCCGTTCGAAGGAAGCGAAGGGTCTGGCCTGAGCATCACCTGGCAATCGTAGCTAAGCGAAGGTTAACGGGGGGTGAGCAAGTCCACGTTTCCAAGCAAGCACCGGGCCAGCACGGGCCGATTCGGCGCGCGCAAGGAAGCATCTGCAAGCCGTTTCGCAATAGCCGAAGGCTACTGGTCAGGGCAAAAAGTGCAGAACGATTATCTCGTGTGGTTTCCGGCCCGATGCTGGCCCGGAGGCAAGGCCCGGATCGCGCGGGCGGAATGTCGGATCCGCGACCGCGGCGCCGATCAACTCCGCTTCAGCTGCAGCCGGCCCACGGCGTCGAGGATGAATCCGCGCGGGAACCAGCGCAGCAGGAACGGCACGATCTTGATGCCGATCCCCGGCAGCACGACCCGCTTGTCGGCCATCAGGCCGCGATAGCCGGCCTCTGCGACCGCCTTCGGCGAGACGTTGAGGATCACTGAATCGACCCCCGGCTTGAAGCCGGCGCGATCCTGGAATTCCGATGGCACCGGGCCGGGACAGAGCACGGTCACGCGCACGCCATGCGGCGCCAGCTCCTTTCGCAACGCCTCGGTGAACGAGATCACATAGGCTTTCGAGGCGTAATACACCGCCATGCCGGGGCCAGGCAGGAAGCCGGCCACGGAGCCCAGATTGAGGATGCCGCCCTTGTTGCGGATCAGCTGGTCGGAGAAGCGCAGCGACAGCTCGGTCAGCGCGCGCACGTTCACCGAGATCATGTCGAGCTGCTCGGTCCGGTCGAGCTGCACCGCCTTGCCGAACAGCCCGAAGCCGGCATTGTTGACGAGGTATTGCAGCTCCACGCCGGCCGCTGACAGCGCAGCCTCGATGGCGGCGCCGGCCTCCGGAGAGGTCAGGTCGCAGGGAATGACGAGCGGCGCCGGGCGGCCCTTGGCGGCGATCTCCGCGGCGAGCGCCGCCAGCCGGTCCTCGCGGCGCGCCGTGAGCGCCAAACGGTGTCCATTCGCGGCGAACACGCGGGCCAGCTCGGACCCGATCCCCGACGACGCACCCGTTACGAGCGTGACACGTTCACCCACGACACCTGCTCTTCGATCACATTCCGAACTTCATCCGATTGCCGCGGACGAGAGCATAGGCAGCAGGGAACATGCAAGCCGCCGCAAAATGCGGCGCGGCGCCCAATTGACGCAATCTCTTCGGATTCACATAGGTTTACATGAACGCCGGACGCCCGGAACAAAATTAAAGTTTGTTCATCCACGTTCCGCGGGTGGGAATTTTCGGGTGGATCGGGCTCAGCCCGGGTTCCCCTGCCGCCGGCCGGCCACCCGGTGCTTCAGGTCGACCCGGTCGCGGGTGGAGATGCCCAGCAGCTCCGAAGCGCGCCACACCACATTGTCCTCGAACTCGGTCACCTTGCCGTCGGCGTAGACCAGCTCCCACATCATCTCGACGATACGCAGCCGCCCGGCCTCGTTGACCTCGCGCATGATCACGCTGGTGAAGCGGTAGAGGTCGACGGCCTCGCCCTCGGCCAGCATGGCCTGCGCGATCAGCCGGTCGGCGGAGCCGTGATCGAGCCCGAAACGCAGCTCGATCAGGCTGTGCAGCTTGCGCCGCTCGGCCTCGCTCGGCTCGCCGTCCAGCGAGATCACGTGGATCAGCAGCGCCGTGGCCGCCAGCTGATAGCCATTGTCGTCGAAGGCCGGCGTCTCGTGCGGCGAAACGACATCGGCGATGAATTGGCGCAATCCTTCGAGCATGGCGTCCTTCGCGCTGGTCTCGCGGGTCCTCAGCCGGCCCGCCCCCTCAATATGCGAACCGCTAGCGGATCCGGCAATCCGCCGGATCGCTCCGAGCGCATGACATTTCGGTAAAGTCGGGCAAGCGGCCGCGTGCTGCTCAACGCGGTGTGATTCTGAACAGCGGCGACCGGTCAGGCTGGGTGGTCACCACGCCGACCGGGATGACCGGCGCCCGGTCGACGACCTCGATCCGGAAAGCGCCGACCAGGCGCGCCAGCGCCAGCACCGCCTCGACCAGCGCGAAATGCGCGCCGATGCAGACGCGCGCGCCGGCGCCGAACGGCAGATAGGCGAATCGCTCCGGCGGCGGCGCGCCGGGCATGAAGCGCTCCGGCTTGAAGGCATTGGGCGCGTCCCACAGCTTCTCATGCCGGTGCAGCAGCCAGGGCGAGATCAGCACGACGTCACCGCGCTTCACGGCGAACGACGCGATCCGGTCCGGGCCGCTCGCCGCACGCGCGATCAGGAAGGCCGGCGGATACAACCGCAGCGTCTCGTCCATCACGGCGCGGGTGAACGGCAATTGGTCCGGATTGCTGAGATCGGTCGCGGCGCGCGCCTCCTGCGCGAGCTTGTCCTGATTGGCCGGATCGAGCGCGATCAGATACAGCGCCCAGAACAGCGCGGTGGCCGTCGTCTCGTGACCGGCGAGGATCATGGTCGCGACCTCGTCGGCGAGCTGCGCATCGGTGAACGCCGCGCCGGTCTCGGGATCGCGCGCCGCCCCCATCAGGTCGAACAGGTCGCGCGGCGGCGCGTCCTCGACCTTGCCGGCCGCGCGGCGCTCGGCCATCAGCGTGCCGATGAAATCGGTCCAGCGCTTGCGAAAGCGGCGGCGGGCAAAATCGCGCGGCGTCGGCCAGGACAGCGGCAGCACGATGTCGAGCAGATGCGGCGCCGCCAGCTGCTCGCCATACTCATAGACGAAGTCGCGCAAGGTCGTGCCGTGGCGGCCCATCTCGAACGAGAACATCGTGCGGCCGGCGATGTCGAGCGTCATCCGCTGCATGATCTCGCGCAGATCGATCGGCTGCCCGCACTGCTGCCGCATACGCTCGACGGTCTCGTCGGTGACCGCGACCATGTGCGGGATGAGCCCGGACACCGCGCGCGGCGTGAAGGCCGGCGCCAGGGTGCGGCGCTGGTGCTTCCACGCTTTGCCCTCGGCGATCAGCAGGCCTTCGCCCAGCACCGGCCGAAGCACGCGGATGGCGCCGACGGTGCGGGCGTAGTTCTCCCAATTGTCGACCAACACATGCTTGATCGTTTCGGGCGTGTTGAGGATGTAGCTGGAGCTGCCGAGGAAGCGGCCGCGGATGATCTCATCCTCATAGGCGCGCTGGCTCCAGGTGGCGATCGCATTCTGCCCCATCATCAGCACGCGGCGCAGCGTGCCCATGCTGTCGGGCGCGCGCGGCGGCATCGGCGGGATCAACGGTCCCCGCGAATGCGGAACCCGTGCCTGCGGCAGATAGTGAATCTCGGCGGTGCTCATGGAATTCCCCGCAACGATCTGGCGCCGATGCGCCGGTTGTCGCAGCCGGGCGCGGCCCGGCGCGCGTCAAGGGCAAACCTATCCAGGCCGCGTGCCGCCATCGTGACGGGGAGGACCCGATTTCGGGCCCTCCATGAGCTTTGACGTACCATCTTACTCCAGCAACTAATTAGTCAGCTCGATCATCGCAATCCTGCTCTCCGATGCTGGCCAAAGCCGGGCGGCGATGCGTTCCTCGTTGAACAGTCCGATGACGCTGCGTCCGACGTCGCCTGTCGGCAGCCGCAATGTCGTTGCCGCATCGGTCGGGACGCCCTTCTGTACGTCCGCGGGCTCCTTGCCGTCGAGCAGCACGATGTCGCGCGGCAGGCCGAAATAGCCGCGGGGCCTGGCCATGATCACGATGGCGCCCGCGCCGGCGTCAGCCTGGCCCAGGGGCCGCGCTGCGCGCAGATGCACGACCTCCGACGAGCGCGGGAACGGCGAACGGTAAAAGTGCGTGATCGGCGCGTTCGGTGACGTCAGCACGATCTCGATATAGGAGGTCGGATCGATCTCCGCAGGCCCCCAGCGTCCATCGGCGCCGGTCTGGCCGCGATAGACAGGCTCGCCCTGGCGCGCGCCGGTCTCGCCGGAGACGCGGTAGACCTCCACGCTGGCGCCGGCCACGGGACGGTTGGTCGGCGCGCCGCCCGGGGTTCCCGTGACGAGGCCGCTGATGCGCACCTCGCGCTCCGGCTGGATCGCGATGAACGACGGCTCTCTGCCGGCGATGAACTTGTAGATCTCGCGGAACGCGCGCGGATGGAACGCCACCTCGCGATGGTCGAGCGCGCCGATCACGAGGTTGGTCGCGCCCTTCAGCGCCGGCCCCTCGGCGGTGATGCCGGTGGGCACGCCGGGCTTGCCGACCAGGCGGCCATCGGCCTGCGCATATTTGTCCAGCCCGTCGCTGCGCAAGGTCAGGAATGCGGTGCCTTCCGTCACCTCGCTGTCGCCCGCGTTCAGTCCGCGCAGAAACGGTCCGCGGCCGTTGAACTCGCTGCCGGGGCTGTCGTCCCAGTCGAACACGCCGTGATTGGGCGTGCCGCACAGCACGGCATGGCTGACATCGGCGCCGCCGCCGTTCTTGACGACGTTGCGGATCGCATTGCCGCCGCGTGAGCTGCCGACCAGCGCCACGCGCGCAGCACCGGTGCGCTCCTTGAGCGCCTTGATCGCGTCGACGAGCTCGCGGCGCTGATCGTCGGTCGACGACCGGTTCGGCTGCGCCACCGCGTCGTCATTGCGGGCGAGCGGGTCGGTGAAGTTCGGCGCGGCAAGGCGCGCGCGCGGCACGCCGTTGGATTCCATCCGCCACAACGCCGTCATCCACAGCGCGGCGTGATCGCCATTGCCGTGCACGAACAGCACCGGCGGCATGTCGCTCGCCGCTGGCGTCGACGTCGTCTGCGCCGAGGCAGGTAAGGTCAGACCGCTGGTCAGCAGCGGCAGGGTTCCCATGCTCTGCAAAATGGTGCGGCGCGTCAGCGTCATCGGCGGTTCCTCCGTCTCGTTCATTCTGTGTTGGTTGGCCACGGTCCATGATCGGGGATCGAGCACTGGACAGCTGCTGAGTTTCGCAGGCATCACATACGTCCGGCCGGAATCAAGCGATAGTTCAATGCAAACGGACGACGTGGACGGACCTGAATGAATGCGCCCTCGAAACGAGAGCTGTTCGCCGCGGAGAGCATCGCCGCGCCGCTGAAGCACACGGTGTTCCGCCGCATCTGGCTGGCGAGCCTGCTGTCGAATCTCGGACTTCTGATCCAGGCCGTCGGCGCCGCCTGGGCGATGACGCAGATGACATCGTCGGCCGACAAGGTCGCGCTGGTGCAGACCGCCTTGATGCTGCCGGTGATGTTCATCTCGATGCCGGCCGGCGCTGTCGCCGACATGTACGACCGCCGCATCGTGGCGCTGGTCTCGCTCGCGGTGGCGCTCGGCGGCGCCACGACATTGACCGCGCTGGCCTGGCTCGGTCTGGTCACGCCCGAGCGTCTGCTCGCGCTGTGCTTCGTGATCGGCAGCGGCATGGCGCTGATGGGCCCGGCCTGGCAGTCCTCGGTCAGCGAGCAGGTGCCGCCCGAGACGCTGCCGGCCGCGGTCGCGCTCAACGGCATCAGCTACAACATCGCCCGCAGCTTCGGCCCGGCGATCGGCGGCGTCATCGTGGCCGCCGCGGGCGCCGTGGCCGCGTTTGCCGCCAACGCGCTATTGTATCTGCCGCTGCTGGCTGCGCTTTTCCTATGGCGGCGCGTGGTCGAGCCGAGCCGGCTGCCGCGCGAGCCGCTCAACCGCGCCATCGTCTCCGGCGTCCGCTACATCATCCATTCGCCGTCGATCCGCATCGTGCTGATCCGCACCCTCGTCACCGGCATCATCGGCGGCTCGATCTCGGCGCTGATGCCGCTGGTGGCGCGCGACCTGCTGCATGGCGGCGCGCAGACCTACGGCATCATGCTCGGCGCATTCGGCATGGGCGCCGTGGTCGGCGCGCTCAACATCGGCGAGATCAGGAAGCGGCTGTCGGGCGAAGCCGCGATCCGCACTTGCGCGCTGACCCTGGGCGCCGCGACGGCGGCGGTGGGGTTGAGCGGCGAGCCGGTGCTGACCGCCGCGGCGCTGGTCATCGCCGGCGCCGTCTGGATGCTCGCGGTCGCGCTGTTCAACATCGGCGTGCAGTTGTCGGCGCCGCGCTGGGTCGCAGGCCGTGCGCTCGCGGCGTTCCAGGCCGCGATCTCAGGCGGCATCGCGATCGGCAGCTGGGGCTGGGGCCGTCTCACCGACGCCGCCGGCGTCGAGGTGGCGCTGCTGGTCTCGGGCGCGCTGATGATGGTCTCGCCGCTGCTCGGCCTGTGGCTGCGGATGCCGCCGATCGGCGCGCGCAACGAGGATGCCGAGACGCTGGCCGATCCGGAGGTGCAGCTCGAGCTCACCCCGCGCTCGGGCCCGCTGGTGGTCGAGATCGAGTACCGCGTCGCCGAGGACGATGCCCGCGCCTTCCACGACCTGATGCAGGAGGTGCAGCTCAGCCGGCAGCGCAACGGCGCCTATGGCTGGTCGATCGCGCGCGACATCGCCGATCCCGAGCTGTGGACCGAGCGCTATCATTGTCCGACCTGGATCGACTATCTGCGCCAGCGCAACCGCTCGACCCGCGCCGAGCGCGAGCTGCACAAGCGCGCGATCGATTTCCACATCGGCGCCGATCCGGTGCGCATCCGCCGCATGCTGGAGCGTCCGTTCGGCTCGGTGCGCAGCCGCGACGACATCGACCGCACCGCCGAGCAGGCCCCGGCGGTCGCATCCACGGCGCGCAGCGGACCTTAGAACGGCGGCAGAGGAATTACTGCCCGTGCTCGGTCAGCACCTTGTCGCAGGCTTTCGACAGCTTGGCGCGGTGCTCCTTGAGGCAGGCCAGGACCGCCTGGTCGCCGTTGTTCATCACGGCGCGGCAATGCCGCGACACGTCGCGGGCGCATGCATCCTGGCCGACCTGCTGCTGGGCCGAGGCCGCTGAGGCGAGCAGGGCCAGGGGAATGACCACCAAGAATTTACGCATGACCGACGCCTCCAGGATTGACGATTGGCGGCGCTTTTAGTGGCCACAACCGGGCCTCGCAAGCGCCTCGGTCGCAGCCGCGGCGCGCAGCGGGGAGCCGGATACCGGGAGGTCAGTTGGCGTCGCCGGCCTCGGCGACCTTGCCGTTGCGCTTGAGCACCTCCTTGTCGAGCACCGTGCGGCAGCCGGAGCTCAGCGAGGAGCGGTTCTTGATCATGCAGGCGGTGATCGCCGGGATGTTCGGGATCTCGCTGCTGCACAGGCGGAAGGCGTCGCCGGTGCACATCTGCTGCGCCTCGGCGCTGAAGGCGAAGCCGGCGCTCGAGCTGAAGGCCGAGATGGCGGCGACGCCGGCGGCCGTCAGAACGGCGGTGCGGAGGAGATTGAAGATCTTCGTCATGGCTGGCTCCCATCGGCTCCGCATCAGCGCGGGGCCCTTGTTCAATGCGTCCATCATGGCCGGCCCGCTCTCTAGCAACAGTGACGCGGGTCACGCCAGATCGAGCCCCTCAACCCAGGTCCGCAATCCAGATCCTCAATCCAGGCCCGCAATCCAGTCCGCGCGGCGCGTGCAGCCTGGCCGCGGCGACGTGTCGCTCCGGCGGAGTGCGGATGTGGCGCCTGCATCGCCCTGGAAATGATCGCTGATCCCAACCGTGTTGGGACCGCGTTAACGAGTCGTTGGCATTAATGGATTTCAAATGAGGCGGCGGAAATCCTTCTCTCCGCCTGTCACGTGTCTCGCGTTTTCGGGAAGAGTAACCATGCGTAATGCGTTAGGCTTGCTGCTGGCCACCGTCGTCGCGGCGCTGGCGATCACCGGTGTCTGGTATTGGGTGTCCAAGCCCAACGCCGCCAAGGCTGCAGCGCAGAGCGCAGCGGCAAAGCCGTCCGAACCTGCACCGCCGCCGCCGACCAGGGTCGCCGGCAAGGGTGCGAAGGACGATGTCGAGTATACCGGCACCGTGCCGGCGAAGCCTGCGGCGTCCGCCGCCCTGCCGATGCAGCCGAAATCGACCTGCGCCAATCCGGATGCGCTCGGCATCTCGCGCACCGTCGTCGTCGACACCACGGGCGGTCCCGGCTTTGGTCTCGACCACTTCAAGCAGTTCGACTTCCTCGCCGACCGCGAGGTCGTGCTGACGTTCGATGACGGCCCGTGGCCGGTCAACACGCCGGCCGTGCTGAAGGCGCTGGCCGACGAATGCACCACCGGCATCTTCTTCACCATCGGCAAGCACGCGACCTATCATCCGGAGATCCTGCGCCAGGTGCAGGCGGCCGGTCACGTCGTCGGCGTGCACACCTGGTCGCACGTCAATCTCAACGGCAAGAAGATGACCGACCAGATTGCCAAGGACGAGCTGGAGAAGGGCATCAGCGCCGTGAAGTTCGCGCTCGGCGGCACCAACCCCGCGCCGTTCTTCCGCTTCCCGCAGCTGCAGCACCGTCCGTCGGCGGTGGCCTATCTCGGCGAGCGCAACGTCGCGATGTTCTCCTGCGACGTCGACAGCTTCGACTTCCGCTCCAAGGATGCCGATCAGGTCGTCAACACGGTGATGACCGGGCTCGACAAGAAGGGCAAGGGCATCATCCTGATGCACGACTTCCAGAAGAACACGGCGCTGGCGCTGCCGACCCTGCTGCGGCGGCTGAAGGCCGGCGGCTACAAGGTGGTCGCGATGAAGCCGAAGGGCACGCTCGAGACGCTGCCGGAATATGACGCGATGGTCGGCCAGGATCCGAAGCTGCCGACCACCATGACCAATGCGCGGCCGATCTCGAGCGTGATCCAGACGGTCCAGCAGTGACGCCGCACGACGTTTGCTAGACGCGAAGGCCGGGCAACTTGCCCGGCCTTTTTCGTTGTCGGCCTGATATCGAGGCTCACCAATAGATGCCGTGGCGGTGCAGCTCGCGCACGATGCGGGCTTCGGTCCAGCCGCCCTTGCTACGCGGCTTGCTCGCGCGTGCCGATTTCGATCGACGCGACGAGGACTGCGCCGATCTGGCCGGCTCGGCGGCGGCCGTTGCGGTCGCGGTGGAGGGCTGTGCGGCGGCGGCAGCCGCCGTGGCCGGGGCTGTTGCCGCCGCCGGTGCGGCCGGCGCCACCGGGGCAGGCTGGGCCTGGGCGGCGACCGCCGGCGCGGGGGCCGGCGTGATCGTGACCTCGCCGGCCTGTTGGGCATAGGTCGGCCGCGGCGCCGGCGCTGCGGTGTCGCTCGATGACAGCGACAGGCTGCGGGTTCCCTGGGCCTGTGCGACGGTGGCGGATACGAGCACCATGGCTCCGATCAGGATCATCTTGCGCATCTTGGAAACTCCCCTCGTTGATGGGGACGAGGTTTAAGCGCTGGCGGAATGCTTCGATGTGATGTCGGTCACACCAGCCGCTGCAAGCCTGAATTGAGCCAGGCGCGCCGGCACGTCGGCGCGGCACGGGGCACCATTTTTCTCAGAACCTTTTTGCGGTCGCGGCGACTTCCGTTCAGGACGACGGGGGCGCGGGGACGTGTCGGTCCGACATTCGGACCAGCGATGGATGGCAGCGCCCGCCGCGGGCGCATCGCAATTCCGCTCACCCAGGCTTGCTACCACATTACCGTCATGACGAGGTGTTCCATGGTCCCGGAACGACCGAAAGCTCAGGTATGAGCGTATGCATGCCTACTGTCTGTTGGTGGTGTTTAGAAAGTTCGCCAAATTCGATACTGACCTTCGATTCGCAGGAAGGATGGGCGCATGCGCCGGATGATGATTGCGGTTCTCCTGGGGGCCGTCGGCCTGCCTGCCGGCATCGGCCTGGCGCGGGCTCAGGGCGGCGAGAACGAGGTCGAGGAGATCTACATCGCCCGCAGCGTGCGTCATGGCCGCGTGGTGCCGTCGGATTTCTGCGCGCCGACCAAGACCGGCTTTGCGCCGGCGCTGGAGGACCAGCTCTCGATCCAATCCGTCAACGTGCAGCCGAGCGACGGCCGCATGACCGGCACCAACGACAAGAGCATCGGCGAGATGCGGGTGTGCATCGGCCAGGCGATGGACCCGACCCAGCTCGGCACCTACACCGAAGGCCAGCTCAACGGCATCGCCTTCACCGGCGTCGGCGATTGCCGGCTGGTGCGCGGCAACCTGCCGGAGGAGGGCCTTCTCACCCACCGCTGCTTCCTGGCGCTGTCGGGATTGCCGGCGCCCTATGTCGGCGGCTTCCTGATCTCCAGCTCGCTGTATTCGAAGACGCCGTTCGGGCCTGAGAGCTCGCCGCCGGGTTATGCCCAGGCCGGCATCCTCATCATCCGGCTCTGGCGGAAGCGGCTGCCCTGAGGCAGCCGTTCCGGAGTGTGATCAGGCCGGCGAGAAGGTCTGCACGAAGGCGCGCACCGTCGCCGACACCTTGTCCTCGGAGACGTGCCACGCCGCGCCGTCATCGGCGGCGAAGAAGTTCGAGGCATTGGAGCCGCCCCAGCGGAACACCTCGAAGGACGGCCAGTACCAGATGTCCTCGAGCTTCGAATTGTTGACGACCTCATGCGCCACCAGCCGCATCGTGCTCTTCGACAGGCAGTCGGCCTGCACCACCGATTCATATTCGAACGAGGTGAGCAGCGGCACCGGCGACACCGTGACGATGACCTTGATGCCCGGCGAGATGCTCCGGACGAAGTCGATCAGATAGAGCACATTGTCGACATTCTCCTGCACGCTGGCGGTGCGGAACTTGTACTTCTCGGCCAGCGCCCGCGAGTTCAGCGCGGTCGGCCGCGGCAGGACGAAGGCGCCGGTCTCACGGTCGAAGAACGCGGCGGCGACGCCCAAGGTCAGGATGAAGACGTCGGCCTGCCGGATCACCGACAGCGTGTTCTCCTTGCTCGATCCCGGCGGCAGCAGCTCGACGATGCGCTCCCGGATCTCCGGATCGATCTGGGCATCGCGCAGCCAGTCGACGAACACGCGATTGGCGAAGGTCGTGTTGATGTATTCCGAGATCTCCATGTGGTGGCTGGAATAGCCGCTGTCCTTGAGGCTCTTGGAGAGGTTGCGCGCGAAGCACGAGCCCATCGTGAAGAAGCGCGTGCTCTTGTCGAGAAACTTCGGCGCGGCGGCCAGGTTCACGGCGATGTGGTTGGTGATCAACGTCTGCAGGTCGCCGAGGAAGTCCTTGGTTTCCGGATAGCGGCCGGCCTTGGCGCGGCCGCCCTTGGCTTCCTTCGCCTTGTTGCCCTTCTTGGCGTTGGTGCGCGCCAGCTCCAGCGTCTCGCGGTTGAGCGGGTTGTCAAAGGCCGGGTTGAGCTTGATGGCCTTCTCGAGCGCGGCCACCGCCTCCTCGAACTCGTTGTTCTGGGTCAGGATCTCGCTGAGCGCGAAATAGTCGGCGGCGTCGTTGGAGGCGGGCGCGAGCTTGCGGTACAGCTCCATCGAGCGCGGGAACGGGCCGACATGGCTGCAGCGCAACGCGGCGCTGCGGATCAGATGCAGATTGCCTTCGGTTGCCTGTTCGAAGACCTGCGGGTTCTCGTCGAGGATCGCGAGCATCATGTCGCGCGCCTCGGCGCGCTTCTTGTGCGAGCCGTCGTCGATCAGCTGCGCATAGATGAAGCGCGCATTGATGTCCTTGGGGTCGAGCTCGAGCAGCTTCTGGAAGGCGAGCTGCGCACTGACGAAATCCTTGTCCTCGATATATTTGTAGGCGAGCGTCCTGATCTGGCCGAGGATCGACTGGAACTGGGTGTTGTTGTCGAGGGCAGTGGTGCTCATGTCGAGGCTCGCCTTGTGTCTCTCGTTGTGTCGCGCGTCGCGTTCCGGCCGTCGATCCGGCGTGCTGCGGCCTCGGAGAGCCGCCCACTGCCAGGCGTCGGGTCGAATCGTCACGCGCGCGAGCGCCGCAGGCCCCGCGAGTGAGACGTCCCGACCATGACTTTTGGATACTGATCGCCACCGGCATCGCCGCTGACGTACGCCCGAGCGCAACCGGCCCAGCGGCATTCGAACGCGACGGATGCTGTCGTCCCGATCGCCGCCTACTGCCAGCGCGGGTATTCACCCCGCGGCTCGCGCCAAACGATGGCGCGATTTGGGTTAAGCAATTCTTAACCGGCGGGGCCGCGACGAGCGGACGCGACGTGTCAGCAAGAGAAGAAGCAAGGAAGGCGAGACACTGGTGCCGCAAGAATAATCTCGGTCTAAAAGAACGACCATCGGGCTTGGGTCCGTCACGGCGCATTTTGCGGCGCGGCTCATTGATCAGATTTGGTAACCGTTCCAATTGTCAGCGCGCCAGGACAGCTCCATAAATGTCATTTGGAGGAGCACAAATGTCCGATCGGAAGCCGCTTTCGTCATATCCAACATCACAGGCGTGGCTAAGGCAATTTGGCGAATCCGATCAGCCGGCAGCAGGACTGATGTTGGACTCTATGCTCCTTCTTAATGAGGAGCAGGTCAGTGCCGCCCTCCGCTCGCAGCTGTACGCGCTGGCAGCTTCCCGGCATGGAAAGCGCAAAAGAGTCGCTCTTTATGCCGAGCGGGAATTTGGAGGCGCACCAGCATTCAAGGTAGAATCGATTCCAGACGCCAGTGGTAGGCTGCGTCGACGGTCGATCGGCCGGAAGGGACCTGCGCCAGTTAGTCCTGTTCGAGGCAGCGGTCGTGTGGGAAGCGAAGGTCTTGTTGCGTTCGTGATATCGCAAGCTCACGAGACCAAGCCACGATCATTTATGAACCATCCCGGACCCGACTTGCTCCGCGGGAAAACCAGCCCTCCGGGAAGTATTGGCATCGTCACAGATTTCATCGGTTCAGGTTCGCGCGTTTGCGAGATGCTAGATGCATTTTGGGCTGTCCCCAGCGTCCGATCCTGGGTTTCAAGGAAATGGATCGACTTCAAGGTAATCGCCGCGGCAGCCACTGCTGCCGGGGTCGCGAAGGTGAAACGGCACAGGCTCGGACCGGAAGTGCTATTCCAACATGCTGCGCCCACGATTAGCAGCCATCCGGATTGCGTGCAGGCTGACGAGTGGTCAGCTCTGATCGAGAAATATGGCCCTGATGCTGGCCGGGGAGCGAGCCGCTATGGGTTTGGAGGCGACGCGGCGCTCGTAGCATTCAACTATCGGCTTCCCAACAACACTCCGGCCCTGGTGCACCGCACCCACGAGCGTTGGCGCGCCCTTTACGACGGTGCCGCACCAGATGATCTAAGGCCAGCGTTCGGCGTCCGGGCCCCGTCAAAAGTCATTGGACAGGCAGCACAGATGACCGGCGTCGCAATCTCCGACGATCTATCGCCGGAAGCTGCTGCGACGATACTCGTACTCAGCTTACTTCGTGGACGGTGGCACGCAAAAAGCCAGGTCGCTCTGGCCGAGCGCACTGGAATGGCCGTGCCAGATGTCATGGACATACTTGCTCGGGCCCTTAAGGGCGGTCTCGTCAATGGCTCGGGCAGGCTAACCGATTCTGGACAAGCCCTCTTGGCGGCAGGACGACGTTCCGAGCGAAAGCGACCAGTGGTTGCAACAAATTCTGAGCCGTATTATCCCTTGGCCCTGAGGACTTCGCGGGGCTCATCTAGTACCCGCCGCCCTTCGGGGCGGCCATGATGGCAAGTACTAGCTTGCTGTCGTGGGCGGCCGGGCTTCCGGTCGCCGCTGATAGAGCTTCCGAACGCCGGTACACGCTGCTTCCTCCTTCGTTCCCTGCGGGAACCTCCTCGAGAGACTCGTTTCGATGGACGAAGCAGCGCCCACGCGGGGCTGGATTCAAGTAGATGAAACACCCGTGGAGTCCTCAGCACTTTCAGGGAGAGGCAAGAAAGGCTGGCCGTCCCGAGGTTATGATAGAGGCTGCGCTGAGCGCGGCTTCAGCGATCAAGCGGGTGCATCCCAACCTTCCTGTCATTTTCACGCTGCATCACTTGGCGCATCTAGCCGAGGTGGCAGCCGAGGATCTGCAGCAGGTAGCCTTCCGTAAAGTGGACGCCTACCGAGTATTCCGCGTCAAGAAGCGAGGGGTGCCTGGTATGATTCCGGCTCCGCCACGGCGTTACCGGACAATCTGTGTACCGCATCCATTTCTGATGCAAGTACAACGTTGGATTGCTCAGAATATTCTCAATCTCATAGACCCGCATCCAGCCAGCTTTGCCTTCACACCTAGGCGGGATCTCGTTGGGGCGGCCGCGCGCCATCTCGGTTCGAGATGGCTCGTCAAAATGGACGTTCGACATTTCTTCGAGTCGATCTCAGAGCCACAGGTTTATCGAGTGTTTCGCTCACTTGGATATGGTGCGCTACTGTCATTCCAAATGGCGCGGATCTGCACACGCCTGCCCGGTCATCGCCCGGGTGCGCCAAGTCGCCCCCTTGGCAGGGGCGAACCCGGTTTGCCCTACCGCAGGTATGACCCAGGTCACCTACCTCAAGGAGCACCTACCAGCCCAATGCTGGCGAATTTGACAATGGAAACGCTCGATCGTCGACTGACTGGACTGGCGCGAAGCGAGGGATGGACTTACACTCGATATGCTGACGATCTCGCTTTTTCTAGGACAGATGAGACTTCGCGTATCATCGCGATGCGTCTAGCGAAGCAAGTTGCACACCAACTAGAACTTGTTGGGCTGACCCATCACCGTGAAAAGACTAGCGTTGTCCCGCCGGGTGCACGAAAGGTGCTTCTAGGCGTGCTGGTGGACAGCGATCGGCCGCGCCTCACTCGCGCCTTTCGAAACAATGTTGAAACGCATCTCTTTGCGCTCACGAGCGACAAGGTTGGCGCCTCTGCCCACCGGAAAAAGCGAGGTTTTGCTTCAACGATTGGCATGCGTCGACACATCGAAGGCCTAGTCGCGTTTGCTCATCAGGTAAACCCAGCTTACGCAGCAAAGTTGTACGCGAGGCTCAACACCGTCGACTGGTCGCGCTAAGGGCAGACGTCGCTGGCCAGGAGCTTTACTACGCCTTCGCGCTGAGCGTCCACCCTGCCCGCCTGAGCTGTCCGAGCCATTCGAGCAGGCCAGTCTAAATCACAGCAGCCTCATGCGTTGGAGGAACCGCTTCGCCAAGACGAATGAGAAAACTCTCGCCGCGCTCGCGAGGTACTGTGGTCGGTCCCTGTCCGAGTCTACGGAGCGCTTTAAGCCCAGCCACAGTTGAACCTCGTACATGCCGATCGCATCACCCATTTCGCTGTGGCTACTTCATCCAGGATGAGTTCAGCATGAGGAATCAACGCCGCGACGTCGCTGGGACGCGAACAGCGAGGATATCAACGATGGAGGAGTTTCGGTGACGATGCACCTTTCTCATCGTCCTGCTCGGGATCCATCAAGTCTGATGGCGGTCAACACGGAGCTATCGACGGTGTGTCGCGGCAACGGAGCAGTGCAGGCGAAAAATTCCGAATACCAGAAATTCTGTTGACGCGCCCCCCAAATCAGTGGTTTGATCCGGCCATCCCGCCCGCACTGAGAGGGGCGTATCGCGATCGTCACGGGACGTTGCGGCGGGGAGCGGTGGCCGCGGGGCGACGCAGCATCCTTGATGGGTGCGGACGAACGTCGTGCCGCGGACGGTCAAGCCGTGTGGTCCCGACACCCCGACGCTGGTGTCTTGGTCGGCGACGATGTCGATGACGGGGGCAAGCAAGCCGGTCCCCTGGGAGAGCACGGAGCAGCCGTTCAAACCATTGCGCAGGGAAGGCCGGGTTGTTTCCGGCTGAGCCTGTGGTTCCTGCCCCGTGCATTTTTCTCCGCACGGGGGCCGCGGGTGCCAGTCGGCACTCGGCCTTCCCTGCGCCCTCTCACCTGATGAGGACGCCGACTGCGGCAGAACTCGGGGCCATTGACCCGCGAGATCGCGGCGGCATGGGCGCGAGCTATGGCCGCGACGAGCGGCAGGCTGTTTGACAGGTTTGATCGGATCAGAAAGTGGGGGTCGACGTGAGCGGCAGCGGGGCCCAAACGCCCGGCTTCGCCAAGAGGCTTCGCCGGGCACGCTTCGCCCTTCGGGCTATGGCGGCTGCGCCACGCGTAGCCCGAAGGGCGAAGCGTGGTGCCGCAAGAGGGACTCGAACCCCCGACCCCGTCATTACGAATGACGTGCTCTACCAGCTGAGCTATTGCGGCGAACCAAAGCGGCGCGTGCCCGGTACGGGACCGGACCACGCGGACGCGCTCCTGATATCGGGCGGACGGCCGGTTGGCAAGGACCACGCGCGCCGTGGCCGCCCGGAATCGAACCGGTGTGGCGGGAACGGCCGGCGTGGTCCGCCGGGGTCAGCTCCCGAATCGCGACCAGAACCCGCGCCAGCCGCCGGCCTGGACCTTCGGCGCGATCTGCTCGGCGAACTCGTCGCGCGGCTGGTCGTCGTCGTCGACCCCGGGATCGTCCGGCGGGCGCATGATCGGGACGATCGCCTGGATCTGGGTCTCCGGCGGCTTGGCGAGATCGCTGCGGTTGCGGAACAGCGGCGTGGCTGCGGCGGCCGCGGTTTCCGCGGGCTTCACGGGCTCGGCGGGCGGCTCCTGCTCCTCCGCGGTCTCTGGCTCGGCGTCGGTCTCGGTCGGGGCGGCGGCCTGCAGCGGCGGCGCCGGCTCGGCCGCCGGCGGGGCGGCGGGCTGCGCCGTCAGCTCCAGCGGAGCGCTGTCCTCAGCCCTCTCAACAGGGTTCTCCACCGGCTTGTCGACAGGCTTGTCCACCATCTCCTCGGCCGGCTTGCCGGCGATGGGCTCGGGCGTGGCGGCGATGTCGGCCGGCTTCGGCGGATCGTTGTCCTGCAAGGTGGTCGGCGCGATCACCACCGGCGCCGCGGCCGTGCCGCGCGGCGGCTCGACCAGGCCCTCGGGGATCGCCGGCCGGCTCGGCGGCGCCAGCACGGCCTCGGCGAATTCCGAGCTTTCGATCACGCTGTTGCGCTCCGACGGCAGGCTTGCCACCGGGGTCTGCCACTGGAACGCGTCGAGCCGGCCGGTGACCGGCGAGATCGGCCGCCAGCGGTCGCTGACATAGCCGTCGGCGGTCCAGGCCGGGTCGTGGCGGGCGCGCACCGCGCGCAAGGTCCATTCGCGCGCCTTGCCGGCGTCGCCGTGCTCGGTGCGCTCCAGCTCGGCCATCAGCATCGCCACGCGCTGCGTCGGGTCGTCGGTGAACGGCGAAAGCGCCGCGCGGGCGCGGCCGAACTCGGCGGCGTCGATCGCCGCGCGGGCCACGGCGAGCGCAGCTTCGACATGGTCGGGCGTGCGCGCGGCGAGGTTCTCGATCCGCGACAGCCGCTGCCGGGCCGAATCGCCGAGCCGGACATGGGCATAGGCATCGGCGAGATCCGGATGCGGGCACGGCGCCCAGGCCGCCTCGATGATCTTCATCGCGCGCCGCACCTGGTGCGCCTCGCTCTCGAACTTGGCGGCGAGCACGGCGGCCGGCACCAATGTCGGCGCCAGCTTCACGGCTTCCATGGCGCTGGAGCGCGCGAGGTCGCGGTCCTCGGTTTCCAGGGCCATCGCCCGCGCCGTCAGCAGCACGCCGCGCTGGCGGCGATAGGTCGGCTTGTCGATCATGCCGGCGGTGTAGTTGCCGTCGAGGATCGCAAGCGCGCCGTTCCAGTCGGCCTGGGCGCAGCGGAAGCCGAGCACGGCATGCGAGGCCCAGGTCGCGTTCGGGGCGAGCTTGAGCGCCTCGTCGGCGATCACGACCGCGGCCATCGCATCGTCGGCGCGCTGCGCCTCGATGAACAGGCCGCGCAGGCCGAGCAGGCGGGTGTCGTGGCGCTCGGCCATGGCGCGGAAGGCACGGCGCGCACCGTCGCGGTCGCCCTCGAGCTGCGCCGCCTGGGCGTGCAGCAGCAGCGTCAGCGGATCGTCGCCGGCCAGCCGCTTCGCGGCGTCGGCATGCTGGCGCGCGGCGGTCGAATCGCCGTGGCCGATCGCCAGCAGGCCGTGGGTGATGGCGTGGCGGCCGCGCCGGTGCCGGCGCTCGCGATGCGCATGGCGGATGCGGCCGGGCGCGCGCAGCAGCGTGCTGATCAGGTTCCAGACCAGCACGCAGGCGGCAACGGTCAGGCCCAGCGCCAGCACGAATACCGGGAGCGTCATGGCGATCCGCCATGGACCCCAGTTCAGCACGACGTCGCCGGTCTGCTCGGCGACCCAGGCGGAGCCGGCGGCAGCGAGCCCGACCAGGATGAGGAAAACAACGATCCGGAACATGAGCGTCCTATTGCGCGGGTTTGGCGAGCGCGGTCATCGAGTCGTCGGCGAATTTGCGTGCGGCCGACAACGCGGCATCACGCGCATCGGCCTTGGCGAGCCAGTCATTGGCGGGGACGCGCTCGTCTGCGGGCAGGCCCTTCAGCTCGCGCCGCGCCTCGGCGAAATCGTTGCGCAACGCGGCCGCGGTGATCCGCGCCACCACGGCGCCGCGGTCGGTGCCGGCGCCGTCGGTGCGCTCGACCTTGACCAGGTTTTGCGCGCCGGCCGAGAGCTTGCTGAGGATCGAATTGCCCGTGGTGCTCTCAGTGGCGGGCGGCGCCAGCTTCGGCACGATGGTCAGGAGATCGCGGCTGAGCGCGGCCGGGCTCGGCACGCCGTTCGCCGCGAACGCTTCCAGCGGCTTCAGCGCGGCAGCGTCGGACGCCAGCGATTTCGCCGTCGACAGCGCCGCCGCATAGGGGTCGCCGTGGCGGACGGCGACATCGAGCAGCGTCGCCGCAACGACGCGGCGCAACGGGGCATCGTCGGATGTCTTGGCTGCCTCGGCGGCCTCGGAGAGTTTTCGGCTCTCCTGCGCGAGCGCCGCGCTCTGGGTCTTGCTGGCGCGCTCCAGCGCATCGATGCGCGCGGTCAGGCCGGACAGGTCGACCGGGGCCGGCGCGGGTGCGGCGGCCGAGCCGTCGCGCGGCTGCGCCTTGACGTCGTTGAGCGCCGCCACCGTCTTGTCGCTCTGGCTGCGCAGGCCAGCGACGTCGCTGCGCACGCCGGCGATGGCCTTGTCGATCGCATCGATGCGGCCGGTCACGGCGGTATCGGGCTTGCCGATGCGCTGCTCGAGTCCGGCGACCCGCGAGGTCAGCTCGTCGACCGCGGTGGACAGCGGCGTCGTCGGCGATGGCGGCTGGACCGGTGGCCAGCCCAGCATCCAGCCGACTCCGATCACCAGCGCCGCCGCAGCGGCGCCGGAGAATGGCGCGATGATCCAGGGCGACACCGGGCGCGGCGGCGGAGGAGGAGGCAGATCGGCGCGCGGCGGCTCGGCCGCTGTGACCGTCTCCTCGGGCGTCTCGGCGCTGGCTGTGTCCGGCGCGATGTCATCGGCGCCATGCGGATGCGACTGGCTCGCGGTGCCGGACGATCCCTCGGCGACCGCTTCGGCCGGCGCGGACCATGGCGAGGCCGTCGGCCGCTCGGCTACGCTCTCGCTCGCGGCGGGACGCTCCTCGCGCGAGGTCGGCTCCAGGTCGATGGTCGGCGGTGGCCGCTTCGGCCGCCCGGTATCGGAGGCCGGCGCAACGGTGTCGGGTTCATCGACCATGGTGGGAGTTCCCTGGCTGAGGCAAGATTGAGCAGGCCCTCTTACGCCATTCACGACCGTAGCGCACGAGCTAGCCCCTCCAGCATGTCGTTTTCATCCGGATGCGCTGGGATTGTGACCTGGGTCGCGCCGGCCTCACGCAGCACCTCGGCCACATTGGCCGACAGGCAGCCATGCGGCACGGCCAGCGCCGAGATTTCGACGCCCTCGGCCCGGATCGCCGCCACGAACGCCGCGGCACTTCGCCGCGAATAATGCAGCACGGCCTCGATTCGATTGGCCGCGAACGCCTCGCAGACCGCCCGCGGCAGCGCGGCGACCGGCGCCATGCGATAGACGGTCTCCGTGATCACGTCGAAGCCACGCTCGGCGAGCTCGCCGGCGAGCTCGCGCGAGAGGTCGGCGCCGGCGAGATAGAGCAGGGTGCCGCCGGCACCGATGACGCTGCTGGTCGCGATCAGCTCGCGCAACGCCGCGGCATCGCCGGACGCCGACATGACCTGTCCGAAGCCGGCCTCGCGCGCGGCGGCGGCGGTCTGGTCGCCGACCGCAAACAGCGGCAGGTTGAGCAGCCCCGAGCCCACGAGCTGGGGCGCAATCGCGCGCAGCGCATTCGACGAGGTGACAACGATGCCGGCGGCTTCGCGCCCGGCATCCGCGGGCAGCGCGACCGGCTCGAAGCGCAGCATCGGCGCCAGCAGCACGTCGAAGCCGCGCGCGCGCAAGCGCTCCGCGGTGCGTTCATTGTCGGGGGCGGGACGGGTCACCAGCACGGCCATGTGCTATGCTCCCGTCGAATACGGATCGGCCCGGCTGCAACGGACGGACGATTGCACCTGGCGACCTCGTGGTGTTAGGCGGTTCCGCGCACTCATAATAACCGAAGGGTTGAGATTGGGTAACGATTCGACAACGCTGCTGCTCGGCATCGAAACCACCTGCGACGAGACCGCCGCGGCCGTGGTCTCCCGTGATTCGGACGGCAAGGGGCAGATCCTCTCCAATGTGGTGCGCTCGCAGACCGATGAACACGCGATCTATGGCGGTGTGGTTCCCGAGATCGCGGCGCGCGCCCATGTCGACATGCTCGATCATCTGATCGACGCGGCGATGCGCGAGGCCGGCGTCGATTACGCCGAGCTGGCCGGCGTGGCCGCCGCGGCGGGACCTGGCTTGATCGGCGGCGTCATCGTCGGTCTCACCACGGCAAAAGCGATCGCGCTGGTGCATGGCACGCCGCTGATCGCGGTCAACCATCTCGAGGCGCATGCGCTGACCCCGCGCCTCACCGATGCAATCGACTTCCCCTATTGTCTGTTCCTGGCCTCCGGCGGTCACACCCAGATCGTCGCGGTGGCCGGTGTCGGCGATTATGTCAGGCTTGGCACGACGGTCGACGACGCGATGGGCGAAGCGTTCGACAAGGTCGCCAAGATGCTCGGCCTGCCCTACCCCGGCGGTCCAGAAGTCGAGCAGGCCGCGCGCAACGGCGATGCCACGCGGTTCGCTTTGCCGCGCCCGATGCAGGGCCGCCCCGATGCCAATTTCTCGCTGTCCGGGTTGAAGACCGCCGTGCGCAGCGAGATCGTCCGGCTGGACGGCGTCAGTGAGCAGGACAAAGCTGATCTCTGCGCCAGCTTCCAGGCCGCGGTGCTGGACTCGACCGCGGACCGCCTGCGGGTCGGCCTCGATCTGTTCAAGCAGCGCTTCGGCGCGCCGACCGCGCTCGTCGCCGCCGGCGGCGTCGCCGCCAACCAGGCGATCCGCGGCGCGCTCGACGACGTCGCGGACAAGGCCGGCACCCGTCTGATCATGCCCCCGCCCGCGCTGTGCACCGATAATGGCGCGATGATCGCCTGGGCCGGAGCGGAGCGACTCGCGCTCGGCATGATCGACGGCATGGACGCCGCGCCACGCGCCCGCTGGCTGCTGGACGCGAATGCGCAGGTGCCGGGCAAGTTCGCGAAGACGCGTGCGGGGTTTTGAGAGCGTGCCCAAGCTGCTCACTCATTCTCCACTCGTTCGCGAGGCACTCTTCAGCCTCTCTCCGCGCGCGGGGAGAGACTGGATCGCATCGCCAGATGCAATCCGGGTGGCGGGGGCTTTCAGCACGGTCGGTGGTTGGGGTTGTCCCTCACCCCAACCCTCTCAGCGCGAGCGAAGCTCGTCGCGCCCCCGTGAAGAACCGGGAGAGGGAGCGCAGTCGAGTTCGGGGCAATGACGCGCTTCCAAACCATCTCCATCATCGGCGCCGGCGCGTGGGGCACCGCGCTCGCCGCCGTGGCTGCGCGCGCCGGCCGCGCCGTGACGCTTTACGCCCGCGATGCCGAACACGCCGCACGCATCGCAGCTGCGCGCGAAAACCCGCGACTGCCTGGCATTCCGCTCGCCGACAGCATCGCCGTCACCCCTGATCTCGCCCAGGCCGCATGCGCCGATGCCGTTCTCGTCGTCGTCCCCGCGCAGCACCTGCGCGGCGCCGTCATGCATCTCGCGCCGCTGCTCGCGCATGGCACACCGCTCGTCGCCTGCGCCAAGGGCATCGAGCACGGCACCCACAAATTCATGACCGAGGTGATCGCCGAGGCGGCGCCGAACGCCACGCCCGCGATCCTGTCCGGCCCCAGCTTCGCGGACGACGTCGCGCGCGGCCTGCCGACCGCGGTGACTCTCGCCGCGCCCGACGAGACGCTCGCGGCTGACCTCGTGCAGGCGCTGGGCTCGCCGACCTTCCGGCCCTACCACTCGACAGATGTACGCGGAGTCGAGATCGGCGGCGCCGCCAAGAACGTGCTGGCGATCGCCGCCGGCATCGTCGCTGGCCGCAATCTCGGCGCCTCCGCGCTGGCGGCGCTGACCACGCGCGGCTTCGCCGAACTTGTCAGGCTCGGCCGTGCTTACGGCGCGCGCAGCGAGACGCTCACCGGCCTGTCCGGCCTCGGCGACCTCATCCTCACCTGCGCCGGCCCGCAGTCGCGCAACTTCGCCGCCGGCCTTGCGCTCGGCCGTGGCGAGCCGCTGCCCGCGGGCAAGCTCGCCGAGGGGCAGTACACCGCGCCGGTGCTTGTCGAGCTCGCCGCCTCGCGCGGCGTCGAGATGCCGGTGGCGCAGGCGGTCGCCGCGATCCTGGCCGGAGCGGTGACGATCGACGCTGCGATCGAGGCGCTGATGATGCGGCCGTTCAAGGCGGAGGAGTGAGCGCGCAGGCCACGCCTTCGCGCACGGACCGCTCGCCGCCGTCATCCCCGCGCTTGTCGCGGGCATCCGCGTCTTGGATAATGGAAAAGGCTGTGAGAGGTGGGTGGCCTGCACTTCCGAAACGCGCGCGCCGCGTATATTCCCGGCCATGACGGATGGAAAGAGAACGGCACGATGAGCTACTGGCTGGTGAAATCCGAACCCTCGGTGTGGTCCTGGGACCAGCAGGTGGAGAAGGGCGCCAAGGGCGAGGCCTGGACCGGCGTGCGCAACTACACGGCGCGGCAGAATCTGGTGGCGATGAAGAAGGGCGAGCTCGCCTTCTACTACCATTCCAACGAGGGCAAGGAGATCGTCGGCATCGCCGAGATCATCAGGGAAGCCTATCCCGACCCGACCGACAAGACGGCCAAGTTCGTCTGCGTCGACATCAAGGCGCACAAGCCGTTCAAGACCCCGGTGACGCTCGCCGCCATCAAGGCCGAGCCGAAGCTGTCGGAGATGGCATTGGTCAAGCAGTCTCGCCTGTCGGTGCAGCCGGTGACCGCCGAGGAATGGAAGATCGTCTGCAAGATGGGCGGCGTCTGAGGGACCGCGGGCAATGTTGCCGGGGCAAATGCCTGCGGTGAATCTCGTCGAGAAGGGTCTTCAGGACACGCCGGACGGTGGCGGAACATTGGCGGCGTACCAGTCGCGGAGCGGCTCCAGCGCCGGGTGTGCCAGTGAGCGGTGCAAATAGTCCCAAATGCGCGGCTGGTGTTTGAGGTAGTGCGGCTTGCCGTCGCGGCGGTTGAGCCGGGCGAAGGTGCCGAGCAGGCGGGTGTTGCGTTGCGCGGACATGATCGCGTAGTGCGCGCCGAACTCATCGGCGTCGAAGTCCGCCGAGGCGGCTTGCCGTGCCGCGACGTAGCGTTCCCGCAGCGTCTGCTCGATATCGGCGGGGACATCGATGCGGGCGTCCTGCGCCAGCGACACTACGTCGTAGGCGGGCGGCCCCATGACGGCGTCCTGGAAGTCGATCACGCCGACCCGCGCGATGCCCTCGCGGGCGGGAAGCCAGAGCAGGTTCGGCGAGTGATAGTCGCGGATCACCCAGGTCGGTTTCGCCGCGAGAGGTGCGTCCAGCAGATCGCGCCACATCTCCAGGAATTCGGCGCGCAGCACCTGCGACGGCTCCACGTCGCGATCGGGCAGGTACCATTCGAGCATCAGGCCAATCTCGATCAGCATGGCGTCGACGTCGAAGGCCGGGACCTTGTAGGTAACCTGCGGGGCGAGCGGCAGCACCGAGGGCACGTCCTGCGCATGCAGCGCGGCGAGCAGGTCGGTCGCGGCCTCATAGCGGTCCACGATCGGGCGCGGCGGGTCGCCCTCGATCACGCCCTCGCGTCCGAGATCCTCGGTGACCAGGAAGCCGTGGTCGAGATCGGCGTCGTTGATCTTCGGCGCTGAAATGCCGCGCGCGCGGAGCGCGCCAGCCATCGCCACGAACGGGCGGACATCCTCGGCGAGATGCACGGCACCGCTATAGGGCTTGCCGTTGTAGATCGCCGGACCATCGGGCCGCTTCGGCGAGTTCATCAGGATGTAGACGCGCTCACCCTTGTAGAGCCGCGCATAGGAACGGGTCGAGGCATCGCCGGCCATGCGCTCGCGGCGCGATTTGCCGTGGCCGGCCTCGGCGAGGAATTCGCGCAGTGCCTTGAGCCGCGCGACGATCGCGCCGGCCTTGCCGGTACCGATGACCTCGACGCTACGCGCGCTGTCGCCTTGAGCTGCATCGTGCCGCAACGCGATGTCGATGCGGTCCTGCGGCAGCGCATCGCCGGCGCGCTCCGGCCATTCGATCAGCACGACCGTGGCTTCCGGCAGCGGCGACAGGCCGATCTCCTCCAGCTCCGAGGCGTCGCTGATGCGGTAGAGGTCGGCATGCACCAGCGGGAAGCTCGGCAGGTCGTAGCTCTGCGCCAAGGTGAAGGTCGGGCTCGGCACCTCGAGCTCGGCATCATCGGCGAGATAGCGGATCATCGCCCGCGCCGCGGCCGTCTTGCCTGCGCCGAGATCGCCGGTGAGCGTGATCAGCACGCCCGGGCCGATCAGCAATGCGAGGTCGGCCATCAGGGCGGCGGTTGCGGTCTCGTCCGCCAGGGCGGTCGTGTATGTCAGCCGGTCCGTCATTCCGCGGCGTTGCGTTGCGCGATGTGGTCGGTGGGGAAATCACAGGTGACCGTGGTGCCCTTGCCGACCACCGAATCCATCCGCACCTTGCCGCCATGCAGCTCGACGAAGGAGCGCACCAAGGACAGGCCGAGCCCGGCGCCGCGATGGCGCGAGCCCTGCGAGCGGCTGACGAACCAGTCGAACATCTGGTCCTTGATATCAGCGGGGATGCCGGGGCCCGAATCCGTGACAGAGAAGGCGACGCTGTGATCGGTGCGGCGGGCCGACACCACGACGGTCGAATCCTGCGGCGAGAAGCCGACGGCATTGGCGAGCAGATTGTACAGCACCTGGACGACGCGGCGCTCATCGCCGACGAAGCTGCCGACATCGGCCGCGACATCGACCGTGAGGCGGATGCGGTCGGTGGCGAGCCGGTCCTGCACGCCCTCGGCGGCGGCCTCGATCGCCTTGGCGGCATCGACCGGCCCGAGCTCGAGCTTCATCGCGCCGGCATCGATGGTGGCGAGGTCGAGAATGTTGTTGGTCAGCGCCAGCAGTGCGTTGGTCGATTTGGTGACGTAGTCGAGATACTCGGCCTGCTTCGGCGTCAGCGGTCCGGTCGACGGGTCGGACAGGAAATGCGCGAAGCCGATGATCGTCGTCAGCGGGGCGCGCAGCTCATAGGAGACGTGGTGGACGAAGTCGATCTTCATCTGGCCGGCGGCTTCGAGCGCCTCGTTGCTCTCGCGCAGCGCGCGCTCGACATTCTCCGTATCGGTGATGTCCTGGAACGTCAGCATGGTCGCGCCGTCCGGCAGTGGGCGGCTCATGCAGTCGAGCACGCTGCCGTCTCTGCGCTCCAGTTTCAGCGCGACGTCGAGGCGGTTCTCGATCGAGGTGATGGCCTCGCGGATGGTGCGCCAGGCGACGGCGTCGTCGTACAGCTGACGGCACCAGGATTCGACGGTGTCGATGTGGGGGTGTTCGCGCAATGAGTCCGGTGAGAGCCGCCACATCTTGGCGAAGGCCGGGTTGAACAGCTCGACACGGCCGTTCGAGCCGAACACCGCGACACCTTCGGCGAGACTGTCGAGGGTTTCGCGCTGAACGCGGATCAGGCCGTCGTAACGGCGGGCGAGCGCAAAACTCTCGGTGACGTCGTCGAACAGATAGGTGACGCCGCCTTCGGGGTTGGGCGTGGTGACGACCGAGAGCGCGCGGCCGTCGGGCAGGAACCAAGTGTCCTTGGCCGCCTCGACGGCGCGATAGGCCTCGTGCAGCTTGGCCTTCCAGGCGCGGAAATCCGCCTGTTCGGGCAGCTTGCGCGAGGCGCGCAGGCGGTCGAGCACGGAGGAGTCGTCGGGCTGGCTGTCGAGGAACGCCGTGTCAAGATCCCAGAGCCGGCGATAGCTGTCGTTGTAGAAGGCGAGCCGGCGCTGGCCGTCGAATACGGCGACGCCCGAGGACAGCTGGTCGAGCGTGCGGCGGTGCGCCTCGTGCATGCGCACCAGCGCATCGGCCAGTGCCGCTGCCTCGCTGGCATCGATCGCGACGCCGGCGCTGCCGCCGCCGAGCGTGAAGGCACGCACGTCGTGCATGCGGCGTTCGCCGCCGGTCACGATCGGCAGCCGTCCCTCGAAATGGCCGCCGCCGCCGAGCGCGCGCTGCAGGTCGGTTCTGTCGGCGGAATCGAGCAGCTCGAGATTGCGGCTGATCGCATCGGGCACGTCGCGCGCATCGGCCGCCCGTGCATAGGCGGCATTGACGTAAGAGAGTGCGCCGTTGGCCTGCCGCGCCCAGATCGGCCACGGCAACGCCGACGCCAACGCGCGCAGCGACTCCGTTTCCTCGCCCAGCGCCTTGAAGCGGAGCTGTGTCTCGGCGAGCTCGCGGCGCAGCCCTGAGAGCTCGCGGATGCGCACGATGGCTTGGCCGCCGATGGCGCGGCCCATCGCCTCGATGGCGTGGCCATGCGAGGTGGTGAGGTTCAGCATGAAGCCTTCGCCGGCCTCGCGCAGCGCCTCGACCGCGTGGTCGAGCTGCAGCGCCGGCTCCGGCGGCAGCCAGGTGCCGAAGGCGAGGATGCGCTGCGGCTGATCGGAGGGCACCAGCATGGAGGTGTCGCCGGAGATCTGCGGGCGATGACCGCCGGCCGGCCAGGCGATCAGGATCTGCGGCTCGGCGAACAGCAGCGCGCGATAGCGGTCGGCCTGCAGCTGCAGCTCGGCGACATCGGCGCGCAGCCGCGCTTCTTTCCGTGCGGCGGCAACGCGCGTGCGCACCAGCGCGATCGCCGCGACGACGGAGAAGCCGAGCAGAGCGAGCATCGCCGTGACTTCGGCGACATCCGATCGGCTCAGCTCGAACAGAGTAGAGATCGCATCCGCCGGCACGCCATCGCCCGCGAGGACCGGTGTCGCCGGCGCAAGCGCAGTCGCAGCGAGACCCATCAGGCCTTTGCGCGCGAGTGACGTGCACGACAGCAGCGTCTGACGCATCACCACGATCACGCCCGACATATTTGCCCCAAACCGCACGAAGTTCCGCGCGGCGCCGATATCGCGTCGACCGCGCCGTTTCACGAATCAATCAACAATAGCCGCTTCGGGACTCCAGCGGTAAGAGTCCAGACCGTGAACGGTGGTTGCACGGAATGAAAATGCGTTCATCGATGGGCATAGCCGAGTCGGAACTATGGCAAAGTCCCGTAGTTCAACGGCCTGTCGAGCCGAAGCCGCCGCTTCCGCGCGCCGTCTCCGACAACGATGCGACGATGCTGAGCTCAGCGCGCGCGACTGATGCGACCACCATCTGCGCGATGCGCTCGCCGCGCTTGATCGCAAACGGTTCCTTGCCGTGATTGATCAAGAGCACGCAGACCTCGCCGCGATAGTCGGCATCGACGGTGCCCGGTGAATTCAGCACGGTGACGCCGTGGCGCGCGGCAAGGCCGGAGCGGGGCCGCACCTGTGCCTCGTAGCCGTCGGGCAGGGCGATCGATAATCCTGTCGGCACCATCGCGTGGCTGCCCGGCGCGAGCATCAGCGGCGCATCGGCCGGCACCGCGGCGAGCAGGTCCATGCCGGCGGCATGCGCGGTCTGATAGGCCGGCAGCGGCAGGCCCTCACCATGCGGCAGGATCTGAACGTCGATGGCGATGGTCTGTGTCACGCTGTTGGTCCCACGGTTCGGGCGATCTCGGCGACGAGGGCGGTGGCTACCTCGTCCTTGGTCATGATCGGCCACGACGCGACATGGACGCCCTCGGCGTCCCTGGTCAAGAGATGCACGGTGTTGCGATCGCCGCCCATCACGCCGGTCGCGGGCGAGACGTCGTTGGCGACGATCCAGTCGCAGCCCTTGCGCGCGAACTTTGCTTTCGCGTTGTCGATCAGGTGTTCCGTTTCGGCCGCGAAGCCGATCACGAGGCCCGGCCGCTTGTCCTTCAGCTTGGAGATGGTGGCGAGGATGTCGGGGTTCTCGACCAGCTGCAGCGGCGGAATCGCCTTGTCGGTCTTCTTCAGCTTCTGGCCGCCTTCACTGGCGACGCGCCAGTCCGCCACCGCCGCGGCGAAGATCGCGACATCGGCCGGCAGCTCGGCCTCGACCGCGTCGAGCATCTGCCGCGCCGATTCGACATGCGTGACCTTCACGCCCTTGGGATCGGTCAGATCGACCGGCCCCGCGATCAGCCGCACATCGGCGCCGGCGGCCTGCGCGGCGGCGGCGATGGCAAAGCCCTGCTTGCCGGAGGAGCGGTTGGCGATGTAGCGCACCGGGTCGATCGGCTCATGCGTCGGGCCGGCGGTGATCAGCACGCGGCGGCCGGCGAGCGGGCGCGGCACCTGCGGCTTCAGCATCGCGACGACAGCCTCGGCAATTTCGGTCGGCTCGGCCATGCGGCCGATGCCGGCCTCGCCTTTCTCGGCCATCTCGCCGGCGTTCGGCCCGATCATGTGGATGCCGTCACGCTGGAGCGTCGCGGCGTTGCGGCGGGTCGCGGGATTGCTCCACATCATCGGGTTCATCGCCGGCGCCAGCAGGATCGGCCGGCTCGCGGCGAGCAGGATGGCGCTGGCGAGGTCGTCAGCGTGGCCCTGCGCCATCTTGGCCATGAGGTCGGCGGTGGCGGGCGCGACCACGATCAGATCGCAGTCGCGCGCCAGCCGGATGTGGCCGACGTCGAACTCGCTGCGGGCATCGAACAGGTCGGTGAAGACGCGATCGCCGGACAGCGCTGACGCCGCGAGCTCGGTGACGAATTGCGTTGCCGCCTTGGTCATGACGCAGCGGACCTGGATGTGGCGCTCTTTCAGCCGCCGGATCAGGTCGAGCGATTTGTACGCGGCGATGCCGCCACCGATGATCAAGGTGACACGGGCTTCGCGGGCGACGCCGGGCTGCGGGACGAGGGGCTCCGGCGGGGCGGCCGGAGCAGGTGATGCCGACGGCGGCTCCGACGGATCAACGGGCTCGATCAGCGCGCGCAGGATGACCCGGACTTCCTCCTCGACCGAACGGCCGTTCTGCGCCGAGCGCAGCCGGAGATACGTCTTCAGGGAATCGTCGAGCTTGCGGATGGTCAGGCTCGCCATGACCGCCTCCCCAGCATTGTCGTTGTGAGGGCAATGCTAGCAGAAAATGATGGCAGTGCAATCAGTAGGGTGGGCCGCTGGCCGCTCGGCAGGCTCGGTTCACCTCGCCCCCGCTTGCGGGGCCGCGACGAGCTTCGCTCGCGCTGAGAGGTCGGATTGCATCGTCAGATGCAATCCGGGCGAGGGGGTACAGGTCTTTCCACGCGCACTGCCCGTGCGGCTGCCCCTCACCCCGACCCTCTCCCCGTGAAGAACGGGGCGAGGGGGCGCACCGTCTGCGGGGCGAGATTTAGGCTCAAATCGCTAGAGCCTCAGCACCGCAAACAGGATGCCGATGAAGGTCAGCGCGATGACCCAAAGTGCGATGGCGCGCCAGCGGCTCTTTTTGCCTTCGGTGCGGCCCATGGCGGCGATGGTTTCCGGCGACAAACGGAGGCCGTCGCGGGTCATCGTCTCCAGATTCTCCAGCACGGCGGCGGCGCGGGCGGCGAGCACGGGCAGGGTGGCGGTCAGCCGGGCCAGTTCGCCGATGCCGGTGACGGCGCCCTCGATGCGGCCGAGTGGGCCGAGATTGCGCTCGATCCATTCGCGCACCACGGGGTCGGCGACCTTCCAGATGTCGAGCTTGGGATCGAAGCCGCGCGCCACGCCCTCGACCACCACCATGGTCTTCTGCAGCAGGATCAGTTCGGGGCGGGTGCGCATGTCGAACAGGCCGGTGACCTCGAGCAGCAGGGTCAGCAGCTTGGCCATCGAGATCTCTTCGGCCGTGCGGTTGTGGATCGGCTCGCCGATGGCGCGGATGGCCTGCGCGAAATTCTCCACCGAATGATGCGGTGGCACGTAGCCCGCTTCGAAATGCACTTCGGCGACGCGGCGATAGTCGCGGGTGATGAAGCCGAGCAGGATCTCGGCGAGGAAGCGCCGCTCCTTCATGCCGAGCCGGCCCATGATGCCGAAATCGACCGCGACCAGCCGGCCCTGCTTGTCGAGGAACAGGTTGCCCGGATGCATGTCGGCATGGAAGAAGCCGTCGCGCAGCGCGTGGCGCAGGAAGCTCTGGATCACCTTGCGGCCGACATCCGGCAGGTCGACATTGGCCTGCGCGAGGCGGACGTGGTCGTTCAGCGCGATGCCGTCGATCCACTCCATGGTGAGCACGGTGTTGGCGGTGCGGTCCCAGTCGACCGTCGGCACGCGGAAGTCCGGATCGTCCTTGATGTTCTCCGCCATCTCCGACAATGCGGCGGCCTCGAGCCGGAGATCCATCTCCATTGCGACCGAGCGCGACATCGTGTTGATGACTTCGACCAGGCGCAGCCGGCGCGCTTCGGACGAATGCGCCTCGGCCTTCTCTGCGACGAAGAAGAAATCCGACAGGTCGCGACGGAAGCGGGCCGACACGTTCGGCCGAAGTACCTTCACCGCGACGGCATGGCGGATCCCGTCGCGCTCGACCTCGCCGCGATGAACCTGCGCGATCGAGGCCGCCGCGACCGGCGGGCCGAGCGAGGTGTACAACTGGCTGATCGGCCGCTCGAGCGCAGTGGCGATCACCGCTTCGGCCTCGGCTTGCGGGAACGGAGGCAGCCGGTCCTGCAAGGATTCGAGATCGCGCGCCATCACGACGCCGACCACATCCGGCCGCGTCGCCAGGAACTGGCCGAGCTTGAGATAGGCCGGGCCCATTCGCTCCAGCGCTCGCGACAACCTCGGCCCGGATTTGGCGCCGGGGCGCTCGACCAGACGCGCGAGCTTCAGCGCGATCTGACCCGGCGGCGGCGCCAGGCTCGGATCCACGGCCCCGAACACGCCTTCGCGCGCGAACACCAGGGCGGCCCGGGCGAGCCGCGTAATATGAGTGAGTGCGGAGATCACAAACGCCAGCCGGAATGAAGCGCGACGATGCCGCCGGAGAGGGTCTGCCAGGACACGCGCGAGAAGCCGGCGGCCGAGATCATCTCGGCGAAGGCGTTCGGGCGCGGAAACTGGCGGATCGATTCGACGAGGTAGCGATAGGACTCGGCATCGCCGGTGACGGCGCGGCCGAGCTGCGGGATCACGTTGAAGGAGAACAGGTCGTAGATCTTGTCGAGGCCGGGCACCTCGACGGTCGAGAACTCCAGGCACAGGAAGCGGCCGCCATGCTTGAGCACGCGGTAGGCCTCGGCGAGCGCCAGCTCGATCTGCGGCACGTTGCGGATGCCGAAGGCGATGGTGTAGGCGTCGAACGAGCGGTCGGGGAAGGCGAGCTTCTCCGCATTGCCTTCGACGAAAGACACCTTGTCGTCGAGATACTGTTTCAGCGCGCGCTGGCGGCCGACCTCGAGCATGTCGCCATTGATGTCGCACACGGTGGCATGGAAGCCGGCGCCCGCCTTACGGGCGGCGCGGAAGGAGATGTCGCCGGTGCCGCCGGCGACGTCGAGCAGCGCGAACGGCGCATCGCCCTTCGGCGGGTTCAGCGTGTTGATCATGATGTCCTTCCAGACGCGGTGCAGCCCGCCGGACATCAGGTCGTTCATCAGGTCATAGCGCGAGGCGACGCTGTGAAACACGTCGTTCACCAGCGTCTGCTTCTCGCCCAGAGGCACATCCCGGAAGCCGAAATGAGTGGTCTGGTCCGTCTGATCCATCACCCTTACTCCAATACGGCACCATAGCGCCGGTGCGGCCAAGGCGCTATCACGTCGGCCGGACAAGGTGAATGGTCGTCGAGGCAAAAGGTGAAATGAACGGACATGCCTGAGCTGCCCGAAGTCGAGACCGTCCGGCGCGGGCTGCAGCCGGTCATGGAAGGGGCCAAGATCGTCACCGCCGAGGCTCGGCGCGGCGACTTGCGGTTTCCGTTCCAGCCCGATTTTGTGAAGCGGTTGCAAGGCCAGACCGTCACGGGGCTCGGCCGGCGCGCCAAATATCTGCTGGCCGACCTCGGCTCCGGCGACGTGCTGCTGATGCATCTCGGCATGTCCGGCTCGTTCCGGGTGATCAAGCAGGATGACCAGCAGACACCGGGCGAGTTTCATTATCCCCGCGGCAAGGACAGCGTGCACGACCATGTCGTGTTTCACATGTCCTCGGGTGCGGACATCGTCTTCAACGATCCGCGTCGCTTCGGCTTCATGAAGATCATCGGCCGCGGCGAGATCGAGACCGAGCCGCATCTGAAGGATCTCGGGCCGGAGCCGCTCGGCAACGAATTCGACGCGGCGATGCTGGCGCGCGCCTGCGCGGGCAAGAAGACCAGCCTGAAGGCGGCGCTGCTCGATCAGCGCGTCGTCGCAGGGCTGGGCAATATTTATGTCTGCGAAGCGTTGTTCCGCTCGCATTTGTCGCCGCGGCGGTTGGCCGCGACGCTCGCGACCAAGGCCGGACAACGCAAGGGCGTTGCCGGGGGTGAGCCGACCGATCACGCGAAGCGGCTGGTCGAGGCGATCCACACCGTACTCAACGAAGCGATCCGCGCCGGCGGCTCGTCGCTGCGCGACCACCGCCAGACCACGGGCGAGCTCGGTTATTTCCAGCACTCGTTCCAGGTCTATGACCGCGAAGGCGAGCCGTGCCGGACGGATGGCTGCGAGGGCGTGGTGAAGCGGTTCGTGCAGAACGGACGGTCGACGTTCTGGTGCCCGAAGTGCCAGAGGTGATGGAACGGCCGGCCCGGCCTGCTTGTGACGGCAAGGCGCGGGCGTATACTGGGCCATGGCTGTCAGCTCGCCGGACCTGAAAGCATTCTTGCTCGCCACGCCGTTCTTCGGCGGCCTGCCGGATGCGAGCCTCGACCTGCTGATCTCGATGCTGATGGAGCGCCGGTTCGACAGCGGCGCGGTCATCGTCGCCGAGGGCGAGGCGGGCCGCTCGCTTTTCATCGTGCACAGCGGCACGCTGGAGGTCAGCGAGCGCCTGGACAGTGGCGGCGCCATCCACATGTCGAGCCTTCAACCCGGCGATTTCTTCGGCGAGATGACCCTGCTGGAAATGCAGAACAGGTCGGCGACCGTCGTCGCGGAGATTCCGACCGTGCTGTACGAGCTCACGGCGCAACAGCTCTATGCGTTCTACAAGGCGGACATCCGCGCCTATGTGATCGTGATGCAGAACATCAATCGCGAGCTGTGCCGCCGGCTGCGTCGCGCGGATGCGCGTATCAAGATGCTGGAGATGCGGCAGGGTGGAGGGAGGTAGGGCGGTTCTTGACTTTCCTCGCCGACGGAGAAGAGCGAGTTGAGGGAGCGCTCCGTCGTTGCGTCCGAGCATCGCGCCGCTTGCTCAGTGCACCTCGCCCCGCCAGGGCGAAGCGAAGCTTTGCTAGGCCCCTCACCCCGACCCTCTCCCCGCAAGAGCGGGGCGAGGGAGTGCACCGCCGGTGCGGTGAGGGCTTCGATCAAAGTTGGCGACTACAACCCCGCCTTCCAGTTGATGCCGTTGTCGGCCCAGGTCGGGTAGGCGCGCGTCACCGGCAGCTTCGCGTCCTCGGGCTGCGGCGTCAGCATGATCGGGAATTCGACCTCGGCGTGCTCGCTGGCTTCCTTCAGCTCGCCGGCCTCGTGCATGACGTGGTCGCCGGCAAGCTTGCCCGCGGTCCAGCGCCACAGGCTCTTGATCTCCTGCGCCGACTTGCCGTCGCCATCGAACTCGGTGACGCCGAGGCCGGCGGCGAGCGCGTCCTGGTGGTCGTTGCGCATCATGATGAAGGGCTGCGCCAGCACCTCGGCGATGTCGCGCGGCGCATCGGCATCGAGCGCCGTGGTCGCGTCGGTGATGCGGTGGCCGCCGCGGATGGGGGCCTGGTTGAGCACGAAGGCGAACGGCTTGCGCCAGGCTCGGACAACACTCAGCGTCGGCGCGGTGGCCTCGATGTCGGCGACGCTCGGCCGCGCCGGGATGAGGCAGAGATCGCAGTAGCGGATCGCAGCCGTCGTCGATGCCGTGATGCCGGCTCCGGTGTCGATCACGCAGACGGTGACGCCGTCGCGCTGGAGCGCTTCGAGGCGCGGCTCGATCATCTTGGCGTCGTAGACGGCCTCGACGATCGGCTCGCCGGTGGCGCGGCGCGCCTGCCATTTCGTCAGCGTGCCCTGGCGGTCGGTTTCGATCACGCGCACCTTGTGGCCGGCCTGCTGGGCCGCCACGGCGAGACCAATCGCGAGCGTGCTCTTGCCGCTGCCGCCCTTCTGCGTGGCCAAAACGATCGTGTACATCGGGAGACAGTCCTTCGGATGTTGACGGAACTAATGAGAACGCCAAAGCTGAGGTGCATCGCGGTCGCGATACGGAGCTATTCTCGCTCAGGACAGTCCCGGCCCGATCCTACTCATGGAGTGGAATCGCGGTGGTCCGAATCAGCACGCCGACAAAACTGTTCGAACTATCTCATGCGCGGGCCGTGCTTGCACAGACCGTTTGACTACGGCGGGAGCCGTTCCGAGTTGATAGCAAGGTGCTAGGAAGCGAGGCGCGAACGAGCGTTCGGCATCGTCGAGCATCGTCACGCGCAGTCGCGATGCTGCACAGAGATCCTCGCCGGCCGCCGTCGGGCCCTTAATTTTTTCTAAAAGGACATGCTTAATTTTGCGTAAACACCTGCCGCGCTGCAGTGCGCGGCAGCGTCAGTCGTCGTCGGCAAACACGTCGACGCCGATGCTGCGCAGCAGATGGTGCTGCTGGCTCGCGGAGATCTGCAGGCCCGAATAGCTCTGGATGTCCTGCAGGTCGAAGCCGGAGAGATCGGCGCCGCGCAGATCCGCGCCGGAGAGATCGGCAAGGCGCAGGGCCGCGTTGCTGAGATTGCTGCCGCGGAGCGAGGCGTTGACCAGCGACGTGCTCTGCAGCTCGGCGCCTGACAGATCGCAATCGAGCAGTCGCAGCGACGACAGATCGCTCTCGCGCATGACCGCGTTGTCCAGCCGGCAGCGCTCGAAGCTGCCTGCCTGCCGAACGGCCTTCTTCGACTTCGGTGGGCGCGGCGAGCGGAATGCAAAGGCTGGCTTCTCGAACGCCGCGCCGGACAGCCGGCAATCGGAGAACGTCACGTCCCACAATTCGCAGGCGTTGAATGTCGCCAGCATGAGGTCGCAATTGCGGAACACCGCGCCGCGCAGGTCGCAGAACCGGAAAACGCAGCCCTTCGCGCCGTCCGCGTCGAAGAAATGGCAATTGTCGAACCGGGCGCCCGCCAGATTGACGTTGGCGAATTCGCACAGCTGGAAGCGGCTCCGCGCCCATTGCGAGGCCGGCAATTCCGCGCCGACGAAGCGGGTGGCCACAGCCGTGCAGTCCTCGAATTGCGCGCAGTCCGGAGTCTCGTCGTCAAAGCTGAACGCCGACAGGTCGGCCGCAACGATCCTCTCGTTTCGCGCCATGGCCCGGCGCAGGACGTCGTGCTCGTGCTCGGACAATCGAGGTCGCGCTCCGGCGCTATTTGCGCACGCAGATCACGCGCAGGGTGGCCGCCTTGACGTCGAGCGAGCTGCCGTCGGGCTTGACGCCGTTCGCCGCCAGGAACGCGCGTGTGTTTTCGGCACTGACCATGACGACCTGGGACGACGGCACGAAGGCCGTACCGGCGAGCACGCCGGGCTTGAGCAGCGTGATGCCGACGAACCTGCCGTCACCATCAAGTGTGGCTGCGCCGGAGAAACCGAGTCCGGGCGCCGGCGCGAGCGACACGTCGCCTGGGCCGTTGCCGGCGAGCTGCGCCTTGACGGTGCTGACGGCCGCGCCGCCGCCCTGGCTCTGCGGGTCGGCGATGCCGACGATGTCGACGGATGATTTCGCATTGCCGCCCGACAACGCCAGCGGCTTCAGGCCGCGCGCGCCGTAGATGCGCAGCAGCGCCAACCCGTGATCCTTGTCCTCGGCGATACGCTCGGCATGGCCAAAGCCGGGAATGGTGATGGCCACGCAGGCATCGGTCACCTCGCGGTCGGCGATCACGGCGCCGTCCTGACTGACGACGATACCGGTGCCGTAATCAACGCTCCGACGCGGTGCCGGTTGGGCGGCCAGGGACGCTGCCGGGAATGCGGTGAAGGCGCTGGACATCGCGATCACCACCGGCTCGACGGTGTTCTCCGTGGCCTGGTCGTAGAGGATGGTCAGGATGCGGACCTCATCGCCCTTGAAGGTACCGCGGATATAGAACTTCTTCAGGTTCTGCAGGCCTGACAGCACGAAGAAGTCGGGCTTCACCACGGTGTAGTCGACGGTCCGGCCCGGCTCCTTCTTCTCACGGTCGGCCAGCGCCGCGGTGGTCGGGTTGGCCTCCTTGCGCCGCGACAGCACCACCTGCACGGTGCCGGTCGGCGAGGTCCATTTCGAGCCGTTGGCGTCGGTGGCCTGCTGCGGCACCAGCTTGGTCGGAATGCCCAGGCGCGCGCCGCTGGTGGGTTCGGTCACGAGCTTCCAGCCGACGCCCTCCTGCTTGCGGCGGGCGGTGTCGGCGAGCCCAGCGCGCTCCTGCGGGTTGAGCACGCCGGTCGGCTTGCCGCCCTTGAGCTTCTGGTACTCCTTGATCGCATTGACCATGCGCTCGCTGACGTCGCCGGTAATGGCGCCATTGTACTGGCCGACCCAGGCGAGATCGGATTGCAGCGACAGCCGTTCGGCCTGGCTCATCCCGTTGGCCGTGTCGGCCGGCGCCTGCACGGCAGGGCGCACGGCCTGGGTGGCGACCGGCTTGGGCTTGGCACCCGGCAACACGCCCTGCGTCGGCGGCGTCTGCGCCTCGGCCGGGGCGCACGCGGCGATCGCGCAGATGAAGGTTGCCGTGGCCAGCCGTCTCATGACAAATCCCGCTGCTCTTGCCGCTGACATAAATAAGCACATCTGCTTGGTCGGTCACAATCCGGCGAGGGTTCAGTAGGGAGATGTCCGGTCTCCATCGTCGACCCACAGCGAATTGGTAGCGGAAGGACGTTGGTAACGATGCTGAGCGACGAGGAAGTGGAGCGCTACGCGCGTCACATCGTGCTGCGTGATGTCGGCGGTCCAGGACAGGCGGCGTTGAAGAGCGCCTCGGTGCTGGTGATCGGCGCGGGGGGACTCGGGGCACCGGCGCTGATGTATCTCGCCGCCGCCGGCGTCGGCACCATCGGCGTCGTCGATGACGACGTGGTGTCGCTTTCGAATCTGCAGCGGCAGGTCATCCATGCGACGCCGGATATCGGTCGTCCCAAGGTCGACAGTGCGGCAGAGCGCATCAACGCGCTCAATCCGCATGTCAGCGTCCTTTCGCATCGGACGTGGCTCAATGCCGACAACGCGCTCGATCTGATCGGCAGCTACGATCTGGTGCTCGACGGCTCCGACAATTTCGACACCCGCTATCTCGCCTCCGATGCCTGCTTCCTCGCCGGGACGCCGCTGATCACAGGCGCGCTCGGCACCTTCGATGCGTCGCTAACGACGATCCGCGCGCATGAGACCAACGACAAGGGCGAATTCAACCCGACCTATCGCTGTCTGTTCCCGGAGCCGCCGCCGCCCGGCACGGTGCCGGCCTGCGCCGAAGCCGGCGTCATGGGGGCGCTGGCGGGCATGCTCGGCTCGATGATGGCGCTGGAAGCCATCCGCGAGATCGTCGGCTTCGGCGAGGGCCTGGTCGGGCGGCTGTTGATGCTGGACGCCCGCACGATGCGTTTCGAGACGCTGCGCTATGGCCGCGATCCGGCGAACCCGCTGAATGGCGATGGACCGGTGATTACGGATCTGAGCGCGCATCGGAAGTGATGGGGCAAGACTGACGCCACACATTCAACTTGTCGTCCCGGACAAGCCCGGCGACGCAACGCGTCGGCGGGCGCCGATCCGGGACCCATACTCCGTGAAGTCGATGAGGCGCGCGGAACGTGCCGCGTGCCTGTTTCAGAGATCACGCGGTATGGGTCCCTGCGTTCGCAGGGACGACACCGGTGATGTGGCTGGCCGATCGGCCTACAGCATGCTCGGCAGCACGCGGTCCGGCGGGCGGTGGTTGTCGAGGAAGGTCTTGATGTTGATGATGACCTTCTCGCCCATCTCGACGCGGCCCTCGATGGTCGCCGAGCCCATGTGCGGCAGCAGCGTTACCTTGCCGGCCTTGGCAAGGCGCACCAGGCGTGGATTGACCGCGGGCTCGTGCTCGAACACGTCGAGGCCGGCGCCGGCGATGTCGCCGGCTTCGACCAGCCGCGTCAACGTCTCCTCGTCGATCACCTCGCCGCGCGCGGTGTTGACGATGTAGGCGTCCTTGCGGATCAGCTTCAGCCGGCGCGCCGACAGCAAATGGAACGTCGCCGGCGTGTGCGGACAATTCACCGAGATGATGTCCATCCGCGCCAGCATCTGGTCGAGGCTTTCCCAATAAGTGGCGCCGAGTTCGTCGGCGATCACGGGGGCGACCGGGCGGCGGTTGTGATAGTGGATCTGCAGGCCGAAGGCGCGGGCGCGCCGCGCCACCGCCTGGCCGATGCGGCCCATGCCGATGATGCCCAGGCGCTTGCCGCCGATGCGATGGCCGAGCATCCAGGTCGGCGACCAGCCCGCCCAGTTCTTGCCCTCGGTGAGAACGGAGGCGCCCTCGATCAGCCGCCGCGGCACGGCGAGGATCAGCGCCATGGTCATGTCGGCGGTGTCCTCGGTCAGGACCTTCGGCGTGTTGGTGACGGTGATGCCGCGCGCGACAGCGGCGGCGACGTCGATATTGTCGACGCCATTGCCGAAGTTCGCGATCATGCGCAGCTTGCAGTCGGGCTGATTGAGAATGTCGGCCGAGATGTGATCAGTGACGGTCGGAACCAGCACCTCGGCGGTGCGCACGGCGTCGGCGAGCTGCTCCTGGCTCATCGGCTCGTCATCGAGATTGAGCCGCGCGTCGAACAGCTCGCGCATGCGCGTCTCGACCGAGTCCGGCAGCTTGCGTGTCACCACGACGAGGGGCTTTTTCCTACCTGACATGTGCTGCTCTCATGAGATCCTTCAGACCTCATTAACCGGGTTCGCCGAAACTACCGTCGTCGTCTGAGAGCAGCGTTTCCCTGGACTGGTCGTCGGATCTCGCAGGTGGGCCGATCCGTCCCTGACAGGGCTTCGCGAGCGATTCTCAGGCGCTTCCTGGCCGCTTGTGTTCGGTCCTGTCTAGCAGAAGGCCGGGCCAAGACAAGAAGCCAACGGCGGGGCCAGGACCTGCGCTGCGGCAAGCCCTCTCTGTGCACGAAGGGGGGCAGCCCGGCGGTTCGATGGGGATCGGGCGAAGGGGGCGCGCGGCGAAGGCGGCGTTCCCTGACGAGGGAGAGTGAGTTGAGTTCAGTTGCGTTGGGGCGTTTTGGGGCGGTTGCAGTTCTCCTGGCCTGTCTGCTCGATGGGGCAGCTCTGGCAAAGGATTCGGTTCTTCCCGCCAGCGGCCTGCCGGTGCCGCGCTATGTCAGCCTGAAATCGGATCATGTGAACGTCCGCGCCGGTCCGACCAAGGACAACGACGTGGCCTGGGTCTATACGCGCTCGGGCCTGCCGGTGGAGATCACCGCCGAATATGAGAACTGGCGCCGTGTGCGCGATTCCGAGGGGTCCGAAGGCTGGGTCTATCACTCGCTGCTGTCCGGACGCCGCACCGCGGTCGTCACGATGAAGAACAAGGACGATCTTGCGCCGATCTATGACAGCGCCGATGCGACCAGCGCGGTCACGGCGCGGCTGCAGGCCGGCGTCGTCGCGCAGGTGAAGAAGTGCGGCAATGGCTGGTGCCGCGTGCTCGGCAACGGATTCGAGGGCTGGATCCAGCAGCAGCGGCTGTGGGGCGTCTATGCCGACGAGCAGGTGAACTGACGTGATCGACGATCGGCGCCGCCGGTCGTCGTTCCGACGTGCTCCCGACACAAAAATGCCCGCGGCTGACGCGGGCATTGGTTCATTCAGAGGCTGCGGTAACGTTCAGCGCTTCTTGCGCAGCCGGACCACCATGTCGATCCGGGCGATCTCGTAGCCCTCCGGCGCCTCCGGCAGCTTCGACAGCGCCAGATGCTGGTCGGGAATGTCCACCAGCTCGTGATTGTTCTCGAGATAGAAGTGGTGGTGCGCGGTGACGTTGGTGTCGAAATAGGTCTTAGTGCCGTCGACGCTGACCTGGCGCAGCAGGCCGGCATCGGTGAGCTGGTTCAGCGTATTGTAGACCGTGGCGAGCGACACCGGAACCTTGGCCAGCGTCGCTTCCTCGTACAGCATTTCCGCCGTCAGATGGCGCGCGCCCTTGCCGAACAGCAGCCAGCCCAGCGCCATGCGCTGGCGCGTCGGACGCAAGCCCGCCGTCTGCAGCATTTCGTTGACGTCGTGCCACGGGCAGCCATTGAGCGCAGGCTGCCGACCCGTCCCCAGCCCATCCGGACCGGCCCGATCGTGACCACTCATCGAAGCGTTGTTGCTGGCGTCCACGTCATGCACCGAAAAATTCACATCGACCAGTTTGGATATAGGAAGAAACCTGCTCAGATGCAAGCTTATCGCAACTACCCTATCTAGAACGACCCTAAACTGCAGCAGCTGCCCGGCGCAGTTGCGCCGCGTGGCCCCGCGTCGATTTAGCTGGATACGCGCATTGACGCCGCAATCCCCTATGTTAGAGAGCGCGCGGACCCGATTTGACCTGCCATGGCGGGCGCGGCTGGCCGCGATGGCTGTCTGTGCCGTTTCAACTGCCTGGTTTGGGGCGCTGGCCAGTCGACGGTATGGCCGGACGGCGAAACGGCGCATCAACGGGTCGACGCGCGAAGGGGCATGTCGCGCGCCAAATTTTCCTCTGGGGACGTTGAGAAGGGCTCATCAGGCATGCTGGATCGACGCGGCAGTTATGAATACGAGGACCTGCTGGCTTGCGGCCGGGGGGAGCTGTTCGGTCCCGGCAATGCGCAGCTGCCGCTGCCGCCGATGCTGATGTTCGATCGCATCGTCGAGATCTCCGAGACCGGCGGCGAGTTCGGCAAGGGCGTCGTGCGCGCCGAGCTCGACGTCAAGCCGGACCTCTGGTTCTTCGGCTGCCATTTCAAGAACGATCCCGTCATGCCCGGCTGCCTCGGCTTGGACGCGATGTGGCAGATGGTCGGCTTCTTCCTCGGCTGGACCGGTGGTGCGGGACGCGGCCGCGCGCTCGGCCTCGGCGACCTCAAATTCTCCGGCCAGGTTCTGCCGACCGCCAGCAAGGTTGTGTACAACGTCGACATCAAGCGCGTGATGCGCTCGAAGCTCGTGCTCGGTATTGCCGACGGGTGGCTTTCGATGGACGGCGACATTATCTATCGCGCCAAGGATCTGAAGGTCGGGCTGTTCAAGCAGGACGCCGCGCCGTCTTGAACCGACGGGCTGCGACCACAGACTGTGCAGCAGGCATGACTGCAACAAGACACACGAGCAAGGCGAGGCGGACATCATGAGGCGGGTCGTCATCACGGGCATGGGCATCGTCTCGTCGATCGGCAACAACACCCAGGAGGTGCTTGCGAGCCTGTACGAGGCGAAGTCCGGCATCTCCCGTGCTGAGAAATATGCCGAGCTTGGTTTCCGTTCGCAGGTGCAAGGTGCGCCGACGCTGAATCCCGCCGAGGTGGTCGACCGCCGCGCGATGCGCTTCCTCGGCGAGGGCGCGGCGTGGAATCACGTCGCGATGGAGCAGGCGATCCTCGACTCCGGCCTGGAGCAGACCGATGTCTCCAACGTCCGCACCGGCATCATCATGGGCTCGGGCGGACCGTCGACGCGCACGCTCGTCGAGGCCGCGGACATCACCCGCACCAAGGGCCCGAAGCGGGTCGGACCGTTCGCAGTGCCGAAGGCGATGTCCTCGACCGCGTCCGCGACGCTCGCGACCTGGTTCAAGATCAAGGGCGTCAACTACTCGATCTCCTCAGCCTGCGCGACGTCGAACCATTGCATCGGCAATGCCTACGAGATGATTCAGTACGGCAAGCAGGACGTGATGTTCGCCGGCGGCTGCGAGGAGCTCGACTGGTCGCTGTCGGTGCTGTTCGACGCGATGGGCGCGATGTCGTCCAAGCACAACGCCACGCCCGCGACCGCCTCGCGTCCCTATGATGTGAGCCGCGACGGCTTCGTGATCGCCGGCGGCGCCGGCGTCCTCGTGCTGGAAGAGCTCGAGCGCGCCAAGGCGCGCGGCGCCAAGATCTACGGCGAGATCGTCGGCTATGGCGCGACCTCGGACGGCTACGACATGGTGGCGCCGTCGGGCGAGGGCGCCGAGCGCTGCATGCAGATGGCGCTGTCGACGGTGAAGACGAAGATCGACTACATCAATCCGCATGCGACCTCGACGCCGGCCGGCGATCCGCCGGAGATGGAGGCGATCCGCAAGGTGTTCGGCGTCGGCGAGAAGTGCCCGCCGATCGCAGCGACGAAAGCGCTGACCGGTCATTCGCTCGGTGCCACCGGCGTCCAGGAGGCGATCTACTCGCTGCTGATGATGAAGAACGGTTTCATCTGCGAGAGCGCCAACATCACCGAGCTCGATCCGGTGTTTGCCGACATGCCGATCGTGCGCAAGCGCATCGACAATGCCAAGCTCGGCACCGTGTTGTCGAATTCGTTCGGCTTCGGCGGCACCAACGCGACGCTGGTCTTCAAGCACCTCGACGCCTAAGGTTTCGAACAGCACGGGTTCCCCGGCGGGCCGGACAACAGCGCGACGCATTTCGCACCGCTGTCCGGCTATCGGCGTCTTTGGAGCCCGACGATCATCCTGGCTGGGTCGGTCCCGGCATGACGAAGGAGAGTGAGCATGCAGGGTCTGATGGCAGGCAAGCGCGGTCTGGTCATGGGCATCGCCAACGACCATTCGATCGCCTGGGGCATCGCCAAGACGCTGGCTGCGCACGGCGCCGAGATGGCCTTCACCTATCAGGGCGACGCGCTCGGCAAGCGCGTGCGGCCGCTCGCCGATGAGCTCGGCGTCAAGCACGTGCTGCCCTGCGACGTCGAGGACATTGCCAGCGTCGACGGCGTGTTCACGAGCCTGCGCGAAGCCTGGGGCGGCCTCGACTTCATCGTCCACGCCGTCGCCTTCTCCGACAAGAACGAGCTCAAGGGCCGCTACGCCGACACCTCGCGCGAGAACTTCTCGCGCACCATGCTGATCTCCTGCTTCTCCTTCACTGAGATTGCCAAGCGTGCCGCCGAGCTGATGCCGGAGAGCGGCGGCAGCATGATCACCTTGACCTTCGACGGCTCCAACCGCGTGATGCCGAATTACAACGTGATGGGCGTGGCGAAGGCCGCGCTCGAAGCCTCGGTGCGCTATCTCGCCGCCGACTACGGCCGCCGCAGCATCCGCGTCAACGCGATCTCGGCAGGCCCGGTGCGTACGCTCGCCGGCTCCGGCATCGGCGATGCCCGCTTCATGTTCGCGTTCCAGCAGAAGCACTCGCCGCTCGGCCGCGGCGTGACCTTGGAGGAGCTTGGCGGCTCGGCGGTGTACCTGCTGTCGGAGCTGTCAGGCGGCGTGACCGGCGAAATCCATTACGTGGACTCCGGCTACAACGTCATCTCGATGCCGCGCCCCGAGGATCTCAAGGCGGACTAGCTTCCGCTTAGGAATCGGCGAGCCCCGCCGTCGCCGGATGTTTGCGGTGGCGGATTGTGATGCGCCCATTTTTTCCCAGTTGAAGACGACCGTTCCCCCACGGATAATTCGTGACTCGAGGGCGACCGTGCGGGCGCATTGTCTCGCGCCAGCAGGCAACGGTCGCGCCGGCAGCACATGGACATCGTGGGGGCGATGATGCTGCGTTCCAGGACTTGTATCGTCGCGCTGTGCGCGGCGGGTGCCGTGTGGTTCACCGGCGCCGCACCGGCGCGCGCGCAGTCGACGGTGTGGGATTCCACGATCTCCAACACGAACTGGTATGTGCCGACCGCCCAGCTGCTGGCCTACATGTCGCCGAAGACCGGCTTCACCAACCCGATCCCGATCGGCGACCAGACGCTGTGGACCTTGGGCACGGCGACCAACGGCGCTTTCACCGGCACCAGCGTCGCGCAGCTGAGAATCGGCCCGGCGCTGCTGACGGACACGTCGACCATTCAGGGCTTCGTCACGCCCGGCGGTCAGATCACGATGCTGTTCACGCCCGCGGGCGGCGGCACTGTTACGGTCGGGCTCGGCACGATGCGCACGCTCAACGGCGTGACCAGCATGGAGATGCAGATGATCACCGGCGACACGTTGCTGGTGACGCATTGGGCCTACATGCTGCCCTATGATCCCGCCACCTTCACGCCGCCGCCATCGGCGCCGGTGCCGGCCAATTCGGTGCCGCAATGGACGTGGACGGCAGGCACGCCGTGGCGGATCGTGAGCCCCGCCCTGTTCGGCACGCAGGCGCCGGGCCGCTTCGTCATCACGAACTATCAGAACGGTTATTTCTGGGGGGCGGGTGTCGCGCCGGCCGGCAGTGCGTCCGGCGGCTTCACGCTGCTCGGCTCGGTCACCCCGGAGGGCCGCGTGCTGTTCAACACCCTGTCGCGCGGCAATCTCACCAGCCTTTACGGCACGGCGAGCGGCAATGCGTCGGGCGCGCAGATGATCACATCGACCTATGATCTCACCGGCAACATGACCGGAGATCTGGCCGCCATGTCGCTGGTCCAACCCTATGGCGATACGCTGCGGTCGGCCGGCGGCCGGGTCGGCCTCGCGGCGGCCGATGCGTTGTATCGGCTGTCGATGACCTCGGCAGGCTGGACCGGATCGATGGCGACCGGGTTCGTCGCGCTCGACAATCTCAGCGGTCCGTCGCTGAGCAATGCGGTCAAGCAGACGCTGCCGGTGCTGACCGGCGCGGCGTCGCAGGCGACCTATGTGACGCAGCGCGACTTCCGTCAGACGATGACCAACCGGCTCGATGACGTCAGCGGCGCCGCCGGCCGCAATGTCTGGATGCAGCCGCTCGGAAGCGTCACGCGGCAGGCCGGCCGCGATGGCGTTCCGGGCTATGACGCCTCCGGCGGCGGTCTGGCATTCGGCGCCGACGCTGCGCTCTCGCCGCGATCAGTGGTCGGCGGCGTCTTTGGTTATTCACGGCAAACCGTCACAGGGAACGACGCCGCCGTACCGAGCCGTCTCGGCCTGTCATCCTATCAGCTCGGACTCTATGGGGCCTACGCGGTCAGCCGCGACGTGATGCTGGACTATCAGCTCGACGGCGGATGGAGCGACAATGGCGAAAGCCGGTCGCTGACCTTCATGGCTGCGTCCGGGGGCGGAAGCTATCGGTCCTTTTCGGGTCACACCGGCGTCGGCATCAAGACGCGGCTTCCGCTCACCGATGATTTCGCGCTGATTCCTTCGCTGCGCATCGACTACGGCACCGTGCGCAGCAATGCCTATCATGAGAGCGGCGCCGGCGGCTTCAGTCTCAACGTCGACCCGCAGAGCTACCAGGAGCTGACGACGACGGCCGGCTTGAAAGCGGTCTACCAGCTGGAGAGGCAGGTCCGTATGACCGCCGATCTCGGCGCCGGCTACAACGCACTGAATCAGAGACTGCAGCTCGGAGCAGCCTTCTCCGGTGGCGGCGACGGCTTCGTCACCCAGGGCCTCGGCCTGTCGGCGTGGACCTATTCGGCCGGTCTTGGTCTGATCACGACCGCAAGCGACCGGCTCGATCTCAGCATTCGCTATGGCCTCGACACGACGCCGTCCGGCCTGGTCCGGCAGTCAGGTCATGCCGTCATCCGCGTCAGGCTGTGAGGGCGAGGTCGTCTCCGGAGACCGAGGCGCGGTGGGATCATTCGACCTGAAGATGCCGCGCTTCCAGCGATAATATCTCATCATCCGGCCATGGGCGGGATCGGCTTCCGCCTTCTCCAGCACGAAGCCTTCGCGCTCATACCAGCGCCACGCCTTCTCATTGCCCTCAGCGCAACGCAGCCAGACCTCGTCGGGCAGAAGCTCGCGGGTGAAGCCGAGCAGGCGGCGCCCGAGCGAGCGGCCCTGATAGGCAGGCGCGATCATCAGCTGGTCGAGATAGAGCCTGGGCACGTTGATTGCGAGCATCGCCGCAAGCGCGCCGCCGTCATCAGCCACATAGAGACTCCAGCCGCCGGCGACCTCGCGCGGTACGCGCTCGGTGAGATAGTTCAGCAGCTTTTCGCCGGGGACATCCAGCCCGGTCGAGCACCAGCTCTCCATCCAGAGCTTTGCGACGGCGTCGTATTCGTCGGGCGTTGCGGAGCGGATGATCGTCTCTGACATCGAATACGAGCCTCCAGCACCAATGATCTGCGAACGTAAGCTCTCTCCTCGGTCATTGCGAGCGAAGCGAAGCAATCCAGAGTCCCGGGCGCGGCCCCTGGATTGCTTCGCTTCGCTCGCAACGGCGCGGAGGGACCGGCGATCAACAAAAAAGGGCGGCCCGAAAGCCGCCCTTCGTATCTCCTGATGGGCTGCGAGCTTACTCGCCGGCGGCTTCGCGCGCCTCGGCGGGCGCGTCCTTCTGCTTGGCCTCGAGGTCCTCGCCGGTGGTCTGGTCGACGGCCTTCATCGACAGCCGGGTCTTGCCGCGGTCGTCGAAGCCGAGCAGCTTGACCTTGACCTTGTCGCCTTCCTTGACGACGTCGGTGGTCTTCTGCACGCGCTTGTCGGCGAGCTGCGAGATGTGCACGAGGCCGTCGCGGGTGCCGAAGAAGTTCACGAAGGCGCCGAACTCCATCACCTTGACGACGGTGCCGTCATAGACCTGGCCGACCTCCGGATCGGAGGCGATCGACTTGATCCACTTGATGGCGGCCTTCATGGCCTCGCCGTCGCTGGAGGCGACCTTCACGGTGCCGTCGTCCTCGATGTTGACCTTGGCGCCGGTCTTCTCGACGATCTCGCGGATCACCTTGCCGCCGGTGCCGATCACTTCGCGGATCTTGTCGGTCGGGATCTTGAAGGTCTCGATGCGCGGCGCGTATTCGCCGAGCTCGGCGCGCGCGTTGGTCAGCGCCTTGGACATCTCACCCAGGATGTGGATGCGGCCCTCACGCGCTTGGCCGAGGGCCACGCGCATGATCTCCTCGGTGATGCCCTCGATCTTGATGTCCATCTGCAGCGAGGTGATGCCGCTCTCGGTGCCCGCGACCTTGAAGTCCATGTCGCCGAGATGGTCCTCGTCGCCGAGGATGTCGGACAGCACGGCAAAGCGACTGCCTTCCAGGATCAGGCCCATCGCGATGCCCGCGGTCGGCCGCTTCAGCGGCACGCCGGCATCCATCAGCGCCAGCGACGAGCCGCAGACGGTCGCCATCGACGACGAGCCGTTCGACTCCGTCACCTCCGACACGACGCGCGTCGTGTAGGGGAATTCGTGATGCGGCGGCAGCACCGGGTGGATCGCGCGCCAGGCCAGCTTGCCATGGCCGATCTCGCGGCGCTTGGTGCCGCCGAGGCGGCCGGTCTCACCGACGGAGTAGGGAGGGAAGTTGTAGTGCAGCAGGAACGTCTCTTTGTACGTCCCCGACAGCGCGTCGATGTACTGCTCGTCCTCGCCGGTGCCGAGCGTGGTCACGACCAGCGCCTGGGTCTCGCCGCGGGTGAACAGCGCCGAACCGTGAGCGCGCGGCAGCACGCCGACTTCGCAGACGATGTTGCGGACGGTCTTCGCATCGCGGCCGTCGATGCGCTTGCCGGTGTCCAGGATGTTCCAGCGAACGATCTTGGCCTCGAGCTCCTTGAACACGGCGGCCACACGGAGCTTGTCGTATTTCGGCTCCTGCCCCTCGGGGAAGAAGTGCGCCATCACCTTTTCCTTGACGGCGCCGACCGCAGCATAGCGCTGCTGCTTGATCGGAATCGCGTAGGCGGTGCGCAGGTCCTGCTCGGCGATGCCGAGCATCTCCTTCTCGATCGCGCTGTTGTCGATGATCGCGACGTCGCGCGGATCCTTGGCGGCCTTCTCGGCGAGCTCGATGATCGCGTTGATGACCGGCTGGAAGTGACGGTGACCGAACATCACCGCGCCGAGCATGATGTCCTCGTTGAGCTCCTTGGCCTCCGATTCCACCATCAGCACGGCATCCGAGGTGCCGGCGACGACCAGGTCGAGCTGGGTGTCGGCCATCTCGTCGAGGGTCGGATTGAGGATGTATTCGTCATTGGCGAAGCCGACGCGGGCCGCTCCGATCGGGCCCTTGAACGGCACGCCCGAGAGGGTCAGCGCAGCCGACGCGCCGACCAGCGCGACGATGTCCGGATCGTTCTCCATGTCGTGCGACAGCACGGTCACGATCACCTGGGTCTCGTTGCGCCAGGAGTCGACGAACAGCGGGCGGATGGGGCGGTCGATCAGGCGGGAGACCAGCGTCTCCTTCTCGGTCGGACGGCCCTCGCGCTTGAAATAGCCGCCGGGGATGCGGCCTGCAGCGTAGGTCTTTTCCTGATAGTCGACGGTCAAGGGCAGGAAGTCGACGCCCTCGCGCGGCGCCTTGGCGGCGACGACGGTGGCGAGCACGACGGTCTCGCCATAGGTGGCGACGACGGCGCCGTCAGCCTGGCGCGCGATCTTGCCGGTTTCCAGCTTGAGGGGACGTCCACCCCAGTCGATCTCGACGGAATGCTTGGTAAACATGGGTATCTTCTTTCATAGCTTGAGCGAAGGCAGATCCCCCAAAACAAAAAAACCATGCGCAAGATTGCAGGGCGCTGGATTGCGATCAGCGCCCTGCGATCCTGCCATGGTTTTCTTATTTCGGATGGCGTCCATCCTTCTTGTCGTACGGGCACCTTGCCCGTCACGCCCAGCGGCCGGATTGCTGCTGAGGCGTACTGTACAGTCTGGGCGGAATCGGCGGGTCAGCGTATCGCTTCTTTCCGGATTCCGGCCAGACCGCATGATCCCGGACTTGAGCGAACGCCGCGACCTGCGGCGTTCTCAGGACCATGCCATCACGCGCGCGAACTCGCGCGCGCTCACGTGAGGTCGAAGCTCAACGACGGATGTTGTGCTTCTCGAGCAGCGCCTTGTAGCGCGCCTCGTCGTTCTTCTTCAGATAGTCCAGCAGCGAACGGCGGGTCGACACCAGCTTCAGGAGGCCGCGGCGGGAATGGTTGTCCTTGCCGTGGGTCTTGAAATGGCTGGTCAGGTTGTTGATGCGTTCCGACAGGATCGCGACCTGCACCTCGGGAGAACCGGTATCACCGGCCTTGGTGGCGTTCGCCTTGATGATTTCCGCCTTGCGCTCTGCGGTCACCGACATCGTCAGTCTCTTTCGTTGCGACCGGAGCTGGCAGTCAGTCCGGTCAGGTTGAACACGCGCTTGGGGATGAGTTCGCCATTGCCAATTTCGGCAAGCGCCAGAAGGCGGCCTGCGACCGTGACATAGACTGTGCCGCTACTCTGGGGCGCATCCCGTCCGCGCAACAAGACGGCTTGGCCCCGGTGGAGCCTAGCCGCGTCAGCCCGAGTGACGGCCAGTGCCGGGATGTCGTCCAGCGCGGTCTCAACGGGCAGCAGTGCGTCGGCGAGGCTTCCCTCACCGGACGCGGCTCTATTGCACAAAGCCTCCAGCTGTTCCAGCGGAATCATGTCGTTCTCGGTAAACGGACCGACCAGGGTCCGCCGGAGCGCGCTGATATGGCCGTAGCAGCCGAGGATCCGGCCCATGTCGCGGGCCAGCGCCCGGACATAGGTTCCCTTGCCGCATTCGGCCTCGAATACCGAATGATCGGCGTCCGGCTGGTCGACGAGGGTCAATTCGTGGATTTCGACCGGGCGCGGCTGCAACTCGACGACCTCGCCGTCACGGGCGAGGTCATAGGCGCGCTCGCCCTGGATCTTGATCGCGGAATAGCGCGGCGGGGTCTGCTCGATGCGGCCGGTAAATTGCGGCAGCAGCGCGCGGATGGCCTCGACATCCGGCCGGTTCTCGCTGGTATGGACGACGCGGCCTTCGGTGTCGTCGGTATCGCGCTCCGCGCCCCAGGTGACGGTGAAACGGTAGCGCTTGCGGCCGTCCATCACGAACGGAACGGTCTTGGTGGCCTCGCCCAGCGCGATCGGCAATCCGCCCGAGGCGAGCGGATCGAGCGTGCCGGCATGGCCGGCGCGCTTGGCCTGGAACAGCCGCTTGGCCACCGCGACGGCCTGCGTCGAGGTCATGCCGATCGGCTTGTCGAGCACCACCCAGCCATGGACGTCGCGACGGTCGCGGCGCGGCTGGCCGCCTTGATGGTTTCCTTGGCGCTGCTGCTTGTTGCGCGGATCATTGTTGTCGCGCGGACGTCCGTCGGCCGAATGGTTTTTTTTCGCATTGACGGCGATCGTATCGGCGGGAAGCGATTCGACAGTGCCGGTTTCGGGGGGAATGGTCATCAGCTCTCTTCCGAATCCGAGTTGAGATCTCTCTGCACCGCAGGTGTTCTTAGTAATTTCTCGATCCGTTCCGCTTCGTCGAATCGCTCGTCGACGCGGAAGCGGACGTCAGGTGCAAATTTCAGGTTAACGCGCCGCGCGACTTCGCCGCGCAGGAACTTCTTGTTGCGCTCCAGCGCCGCGAGCACGACGTCCGTGTCGCGTCCGCCGAGCGGCATGATGTAGATCGTTGCAAGCTTGAGATCGGGCGACATGCGGACTTCGGGCACCGTAATGATGTGTCCCTCCAGGTCCGGATCGTGCGCATGACCCTGGCTGAGAATGTCGGCGACAGCGTGGCGCACGGTCTCCGCGACGCGCAGCTGACGCTGCGAGCCGCCGGAAGCCGAGCTTCCCCTCTGATGATGGCGAGGCATTTTGCAAATATCCAACGGATCATCGCCCGGCGTGAGCGCGGGCGAGAGGATCATTCTGATTGAGTTCGACGACGCTTGGTTAAGTTCAAGCTACGCAGCGATTCCGCAGATGCACGGAATCGCTGCTCACTTGAATGCAGCGCGCTCTGTAGGATTCGGACTTACAGCGAGCGCTGAATGGTCTCCACGCGATAACATTCGATGACGTCGCCGACACGCATGTCGCCGTAGCTCTCGAAGGCCATGCCGCATTCCTGGCCGGCCTGGACTTCCTTCACTTCGTCCTTGAAGCGCTTCAGCGTCGACAGCTTGCCCTCGTGAACCACGACGTTGTCGCGGATCAGGCGAACATTGGCGCCGCGCTCGACGGTGCCGTCGGTGACGCGGCAGCCCGCGACCTTGCCGACCTTGGAGATGTTGAACACCTCCAGGATCTGCGCATTGCCGAGCATGGTCTCGCGCAAGGTCGGCGCAAGCAGGCCGCTCATCGCCTTCTTCACGTCATCCACGAGGTCGTAGATGATGTTGTAGTAGCGGATCTCGATGCCGTTGCGCTTGGCGAGCGCAGCGGCTTCCTTGTTGGCTCGGACCGAGAAGCCGATGATCGCGGCGTTGAAGCCTTCCGCGAGCGTCACGTCGGACTCGCTGATGCCGCCGACGCCGGCATGCAGGATGCGGGCGGCGACCTCGTCGGTGCCGAGCTTCTCCAGCGAGCCGAGAATGGCTTCCAGCGAGCCCTGCACGTCGGCCTTGATGACCAGCGGGAATTCCTTGCGGCCCGCGGTCTTCAGTTGCGACATCATCTGTTCGAGCGAGCCGCGCATGCCGGAGATCGAGGCAGCCGCGTTCTCGCGCTTCTGGTGAGCACGGTAGCTCGTGACCTGGCGGGCGCGGGCTTCGTTCTCGACCACGGCGAGACGATCGCCGGCTTCCGGCGGACCGTTGAAGCCGAGCACCTCGACCGGCACCGACGGGCCCGCCTCCTGCAGGGTCTCGCCCTGGTCGGAGATCAGTGCGCGGACGCGGCCCATCTCAGCGCCGGCGACGATGATGTCGCCGACACGCAAGGTGCCGCGCTGGACCAGCACGGTGGCGACCGGACCACGGCCGCGATCGAGCTTGGCTTCGATCACGGTGCCCTCGGCCGGACGATCCGAATTGGTCTTCAGGTCGAGGATGTCGGCCTGCAGCGCGATCATCTCGAGCAGACGATCGAGATTGGTCTTGTTCTTGGCGGACACTTCGACGTCGACGACTTCACCGCCGAGCGATTCGACCTGCACCTCGTGCTGGAGCAGCTCGGTGCGGACGCGCTCGGGGCGGGCGTCGGGTTTGTCGATCTTGTTGATCGCCACGATCATCGGCACCTTCGCCGCCTTGGCGTGGTTGATGGCCTCGATCGTCTGCGGCATGACGCCGTCATCGGCCGCGACCACCAGAACGACAATGTCGGTGACCTTGGCGCCGCGGGCGCGCATCGCGGTGAACGCGGCGTGGCCGGGCGTGTCGATGAAGGTGATCTTCTTGCCGGAGTCCGGCGCGGTCACCTGATAGGCGCCGATGTGCTGGGTGATGCCGCCGGCTTCGCCGGAGACCACGTTGGCGTGGCGCAGCGCGTCGAGCAGCGAGGTCTTGCCGTGGTCGACGTGGCCCATGACGGTCACGACCGGCGAACGCGGCTCGGTGTCGCTGGAATCGTCGACGACGTCGAACAGGCCCTCTTCAACGTCCGACGCGGCAACGCGCTTGACGGTGTGGCCGAGCTCTTCGGCGATCAGCTGGGCGGTGTCGGCATCGATCACGTCGGTGATCTTGTGCATCGCGCCCTGGCGCATCAGCAGACGGATCACGTCCACCGCGCGCTCCGACATGCGGTTGGCGAGCTCCTGGATCGTGATCGCTTCCGGAATCGTGACCTCGCGGATCAGCTTTTCCTTCTGCTCGTTGGCCGCATGGCCCTTCAGGCGCTGGGTGCGGCGGCGGAACGAGGCGATCGAGCGCTCGCGCACGTCGTCCGCGGTGAGCGCGGTGACGACAGTCAGGCGGCCGCGCTGCTTCTGCGGGCCGGGCTTGTGCGTGGTCTTCGGCGGCGGCGCAGGACGCGCAGCGCCACCGGGGCCGCGGCGGATCTGGCGCGGACCTTCATCCTCGTCGGGACCAGCTGCAACGCCGGGCGCACGGCCGAGCGGGCCGCCACCGGCCGGACGGGCTCCGGCAGGGCGGGCGCCTGCCGGCTGAGTGCCGGGCGGACGTGAGCTCGGACCACCGATCTGCGGCGGACGGCTGCCGGGTGCGCCCACCGGGCGGCCGGGTGCCTGGGCCTGGCGGGCCGGGGCGGTCGCGGCCGGCTGCAGCACCGCGGCGGCGGCCGGACGCGGCGCTTCGCCTTCGCCGAATCGCTTCTTGGCCTCGAGCTCGGCCTTGCGCTTGGCTTCCTCTTCGTGGCGGTGACGCTCTTCCTCGGCCTTGCGGCGCGCCTCGGCAGCCTCGCGCTCGGCGCGTTCAGCGGCTTCGCGCTCTGCGCGGCGGCGGGCTTCTTCCTCGGCCTGGCGGCGTTCCTCGATATCGCGGACGCGCGCGTCGGCGAGCGCGCTGGCGCGGGCCGAACGCTCATCCTCGGTCAGGGTGCGCAGCACGACGCCGGACCCGCTGCGCTGAGGACCGGACGAGCGCGGTCCCGACGGACGATTGCTCGGGGGCGGCGGCGGTGGCGGCGCCTTCGCGGGCGCCTTGGCGACGGTCGGCTCCGGTGCATGCGGCGCATCGGGCGCCCCATCGCCGACGCGGCGCTTGGTGCCGCGCTTCTCGACCACCACCTGCTTGCTCCGGCCGTGCGGGAAACTCTGACGCACCGTGCCAGTCTCGACGCGCGGCTTGAGCGTCAAGGTCTTGCTCGGGACACCGAGTTTCTTGTCGCCCGGAGTGTTTTGATCGGCCATTCAGTCGTCCTAATCTCGTTTACCTGCGTGCGGGTCTGCCGCACCGTCCCATTCGTGCAATCGTCGCGTATTCAGTCGCTATGTCTTCGAAGTCGAAGCAGATTTCGAGGCCGCGGTTCCGGCAATCTTGTCAGCGTCGGCCGACCGGTATCGGACCAGTGTCTGGCTGCGCGACAGGAATGTCCTGCTCGCCGGGCCTGCGAGCACGGCAGCATGTATCACATTTGAGCGCCCAAGTGCCAAATCCAATTCTGCCGAAGTGAGGCAGCAGATGATCGGAAATGTCAGGGCTTGACCTTGATCCCCGTCATTCGGCCGCGCCAGGGCATCGAGCTTGCGAATTCCGTCGGCTGCGCCGTCCGAGGCGTGGATCAGGGCGGCCAATGCGGCCCGTGACTGGCGCTGCGACAGCGCTGCTTCGACCTTGGAAAACCCTGAGACGACTTGGCCGGCTTTGGCAGCTATTCCCAGGGATTCGATTGCGCTCCGGGCCAGCAGGGCTTCGAGATCCTCGGCGAGCGTCGGTTGGACGCGGACGTTGGTCTTGAAGCCACGGCTGAAATGGTGACGCCGCACCGCTTCCGCAACCGCCAGCCGCGAGGCTGTGATCCACAACCCCCGTCCGGGCAGCTTGCGCTTGATGTCGGGCACGACGTCGCCCGACGGGCCGACCACGAAGCGGATCAGCTCGCCGATCGGCCGCACCTCGCGGCTGACCGCGCACATGCGCATGGTCGCGGACTTTTCGGTCCGCGGTCCATTGTCGAGCTCGGGGTCGGCCAAAGCGAGCATGCGGTGGTGCGGCTCCTCATCTCAAGCCAGCAGCGTCATGGCGGGGATCTTGGCGGGGGTCATCGCGGCGTCCATCATGGGTCAGGCGGGCTGTCCTTCAGCTTCATCCTCGGCAGCCTCGCCCTTGGCGAGATCGGCCTCGGTGATCCAGCCGGCCTTGACGCGGGCCTGCATCACCATGGCTTCGGCGTCGTCGCGCGACACCTCGAGACCGTCGAGAATGCCGGGATACTTGGTCTGCTCGCCGCCATCCTTGCGCTCGGTCCAGCCGACCAGATCGTCAGTGGCGCAGCCGGCGAGGTCGTCGACGGTCTTGATGTCGTTCTCGCCGAACTTGACCAGCATCTTGGTGGTGACGCCGGGCACGGTCTTCACCGCGTCCTCGACGCCCAGCTCCTTGCGCTTGGCCTCGAGCTCGGCCTCCTGCTGCTCCAGGAATTCGCGGGCGCGGGTCTGCAGCTCGGTCGCGGTCTCCTCGTCGAAGCCTTCGATGCCGGCGAGATCCTTCAGATCAACCAGCGCCAACTCCTCGACCGAGGTGAAGCCTTCCGACGCCAGCAGCTGGCCGACGACCTCGTCCACGTTCAGCGATTCCATGAACACGCGGGTCGAGTTCTCGAAGTCGGCCTGGCGGCGCTCGGACTCTTCCTGCTCGGTCAGGATGTCGATGTCCCAGCCGGTCAGCTGCGAGGCGAGGCGGACGTTCTGGCCGCGGCGGCCGATCGCCAGCGAGAGCTGGTTGTTGGTGTCGGGCACCACGACCTCGATGCGCTCGCGGTCCTCGTCGATGACGACCTTGGCGACTTCGGCCGGGGCCAGCGCGTTGACCACGAAGGTCGCGATATCAGGCGACCACGGGATGATGTCGATCTTCTCGCCCTGCAGCTCGTTCACCACGGCCTGCACGCGCGAACCGCGCATGCCGACGCAGGCGCCGACCGGGTCGACCGAGGAGTCGCGCGACACGACGCCGATCTTGGCGCGCGAGCCGGGGTCGCGGGCGACCGCCTTGATCTCGACGATGCCGTCATAGATCTCCGGCACTTCCTGGGCGAACAGCTTGGCCATGAATTGCGGATGGGTGCGCGACAGGAAGATCTGCGGTCCCCGGGTCTCGCGGCGGACGTCGAACACGTAGGCGCGGACGCGGTCGCCGTTGCGGAACACCTCGCGCGGCAGCATCTCGTCGCGGCGGATGATCGCCTCGCCACGGCCGAGGTCGAGGATCACGCTGCCATATTCGACGCGCTTGACGACACCGTTGACGATGTCGCCGATGCGGTCCTTGAATTCCTGGTACTGCCGGTCACGCTCGGCCTCGCGCACCTTCTGCACGATGACCTGCTTGGCCGACTGCGCGGCGATGCGGCCATACTCCAGCGGCGGCAAGGTGTCGGCGATGGTGTCGCCGATCTGCGCGCCCGGATTGGCGCGGCGCGCGTCATCGAGCGAGATCTGGTTGGAGGGGTTCTCGACCTTCTCGACCACCAGCATGTGGCGCGACAGCCGCAGCTCGCCCTTGCGCGGATCGATCTCGGCATGGACGTCGGTCTCGCTGCCATAGCGGGCGCGGGCGGCCTTGGCGATCGCGTCTTCCATGGCGGCGATCACGATGCCGCGGTCGATCGACTTCTCGCGCGCGACGGCGTCGGCGATCTGCAGCAGTTCCAACCGGTTGGCGCTGACGGCCATGGCTCTTGTCTCCTCTAATCAGGATCGATCTCGCCTCTGCGCGCGCGATCGGCGGCGAGGCGATGTTTCTTGGTGTTGGTCGGCAGCGGCTTCTTGGCCGGCTGCTTCTCCTTCAACTTCGGTTTCGGCTTGGCCTGGGCCGCCGGCTTGGCATGCGGCGCCAGCGGCGGGGCAAGCCCGAGGTCGCGCTTCTTCTCGCGCTCTGCGGCCTTGCCGCGGCGCATGGACTCGGCGATCAGCTCGTCGGTCAGCACCATCTTGGCGTCGCCGATGTCGGCCATCGGCAGCACGACGTCCGGATCCACGTCCTTGGCGACGTCGTCGCGGGTGATGCGGACGCCGTCGCCCTCGACGCCCTTGATGATGCCGCGAAAGCGTTTGCGGTTCTGATGCGCGACCGCCATCTCGATCTTCACGAGATGCCCGAGATGACGTTCGAAATCGGAGCGGCGCACCAGCGGCCGGTCGATGCCGGGCGAGGAGATCTCGAGCCGGTAGGCGCGGTCGATCGGGTCGGCGATATCCAGCACAGGCGACAGCGCCCGCGACACCGCCTCGCAATCCTCGATCTGCATCGTGCCGTCGGGACGCTCGGCCATCACCTGGACGGTGCAGCCGGACTCGCCGGAGATGCGGATCCGAACCAGGCGGTAACCCATTCCCTGCAGCACCGGGTCGGCTACCGCCGCGACGCGCGCCGCCACGCCCGGCTCGACGACGAGCCGGGGCTCGGTCAGAAGGTCGGTATCAGCGGCTGTGAGGGTCGGTTCCGTCATCGAGGCGTCGATCGCGTGTCTTGCTTGTTTCGGCCGTTCGTTTTGACCGTCAGGCCGGTTCGATCGCGCTCACCGGACCGGTCGCGCCAGGGGCGGAGCGGTCCAGGTAACAAAAAAGAGCGGGTCCGGAAGGGCCCACCCTCACTACGCGATCGTATATGAGATGATGTTTGATGGCGCTCATATAGCGGCTTTGCCGGCTGACGGCAAGGGTTGTCTGGGCCGGACTCGGGGCCGGAACCCCAGATGAGCGTGGCGCGGCGTCGGGTAGGGCCCGTGCAGGGCCGTCGGGCGGGCCTAATCCTTCATTCACCAAGATCATCTAAAAATAGCCATCAGTTGGCGTGCCCTGCGTCCCGGCGGTCATTCGGGGCGGGGACACGGACATGTGTCGCGTTGCGTATGAGTTGTCGTCATGACCCCAGCTACTGCGCTGATCCCCGGCCTTGACGGGATTGTACGGCACGGCGACGCCGAGCGTTGCGTCGAGGCGACGCGTCGCATTGCCGATCTGTTTCTCGAGGACGCAACGAGGCTGCGCCCCGAGCACATCAACCTGTTCGACGGCTTGCTGATCGATCTGGTGCCGCTCGCCGATCTGGCGACGCGGATCGATCTGTCCGAGCGCTTGTCGCGGCTCGTGAAAGCGCCGCGCGTCGTGATCGGCCAACTCGCGCGCGATGACGACGTCGCAGTGGCCGCTCCGCTGCTGCGCCGTTCGCCGGCACTCGACGACGGCGCGTTGATCGACATCGCGCAAGGCAAGAGCCAGGGCCATCTGCTTGCGATCGCCGAGCGCGCACGGCTCTCGCCGGAGACGACGGAGGTGCTGGTGCGCCGCGGTGATCGCGATGTGGTCCGGCGGACGGCAGCGAATGATGGGGCGGAGTTTTCCGAACGCGGCTATTCGGACCTGATCAACCGTGCGAGCTTCGACGGCGTGCTGACGCTTGCAGTCGGCAAACGTGACGATCTCTCCGATGAGCACCTCAAGCGGCTGCTCGAAGGCGCCCTGGATGTCGTCAAGCGCCGGCTGTTCGATGTGGTCGGGCCGGAGCGGCAGACAAAGATCAGGCAGGCCGTTGCGGAGCTCGCAGGGACCGTGAGCGCAAGCGTCAGCAAGCGCAACTTCGTGCCGGCGCAGCGGACGATTCTGTCGCTCTATGAAGCCGACGCCCTGGACGAAGCCGCGCTGCTCGGCTTTGCGTGCGAGCACAGATATGAGGAGGTCATCGCCGCGCTGGCCGCGATGACGGGGCTGAAGCTCGCGACTCTCGACCGCCTGGTGTCGGGCGATCGCCACGATCCGCTGCTCATTCTCGGCCGGACCATCGGGCTCGCCTGGAGCACCGTGCAGGCGCTGATTCAGCTTCGCCTCGGGCCGAGGCGGGTGCCGGCGCAGCGCGAGCTCGATGCCATCCGCGTGAATTACGCGCGCCTGTCGTCATCGACGGCCGATCGCGTGGTCGCGTTCTGGAAGACGCGCCACTGAAGCGCGATGAGATTGGGATGAATCGTCATCGCGCTTCAGGTTGTTGTTCGCGCATGATCTTTTCGGAAAACCGCTGCGCACTTCTCCGGATCATGCTTCAATCCGTAGGACTCAACGCCGCCGGAAGATCAGGTAGTTCGCCACGCGACCCTCGCGCGTGGCCTTCCGGCCGTAGCGCGTCATCGTGTAGTTCGGCCAGGGCAGGCGCCAGTCATCGGCGCGCTCCGCCGTCCAGACGAAGTCGGGCGAGCGAAGCAGATGCCAGAGCGTCCAGGCGCAATAGTCGGCGATGTCGCTGACGAAACGGAATTCGCCGCCGGGTTTGAGCGCGCGGGCCATTGCGACGATGGTCGCGTCCTGCACGAAGCGCCGCTTCCAATGTCGCCGCTTCGGCCAGGGATCAGGATGGATCAGATCGATCCGTTGCAGCGATTGCGGTGGCAGCCAGGCGAGCAGTTCGGCGGCATCGCCGGCGAGCAGCCTGACATTGGCGATGTTGTCGGCTTCGATCGCTGAGAGGATCTTGGCCATGCCGTTGACGTAGGGCTCGCAGCCGATGAAGCCGGTCGTCGGATAAGCCTTGGCCTCGGCGGCGAGATGCTCGCCGCCGCCGAAGCCGATCTCGAGACGCAGCGCCTCGACCGGCGGGTCGTACAGCGTCGGCAGCACGACATCGGCCGGAGCGGAGAGATCGAGCGCGAGGTGCGGCAGCAGGTTCTCGACCAGATCGGCTTGATGCGCACGGAGCTTGTGGCCCTTGCGCCGGCCGAAGAACGAGCCCTGGCCGTGCATGGCCTCGGTGCCGGTGTGATCGTCATCGATGGGCATCATCGCGGTGCTCATCGCAGCGTCTGATAGAGGCGGTGGAGCAGCCGCGCCCGCGGCTCGATCGAAGAGATGAACATCTGCTCGTAATGCGTATGCGCGCCCTTGCCGTCGACGCCGAGACCGTCGAGCGTCGCCGTGAACGGCGCGGTGAAATTGCCGTCGGAGCCGCCGCCCGTATAGGTGTCGACGAGATCGAAGCCGAGCTCTTCAGCGAGCGTTCTCGCGTGCTCGAACAGCGCTGCGCCGGCATTGCCCTTGACGTAAGGCGGCCGATTGACTTCGCCCCTGACGTCGACGGTGACGCCCTCGCTGCGCGATTTCAAGCCGAGGATCTTGGGCACGATCTCGTCGGCATCACCGGGTGTGGGCAGCCGCGCATCGACTTCGGCATAGGCCTCCTCGGCGATGACGTTCGGGCGCGTGCCGCCGCGCACGACGCCGACATTCACGGTGATGCCGCGCGCGGGATCATTCAGCGCTTCGAGGGCGTGGATCACGTTGGCGAGTTCGCGGATCGCACTGCGTCCATCCTGCGGACGTGCTCCGGCATGTGCAGGCACGCCGCGGATCGACACGTCGAAACGGGCGACGCCCTTGCGGCCGGTAACGATCTTGCCGCCATCGCGCGCCGGCTCGGTGACGAGCACGTATTTGGCCTTGCGGCCTTCCTCCTCGATCAGGTCGCGGGATGTCGGACTGCCGATCTCCTCGTCGGAGACGAACAAATGAGTAATGCCGAGTGGCGTTGGCTCGCCGGCGATGCAGAGTTGGCGGAAGGCGTGATAGGCGAGATAGGCGCCGCCCTTCATGTCGTAGATGCCGGGACCGTAAGCGATGTCGCCGTCGATCGAGAACGGCAGGCGCTCGATGAAGCCGAGCGGATGCACGGTGTCGAGATGACTGAGGACCAGGATGCCCGGCTCCTTCTGGCCCCACGACGAGCGCACCACCAGGTGATCGCCGCAACCATCGCGGCCGGCGATCCGCTCGATCGTGACATCGAGCCCGCGATAGCCTTCGGCGACCACGGAGGCCAGTCGGTTGACCTGATCGGGGGCGTCGGTCGGGCTCTCGATCTCGACCCATTGGCGGATGCCCTCGAGAATTGTGCGGCTATCGAACGGATTTGCGCTGACGGTCATGAGCTTAGATCAAGAGTTCTCGATGGTTAGTAAAAGGTATCAATTGGGGGCCGTCGCGCGCGGATCTCGGCCGGCGCTGCTGCCCGCTGCCCGGCGTCACATGCGCACAAAATGATTTAGAGCGCGACAGCGTTTCCCGAAGGGGAGCCATCGCGCTCTAATCATCATTATCGAACTTGTCTATCGGCTCATCGGCATTGCGGAACACGAGCCGTGTCCGCAACGTCCGCCAAGCTGGCTTCGCTCATGGCCCCCCGGAGGCGCTGACATTCATATGAGAAGCATTCATATGAGAGCGGTCGCAATAGGAATGTCAGCGCCAGCGCATCAGCGTGGCTCAGCTCTAGCCCTCTTCCGGTGCCTCGCGATCAGCGATCTGCTCGACCAGGTCGACGATGCTGCGGCGAAGCTTGGAGTCGTGGATCCGCGTGAATGCGCGGGTCAACGCCAGTCCTTCGGAGGTTGCCAGGAAATCAGACACATAGGCCGGAGAGGCGCCCTCGCCGAAAGCTTCACCATTGGTCCCACCACTCGGGACGCCTTCGAACAGGAACGAGACAGGGACCTGCAGGACTTCGGAGATCTGCTGGATCCGGCTGGCGCCGACTCGATTGGTGCCTTTTTCGTACTTCTGTATCTGCTGGAACGTGAGTCCGAGAGCCTCACCAAGTTTTTCCTGGCTCATGCCCAACATGATACGGCGCATCCGCACCCGGCTGCCGACATGCTTGTCAACAGGGTTGGGCGCTTTCGTCGACATCTCTCAACTCCTTGAATCAGGGCCTCGGAACGAGGCGATCGCAGTATGCCTCAGGCGCTCACACCGTCAATTTCTGCTCGCATGTCGTACTAACGATGGACGGTCGAGCAGCGAACTGAGCGGATCATGCTGCCGCGCGAGAATGCGAATTGCAGCAGCTATCTGTCAACACTTGGGGTTTTGGATGTCAAAAAAAATCTTACGCACCCGGAAAGAATTCAGATCTTGCTGCCGTCAGGGAAGCTTTTGAGCAACACGTCTGCGAACGACCGTGCTCAGGGCGAGCACTAACAGGATTGCCGCCGGAACATCGCCGAATCTCGCATAAATAGAGGGCTGCAGCGCAACAGGCAGCGCGGAATCCAGCACGCCTTCCGCACCGAGAGATAGTTGCGCGACGATGCGGCCGACGGGATCGATCACTGCGGAGATGCCTGTGTTCGCTGATCGAACTAATGGAAGCCCCTGTTCGATCGCACGCCACTGCGCCTGCTGCAGATGCTGATGCGGACCAGTCGAAATGCCGAACCAGCCGTCATTGGTGAGATTGACGATCCAGCCCGGTCGCTCCTCGTGAGGCACACTATCACTCGGAAAGATGGCCTCGTAGCAGATCAAAGGAAGAACACGCGGTGCGTGTGGCACGTCCAGGTTGCGTCTTATCGTGCCTGCAATGAAGCCGCCCTGCACGCGGGTCAGCTGCTCCAGCCCGATCCGCTCGAGCAGGTTCTGGAACGGCAGGAACTCACCGAACGGCACCAGATGCAGCTTGTCGTAGACGGACAGCACGGTGCCGTCGTGGTCGATCACATAGATCGAATTATAGGCGCGGGTGATCGGCGTGGTGCGCGGGCCGTCCGGGGCGCGCACCGAACCGGTGATCAGCACCGTGCCAGGCGACAGCAGGTCGGCGATCTGGCCCATGGCGTCGGCTTCGCGGGTCAGGAAGAACGGAAACGCCGATTCAGGCCAGATCAGCACGTTGGTGTCGCGCACGCCGGTCGCATTGGGCCCCGTGGCGCGGTCCGACAGCGCCAGGTAGCGCCGCATCACCTCGGCCTTGGCGCCGTAGTTGAATTTGACATCCTGTTGCAGGTTGGGCTGCATGATCCGCAGCTTGAGATCGGCGACATACGCGGTCGGATGCTGGCCGAGCCTGACGGCGCCGAACACGCCCATCACGATCAGCAGCGCGCCGGCTGCGGCCGGAACCCGAAAGCGCTCGCGCCAGCTCTTGCCGTCGATCAGCACCGCGGGGCTGGCGAAGATCGCGATGGTGAGGAACGTCATGCCCCAGATGCCGATCAACGAGGCCGATTGCGCCAGCGCGAGCGGCTGCGACAGGGCGTAGCCGAACGTGTTCCAGGGAAAGCCGGTCAGCGCGTGGCCGCGCAGCCATTCGCTCGCCGTCAGACACGCCGCCAGCGCCAGGATGCGGCTGGAATCGCGGGTCCAAATCAAGCGGGCCAGCGCGAAGCCCAATGCCGGGAACAACGACAGATAAGCGGGCAGCCCGAGCACCGCGAACGGCATCAGCCAGGCGAAGGTGTCGGCATCGACCAGGAACGCTTGGCCGATCCAGTACAGGCCGGGCACGAAATAGCCCATGCCGAAGCAGAAGCCGGTCAGCGCCGCCGCCGGGATGCCGCGACGGCGTCCGGCGGCCGCGCCGTCGATGAGCCAGACCAGAACGGGGAAGGTGACGGCGAGCACCGGCCACGCATTGAACGGGGCCATCGCCAGCGCGGAGAGGGCGCCTGCGGCGAGCGCGATCGCCGCGCGCTTCCAACCCCAGGCCAGAACGACGCTGGCGGCGAGGTCGCGCATCATCGTGGTGCGGATCACTGTGAGCTTGCTCCGTCGCCTTGTGGCGGGCTGCTGTCGTCACTGCTGGGCGCCGGGCTGGCATCGGCCGGCCGCGGCGGCTCCGACGGCGCGCCCGCCTCGGGCAGCGCCTCGCGGCGCCGGCTCTCGCGCGGCGGCCGCGGCACGGGGCGCTCCTTGCGCGGCGCGATCCGCAGCCGCTTGACCCGGCGCGGATCGGCGTCGAGCACCTCGACCTCGAAATTGCCGGGCCCGGAAATCAGCTCGCCGCGCACCGGCAGCCGGCCGACATGGTTGACGAGATAGCCGCCGAGCGTCTCGACGCCCTCGCCGGCCTCGCCGGTCACGAACTCCTCGCCGATCACCCGGCGCACGTCATCGAGGCTGGCGCGGGCATCCGCAATGAAGGCGTTGTCGGCCTGGCGCATGATCGCCGGCGGCTCGTCGCTGTCATGCTCGTCGTCGATCTCGCCGACGATCTGCTCGACGATGTCTTCGATCGAGACCAACCCGTCGGTGCCGCCATATTCGTCGACCACCAGCGCGAGATGAATGCGCGACGCCTGCATCTGCGCCAGCAGGTCGATGGCCCGCATCGATGGCGGCACATAGAGCAGCTTGCGGATGATGTTGGCCTCGAACAGCGGCATCGACAGCTCGACGCTCTTCAGGTCGAGCCCGGCGGGCAGCGGCTTCTTGCGCCGGGCCTTTGCATCATCGGAGATGCGCGCCTGCGCCGTCATGTAAGCGAGCAGGTCGCGGATGTGCACCATGCCCTCGGGGTCGTCGAGCGTATCGTTGTAGACGACCAGCCGAGAATGCGACGCGCTCTCGAACAGGCTCATCAGCTCGCCGAGCGTGATGTCGCGCCTGACGGCGACGATGTCGGCGCGATGCACCATGACGTCGGCGATGCGGCGCTCATGCAGATCGAGGATGTTGCGCAGGAGCGTACGCTCGACAGCGGAGAAGCCGATGTCATCGGGCGTCGAGGCATCGAGCACGACCTGCAGGTCGTCGCGGACGGAGCCGCCGCCCTTCCAGCCGAACAGATTGCGCAACGCGCGCAGTAGCCAGCTCTCGCTCGGCGAGCGGCCGAGTTCGGAGGGCGGCACCACGGCGGGCAGGTTGCGCGTGTTGCGCGGATTGTCGTGGATGGGCTCGGAATCGGCCATGGTCAATTGATCCGTTCCCGGTCGGCATAGGGATCGGGGATGCCGAGATGGGCCAGGATCTCGGTCTCCAGCGCCTCCATCTCCTCGGCCTCGTCATCCGTTTCGTGATCGTAGCCGATCAGATGCAGGAAGCCGTGTACGGTGAGATGGCTGAGATGATGCTCGAACGGCTTCTGCTCGTCGTCGGCCTCGCGCCGCATCGTCTCATAGGCAATGGCGATGTCGCCGAGCATGCGCGGCGCGTCATCGTCGCCGCGCGGGCCGGTCGGCTGCAGCGCCGGAAACGACAGCACGTTGGTCGGCTTGTCGATGCCGCGCCAGTTGCTGTTCAGCGTGCGGATGCCTTGGTCATCGGTCAGCATGACCGCGATTTCGGCGTCGCCGACATCAGCCTCCACCATCTCGGCGGCGGCGAGGATGGCGCGTTGTATGACGTCTTCGGCGTCGGGCTGGTCCTGCCAGCAATCGGCGGCGACAATGACCTCGGTAATGGGAATGGGACTTTGTGGCATCCTAATCGATATCTGTGCGGATGGCGCTTCACGATGCGCGCATCGGCGTGCTTGCTCTCGCGTCAGCGGGCTTTCGGACCCTCATAGGCGGCAACGATGCGCGCCACCAATTCGTGGCGAATGACGTCGTCGCCGGTGAACCTGACCTGCGCAATCCCCTCGACTCCGTCGAGCAGGCGCGCGGCCTCGGCGAGGCCTGAGGTCTGGCCGTTCGGCAAGTCGACCTGCGAGGGATCGCCGGTGATGATCATGCGGCTGTTCTCGCCGAGACGCGTCAGGAACATCTTCATCTGCATCGATGTCGTGTTCTGCGCCTCGTCGAGGATGATCGCGGCATTGGTGAGCGTGCGCCCGCGCATGAAGGCGAGCGGAGCGATCTCGATCTCGTTGGCCTGCAGCGCGCGCTCGACGACGCGCGCATCCATCAGGTCGTAGAGCGCGTCGTAGATCGGGCGCAGATAGGGATCGACCTTCTCGCGGAGATCACCGGGCAGGAAGCCGAGCCGCTCGCCGGCCTCGACCGCGGGGCGCGACAGGATGATGCGATCGACTTCCTTGCGCTCGAACAGCTGCGCGGCATGCGCGACCGCGAGCCAGGTCTTGCCGGTGCCAGCCGGGCCGATGCCGAACACCAGCTCGTGGCGCTTCAAGGCGCGGATGTAGGAATCCTGGGCAGCGGTGCGCGCGCGCACCTGGCGCTTGCGCAGATTGATGCTGTCGAACGCGTTCTTGCCGTTCTTGGCGTCGAACTCGAACAGCGATCCCTGTGCCACCACGGCGCGGATCGCGCCTTCGACGTCGCCCTGCGACAGGTCCTGCCCCTTCACGGCCTGGGCATACAGCGATTCCAGCACGCGGCGCGCGGCGTCGCAGCCGTCGCGGCTGCCGCCGATGGTGATGTGGTTGCCGCGGGAATCGACCACGACGCCGAGCCGGCGCTCGACCAGCGCCAGATTCTGGCCGTAGGGACCGACCAGGGCGGATGCAGCACGGTTGTCGTCGAAGTCGATGACGACCTGGGTTTCAGGGGGCATGGACATGTCGCGGTCGAACTTGCGGCTGGGAGCGAGGGAAGATGAATCCGATGCGCTCTTGGGCAAGTGCTCAGCCTCCGATGGACATGAGGGATGCAGCGCCCGGGCGGGGCGCCGCGCCTGTCGTGACGAGTTCGCCAAGCAGGCTGTAACGTTCGAGGCTGTCGATCCTGACAGGCAGGACCTGACCGATGATGTCGTCGGATGCCATGACATGGGCCGGCTGCAGATAGGCGGTGCGTCCGACCAGCTGACCGGGCTTGCGCGCGGCGCGTTCGAACAACACGTCGACGACCGAGCCAATCGCGGCCTTGTTGAAGGCTGCCTGCTGGCTGTCGATCAAGCTCTGGAGTCGCTCCAATCGCTCGTCCATCTCGGTCGCTGACACCATCTCCTGCATGTCCGCTGCCGGAGTGCCCGGGCGCGACGAATATTTGAAAGAATAAGCTGCAGCGTAGCCGATTTGGTCGATCAGCGCGAGGGTGGCGCGAAAATCTTCCTCGGTCTCGCCGGGGAACCCGACGATGAAGTCCGAAGAGAATGCAATATCCGGCCGCACCGCGCGAAAACGGTCGACGACTTTCCTGTAATCGGCCGCGCTGTGTTTGCGGTTCATAGCGCCGAGGATGCGGTCGCATCCGGACTGCACGGGAAGATGCACGAACGGCATCACCGCCTGGAGATCGCGATGCGCCGCGATCAGGCTGTCATCGACATCGTTGGGATGGCTGGTGGAGTAGCGGATGCGCGCCACGCCCGGAATCTCGGCGATCCTGTACAGCAGCCGGCCGAGGGTCCAGGTACGGCCGTCGGGGCCTTCGCCGTGATAGGCGTTGACGTTCTGGCCGATCAGCGTGATCTCGCGGACGCCGCTGTCGGTCAGCTGCATGACATCGTCGACGATGCGCGCCACCGGCCGCGACATCTCGCTGCCGCGCGTATACGGCACCACGCAGAAGGTGCAGAACTTGTCGCAACCTTCCTGCACCGTCACGAAGGCCGAGACGCCGCGGGCGCGAATGGCCTCGCGGCTGGGCCTGGCGAGGTAGCCGAACTTGTCCTCGGCCGGGAATTCGGTCTCGATCGCGCGCTCGCCGCGGCCGGCCTGGGCCAGCAGCTGCGGCAGATGATGATAGCTCTGAGGCCCGACCACGACGTCGACGGTGGGCGCGCGGGCGATGATCTCTTCGCCTTCCGCCTGCGCCACGCAGCCCGCCACCGCGATCTGCATCGCACGGCCGCCCTTCGCCGCCTCCTCCTTCGCCACCCTGAGGCGTCCAAGCTCCGAATAGACCTTCTCGGACGCCTTTTCGCGGATGTGGCAGGTGTTCAGGATCACGAGGTCGGCGTCGCCGGCATCGGCGGTCTCGACGAAGCCCTCAGGCGCGAGCGTGTCCACCATGCGCTGGGCATCGTAGACGTTCATCTGGCAGCCATAGGACTTGATGTGCAGCTTGCGCGGCGGCGTCATGAAACCTTGCATGCGGTCGGGAGCGCCAATCTCGGCGCCGCGCTCAGATATAGGCTAGACCGCCGAAAATCCAGCGAGCCGGGCGGTTTTCTCGCCAAGCTGGCTCAGAATCGCCGGCAATTGCCGCATGTCGTCGAAAACCAACGTGGCGCCGGCCTGGCGCAGGCTGTCGGCATGACCAGGGCGGCAATGGCTGCCGCCGTGGAACCCGAGCACCCTCATACCGGCGGCGAGGCCGCCCCGGATCCCGGCGATGCTGTCCTCGACGACGACGCAGGCCGCCGGACGCGCGTTCATCTGGGCGGCCGCGAACAGAAACAGGTCAGGCGCCGGCTTGCCGTTCTCGACCTGCGAGGAGGAGAAGATGTGCGGTGCCAGCCGGTCATACAGCCGGGTGGTGCCGAGGCTCACGCGCATGCGCTGATGCGAGCCGGAGGAGGCGACGCAGACCGGCACGTCGAGCGCGTCGAGCGCGTCGGTAATGCCTGTGACCGGGTGCAGCTCCTGCTCGAACGTCCGGAACAGGCGCTCCTGCAACCTCGCATTGAAATCGTCGGGCAGGCTGCGGCCGAGCTCGGCCTCGACCTCCATGGTCGCCTGTTTCGAGGAGCGGCCGAGAAACCGGTCGAACACCTCGGCGGCCGTAATCGGATAGCCGCACAGGCTGAGCACGTCGGCGTGCGCCTGACAGGAGATCACCTCGCTGTCGACCAGCACGCCGTCGCAATCGAAAATGACGAGATCGAGCGGGGAGGCCTGCGCTGCGTCAGCCATTCGTCTCTTCGTCGAGCGGCACGCAATACAGCTCCAGGCGATGGTCGACGAGCTTGTAGCCGAGCTTGCGGGCGATCTCCGCCTGCAGCTTCTCGATTTCCTCGGAGGTGAATTCGATCACCTTGCCGTCGCGCAGATTGATCAGGTGATCGTGATGGCTGTCGCGCATCTGCTCGTAGCGGGCGCGGCCTTCGCGAAAATCGTGGCGCTCGATGATGCCGGCGTCCTCGAACAGCTTCACGGTGCGGTACACCGTGGAGATCGAGATCTTGTCGTCGACAGCGACGCAGCGCCGATACAACTCTTCGACGTCCGGATGATCGGAAGCTTCCGCGAGCACGCGGGCGATCACCCGGCGCTGCTCGGTCATCCGCATGCCGGTGGCGGCGCAGCGGGCCTCGATGCCGGTGGAACTGAGCGCTGGCGTTGTTTTCAAGGAGGTCATCGTCTCTCGCCTCAAGGATGCGCTTTCTGCCACCAAGCGCAGGTTACGACAAGTCCCGGCGCATCAGAAGCGCGTTCAACTGTTCTCCGCCGGGCTGAAGGTAATAGCGTTCCCGCCGGCCGACGGTCGCAAATCCGGCACGTTCATAGAGTCGCCGGGCCGGCTGGTTGTTTTCCTCGACCTCGAGAAAAACCGTCCGGACTCCGCGACCTGCAAGATGCCCCAGATGCGTCAGCAACAAATCACGAGAGAGGCCGCGACCGCGCTGATTTGGGTCAAGTGCGACCGTTAAAATCTCCGCCTCGTCGGCGCCGATGCGTGAGACGATGAAGCCGATGAGTTTGCGACCGAGTTGCAAGCGATGGATGAGCGTGTTGCGCTCGACAAGCATCGTCTCGAACTCGCCCTCGCCCCAGCCGCGATGAAACGAGGCGGCGTGGATCTGCGCCAGACGGGCGGCGTCGCGCGGCGTGGCAGCCTCGATCGAGGGTTTGGGGCGGCTGAGCCACCGGAAGAACATGTTCATCAGGAGACGGCCGTCTGCACCGGATCGAGCATTGCGCCCGCGGGCGGTTTGACGTCGGGCGCGCGCAGATAGAACGGCCGCGCCGGCGCGTGCGCAGGATCTGCCGCCGCGCCCAGCCAGGCGACCCACGCGATATCCGGGCCGGGCTGAGTATCAACCGCGACGGGCGCTGCGTCCCCGTGCGGCCAGCGCTCCGCGAGGATCGCCGCGGCATTGCCGACCAGATGCGGCGCGCCGAATCGTGCGGCGGCGAGCACGTCGTCGATCGACGCCACCTGGGGCGCGACCAGCTCCTCGCCGCTGCCGCTCACGACCTGATAGTAGAGATGATCGTGCCGGGCATCGATCGCCGAGATCACCGGATGATTGCGGTCCTCGCTGACGACCGGTGCGGCATAGGCTGACAATGTGGTGACGCCGACCACCGGCTTGTGAGCGGCCAGGCCAATGCCGCGTGCGGCGGAGAGCCCGACCCGCAGCCCCGTGAAACTACCTGGGCCGGTCGTGACCGCGACTCGGTCGAGATCGGCGAAGCCGATGCCGGATTGCTGCATCACGCGTGCGAGCAGCGGCATCAAGGCCTCGGCATGTCCGCGCTTCATGGGCAGCACGTCCTGGGCGATCATCTCGGCCGAATCAGTATTGAGAACGCCGGCGGCGCAATGGTCGAGGGCAGTATCGATGGCGAGGATCAACATCCGTTGGGTTCGCAGTGAGGGAGCGCGGAATACCTTTTTGGGTACTTTGATGAAGTCGGTTGCCGTCTTCTTACATCCTGATCAGGAAAAACGCATCAAGCCGCAACCACCGAGCAGGTAAACTACTGAATTTCCGATCATTTAAGCAAATCTTTCCGACCCGGTGGGAGTTGTCCCCCGCAAACATCGCGACGGCTGGCGCTCCCTCCACGAGAACGGCGCCGCCCCACATCCGAAAAGAGGATCTTCCATGTCATTCTGGTCAGCCGGAGCGGCGTCGCGTGATGCGATGGCCCAGGTCGAGGCGATCAATCGCTCGCAGGCCGTGATCGAATTCGGCACCGACGGCACGATCATCACCGCCAACAAGAATTTTCTCGACGCGATGGGCTACTCGCTGGCCGAAATCCAGGGGCGGCATCATCAGATGTTCGTGGCGCCCGAGATGCGCGACAGCGCCGATTATCGCGCCTTCTGGAGCGATCTCAGAGCCGGCAAGTTCCGCTCGGGCGAGTACAAGCGTTTTGGCAAGGGCAACCGCCCGGTCTGGATCCAGGCCAGCTACAATCCCGTGCTCGACGGCGGCAAGGCGGTGAAGATCATCAAATTCGCCTCCGACATCACGGCGCAGAAGATGCGCAGCATCGAGGATGCCGGCAAGATCGCTGCCATCGGACGGGCCCAGGCGGTGATCGAGTTCGATCTCGACGGCACCATCATCGACGCCAACGACCAGTTCCTCAATGCGATGGGCTACTCGCTGACCGAGATCAAGGGACGGCATCACAGCATGTTCGTGCTGCCGGGCGAGCGTGACAGCGCCACCTACAAGGAGTTCTGGGCGAGCCTCAATCGCGGCGAGTTCCGCTCGGGCGAGTTCAAGCGCTGCGGCAAGGACAACAAGGAGGTCTGGATCCTCGCCTCCTACAACCCGATCCTCGACGACACCGGACGGCCGTTCAAGGTCGTGAAATACGCCTCTGATGTCACGCAGCAGAAGCTGAACGCTGCCGATTTCGCCGGCCAGATCGCGGCGATCCGCAAGTCCCAGGCGGTGATCGAGTTCGATCTGAGCGGCCGTGTGCTCGACGCCAACGATAATTTCCTCGAGACGCTCGGCTACACGCTCGCCGAGATCAAGGGCCAGCACCACCGCATGTTCATGCCGCAGGGCGCGAGCGACAACGCTGATTATCGCGAGTTCTGGGCCGCGCTGGCGCGCGGCGAGTTTCAGAGCGGCGAGTACGAGCGTGCCGGCAAAGGCGGCCGGCAGGTCTGGATCCAGGCGACCTACAACCCGATCAAGGATCTCACCGGCAAGCCGTTCAAGATCGTGAAGTTCGCGACCGACGTCACCTCGCAGGTGATCACCCGCATGAAGGGCGACAAGGTCCGCGGCATGATGGAGCACGTTGCCGCCGGTGCCGAGCAGCTCAATTCATCGGTGCAGCAGATCGCCGACGCCATGGCCAGGTCGAAGGAGACCGCCACCGCGGCGGTGACGCGCGTCGAGGACGCCGACCAGCAGGCCAAGCGGCTGTCCTCGGCGGCCGGCGCGATGAGCAGCATCGTCGAACTGATCGGCAGCATCACCGGCCAGATCAACCTGCTCGCGCTCAACGCGACGATCGAATCCGCGCGTGCCGGTGAAGCCGGGCGCGGCTTTGCGGTGGTCGCCGGCGAGGTGAAGAACCTGGCCAATCAGGCCAAGCAGGCGACCGATCGCATCGGCAGCGAAATCGAACATCTCAACGGCATCTCATCCGACGTCGTCGGTGCGCTCGACGCCATCAAGGCCGCGATCCAGAACGTCAGCGAGTACGTGTCATCGACGGCGCAGGCGGTCGGCGAGCAGAGCACCGTGACCAGCGAAATGTCGTCGAACATGCGCCAGGCGGCGGCCGAGGCCGCCAGCATCGGCAAGGCGGCGTGAGAAGGGAAGTGGCGAATAGCGAATGGGCGATGCCGCCTCGCTATTCCCCACTCGCTACTCCCTATTCGCTACGCGCCTCCCGTCACATCGGCCGGACTTCGACCACTTCCGGCACGAAGTGCTTCAGCAGGTTCTGGATGCCGTGCTGCAGGGTGGCCGTCGATGACGGGCAGCCGGAGCAGGCGCCCTTCATGTTGAGATAGACGATGCCGTCCTTGAAGCCGCGGAAGGTGATGTCGCCGCCGTCATTGGCGACCGCGGGGCGGACGCGGCTCTCGATGAGGTCCTTGATCATGCCGACCGTCTCGGTGTCCGCCTCGTCGTAGAACTCATCGTCCTCGTCGGCGGATTCGTCGTTGGCGGCACTGCCATCGGCGAGCAGCGGCGCGCCCGACATGTAGTGCTCCATGATCGCGCCGAGGATGGCCGGCTTGAGGTGCTGCCACTCGCCGTCGGTCTTGGTCACGGTGATGAAGTCGGCGCCGTAGAACACGCCGGTGACGCCGTCGACGGCGAACAGCCGCTCGGCGAGGGGCGAACGGGCCGCGGCGTCGCGGCTCGCAAACTCCATCGTTCCGCTCGACAGCACGACGCGGCCCGGGATGAACTTCAAGGTGGCGGGATTGGGGGTGGCTTCAGTCTGGATGAACATGGTTTTCTCCGGCAGCGCCGGTTCAAGGCCGGCCTGTGGTGTCGTCATAGCAGATGGCGCGGGGGCGCGCACGATCAAGAGGGCGCTCCCCGCGCTGCCTCGCCAACCCTATGAAAGTGCGTCGATATCGGCGTCGTCGAGGTCGCCGGGGACGATCACCAGCGGAATCGGGAAGGCCCCGATCGTCTTGGTGACGTGGGTCACCAGCGGGCCCGGGCCTTCGGGGCCGGAATGGGCCGCGAGCACCAGCAGAGCGATGTCGCTGTCCTGCTCGATGCTGGCCAGGATCTGCGCGGTCGGCTCGCCCTCGCGAATGAGCCGGTCGGGCGCGGGCGCGCCGATGGCGGACAGCAATGCGGCCGCCTGATCGAGCGCGGCATTGGCTTCGTCCTGGGCCTCGGCGCGCATGAGATCGGCAACCCCCAGCCATTGCTGGTTCTGATCCTCGGTCTCGATGACGTGCAGCAACACGATACGGCCGCCGGCCCGCACGGCCCAGCGGCCGGCATAGCGGATCGCGCGGTCCCATTCCTCGCTGTCGTCGACCACGACCAGGCATTTCGGCGCATGGCCGGTCTGGTAGCTCTGCCGCTGCGCCGCCATCCTCGTTCCCGCCTGCTGCTGCAAGTCGATCCGCCGTGATGCTGCCACAGCCCGTCTCCGTTGGGGAGAGGGGCCGCGGGTTCCACGCGGGATCGGCGGGCAGCGCAGATCGATGCGCTGCTGCGGTCAGCCGCTATGCATCACGCCTTGCGGATGAAGCCGACGATATCCTTGGCGGTCTTCATCGTCTCCGCGGCGATCGCCTGGGCGCGCTCGCCGCCGTCGACCAGCACGGAGTCGACATAGCCCGGGTCGGCCGTCAGGCGCTTCATCTCGGCGGCGATGGGGCCGAGCTTGGTGACGCACAGCTCGACCAGCGCGTTCTTGAAGCTGGAGAACTGGCCACCGCCGAAGTCCCTGAGCACGTCCGCCTTGCTGCGATCCGACAGCGCCGCATAGATGCCGACGAGGTTGTCGGCCTCGGGACGCGTATCCAGCCCCTTCTCCTCGCTCGGCAGCGGCTCCGGATCGGTCTTCGCCTTGCGGACCTTCTGCGCGATGGTGTCGGCATCGTCGGTCAGGTTGATGCGCGAATAGTCCGACGCATCCGACTTCGACATCTTCTTGGTGCCGTCGCGCAGCGACATCACGCGCGTCGCGGGGCCGGTGATGAACGGTTCGGGCAACGGAAAGAACAGGCCGTCGCCGAAACCCTGGGCCCGGATCGAGTCGCCGAAATCATTGTTGAACTTCTGCGCGATGTCGCGCGAGAGCTCGAGATGCTGCTTCTGGTCCTCGCCGACCGGAACATGGGTGGCGCGGTACAGCAGGATGTCCGCCGCCATCAGCACCGGATAATCGTACAGACCGACCGACGCATTCTCGCGGTCCTTGCCGGCCTTCTCCTTGAACTGCGTCATGCGGTTCAGCCAGCCGATGCGCGCCACGCAGTTGAAGATCCAGGCGAGCTCGGCATGGCCGGAGACCTGGCTCTGATTGAACACGATGTGCTTCTTCGGGTCGATGCCGGCGGCGATGAAGGCCGCGGTCACCTCGCGCGTGTTGCGCGCGAGCTCGGCCGGGCCGCCCCAGACGTCGATCGGCATCGTGATCGCGTGCATGTCGACGACGCAATAGATGCAGTTGTGCGTCTCCTGCATCTTCACGAAGTTGACGATCGCGCCGAGATAGTTGCCGAGATGCAGGTTGCCGGTCGGCTGGACGCCCGAGAAAACCCGTTCCACGAAGGCCATGGTCACTGTTCCGGATGGTGGATTTGGAGCGTCGTTTGGCACGAGCGCCTTAAAGGTGCAAGTCGCGGGCTGGCTTTTGCCGGAAGGCCCGGGCGGCTTCCTTCCAATCGACGACGCCGAGAGCCAGCAGAAGCGCGGCGTAAAAGAGGATGGCGCCGCCGATCAGGGCCGCGAGAACGAGCGCGGCGCCGAGATGGCCGCCTGATGGCTCGCTGACACGCGCTGCGACCATCCAGAGAACCCCGCCCATCGCCGCGGCTGCCAGCGCGATGCGCGGCAGCCGGCGCCGCGCATCGGGCGAGATGGCGAATCCGAAGCTCGCGGTGCCGCGACGGATCAGCACCGCCGCATTGGCCCAGGCGCCGAGCGCCAGACCCGCAGCGATGCCGGCGGCGCCGAACGGTTGCGCGAGCAGGAACGCCAGCGCGATCGCCGCACCGCATCCGATCAGCGTCGCGCGCAGCGGCGTCTGCGTATCCTCGCGCGCGAAGAAGGCAGGCTGCAGCGCCTTGGTCAGCACCTGAGCCGGCAATGCGGCCGCGAGCCAGGTCAGCACCCGCGCCGTCGCCGCGGCATCGCCGGGGGTGAAGGCGCCGTGTTCGAACAGCAAACGAACGACCGGCTCGTTCAGGATGATCAGGCCGAGCGTCGCGGGCAGCGCCAGCCCGATCGTCAGCTCGAGACCACGCGACTGCACCTCGGACAGCGCCTCCTGATCACCTGACTGCAATGCGCGGCTCAGCTCGGGCACGAGCACGGTGCCCATCGCGACGCCGACGAGGCCGAGCGGCAGCTCGATCAGCCGGTTGGCGAAATACAGCCATGACACGGCTGACGGCGTGGTGGACGCGACGATCGCTCCGCCGACCGCGAGCAATTGCGGACCAGCGCTGGCGACCATGCCGGGCAGCGCCTTGGTGAAGAAGCGGCGCATCTCGGCGTCGGTCGAGACACGGATCGGCCAGGCGATGCGAAGGTGCTTTCCACCTTGCGCCAGCATGGCGAGCTGCAGCAGTCCGGCGATGCCGATCGTGGCGGCGAGCAGCAGTGCGGCGGACGACGGATCCGGATGTTGCATCAGCAGCACGATCGTGGTTGCGATCAGCGCGACGTTGAACAGCAGCGGTGCGAAAGCCGCGAGCGCGAAGCGTCCCTGCGCCGTCGACAGCGCGAGCAGCACGGTCGAGGGCCCGGCAAAGGCGAGATAAGGCAGCATCAGCCGGGCATCATTGACGGCGAGGGTGAGCGTCTCTTCACCGGCGAAGCCGGGCGCAAGCACGGTGATGATCCATGGCATCAGCAGCGCCAGCACGATCGTTGCCACGAACAGCCCGGCGCTGACGGTGCCGAGCACGCGGCCGGCAAAAGCTGCAGCACGCGTGCTGCCCGCCTGCCGGGATATCCGCAGCCAGGCCGGCACGAGCGCCGCGTTGAGCGCGCCTTCCGTCAGCAGCCGCCTGATGACGTTGACGAGCTGGAATGCCGCGAGGAATGCATCCGCGACCGGCCCCGCGCCGAGCAGCGCGGCGATCAGCGCGTCCCTGCCGAAGCCGAGCAGGCGCGAGCTGAGTGTTCCTGACAACACGGTCACGAATGATCGGATCATGAGGCTTCTATAGCAGCGCCGCTTGTGATAGGCCGCAGCGTTTGCAAACGCCGTAAACGGGGCCAGTGGATGACTGACGCGAAATACGATGTTCTCGGGATCGGCAACGCGATTTTCGACGTGCTGGTGCAGGCCGATGAGGCTTTCCTCACCAAGCACGGCATGACCAAGGGCGGCATGGCGCTGATCGACGAGGCGCGTGCGGCGGCCATCTATGCGGATATGGGTCCGGCGACGGAAATGTCGGGTGGCTCGGGCGCCAATACCATCGTCGGTCTCGCCAGCCTCGGCGCGCGTGCTGCTTATGTGGGCAAGGTCAAGGGCGACCAGATCGGCAAGATGTACACGCACGACATCCGCGCCGCCGGCGTCGCGTTCGACACGGCGCCCGCCGCCGACGGTCCGGCCACCGGCTGCTCCTACATCATCGTCACGCCGGACGGCGAGCGCACCATGAATACCTATCTCGGTGCCGCGCAAAACCTGACCACGGCCGACATCGATCCCGCGCAGATTGCGGCCGCGCGGATCGTCTATCTTGAGGGCTATTTGTGGGATCCCAAGGACGCCAAGGACGCGTTCGTCAAGGCCGCGACGATCGCCCATGATGCGGGACGCGAGGTCGCACTGACCTTGTCGGATGCGTTCTGCGTCGATCGCTATCGCGAGGAGTTCCTCGACCTGATGCGCGGCGGCACCGTCGATCTCGTCTTCGCCAACGAGGCTGAGCTGCATTCATTGTACCAGACCTCAGACTTCGACGGCGCGCTCAAGCAGCTGCGCGAGGACGCCACGCTGGGGATCGTCACCCGCAGCGACAAGGGCTGCGTCGTGGTGTCGAATGACGGCGTCATCGCGGTGCCGGCGCATCCGATCGAGACGCTGGTGGACACGACCGGCGCCGGCGACCTGTTCGCCGCGGGCTTCCTGTTCGGCCTCGTGCGCAAGACCGGCTACGAGATCGCCGGCAAGCTCGGCGGCCTGGCTGCGGCCGAGGTGATCCAGCACATCGGCGCGAGGCCGCAGGTGTCGCTGAAGGAGCTGGCCGCGCAGACCGGGTTGAAGGTTTAACTGATAGAAGGGGCACTGAGGCGGCTAGCTCGGTGCCTCTTAACCTCGCCCCGCTTGCGGGGAGAGGTCGGATCGCATCGCCAGATGCGATCCGGGTGAGGGGGTACAGGTCTTACCACGAATACCACTCGTGCGTCTGCCCCTCACCCCAACCCTCTCCCCGTGAAGGACGGGGAGAGGGAGCGCACCTGTCGTGCTGCGGGGTCTGTCGTACGCCAACCAAGAAGCTGATTAGTTTGGTCGACGAGCGCACGAAGGCGCGTGACCGTCTCGGTCGCCCGCCCCCGCGCGCTCAGCGGATCACGCCGCCTTCTTGCCCGCCGCATCCAGCCCGGCATAGACCCCGCGCTCGAAGCCCGCGAACGTCTCCAGGCACAGCCGGTCGGCGAACGGCAGGAGCTGCATCAGGATCACTCCGGTGACGTCGCGTGCCGGATCGATCCAGTAGTAGGTGTTGGCGAGGCCGGCCCAGGCGAGGCTGCCGGCGCTGCGGCCTTCCGGAGTCTGCGCCGTCGTGATCATGAAGCTGAGGCCCCATTTCTTCACGATGTCCGGATAAAGGTCGACGTCGTTGGTCACGCCGGGGACGGCCGCGGCCATCTTCGTCATCTCGAGCTCGCCGATGTGGTTGTCGCGCATCGCCGCGACCGTTTCGGGCTTCAGCACCTGGTTGCCATTGCCGCGGCCGTTGTTGAGGATCATCCGGGTGAAGCGGATGTAGTCGCCGGCCGTGCCGTACAGGCCGCCGCCGCCCATGTGGAATTCCGGCTCCTGCTCGATCTCGAACGGGATCGGCGCGAGGCTGCCGTCCTCGCCGCGCGCATGCATGCCGACCAGGCGGGCGCGCTGCGAGGCGCCGAGCTTGAAGCCGGTGTCGTCCATGCCGAGCGGCGCGAACAGATTGTCGCGCAAGTAAGTGTCGAGCTTCTGGCCGCTCGCGGCTTCCACCGCCTTGCCGACGAAGTCGATGTTGATGCCGTATTCCCAGCGCGTGCCGGGATCGGAGGCCAGCGGCATCTTCAGCGCGTCGTTCTTGCAGGTGATGATCCCGGGCGTGCCGGCCTTCTGCACATAGGCCGCCATGTCGCCGTTCCACATGTCGTAGCAGAAGCCGGCAGTGTGGGTCATCAGGTGCCGCAAGGTGATCGCGGTCTTGGCGGGGCGCAGGATCGGTTCGCCCTGGCCGTCGAAGCCGTCGAGCACCCGGGGGGCGGCGAGATCCGGCAGCAATGTGCCGATCGGCGCATCCAGCGACAGCATGCCCTGCTCGACCAGTTGCATGCCGGCGGCGCAGGTGATCGCCTTGGTCATCGAGGCGATCCAGAACACGCTGTCGGCGGTCATCGGATCGTCGCGGCCGAGGTCGCGCTTCCCGAAGGCGCCCTCATAGATCACCCCGTTGCCATCAGCTGCGACCGCGACGACGCCAGGGATGTCCCGCGCTTCCGCCTTCTGCCGCAGCACGCTATCGATGTCGGTCTTGTTCTGCATGGTCTCCTCCGTCCCGCTCTTGTTCGGCGGTACGGGATTGTTCCCCGCCGCGATCCGGGCGGCAAGAACCCCTGCCGACGCAGCCGGTCGCGATCTCGTGATGATGCGGCGCGAACGAAGATGAGGCGGGAGAGCCGGGGCGAGAACGCCACAGCGCTTCAAATTCCTCAGAGAATCATGATTAGTTCCATCGAGCCGCGAGCCCGTCACATGGGCGCCATGTTCCCACCACGGGCCTCGGACTGTTGTGAGTTGCAACCATTTTTGCATTAAAGGGTTCAACAACCGGCTTTTTCTGGCCGGCGAGATGGCTTTGGCGGCAACGTCCGCCTTGGGGGCGATATGATTTCGAAATGGAGCGAGTGGAAGCGGTATCCCCGCCCGGGTCGCGGTGACAATATCGAGGCACCGATCACGCCGGGGATCTACGAAGTGCGCGTGGCCGCGACCGGGGCGCTGTATTCGTTCGGCGCGGTCGACAATGTGGCGCAGGCGCTGGCGCTGCTGCCCGTGGGGCAGAAGTCATGGTTCGGGCGCCGCGATCCGGCCGCGTTGCCGGACCTCGAATACCGGACCTGCGCGACCTCGACCAAGGCCGACGCCAAGGCTGCCGCCGAACGGATGATCGGCCGTCGCGAGACCTATATGAGCGGCGCGGCCTGAGGCCGCACCGATCGGGTCCGGACCGCGGGCGCCGCATTTGGTGCCGTCAAGGCACGAATGGATTGGTCGAATGTACCGTTCGGGAGGCGCACACGCGGTGCGCCCGTGACGGGCCGCGGCTATAGTCGCGCGCGACAGATCGACCGTTTCGAGGAGACGCCCCGATGACACCGACCGCCGCCGCCCGCTCCACTGCGCCTGCCACCGCGACTTTGCGCGAGCGCCTGAAGGACGCCTCGCTGCTGCGCGAACAGTGCTACATCGACGGCGCCTGGATCGGCACGCCGGAGTTTCCGGTCAACAATCCCGCGACAGGCGCGGAGCTCGCCAAGATCGCGCAGCTCGGCGCCGCCGAGACGACGCAGGCCGTCGAGGCCGCGTCGCGTGCCTTTCCGCTGTGGGCCAAGCAGACCGCCAAGCAGCGCTCCAACATCCTGCGCAAATGGTTCGAGCTGATCATTGCAAACCGCGAGGACCTGGCGCTGATCCTGACCTCCGAGCAGGGCAAGCCGCTGGCCGAGGCGCTCGGCGAGGTCGATATCGGCGCCGCCTATATCGAATTCTTCGCCGAGGAGGCCCGCCGCGTCTACGGCGAGACCATCCCGACGCAGAAGCCCGATGCGCGCCTCCTCGCGCTGAAGCAGCCGATCGGCGTCTGCGGCGCGATCACGCCGTGGAATTTTCCGAACTCGATGATCACCCGCAAGGTCTCGCCGGCGCTGGCGGCCGGCTGCACCGTGGTGCTGAAGCCGGCCAACGAGACCCCCCTGTCGGCGCTGGCGCTTGCCGTGCTGGCCGAGCGCGCCGGCATCCCGAAGGGTGCACTCAACATCATCACCGGCGATGCGCCGCCCATCGGCAAGGTATTGTGCGAACACCCGGCTGTCCGCTTCGTCGGCTTCACCGGCTCGACCGAGGTCGGCAAGATCCTGTACCGCCAGTCGGCCGGCACGGTGAAGAAGCTCGGCCTCGAGCTCGGCGGCAACGCGCCGTTCGTGGTGTTCGACGACGCCGACGTCGATGCCGCGGTCGAGGGCGCGATCGTCTCGAAATACCGCAACATGGGCCAGACCTGCGTCTGCGCCAACCGCCTCTACGCGCAGGACGGGATCTACGACGCCTTCGTCGAGAAGCTCGCCGCCAAGGTCGCAGCGATGAAGATCGGCGACGGCACCGAGGCCGGCGTGACCCAGGGGCCGCTGATCAACGCCGAGGCGGTCGAGAAGGTCGAGCGCCACATCGCGGACGCGGTCAAGGGCGGCGCCAAGGTCGTCACCGGCGGCAAGCGTCATGCGCTGGGCCGCACCTTCTTCGAGCCAACCGTGCTGCGCGACGTCAAGGCGGATGCGCTGGTCGCGCATGAGGAGACCTTCGGTCCGCTTGCTCCGGTGATCAGGTTCAAGGACGAGGACGACGTCATCGCGATGTGCAACGCCTCGCCGTTCGGCCTGGCGTCCTACTTCTACGCCCGCGATCTCGGCCGCGTCTGGCGCGTCGCGGAAGCGCTGGAGGCCGGCATGGTCGGCGTCAACACCGGCCTGATCACGACCGAGGTGGCGCCGTTCGGCGGCGTCAAGGAGAGCGGCCTCGGGCGCGAGGGCTCGCATCACGGCATCGAGGAATATCTCGAGATCAAATACGTGATGATGGCCGGGGTATAAGCCCCGGCCCGCCAGCCGACGACTTAAACGGCCGCGGGCAGCTTGTTGACCGGGACGGAGTAGGACTTGTTGTTGATCTGGTAGATCACCGTCCCGCTCTTGCCGTCCTTGGTCGAGAGTTGCGTCTGCTCGAACATGATGACGTTGTCGTAGACGAGGCCGGTGCCCGTGCGCGTGATGCCGTTGTTGGTCACGCTGACCTGCGCCTGCTTGCCGTTGACCGAGAGCACACGGAAGCTCGCGCTCATGTCGTTCTCGCCGGAATAGCCGGCCCAGCTGCCGGCGAGGTTGCTCTCGCTGGCGGGCGGCGCCTGCTTCTCGAGCACCGCGCTGGCCTTGCCGCCGCCGGCCGAGAACAGCAGAACCGCGTTCTTTCCGTTCTTGGTGCCGAGCGTGACCGCGCCGAAATCGATCGTCGAGCCGTTGACCTGGCCGATGCCGCGCTCGGTGCGGCCGTTGTGGGTGTACTCCACCGTCGCGGCCGCGCCGCGGATGTTGACGACCTTGAAGCTCACCGCCTGGCCGTTGGCCGTCCACGAGCCCTTCCACTCGCCGAGCAGGTTGCTCTGGCGGTACATCCGCTCCGCAGCGGGGGCGATGTAGCTCGTGCTGGAGGAGACGACGGCCATGGGCTCTTCCGGAGCGCGAGCGCTCCCTTTCCTGATGTTTCCTATCGTGACAAACGATGTCATTCGAGGGGTACGCCGACCCGGTTACCAAGGCGTTAATCGTCGAAGGGCCGAGGGGCGGGGCGCGGTGACCTATCGTCGCAGCACGGCGATGGTGCGGCTGGCGAAGCTCAGCCGCTCGGCCATGATCGTCACGAAATAGGTGAGCAGCTTCTGCGCCAGCGCCGGATGCTCGCGGGTGATCACCTGGAACTGCGGCATGGTGAGCTCGTAGAGCACGCTGTCGGTCTCGGCCTGGATCGTGGCGCTGCGCGGCGTCTGTGCCACCAGGCCCATCTCGCCGATCGTCGTGTAGCGGCCGAGACTGCGCACACGCGTGCTGCCGCCGTGCTCGGACGGCACCATGATCCCGACGCGGCCGTCGAGGATGAAATGCATCGAGGCGGCGGGTTCGCCGGCGCGCACCACCGTGGTGCCGGCGCCGACGTCGAGCCTGATGCAGCGCGCCATCAGCTCGCCAGCCTCGACCTCGCTGCCGAGGATGCGGGTGAGCCAGTCGCGCAGCGACGCCTCGTCCTCCGCATGCGCGTGGTGACGCGCGATGATCGCGTTCTCGCACCATTCCAGAGCATGGTCGAGCTCGGGCGCGATCAGCACATCCTTGTTGATGAACTCGCTGGCGCGCAGCGTGCGCTCGACGGAGCGCGGCAGGTGCACCAGCACCAGCTTGATGTCGCGCTCGACCGCGAGCCGCTTGATCTGCGCGAAGCTGTAGGCGGCCGACGAATCGATGCCGGTCACGAGCTTGAAGTCGAACACCAGGAAGCGGCATTCCGCGCGGCGCGCCAGCAGCAGCTTGACCTGCTGATACAGCCGGTTCGCCGAACCGAAGAACAGATAGCTCTGCAGGCTCAGTCCCTGCACCTCGCGCCCCTGCGCGGACAGCACCGCCTGATGATCGCGCGAGCGATCGAGCGAGGAGCGATATTCGGTGCCGTCGAAGCCGTATTTGACCGCGCTGACGCGAGACGCGCTCAATGCGAAGGCGGCGCAGCCGATGACGATGCCGATCAGGATTCCCGCGATGAAGCCCCATTGCAGGATGATCGCGATGATCAGCAGCAGCGAGGCGTAGTCGGTCTTCGACAGACGCCGTCGCGACTGCACGGCCCATTTGTGCAGCGTGTCGGCGCCGAGATAGAGCAGGAGGCCGCCGAGCACGAATTTCGGCATGTAGCCGAGCAGCGGCTGCGACAGCGCCAGCATCAGCACCGAGACGGCGGCCACGGTGAGGCCGGAGAGTCGCCCGGTGCCGCCGGCCTTGACGTTGAGCGCGGTGCGGCTGATGGAAATGCAGCCGGTGTAGCCGCCGAGCACGGCGGCGAGCGCATTGGCGACGCCGGTGACCGCGAGCTCACGCTCGACATCGGCCTCGCGATGGGTGGCGACCTCGATCCCCGCCGTGTTGAACAGTGTGCTGGCGGCGGTGACGAAGATCACCGCGACGATGTTGCCGGACAGGTCTGATAACGCCGCCCACGGATAGCTGCCGAGCGCATCGGCCGTCCAGGGCCACACCAGCGCGACCTGCGGCGGCGGCTGGAAGGTCCAGCCCATCGCCTGCGCCTCGACCGGCGTGATGCCGCACAGCCAGAAGCCGAGATGGGCCGCGATCGTGCCGCTGACCAGCACCACGGGCAGGCCGAACGGATTCCGTGAGCGGTGCCAGGTCAGATACAGCAGGACCGCCATCGCCGCTGCGGCGGCGAACTCATAACCGGTCTGCGCGTTGGCGAAGCCGGGCAAGGTCGAGAGCTGCAGCCGATGCCCGGTGATCACGCCGATCGCGCCGATCACGATCAGCGCGCCGGTGGCCCCGAGGAAGCCGCCGACCACGGGATAAGGCACATAGCGGATCATGCGCCCGACCCGGCTGATGCCGCAAACCCACAGCACGGCGCCGGTGACGAGACTGGTCAGACCGAGGGTGATCACGACCGGCATGAACGGCGACGCGCCGGGGTCGGCGGCGATGATGCGCTCGGCGAGCGATGCCGCCAGGATCGCCGTGACGGCGGCGGTCGAGCTGTCGGGCGCGCCGATCGCAAACGGCAGCGAGCTGCCGAGCCCGAGCACCAGCGCCATCACGGCTGATACCATGAAGGTGATGCCGATGCCCCGGCCGAGATCAAGCGCGAGCGGCCCGGCGAAGATCAGCAGCGAATAGGACAGGCCGTAGGTGATGGTCAGCACGCTGGCGGCCACGCCGCCGAGAATATCGTCGAGCCCGCGCCGCATGATGGGATCGGTGCGGCCGGCAGTCAGGGTTCTGCTCACGTCAATATGCCTCTAATCAATGGCTCACTCGTAGGCGGGCCCGCGCGTCGCGCAAGCGGAAATTTGTGACAGGCCCGTCGTTCTCGAGGGGGCGCGATGCCGCTTGCGGCGAGGCGATCCTTCGTTGAAGATGCGTCGACCTAACAACGACACCTGAGAGTGTGGATGCGGCCATGATTTCGGCATCGACGAGCACACGCGCCGGCCAACTCGCCGAAGCCGAGGCGCGCCGGCTCGATGCCGACGGCTATCTGCTGCTGCGTGGCGCGATCCCCGCGGACTGGCTGCCACCGCTGCGCGACGCGTTCGAGGCAGGGACGGTTCCTTCAGAGCAATGGCCGGTGCCGCGCGGCCGCGACTGGCGCCACGCAATGGTCGATCTCGACCCGACCGTGCAGCGCGTCTGCCGGCTGCCTGTGATGCTCGCCGCCGTGCATCATATCCTGAAGGCGCCGTTCTTCCTCGGCCAGGTCGAGGGCCGCGAGCCGCTCGCCGATGGCGGGCAGCAGCCGCTGCATCGCGACGGCGTCGACCGGCTCTGCACCGACGCGGTCTCGGCGCTCGCCTTTCTCGATGGCTTCGGCCCGGACAATGGCGCGACGCAGATCGCGCCGGGGACGCATCACCGCGACGCGGATGATGCGCAGGCGGCGCCCTTCGTGACGGCGGGCGACGCCGGCGACATCCTGCTGTTCGACGTCAACCTGCTGCACGGCGCGACGCGCAACCGCAGCGGCGCGCGCCGCCGCTCGCTGCTGATCACCTATGCCGTGTCGGCGCAGCAGGAGGAATGGCGCCGGACCCGCGCCTTGCGCGCGGTGCGGATGGGCCAGGACGACATCTTCGGCATGGCGTAGCCGCGCCGTCCCGCGGCTTTCGCGCACCGATCCGAGACAGCATGCAGAGAGAACGCGATGAAGCTTTACGATTCGCCGACTGCGCCAAGCCCGCGCCGGGTGCGCATCTTCCTCAGCGAGAAGGGCGTCACGATTCCCACCGTTCAGCTCGACCTGCGCGCAGGCGAGCAGTTTCGGCCGGAATTTCGCGCGCTGAATCCGCAATGCACCGTTCCCGTGCTGCAGCTCGACAGCGGTGCCGCCATCACCGACATCATCGCGATCTGCCGCTACATCGAGGAGCTGCATCCCGAGCCCGCCCTGATGGGACGCAGCGCGGAGGAGCGGGCCGTCATCGAATGCTGGGTGCGGCGGATCGAATGGGACGGCATCTGCGCCATTCAGGAAGCGTTCCGAAACAGCATGCCGGGGCTCGAGCACCGCGCACTGCCGGGCCCGTTGCCGCTCGACCAGATCCCGGCGCTTGCCGAGCGCGGCCGCCTGCGCACGGCGCACTACTTCGCGGGGCTCGACGCGCGGCTGGCGGACCACCCGTTCGTCTGCGGCAAGGCTTTCACGATCGCCGATATCAGCGCCATGGTGACGGTGGATTTCGCCGTCCGCGCCAAGCTCGATCCGCCGGATCATCTCCGCCATCTCGGGCGATGGTACGAGGAAGTGTCGAGCCGTCCGAGTGCGAAGGCCTGATCAGTTCAGCGAATGCTCGGCGTCGCCTCACGGCACCAGCGCCGCCAAGCCCATCCAGTCGAACGTGATGCCGTGCCCCGGCCGGGTCGGCGCCACGGCCATGCCGTTCTCCAGCACCAGCGGATGTTCGATGTAGCGGTCGAGGCCGAAGCCGTGGGCTTCGAGAAACGAACGGTTCGGGCAGGCGGCGAGCAGGTGCACGGTGATGTCGTGCGCGCCATGGCTGGTGACCGGCAGGTTGAACGCCTCCGCCAACCGCGCGATCTTCATGAAGGCGCTGACGCCGCCGCAATTGGTGACGTCGGGCTCGGGATAGGACACGGCACCGGCACTGATGTAGTTCTTGAAGTCCCACAGCGAGCGCAGGTTCTCGCCGGCCGCGATCGGCACGCCACCCGCGGAGAGAATCCGCTGATGACCGGCGATGTCGTCGGGAATGGTCGGCTCCTCCAGCCAGGTCAGATCAAACGGCTGCAACGCGCGGGCTGCGCGGATCGCTTCCTCCACGGTCCATTTCATGTTGGCGTCGGCCATCAGCGGAAAGCCGTCGCCGAGATGGCCGCGCATCGCCTTGACGCGCCCGATGTCGGCGCCGAGATCGGGCCGGCCGACCTTCATCTTGAGGGCGCGAAAGCCGCGGGCAAGGTTGTCGTCGGTCTGCTTCAACAGCGCATCGATTGAGAGGTCGAGATCGATGCCGCCGGCATAGCAGGGCACGCGCGCATCGAAGCCACCGAGCAGCCTGAACAGCGGCAAGCCGGCGCGCCGGGCCTTCAGATCCCACAGCGCGATGTCGAGCGCCGACAGCGCCAGCACGACGGGTCCGCCGCGCCCGCCATAATGCAGGCCCACCACACCCGGTGCCAAATCGCCTCGGTGTCGTCAGCCTCCTGGCCCACGACGAGATCGGGGATCTCGCGCCGGGCGATGTCGGCCACGGCAGTGCCATTGCGCCCCACGGTGTAGGAGTAGCCCGTGCCCTCGGCGCCGTCGGCATCGCGCACCCGGCAGGTGATCAGCTCGAACGCCGTCATCTCGCCATGCGTGCTGTCGGTCAGCGTGACGCTGAGCGGAATGCGATAGAGGCCGGTATCGATCGTGGTGATCTGTGCCATCGCGCGGTTCCTTCCCTGGATTTTTGGCGAAGGTTATGCTGGTGCTGTAACCACGGCAATTGCGAACGGCGCATGCCGGATACGAACCGGACTTCGAGATCGATCGGCGTGATCCTGAGATGATCCTTGGATGATCCTTTCATGATTCTTGGATGTTCCCCGGATGTGGTGAGAGTGCATGACGGGAGATCGTGACATCCTGGCCCTGAGCGACCTCGATGCCTCTGACATCCTGGGCATGCTGATGCGCGCGCAGGAGCTTGGCTCCTGCTGGCAGGCGCGTGCGATGCCGCAAGTGCTGGCGGGCCGGCGCATCGCGCTCGTGGTCGACGATGGCGGCTGGCGCAACACCACCGCCTTCGATCTCGGTGTTCAAGCCATGGGCGGCGTCTGCGTGCACGCGCCGATCCGTCTCAACGCCACGGAGGCGGTCGAGGATCTCGCCGCCTATCTCGACAACTGGTTCGATGCGGTGGTCTGCCGGACGCCCGAGCTCGAGATGCTCTATGCCTTGTCCCACTGGGCGCAGGCGCCGGTCGTCAACGCGCGCACGCGGCAGAATCATCCCTGCGAGACGCTTGGCGACCTCGCCTTCCTGTGGCATCGCCGCGGCGCGATCGAGGGATTGAAGATCGCCGTGGTGGCGCCGGCCGCGAACATCCTGGGCTCCTGGATCGAGGCCGCGCAGGTGCTCCCGATCGACGTCGTCCAGGTCTATCCGGCGCGGTGGCATGCGCCGGGAGAGTCACCGCGCTTTCACGTCACGACCGATCTCAACGCCTTGCAGGATGCCGACGTGATCATCACGGATTGCTGGCCGAGAGACGAAGAAGCCGGCGTCTTGCAGGACTATCAGATCACGGCCGCGCTCCTGGACGGCCTCCGGCCGGATCTGGAGTTCCTCCCATGTCCGCCGGTGACGCGGGGGCAGGAGGTCTCTGAGGACGCCATGCGGCATCGCGCCTGTCGCGTGGCGCAGGCCAAGGCGTTTCTGCTGCATGCGCAGAACGCCGCGCTCGAATGGGTGTTCGGCAGCACCTGAGACAGAATCGCCTTGCATGCTCTAGATCATGATGCGTTTCGGCGGAAACGCATCATGATCTTATCTCTTTGTTTGAGCATGATCTTTTCGGAAAACCGGTTTCCACTTTTCCGGATCATGCGCGAGCAGCGTTTACGTCGCAAGCGGCCGCGCCTATGCTCGGTCATGTCCCAGCTTCATTCGGTCCTGCTCGACCTCGACGGCACCCTGATCGACTCCCGCCCCAGCATTGCCGCGAGCGCGCTGGCGGCGTTGCGGTCGCTCGGTCATGCGCCTGACGAGACCCTCGACTTTACTGGATTCATCGGACCGCCCTTGCAGGACATGATGCATGTGCTGCTGCGGGCCCATGGCGACGACCGTGTCGACGAAGCGGTCCTGGCCTATCGGCAGCACTATGGTGACGTCGGCCTGTTCGACTGCGCGCTCTATCCCGGCATCCGCGATGAGCTCCACGAGATGCATCGCGCCGGCTTGCGGATCTATCTGGCGACATCGAAGCGCGAGCTGTTCGCGCGCCGCATCTTGGAGCATCTCGATCTGGCGTCGTATTTCCAAGCCATTCACGGCTCGGTGCCGTCAGGCGAGCTCGACCACAAGCCCGAGCTGCTCGCGCATATTCTCATGGAGCGGAATATCGCAGCCCAGCATGGCGTGATGGTCGGCGACCGGCGCCACGATGTCGCCGGCGCGCACGCGGTCGGCATGCGCAGCCTCGGCGTGCTCTGGGGCTATGGCGGCCGCGATGAGCTGGAAACCGCGGGCGCTGACCGTCTGGTGGACAATCCGTCCGATCTGGCGCGCACGGTCCTGTCGATGCTGACGCGCTAGCTCCAGGCGAGCGCATAGCCGGCGCATCGACGCCTGGTATCGCCTTGCAATCTTGCGCCGGAGCTTAAAAGCCGCGACAATCGCGAACAAAACAATGTCAGGGCAGGAATACCACGCGCATGAACTTCGATGACGTCATCCTCGGCCGCCGCAGCATCCGCGGCTACAAGCCCGATCCCGTGCCCAGGGCGCTCATCGAGGAGATCCTCACGCTGGCGATGCGCGCGCCGTCCTCGATGAACACCCAGCCGTGGAATTTCTACGTCATCACCGGCGAGCCGCTCGATCGCATTCGCGCCGGCAACACCGAGCGCATGCTCGCCGGCGTGCCGCAGTCGCGCGAGTTTCGTATCGGCCAGCCCTTCGACGGCCAGCATCGTGAGCGCCAGATCGGCGTCGCCAAGCAATTGTTCTCCGCCATGGGCATCGCGCGTGACGACAAGGACAAACGCCAGGACTGGGTGCTGCGCGGCTTCCGTCAGTTCGACGCGCCGGTCTGCATCATCGTGACCTACGACCGCGTACTCCACGGCAGCGACGACACGCCGTTCGATTGCGGTGCCGTGACCACGGCGCTCGTCAATGCCGCCTGGTCGCGCGGCCTCGGCGCCGTCATCAACAGCCAGGGCATCATGCAGTCGCCCGTCGTGCGCGAGCACGCCGGCATCGCCGACGACCAGGTCATCATGAAGAGCATCGCGCTCGGCTGGCCGGACCACGACTTCCCAGCCAATGCCGTGGTGTCGGAGCGCAAGTCGGTGAAGGACGCGACGGTGTTCGTGGGGTTCGAGGAGTAGCTGGGGCCTCATGGTTCGAGACGCGCCTCCGGCGCTCCTCACCCCGAGGAGCCCGCCGCAGGCGGGCGTCTCGAAGGGCGAGGCCTACCGGAGTCGTCTAAGCCGCCGGGTTCAATAGCACCCAAAGCCGTGCGATCCGGCCATCGACGATCTCCGCCACGTCAGCGCCGGTCACTGCCACCGGTCCGTCTTTCGGGCCTGCCTGCCAAGGCAGATGCGCCATTCCATGGTGACCCACTGCGGCGGCGACGGGCACGAAGACGAAATCAGGTCCGAACTGCTGGAGCAGATCTCCGGCGACGCGGGAAATCTCGGCCCGACCGCTGACGATGTTGGTCGGTTCGAACATGATGGGCGTCTCAACGAACAGCTCGGCGATCGCCTCCGCGCGCTTTGCCGGATCGCGCTCGTTGAAGACGCGATTGAGGTTCGACCGGAGAAGATGGTCGTACTCGTCTGATGGATTCGACATGACTCGTTCCTGTGATTGCCTGGCGTTCCCGCGCGCGGTGAGGCCGCACGCGGTGCTGTCGTGATCGATGTGGTTCAGTGGCTCGCCGGGTTGGCGAGATTGCCGAGCAGGCCGAGCTGACCCATCATGATGGTGGCGGCCGTATAGCAGTGAAACGATTTCACCCTGCCGTTTTCAAGGTGAAAGACATCACAGCACGGCGCGTGGATCTCGCGACCGGTCGCCGGGATCGTGCCGAGCGGCAGCGCTAGCGGGCCCTTGTGCGTGCCGTTGAGCGACAGCTCGACCACGACGACCTCGCCTTCGACATAGATGCGATCGAGCGCCCGATGCATGTCGGGAAATGCTTCGGCATAAATGTCGACGGTCTTGCCGACGTCCGTGCCCTCGTAGCGCTTGCCGGCGGACACGTCCCAGAAGTAGCCGTCGTCGGTGAACATGGCCGTGAAGCCGCGCGAATCCTGGACCTCCGCGACCTCGTAGAGCTTGCGGATGATGCGTTCATTCTCAGTCATTGGCTTGTCTTTCACTTAGGAGGAATCCGCAGGATGCGGCCTCACACCTGCGCCTGTCCGCCATCGACGAACAGCTCGGCGCCGTTGACGAAACTGGAATCATCCGACGCAAGGAACACCGCCGCCTTGGCGATCTCGTCGGGGTCGCCGACCCGTCCGAGCGGAATGCGCGAAGCGAGATAATCAAGCAGCCCCTGCTGCTGTGCTGCGTCGGGGCCGGCGAGTTCGACGAGACCAGGTGTCTTGGTGGCGCCCGGGCTCAGCGTGTTGACGCGGATGTTTCGGTCCTTGAGGTCGAGGATCCAGTTGCGCGCGAAAGCGCGGACCGCGGCCTTCGAGGCGCCGTAGACGCTGAACGCGGCCGTGCCCTCGGTGCCCGCGGTCGAGCCGGTCAGGATCACCGATGCGCCGTCGCGCAATAGCGGCAGCGCCTTCTGTACGGTGAACAGGACGCCCTTCACGTTGCGGTCGAAGGTGTCGTCATATTGCTGCTCGGTGATCTGGCCGAGCGGCAGCATCGAGCCGCCGCCGGCGTTGACGAACAGCACGTCGATGCGGCCGAAATCCTGCTTCACCTTCTGGAACAGGGTATCGAGGTCCGCGAGCTTCGCCGCATCCGCCTGGACGCCGGTCGCGCTCCTGCCGATGGCGGCCACGGCGGCCTCGAGCTCCGGCTTGCGCCGTCCCGTGATGACGACCTGGGCGCCTTCGGCGGCGAACCGCTTGGCGGTCGCGAGGCCGATGCCGCTGGTGCCACCGGTGACGACCGCGATCTTTCCGTTGAGCTTCTGGGACATGGTGGTTTCTCCTGTCGTGATGACCAACAGAAGATGGCGGGGGCTTCAGCATTCCGATATAGAAACATTTGAAAGCTATCATTGCAGGAAAGTCGATGTTGTCTACTCGCTTACCCGATTTCGAGGGTCTCGCGCTGCTGGCGAGGGTCGCCGAGGAGCGCTCGTTCGCCGGCGCCGCCCGCGCGCTCAACCTCTCGGTGGCAACCGTCTCTCGGGCGATCACCCGCCTGGAGGACCGGCTCGGCGCCCGGGTATTCAATCGCACCTCGCGCAAGGTGGCGCTCACCGATTTCGGCCGGACGCTTGCCGAGCGCGGCGCGCGCATGCTGCGGGAGGCCGAGGAAGCGGAAAGCGCTGCGCGCGAATTGTCGAGCCGGCCGCGCGGCACCATCAATCTCGCCGTGCCGATGTCGTTCGGTCTGCGCGAGGTCAGCCCGCTGCTTCCCGCCTTCGTGCGCGAATTCCCCGAGATCACGCTCAACCTGCATCTCAGCGACGCCACGGTCGACCTGATCGGCGGCGGCTTCGATGCCGCGTTGCGGATCGCGGCACTCCCCGACTCATCCTTGATCGCCAGGCGCCTGCGGCCGATGGGCCGGTTCCTCGTGGCGTCACCCAGCTACATCGCCCGCTACGGCCGGCCGCAATCGCCCGCCGAGCTGAATGTCCATCATTGCCTCGGCTACGCCTATCGCGCACGGACAGCGACATGGCACCTCACGCACAGCGACGGCCGCGAGGCCGCGGTGACACCGACCGGACCGCTGTCGGTGACCAACGTCGATGCGCTGCTGCCGGCCCTGTTGGACGGCATCGGTATCGCGGAGTTGCCATGCTTCGTCGCCGATCCCCACGTGGCCGGGGGCCGGCTGGAGATCCTGCTGCCGGAATGGAAGCTCCCGGGCGGCGGCTTGTACTTCATCACGCCGGCCGCGCACGTGCGGCCGGCAAGGATCGATGCGTTGAGTGAATTCCTCGCCAGACACCTGTCACGAAGTGATTAGTCTGTTCTGGTCTCACAATGTCGATTGACGGCGGGTCTGCATTGGCAGCTCCTCTCGTGCAGGACTCGCAAAATGCCGTCGCTTCACTCCAATTGGCTACAGAACTCGTCGATAGCCGCCGCCGCATTCACGTGGGTCGCCAGCAGCATATGTGGCGCGTCCAGCCATTTCAGCTGGCAGTCGGGTCGGAGCGCAAGGAACTCGGCGACGTATCTGGGGTGAACCATCCAGTCCCGGCTACCATGCAGGCAAAGCATCGGACATCTTGTCTGGCTGAGGCGGCTGCGCCGATCCACTCGGAGTACATCGTTGGCCCGTGCCCTGATGATGTCTCGCGGTACTGCGCTCAGGACGTCGCTCAAGCGCAGCTTCAAGTCCGATGGTGCCGCAGACCCGATCAAAACCATGGAAATCATTCGCGTCGGAATCCAGCTGAGATCGAGCAGCGACGTGAACAACGCCAGCCATGTCGGCAGCGGATGATGCGCAAAGCTCGATGCGAGAATAAGCCCTGCGACGTGCGGCTGTGTCGCTGCGATCTCGATGGCGCTCGGGCCTGAAAACGACTCGCCTAGGATGACGAAGGGCGTGCGGGGCAAACGTTCGATGACAAAGGCCGTGAGCTGGTCGTAGTCGAGGCAAAGATCGGCAGGGTATGCGACGATATGCGTGAGACCATGCGCCGATAGACGTGCGGCAAGAGGCTCAGCAACTCTCCCGTTCCGTCCATGCCGGGCAACAGGATGATGGGGGTGTTCGTGCTCAGGCCCATGACGAAGCTGCCGCGTCCTTGTGCGGGCGACGCCCTGAAATCATTGGTTTCACCGGTCGCCTGCGCTCGTCCTTACAGTCGCGGCCCCAGCGGCAACGGGGCCGTCGCCTTGCGGGTCTGAATGGCGATGTTGCTTTTGACCTCCCGGACGATCGGCAGGTTCAGCAATCGTTCGACCAGGAAGCGACGGTAGTGCTCCAGATCGGCCGTCACCACTTCGAGCAGGTAGTCGGAGTCTCCGGACACCAGATGACAGGCGAGAACTTCGGGCATTGCGCAAACGGTGTCCTCAAAGTCCAGCGCATGCACGTTGGCGTGCCCCTCGATCTTGACGGCGAGATACGCGGAAAAGCCGAGCCCGACGCTGTCGCGGTTGAGGACCGCGCGATAGCCCTGAATGATGCCCTCGCGCTCCAGCCGCTTCACGCGCCGAAGGCAGGGAGAAGGCGAGAGTCCGACGCGATCCGCAAGTTCGACATTGCTCAACCGTGCATCTGCTTGCAGCTCACCGATGATGCGTTGGTCGATGGCATCGAGCGTGGTTTTTGGCATGTCTCGTCCCATTCGGATGCTGAAAGGACCGTTCGTTGCGCGGAGGGATCGAAAGCTAGCATGGTTCGCAAGGACATGCCCCCGCATTCCGCGCCAAGATCATCTGATGTCAACGACCCGGTGATCTGGAGATGAAAGATACTGCTTTGCACCAAGACGTCCTCGCTGCCATCGATCGCTATTTCGACCTGATGTTCGATTCCGATGTGAGCCGCTTCGATCGCGTGTTTGCACCGACCGCCCAGCTGCACGGCTTTCGCGGCCAGGAGCTGCGCGTCCTGACCGCGGCCGCGTATCGCCGCGTGTTGGAGACAACGCCATCGCCCGAGGCGAAGGCGGCGCCGCGCCAGCAGGAGGTGCTGCTGATCGACCTTGCAGCCCCGTCACAAGCGCTTGCGAAGGTGAGGGTCAGGGTCGATCAAACCCTGTATGTCGACTATCTTTGCCTCCACTTGATCGACGGCGAGTGGCTGGTGACGGCCAAATCGTTTCATGTCGAGCGGCAGTTTGCGGGCGCCGATTGACGGTGGATTGGCTTGATGTCCTGCGTCACTCAGCCTGTAGGCCGTAGGGCGGGCAAAGGCGCGCTCGCATTGTTTCGGCTCGGGCGCCATGCCTCTCGCGCCGTGCCCACCGCGACGCTTGCTCGGCTCCCGATGGTGGGCACGGCGCGATCGACAGGGCCCGCCGATCGCGGCAGATGGGCGCGCCTTTGCCCACCCGACGGCCACGAAAAGGTGAGACAGGCCAAAAAAGAATTCGGTTGCTATTTTTCAGAAAACGTGCTCTACTCCACGCATCCCGTCCTCATGCTGAGGGGCGTACGCGTCGTCACGATACGTAGAGGCGGGGAGCGGTGGCCGCGGGTCTGTCAGGTGCTGATGCGCTGGACGATTGACTGCTCGCGGACGTTCAAGCCGTGTGGTCCTGGCGCCCCGAAGCTGGCGCTAAGCCGGCGTGACATGACGTGTCGCGCTGATGACGGGGGCAAACAAGCCGGTCCCCGGGGAGAGCACGGAGCAGACGTTAAACCCATCGCGCAGGGAGGGCCGGGATGTCTCGGCTGAACCTGTGGTGACCGCCGCGTGCATTTTTTTTTCGCACGCGGGCCATGGGAGCAGCCAGCTCCCGGCCTTCCCTGCGCCCTCGCGATTTCGGGGCGAGATCGATTCAGCAGAACTCGGGCATAACAAGCCGCGAGGTCGATGCGGCGCGTCGAGGATGATCTTCGTTCGAAGTATTTGGAGTGGGAAGACGCCAGATGCGGCCGGTCGGTGCTCACCTTGCCCCGCTTGCGGCAGGGCTAATACCAGGTTTTCGCGACCAACAATTCCGGCAGTTAGTGACTCCGTCATGCCCGGGCTTGTCCCGGGCATCCACGCGGTTCTCAGCGTGCTGAACGACGTAGATGGCCGGGACAAGCCCGGCCATGACGATGTGGAGACGGACGAGCGCACCACTCCAATCGTCGGATGCGACAGCTCCGCCCCTTCAGATCGTCAGCTCACTTCCCGTGACCCGCCGGAACGCCTCGAGATAACGCTGGCTCGTCGCGTCCACCACGCTCTGCGGCAGCGGCGGCGGTGGGGCGTCGCCGTTCCAGCGGCCGGCCTTGCGCTCGGAATCGAGATAGTCGCGCAGCGGCTGCTTGTCGAAGCTCGGCTGCGGCTTCCCCGGCTGATAGGCATCGACCGCCCAGAACCGCGAGCTGTCCGGCGTCATCACCTCGTCGATCAGGATGATGTTGCCATCCTTGTCGCGGCCGAACTCGAACTTGGTGTCGGCGATGATGATGCCCTGCTCGCGCGCCAGCGTTTCGCCGAGCGTATAGACCGCGCGCGTCATGCTCTCGAGCGTGTACGCCGTGTCGTCGCCGACCACCTCGCGCATCCGGGCGATGGTGATGTTCTCGTCATGACCGGTCTCGGCCTTGGTCGCCGGGCTGAAGATCGCGGGCTCCAGCTTCTGGCTTTCGACCAGGCCCGCCGGCAGCTGCTCGCCGGCCAGCGTGCCGCTGGCCGCATATTCCTTCCAGGCGGAGCCCGAGAGATAGCCGCGGATCACGCATTCGATCGGAAACACGGTGGTGCGCTTGCACAGCATTGCGCGGCCGAGGATCTCCTCGCGATGCGGTGCGAGCGCCGGCACCTCGGCGATGATCGTATCGGTGTCGGCCGAGATCATGTGGTGATGCACGACGCCTTCGAGCGCGTTGAACCAATAGGCGGAGATCTGCGTCAGCACCGCGCCCTTCATCGGGATGGTCTCGTTCATCACGACGTCGAAGGCGGAGATACGGTCGGTGGTCAGCAGCAGCACGCGGTCGTCGCCGACGGCATAGATGTCGCGGACCTTGCCGCGGCCGATCTTCGGAAGCGGCAGATTGCTGGCGAGAAGCGTGGTCATCGTTCAGGGCCTTCGAAAGGGAGCATGGTTCCCCATAGCCTATTCCGGCAGCGGAATGAACTCGTGCTCCTGCGGAACGGCGGCGAAGCGGCCGGTTTTCCAGTCCTGCTTGGCCTGCTCGATGCGCTCCTTGCTGGAGGAGACGAAATTCCACCAGACGTGGCGCGGCCCCTCCAGCGCGTCGCCGCCGAGGAACATCATCCGGGTCGGCTTCACCGTGCGCACGCTGATCGCGTCGCCCGGGCGGAAGATCAGGAGCCGCGGCCCCTCGTGGCGCTCGCGCGCGATCTCGATTTCGCCATCGACGATGTAGATCGCCCGTTCCTCGTGATCGGGATCGAGCGGCACCACCGTGCCGGCCTGCGCCCTGACCTCGACATAGAACCAGGGCGAGACCATCGTCACCGGCGAGGCTTTGCCGAACGCCTTGCCGGCGATGATCCGCGCGGAGAAGCCGGTGTCGCTGACGGTCGGCAGCGCGCCGGCCGCGTAGTGCTGGAAGCTCGGCGCGATCTCCTCGGATTCAACCGGCAGCGCGATCCAGCTCTGCAGGCCCAGCATCTGCTGGCCGTTCTGCCGCTGGACGTCCGGCGTGCGCTCGGAATGCGCGATGCCGCGGCCGGCGGTCATCAGGTTCATCGCGCCGGGCTGGATCTCCTGCACGTTGCCCTCGCTGTCGCGATGCATGATCGCGCCGTCGAACAGATAGGTGACGGTGGCAAGCCCGATATGCGGATGCGGCCGCACGTCCATGCCCTTGCCGGAGACGAATTGCACCGGGCCGAAATGATCGAAGAAGATGAACGGGCCGACCATCTGCCGCCGGCCATGCGGCAGCGCGCGGCGCACGGCAAAGCCGTCGCCGAGATCGCGGGTGCGCGGCACGATGACATGCTCCAGCGCATCGCAGGAGGTGGGATCGCCGAATTCGGGGTCGATCGATGGCTGCCAGCTCATGGGGCGCTCCTGAGATGTGGACGTTGGAGCTTAGCAGTTTCGCGCAGGCGAGGGCAGGGCATGAGGTCGCGATGTCCGTGCGATTTGAACGCCGCAGCGCTCCGGCCTAGAGTTCCACCGCCGACAATGGACTTGTGATGATGCCGCTCGAACACGTCGATCTCGCGCTCCGCGCCGCTGCCATCGCGCTGCTCGCCGTGCTGGCGGTGACGCTGTGGCGCGATCTGGGCAAGCGGTCGGTCGGCCGGCTCGCGATCGCGCTGGCGCTCGGCTCGGCCGCGCATGCCATGACGTTCAACATCGGCGCCACCGCCACGCCGTCGCCGGCGTTCGCGCCGCTGATTGCGATGGCGACAGCCGATGTCGTGGTGCTCTGGCTGTTCTGCCGCGCGCTGTTCGACGACGGTTTCGCACCGCGTGGGCTGCACGGCCTGATCTGGCTTGCGGTGGTCGGCTTCAGTCTGATGAGCTGTCTCGTGCTCGGGCCAGGCGGACATGCGCGGCTCGCGATCGTCGCGAACAACCTGCTGGCGCTCGGCTTCGTCGGCCTGACGCTTGGACAGACGATCCGCTCCTGGTCGGCCGATCTGGTCGAGGGCCGCCGTCGTGTCCGCGCCTTCGTCGTCATTGCGGCGCTTGGTTACGGCGGCGTCAACGCGCTGCTGCAGATGTTCGCGGCCGGCACTGGTCCGTCGGAGTTCGCCAACGTCGTCAATGCGGCGATGTTCTTGGCCGTCGTCGGCACCGTCACGCTGATGCTGCTGAAGGTGGGCGCCGCCGACGTCTTCGCCGCGGAGGCGCCGCGCGCCGCGGTCAGCGTACCGGCGCCCGTCGCGGCGGCCGAGCCAGCCGCCAACCGCAAGCTGGTCGAGGCGCTGATGCGGCTGATGGCGGACGAGCGGATCTACCGCCAGGAGAACGTCACCATCGGCATGCTGGCGAGCCGGCTTTCCATTCCCGAATACCGCCTGCGGCGGCTGATCAATGGCGAGCTCGGCTACCGCAACTTCAATACCTTCCTGAACAACCACCGCATCGAGGAGGCCAAGGCCGCGCTCGCCGATCCCGCCCAGGCCGAGGTGCCCGTCATCACCATCGCGCTGGACGCGGGCTTCCAGTCGCTGGGCCCCTTCAACCGCGCCTTCAAGGCCGCGACGGGCGTGACGCCGACCGAGTTCCGGCGCCTGCGGCTGGCGCCGGCGTGATGATTTCAGCATTGAAATCACAGAGGATTTCCGAAATCGGCGAGACCTTCGCCAATTCCGGCAAGTGCATCTTTCGAAATCGGCGAGCCTCCAAGCTCCCGTCGCGGTGTGGTCCGGCAGGTCCCTCTGCCGGAGCTCTCCATGACCCGCCGCCGCCTGCTGCTCACTGCCACCGCCGTGACCGCTCTTACTGTTGCCGCCCTCGGAGCGGCTCGCGCCCGGGACGTGCCGAAAGTCGCGACGGGCTTCATCGCCAGCGTTCTGTGCTCGGAGACATTCGTCTCCGGCCTCGACCCGGACCGTGTCCTGTCCGAGACCCGGTCCGCCATGCCCGGTGCGGGCCTGCTGACCTGGGCGATGGATGTCCGCGTCGATCGCCCGGCCAAGAACGTCACCGTGACCCTGCTCGGGCTCGGCCGCAGCCGCGCGGTGTTTCGCGACGGTCTCGGCTGCCACATGGATCATGGCGAGGGTGGGGATTGGCCGACCATCCGGCCGTCGCAGCCGCAGCCGGCTCTCCTGCCGGAAATCGCTCCGCCGCATGTCGTGCCGCCGGCCACGCCTGCCCTCGCCGCAGCGCTCGACCATGCCTTTGCCGAGCCGGAGGCGCCGCCGTTCCGGCGGACGCACGCGGTCGTCGTGCTCAAGGACGGCAAGCTGATCGCCGAACGGTATGCGCCGGGCTACACGATCGAGACGCCCTTGCTCGGGTTCTCCGCGACCAAGTCGATGACCGCGACCCTGATCGGCATTCTCATCCGCCAGGGCAAGCTCGCGCTGGACGCGCCGGCGCCGGTCGCGGCTTGGCAGCGAGAGGGCGACCCGCGCCGGGCCATCACCGTCGATCATCTCCTCCGCCACACCGCCGGGCTCGCGCTCGGCAGCTCGTTGCAGGCTTCGTTGCTGTCGGCGCTGGAGCCGGTCAACCGGATGAAATTCGTCGAGCCCGATCGGGCCGCCTACGCCGAATCCATTCCACTCGAAACCGCACCGGGCACCACCAGCAACTATCACGATGGCAACACCGTCATCCTCTCTCATCTCATCCGCGACGCCGCCGGCGGCAGTGCTTCGGATGTCCTTCGCTTCGCGCACCGCGAGCTGTTCGATCCGCTCGGCATGCGCAACGTCACCATCGAATTCGATGCCGCCGGCACGCCGGAGGGTTCGAGCCAGATGCTGGCCCCGGCGCGCGACTGGGCGCGGCTTGGCCAGCTCTATCTCGACGACGGCGTCCTCGGCGGCCGTCGTATCCTGCCCGCAGGCTGGGTCGACTATGTCGCCACTCCCACACCCGGTGCCTTCGTCGGCCTCGGCGCCGGCTTCTGGACCAATCGCGGCGACAGCTTTGGCGCCAACTACCGCATCTCCCATGGCTGGCCGCGCGATGCGTTCTTCGCCAAGGGCACGATCGGTCAATATGTCATCGTCATCCCCTCCGAGCGCCTGGTCATCGCGCGCTTCGGCCGCACCGTGAACTGGCCGCCGGAGGCCGACGGCGTGGCGCAGCTGGTGAGCGAGGTGATCGCGGCGACGCGAGGGGAATGACGCATGCGCTACGTTCTCCCCAAAGCGGTGGCCTGCTCGACACGCTCGAACCGCTCCAGCGACAAGATCGCATCGGCGAAGGTTTGCGCACGGCTGCTCAGCACCGGACGGGCGAGGGTGATGAATTTGTCGCTCATCGCCTGCGCCGAGGGGAACGAGGTCGGCTCGCCCGAGGGATCGTCATGCAGGCGTTCGTGCACGCCGTCCTCGGTTGTGATGGTGACGCGCGCGCCGAACGGATGGCTGCGGCCTTCCAATTTGTCGTCCTGCACGACGTCGAACTTGTCGGCGAGCGTATTGATCGCGTTGTCGCCGAGCCTCGTGTAGTCGTCCCAGCCGAAGCGGCCCTGGTCGAGCGCCAGCGCGCCGGTGAAGAACATCGAGAACTGGCCGCCGACGATCGAGGTCGGATGCCGCTTGGTGCTCGCGTCGCCCGTCAAGGTGATGCCGTTGCGATGCAGGCCGATCTCGACGCGCTTGATCTGGTCGGGAGTGAGATTGTGCTCGCGGCGCAGCGCGATGATGGCGTCGATCGCGGCGTGGGTGTAGCGGCAGCTCGGATAGGGCTTCACACCGATCTTCATCGTCTCGTAGGTCGTGCCGAGACCCGCGACCGCCTTCTCATGATGCGGCGTGTCGGTGTAGCCGACCAGCAGGCCGTGCTTGCCTTCGACGGATTCGATCGCACCGACGAAGTCGTTCTTGGCGAGCGTCGCGGCAATGACGCCGTTCATCGCGGAGGCGCCGACCTGATAGCGCTTGTTCCAGGCGCCGTTGACGAGAAACTGCAGCGATCCCGCGGCCTGGCTGCCGGAGACGCCGAACGCGTAGATCAGCTGCTGCTCGGACAATCCGAACAGTTTGCCCGCAGCGGCCGCGGCGCCATAGGTGCCGGCGGTCGCGGTCGGATGGAAGCCTCGGGCATAATGCGAGGTCGGATCGAGTGCGTTGCCGAGCCGGCAGCACACCTCGTAGCCGGCGACAATCGCGGTCAGCACCTCGCGGCCGGACGCACCGACCATCTCGCCGACGGCGAAAGCCGCCGGGACCACCGGCGCACTCGGATGCAGCGAGGAATCGGCGTGGGTGTCGTCGAAGTCGAGCGAATGCCCCATCGTGCCGTTGAGCAGCGCCGCCACCGCGGGCGTCCAGGTTCTGCCATCGCCGAACACGGTGGCTTCGCCCGCCGCATCGAGCTTCAGAGCCGCCAGCATGTTGACTACGGACGGTGTCGATTCCGCCTCGCGCCGGGCGCGGATCGCGCTGCCCAGAAAATCCAGCGTCAGCACCTTGGCGCGGTCGAGCACCTCGGGCGGGATATCGTCATATTTCAGCTCTGCGACATAGGCGGCGAGCGTTGCGGTTTCCTGGGCCATCGTGTTTCCTCACATCGTTGCGGCGACCGTAGGCAGACTGATTCCGCCTTTCAAGCCGGTTCCGCGCCGCGAAGAGCTGCCATGCCGGGACCGCGCTGGTCCGTTCGAGGTGAGTGACTGATGCCGTCGATGAAGGAGCTGTTCGGCCGGGTGCGCGCCCGCAAGGCGCAGATGTCGCTCGCCGTCCGCGGCACGGTGGCGGCGACGCTCGCCTTTGCCATCGCCACCGCGCTCCAGCTCAAGCTGCCGCTGTGGGCGGTGCTGACCTCGCTGATCGTCACGCAAGGCAGCGTCGGGCGCTCGCTGAAGGCGACGCGCGACTACATGTTCGGCACCATCGGCGGCGCGATCTATGGCGGCGCCATCACCGTGTTCATTCCGCATTCCGGCGAGCTGCAACTGCTGGGCATGCTGATTCTGGCGGTGACGCCGCTTGCCTTCATCGCTGCGCTCAATCCGAGTCTCAATGCCGCGACCGTCACCGCGGTGATCGTGCTGCTGGTGCCGACCATGGGTCATCTCGACCCGCTGGGTTCGGCCGTCGATCGCGTGTTCGAGGTCGCCGTCGGCGCGCTCACCGGGCTTGCCGTGTCGTTCGTGGTGCTGCCGTCCCGCGCCCATGTGCAGATGCGTAGCGCCGCCGGACGCCTGCTCGAACTGATCGCAGCCGCTTTCACCGAGCTGCTCGCCGGCCTGTCGCGCGGCCGCGACAACGACGCGCTGCACCGGATCCAGGACGGCATCGGCACCGCTTGGGGAGAACTGAACGCCACCGGCGCCGAGGCCGAGCGCGAACGTTCTGCGCGGCTGTCGTCCGGCGCCGACACCGGTCCGCTGCTGCGGACCATTCTGCGCTTGCGCCATGACGTCGTCATGATCGGCCGCGCCAGCGTGGTGCCGCTGCCGTCGGAGCTGCAGGCGCGCCTGTCGGGACCGGTGACGCGCGTCAGCGACGCCATCGCGGGCTATCTGCGTGGTTCTGCCGCGGCTATCCGCAACGGCTCCGGCCCGCCGGCGATCTGGCCGGTTCACGTCGCCGTCAAGGCCTATGCGGAAGCCGTGGCGGCCGTGCGCAGCGACGGACTCACGCGCGGCCTGCCCGGCGATGCCGCCGAGCGCTTCTTCGCGCTCGGCTTCTCGCTCGACCAGATGCGGCAGAACTTGATCGACCTCGAGCGCGTGGTCGCCGAGTGGGCCGGCACATCGACCGGCAAGCCGCACCGGCCGGAGCCGGTGGAGAGCTCCGATACCGCCGGAGCCTGACATCATCGCGACAGCCGCAGGAAGCGCAGCACGAGCAGTGCGGCGTAGATCGCGGTGCCGAGCGACAGCCCGATCCAGATGCCGATCGCGCCGAGCGCAGTGTGCAGGCCCAGCCCGTAAGAGGCCGGAAAGCCGATCAGCCAATAGCCGAGCACGGCAAGCAGCAAGGGAATGCGCGTATCCTTGATGCCGCGCAACGCGCCGACCGCGATGGTCTGCAGTGCGTCGGTGATGAAGAAGGTCGTCCCGACCAGCAGCAGCGTGGCCGCGAGCGCCGCCGTCGCTGTTGCATCGGCACCGCCGGAGCCGATGAACAGCCGCACGATGTCGAACCGCGCGAGGATGATGCCGAGCGTGAACGCGACCGCGAGGACGAAGCCGAGCAGCAGCGCCATCAGTCCGGCGCGGCGGACGCCATGTGCATCGCCGCGTCCGGCGGCATGGCCGACGCGCACGGTCGCGGCCATGCTGATGCCGAACGGCACCATGAACAGGATCGCGGTGATCTGCAGCGCGATCTGATGCGCGGCCAGCGCGGGCGTGCTGATCAGCCCCATCAGGATCGCGGCCGCCGAAAACAGGCCGTATTCGAGCAGAAAGGACAACGAGATCGGTGCGCCGATGATCAGCAACTGCCGCATCAGCGGCCAGTCGATCTGTCCCGGTCGTGCCAGGATGTGATAGTCGCGGAAGGGCGGACGCGCGACGGCAAACCATAGCCCGGCGAGAAAGGTTGCAAGATTCACCGTCGATGTCGCGAGCCCGACGCCGGTCAGGCCGAGTTGCGGAAAGCCCCAATGGCCGTAAAGCAGCGGATACACCAGCAGTGCGTTGAGCGGGATCGCCGTGAGCGTGATCCAGAGCACCGGCTCGGGGCGATTGACCGCACCCATGAAGCTGCGCAACGCCAGGAACCACAGCATCGGCGCGACGCCCCAGGCAAGGCCGGCCAGATAGTCCTGCGCGAGATGCGCCACGCCTGGCGTTTGCCCGAGCGCCAGCAGGATGGCCTCGCCGTTCAGCGCGATCAGCATGATCGGCAGCGCGATGAAAAGACCGGTCCACAGTCCCACACGCAAGGCGCGGCGGACCAGTCCGGCATCGTCAGCGCCGAATGCCTGCGCGGCCAGCGGCGCAACGGCCGACATTAGGCCCATGCCGAAGGTCGAGCCGACGAAATACACGGTACCGGACAGAGCCGCCGCCGCGACCGCATCGCCGCCGAGCCGGCCGATGAGGGCGAGGTCAGTCGACATCATCGCGATCTGCGACAATTGCGTCAGCGCCATCGGCGCGGCGAGCCGGATCGTCTCCCAGAGTTCGAGGGCGAGCGGTGGTGCCGGCGCTTCCGGCGGCGCGGTCTCGGTTCCAATGCTGCGGGTCATGGGCGCGGCTATAGCAGCCTTGGCGAGCGCATGCACATCACCGCGGCATGTTTCACGGCATGGCCGTGCGGCGTGTGGGCGCAGTTTGGCCTGGGTATCGACGATCATGTTTCGCGTCGCATCTTGTCGCCCGCGGCTCCGCGGTCTCGCGGCGCGTTTCGCGCCCGAGCTCTACCGGATCGGCGGCCCTCGGAAGTGAGAGGGCGCAGGGAAGGCCGGGTGCTTGACCACACCCATGGCCCGCCTGCAAAAGAAGTAGCAGGCGGCAGTCACCACAGGTGGGCCGCACAACCGGCCTTCCCTGCGCAATGGTTGGAACGGCTATACGTACTCTCCTCGGTGCGCCGGGCTTGTTGGCCACCGTCACCCGCGGATCGCCCGCCGGCTTGACCTCAGCGTCGGGAGGCCAGGACCATACGATTTCGCCGTATGCGACGTCTCATTCGTCCACGTACCAGCCTCGGGGCGCTACCCAAGTGCACGCTGTGAGCCGCCGCATCCATCGCATCCCACCCTCAACGGTCCGTGACGATCGCGAAGCGTCCCTCTCATGAGGACGGGATGGGTGTAGTATTTCTGAAGTTCGGAAATAAAGCAAGCGAAAATTCTGAAAAGCGGTAGTCAACCCGCTGGGGGCTTGGCTGAGCTGGCCTTGCCAGCCTCAGCCATCCATGCGGGCGACGAGCGCTTCTGCGCCACGGAGCTCTACGACCAATATGTGGTTCGGATCGGTCCGCGAGTCGAACGACATCTCCCACTCGGCCGGGCCCTCCATCGGAGCCGGAATCGAAAAGCTGGTCAGCATAAATTCCGCCTCGAACGGAACGTCGATCGATCTTCGAAACCACCGCTCATACCTGGGCCGTGCGACCTGAGGGACATTTCCCATGATCTCGACGTAGTGGTGCTTGACCCATGCGAAGAACTCGCGCTGTTGTGCATTGGGCGGCTGCCGTTCGCCGGGGGCGTCGATGAAGAGCTCGATTTCGACTCCCGTGGGCGAGAATAGCCGCCTCGCTTCCCAGTAGGATCCCATGGAGACGAGGCGCCCGAAGAACGCGTCATCGATTTTGAGTGGCTTGCCGATCAACCTCGAAAGCCACTTGCGTACCAGCCCCATTGTCTTTGCCTCGGCTGTCCCGCCAGTGCTCGATGGTCAAGACTACCCGAAATGCACGAGGACGTCGCGCGCCTGATGGTCGAGCTCTTCCTGTCGTTCGCTCTCCGTCGGCGCATGACAGAGGCGCGCCAGCTCCGGGCGGAATTGCGCGGCGACATCCTCCGGAAGCGACGGCATGATCCAGCCGAGGATCCAATACTTCCAGGCCTGATCGTCCGATCTCAGGACATGCCAGATGTGCGGCGCCATGGGGGCGCCGATCGCGGCAAGGAACGGCGCGAGAATGTGAGCCACGGGCCAATTGCCGTCCTGCAGCCATGCCGTCAGCTGCGGCAGGATCGGGGCAACGGTGGGATAGCCGGCCTGGACGGCCGCGCGGGCGCGATCGAGGTCATGCTTGCTGCGTGGAACGAGATCGTGGACGTACGTCCTGCATGGGGGCCTCGGCTAGCGGCGCTCTATGCCGACGGCATCGGAATTGTCGTCATCCGAGCGACGCGCGCGGAGCGTGGTGATGGCCTTCTCCGCCGCCTTCCGAACATGGCCGTCGCGATCGGCGCACAGCGTGTCCATGATGGGAATCGTCGTTGGGGCGCCGAACGCGGCGGCCAGTTCGCACGCCCATACGCGATGCCGAGGCAGGTCGTCGCCGCGCAAATCCTCGAACAGCTGCTGCCAATCGGCGGCCGTGGCCTGTGCGCGCAACACCCATGCGGCCTCGCGCTTCACTGCCAGATCGGCATCGCAATTGTAGATGCGATGGACCGCTTCAAAGTCCGTTGGCCGCCAGATCGTGCCCAGCGCTCGGATAGCGACTTGTCGCGTGGCTGGGGACCGGGTGCGCAGCAAGCGCGCCACGGCGTCGTGGGCCTCATTCCATGCCCAGTCTTTGATGACCTCGCAGCTTGCGCGCACGACATAGTCGGACGTGTCGGTGAGTGCGGTCAAGACGACGTCGCGCAGGCCCTGCCCGTTCGGGTGCCGGCCGATGATCTCGATCGCGGTTCGACGGATGAACTGGTCGGCGTCGGCTGCCGCTGTGCGCAAGATCGCCAGCGACGCGGCGTCGTCGCGCGTCACCAGCGCGCGGAGCGCGTCGTGCGTGACCGAAGCTAAGCAGACACCTGTCATGATCTTGCAGAGAGTGGATGACGTCGACACGACTTTACCCGCTGATCGCGGCGTAAGGCAGGCCGTTTGTGCTATAATCAGATGTCAGGACCAGGGGGATGAGCGTGCGTGGCGCGAAGGATGGCAAGTCCGGGCTCGGGGACGCGGAGAAGTCTCGGCCCGACCTCAACGCCTGGATCGAGGCGCTCGGTGCCGTGCCGGGTGGGACCGTGACCGAGGATCAGATCCTCGCCTGGGTCGAGGGGCCGCTGCGCCGCTTCTTTCCGTTCCAGCGCTTTCTCGGCGCCTATGGCCGGCTCGTCGGCGGCCGTATCAGAATGCAAAATCTGGTGACATCGGGTTATCCGGACGATTTCGTGGCGGGGCTCGAAGAGAGCTTCGATCTCGGCGCGCGCGGCTGCTTTGCTTGGTGGGTGCAGAACCGCGCGGCGTTCATTCTCGATCCCTCCGATCCTCCGTCATTCGCGACCGCGCGCGAGCTCGACGAGATCAGGCAGCTGTCGCTGGGTGTCGTCGCGGGGCACGGAGTCATCGATCCCTTCGCCAGTGCCGGCACCTATCTCAGCTTTGCCGGGGTCGTGGCCGACCAGCCGCAGCAGGTTCGGATGTCTCTGAACCTGATCGCGCCGGTGCTGCACGCGCTGTTCCTTGCCACCGAGCAGGTCGCGGCGCCGCGGCTCGATCTCGGCAAGCTGACGGAGCGGCAGCGCGAGCTGGTCGATCTCGCGCTGATGGGTCTGCCGGACAAGACGATCGCGACCCGCCTCGGCATCTCCGAGCACACGGTCGGCAATCATTTCCGGGTGATCTATGAGCGGCTCGGCATCAGCAAGCGCAGCCAGCTGATTGCAGCGCTGAAGTAGTTGCGCCGGGGCTCACCGGGAGCCGAGCGCCCACCTAGCACGTACGTGTCATCGACGAGCGCACACGTCTGGTGCTGTCCTGGCGGCCAGAGCGGATCGCGATCATGGGATCCGCGATCCCAGGTGAGCCGCCATGACCTCGCTCGTCATTCCTCCACTGCTGACCGCCGCCAGCGCCGCGGCCTTCATGACGCTCGAACGCGTCGCCCCCGGTCGCGAATTGCCGAATGCCCCCGGCTGGTATGGCCGGGCGCTGATCGTCACGCTGTCGCAGGTCGGCATCACGCTCATGACCTGCGGGCTGTGGATGCATCTCGTCGACGGCAGCTCGCTGTTTGAGTTGCGCACCCTGCGCTCGCCGATGTTGCAGGGCTTCATCGCCTGGTTCGTCGGCACCTTCTTCTGCTACTGGTGGCACCGCATTCGCCACATGAACGGCTGGTGGCGGCTGTTTCACCAGATCCATCATTCGCCGAGCCGCATCGAGACGGTGACGTCGTTCTACAAGCACCCGATCGAGATCCTGGCCGACGGCATGCTCGCCGCGCTCATCCTGTTCCCGCTGCTCGGCTGCTCGTTCGCGGGCGCGTTGTGGTTCAACCTGTTCGCGGCGACCGGGGAGTTCTTCTATCACGCCAACTACAAATCGCCGCGCTGGTTGAAATATTTCGTCCAGACGCCGGAGCTGCATTCGCTGCACCACGAGCTTGACGTGCACGCGGGCAACTACGGCGACCTGCCGATCTGGGACTGGCTGTTCGGGACCTATCGGGATGCTGATGAATTCGCAGCGCGCTGCGGCTTTCCGGGTCAGAGCGAGCAGCAGCTCGGGCGCATGCTGATGTTTCAGGACGTTTATCACGATGCGTAGGGTGGGCAAAGGCGCGCCACGGTGTCTCAGTTGCGTACGATGCCGCTCGCGCCGTGCCCGCCGTGAGGGCGTCGTGTGCGGCTCGATGGTGGGCACGAGCCGCCTTGCGGCGGCTCTTTGCCCACCCTACGGTCTCTCGCCAATGTCGCGGAGACGGTATTGCTTGAATGAGATTACCGTCCCCGTTCCGGCACCCGCGTGATCTTGGCTCCCAGCGCATTCAACCTCTCGTCGATGCGCTCGTAGCCGCGTTCGATCTGGTCGGCGTTGTCGATGATCGAGGTGCCCTCGGCGCAGAGCGCGGCGAGCAGCATGGACATGCCGGCGCGGATGTCGGGAGAGACGACGCGGGCGCCGCGCAGACGGTTCGGGCCGGACACGATGGCGCGGTGCGGATCGCACAGCACGATGCGGGCGCCCATTGAGATCAGCTTGTCGACGAAGAACATCCGGGACTCGAACATCTTCTCGAACATCAGGATCACGCCCTCGCATTGCGTGGCGGTGACGATCGCGATCGACATCAAATCGGCGGGGAAGGCCGGCCAGGGCTGGTCTTCCAGCTTCGGCACGTGGCCGCCGAAATCGTCCCGGATCTTCATGGTCTGGTCGGAAGGCACGACCAAGTCGTCGCCGGAGACCTCGCAGATGATGCCGAGCCGCTCGAAGCCCATGCGGATCGAGCGCAGATGCTCGGTGCCGGCGCGCACGATGCGCAGCGGCGAGCGGGTCACCGCGGCGAGCCCGATCAGCGAGCCGACCTCGATGTGGTCGGGCTGGATCGCATAGGACGCCTGGCCGAGCGTGCTCGCGCCGTGGATCACCATCGTGTTGGTGCCGATGCCCTCGATGTTGGCGCCGAGCGCGACCAGGAAATGCGCGAGATCCTGGACATGCGGCTCCGAAGCCGCATTGCGCAGATAGGTCGTGCCATGCGCGGCGACGGCGGCGACCAGCGCGTTCTCGGTGGCGGTGACGCTGGGCTCGTCAAGGAAGACGTCGGCGCCCTTGAGGCCGGAGGCGCGCAGCTCGATCTTGTCGCTTGCGGTGACTGTGGCGCCGAGCTGCTCGAAGGCGAGGAAATGCGTGTCGAGACGGCGGCGGCCGATGACGTCGCCGCCGGGGGGCGGCAGCGCCACTTCGCCGCAGCGGGCGAGCAGGGGACCTGCGAGCAGGATCGAGGCCCGAATGCGCGCGCAGAGGTCGGGATCGAGATCGGCGGCGCGAATGTCCTTGGCATGGATCGCGAGCCGGTTCCGCCCGCGCCATTCGGCGGAGGCGCCGACCGAGCGCACCAGCTCCACCAGCGTCTCGGTGTCGCGGATGCGCGGCACGTTGTCGAGCGTGACCGGATGGTCGGTCAGCAGCGCCGCGGCGATGATCGGCAGCGCCGCGTTCTTGTTGCCCGACGGCTCGATCGCGCCCTTGAGCCGCTGACCGCCCTCGACGATGTATTGAATGGGCGCCATGCGCGAAAGGTCCGTTCTGAGAGGGTAACAGGGCAACGCCGGGCGGGGCGCAACCCGCATGGTCGAGTGAATAACACGGCTAAGGCGGGCCGGCCACCGGCGCGGCTCGAGCCTGTCCCGGTCAAATCCCGGCCCGGCGAGGCATTGTGTTCGGTCTCGGGAACGCTGATATTCACGCAAGGAGTCGCCATGACCGATGTGGTCACAGTGTCGGAACGGAAGGTGCGCGAGACCGCAAGACGGCGGCGGGCGGCGGAGGCCGTCATGACGGGTCTCAGGGCGTTCGCGAAGCGATGCGGCGGCCACTTCATCGTCTTTGGATCGGTCGCCCAGCAGCGCCTGTCATTCGACAGCGATTTCGACGTCATCGTCGATGTTCCGCCCGAGCAGGAGGTCGCTGCCGTTGAATTCGTCGAGGACCTGTGCCGTCAGCATGATCTACCAGCCGATATACATCTCAGGTCTCAGGTGAGCGAGCGCCTGCTGGCGCGCATCGCCGGTCATTCGGTCATCTTGCCATGAGCGATGATCGCTGGAGCGATGTGGAGGCTGACCTGGCCAGTGCCACCAATCAGCTCGGCATGGCAATCCGGACGTTCGAGCGGGGTGGCTTCGATTCCGATGATCCCGATACCGCATGGGAGCGTTCGAATGCGTTCCTGCATGGGATGGAAACGGGATACACTCTGCTGGAGAAGGCGATCAAACGCGTTCTCGACATCCTTGGTGAGACCAGCCCGTCCGGCGACGCCTGGCATAAGGATCTGATCGACCGGGTCTCCCGGCCGATGCACGGGGACAAAGGCAGGCCAGCCATGTTCGATGCTGCGCTCCGCCTTGATCTGCTGGAACTGATGAGGATGCGTCACCGTGCCAGGAATGCCGTCTACGACGACTTCGACGCGTCGAAGGCGGGGCCATCGGTGGAAGCAGCGGCGCGCGTCCTGCGCCGGATTTCTGGCGCGATCACGCAATTCAAGATCGTCGTCGATCCCGAGCCCGGCAACGACGATGTTGTCGGGCCGCGCTAGAGGGCTACACGTCCACGTTGGCCGACAGCGAATTGTCCTGGATGAACTCGCGGCGCGGCTCGACGACGTCGCCCATCAGCTTGGTGAAGATGTCGTCGGCCTCGTCGACCTCCTTGACCTTCACCTGGAGCAGCGTGCGCGCTTCGGTATCCAGCGTGGTTTCCCAGAGCTGCTGCGGGTTCATCTCGCCCAGCCCTTTGTAGCGCTGCATGGCGATGCCCTTGCGGCCGGAATCGGTGACGGCCTCGAACAGGTCGACCGGGCCGTGGATCACGGTCTGGGTATCGCCACGGCGCAGGAAGCCGGGCTTGGCATAGGCGTCCTGCAGGCGGGCGGCGTAGTCGTCGAGCTTGCGGGCGTCGGCCGAGGCGAGCAGCGCATCGTCGATCACGGCCACGTCCTTCACGCCGCGCACTGTGCGCTCGAAGGTAAAACCCTGGCCCTCGACGAAATGGCCGATCCAGCCGCGCTCGACCTCCTCCGCCAGCACGTCGAGCCGTTTGGCGATGTATTCGGCCGCGGCGTCGGCGGTGGCGATGTCGCGGGTGATCTCCGCGCGCAGCACGCCGGCGATCGCCGCCTGCTCGACGACCTTGCGGTCGTAGCGGCTGTGCAGATTGCCGAGAACGTTGCGGACGTTTCGAGCCTCATCGACCAGCGTCAGCAGGTCGCGGCCCTTGCGCTCCTCGCCGTCGGATGTCTTGAACACGCAGTCATCGAGGCCCGCGTTGATCAGATAGTCCTCGAGCGCCCGATTGTCCTTCAGATACTGCTCGGACTTGCCGCGCGTCACTTTGTAGAGCGGCGGCTGGGCGATGTAGAGATGGCCGCGATCGATGATCTGGCGCATCTGCCGATAGAAGAAGGTCAGCAGCAAGGTGCGGATGTGGGCGCCGTCGACGTCGGCGTCGGTCATCACGATGATCTTGTGATAGCGCAGCTTGTCGATCGAGAAGTCGTCGCTGATGCCAGTGCCGAGCGCGGTGATCAATGTGCCGATCTGCTCGCTGGAGAGCATCTTGTCGGGACGCACGCGCTCGACATTGAGGATCTTGCCGCGCAACGGCAACACCGCCTGGAACTCGCGGTTGCGGCCCTGCTTGGCGCTGCCGCCGGCCGAGTCACCCTCGACGATGAACAGCTCGGACTTGGCCGGATCCTTCTCCTGGCAGTCGGCAAGCTTGCCGGGCAATGATGCGATGTTGTTGAGCGGATTCTTGCGCGTCAGCTCGCGCGCTTTTCGCGCGGCCTCGCGGGCGGCGGCGGCCTGGATCACCTTGCCGACGACGGTCTTGGCCTCCGACGGATGCTCCTCGAACCACGCCGACAGCGCCTCGTTGATGACGTTCTCGACCACGGGCCGCACTTCCGAGGACACCAGCTTGTCCTTGGTCTGCGACGAGAACTTCGGATCCGGTACCTTCACCGACAGCACGGCCGTGAGGCCTTCGCGGCAGTCGTCGCCGGTCAGCGCGATCTTTTCCTTCTTCGCATTGGCCTCGGCATAGCCGTTGACCTGGCGCGTCAGCGCGCCGCGGAAGCCGGCGAGATGGGTGCCGCCGTCACGCTGCGGGATGTTGTTGGTGAAGCACAGCACGTTCTCATGATAGCTGTCGTTCCACCACAGCGCGGCTTCGACGGTGATGCCGTTGGCTTCCGAGCGCACCATGATCGGATTGGGAACGATCGCCTTCTTGTTGCGGTCGAGATATTTGACGAACTCCTCGACGCCGCCGGAATAGAACATCTCCTCGCGCTTCTCGACCGCGTGGCGCATGTCGGAGAGGATGATGTGGACGCCGGAGTTGAGGAAGGCGAGCTCGCGCAGGCGATGCTCGAGCGTGGCGTAGTCGTATTCGACGGTCTTGAAGGTGTCGGTCGAGGCGAGGAACGTCACCTCGGTGCCGCGCTTGCCGGGTGTATCGCCGACGACCTGGAGCGGTGCCACAGCGTCGCCATGGGCGAACACGATGAGGTGCTCCTTGTCCTCGCGCCAGATGCGCAGCTCGAGCTTGCTCGACAGCGCGTTGACGACGGACACGCCGACGCCGTGCAGGCCGCCGGAGACCTTGTAGGAGTTCTGGTCGAACTTTCCGCCGGCGTGCAGCTGGGTCATGATGACCTCGGCCGCGGAGACGCCTTCGTCCTTGTGGATGCCCACGGGAATGCCGCGCCCATCGTCGCGCACGGTGACGGAATTGTCGGCGTTGAGCACGACCTCGACGCGGCTCGCATAGCCCGCGAGCGCCTCGTCGATGGCGTTGTCGACGACCTCGTAGACCATGTGATGCAGGCCGGAGCCGTCATCGGTGTCGCCGATATACATGCCCGGGCGCTTGCGCACGGCATCCAGGCCCTTCAGCACCCGGATCGATTCTGCGCCGTATTCGTTCGCGGTGGCAGGCTCGGTGTCGGCGATGGTTTGCCGGGCGGGTTCGGTCATGTGAGGCCTTTGAAGGGGTCCCGTAGGGCGAGGTCGCGCTGGGGTGCTGAGAACGCTATTTGTGCCATGAAAGACGGGGCGCGCCTAGCGCAAAAAGGCGTGTCCTAAGACATTGAAGAAATAGGTTTTTTTAACGGTTTTTCAAGCCGTTCGGGAGCCCTCTTCGAGGCCTGCGAAACGCCGATTCGGACGGCTTTTGGGAGGTGTCCGGAAGGCGCCTCGAAACGCCGCTCCGGAGGGCCTTCCAGTGCGTCAGGCCGCCCGTTGGGGCGGCCTGGAGCAGGGTCTCGATCGGTTGTGAACGGAGCGTTCGAACGCTCAGTACAGCGGCAGCGGCAGGGCCTGTCCGGTCGGGCCGACCATCAGGCCCCAGACATCGCCGGCGCCGATCTCGATGGTGTCGTTGAAGGGAGCGCGGCTGCCGGTCCTGACCTCGTAGCGGTACTTGCCGGGTGGCAAATCGAGCAGCGGGCCCCTGGGCGTCTTCGGGCTGCCGGTGCCGGCTAAGATCTTGACCGTCTGCTTGTTGATCGTCAGCACCGCGTCGGTCTCGCCGACATTGCCGAGCATCAGCTTGGCCTGGCCGGGCTTCGGCAGGATCTCGGCCTTCGCCGCGGCGTCCGTGTTCTTCTGCACCAGATTGACCGAGGTCTCACCCCTGGCGCGGCCGAGCGTCAGGACGGCGGGCCCTTGCGGCGAGGCGAAGGCGAGCCGTGCCTTGTCGGCTCCGGTCTGCGCCCCCTCGGACTTCTCCCGCCATCCGAGCTTCGTCAGCTCGGCGCGGTAGAACGCCAGCACGGCACTCAGCTCGGCCGGCACGCTGGCCTCGAGCTGGAAGCGGACCGGCTGATCGAAGCCAGGGGCCTTCGACGTCGACAGCGAGGTCGCGCTGCGCTCCTTCGGCACCGGCAGCGCGGAGGACGGATCGGCTTCGAGCGGCGTGGCGTCCTTGGCCGGCTGCGCGGCGGCGGCCGGCTTGGCGGCCGCGATCAGGCCGGTGCCATCGGCCGTCACGTTCACCTTCGGACCCATCTGCATGATCGTGAAGCTGACCGACTTGCCCTTCGCGGCAAACTCCAGGTGAGCCATGGTCGGATTGTCGATCACGGTCGGCGCTTCCTTGTAGCCGGCCGCCTTCAGGGTCGAGCGGAAGAAGCCGGCGAGCGCCTTCACCGATGAGCTGGATTTGAACTCCAGCCGGCCCTGGCTGCCGTCGAACTCGACGGCCTCTGCGGTCTCGGGCAGCGCGATCGGCGCGGGATTGTCGGCCAGCGTCTTGACCGGTGCATCCGACATCGCGCCGGCCTGCTGCGCGCGGCGCGCCTCGTCGGCGGCGATCACCTGCTTGGCCATCGCGGCGGCGTCGGCCATGAACTTGTCGTCGGCGTCCTTCTTGGCCTTGGCGCGCGCGGCCAGCGCCGCTTCGGTCGCGCGCATCGAGATCTCGACCATGGTGAGATCGTAGCTGCGCGACAGTTTGAGCGTCCCGGTCTCCTCGGCGGAGGCCACCTTGAGCGTCACGTCGTCAGGCGTGCCCGGCAGGGCCGTATCGATCCGGAAGCCGCGAGCGGGCAGCTCACGCGTGTAGAAGGCGAGCACCGTCGGCAGCTCGGCGATCACGGCGCCCTTGGCCTGCCGGTTCGCGGAGGTCGCGCTGCCGAGGCTCTGCGACGATTTGGTCGGCTTCGGCATCGGCAGGCCGGCGCGGTCGTCGCCGGCTTCGAGCTGGGCCGGAAGTGCGAATGGCGCGATGCGGATCTCGACATTGGTCTTGCCGTCGGCCCGCCGGGTCAGCGTCAGCATCACCGGATTCTGGCGGCGTGGGCCGTCGTCAGCAACGCGGTTGTAGAAGGCGCGCACACCGTTCGGCGTGGCCTCGCTGAGATCCGCATTCGGCCAGCGCGCCGCGGCGTCAGCCGTCAGCGGCTGCCAGCCGGTCGCGGTCATTTCCTTTGCGAAGAACGCCTGCGTCGCGTCGAGTGCCAGCGGCACGACGCAGGACAGATAAGGCCGGGTTTCATCGAACACGATGTCGGTGGCGCCGTCGGGGAACGGCAGATCGGCGTAGATCCGCTGCGGCGAGTAGCTCACCTCCGACAGATCCATGCGCCCGCCGCTGCCGGTGAAGGAGACAGATAGTCCCTGCTTGCCCTTCTTGTAGTTGAGCGTGGTGTTGCGCTCCTCCAGCGGGCGGATGTAGCGCACCCAGCCGTCAGCGCTGAGTACCTGCTGCGTGGCGGCATTGGTCGCCGCGGGCGGTATCGGCAGGCGGTAGACGACGCGGTAGCGATCGGGGCGGGAGGTGTCTTCGACGGCGCCCTCGGCGCGCGGCAGCGCGTGGACATCGACGATGGCGTCGTCGGCGCGCGCAGGGAGAGCGCCGCTCGCGAGCAGCAACAAGCCGCAGGCCAACAGATGCAGGCGCGGTGTGGCGATGGCCTGCGGCCAAAGCTTGGACATCACAGATCTCCAGGATTTCGATTGAGGCGCGTGCGCCTGCGAGCTGACGGAGGATGCCGTTGGCCATCCACCGACTGCTAGTCGGGCCTGGGAACTGATAGGTTCAACGGCGGAATGAGTTACCGCCGCGCGCTGATGCGGCCGCCTTCGACGTCGAAGATCTCGCCGAGCTCACGCAGCTCCGCGAACGCGGCGGGATCGGCGCCGGTCAGCCACACCTGGGCACCGAGCGTGCCGAGCTCGGCGAACAACGCGGTGCGGCGGCCGGGATCGAGATGCGCGACGATCTCGTCGAGCAGCAGCATCGGCACGATGCCGGTGGTCTCGGCGACCAGGGTCGCATGCGCGAGGATCAGGCCGATCAAGAGCGCCTTCTGCTCGCCGGTCGAGGCGTCGCGCGCCGGCATGTTCTTCGGCGCGTAGATGACGTGCAGGTCGGTGAGATGCGGCCCATCGAGCGTCCGTCCTGCCGCGGCGTCGCGCGCGCGGTTGTCACGCAGCATCGCGCGGTAGCGGTCCTCGACGGCGAGCGCGGACTCCGTGAGCAGCGCATTCTCCATCCAGCCGTCGAGCGCGATCTCGGCGGAGGGAAAGGCCGACGCCGCACCGCGCTGGCGCAGCATCGCAGCGAGCTTCACGGCGGTCTGGCCGCGGCTCGCGGCGACGGCGACCGCGAGCTCCGCAGTCTCGCGCTCGATGGCGTCGCACCAATGGTCGTCGAAATTGCGCACCTCGAGCAGCCGGTTGCGCGAGCGCAACGAGCGCTCCAGCGCCGAGACGCGGCTGGAATGCTCGCTGTCGATCGCCAGGACCAGGCGGTCGAAGAAGCGGCGCCGCTCGGAGGCCGAGCCCATGAACAGCCCGTCCATCGCCGGCGTCAGCCAAACCATGCGGATGTGATCGCCGAACGCGGCGGCCGAGCCGACCGGCTCGCGGTCGATGCGGCAGCGGCGCGTGGTGCTGGCATCGCTGCGCGGCGGCTCGATGCCGGTACCGAAGGTGGTCAGTCCCAGCGCGCCCTCGACCTCGGCCGAGACCGCCCATGAGCCGTCGCCCTGATTGTCGGCGACATCCTCCAGAGTGGCCCGGCGCAGCCCACGGCCCGGCGCGAAGAACGAGATCGCCTCCAGACAATTGGTCTTGCCGGCGCCATTGGCCCCCACCAGCGCCACCATGTCCGCCTGCACGCTCACGCTCGCCGCGCGATAGCTGCGGAAGTGCGTCAGCGACAGGCGGTTGATGCGAGAGGGGGTCATTGAAGGAGTTATAAAGCCCAATTCTGTCATTGCCGGGCTCGACCCGGCAATCCATCATCCGCGTCAGCGGACGATCTCATCATATAGGTCTCGCCAATCCGGATTGCCTGCGACGATCAGGTCGATCTTCCATTCACGTGACCAGTGCTTGATGTTCTTCTCACGCTGCAGCGCTGCAGCGATCGTCTCATGCGCCTCGAAGTAGACCAGCAGCTTGATGCGGTAGCGCCGCGTAAAGCTCTCGGCGAGACCCTCGCGGTGCTCATGGATCCGCCGTACAAGATCGTTGGTCACGCCGACATAGAGCGTGCCTCCGGGCTTGCTGGCGAGAATGTAGACCCAGTAGGTCATTTGAAGGGATGGATGGCCGGGTCAAGCCCGGCCATGACAGAGTTACCTCAATTTCGCTGCGGGAAACGAGCAGCAGAACCAAACTCACACCCGCATCGGCATCAGCACGTACAACGCGTTCCTGTTGTCGCGGTCCTGGATCAAGGTCGGCGAGCCCGGGTCGGCCAGCCTGAGCACCGCGACCTCGCCCTCGATCTGGGCGGCGATGTCGAGCAGATAGCGCGAGTTGAAGCCGATATCGAGCGCGTCGGCGGCGTACTCGACCTCGAGCTCTTCCGTCGCGCTGCCGGAATCCGGATTGGTCACCGACAGCACCAGCTTGCCGGGGGCGAGCGCCAGCTTCACCGCGCGGCCGCGCTCGGAGGAGATGGTGGAGACGCGGTCGACGGCCGCGGCGAAGTCGGCCTTGTCGACGACGAGTTCCTTGTCGTTGTTCTGCGGAATGACGCGGCCATAGTCCGGGAAGGTGCCGTCGATCAGCTTGGAGGTCAGCACCACCTGTCCCAAGGTGAAGCGGATCTTGCCCTGCGACAGCTCGATCTTGATCTCGCTGTCATTGTCCTCGATCAGCCGCTGCACCTCGCCGACGGTCTTGCGCGGCACGATGACGCCGGGCATCTCGGCCGCGCCGGCCGGCTGCGGCAGGTCGACCTGGGCGAGGCGGTGGCCGTCGGTGGCGACCGCGCGCAAGGTGGGCTGCTTGGCATTGCCGCCGGCATGCAGATAGATGCCGTTCAAATAATAACGCGTCTCCTCGGTCGAGATCGCGAACTGCGTGCGGTCGATCAGGCTCTTGATGTCCTTGGCGGGAACGCCGAAGGCGTGAGTCATCTCGCCCGCGGCGAGATCCGGGAAGTCGCTCTCGGGCAAGGTCTGCAGGGTGAACTTGGAACGGCCGGCGCGGATCGCCAGCACCGCGCGCTCGCCATCGCTCTCCAGCACGATCTGCGAGCCGTCCGGCAGCTTGCGCACGATGTCGTAGAACATGTGCGCCGGGACGGTGGTGGAACCTGCGGTCGCAGTCTCGGCCGCCAGCGTTTCCGTCACTTCGAGGTCGAGGTCTGTGGCGCGCAGCGACAGCCGGGCATTCTCGGCGCGGACCAGAACGTTACCCAGGATTGGGATCGTGTTCCTCCGCTCGACCACGCGATGGACGTGGCCCAGCGACTTCAGCAGCTGCGCGCGTTCGACGGTCACCTTCATTGCACTATCCCGCCCGTTCCCAACTGAGCTCGTCCTGGAATGCCGGCGGGCTGGAACAGCGCCGCGGCCGATGGCACCTCGCCGCCCGAACAGCGCTTTTTCAGCGTCCAGGAGCGTGAGGGGGAGGCGTAAAGTGGCGCGGATGAGGCCCGAGCGCAAGGGATTGCGGGCCGATTTCCCATGTTTCGGCAGGCGTTTCGGCGCGCCGGGGAGCTGATCGAAGGGCGTTGGTTTGGCAGGCAACCGCGGCTGGGGCCGGACCTTCTGTCCGCACCCCCTTGCCGATCGGGCTGGCCGTGCGGATGAACTAGTCCTGCAACTGCCGCTTGAGCGACTCGACCTCGTCGTTCAGCGTGATGTCCTTGCCGACAAGCGCCTCGATCTTGCGCACGGCATGCAGGACGGTGGTGTGGTCGCGCCCGCCGAAGCGGCGACCGATCTCGGGCAGGGACCTCAGGGTGAGCGTCTTGGCCAGGTACATCGCAACCTGGCGCGGGCGCACCACGTTGGCGGTGCGGCGCGACGACAACAGGTCGGAGCGGCTGACATTGTACTGCCGGGCGACGACGCGCTGGATGTCCTCGATCTTGATCCGCTTCGGCTCCTGCGGACGGACCAGATCGCGCACCTCGCGCTCGGCCATGTCGAGCGTGACCGGCTGGTTGTTGAGCTTGGAATGCGCCAGCAGGCGATTGATCGCGCCTTCGAGATCCCTGCCGTTATGGGTGATCGAGCGGGCGAGATAGTCGAGCACCGGCTCCGGCACGTCGAAGCTCGCATGATGCGCGCGAGCCGCGGCGACGCGCGACTTGAGAATGCCGAGCCGCAGATCCTCGCCGAGCGTCGCCATCTCGACCACGAGGCCACCCGCGAGGCGCGACCGGACGCGATCATCGAGGCTTTCGAGATCGGACGGCGGCCGGTCGGCGGCGATCACCACCTGGCGGCCGGCGTCGATCAGCGCGTTCAGCGTATGGCAGAACTCGGCCTGGGTGGATTTGCCTTGCAGGAACTGCAGGTCGTCGATCACCAGCACGTCGATGCCGCGCAGCGCCTCCTTGAAGGCCAGCGCAGTCTGCGATTTCAGTGCCGCGACGAAGCCGTACATGAATTTCTCGGCGGTGAGATACAGCACCTTGCGTTCGCCGCCGGCATTGCCGGCCCAGGTCACGGCCTGCAACAGGTGCGTCTTGCCGAGGCCGACGCCGGCATGGATGTACAGCGGGTTGAACATCACGGGATCGCCGCGGCGGCCGTCGGCCACCTGGCGAGCGGCGGCGTGCGCCAACGTATTGGCACGGCCGACCACGAAGCTCGCGAAGGTCAGGCGCGGATCGAGCGGCGAGCCACCCAGTGCATCATGGCCGGCTGCGACCGGAGTCATCATCGGAGCGCGGGTATCGGCGACGGGCTTGGCGTCGCTGCGCTCGGGGCGGCGCGCTTCCACCGGCGCAGGCACTTCCTTGGCCGGCGTCGCGCAACGCATCGCGGTGCGAACGGACAGATCGATGCGGTGAACTTCGGGCATCTCGGCCTGCCAGCACGACAGCACGCGCTCAGCATAATGCGCCTGAATCCAGCTCTTCAGGAAACGCGTCGGCACCGACAGATGAACGCTTTCGTCCTGGACAGCTTCGAGGTCCATGCGGGCGAACCAGCTCGTATAGACGTCCTCGCCGACGGTCGAGCGCAGCCGACCCTTCACGCGAGACCAGCGTTCCTGTTCCGAATTTGTCATGGCAGTCGCAACTTTTCGAATTGAGTGGTGGTGTCGTGTGACCGCCGGGCAGACGTCCAAATGGAAAAGACGCGTCTGCCGCAGCGAGACCTCGAGCGGAGGTTCAACTCCAGACATGGCTTGCCGTTCGGCGCTCGCGCCGTCAGGCATGATCGATGCTGGGGAAGAAAGGTCTTCGCGAGGTCAGCGCATACTCGGATGCGCAATGGACGCGGCGGGCGGGCCGATGGCCGTGCTGGTGATGGCCACGCCGGCGATGTCGATCACTTCGGTCTCGTCGATCACTTCGGTCTCTAAGGGTGCGTGATCCGGAACCAGCCTCTGGTGTTTAACCGCAATGTGTCCGTAAAGCATGCAACCTCCCCGCCTTACCGCGATCGCTCACGGCAAGTTGTCATCCCAATGCCGCCGCACCTGAACCCCAAGATTCAGCCGCGCCGCCGTCATCCCGTCCAACTTGTCCACTCGCTGAGCGCAGCCGTCGCAAGCTTCAGCCGGTCGACCGACGTCGTATTTCTCTTGTTTAAAGCGGCGCAACGATGATGCTACGCCCGAGAAATTTCGACAACATTCGGTCGCTCCCCACATTGCTATGGAGATTGATCCGGCCACCGCTTTGGAAAGCGTCGCCAACGCGCACACCGCCGCCGATTTGCACGTCCGCCCCGTTTCTAAAACCGCGCTGGTCTCAAGATCGTGGGCGCCGCGAGTGGATAAAAGAAATACACGATGCGTCGGGACTCGCAATCCATTTGATTTGCGCACGCCTGACGAGTCTTCGCGCCTCTTGCCGCGCGATGATCCGCGTTAAGAAAGCAAGGTTTTGAATCATCGCGAGGAATCTCGGATGTGACAAACAACATGGTCTGCGCAAAATTTCTTCATAAATTTTTTAACATTCGACCGAGCTCACCCGCTTTTCCAATCACTTGGACTCGCTATGCGCTTAAGTCATTTTCGAGACGATGTTTTTTTCGATTGCTCGCAGCGGGTAACTCCCGTCGCGTGCGTTGCGCGAGGCAGGCAGGGCATCGTGCGCTCTTGACATTGATGCGCAGCCACAATGCGCAGATTCGCAGCTGTTTCCGGTGAGACAATATTGTCACCGCGTAAAATTACGGAACGATACGTAGGACTACGGAACATGTCAGGCGCACGCGACAATGCGCGTGTTCCAGCACGCGGAGAATGCATCGCTGCGGTGATGTCGCCACGAACTAGAACATGAACTAGAAGGCGAGACGATGCGATGGACGAGAAGCGCCGCAACAGCGTGCGCAAAAGAAAAGCCCGGCGCGAGCCGGGCTATTTGCATCTTGATAGTTCGTCAGTCGCGCGATGGGCTCACTTCGCAGCGAGCTTCGCGATCTGATGCACCAAGCGCGAGACTTTGCGGCTGGCGTTGTTCTTGTGAATGATGTTGCGCTGCGCGGCGCGCATCAGCTGCGGCTCGGCGTTGGCCATCGCCTTCAGCGCGGCGTCGCGGTCGCCCTTCTTGATCGCGTCCTCGACGGAACGGACCGCGCCGCGCATCTGGGTGCGACGCGACTTGTTGATGATGGTGCGGCGGGCAATCTTGCGCGTCGCTTTCTTCGCAGAGGTCGTGTTGGCCATGCTCTCAAATATCCTTCGGCGGCGAGCAGTCGCCGCTTGTGCGGGTACGCGCGCGGCCCGCTTGACGCGGCCCCATCGACGCGGTGGGTTGTTCGGACGCCTCTCTGAGAATGCCATGACCGGAGCGGTTGCTCGGCGGATCGGCGCTGCTCAAAGAACAGCGGCGGCGGGATTGCGCCCACCGCCAGTGGCGGACCTTATAGGCGCAGCCTTACCGACCGTCAACGGTCTCGGAAGCCGCAGCGAGCGCCGGAACCGGCCAAAAGCCGGTTCTAAACCCCTGACGAGGTTGAATTTCTAAGGAGGCCCCGCTATGGCCTTGCTGCCGGTCGGGGCGAGCGAGAGAGGGCAGGTGAGGCATGATCCGCGGTTTTTTCCGCCTGGTGGGGCTGTTGCTGCTGGCCGGAAGCTTCATCTTCCTGGTCTATGACGGTGCCCGCTGGGTTGCCGACCAGGCGCTGCAGTTCACCCGCTTCGGCCAGCTCTGGAACGACGTCCATCAGACCAGCCAGGCCGCCTTCAAGGCCTGGGTCGAGGCCAAGGCGCCGTTTCTGTGGGAGTGGATCGTCAAGGCCTTCCTCGATCAGCCGGTCTTCGCCGTGCTCGGCCTGCTCGGGATCCTGCTGATGCTGCTGTTCCGGCCGCGCCGGCCGCTGATCGGCTATGGGCGCGATTGACCGCAGGCAAGCGGCGTAACACCGCTGGGGCTTCAGGCGTAGAGACCTATATAATCCTCAATTGAAGGTCATCGCGCCGCGGGGCTCTCTCCCGCGGGCGAATGCCATGCCCGGAGACACGCCATGTTCTTCATGCGCAAACCCGCTGCCATGCCGAGCGCCGCCGAGGCGCTGCCCGGCCGCGCCCAGCCGATCCCGACCGCGAGCACGCATTTCGTCAACGGCCGCCGCCTGCTGCCGCCCTATCCCGCCGGCCTCGAGCAGGCCGTGTTCGGGCTCGGCTGTTTCTGGGGCGCCGAGCGCAAGTTCTGGCAGCTCGGTGACGGCATCCATGTCACGGCCGTCGGCTATGCGGGCGGCCATACGCCGAACCCGACCTATGAGGAGGTGTGCTCGGGGCTCACGGCGCATACCGAGGTCGTGCTGGTGGTGTTCGATCCCAAGCTCATCTCCTATGAGCGCCTGTTGAAGACATTCTGGGAGAGTCACGATCCGACCCAGGGCATGCGCCAGGGCAACGATGTCGGCACGCAATATCGCTCCGCAGTCTACACTTTCAGCGACGCGCAGCGCGAGGCGGCCGAGGCGTCGAAGTCCGCTTATGAGCAGGCGTTGCGTGCCAAGGGGCTCGGCGCCATCACCACGGAGATCGCGCCGTCCGGACCGTTCTATTTCGCCGAGGACTATCATCAGCAATATCTGGCCAAGAACCCGGGCGGCTATTGCGGTCTCGGCGGCACCGGCGTGGCGTGTCCGATCGGTGTGGGTGTGAGCGCATAGACGGCGCTCGCGCGCCCGGTCACCGCTAGCTCGTATCAGATCCCTCTCCCACGCCGTGGGAGGGGGATTTTTTTTGGCCGGGCTTTCACCTGCGCACTTGCGACAGACGGCGACTGCACGCGCCAACGATTTGTTAACCTTAACCGCGCATGACTAGAGCACATCCTCATTCAAGGATTGTTCGAGTGCGCGCGTTGTTTCTTCCGGTCATTGCCGTCGTTTCCACGATCCTGTTGTCGGGTTGCATGCACACGGCCTCCCCCGTGGCTGTCGCCCAGCCGAGCGATCTCGACGCAATGGCCTATGGGACACCTTCCTCCAGCCCGGTTGCCGCCACCGGGCAGGGCGGAGCGATCCCCGCGCTGCGCAACGCGTTCGCCGCCGCGCCCAGTCCGGGCGCGTACGTCATGCCCGCCGGCTATGCGCCGGGGCGGCGTGACGCCGTCTATCATCTCGATGCCGGCGACAAGCTGCGTGTCGTCGTCTACGGCCAGGAGGGCCTGACCAACACCTATGCGATCGATGCGTCCGGATCGATCACGATGCCGCTGATCGGCAGCGTCCCCGCGCGTGGCCGCACCACCGCAGGTCTCGCCGCCGAGATCACCGCCAAGCTGCGCAACGGCTACATCCGCGAGCCATCGGTCGCCGTGGAGATCGAAGCCTATCGCCCGTTCTTTATTCTCGGTGAAGTCCAGGCGCCCGGCCAGTATCCCTACGTGCCCAACATGACGGTCGAGAGCGCCATCGCGATCGCCGGCGGCTTTTCGCCGCGCGCCCGGCGTGACATCGTCACGCTGACGCACACCGATCCCTCCGGCGTCGCCCGCTGCGAGGTTCCGCTCGGGACGTCGTTGAAGCCGGGGGATACGATTCAGGTCGGCGAGCGCTGGTTCTGATCTCGTTGCCGTCGTCGCAGCCACTGTTTACGTCGGCCGCAGAGTGACGCGAAGCTCCATCCACCGTCATTGCGAGCTAACGGGTCCGCGCAAAAGCGCGGCCCGATGACAGGCTCCGCGAAGCAATCCAGGGCCACGCATGACGCCCCTGGATTGCTTCGTCGCTTCGCTCCTCGCAATGACGGCAGAGGAAATTCAGCGCAAATGCGTTCCAAAGAACGCTAGGCTGCGAGTCCAGGCCAGATCAGCGCTCGCCTTGTCGTAGCTCCCCCGCTCGTCGCAGCCGAAGCCGTGCTGGGCGCCGGGGTAGATGAAGATCTCGACGTCCGGCCGTTTAGCCTTGATCGTTTCGACGTCGGTCAGCGGAATGCCCGTATCCTTCTCGCCGAAATGCAGCTGGGTCGGTACGGTCGGCTTGTCCTCAGCAAAGCGCACGACCGCGCCACCGTAATATCCGACAGCGGCCTTCAGCCCGGCGAGCTTGGTCGCGGCCGCATAGGCGATGCTGCCGCCGAGGCAGAAGCCGATGATGCCGACCGGTCCGACAGCCTTCACCGCATCGATCGCGGCCTGGGTATCGCGCAGGAACGCCTGCCAATCCGGATTGGCGACGAACTTCCGGGCCACGGCAATCTCATCGGGCGAGTAGCCCGAGGTGAAATCGGGCTCGACGCGGTCGAAGATCGCCGGCGCGATCGCGACATAGCCTTCGGCAGCAAGACGGTCGCAGACGTTGCGGATGTGGTGATTGACGCCGAAAATCTCCTGGATCACGACCAGCGCGCCCTTGGGCGTTCCGGCTGGATCGGCCTTGTAGGCGCCGAGCTGGAAGCCGTCCGATGCGGTGAGCTTGATGTCCTGTCCCACGTTCTATCCTCTGCAGATTGTCGCGGCGCTCAGCGCCACATCCAGTTGGTGCCGTAGTCCTCTTTCCAGCCGGTCAGCCGTCCCTTGCGGAACTTGAGAAACAGGCGGTGATGCTGCGGGACCAATCCGCTGCCGCCGAGATCGCGCAAGGCGAGAAAGGTTTCGTTGCCGGGCGCCCCGTTCAGATAGACCAGCGGCTGCTCCAGCACGCGCGATGTCTCCCCGACATCCATGCCGAAGGCAAGCGGCGACACGTTGGATAACGTCGCTGTGAAAGGCGCGCGGGCGATGGAAAGCGGCGGGGACTGCTGCGCCTCGGCCTGCTCCGCGATCAGCACGGCGGTGAGCGGCAGGGCCGATGCAAGCATCGCGGCGGCAGCGCACCGATTGGCGTAGGCCTGTAATCTCATGAGCTGACGTCTCCTCGCGCAGTGCCGTCGACGGCAGCCTGTCTTAGCCGATGCGGCGCCGCGCTCACAGAGTTTCGGCGCTGCACAACCGGAATTGCCGCGTCATTTCGCAAAGGCGAGGTTCCAAATTCCGTTGCGTCGCTCCGTCAACGCGATCATTCTTTCGCGCAGGCTGGCATCGAACCGGTGGGTGCTGGCGTCTCATAAACCGAACTTCGCCGTAAGCGAAGTCGTAGCGCCGGGCGGGGAAGAAACCACATGCCTAATCTCACCATCAATGGACGGACCATGTCCGTCGATGCGGCGAACGACACGCCGCTGCTATGGGTCATCCGCGAGCAGTTGCAGATGACCGGAACCAAGTTCGGCTGCGGCGCGGGGCTGTGCGGGGCGTGCACCGTGCATGTCAACGGCGAGGCGGTGCGCTCGTGCCAGACCATGGTCGGCGACGTCAAGGACAAGAAGATCACGACGATCGAGGGGCTGTCGCAGAAGGGCGATCATCCCTTGCAGAAGGCGTGGATCGCCGAGCAGGTGCCGCAATGCGGCTACTGCCAATCGGGCCAGATCATGCAGGCGGCCTCGCTGCTCGCCAAGACCACGAGCCCGACCAAGGAGGAGATCACAGCGCATATGGACGGCAATCTCTGCCGCTGCATGACCTATTCGCGGATCCAGAAGGCGATCCAGCGCGCCGCATCCGAGATGCGCACCGCCTCGAACGGCAGCGACCGGAGGGCGACATGAACGAGCACGTGAAAGCAGCGCCCGCCATGACCCCAGATATGGCCCCCGATCTCAGCCGCCGTTCCTTCCTGGTCGGCACCGCCGCCACCGGCCTCGTGCTCGGCTATGCCGGCCTCGCCGATAGCGCGCTTGCAGCGACGACGCCCTCAGCCTTCGAGCCGAGCGTCTGGTACTCGATCGCGCCCGATGGCCTGGTCACCGTGACCTGCGGCAAGGCCGACATGGGCCAGCACATCGCCTCCACCATGGCGCAGATTATCTGCGAGGAGCTCGGTGCGGCCTGGAAGGACATGCGCGTCCAGCTCGCCTCCAACGATCCGAAGTTCAACGATCCCGTGCTCGGCGCCCAGATCACCGGCGGCAGCTGGAGCACGATGATGAACTTCGACGCCATGAGCCGGGCCGGTGCGGCCGGGCGCATCGCGCTGACCGAAGCCGCCGCGAC
>NZ_JANBVS010000078.1 GCF_024586915.1 Bradyrhizobium sp. SRS-191
ATCGAGCAGATTGGAGATGTCGGAAGCGCGGTTGTCGAGACCCTGGGCAGTGAAGAAGTTGGTCGGATTGTCGAGCGCCGAGTTGACCTTCTTGCCCGTGGAGAGATTGTTCTGGGTGGTGGCGAGCAGCTGAGCCGTCGACTGGAGCGAAAGCAGATTCTGGCGCACCGACGCCGAGAGAACAATGCCTGACATTTTCATACCCTTCTGGTGTGACTCAAACGACCGAACCCTTCAGGGTCGGTTGTGCCCGCATCGACTTCGCAACCGGGCGACGTGGATCAAGGTAAATGGGAGTGGCTAACAAACGGTGAAGCGGCGCGACTCAGCCGCCGCATGCGATACCGGCGACGCACGTGACGCTCCGCGCATGGTCAGGCGATCGCATTGAAAACACCTGACATTTACCAAGCGGACCGGCCATTTACCGCGCGTTAACCATGTTCGGAAAGGATCGCTGCGCGCCGGGCGATCGCGCGCGCAGACTGTTCACGCGATTTTAGACTGGCCACATGAATTGCGGCCTCGCCGGAGCAGGTTCGGCGCCGCGCCGATCGCGGCAACGGAGGACGAGAATGGCCCTGAAAGTCGAACTGAAGCCGCATGAGCGAATCATCATCGGCTCGTGCGTGATCACCAACACCGACCAGCGGGCGCGACTGCTGATCGACGGCGACAACATTCCGATCCTGCGCGAAAAGGACATTCTCACGCCGGAGACCGCCGACACGCCGGCCAAGCTCGTCTATCTCGCCGTCCAGCTGATGTACATCTCGCCCGGCGCGGATGCCGACCACGGCACTTACTTCAACCTGCTGCGCGACATCATCACGACGGTGCCGAGCGCCTGGCCGATCATCGAGGCCATCAACGGCCACATCCTCAACGGCGATCTCTATCAGGCGCTGAAGGAAGCCAAGAAGCTGGTCGCCTTTGAGAAGAAGCTGCTCGAGCAGGCGCAAGCCGAACAATTGGCGGAACAGCAAGCCGACCAGGCGGCGAAACCGGTCAGCTCCGCAGCCTGAGCCGCGCGGCCACGGCCGAAACGAAGAGCCCGGCGCTGCACATGCAGAGCCGGGCTCTTCGTTTGAGCTGCACCATCACGTCGCAGGCCCTTCAAGACGCGAAAGCGGCGGAGTTTCCCCCGCCGCCATCTGATGTCGAGCGTTGGTGCTGCGGATCAGCGCAGCAGCTGCAGCACGCTGGCCTGCGACTGGTTGGCGAGCGAGAGCGCGGACACCGCGATCGACTGGCGGGTCGACAGCGCTTGGCTGTTCGCCGCTTCCTCGTTGGTGTCGGCCAAGGTCAGGTTCGACGAACCGGTCTGCAGCACGTTGATCAGGTTCTTGTTGAAGTCCTGACGGATCTGCACCACCGACAGGTTCGAGCCCAAGGTCGACGCTTCCGAGCGCAGCGTCGAGCTCGCGGTCGTGAGCACGCCGATCACCTTGTTCGCCGAGTTGTTGTCGAGGAAGTCGGTGCCCGAGGTCAGCGTCGAC
>NZ_JANBVS010000079.1 GCF_024586915.1 Bradyrhizobium sp. SRS-191
ACCCGGCCCTCCCTGCGCGATGGGTTTAACGTCTGCTCCGCGCTCTCCCCGGGGACCGGCTTGTTTGCCCCCGTCACCTCGTGACACGTCATGTCATCGAGGCTTGGCGCCAGCATCGGGGCGCCAGGACCACACGGCTTGACCGTCCGCGGGCTTGCCAATCGTCCAGCGCATCAGCACCTGACAGGCCCGCGGCCACCGCTCCCCGCCTCTCCGTATCGTGACGACGCGTACGTCCCTCTGCATGAGGACGGGATAGAGGGAGGAGAACATAATTTCGTCGAAAACGAAACAAGAAAATTTTTTCGCGAGCATCTGGACAGAGGTGATGATGTTGAAGCGCTGCAGTAATTTCGCTTTGCGCGCAGGATGAATTTGAGCCGGCGTCGCTGCGGCAAACCCGAGAACGTATCTCAATGATCATCCAATCCACTTGATTTGCCCGCCGGAGCGCCGTCAATCTGATCCACCGGACCTCTCGCCCCGTTCCCTCGTTGACACCAACCAACGGCGCAGCCGCCATGACCGAGCCGACACCACCGAGGAGACGCCGCATGCTGATCTGGGTCGCAGGCGCCACGGTGCTCGTCCTCGCCGGGGCCGCCATTGCCGCGGGGCCGCTCATGAGCCGGGTCGAACAACCGAAATACGACGTCGTCAGCCGCGAGGGCGACTACGAGATTCGCGCCTATGCGCCGATGATCATCGCGCAGGCCGAGGTCCAGGGCGCGCGCAGGCCTGCGATCGAGGAAGGTTTTCGCATCGTCGGCGGCTACATATTCGGCGCCAACCAGGGCAAGGCCAAGATCGCGATGACGGCGCCGGTGCAGCAGCAGGCGGCGACGCCGCCGGCGGCGGGCAACGAGACCGGCAGCGACCGCTGGAGCGTGAGCTTCGTGATGCCGTCGAGCTGGTCGCTGGAGTCACTACCGCCTCCGGCTGACAGCAGGATCAAGCTGACGTCCGTCCCGGCACAGCGCATGCTCGCGCTGACTTTCTCAGGCTCCTACTCCGACGGCATCCTCGCCGAAAAGACCCGCGAGTTGCGCGACTACGCGCAGCGGAAGGGTCTGACCGTGACCGGCGCACCGCTGCTCGCGTTCTACAACCCGCCCTGGACCTTGCCGATGCTGCGGCGGAACGAGGTGATGCTGGCGTGCAGTTGTTAGCCCGGCGTAGTTGTTAGCGCGGCTTTCTCCCAGACGAGGGTCCGCTCCCTCTCCCCGTTCTTCACGGGGGCGCGACGAGCTCCGCTCGCGCTGAGAGGGTTGGGGTGAGGGGCATCCGCACGGGAAGTATTGCTTTTTCATCAGAAGATTCTTGCATCCGCCTGGAAGCGAGCGTGCCCGTCCGATGGACCTGGTATCAGGGCCACCG
>NZ_JANBVS010000080.1 GCF_024586915.1 Bradyrhizobium sp. SRS-191
GGCGGGCTCAAGCGGTCGTCGCAACACCAAGTGTTTTCATTCCGGACAGGAGTTCGTCAAGCGTCTCTGCTGGGGTTTTCCATCCCAGCGTCTTTCTCGGTCGGGAGTTGAGCGCTGCGGCCACAGCGGCGATCTCGTCAGCATCGTAGACGCTGAGATCGGTGCCTTTCGGGAAGTACTGCCGCAGGAGGCCATTCGTGTTCTCGTTCGTGCCACGCTGCCAGGGGCTTCTTGGATCGCAGAAGTAGACCTGAAGGCCTGTATCGATCTTGAGGTCACTGTGCTGCGCCATCTCGGTCCCCTGATCCCAAGTCAGCGAGCGGCGTAGTTCCTTGGGCAAAGTGATAATGGTGCGCGTGATCGCATCGCGTACCGCTTCAGCTCCGTGTCCGGAGAGCGCAGGCCCGTCCTTCGTACGTGGGCCGTCTTCAAATCCCGGCAAGCGTGGCAGGTGCAGCAGCATTGTAAACCGTGTGCTGCGTTCGACGAGCGTGCCGATTGCCGAACTCTCGGAGCCGACGATCAGATCTCCTTCCCAATGTCCCGGCACGGCGCGATCTGCGACCTCGGCCGGACGTTCACTGATCATGATCTCTGGCGATACGAAGCCTTTGCTGCGCTTTCGCGTGCGCGCTCGAGGCACCCGCAGCGCACGTCCCGTTCGCAAGTAGGCCGTCAACTCCCGGTTCAGCGCACCTCGGCTCTGAACAAAAAGCGCCTGGTAAATGGCTTCGTGGCTGATCCGCATCGTCTCGTCATCCGGGAAGTCGATCGGCAAGCGTTGGGCGATCTGCTCAGGACTCCAGGCTTTTGCCCATCGCCGCTCCTGGTCCGAACCCGCACGACCAGCCTTCCGCCGGACGCCGCCCGGAGGCACGACAACGCCGGCAAGCCGATCTTCAACATAAGTGCGCAAGGCGGCGTTGCTTGCAAGCTTGCTTGGCTTAGGGCGCCGGGCCGATCGATCTGCATGCCACTGGGCGGCCGTCGCTCGATAGGCCATCTTGCCGCCGTGCGTCGCCGCATTGCGATCGAGCTCACGGGAGATGGTCGAGGGAGACCGATCGAGGCGCCGCGCTATCTCTCGTACAGAATGGCGCTGCGCATTCAGCAGGGCAATCTCTTCGCGTTCAGAGAAAGAGAGGCGCCGGCCGGAGAGCGGCTTCGCCGATGGTCTGAACATCGCTGGTACCACGCCGCCTGTCCTTCGAAACAATCGGGGTCCGACAGCATCTGACAATCCAGCAGCCAGTGCAGCCTTCTCGCTGTTCAATCCGGCGGCAATCCCCCGCCAAAACTTCTGCTGTTCCCCACGCCCCGCCACTGGTGGGCGACCCATCGATCCCAGCTTCGCCCGCGTTGACCGCCGCTTTCGG
>NZ_JANBVS010000081.1 GCF_024586915.1 Bradyrhizobium sp. SRS-191
AGGGTGCTGATCCCTGGGTTGCAGCGTCATGAGGTCGACGACGTTGACGACGCGGATCTTCAGGTCGGGCAGGGCCTTGCGCAGCAGGTCGACGGCGGCCAACGTTTCCAGGGTCGGGACGTCGCCGGCGCAGGCCATCACCACATCGGGCGCGCTGCCGTCGTGCTCGGTGCCGGCCCAGCGCCAGATGCCGATGCCCGCATCGCAATGGGTGGCGGCCTCCTGCATCGAGAGGAATTGCGGTGCCGGCTGCTTGCCGGCGACGATGACGTTGATGCGGTTGTAGGTGCGCAGACAATGATCGGCGATCCACAGCAGCGTGTTGGCGTCCGGCGGGAAGTAGATGCGGACGATGTCGGCCTTCTTGTTGGCGACGAGATCGACGAAGCCGGGATCCTGATGGCTGAAGCCGTTATGGTCCTGGCGCCAGACATGCGAGGTCAGGAGATAGTTCAGCGAGGCGATCGGCCGTCGCCACGGCAGGTGCCGCGTCACCTTCAGCCATTTGGCGTGCTGGTTGAACATGGAATCCACGATGTGGATGAAGGCCTCGTAGCAGGAGAAGAAGCCGTGCCGCCCGGTGAGCAGATAGCCCTCCAGCCAGCCCTGGCAGAGATGCTCGCTCAGCACCTCCATGACGCGGCCGTCCTGCGCCAGATGCACGTCGTAAGGCTCGATCGGCTCCATCCAGACCCGTTCGGTGGCGTCGAACACGGCGTCCAGCCGGTTTGAGGCGGTCTCGTCGGGCCCCATAATGCGGAAATTGCGCTCCTGCGCGTTGAGCCGAATGACCTCGCGCAGGAATTTGCCGAGCTCGCGCGTGGCTTCTGCCGTCATGCTGCCGGGCTCATGCACCTCGACGGCAAAGCTGCGGTAGTCCGGCAGCTTCAATTCCTTCTTGAGCAGCCCGCCATTGGCATGCGGATTGGCTCCCATGCGTCGAAGGCCTTCCGGTGCGAGCGCCTGAAGCTCCGGGATCAGCGTGCCGTTTGCGTCGAACAGGTTTTCCGGCTCGTAGCTGCGCATCCAGTCTTCGAGGATCTTCAGATGCGCCGGATTTTCCCGGCAGCCCGCCACCGGCACCTGATGCGCGCGCCAGAAGCCCTCGACCTTCTTGCCGTCGACCTCTTTCGGGCCGGTCCAGCCCTTCGGGCTGCGCAGCACAATCATCGGCCAGCGCGGCCGCGCGACGCTGCCACGACCGTCGCGGGCGTGCCGCTGGATCGCGCGGATGCTGGCGAAGGCGACGTCGAGCGCGTCGGCCATGGCCTGGTGCATCAATGTGGGATCATCACCTTCGACGAACAGCGGCTCGTGGCCGAAGCCGCGGAACAGATCGCGGATTTCGTCGTCTGCCATCCGTCCG
>NZ_JANBVS010000082.1 GCF_024586915.1 Bradyrhizobium sp. SRS-191
CGACTATTACATGTCGGCCTATACCGCGCAGGTCGCGGCCGGCGACGACGGCAAGAATGCGCTGATGATCGTGCCGCAGTTCCTGGCGGAGATCGACATCGAAGCGCACAAGCTGCCGGCAGACACGTTGCGCTGGTCGCTGGAAGGATGGGAGGGAGGCGACGCCGCGATCGCGCCGGCACCGGTGTCCTCCTTCGACGCACTCGATGCGATCCTTGCGCGGCTCGGCGACCGACGCATCTTCCCGAACCTGAAGCAGGTCGTCGTCGCCGGCCACTCCGGCGGAGGCCAGGTGGCGCAGCGCTATGCCATCGCCGGCAAGGGCGAGACGATGCTGTCGCGGCAGCATATCGACGTTCGCTACGTCGTCGCCAATCCCTCCTCCTACGCCTATTTCGATGCCGCGCGGCCGTTTCCGAAGATCGCCGCCTCCTGCCCAGGCTACAATGACTGGAAATATGGCATGGACGCGCGGCCGCCTTACCTCGCCAACGTGACGCCCGGCGCGCTCGAGCAGCGCTATCTCGAACGCGACGTGATCTATCTGCTCGGCACGCTCGACACCAATCCCGAGCATCCCGCGCTCGACAAGAGCTGCATGGCGAAGGCGCAGGGGCCGTTTCGCTACGCCCGCGGCCACGCTTATGTGGATGCGATGGCCAGGCGCAATCGCGGTGCGCCCAATCATCGGGTGTGGGACGTCGTCGGCGTCGGCCATGACGGCGACAAGATGGTGACCTCGCGATGCGGGCTCGCGGCGCTGTTCGACAGCCCGGGCTGCGGGGCGGAGCGCTGACAGCGATGCTGTCTTGCGGGCTTGTGCCTTGAAGGTGCTGCCCCGGCTGGTACACTTCGTTCCGCGCGCGCCTTATCGTGAGGCGACGCCAAGAAGACGAAGTGGAAACGCCTGATGCTGCTGCCCTTGTCCGACGTGCCGCGCTGGTACGCTGAGCGCAAACCCCAAGGCACGATCGCCGTCCGCCACGGGCAGGACACGCTAACCTGGGACGAACTCGAGCGTGGCGCCAACCGGCGCGCGCGGGCGTTCATGGCCAAGGGCGTCAAGCCCGGCGATTTCGTCGCCATTGGTCTGCCCAACGGCAATGCGTTCTTCGAGACTTCGTTCGCGGTGTGGAAATGCGGGGCGACGCCGACTTCGCTGTCATGGCGGTTGCCGCGCGGCGAGGCGGCTGCGGTGCTCGAGATCCTGAAGCCAGCGCTGGTGGTCGGCGGCGAGGGCGGCTGGGATGCGCCGAACCGGCTGCCCGCGGGGTTCGTGCCCGGAAGGTTTTTCCACGCGCGCCCCGATTCCCCGGGTGCGCGGTATTGGGAAGGGGTGACCTCCTGCGGCTCGACCGG
>NZ_JANBVS010000083.1 GCF_024586915.1 Bradyrhizobium sp. SRS-191
TCTGGACGCTCGGCATCATCGCGCTGCTGATGATCCCGACCGCGGCGGTGCTGCGGCCGATTAAGCTCGGCGCGCCGTCGCGGGGCCACTAGGTCGCTTGTGGCGATCGCGGTTGCTTTGACACCGTTCGCGCGACGTTATAGCCTGATGGTCATCATATCAGTCGAAGCCACGGTGCATGTCACCGGAGGGAGGTGACCTTGTCCAAGCGAAACGCCACTGCGGCCATCATCGGGGCCGGCGATTTCATCGGCTCCGAGATCGCCAAGAAATTCGCGGCCGAAGGTTTCACCGTGTTCGCCGGCCGGCGCAACGGCGACAAGCTGGCGCCGCTGGTGAAGGACATCGAGGCCGCCGGCGGCGAGATTCACGCCCGCTCGCTGGATGCGCGGAAGGAGGAGGAGGTCATCTCCTTCCTCAACGATGCCGACAAGCATGCACCGCTGGAGGTCTGCATCTTCAACGTCGGCGCCAACGTCAATTTCCCTGTTCTCGACACCACCGAGCGGGTGTTTCGCAAGGTCTGGGAGATGGCCTGCTATTCTGGCTTCCTCGCCGGGCGCGAGGCGGCGCGGCTGATGCTGCCGCGCGGCGGCGGCAACATCTTCTTCACCGGCGCGACCGCGAGCTTGCGCGGCGGCAGCGGTTTTGCGGCTTTCGCCAGCGCCAAGTTCGGCTTGCGCGCGGTGGCGCAGGCGATGGCCCGCGAACTCGGGCCGAAGAACATCCATGTCGCCCATCTCATCATCGATTCCGGCGTCGACACCGAATGGGTGCGGCAACGCCGGCTCGAAGCGCTCGGCCCGAACGCGCTCGACAATCCCGATCTGCTGATGCCGCCGTCGTCGGTGGCCGACGCGTATTGGCAGCTCTATCGGCAGCCGAAGAGCGCGTGGACCTTCGAAATGGAAATCCGCCCCTTCGGAGAGAAATGGTGACCGCGGCGCAAGATTGCGGTTAGACTGATGTCAACATCAGCAAATATTCCGGGAGGAGAACTAACGTGAAGACCGCGATCACCGAACTGTTCGGCATCCAGCATCCCATCATCCAGGGCGGCATGCATTTCGTCGGCTTTGCCGAGCTCGCCGCCGCCGTTTCCAATGCCGGCGGGCTCGGCGTCATCACGGGTCTCACGCAGAAGACGCCGGAATTGCTGGCCAAGGAAATCGCGCGCTGCCGTGACATGACCGACAAGCCGTTCGGCGTGAACCTTACCTTCCTGCCGACCTTCGCGGCGCCGCCTTATCCGGAATACATCGCCGCCATCGTCGAAGGCGGCGTCAA
>NZ_JANBVS010000009.1 GCF_024586915.1 Bradyrhizobium sp. SRS-191
ACCCTCTCCCCGTGAAGAACGGGGAGAGGGAGCGCAGCGCCCGAGATGCGGCTGATGCAATGCGATCGATCTACAGTCGAACTAACATTAGTCCTTCGAATTGACTCTCAGTCCTTCGCTCTCGCTTCGTCGGCGAGCCGCATGAGCATCTTGCGCAATCCTCCCGGCGTGGTGACGCGCTCCGGAAAATCGAGTCGCAACGTCTTGCCGTCGGCCATCAGATCGAGCCCGTCGGGATCGCAGCCGCTGCATCGCCACTCCGCCGGCCCGGCACCGAGCAGCTTCGTCGCGTAGAGACCGAGCGCGTCGCGATGATCTTCGTTCATGTGTTCGATGTCGCCCTGCTCGGCCGAGAGCAGCTCGGAGGCGTCGGAGATGTCGGTCAGAAACTGCTCGGGCTTGAGATCGACGATGCGACCGAATCCTGCGACGAGATGCGCGCCTGCCGGACGAATGACGAAGAACGAGAAGTCGGCAAAATCGGCATAGTCGCTCGCCGACGGATGCGCATTGAGATACCGGCGACGCAAGCTCTCCCTGTTCTCATCAGTTGCTTGTTCGGCCCTGCCTGACAGCATGATCCGAGCACCTTCGAGCGGATCGCCCGGCGCGCGTTCATCGAGCATCAGCGACACGCGCGAATCGGCGAGAACGTTTTTCGTATGCACTGCTAATCGCGAGATCAGGATGATCGGCGCACCGTCAAAGGCCGTCGCGACGTTGACGAGGGAACAGTAGGGATCGCCCGAACCCGTCATCAGCGTCGCGAGCGCGCCTTGCCGGCTTCGTCGCAGCAGGGACGCGGTCACGCGGTTAGGGTTAAAGCTCGCAGACATCGTCTTTCCCTCGTCCATCCGGTTGCAATGAAGGCCTTTTTTCGGCTAAACGGGCCACAAACCTGGGCACGACACAAGACTTTGCCATGGTATTTGTGGAACTCGGTCACACTTCAGCCCAGCTTGCATTGCTCGTTGACCATGTTCGAAGCCCAAATACGCGGCCCTTATCTTGATTCTCGAAGTCTCGGCGTAACCAGACTCTGAAAGCAGGCTCATGCCCACAATCGCCTTGGTCGATGACGACCGTAACATTCTGACATCCGTCTCCATCGCGCTAGAGGCCGAGGGTTACCGGATCATGACCTACACCGATGGCGCATCGGCCCTCGACGGCTTCCGGACGAGCCAGCCGGACCTCGCCATCCTCGACATCAAGATGCCGCGCATGGACGGCATGGAAACGTTGCGGCGGCTGCGCCAGAAGTCCGACCTGCCGGTGATCTTCCTCACCTCCAAGGACGAGGAGATCGACGAGCTGTTCGGCCTGAAGATGGGCGCCGACGACTTCATCCGCAAACCGTTCTCACAACGCCTCCTGGTCGAGCGCGTCAAGGCCGTGCTGCGCCGCTCGCAGCCGAAGGATCCGACGGCGCTGCCGAAGGAGAACGACGCCAAGGCGCTGGATCGCGGCCTGCTGCGCATGGATCCGGAGCGGCACACCTGCACCTGGAAGAACGAGCCGGTCACCCTGACCGTCACCGAATTCCTGATCCTGCAGGCGCTGGCGCAGCGTCCGGGCGTGGTCAAGAGCCGCAACGCCCTGATGGACGCGGCCTATGACGACCAGGTCTATGTCGACGACCGCACCATCGACAGCCACATCAAACGGCTGCGCAAGAAGTTCAAGATGGTCGACGAGGAGTTCGAGATGATCGAGACCCTCTACGGCGTCGGCTATCGCTTCAAGGAAACCTGAAGCATTGCTAGAAGCGACGTCATGCGAAATTGCGCGCTGACGTCGCGGCCTGGATTGGATAGACTACGCCTGCGCGGTTATTGGAGCGCAGATGCCGGAACGGGGCCATTGTTGCGGCGAATTGGTGCGGCAAGTTGAAGGTTGAGGTCTCGCGCGAGACCGCCGCACGGCCCTTGCCGAACCTTGCAAACCGAACCTTGCAAAATCCGGAATCGGAGCACTCACATTGCTCGATCGCACGCAGTCTGACCAAGCCTTGAACGCCGACGATTCTGCGGCGTTGACTGCCGCCGAGATGGCCGACGAGACCCCGCAGGTCTCCGGCTGGCAACGTCCGGTGAGCTGGCTGCGCCGCGCCGGACAGTTCCTGTTCGCGCTGTCGTTTTCGAGCCTGACCCGGCGCATCGTCTCGCTGAACATCGCCGGCCTACTCGCTCTGGTTGCGAGCATTCTGTATCTCTCGCAGTTCCGCGCGGGCCTGATCGATGCGCGCGCGCAGAGTCTCCTGGTCCAGGCCGAAATCATCGCCGGCGCCATCGCGGCCTCCGCGACGGTGCAGACCAACACCATCACGATCGATCCCGAGCGGCTGCTCGATCTCAAGCCGGGCGAGAGCTACGGCGCGCCGGACGAATATTCGCCGCTCGACTTCCCGATCAACCCCGAGCGCGTCGCGCCGGTGCTGCGCACGCTGATCTCGCCGACCAAGACGCGGGCGCGGATCTACGATCCGAACGGCGGGCTCCTGCTCGACAGCCGCAACCTCGAGAACGTGCTGCGCTTCGACCTGCCGCCGCCGTCGAGCGAGAAGCCGGGATTCGTCGAGCGCGCGCTGATTTCGGTGCGCACCTGGCTCAATCGCGGCGACCTGCCGCTGTACCGCGAATACGGCCCGGAGAACGGCAACGGCTACGAGGAGGTGGCCGACGCGCTGAAGGGCCAGAAGCGCAGCATGGTGCGCGTCAACTCGCGCGGCGAGGTCATCGTCTCGGTGGCGGTGTCGGTGCAGCGCTCGCGCACCATCCACGGCGCGCTGATGCTGTCGACACAGGGCGACGACATCGACCAGATGGTCACCGCCGAGCGTCTCGCGATTCTGAAGGTCGGCGGCGTCGCCTCCGCCGTCATGATCGTGCTGTCGCTGCTGCTCGCCAGCACCATCGCAGGTCCGGTGCGAAGGCTCGCCGACAGCGCCGAGCGCGTCCGCCGCCGCATCAAGACCCGCGTCGAGATCCCCGACTTCACCCGCCGCCGCGACGAGATCGGCCATCTCTCAGGCGCGCTGCGCGACATGACCGATGCGCTCTATGCCCGGATCGAGGCGATCGAGATGTTCGCCGCCGACGTCGCACACGAATTGAAGAACCCGCTGACATCGCTGCGCTCGGCGGTCGAGACGCTGCCGCTGGCGCGCAACGACAACAGCCGCGCCCGCCTGCTTGCCGTCATCGAGCACGACGTGAAGCGGCTGGACCGGCTGATCTCGGACATTTCCGATGCCAGCCGGCTCGATGCCGAGCTGCAGCGCCAGGACATGACGCTGGTCGACCTGCGGCGACTCCTGAACACGCTGACCTCGGTCGCCAACGAGACCAAGAAAAACGGCACCGACGTCGCCGTCGAGGTCCGCTTCGAAGGCCGCGGGGTCAACGACACCTTCTCGGTGCCGGGCCATGATTCGCGGCTCGGCCAGGTGATCTCGAACCTGCTGTCGAATGCGCAGTCGTTCTCGGCCGCCGGCGGCAAGGTGCGCATCACCTGCCGGCGCGTGCGTTCCGAAATCGAGATCACCGTGGACGATGACGGCCCAGGCATCCGCGAGGACGCCCTGCAGCGCATCTTCGAGCGCTTCTACACCGACCGGCCGCACCAGGGCTTTGGCCAGAATTCCGGCCTGGGCCTGTCGATCTCCAAGCAGATCATCGACGCCCATGGCGGGCGGATCTGGGCCGAGAACCGGCCGGGCCCAGTCGATGACGAAGGCCATCCGACCGCGGCCGGCGCGCGCTTCATCGTCCGGCTTCCGGCGTCGTGAGCGCCGCCACGGCCAGCATCCATGCCTCTGCCGTCAAGGTCGGGACAAAGGCCGTGCTGATCCGCGGCCCCTCAGGCTCCGGAAAATCGCGCCTGGCGTTCGACCTGATTCTCGCCGGGCGCAGCGGGCAGATCCCGCCGGCCGTTCTGGTGGGTGACGACCGTGTTCATCTCGCCACACGCAGCGGAGAAATATGGGTCAGCCCTGCCCCGTCGCTGGCCGGCCTGATCGAGATTCGCGGGCTCGGCATCCGCTCCTGCGACCACGTGTCCGGGGCGCCGATTGGTCTCATTGTCGATTTGATGGCCGAGGATGCGGCGCGGCTGCCGTCCCGCGAGGCGCTGCGTTGGCACGAAAACGGTATTGAATTGCCGCGAATTCCGGTCGGCAGGGGGTACGAGCCCCTGCCGCTGGTTGTGGCCGCGCTAACCACGACCGAGAGTTCATGACCCGGTAATCTTTCGGCCGATTGTGTGGAGCGAATTGGTAACCATATCACCCCCACTATCGCGACCCGATAGACCGTCGCCAGCTCCCCGCCCCTACCTCTAAATCCGGGAGAATCGCGAACATGCCCTCTTGCGCGGGGGCTCCGGATGGTCAAAGTGGCGCGTTCGTGCGGTGCACCCAAGGCGCCCGCGAGGAGTATCCGATGATTGGCCTGGTACTGGTGACCCATGGGCGCCTCGCCGACGAGTTCAGGGCGGCGCTCGAACACGTCATGGGTCCTCAAAAGCAAATAGAAGCGGTCACGATTGGCGCCGACGATGATTCCGATCTCTGTCGCAGCGACATCATCGAAGCCGTGAACCGCGTGGACACCGGCGACGGCGTCGCCATCCTCACCGACATGTTCGGCGGCACGCCGTCGAACCTCGCCATCTCCTGCATGAGCCGGCCCAAGGTCGAAGTGCTCGCGGGCATCAATCTGCCCATGCTGGTGAAGCTCGCCAAGGTGCGCGAGGAGCGCTCTCTGCCCGACGCCATCGCCATGGCGCAGGAGGCGGGACGCAAGTACGTCACCATCGCCAGCCGGGTGCTTGCCGGCAAATGAGCGACGACGACGCGCCGCAGGACAATATCGCCGGACCGGCCGTGCCTGCCGGCGCGATCTCGCGGGAGCTCCTGATCACCAACAAGCGCGGCCTGCATGCGCGGGCATCCGCCAAGTTCGTCCAGATGGTCGAGAAGTTCCAGGCCGAGGTCTGGGTCACGCGCGGCGGCGAGACCGTCGGCGGCCGCTCGATCATGGGCCTGATGATGCTTGCGGCGGCGCCGGGCACCAAGATCCTGGTGTCGGCGACAGGCCCCGAGGCCGAAGCCGCGCTGCAGGCGATCACCGACCTGGTGAACGACAAGTTCCACGAAGAAGGGGTGTGAGCCTCTTCACCTCTCCCCGCCTGCGGGGGCGCGAAGAGCTTCGCTCGCGCTGAGAGGTCGGATTGCATCGCCAGATGCAATCCGGGTGAGGGGGTACAGGTCTCACCACATATACTCCCCGCGCGGCTGCCCCTCACCCCAGCCCTCTCCCCGTAAGAACGGGGCGAGGGAGCGCACCGCCGCTGTCGCTACATCTTGGCGCAAGAGCCGTCGCGCAGACCGCAGCTATCTCCCCGGCCCCTGGATATACACCTTCCAAACGATTGCAGGGCCTGCCAGGCCGTGGAAGAAGCGCTGGGTGGTCATCACGACGGGCTCGGCTTTGGGCGCTTCCTTGGCCATCCAGGCCTCGCAGGCCGCGATCCGGTTGTCGGTCGTGTCGCAGACGCCGATGAAGCCGTCGCGCTTGAGGTCCTCCAGCGTGCTCAGGCCGGAGCCCCAGGTCTCCTCCGCCGTATAGGGCACGGTGAACGGCCGCGGATGGTCGGGGCTGTAGAACGTCATCGGCGTGTCCATCTCGGAATAGCCGGCGACGTGTTTCCAGGGCGAGCCGAATCGGGCGTGCCAGGCCTGGGTCAGCTGCTGCGCGAGTTGCGACCGCGCGCCGTAGCCGGTGACGCCGTTCGGGTTGGCCGCCATCTCGCGCCGGGCGATCCAGGGCGAGGCGACCAGCGTCAGCAGCGACAGCACCAGCCAGACCGCGGCAAGCCGCGGCAGCATGGTCCGCCGCAGCCGCAGCGCCGGGATCGAAACCAGCGCCAGCGGCACCAGGAAGAACAGCGAGATGCCCCAATCGGTCTTCATGTAGATCGTGAAAGCGAGGCCGCCGAGCGGAGGCCCGACCGCGACCACCGCCTGCACCAGCCAGACATTGAGCGCCTGGCTGCGATTCACCCCGGGATTGGGACCGCGCCGCCAATTGTGGAAGGCGAAGCGCGGCGGCCAGGTGAGCACGAGCGCGGCCAAGGCCACCGGCAAAGCGAGCAGCGCGAGATTGTGCCCGACATAGCCGAGCACGAGCCCGGCGGCGCGGCCGCGATCCGACAGCGAATAGACGTCTCCGGCATAGGTGAGCGGGACGAAGTCGACCCGCCACAGCCACACCAGGTGTGGAACCATCGCCAGGAACATGGTGACGATCGCGACCCACGGCGCCGGCGAGGCCAGGAAGCGCATGCGCTCGGGATGCAGCAGCGCGGCGAGACCGATGGCGCCGATCATGGTCAGCACCCAATATTTGGTCATCAGCGCCGCCGCGCCGGCGAGGCCGAGCCAGATGCCGGAGACGGCGCTGCGCTTCTCGAAGGCGTTCAGATACGCCAGCACGACCAGCGGCAGGGTCAGCAGCTGCACCAGGTCGGCGTTGTACTTGAAGCCCTTGAAATTGAAGATCGGGTACAGCGCCACCATCACGACGACGAAGAACGCCCGGCGGCGGTCGACCACCTTCAGGCTCGCGAACCAGACGATGACCAGCCCGCTGCCGGCCATCGCCATCGCAAGCGCATAGGTTGCCCAGTCCTTGATCGGAAACACCGAGAACCACAGCCCGGCGATCCAGCCCGACAGCGGCGGATGCTTGCCATAGCCGAGCAGGAAGCGGCTGCCCCAGGCATAGGCCTCGGCAACGTCCATATGGACGTCCTGGGCCGCCTTCAGATTGGTCAGGATCGCCGTCCACAGCACCACATGGACGAGAACGAAGCCGATCACGACCCAGAACGAGGTCGCGGGGTCGGTGGCGCGCGCCACCAGCCATGCGGCCAAACGCTGCGGTCCGAGGCGGTTGCGCGGGCGGACCGCCTGATGCGGCAGAGAGGTACTCGACATCCGCCCTCGGTAGCCTGTTTTCGACGCACAGGGAATCAGCTTGGCGTGAAGAAAGGCCCTGGAAATTCAGCAATATGGTTGCTGGTTGGGGGCGTGAGATGCTATTTGCGCGGCCCATGACGACCGTCCCCATTCCCAACATTCGCAACTTCTCCATCGTCGCCCATATCGACCATGGAAAGTCCACGCTGGCCGACCGGCTGATCCAGATGACCGGCGGATTGTCGGACCGCGAGATGGCGGGCAAGGAGCAGGTGCTCGATTCGATGGATATCGAGCGCGAGCGCGGCATCACCATCAAGGCGCAGACCGTGCGCCTGCAGTACCGCGCCAAGGACGGCAAGGATTACATCTTCAACCTGATGGACACGCCCGGCCACGTCGACTTCGCCTACGAGGTCTCGCGGTCGCTGGCGGCCTGCGAGGGCTCGCTGCTGGTGGTCGACGCCAGCCAGGGCGTCGAGGCGCAGACGCTCGCCAATGTCTACCAGGCGCTCGACAACAACCACGAGATCGTCCCGGTCCTCAACAAGATCGACCTGCCGGCGGCCGAGCCGGACAAGATCAAGCAGCAGATCGAGGACGTCATCGGCATCGACGCCTCCGACGCGGTGATGATCTCGGCCAAGACCGGCTTGGGGATTCCCGACGTGCTGGAAGCCATCGTCACCCGGCTGCCGCCGCCGAAGGGCGACCGCGACGCGACGCTGAAGGCGCTGCTGGTCGACAGCTGGTACGACGTCTATCTCGGCGTCGTCGTGCTCGTGCGCATCGTCGACGGCGTCATGAAGAAGGGCAGCCGCATCCGCATGATGGGCACCGGCGCGGCCTATGACGTCGAGCGCGTCGGCTTCTTCACGCCGAAGATGACCCAGGTCGACGAGCTCGGTCCCGGCGAGGTCGGCTTCATCACCGCCGCGATCAAGGAAGTCGCCGACACCCGCGTCGGCGACACCATCACCGACGACCGCAAGCCGGTGTCGGAGATGCTGCCGGGCTTCAAGCCGGCCATCCCTGTCGTGTTCTGCGGCCTGTTCCCGGTCGACGCCGACGATTTCGAGACGCTGCGCGCGGCGATGGGCAAGCTCCGGCTCAACGACGCCAGCTTCTCGTTCGAGATGGAAACCTCAGCCGCGCTCGGCTTCGGCTTCCGCTGCGGCTTCCTCGGCCTGTTGCATCTGGAGATCATCCAGGAGCGGCTCTCCCGCGAGTTCGATCTCAACCTCATCGCGACGGCACCGAGCGTCATCTACAAGATGAAGCTGACCGACGGCGAGGAGATCGAGATCCACAATCCCGTGGACATGCCGGACGTGGTCAAGATCGCCGAGATCCAGGAGCCGTGGATCGAGGCCACCATCCTGACCCCGGACGAATATCTCGGCAGCGTGCTCAAGCTCTGCCAGGACCGCCGCGGCAATCAGAAGGAGCTCACTTATGTGGGCGCCCGCGCGATGGTCAAATACGACCTGCCGCTCAACGAGGTGGTGTTCGACTTCTACGACCGGCTGAAGTCGGTCTCCAAGGGCTACGCCTCGTTCGACTATCACCTGACCGACTACAAGCCGGCCGACCTCGTGAAGATGCAGATCCTCGTCAACAACGAGCCGGTCGATGCGCTGTCCATGCTGGTGCACCGGACCCGCGCGGAGGGGCGCGGCCGCGCCATGGTCGAGAAGATGAAGGATTTGATCCCGCCGCACATGTTTCAGATCCCGATCCAGGCGGCGATCGGCGGCAAGGTGATCGCGCGCGAGACGGTGCGGGCGCTGCGCAAGGACGTCACCGCGAAGTGCTACGGCGGCGACATCACGCGTAAGCGGAAGCTTCTGGAGAAGCAGAAGGAAGGCAAGAAGAAGATGCGGCAGTTCGGCAAGGTCGACATCCCGCAGGAAGCCTTCATCGCCGCGCTCAAGGTGGACAGCTGAGGCGCGGCGGGGTGGCCCCGCCTCCTCGTTTCATCAGCACGATAGGCTGAAGAAAATCCGGATTCCCTCGCGAAACCAGCACTTCCGCAAAAGTACGGTATCTCTTCCTTAATGGTATTCTGAGACCCTTGCTGCAAAGCAAGGAATGCACAGAATGTCCCGCCTTCGGTCGATCTCCGCCCGTCTCATCGTCGCGCTCTCCCTCACCGTCGCCATCGCCTGCGCCGTGCTCGGCACCTTCTCGGTGATCCAGCAGCGCGCCTTGACCCGTCTGGCGCTGGAGCAGCAGCTCAAGCTGCAGTTCGACAGCGTGGCCGCCGGCATCGATTATGAGGGCCGTGCGGCGCTGGCGGTGAGCTCGACGCTGGCGGCGCTGCCGCCGATCGCCGACGCCTATCTCAAGGGCGATCGCGACGCGCTCGGCGCCCTGCTCGGCGGCGCCATGACCTCGCTGAAGGCGCAGGGCATCCCGCTGGTGAACGTGTGGGCGCCGCCCGCCACCAACTTCTATCGCGTGCATGAGCCGAAGGTGTTCGGCGACGACACCTCCAAGCGCCGCATCACCGTGGTCCAGGCCAACCAGACCGGCAAGCAGATCGCCGGCGTCGAGCAGAGCCGGCTGTCGCTCGGCATCTTCGGCATGACGCCGATCATGCGCGACGGCAAGGCGATCGCGACCGTCGATGTCGGCGCCGCCTTCGGCAAGGAGTTCGTCGACCGCGCCAAGCAGCGCTTCGGCATCGATCTCGCGGTCTACTGGATCAACGAAGGCCAGCCGAAGCGTTTGTCCTCGACGTTCGGCGACGACGTCGTCGCCACGTCCGAAGAGGTGCTCGGCGTGTTCAAGGGCGCGCCGATCCAGCGCGACGCCACGCTGGCCGGCCGGCCGGCCGCCGTCTATGTCGGCCAGATCAAGAACTACGCCGGTGACCCGATCGCCGTGCTCGAGGTGATCAAGGACACCACCGCCTATGAGGCCGCCGCCGCCAACGCGCAACGTCAGCTGATCCTCGGCACGCTGGTGATCCTCCTGCTCGCGGTCGCGGTCGCGCTGTTCGTCGCGCGCGGCATCTCGCGCCCGCTGGTCGCGATCACCGCCGTGATGCACCGGCTGTCGAGCGGCGACACCGATGTCGCGATCCCCGGGGGCGAGCGCAAGGACGAGCTCGGCACCATGGCCCAGGCCGTCGACGTGTTTCGCCGCAACATGATCGAGACCAGCAGCCTGCGCGAGGCGCAGGAGGCGAGCCAGCTTCAGGCCGAGCACGACAAGCAGGCCCTGCAGCGGCAGATGGCCGACCGCTTCGAGGCCGACGTCAAGGGCGTGGTCTCGTCGGTGGCCAAGGCGACGGCCGACATGGAGCGGGTCGTCGAGGAGATCACGGTCAGCGTCAACGGCACCTCGCAACGCACGGCTGCGGCTGCGGCGGCCTCCGAGGAAGCCTCGAGCGGCGTGTCGACCGTCGCCGCCGCCTCCGAGGAGCTCGCCTCCTCCGTCACCGAGATCGGCCGCCAGGTCGCGCATTCGAGCAAGGTGGCCGATGGCGCCGTCATCAAGGCGCGGCAGACCACCGAGATGGTCAGCAGCCTCGCCGCCGCCGCCGAGAAGATCGGCGACGTGCTGCGGCTGATCGATGCGATCGCGAGCCAGACCAACCTGCTGGCCCTGAACGCCACGATCGAGGCGGCACGCGCCGGCGAGGCCGGCCGCGGCTTCGCCGTGGTTGCGGCCGAGGTCAAGGAGCTGGCCGGCCAGACCGCCAAGGCGACCGAGGAGATCGCCGGCCAGGTCAGTTCGATCCAGGCTGCGACCTCGGACTGCGTCACCGCCATCGGCGGCATCAGCGGCACGATCCAGGAGATCAGCGGCATTGCGGCGACCATCGCCGCCGCCGTCGAGCAGCAGGGCTCGGCCACGCGCGAGATCGCGCGCAGCGTCCAGCAGGCCGCCTCCGGCACCACCGAGGTGTCGCAGAACGTCGTCGGCGCCAGCGACGCCGCCGAACAGTCGCGCCAGCTCGCCGATCACGTGATGACCGCGACGCGCGATCTCGGCCGCCAGGCCAGCGAGCTGTTCAAGAGCGTCGACACGTTCCTCGCCGGCCTGCGGCAGGCCGCGTGATGCCGGAGGCGGCGGACCGCGAGACCGCCGCAATTGTCCGCCCCGCCTGGTCGTGTTCGTAGCCGCCTCCAGGCGCCGGTGATAGGCTGCTCCGATCCGACATTCGGAGGCAGCCATGCCGGCGACGGCTTCTCGCAGCAAACGTCCGCCCAGCGCACGGCCGGCCGCGCCGGCCGCCGTCGCCGCGGTGTTCGCGGCCTATCCCAACCGGATTCGCACGCCACTGGAGGCGCTGCGGCAACTGATCCTGGACACGGCAAGGACGACACCAGGCGTCGGCGCCCTGGAGGAGACCCTCAAATGGGGCCAGCCGAGCTATCTCACCGCGGAGACCGGTAGCGGCAGCACCATCCGGATCGATCAGGTCAAGGCGGAGCCCGGCCGTTACGCACTCTACGTCCATTGCCAGACCGATCTCATCGCGACCTTTCGTGAGCTCTATCCGGAGCTGAGCTTTGGCGGCAATCGCTGCATCCTGCTCGACGATTCCGGCGCCCTGCCGGAACAGGCGCTCCGGCACTGCATCGGGCTCGCTCTGACCTATCACCGCCGCAAGCGTCGGGTGGAGACGCCATAACCCATCCGCACGATGGCGCGAACGATCCACCCGGCCGCAGGCGCGCGCAGCGCAAGCCGCCTCAGGCTGGGCCGCCCGGCGTCAGCGCAAAGCCTTCGTCGCACCAGCCGGTGATGCCGCCGATCATGATCTTCACCGGCAGCCCGAGCCGCGCCAGCCGGATCGCCGCACGGTTGGCGCCATTGCAATGCGGACCGGCGCAGTAGACCACGAAGACCTTTGCCGGAAATTCGGCCATCCGCTCCGCGGTCATGGTCCGGTGCGGAATGTTGATGGCGCCAGCGATGTGCCCCCTGGCGAACGAGGCCGGGCCGCGGACGTCGACCAGGATGAAGTCCGGATCGGCGGCGCGCAGGCTTTCATGCACGTCCCAGCAATCGGTCTCGAACGAGAGCATCGCCTCGAAATGGGCGAGCGCCTGCGCTGACGGCGCCGCGGGCACCTCGGTGACATGGGTCGTCATTTGATCTCTCCTGCGATGGTGCGTGAGCTGGTCCAGTCTCGCGCGTGACGCCGGACGACCCAAGTGACGGATCGGACAAAGTCCGGTAAGTTTCCGCCAATGCCACGACCTGCGCGCCATCCCGATCCGGATCCCGGCCTCGTCGCCGTCATCACCTATGACGGGCTGTGCACGTTCGAGTTCGGCATCGCCGTGGAAGTGTTCGGACTGCCGCGGCCGGAGTTTGACTTCCCCTGGTATCAGTTCAAGGTCGTGTCGGCCGAGAGCCGGCGGTCCCGCGCGATCGGCGGCATTGTCGTCGAGGCCGATGCCCCGCTCGCGCGCCTGAAGGACGCCCGCACGATCATCGTGCCGGGCTGGCGCGACCGCAACGAGCGTCCGCCGGAGCGGCTGCTGCGCGCCATCGCGCAGGCGTCCGCGCGCGGCGCGCGGTGCCTGTCGATCTGCTCGGGCGTGTTCGTGCTGGCGGCGGCCGGCCTGCTCGACGGCAAGCGCGCCACCACGCATTGGCGGCACATGCCCGATTTGAAGCGGCTGTATCCGGACATTCGGATCGAGGACGACACGCTCTATGTCGACGAGGGCAATGTCATCACCTCGGCCGGCAGCGCGGCGGGGATCGACGCCTGCCTGCATCTCGTCCGGCGCGACTTCGGAGCCAAGGTCGCCAACGCCGTGGCGCGGCGTCTGGTGATGCCGCCGCATCGCGACGGCGGCCAGGCGCAATATGTCATTGCGCCCATTCAGGCACGTCCCGGACGGACCATCGGCGACATCATGGATTGGGCGCGCGCACGGCTGTCGCAGCCGATCGCGATCTCTGCGATGGCCAAGCGCGCCCGGATGAGCGAGCGCACCTTCCTCAGGCGGTTCAACGAGGCCACGGGATCGGGCCCTGCGGCGTGGCTGCAGCAGGAGCGCATGGCGCGGGCGCGCGAGCTCCTCGAAGGCGCCACACTGCCGCTCGCCGACATCTCGGCGCAGTGCGGCTACCAGTCGCTCGAAACCTTCCGCGTCGCCTTCCGCCGCAGCGTCGGGACATCACCTGCGGCCTATCGCATGCGATTCAGGGCACAAGGCTGACGCGTATCGGTTGAAGTGAACTGCCGGCTGCGATCTCCACCTCTCCCCAACGGGGAGAGGTGGAGATCCCGCGGCAGCGGTGAGCCTACCTGAAGAACGCGACGGGCTTCGTTCAGGCCACCATCGCCTTTCCCGATGGCGCGCCGTCTGCGGCATCGCGCTGCGCCTGCAGCAGGCCGACGATCTCGGCGTTCGGTCGGGGACGGCTGAACAGATAGCCCTGGGCCTCGTGGCAGCCTTCGGCGCGCAGGCAGCGCAGTTCGGCCTCGGTCTCGACGCCCTCGGCGGTGATGGTGACGCCGAGACCCTTGCCGAGGCTGACGATCGAGCGGACGATCGCCTGCGCCTCGCGGTTGGCGGCGAGGTCGCGGATGAAGGACTGATCGACCTTGATCTTGTCGAACGGAAAGCTGCGCAGATAGCTGAGGCTGGAATAGCCGGTGCCGAAATCATCCATCGAGATGCGCACGCCGAGCGCGCGCAACGCATGCAAGGTCGCCAGCACCTGGCCGCTCTTCTCCAGCACCAGCGTCTCGGTGATCTCGAGCTCGAGCCGGCTCGCCGGCAGGCCGGACTGCTTCAGCGCATCCATCACCAGCGACAGCACGTTGCCGACACGGAATTGCAGCGGCGACATGTTGACGGCGACCCGCACCTCGTCCGGCCATTTCGCCGCGTCGCTGCAGGCCTGCCGCAGCATCGAGCGGCCGAGCCCTGAGATCAGCCCGGTCTCCTCGGCAATCGGAATGAACTCGGACGGCGGGATCATGCCGCGCTCCGGATGCGGCCAGCGCACCAGCGCCTCGAAGCCGGTGATGCGCCCGGTCACCAGATCGATCAGCGGCTGGTAGTGCGGCTGCAGCACGTCGCGCTGGATCGCGTCGCGCAATTCGGTCTCGATCTTGCGCCGGCTCTGCGCCCGCGCATCCATGCCGGACTCGAAATAGCTGAACGAGCCGCGCGTCTCGGTCTTGGCGCGCGACAGCGCCATGTCGGCGTTCTTCAGGAGCTTCTCGGCGTCGTCGCCATCGTTCGGCGCCATCGCGATGCCGATCGTCGCGCCGATCGTCACCGAGCTGCCGTCGATCAGATAGGGATCGGCGATCGCCTGCAGCAGCCGGCGACAGAGCTGGGCGGCATCCTCAGGGCGCGCCAGGCCGCCTTGCACGATCGCGAACTCGTCCGAGTTCAGCCGCGCCACGATGTCCTCCTGGCGCAGGATCGAGCGCAGCCGCTTGCCGACGCCGCGCAGCAGCCGGTCGCCGACACCATGGCCCAGCGTGTCGTTGATCGACTTGAAATTATCGAGGCCGAGCACCAGCACGGCCATCTTCTCCGAGCCGCGCCGCATCTGGATCAGCTTGTCGTCGGTCTGCTGGCGCAACAGGCTGCGGCTCGGCAGGCCGGTCAGCGCATCATGCTGCGCGAGGAAGGCCAGCCGCGCTTCGGCGCGCTTGCGCTCGGTGATGTCCATCAGCGCCAGCAGCACGGCCGGCTGGTCGTTGTGGACGAGATGGCGCGAATAGATCGCGAGGTCGATCAGCGTGCCGTCGGCTCGGACATGCTTCCAGGTCCGCGCCGCCTTCTCCTCGCTCGACTGCCCCTCGCCGGCCCAGGGCGTCTCGCTCTCATAGGCCTGCAGGTTGCGGATGCTGAGCCGTTCAAAGGCGGTGCGGCTATAGCCGTAATGCTGAACCGCGGCGGCGTTGACGCCGAGCACCCGCCCGTTGTCCCGGGCACAGACGATCATCGGCACCGGATTGCCGTCGAACAGCAGCCGAAACGACTCCTCGCGCTGCTTCAATTCGGTGATGTCGACACGCAGGCCGACGATGCCGCCGTCGCCGGTCAGGCGCTCCTCGATCAGGATGGTGCGGCCATCCGAGAGCTTCTGCTCGTGGCGTCCGCTCGGATGGAACAGCTTCTCCAGCCGCTCGGCGATCCATTCCTCCTCGCGACCCGCGGCTTCCGGATACTCGCCGCGCGCCACGCCGACCCGGATCGTGTCCTGCAGCCGCGCGCCGGAGGCGAACAGGTCGGAGCTGCGGTTGTAGATCTCGGCGTATTTCTTGTTCCAGAGAATGTAGCGGCCGTCGGAATCGAGAAAGACGATGCCCTCCGGCAGGAGGTCGATCGCCTCCACCAGCCGGTCATGCGCCTTCTTCGCCTCGGCGATCGCGGCTTCTGCCTCGGCGCGGGTGCTCGCCACCTCGGCGGCCGCATCCGTCGCGCACTGGTTGTGCCGACCCAGCTTCGGGGCGGGCCTGACCGGGCGAATCGAATCACGGGCGCGGGGCGCGCGATCGAGCTTCTTTGCTTTGTTTGGCCGAACGGGCCGCATCGCCTGCCTCACTCTCCTTCTCGAAGGCAGTTTTCGGCCAAGTGTCTGAAAAAATGGTATCTTGATGCGGGAGAGCGACAGCTAAAGGTTACGTGAAATACGACATACACTCGCGCATCGCGTGAGCGGCCAACCAGGCGCCGCATGAACGGAGAGCCATGCCACAACTAGGAGTAAGTGAACGTGGTTGGCACGCGGCATAAAAGACACGCATTCCGTGTATTTGCCGCTCCGGCTTTGTCCATCTACCGAACGAACTCAGGCAATTGAACCTTGTTACACCGGGTTCCCCAAATCCAGAGCAGGGTTACGCAAGCATTAACGGCCAGGCTTTCCCACATCACAAATGCTGGATGGGATGTGACCAGGCCCGGACTTTCCTGCCCACAAGCAGCCGCTACACTGAATGGATGCACGTCCGCCTGATTCTGCCCGCCGCTTTGGCCATGGCCCTCCTTGCCGTGGCCACGCCCGTCCTCGCCCAGGACAAGGGAAGCGTCGAGCCCAAATCCTTGCCGCCGCTGGCCCATCCGGATGATCCGAGCACGCCCGCCAAGGAGCTTTTCGCCCGCAGGATCCTGCCCTCGGCGCAACCGACCAAGGTGATCGGCACCTATAACCGCGGCTGCATCGCGGGCGCCGAGCGGATGCCGATCAATGGCGAGGACTGGCAGGTGATGCGGCTGTCCAGGAACCGCAATTTCGGCCACCCCAACATGATCGCGCTGCTGAAGCGCCTCGCGGATCATGCCCGCAAGGACGCAGGCTGGCCCGGCATCCTGGTCGGCGACATCGGCCAGCCGCGCGGCGGCCCGGCGCTGAGCGGGCATGCCAGCCACCAGATCGGGCTCGACGCCGACATCTGGCTGACGCCGATGCCCGAGCATCGGCTGTCCCGCAACGAGCGCGAGGAGATGTCAGCCGTCATGATGGTGCGCCCCGATCGCCTCGACGTCGATCGGCGCGTGTTCACGAAGGGCCATCTCGCCGTGATCCGCGCCGCCGCGAAGGAGCCGGCGGTGCAGCGCATCTTCGTCAACGCCGCGATCAAGAAGGCACTGTGCCGTGACGCCAAGGGCGACCGCAGCTGGCTGACCAAGGTGCGGCCATGGTGGGGCCACGACTATCACTTCCACATCCGCATGGTGTGCCCACCGGGCAATCCCGACTGCCACGGCCAGACCGACCAGGAGGGCGGCGACGGCTGCGGCGACCTCGACTACTGGTTCTCCGACGCGGTGCTGCATCCGCCGCCGCCGAAGGAGCCGCCGACGCCGCCGCAGCCGATCACGATGGCGCAGCTACCGCCGAGCTGCCGCGCGGTGCTGCACGCGCCGGATGCCAAGAATTGAAGCGGCAAGAATTGAAGCGGGTGGCACGCAGATGGGGGTCGCGCCGGCCCTGCTCGACGGGCTAGACTGACGGCATCGCGCCGTAAGCGCGATGATCACACATCGGGATGACGGTCCCTCCTCCTCATCGATCCGCTGCGAGCAACCGAACCGCAGCGCATGTGCATTGCGAGTCCGTCATCATGCTCATCCGACCGTTCGGCGCGGCTGCCGCCCTCCTCCTGTTGGCAACAACGGCCGCCCACGCCGCCGAGCCCAGCGGCTGCGACAAGTTCAAATGGGACATTGCGCGGGAGCGCGCGGCGCTGACCGCGAGCGACCGACGAAAGCTCGACTCGGGCGGAGACCTCGCAGCGCTGCCCGCCTCCGGCGTGCTGCTCACATTGCGCCCGCTTGCCGAGGCGAAGTTGCCGACCCCGCCGGAACGCGCGCCGAAAGACGGCAGCTTCGCCGGCGTCACGCGCCTGACGGCTGCGCCGAGAGCGGGCATCTACACCGTGAGCCTGTCGACTGCGGCCTGGATCGACCTCGTGCAGGACGGCAGGATCCTGAAGCCGATCGCCTTCAGCGGCGCCACCGATTGCGACGGCATCCGCAAGACCGTGAAATACGAGCTGGCCGCCCAGCCCTTCACATTGCAGATCAGCGGCGCGCCGCAGGCGGAGATATCAATTGCGATCCTGCCGGCGGAGTGAAACAAATCTACTTATATTTGAATGCTGATGGGCCAAGCTGACCTCATGAACGAGGTTCTGAAGCAACCTTGCTCGTACTGTTACGGCTCCCCGATGCCGATCAGGAACGGATCAGCCGCGAGCTCATCACTCACGTTCAACAGCTACAAGCTCGTCGCGCCAACATCGACAAAGGCCTCCGATCGCTCGATGAGGGCCGAGGCCCAAATTTTGACGTCGAACAATTGATCCGGCGAAAGAACGCCAAGCAAAATTAGTATAACGCAGGCGGCAAAGGCCTCTTTCACACGCCCGCCACCGACGACCAGACATTGGCGAGCTTGCGCCGCACCTGCTCCTTGCGCGTCAGCACCGGAGCTTCTTCTTCGTCCTCCGGCAGCCGCAGGCCGACCACGTTGACGCGGCCGCCGGAGATCGAGCGGGCGACCAGCACGATGGTGTCGAGCGCCACCGTCGCACCTTCCTTCGGCGCGTTGTCGAGATGGATGTCGAAGTAATCCGCGAGCGTCAGCTTGTCCTCGCCCTCGCCGAGCTTGACGCCATAGATGCCGGCGACCTCCTCGAGCGTGTGCTCGGCCGAGACCATGAAGTCGCCGAGCAGATGCGGATCAGGCGCGGCCGATGGCGGCATGTCGACGAAGAAGCGGTCGAGTGACTCGGCCTTTTCGGGCGGCGCCAGCAAATAGAGATAATCGCCCGGCGCGACCGGCTCGGCCTCGGCCGGCGACAGGATCTGCTCGTTGCGGATCACCAGGGTCGGCTTGGACCAGGACGGGATCAGGCCGCGACGAAAATACAGGCTCTTGGGACGGATCGCATAGCCGACCAGCTGCTGCTCAAGCTGGCCGGGCAGATCGAGCTCGATGCGGCGCGGGCCGCGATCGGTGCGCGGCAGCGCGACGTGAAGCTTGCGCGCGGCGATGCCGAGCGTCCAGCCCTGCGCGAGCAGCGAGATGATCACGACGACGAAGGCGACGTCGAAATACAGATAGGCGTTGGACAGGCCGACCAGCATCGGGATCGAGGCGAGGAAGATCGCCACCGCGCCGCGCAGGCCGGTCCAGGCGATGAATGCCTTTTCGCGCCAGTTGAAGCGGAACGGGCGGAGACAGAGGAACACGGCCACGGGACGCGCCACCAGCATGAGCACTAGCGCCACCGCGATCGCAGGCAAGAGGCTGTCGAGCAGCCGCTGCGGTGACACCAGGAGCCCGAGCAGCACGAACATCACGATCTGGGCGAGCCAGGTCGCGGCATCGAGGAAGGTGACCACGGAGTTATGCGCCCGCGTCGGCCGGTTGCCGACGATGAGGCCGGCGAGATAGACCGCTAGGAACCCGGAACCATGCGCGATCTGCGCCGCGCCGAAGATGACCAGCGCAGCCGTGGTCACGAACGGCGCATGCAGGCCTTGCGGCAGCGCGACCTTGTTGAGGCCGATCACCACCAGCCTGCCGCCGACGATGCCGAACAGCGTGCCGAGCACCGCCTCGCGGACCAACTCGAACACGAAATGCCCGACGCTGCCATGGCCGACCGAGATCAGCTCGACCAGCATCAGGGTCAGGAACACGGCGAACGGGTCGTTGCTGCCGGACTCCGCCTCCAGCGTCGCGCCGACGCGCGGCCGCAGCCGCAGGCCCTGCGCATGCACCAGCAGGAACACCGCCGCCGCATCGGTCGAGGCGATGACGGCGCCGACCAGCATCGCCTCGGTCCAGCCGAGGTCGAGCGTATATTTCGCCACCGGCGCGGTGATGAACGCGGTCAGCAGCACGCCTGCGGTCGCCAGCACCATCGAGGGCGCCAGCACGGTGCGGATGCTCTGGAAGCGCGTGCGCAAACCGCCGTCGAACAGGATCAGCGCCAGGGCGACCGAGCCGACCAGATAGGTGGTGCGGACGTCCTGAAATTCGATATGACCAGGGCCGGAATCACCCGCCAGCATGCCGATCACCAGGAACACCAGCAGCAGCGGCGCGCCGAAGCGCAGCGCCAGCAGGCTGGAGAGGATCCCGGCCATGACCAGGATCGCGCCAAGGAGGATGGCAATGCTGACGGCGTCGAGGGATGTCATGAAAAAACGTTGATGGATCCGACTTTTACATCCTTATCGTCGCCACACTTGCACGCCAACCGGATTTGCTCATATCGCGGCGATATGCCCATTTTTCCATCCTTGCCCGCTCCGGGGTATATTTCGCGGCAACCGCCTGTGACAAAAGCGAACTAAATTCTGCCGACCAGGCCTGCCCGCGCTTCCGTTCCGCTCCGAGACCCTTCTGATGGACTTCGATTTAAAAGACGTGCTCGAATTCCTGCAGACCGTGGCCCGCTCGATCGGCGCCGAGGTCACCTCGCCGTGGTTTTACCTTCAGCTCGGGCTCGTGCTGAGCGGTGCCGGCATCGCCTTTGCGGCGAGCGCCGCGGTGCGCGCCCGCATCGACGTGACCTCGCTGGCGATGGGCTGGCCCGGCCCGCTGCGGCAGCTGCTGCGGGTGCTGCTGGAGAGCGTCACGACCGTCGTATTCGTGATCCTGATGCGGATCGCGCGCACCGGCATGGTGCTGTGGACCTGGCCGAGCCGCTCCTATCTGCTCGCCGTCGCGCTCAAGCTGGCGCTGGCTTGGCTCGTGATCCGGCTGATCACCTCGGTGATCCGCAGCACCTTCATCGTGCAGATCGTGTCGATCTCGGCCTGGCTGGTGGCCGCGCTCAGCATCATCGGCCAGCTCGACAACGTCGTCGATGCGCTCGATTCCGTCTCGGTCGTGCTCGGCGGCCTCCGACTGACGCCGCTGCTGGTCATCAAGCTCGGCGTGCTGCTGCTGGCGGTGCTCTGGCTGACCAACATTGCCAGTAATTTCGTCGAGAGCCGGATCACCCGCTCCACCGACCTGACGCCGTCGATCCAGGTGCTGCTGATCAAAATGGTCCGCATGGGCCTGATGATCCTCGGCGTGGCGATCGCGATCAGCGCCGTCGGCATCAACCTCTCGGCGCTGGCGATCTTCTCCGGCGCCGCCGGTGTCGGTATCGGTCTCGGCCTGCAGCGCATCGTCGCCAATTTCGTGGCCGGCATCATCCTGCTCGCCGACAAATCGGTGAAGCCTGGCGATCTCGTCACCATCGGCGACAGCTCGGGGCGCATCAGCGCGATGAACACGCGCTACATCTCGGTCGCCGCCGGCGACGGCCGCGAGTTCCTGATTCCCAACGAGGACCTCGTCACCCAGAAGGTCACCAACTGGACCTACACCGACAAGAACACGCTGGTGAAGGTGAACTTCGGCACCAACTACGACGCCGATCCGCGCGTCGTCGTCAAGCTCGCCACCGACATCGCCGCCGAGATACCGCGCACGCTGAAATCCAAGGCGCCGAACTGCCTGCTGACCGAGTTCACCGAGGCCGGCATGAAGTTCTCGCTGACCACATGGATCGCCGATCCCAGCTACATGGACAGCGTCAAGAGCGAGGTGATGCTCGCTTTGTGGGACGCGTTCAAGCGCGAGGGCATCCGCGTGCCCTACCCGGTGCGCGAGCTGCGGGTGCGCGGCGGCGCGCTGCCGGTCGAGTCCACGGTCGAGATTCCGACCTGATCCAGGACGGCATGCGTCGGATCGACGCATGACCCGCCAAATATGAAGTAGTTCATAGTTCACGGGAGAGTGAAGGTGCACAGCGCCCTCGCTCCATGTGCACGGTATCGACGCGAGCGCCTGTGCCTCCGCGTGTACCGAATGATCCATTCACCACCTGTCCTGCCCTTTCTATCGTCGGCGTGCTCAGCGATCCCCGTCGTTGTCGCGCGATGGTTCGCGATCGCAAGCAAATCGAAACGATCGGCGACCCCAGGAGGAAGACACAATGGACGGACAACAGGTGAATGGCGCGCTCCAGGCGGGCGTGCCTTACGGACTGCTTGCTGCGCAGCAGCTGGCGCCACAAGGCTTCGTCGGCAATCTGCTCGGCCAGATCGGGGCGCCGCTCGGCGGTGTCATCGGCGGCGCGTTCGGCAACCAGGGCATGGGCAACACCATCGGCGGTCTCGCCGGCCAGCTCGCCCAGCGCTTCCTGCCGTTCGAAGCCGCGCCGCAGTTCGTGCCGCAGGGCGCGATCGGTAATTTTCTCGGCCAGGTCGGCGCGCCGCTCGGCGGCGTGATCGGCGGCGCCTTCGGCAACCAGGGCATGGGCAACACCATCGGCGGTCTCGCCGGTCAGCTCGCCCAGCGCTTCCTGCCGTTCGAGGCCGCGCCGCAGTTCGTGCCGCAGGGCGCGATCGGCAATTTCCTCGGCCAGGTCGGCGCGCCGCTCGGCGGCGTGATCGGCGGCGCCTTCGGCAACCAGGGTCTCGGCAACACGATCGGCGGCTTCGCCGGACAGCTCGCGCAGCGCTTCCTGCCGTTCGAGGCTGCGCCGGAGTTCGCTCCGCAGGGCTTCTTCGGCAACCTGCTCGGTCGGGTCGGCGCGCCGCTCGGCGGCGCCATCGGCGGCGCCTTCGGCAACCAGGGTCTCGGCAATACGATCGGCGGCGTCGCCGGACAGCTCGCGCAGCGCTTCCTGCCGTTCGAGGCCGCACCGCAATTCGTGCCGCAGGGCGCGATCGGCAACTTCCTCGGCCAGATCGGCGCGCCCGCCGGCGGCATCATCGGCAACTACTTCGGCAATCAGGGCCTCGGCCAGTCCGTCGGCGGTCTTGCCGGACAGCTTGCCCAGCGCTTCCTGCCGTTCGAAGCCGCCCCCGAGTTCGCACCGCAAGGCTTCTTCGGCAACCTGCTCGGCCAGGTCGGCGCACCGCTCGGCGGCGCGATCGGCGGTGCCTTCGGCAATCGTGGCCTCGGCAACACCATCGGCGGCGTCGCCGGACAGCTCGCCCAGCGCTTCCTGCCGTTCGAGGCTGCGCCGGAGTTGGCCCCGCAGGGCTTCTTCGGCAACCTGCTCGGCCAGGTCGGCGCACCGCTCGGCGGCGCGATCGGCGGTGCCTTCGGCAATCGTGGTCTCGGCAACACCATCGGCGGCGTCGCCGGACAGCTTGCCCAGCGCTTCCTGCCGTTCGAGGCCGCGCCGCAATTCGTGCCGCAGGGCGCGTTGAGCAACATCTTCCAATCGCAAAACACCATGTACGGCGGTTCGCCATTTGCTGGCGTGCAGCAACAGCCGGTAGGCATCCTGCCGTTCGAAGCTGCGCCGGAGTTTGCTCCGCAGGGCCTTCTGGGCGGCTTCCTCGGCAGCACGCTCGGCGGTCTCGGCGGCGGCCTCATCGGCAAGGCGCTCGGCAACCGCAATCTCGGCCGCACGATCGGCAGCACCGCCGGCGGCATCCTCGGCGGGATCCTGCCGTTCGACGCCGGCCCGCAGCTGGCGCAAGGCGGTTGGGGCCAGACCGGCTGGGGCCAGCCCGGTTGGGGTCAGACTGGCTTGGGCAACGTGCCGATCGCCTCTGTCTATCCCTACCAGGGCGTGACCTATCACTAAGCCCGCGCAGGGCGGCGTGAGGCTGCACTCGGACGTTGCGAGTGTCCCGTTGCACTGTCCCCTGGGCGGCTCGATAGTCGCCCAGGGGACACACCGAAGACAGTGAGGACACCATCATGACCGACAACCTTGCCACCGGCGGCTCCAGCGATGAGTTCATCGTCGCCGGACGCAGCCCCTCCGATACATCCCACCTCACCGCGTTCGAGGACGCGCTGAAGACCATCGCCGGCGCCTCGATCGTTTCGAGAGGCGGCCGTCCCGACCAACCGCACCTGGTCGTCAATCTGACGTCGCGAGACGCCGAGCAACTCAAGTCACGCTTCGGCACAGCGCTGATCATCGAGCGGAATGCGAAGCTCAGTCCGTTCTGACCGGTCAACGCCATGCGCCGATCCAACAAGCGACAGAGATCCAAGGAGAGAGACGCTATGGCCGACAACAATGCGAGCGATAATTCTTCCGGAAAAGGCGCCAATGGCCGCGGCAATGCCGCCCCCAACAAGACCGATGCGGCTTCGCCGACGGTGGAGCCCACGGTGAAGGCGAGACGATCGCGCTTCCTGGTCGCGGCACGCCCGCTGCCCGGCGTGCAGCCGATGGCGGTCGATGCGATCGCGACGACCCTCAACAACATGCCCGACGTCCAGATCATCAAGCAGGTGAAGCCGAGCGGCTTCGGCGCATTGTCGGCCGGAGGTGGCGGCGGCGGGATGCCGGAGATCGTGGTCGCCGAGATGGATCCGGCGCGTGGCGCGGCGCTGCGGGCCAGCGCGCCGCCGAACGTCATCGTCGAGCACGATGCGCTGCTGCGTCACGCCGACGATCTGTCGATGGCTTTCAACAACGCGATGACGATGCAGCCCGGCATCGGGATCGACGTGCGGCTGCGCGTCGCCGGAGCCAACGGGCAGCCGCTGCCCAAGGCCACCGTCTATGTCTACGGGCTCGGCTTCCCCGGCCAGGGCGTGACCGACGACAAGGGCGAGGTCACGGTGACCGTGTTCGGCGGACCGCTGGAGACGATCCAGGCGATCTACGTCAAGCCGATGGCGAACTACTGGGACCGCATGTTCGAGCGCCCGGCGTTGTCCGACGGCATCAATACGCTGCAGCTGCAGCCGTTCGCGGCGACCTTCCAGGGCTTCCCTGGGGCGCCCTATGTCGGCTGGGGCCAGCAGCTGATGAAGCTCGATCAGATCGATCCGTCACTGACCGGACAGGGCGTCAAGGTCGGGATCATCGACTCCGGCTGCGACAGCAGCCATCCGCAGCTCACCCATGTCACCCGCGGCATGGACTTCACCAACAACAAGGACGGCGCGAGCTGGACCCGGGACACGATGTCCCACGGCACGCATTGTGCCGGCATCATCACCGCGGCCCTCTCAGGCCAGATGAAGGCGGTGCGCGGTTTCGCGCCGATGGCGGAGGTGCACGCGCTGAAGGTGTTCCCCGGCGGCCGCTTCAGCGACCTGATCGACGCGCTCGACCAGGCGATCGCGCGCGGCCTCGATGTCGTCAACATGAGCCTCGGCAGCAGTGAGCAGTCCGAGCTCGTCGCGCACAAGCTGATCGAGGCGCGGCAGAACGGCGTCGCCTGCATCGTGGCGGCGGGCAATGCCAGCGGTCCGGTGCAGTTCCCCGGCAATCAGCCCTCGGTCCTCACGGTGTCGGCGATCGGCAAGCTCGGTGAGTTTCCCGACGACAGCTATCACGCCCGCACGGTCGTGCCGAACATGGTTGCCGGCGCGATGTTCTCGCCGCGCTTCACCTGCTTCGGGCCGCAGGTCGCGGTGGCGGGTCCGGGCGTCGCCATTCTGTCGACCGTGCCCGGTGGCGGTTACGCCGCCTGGGACGGCACCTCGATGGCGACGCCGCACATCACCGGCATGGCCGCGCTGCTGCTCGCCCATCACCCGATGTTCCGCGATGCGGCCAAGACCCGCAACGAGCAGCGCGTGTCGCAGCTGTATCAGTTGCTCGCCAGCGCGGGCGTGCGCTATCTCGGCGATCCCACCCGCGAAGGCGTCGGCGTGCCGGACCTGCAGCGCGTCGCCGGTCTCAGCGCAGCGCCGCAGGCCGGCAACATGGCCACCGCGTCGGCGGCGCCTTCCCTCGGCAATGTCAGCTTCGGCGTGCCGTTTCAGGGCTCGCCCTTCGCCAATGCCTTCCTGCAGCCGCAGACGATCCATCCGGCGCTGCTGCAGAGCTTCCTGCAGATGCGCAACGCCGGGCTGATCTGACGACAGGTGCGAACGAAGCGAAAGATCCGCCGGCGACAACGCCGGCGGATCGCCGTTGGTGGGGATTCAGCTAGCCGCCTTGCCGCTGGTGATGCGCCCGCAGCCGATGGGCCGCCTGGTTGCGCCGGCGCACGTTGAGCTTCTCGAGAATGTTGTGCACGTGGTTCTTGACCGTGCCGACCTCGATCCGAAGATTCCGTGCGATCTCCTTGTTGGACAATCCCACCTCGATCATCTGCAGGATCTCGCACTCGCGCGGCGTCAGTTCGCCGAACCGCGATTTCGTCGCCGGGGCCGGCGGGAGCGGATCGGGCTGCACCTCCGGCTCGACGACGATCGAGATCTGCTCGCTGCGGCCGCCGGCCGTCAGCCGGTCGACCTCGGCGATGACGTCGTCGATCGATCCGTCGCGCGGCACGCAGCCGGCGATGCCGCGGCCGATCGCCGACAAGGCCGGCGCCGCGATCTCGGGGACGCCGATGGCGAGGATCTCCAGATCCGGCTGCTCGCGCAGCAGGGCCGTCGCGCGCTCCAGACCATGCCATTCGCCGACGTCCAGCAGAACCAGATGTGGGCGAACCAGCGCGACGAGACCGAGAGCGCCGCGGTGATCGACCGTGTCGATCACGTCGAGCCGGTCATTCTGTCCCAGCCTTGCACCGAGCGCCTCGCGAAACACCCGCGTTTCGCTGACGATCACAATGCGGATCTTGCCCATGACCGCTTCGGGCACATCTGCCGCAAGCGATGGAACCGGCAGGATGTCGAGGTCGAGGGCGCGTCGCGACATTGGAAACTCCCAATCGCAAAATGGCTGCAGCGGTCCTGCCGGACGTGACCCCGGCAGAGACTTGGTGGATTGCAGATGAAATGATGCTGGGAATTGAACAACCTTTGGGCGAATTTTGCCCCACAATCGTGACAAGAACGTGGTCGGAGCGGCTGCGCGGTTGGTCGCAGCTGCCGGCGAAAAACTGGTATGATGCTGCCAGGAATGTACATCTGCGCAGTCTCCTCACGAACCAACACTGGACTTGCAAATGCACCCTGAAGGTGTGTCGCGACACGGCGCAAAACGTTCGGAAGATTCACGTGGGAACAAGCACATATCGTGTGATCGGCCCCGCTCGTGCAGACCCGGCTTGCACCGGGCCGCACGATCATTAAATTAGGCGATCACCCCACGACATGTTCGGAAACGAAACAGGCCCATGAGCTATATCGAAGCCACCGACACCGCTGCGCGCAAGAACGGCCAGATCAAGCTGCATGGCCCGAGCGGCTTTGCCGGCATGCGCACGGCCGGCGCCCTGGTGTCGAAGTGCCTCGATGCGCTGACCGACATCGTCAAACCGGGCGTGCCGACCTCGCGGATCGACGATGTCGTGCGCGAGTTCGCCTTCAGCCACGGCGCCTATCCGGCGACCTTGATGTATCGCGGCTATCGCTACTCGACTTGCACGTCGATCAACCACGTCGTCTGCCACGGCATGCCGAACGACCGTCCGCTGAAGGAAGGCGACATCATCAATGTCGACGTCACCTTCATCGTCGACGGCTGGTACGGCGATTCCAGCCGCATGTATGCGATCGGCCCGATCTCGCGCAAAGCCGAGCGGCTGATCGAGGTGACCTACGAATCGATGATGCGCGGCATCGCCGCGGTGAAGCCCGGCGCCACCACCGGCGACATCGGCCACGCCATCCAGAGCTTCGTCGAGCCGCAGGGCATGAGCGTGGTGCGCGACTTCTGCGGACACGGCCTCGGCCGGCTGTTCCACGACGAGCCGAACATCATCCATGTCGGCCGTCCCGGCGAGGGCGTGCTGCTCAAGCCGGGCATGTTCTTCACCATCGAGCCGATGATCAATCTCGGCAAGCCGCATGTGAAGATCCTGTCCGACGGCTGGACCGCCGTGACGCGGGACCGCTCGCTGTCGGCGCAGTTCGAGCATTCGGTCGGCGTGACCAATGACGGCGTCGAGATCTTCACGCTGTCCGAGCGCCATGGCGAGAAGCCGCTGACGCAGGTGTGAGCGGGGCGCGGGCGCCCGCGTCTCCGCGTCTGATTGTTGCCATTCCCGGCTGCTCGACTGCCGTCTTCATGCATGTGATTGCAGGAGGCGTCTGTGACCATCGCAACCCGCCGCGGCGTCATCGGCCTGCTTTCAGCAGGCGCGGCGCTGCTGAGTTCGCGCGTCGCCCCGGCCGCCGAGACCCAGGCCGCATCCTCCCCCGCCGACGACGCCTGCATCCTGACGCCGCAATCGGAATCCGGGCCCTATTATCTCGATCCCAGGCTGGTGCGCGCCGATATCGCCGAGGGCCGGCCCGGCGTGCCGCTCGGCTTGCGGCTGCGCGTGATCGAGGCCGGCGCCTGCACGCCGATATCGGGCGCGCGCGTCGATGTCTGGCACTGTGACGCCCGCGGCATCTATTCGGGCTATCCCGGCCAGGGCGACAATCACAAGCTCGATCAGAGCGGCAAGACTTATCTGCGCGGCACCCAGCTGGCCGATGCCGCGGGATGGGCCGGCTTCACCACCATCTATCCCGGCTGGTATGCGGGCCGCGCGACGCATATCCATTTCAGGGTGTTCGTCGATGACGCCACGGTGCTGACGGGGCAGACCTTCTTCCCCGAAGCGCTGAACGAGTTCATCTACACCAACGTGCCGGACTACACGGGCCGGCCGCAGCAGCGCCTCGTCATCAACGCCAACGACCGCGTCGCCACCGAGGCCGATCCCGATCACCGGGCGTATTGCGCGATCAAGGAGGAACGTGATCGCTACATCGCGACCTTGACGCTGGCCGTGAGCCGCAAGCCGGCGCCGCCGGTGGAGATGCCCACCGGAAAGCTGCCGCCCGCGCCATGGATCAAGGACCGGCTGGCGGCGCTGGTGCCCGGACTGAAACGCAGCCCGTTCTGATCAGCGCGGCTCCGTCGCGAAATAGGCGAGCGCCGCCAGCGGCAGCGCGATGCCGAAAGCGGCCGCGAGCATCCAGCCGCCATGCGCATAGGCGTAGGCGCCGATCCCGGAGCCGGCCGCACCGGCCACGAAGAACGTCGTCATGTAGAGCCCGTTGAGCCGGCTGCGGTGCCCGGCGCCGAGCACGAACAGCACGCGATAGCCGAGAATGAGGCTGAGCTGCACGCCGCAATCGATCGCGACGGCGGCAATGACGAGCGTTGCGAGCGAGCCGGTGGTTCCCAGCGGAAACAGCAGCGTCAACGCAAAGCCGATCAGGCAGAGCAGCATCGCGGCGACCGAGGCCGGCCGCGTCCAGCCGCGATCGGCGATGCGGCCAGCGATCGGCGCCATGATCGCGCCGCCGACTCCGACCAGCGCAAACACGGCGATGCCGGTCTGCGACATCCGGAAATCCGGCCCTGCGAGCAGCAGCGGCGACGTGGTCCAGAACACGCTGAAGCAGCTGAACAAGGCGGCCTGATACAGCGCCCGGCGGCGCAGCGCCGGCGTGTCGCGATAGAGCTCGACCATCGAGCCGAGCAGCTGGCCATAGCTCAGCCGCGCCGCCGGCTCGCGCGGCGGCAGCGCCAGGCGCAGCACGATCGCCAGGATTACCATCGCGAGCGCCGATGCCGCATAGATCACGTGCCACGAGGCATGCGCGGCGACGAAGCTTGCCAGGGGACGCGCCAGCATGATGCCGAGCATCAGCCCGGTCGAGACGTTGCCGACGGTGCGGCCGCGGATCGCCTCCGGCGCCATGTGGCCGGCATAGGGAATCAGGATCTGCACCGCGACCGAGCCGATGCCGATGAGCAGCGCCGAGAACAGGAAGGTCGACGGGCTCGTCGCCAGCGCCGCACAGGCCAGCGCCGCCGCGCCGACGACCATGGTGGCGATGACGAGCTTGCGGTTCTCGATGAGGTCGCCGAGCGGGACGATCAGCAGGAGCCCCGCGCCATAGCCGATCTGACTCATGGTCACCAGCAGTCCGGCAAGCTGCGGCGGCAGGCCGAGATCGGCGCTGATCGGCCCGATCAGCGGCTGCGCATAATAGATGTTGGCGACGATCAGCCCGCAGGAGAAGGCCAGCAGCAGCGTGATCCAGCTCGAGAGGCTGTCGGCGCTCTCGGACGTGACGGTGGTCAATGGAGATCTCCCGGGGCGGGACGGACGTCCCTGGGGGCACGGATGTCAGGTAGGGGCAGCGATGCTGCGTCGCAGCGACAATGCCTGACATAGGTGCGGGAGATCCACCACGCCCATTCACGTCTGCGTGGGCGGCTCGGCGGGCATGGGTCGGCCGCGCGGCCCGCCTCACGCTGAGGCCTGCGCCTGACGTGGCAAGCGCAGGAGCCGACGCAGCTAGCGCACCTCGCCCACTTCCCTGTCCGCATCCGCGCTTCGCCGGCCGCCGATCAGCCGCGGCAGCAGCATCGGAACTCGCCGGCGGTAGCGCTGATAGGTCTCGCCGAACTGCGCGACCAGATCGCGCTCCTCGAGCCACAGCCCGACCAGAATGTAGCCGGTGCTGAGCGCAGCGAACAGCAGATGCCCGAGGCTCATCACCGGCGTCGCCCAGAACGCCAGCAGGAAGCCGAGCATCAGCGGATGCCGCACCAGGCGATACAGCAGCGGTGTCTTGAACGGCAGAGCCGGCGGTTGCGCGCCGCGCATGGCCGACAGCGCCTGGCGCAGCCCGAACAGATCGAAATGATCGATCATGTAGGTCGAGGACAGCGCGATCACCCAGCCGAGCCATTGGACGCCGGTCAGCAGCACAGCCGCGGCGCCCTGAACATGCCAGACGGGCGCCGGCATCGGGCGCCACTGCCAGAACAGCAGCAGCAGGATCAGGCTCGACAGCAGCACATAGGTGCTGCGCTCGGCGGCTTTCGGAATGATCCGCGTCCAGACGCGCTTGAAGCCGGGCCGCGCCATGACGCTGTGCTGGATCGCGAACAGGCCGAGCAGCAGCCCGTTGATGACGACAGCATCGACGGGATCGGACGGCGGACCGATGTCGATCGTCTTGGATGCGAGCAGGTCATGATTGCCGACGAAACCAAGTGCCCACACGAACGACACAAGGAAGACGGCATAGCTCATGGCGGCGTAGAACAGGATGAGGAGACGTGCGAACATGGCGGCTTCCCGGTTGTGCGGACGGCAGCGTTGGCGCGACGGGATCGGTCATCCCGAGACGCGCGCTGGGATCGAGCCCGCCTGCTAGCAGGCGAGCGTCCCCCCAGCGTCCCCCCAAGGTCCCCCTCAGCGTCCCTCTGGCGCGCGCCCTGGCGGCGTCGCTGCAGACGGCATCATGGCAGGTTCTCATTCCGATGGCTCGGTTCAGCGTACGGACATTCGGCTTTCCGGAGATTCGCCGGGACGGCCAGCCGTGCCCGCTGCCGCTGCGCAAGGGGCTCGCACTGCTGGTCCACCTCGCCGAGGCCAAAGGCGCCGTCGCGCGCGATGTCGCCGCGACGATGTTCTGGCCCGACAGCCCCGAGGACGTCGCGCGGACCCGGCTGCGCCGCCTGCTGCACCGGATCCAGCTTGCGCTCGGCGACGGCGTCCTCGCGACCGACCGTGCGACGTTGCGCTGGTCTGACGCGGTCGCGCTGGAGGTCGATGCCCGGCAGTTCGAAGAGGCCTGCGATCGCGGCGATTTCGCGCTGGCCTGCCGGCTCTATCCCGGCGACTTCCTCGACGGCTTCACGCCCGGCGACTGTCCGCAATTCGACGAATGGGCGTTCTTCCGGCGCGAAGCCTTGCGTGGCCGGGCCGTCCAGGCCTTGGAGCGCGTCGTCCAGGACAGCAGCGCCGCCGGCGACTACGCCACCGCCGTGGCGCATGCCCGCCGCCTCACAGCGCTCGATCCGCTCAGCGAAGTCTATGGCCGCGCGCTGATCCGCAGCCTGATCCTCGCAGGCGACCGCGCGGGCGCCGAGCGCCATCTCGACGCCCTGACGCAGCAACTGCGCGATGAGCTCGGCGTGGCACCCGAGCCGGAAACCCGCGCACTGCTGAATGCGTCGACGCGTATCGCGGAGCCGCCGGCCACGCGCTATGTCGGCGGCGGAGGCGTTCATCTCGCCTATCAGACCTACGGCGCGGGACCGCTGGACATCCTGCTGCTGCCGGGCTTCGTCTCGCATGTCGAGCGGGTCTGGGAGGAGCCGCGCAGCCGGGCCCTGCTGTCCGCGCTCGCCGCGATGGGCCGGCTCATCCTGTTCGACCGGCGCGGCATCGGGCTGTCCGACCGGGTCGGCTTCAGCCCGAGCGTGGACGCCACCAGCAGCGACATCGCAACCGTGCTGGACGCCGCCGGCAGCCGCCGCACCGTGCTGCTCGGCGCTTCCGAGGGTGGGCCAGCCTGCATCGCCTTCGCGGCCCATCACCCGGAGCGCGTCGCCGGGCTGATCCTGTTCGCCTCGCTCGCCAAGGGCAGCGCGACACCCGACTATCCGCACGCGTTGCAGGGACGCCAATACGACATGTGGCTGCGGCAGCTGGTGACGAGCTGGGGAGGCCCTGCGGGGATCGAGACGTTCGCGCCGAGCCTCGCCGGCGATCCGCAGGCGCGCGCCTGGTGGGCCGGCCTGCTGCGGGCGGCCTCGAGCCCCGGCGCCATCAAGGGCCTGCTCGAGGCGTTCAGGGATACGGACGTCCGGCATCTGCTCGGTCGCGTGTCCGCCCCGACCTTGGTGCTGCATCGTCGCGACGACCGCGCGGTGCTGGTCGGGGCCGGCCGGCATCTCGCAAGCCACATCCGCCAGGCACGGTTCGTCGAGCTCGACGGCGCGGATCACTGGATGTTCGCCGGCGCGCAGCAGCCGATGCTCGCCAGCATCGCGGACTTCATCGCCGGCCTCCCGGCGCGTGCGGGATAGCCCGGCAGGCGAGATCGCTGTAGTCCGGGGGGCGGGAGGACGCGATGATCATGACCGAGGACGCAGCATTCCGGCGCGAGCAGAGACAGGTCGCCGGCGGCATGGCCGCAGCGGCCCTGACCGCGATCGTCGCTATCGGCCTGGCGCTGTGGCAAGGCGGCGGTGCCGCGCCGCCGGTCGGCGAGCGGCTGGCTATGGCGTTGCGGCTCGATCTGTTCGTGATCGTCTGGCTGCTCGCCGCGAACGGCAACGTCGCGCGAATGCGCTTCTTCTCGGCGCAGGACATCGCCGGCAGCGCGACCACCACGGCAAGCGAGGCCGTCCGGCGCGGCAACGCCATCCTGCAGAACACGCTGGAGCAGGTCGTGCTCGCAGTGACCGTGCATCTCGGCCTGGCAGCGGCGCTGCCGCGGCCCGATCTGCTGCTGGTCACGCTCGTCGTGCTGTTCGGCCTCGGCCGCCTGCTGTTCTGGCTCGGCTATGCCCGGGGCGCCGCGGGCCGCGCCTTCGGCTTTGCGCTGACCTTCTATCCGACCGCGTTCGCTCTCGTCATCGGCCTAATCCTGGTGCTGACCGGGCGCGCCGTCATTTAGCCGCGCGCAGGATCACGCACTTCGAGGTTGCAAAATACCGAGGCCGCGGCATGCTGGCGCCGATGCCCGCCAAAGCTCCTCCTTCGAACGACGCGCCGCCCGAGACGCCGCATTATCTCGGCCATCGCCAGCGATTGCGCGAGCGCTTCCACAGCGCCGGCCCGGACGCGCTGAGCGACTACGAGCTGCTCGAGATGGCGCTGTTCGCGGCGCTGCCGCGGCGCGACGTCAAGCCGCTCGCCAAGGCGCTGATCAAGACGTTCGGATCGTTCGCCGAGGTGATCCATGCCCCGGAGCCGCGGCTGCGCGAAATCGACGGGATCGGCGATGCCGTGATCACCCAGCTCAAGCTGATCGGCGCCGCCGCGCACCGCATCGCCAAGGGCGAGGTCCGGCAGAAGCACGCGCTGGCATCATGGCAGGACGTCATCACCTATTGCCGCACCAGCATGGCGTTTGCCGAGAAGGAGCAGTTCAGGCTGCTGTTCCTCGACAAGCGCAACCAGCTGATCGCCGACGAAGTGCAGCAGACCGGCACCGTCGACCACACGCCGGTCTATCCCCGCGAGGTGATCAAGCGCGCGCTGGAGCTGTCGGCCACCGCGATCATCCTGGTGCATAATCACCCCTCCGGTGACCCGACGCCGTCGCAGGCCGACATTCGCATGACCAAGACCATCGTCGACATCGCCAAGCCGCTCGGCATCACCGTCCATGATCACATCATCGTCGGCAAGAACGGGCATACCAGCCTGAAGAGCATCGGGGTGATGTGAACCGACGGTGCGGTTGCGATCAGCCTCGACGCACGGCCTCGCCTCAGCCGCGCGCTGCGGCCCGGTCGCAGCCTGCCAGATCGTGGAACGTGACCGCGCCGTCCGCCACCGTCATCAGGCCGCTGTCGCGCAATTGCGCCAGCACGCGGCTGACATGAACGGTGGTCAACCCGACGGCATCGGCGATGTGCTGCTGGCGCAGCGGAAACGGATAGCGACGGCCGTGGACGAGCCCTTCGGGCGCCAGCTTCTTCATTGCAGCGACGACCAGGAAGGCGATTCGTCCGTGCGCCGAACGCCGGCCGAGCGCGGCGGCGAGATCATAGGCGTCGCGGATTTCCTCGATCAGCAGGTCGAGCACCAGCGACATCAAGGGCGGCGTCGCCAGACATCTGTCGCGGAGATTGCGCGCCGAATAGCTGCAGAGCTGGATGTCCGTCAGCGCTTTCGCCGGCGTATCGGCCTGCGACGCGGCCGACGCCGAGAACGCCGCATCGGTCGAAACGAATTGGCGGGGAAGAACGAGCCGGACGATCGAGCGGCGGCCATCGGGAAGAATGCGATAGCGAAACGCCCATCCGCTGCACAGGATCAGCGCCCGCGCATTGGCACGTTCGTATTTCGGGATCTGCTGACCGGCTGCGATCGTCAAGAACCGCTGATCCATGGCCGCGGCGTCAGCCTCACCCTCGCGCGGCTTGATGATGGCATCGCAGAGCCCTTCAGCAGGGCACGAAAGGCACCTGCGAGCCTGCTCGGGGAGCGCCATTGCTCTCGTTCCGTCAATGATCCCGACACGCGGAATATTCTTCTCGAACTTATTAGTTCAGGATCACTGGATCCTTATCCTCCATCAATAACATAAATTAAGTGCACTCGCTCGATTCTTAAGATCTTTGATTTTTACTGACCTGAGACCGCAGCGGCTAGACGCACGCGAATGAGAATCGCCCGTCAAGTCGACAGCTGCGACGTCAGACCACACCGGTGTTTTACGGGGTTCACGCATCGTCTTCACCGCGCCTGCTTCCAGCATCATCCGCTTCATCACCACGGCTCAGCTCGAGGACGACCACCTCTGATGTTTGCACGCAAGACCACTGAAGGCGCCGACGCCAAGCTCGCCGCGATCAGCCGCTCCGCGGCGATGATCGAGTTCGACATGGACGGCACCATTCGGACAGCGAACAAGAATTTTCTCGACGTGTTGGGCTACCGCCTCGACGAGATCCAAGGCAAGAAACACGCGATGTTCGTTCCCGCCGAGGAGCGCGACACCGCCGGCTATCGCGAATTCTGGGCAAGGCTCAACCGCGGCGAATTCCAGGCGGCCGAATTCAAGCGGATCGCCAAGGACGGCCGGGAGGTCTGGATCGAGGCGTCCTACAATCCCGTGCTCGACCGCAACGGCAAGCCGCACATCGTCGTCAAGATCGCGACCGACATCACCGCGAAGAAGGTGACGAGCCTCAGGGAGGCCGGCAAGATCGCTGCCCTCGACCGCTCCCAGGCGGTCATCGAGTTCAAGATGGACGGCACCGTCGTCACCGCCAACGAGAACTTCCTGAAGGTGATGGGCTACGAGCTGAAGGACATTCAGGGCAAGCACCACAGCATGTTCGTCGCGCCGGCCGAGCGCGACAGCGCCGCCTATCGCGAGTTCTGGGCACGCCTCAATCGCGGCGAGTACCAGGCGGCCGAATACAAGCGCATCGGCAAGAACGGCAAGGAGGTCTGGATCCTCGCCTCCTACAATCCGATCCTCGACGACAAGGGCAAGCCGATCGCCGTGGTCAAGTTCGCGACCGACGTCACCAAGGAGAAGCTGCGGAACGCCGATCTGGCCGGGCAGATCGCCTCGATCGACAAGGCGCAGGCGGTCATCGAGTTCAACATGGACGGCACCATCATCACCGCGAACGACAATTTCCTGAAGGCGCTGGGTTATTCGCTGGGCGAGATCCGCGGCAAGCACCACAGCATGTTCGTCGATGCGTCGGAGCGCGACGGCGCCGCCTATCGCGAGTTCTGGGCCAAGCTCAATCGCGGCGAATACCAGGCGGCCGAATACAAGCGCATCGGCAAGGGCGGCCGGGAGGTCTACATCCAGGCCTCCTACAATCCGATCATGGATCTGAACGGCAAGCCCTTCAAGGTGGTCAAATACGCCACCGACGTGACGCGGCAGGTGCTGGTGCGCATGGGCAACGAGCGCGTCCGCGGCATGATGGAGTCGGTCGCCGCCGGCGCCGAGGAGCTCAACGCCTCGGTGCGCGAGATCTCCGAGGCCATGACCAAATCCCGCGAGACCGCGATGGGCGCGGTCGAGCGCGTCGGGGTCGCCGATACGCAGGCGCAGAATCTGTCCAACGCGACGCAGGCGATGAGCGGCATCGTCGATCTCATCGACAACATCACCGGGCAGATCAACCTGCTGGCGCTGAATGCGACGATCGAATCGGCCCGCGCCGGCGAGGCCGGCCGCGGCTTCGCCGTGGTCGCATCCGAGGTGAAGAGCCTGGCCAACCAGGCCAAGCACGCCACCGACAAGATCGGCCAGGAGATCGAGGGGCTCAACAGCATTTCCGGCGGCGTGGTGCTGGCGCTCGGCGAGATCAAGCAGGCGATCCACAATGTCAGCGAATACGTCACCTCGACGGCTGCCGCGGTCGAAGAGCAGAGCACCGTGACGACCGAGATGTCGAACAGCATGCAGCGCGCCGCGGCGGAGGCCGCCAGGATCGCGGGCGGCTGAGCCGGACCGCCTGCGCTTGAACCGATCGCCCGTCGGGCCCCACCCAATCGGGTGAGGCCTGCACGGAGATCCCCAATGCGAGCGGCTTGGCTCGGATTAGTCCTGAACCTTCTCGCGGTGACCGCCGCGGCCGCCTACGAAGCAGATGACCCGGCCAATTGCAACGGCGTCGGTTGGGACGATGCGCGGCCGCTGACGATGGCCAGGGTCATCGGTCAGCCGCGCGCGAACTTCGTCAAGAGTCCCTATGACGACGACTTCAAGGCCGCGAGCTGTCCCGCGCCGACCGATGCCTGCCGCAAGAAGAGCTACCTCGTCAGCGGCGATGTGGTGCTGGTCGGCAGGACCCGGGGCGACTTCACCTGCGTCACCTACCAGCCGCCGGGCGCGAAGAGCCAGACCTGGACGCGCGGCTGGCTGCCGCGAACGGCGCTCGCGCCCATCGCGCCGATGACTGCGCCGGAGCTTTCGGACTGGACCGGCACCTGGGTGCATCCCGGCGGCCGGCTCACGATCCAGACGGCAGGCGGAGGCCGGCTCAAGATCGAGGGCGACCAGGTCGTGCCGGCGGGCCGCGATCTCAACAACGGCTCCATCGCCGCCACCGTGGAGCCGAAAGGCGGCGTCATCGCCTTCGTCGAGGACGGCACCACGCCGTTCGAGCGGCCGAACGGCGGCGACGAGTGCCGCGTGCGCCTGCATCGCATCGGCGCCTTTCTGCTGGCCGAGGACAACACTGATTGCGGCGGCGCCGGCGTCACCTTCACCGGCCTCTATCGCCGCAAATAGCGCCTCACGCCCAGCGCCGCGCCAGCGCGACGCACAGCACGACGCCGCCGGCGGCCGCGATCATGGTTGCGGACACCGCCTCGTGCAGCAGCAGGCTCGCGAAACCGAGGCCGAGAAAGGGTTGCAGCAGTTGCAGCTGCCCGACCGTCGCGGTGCCGCCGCGGGCAAGACCGCGATACCAGAAGGCGAAACCGATGAACATGCTGAAAACCGAGACGTAGGCCAGTCCGAGCCAGGCCGGCATCGTGATGCTCGCCCCGAGCGGCGGCCAAGTGAACCAGGTCAGCAGCAGCATCACCGGCAACGACAGCAGCAGCGCCCACGAGATCACCTGCCAGCCGCCCAGCCGGCGGGTCAGCACGGCGCCTTCGGCATAGCCGAGGCCGCAGACGACGATCGCCGCGATCATCGCGAGATCGCCGATCGGCGAGGCCGCGCCGTCCTGCGCCAAGGCGAAGCCAGACACTGCCGCCGCGCCGAGGCCCGCGAACAGCCAGAACAACGGTCGCGGCCGCTCGCCTCCGCGCAGCACGCCGAACAAGGCGGTCGAGAGCGGCAGCAGGCCGATGAAGACGATCGCATGCGCCGAGGTGACATGCTGAAGCGCGAGCGCCGTCAACAACGGAAAGCCGATGACGACGCCGAGCGCGACGATGATCAGCGACGGCAGCTCGCGCCGCCCCGGCACCCGCTGTCGCAGCCATGCGAGGCACAGCGCCGCAAGCAGCGCCGCGAGCGTGGCACGCGCGCCGGTCAGGAAGAACGGTGTGAAGCCATCGAGCGCTGCGCGCGTCGCCGGCAGCGAGCCGCTGAAGATGGTCATGCCGATGGCGCCGCTGCCCCAGCCCTCAATCGATCCCTTCATGTCCGGCCCCTCCGTCGCAGCTCCTGATTAGCTCCCGATGCCTTGCCGCGACAGCGACAAAACAATACAATCTGATGAAACTGTACTGATATACTGGATGATACACTTGCGCCCTTCGACCTCAAAGCCACGTCCGGCCGGCCTCAGAACGGCGGCGGTGGTCGACGCCATCCGGCAGCGGCTCGCGACGCGCACGCTTGCTCCTGGCCAGAGGCTGCCGTCGATCCGCGCCTTCGCAAGCTTGATGGGAGTCGCGCCAGCAACAGTGGTCGAGGCCTATGACCGGCTGGCGGCGCAGGGCGTCATCCGCGCCCGCCGCGGATCAGGGTTCTATGTCGCCGACGTCGCCTTGCCGCCGCTGGCGCTGACAGAGAGCGAACCGCGCCGCCCGCGCGCCGTCGATCCGTTCTGGGTGTCGCGCCAATCGCTCGATGCCGACCCGGCGACGCTGATGCCCGGCTGCGGCTGGCTGCCGCCCGACTGGATGCCGCAGGACGCGCTGCGTCGCGCAGTCCGCGCGCTGGCGCGCAGCGAGGGCGGCGTGCTGACCGACTATGGCAGCGCACGCGGCTCGGCGGCGTTACGGCGCGTGCTGCAGGGCCGCCTCGCCGGCCTCGGCATCGACGCGTTCAGCGAGCAGATCCTGCTGACGTCATCAGGCACGCAGGCGATCGACCTGATCTGCCGGATGCTGCTGCGGCCGGGCGACACGGTGCTGGTCGACGATCCCTGCTACTTCAATTTCCTGGCGCTGCTGCGCGCGCACCAGGCGCGGATCGTCAGCATTCCCATGACCTCGAGCGGCCCTGATATCGCGCAATTCGAGGCGGTGCTCGCGGCCGAGCGGCCGCGGCTCTACATCACCAATTCCGGCCTGCACAATCCGACCGGCGCGACCCTGTCGCTGCAGACGGCGCATCGGCTGCTCAACGCCGCCGCCGCGCATGACGTGATCGTCATCGAGGACGACATCTACGGCGATTTCGAGCCCGAGCCGTCGCCGCGGCTCGCCGCGCTCGACGGCCTCGCGCGCGTGATCCTGATCGGCAGCTTCTCCAAGACGCTGTCGGCGTCGATCCGCTGCGGCTACATCGCGGCGCGCGCCGATTGGATCGAACCGCTGATCGACCTGCAGATCGCGGCCGGCTTCGGCGGTCCCGGACAATTCGCCGCGGAAGCCTTGGCCCAGGTGCTGACCGGCGGCAGCTACCGCAAGCACGTCGAGGAGCTGCGCGCGCGTCTGGCGCGGGCAAGACCGCGCATCGCCGCACGGCTGCAGCGGCTCGGCATCACGCCGTGGCTGATGCCGCGCGGCGGCTACCATTTGTGGTGCAGGCTGCCGGAGCGATGCGACGCGATCACCGTGGCGCAGGAGGCGCTCGCCGACAATGTCGTGCTGGCCCCGGGAAACGTCTTCAGTGCGAGCCAGTCGGCCGACGTGATGATGCGCTTCAACGTCGCGCATTGCGACGACCCGCGTGTCTTCGCGGCATTGGAGCGCGCGATCGGACGATCGGCTGCAACGCAGCCGGCGCTCAATGCGATGAATTCAGGACAGGCTCAATAGCAGTAGCGCGGATGCGCGCGGACCCAGGAGCCGTCGCCGCGCTGCAGATAGCAGCCGTTGCGATAGGCGTAGTAGCCGCCACGCCGGCGTTCGCCGTCGGCCGCGATCGCAGCGCCCGTCCCTGCGCCGATCACGGCGCCGATCGCAGCCCCGCGGCCGCCGCCGATCGCGCCGCCCAGGATCGCTCCGCCGGCACCGCCGAGGAGCGCACCACCCAGCACGTCCTGCGCGGCCGCCTGATGCAGCGGCGCGATGGTCGCGAGCGTCAGCAGCGCGGCGGCACTGAAGCGGGTGGCAAAGGAAATCCCCAGACGTCGGGTCATGAACAGGCCTCCGTTCCGAGCACGCTAGTCCGCCCGGCCTGCCCGTTCTTGATGCAGATCAAGGCGACGTCAAGGCAGCCACATCGCGGGATCGCCCGGGTCCGGCTCACGCTGCGGCGCGCTGATCGAGCGTGCGATCCTCGATCAGGCTGAGCAGGAATTTCGGCTCATCACCATCGATCATCACCGGTAGCCGGCGCATGACGATCTCACGCACGCCGTTGCCCGGCGTGGCGAGGCTATGCACCCGCGGCGCCGGATCGGCCGACACCGCCAGCATCTCGCGGTCGAGGCTCTCGAGCTGCGCTCCCGTCGGCTCTGGAAACACTTCGCCCGCCGTGCGGCCCAGGATGGCGGCGCGCCTCACGCCCAGCAGTTGCTCGGTGGCGCGATTGACGAACACGTAGCGCAGGCTGCGCGCGTCGGTGGCGAGCACCGCCTGGGGAATGTTCTCCAGCAGCACGGCGAGGAAATATTCGGCGCGCATCAGCATGCGCTCGTTGCGCCGATGCACCGTGAAGTCCTCATGGGTGGCGACCCAGCCGCCGCCATCCATCGGCCGCTCGGAGATGCGGATGACGTGGTCATCGGCGAGCTCGACCTCGGTGATGCAGGGCCTGCGCGCCTTTATCCGCGACATCAGGTCGGCGAGATACTGCTCGATGTCGCCGGTGAACACACCGCTCTTGACGCGGTGGCTGAGAATGTCGCGCATCGTCGCGCCCGGCTTCGCGATGGACGCCGGTACGCCGTAGATGTTGCGATACTGCTCGTTGACGACCAGCACCGTCCCGGTCTTGTCGAGCATGATCAGGCCCTGCGCCATGTTCTTCAGCGCGGCTTCCAGGCGCCACTTGCCGGTCAGCGCGCGCTCCTCGAGCTGCTCCCGCTCCCGGGTAAACTCCGCATGCTCGCGCTCGACCTCCTGGCCCTGCAGCTCGAGCTCGCTCACGCGCGAAGCGGCGTCCTGATAGGCTTCGACCGCCCTCGCCACCTGCCCGATCTCGTCGTCCCGCTTGGCATGCGGGATGACGAGCTTGATCCGTCCGCCGGCGATCCTGCCGGTGGCCTGCGCGATCTCCAGCAGGGGATTGACGATCGTACCGTGCAGCAGATACGCGGCAATGCCGGTGCAGCCCATGAGCACCGCGCCGAATGCGAACAGGGTCAGTGAGACCCATCGGCTCTGATCGACCATCGCCGCGATGTTGCGGGTGCGGTTCTCGTAGACGCGGGCCAGCCGCTCGAGATCCTCGTTGAGCGCGGTCCGGACGGCGCGGTTCTCGTCATTGTCGCCGAGCTCGCGGGCGGCAGTCGAGCCGACCGCCAATGTCCGCCGCGCCATTTCCCTGCGGAATACGACGAACTGATCGATCCGCCGCTTGAATTGCGCGAACAGCTCGGCGTCCGCGGCGCGCACCAGCTCCTGCCACTCATCCACCGCCTTGACCAGCTCGTCGCACTTCTGCAGCAGGGATTCGGCGTAGCGCCGTGCAACGTTGCGCTCGGGCGACATGTAGATGCCGCGCGATTCCATCACGACGGCGTAGATCAGCGCGTTGGTGCGCTCGATCTGCCGGTTGGCGCTGTTGGCATTTCCCAACAGCTGCGTCAGCTGGCGCTGCTCGTGGAACGAATACAGCGCCCCCGACATCAGCAGCGCGATGAGCACCGCGAAGACGGCTGCGCCGCCGGAGATGCGATCCTTGACACTGGACGTGGTGAACCGCGCCTGCAGATCATGCCATGGCTTGATCATGGCTCGCTCCTCAATTCAGGAGCATATCGCAGCAGCAATCTCTAAATGGAGAATGGGATCGATCCCGGTCCCAGAAGAAGCGCAATTAACTTAGAAAAAACTCGCCCTTTCGGCCCGCACGCCAGATAGGCGGCATCCCGGCGGGGCATCACGCGGCGGCGCGCTGGGCCTGTGTGCGGTCCTCCATGATGCTGAGCAGATATTTCGGCTCGCTGGTTCCGGCCGCGATCGGAAGCCGGCGTACGACGATGTCGCGCGGACCGTTGCCCGGCGTCACGATGCTGTGGGCGCGCGGCTTGTCTTCGGCCCGGCCCGCCAGCTGCTCGCGCGCAGCCTCCTCCAGCAGCGAGCCGCTCGGCTCGGAAAACAGCTCACGCGGCGTACGGCCGATGATCTCGTTCCGAGTAACACCGAACAGCTCCTCCGCCGCGCGGTTGACGAACACGTAGCGCAGCGACTGCGCATCCTTGGCGACGACCGCCTGCGGGATGTTCTCGAGCAGCGCGGCCAGGAAGTATTCGGCACGCGCGAGCTTGCGCTCGGCGCGGCGCTGCGCGGTGAAATCCTCATGCGTGGCGATCCAGCCGCCGCCAGCCACCGGACGTTCCGAGATGCGGATGATGCGGCCGTCGCCGAGCTCGACCTCGAAGATCTCGGGCCGCCCCTCCTTCATGCGCTGGCGGAGCGCAGCCAGAAATTCCGACGGCTTTTCCTGGAGCAGGCCGATCTTGGCGCGATGCGCGAGGATCTCGCGCACATGTGTACCGGGTTTGGCGATCGAGGCCGGCGTGTTGTAGAGCTTGCGGAACTGATCGTTGACCATCAGCACGTAGCCGAAGCTGTCCATCATGATCATCCCCTGCGCCATGCTGGAGACCGCCGCGTCCAGCCGCTGCTGGCTGCTGATGGCGCCCTGCTCGAGCCGCTCGTGCTCGCGCAGGATGTCGGTGTATTGCCGCTCGATCTCGACCTCATGCTGCTCCAACTCGTGCAGGCGGAAGGCACCATCCTGATAGGTCGCGACGGCTTGCGCGACGTGGCCGATCTCGTCGGCGCGCCGCGCATGCGGGATCTTCAGCTTGATCCGGCCCGCCGCGATGCGGTCGGTGACGCGGGCGATGTCGAGCAGCGGCATCAGCACGCCCCAGCGCAACGCCAGCGCCGCAGCCGCGATCAGCATCACGATCAGCGCGCCGAGCGCGCCGAGATAGAACATGACCAGGCCGCGGGTCTCGACGGCCTCGCCGAGCTCGCGCATCCGGTCGTCATACAGCAGCGACAGCTTCTCGAGATCCTCGTTCAGCGCGGTGCGGACGGCGCGATTCTCGTCATTGTCGCCGAGCTCGCGGGCTGCGGACGAGCCGATCGAGATCGTGCGGCGGGCCATGTCGGTGCGGAACGCCACGAACTGATCGATCCGCTTGCGGAACGGGGCGAACAGCGCCGCGTCCTCGTCGGTGACCTGCGCCTCCCATTCCTCCACGACCTTGGCGAGTTGCGCGATCTTCACGAGCTGCGAATCGGCGTAGCGCCGCGCCACGTTGCGGTCGAGCGACATGTAGATGCCGCGCGACTCCATCACGACGGCGTAAATCAGCGCATTGGTGCGGTCGACATTGCGGGAGACGGAGGCGAGCTGCTCGAGCCGCTCATAGAACTGCCGGTGCTCCCGGAGCGCGGAGAGCGCGCCGAGCGTCGACAGCATCACCAGCACGGCAAAGGCCGCGGCGGCGGCCGAGATCTTGTCGTTGAGGCTGAACGACGGCAGCGACCTGTAGAACCTGCGCACCCACTCCCGCATGGTCGGCTCCCTCGATGGAGTACAACCATCAGACGCAAGATGCGTAAACAACAAGTTCCAGTCACAGGAACCGTCGCGCAACCAATCATTAACCACTTGGATGCGGCAGGAGCTGTGCCGAAACGCGCGTTCGAGTGAACTACTGCCGGAGCATGATCAGCGGATTGGCGCTGTCGGGCACCAGGCGCCATTGCGCATTGTCGTCGGCCTCGAACCGCCAGGTCTCGCCGCGCGCCGACATCAGCATCATCTGGCCGTGCTCGAGCCGCCACTGCGTCGGCGCGAAGGCTGCGACGGTCGGATCGCATTTCGGCTTCACGAACACCTGGAAATTGTCGTTGCCGGCTTCTGTGTTGGTCAGCACCAGGCTGCAGACCACGGCGCCGTTGCCGCGCACCATGGCCCAGTCGCCGATCATCTGGTCCATCGACTTGGCGAGCGAGCGTGCCGCGGCCAGGTTCTGCAGGATGTAGACGCCCTCGCCCTGCCGCAGCCCCTCGAAGATGCCGGCCTCGACCTCGGTGAAATCGATCACCGCCTCGCCATTGGCAGACTGCAGGCTGACGATGTCGTCGAGCCCCTTCACGTTCCAGCCGGCGATGTCCTTGGTGAAGGGCAGCGCGGTGGCGCAGGCAGGCTCCATCTCGAGCTTCATCCCGCGCTGCGCTGCGTCGGGCTTCAAGGTCAGCACGCAGGTCTTGCTGCGCTCGGTGGTCGCAAGCTCCCACTGCCCGATCATCGCCTTCTTCAGGCCGCCGGCATCCTGCGCAAGCGCGGGAGCGACGGCCAATGACGACAGCGCGATCAGCAATGGGAGCAGGCGTTTCATCAGCGGCCTTTCACCGGCGTTTCCGGAACGGGCGTCAGCGGCGGCTTGCCGGCAAACCAGACCTTGAGGTTGTCGACCACCAGCTGATCCATCGCGTTGCGGGTTACGATGGCAGCCGAGCCGATGTGTGGCAGCAGCACGACATTGTCCATCGCCTTGAGCGCGTCTGGCACCGCCGGCTCCTTCTCGAACACGTCGAGGCCGGCCGCGAGAATGGTGCCGGACTTCAGCGCCTCGACCAGCGCCGCCTCGTCGATGACAGAGCCGCGGGCGACGTTGACGACGACGCCTCGCGGACCCAGCGCCTTCAGCACCTCGGCGTTGACGATCTTGTTGGTGCCGGCGCCGCCGGGCACGATCACGACCAGCGTGTCGACGTCCTTGGCCATCTGCAGCAGGTCGGGATAGTGCTTGTTGGCCACGCCCGCGGCAGGGTTGCGCGAGTGATAGACGACGGGGACCAACGAGGCTTCGAGGCGGCGCGCGATCGCCTGGCCGATGCGGCCCATGCCGACCATGCCGACGGTGCGGTCACGCAGCGAGCCGACGCTGAGCGGATATGGCTTCGACTCCCACTCACCCGAGCGCACGAAGCGGTCGGCCTTGATGAACTCGCGGCAGGTCGCGATCAGCAGGCCGAGCGCGACGTCGGCGACCTCCTCGGTCAGCACGTCCGGCGTGTTGGTGACGATGATGCCGTGCTGTCCGGCATGGGCAGCTGCGATATGGTCATAGCCGACGCCGAAGCTTGCGATCATCTCGAGCTTCGGCAGCATCGCCATGACGGCGGCATCGGTCTTCACGGTGTGGAAGGTCACCGCGACGCCGCGGATTCGGCCCTTCACGTCCGCCGGCAGCGCTTCGAGATCGGCCTGCGTCGTCGCATGGTGCACGTTGAAGCTGTCCGGGAATCCCTTCTCTAGGATCGGCCGCAGCGGCCCATAGATCAGAACATCGATCTTCTCAGACGAAGTGGCCGCCATCAGTTATCCTTTCCAAGAGCACTTTCGTGCCAGCGCCGCAGAACGAGGTGCGAAACTAGCGCCAGCAAGCCATAGATGACAATCCCGGCGACCGACAGCAGCACCAATGCAGCGAACATGCGAGGTATGTTGAGTCGATAGCCGGATTCCGCGATGCGATAAGCAAGGCCCGAGCCCGCACCGGCGCTTCCGGCCGCGATCTCCGCGACGACAGCGCCGATCAGCGAGAGGCCGCCGGCAATGCGCAGGCCGCCAAGAATGTAAGGCAGGGCCGCGGGCAGCTTCAGATGGCGCAAGGTCTGCCAGCGCGAGGCGCCGTAGAGCTGGAACAGGCCGGCAAGATTGCGATCGACCGAGTTGAGCCCGAGCGCAGTGTTCGACAGCACCGGAAAGAAACCGACGATCCAAGCGCAGGTCACCACCGCGGTCTGCTGCGGCAGGTAGATCAGGAGCAGCGGCGCGATCGCGATGACGGGTGTCACCTGCAGCACCACGGCGTAGGGAAACAGCGCCCATTCCAGCCAGCGGGACTGGTTGAACAACAGCGCCAGCGCGATGCCGCCGAGCGCGGCCGCGATGAAGCCTTCGAGTGTCGTGATCAGGGTCGTCAGCAGCGACTGCGCCAGGATGTCCCAGTCGGCGATCAGCGTCCTCAACACCAGCAGCGGGCCCGGCAGCACATAAGGCTGGATGCCGTTGATGCGCACCACCAGCTCCCACGCCGCCATCGCGGCGATGAAGACGACGGCCGGAAACGCCAGGCTGGCCAGCCGCGCGCCGGAGATCAAAGCGCTTCGCTCACGCCCCTCGCTCACAGCGCATGCACTCCGGTATAGGCCGGCGCCAGCGCATCCGACACGCGGCGGCAATACGCGGCATAATCGGCCGAAGCGCGGAACGCGTCATCGCGCGCGTCGGTCTCGATTCGAATCTCGGCGCTGAGCCGGCCGGGGCGCGCCGTCATCACCAGCACACGCTGCGACAGATAGACCGACTCGAACACCGAATGCGTGACGAACAGGACGGTCATGTCGAGGCTGCGCCACAGCGCCAGCAGATCGTTGTTGAGGCGAAAGCGCGTGATCTCGTCGAGCGCTGCGAACGGCTCGTCCATCAGCAGGATGTCCGGCCGCGTCACCAGCGCGCGCGCCAGCGACGCCCGCATCTTCATGCCGCCGGAGAGCTCGCGCGGAAACGCGTCCGCGAAATCGGCGAGCCCGACCTGCGCCAGCGCCGCATCGATGCGCGGCCGCGCCTCGGCAGTCGGCACATGCGCAAGCTTCAGCGGCAGGCCGACATTGTCGCGCACACTGGTCCAGGGCATCAGGGTCGGCTCCTGAAACACGAAGCCGATGCGATGGCCGGGATGCGTCATCGACGAGGCTGCGATCTCGACCGTGCCGCTGCTCGGGCTGGCGAGCCCCGCGATCAGCCGCAATGCCGTCGACTTGCCGCAGCCGGAGGGACCGAGCAGCGACACGAACTCTCCCTTGCCGATCGACAGATCGATCGGCCCCAGTGCGGCGACGCCGGACTCGTAGACCTTGGTGACGGCGCGCAGCTGCATCGCGACATCCGCGGCGCGCACGGACGAAGGGGGCGAACTCATCTGCGGGACAGTTCGATCACGCGACCTACTTCTGCGGCCGCAGATCCACGCCGACGCCCTTGTTGACGAAGCGCAGCGTGTAGGACTTGCGATAATCGATCGTCGGCTTGACGACGCCCGCGCGCACCATCTTGTCGAAGAAGCTGGTGATGCGCTCCTCGGTCATCGCGCCGATACCCTTCTCGACGCTGTCGCCGGAATCGACGATGCCGTACTCCTTCATCTTGGCGACCGAATAGGCCAGGAGATCATCGGTCATCTCCGGGTTCATCTTCTTGATCAGCGCATTGCCCGCGGAGTTGTCGCCGTAGATGTAGGTGTACCAGCCGATGATCGAGGCATCGACGAAGCGCTGCACCAGGTCCGGCTTGCTCTCGATCAGGTCGCGCCGGGTCTCGATCAGGGTCGAATAGGTGTTGAAGCCGTTGTCGGCGAGCAGGATGACGCCGGGCTTGAAGCCGGCGGCGCGCTCGACCGCGAACGGCTCCGAGGTGACATAGCCTTGCATCGCGCTCTGCGGCGTGGCGATGAAAGGCTGCGGGTTGAAGGTGTAGGGCCGGACGTTCTTCTCGGAGAAGCCGTATTCGGACTTCAGCCATTGATAGTAGCTGGAGATGCCCTCCTTGGAGACGAACATCGTCAGCGGCTTCAGCTCCTCGAGCTTGGTGACCTTGGACTCCGGATGCGTCAGGAACACCTGCGGGTCCTTCTGGAACATCGCGGCGATCGACACCACCGGCACGTTGTTGGCGACCGCATCGAACGCCATCAGCGTATTCGCCGCCATGAAGAACTCGATCTTGCCGGAGATCAGCAGCATCCGGTTGTTCTCGTTCGGGCCCCCGGGCACGATCGTCACGTCCAGCCCGTAGCGCTTATAGGTGCCGTCGGCGACCGCCTGGAAGAAGCCGCCATGCTCGGCCTCGGCCACCCAATTGGTGCCGAACGAGACCTTGTCCAGGGTCTGGGCCTGGGCGGTCCCCACCATCGCCCCCAAAGTCCCGCCGATGACCAGCCATGCCGCCATTAACGTTCGCGACAGAAGCGATTGCGCCATGCCTGGTCTCCCCGGTTCTTTCTGGCTGAACATGTTAAGATCGTCCGGTGATAACTACCCTGCCCGACGGACGAAGGAAACTACCCGCGCGATGACCGTGCCGCCCCACGATTGGACCGAGCTGAGCTGGCCCGCATTGGGAACGTCCGAGGCGGCGAGCTGGATCGCGGTGCTGCCGCTGGCCGCCACCGAGCAGCATGGCCCGCATCTGCCTCTTGGCACCGACGTCTACATCGCCGAAGCCTATCTCGCCCGCGTCCGCGCGCTGCTGCCGCCGGCCCTGCCGGTGACCTTCCTGCCGGTGCAGCCGGTCGGGATCTCCACCGAGCACATCGATTTTCCGGGCACGCTCACCCTGCCGACCGAAACCGCGCTGCAGAGCTGGCGCGCGCTCGGCGACAGCGTGGCGCGCGCGGGCATCCGCAAGCTCGTGATCGTCACCAGCCATGGCGGCAACAGCGCCGCGATGACCCTGGTCGCGCAGGATCTGCGCGCCGCGCATCGCATGCTGGTGGTGACGACATCGTGGTCGCGCTTCGGCGCGCCCGATGGCCTTTTCTCGGCGGAGGAGCTGCGCCACGGGATTCATGGCGGCGCGGTCGAGACCTCGATCATGCTGGCCCGGCATCCCGCGCTGGTGCGCACCGACGCCGTCGCCGATTTCACATCATCGGCGGTCGCGATGGAGCAGACTTATCGCGTGCTGTCGACGCAGCGCCCCGCGCCGCTGGCCTGGCAGACGCAGGATCTCAACGCGAGCGGCGCCGTCGGCGATGCCACGCAGGCCTCGGCCGAGAAAGGCGAGCGCGTGCTCGACCACGGCGCACGCGCCTTCTGTGCGCTGCTGGAGGATGTCGATAACTTCGACGTGAACACGCTGCGCGCAGGCCCGCTACCAGGCCTTTGATTCGGCGGCAAGCCTCTGCACCAACTAACAAATTCGAAGCACCCCTGGACCGCGCCGGGGCGATTCGAACCGCTTTCGAAAAGGCTCCGTCCAATTGGGCAAGCGGCCGGGACCGGCCGCCCCAACGCACAACAGGAGCCTTCACATGTCGATCAAGAGCAAGATTGCCGCCATTGCACTGACTGCGCTCGCCGTCACCGGCAGCGTCGCCACGACCTCCACGCCGGCCGCCGCCGGCGGCTACCATCATCACTGGGGCTGGGGCGTCGGCGCCGGCCTCATCGGGGCCGCGGTCGTCGGCAGCGCCATCGCCGCCAGCAATGACGGCTATTCCTACGGCGGCGGCTATCGCTATTGCCGCTGGGTGCCGCAATACGACATCTACGGCCAGTATGTCGGCCGTGTCCGAGCCTGCGGGTATTGATGCCTGGCCTTCGCCTCGGCCGGCCGGCCCACGCCCGCCGCGCTGAACGGCAGCCTCGCTCTTCGCCGCCGCGGCGGTCCGACCGTCGCAATCCGCGTCTCCACAGCCCGTCCGGCATCCCGGGCGGGCTGTTTGTTGCATGAATATCACACCTCATGACGAACATGCGCACCGACCCTGGCAATCTTGCTGTTGCGACTTAATCGCAATATAAATCATCCTCAAATTACCGCAGCTCGTCCACATTTCCGATCGAAGTTCGGCACCTCCGTAATCTTCTCGTGACTGTGCGCGGGCAATCAGGTGTGACGTTGCTTGTGTCGTGTGCTTCTGCCTTGGGGAAACTGCCGCCATGATCCGCTCGAACTGCACCCCGGAGATGATCCTGGCCGGCGCCATGATCGTCGCGCTGGCGGCGCCCGCTACGGCCGCTGACCTGCCGGTCAAGGCCCGGGTGGCGCAGACCGTGTTCGACTGGACCGGGCTCTATGTCGGCGGCCATGCCGGCTACACCCGCGATCACGCCCAGGCGACCCTGACCGATCCGAGCGGCAGCGTCAGCGCCGGCAGCCCCTTCAGCGGGCTCACCGGCGGCGTGCAGGCCGGCTACAACTGGGTCACCCGCTCCGGCCTGCTGCTGGGCCTGGAAGGCGACTTCAGCTTCCCGAACTATCTGACTTCCAACCACACCGTCGCGATGCTCGGCACGCCCGGCTCCAACGTGTCCGAGCTGTGGGACTACGTCGCCACGGCGCGCGGCCGCGTCGGCTACGCCCGGGGCGACTGGCTGGTCTATGCCACCGGCGGCCTCGCCTGGACCGGCGGACGCTTCATCAACACCACGGCGGCCGGCAACGAGAAGCTGCTCACGACGCGGCTTGGCTGGGTGGTGGGCGCCGGTATCGAGCGCGGCTTTGCGCCGCACTGGAGCTGGCGGCTGGAGTATCTCTACAACCGCTTCGAGAATGGCGGCGTCAACTTCTCCAACGGCGCCAGCTACACCTCCGCACTCGACTTCCAGACCTTGCGCGTCGGGCTCAACCGCAAGCTCGATTTCGCTGACGGTCCCGAGCTCAAGCTCAAGAACGATCCGTCCGACACGGAGTCGGACCGCTGGGAAATCCACGGCCAGGCCACCGTCATCGGCCAGGGCTACCCGGCATTCCGCGCCGCCTACACCGGCACCAACAGCCTGACGCCGGCGCGTCAATTCCAGGAGACCTGGAGCAACAGCCTGTTCATCAATGCGCGGCTGTGGGACGGCGGCGAGGTCTACTACAATCCCGAGCTGCTGCAGGGCTTCGGCCTCAGCAACACCGTCGGTCTCGGCGGCTTCTCCAATGGCGAGGCGCAAAAGTCCGACTTCCCCTACCCGCACTACAACACGTCGCGGCTGTTCCTGCGCCAGACCTTCGGCTTCGGCGGCGAACAGGAGCAGCTCGGCAGCGGCCAGTTGCAGCTCTCCGGCAAGCAGGACATCTCGCGTCTGACGTTCCAGATCGGCAAGTTCCCCGTGCTCGACGTGTTCGACGGCAATGCCTACGCCAAGGACGCGCGCAAGGACTTCATGAACTGGTCGATCTGGGCGCCGGGCGCCTTCGACTACGCCGCCGACAAGCTCGGCCTGACCTATGGCGCGACCGCCGAATTGAACCAGAAGAACTGGGCGCTGCGCACCGGCTATTTCCTGGTCGACGCCACCTCGAACTCGAACAATTTCGACATGAACCTCTTCAAGCGCGGCAGCTACGTCATCGAGTTGGAGACGCGCTATCAGCTGTTCTCGCAGCCCGGCCATCTGCGCACCATCGGCTTCTTCAACAACACCTTCTCCGGCAGCTATCGCGAGACGCTCGACAATCCCGCGCTGAATGCCGACATCCCCCAGACCCGCCGCGGCCGCAGCAAATATGGCTACGTCGTCTCTTTCGACCAGGCACTGTCGGATGAGCTCGGCCTGTTCGGCCGCTGGAGCTGGAACGACGGCAAGACCGAGATCATGGCGTTCACCGACATCGACAACAGCCTGTCGCTCGGCGCCTCGATCAAGGGCAATCGCTGGGGCCGCCCCGACGACACGATCGGCCTTGCCGGCGTAACCAACGGCCTCTCGGGCGACCACCGCGCCTTCCTCGCGGCCGGCGGGCTCGGCCCGCTGATCGGCGACGGCGCGCTGAACTATCGCCGCGAGAGCATCATCGAGGCCTACTACGCCTATTCGATCAACAAATACCTGACGTTCACGGCGGACTATCAGTTCGTCAACAACCCCGCCTACAACGCCGACCGCGGCCCAGTGTCGATCTTCTCGGGCCGGCTGCACGGCGATTTCTGAGGGACGTCAGGTCGCACGCGCACTGCGCCCCGGTCAGGACGCCGGTGGTGGCCACGACTGGCGCAACATAATCGGTGTCGTCCCGGCCTTGAGCCGGGACCCATACCGCGGACGCACTCGAGGGAACGTCGCTGCCAGTTGCCTGCCTCATCAGGGCCGGTGGCTACGGGTGGTCCCGGCTCGAGGCCGGGACGACCGCGGAGAATGACGCGCCGCTGCGGTCCAGATTGACCAGCAATCCGACCGTAACCGCCATGCGCGCACCGCAACACGGCAATGGGCGGCTACCCTCCCCATATGCTAGGACCTGTGTCCATTCCCGCCCATCCGGGCGCCACATCAGGTCGCAATGCTCTCCGTCGAACTCTCGATCATCGTCGTCCTCATCGTCGTCAACGGGCTGTTGTCGATGTCCGAGCTCGCCATCGTGTCGTCGCGGCCCGCCCGGCTGGCGCTGCTGGCCGAAAAGGGTGTCGGCGGCGCGCGCCGCGCATTGGCGCTGGCGGCCGATCCCGGCCGGTTCTTGTCGACGGTCCAGATCGGCATCACCCTGGTCGGCGTGCTCTCAGGCGCGTTTTCGGGCGCCACGCTCGGCCAGCGCCTGACGCAATGGCTGCTGGAGCTCGGCATGTCGGCCTCGGTCGCGGACATCGTCGGCGTCGGTCTGGTCGTCACCATCATCACCTATGCCACCCTGATCGTCGGCGAGCTCGTGCCGAAGCAGGTGGCCTTGCGTGATCCCGAGGCGATCGCGGTGCGCGTCGCTCCGGCAATGCAGCTGCTGGCCAAAGTGTCGCTACCGCTCGTCGTACTGCTGGATGTGTCCGGCAAATTGATCCTGGCGCTGCTCGGCCGCTCCGGCAATGCCGAGGAAAAGGTGTCGGAAGCAGAGATCCATCACCTGGTCCGCGAGGCCGAGACCGCTGGCGTGCTCGAGCCCGGCGAGAAGGAGATGATCGCCGGCGTGATGCGGCTCGGCGACCGCCCGGTCGGCGCCATCATGACCCCGCGCCCGGAGGTCGACGTCGTCGATCTCAACGATGATCCCAAGGCGATCCGGGAGCTGCTCGCCAAGAGCCCGCATTCGCGTCTGCCGGTGTCCGACGGCGAGCGCGACCGCCCGATCGGCGTGCTGCAGGCCAAGGACCTGCTGGCGGCTTACTTGCGCGACGAGACGCCGGACCTGCGCGGCCTGGTCCGCGAGGTGCCGATCATTCCTTCCACCGTCGACGCCCGCGACGTCATCGCGATCCTCAAAGTGGCGCCGGTGCATATGGGCCTCGTGCACGACGAGTACGGCGCCTTCGAAGGCGTCGTGACCGCGGCGGATATTCTCGAATCGATCGTCGGCGCGTTCTCATCGGAGGAAGGTCCGCCGGAGCCGGCCTGCGTGCGCCGTGACGACGGCTCTCTGCTGGTCTCCGGCTGGATGCCGCTCGACGAGTTCGCGGACGTGCTGGCCATCGAGGTCCCGCCGCATCGCGGCTACCACACCGTCGCCGGCCTCGTGCTGCAACACTTCGGCAGCGTCCCCGACGTCGGCCAGAGCTTCGAGCTCGAAGGCTGGCGCTTCGAAATCATCGACCTCGACGGCCGCCGCATCGACAAGATCCTGGCCACCAAGCTCGCGCCCGAAGGTGGCGAGCCGAATGTGGGGTAGTTAGGGTGCCAAGGTAGTAGCAACAATGCTGCCCCCTGTCGCAAGAGACCACGGCCATTCGCCGCACGAACGGTGCGCTCCCTCTCCCCGTTCTTCACGGGGAGAGGGTCGGGGTGAGGGGCAACCTCACGGGTAGTGCCGCTATCAGCACCGGCCTGCACGTCCGATGGAGCGCCAATGCGGCTCCGCTTGTGGCATGCCCCTCACCCGGATTGCTGCGCAATCCGACCTCTCCCCGCAAAGGGCGGGGAGAGGTTGCACCATGCACGCCGCGGGTCGCGTGCCACCAACAACTTTTCGATGGCCGATTCGCCCGTCGGGCGGAGTGCCGATCTCCAACACGGCGGCTGAGGGCTGATGCAGCCCTCATACAGCCTGCGCCAAAACACTCATTTCCGTTGCGCGCCCAACAAGAAGCCCCATTTCAAGATCCCCCGCCAAAAATAAATCACTTCCGAAAATCATAACTCCTGCTCTATCCTTCCCCCATTCCGGTCCTGATGAGGGGCGTACGCGTCGTCACGAACGTTGGGCCGGCAATGCGATGGACGGGATGGCGGCGCTGGACGAGCGCCGGCGTCACGGACGGCGAAATCGTGTGGTCCTGACCTCCCGATGCTGAGGTCCGCGGCAGCGCGCGTGACGCGCGTCGTCGCCACGGTGGCCAGGAGCCGGTGCACCGGGGAGAGCACGTATAAGCCGTTAAAACCGATCGCGCAGGGAGGGCCGGGTCTGTCCGGCTGAACCTGTGGTACCTGCCGCCTGCAATTTTTCTCGCAGGCGGGCCACGGGCCTCAGTCGAGGTCCGGCTCTCCCTGCGCCCTCACAAGTCCCGAGGGCCACCGACAGGCACACCCCGGACATCACATGTCGCGGGAACGTGAAGACGCGGCTTGCGTATCCTTTGATAGGCCGGGTTGCGACCGGAATTCCCGGCCGTCGGCGCTTGAAATCAAACCATCACAGAGGGCACTTAGGGTGCGGATTCGGCCGGCCGGCAGCCGGCGCGACCAGCCCTCAAGGCCATGACGAGGACCCGTCCGCAGCCAACGGCTGCGGCCGACGAGACGAGACACGCGAATGATGCTTCAGGACCTCCGGACGACCGTGCTGCGCGAGGCCGTGCGCCCCAACGTCTGGGACGTCGTGGCGCTCATCATCGTGGTCGGCGCGATGGTGCTGATCGTCTATGGCGGCGAGCAGACCACGCTGCCGCTGTCGGCCCTCGACACCGCGCCGGTGTCGCTCGATCCGTCCAACCTGCCGCTCTACGCGCTGCGCACCACCTTGCGCATGCTGCTCGCGATCGCCTGCTCGCTCGTCTTCACCTTCGTCTACGCCGCGCTCGCGGCCAAGAGCCGCCGCGCCGAGATCGTGCTGATCCCGCTGCTCGACATCCTGCAATCGGTGCCGATCCTCGGCTTCCTGACCTTCACCGTCGTGTTCTTCATGAACCTGTTCCCGGGCAAGGTGCTGGGCGCCGAGCTCGCCTGCGTGTTCGCGATCTTCACCAGCCAGGCCTGGAACATGACCTTCAGCATGTACCAGTCGATGCGCAACGTGCCGAAGGACCTGGAGGAGGCAACGCGCAGCTTCCACCTCTCCGGCTGGCAGCGCTTCTGGCGGCTCGACGTGCCCTATGCGATGCCCGGCCTGATCTGGAATGCGATGATGTCGATGTCCGGCGGCTGGTTCTTCGTCGTCGCGTCGGAAGCGATCACCGTCGGCAACACCACGGTCACTTTGCCGGGCATCGGCTCCTATGTGGCGCTGGCGATCCAGCAGAAGGATCTCGCCGCCATCGGCGCGGCGCTGCTGACCATGCTGCTGGTGATCACCGCCTATGACCAGCTGCTGTTCCGCCCGATCGTCGCCTGGGCCGACAAATTCCGCTTCGAGCAGACCGCGTCGGGCGATCCGCCTGGTTCGTGGATGCTCGACCTGTTCCGGCGCACGCGCGCCCTGCGGTCGATTTCGATCCCGTTCGCGGCGATCAACCGCTCGTTCTCCAACCTGCGGATCAACTGGCCCAAGGCCTGGAGCGGCCCGGTGCGTCATGCGCCGCCGTCGCAGCTCGTCGACGGCCTCTGGCTCGCGGTGGTCATCCTCGGCTGCGCCTATGCCGGCTGGAAGACCTACCTCTATCTCTCGGCGACCCTGGCACCATCAGACGTGCTCAGCGCAATCGGCTACGGCCTGATCACGCTCCTCCGCGTCGTCGTGCTGATCACGCTGGCCTCGTTGATCTGGGTGCCGGTCGGCGTCTGGATCGGGCTGCGGCCGAAGCTCGCCGAGCGCATCCAGCCGCTCGCGCAATTCCTCGCCGCCTTCCCGGCCAACCTCGCCTTCCCCGTGTTCGTCGTGCTGATCGTGCGCTACGGCCTCGACGCCAATGTCTGGCTCAGCCCGCTGATGATCCTGGGCACGCAGTGGTACATCCTGTTCAACGTCATCGCCGGCGCCAGCGCCTTCCCGACCGACCTGCGCGAGGCGGCGGCGAGCCTGCATCTCAAAGGCTGGCGCTGGTGGTTCAAGGTCGTGCTGCCCGGCGTCTTCCCCTATTACATCACCGGTGCCATCACCGCGTCCGGCGGCTCGTGGAACGCGGCGATCGTCGCCGAGGTCGCGAGCTGGGGCGACACCCATCTGACCGCCTCGGGCCTCGGCGCCTACATCGCAGGAGCAACGGAGCGCGGCGATTTCCCCCGCGTCGTGCTCGGCATTGCCGTGATGTGCATCCTCGTCACTCTGTTCAACCGGCTGCTGTGGCGGCCGCTCTATGCCTTCGGCGAACGCCGGCTGCGGCTCGGCTGACCGGGAGAGATCATCATGCGCGACCAGGTCAAGGACACCTCGCTGATCGAGATCAAGAGCGTCAGCCGGATGTTTCCCAAGGGCAGCGGCGAGGATCTCGTCGTGCTGGAGAAGGTCGACCTCACCATCCGCGCCGGCGAGATCGTCGGCCTGCTGGGACGTTCGGGCTCCGGCAAGTCGACGTTGCTGCGGATCATCGCCGGGCTGGTGGCGCCATCGTCGGGCGAAGCGAAGTGTCGCGGCGAGATCATCGCCGGCCCGCCTGTTGGCGTCGCCATGGTGTTCCAGTCATTCGCGCTGTTTCCCTGGCTGACCGTGCTGCAGAACGTCGAGCTCGGCCTGGAGGCGCTGGGCATCGAGGCCGCCGAGCGGCGTAAGCGCGCGCTCGCGGCGATCGACCTGATCGGCCTCGACGGCTTCGAATCCGCTTTTCCCAAGGAGCTCTCCGGTGGCATGCGCCAGCGCGTCGGCTTCGCCCGCGCGCTGGTGGTGCATCCCGACCTGCTGCTGATGGACGAGCCGTTCTCGGCGCTCGATGTCCTCACCGCGGAGACCTTGCGCACCGACCTCGTCGACCTCTGGACGGATGGCCGGCTGCCGATCAAGTCGGTGCTGATGGTGACGCACAACATCGAGGAGGCGGTGCTGATGTGCGACCGCGTCCTGGTGTTCTCGTCCAATCCGGGCCGCGTCGCCGCCGAGTTCAAGATCGACTTAGCCCATCCGCGCAACCGGCTCGATCCCGCGTTCCGCCAGCTCGTCGACAGCCTCTATGCGCGCATGACGCAGCGGCCGGAGCCGAAGCTGCCGAGCACCGCGAGCGCCGGCGTCGGCATGGTGCTCAGCCACGTCTCCTCCAACTCGATCTCAGGCCTGATCGAGACGCTCGCCGGCGAACCGTATAACGGGCATGCCGACCTTCCGGTGCTGGCTGGCCATCTGCAGCTCGAGGTCGACGAGATCTTTCCGTTGGCGGAGGCGCTGCAACTGCTGCGCTTCGCGCATCTCAGCGAAGGCGACCTGACCTTGACCGAGGACGGACGGAGGTTCGCCCATCAGGAGACCGACGAGCGCAAGAAGCTGTTTGCGCAGCATCTGATTGAGAACGTGCCGCTGATGGGCCTGATCCGCCGCGTGCTCGACGACCGCCCCTCGCACGCAGCGCCAGCCGCGCGCTTCCGCATCGAGCTTGAGGACTACATGTCCGAGCACTACGCCGACGAGACGCTGCACACCATCGTCTCCTGGGGCCGCTACGCCGAGCTGTTCTCCTACGACGAGCAGTCCGAGACCTTCAGCCTGGAGAACCCGCATTAGTTCACTGACCGCCCCGCCCTCCGCTGTCGTCCCGGGCAAGCCCGGCAACGCGAAGCGTTGGCGGACGCCGACCCGGGACCCATACCGCGTGATCTCGCTTGAGGCAGGCGGCGCGTTGAACCTTCAGCGTAACGAACTGATGCCTGTGGTTATGGATCCCCGCGTGCGCGGGGATGACACTGAGGGTGCGGACGCGGCGTACCAACTCACTCAGAAAGGCGTAGCAACCTCAAGCCGCCGCGAACGTGTCGGGCCGCGCCATCGCCCAGGCGTCGCGGAAGCGGACGTCCTGGGTGCCGTCGAGCAGCTCGCCGGGCCGCAGCGATGGATAGAGCTTCGCGAACGAGGACACTTCGGTGGTCGACGTCCGTTGCGAGAAGTGGATCGGACGCAGATCCTGCGGATGCTCGAGTCCGGCCGCCGCGAGCAGCTCGGTCAGCGCATGCAGGGTCGCATGATGGTAGTTGTAGACGCGATCCATCTTGTGCGGGACGACCAGCGCACGGGCGCGCGTCGGGTCCTGCGTCGCAACGCCGGTCGGGCACTTGTCGGTATGGCAGCTCAGCGACTGGATGCAGCCCAACGAAAACATGAAGCCTCGCGCGGAATTGCACCAGTCGGCGCCGATCGACATGGCGCGGGCCATGTCGAAGGCGGTGGCGATCTTGCCCGACGCGCCGATCTTCACGCGGTCGCGGATGTTCATGCCGACCAGCGCATTGTGCACGAAGTTGACACCCTCGCGCATCGGCATGCCCAGATGGTCCATGAACTCCAGCGGCGCAGCACCCGTGCCGCCCTCATTGCCGTCGACCACGATGAAGTCGGGAGTGATGCCGGTCTCCAGCATCGCCTTGCAGATGGCAAGGAACTCCCAGGGATGGCCGATGCACAGCTTGAAGCCGGCCGGCTTGCCGCCGGACAGCCGACGCATCTCGCCGATGAACTGCATCATGCCGACAGGCGTCGAGAACGCGCGATGCGCCGGCGGCGAGATGCAGTCCTCGCCCATCGATACGCCACGGATCTTGGAGATCTCCTCGGACACCTTCGCGGCCGGCAGCACACCGCCATGGCCGGGCTTGGCGCCCTGGCTGACCTTCAGCTCCACCATCTTGATCTGCTCGATCGACGCCGTGCGTGCGAAAGCATCCGGATCGAAGCTGCCGTCGCGGTGACGACAGCCGAAATAGCCGGAGCCGATCTCCCAGATGATATCGCCGCCCATTTCGGCGTGGTACGGGCTGAAGCCACCCTCGCCCGTGTCATGGGCGAAGCCGCCCCGCTTGGCGCCGCCGTTCAGCGCGCGCACGGCATTCGGGCTCAGCGCGCCAAAACTCATCGCGGAAATGTTGAACACCGACGCCGAGTAAGGCTTGGCGCAATCGGGGCCGCCGATCTGAATCCGGAATTTCTCCTCGGCATGCGGCTTCGGCGACACCGAATGGTGCATCCACTCATAGCCCTCGCGATAGACGTCCTCCTGGGTGCCGAACGGGCGCTTGTCGAGCACCATCTTGGCGCGCTGATAGACGACTGCGCGGGTGTCGCGCGAGAACGGCATGCCGTCCTTCTCGCTCTCGAAGAAATACTGCCGCATCTCCGGCCGGATTTCCTCGAGGATGAAGCGCAGATGCGCCGAGATCGGGTAGTTGCGCAGCACCGCGTGACTCTTCTGCATGAAGTCCCGGACGCCGAGCGCGGTCAGCGCGCCGAAGATCAGCAGCGGTATCAGCACGAGATCGAAGATCTTGCGATCGTAGATGCCGAGGACGAGCAGCAGGGCGGTCGCCGTGGCGCAGATCGTCAGCACGATGTAGCGCGGCGAGAACGGAAGCAGCAGCGTATCCATGGAGGGCCTCGGGGCGGATCGTGGACGGTCAGCACTGAAGATACTACGCGCATCGCGAAGCAATCGTTACACAAGCCCGCGCGATTGGCCATCGACGGTATCACATCGTCGAAAGTCCGCGGCGATGGACCCGGATGCCACGAGGTCCACCGCACCCTTGCACGGGTGCGAGGGTGCGGTGCCATCATAGTGCATCGACCGAACCCGCGGGCCTGCCCAGGAGAACGATTGACCCGCCTGCCCCGTGACGCCTCAGCCCTCCGCGAACAGGCCGGAATGCGCCTCGCGGAGCTGACGCTTCAGCAGCTTGCCGCTGGGATTTTTCGGCAGCGCATCAACGAACACGATGCGCTTGGGGGTCTTGAACGAGGCCAGCCGCGTCGACGCCTGCTTGAGAAGCGCCTCCTCGGTCAGCTCGCAGCCCGACTTCACCACGACCATCGCGACCACGGCTTCGACCCAGCGCGGATGCGGCAGGCCGACCACGGCGACCTCCGATACTTCGGGAATTTGATACAGCGCCTCCTCGACCTCACGGCTGGCGACGTTCTCGCCGCCGGTCTTGATCATGTCCTTCTTGCGGTCGACGATGGTGATGTAGCCTTCCTCATCGATGGTCGCGAGATCGCCGGAGTGAAACCAGCCGCCCTGGAAGGCCGCCGTGGTGCGCTCTTCGTCGTGGAAGTAGCCGAGCATCAGATGCGGCGAGCGATGCACGACTTCGCCGACTTCGCCCGGCGCGACATCGTTCATGTCGTCGTCGACCACCCGCGTCTCAACATTAAGGACGGCGCGGCCGCACGAGCCCGGCTTGCGCAATTGGTCCTCTGGTCCAAGCATCGTCGCGAGCGGCGCGATCTCGGTCTGGCCGTAGAGATTCCACAGCTGGACCTTCGGCAGCCGCTGCGCCAGCTCGCGCAGCACCTCGACCGGCATGATCGAGGCGCCATAATAGCCCTTGCGCAACGTCGAGACATCAGTGGTCTCGAACAGCGGCGAGCGCAGGATCGAGATCCACACCGTCGGCGGCGCGAAGAACGAGCTGATACGATATTTCGCAATCAGCGGCAGCAGATTGTCGGGCGTCGGGAATGCGGTGATGATGTTGGTGGCGCCGACATAGATCGACGGCCCGAAGAACACATCGAGCTGTGCGCAATGATACAGCGGCAACGCGTGCAGTGTGACGTCGTCAGCGGCAATGCCGGCATCGACGATGCAGCTCACATATTGCCAGATCACGGCGTCATGGGTCAGCATCGCGCCCTTCGGCAGCGACTCGGTGCCCGAGGTGTAGACGATCTGCGCGACGTCGTGGCCCGCGATCTCCACGGCAGGCACCGTCGCCGTGGACGCTGCGAGCTCGGCAAAGTCGATCATGTCGCTCTGCCGCTCGCTCGGCACTTCCGATGGCAGCCAGATCATCTGCTCGACTGCCGGCGCCAACGCCTTGGCCGCGCGCGCCACGGCGGCAAATCCGCTGTCGGTCGCCAGCAGCCGGGCGCCGGCATGTTTGAGGATGTAGGCGACCTCCTCCGGCTTGAGCATGAAGTTGATCGGCACCAGCACGGCGCCGAGCCGGGCCAGCGCGAAGCGCAGGGCCGCGAACGCATGCGAGTTGCGGGCAAGGATGGCGACGCGCTCGCCCTTGCCGACACCGCGGCCGGCAAGGCCTGCCGCAAGGCGGTCGACCAGGGCGTTGAACTCGGCATAGGTCCAGCTGGTATCGCCGCAGATCACGGCCGTCTTACCGGGCGTGCGCGCCGCGCTCCGCCGCAGGAGGTCACCGAGCGTCTGTCTGCGAACGATGGAATCCATGGCCGTTCCCCTTGCTGTCGCGGGGATGGCCGCCCGTCAGGCAATCCAGGTCCCCTCCCTGTGTCGCGCCGGACGTCTGCAGGTCCGGTCTTGCGGGCGAAAATCGCACGGCCGCTTCGGCGCGCGCAAGGAGGATATTGCCAACGAAAAGAGCGCCCCGATTGCGTCGAGGCGCTCTTTGACGAATTCCAAAATAGCGGGATGGGCGGCTCAGCGCTCGACGAACGCCTTCTCGATCACGAAGTGGCCGGGCTCGTTGCCGCTGCCTTCGAGGAAGCCGCGCGACTCGAACATGGTCTTGAGCTCCTCGAGCATCGCCGGGCTGCCGCACATCATGATGCGGTCCTTGGCGATGTCGAGCTCGTGCTGGCCAAGATCGTTGAACAGCTGCTGCGACGAGATCAGGTCGGTGATGCGGCCGCGATTGCGGAACGGCTCGCGGGTGACGGTCGGATAGTAGTGCAGCTTGCCTTCCAGCAGCTCCCCGAACAGCTCGTCCTCGCGCAGCTTGGCAACGACGCTCTCGCCATAGGCGAGCTCGGCGACCTGGCGGCAGCCATGGACCAGCACGATGCTCTCGAACCGCTCGTAAACGTCGGGGTCCTTGATCAGGCTGGCGAACGGCGCAAGACCGGTCCCGGTCGACAGCAGCAGCAGCCGGCTGCCGGGCAGCAGGTTGTCAGGAATCAGCGTGCCGGTGGCCTTGCGGCCGACCAGGATGGTATCGCCTTCCTTGATCTTCTGGAGGCGCGAGGTCAGCGGGCCGTCCTGCACCTTGATGCTGAAGAACTCGAGCTCCTCCTCGTGATTGGCGCTCGCCATGCTGTAGGCGCGCAGCAGCGGGCGGCCCTCGACCTCGAGGCCGATCATCGCGAACTGACCATTCTGGAAACGGAAGCCCGCATCGCGGGTCGCCCGGAAGGAGAACAGAGTGTCCGTCCAGTGGTGAACGGAAAGAACTTTCTCTTTATAGAACGCGCTCATGTCGTTTGTTTTTTCACGTGGGCTGAAGTTGGAAGAAACAAGTCGTGACGAGGCAGGATCGCAAAAAACCCTATAGATCCCAGCGATTTTCGGCGCCTGATGTACGTGAAAACAGCAAATAATCAACCCGCATGACTGCACCATTGATCACGATCAAACGCATGCCGGCCCGTGCCGGATCGCCTCGATCTGCAATTCGTTCGTACACAAACGACATGGGTAATTTACTTGCCGAGACCAGGGCTTTCCAGCACTTTAATTCCGCAACCACGGCCCAATCCTTGAGCAATGATTAACCATCCGCACCACCAGCTCGCCGCCGTGACCCGCTATTGCGCCGAGCGGGGGATTTCGCTCGACGTCCGGGAGGACGGCTGGTTGCTGGTGCTCGGCAATGCCACCAAGCGTCACCTGATCTTCGGCTATGATCTCGGCCTGAACAGTGCGGTGGCGCACAGAATTGCCTGCGACAAGGCCGCGACGGCCGCCCTGCTGGCGGCCTCCGGGGTTCCCGCGGTCCCGCATGCGTTCTTTCTCGGGCCGGCCATGGCGGGCAGCAGCGAGCCCGAATGGACATCCATTCTGGAATTGCTCGAGGCGCATCCGAGCGGGCTGGTCGTGAAACCGAATGAGGGGACGTCGGGACGCGGGGTGACGCGCGTCCACGCCGCGACCGAGCTCAAGAACGCGCTCACCGTCATCTTCGATACCGGAGCCAGCGCAGCGATTGCGCCGCTGCTGGAGATCGTGGACGAAGTTCGCGTCATCCTGCTCGATGGCGTTCCACTGATTGTCTATCGCAAGCAGCGGCCCGTCGTGACCGGCGACGGAATTCATTCCGTGCGCGAGCTCGCGCTGAGGGCTGCGCCGATCCAGCAGCAGTCGCAACTGCTTCGGCGCCTCGCCGCGGAGTTCGACGCATCGACGCTGCACGCGATCGTCCCCCACGGCGAGCAGCGCCTGTTGAGCTGGCGGCACAATCTCGAATTCGGCGCCCGGCCGGTGCTGCTGAGGGACGGCGAGCTGCGCGAGACCTGCACGGCACTGGCGCGGGAAGCCGCACGCGCGATCAACATCCGCTATACGTCGGTCGATGTCGTCATGGCCGACAGCCAATGGCGGGTGCTCGAGATCAATTCGGGCGTGAAGCTGGAGGCGCTCGGCGAGCATGCGCCCGAGCTGGTGGAGGCAGCCACGTTCGCCGCGCTCGACGCCATCTTTGCACCCCGTGCCTCGGGATCAGCAGCAGCGGGATCCAAACTCTCGCAATAAGATTTCTCTAGCGTCCATTGGAATGAGAGATTAGTCTCCGGCCCAAAATAAACAGTATACTGTCAATTGGGAGAGCGCCCTTGCGCATCGCCGTACTCGGCGGCGGCCCTGGCGGGCTGTATTTCGCCTATCTCTGGAAGAAGCGGCACCCGTCCGCCGTCGTCGATCTGTTCGAACAGAACCCGGCCGGCGCGACCTGGGGCTTCGGCGTCGTGTTCTCCGACCAGGCGCTGGAATTCCTCCGCGCCGACGATCCCGACACGGTCGATGCGATTGCGCCGCGCATGGAGAGCTGGCGCAACATCACGCTCAATCTGCACGGCGAGAGCGTCGAGATCGACGGCGTCGGCTTCTCCGCAATCGGGCGACTCGAACTGCTGAAGCTGTTGCAAGAGCGCGCCGCGAGCGTCGGCGTGATCGCCCGTTACGGCACCGCCATCCAGTCGCTGGATCAGCTCTCGGGCTATGATCTGATCGTCGCCGCCGACGGATTGAACTCGCTCGTCCGGCGCAGCTTCGAAGGCGATTTCGGCTTCTCGGTGTCCTACTCCAGCAACAAGTTCGCCTGGTACGGCACGAGCAAGACCTTCAAGACGCTGTCGCAGACCTTCGTCCGGTCCGATCGCGGTACCTTCAATGCGCATCACTATCGCTACGCGCCCGACATGAGCACGTTCCTGGTCGAGTGCGATCGCGCCACCTGGCACGCCTACGGCTTTGCGGAAAAGTCAGTCGACGAGTCCCGGCGCATCTGCGAGCAGGTGTTCGCCGACACGCTCGAGGGCCACTCGCTGGTTTCCAACCGCTCGGTCTGGCGCAATTTCCCGTGGGTGTGGAACGAGCATTGGTGGCACCGGAACATGGTGTTGATCGGAGATGCGCTTCATACCGCGCATTTTTCGATCGGCTCGGGGACGCGGCTTGCGATCGAGGATGCGATCGCGCTCGCCAAGGCGCTCGATGCCGAGACCGACCTGTCCGCCGGCCTCGCGCGCTATCAGGCGGAGCGGCAGCCGATCGTGAAGAAGCTGGTGACCGCCGCCCGCACCAGCGCCGATTGGTATGAAAAATTCCCGGCACACATGACGCTGGGTTTGATGGACTTTGCCTACAGCTACATCACGCGCTCCGGTCGCATTGACGACGCCAGGCTGCGCGCGATGGCGCCGCAGTTCATGGCACGCTACGAGGCGTCGCGCACGGACGGAGGCCGGGCATGACACAGGAGATCGCCGATCAGGTTCCTTCGGACAGCGCCGGTGCCCGCGAAATCGGCTTCGCGATCCCCGCCCGCTACAACGCCAGCCGCGTGCTGTTCGACAATCTCGCTAAAGGCAACGCGAACAAGCCCGCGCTGATCGGCCCAGCCGGCGAGCGCAGCTATGCCGAGCTGTGCGCCGAGGCCTGCCGCTGGGGCAACGGCTTTGCGTCGCTCGGCCTTGCTCGCGGCGACCGCGTGCTGCTGTTCCTCGACGATACGCCGGCCTACCCGGCGGCCTTCTTCGGCGCGGTGCGTGCCGGCTTCGTGCCGCTGCTGATCAATACGCTGACGCCGCCGGACCTGCTGCAATTCTATCTTGCCGATTCCGGCGCAACGGTCGCGGTGGCGGATGCCGAGTTTGCCGGGCGGTTCGACGCGCAGGCGTGTGCGGAAACAGCGCTGCAGACGCTGATCGTCGTTAACGGCGCAGCGCCGGCGAGGGCAGCGCCGACGACGATTGCCGTCGATCAATGGCTCCCCGGCTTTGCCGCTCAGCTCGATGAGGCCGACACTCATCGCAACGAGATGGCCTTCTGGATGTACTCGTCGGGCTCGACCGGCCGCCCGAAAGGCATCGTCCATCTTCAGCACGACATGGCCTACAGCGAGCAGGCGTTTGCGAAGAACGTGCTGCGGCTGAGACCGGACGACATCTGCTTCTCGGTGCCGAAGATCTTCTTTGCCTACGGCTTCGGCAATTCGATCACCTTCCCATTCTCGGCTGGCGCGACGACGCTGCTGCTGCCGGGCCAACCCAGGCCCGCCGCCATCTTCGATGCGATCAACCGCTTCCGTCCGACCGTGTTCTTCGGCCTGCCGACGCTCTACACGGCGCTGACCAAGGCGGACGGCGCCAAAGAGACCGACTTCTCATCGTTGCGCCTTTCGGTCTCCGCGGCCGAAGTGCTGTCAGCTGAGGTCTTCAACGGCTGGAAGAGTCTCACTGGACACGAGATCGTCGAAGGTCTCGGCTCCACCGAAGCGCTGCATGTCTATCTGTCCAACCGCGAGGACCGGAAGAAGCTCGGCGCGGCCGGCCTGCGCGTGCCCGGTTACGAGATTGCGCTGCGTGACAAGGACGGCCACGACGTCGCCACCGGTGAAGAAGGCATTCTCTGGGTCCGGGGCGATTCCAACACGCCGCTCTACTGGAACCGGCCGGACAAGACCGCGGAGACGATCCGCGAGGGCGGATGGATCTACACCGGCGACCGCTTCGTGCGCGACATCGACGGCTTTCACTTCTTCCGCGGTCGCGCCGACGACCTCATCAAGATCTCCGGGCAGTGGGTCTATCCACTCGAGGTCGAGCTCTGCCTCGCCGAGCATCCGGACATCCGGGAATGCGCCGTGTTCGCGCACGAGCTGCCCGACAGGCGGATGAGCCTGAAGGCGGTGGTGGTGACCAACGGCCGGTCGCGCGATGAGCCGGTCATGACCAAGGCGCTGCAGGACTACGTCAAGGCCAAGCTGCTGCCTTACAAATATCCGCGTGAGATCGTCTTTATCGACGAGCTGCCGAAGACCGGCACCGGCAAGATCGACCGTCAGGCGGTGATGCGGCTATGAACGAATGCCGTTCGCAGACGATGCACGAGCGTCAGAGCTCAGCCGCTCTTGCCGAGGTGCTCCAACGCGTCCTCGGCGCGCAGCGGCACGCGCGACACCTCGTTGTTGAGATCGACCAACTGCGACAGCAGGGCCATCAGCGCCCTCCGATCGGCCGCCTTCAGCGGCGCCAGCATGCGCGCCTGCGCGCGGTCGACGAACGGCATGATGTTTCGCAGCAGCACCGCGCCGGCCCTGGTCAGATAGAGCAGCTTGACACGCTTGTCCTCGGCCGACGGCTTGCGCTCGACATGCCCCTTGACCTCGAGCCGCTCGATCACACTACCAAGCGTGGAGCGGTCGAACGCAATCACGGCGGACAGCCTGGTGGCATCGATGCCCGGGTGGTTCTGGATCGCAACCAGCGCAGCGTATTGCACCGGCGTGAGATCGAACTCCCGGCATTCCTCGATGAAGATGGAGACGGCGATCTGCTGCATCCGCCGGAACAGATAGCCCGGCTTGGTGTAGACCGCGTCCATCGTGATTTCGGGCGGCTTACTCGGCATCGGGCTGGCGCTCCGGCGCAGCATCCGCAAAGGCAGGCATGGCCTTCGCTGCGGCCTCGGCCTGCAGCAGACGCGGGAATGCCGCGACATCGACGCCGAAGCGGCGGGCATTGCCGAGTTGCGGCACCAGGCAGAGATCAGCCAGGGTCGGCGCGGCTCCGAAACAGAACGGACCGGGCTCATGCTTGACCAGAGCCTCACAGGCTGCAAGGCCCTCGCGATTGGCCCAGCCGGCCCAGGCGGTGACCTTGTCCTCGGGCAGGCCGAGCTCGCGCAGCCGCGCCAGCACCTTCAGGTTCTGGACCGGATGCGTGTCACACGCGAGCACCTGTGCGAAGGCGCGGACCTGGGCGCGACACAGGGGGTCCCTGGGCAGCAGCGGCGGTTCGGGGTGGGTCTCATCGAGCCATTCGATGATGGCGAGCGACTGGATCAGCGTTGCTCCGCTGTCGTCCTCCAGGGTCGGAACGAAGCCCTGCGGATTGAGAGCGAGATAGGCAGGCGCGCGCTGCTCGCCCTTGCGGAGGTGATGCGGCAGATGTTCGGCCGTGAGACCCTTGAGGTTCAACGCGATCCTGACGCGATAGGATGCGCTGCTGCGGAAATAGCCGTGCAGCTTGATCATGGCACTCCTCCCGAAATGATAGTTCTGGTTGCGTTGACGGTAAACTAATTGACAGTATACTGTCAATAAATAACAACTTCTGATCGGGAGGCGCGCATGGCCGCAGTTTCGACCCCGGAACGCGAGGCGTTCTACAAGAAGATCGACGGCGAGAACATGACCGCGCTGTGGACGGTGATGAGCGACCTCATCACGCCCGAGCCGAAGAGCGCGTGCCGTCCGCATCTGTGGCAGTTCGCGGCGATCCGCGACTACATGATCGAGGCCGGCCGGTTGATCACGGCGAAGGAAGCCGAGCGCAGGGTACTGATCCTCGAGAATCCCGGGCTCCGCGGACAGTCCAAGGTCACGACCTCGCTCTATGCCGGCATTCAGATGGTCATCCCCGGCGACATCGCGCCGGCCCATCGGCACAGCCAGTCGGCGCTGCGCTTCGTGCTGGAGGGCCAGGGCGCGTTCACGACAGTCGACGGCGAGCGCACTTTGATGCAGCCCGGCGACTTCATCATCACGCCCTCGATGACCTGGCACGATCACGGCAACGAGACCTCGGAGCCGATGTTCTGGCTCGATGGGCTCGACATTCCCCTGGTGCAGTTCCTCGATGCGTCCTTCGCGCAAGGATCGCAGGAGGATCAGCAGAAGGTCGCGCGTCCCGCCGGCGACAGCTTTGCCCGTTACGGCCACAATCTGCTGCCGGTCGATGCCAAGCGCAGATCGCGGACATCGCCGATCTTCAACTATCCCTATGCCTACACGCGCGAGGCGCTGGAAAACGCCAAGCGCAGCGAGGAATGGGATGCGTGCCATGGGCTGAAGCTGAAATTCTCCAATCCGGAGACCGGCGACTTCGCGATGCCGACGATCGGCACCTTCATCCAGCTGCTGCCGAAGGGTTTCGAGACCGCACGCTATCGCTCCACCGACGCAACGGTCTTCACCGCGATCGAAGGCCGGGGACGCAGCCGCATCGGCGACCAGACCTTCGAATGGGGGCCGCGTGATCTGTTCGTCGTGCCGAGCTGGCAATGGGTGAGCCACGAGGCGGATGAGGACGCCGTGCTGTTCTCGTTCTCCGACCGGCCGGTGCAGGAGAAGCTCGATCTGTACCGCGAGGATCGCGGCAACGCGTAATGCACTAAATTAGCGCCAGTGCAGCAGCCGCGCTTCGAGCAGGCTGATCAGCTTGCCAATGGCGAGGCCGAACAGCGACAGCATCAGGATGCCCGCCATCAGCTGATCGGTCTGCATCAGATTGCCGGCCTGCAACACGAAGGTGCCGATGCCGGTCTCGGCGCCGATCATCTCTGCCGAGACCACCAGCATCAGCGCCACTGAAGCCGTGATGCGGAAGCCCGCCAGAATCGACGGCAGCGCGCCGGGCCAGATCACCTTGCGCACGATGGTCGGGAACGGCACGTCGAAACTCTGCGCCATGCGGATCAAATTGCGCGGCACCGCGTCGACGCCGCTATAGACCGAGATCGTGGTCGAGAAGAACACGCCGAGCGCGATCGTCGCGATCTTCGGCTGCTCGCCGATGCCGAGCCAGAGGATCAACAGCGGCAGTACGGCGATCTTCGGGATCGGGAACAGCGCCGAGACGAATGTGATGCCGATGCTGCGCGCGATCCGCCACAGCCCGATCGCGAAGCCGACGACGATGCCGGTAGCGGTGCCCAGCGCCCAGCCCGAGAGGATGCGCAGCAGCGAGGCGGAGACGTGCTGCCAGAGGGCCCCGCTCTCGGCGAGACGATACAGCGCGCGCAGGATGCCGAGCGGGGTCGGGAGAAACAGCGGATTGATCAGCGCGAGACTGCCGATCAGCTGCCACAGCCCTAGGACCGCGGCGAGCGCGAGCGGGCCCGCCCAGCGGCTGGCCGCCGGCGTGAAGCCACCGCCACGGAAGCCCACCGGCTTCGTTTCGGCGTCACCGGCCGCGCGAGGCGCGTCGCTTGGCGCGCGATCAAGCATGCTGAACCTCGCGCTCGGCATCGATCGCCTCGGTCCGGATCAGCGACCACAGATCGTTCTGGAGATCCAGCAACTGCGCGCGCATCACGGCGTCGCCGCGGGCGCGCCGTGTCGCCGGGACAGTCACCACCTTCCGGATGCGGCCGGGGCGGCGGGACAGCACGACGATGCGATCGGCGAGCCTGACGGCCTCCTCGAGGTTGTGGGTGACATAGACCGCCCCCATCGTGCCATCGGCGAGCAGGTCGACGAAGTCCTCCATCAGCAGCTCGCGGGTCTGCGAGTCCAGCGCCGACAGCGGCTCGTCCATCAGCAGGATCGCGGGCCGCACGACGAGCGCGCGCGCGATGCCGACGCGCTGGCGCATGCCGCCGGAGAGCTGCTTCGGAAAGGCCGCCCTGAAGTCAACGAGCCCCGTGCGGCGCAACGCATCGTCGACGGCAGCAGTCCGCTGCTGCGCGGATAGCGACGTATGCAGGAGCGGGAAGGCGACGTTGTCGGCGACGCTCGCCCAGGGCAGCAGCGCGAAATCCTGGAACACGAAGGTCAGCGGGTTCAGACTGCCGGGCGGCGGCGCGCCACGCAACAACGCCTGTCCCGCGCTCGGCTGGAGCAGTCCGCCGAGGATCGCAAGCAGCGTGCTCTTGCCGCAGCCGGAGGGACCGACGATAGCCACGACCTCGCCGGGTCCAACGGCAAACGACACGCCGTCGAGCACATCGAGCGCGTCGAAACGGTGGCTGATGGTGTCGGCGATCAGGTCCATCTCAAATCATTCCGCCGCGGGTACGGGCGCGGCTCGCGTCCGTCAATCGGGCTTCACATACTCTTTCGCGATGATCGCGGTCGCATCGTAGCCCTGGTCTGCAAAGCCCTGGGCCTGGAGCCATTTCACCTGACTGTCGATGTTCTTCACGTCGAGCTTGCCGTCGGGATCGATATAGGCGCAGTTGCCGACCACCTGATCGACCGGAAGGTTGGTGTATTTGCCGATGATCTCGAGCAGCGGCTTCGTCTTCTCGTCGATCGCAGCGTTGCCGTCCTTCACCGAAGCGAGCACTACGTCGTGATATTCGCGGTCAGCGCGCTGCAGCGACTCGAGCAGCTTGGTGACGACGGCCGTTTTGGCCAGTGTCTTCGGCCCTGCGAAGACGCCGCTGACCTGCCAGGGCGTCTCGTCGCCGACCCAGCCGAGGTGCTTGACGGCGCCCTCCTCCATCAGCTTGCGCGCGACGGAGACCGGCATCAGCGCCGCATCCACCGTCTCACCCTTGATCGCCGCGGCCATGTTCGACATCGACTGCAACGGCACGATCTTCACGTCGGCGAGCTTGAAGCCGTATTTATCGGCGAGCAGCCCGACCGAGTAGTGAAAGCTCGATCCGACCTGGGTCATCGCCACGCGCTTGCCCGCGATGTCCTTCGGCGTCTTGAGACCGGCTTCATAGGCTTTGTTGCTCGCGAAGTAGCCGATCAACGGATAGCCGGGGCGGTCGCGGCTCATGCCGGCGATGATCTTCAAGGCTCCCTTGCCGGCCAGGTTGTAGAGTCCCGCGGTGAACGCAGTGACGCCGACATCGACGTCACCGGTTGCGGTGGCCACGGCGATCGGTTGCGCAGCATCGAAGAACTTCAGCTCGACGTCCAGACCAGCTTCGCGGAAGTAGCCCTTGTCCAGCGCGATGAACACCGGCGCTGACGACGACAGCCTGAGAACGCCGATCCGCAGCTTGGTGTCGTCAGCATGCGCCGCGCTGATCGAGGCCAGCATGGCAAAGGCCGTCAGAACCAGGTTCAAGCGTCGCAACATCAAGCTCTCCAAGATCCGGCCCGTGCGGACCTTCGGCCCGGGGGTGATGCCGACTTGTTGCAATATTTCGTGCTCGATGTCGCGGCAAATTTTCGCGGAGTTCGAGGCACGCGCCCCTCAGATGCTGGGAGCGTCGAGGGTGTCGAGCCAGGACGCGAAAGCCTGCGCCAGTTCGTCCATGACGGCCTCAGCGTCCTTGCCGGACCGCGCGGGAACGTGGAAGGCATGATCGGCATGCGCGATGCGATGCAACGTCGCGCGCAGCCCGAGCCGCTTCACGACCGGCTCGAGCAGCTCCATTTCCGCGAGCTTGTCGCGGGTTCCCTGGAGAAAGAGCATGGGCACCTCGACCGCATCGAGATGGTCGGCGCGCGCCACCGACGGCTTGCCGGCGGGATGCAGTGGAAAGCCGAGGAAGGCGAGCCCCGACACGCCCGGTAGCGGTGCCAGACTTTGCGCTTGCGAGGTCATGCGCGCGCCGAACGATTTGCCACCGGCGATCAGCGGCAATCCGGGACAGTGCCGCGCAGCCTCGGCGACGGCGGCACGCACCGTGGCGTGGGCGAGCGCGGGCGGATCGGGGCGCTTGCTGCCCTTCTCCATGTAGGGAAACTGGAAGCGCAGCGTGGCGATGCCGTGCTTCGCAAGGCGCTCCGCCGCCTTGGTCATGAAGGCGTGGGTCATGCCGGCGCCGGCCCCATGGGCAAACACAAAGCAGGCGCGCGCCTGCGGAGGCATGATGAACAGCGCGGACACGGTGCCCGCGCCGTCGATCGAGAGGGAGAGGGAGCGCGCCTGGAGGTCGGTCATGCCCATGTCTTGTGAGCGCGCTCGCCTTGAGTCAATTCCATCAGTCTCAACCCCGCGACGGCTCAGGCCGCGGTCCGGATCGTCTGCAGGAAATCGGCGACATTGCTGCGCAGCGACGCCGCCTGCTGTTGTAGCGCGGCGGCCGCGGTGAGCGCGGCCTCGGCGCCGGCATCGGTCTGGCCGGCGACCGCCTTGACGTCGCCGATCTCCTGCGTCACCGCTGCGGTCCCGCTGGCGGCCTGTTCGACATTGCGGGCGATCTCGCTGGTCGCGGCGCCCTGCTGCTCCACCGCCGCCGCAATGGCGTTGGAGATCTCCGCGATTTCGCGCACGGTCGTGCCGAACTGCGCGATCGCCCCCACCGTCTCCCCGGTCGCGCTCTGGATGGTGGCGATCTGGCTCGAGATCTGTTCGGTGGCCTGCGCCGTCTGCGAGGCCAGGTTCTTCACCTCGCTCGCGACGATCGCAAAGCCCCTGCCCGCCTCGCCGGCGCGCGCCGCCTCGATGGTCGCATTCAGCGCCAGCAGATTGGTCTGGCTCGCGATCGCCTGGATCAGCTGCACGATCGTGCCGATCCGCTCCGCAGCGCTGGACAGGCCGTTGATCAGCTCTGACGTGCGTTCGGTCTCCTGCGTCGCGCGGCTCGACACGGCCACCGAGCGCTGCACCTGGCCGGAGATCTCGCGGATCGAGGCCGCGAGCTCCTGGGTCGCAGATGCGACGGTCTGCACGTTGACCGACGCCTGCTCGGCGCGGCTCGCCACCGCCTCCGCGAGGCCCCGGCCGCGCTCGGCCACCTGCGCCAGCTCCTTGGCGCTCTGGCCCATCTCGCTCGCGCGCCCACCGACGCCGGTGATCACGCCCTGCATGCCCTGTTCGAAGCGGCCGGCGAGATCGGCCATCATGCGCGCCCGCTCGGCTTCCGCAGCCTCGCGCTGCGCGGCAGCCTCCTGCTCCATGCGGCGCACGGCAAGCGCATTGTCGCGGAACACCTCGACCGCGCGCGCCATCCGGCCGATCTCGTCGCGCTGCTCGCCACCGGGAATCGGCTGCTCCAGCTCGCCCGAGGCCAGCGACTGCATCCGTTCCGTCATGCTGCGGATCGGGCCGGACACGCTGGCGCCGATGAGCCACGCCAGCACGGCGCCGAACACGACCGCTCCTGCTGCCGTTACGATGATGGTCTGCTTGGTTTCCTGAACCGCCACTCCCGTCTTCGCAGCCTGCTCCTTGCGGGCCGTATCGAGCTGCCGGTTGATCTGACCGACCTGCGCCTCGATCGACGCACTGGCCTTGGCGAGTTCGCCCTGCTTGGCGCGCAGATCGGCCGCGACCTTCGTCACGTCGTCGAGCGCGGTCGCGTCAGCCGTCACGGCGTCCTTCAGCGCCGCGACCAGCGCCTTCAGTTTGGCATCATCGATATCGGCGATCTCGGCTTCGGTATCGGCGAGCGCCAGCTTGGCGTAGACAAAGGTGAGCTTGGCGTCCTCGGCGTCGTTCGGCGACAAAGTGCTGGTGTAGCGCATCACCGAAACGCGCGACGCATCGACGACGCTGGCGAGGCGCAGGGGATTGAGCAGAGGCTCGCGGCCTGCACGATTGGCGAGGGCGACCTGGATGCCGCCGACATTGACGCCAGCGACGGCGCCGAGCGTGTCGGTCTTGGTCGAGGCCGCACGCAGGCGGTCGACGGCTTCTGCGGCCGCGGCGAACGACGCGCGATAACTCGCGAGCGCGCTGCGCACCGGCGCGGCGCCGTCGGCGATCACCTTCAGCTTGCCCGACTGCTTCTCGACCTCGTCGGCAAGACCGGCGACCGCATCGATGGCCTTGCCAGCGGCATCCTTGTCACCGACGCTCCAGGTGCGGATGAACTTCTCGACGGCGCTGTTGGCCGTGAGCAACGCCGCGCGGACCTGCGACATGCCGGCATCACCGGCCGCGCTGGTGACGAGCTCGTCGACCGTTCCGCCGATCCGCCCGACCTGGCTCATGGCGAAGCCGCCGAGCAGCACCAGGAAGCTCAGGATCAGCGCAAAGCCGCCGAAGATCCGGGGACGGATGCCGATCCACGACAACATCGAAGAAAATTTCATGGGATTGCCCGACTGATTCACGGCGTGGACCTGATGGTGGCGAGCAGCTCCTTGCCGAAGCGCTTTTCGAATTCCGGGTCGAGCGGCTTGACTGCATCGACGAAGGTCTTGCGGTCGAACGTCTCGATCACCTCCATGCCGCCCTTGCGCAGCTCGGCGAGCTTCTCGGCATCCAACTGCGCCTGCCACGTCACCTCTGCGGCCGCCTTGGCGGCTGTGATCAGAGCGTCGCGCTCGCTTGCGTCGAGCTGCTCGAATGTCGCGCGATTGGCGACGAAGGCGATCGGCGCAAAGAAGTGGCCGGTGAGGGTCAGATATTTCTGAACTTCCTCGAACCGATTGGCGGCGATCGTCGCCACGGGATTCTCCTGGCCGTCGAGGCGCCCGTCCTTGAGCGCCGCGTAGACCAGCGGAAAGTCCATCGGCAGCACCTCGGCGCCCAGCGCCTTGAACGTCATCTGATAGACCGGATTGGGGATGACGCGGATCTTCAGACCCTTGACGTCATCGACGGACCGAACGGGCCGCTTCGAGTTGGTCAGATTGCGGAAGCCCTGCTTGCCGAGGGCGAGCAGCACCAGTCCCTTGTCGGCGAACTTGGCGCCGATCGCGGCAGCGACGGGGCCGGTGGCGACGGCCTTGGCGTGCGCGGTGTCGCGAAACAGGAAGGGGATGTCGAAGACGCCCAGTTCCGGGACCACGGCGCTGGCGATGCCGCCGGACACCACGGAGATGTCGACCGCTCCGGTGCGAGTTGCCGCGAGGACGCCCGCCTCGCTGCCGAACGAATTGCCGGCTCGTTCGTCGATGATCAGCTTCTTTCCAGCGAGGGCCTGCAGCCTGGTCCGAAACTCGTCGGACCCGATCTGCTGTGGATTTTGCGGCTGAGAATTGAATACCAGCGAGACCATTCGAGTCGAAGCTGCAGCTGGATGCAGGCCGAGCAGCGCCGTCGTCATCAGTCCGGCAACAAAAATGTCTCGAAGCTGTCTGCGCATGAGATCCCGAGCTCGTTGTTCTCCTGGCAGTCGTAGCAGGCAGATATGGTTAAGGTGTTAAAAGCGGGATCATGCCGAAATATGGCTTCGATAGTATCCTAAGTTAATCAAAGGGATCGGCCCGCTTCGCGGAACTAACAGGCGGATCTCATCGACCGGCCCGCCCCGTAAAACTACGGAGCCATGCACAGCCATCAGGACCGTCCGGGGGAGACCCGGGCGCCCCATAATTCTGATAAATAGAAACACCGAGCCGGACCGCAAGGGTAACGCGCGCAACTATCTGCGCATTTCACCTGATAGGAGGACCTTGACGCCGGCAGCGGTCGGAACGGTCGACAGCAGCGCCTGCGCGACATCCGAGGCGGGAATGGGCTTGTAGTTCGGCGGGATGAGAAAGCCGACGATGGTATTGAGCGCATTGCCCCAGGCCTCGCCCGGACGGGCCGGCTGCCCCAGCTCTTCCCGCGGGCCCATGAGCAGCGAGGGCCGTGCGATGACAAGCCCAGCGAAGGGCAGCGCGCCCAGATCCTCTTCGAGCTCACCTTTCACGCGGCTGTAGAAGATGCGCGACTTGGCATCGGCGCCCATCGCGCTGACGAGCCCGACGCGCCTGGTGCCTCCAGCAAGCGCCGCCTTGGCGACGGCGAGGTTGGCGTCGTGATCGACCGCACGAAACGCGGCCTGGCTGCCGGCGACCTTGATGGTCGTTCCGAGCGCCAGATAAAGCTCATCAGCTGATGGCAGAGGCGTCAGCGCGGCGAAATCGACGATATGAGCCGTCAGCTTCGGCGCAACCACCGGAGGCGCCCGGCGGCCGACGACATGGACGTGATCGACGAAGGGATCGGCGAGCAGGCCGCGCAAAAGCTCGCGGCCGACAAGGCCGGTGGCTCCAGCAATGATCACGGTGCGGTTCGCCATCACCTGTCCTCAGACTACGCCCGCCGAAGGAGATAGGCATCGTCGAGCCGAACGAAAAGCGGCCCGGACTTTTCAGCTCGGCGCCGCGGAATGACATCATGCCGCGGCGCGTTGTCGTCACGAGGCAGAGCGAAGCGCCTCAGGCGCCCTTGCGACGCTCCTGAGCCTTCGCCAGCGCCGCGGCGAAGGCGCCGCCGCCCGACGGCTTCTCCTCGCGCGTGGTCATGCGCGCCGCCGCCGGAGGCCGCGCACTGGTGCGCTTCTCGCCCTTGGCGGGCAGCGGATCGGACAGGCGAAGCGTCAGCGAGATGCGGTTGCGCGGAACGTCGACGTCGAGCACCTTCACCTTCACGACCTGCCCCGGCTTCACCACCTCGCGCGGATCGTTGATGCGCTTCTCGGACATCGCCGAGATGTGGATCAGGCCGTCCTGGTGCACGCCGATATCGGCGAACGCGCCGAACGCGGCGACGTTGGTCACGGTCGCCTCCAGGATCATGCCGGGCTTGAGATGCGTGATCTTCTCGACGCCCTCCTGGAAGGTCGCGGTCTTGAACTCCGGGCGCGGGTCGCGGCCGGGTTTCTCCAGCTCCTTGATGATGTCGGTGACCGTCGGCACGCCGAAGCGCTCGTCGGCGAACTTCGCCGGATTGAGCGCCTTCAGGGTTTTGGTCTCGCCGATCAGCACCTTGATGTCGCTCTTGGTCGCTTCGAGGATCTTCTTCACGACCGGATAGGATTCGGGGTGCACGCCCGAGGCATCGAGCGGATTGTCGCCGTCGCGGATGCGCAGGAAGCCGGCGCACTGCTCGAACGCCTTCGGTCCAAGACGCGGGACTTCCTTGAGCTTGTCGCGGGTCGGGAACGGACCGTTCGCGTCGCGATGCGCGACGATGTTCTGGGCGAGCGTCTCGCCGATGCCGGAAACGCGCGCCAGCAGCGGCGCAGAGGCGGTGTTGAGATCGACGCCGACCGCGTTCACGCAGTCCTCGACGGTGGCGTCGAGTGCGCGCGCCAGCTCGTACTGGTTGAGATCGTGCTGATACTGGCCGACGCCGATCGAGGCCGGCGGCACCTTGACGAGCTCGCCGAGCGGATCCTGCAGGCGGCGTGCGATCGAGACCGCGCCGCGGATCGAGACGTCGAGATTGGGGAATTCCTTGGCGGCGAATTCCGAGGCCGAATAGACCGACGCGCCGGCTTCCGACACGATCGCCTTGGTCAGCTTGAGGTCGGGCTTCAGCTTCATCAGGTCGTTGACCAGCTTCTCGGTCTCACGCGAGGCCGTGCCGTTGCCGATCGCGACCAGCTCGATGCGATGCTTGATGCAGAGCTGCGCCAAGGTGAGCATGCTCTCGTTCCACTGCCGCTGCGGCTCGTGCGGATAGATCGTGGCATGGTCGACGAACTTGCCGGTGCGGTCGATGACCGCGACCTTGACGCCGGTGCGGAAGCCCGGATCGAGGCCGAGCGTGGCGCGGCCGCCGGCGGGGGCGGCGAGCAGGAGATCGCGCAGGTTCGCGGCGAAGACGCGCACCGCCTCTTTCTCCGCCTCCTGCCACAGCCGCATGCGGACATCGAGCGCGAGCGAGGTCTTGATGCGGGTGCGCCAGGCCCAGCGCACGGAGTCCGACAGGAACTGATCGGCGGGGCGGCCCTGACGCGAGATGCCGAAGGTCACCGCGATGCGGTTCTCATACAGCGACGGATCCTTCGAATCCTCCGGCTCGCCATCGCCGAAATCGAGCTGCAGCACCTCTTCCTTCTCGCCGCGCAGCATCGCCAGGATGCGGTGCGAGGGCAGCTTGGTGAACGGCTCGGAGAAATCGAAATAGTCGGCGAACTTGGCGCCCTCGGTCTTCTTGCCGTGGCGCACCGACGACTTCACGGCGCCGCGGGTCCACATCTCCTCGCGCAGCGAGCCGACGAGGTCGGCGTGCTCGGCGAAGCGTTCGACCAGGATCGCGCGCGCGCCGTCGAGCGCGGCCTTGACGTCCTTGACCGGATTGTCGCCGTCCTTCTTGATGAACGCCTTGGCTTCGTCTTCCGGATTCTTCATGGGATCGCCGATGAGCATGTCGGCGAGCGGCTCGAGTCCGGCCTCCTTGGCGATCTGCGCCTTGGTGCGGCGCTTCTCCTTGAACGGCAGATAGATGTCTTCCAGTCGCGCCTTGGTGTCGGCGGTCGCCAGCGCCAGCTCGATCTCCGGCGTCATCTTGCCCTGCGACTTGATGCTCTCGATGATCGCGGTGCGCCGTGCATCCATCTCGCGCAAGTATCGCAGCCGCTCCTCCAGAGTACGCAGCTGCGTGTCATCGAGCATGCCGGTCGCTTCCTTGCGGTAGCGCGCGATGAACGGAACGGTCGCGCCGCCGTCGAGCAGGTCGATCGCGGCCTGGACCTGGGCGTCCCTGACAGAGAGCTCAGCAGCGATGATGGAGGCAAAATTCGACACGGTGTTCTTCCGAGATTCGTGACGGGGCTGATTGGATAGGAGTCCGCGCGCGCCGGCGCAAGCGGGGCCGGAGCGCTCTGTGGGCAACCGTGGCAAAAAAGACCGGTTGCGAATCATGTAAAACGCTGCCGCAAGCGGGCCATGTCGTTGCGCGCATGGCGCAAATCGCTGATTCTTGTGAGCTGAGGGGCGATTCGTGCAGGCAACGGCCGCGACATATCTCGACGATCTCAATCCGGAGCAGCGCCGCGCCGTCGAGCACGGCGGTGCGTTGGCCGCACCGGGACCGCCGCTGCTGATCATCGCCGGTGCCGGCTCGGGCAAGACGAACACATTGGCCCATCGCGTCGCGCATCTGCTGGTCAACGGCGCCGATCCGCGCCGCATCCTGCTGATGACATTTTCGCGCCGTGCGGCCGGCGAAATGAGCCGGCGTGTCGAGCGCATCGCGCGCAAGGTACTTGGCAGCCACGCGGAAGCGATCACGGCGGGGCTGACCTGGGCCGGCACGTTTCACGGCCTCGGCGCGCGCATGCTGCGCGAGCATGCGGAGCGCATCGGCCTCGATCCCGTATTCACGATCCATGATCGTGAGGATTCCGCCGACCTGATGAATTTGGTGCGGCATGAGCGCGGCCTGTCGAACACGCAACGGCGCTTTCCGACGAAGGGAACTTGCCTCGCGATCTACTCGCGCTGCGTCAATGCCGACATGCCTCTGGACGAAGCGCTGGTGCGGCATTTTCCCTGGTGCGCCGAATGGGCGAGCGAGCTGAAAGGGCTGTTCGCCGCCTATGTCGAGGCGAAGCAGGCCAACGCCGTGCTCGACTACGACGACCTGCTGCTCTACTGGGCGCAGATGATGGCCGACGAACTGATCGCCCGCGAGATCGGCGATCGCTTCGATCACGTCCTGGTCGACGAGTATCAGGACACGAACCGGCTGCAATCGCAGATCCTGCTGGGATTGAAGCCTGATGGCGCCGGGCTCACGGTGGTCGGCGACGACGCGCAGTCGATCTACGCGTTCCGCGCCGCGACCGTGCGCAACATCCTGGAATTTCCCGATCAGTTCAGGCCACGCGCCGACATCGTCACGCTCGACCGCAACTACCGCTCGACGCAGCCGATCCTCTCGGCTGCCAACGCCGTGATCGGGCTGGCGCGCGAGCGCTTCACCAAGAATTTGTGGACCGACCGCACGGCCTCGCGGAAGCCGCAGCTGGTGACCGTGCGCGACGAGGCCGACCAGGCGCGTTACATCGTCGAGCAGGTGCTGGCCAAGCGCGAGGAAGGCATCGTGCTGAAACAGCAGGCGGTGCTGTTCCGCACGTCCTCGCACTCGGGCCCGCTGGAGATCGAGCTGACCCGGCGCAACATCCCGTTCGTGAAGTTCGGCGGGCTGAAGTTTCTCGATGCGGCGCATGTCAAGGACATGCTGGCCTGCCTGCGCTTCATCGAAAACCCGCGCGACCGCATCGCCGGCTTTCGCGTGCTGCATCTCATTCCCGGCATCGGTCCGGCCTCGGCGCAGCGACTGCTCGATGCCGCCGCCGAGAGCGCCGATCCGATCGGCGCGTTGTGCGTACAGCCTGCGCCGCCCCGCGCGGGCGAGGATTGGGCGGCGTTCGTGCGCACGCTGGACCAATTGCGGATCTCCGATTGGCCCGCCGACATCGAGCGCGTGAGGCACTGGTACCAGCCGCATCTCGAGCGCGTGCACGAGGATGCGGAGGTGCGTAGCGCCGACCTGTTGCAGCTCGAGCAGATCGCCAGCGGCTATCCCTCGCGCGAGCGTTTTCTCACCGAGCTGACGCTCGATCCCCCCGACGCGACATCCGACCAGGCCGGCGTGCCGCTGCTTGACGACGACTATCTGATCCTCTCCACCATCCATTCCGCCAAGGGCATGGAGTGGAACGCGGTGCACGTGCTCAACGTCGTCGACGGCTGCATGCCGTCCGATCTCGGCGCCGGCTCGAATGCCGAACTGGAGGAGGAACGCCGGCTGCTCTATGTCGCGATGACCCGCGCCAAGGACGACCTGCATCTCCTGGTGCCGCAGCGCTTCTTCGTTCACGGCCAACCGGTGCGCGGCGATCGCCATGTCTACGCCTCGCGCACGCGGTTCATTCCGGAAGCCCTGGTGCCACTGTTCGAGCGCGTGAGCTGGCCGAAGGTGCAGGCTGGAGCGGGATATGCGAGTTCAGGGCCGCGCATCGATCTTGGCGCGCGGATGCGCGAGCGGTGGCGGTGAACTGACTCACCGGCAACACTTATGCGATGCCAATGACTGCGCCCTTTCCCTTGTGGGAGAGGGCATCGCAGCTATCAACGGCATACTCACTCGGGTGAGGGGTTCGTTCCTCGAATTCGGGCCTGAGTTCGTGGCAACCCCTCACCCGGCTTTCATGCTTCGCATGAAAGCCACCCTCTCCCACCCTGGCGAAGCTTTTGCTTCGCCTTGGGGGAGAGGGTGCACCGTCTGCGTGGCGATGGCTTAAGCGCGAACTCATTTGCTTCAGGGGTTCGCCCCATCAAAATGCGCGCGAAACCACGCCCAGGTCTGCCTCGTCACGGCCACATAGCCCTGCCCACGATACTTGATCTCGCCATCCACGATCGCATGCAGCTGCGGCAGCGCGTGAAACGGCACCGCCGGATAGGCGTGGTGCTCGACGTGGTAGGGCATGTTCCAGGCGAGCCAGTGCACCGCCTGCGTGGTGAAGGTGGTGCGGGTGTTGTGGAAGGCGCTTCTTGTGTGATCGCAGCCGGTGTGCTCGGCGTAGAGATAGGGCCGCAACACCATCTGTCCCAATAGCAGCGGCAGCACCCAGACCCACAGCAGCAGCGCGCTGTGCAGCGCGAGTGAGCCGAACAGGAGCAGCGCATAGCCGGCGACATAGGCGCGCGCCTCGCGCACGATGATCGCGCGGCGGCCGGCGGGCACCCACGGCACGGTCACCTCCCCCGTGATGGCATGCTTCAACACCAGCCTGAGACGGCCGGCGACCTGGACCAGGCCGGAATAGGCGATCGCGAGTTGCGTTTCCGAGCGCGGCTTGGGCCCGACGATCAGTTCGGGATCGCGTTGGGGATCCTGGGTGTGGCGGTGATGCTCCCAGTGGAACAGGCAGTAATATTCGTAGGGCAGCCCGATCAGGAAGCCGGAGAGATTGCCGATCGCGACGTTCAGCCGGCGGCTGTCGAACGCGGTCTTGTGCGCCGTCTCATGCACCGCCATGAACAGGAACGCGATCAGCACGCCCTGCACCGGCAGCAAGGGCAGCGTCCACAGCACGCCATAGGTCGAGGCGATCACTCCGATCAGCGCCCCCATGGTGATGATCGCGCCGTAATGGCTGAGCGTGCGCAGCGCGCCCTTCAGGTTGGAGCGCGTGCAGAGCTGCTGCAACACCATTGGTGTCAGCAGCTTCGGGCGAGGCGCGAATTCGTCGGTGGGCACATCGGTCATCACAGATCGGGGCTCAGCTCTGGAGAAGGGTCGAAACGTTGGCTTTGATGAAGTCGCGGTCGGCCGGAATGCGGACGGGATTGCCGGCGCGGTGGCCGTGGACCGATGGGATCGGCCGCAGCGCGGCGGAGCGGGCGTTGACCAGCTTCGGCAGCTCGCGCTCATTGTCGCGCCAGTCGAAATAGCGGTCGGTCTGCCCGGGCATCAGCAGCATGCGCGCCGTGATCGCCGCCAGCGCCCGATCGAGATCGCCTGAGAACGCCGCGCAATTGCTGATGTCGCCGCTTTGCCAGATCGCGATCTGTGTCAGCAGATTGTTGGCGTCGCGATGCGCGAAGGCGGTGTCCCAGGTGGCGGCGAGATAGTCCTCCTGCGAGGCAAAGCCCTGCTCGCGCCAGACCGCGTCGCGATAGAACTCGTAGGACATCGCCCAGCCGGCATAGATGCGGCCCATGGCGCGCAGGCCGGCCACGGGCTTCTCGACGAAGCGGCCGTTCTGGAACGCAGGATCGGCCGTCAGCGCCGCCTTCACGGCGTCGAGGAACAGATGATTGTAGGGCGAACAGCGCGCGCTGCCGCAGACGACCGCGGCGCGCTCGACCATGTCCGGGTGGAGAGCAGCCCAGTGATAGGCCTGCATGCCGCCCATCGACCAGCCATACACCAGCGCGAGCTTCCTGACGCCGAACTGCTCCTCCAGCAGCCGCCGCTGCGCCGCGATCGCATCGTGATAGCTGAACGCCGGGAACGGCGTCTCACCCACCGGCGTGTTCGAGGGCGACGACGACAGGCCGTTGCCGAACAGGTTTGGGATGATGATGAAGTATTTGTCGGAGTCGAGAATGCCGCCGGGTCCGATCAGCCATTCGGTGTCAGTATGCTGGGCGCCGAACGAGGTCGGATAGAGGATGACGTTGTCCTTGGCCGCATTCAGCGTGCCATAGGTCTTGTAGGCGAGCCGTAGCGACGGGAACGTTGCGCCCGACTGCAGCACGACATCGCCTGCCTCGTAGATCTGATAGTCCCTGCCTGCCACCATGCGCGTGATCCCGTCTGACGATTCCGCTCGAGCCTAGGTGATGCGCGGCCGACCCACACGCCCATTTTTTGGCATGGCATGACCGCGCAGGAGGCGCGCGCCGCCTCGTGTCCGCTGCGGCCACGCGTTCGTGCTCTCGCGGCGGGTTGCGCCCGAGTCTTGCCGGATGGAACACCCTCGAAAGATGAGGGCGCAGGGAATGCCGGGTGAAGGCCTCACCCATGGCCCGCCTGCGGAAAAAAATGCAGGCGGCAGGTACCACAGGTTCAGCCGACAATCCGGCATTCCCTGCGCGATGGGCTTACGGCTGCTCCGTGCTCTCCCCGGGGACCGGCTGTCTTGCCCCCGTCGCCAATGGATCGCTCCACCGGCTTGGCCTCAGCTTCGGGAGGCCAGGACCACACGGCTTGACCGTCCGCTGCGGATCGTTCGTCGGCGCGACATGCGTCACGCTGCGACCCGCCACGGCCACCGCATCCCCGCCTCGCGTCTCGTGACGACCGCGCGTACGCCCCTCATCGATGAGGCGGGATGGGCGCAGTAGAGCATAATTTTCGGAAAAACGAAAGATGAATTTTTGGGCTCAAGCGGCTTCTTCGCAAACCGCATGGGCACCGTCATTCCGGGGCAAGGCCGCAGGCCTTGAACCCGGAATCTCGAGATTGTTCATCCCCACCTCTGGATTCCGGGTTCAATCGTCAACACACAGGCGCTTTGCGCCTGCGCGCTGCCGATTGCCCCGGAATGACGGGGAGTGTGGCTTTTGAGCGTGGCCGCGAGCCTGTCGTCGCAGAGAGATGCTCATCGAAACCCTGTGTTTCGCCATCCCCTGCTTGCAAACCCGTTCCGCCCCTTCCAGCTGACAGCGGGACGCCGTATGACGGCGCGACGCAATGGAATGGCACATGACCACAGCACTCGAATTCGGCCTGGACACTTTCGGCGACGTCACGCGCGGCGCTGACGGCGCGGTCGCCTCTCACGCCCAGGTGATCCGCGACGTCGTCGAGGAGGCGGTGCTGGCCGATCAACTCGGGCTCGACTTCATCGGGCTCGGCGAGCACCATCGCGGCGATTTCGCGATCTCGGCGCCGGAGGTGGCGCTGGCGGCGATCGCGGCGCGGACCACGACGATCAAGCTCGGCTCGGCGGTGACCGTGCTGAGCTCGGACGATCCGATCCGCGTGTTCCAGCGCTTTTCGACGCTCGACGCGGTCTCAGGCGGCCGCGCCGAGGTGATCCTCGGCCGAGGCTCGTTCACGGAATCCTTCCCGCTGTTCGGCTTCGACCTGAAGGACTATGAGGCGCTGTTCGAAGAGAAGCTCGATCTGTTCGTCAGCCTGCTGCCGCAGCAGCCGCTGACCTGGCAGGGCAATCTGCGCCCGCCGCTGAAGGATCAACTCGTCTATCCGCCGGTCGAGCATGGCCGGCTGAAGGCCTGGATCGGCGTCGGCGGCAGCCCTGAATCGGTGGTGCGCGCGGCTCATTACGAGCTGCCCCTGATGCTGGCGATCATCGGCGGTGATCCCCGGCGGTTCGCGCCCTATGTCGACCTCTATCACCGGGCCATCAAGCAGTTCGGCCGTGCGATGAATCCGATCGGCGTGCATTCGCCGGGCTACGTCGCCGACAGCGACGAGCAGGCGCGCGAGGAGCTGTGGCCCGACTACAAGACCATGCGCGACCGCATCGGCCGCGAGCGCGGCTGGCCGCCGATGGGCCGCGACGAGTTCGTGCAGGAGGCCGATCACGGCTCGCTCTATGTCGGCTCGCCGGAGACCGTGGCGCGGAAGATCGCCGCCACGATCAAGGCGCTCGGCCTGTCGCGCTTTCAGCTGAAATACTCCGCCGGTCCACTGCCGCACGCCAAGCTGATGCGCAGCATCGAGCTGTACGGCAAGGCGGTGGTGCCGCGGGTGCGTGAGTTGCTGGCGGAGCAAGCGGCGCCGGCGGCCTGATCAGCGTGGCCGCGCGGGCGCTTGAGTCGGCCGCGGCTCGCGCGACACCCACCGCTGTCGTCCCGGCCTCCGCGCCGGGACCCATACCGCGTGATCTTTATGAAGGGCACGCTGAGCGTCGTTCTTCGCCGAAGAGCGGCCTGTGGTTATGGGTCCCGGCTCAAGGCCGGGACGACAGCCGGAGGCTTGGATAGACCGTTCGGCAATAACAGCTCCCACTCGCCGGCCGCCACGCGCGCCAGCTGCTCGGCGGCCCGCGCCAGCACGCCGTCCCACGCCATCGGCCTCTCCTGTCGGAACAGCCGCATGGTCGGATACCACGGCGTGTCGGCGCGGTCGCGCAGCCAGCGCCAGTCGAGGGCGTAGGGCAGCAGCACCCAGACCGGGCGGCCGAGCGCGCCGGCGAGATGCGCCACGGACGTATCCACCGAGATCACCAAGTCGAGCGCGGCGACGGCGGCCGCGGTCTCGGCGAAATCCCTGAGCAGCGGCGCGAGGTCGATGACGTCGGTGCCGAGATCGAGCAGCGCGGGGGCATCGTCGGGCCGCGGCTCCTTCTGCAGCGAATACAGCTGCACGCCCGGCATGACCAAGCGCGGCATCACATCGCGCGCGGCGAGCGAGCGCTGGCGGTCGCCCTTGTGCCGCGGATTGCCGGCCCAGACCACGCCGACCTTGAGCTCGGGCGCGCGGCCGAGCACGTTGCGCCAGGCCGCGACCTTGATCGGATCGGCGGCGAGATAGGGCACATCCGCCGGAATCGTCTCCAACGTCGTGCCGAAGATGCGCGGCAGATCCATCAGCGGCAGCTGCAGGTCGAATGGCGGCAACGGCTCGCCGCGCGCGACGACGGTGACGCCGTCGAGGCCGCGCAGCAGCGATGCGATCGCCGGCTGCACCTGCAGCACAATCGTGCCGCCCATCGTCCTGACGCGGTCCACATAACGCACGAATTGCAGCGCATCGCCGATGCCGTATTCGGCGAACAGCAGCAGTGTGCGCCCCGCAAGCGGCTCGCCCTGCCACTCCGGCGCATCGAAGCGCGGCATGCCCGCAGAGAGCTCGGCGCAGTCGCGGCCCCAGCGATGCTCGGCAAAGCCGTTCGCGAGATCGCCGCACATCAGCAGGAAATGCGCGTGATTGTAGCGCGCCATCGCATCGTCCGGCGCGAGCGCGATCGCCTGATGCGACGCCGCCAGTGCGGCATCGATGTCGCCCGCGTTGCGCAAGGCCACCGCGAGATTGGCGTGACCCTTGGCATAGGCGGGATCGGCGGCGACCGCGCGGCGATGCGCTGCGACGGCCTCAGCGATCTCGCCACGCCTCTCATGGATGATGCCGAGATTGGTGTGGGCCAGAGCATGATCGGGCTGCAGCGCCAGCGCATGCTCGCACGCAGCCATCGCCGGGCCGAGCTGGCCGATGCCGCACAGGCAGGCGCCGAGATTGCTGAGCACGACGACGTCGGTGGGATCGCGCAGCGCCGCGCGGCGATAGGCCTCGACGGCCTCGGCCGGACGTCCGGCCTCGTGCAGGGCATGCCCGAGCATCCGCGCGGCATGGACGTCATCGGGCGCGAGCTCGGCGGCGCGGCGATAATGGCTCACGGCCTCCATGAAGACGCGCTGCCTGTAGAGCACGTCGCCGAGGCCGAAATGAAGGCTCGCATCAGCCGGCGCTGCGGCCAGCGCCTGCTGATAGGCGGGCACCGCCGCCGCATCCTTCGCCTGATCGGCCAGGAGCTGCGCCAGCGCGCGCCATGCATCGGGATAGCACGGGTCGCGTTCGAGCAGAGCGCGATAGGCGGCTTCGGCCTCGTCGAGCCGGCCCTGCCTGACCAGCGCGAGCGCCAGATTCCAGCGCGCGCGCAGCAGCTCAGGATCAAGCGCGAGAGCCAGGCGATAGGCGATCTCGGCCTCGGTCAGGCGCGACAGCTCGAGCAGCGCGCTGCCGAGCCGGCTGCTGATGTCAGCATCCCTCGGCCGCAGCGCCGCGGCGCGCGCGAATGCATCCGCCGCGCCTTCATGCTCGCCCTTCAACGACAGCGCGTCGCCGAGCGTCACGTAAGCCGGCGCATGGTGGGGATCCCTGGCGAACACCCTCGCCAGCAGTGCGGCGCCCTCGGCCATGCGGCCGTCGGCAAAAGCGAGGATCGCGGACAGATGCAGCGCCGGCAGATGATCCGGCGCCGCGCCGAGGATGTCGCCGCACAGGGCGCGCGCCGGGCCGGCCCGCCCGGCATTGTAGTGATCGGCCGCCTCGACCAGCAGCCGCTCGACAGCAACAGCCCCCATGATGTCCCCACGTCTCGCACTCGGATGCAGGGTTCAACGCGTGGCACGCGCAATTCAGGCGAGATTGCACGCGTCAACATGCGCGAGCCGACATTCGCAGCCGAGTGACGTGCGGCACCAGACGCAGGCACAACCCTGATCATCAGTTCCGCCAGAACTACATCAGATCGTTGGTAAGACTCGCGCTGCGCGGCGCAGGGACCATCGCGATGACGCTGGGATTGTGTGTCTTTCCGGCGTCAGACACCGACGAATCGACGTCGCTAACGATCCGTTAAGAATCTGAAACAAACGGCCAATAGTGACGGCAGCGGGGCAAAACGTCGCAGGTGCGCGGCTGGCCCCGCCGGACACCCAAGGCGTCTCCGGCATCGATCTTTTCTGTCTGGGGACCGTACGGAATGTCGTCGTCTGCTTGTCTGAAGTTCTGGAAATATGCCGCGCTGGGCTCGGCGCTGCTGCCCTTCGCCGCCAAGGCCGGCGACATCCCGACCACGCCTCCGGTGAACTTCACCAATTCGAGCACGGCGACGGTCGGCTCGACCATGGTCAACGTGGTCGATTCCTACATCAACCTGATGCTGAACGATCCGACGCTGACCAACGGCACGGGCGTCATGGAGCAGAACCTCGCAACCGTGGTGCGCATGACGCAGGCGCGCACGGCGGCGCAGACCCTGGAGGCGATCCACGACGATCGCACCAGCCAGCAATACAGCGTGCTGAACGGGCTCGGCGTGCTCACCGGCTATTTCATGACCGGCGCCGGCGCCTCGGCGAACGGCACCACGCCGACCAGCTTGACGCCCACGAGCTACGCGCCGTACACGCTGCAGAACTTCCAGTCCAATATCAACTATCTGAACAGCGCGAGCTGGGGCGCGACGACCTTCGGCAACGGCAGCGCGACGCCGCTCGCCGCCGCGGTCAACTTCGTCAACAACACTGTCCGCGCCAACTCCTCGACCGAGCCGAGCAAGCGCACCTTCGAGCGCTACATGGGCTCGACCGCGCCGGTGACCAACCCGGGCGCGTTCGGCGCCTCGGTGAACCAGACCACGGTGAGCCCGCTGGCCGCCGCCTTCGGCAACTACAACGCCACGACCAAGACCGGACTGACGACGGCCGACACCGCCAACATCGTCGTCCCCACCTACTACGGCAACCTGACGATCCCCGCGGTGTACGGCAACGCCACCAACTGGGTGCGCGGCTTCACCGTGACCCAGGCGATGATCGACGCGCAGAACACCGCGAATGGCACCAGCCTGGGCTATCTCACCGTGCCGAATGTCGGCAGCATCGCGAACGGCGTGCTGCAGCCGACGCAGTTCGCGGTCGGCGACTACGTGCCCGGCATCGGCGCGGCGTCGCGGCCCTACCGGCTGTCGACCGACGTCAACGTGCCGACGCCGCTGTTGCAGATCATCAACAGCACCAACCCCTATGCCGATGGCGGCTTCATCAGCGGCCACACCAATTCGGGCTATACGCAGGCGCTCGGGCTCGCCTTCCTGGTGCCGCAGGAATATCAAAGCCTGCTGGCGCGCGCCGCGGATCTCGGCAACAACCGCATCCTCGCCGGCATGCATTCGCCGCTCGACGTCATCGGCGGCCGCGTGTTCGCGACCGCGATCGCGGCGACCAACATCTACAACGCGCTGTATGATTCCAACGGCGACCGGGTCGACTGGACCAACCCCGCCAACACCAGCGCCTACGCCGTCTACCAGGCCTACACCCAGACGCAGTCGTATCTCTCGTCATCCTGCGGCACGGTCAGCGTGCAGGCCTGCATCCAGCAGGCGCAGGGCGGCGCGGCGACGATCGCCGCAGCCTCGAAGGACGTCAATCTCTCCAGCACCGCTCCGTCGAGCTACACCTACCGCATGACTTACGGCCTGCAGCTCGCCGGCGTCAGCACGACCTTGCCGGAGAACGTGCCGGTGCAGGCGCAGGTGCTGTTGCTGACGCGCTTTCCCTATCTCAGCGACGCGCAGCGCACCGAGATCCTGAGGACCACGGCGCTGCCGTCCGGCTATGCGCTGCTCGACGGCAACACCTGGGACGGCTGGGGGCGTATCAATCTCTACCAGGCCGCCTATGGCTATGGCGCGTTCAACAGCGCCGTCGCGGTGACGATGGATGCCGCGCAGGGCGGCTACAACGCCTTCGACATCTGGAGCAACGACATCTCCGGCACGGGCTCGCTGACGAAGAGCGGCAGCGGCACTCTCGTGCTCGCCGGCAACAACAGCTACAGCGGCGGCACCAATGTGACCGGCGGCACGCTAGTCGTCGCGGCCGGCGCCACGGTGACGAGCCCGGTCAACGTCAATGCCGGCGCTACCCTGAGCGGCCTCGGCACCGTCGGCAACATCAACATCGCCGGCACGCTGGCGCCGGGCTATCAGGCCGTGGCCGGCCTGACGGGCCAGGCCGGCCAGCTCACCGTGCTCGGCAGCCTCGCCTTCACCAGCGGCGCCACCTACGCGCTGCAGTTCACGCCCGGCAGCTTCAGCACGACCAGCGTGTCCGGCACGGCGACGCTGAATGGCCAGGTGACCGCGACGTTCGCCGGCGGGCTCTACGCCGCGGGCAGCAAGGTCGCGATCGTCTCGGCCGGCGGCGGTGTGAACGGCCAGTTCTCAGGGTTCAACTACACGACCACCGGCACCACCAACGTCACGCCGACCTTGAGCTATGACGGCCAGAACGCGTATCTCATGTTCAAGCAGGCGGCGCTGCCGTCGCTGCCGACATCAGGCGTCAGCGGCAACGGCCAGCAGATCTATAACGCCCTCAACACCGCGGTGAACAAGGGCGGCACGCTGCCCACCTCGCTGCAATCGATCTACTTCCAGACCCCGGCCGGCGTCGGCGCCACGCTGAACCAGCTCGCCAGCCAGAGCGCGCCGGCCGGCACCTCGAGCGTCGGGCAGAGCATGACCGGCTTCATGACCACCGTGCTCGACTTCGGCGGCAGCGGCCGCTCCGGTGCCGGATCGAACCCCGGCGGCTCGCCGATGCTGGCCTATGCCGACGCGAGCGGCCCGGCCGCCAAGGCCGGCAGGATCTTCGCCAAGGCAATGCCGACGGAGCCGAGCTGGGCGATGTGGGGCTCGGCGTTCGGCGGCGGCGGCCATATCGGCGGCGATGCCACGGCCGGCAGCCAGGATGTCTCGACGCGGATCTACGGCCTCGCGACCGGCGCCGATTATCGGCTGGCGCCCGACATGACCTTGGGCTTCGCGCTGTCGGGCGGCCAGACCAGCTTCAGCGTCGCGCAGGGCAGCGGCTATGGCAGCTCGGATTTCATCCAGGCCGCGGCCTATGCGACCAAGCGCTTCGGCCAGGCCTATGTGTCCGGCAGCCTCGCCGCCGGCGCCCATTGGATGTCGACGACGCGCAGCCTCAATATCGGCGGCGCCGAGACGCTGCGGGCGAGCTACACGGCGCCGACGCTCGCAGGCCGCGCCGAGACCGGCTATCGCTTCGACCTCGGCTGGAGCAGCCTGACGCCCTACGCGGCGCTACAGCTGCAGCAAGTGTGGACGCCGTCCTACACCGAGACCAGCTCGCTCGGCGCCGGCGGCTCCGCGCTCACCTTCGCCGCGCGCGACACCACGCTGCCGCGCACCGAGCTCGGCCTCTGGGCCGACCGCCGCATCTCCGAGACGTTCCTGCTGCGCGGCCGCGCCGCCTGGGCCCACGACTACAATCGCGACGCCTCGGTCGCGGCGACCTTCCAGACCCTGCCGGGAGCGAGCTTCGTCACGACAGGCGCCCGCATCGCCGCCGACTCGGCGCTGCTGTCGGGGGTGGCAGAGGTGGCGCTGACCTCGCGCCTCACGCTGTCCGGCCAGATCGATGGCCAGTTCGCACCACAGGCCTCGTCTTGGGCCGGGACGGGGCGGATCCGCTATCAGTGGTGAGCTGACCACATCTGTTACGCCGAACGAGCCGCGTCCGAAAGGACGCGGCTTTTTCGTCAGTGCCAGCAACGCACGTCGTCAGCTCCCCGCAACATCCATCCGCGCCGGCGCCCCGCGAGTACGGTCGATGTCCGGTGTGCGACGGGCCGCTACCCCAGCCGCCCAGCTGCGACAGTCGCCTTGCCTCATCGAGCCACCGCCAAGCCCGATGGTTGCTGCACGCATCTTCTCATCCGATGGTTGACGCGATATGATCTGCTGCGGGCAGGGAGGCACCGTTATGATGAGGAAGCTCACGAGGGCGACGTCGTTCCAATTGTTTGCTGTTGCGTTGGCATGGGTCGCGCCGAGCGGACACGCGTCGGCCGAAGCCGATCTCTGCACCCCTGTGGCACAGCTCATGAGTGACTTTGCTGCACAGGAGCTGTTCTACCGGGATCCAGAGACCGGAACGTGGGCACCCGTGCCGGACAGCGGCCTTTCGCTCTCCGGGAGGGAAGTCCAGCTGATCTACGTCGCGCGGGAATTTTTTCAGGAAGACCCTAGGTCGGGCGCGATCGTCGTCAAGACCGGCCGGAAGATCGATACCAGCGAGAAGGATCCCGAGCCCGTCCGCAAGCAGATCAAGCTTGATCGCGCCAAACAGGCCGAATTCGACTCCTGCCGCCGGGCCAGGGAGCCGTCCTCGTTTCAGGGACCGGTCTCGGCGCTGGAGTATGACCGGTACCACGACTATGGCTATGACGCGGCTGACAATGAGGATGGCCGCAGCCTCACTCAATTCCACACCAAATATGTCAGCCGCAGCGGCCGATGCGACGCGACGACAGACAGCACCACGTTCGACGCTCCGCTGCGCTGGGACTGGCGCAGCAACCGGTCGCAGTTCTCGTTCGACCCGAGCGTGGTGAGTGGCGGGTTTCACAGCCAGATCATGGCCGGTCTCAACGTCGTCGGTGCCGCCGCGGTCGGATCTGTCGGCCTTGCTGATCAGCGGGTGGAGATCATTAAATATCGTACGAATGCGCAGAAGATGGCCTGCATCGCCCTTCGGGTGAAGCCGACCGGCAAGAACTTCTTCATTCGTGTCAATGATTTGGAAGGAGCCCCGAAGGGTGGCCGGCTGATCCGGGCAGACGAGCTGTCCCGCCAGCTCACGCGTTAATCCGTCTTTAGCCGTAGTTGTTTAGTATTCCTTCGGCTCGATGGACGGCAAACGAGGTCAAGGCTTGCGGCCATGACGGATGGACTGACCATGACGGCGGAAGGCCGGCCTGATCTGAAGGAGGACGGAGGTCGGAGAAATCTTCCCTCATTGGGGCCCGCGATCCTTCAGACCGGCCTGGTAGTTGCCGCCTGCGCGCTGTTCGTGATCGCGAAGTCGATCGCCACCGGCGGCCGCGTGCATATCGATGATGTCGAATACTGGATCGTCGGCGTGGTGCCGGTTGCCTTGCTCTACGGGCTGTCGCTGCTGGTCGCACGCGCCGCCCCTAAAACTGGGCGAGATGCCATTGCCAAGCGGCTGATTGCGACGTGGATCGTCACACTCATCCTGTTCTGCATCAGCAAGGATCTCCACGTCTACGAGGGCCTGCGCGACACTGTCGAGACCGTCGCTAAGATTGGCCGTAGTGCCGCTGAGGCGGGCGTTGCGCTGCTGTTCGCGGCCCTCGCCTCGATGATCACGATGACGAAGCTCATCGCGGGGGCCGGTGACAGGCTCCGCCTCGCGCTCGGCGCGCTCGCCGCAATCATTCTGATGGTGGTGATGGCGAGCCTGCTGCTGTCTTTGCACTAGGCTTCGTGGCATCAGGCTTCGTGGCATCAGGCTTGGCGGCGTCAGGCTTGGCGGCGTCAGGGTTTGAATAGCTGCCCCACAGCTCATCCCGGCTCGGAAATCGATTGGATCCGGAGCCTGTGAGCCCCAATTCCTTGATCATGATGGACGCGCTGCGAAAGCCGAGATCTCGATACGCTTCGAACTGGCTCGGGTCGAAGAACTGATCCAGGGTTGTCTCGTGCGGGAAATCGGGACTACCAGCGCGATAGCCTGCGGTCGTAAAGTCGAGATCCCGGATCAATGTCGCCTTCAGATAGATCACGATGCTGTCTGGCGAATCGTCCTCATAGCGGACGCGTCCGACGACATAGGGAGATTTGGCAAAGTGTGCGCCGGCGGGATAGCCGACCTCCTTGTCGACCGGCAGCAGGCGATCGACCCCGGCGGCGGGTTCAAAGGTCAAGGTTGCCTTGAAATCTTCCTTGATCCTGACCGCAGCCGACACCAATGCGGGCAGCGCAATGGTCGCATCAGCCTCGCCGTCGATCAGGACGATGATCCCCAGCTTGCGCCGCACGAGCTCGTACAGGCCGAGATTCTCGAAATTCCCACCGTCTGAGATCTCGATGAAGGCGCCGGTCCGCGCACGACCGTATCCGAGGAGACCAGCCGTCAGGGTCGGGCTCCAATAGGCGGGCTGGCTGCGCCGTTTGCCCTTGCGCCAGGGATTGCCGACCCAGATGCCGAGCCGCATGTTCAGGATCGTCATGATGGCGGAGACCAGACGATTGCGGGTGAAGCCGGTGCCGATGTAGCCGGCATTGGAATTGACCGCCGCCCCCGACGCCGCCATCGCCGTCGCCAGCGTCAGCGGACCGTACCGGTCCTCATCCGTGTAGGACGCAGTGTCTTCCCAGCTGGTCGAGCGCGAGCCGATATAGAAGGGAGACAGAATGAAATTGACCCCGCCCCGATTGACGATCTTGGGGTCCTGGTCCCTGACGATCCGGGCGAAGGCGTTGATGAGGGGATACGGAACCGGAGAGCCGTTGCGGGCAGCCGGCGAATACGACGATCGGAGGCTGACGAGATTCAGTCTGTCGGCCACTGGTGAATAGCTCGCCCGGCCGATTTGCACAGCGAGCGTCGATGGCAGAAATGCTTCCATGAGACGGTCGCGATAGAAGCGATGCAGGCCGATCTGATTCACGTTGGCGCGAATGCTCAGGACGACACCGACGATGATGAAAACCGTCGACGCATAGGCGATCAGAGCCTTGTAGGATGCAAGGTTGCCCGGGAGAAGCGGCGAGTTCTTCTGCGAGAAGACGTCGAAGACGAAGACGGATCCGATATAGCCGAACGTCAGCGTGCCATACAGGAAGATGGCGGCCCCGAGCGGAACGAACACGCGCGCCGCGATCGTCTCATCGATCTTCTTGACGAAGGAATAGTAGCCATAGAGCGCGGATGCCGCGCCGCTCAGGACCGTGAAGAAAGCGGTGAATATGATCGAAGGACTGTCCGAAGCGGTGATCTTCTGAGCGAGAAAAAATGGCAGCACGGGTAATGAGCCGGCGACCAGCACGGCGAGGCCGATCGCGAAGATGAGACCGAACCATTCCTCGAGCGTTCGCCGCCACCAATAGCTCGCCGTGACGGAGGAGCCGCGAAAGAAATATTCGAAGACGAATCGAGCAATCAGCACGATGCCGAACAGGCTCGACGCGACGATGACCGCGAGCGTGGTGAAGCTGATCAGACGCCAATAGAGCAAGATCGGTACGATGATCATCGCGCCGCCCGCCAAGGCGGGTAGCAGGGCAGCCGTGCTGACCTTGCGGCCTTGGCCGACTTCACTGGGAACGCGCGTCAGGAGAGCGAACAGCAACGACATGAATACGAAGAACAGGACCCCAACCGCATAGATCACCAATGCCAGCGTATAAAGCGGAGGCAGCGCAAACGGGCATTGCGCCCTGGTGGAATTGCAGGTCCACGTGAACCATGACTCCGGAAATCCGGGCAACGGCCGGTCGAGCGCCGGGAAGACTTGCTCGATGACCGATGTGAGCAGGAGGTTGATGAACTGAACGATGAGGAACAGAAGGAAGATCAATGGCAGCCAGACGATCAGGCTGATGAGCAACGTCCTGAGAACGACGTAGATGCCCGACAAGGCGGTGATGCCTTCACCCGAGATCAGGTAGTTGCCGTGGTTGCGCAGGAAAGCGAGATTGCGTTTCTGATCATGACTGTCCGACTGATTCAGATTGGACAGATGATCGCAACCATAGGGAAAATTGTCACGGTCCACGCCATAGACTCTTGGCCCGTTGTCGACCGTCGTGCCGTTCACGGCTCGAGCCTGCGCGGAATCGCTGGGCGGCACTCCCCCTGCTGCCTGCGCTGCGTCGCGGGCTTCCTGCGCGACAGCCGCAGCTTCTTTCGCCCGAGCCTCGCTCCACCACCATTGCAGGGAGGAGCCGATATAGCCGCCACCCGAGACGGTCGAGATGTAGTCGAACTTGGCAAGCAGCCCGTGAGCGACCAGCGCCTGAAGCGCACCGAGACTGAAGGTTGCGGAGCGGATGCCGCCCCCCGAAAGACCGATGCCCTTCCAGTCGTCGCTCTCGCCCTGCCCCAAGCGACGCGCGTGGGCTTTCGCAAGCTTCCGCTTCTCCCATCGTAGGACGGCTTGCTCATGCCGCTCTTCTGGCGTCCCCTTCCTGGAGCGGCCATGGGACTTTGCGGAGGCACCAGGAAAATCGCTCATGGGAAATTTCGATCTGACACACGCCGGATATGACGCGACCCAATGACGGCGACCCAATGATAAAAGTTGAAGCTATCACGCGAGATCGTGCGCTTCAATCAAAACGAGGATGATGCGCGGGGCGCTACCAACGATCTCGGTAAGCGCCTTTCACAGGCATGCCGATCGTGCTTCCGCAGCGCAAGACCAACGACGAAAGCTGCCATTCGACAGGAGCGATGGCGCCCGACCTGCTCTCTTACGGAAGGAGGCTAACGATCGACAGCATCTGGACAGCGGCAGTTGGCGATCCCGGCATGACTCGAACATGCGACCTACGGTTTAGGAAACCGCCGCTCTATCCAGCTGAGCTACGGGACCGGAGCCTGCACCGACGTGCATCTGCTTCGCCGCCTCCATAGCAGACCCGGCCGGTGATCGGAAGCCTCTAACCTCCGCCCGGCACGAGACCGCCCACACAGCTTCGTCACATCAATGGCTTGCCTCGCAGCCCGGCATATCGAACAGCGCCTTCAGCCCGCAGGGCGAGGTCAGCATCTTGTTGCCGTTATGGCCGACGCCGACGACATCCCACAGCTGGTGGCGCGGAGTGCCACCGGGGCGCGCGGCCATCGCCGCCGCATAGGCGTGTCCGCGGGCATGGCGCGATGCTCCCTGCGCCTTCGCCATGCAGGTCTTGTCCAGGGCCGGATGGTCCGGATCGGTATCGCGCGTGCCGAGCAGATAGATCACGCGCCGGCTGACATAGGTTGTTTCGAGCTGGGCCGGCGTGGCATCCGCCAGATAGGCCGGGCGCTTCGCCATGCCGTATTTCCAATCGTCATATCCCGGGCAAGCCGCAGCAATCGCGGGCTCCGGCCGGCTGGCGGAGAAATAGGCGTAAGAGGAGGGATTGGCGACGACATAGCGCACTGAAACCCGCCGCTCGGCCAGCGCGGCCTCGCCGCGGCCCGCGATGGCGTAGCGCTGCACCATCTGCCCGCCGCCGGAATGACCTGCGATCACGACTTCGGCCAAGGCCGGGAACAGCGCCCGGTTGGCGAGGTGCGCCAGGATCGCATCCAGCGCCTCGAACGAGCTCACGGGCCGCGGCCCGAGCGCGGCATCGCCAGCCTGCCAGCCGGTCAATTGCCAGCGCAGGATATCGTCGGGCAGATGATGCGGTTCGATATCGGCCTGGGCGAGAAATTGCGGCACGATCAGCAGCGTCGCCGCGCCCAGCGGGCCGGCGGCGGCCTGGGCCTTCTTGGCTGTCTCGAAATAGACGTTGGCGTTACGCAGGCGGCCATGCAGCACGAGCACAGCCCGCGTGATGTCGGGCATCTCTACGGTCCATGGCCGGGACGCGTAAAGCGGCAGAACGCCGCGGTCGCCGACCGCCAGGCGTTGCTCGGCGACGACCGCAACCGGCCGGTTTGCTGCCGTCTCGTCCTGCGCAACGACAATGCTGCCGAGCGCCGCGGCGGCGAACAGCAGAACGCCCAACAAGGCCGTCAGCGCCCATTTCGACGACATCATCCGGCCTCCTTGGACCTGATTCGAGGGAAGAGCCAGCCTTCCCGGAACGACAAGAGGCTCCGGAATGGCAGCCGGGATCGGCTGCGGCCGGTCCGGCAGCCGATCACAGCCCCGTTGGCGGGGGCGGTTTGACTATCCGGCAGGCAGCCGATGGTCTAAGAGAACGGCGCCGATGCGGAACCGGCCTCGGGATCGCCGTATTGGTCGTGCCTGAGCGCAGCTCGTGACTGGCAGCTCGTGACCGGGGACAGCCGTCCCAAGCCACGGAGCCACCGAGCCGGGCGCGCCCGCTCCATTCTCCAGCCGAGGGAAACAGACAAGTCGATGCTCATCCGGTCGGTCATTTCAGGCGCGCTCGCAGGTCTCCTCTCCATTGCCGCCGCACAGGCGCAGGACACCCGGCATCTGCTGGAGTCCAAGGAGTCGCTCTACAACAACATCTATGTTTATGAGCAGGCGCCTTACCGCAGCATGACGTTCGGGCATAACCGGCGCATCTATACCGAGAGCGTCTACAATACCCGCGACGAGCTCGATCTGCCGGTCGACTATACCCGCTTCATGACCACGAGCGTGATGTACGCCAAGACCGTCAGCTCGATCCTGGAGATCGGCTTCGGCGGCGGCCGCACCGCCTGGTATCTGCATCGCTTCCTGCCCAAGGTGCAGGTGACGTCGGTCGAGCTCGACCCGACGGTGCTGGAGTTCGCCAAGAAATATTTCGGGATCAAGGAGGAGCCGAACTTCCACGTCGCCAACCGCGACGGACGGCTGTTCGTGCAGGAATCCAAGGACCGCTACGACATCGTCCTGATCGATGCCTATCGTGGTCCGTTCGTGCCGTTCCACCTCCTGACCAAGGAATTCTACCAGCTGGTCAAGGATCATCTCGCCGAAGGCGGCGTGGTGGCGCAGAACGTCGAGCCCTCCACCATGCTGTTCGACGCCGCGGTGAAGACCATTCACAGCGTGTTCCCGCAGGTCGATTTCTACGAGGCCGGCGGCAACATCGTCATGGTCGCTTATCCCGGCGACGAGCGGAAGGCCGAGGATCTCGCCGCAATCGCGCAGGAGCGCGACAAGGAGTTCGGCTTCCGCTACAAGCTCGCCGACATGCTGGCGCAGCGCAAGCGCATCGACATCGACAACGGTCAGGTGATCGACGCCAAGGCCAAGATTCTCACCGATGACTTCGCGCCGGTGGAAGCGCTGAAGAGCATCGAGCGCCACAACAAGAAGCTGCCATGAGCGAGCAGGTTTCCCGCGCGGGTGTGCTGGCGATCTACATCTGCTCGTTTCTCGTCGGCTGCGTGCTGATGGGCTTCGAGATGCTCGGCAGCCGCTATCTCAACCCGTATTTCGGCAGCGGCATCGGCGCCTGGGCGAGCCTGATCTCGACCGTGCTGTGCGCGCTCGCGATCGGCTATTTCGCCGGCAGCGCCATCGTCGACCGCAGGCCTTCGACGCGCACCATCGGCACCATGATCCTGATCGCCGCCGCCTATATGGCGCTGGTGCCCGCAACCGCCGACGTCGTCATGGCCGACATCCTCGACACCATCGGCGACGGGCCGATGGCAACGCTGATGGCCGCGACCGCGCTTTTGCTGGTCCCGCTGACGCTTCTCGGCACGTTCTCGCCGATCGCGGTAAGCCTGTTGACGCGCTCGGCCGGCGAGGCCGGCCGCGTCGCGGGCCTGGTGTATGGCGTCTCCACCATCGGCAACGTGGTCGGCACGCTGGTTACGACCTTCACGCTGATCCCCACCATCGGCTCGCGCGCGATCACCTATTATTTCGCGGTCGCGCTGGCCGGCTGCGCCGGCATCCTGTTCATTCCGTTCGGCAAGAAGACGTCCTGAGTTTCATCATCGAAGAGCTTTGCGAATGACCGAGTTCTGGCCCCGCCTCGCCGCGACTGCGGCAACGGCCGCGTTGCTGCTGACGTCGCTGCCCGCGCAGGCGGAGGACGCCCAGATCGAGCTGTGGGACGGCCAGCGCGCGCTTGGCCACATCGCCGATCTCCTGAAATTCACCCCGCGGTCGATGGGCGAGCCGGGTCACCAGAAAACCATCGACTACATCAAGGCGGCGATGGCCAAGAGCGCGGCCGAGGCCGTGCTGACGCAGAGCTTCGCCGCCAAGGGCGACGACGGCAAGGCGATCCCGCTCACCAACATCATCGCCCGCTTCCAGGTGCAGAACCCGCGCCGCATCATCGTCGCCACGCATTACGACAGCATCATCAAGGCCTATCGCGATCCGAAATCGCCGGACGCGCCGATGCCGGGTGCCAACAACTCCGCCTCGGCCGTGGCGCTGTTGCTGGAGACCGCGCGCGTGCTGTCGGTGTCACCAAAGCCGAACATCGGCATCGACTTCATCTTCTTCGACGGCGAGGAGGGACCGAAATCGCTCGGCGCCGGCGATCCGACCTGGCGCGCGCTGGGCTCGCCGCATTTCGCAGCCAACCTGAAGACCTATTATCCGGTCCAGAAGCCGGAAAAGGCGGTCGATTTCGACATGGTCTGCGACAAGGACCTCAAGCTGCAGCCGGAGCCGTCGTCGTTGCATTCGGCGCTGCCCGAGGTGAAGAAGTTCTGGGGCATCGGCAGCCAGATCGCGCCGCAGGCGTTCTCGCCGGAGCCGACCGCCTATCCGATCAGCGACGACCATACCGCGCTGATGCAGGCGGGCATTCCGAGCTTCCTGGTCATCGACTTCGACTACGAGCCCTATTTCAACACCACCCAGGACACGATCGAGCAGTGCTCGGCGCAGAGCCTGGAAACCGTCGGCCGCACGCTGCTGCGCTATCTCTACACGCCGTGAGCGGCGCGCCGCTCCTGCTCACGCGACGGCCAGTTCGGGCTGCGGCCGTTCGAGAGGCGCTGGCCGGCGCGACAGCAGCCCGGGCACCAGCGCCTCCGCGGCCTCCGCCCCCGAGATCACCACGGCCTCGACGCCTGCGCCGGCATTGCCGCCGCCGGCGATGACGAGATTACGCAGCGGCGCCTTGGCGCCCTTCAGCCGGCCTGTGCGGGCCACGCCGTAGATCGAGCCGGCGCTGGCGAGGTCGTAGCGGGCATACGTCACCGGGCTGGCATCGGTGCGGTAGACGATGTGCTGCGACAGGCCGGGAATGATGGTTTCGGCGGCCGCGATCATCGCATCGCCGAGCTGCTGCTTGCGGGTTTCGTAGTCCTTCGAACGGCGCCAAGCCTTCCAGTCGTCACCGCCCTCTTCTCCCGAGAACCAGCTTTTGGCCTGGTCGTGCGAAACGAGGGTGATGATGGTCATCGTCGCATGCCCCTCCGGCGCCGCCGATGGATCGAGCTTGGACATGACCGCGAGGCCGATGCCCATCGGCGTGTCGAGATGGGTCGCGGGCGCGATGTCCGGGACGACATCCAGTCCGAGATGGACCGAGAAGCAGGAGTTGGCCGGCGCGATGGCGCGCTCGCGGAAGGTGGCCGGCAGATCGTCGGGCGTCAGGAGCTGGGTGAAGGTCCGCCCGAGATCGGCATTCGACACCACCGCCTGCGCGCGGACAATGCGGCCGTTGCCGAGCACGACGCCCGTGGCGCGGCCCTGCTCGACCAGGATGCGCGTGACCTTGGACTTCAGCTGCACCTCGCCGCCCCGGGCGGTGATCGCCTCCGTCAGCACGTCCGCGAGGTGGCCGGAGCCGCCGACCGGATAGAAGCCGCCCTTGAAATAATAGCCGAAGATCGGGACCATCTGCGCGCAGCTGAGCTTATCGCTGCCGTCTCCGAGATAGCCCGCGAGCGCATTGAGCGTGGCGATCAGCTCGGGATCGGAGACATGGGCTGCGACCAGCTCGTCGAACGGGCGGTTCATCCAGCGGAAGGCCTGCGGATGCTTGCGCGGAAAGGCCAGCATCTCCTCGATCGATTCGGGCATGCCGGGGATGCCGCTGCGGCCGCGGCCGGTCGCATACATGCTCTCGAAGATGGCGTGGATGGTGTCGAACAGCCGGGTCAGGCCGTCTGCGCTGGCGGGAAACATGTCGCAGAGCTGACGGACATAGGCGCGCCAGTCCTCGGGCACGTCGATGCGGCGGCCGGCCAGACGGTAGGAGTGGGTGACACGCTTCCATTGAATGCGGTCCGCGACCCCGAGCCGGCGCAGCACGCTCTCGACCGGGCCGCCGGGCCAGACGCCGGAGAAATCATGCGGGCCGGCGTCGAAGCGATAGAGCACCGGCTTGTTGTCGTGATGCGCCTTGCGCAGATAGCTGTGGCAGAAGCCGCCGGGCACGACGTGATGATCGAACACCTTCACTTTCAGCCCGGCGTCGGCGAGCAGGGCTGCCGCGGTGAGACCGCCGATTCCGGCGCCGATCACCGCGACATCGCAATCCACGCCATCGGTGGCGGCGAAGGCCGGCGCCGGCCAATGAAACTCCTCGCGCGACTCCCGCATGCGCTGCAGAGCCTGGCGGATCGCGACACGCGGACCGAAAATCGAGATCAGCGCGCCGGCGACGACGATGGCCGTCGTGATCCAGGACGAGACGCCGGCCCAGCGGCACAGTCCGAGCACGATGAACAGGACGCCCCACAGCCCGGTCATCAGCATGTTGATCAGATGGAACTGCGGCGTCGCGGCGTTGTCGGCATAGCTGGCGCGGGAATAATCCGAGGTCCACGGCCTGCCGACAGAGAGGGAGGCGAAGCTGACCAGGCCGAGCGCCGCAAAGGACAGCCACAGCGCATTGGCCATCGTCCAGTTCGGCGCGACGTCGTTGGCGATCGCCAGCAGCACGAACAGCGCGAGGCCGCCGGCCTCGAGCAGCGCGAGCTCGCCGCGGGAGGCGCGCCAGAGATTGCCGGCGAGCGCGATCGCCAAGGCGGACCACACCGCCCAGGCCGGCTGGTTCCACGCGAGCAGCGCCCAGAAGACGACAAAGGGAAGCAGCGCTAGCTTCACCGTGAGGAACACTCTCATGACAGCCTCCGCATCGCGCCCACGGCGCCAATCTTTCCATCGTCAAGATATTGACGTAAGCTGGAACCGGCCGCGGGTCAACCATAATCTTTCCATCGTCAAGATTAGATTCGTCAACTACGGCGGGAAAAAAATGGTAAAATCATGCCGCGTATCGCACGGATGCCACAGCTGAGGGGTGTTTCATCCGGTTTCGCCCATCAGGCACGGCCAGACTGTGGCGCGGGGATCACTGAAACACGACAAACAAAGAAGAAATTCGCAATTTACGCAGCATTGGAGTCACACATCGCCGCAAAATGGCGACAATCTGCAGTCATCTGAGGCGAGGAGACGCTGAGGATTGCCGTTCGTGTACCGACCCCACCTGCCAGTATTGGTCTTTGCAGCAATCACCTGCCTGCCCGCCATGCAACCTCAACGCGCGCATGCCGAGTGGTGGAGCCGCTCCCCGTCCGATTTCGAGGAATGCGCTGACGCGGCCGAGAAGTCGGCCACCAAGGAAGAGAAGACCGCGGCGATGGCGCAGTGTAACGCCAAATTTGCCGGCAGGCGGAAGGTCGGCGGCGGCTACGTCTATTACGATTTCATGCAGGACCGCAGCTTCGACATCGCCGGGCCCAACCCGACGCCGGAAGAGCAGAAGTTCATCGACCAGCAATACACGCAATATCTCGAACGCCAACGGCACGCCAATATGAGCTCGGCGATGATGCCGCGGGCGCAGCCGCAGGGGCTGCAGTCACCGACGCTCAAGGAGATGACGGCGCGCGCCGCGATCGAGCCGCCGAAGCCGGCCATGCCGGCTCCGCCGCCGCTGCCGCGCCCGAGCAAGCCGCCGGCAGTCGCAGCGCAGCCCGGCCAGACGCCTCCGGCCGCCACGGCCGAGACGCGGGCGCGCATCAAGGCGGCGCAATGCGCCAAGGATGGCGGCCGCCGCGATTCCTTCTCGTGCAACTTTCCCGTCCTGTCCGAAAAACTCGACGAGCTGAAGCGGATGTTCACCGGCCCGAGCCAGACCGCGACGGCACCGGCCGCGAAGTCGCCGAAGCGGGCCGACGCCAAGAACTAGGCTGCACTGAGCTGCACTGACCCGGACGGCGTGCGCCGGCAAGGCCCGCGACGCCCGTTCATCCCGCCGTCATCCTGATGATGCCAGAACGTGCTGCGCCGAGCGGTGCAGCGCGGCGTCACTCGCATGTGCGGCTTGCGACTGCCCGCCGCTTGTCACGTCCTATGCGAGGCCATAGCTTTGTCCGCGTGGGGCGCAGGAGGCAGTCACATGGGTCTACTCGATATCCTCAACGGCATGCAGAACGGCCCGCACGGGCCCTCTCATCCGACCACCGATAAAAACGGCGGCATGTCGCCGATGACGATGGCGATCCTCGCGCTGCTCGCGTGGAAAGCCGTCAAGCACTTCTCGCAAGGCAACCAGCAGCCGAACGCAGCGCCGACGCCGGTTCCGCCGCCGCAGCCGGCGCCACAGGGCGGACCGCTCGGCGGCGCGCTGGGCGGAGGTCTTGGTGGAGGTCTCGGCAACATCCTCGCCGGCGGCCTCGGCGGGCTGCTCGCAGGCGGCGCCGCCGGCAGCGTGCTGTCCGGCGGACTTGGTGATCTCCTCCGCCAGTTCCAGGACAAGGGCCATGGCGACACCGCCAATTCGTGGGTCAGCCCCGGCGAGAACAAGCCGATCTCTCCCGGCGATCTCGCCAATGCGCTGGGCGCCGACCAGCTCGATCAGCTCACCGCGCAAAGCGGCCTGTCGCGCGAGGAGCTGCTCAACGGCCTCAGCCAATATCTGCCGAAGGTGATCGATCAGCTGACGCCGGACGGCCGGGTGCCGACCGAGCACGAGCTGTCGGGTCGAATCTGAAGCCGGCCTTCAGGCAAGGATGATCGCATGATTTACATTTTGATCGTTGGCTTCGTTGCCGGCCTGCTGGCGCGGCTGCTGTCGCCGGGACCTAACAATCCGTCCGGCTTCATCCTGACCACCGTGCTCGGCATCGTCGGCGCTTTCCTCGCTACCGCTGTCGGACAGGCGATTGGCCATTATGGCCCCAACCAGGGCGCCGGCTTCATCACCGCGACGATCGGCGCGGTGGTCGTGCTGTTCATCTGGAACAGGCTGGTGGCCAGCGGCACCATCCGCGACTTCAATCGGTAGGTAACGCCGACATCAGTCATGACAGGCGCAGCAATCCCGAGTCCTTGTGGGGCCCTGGATTGCTTCGCTGCGCTCGCAATGACGCAGATGGAGAATCGAAGCACAACTCACACCGTCGCCGCAGAGACATTGCAGCACTGCGCACCTAGGACCGCCGCTCACCCCGGCTGACCCTCGGCTTTCACTGTCATTGCGAGCGCAGCGAAGCAATCCAGGGCCAAGTGAAAGGTCCGGATTGCGTCACCGCATGACCGAAGCGAGCGCGATCTCAGCCCAACAGATGCATGCCCGCATCCATGCGAACGACCTCGCCGGTCATCTGCCCCGATGCGGGGCTGGCGAGGAAGGCGACGAGCTGCGCGATGTCATCCGCCGATGAGGCCGTGCGCAGCGGCACCCGGGCCACCACGGCATCGCGCACCTGCTTGGCCCCGGCCTCGCCACGGCCCTTGGTGAACCAGGGCGTATCGATATAGCCGGGGCACACGGTGTTGACGCGAATCGCGGGCGCGAGCGCGCGCGACAGCGACAAGGTCATGGTGTTGAGCGCGCCCTTGCTCGCGGCATAGGCGATCGACGAGCCGACGCCGCTGATGCCGGCCACCGACGAGACGTTGACGACGGCCGAGGCGCGCATGGCTTCCTTGGCGGCGGCTTCGAGCAGCGGCCGCGCGGCGCGGATCATCTGGAACGGACCGATGGTGTTGACCGCGTAGATGCGCTGGAAGTCCTCGGCCGAGAGGCCGTCGAGCTGGTCGTGCGGCACGTGCTTGGTGGTGCCGGCATTGTTGACCAGCACATCCAGCCGGCCCCACGACGCGGCGGCCGCGACGATCGTCTTGCAGTCCTTGTCGCGCGACACGTCGCCCTGCACGACGATCACCTCGACGCCTTCCTTGCGGCAGAGGTCGGCGGTCTGCTCGGCCTCGCTCTTGCTGTTGGCGTAGTTGACGACGATGCGCATGCCGGCCTTGGCCAGCAGCAGCGCGGTCGCGGCTCCCAGGCCGGACGCCGAACCTGTGACGATCGCGCTCAGACCCTTGGTCGGCATTCCGGCTCTCCCTGTTGTCACCTCGCGATCTTCTTAGCCAAGTTCGCGCAGCCTGCAAATCGGGCGCGCGGCCGCCGCGCCAATCTCCGCAGCGCGGAAATCGTTGCGCCCCATGCGGCGGATGAACATGGCGTTGCGACGCCGGCGCTTGTCACCGCCCGCGCATACGCTCATCATGCCCGGCAAACATCCGGCGCGCCGCGCAGCCGCGGCGCGCGAGGCAGAACGATCAGGACGAGGAACGCCGTGGCGGACGCTGAGAACATCGTGGTTGCGACCGCGGAGAAGATCTTCGCCGATCTCGCCGACCCGCAGACCATCAATCACGACAAGGACGGGCGCTGGGCTGCGCCGCTGTGGCAGGCGCTGAGCGAGGCCGGGCTGCCGCTGGCCTGGGTCGCCGAGGAGCTCGGCGGCGCCGGCACCGATCTCGCCGACGGCTTTGCCGTGATCAATTCCGCCGGCCGCTTCGCATTGCCGGTCCCGCTCGCGGAAACGCTGCTGGCCGGCTGGCTGTTGCAGCAGGGCGGGATCGCCTCGCCCGAGGGTGCGATGACGATCGCGCCGGCGCGTCCAAAGGACAGGATCACCCTCAACGCCGACGGCACTCTGTCGGGCCGCGTACGCGGCGTGCCGTTTGCGAAGAGCGCCAGCCATATCGCGGTCGTCGCTGACGGCGGGGACGGCGTCTCGATCGCCTTGGTCGAGGCAGCCGGGCTGCGCATCGATGCGGGTCTGTCGCTCGCCAACGATCCCAGCGACACCGTCACCTTCGACAAGGTCGCGCCCGTCACGATCAAGCGCGCGCCGGCCGGCTTCGATCAGGACCGCCTGATGCTGATGGGAGGCGTCGTGCGCGGCCTGCAGATCGCGGGCGCGCTGGATCAGTTGCTCGAGATCAGCGTCCGCTATGCCGGCGAGCGCATCGCGTTCGAGAAGCCGATCGGCAAGTTTCAGGCGGTGCAGCACAATCTCGCAAAGCTCGCCGGCGAGAGCGCCGCGGCCAGCGCCGCCGCGACATCCGCGGCCGATGCGATCGCGCGCACGGACGTGTTCGACGACGCCATCTTTCTCGAGGCCGCGGCCGCCAAGATCCGCTGTGCTGAAGCCGCCGAAAAGGGGGCGGCGATCGCGCACCAGGTTCACGGCGCAATCGGCTTCACCACGGAGCACATCCTGCATCGCTTCGCATTGCGCGCGCTGGCCTGGCGCGATGATTTCGGCTCCGAAAGCCATTGGGCCGTGGCGCTCGGCCAGCGCGTCGCCGCCCGCGGCGCCGACGAGCTGTGGCCGCTGGTCGCCTCACGCTGAGACGGGAGAGGATTGCCGCATGACTGCCCTTCGTTTCGATCCGATCCGCCTGCCCGGGGAATGCGAGGAGTTGCGCAAGGAGGTGCGCGCATTCCTCGCCGAGGAGATTGCCGCCGGCACGTTCAATCCCTATCAGCCGCTGCGCGAGGATGCCGATGCGCGCGAGTTCTCGCGGCGCGTCGGCGAACGCGGCTGGATCGGCATGACCTGGCCGAAAAAATACGGCGGCCATGAGCGCACCTTCCTCGAGCGTTACGTCGTGACCGAGGAGATGCGCGTCGCCAACGCGCCCGTGCGGCGCTTCTTCGTCGCCGACCGCCAGAGCGGGCCGATCCTGCTGCGCTACGCGCCCGAGCACATCAAGATGGACATCCTGCCGCGCATCTGCCGCGGCGAGCTGTGCTTCGCGATCGGCATGAGCGAGCCGAACTCCGGCTCCGACCTGTTCGCCGCCAAGACGCGGGCGACCAAGACCGATGGCGGCTGGCTGATCAACGGCTCGAAGATCTGGACGACGTCGGCGCACATGGCCGACTACATGATTGCGATCTTCCGCACCTCGCCGTCGACCAAGGAGAACCGGCGCCATGGGCTGACGCAGTTCCTGGTGAACATGAAGTCGCCGGGGATCAAGGTGAATCCGATCGGCCAGATCACCGGCCAGAAGGAGTTCAACGAGGTCGTCTTCACCGACGCCTTCGTGCCGGACGATCATCAGCTCGGCGAGATCGACGGCGCCTGGAAGCAGGCGACCTCCGAGCTCGCCTATGAGCGCTCCGGACCGGAGCGCTTCCTGGAAACCTACTACGTGCTGACCGAGCTGGTGCGCGCCGTCGGCCCAGATCCCGATACGCGCAGCGCCGAGGGCATCGGACGGCTGGTGGCGCAGCTCCATGCGATGCGGCGCATGTCGGTGTCGGTCGCCGGCATGCTGCACGCCGGCAAGGAGCCGGTGGTCGAGGCCTCGATCGTCAAGGATGTCGGCACGGTGTGGGAGCAGCAGCTGCCGCATCGCGTGCGCGACCTCGCCGCCTTCGTCGAGGAGGACGCCGGCAATCGCGAGACGCTGGAGAACCAGCTGACCTTCGCCATCCGCACCGCGCCGAAGCTGACGATCCAGGGCGGCACGACGGAAGTGCTGCGCGGCATCATCGCGCGCGGGCTGGGGTTGCGGTGATTGAATGCTAACGCTGCTCGCTCGGTGCACCCTCTCCCCTTGTGGGAGAGGGTGGATCGCGTGAGCGAAGCGAACGCGAGACGGGTGAGGGGTCTCTCTCCGCCAGCCGTGCTCGCGGAGAGAGACCCCTCACCCGCCTCGCTTCGCTCGGCACCCTCTCCCACAAGGGGAGAGGGTGCATCGAGCCAGCCGAAGGTTTCCCGTTCATTGGAGATAACAATCATGGGCACAGCGTTCCCTGACATCGGCGTCGAGATTCATGGCCATATCGGCCTGATCGAGATCCGGCGGCCGCCGCTCAACTTCTTCGATATTTCGCTGATCAACCAGATCGCGGATGCGCTGGAAGGATTCGATCGCGACATCGAGATTCGCGCGTCCGTGCTCGCTGCGCAGGGCAAGGCGTTCTGCGCGGGCGCAAACTTCACCGATCCCGCACGCCAGGCGCAGGACGCGGCCGAGGCCAAAGGCGATCCCGCCGACAGCCTCGGGGCGATCAACCATCTCTATATGCAGGCGGTGCGGATCTTCCGTTGCAAGAAGCCTGTCGTCGCCGCCGTGCATGGCGCAGCCGTCGGCGGCGGACTGGGCCTTGCGGTGTCGGCCGATTTCCGCGTCACCTGCCCGGAGGCGCGCTTCTCGGCCAACTTCACCAAGCTCGGCTTCCATCCGGGCTTCGGACTGACGGTGACATTGCCGGAGCTGGTCGGCAAGAACAACGCCGAGCTGATGTTCTACACCAGCCGCCGCGTCACCGGCGAGGAGGCCTACAAAATGGGCCTCGCCAATGAATGCGTGCCGCAGGACCAGGTGCGCACGGCCGCGATGAAGCTCGCCGCCGAGATCGCCGAATGCTCGCCGCTCGGCCTGCTCTCGACCCGCGCCACGATGCGCGCCAACCTCGCCGACCGCGTCATGGCCGCCACCGAGCATGAGCTCGCGGAGCAGACACGGCTGCGCGCGACCGAGGATTTCAAGGAAGGCGTGAAGGCCACGGAAGAACGCCGCTTCGCCAACTTCAAGGGACGGTGAACGGATTGCGCGGTCTCACGACACACACTTCCCGGGCGGCTGCCCCTCACCCCAACCCTCTCCCCGTAAGGACGGGGAGAGGGAGCGCACCGGCCGCGCGGCTATGGCTCGCTTTGCGCTGGCAGCGATATGGCGATCATTGGGGCAACCTTGCGCGGCGCGGGCGCTGCAACCTCTCCCCGCCCTTTGCGGGGAGAGGTCGGATTGCATCGAAGATGCAATCCGGGCGAGGGGCATGGCACATACGCAGCCCACTAGCGGTCCATCGGACGGGCATCGCAAATCCACAGCGACGAAATCAACACGAACTCACAACTCACGTGACCGGTGTAAACGTCACACCCCCGATTTCGAAGCCGCCGCGCGACACGGCATAGCCGTGCGCCCGAGCGGCGTCCGTGACGCGCTCCACATCCGTCACACGAAAAGCCAAGCCGCTCATCAGCTCACGCTCGCCGGCTTCGATGCGTATCTCCGCGTTCGGCAGATTCAGCCGAACACCTTTGCCGTCAGTCGACGGCGCCACATCCAGAATTCGTCCCCAATGCGCTGCGAGCGATGCGGGATCGGGGCTCTGCAGCACGATTTCGGTCAGCGCACTCGTGACGTCGCCGCGGATTGCCCGCGTCCAGTCCGGCCCGGCCGGCGGATACGGCCCGAGCACGTCGTCGCTGCCGTCGGTGTGATTGAACTCGATGAACGCCGCGCGGCAGTCGCGCGGATGCAGTTGGACGCCGTGATAGGGCGGATGATCGATCACATTGGCGGTGCGCACGCCCATGGCATTGGCACGGGCGGCGCGGCCGTCGGGATCGTCGCAGGAGAAGATCGCCATGTAGCCGCCGCGGCCGGCCGACTTGTCGAGGAAGCGTCCCGCCGCGGTGCCTTCGCGGGTCGGCGCGATCACTTCGAGTAGAATCGGCCCGACCGGCAGCAGCGCATTCTCCAATCCGTATTTGCCGACATGCGGATCGCGGTAGCAGACCTCGAGCACCATGATCGCCGCGATGTCGGAGACGACGGGCTCGAGGCTGCGCGCGACGAGGCAGATCTGGCGCAGGTGGAGATAGGGCATGGCGATCCTCTTCGAAGTCCCACCTCGCGACGCAAGCCATCGGCCTTACCGTCGTCGTTGCGAGCGCAGCGACGTGTCCGCCGTAGCCTAAAAGGCGAAGGCGGAAGCAATCCAGAGCTCAGGCGATCACCCCGGATTGCTTCGCTGCGCTCGCAATGACGGAGAGCACGGAGCTAGCGCCCCTGAAACACCGGCGCGCGCTTCTCGACAAAGGCTCTCGCCGCCTCCTTGTGATCCTCGGTCTCGCTGCAGCGCGAGTGATGCATCGCCTCGGCGTCGAAGCAGGCTTCCAGAGTCATCGTCTCGGCATTGTTGATGTTGCGCTTGATGTAACCGAGCGTGACGCTCGGGCCCTGCGCCAACGACATCGCCAGCTCGCGCGCGGCGGCCTCGACTTCGGCATCGGGCACCACCCTCGTCACCATGCCCAGCGCCAGCGCCTCCTTCGCGCTCAGGATCGGCGAGGTCAGATAGAGCTCGCGCGCCTTGGCGCTGCCGAGCAACTGGGTGAGGAAATAGGTGCCGCCGAAATCACCGGACAATCCCACCTTGGCAAAGGCCGTCGTGATCTTGGCGGACTCGCCGGCAACGCGGAGATCGCAGGCGAGCGCGATCGAGAGGCCTGCGCCGGCCGCGGCGCCGTCGATCTGCGCCACCACGGGCTTCTGCATCTGGTGCAGCAGCCGCGACACCTCCATGCGCTCGCGCAACGTGGTCACCTTGGTCTCGAACGACGGCGCGGTCTTGACCTCCGCCATCGCCTTGACGTCGCCGCCGACGCAGAACGTGCCGCCCGCGCCCTTCAGCAGCACGGCGCGTACCTCCGGATCATTGGCCGCGCGCTGCGCCGCCTCGACCAGGCCCTTGGTCAAGTCGCTGTTGAGCGCGTTGCGCCGCTCCGGGCGGTTCATCGTGATGGTGAGCAGGCCGGAGTCGAGGTGCTGCAGGACGGTGGTGTTGGTGGTCATGGCCGGCGCTCCCATGTCGTTGTGAATGATGCTCCCGTCATTCCGGGGCGACGCGGCGGCGTCGAACCCGGACTCCCGGGATGAGGGACTCAGCTCGAGGTTCCGGGTTCAACGCTGCGCGTTGCCCCGGAACGACGGACGTTGTGGATGAGCCCGCATGGAATGTAGCAGCAACGGCTCTTTCGGCCGTCACTTCTTCACCAGCGGGCAGCGCGACAGCTCCAGGGACTGGAAGGCCTCGTTGCCGGGCACGGTCGCGAGCAGCTTGTAGTCGTCGGACTTGCCCTTGGATTCCGACGGCTTCTTGACCTCGAACAGATACATGTCGTGCACCATGCGGCCGTCCTCGCGGATGCGCCCGCCCTTGGCGAACATGTCGTTGATCGGGGTCGACCGCATCAGTTTCATGACGGCGTCCGGATCGGTGGTGCCCGCAGCCTTCACTGCCTTGAGATAGTGCGTCACCGACGAGTACACGCCGGCCTGCGCCGAGGTCGGCACGCGCTTGGTGCGCTCCATGAAGCGCTTGGTGAAGGCGCGGGTGTCGTCGTTGAGATCCCAGTAGAACGCTTCCGCCACCAGCAGCCCCTGCGCGGTGTCCAGCCCGACGCTGTCGATGTCGGAGACGAAGGCGAGCAGCGGCGACAGCTTCTGGCCGCCCTTGGCGACGCCGAATTCGGCCGCCTGCTTGATCGCGTTGATGGTGTCGCCGCCGGCATTGGCCAGCCCGATCACCTTGGCTTTGGACGCCTGGGCCTGCAGCAGGAAGGAGGAGAAGTCGGAGGTGTTGAGCGGATGGCGCACGCTGCCGAGCACCTTGCCGCCGGACTTCACCACGACCGCGCTGGTGTCCTTCTCCAGGTCCTGGCCGAATGCGTAGTCGGCGGTGAGGAAGAACCAGCTGTCGAGCCCCGATTTCACCGCCGCGAGCCCGGTGACATTGGCCTGCGCGAAGGTGTCGAACACGTAGTGCACGGTGTACGGGCCGCAGGCCTCGTTGGAGAGACGCACCGAGCCCGGACCGTTGAAGATGATGATCTTGTTGCGCGCCTTGGCGATCTCGCCGGCGGCCAGCGCCGTGGCGGAGGCCGCGACGTCCCAGATCATCTCGACGCCCTGGTTGTCGAGCATGTCGCGTGCGATGTTTGCGGCGAGATCGGCCTTGTTGAGATGATCGGCCGCGATCACCTCGATCTTGCGCCCGAGCACCTCGCCGCCGAAATCCTCCACCGCCATCTTCGCTGCGGCCTCGCTGCCGGGGCCGGTGATGTCGGCGTAGAGGCTCGACATGTCGAGGATGCCGCCGATCTTCAGCGGCGGCTTGCTCTGCGCATGCGCCACGCCGGCTGACAGCGTCAGCGCCGACGCCAGCATGACCAGTGACGCCGCGCCGCGAATGGATCCGCTCATCGATGTCCTCCCTGCCGGGCACGTCGCTACATGGCAACGGCCTCGTTGATAGTTCGCATCATGACGCACGCCCAGGCATGCGGCAAGCGCCTAACAAAGCAGTCGGATGCCGCTGTTTTCCGCTCAGTGGAACGTAAATTTCGTGCGATGATGCAGCATGGGGCGTGCACGCATCATCGACTGCAGACGAAGGCTCGCCGGCGCATTGCTGAGTGCAACGGTCGGCGCGGCGTCGACCACGATGGTCGTCGCCGCGTCGACCACTGTGGTCGTCGCGGCGACGCCGAGCCATGCCGCCCCTTGCGCGTTTGCGGAGCTCGGCGACGGGCATGTCAGCGACATCGTCGATGCGCGCAGCGTGCGCCTCAGCGACGGCCGGGAGATCCGGCTCGCCGGCATCGAGGTCCCGCCGCCGGAGCAGCGCGCGGCGGCGATGGACGCGCTCGGCGCGCTGTTGCGGGACCGCGACATCGTGCTGCGCGGCGACGATGATGCCCCCGACCGTTACGGCCGGCAGCGCGCGTTCGCCTTCATCGCCGGCGCCGACCAGCCGGCCCAAAACGAGTTGCTGCGGCAGGGCGCCGCCCTGCGCGGGATCGACGTTCAGGACCGCGACTGCTCCCTCAGCCTCGGGACGGCGGAGGCTGAGGCGCGCACGGCGCAGCGCGGGCTCTGGAAGATTGCGACCGTCATAAAAAACGCGGAAAGTCCAGACGATATTTTGGCTCGCGTAGGGCTATTTACGGTTGTCGAAGGGAAGGTGTTGTCCGTACGACAGACGGGGACAACAACTTATCTGAACTTCGCTCGTAGCTGGACACGGGGCTTCGCGGTGACTATTCCAAAGCGTATGGTGGCGGTATTGGAAGGTGCCGGCATCGAGACAAAATCACTTGCGAATCGGCGGGTTCAGGTGCGCGGTTGGGTCGAAGCGCATCAGGGCCCGAGACTGGAACTGAGCCAGATCACCCAGATCGAGATTTTGAGCGGCAACTGATCCGCGAAGGTACGTGAGTAGCGACGTGAACTTGTCTGTTCGAGCGCGCATGACGATGGTGGGCTGCTGTTCGCGGATCGCACCAGCTTTGCTGTGCGTCGGACTGGCGCTGGGCGGCTGCAGCGACATGGGCAAGCTGCAGCAGGCCACGGCGCCGATGCCGACGCCGCGACCGAAGCCCGCGATGGTTCAAACCACGCCGGCCAGCGATCGCGAGCATGAACGCATTCTCGCAACCTATGGCGGTGCCTATGAGGATCCCCAGCTCGAAGGGCTGATCAGCAAGATCGTCGACCGGCTCGTTGCGGCGTCCGATCGGCCGGATCAGGGCTACAAGGTCACGATCCTGAACTCCGGTGCGGTCAACGCGTTCGCGCTTCCGACCGGCCAGCTCTACGTGACCCGCGGCCTGATCGCACTTGCCAACGACACCTCGGAATTGTCCTCGGTGCTGAGCCACGAGATGGCGCATGTGCTGGCGCGGCATGCCGCGATTCGCGAGGACCAGGCGCGGCAGGCGGCGGTCGTCACCCGCGTCGTTTCCGACATGGGCAACGATCCGGACCTGACGGCGCTGGCGCTGGCCAAGACCAAGCTGACGATGGCGAGCTTTTCGCGCACCCAGGAGTTCGAAGCCGACGGCATCGGCGTCGGGATCTCGGCCAAGGCCAAGTTCGACCCCTACGGCGCGGCGCGTTTCCTGTCCTCGATGGAGCGCAATGCCGAGCTGAAGGCCGGCAAGGTCGCGATCGACCCGCGCGCACAGGACTTCCTGTCGTCGCATCCGGCGACGCCGGAGCGGGTGCAGAACGCAGCCGCGATCGCCAAGCAATATGTTTCTGCTGACTCCAAGGAGCACGATCGCGAGACCTATCTCGCCGCGGTCGACAACATCGTCTACGGCGAGGACCCGAGCGAGGGCTTCGTGCGCGGCCGGCGCTTCCTGCATCCGAAGCTTGGCTTCACCTTCCAGGCGCCTGAAAACTTCACGCTCGACAACACCGCCCAGGCCGTGATCGGCGTGCGCGAGGGCGGCGCCCAGGCGATGCGGTTCGACGTGGTGCGCGTGCCGGCGCAGCAGACGCTCGGCGACTATCTCAATTCCGGCTGGATGGAGAATGTCGACAAGTCGGCGACCGAGGAGCTGACGATCAACGGCTTCCCGGCGGCCTCGACCACCGCCACCGGCGATCCCTGGCAGTTCAAGGTCTATGCCCTGCGGGTCGGCAGCGACGTCTACCGGTTCATCTTCGCCTCGCGCCAGAAGACCACGGAGAGCGAGCGCAACGCCCGTGAGGCCGTCAACTCGTTCCGCCGTCTCAGCCTGGAAGAGATCCAGTCGGCACGGCCGCTGCGCATCAAGGTGATCACCGTGCAGCCCGGCGACACCGTCGAATCCCTTGCCCACCGCATGACCGGCGTCGACCGCCCGATCGAGCGTTTCCGCGTCCTCAACGGCCTCGACGCCCGCGCCCAGGTCAAGGTGCGCGACCGGGTGAAGATCGTGGTGGAGTGAGGCTCCTCGGAGCGCTCGCGATCAGGCGCCGCGTCCGACAACGAGATGCATGGCGTAGACCCCACCTCAAAGATGGTGTCGTCCCGGCCTCGAGCCGGGACCCATAGCCACGGTTTCCATTGCTGAGCACGCTGGAGCGGCAGCCGTGACAAACCACAATGCCCTGTGTTTATGGGTCCCGGCGTTCGCCGGGACGACAGCCGAGAGGTCGGAAGCGAGCCATGACCCTCGGTAACCGCGTCGGTTGCCGTCCGACAGCAGGAAACTCACTCTCCATGACAGGGCCCGAATCATAGGCCTTAACTTCAAAGGCGAAACGACGTCAGGTGCCGCGGCAATCGATTGGCGGCAAAACGGCTGTCTGCCAATATCGCGGCCATGGCCGTGCCCTGCCCGACGTCTCACCTGTTCCTGCTGTCTTTGTTCGATCGTGAGCAATGGTGCCCGGTGCTGCAGGCCCGGTTCGCGGTCACAGATCTTGATCAGCTGCGCGTCCTGCTCGGCGCAACCGACGAGACCGAGCTGGATCAGAAGATCTTCCATCTCGAGGATGCCGAGGCACTGAAGCTCTGCGAGGCGTTCGGGATCATCCTCGACTGGGCTGCCCTCGACTTCCCCGATCGCGAGTTCATCGTCGATCGCATCCAATCGATCCAGGAAGCTCCCTATCTGATCCACACCGGCTACGAGCTGCCACTGCTGCTCGACGGCCGCAAGAAGCTGGCGCGATTCGTCGAGGCTTATCCGCCCATGAGCTTTGAAGGCGAGGAGCGGTTCGACCGCTGGGTCGCGGCAGGCCGGCTGCACAAGGAGGTCGAGCTCGAGGCGTTCGGCGATGGGCAGATCGAGGCGGGCGGCCACCAGGGCACGAGGCACGTCTACTTCGCCGCCATCGGGGAGGAGTGGCGCATTCCCGCGATGAAGATGATCTGGCGGGCCGGCCGCTGGAACGAACATTTCGAACGGCTGGAAGGCATGCTGTTCGGCTATGAGGACTGGCAGAACAACTGGTGGATCGAGCGAGGACTGCGTGGCGGCGGCTTCGGCGGCATGCCGCACTGCTGTGCCGTCACGGATGAGGGGCTGTCCTGGATCAAGCAAGCGGGATACCGGGCGCTGCCTCCGATCGCCGAGCCGGAGCTCGTTCTCGACGACTATGATCCTGAGCGACCGCTCGACGAGCAGATGTCCCGGCTCGAACGGGCCGATGCGGAGGCGCTGGCGGTCTTCAGCGTCGATTGGCGCGCGTTCCAGCTCTGGGGCACGGAGGCAGGGCCACATCGCCTCCCCGCATCGCGCATTCCCGAACTGAACCAGCTGCTGCTCCGCCCGATCAAGGTCCAGGAGATGCAGGCCAAGCCCGAGGGCTGATATCGCCCCTCCCCGTATGGAGCTCAGTCCGGCCAGCCGGGCGGCGGTTGCCGTGCAGGCTGCATCCCTGGGAACAGAGGCTCCCGGCGCTCAATGCAAGCGATCATCCGCCCGAGACGCTCCAGCTCGCCGGGATCGCAATCCTGGCGAGGCCGGGCGATGACCTCGGTGAGGCGCTGGAGCAGGTCCTGCTCCTCGGAGCTGCCCGTGATCAGAAGTCGCGGATCCGGGACTGCCGATCCTTCCTCGTAGAGGAAAAGCTCACGGTGATGCAGTCCGGCGGCATCGGGCATGGCCGAGCGCTGCAGCCATAGCGCGATCAGCCGACCGTCGTCCGTCGCGAAACGTGCTTCGTAGGAGCCACCGTCGCGGAAGACATTCACGGAGATCAGTCTGGCCAGCGCATCCGACATGTATCGAGGCCTCGAGTGCGGCTTCGTCATGAACGGCCGCGACGTCCGCATTCAAGTTCGCGATCAGACCTGCGGGGGAGAAGGTGAAAGTCCGGATCTGGCGGCCGCGCCGGTGCCGCGCGCGATCAATCTCCTTCGGATCCAGATCAGCAGATCGACCGCAAGCAGGAGATACGAGAGCAGGACAAGGAGGGCCGACGCAAGTTCGAAGTCACCGAGCCCGGAAACATGGTCTTCATAGGTTCCGGCCTGGGTGAAGCATTCATATGGGGGGTGGCCGGCGGTGGCGAGCAACGACATGGCTGCCAGCAAGGCGAGCAGTGCAAGGGCCAGGGCCAACACGACACTTACGGTGCTGCGGACCAGCGCCACCGGAACGGCGGCGACGAGCAGCGCTACGCAGAGCTCGCTGAGAGGCGTCGGCTGGCCGAAAGAGATACCCTGCCCCGCACAAAGATCGTCGTAGGCCTGCGCCGCGATCGGCTGCGCATGATGATAGATCGAGAAGGCGCCCGCATAAGCAAGGAGGCTGGCGAACCGGCAGAGCCGACGCAGCGGCTGGATGGAATGCAGATTAGCCGGCATGACCTCAGGGCCTTGCAACAAAAAGCCCGACCTTGCGGCCGGGCTTTCGTAAGTGACTAATTCGAAAACGCTGTAACGGTCGATCAGGCAGCCTCATCAGCCACGGCGGTGTCGTCGCCGTCGATGTCGTCACCCTCCGCGTCGGCATCGCCCTCGGCGACCGCGTCGGCTTCGGTCTTGGCGCCGCGGCGCGGGCTCTTGGCGAGCTGCGTCTCGATCTCCTTGACGGCCTCGGTCTCGGTCGAGTGCTGCACGACCGCGATCTCGCGCGACAGACGGTCGAGCGCGGCTTCGTACAGCTGGCGTTCGCTGTAGGACTGCTCCGGCTGCGACTCCGAGCGGTAGAGATCGCGCACGACCTCGGCGATCGCGACGATGTCGCCCGAATTGATCTTCGCTTCGTACTCCTGGGCGCGGCGCGACCACATCGTACGCTTGACGCGAGCGCGGCCCTTCAGGGTCTCCAGCGCCTTCTTGACCAGCGCCGGCTCGGACAGCTTGCGCATGCCGACATTGGCGACCTTGGCGGTCGGCACGCGCAGCGTCATCTTGTCCTTGATGAAGTTGATGACGAACAGTTCGAGCTTGGCGCCCGCGATCTCCTGCTCCTCGATGGCCAGGATCTGGCCGACGCCGTGAGCGGGGTAGACGACGAATTCATTGGTCTTGAAGCCCTGGCGCTGGGTCGGCAATTTCTTCTCCTCGACGCGCGGCGCGGCCGCAGCGGGGGCAGCCGGCTTGGCGGCAACGGGGGGCTTGGCGGCAACAGGGGCAGCAGCAGGAACGGCCGTCTTGGTGGCCTTGGGCGCAGCGGCAGCCTTGGCCGGAGCGGCCTTGGCAACAGAGTCCTTTTCAAGAGTGGTTTTCGCGGCGGATGCTTTCGCGGCAGTCTTGGCAGTCTTTTCAGGCATTGCGCTTCTTTTGTTCTTGGTGGACTTGGCAGCCGAGGCCTTTGCGGCAGCCCGAATCTCCTTTACAGGAGCCCGGGCACGGCCCTTGGAAACGCTGCGGCTGGCCGCGGCGGCTTTTTTTGTACTCTTGGAAGCACTCTTTTTACGCGTTTTCTGTGACACAGCCTGCGCGCGGAACTGCCACGCCCCTGTTTGATGTTGCGGGAACCTAAAAGGGCGGCCACAAAAGTATACGCATGGCCGGGTTCGGCTCTGAGAATGTGCCATATATAGCACATTTCCCGCAAAAATCAATGATTTAGAGGCCTCAGGGGCGGTATTGTGACGGATCCGCGAAGTTAGGGTTAAGTGAAGCGTGCCAGAATCGAACACTTGTGCGGCGCTTCTCACTGCACCGCAACATCTGTCCTAGCCCGTTGTTTCCGCGTCGCGATTTCGATCGGCAGGCGATTTTGCGTCAAGCCGCCGGCGCTGCTTCAGCGCCGGTCGGATGGCCATCCCTCAGTCTCCGGCGCCGGCCTTCGACGAAAAATATTTCTCGAATTTCCCAGCCTCGCCGTCGTGCTCCTTGGCATCGGCCGGCGGATCCTTCTTCTGGGTGATGTTCGGCCATGACTTGGCGTATTCGGCGTTGACGCCGAGCCACTTCTCCAGCCCCGGCTCGGTGTCCGGCTTGATCGCGTCGGCCGGGCATTCGGGTTCGCACACGCCACAATCGATGCATTCGTCCGGATGAATGACGAGCATGTTGTCGCCCTCGTAGAAGCAGTCTACCGGGCAGACTTCAACGCAGTCGGTATATTTGCACTTGATGCAGTTTTCGGTGACGACGTAAGTCATCCAGCGCTCCGGAACGGATCAACAAATCGGCAGGCCTGCACTAGCGCAGGACGTGATGTGCCGCAAGTGAAGCGCGGCGAAGAACTGAATCGCAAACGGCTTCGGCACAGCCGGTCACGATCGCCCGCCAGCCTCAACGTCATCATAGAGCCCGCGGACCGAGGTCGCATCGCCGCGGCGCTCGGCGAAGCCGGTCACCCTGAGCACGCGCACATTGCGGTCGAGCGCGATGGTCAGCACATCGCCGATCTTCACGCCATGGCCAGGCGAGGTCTCGCGGACGCCGTTGATGCGCACATGCCCCGAGGACACCAGCGCCGCGGCGCTGCTGCGGGCTTTCACCACCCGCGCATGCCACAGCCATTTGTCGAGGCGCTGGCGCTCTGAAGGAACGTCGGACGTCGGCGTTGTCCTCTCAGGCCCGGCGCAGCGCGCGCGGATCAATCCTTGCGGTTGTTCGCCGCGAGCTGCTCCTTGAGCGCAGCCAGCTTGGCGAACGGCGAATTCGGATCGGCCGGCCGGTCGCGATCGCGACCACCGCCGCCGCTCGAGGCGTAGGGGCGCAGCGCCGGGCCGCTGTCGCGCTTGTCGCGACCGCCCTTGCCGAAGTCGCGACCGCCGCGTCCCTCGCGATCGCCGCCGAACTTGCCGCCCTTGTTGCGGTCGCGGTTCTGATCGCGTCCTTTGGCATCCTGGTCGCGGCGCGGCCCGCGATCCTCGCGCGCCGGCGCAGCGGCAGCCTCGCCGCCGGCCTGTGGCGGGCCCTTGCGGAAGTCCTTGCCGAACTCCTTGACCCGGTCGCGACGGCCATGACCGCGATGATGGCGATCTCCCCGCGCCTCGCCTTCGGCCGGCGCGGCACCCGCCGCAGCCTGCTCGCCGCCAGCGGCAGCCTGGCCGCGATCGTGCTGCGGACGGTGATGCCGGTTGCGCTGATGATGCTCGTGGCGCGGACGACGCTCTTCCGAGCGTCCGCCGGGACGCCAGACCTCGACCAGCACGGGCTCGGCAGCCGGCGCGGCCTCGGCCGAGGCGGCAGGCTCCGCCACGTCAGCCGGCGCGGCTTCGGGCTGCGGTGCCTCCAGCGCGACGGCTTCGGGGAACGCTTCGGCCGTGGTCTCGGCCACAGCTTCGGTCTCGACCGCAACAGCCTCAGCCGCGGGCGCCTCCTCGGAGGGAGTCGCGGTGACGAAATCAACGGTGGGGAGTGACGACATCGCCGAGACGGGCGCGGGCGCGACAGAAGGCTCGGCCGCGACCTCCGGAGCCGGCATCACCTGCTCGGTGACCGGCGCAACAGCCGCTTCAGCCACGGTCGGCACCGGCTCACTCGCGCCGGCATCCACGGCCTCCGTCGGCGCCGCTTCGGCAGCGGCCTCGGCCGGCTTCTCCACCGGCGCCTCCACCGGTTTGGGCGGCAGCGGCGGCCGCTTCTCCATGCGATAGCCGAGCGCGCGCAGGATCGAGGCGAAATCCTCGCCGGCCGAGCCGGTGAGCGAGGTCATCGCCTGGGTTACGACGAAGCCGCGGCCATCGAACGCTCCGGCCGGCTTTTCGCCCTGCGTGTTCTCGCGCCACGCCAGAGCGGGGCGAATCAGGTCGGCGAGGCGCTCCAGGATGTCGACGCGCACGGCGCGCTCACCCGCCTGCTTGTAGCCGAGCACGCGGTAGGCATCACGCGGCAGCGCCTTGTCGGCCGGGAACGAGGTGCGCCCGGAGCTCGCCAGATGCTGCGCGCCGGTCAGCGCGGACATGTCGATATTGCCCTGCTTCTCGGCCCACAGCAGCGCAGCGAGCGCGCGCGCGGCCGGCTTGAGCAGCGCCGGGACGTAGATGTGATAGGCGCCGAACCGCACGCCGTATTTGCGCAAGGTGGCGCGCGACGGCTGATCGAGATCCTTCATCTCGCCCGCGATCTTGGCGCGTTCGATCACGCCGAGCGCCTCAACCAGCTGGAAGGCGATGCCACGTGCGATGCCGGTAATGTCCTCGGCCTTGGACAGTTCGAACAGCGGGCCGAGCAGCTTCTCGATATGAGTCTTCAGCCACAGATCCAGCCGGGCCTGCACCTTGTCGCGGGCCGCACCCGTCAGCCGCTCGTCGGCAATGATGCGCAGTCGCGGATGCAGGGCGTCATCGGCCGCGACCAGCTTGGCGACGGCGTCGCCGGTCCAGCGCATGGTGCCGTCGGCAGTGAGCACGATGTGCTCGTCCGGCGCATTCGACAGCTTCTCGGCACGCGCCTCGATCTCGCCGGCCAGCGCCTTCTGGGCAGCAGCCTGCAAGGCCTTGGCCTCGGAGCCGGCTTCGGCGGCGTCGGGGGCGAAGGTGAATCCATCCAGGCGGCCGATCGCGTGCCCTTCAACGATCACTTCGCCGGTCTTGCCGATTTCCGTATTCAAAACACTGTTCTCCCGCAGGCGCCGCATCAATACACTGGTACGACGATCAACGAAACGCTCCGTGAGCCGTTCATGAAGGGCGTCTGACAATTTATTTTCGAGTTCGCGGGTAATTCCCTGCCAATAGTCGGGATCAACAAGCCAATCTGGCCGATTGGCGACAAAGGTCCAGGTGCGAATTTGTGCAATCCGCCCCGACAGCGTGTCGATGTCGCCGTCGACGCGGTCGGCCTGGTCGACCTGCGCAGCGTACCAGGCATCCGGAATCCTGCCCTTCTGCATCAGGAAGCCGAACACCGTGGTGACCAGCTCCGCATGCGCGGCCGGCGCCAGCCGCCGATAATCGGGAATCTGGCAGGTTTCCCATAGACGTTCGACAGCGGCGGCGCCATGCGCCATGTCGCGCACCTCGGCGTCGCGCGCGGCGTGATCGAGCACGCGCAGATCCTCGGCGATCGGCGCCCGCGTCAGCGCCTCATGGCCGGGTGCCAGCGCCAGCGACACCTGCAGCGCGCCGAGCGAGGCGAAATCGAGCTTCGAATTGCGCCATTGCAGCACCTTCACGGTATCGAAAGTGTGGTTCTGGAGCGCATTCACCAGCTCGGGCTCGAACGGCGCACAACGTCCGGTGGTACCGAACGTCCCATTACGCGTTGCGCGCCCGGCACGGCCCGCGATCTGGGCAAACTCCGACGGCGTCAGGCGGCGGAACTGATAGCCGTCATACTTCCGGTCGGAGGCAAAGGCGACGTGATCGACGTCGAGATTGAGGCCCATGCCGACGGCGTCGGTGGCGACGAGATAATCGACGTCGCCGTTCTGGAACATCGCCACCTGCGCATTCCGGGTGCGAGGCGACAGCGAGCCGAGCACGACGGCCGCGCCGCCATGCTGGCGGCGGATCAGCTCCGCGATGGCATAGACTTCGTCAGCTGAGAAGGCGACGATCGCGGTCCGGCGCGGCTGCCGCGTGATCTTGCGATCGCCGGCGAATTCCAGCTGCGACAGCCTCGGCCGCGTCACCATCGAGGCGCCCGGCAACAGCCGCTCGATGATCGGGCGCATCGTCGCAGCCCCGAGCAGCAGCGTCTCGTCGCGGCCGCGCCGGTTGAGGATGCGATCGGTGAAGACGTGGCCGCGCTCGAGATCGGACGCGATCTGGATTTCGTCGACGGCGAGAAAAGACACGTCGAGATCCCGCGGCATCGCCTCGACGGTCGAGACCCAATAGCGCGGATTTTTCGGCTTGATCTTCTCCTCGCCGGTGATCAGCGCGACGGCTTCGCTGCCGACCCGATCGGCGATCTTGTTGTAGACCTCGCGCGCGAGCAGGCGCAGCGGCAGTCCGATGATGCCGGAGGAGTGCGCAAGCATGCGCTCGATCGCAAGATGAGTCTTGCCGGTATTGGTCGGACCGAGCACGGCGGTGACGCCGCTTCCAGGAGCACGGTCGGATGCACGGTCGGACATGCGCTCGAAAGGCGAGGCAGCCGAAGAAGACGGAAAAGCCATTCGTTAAATTTGGGTCTCGAAGCCGGCGTTGCAGGCGCGCGGGTCAGGCGCGATGGATGCTGGATTTGTCGTCGTTATTTGAGCAGCTGCGCTCCTCACCCTGTCTCACATCGTGACGCATATAGGGACGCAGCTTAAGCTTCGGAACGCCTTGAGAACGAATCACGAAGGAATCGCTGACTCCCACGTCTTTCCGGCTTCGTTCACCGCAACATCTCGCGCTCTGCGATCTCATCGGCACTAGATCAAGTTTTCAGGGGCTCGACAAGCAACGCTTTTGCGAGGGAACCAGAGCGCGTTGGCGCCCGCCTTGAGTCGAATCAGATCGCGGCAAGAGTCAAACGGATTCGCTGATATGACGAAGCGGCATCCTGATGCGCGATCTTGAACCGCTCTCACGGCGACCGCGTCACGTGCCTTTCGAGGTATCGGGACGATTCAAGCAACATGATCAAGCCGATGCCGCGCGGTCACGCCATCACGCCCGAATCCGGATTCAGCCTCTGAGGGCTTTCCGGAGCGACGCGCAGCGAACATGCGGGAAAAAATAGTGGTCCGTCGCGCTACTGCGTCTTGGCGACATGCGGTGTCGCCTGGGTCATGAACGTCGTCGCCTCCAGCATCGCGGTGCCGAACGACGTCGGGATGACCACCCTGAACGGCACCAGCACGCGCGTGCCTGCGAGCGGCACGAAGAAGACTTCCATGTTGCGCGCCTGGGCGAGATATTTGATCACCGGCCGGTCCGGGATGTAGCCGGCGACCGGCGTGAAGTAGATCGCGCAGACCAGCGCCGGGCCGCGATAGCCTTTCTCGGCCTTGACGTTCTCCATGCGCTTGTAGTCGAGCTTGAGCTCGTAGCGCATCCGGCCATCGAAGATCGGCGCGGCGCCACGGCAGGAGTCCGGCGACAGCAGCTCGCCATTGCCTGGCACCCGCACCAGCGAGGCCGTCATCGGATCGAGCACGCCGCGCTTGTGCGCGTCCGTCACCGGAATGCGGTCGGCATCGACCGGCGGGGTCGGCTCGATGGCGAAATCCTTCACCGTGCCGTTCTGCAGGTTGATGCGGATCTGCTCGGATTTCTTTCCCGTGGTGGTCGAGGCCTGGTAGCTCTGAGCGACCAGCGCGCCGTTGACGACGCGCCCCTGCACCGAGCCCGTGCCGGAGCCCTGCGAGAAGCTCTTCAGCAGTCCCGCGGTGCCGCCTTGCGCGGACGCGCCGTATTGGTCGTCGCCGATCTCGATCGCCCAGGTGCCCTTGCCCACGGGAATACCGGCCAGCGACGCCTCATATTGCGCGTCCAGCCGGGCCTGCGCCTGCGCGCTCTGCGCCAGCAGCAACAAACAAAGGGCGGAACCGGCCGCGATCAGGCGGCGCGAGAGGAATGAGGGAGCCGAGATGATGGTCACGTGAGGGATGATCCTGCCGATCCGCCTGCCTGAGCGCCGGACTGATCCGACGCGCCGTCCTTGCTACTTAAGCCAAAAACGCCTTCGAACAACGCGAACCGGCCGACAATGGCGGTTTGTCCAGCGCTTTGCGCCCGAACGGCCCTGGAACGATCGTCCTCTGACTTGCCGGAACCGCGCACTCTTTTTCCGGCACCGCGCCAGGAGCCCGCCGTTCTGGCGCTGGGATGGTTCGCGGGATGCCTATCCATCACGCCGGAATGCGCCCTTTATATGGTCTAAACTGTACGCTATACCCTTGATTATACGTCCGCTTTTCTGATCGGCGGTAATTGCGGCCGGACGCCGCAGACCTGCTCGCGGCGGCATGCGTCCCGACGCAGGTTCCGGCAAGCCCCGACGCCAGCCGATTGCCGTGGCCTTCAAAACCTTGACGAAAAGCCCCGTCCCCCCTATAGGACCGCATCTCCCAGAGACGAGCTGGACGAGTTTTGGACCCCCGCGGCCCGCCGATACGAGCGGACGAAGGGTGCGGGGATGAGAGAGGATTTATTGCCATGTCGCGGCGCTGTGAACTGACGGCCAAGGGCCCCCAGGTTGGCCACAAGGTCAGCCACTCGAACATCAAGACCAAGCGGCGCTTCCTGCCGAACCTGTGCAACGTCACCTTCATCTCGGATGTGCTCGGCCGCAACGTGCGCCTGCGCGTCTCGACCAACGCGATCAAGAGCGTCGACCACAATGGCGGCCTCGATGCCTACCTGCTGAAGGCCAACGCCGCGGCGCTGTCGCCGCGCGCCCTCGAGCTGAAGCGCGCCATCGAGAAGAAGGCCGCCGAGGCCGCTCCGGTCGCCAAGGCGAGCTGAGCTTCAGGACCACATCGCCAGGACCCGCCGCATCGCGCGCGAGGTCCAAATGAATTGAGAGAACGGCCGGGTCGCCAGATCCGGCCGTTTTCGTTTGCGAGATGACGGCGCCAGACCCGCCCGCGCGGAGGCCGCGAAACGAACAAGCGAGCGCGTTTTCGTGCCATCGCGTTCGCACAATGGCCATCGATGATCGATGATGGCGATGTCACCCGCGCGGGTGACCGGCGCGCCCCAGACGAAGTGTCATGGCCATCGACCTCCCCAACGGCAGCGGGATGCTCTACACTCGCTGCGGTAGCATTATCGCGGACATTCCTTTGTCATGAAGAATATTGTCATCTGCTGCGACGGCACCGGCAACGAGATCAGCGAGAACATTTCGAACGTCCTCAAGCTCTATCGCTGCCTGCGCAAGACCGACAAGACGACGCCGCACCAGGCCGTGTTCTACGATCCCGGCGTCGGCACCCTGACGCAGCCCGACAGCTGGCATCGCTTCAAGACCAATTTCAACATGGTGCTCGGTCTCGCCACCGGCTACGGGCTTGATGACAACGTCATCAACGCCTACTGCTTCCTGGCGACACATTATGAGGACGGCGACCGTATATTCCTGTTCGGCTTCTCGCGCGGCGCCTACACGGTGCGCGTACTGGCCGGCCTGATTCACAAGGTTGGACTGATCTCGCCCGATCAGCTCAATCTGGCCGGCTCCGGCGTGATCGCCTACAAGAAGTACTCATCCGACAATCCGCAGGCCGGACGCGGCGTCACCAAGGAGGTCGAGAGCACGGAGGAAGAAGGTCCGATCCCGGAGAGCCGCGACGACCAGGCCGCACAGTTCGCGCGCATCACCTCGACGCGCTGGCCGACCATTCACTTCGTCGGCGTGTGGGATACGGTGGCCAGCGTGATCGTGCCGCGCACCGACCGGCTGTTCGCGCTGCCGAGCCTCGAGGAGCTGGCGTTCACGATCAGCAATCCCAGCGTGAAGATCTTTCGTCAGGCCGCAGCAATGGACGAGCGGCGCTGCATGTTCCGGCTGAAGCCTTGGGAGATGCCCCAGACCTTCACGCCGAACCGCTTCAACAAGGCCAAGGCGAGCCCGCAGGACGCCAAGCAGGTGTGGTTCGCAGGCGTGCATTGCGACGTCGGCGGCGGCTATCCGGAGGCGCAATCAGCAGCCTCGAAATATCCGCTGCTCTGGATGATCGACGAGGCGGTCGAGGCCGGACTCGCGGTCAATCCACGCACCGTCAATCAGCTCGCCTGGGGCGTTCAGCGCAAGAACAGCCCGTTCTCTTATGTGGAGCCGAGCATCCGCGGCCCGCTGCACAATTCGATGACGCCGGCCTGGCGGCTGCTCGAATATCTGCCGAAGCGGGCGAAGTACAAGGAATGGCCCGAGCGCAAGGTCCATTTCGGCTTCTACATCCCCGATTGCGAGCCGCGCTTCATTCCCGACGGCGCATTCATCCATGAGAGCGTGCTGATGCGCATCGCGGAGTCGAAGGACTACCGGCCGGTGAACCTCCCGGCGACGTATGAGCGCGTGCCGCTGCCGGTTAAGCAGAAGACGGACTAGACGATCGCTTCCGGAGCCCTGGCACATTGAACGGTGCGCACGGCGCCGGCTCGCCACCGATCGAGGACTGGGCCCACGACCGGCATCAGATCATTTTCAGATGAATGACGCCGTCCGTGACCTCCCCGCGCGCGAACAGCTCGCGCGCGCGCTGCTCGAACGCGGTGCGATGTCGCTGCAGATAGGCCAGCGCCTGATTGCGGGTGCAGAAGCTGGTTTCGAGCTGACACACCTGCCGCGTCGAGCCGATCGCGAGCGCAAAGGCGATCATCTGCCCTCCCTCGGCATCTTCCCTCGAAATACGAACGTTGGTCGCGACGGATTTGGCCACGTCAGCCTCCTCGGCAGGAAGGTGGAACCTGTACGCGAAACGCTGGCTTCAGAAGCAAACGAACATCGCCGCTCGTGGTTCGAACTATCGAGCGACCTTCTTGCGCCGCTTTGCGCTCGACGCGGAGGCGGCATCGCCGCCAGCCGTCGCGTCCTGCGCCTCCTTGGCCAGCCTGAGCGCGCGCAGCCGTTCCATGTTGCTGCGGACCGCGGTTGCACGCCGATCCCACTCGGCCATCGCCTTGGCACCGTCCTCGGCGGCGAGCTGCTTGCGCTCCGCACGCGCGATGCTTTCAGCCGACGGCGCCACTGCTCGCTTCGTTGCCATCGACCGATTCCTTCTCAAGAGCTGCCAATCGTCGTCACGAAACGCGAACAGCCCGCTCAATCCTGGAGATCGAGCGGGCAAACCGGCCATTTCAGTACATCCGTGAAATGGCAAGAGATCGATGGATCGACGCGATCAGATCAGCGAGAGATTTTCCGCGCTGGTCTTACCGCGCATCTTGTCGGTCTTGACGTCGTAATTGAGCTTCTGGCCTTCGGCCAGACCGGACAGACCAGCACGCTCAACGGCGCTGATGTGAACGAACACGTCGTTCCCGCCGTCCTGCGGCTGAATGAAACCAAAGCCCTTCTGGCCGTTGAACCACTTTACGGTACCCTGCATGTCTATCTCCAAGCATATTCGTCGCGCGAACACCGCACGACATCATCATTCAACTGAGCGATGACTTTGGAAATAGCCCGCGGGCACATTCAGAAAGGCACAGCGGCTAATCGAACAATCTCAAGGTAGACCCTTTCCTGGGGATTACAAGGGCGCGTGGCAAATATAGTTTGCAGAGCTGACGCCGCTGACCCAATGCGCTGGCAATCTCGACCCTTCGCGCTTATGTTTCTCGGTACCATCGGTAACGGCTTGGCCATCGATGGCTGAGAGACACCTCGTGCTCCCGCCTTCTCGGAAGGGGATGACGATGTCTCGGTACGACGGGCCCAACTCATTCTAACGCCGCTTGTCTAACGGCCTGTTCAACGTGACGCCTCGATGTGCGCCGCGCCGGCCGAGCTCACTTCGGCATACCACTCAGCTAACAATGTCATCTAACAATGTCATCGCGAGATGAAGACAAGGAGGACGCTTTTGCAGGTTCTTGTTCGTGACAACGACGTCGAGAAGGCATTGCGCATTCTGAAGCGCAAGATGCAGCGCGAGGGTGTGTTCCGCGAGATGAAGCGCCGGCGCTCCTATGAGAAGCCGTCCGAGCGCAAGACACGCGAGAAATCCGACGCGATCCGGCGCCAGCGCAAGGTCGCACGCAAGCAGGCGATCCGTGAAGGGTTGCTGCCGGCGCCCGTGAAGAAGGTACCTGCGGCACGGCCGGGCGCACTGCCCTCCACCACGTCAGCGCGCGAGCGCCCGCCAGGCCATCTCGCATCCGCGACACCTCGCAGCTAAGCAAGAGGCCGGCTGACCGGCCGACATCGGCGCGAACGAAGCCGGCTGTCAGGCCGGCTTTTGTTTGCTGTCGCGAACAGCCGCTTCGCGCGCAAGGCGCTCGGCCTTGAGCCGCTCTCTGTTCTGGTTGAACGCGTCCTGCGCTTTCTCATAGTCACTGGTCGTCGCCGCGGCCGGCTTGAAGGCCTTGTGGGCTTCAAGCACGGCGGCCGTAGGCCTGCGCTCTGACATGATGAATTTCCTTGCTGGATCGTGAATGTCGGCAAGACATCCTGGGATGACTGGCACGGGACGGTCACGGCTCAATGACGTCCTCGACGGATCGCCGTCCTCGTGAGCATGCTGCTCGGAGCCGGCTTTGCAGACGGCCCGGAGCCGCGTCCTCGAGTCAGTCGATCGTATAACGAGATTGTGCCAATTATGTTGCAACTCATTCGGGGCGCGCGATCACGTCATCGAGGCTTGCGCCCCGGAACGGCCGCGAGCAGCTCGCGCGTATAGGAATGCTCCGGATTGGCGAACAGCGCCGCCGTCGGTTTCAGCTCGACGATCTCGCCCTTCTGCATCACTGCGATCCGGTCGCAGATCTGCGCGGCGACGCGCAGATCGTGGGTGATGAACAGCATCGACAGGCCGAGCCGGGACTTCAGATCCTCCAGGAGACGCAGCACCTGCGCCTGCACGGAGACGTCGAGCGCCGATACCGCCTCGTCGGCAACGATGATCTCCGGATCGAGCGCGAGCGCGCGCGCGATGCCGATGCGCTGGCGCTGGCCTCCGGAGAATTCGTGCGGATAGCGCGCGATGGCGCCGGCATCGAGCCCGACGAGACCTAACAGCTCCTGCGCTCGTTTCAGCGCGGCATCGAGCGGCGCGCCGCGCGCGACCATGCCGTCGGCGATGATGCGGCCGACCTTGCGGCGCGGATTCAGCGAGGCGAACGGATCCTGGAAGATCATCTGGATGCGATGGCGCTGCGCGCGCAGGGCACGGCCCTCGAGCGCCGTGAGATCGACGTCGCCGATCCGCACCGTGCCGCGATCGGCCTCGATCAGCCGCATCACCAGGCGTGCGACCGAGGACTTGCCCGAGCCGGACTCGCCGACGAGGCCGAGCGTCTCGCCCTGGTGAATGGCGAAGTTCACCGCATGCGCCGCACGGGTCTCGCGCTTCGGACGGAACCAGCCGGTGGGCGTCACATAGGTCTTGTCGAGGCCGATCACCTCGATCGCCTTCGGCACGTCTTCGCGCGTGACGCGCGGCGGCGGATCGAATGAGGGCACTGCCGCGAGCAGGGCTTTGGTGTAGTCGTGCTGCGGATGGTTAAGCACCGCTTCGGCCGTGCCCTCTTCCACGACCTTGCCATGGCGCAGTACCACGACCTGATCGGCGATATCGGCGACGACGCCGAAATCATGGGTGATGAACATCACCGCCATGTTGTGGCTGGCCTGCAGGTTGCGGATCAGCTTGAGGATCTGCGCCTGTGTGGTGACGTCGAGCGCGGTGGTCGGCTCGTCGGCGACGAGCACGGCCGGCTCCAATGCCAGCGCCATCGCGATCATCGCGCGCTGACGCTGGCCGCCGGACAGCTGATGCGGATAGGCGCGAATGATGCGCTCGGGATCGGGCAGCCCGACCTCGCGCACCAGCGCCAGTGCCTTGGCGCGGCGCTCCCCAGGCGAGAGCAGATCGTGCGCCTCGAACACCTCCATCAACTGGTCGCCGATCCGCATCAGCGGATTGAGCGCGGTCATCGGCTCCTGGAACACCATGGCGATGCGACGGCCGCGCAAATCGCGCCAGCCGTCTTCATCGACCTTCAGCAGGTCGTCTCCCTCGAAGCGGATCTCGCCGCTGTCGACCGTCACGGTATCCGGCAGCAGGCCGAGCAGCGCATGCGCGCACATCGACTTGCCCGAGCCTGACTCGCCGACCACGCAGACGATCTTCCCCGCGGTGAGGTCGAATGAGACGCCGTCGACGGCATGCGCGCGCTCGGCGCCCTTGGGCAAGGCGATGCGAAGATTCTTGATGGCGACGACGGGCTCAGACATCGCTCACCGTCCGCAACGCGAAGGTTTCGTAGAGTGGGCAGAGGCGCGCCGATGCCGCGCGTCGTTTGCTCCGCTCGTTCCTGCGCCGTGCCCACCATAAGCAGACGAGATCGACAATCGGTGGGCACGCTCCGCTTTGCCCACCCTACGGCAGTCATGATCAGCCATGCTCACCTGCCCTCGCGCGACAGGCGCGGGTTCAATGCGTCGTTCAGGCCCTCGCCGATCAGGTTGAGGCCGAGCACCGAGAGCAGGATGGCGACGCCGGGGAACACAGTGATCCACCACGCCTGTCGGATGACGGTGCGGCCGGCGCCGACCATGTAGCCCCAGGAGATTAGATTGGGATCGCCGAGGCCGAGAAACGACAGCGAGGATTCCAGGAGGATCGCGGTCGCCACCATCAGCGAGGCCAGCACGATCACCGGCGACAGAGCATTGGGCAGGATCTCGCGCCAGATGATCCACGAATTGCTCTGGCCGGTGACGATCGCCGCCTGGACGTATTCGCGGGTGCGCAAGGAGAGCACCTCGCCGCGAACGAGGCGGGCAACCGGCGGCCAGCTGACGAGGCCGATCGCGGCAACGATCGAATAGATCGAGGGCTGCAGGATCGCGACCAGCACGATGGCGAGCGCGAAGCTCGGAATGGTCTGGAAGAACTCGGTGAAGCGCATCAGCGCATCGTCGACGCGGCCGCCGAAATAGCCGGCGATCGCGCCGAGCGGCACGCCGACGACCAGCGCGACCAGCGTCGAGACGAGGCCGACCAGCAGCGAGACGCGGGCGCCGAAGATCAATCCGGCCAGCACGTCCCGCCCGAGCGCATCCGTGCCGAGCGGCACCTTCGCCAAGGTGAACGGCGGCACGAACGGCCGCTGCACCATGCGCCAGGGCGAATTGGGGAAGTAGAACGGCCCGGCTACCGCGATGATGATCGCCAGGACGAGGATGATCAGCCCGATGATGCCGCTCGGGCTGCGCAGCATGGTGCGCCAGAACTGCTTCATGACGCGTACTCGATGCGCGGATCGACCAGGCGGTAGACGAGGTCGGTGACGAGGTTGAAGATCAGCACCATGGCGGAGGACACCACGAACACGCCGAGCAGCAGGTTGTAGTCGCGCTGGATCAGCGCGTCGTACATCAGTCGGCCGATGCCGGGCCACGCGAACACCGTCTCGGTCAGCACCGCGCCGCCGACCAGCGTGCCCGCGTGGACGCCCGCGAGCGTCACGACAGGCAGCAGCGCGTTGCGCAGAACGTGACGTTGCAGGATGACGCCGTCACGCAGGCCCTTGGCGCGCGCGGTCTTGACGAAGTCGAGCCGCTTCACCTCGAGCATCGAGGCGCGGGTCATGCGGGTATAGGTGGCCATGAAGAACAGGCCGAGCGTGGCCGCCGGCATCACGAGATGCGCGCCAACGTCGAGCGCATGGCGCAGCCCGGTGTAGCCGGCGCCGACGGTCTCATAGCCGAAGCTCGGCAACCAATCGACCCAGACGGAGAACAGCAGAATGGCGATCAACGCGATCCAGAACAACGGCGTCGCGTAGAAGACCAGCGCGAGCACGGTAATGGCCGTATCGAGGAACGTGCCGGCGAACCGCGCCGCCAATGCGCCGAACAGAACGCCGAGCGCGAGCGAGATCGCAAACGCCGAGAGCGTCAGCAGCAGGGTTGCGGGCAGCCGTTCGGCGATCAGCCTGGATACCGGCGCCTGCTGGCGAAACGAAAAGCCGAGATCGAGAGTAGCGATGCCCTTGACGTAGATGAGGAGCTGCTCCGGCAACGGACGATCAAGGCCGAACTTCTCGCGCAACTGCGCGACGAACATCTGGTCGGAGGCGCCGGCCTCGCCGGCCATGACGACAGCGGGATCGCCCGGCGCCAGCCGGATCAGAAAGAAGTTCAGCACGATGATGGCGAGAAGGACGATGACGCCCTTCGCGACGCGCTGGGCGATGAAGGAGAGCATAAAGGGCCCGTGATGGTCAGCTCGGCACGATCAGTTGAGGCGCTGGAGCGCGGCGCTGATGGCCGCGCTCCCTGGACCACCGCTATTTGTCGAGCCAGGCATCGCGGAAGCCGTCGTTGACGCCGACGCCGGTGGTGATCAGGTTCTTGACCTTGCATTTGGTGATGGTCGGGAACTGCAGCTCCAGCAGCCAGGCGACCGGCACGTCCTCGACGAGGATCTTCTGCACCTTGTCGTAGGCCTCCTTGCGCTTGGCGTCCGTCGGCGCCGTCGCGCCCTCGGCGAACAGCTTGTCGACCTCGGGGTTGGAATAGCCTTCGACGTTGTTGAACAGCTGCCCCTTGGCGATCGCCGAGGTCAGGTAGTTGCGGGAGACGCCGAGCGCGGGATCGCCGTACTGATAGAGATAGGTGAAGGCGATGTCGTAGTCCCACTCCATGATCTTCTGGTTGCCGCCGGGCACGTCGGTCGCGATCGTCTCGATCGTCATGCCGACGTCCTGCAGGTTCTGCTTCACCGCCTCGCCCCAGCGCTGCCAGGTCTCGCCATAGGCCAGCGGCAGCATGCGGATCTTCTCGCCCTTGTAGCCGGCTTCCTTCAGCAGCGCCTTGGCCTTGGCGGGATCGTACGGATATTTCGGCACGTCATCGGTGTAGAACTTGATCGTCGAGGCCGACGGACCGGTGGCGACCTTGCCAAGCCCGTTCCAGATCACGTCCTTGGCGAAGTCGCGATCGATCGCGTACATGATCGCCTGCCGGACCTTCTTGTTGGCAAGGATCGGATTACGCAGGTTCAGCCACATCCACGACAGCGGCGAGAAGAACTCCCAGCCGGCGCCGGTGACGCAGGCGCCGGGCAGCTTGGAGACCCGCGGCACGTCGAAATTCTCGATCGAGCCGCCCGGCAGCACGTCGACCTTGCCGGTCTCGAACGCGACCGAGCGGGCCGCCGCGTCGGGAATGATCTGCCAGTAGACCTCGTCGAGATACGGCTTGCCCTTCTCGTGGTAGTTCGGATTCTTCACCATCCGGATGAACGAGCCCTTCTGCCACTCCTTGAACATGAAGGGGCCGGTTCCGATGGGCGCGTTGTTGTTCGGATTGGTCTTGTAATCGGTGCCTTCGTAAAGGTGCTTCGGCACCATGGGCAGCGAGCCGACCTCGAAGATGCCGATGAAGGGACCGAAAGGCTCCTTCAAGGTGAACACCACGGTGAGATCATCGGGCGCCTCGACCTTCTCGACCATCACAAGATTGTTGCGGGCGCGCGCATGCGTCTGCTTCAGCATCTCGATCGAGAACAGCACGTCGGCCGAAGTGAACGGCTTGCCGTCGTGCCAGGTCACGCCGGGCTTGAGCTTGAAGGTGTAGACCTTCGCATCGGGACTGATCGTCCAGCTCGCGGCCAAGCCGGGCAGCGGCTCGAGCTTGGGACTGTAGCGCAGGAGGCCCTCGAAGATGTTGCCGGATACCATCTGGGTGGGGCCGTTCTGGACCATCGCCAGCATCAGGCCGGGCGGCTCGGGCTGGATCACCGCATTGACGACGCCGCCGACCTTTGGCTCCTCCGCTTGCGCCACGGACAATCCGCAGCCGATAACGATCCCCAGCAACGCCCGTTTGATCATGATGCACGTCCCAAATGATTTCGGTCAGCAGCGATGCATCAAGCGCGCCAATGTGCGCGCGAAGGCCATGCGGCGTTTTGATGCTGCGCTTGCCCTGAATGCATGACGCGGAGGTATCGGCCCGCCAAATGCAGGCCGAGGGGTCGCCGTACCACGGCAATCGGAAGCAGGGACGAGACGACCTCAACCAGCGCCGCTCAATTAGTTCCGTGCAGCAGAACTCCGCCGGGACATGCGTCCGCGCACGCGATCGCGCCAGATGAAAGTCGCGACAGGATCAGCACAAAAATTGATCAGAAACTCAGCGCCGCATCCGCGCGATGGCACCCGCGACGATCTGCATCGCCACCCCGATCACCCATCCCAACAGGATCAAGGAGGTCCAGACGATGTGCGGATCCTCGCGCAGAATGATGATGCTGACGGAAAAGAAGGCGGTGAGAGTCGCGAGAAAGGTACCGACCGCGCTCAGGAATTCGGCCGTATCGATCTTGTTCGTATCTGGTACGTCTTCATCCGGAGGATGAAACGGCAGTTGCGGGGTGTCGATGCCGAGATAAAAACCGGCCGCACCGGACAGCATCATCGCCAGCAGAAAGCCCTGGCTGGTCAGCACCGGCACGCTGGAGCCGACATGAGCTCCGACGAAGACACCACAGGCCGCCCCGGCCAAGGCAAGGCCGGAGCGTTCGAGAACATGGGCAAACTTCCGGATGCGAAACCGCATGATCTGCTTCCCGAATGTCGGATGCGCCACCGGCGCAGCGGATTTGACGCTCCGGACCTCCTAGCGGGGAGACCGTCACCCGAGCGTCAAACCCGAAGCTCCACTCGCTCGAAAATTTTAGCGAGTTTTGCAGTGGCGCCACATCTGCCGGAGCCGGATCGTCGGGGCGGCAGACGTGGACGCAGAACGCTAGGCGGCCCGGGTCATATCGGCATTGAGATGGCGCAACCTCGGCATCACCTCGTGCTTCAGCAGCCGCAGGGAGTTGTGCCAGGCTTCCGGCTTGTGCTTGTAGTCGAAGCCGAACACGCACAGCGTCCCGAAGCCGCCGACCTCGTGCCAGATCTTCTCGATCTTCTCGGTCACCGTCGCCGGCGAGCCGATGATCCAGTTGCGCTTGGCGCAATAGTCCACGGTCACGTCGGAATCCACCACGTCGGGTGAATGCTTCAAATAGTCCTTGAAGCCGAAATGACTGAGCAAGGGCAGGAAGTATTCGCCCATCATCCGGCCCATCATGTCGCCGGTCGACAGCCGCCAGGCCTCCTCGTCCGTCTCCGCGACGAACACCTCGCGCACCAGCCGCCAGTCGTTGCGGCTCGGCTTGCGGCCGGACTTGGCGGCGCCGGCCTCGACGGAATCCCAGTGCGACGACACATAGGCGGGGTTGAGGTTGAGGCTCATCGGAATGAAGCCGCGCTCGCCGGCGAGCTTGAGCGTGTCAGAATTCTTCGACAGGCCGGCGACGCCGATCGGCGGATGCGGCGCTTGCACCGGCTTGATGTGCGGCTTGAGGAAGTCGAACATCACATCCGGCTTGGTGACCGTCCAGTACTTGCCCTTGTGCGTGAACGGCGCCGGCTCGGTCCACAGCCGCAGGATGATCTCAAGCGCCTCGCGGGTCATCTCGCGGTTCTGCCCGCTCATGCCGTCGACGTTGAACATCGCCCAGTCGCTCGGCAGGCCGGATGCGGCAATGCCGAAATTGAGCCGGCCGTCGGAGAGATGATCGAGCATCGCGACGCGGTTGGCGAGCTCGGCGGGATGATGATAGGGGAGCAGGAAACCGCCGGGGCCGAGCCGGATGTTCTTGGTCTCGCGAAAGGCCTGCGCCAGGATCAGGTCGGGCGCCGGATGCGGCTCCCAGGGCGCGGTGTGATGCTCGCCGATCCAGGCTTCCTGATAGCCGAGCTCATCGAGCCAGCGCAGGACCTGAAGGTCCCATTCCTGCCCTTCTTTCAACCCGCACTCCGGCGGATGCGAGGGCATCGTGAAGTATCCGATTTCCATGGCGCTTTCCTCTCGCGTTTATACTGCGGCGCACCTTTGTGATGCGCTCATCGTCACGCGAGACGAAACACGACCAACGGAGTCGGCAACGCCGCACGTGGTCTGCGAAGTGTAGCACTTCATGAGCCGTCGACAATCACCGACTGCGCGAGGGCCGGGTACACGTCAGCGCAGATCGCGACTATTTGAGGCCCGTCATGGGTGATGGAAAGCGACCGGGAGGTTTCTCCGACTGGAGTCGCTGCACGAGGTCCGGTGGCAGGTAAACCGTGGGCCGCGGCGGGGCAGGTGCGGCCGACTGTCCGCTGTCCGCACCATCCACCGCAATGGTTCGAACTTTCGTTGCCGACGCAGCCGCGGCAGTTGCGGTCGCAGGCACGAGGCGGGTCGCGACATGCTCCCTGAGCAGTTCGGCATGGTCAGGAAACCACATCGAGCTCGGCTCCGCCATGTTGGCGCGTTCGGCAAAGGCGCGAGTCAGCCCCAGATTCTGCAGCCGCTCCTCTTCGATCGCAATGGTCCGGCCGCGCTCGGCAGCGGTGATTCCGCGATAGGAGGGTTGATGGAAACCGAGCCGTGCATCTGACACGACGATACGGTCCTTGCCCCCCAGGAAGACAATGGTGCAGGCGGACAGGCATTGCTTCTCGACCAGGGTCGACAATCCGCGCGCCTTGATCAGGTCGGACATCCGTTGCGCCTCGCGGATGCGGCCGCCGGCTGAATCGAGACGCACCGTCTTGACCTCCGACATCGCGTTCAGGAAGTCTTCCAGCTCCTTGGCCGTGCCGTACTTGATGCCACCGCTGAATTCCAGCATTTCGCCAGAGGCGAGGACCTTGAATTGGTGCGGTCCCAGCGAGCTGTCGCCCCCGGCGATTTCGGCAAGGCCTGCGATCCGCGGCAGGCCTTGCGTGAAGAATTGCCAAGCCGAGATTCCGACGCCGAGCGCGACCATGATCTTTGCCAGGCCGCCCCATGCGCTGCTGTCAGCGCTGCCATAGCGCGTCGACGAGCGCCAGATGCCGACGCTCTGCCAAAGCGTGAACAACAAGATGCAGAGCCATATCACGCACATCACGACGAGCGCCGGCAGCGGCTGCGCATCGAATCCCTGCTGCGCGACCAGCGCCGTCACAACCTCGGTCGCGAGCGTCGCGATCACGCCAAGCAATGCTCCGTTGACCCAGTACGACACGGGCAAGGACAGCTCACCGCGCCAATGCCGGGCAAGGTAGCTCGGCTGCGGGCTCAAAGGCGCGGACGAGAGCGGAGTAGACGGCTCGGCACTTGCCCACCCGCGATCAACGCAATAGACGGCAGTGGCCGCGAACTGGTCGTACCAGCTATCGCTTCGGGCGTAGACTTGGCGCCATGTCGCAAGGCCGGCGATCAGCAGCGGAGCATAGGATGCGAGCGTCAGGCCAATGATCAGAGATGCCGGCAGCGCGGCGATATCCAGGAATGAGAGCACGACCGACCAGATCAGCGCGGGACTCACGACCAGGAGCAGAAGGCCGTAACGCCGCCAGGCCGCGGCATTCGTCACCGCACCGCCATCGGCGCGCGCCAGACGAATACGACAGATCCTTCGGCCGGGCGTGCCGGCGGCCGTGTCGAACAGGGCGCGCAGGACCAGCAGCAGCGGCAGCAGGACAATCCCGAGCGAGAGTCCCTTGACCGGAGTGCCCTCCGCATCAAGCATGCTGTCGACGTGGATTTCCTTGGTGAACGGACCGTCCTGCGTGACCTGCGCGACCCGCACCATGCGGGCAGAGGGCAGGCCGAACACGCTGTTTGTGCAATCGACGATCCGGTTGGGCTTCAGATCGGCAGGCACGGCGACCCCGGGCGGGATCGCGTCAAGCTTTCTGCAGCTGATGGCATAGATGCCGTCCGCAAACTGAACGCGGCCGTGGCTCAGCGGAAACAGGATCAACGCGCAGACCTGCAGAATGGCCGCGATGGCGATCATGTCGATCAACAGCGCGCCAAGCCGGCGCCAGACTCCGGCGCGCTTGGTGATGCTACTGAGATCCTGGTCTGTCGCTAACCGCTCGGCGAACATCGCTTGCCATGACCCGCCACATGCGGCACTGCCTTCGCACGCTACCTGGAATTGACTACCGGGGCAAGCGACCACTCCCGGAGGCGAGCGTTCAGCGTGCGCCGAACGTCGTCTTGCCGAACAGCTCCTTCTGCGTCGACGGCTGCGAGCGCCAATATTGCGGAGGCGCGGCAACCTGTCCGCCGAGCTCGGCGGCGGCATGCCAGCCCCAGCGCGGGTCGTAGAGCATGCCCCGGGCGAGCGCGACCATGTCGGCCTTGCCGGATGCCACGATGTCTTCTGCTTGCTGCGCCTGCGTGATGAGGCCGACCGCCATGGTCGGAAGCCCCGTGGCCGTCTTCACGGCTTCGGCGAACGGCACCTGATAGCCGGGCCCGAGCGTGATCTTCTGCAGCGGGGACGCACCGCCCGAGGACACATCGATCCAATCGACACTGCGGCGCTTCAGCTCGTTCGCGAAGACGATGGTCTGATCGAGATCCCAGCCACCCTCGACCCAGTCCGTCGCCGACACGCGCATGCCGACCGGCTTGTCAGCCGGGAAGACGGCGCGCACGGCATCGAACACTTCGAGCGGGAAGCGCATGCGGTTTTCCAGCGAGCCGCCGTAAGCGTCGCTGCGCTGGTTGGCGATCGGCGACAGGAACTGATGCAGCAGATAGCCATGCGCGCCGTGCAGCTCGATCGCATCGATGTCGAGGCGGGCGGCGCGTTGTGCCGCGGACACGAAAGCATCGCGAATGCGGACCAGCCCGGCAGTGTCGAGCGCCTCCGGTGCAAGCTCACCGTCCTTGTGCGGCAGCGCCGACGGCGCGACGGTCTGCCAGCCGCCTTCATTGAGCGGAATCTGCTGGCCGCCGTCCCACGGCTTGTGACTGGAAGCCTTGCGGCCGGCATGGGCGAGCTGCATCGCGATCGCCGTCTTCGAATGCTTGCGCACCGAGGCCAGGATCGGCTTCAGCGCCGCTTCCGTGGTATCGTCCCACAGTCCGAGACAGCCGGGCGTGATGCGGCCGATCGGCTCGACATGCGTCGCCTCGATGCAGAACATCGCCGCGCCGGACAGCGCCAGCGTGTTGATGTGGGTGAAGTGCCAGTCGTTGGCCGCGCCGTTCTCGGCCGAGTACTGGCACATCGGCGACACGACGATGCGATTGGCGAGCTCGAGGTCGCGCAGCTTGATCGGAGAGAACAGGGCGCTCATGCTGAGTTCCAGGTTATGAGTTGATCGTGTGATCTTATCGACCAGTGTCGGCGATGGCGCGGTCGCGGTCAACGCGGCCGGCGCGATGCAGCGCAGCTCATTCCAGCAATGTGAACTGCAGCAGCAGCGTGCGCTGGATCATCGAGAAATTGTCGTCGGAGACCAATGTCAGCACGGTCTCGCCCTCCGGCGTGACATGCGCATCGATGCCTTCGAGATTATCGATCTCCTGGCCGAGATCCGCGGCGAAGATCGCGGGACCATCGACCAACCCGCCCGGAGCAATATCCGCAAGCTTGATGCGGCGAATCCGGATGCCGACACCGTTGAACAGCGAGAACTTGCGCTCCAGCACCAGCAGGTCGCCGGACGGCAACAACACGCCGTCGCTGACATCGAAATCGTTGCTGCGCACGATGCTGAACTGACCCGCCGATGGACCACCGATCAGGAACGCCAGCAGATTGCCGTTGGCATCGAGCCCGCGCTCGGAGATCGCGATCACGGTGCCGGCGAGCGGCAGCCCCTTCGGCACGACAACCAGCGCCTCCAGCCCCTTGTTGTTCGGCAGGCGCTTTGCCGCAGGCGGCAGCGGGATAATCTCGCCACGCGCGCCGGTGCCACCCTTGGCAAAGTCATAGCGCAAGAGCTGATTGACGCGTTCGAGGCCGACATAGACGAGGTCGCCGTCACGGGCGAGCGACTCCGAATCGTACCAGCCGCGATCGGTGATCGGCCGGCCGTCGGGACCGAGCAGCGGCGCTGCTTCGACATCGCCAAGCCCCGCGATGTCACGCCCGGAATAGACGATGCGGCCGGTGAACCAGCCGCCCTTGTCGCTGATCGCGAGGAAGCGCTCGCCCTTTGCGTCCAGCCGGATGCCGGAGAGCCCGCCGAAGCCCGGATAGGAGGAGGTCAGTGCCACGCCGCTGCGATAGTGCAGCATGCCGAAGCGCAGATGCGTGCGGTCGCGCAGGTCGAACGACGGCAACGGTCGCGCTTTGACTTCGATCTTCGTCGCCGAGGCGACGGAGTGCTCGTCAACGGCGGCCCGTCTCCGCACGGGAGGCGTCGCCGACTGCGCACCGGCGCGACCGGGCAAGGCGACCGCCGACACCCCACCGAGGGTCAGCGCGAGAAAGCGCCTGCGGTCGGCGATCGCCTGCAGCGACATCGTGAGCGGGGCCCCCTCCCCGCCCCCTCCGAGACGGAGGAGGCACGCGTCCGATCGAGCGACCGGCTTACGAGTGCAGCTTGCGCTTTGGTGCGCGCGCGGGCTGCTGTGGCGCAGTGTGCGTCTCGGTGAACAACTCGGCGAGCTTCTCGGTGATGGCGCCACCGAGCTCCTCGGCGTCCACGATCGTCACCGCGCGTCGGTAGTAGCGCGTCACGTCGTGGCCGATGCCGATCGCGATCAGTTCGACCGGCGAGCGGGTCTCGATCTCCTCGATGATGTGGCGCAGGTGACGTTCGAGATAGTTGCCGGGGTTGACCGACAGGGTCGAGTCGTCGACCGGCGCGCCGTCCGAAATCATCATCAGGATCTTGCGCTGCTCGGGCCGGCCGAGCAGGCGCTTGTGCGCCCAGTCGAGCGCCTCGCCATCGATGTTCTCTTTGAGCAGACCCTCGCGCATCATCAGGCCGAGATTCTTCCGCGCGCGGCGCCAGGGCGCATCGGCGGACTTGTAGATGATGTGACGAAGATCGTTGAGGCGCCCCGGATTGGCCGGCTTGCCGGCGGCGAGCCACGCCTCGCGCGACTGCCCGCCCTTCCAGGCCCGCGTCGTGAAGCCGAGAATCTCGACCTTGACGCCGCAACGCTCCAGCGTGCGGGCGAGAATGTCGGCGCAGGTCGCGGCCACCGTAATGGGGCGTCCGCGCATCGAGCCGGAATTGTCGAGCAGCAGGGTCACGACGGTGTCGCGGAAGGTCGCCTCCTTCTCGCGCATGAACGACAGCGGCTGATAGGGATCGATCACGACGCGCGACAGCCGGGCGGGATCGAGGATGCCCTCTTCCAGGTCGAACTCCCAGGCGCGGTTCTGCTGCGCCATCAGCCTTCTCTGCAGCCGGTTGGCGAGCCGCGCCACGATTCCTTGCAGATGCGCAAGCTGCTTGTCGAGATAGGAGCGCAGCCGCTCCAGTTCGTCATGATCGCACAGATCCTCGGCGGCGATGATCTCATCGAACTTCGGTGCGAAAGCGTGATACTCCGGTCCGCGCGGCTCATTCGCGCCGTTGCGGTTCGGCCGCGTCGCCTCGCCCGGCGTTTCGTCGTCGCCGAGTTCGCCGTCGTCGAGCGTGTCGGAGGCCGAGGCCTGCGCCGCCTCCATCGCGCTCTCCGACATCTCGTCCGATGTCGTCTGCGCTTGGTCGGCGCTCATCTCCTGCGCGGCATCGGACTCGGGCGAGCCTTCGGCGCCGGACTGATCATTGTCGCCGTCGCGATTGTCGTCGTTGTCCTCGTCTTCTTCCGAATCGGCGTTGCGTTCGTCGCCGAGATCCAGCGCCGACAGCAAGTCGTGAACGAGATCGCCGAACTTGGCCTGGTCCTCGGTGAAGCGGCCGAGCTCATCGAGACGCGAACCGATCTTGTCCTCCAGGAACGGCCGCCAGAGATCGACGACCTTGCGCGCCGCATTCGGCGGCGCCATGCCGGTCAGCCGCTCGCGCACCATCATCGCCAAGGCATCCGACAGCGGCGCATCGGCGCGGTCGGTGATCTCGTCATACTTGCCGCGATGGAAGTGATCGTCGAGCATCGCCGTGAGGTTCTTGGCGACGCCGGCCATGCGCTTGGCGCCGATCGCTTCGACCCGCGCCTGCTCGACCGCCTCGAACACGCCGCGCGCCTGCGGATTGCCGGGGATCAGCTTGCGGTGAATTTTTGGATCATGACAGGCGATCTTGAGTGCGATCGAGTCGGCATGGCCGCGCACCACCGCCGCATCGCGCTTGGTCATCTTGCGCGCCGGCTCCGGCAGCCGCGCCTTGCCCGGCGCCAGGCCCGGCCGCTCGGCGGCGAAGGAGACATCGAGCTCCGGCGCGCGCGCGATCGCGCGCAGGCAGCCGGTCACCGAGCGCTTGAACGGCTCGGTCGGCGCTTCCTTGGTGCCGGGACGGAGTTTGCTGTTGGATGTGGTCATCTGATCCCTGCGGCTATCGTCCCGGCGAACGCCGGGACCCATAACCACCGGCGGTCATCCATTCGTATCGACGCCAACTCCAGCCGCCAACTCCAGCCTATGGCCGAAACGTTACGGCGTATGGGTCCCGGCGCGAGGCCGGGACGACGCCAGTTCAGCTCAGCGCGACGTTGATGGCGGATTCCGGCAGCTCGGCATTGAAGCAGCGCTGATAGAATTCCGCGACCAGCGGACGCTCGAGCTCGTCGCACTTGTTGAGGAACGTGACGCGGAAGGCGAAGCCGATATCGCCGAAGATCTCGGAGTTTTCGGCCCAGGTGATCACCGTGCGCGGGCTCATCACCGTCGACAGATCGCCATTGGCGAACGCATTGCGCGTGAGATCGGCGAGCCGCACCATCTTGTTGACGGTGTCGCGGCCCTGCGCGTTCTGATAGTGCTTGGCCTTCGCCAGAACGATCTCGACCTCCTCGTCATGCGCCAGATAGTTCAGCGTCGTGACGATCGACCAGCGATCCATCTGACCCTGGTTGATCTGCTGCGTGCCGTGATACAGGCCCGAAGTGTCGCCGAGGCCGATCGTGTTGGCGGTGGCGAACAGGCGGAACGCCGGATGCGGCTTGATGACCTTGTTCTGGTCGAGCAAGGTCAGCCGGCCCGAGACTTCGAGCACGCGCTGGATCACGAACATCACGTCGGGGCGGCCGGCGTCGTATTCGTCGAACACCAGCGCCACGTTGTGCTGCAAGGCCCAGGGCAGGATGCCGTCGCGAAACTCGGTGACCTGCTTGCCGTCCTTGACGACGATCGCGTCCTTGCCGACGAGATCGATACGGCTGATGTGGCTGTCGAGGTTGACGCGCACGCAGGGCCAATTGAGGCGGGCGGCGACCTGCTCGATATGGGTCGACTTGCCGGTACCATGGTAACCGGTCACCATCACGCGCCGGTTCTTGGAAAAGCCGGCCAGGATCGCCAGCGTGGTGGCGCGGTCGAAACGGTAGTCGGCATCGACCTCGGGCACGTGCGGGTCGGTTGCGGAAAAGGCCGGCACCTCAAGGTCGCTGTCGATCCCGAACACCTGCCGCACCGACACCTTCATGTCGGGCACACCGGTCATCTCCTGCGCATTGGTCGTAGCGGCGGTCGTCATTCATCCTCCGAGGTCCCGGGCATTCCCGAAACCAGATTTCATGGTTTGGCTGCGGTTGAAGGGCTTCGGACGCCAGCCTAGCAGAGAGCACGCGCGGGCAGAAGCCTAAGCCTTGATCAAAGTTCCGTCGTTATATCATCGAGATAGGCATGGGCCGACGTTTTTGGAAGGCTGCCCTGCGTATCGCGCCACCTTTTGGCCTCACGACGGGTCCGGCATTCTGACGTGGCACTCGGGGGTGGGGTTCCTACTTATCGAACAGTTCGTCATTTCTCCGTCATACCCGGCAGGACTCGTGTGGCCCATCTGCTCGACCCCTTGATCGCCTTCGTCTCCGCCCATGCGGGACTGGCCTATCTCACTTTGTTCATGGCGGCGCTGCTGGAGGCCGTCCCGATCGTGGGCTCCGTGGTCCCGGGCACGACCATCATCCTGGCGCTGAGCGCGCTCATCCCCGGCGGCGAGCTGACGCTGCAATGGGTGCTGGCGGCCGCCATTCTGGGTGCGGTGATCGGCGACGGCGGGGCGTTCTGGGTCGGCCATCGCCAGCAGCGCGAGATCCTGACGGCCTGGCCGTTCTCGAACTATCCGCGGCTGGTGGCGCAGAGCGAGGCCTTCTTCCACCGGTTCGGCACGCTGGCGATCTTCTTCGCCCGGTTCGTGGCGCCGATCCGCGCTGTGGTGCCGATCACGGCGGGCGCGCTCGACATTCCGCCGACCCGCTTTTACGCCGTGAACATTCCGGCGATCGTGCTGTGGGCCAGCGCCCACGTGCTGCCGGGCGTGTTCGCCGTCCAACTGCTGCATCGCTATGGCGGCATTCCGCATCACAGCCACATCGCCAAGTCGACCTGGATCGTCGCGGCGGTCGTGGGCACGATCGTCGTCTGGCTGGTGCTGAGGACGTTGCGGAAACGGCGCGAGACGCAGCTGGCGGCAGGCTCTGCAGAATAGGCGCGGGCGACACCCGCTACAGCGTTTCGAGGCTGGAAGCGCGCCCCGGGATGGGTCCGGTATAGCGCGCCCGGGGCCGGATCAGCCGGCCGAACTGGAGCTGCTCGCAGGCATGCGCGATCCAGCCGACGCAGCGCGCCATCGCGAACAGCGCCAGCTCGCTGCCGGCCGGCAGCCGCAGGCTGTGCACCAGCACGGCCAGCGCATAGTCGATGTTGACGAACTCGCCGGTGGCCTCCGCGATCCGCTCGGGCACCTCGCGGGTAAACTTGCGCGGCGCGCCGGCGCGCGTCAGCGCCTCCAATAGCGAGATCGCGCGCGGATCGCCGCGCTTGTAGACGCCATGCCCGAAGCCGGCGAAGCGCTCGCCCAGCGCCACCCGCTCGCGGATCAGCGGCGCCACGTCGCGATCGATCAGCGTCTTGACCAACTGCGAGGCCAGCACGCCCGCGCCGCCGTGCTGCGGACCCTTGAGGGCCGCAAGGCCCGCGATCACGGCATCATAGAGGCTCAAGCCGGTGGAGGCCGCGCAGCGGACGGTGAAGGTCGAGGCGTTCAGCTCGTGATCGGCCAGCAGCACCAGCGTGCGGCGGATCAGGTCGGGCGCATGCTTGTGCTCGGGCGCCCAGGCCTTGGCAACCTGAACATGCAGGGGCTCGGCAGACGGCGGCCCATTCAGCATCGTCGCGACCACGAGCCGAACGATGCGCGCGCCGACCAGCGCGCGACCGTCGGGAGCACGGTTGAACGCGGCGAGGTCTGCATGTGTCGCCAGCGCCAGCACGGCGATGGCGCGGTCGATCGGCGCCGCGCGCCGTGCAGCGTCGGCGATGCGGCTCATCTCCTCCGAGATGTGCGGCATATTCTCGGCCGCGAACGGGTCGATGGCCGTGACATCCCACAGCAGGGTCGCCGCATGCTCCAGCGAATCCCGCTCGGCCAGTTCGACGCAGTTCACCCCGCGATAGATCGGACCGGCCTCGGTGATGGTCGACACGGCAGAGTCGAACACCGGCAGGTCAGCATCGAAGCTGCGGAACGCGCGTGGCTCGGGCGCCGGCGCGCGCCGCTCCTTCAACGCCCGGATATCCTCGGCGCGATAGCGGTTGCTGCGGGAGTCGGGCGACGGCTCGGAACGGACCAGGCCACGGCTGACATAGGCGTACAGCGTCGCCGGCGTGATCGCGAGTTCGGCGGAGGCCTCACGAGCAGATAGGTAAAGACCACTGTCTTTTTTCATATTGATCAGCTTAATCAAGATTGATCAATCCGTCGACGGGGCGAATCTTACGGACGTGACCATTCACGCAGGAGATCGCGCCATGACCATCCAGCTTTCGAAGTCCCCCATCGGCCTCGACGGTATTCCCGCCGCCGAGACCGTGCTCAGCCATGTCGACGGCCAGCAGGGCGAGCTGATCATCGCCGGCAGCCGCGTGGCCGACCTTGCGGCCGCCAGCGGCTTCGAGGGGGTGACGGCCCGGCTGTGGAACGCGGCGACCAAGCGCAGCATCAGCGAGGCGGATGTCCGCGCCAGCCTCGGCCAGGCGCGCCAGCGCGCGTTCGCCCGGCTACCCGAGCTGCTTGCTGCGACCTCCGGGATGTCGATCATCGATGGCTTCCGCGCCGCCGTTGCAGCGCTGCGCGTCGAGGCCGGTCTTGACGACGAAGCCACCATCGTCGGCGCCTGCCCGGTGATCGCCGGCGCCCTGGTGCAGCGCGCCAGGGGCGCCCAGCCGATCGCTCCGAACCCGGACGTGAGCCACGCCGCCGACACCCTGCGCATGGTGCGCGGCGACACGCCGGCCGATGGCGAGGTCGCGGCACTCGATACCTATCTCGTGACCGTCAGCGATCACGGCATGAACGCCTCGACCTTCGCCGCCCGCGTCGTCGCCTCGACCCAGGCCGACCTGTTCGCCGCGATCACCGCCGGCTACTGCGCCCTGACCGGGCCGCTGCATGGCGGGGCGCCGGAGCCGGTTCTGGAAATGCTGAACGCGATCGGGACGCGGGAGAACATCAAGCCGTGGGTCGATGCGGCGCTGGCGCGGGGGGAGCGGCTGATGGGGTTCGGGCACCGGATCTATCGGGTCCGCGATCCCCGGGCCGATGTGCTCAAGGCCGCGATCGAGCGGCTGGCGGGGAGCGGGGCGGATCTGCCGTTCGCGAGCGAGGTGGAGGCTTACATCCGGCAGGCGTTGCGGCAGAAGAATCCCGACCGGGTGCTCGACACCAATGTCGAGTTCTTCACCGCCATCCTGCTCGACGCGCTGAAGATTCCGCGCCAGGCGTTCACGCCGATCTTCGCGGTGGCGCGCGCCACGGGCTGGACCGCGCATGCCCGCGAGCAGCAGCGGACGGGGCGGCTGATCCGGCCGAGCTCAGCCTATATCGGGCCGAAGCCCTAAAACAACGAACGGCGCGCGGCAGCCTCGCTGTCGCGCGTCAGCCCTTCACCACCGTCTTGAGATAGTTGTAGGCCTTGATGATCTCGATCAGGCGATCCTCGGTGGAGCGGTCGCCGCCATTGGCATCGGGATGGTGCTGCTTCACCAGCGCCTTGTACTTGACCTTGACGTCCTCGAGCGTGGCGTCGGGGCCGAGGCCCATCACCTGCAGCGCCTTTTTCTCGGCGTTGAACACCTTGCGCGTCTCGGCCTTCGGCGCCGACTGCGCACCCGGCCGCCAGCTGCCGCGGCCGTTGATCTCGGCGAACACGCTGAACGGATCCGACGCATCGCCGAGATCGGATTCGGCATTGCCGGTGCCGCGCTTGCCCGCGGTATTGGCGCCCATCTTCCAGGTCGGGCGATGTCCGGTCAGCGCGTCCTTCTGATAGCGCGCGACCGCATCGGCATTCATGCCGGAGAAGAAATTATAGGACTGGTTGTACTCGCGGACGTGATCGAGACAGAAGTGCCAATACTCGCGCTGGTTCTCGCGTCCCTTGGGCGCGCGATGCGAACCCTTGTTCTTGCAGTCCGGCCATTGGCAGGGCTGGGCCTCCTCGCGCACCACCGGCTGCCGCGCAGCCGTCTTCTTGGGCTTGATGCGGATGGAGTCGAAGAATTTGTTTGAATCGATCGGCATGGCGGACTTTGACTACGCAACGCGAAAAGCTTCAAGTCTTGACATTGCGAATACCTCAGGCGGGGACCGCCGATTGACGAAAAATAATTTGATGCGTATTTCCAGAGACCATGCGGACCCAGGATGCTATCATCGAAAAGTTGCGCGAAGCTTTCTCTCCGGAGAGCCTCGATGTGCAGGACGAATCACATCTGCATGCGGGCCACATGGGACACCGTCCCAGCGGTGAGACCCATTTCCGCGTGTATATTGTGTCGCAGGCCTTCGCCGGCAAGAGCCGCGTCGATCGCCATCGCCTGATCAACGCCGCATTGTCCGAGGAACTTGCCGGCTCCGTGCATGCGCTTGCGCTGCATGCGAAGGCGCCGGGCGAAGCCTGATCCCGACCACTCCCACCGATTAGAACGCCGTACCGGCTCGGCGCGGCCGTGTCTCCTCCGTTTCTCCACGGGGCACCGGCACGATGCGCAGCGCGGTGATGCGATTGCGCTCCCGGCGCAGCACGCGAAAGCGAAAACCGTGGAACGTGAAGCTCTGGCCACGCTCCGGGATCGAGCGCGCCTCGTGGATCACCAGACCGGCAACCGTCGTTGCCTCTTCATCAGGCAAGGTCCAGTCCATCGCGCGATTGAGATCGCGGATCGGCACCGAACCGTCGACGACGACAGAGCCATCCGGCTGCACGCGCACGCCGGCGACCTGCACGTCCTGCTCGTCGGAAATGTCGCCGACGATTTCTTCCAGGATATCCTCGAGCGTGACGATGCCTTCGACCTCGCCATACTCGTCGACGACCAGCGCGAAATGCGTCTTGCGGCGGCGGAACGCTTTGAGTTGTTCCGACACCGAACGCATCTCCGGAACGAACCAGGGCGGCAGCGCGAGTGACGCCACATCGATATGCGTCACATCGCCTTCGGCCGCGCGGATCGCACGCAGCAGATCCTTCGCATGCAGCACGCCGATGATGTTCTCCGGCGTGTCGCGCCACAGCGGGATGCGCGTGTATTCCGACGCCAGCACCTCGCGGACCAGTTCCTCCTGCGGCAGGTCCGCATTCACCATCACCATCTCGGTGCGGTGGACCATCACGTCTGACACCTGCAGCTCGCGCAGGTCGAGCAGGCCGCCGAGCATGTCGCGATCCTGCTTCTCGACCTTGCCCTCGTGATGCAGCAGATCAACCGCGCCGCGCAGGCGTTCCGTCGGCGACAGGATCGGCTGGTTGGCGCCGACCTTGAAGCCGATCAGCCGCATCAGGACGCGCACGATCGCCTCGATCACCGCGAGCACCGGACCGAGCACGAAGACGGTCGCCCGCATCGGCCGGGCCACCGCGAGCGACACGCGGTCCGGCGCGTTGATCGCGATCGTCTTCGGCAGCACCTCGGCGAAGATCACGACCAGCGCGGTCATCACGCCGGTCGCGTAGAGCACGCCGACCTCGCCGAACCAGGCGGTGAAGATGCCGGTCGCCAGTGCCGACGCGCCGATATTGGCGATGTTGTTGCCGAGCAGGAGCGCACCGATCAGCCGCTCGCGCATGTCGAACAGGCTCGACACCACGTCGGCCTCGCGATTGCCCTGCTTCGACAGGCGCAGCATCGAGGCGCGGGAGGCGCCGGTGAGCGCGGTCTCGCTCAGCGCAAAGAAGGCGGAGCCGGCGAGGAGGAGGATGACGATGGTGAGGGTGAACCAATCCATGACGCCGATGTCACTCTCGATGGAAGCCGCCGATGATGCCCCGCCACTGCTCAACGTGGCGTAAAGCTGCGATCAGCCGCGGCGGTGCAATTTGGCCTGCAGGAAGTCGCGCACCCGCACGGGATCGACGTCCTTTGCGATCACGGCGCGGCCGATCGCTTCCATCAGGATGAAGGTGAGCTTGCCGCGCTTCACCTTCTTGTCCTGCGCCATCAAGGCCAAAAGCCGGTCGGCGTCGCCGACACCCTCTTGGGCAAAGCCGGCGATATCCTGCAGATGGGTCGGTAAGCCCACGGCGGCAAGGTGACGCTCGATCCTCGTGACATCGTCCGGCGGCAGCATGCCGAGCTCGGCGGAGAATTGCGCTGCCAGCACCATGCCGACGGACACGCCCTCCCCATGGAACAGCCGGTCGGAGAAGCCGGTGATGGCCTCCAGCGCATGGCCGAAGGTGTGGCCGAGATTGAGCAGCGCGCGGTCGCCGGTCTCGCGCTCGTCGCGGGCGACGATCGCGGCCTTGGCGCGGCAGGAGGTCGCGACCGCATGCTCGCGGGCCGCGCCGCCCTTGACGATGTCGGCGTGGTTGGCCTCCAGCCAGGCAAAGAAGCTGGCGTCGCCGAGCAGGCCGTATTTGGCGACCTCGGCATAGCCGGCGCGGAACTGGCGCGGCGACAGCGTGTCGAGCACCGCAGTGTCGGCGATCACCAGCACCGGCTGGTGGAACGCGCCGAGCAGGTTCTTGCCCTGCGGTGAGTTGATCCCGGTCTTGCCGCCGACCGAGGAATCGACCTGCGCCAGCAGCGAGGTCGGCACCTGCACGAAATCGACGCCGCGGCGCAGGATCGCGGCCGCGAAGCCGGCGAGATCGCCGACCACGCCGCCGCCGAGCGCGATGACGAGATCGTTGCGTTCGATCTTCGCGGCGATCAGCGCCTCGCTGACCTTCTCCAGGCCGGCATAGGTCTTGGAGCCCTCGCCCTCTTCGACCACGATGGTCGAGGTGGGGATGCCGGCCTCGGCCAGAATCGCCTCGGCCGGCTTCAGCCAATGCGTGGCAACGGTGCGGTCGGTGACGATGGCCGTCCGCACGCCCGGCCGAAGCGCCGCGATCCGCTGTCCGAGCGTCGCCAGGACGCCGCGGCCGATGACGATGTCATAGGCGCGGTCGCCGAGCGCGACATCGACGATGATCGGATCGGAATGCTTCAGGGGTGCCGTCATCGGAGTGCGCTCATCGCCTGCGGAGGATCGGGTTGAATCGGATCGGGTTGCGGCCCGTCCGGCTGCCCCTCGGTTTCGGGCGGGGCCAGGAAAGCCTGCAGCGCCTCCAGGCAATCCTCGACGACGCGGTCATGCGGCACGTCGCGCGAGCAGATCGTGATGTCAGCGGTCTGGTAGACCGGCTCACGCTCGGTCAGCAGCCGCGCGACGGTGCCTTCGGGATCTGCGGTTTGCAGCAGCGGGCGATCCGCGCGGCGCCGGACCCGGCGCATGATCACGTCGGCATCCGCCTTGAGCCACACCGAGACAGCTTTTTCGTGGATGCGCTGGCGCGTCTCCTCGCGCATGAAGGCTCCGCCGCCGGTGGCCAGCACCGTCGGCCCGGCTTCCAGCAGCCGGGCGATCACCCGCGCCTCGCCGTTGCGAAAATAATCCTCGCCGCGCGCCTCGAAGATCTCCGGTATGCTCATGCCGGCCGCGGTCTCGATCTCCGTGTCCGCATCGACGAAAGGCAGCCGCAGCCGCGCCGCGAGCCGCCGGCCCACCGTCGACTTGCCGGCGCCCATCATCCCGACCAGCACGATCAGCCGCTTGCCGAGGCCCGCGACAATCGCGGCCTCCGGAGCGGCTGGGCTGGGTGCTGGTTGGGTCGTATCGGTCATCCCTCCGCTTCTAACCCAGCCCCTGCTGCTTTCAAAGGCATCCTGTTCCGCGTCACGCCAACCCCGGACGTCGTTCCGGGGCGCGCGCGGCGCGAGCCCGGAACCCATAACCCCAGGCAGATGTCGTGGAGCGAGATACCCACCACCAGCCTGCACCATACGGCATGCTGTGGGTATGGATTCCGGACTCGTCGCGCTGCGCGGGCCGCCCCGGAATGACGGAGCAAGACAACTGGTCATCGGACGACGGGCCGGCAGCGCGGACTTGCCAGCCGGGTGCGAACATGTTGGATGAAACCGTTCCTTCCCTGGTGGCCTCTGCGACCCCGATGCCCAGCCTGTTCCGCTTCCTGACCGTGATCGCCGTCATCGTCGGCGTGGTCTATGGCGCGATCTACGCGCTGGCGAATTTCGTGACGCCGAAGTCGCGCGAGATGACGGTGTCGATCCCGCCGGACAAGTTCCAGAAGAAATGATCCGCGCGGTCGCCGCGAACCGAAAAGCCACAGGGCATTGATTAAGATTTTTACGATTGGCTGAGGCGGCCCGGCGCCGCGATATCGGCCAGATTTGCGGTCACCGCTCGACGTGCCGGCGCGAATATCTCGAACTGATTCGATCGCCTCGGACCCAGCGGAATCCACACTATGAAGGTCAAGGCCTCCGACGCCCGGCTGATGAGCCTGTTCCTGGACATGATGGCTGCGGAACAGGGCGCCGGCCAGAACACGCTCGACGCCTATCGGCGCGATCTCACCGACTTCTCCGAGTTTCTCACCCGCAAGGCCGACAGCTTCGCGACCGCCGACACCCAGGCGCTGCGCGACTATCTCGCCGATCTCGACACGAGGGGCTTCAAGTCCTCGAGCGTGGCGCGGCGGCTGTCGGCGATGCGGCATCTGTTCCGCTTTCTGCTGAGCGAGCGCATCCGCAGCGACGATCCCGCCGCGATCCTGTCCGGCCCGAAGCGCGGCCGGTCCTTGCCCAAGGTGCTGTCGATCGGCGACGTCGACCGCATGCTGACCAAGGCCAAGGAGCTCTCCGAGGCCGCCGACGCCTCGCCGTCGCAGCGGCTGCGCGCACTGCGGCTGTATTGCCTGCTCGAGGTGCTCTACGCCACCGGCCTGCGCGTCTCCGAGCTGGTGGCACTGCCGCGCACGGCGGCACGCAACGACGCTCGCATGATCGTGGTGCGTGGCAAGGGCAACAAGGAGCGGCTGGTGCCGCTGAACCAGGCCTCGCGCCAGGCGATGGCGGATTATCTGGCTGTTCTGGACAAGCAGAAGCCGGAGAAGAAGGCCAGCGCCACCTTCGGCAAATGGCTGTTTCCCTCGTTCGGCGAGAGCGGCCATTTGACCCGCCAGCACTTCGCCCGCGACCTCAAGGAGCTCGCGGTGGCGAGCGGCCTGCCGGCCCGGCTGGTGTCGCCGCACGTGCTGCGCCACGCCTTCGCCAGCCACCTGCTGCACAACGGCGCCGACCTGCGCATCGTCCAGACCCTGCTCGGCCACACCGACATCTCGACCACCCAGATCTACACCCATGTGGTCGAGGAGCGGCTGAAGAGCCTGGTCCGCGACCTGCACCCCCTTGCCGAAACCTGAGCCGGCCCCACACTTTCCCGCAACCAAATCCTCTAGCGTGACGCGGCGCCCGCTTGACTTCGCGCCCGTCTGCGCTGAAAGAGCGCCATCCTGCCCGCGATCCCGGCGTGATGCCTGGAGTCCGGGCACCGATCGACCCTTAAGCTCCTGAAGTCCCACGTCTTCAGGTCCGAGGGCCGAGCCGATCTCGTCTCCCAGCGCTCTTCCTTCAGCTCTTCCATGCCGGATCCCATGCGCAGCTACCTCGATTTCGAAAAGCCCGTTGCCGAGCTCGATTCCAAGGTCGATGAACTCCGGGCGATGGCCGCCTCCGGCACCGATATCGGCGAGGAGGTCGGCCGGATCGAGGAGAAGGCCGGCCAGGCGCTGGCCGAGCTCTATGCCAATCTGACGCCGTGGCAGAAGACGATGGTCGCGCGGCACCCGCAGCGGCCGCACTTCACCGACTTCGTCAATGCGCTGATCACCGAGTTCACGCCGCTCGCCGGCGACCGCAAGTTCGGCGAGGACGCCGCTCTGCTCGGCGGCTTCGGCCGTTTCCGTGGCGAGCCGATCTGCGTGATGGGCCAGGAAAAGGGCGCCACCACCGAATCCCGCCTCAAGCACAATTTCGGCATGGCCCGCCCGGAAGGCTACCGCAAGGCCGTCCGGCTGATGGAAATGGCCGAGCGCTTCGGCATCCCCGTGCTGTCGCTGGTCGATTCCGCCGGCGCCTATCCCGGCATCGGCGCCGAGGAGCGCGGCCAGGCCGAGGCCATCGCCCGCTCCACCGACGCCTGCCTGGCGCTGGGCGTGCCGAACGTCGCCATCATCACCGGCGAGGGCATGTCGGGCGGCGCGATCGCGCTGACCACCGCCAACCGGGTGCTGATGCTGGAGCACGCGATCTACAGCGTGATCTCGCCGGAAGCCGCCTCCTCGATCCTCTGGCGCGACGGCACCAAGGCGCAGGAAGCCGCCAACAGCATGAAGATCACGGCCCAGGACATGCTGCGCTTCGGCGTGGTCGATACCATCCTGAAGGAGCCGGTCGGCGGCGCCCACCGCGACCCCGCCGCGATGATCGCGGCCACCGGCGAGGCGATCGCCCAGGCCTTCGACGAGATGAAAGGCCTCGATGGCGATGCCATCCGCAAGCAGCGCCGCCAGAAGTTCATCGAGATCGGCCGCAAGCTGAGCTGAGCCGGCCTGCCCGCGTCTGCCGCTCGCGGATTTGTGAGTCTTTCCAGCCGTTTGGCCGCATTTCGGCCGTGGCGGCGCGGTCTGCTGTTTAGAACTTGTTGACCAAGAGGGCCACCGCGCCGCGGCACTGCCGTAGCGCGGGTTGCGGCTCCCGGGGCCAAAGGGTACAATTTTAATCATTGGTTTGACGTGGGCATGACGCGCGGTCGACCTGGGATCTCTCCAGCGTCCCGACCGATCGAGAGCAAGAGTGGGGTATCGCGGCATGCTGGGTTTGCGGGGAGCTTCGCTTTGATCAACCGCGCTTTCGTCCGGGTCCTGATGACCTCGGCCGCGCTGGCCGCCGGTGCGCTGCTGACCGGCTGCAACAGCGACCAGGTCGCGCTTGCCACCAATGCCAAGGCCAATCAGCCGGTGCCGCCGAAGCTGGTTGCGGCCATGACCGAGAAGGACATGGATCCGCAGTCGCCGATCCTGGTGCGCGTGTTCAAGCAGGAGGCCGAGCTCGAGGTCTGGAAGCAGGACCGCTCCGGCAAGTTCGGGCTGCTCAAGTCCTATCCGATCTGCCGCTGGTCGGGCGATCTCGGGCCCAAGGTGCGGGAGGGCGACCGCCAGGCGCCCGAGGGCTTCTACTCGATCAATCCGAGCCAGATGAATCCGCAGTCGGCCTACTATCTCTCCTTCAACACCGGCTATCCGAACGCGTTCGACAAGGCGCTCGGCCGCACCGGCTCGCAGCTGATGGTGCATGGTGACTGCTCCTCGCGCGGCTGCTTTGCGATGACCGACGAGCAGATCGCCGAGATCTATGCGCTCGGCCGCGAATCTTTCTTCGGCGGGCAGCGCGCCTTCCAGTTCCAGGCCTATCCGTTCCGGATGACGCCGGTGAACATGGCCAAGCATCGCAACAATCCGAACATGCCGTTCTGGCGCATGATCAAGGAAGGCTACGACGCCTTCGAGGTTACCCGTCAGGAGCCGAAGGTCGACTTCTGTGAGAAGAAATACGTCTTCAACGCCCAGAAGCCGCCGGGCGCGACCCGTGATCCGGTGTTCGACGCGGCCGCCAAGTGCCCGGCCTATGTCGTGCCGGACGAGATCACGACGGCGGTGCGCGAGAAGCAGCAGGCGGACGAGGCCGAATACGCCAAGCTGGTCGCCAAGGGCACGCCGGTGGCCAAGCTCAACACCGGCATCGACGGCGGCATGAATCCGGTGTTCGCCAGCCGCGTGCCGGGCGCATCGACGGGCCTGTCCGATGCCGGCGAGGCGCCGGGCCTGTCGCTCGCCAACTTCCAGGCGACGCCGGGCACGATCCCGGGTCACGTCAACCCGCCGCGCGCGCCTGACGCGACCGAGGTCGCGGCGATGCCGGCCAGTACAGCGCCGGCTCCGGCGACGACGTCCTCGACCTCGACCCGCGTTGCGGCCGTCAGCGCGCCGGAGAAGCCGAGCTTCATGTCGAGCCTCGCCCGCAAGGTCGGCCTCGGCGGCAATGCGCCGGCTGAGACCACCGCAAGCGCGAAGCCTGCAGAGAAGACCGCGGAGACAAAGCCCGCACCGAAGCCGGTCGCCGCCGCCAAGCCCGCTGAAACCAAGCAGGCCGCCGCACGGCCGCCGTTCAAGCCCGCGGCCAGCGACGCACCGGCGACCACGGCGTCGGCCCCGGCGCAGACCCAGGCCTCCCTGGTCTCCGGCGCCGCGCCCGTGCTGCCGTCGAACTCGTTCGACAGCCGGTTCGCCGGGTTCAAGTAGGCCGGCCAACGCGGCACCACGCGGATCGCTATTCCGGTTGGCAGATCGTGCGATCTGCTTCGTCGCGACTGTCCGCACCCTGTGTCGATAGGTTCGCATCGGCATCAAACCATTCGGTGTCATCCCGGCGAACGCCGGGATCCATAACCACGGCGAGAATCGGTGCGCGAGCTGGATGCTCCAGCGTGCCGCATCCGTCTGCCGCGGAGTATGGATCCCGGATCAGCGCCGCGACGCGCGTGGCGCGTCACGGCTTGTCCGGGACGACAGCGGAGATTGTCGGCGCGGTTCGTCATTCTCACGCCAAACCGGTCGCGATCGACCGCATCGTGCCGATGAGTCCGCAGCTGTCGCAAATCATTCGGCGTCATCCCGGCGAACGCCGGGATCCATAACCACCGGCGGGAATCGAGGCGCGAGATGTGTGCTCCAGCGTGCCCCATACAACCGCCGCGGAGTATGGATCCCGGGTCGGCGCCCAGCGACGCTGCGCGTCGCCGGGCTTGCCGGGACGACACCGAATTTTGTCGGCACGGTTGCGCATTCTCGCACCCGCTGTCGCGTCCGAGTGTTGCTTATCCAATCACCCTCTCCAAACCGAGGGTGCAGGGAGAGCCGGGCCTCGACTGAGGCCCGTGGCCCGCCTGCGGAAAAAATGCAGGCGGCAGGAACCACAGGTCCAGCCGGATCGACCCGGCCCTCCCTGCGTGATGGCTTTACGGCTGCTTCGCGATCTCCCCGGTGCCCGGGCTGTCTGGTCACCGTCGCCTGCGCCACGCTCTCGCGCCGGCGCAGGCTTGATACTGGCTTCGGAGTATCAGGACCACGCGACTTGACCGTGCGAACCAATTCGTTCGTCGGCGCGATTGCTCACGCTGCAAACCGGCCCGCCCACCACATCCCGCACTCCACGCTTCGTGACGACCGCGCAGCGCCCCTCGTCGATGAGGCGGGATGACGGGATAAGAGCATAGATTTCCGAAAAAGCGAAGCTGATTATTTTTCACAAGGGGACTGGACAGGCCAAATCAGCTTGAAGGCACGGGAGAAATGAGAGTCCGCGCGCAGACGCTTCGCCGTGCAGAGCGCCGTCGCGTCGCCGGTGCACGCATGGACAAAGTCGTCTCACGCGACCAGGACGCGTGCCCCGCTGCGCTGGTCCGGCTCCCGAGGCGCTTGCGTGACGTCCCTCACGGAGATCGCGCCGTCACTCTGCGACAACTCGGCCGTCACCCGCGGTGAGGTGACGTCAAACCGAGGGAGAACAACAATGAGCTTATTCGGCGATATCGGGCACGCCCTGGGGTCGGCTGTGAAGGGCGTGGCGCATGTGGCGTCGGATGTCGGCCATGCGGTCGGTCACGCCGCCTCCAGCGTGGTGCATACGGTGGAGCATGCGGCGAGCGGCGTCGCGCACGAGGTCGGCCATCTCGGCGGCTCGGTCATCCATACCATCGGCAAGGTCACGCACACCGTCGGCGACGCCGCGTCGAGCGTCGTCCACACGGTGGGTCATGTCGCCGGCGACGTCGGGCACGTCGTGAGCGATGTCGCCCACGGCATCGGCCATCTCGGCAGCGAGGCGATCCACACCGTCGGCGGCGTCGTGCATGCCGTCGAGCATGCCGGCGCGGCGGTCGGCGGCAGCATCATTCATGGGGTTCAGGACGTGGTGTCGACCGCCGGTCACGTCGCCGGCGACATCGCCAGCACCGGCGCTCACGTGGTCGGTGACGTCGCCTCCGGCCTCAACCATCTCGCCCATGGCGATCTCGGCGGTGTCGTCGGCGACATCGGACACATCGGCAGCGATATCGTGAACGGCGGCGTGAAGGTCGGCGGTGACCTTGCGCATGGCGTGATCGCCACGGTGGGCGACGCCGTCCATGGCGCCGTCGGCCTCGGCCATGCCGGGCTGGAAGCGGCCGGCGCGATCGGTCACGGCGCGCTCGGCATGGCCGGCACCATCGTCGACACGGCCGCGCATGTCGGCGCCGACGGCATCCATCTGGCGGGCGATGTGGTGAAGGGCGGCCTCGAGCTCGGCACGACGCTCGGTCACGGCACGATCGGCATCGTCACCGATGCGGTGTCGAGCGCCGGTCACCTGGTGGGCGGACCGCTCGGCCACGTCATCTCCGACGTCGCGCACGCCGCCGAGACGGTCGGCTCCGGGATCACCGGCGGCATCAGCCACGCCGTCGGCGCGGGCGTGTCGGGCCTGACGGAGGCCGCCAGCGACCTGACCCACGCGGTCGGGCACCAGGCCAACGCGATCGGCCACGATCTCGGGACGCTCGCCAGCGATCTCAGCCACGGCAATGCTCAGGCCGCGCTCAACGACCTGTTCAAGCTCGCCGGTGACGTGCTCGGCGGCGGCCATGAGAGCGGCCACACCGGCGGCCACGGCGGCGGGTTCTGGGACCAGATCGCGCAGGCGATCCACCAGTCCGGCGACAACGGCCACGGCGGCAACGGCCCCGGCCTCGGCTTTGGTGGTCCGCTGCATGGCGAGGGCTCGTCGCATCACCCGATCATCGCCGACGGCCTTGGCAATCATGGGTTCGGCGACCATGGCCACGATCATCAGGCGGGCAACACCGGCATCGTGCCGCCGCACGATTTCAGCCACGCCGGTGGCGCGCACGACGCTCCGCACCACGATTTCAGCCACGTCGCCCACATCGACGACTCGCATCACTTCACGCTGCATGGCTGAGGCCGGACAAAGAAGAACCCGCGGTGCATGCACCGCGGGTTTTTCGTCCTCTCAGATTTGTCGTCTCAGAGATGCCGCGTTCGGCTCAGCGCGTCTGCACCGGCTGGACGATCGCCGCAGGCGCCGAGGCCTGCGCGCGGGCTTGCGGCAGGTGATCGTTCATCGCCGACAGCGCGCACAGCGCCAGCGAGCCCCAGACCGCCGCGCTGAAATACAGCGACATCCAGGCGATCTCTTCCTTCCAGTGCTCGAACTCATGGGTGACGGTCCACTGCGTGGCGGAATCGCGCAATCCCACCAGCGGATGCAGCAGCGGCACGCCGGCGGCGCGCTCGATGCGCCAGCGCTTCACATACATCGGCACGTCGACCACGACGAGGAAAGCGAGATAGCAGGCGATGCCCACCAGGCCTGCAATCAAGAGCCCGCGCACGAGGCCATCGAACTCCGGCAGCAGACGGCCGAGGCCGATTCCGACGAGCAGGAAGGCAACCGCCCACAGCGAGTTCTCGATCGCGTTGTAGAGGAAGTTCTTGGTGACGACGGCGTACCAGGAGCAGATCTCGGCGACGACGATGATCGGCACGATCAGGCGCGCCATGTTGACGGCGGTGTCGGCATCGGCGATCGCCCCGAGCTGCGCCAGGATGATCGCCCATTGCGCCGCGAAGGCGATTTCGGCGATGGTCGCGACGCTGCGGCCGACGAAGATGCTCGACAGCCAGCTGTCGACCAGGCAGATGCGCTGGACGTCGGCGCGCGGCAGCACCGAGCGGAAGGCGCAGCCGAACACATAGGCGGCCGACAGCGCCAGCATCTGGCCGGATTGCGAGGACAGGCTCGTCGCGCTCCCGCTTCCGCCGGCGAGCTCGCGATACAGGATGAACCAGAACACGATGTTGGCGAGGCTGACCAGGGTCAGCATCGCCCACCACAGGGCGACCGGGTTCGACAAAGCTCGCGACTGCGCACGCATCCGGCACTCCAATTTTCATGTGACTGACATCGGATCGTATTAATTCCATCATGGAGCAGCAACCCGTTCCGGCCCGGGGGGCACGCAAAAGGGCGTGTGCTGGGGTCCCTGCGAGCGGGCGAGACAAGCGTCCCGGAAGCCTTCCGGGCTGAAGGAACTTCCGCCCGGCCTCGCCGTTCATGACGCGACTGCGGCGTCCTGCCGCGCTTCGTTCTCATCAGCCTGGAGCCGCGCATGGCCGCCGCCCGCGAGCTGCAGCGCGCGCCGCTGCTGACCTTCACTGCCATCATTGTCGGACTCATGGGCGTGGCGCTGCTCGCCGGCGGCCTCTGGCTCGCCGCGATCGGCGGCTCGCTCTACTACGTCATCGCCGGCGCCGCTCTGCTCGGCACGGCGTGGCTGCTGTGGCAGCGGCGAGCGGCGGCGCTCTGGCTCTATGCGGCGCTGCTGCTGGGCACGATGATCTGGGCGATCTGGGAAGTCGGCCTGGACTTCTGGTCGCTGGCGCCGCGCGGCGACGTGCTGGCGCCGCTCGGACTCTGGCTACTGCTGCCGTTCATCACCGCGCATCTCATCGGCGACATGCGTTCGGCGCGCTGGGGCCTCGTCGCCGTGCTCGCGGTCGCAATCGTCGTGCTCGGCGCTTCCTTGCGCGGCGACCGCTTCGGCGCCAACGGCGCGCTGGCGCAGGCCGCGGCGGCGACCGCCGGCACCGATACTGCGCCCGCGGAAGCGCAAGCGGATTGGACCGCCTATGGCGCCAGCAATTTCGGCACCCGCTTCTCCAGCCTGAAGCAGATCACGCCCGACAACGTGAAGAACCTGCAGCTCGCCTGGGAATTCCGGACCGGCGACCGCAAGGGCCCCGACGATCCCGACGAATTCACCAACGAGGTGACGCCGCTGAAGATCGGCGATCTGCTCTACACCTGCTCGCCGCACCAGATCGTGTTCGCGCTCGATGCCGCCACTGGAAAACAGCGCTGGACGTTCGATCCGAAGATCGAGCACCACAAGAATTTCCAGCACATGACCTGCCGCGGCGTTGCCTATCACGAGACCAGGCCCGGCGCGGTTGACGTGTCAGGCGCCGCGGCGCCGACGGAATGCGCCAGGCGCATCTTCCTGCCGACCAATGACGGAAGGCTGTTCGCGCTCGACGCCGACAGCGGCAAGCCGTGCGAGGGCTTTGGCGATCACGGCCAGATCGACCTGAAGGCGGGCAACGAGATCACCACCGTCGGCTTTTACGAGGGCACCTCTCCGCCCGTGGTCACCGACAAGGTGGTGATAATGGCGGGCGCTGTCATCGACAACTACTCCAACAAGGTGCCCTCAGGCGCGATCCGCGGCTTCGACGTCTACACCGGCAAGCTGTTGTGGGCGTTCGATCCGGGCAATCCCGATCCGAACGAGATGCCGTCGCCGACGCATCATTTCACGCCGGGGTCACCGAACGGCTGGAGCGTGGGCGCGGCCGACGAGGCGCTCGGCCTGGCCTACATCCCGCTCGGCTCGAGCTCGCCGGACATCTGGGCCGGCAACCGCTCGGCCGACAACGAGCGCTATGATTCCGCACTGGTCGCGCTCGACATCGCCACGGGGAAACTGCGCTGGTCGTTCCAGAACGTGCATCACGATCTCTGGGACATGGACATGCCGTCGCAGCCGAGCCTCGTCGACATGCCCGGCAAGGACGGCGTGGTGCCGGCGATCTACGTGCCCGCCAAGACCGGCAACATCTTCGTGCTCGATCGCCGCGACGGACACTTATTAGTCCCCGCGCCGGAGAAGCCGGTGCCGCAGGGGGCTGCGCCCGGCGATCATCTATCGCCGACGCAGCCGTTCTCCGAGCTGAGCTTCCGACCGCGTCAGGAGCTCACCGGCGCGCAGATGTGGGGCGCGACGATGTTCGATCAGCTCGCCTGCCGCATCCAGTTCAAGCGGCTGCGCTATGAGGGGCCGTTCACGCCGCCCTCCGAGCAGGGCACGCTGGTCTATCCCGGCGATTTCGGCATGTTCGAATGGGGCGGCATCGCCATCGATCCCGTGAGAAAAATCGCGATCGCCAATCCGCAGTCGATCCCGTTCGTGTCGCGGCTGGCGCCGCGCGGCAAGGACAATCCGGCCGCGCCGAATGCCGCGCACCCGCCGGGCACCGAGCTCGGCGTGCAGCCGATGTACGGCACGCCCTATGGCGTCTCGCTCGGCATCTTTCTGTCGCCGCTCGGCATCCCCTGCATGGCGCCGCCCTGGGGCAGCCTCGCCGCGATCGATCTGAAGACCAACCAGATCGTCTGGCAGCACCGCGTCGGCACCATCCGCGACCAGTCGCCGGTGCCGCTGCCGTTCAAGCTGGGCGTGCCGATGCTCGGCGGTCCGATGGTGACGGCAGGCGGCGTCGCGTTCCTGACCGGCACGATGGACGACTACATCCGCGCCTTCGACGTCAAGGATGGCCGGCTGCTGTGGCAGGACCGGCTGCCGGCCGGCGGCCAGTCGACACCGATGACCTATGAGGCCGGCGGCAGGCAGTACATCGTCACGGTCGATGGCGGCCACGGTTCGTTCGGCACCAAGCTCGGCGACTACGTGCGCGCCTATGCGCTGCCGGGCAATGTCGCGAGCAAGTAGTCGGTCGCAGGCAAATCGTTCGCAGGTTCCAGCCCTGCGCAGAGTGAGCCGACCCGTTGCACATTTGGTCACGATATCCGGGGTTCCGCGGAGGAACTCTGCCGGCCGAGCGCGCGCTTTAATCGTCAGCTTCCCAGACCTCGTGCATGACTCGGCGCGGGCCGAAGATTTTCCGCCCGCATTGACGCTTTGCTAACCGCGAATCCGCGCGCGCCAAAACGCGACGCGCCGCGATGCGTAGCTCGCCTGCGTAAGGGTTCATTTGCCGATGTTGACGATCCTGTCCTGCCTGCCTGCCGATCACGATCTCCGCTACGTCGCCGCCGCGCTGCTGGTCTGCGTCCTCGGCTCCATCCTGTCGATGCGCCTGCTCGCCCGCGTCCGCCGCAACACGGGGCTGCGCCGGATTCACCTGCTGTTCCTGGCCGGGCTGGTCGCCGGCGGCACGGTGTGGACGACGCATTTCGCCGCCATCCTCGGCTATGAGGCTGCCGGCAATCGCTCGTTCGAAGCAGGCATGACCTTCGCCTCGCTCGGCCTTGCGATCGGGTTTTCCTGGCTCGGCTTCTTCATCACCACGCGCACCCAGCGCGGCCCGCTGATCGAGATCGGCGGCGCGGTGTTCGGCTTCGGCATCGCCGCGATGCACTACACCGGCATGAGCGCGCTCAATCTCGAGGGCATCAGGACGTGGCATGCCCCCGCGATCTGGCTCTCCCTCGTGCTCGCGATGGGCTTTGGCGCAATTGCCGCCAACCGCATTGCACGCCCGGTCACGCGGTTCTGCAAATATGGCAGCTCGGCTGCGATGGTGCTCGCGATTCTCAGCCTGCATTTCACCGGCATGGCGGCCCTCACCTTGGCGCCGATGGCCGGCATCGATGCGCCGGTGCAGGCGCTGTCCGACGGCGTGATGCTGATCAGCATCGTCACCGGCATCGGCCTGATCATGGCGATGGCGGCGTCGGCCTACATGATCGACATGCAGGCCGCGCAGGAGGCGGTCGAAGGCTATCGGCAGCTGGCGCTGCAGGATCCGCTGACCGGCCTGCCCAACCGCAACGGCCTGGGACAGCGGCTGACGCCGCTGCTGGCGGATGGCGACGAGACCGCGCATCTCGTCGTGCTCGCCATCGACCTCGACCGCTTCAAGGACATCAACGACGCGCACGGGCATGCCGCGGGCGACGCGGTGCTGTCCACGATCGCCCAGCGCATCGCGGCGACCTTGCAGCCCGGCGAATTTCTGGCGCGGATCGGCGGTGACGAATTCGTCGCGGTGAAGAGCGAGATCTTCGCGCGAACCGAGGCCGCCAAATTCGCCGAGCGCATGCGCACCCTGGTGCTGACGCCGGTGGATTGGGACGAGCGAAGCCTCTCGGTCGGCTGCAGCATCGGCATCGCGCTCCATCCCGAGCATGGCCTCACGGCAGACGAACTGCTCAGCCGCGCCGATCTCGCGATGTATCGCGCCAAGAGCCTCGGCCAGGGCAAGATCTGCACCTACGAGCCCTCGATGGACGAGGCCAGCCGGCGTCGCGCCGAGCTCGCGATCGACCTGAAGCGCGCGCTGGTGCGCAACGAGTTCGAGCTGCACTACCAGGTCCAGAACGACACCCAGAGCGGCGAGATCATCGGCTTCGAGGCGCTGCTGCGCTGGAATCATCCGGTCAAGGGCCGCGTGCCGCCGAACGATTTCATCCCGATGGCCGAACAGACGGGACTGATCGTCGACATCGGCGACTGGGTGCTGCGCACTGCCTGCGCCACGGCGGCAGGCTGGAGCCAGCCGTTCAAGGTCGCCGTCAACGTCGCGCCGATGCAGCTGAACCACGATCTGCCGAAGCGCGTCGCGGAGGTGCTGCGCGAGACGGGGCTTTCGCCGGAGCGGCTGGAGATCGAGCTCACGGAGACCGGCATCATCGCCGACCGCCAGCACGCGCTGCAGGTGATGCAGGCGCTGAAGGCGATCGGCGTGACGGTGGCGATGGACGATTTCGGCACCGGCTATTCGTCGCTGTCGACGCTTCAGGTGTTTCCGTTCGACAAGATCAAGGTCGACAAGAGCTTCATCCAGTCGGTCGAGACCAGCGTACATGCGGCTGCGATCGTCAAGGCGACGCTGCTGCTCGGCCGCAGCCTGAACATCCCCGTGCTGGCCGAGGGTGTCGAGACCGAGCAGCACCTCGCCTTCCTGCGCGAGGAGGGCTGCAGCAGCGTGCAGGGTTTCTTGTTCGGCAGACCGATGCCGCATGAAGCGATCAGCCGGATGATCCGGGAGGTGGGGGTCATTCAGACAGCCGTCGCTGACGCGCCGGCCAAGAACGCGGCAGCCGCGTGAGCGCAGGTGCTCCCACTCCAGGCAGGACGATCGCGTGCAACGATCGGAGTTTTGCGCGGGTCCATCTCCACAACGTCATGGCCGGGCTTGTCCCGGCCATCCACGTCGTTCGGCATGCTGAGAACTACGTGGATGCCCGGGACAAGCCCGGGCATGACGGAGAAAATCATCGGCAGGATCGCTCGCCGAGATAGCCTCCGCATGTCCATAAGCGATAGCCCTGCCCTCCAGGAGAGGATGCTCGGCCGAACCGGCGCAGCCGCTCAGAACGTGCGGATGATCTTGAAATCCAACCCGTCGGCTTCTGCGAGGTGCATGGCCATGGCGGCGCGGCCGTGGCGGATGGCGACGTCGCCGCGGGGGCCGGAATAGACGATGTTGCGGCCGGTGGTGGCGAGCGGGTGCAGGGCCAGCGAGCCGGCGCGTTCGGCTGCGGCCTTGAGGAAGCGCAGGCCTTCGTAGTTGGACTGGCCGACGGAGCCGACCGGCGGCGCCTCCGTTCCGAACATCGCGGTATAACGGCTCATGAAGGCATCATTGGCATCGGAGCCGATGCAGCTGAAATAGCCGGAGGCGGAATAGAGGTTCTCCGTGTTGTCAGCGCCGATGCCGAGCAGCACGGTTTCATCGACGGCACCGGCGAGACGCAGCGTCGTCGCAGCAAGACCGGACTCGCCGAACGCCCGGTTGAAGGTGATGCAGTCGGTGCCGATCAGCGAGATCAGCACGACATCCGGCCTGGCAGCACGGATGCGCGCGAGATGCGCCTCGTGATCGTCCTCACCAACGGGCACGAACTCCTCGCCGACGACTTGGCCGCCGGCCTCGGTGATGTAGGTCTTGGTCGAACGGTGCGACTGCCACGGCCAGACATAGTCGCTGCCGATCAGGTACCAGCGCTTGGCGCCCTTGTTCTCGGCCAGCCAATGGATCGCCGGGCGGGTCTGGCTGTGCGGCGTCTCGCCGATCGCCATCACGCCGGGCGTGCGCTCGCCGCCTTCGTAGACGGGCGTATACACATAAGGGATACGGCCGCGGGTCAGCCGGCGCAGCGCCAGCCTGACGGCGCTGATATGCGAGCCCATCACGACGTCGATGTCGTCGAAATCGAGCGCGTCCCGGGCGCGCGCGGCCACCTCATCGACCGGACCGCCGGAATCGTAGAACGACAATTCGATCTCGCGGCCGAGAATGCCGCCGCGGCGGTTGATCTCGGACACCGCAAGCAGCGCGCTGTTGGTCGCCGCCGGTCCCCAGATTCCGGGCGAGCCGGAGAACGTGATGAAGTTGCCGATACGGAGCTTGTTGTGGCGGCCGCGCCGCGCAAAGCGATCGGGATCGAAGGGGGCCGTCGACGGCGGGCCGCCCCGCTCAGGCGGGCTCCTGAACAGCAGGGAGGGCGGCGGGCTGCAGCGCCCGGCCGTGACAGATCCTGTCGAGAGCACACCCACTCCTTGGCCGCGGCCGTGAGAAACCCAGTGTGGGACGGCGGTCATACGCCGTCAAAATCAGCACGCGTTCGGCAAATATCCTATTCGAAAATGTTGAATGTTCAAGAATTGGGATGCATATAGATCGGGCAGCAACTGCCGGACATTCATTCAAGTCGGGACCTCTGAGCGAAGTTCATCGTGGCCAAATCGCCCCATCCAAACAGCCCCCTCACCGAACATCTCGCCTATCTGCTCGCGCAGGCCAACCGGGAGATCAACCGGCAGTTGGAATCGCGCCTGAGCACGGAGGGCGTGCCCGTCGAGCAATGGCGCATCCTCAAGGTGCTGTCGGACGGCGAGGGACATTCGATGGGCGACCTCGCCGACGCGGTGCTGCTGAACCATCCGACCTTGACCAAGATGACCGACCGCATGGTGTCGGACTCGCTGGTCTACCGCCGCCAGGACGCCCACGACCGCCGCAAGGTGCTGATGTTCATCAGCGACCGCGGCAAGGCGCTGTGCAAGCGGCTCAACTCGCTCGCCGCCAGCCAGGAGGCGCATATCCTGGAGAACTACGGCGACAAGGCCACCGGCGAGCTGAAGCGGCTGCTGGAGAATCTGATCGACGCGGCGAGCTGAGGCGGCCCTGCCTTGCCGGCGACTCAATCGTCGCAGCGCTCGACGATGAGAATTTCAGGCCGGTGCTCGTGAATGCGCCCTCGCCCCTTGCGGGAGAGGGCATGTAGGAAGGTTCAGCAAGCTCGATTGGGTGAGGGGTATGCCTCAACGCGCTTCACTCGCGGAGAGAGACCCCTCACCCCACCGCGCGCGCTGATAGGCCGGAGATGCCCTCTCCCGCAAGGGGAGAGGGCGCAGCATCTCGCAGCGCAGCGTTGCTGCGACAAATCTCCCGACGTCCCCGGTCACGCCGGGATAGACGCAAGACGAATCCTCCCTCATCCTGTCCTCTCGCGATCGCGACGAACGGGCCGCACAGAGCCCGCGCGCGATCACCGGCCGCATCGGCCGGACGAGGACACGACACAGGGAGGACGGGCCATGGCGATTTCTATGGGCATTCATCTGCTCGATCGCACCATCGGCAGCGACTATCCGACATTCGCCAGTACGGCTGATATCCGCGCCTTCGAGCAGACGCCGTACAGCGAACGGATCGCCGCGCAGAGTACCTATGAGGCGCTGAAATGCGGCGCGGCGGCCAATCCGGATGCCCCGGCGATCCAGTTTCTGCAGAATGCCGATCCCGCCGATACACCGGTGGTGATCACCTATCGCGACTTCATCGCGAGGGTGACGCAGGCCGCCAACATGTTTCATGCGCTCGGCGTCGGCCCCGGCGATGTCGTCAGCTTGATGCTGCCGCTGGTGCCCGAAGCGTTCGTCACGCTGTTCGGCGCGGAGGCTGCAGGGATCGCCAACCCGGTCAATCCGCTGCTCGAGCCGCACCAGATCGCGGAGATCCTCGACGCCGCCAAGACCAAGGTGCTGGTGGCGCTCGGCCCGCTGCCCGGCACCGACATCTGGCAGAAGGTCGAAAGGGTGCGCGGCAGCTGCAAGCACCTCAAGGCGATCGTGCAGGTTTACGGCGGCGGCGGTGATCCGGCCAACGGCGTCCACGCCTTCAACGATCTGATCAAGCCGCAGCCCAGCGATCACCTCGTCAGCGGCCGGCAGATCAAGGCCGGCGACACCGCGGCCTATTTCCACACCGGCGGCACGACCGGCACGCCAAAGCTGGTGCGCCACAGCCACGGCAACCAGGTCTACCAGGCCTGGGGCATCAACCTGGTCCTCAAGGCCAAGCCCGGCGGCACGCTGCTGTTCGGCATGCCGCTGTTCCACGTCGGCGGCTCGCTGACGCAGGCGCTGCAGACGCTCTCGGCCGGCGGCAGCCTCGTCGTGCTCTCGGGCGCCGGCTGGCGCAATCCGAACGCGGTGCGCAACATCTGGGGCCTGGTCGAGAAGTACAAGCCGGAGACATTGTCGAGCGTGCCCACGGTGCTCGCCGCAACACTCGCGGTGCCGCGAGGCAACGCCGACATCTCCAGCCTGCGCTACGCCGCAGGCGGCGGCTCGGCGATTCCGGTCGCAGTGGGACAAGCGATCATGGACAGGCTGAGCCTGCCGGTGATCGAGGTCTACGGCATGACCGAGACTGCGAGCGTGCACACCATGGCCTATGCGGACCAGCCGATCAGGCTCGGCTCGGTCGGCCTGCCCCTGCCCTACGCGAAGGTGCGCATCGTCAAGCTCGATGCCGATGGCCGCTATGAGCGCGACTGTGCAACTGATGAGATCGGCGTGGTCATCATGGCCGGGCCCGGCGTGTTCTCCGGCTATCTCGACGACGCCCACAACAAGGGCGCCTTCGTCGACGGCCACTGGGTGAACTCCGGCGATCTCGGACGGCTCGATGCCGACGGATTCCTCTGGATCACCGGCCGCGCCAAGGATCTCGTCATCCGCGGCGGCCACAACATCGATCCGGCGCCGATCGAGGAGATCCTGTTCCAGCATCCCGCCGTCGGCTTCGCCGCCGTGGTCGGCCAGCCCGACGCCTACGCCGGCGAACTGCCGATCGGCTACGTCCAGCTCAAGCCGGGCGCCTCCGTGCAGCCTGGCGAGTTGGAAGACTGGGTGCGCGCCCGCACGCCCGAGCGCGCCGCGGTGCCGGTGCAGATCATCCCGATCGATCCGATGCCGGTCACGGGCGTCGGCAAGGTGTTCAAGCCGCAGCTGCGCTGGGACGCCGCCACGCGCGTGTTCACCAAGGTGCTATCGCAACTGACCGACCGCGGCATCGATTGCAGCGTCAAGGTCGGCGCCCATGGCAGCCATGGCAGCCTCGCCACGGTGACCCTGCGCAACGTGCCGGCGGAGAGCCGCGAAGCTGTTGAGAACGAGGTGCACACGCTGCTGGCGCCGTTCGTGATCCGGCATGAGGTGGTGATGGAGTGAAGAGCCATGTCCGGCGAAGCCGCCGTCCCGCCATTTGATCAAGGCGGCTGTGCTCTGGCACAATCGCGACGAGTTTGCCGCGTTCGTCTGGCCGGGGACGATGAACCCAAGCGATATCAACATTGCGATCGAGGATGCCAGGCAGGCTGACGTCGCCGACCTGATCGCCGAAGCCAATGCCTTTCTGCGCACCCTCACCCTGCCCAAAGCAATGCCCCCGTCGACGCCAACGCCCTCTCGGCGCCCGGCGTCGTGTTCTTTGCCGCCCGTCGAGAGGGAAAGCTGCTCGGCTCGATCGCCTTGCGGCCAGCTGGCCCGCGACATGGCGAGATCAAGCGGCTGTTCGTACGCGAAGCGGCCCGCGGCTTCGGCCTTGGGCGCAAGCTGCTGACGACATTGGAAGACGAGGCCCGCCGTCGCGGTCTCGACTGCCTCAGTCTCGAAACCGGCATCCGACAGCCGGAGGCGATCCGGCTCTATCGCAGCTCCGGTTATCAGGACTGCGGACCGTTCGGGGCTTACCGACTCGATCCGCTCAGTCTGTTCATGACGAAACGGCTGCGACTTGAAGGGGCGACCGAGGCACTCCGATGACTACCGAATGGCACCAGCCTACCGAAGCGCGAGAAGCCCATGCCCCTTGTCTCCGCAGGCCTTCTGAACTAGGCCTTGACCATCAGACCAGCTGACAAGGCTGGCCACGGATCGAGGGGAGGCGATCCGCACGCGCAGCACATGCCGTGCCTCATTCCCTTCGGCCTTTCTTTCCGAGTTCTGCCTTCGAGTTCACGCGCGACGGACCCATGCCCATGACCGACCTTCCTGTCCTCATCGCCGGCGGCGGCATCGGCGGCCTGGCGACCGCGCTCACCCTGCAGCAGATCGGCGTGCCATGCGTGGTCTATGAGGGCGTGCGCGAGATGCGGCCGCTCGGAGTCGGCATCAATCTGCAGCCGAATGCGGTGCGCGAGTTGTACGACCTCGGCATCGGGCCTGATGACCTCGACCAGGTCGGCGTGCCCGCGAAGGAATGGGCGCTGGTCGGGCTCAACGGCAACGACATCTATTCCGAGCCCCGCGGCCTGCTCGCCGGCTACAACTGGCCGCAATACGCCGTGCATCGCGGCAAGCTGCATATGCTGCTGTACAGCCGGCTGGTCGAGCGCGCCGGCGCTGCGACGGTGCGGCTCGGCAGTCGCGTCGCGAGTTATGAAAAGAATGCTGATGGGACCGTGACGGCCCGCATCGAGCACGCCGACGGCTCGCGCTCCGAGCAGCGCGGGCGGCTGCTGATCGGCGCCGACGGCATCCATTCGGCGGTCCGCGCGCAGATGCATCCCACCCAGCCGCCGATCCATTGGGGCGGCGCGGTGATGTGGCGCGGCGTCACCTGGGCGAAGCCGATGCGCACCGGCTCGTCCTTCGTCGGCCTCGGCACCCATCGCCATCGCGTCGTGGTCTATCCGATTTCACATCCCGATCCGAAGACGGGGCTCGCGCTGATCAACTGGATCGCGGAAGTGACGATGGACAACACCGAGGGCTGGAAGCAGACCGGCTGGTTCCGGCAGGTGCCGGTCAGCGAATTCGCGCAGCATTTCGCCGGCTGGACCTATGACTGGCTCGATGTCCCTGCACTGATCGCCGGCGCCGACGGCGCCTATGAGAACCCGATGATCGACCGCGATCCGGTCTCCACCTGGGTCGACGGCCCGGTGGCGCTGATGGGCGACGCGGCGCATGCGATGTATCCGACCGGCAGCAACGGCGCGAGCCAGGCCATCGTCGACGCCCGCGTGCTCGGCACCATGCTGCTGGCCCACGGCGTGACGCCGGCGGCGCTCGCTGCCTATGACGAGAGACTGTGCGGCCCGATCTCGCAGGTGATCCTGCGCAACCGCGGCGCCGGCCCATTTGGCCTGCTCAATCTCGTCGACGAGCGCTGCGGCGGCAAGTTCACGAACATCGATGAGATAGTGCCGCCGGCCGAGCGCGAGGCGTTCATGGCCAACTACAAGAAGGCGGCCGGGTTTGCGATCGAGCAGCTGAATACGGCGCAGCGGACGATTGCGGAGGGGGCAAAGGTCGAGAGCCTGGCGGCGATCTGAGACCTGGCGTGTGCGACGCGATCTGAACCGGTGCATGCGAGCAGTCGCCGAAACAGCCGCCCAGCGGAGACCGCCATGCTCCGACGATTAGGCCGGCTATTGCTGGCCGCCACCGTCCTGACGCTGTCGGGTCAGTCCAGCCTCGCTGCCCACTGCAGCAACACGTCGGCAACCTCGCAACTCGTCGGCCCGATGATCATGGCCGGTTTCTTCGGGACCAAGCCGTCGGATCAGGGATTCCAGCAGCTGCTCGCCGATCTTGAGGAGGGCCTCATCGGCGGTGTCGTCATCCTCGGGCGCAATGTCGGCACGTCGGATGATCTCACCGCGATGATCGAGCGGATCCGGTCCTGCAAATGCGCGGCTCCTCCGTTCATCGCCATCGACGACGAAGGCGGCACCGTCGAGCGGCTCGGACAGAACATCGGCCTGGCCGAAACACCATCGGCTGCAGAGGTCGCTCGGGGCTCCATCACGGCGGCGCGCAGCACCTACGCCGCACTCGCCGGGAAGCTCGCGACGCTGCACATCAACATCAACCTCGCGCCGGTGGTCGATCTCAACACCAACCCGTCGAACCCGATCATCGGGCAACGGCAGCGCAGCTATGGCAGCGATTCCGACACCGTGGTGCGCTATGCGGCGGCGTTCATCGAGGCGCACCGCAAGCAGGGCATCCTGACGGTGCTCAAGCATTTTCCCGGTCATGGATCGTCCACCGCCGACAGCCATGCCGGCATCGCCGACGTCACCAAGACATGGTCATCAGCGGAGCTGAAGCCGTACAGGCGCCTGATCCGGCAAGGACTCGCCGGCGCTATCATGGTCGGCCATCTCGCGCATTCCAGGCAATGGGGTGGCGTCGCCACCCAGAGCGGCGGACATGCGATCGATCGCCTGCTGCGCCGCGAGGTCGGCTATGACGGCGTGGTCATGACGGACGATCTCGCGATGAAGGCTATCCTCGACGCCAAGCCGCCGGCCGCGGCCGCCGTCGATGCGGTCAAGGCGGGCGCTGACATCATCATGTTCACCAAGTTCAGCGACGAGGATCAGACCTCCGATGTCGGCCGCGAGACCAACGGCGCGCTGACGGCGGCGGTGTGCTCGGGTGAGATCAAGGGCGGAAGGGTGCAACGCTCGTTGGCGCGCATCCGGCAGTGGACGTCGGGTTGGAAGCGGCCGTAGTCGAGCAGCGACGTGCGAGCGTTGCTGTGCGCTGACCGGCGTTCCCTGCTCCAGCGAGCGTGAGGCGATATCCTGGAGCGATCAGCGGGCATCTGCAAATCGGCCGGTGGTTATGGATCCCGGCGCTCGCCGGGATGACAGCGAAGTGTGTGCCCGGATCGCGCCCAACAAACGCTGTCGTCCCTGCGAACGCAGGGACCCATAACCACCGGCCGATTTGAGAGAATAAGGCTGGAGCTACCAGCCTGCCGCCTCACGTCATCCCGTGGTTATGGGTCCCTGCGTTCGCAGGGACGACAGTGGTGGGTTGGACGCGCAGCTCGGGCAGTCGTGTCATTGCGAGCGTAGCGACGCGTCCGCCGAAGCTCAAAGAGCGTAGGCTGAGGCAATCCAGAGTCGTGGGCGACTCTGGATTGCTTCGCTTACGCTCGCAATGACGGTCGATGGACTGCCCGTAGAGAGACTATCGCGGCCCGCGCTTACGCGTAGCGGCCGTGGCAGTGCTTGTACTTCTTGCCGGAGCCGCAGGGGCAGTCCTCGTTGCGGCCGACCTTGCCCCATGTATTCGGGTCGTTCGGGTTGCGCGCTTCGGCGGGGACCGGGGCGGCGCCGGAGGACGGCACCAGGGAGACGTTGGCGAAGGCCATCTCGTCCTCGCCGGTGGTGGGATCGGCGTGATGCGCCTGCATCGGCGGCAGCACCGGCTGCTGTTCTTCCGGCGGCACGATCTCGACGCGCATCAGCTGGGCGGTGACGGCCTCGCGCAGATGCGCGATCATCGCCTCGAACAGCGTGAAGGCTTCCGACTTGTACTCCTGCAGCGGATCGCGCTGGCCGTAGCCGCGCAGGCCGATGACCTGGCGCAGATGGTCGAGCATCACCAGGTGCTCGCGCCAGAGGTGATCGAGCGTCTGCAGCAGGATTGTCTTCTCGACGTAGCGCATCACGTCGGGGCCCCATTGCCCGACCTTGGCGGCCATGCGCTCGTCGGCCTGAGTCTCGATGCGCTTGAGCAGCTCCTCGTCGGCGATGCCCTCTTCCTTGGCCCAGTCCTCGACCGGCAGGTCGAGATCGAGCACACGCTTGAGCTCCTCGTTCAGCCCGGCGACGTCCCACTGCTCGGCATAGGCATGCTCGGGCACGTGCTTGGCGACGAGGTCGTCGATGAAGGCGTGGCGCATGTCGGTGATGGTCTCGACCACGCTCTCGTCCTGCATCAGCTCGACGCGCTGGTCGAAGATCACCTTGCGCTGGTCGTTCTGGACGTTGTCGAACTTCAGGAGGTTCTTGCGGATGTCGAAGTTGCGCGCCTCGACCTTCTGCTGTGCCTTCTCCAGCGCCTTGTTGATCCAGGGATGGATGATGGCCTCGCCTTCCTTCAGGCCGAGGCGGGTCAGCATGCTGTCGAGCCGGTCCGAGCCGAAGATGCGCATCAGGTCGTCTTCCAGCGACAGGAAGAACTTCGAACGGCCGGGATCGCCCTGACGGCCGGAGCGGCCGCGCAGCTGGTTGTCGATGCGGCGGGATTCGTGACGCTCGGAGCCGATGATGTAGAGGCCGCCCGGCTTGGTCACGGTCTTGGCGGGCTTCGAGCCCTTGGCCGGCTCGATCTCGACCGTTTCCTCGGCCTTCAGCACGATCTCGCGGAAGCGGGCGATGTCGGCCTTGATCTGCTCGATCTTGGCGGCCTTCTCGGCCTCATCAGTAATGCCAGCCGCCTCCTGCTGGATGCGCATCTCCAAGGAGCCGCCCAGCTTGATGTCGGTGCCGCGGCCGGCCATGTTGGTGGCGATCGTGATCGCGCCGGGGACGCCGGCCTCGGCCACGATGTAGGCCTCCTGCTCGTGAAAGCGCGCGTTCAGCACCGCGAACAGTTTAGCCGGCTTGCCGGCACGGGCCGCGGCATAGAGCTTGTCGAGCGCGCGCTCGCTGCCGAAATCGATCTGCTTGTAGCCGTGCTGCTTCAGATAGGCGGCCAGCACCTCGGACTTCTCGATCGACGCGGTGCCGACGAGCACCGGCTGCAGGCGCGAATTGGCGCGCTCGATCTCGGCGAGGATGGCGGCGTATTTCTCCTGCTGGGTGCGGTAGACCTCGTCGTCCTCGTCGAGACGCGCGACCGGAAGGTTGGTCGGGATCTCCAGCACTTCGAGCTTGTAGATGTCGAACAGCTCGTCCGCCTCGGTGGCGGCCGTGCCGGTCATGCCGGCGAGCTTGGAATACATGCGGAAGTAGTTCTGGAAGGTGATCGAGGCCAGCGTCTGGTTCTCGGGCTGCACCGGCTGGTGCTCCTTGGCCTCGAGCGCCTGGTGCAGGCCTTCCGAATAGCGCCGGCCCGGCATCATGCGGCCGGTGAACTCGTCGATGATCACGACCTCGCCGTCACGGACGATGTAGTCCTTGTCGCGGGTGAACAGCGTGTGGGCGCGCAACGCCTGGTTGATGTGATGCACGACGGAGACGTTCTCGACGTCGTACAGCGACTCGCCCTTGAGCTGGCCGGCATCGCGCAGCAGGGTCTCGATCTTCTCCATGCCGGCTTCGGTCAAGGTGACCGTGCGCTGCTTCTCGTCGACCTCGTAGTCGGACTTGTCGAGCTTCGGCACGAAGGTGTCGATGGTGTTGTAGAACTCGGAGCGGTCGTCGAGCGGGCCGGAGATGATCAGCGGCGTGCGGGCCTCGTCGATCAGGATCGAGTCGACCTCGTCGACGATGGCGAAGAAGTGCCCGCGCTGGACCATCTCCTCCAGCCGGTACTTCATGTTGTCGCGGAGATAGTCGAAGCCGTATTCGTTGTTGGTGCCGTAGGTGATGTCGCAGGCGTAGGCCGCCTTGCGCTCGGCATCGTCGAGGCCGTGGACGATCACGCCGGTGGTTAGGCCGAGGAAGCCGTAGATCTGGCTCATCCAGCCGGCGTCGCGGCGGGCGAGGTAATCATTCACCGTCACGACGTGGACGCCCTTGCCGGCGAGCGCGTTGAGGTAGACCGCGAGCGTCGCGACCAGCGTCTTGCCTTCGCCGGTCTTCATCTCGGCGATGTCGCCCTCGTGCAGCACCATGCCGCCGATCAGCTGGACATCGAAATGACGCTGGCCGAGGGTGCGCTTTGACGCTTCGCGGACGGTGGCGAAGGCCGGCACCAGCAGGTCGTCGAGCGTCTTGCCGTCGGCGAGCTGGGCCTTGAACTCCGCGGTGCGCGCCTTGAGCTGCTCGTCGGTCAGCTTGGCGAGCTCCGGCTCCAGCGCGTTGATCGCGTTGACACGCGACTGGTAGCCCTTGACGCGGCGGTCATTGGCGGAGCCGAAAAGCTTACGGGCGAGCGCGCCGATCATTGCTGAAATCCTGCCTCTATGGGTCTGCGTTGCAGCCGTAACTCATGGTTTGGGTTTGCTGTTCCCGGCGTGATGCACCGCAGCACCCGCGCCAGTCTCGAACGTCGGCGCCATCGGGCGGCCGTCAGATGAGTGGGGGACGAGCAAACCAGGGTTCAATGGCCAAAAACGCAGCAAAATAAGCGCTATCGCCCTTGAAGCGATCGGGCAGAGATATGGCTGGGGGGGAACGTTGTCAACGGCGCCCGACAGCGGGACATCCGCCCTTAACCTGTCGCCGATTTCACGAAATTGACAGACTTTTCGCGTTGCCAAGGCACCGCGATTGGGCGAGTGTCCCCGCCGCCCAGAGGTAACGCCCCTCGAGCCCCTCTTCAGAACAAGGATTTTCCATGACCACGTCGTTCCCGGTTACGAAAACCGGCCTGCGCTTCGGCCTTGCCACCGCTCTCGCCGGCAATCTCGCATTGTCCCTGCTGGTCGCCCCCGCGCGCGCCGCCGACGATGCCAACCCGGTGCTGGCCAAGGTGAACGGCGCCGAGATCCGCAAGAGCGACGTCGCGCTCGCCGAGGAGGAGCTCGGGCCGAGCCTCGCGCAGATGGACCCGGCGACGAAGGACGACAACGTGCTGTCGTTCCTGATCGACATGAAGCTCGTCTCCAAGGCGGCCGAGGACAAGAAGGTCGCCGACAGCGAGGACTTCAAGAAGCGCCTCACCTTCACCCGCAACCGCCTGTTGATGGACAGCCTGCTCGCCAGCGAGGGCAAGGCCGCGACCACGCCGGACGCGATGAAGAAGGTCTATGAGGAGGCCTCCAAGCAGATCGGCGGCGAGCAGGAGGTGCATGCGCGCCACATCCTGGTCGAGACCGAGGACGAGGCCAAGGCCGTCAAGGCCGAGCTCGCCAAGGGCGCCGATTTCGCCGAGCTCGCCAAGAAGAAGTCGAAGGATCCGGGCGCCTCGGATGGCGGCGACCTCGGCTTCTTCACCAAGGAGCAGATGGTGCCGGAATTCGCCAACGTCGCGTTCTCGATGGAGCCCGGCAAGATCTCCGACCCGGTGAAGACCCAGTTCGGCTGGCACATCATCAAGGTCGAAGAGAAGCGCAACCGCAAGCCGCCGGAATTCGACCAGGTCAAGAGCCAGATCGAGACCTACGTGACCCGCAAGGCCCAGGCCGACTACGTCAGCAAGCTGCGCGAGGCGGCGAAGATCGAGCGTCTCGACAAGCCTGCCGGCGACGCCGCCAAGCCGGCGGACGCGAAGCCGGCCGAGCCGGCGAAGAAGTAAGCGACTTCGCTCCGCTTAGTACGCACCTCGTCGACTCCTAAGGTATTCGTCAGAGAGCCGTCACCGCTGCGTCACAAAAGGTATCGTCCCGGCCTTGAGCCGGGACCCATACCGCGTGATGCCCGAAACGGGCACGCGGCCAGTCCCGAGGGTCACCATCAAATCCTGTGGTTATGGATCCCCGCTTTCGCGGGGATGACGACTGAGTGTGGGGGCGCCTCCCCTCCCACTACGTCCATGAGGATGATACAGAGCGCTTCCCGCAATCTTCCGCCGGAAGCACCTCGATGTCCTCAGCCGTCTCCCCGCTCGCCCCGACCGAAGTCCCTGACATGCCGGCGCTCGCCGGCGTCAGGCTTGCGACCGCCGCGGCCGGCATCCGCTACAAGAACCGCACCGACGTGCTGCTGGCGCTGCTCGATCCCGGCACCACCGTCGCCGGCGTGTTCACCAAGTCGAAATGCCCGTCAGCCCCGGTCGAATGGTGCCGCGCCAAGCTGAAGGGCGGCAAGGCGCGCGCGCTGGTGGTCAACTCCGGCAACGCCAATGCCTTCACCGGCAAGACCGGCAAGCAGTCGACGGCGCTGACGGCGTCGATCGCCGCCAAGGCGTTGGGCTGCAAACAGGACGAGATCTTCCTGGCCTCGACCGGCGTCATCGGCGAGCCGCTCGACGCCACCAAATTCGACGGCGTGCTCGAGGGCCTCGCCGGCACCGCCGAGGCCGGCGACTGGATGGGCGCCGCGCGCGCCATCATGACCACCGACACCTTCCCGAAGGTCGCGACGGCGACCGTCAAGCTCGGCAAGGCCAAGGTGACGATCAACGGCATGGCCAAGGGCGCCGGCATGATCGCGCCCGACATGGCGACGATGCTGTCCTTCATCTTCACCGACGCGCCGATCACGGCCCCTGCCCTGCAGGCGCTGCTCAAGGCCGGCGTCGAGGACACGTTTAACGCGGTGACGATCGACGGCGACACCTCGACCTCCGACACGCTGCTCGCCTTCGCCACCGGCGCCGCCGCGGCCAAGGGCGCGACCAAGATCAGCCGGATCAGCGATCCCAATGCCAAGGCCTTCGTAAAGGCGTTCAACGCCGTGCTGGCCGACCTCGCCGAGCAGGTGGCGCGCGACGGCGAAGGCGCCCGCAAGCTGGTCGAGATCATCGTCGAGGGCGCCAAGAGCAAGCCGTCGGCGCGCAAGATCGCGATGTCGATCGCCAACTCGCCGCTGGTGAAGACTGCGATCGCCGGCGAGGACGCCAATTGGGGCCGCGTCGTGATGGCCGTCGGCAAGGCCGGCGAGCCGGCCGATCGCGACAAGCTGTCGATCTCCTTCAACGGCATCCGCGTGGCGTCGAAGGGCGCCCGCGATCCGTCCTATGACGAGAAGGAGGTCTCCGAGGCCATGAAGGCTCAGACCATCCAGATCAAGGTCGCGCTCGGCCTCGGCAAGGGCCGCGACCGCGTGCTGACCTGCGACCTGACCAAGGAGTATGTCGCGATCAACGGCGACTACCGCTCCTGAGCCCAGCCTTCAGATCTTCTCGCTGCTGACATGGACGGTGACCTCGACACCCTTGGTCACCGGCCTGTTGAGCGCATTGGCACCCTGGCGCTCGTAGGCGAAATGGTCCTCACCGACGAAGCCGGGGGTCGACCGGTAGACGATCTTGTGTCCCTCGACCGCGACGGTGCCGTGGCTCGGCGACGACAGCACGCGGGCGCCGGACATCGGTCCGCGGGAGCCGATGAGAATGATGCTGCAGGACTTGCCGGTGCTGGCGAACATGTGACCTTGAACGGTCTGGTTCTCCAAGGTGCGGATCGTTGGCACCCGGCAATTGGCGGCTGAAGCTCCCGCCGAGAACGCCACAGTCAGAAGACACGCAAGTGCAGCAGCCTTGATCACGATCATCTCCGCTTGATGAAATCCGCCTGCGGATATCACCTCAGGTCGTCAGCACAATCAACCTATAGTTCAGATTGTGCCGCCATCCCGATCAACTCGCGATGCGTGCGTCGGCCACCGCCCGCTCGAACAGCTTCCTCAACGCGTCGGCGATGCCCTGGGTCGGTGACACCTCGAAATAGAAGCCGTCGGAGGCACAGGCCTGCATGTTCTGCGCGATCTCGCTGTTCGGCGACGGTCCGAACGGTCCCTTGTTGAAGGGATCGATCCAGCTCATGTACCAGCTGTTGGTCGGCAGCTGCAGATAGGTGGTGTAGAGCACCGCGATCTTGATGCCGCGGTTCTTCAGCGCGGTGCACAGCGCCGGATTGAGCGGCGACTGGCAACGGTTGCCGCTCGCCTTGGCCTTCAGGCAGGCGGCATTGCTTTCGTCGGCGACGCCGTCGGAGACGAAGAACAGATATTTCAGCGGCGAGCCCGTGGTGCCGTCGCCGGGCGTCGAAATCTCGTTGTTGATCGCCGGGAAGACGGTCGAGAACGGCGTGTCCTTGTCGGCCGTATAGGCGTCGTTGTTGCCGTAGACGCCCATCAGGTCGATATTTCCGGCGGCGCTCTTGGCGCTCGACAGATTGGCCGACAATGCGAACAGAGCGCGCAGGCCGATCGTCTTCGACGCCGCGCCGAAATCGTAGAGCGCCATGCGGAACTGGTTGGGATAGGTCTGCGTGGCCGCGGCCTTGTCCATCAACTGCTGGGTGGCGCTGCGCAGCACATCGATACGCGTGGTGACGCCGAGCTTCTTCGCAAGATTATAGTAGTTGTTCGAATCGTTGTAGTCGTGGCATGCGAACGCGCACTTGTCCGAAGTGTTGTTGACCATCTTGGTCACGTCGTCGGGGGTCGCCGCGACGCCCATGGAGGGCGAGTTGTCGAGCAGCAGGTAGAAATCGATGTATTTCGGCATCGAGGCCTTCGCCGTCGACGAGCCCTGCAGAGTCATGGTCTTGAAGCCGACGATGCTCATGAACATCGTGGGCACGGTGGCCGTGAACGACACCGTGGCCGTCACCACCGAGCCGGCCTTCTTCACATCGGGCGTGAGGCTGTTCAGCGTGTAGCCGGTCGTGCCGGACATGTTGCCGTTGAAGATCTTGCGCGCATCGTCGTTGCCGACGGCGATCGCGCCGTCGCCGCTCATCGATCCTGCCGCGATGAAGGCCGGCGATGTCCGCGACACCGCGCCGACCGAGGCCGCATCCACCGCGGCCTGCAGCTTGGCGCGCATCTGGTTGTTGCGGCTGTAGTCGACGCCGCAGCCGACGGCGGTGATCACGGGAACGCAGACGATGGCGAACGTCACCGCGACATTGCCGCTGACATCGCGACGCAAACGAGCGAGCAGGCTGGCGAGGAGGCTGGAGAGAATTCGCATGAAAGATGCCTAACGAACCATGAGGGAGTCACGGCGGACACCCGTGAAAATACGCGTCGGCCCGTTAAGGTCGGCTTATTTCAATCGTGGAAACGACGCTCGAAACGGCCTAGGTTAACAATCCCTCAACAGGCGCGGCCGGCTCTTCGAATTGAATGAGCGCGGCGCGCGCCGAAGACCGACCGGATCATGCCTGACTTGAAACTCACCCTCGTCGTCGCCTGCGCCCTCGTCGACACCGACAACCGCGTGCTGCTGGCGCAGCGGCCGCCCGGCAAGACGCTCGCCGGCCTGTGGGAATTTCCCGGCGGCAAGCTCGAGCCCGGGGAGCGCCCGGAGGCGAGCCTGATCCGCGAGCTCGACGAGGAGCTCGGCATCACCGTGCGCGAGGCCTGCCTTGCGCCACTGACCTTTGCGAGCCACGCCTATGAGACGTTTCATCTGCTGATGCCACTGTACATCTGCCGGCGCTGGGAAGGCATGGTCACTGCGCGGGAAGGACAGCAATTGGCCTGGGTGCGGCCGAACAAGCTGCGCGACTATCCGATGCCGCCGGCCGACATCCCGCTGTTGCCGCATCTGATTGATTTGTTGATGTAGCCCGAGTGGTGCCACAGATTCAGTCGTCATGCGCGGGCTTGACCCGCGCATCCATCACCTTGCGAAGAGAATGGATCGCCGGGTCAAGCCCGGCGATGACGACCGTGGTTATTCGCGGTCACCGGTCCCCTGACTCCGCTTCACCGCCGCCTCCAAACTCGCCGTCGCCGAGCCCGGCTTCAGCGGCTTCTGCTGGCTGTCATGCGGCGCCCAGCCGGAGATCCAGATGATGTCGAAGGTGGCGCGGATGCGGCCGTCGGGGTCGGCGAAACGCTCGGCGTAGATCTCCGCCATGCGCAGCAGGGTGGCGCGGCGCAGCGGCGTGCGGCGGCGCTCGACCAGGCTGTTGGCCGCGCCCATGCGGCGGAGGTCCTGCATCAGGCCGAAGGCGCTGGCATAGCGGACCACGACGCGGTCGACATCCGTCACCGGAAGCGCGAAGCCGGCCCGCTGCAGCAGGCCGCCGATGTCGCGCAGATCGGCGAACGGAGCGACGCGCGGCGAGACGCCGCCCTCGCATTCGGCTTCGGCCGCCGCGAAACTCTGCCGGAGCTCGGTCAGCGTATCGCCGCCAATCATCGCCGCGAGCAACAGACCGTCCGGCCGCAGGGCACGGCGGATCTGCACCAGCAGGCCGGGGAGATCGTTGACGAACTGGAACGCCAGCGCCGACAGCGCCAGATCGAGCGACTGCGGCGCCAGCGGCAAACGCTCGTCAGCGGTGTCGGGCGCGGCGAGATGCGCGAGCCGAGAGATCCGCCCGGCAAGATAGGGCTTCAGCCCTGCACCGGGGGTCCAGACGTCGGCTGCATCCGTGAAGGCGCGGTTCACCGCGGCAAGACGATCGCCGAGATCCTCGGCCACACGCTCGAGCAGGAAAGTCTCGGGCGCGTTCGCAGCCCGCTGCTGCCTGAGCGCAAGCAGGCGTCGATCGAACAGGACGGGAGCGGTGGCGGGCGAGGTCATGGCGGGCTGGTTACGCCGATCCTTCGGGACGGGCAATGCACCGCTTGAGCCAGGATGGTTGCGGCGCTAGCCTCAACAGATGGGTGTGACCTTTGCTCCAATCAGCGCTGGACGAATCCGCGCAGCCGCCGGCGCGCTGCAGGGCGGGCTCGCCCATGTCGCCAAGCTGGCGCTCGACATCGCCTTGCCGACCCTGTGCATCTCCTGCCGCGAGCCGGTCGACGGCGAGGGCGTCTGTGCCGCCTGCTGGGGCAAGCTGTCGTTCATCGAGCGGCCCTATTGCCCGAAGCTCGGCATCCCCTTCGTCTACGATCCCGGTCCGGAGCTGTTGTCGATGGAGGCGATCGCGGCGCCGCCGGCCTATGCCCGCGCCCGCGCGGCGGTGCGCTATGACGAGGTCGCACGCACCCTGGTGCATCAGCTGAAATATCAGGACCGCACCGATCTGGCGCCGATCATGGGACGCTGGATGGCCCGCGCCGGCCGTGAGCTGCTGGCCGAAGCCGACCTCGTGGTCCCCGTGCCCCTGCATTGGCGGCGGGGCTTTTCCCGCCGCTATAACCAGTCCGGCGCCCTTGCCCGGGTGGTCGCCCGCTGTAGCCGCGTCCGAATGAGCGGCGATACGCTGCGCCGGGTCCGCGCCACCGAGCAGCAGGTCGGCTTGTCGCGCCCCCAGCGTGCCAGCAATGTGCAGGGCGCATTCCAGGTATCTTCAGACCGCCTGCACGACGTGCAGGGACGCCGCATCGTCATCGTCGACGACGTCCTGACCACGGGGGCGACCGTGGATGCCTGCGCCCGCGCGCTGCTGCGCGCCAAGGCGGCGGAGGTCAGCGTGCTAGTCTTCGCCCGGGTTGTCGATGCCCCTCGCGCTCCCATATAATCTGACACTTCCGTAACAGCTGAGCGCGACATGACCGCTGCGATCGAAATCTATACCCGTCCGGGGTGCGGCTACTGCACGGCCGCCAAATCGCTCCTGACCCGCAAGAACGCTGCTTTCACCGAGCACGATGCGGGCAAGGATCCGAACGTCCGGCAGCAGATGTATGACCGCGTCGGCCCGGGCTCGACCTTCCCGCAGATCTTCATCGGCACCACCCATGTCGGCGGCTGCGACGATCTCTATGCACTCGATCGCGAGGGCAGGCTCGACGCCATGCTGGCCGGAGACAAGGCGACATCATGAGCAACGACCGCAGCTTTACCGCCGCCATGGTGCAGATGCGCACCGCGCTCCTGCCCGAGCCGAGCCTCGAGCAGGGCACCAGGCTGATCCGGGAAGCGGTCGCGCAAGGCGCGCAATACGTCCAGACGCCGGAAGTGAGCAACATGATGCAGCTCAACCGGACAGCGCTGTTCGCGCAGCTCAAGAGCGAGGAGGACGATCCCTCGCTCAAGGCTTATCGGGCGCTCGCCAAGGAGCTGAACATCCATCTGCACATCGGATCGCTGGCGCTGCGCTTCTCGGCCGAGAAGGCGGTGAACCGGTCGTTCCTGATCGGGCCCGACGGCAACGTGCTGGCGAGCTACGACAAGATCCACATGTTCGACATCGATCTGCCCGGCGGTGAGAGCTATCGCGAATCGGCCAACTACCAGCCGGGCGAGACCGCGGTGATCTCCGATCTGCCGTGGGGCCGCCTCGGACTGACGATCTGCTACGACGTCCGTTTCCCGGCACTGTATCGCGCGCTCGCCGAAAGCGGCGCCTCGTTCATCAGCGTCCCCTCCGCCTTCACCCGCAAGACCGGCGAGGCGCATTGGCACACGCTGCTGCGCGCCCGCGCCATCGAGACCGGCTGCTTCGTATTCGCCGCCGCGCAATGCGGCCTGCACGAGAACAAGCGCGAGACCTTCGGCCATTCGCTGATCATCGATCCCTGGGGCGAGATCCTCGCCGAGGGCGGCGTGGAGCCCGGCGTCATCGTCGCGAAGATCGATCCCTCCAGGGTCGAGAGCGTGCGCCAGACCATTCCCTCGCTGCAGCACGGCCGCCGCTTCGGCATCGCCGATCCCAAGGGCGGTCCGGACTATCTGCACCTCGTAAGAGGCTCGGCATGATCCGCTACGCGCTGCGCTGCGAGCGTGATCATACGTTCGAAAGCTGGTTTCAGAGCTCCTCGGCTTACGACTCGCAGGTGAAGCGCAAGCTGGTGGAGTGCCCGACCTGCGGCTCGACCGGAATCGAGAAAGCGATCATGGCGCCGCGCATCGTCAGCAAGAAGGGCCGCGAGGTGGCGCCCGTGCCCGCCGCGCCTGCCCCGGTGCCTGCACCCGCGCAGGACGTGATCCCGCCGGGATCGACGTCGCTGATGATGGCGCAGGAGCGTGAGCTGCGCGCCAAGCTCAAGGAGCTGCGCGACCACATCGTCAAGAACGCCGACGATGTCGGCGAGCGCTTCCCGACCGAGGCGCGCAAGATGCATTACGGCGAGACCGAGCACCGGCCGATCTATGGCGAGGCCTCGCTCGACGAAGCCCGCGAGCTGATCGAGGAAGGCATCGAGGTCGCCCCGATCCCGGTGCTGCCGGACGATCGGAATTGAGAGGCTGAGGGCGTCATCGGCGACAGCCTGCCAGTGATGCGCGCGCGATCTCGCCAAACTCTCCGTCATTGCGAGCGCAGCGAAGCAATCCAGAGTCCCGCCCACAGCCCTGGATTGCTTCGCTGCGCTCGCAATGACGGTGGAAATAGATCGACCTGAACTGCGACCTTCCTCCGGGAGATGACGATGTCCCCCCTCTCTTCCTCCTGGCAGCTGTGGGCGTTGTTGTCGGCGCTGTTCGCCGCACTCACCGCGATCTTCGCCAAGGTCGGCGTCGAAGGCCTGAACTCCGACCTGGCCACCTTGATCCGCACCGCAATCGTGCTGGTGACCCTGGCGCTGATCCTGTTCGCGACCGGTCAGCTCACAAGCCCTGGCCCGATCTCGACGAAGAGCTGGATCTTCCTGACGCTCTCGGCGCTCGGCACCGGCGCGTCCTGGCTGTGCTATTTCCGCGCCCTGAAGCTTGGGCCGGCGACACTGGTCGCACCGATCGACAAGCTCAGCGTCGTCCTCGTCGCGCTGTTCGGCGTGGTGTTCCTCGGCGAGCGGCCCAGCCTGCAGGGCTGGATCGGCATCGCGCTGATCGCCTGCGGCGCCGTGCTGATCGCGATCAAGGGCTGACTATACCGCAATCAGCAGCGCCACACCGGCGACGATCAGCGCGATGCCGCAGATCTCGCGCAGCGCGATCGGCTGCTTGAACGAGTAGTACGACACGCCCTGCGCGAACAGCACCTCGATCAGCGCCAGCGTACGGACATTGGCGGCTGCGGTCAGCGCAAACGCCAGGAACCAGAACTGCGAGGCGAAGGCGCCGACGAAGCCGGCCATCATCGACGGCCGCCACAGCGACAGGATGTCCCTGAGAATGTCCGGCGCGCGCGCCAGCAGATAAATGGTGAGGATCGCCGTCTGCACGAACAGGCCCCAGACCAGCGTGTAGGACGCCGCCGTGACGAAGGAGACGCCCTCGACGGTGATGATGGCGCCGCGGAAGCCCACGGCCGACAGCGCGAACGCGGCGGCGGCGACGAGGCCCGTCACGGTCGGCTTCAACTCCGCGAAGCTCTTCTCGCCGCCGGGCCGGAGCGCGGTGATGACGACGCCGATGGTGGCGATCAGGATCGCGATCAGCTTCGGCAGCGAGAGCGGATCGCCGAGAAAAATGAAGCCGAAGATCGCGGTCTGGATCGCCTCGGTCTTCAGATAGGCCGTGGTGACGACGAAGGAGCGATCGGTCATCGCCAGCAGCATCAAGCCGGTGGCGATGATCTGGCTGAGCGCGCCGAGCAGCAGCCAGGGCCAGAACGAAGCCGGTGGCCATGGCAGATGATCCCCCGTGGCCAGCAGCACCACCGTCAGGAACACCAGCGAGAACGGAAACCCGAACAGGAAGCGGATATTGGTCGCGCCCCACGTGCCGAGCTTGGCCGTCAACGACCGCTGCATCGCATTCCGCGCGACTTGGCCGGCGGCGGCGACGAGGGTGAAGGGGATCCAGAGCGAGGTGATGGAGAGCATTGGGGGCAACTGTGCGAGGGTGAGGCTGAGCACCGTGGCGAGGGCGGCGCGCGGGGTCAACAGCGCAAGTCGCCGTTCGGCTGCATGTCAGGATTGCAGCTCTCGGCAGAAGAGTCAGAACATTGTGCGTTTTGTGGTAAGCTCAAGCCACAAGCACGATGTCGTCCCTGCGAACGCAGGGACCCATAACCACCGGCTTCAATTGGGTTAGGCGATCCATCCACGCGATGGTGCGGCAATGTATTACGTCTATATTCTCGCGAGTGGCCGTCACGGTACATTGTATATCGGTGTGACCAACTCGATCCGAGCGCGCCTCGAGCAGCACCGCAACGGCGAAGGCTCTGATTTCGTCAGAAAGTACGGCGTGTTTCGCCTCGTCTACGTCGAAACCTACACCGTTGCCGAAGAAGCCATCACCCGCGAGAAGCAGCTCAAACGCTGGAAGCGCGACTGGAAGATCGAGCTGATCGAGCGCGACAATCTCGAATGGCGCGACCTCAGTGACCTGATCTCCTAGGGTGCCCCAAACCACTCCCTGGGGGTATGGGTCCCTGCGTTCGCAGGGACGACACCGAGTGTGGGGCGGCAGACGGGCTGACCTGCGGCGCCGAAGCTCAAGCAACGACGCCGAGGACGAAGTCGCCGAGAGAAACGCCGCTGTCGTCCCGGGCAAGCCCGGTGACGCGAAGCGGCAGCGGCCGCTGACCCGGGACCCATACCGCGTGATCTCTCTTGGGCCACGCCGCGCGTTGCAACGGTCGTGCCTCAAACGACTCCCGGGGTTATGGGTCCCTGCGTTCGCAGGGACGACACCGGTTTTGGAGCGGCATCGGGGCTGAACTGATGCTTGCAGGAGTACGGCGCGAACCGCGGTGGCCCCAGCGGCGAGGCTGGCTACACCACGGACGAAGTCGCCGAGAGAAACACCGCTGTCGTCCCGGGCAAGCCCGGTGACGCGAAGCGGCAGCGGGCGCTGACCCGGGACCCATACCGCGTGATCTGTCTTGGGGCACGCTGCGCGTTGCAACGGTCGTGCCTCAAACTCCTCCCGAGGTTATGGGTCCCTGCGTTCGCAGGGACGAGACCGGTGATGGAGCGGCAGACGGGCTGAACCAGGGAAGCAAAGGATGGGCGCGGCCTTACACCATGCGGCCCTACACCATCTGCTCGGCAACCATCATGTAGTTCACGTCCATGTCGGTGGACAGGCTCCAGCGGTCGGCGAAGGGGCTGTAGACGACGCCGCTCTGCTCGGTGATGACGAGGCGGTTGTCGAGCAGATACTTCGTCAGCTCGTCGGGGGTGACGAACTTGCTCCATTCGTGCGTGCCGCGCGGCAGCCAGCGCAGGACGTATTCGGCGCCGACGATGGCGAGCGCAAAGCTCTTCCAGTTGCGGTTCAGGGTCGAGACCACCATCATGCCGCCCGGCTTCAGCACCGCGGCGCAGCGGCCGAGGAAGGCGCCGACATCCGTGACGTGCTCGACGACTTCCATGGCCAGGACGATGTCGAAGCGCTCGCGCGGGTCCATCTCTTCGATGGTCGTGCAGCGATAGTCGATCGAGAGATGCCCCTTCTCCGCATGCAGCTTCGCGGCGGCGATGTTGCTGGCGGAGGGGTCGACGCCGACGACCTGCGCGCCCAGCCGCGTGAACGGCTCGCACAACAGGCCGGCGCCGCAGCCGATGTCGAGCATGCGCAGCCCCGACAGGCAGTTCAGGCTCTTGGCGTTGCGTTCGAACTTCCGGCACGCGGCATCGCGGATGTAGGTCAGGCGCAGCGGATTGATCTTGTGCAAGGGCGCCATCTTGCCCTTGGGGTCCCACCAGGTTTCGGACAGCTTCGAGAATTTTGCGATCTCCGAGGGATCGACGGTCGAGCCGGGAGAAACAGGGCTGCTGCGGGAATCCTGGGGCATTGTCATCGGTGATTACTCAATGATCGAAGCTGGACGCGACGGAGGCGCTAACGCGCCGTGATGGCGTTGCGGAACGCCAGCGGCTCCGCGATGGTCGAAATGGTTTCCTTGCCTTCGCCCACGCCCAGGATGGTGACGTCACCATAATTGAGAATGCGTCCCATGATGGTCTGATTGACGTCGACACTCTCGACCTTGTCGAGCGCCATTTCGAAGGTCCGGCGGCGGATGAAACCGGTTTTGTGCACGACGCGGCGGTTGGTGACGTCGGTCTCGGTCGTGAGGCGGTGGAACCAAGCCCGGACCGTCCAATACAGCGACACCACCGCGATCACGGCAGCAGTCGCCAGGCACAGCATCACGAGGTTGTCGTTCACGGTCATGCGGGAAAGGACGAGCAATCCAAACACGACGATCCAGGCCCCGATCGCCGGAAGGTAGAACATCCAGTGCGCATTGGTCGAATACAGCACCTTCTCGCCGGGTTGGAGGATTTCGTCGATGTAACGCGCCATACCAGTCCTCTACCCCACTCCGTCACCACAAGGAACCGTCTTGCCCCCGGCCGCGGCGCTATGTATACGCGCGTTTCGGCTGGCGCGCCTCCGGTTTCCGCGCGGGCCGGTCAACTTATCCTCCTGATGGGAATGAGCGCGTCGTCATGGGTCGCCTCGTGCTGAAATTCGGCGGCACTTCCGTCGCCAACATCGACCGCATCCGCAACGTCGCGCGCCACGTCAAGCGCGAGGTCGATGCCGGTCATGAAGTCGCCGTCGTGGTCTCGGCGATGTCCGGCAAGACCAACGAGCTGGTGGCCTGGTGCACCGAGGCCTCTGCGATGCACGACGCGCGCGAATATGATGCGGTCGTGGCCTCGGGTGAGCAGGTCACGTCCGGCCTGCTGGCGATCGTGCTGCAGAGCATGGGCATCCAGGCCCGCTCCTGGCAGGGCTGGCAGATCCCGATCAAGACCAGCGACGCCCATGCGTCGGCGCGAATCGTCGACATCGACGGCTCCGAGCTGATCAAGCGGTTCCGGGAGCGCAAGGAGGTCGCGGTCATCGCCGGCTTCCAGGGCATCAATACCGAGACCGGGCGAATCACCACGCTCGGCCGCGGCGGCTCGGATACCTCCGCGGTGGCGATCGCCGCCGCGATCAAGGCCGACCGCTGTGACATCTATACCGATGTCGACGGCGTCTACACCACCGATCCCCGCGTGGTGCCGAAGGCCAAGCGGCTCGACAAGATCGCCTTCGAGGACATGCTGGAGCTGGCGTCCCAGGGCGCCAAGGTGCTGCAGGTCCGCTCGGTGGAACTGGGCATGGTCCACAACATGCCGATCTTCGTCCGCTCCTCATTCGACAAGCCCGAGGATATCGACCCGCACGCCAACCAGCCGCCGGGGACGCTGATCTGCAGCGAGGAACAAATCATGGAAAACCACGTCGTGACCGGCATCGCCTTCTCCAAGGACGAGGCCCAGATCTCGGTGCGCCAGATCGAGGACAAGCCGGGGATCGCCGCCTCGATCTTCGGGCCGCTGGCGGATGCCAACATCAACGTCGACATGATCGTCCAGAATGTCTCCGAGGACGGCAAGACCACCGACCTGACCTTCACGGTGCCGGCGACCGACTATAACCGGGCGCGCGAGACCATCACGGCGGCCAAGGACAAGATCGGCTACCAGCGCCTGGACACCGCCACCGACGTGTCCAAGGTCTCGGTGATCGGCTCGGGCATGCGCAGCCATGCCGGCGTTGCCGCCAAGGGGTTTGCGGCGCTGGCCGCCCGCAACATCAATATCCGCGCGATCACGACCTCCGAGATCAAGTTCTCGGTGCTGATCGACGCCGCCTATACCGAACTGGCCGTCCGGACGCTGCATACGCTCTACGGACTGGACCAAGCCTAGAAAAATCTCCCCTGCTGCGCCGATGTCCCGTTCTGTAACAGCGGGACATCGCGCAGACGTGCGCGAAAGCCGTTGACGCCGTCGCCGGTGGCAGGCGTTTTGCTTGGCAAAACAAGCCCTAATTCGCTATACGCCTCGCAGGATGGCTGCCGCGAAAAGTGCTCCAGTGATGGTTGTCCTGATTCGACCTGGCATCCTCGACGTGCGAAGGTAGCGAATCAAGAAAGCTGTTCGATTTCGCGAGTTTAGCGCCAGTTCGGCCGCGTGCCGGTCTGGCCCCAGGAAGGGGGATTGTGCCACATGCGAAGCACGTCGGGAGGCCCCCGCGTCCTGCTCAGACGGCTTCGCGAGACCATGGCGGAGCAGGTCTCGGCACAGGAGCGGCTCGACAAGATCGTGGTGCTGATCGCGGCCAACATGGTCGCGGAGGTCTGCTCGGTCTATGTGCTGCGCGTCGACAACACCCTCGAGCTCTACGCCACCGAAGGTCTGAACCGCGACGCCGTCCACATCACGGTGATGAGCGCGCATGAGGGCCTGGTCGGCCTCGTCGCCAGCGAGGCCACCCCGCTCAATCTGAGCGACGCGCACAGCCACCCGGCCTTCTCGTATCGCCCTGAGACCGGCGAAGAAATCTACCATTCCTTCCTCGGCGTGCCGATCCTGCGCGCCGGCAACACGCTCGGCGTGCTGGTGGTGCAGAACCGCGCCAAGCGCACCTATGTCGAGGAAGAGGTCGAGGCGCTGCAGACCACCGCGATGGTGCTCGCCGAGATGATCGCCTCGGGCGAGCTTGCAGCGCTCGCCCAGCCCGGCGCGGAGCCGGCGGTACGGCACTCCATCCACAAGAACGGCGCGGTGCTGTCGGACGGCATCGCGCTCGGCCATGTCGTGCTCCACGAGCCGCGCGTCGTCGTCAACAACTACATCGCCGAGGACCTGCCGAAGGAGATCAAGCGGCTCGATGCCGCCTTGGTCAAGCTGCGCGCCGATCTCGACCGCATGCTGGAGCGCGGCGACGTTGCCGATGGCGGTGAGCATCGCGAGGTGCTCGAAGCCTACCGCATGTTCGCCAACGATCAGGGCTGGTCGCACAAGCTGCACGAGGCCGTCGCCACCGGCCTCACGGCCGAAGCCGCCGTCGAGCGCGTGCAGTCCGACACCCGCGCCCGCATGCTGCGCTCGACCGATCCCTATCTGCGCGAGCGCCTGCACGATCTCGAGGATCTCGGCTACCGGCTGCTGCGCCAGCTGGTCGGCCAGGATCACGCGCCGAGCCGCGACCACCTGCCCGACAATGCCATCCTGATCGCCCGCGCGATGGGCCCGGCGGCGCTACTCGACTACGACCGCAAGCGGCTGCGCGGGCTGGTGCTGGAGGAAGGCACCGCCAACTCGCATGTCGCGATCGTGGCGCGCGCGCTCGGCATCCCCGCCGTCGGCGAGGTGCCGAACGCGCCGGGCATCGCCGATCCCGGCGACGCGATCATCGTCGACGGCACGTCCGGCTCGATCTATGTGCGGCCGTCAGCCGAGATCGAATCCGCCTATGCCGAGCGGGTGCGCTTCCGCGCCCGCCGCCAGGCGCAGTACAGCGAGCTGCGCAACAAGCCCTGCAAGACCAAGGACGGCCAGCCGGTCGAGCTGATGATCAATGCGGGCCTCGTCATCGACCTGCCGCATATCGAGGACACCGGTAGCGCCGGCATCGGCCTGTTCCGCACCGAGCTGCAGTTCATGGTGTCGGCCAGCCTGCCTCGCTCCAGCGATCAGCTCGCGCTGTATCGCACGGTGCTCGACGCCGCCGGCAACAGGCCTGTCACGTTCCGGACACTCGACATCGGCGGCGACAAGGCGCTGCCCTACATGGAGACGGTGATCGAGGAGAATCCCGCGCTCGGCTGGCGCGCGATCCGCCTCGGGCTCGACCGACCGGGCCTGCTGCGCGGCCAGATCCGGGCGCTGCTGCGCGCCGGCGGCGGGCGCTCGCTGCGCATCATGTTCCCGATGATCTCGGAGGTCGCCGAGTTCGACACTGCGAAAGCGATCGTCGAACGCGAGCTGACTTATCTGCGCCAGCACGGCCACACGCTGCCGGAGCGCGTCGACATCGGCACCATGCTCGAAGTGCCGGCGCTGCTGTATCAGCTCGACGAGCTGCTCTCGAAGGTCGATTTCATCTCGGTCGGCTCGAACGACCTGTTCCAGTTCCTGTTCGCGGTCGACCGCGGCAATGCCAAGGTGTCCGAGCGCTTCGACACGCTGTCGACGCCGATCCTGCGCGCGCTGCGGGAGATCGTGTGCAAGGCCAAGGCCGCCAAGCGGTCGGTGTCGCTGTGCGGCGAGATGGCCTCCAAGCCGATCGGCGCGCTGGCGCTGATCGCGCTCGGCTACCGCTCGCTGTCGCTGTCCGCCACCGCGCACGGCCCGGTGAAGGCGATGATCCTCGAGCTCGACGCCGCCAAGGCGGAAGCCAAGATGGCCGAGTGGCTGGCGGCGCCGGCCGGCAGCTTCTCGATGCGGCAGAAGCTGACCGAGTTCGCCGAGAGCGAAGGCCTCGCGCTGTAGCGGGCCTGTCCCGCCGCGCGTCTTCCGTCAGTATCGTTTATTCCTACATCAGATTGCATCATGTCGTCGCTTCCCGAAGCCAAACTGGACGTTCTATTGGCGCATCACGCCTCGCTCGAGGCGGAGCTGCTCGGCCAGGTCAATTCCGACCGCTACGTGCAGATCACGCGTGAGCTCGCCGAGCTCAATCCGCTGATCGACGCGGTGAAGGCTTATCGTTCAGGGGTCAAAGAGCTCGCCGACACCGAAGCGCTGATTGCCGATCCCGAGACCGATGCCGAGATGCGCGCGATGGCCGAGGCCGAGCGCGACGAGCTGGTCGCGCGCCGCGGCGAGCTGGAGCAGAAGATTCGCGTCGCGCTGTTGCCGAAGGACGCGATGGACGACCGCAACGTCGTGCTCGAAATCCGCGCCGGCACCGGCGGCGACGAGGCCTCTTTGTTCGCCGGCGATCTGTTCCGCATGTATGAGCGCTTCGCGAGCCTGCAGGGCTGGAAGGTCGAGGTGATCTCGGCCTCCGAGGGCACCGTGGGCGGCTACAAGGAAATCATCGCCGAGGTGCAGGGCCGCGGCGCCTTCGCCAAGTTGAAATTTGAATCCGGCGTGCACCGTGTGCAGCGCGTTCCCGACACCGAGACGCAGGGACGCATCCACACCTCTGCCGCCACCGTCGCCGTGCTGCCGGAGGTCGAGGACGTCGACGTCGACATCAAGCAGGACGATCTGCGCATCGAGACCATGCGCGCGCAAGGCGCCGGCGGCCAGCACGTCAACAAGACGGAATCGGCGATCCGCATCACCCACATTCCGACCGGCATCGTGGTGATGATGCAGGACAGCCGATCGCAGCATAAGAACCGCGCCTCGGCGATGAACATTTTGCGCTCGCGCATCTACGACGCCGAGCGGCAGAAGGTCGACGCCGCGCGCTCCGCCGAGCGCAAGGAGAAGGTCGGCTCCGGCGACCGCTCCGAACGCATCCGCACCTACAATTTCCCGCAGGGGCGCGTCACCGACCACCGCATCAACCTGACCCTCTACAAGCTGCCGCAGGTGATCGCGGGCGAAGCACTGGGCGAACTGATCGACGCGCTGACGACGGAGCACCAGGCCGCGCAGCTCGCCGCCCAGGGCGCGGCGGCGTGAGGCGCGTGCGCGCGCTGCCGACCGACGCGCGACCCTGCCGCGACACTCTCGGTGTCGTCCCTGCGAACGCAGGGACTCAGAACCACAGGCTTCAGTGGTTGGCACCGACGGCAACTCCGATCGCCCGTCCCGCGCTTGCACGGCGTATGGATCCCCGCGTTCGCGGGGATGACGCGTGGAAAGAACTTGCGCGATGACCGACATCGTCGCCGGCGTGACCATCGATGCAGCTCGCCGCGCGCTCGTGGCGCGGTTGGGCGAGGCGGGCTTGGACTCGCCCGAACTGGATGCGCGGTTGCTGGTGGGGCATGCGTTGCAGCTCGATCTGACCGGCCTCGTGACCCACGGCAAGCGCGCCCTCTCCGATGACGACGCGCAACGCCTGGGCGCGCTGCTCCAGCGCCGTCTGGCCGGCGAGCCCGTGGCCCGCATCCTCGGCACCAAGGAGTTCTGGGGCCTGGAGCTACGATTGTCAGCCGACACGCTGGTGCCGCGGCCGGACACCGAGACAGTGGTCGAGCTGGCACTGGAGCATCTCGTGGCCGGCGGCGGGCTGACGCGGCCCTTGCGGATCGCCGATCTCGGCACCGGCTCCGGCGCCATCCTGCTGGCGCTGCTGTCCGAGTTGCCGCAGGCTTTCGGCGTCGGCACCGACATCAACGTCTCCGCGCTCATGACGGCGCGGGAGAATGCGCGCGCGTTGGGGCTGGACGACCGCACCGGCTTCGTCGCCTGCTCCTATGCGGCCGCGCTGGCGCCGCCGTTCGATCTGATCGTGTCGAACCCGCCTTACATCCGCTCGACCGACATCGCCGATCTCGCGGTCGAGGTGCGCAGCCACGATCCCTTGCGTGCGCTCGATGGCGGCGGTGACGGACTCGACGCCTATCGCGCGCTGATTCCGCAGGCCACACGGCTGCTGCACCCCGGCGGCGCGGTCATCGTGGAGGTCGGTCACGACCAGAGCGGCGACGTCGCCAACCTGATGATGGAGGCCGGTCTGACGTACGATTCGGCAGCCACGCGGGCCGATTTGGCGGGTGTTCCACGGGCGGTCATGGGCCTAAAAAAGCTCCGGTAAAGGCCGTTCGATCCAGAAAAAGCTCTTGGAATATCCCTTGGGAGCGACTACGTTCCCTCCATAGCATCGGCGCAGGCCCCGCTGAGCGGTATTCATGGAACACCGCCGCGGACAGATGACAGAGAGCCGCGCCGGGCGATTGGTTCCAGAACGCAGATCTGTTGAGCGCGAGAGCCGGATGGCTGCGCAGCCTACGACTGCAAAGCGAACGAAAGCCTGACTTTGCACTTGAGGTCTTACGCGAAGCAAACTGGGTCGGTCGTGGCGAACCTCGCCCTGGCTGGCTGAATGACGTGGTTCGCCGGCCGAACGAGCCGGTGGGTGGGGAACGCGTGTTGAACGCGCTTTTGTCGAGCGAATCGGCTGTCGATCACATCGGCATGGGTCGGATCTGGCATGTCGGGATCGGCATCGCCCGGACCGGACTGCGCGCCACGCGCCCGGACCGCGGGACGGTATTTCAATACGGCATCGGTATTCTGATGACAATCAATGCTCTGACAATCAGTGCTCCTAACGCAGGGTTGGAATAAAGGCAGGACATGAGAAACGGTCAAAACAACAAGCGGATGCGCAACCGCAACAACGGTAACAACAACAATAATAACCGGCGCGGCCAGAATCCTCTGACCAGGGTGTTCGAGTCCAACGGGCCGGACATCAAGATCCGCGGCACTGCCTCCCATGTGGCCGAAAAATACGTCCAGCTTGCGCGCGACGCCCGCTCCTCGGGCGACCCCGTTGCCGCCGAGAACTACTACCAGCACGCCGAGCACTATTTCCGCCTGATTGCCGCTGCCCAGGAGCAGTTCCGTCAGAACCAGCCGCAGCCGCGCGCAGCCGACGATCTGACCGTCGACGATCTCGATGATGACGGCGAGAGCTTCTCGCATTTCGGTCAGGAGCCGGGCTTCGTTCAGCCTCAACCTCAACCCCAAGCCCAGCCGTTCATGCGCGACCGTGACGGCGGCCAGCGCGAGCGTGGCGACAACCAGCAGCCCTATCAGCGCGATCAGCAGCAGCCGCGCGAGCACCGCGAAGCCCGCGAGCACCGTCAGCCCCGCGAGCATCGTGAGCCGAGAGAGCCCCGCGAGCATCGCGAACCGCGTGAACAGCGCGAGCCGCAGGAGCATCGCGAGCGGGAGCCGCGGGAGCAGCGCGAACGTCCGCAGCCCGCGCAGTATCAGCCGCAACCTCAGCCCGTCGTCGCAGACAGCGGGGTCGATCGCCTGCCATCCTTCATCACCGGCCCGCAGCCGCAGATCGCCAATGCGCCCGCCGCGTTCGAAGGTGGCGCCGAGCGTTACCCCCGTCGCCGGCGTCGGCCGCACGGTCCCCGTGCGGAAGCCGCCGTTGCTGCGCCTGCGCCGAGCGAAGATATCAATCCCGGCGAATGACGCTCGCGATTGCGCTTTGACCACACGGGCGGGCCATGAGCCCGCCCGCTTTTTTTATGCCGGCTTTGCCTTGCATCGGCGCAAGGCTATTTGGCGTAAGACTCATCACCGCACGACTAATCGCGTCGGTCCTCGCTACCGCGGTTCGAGCCCTGCGCGGACGGCGCCGGCGTCAGCACGGGCTCCAGCCGCGGGATCAGCCTGATGCGCTCGCGACGTGCCGGGATCACGCGATAAACCTGCTTGGTCGCTTCAACGATATGGACGCCTGCGAACGGCAGCGACAGCGCCGCGCCGACGCGCTCCCAGGCCATTGCCGATTTCAGGAACCAGCCGCCGACCGGCGGCATGAACAACGCCTCGCCCCAGGCGCTCGGCGTGAACCAGGTCTGCCGCAGCAACTGCGTGATCTGCGAGCGCGAATAGGGCCGGCCGTGGCCGAACGGCGTGTTGTCGGTCCGCGTCCAGACGCCGCGGCGGTTGGGAATGACGATGATCATGCGGCCCGCGGGCGCCAGCACGCGCCAGACCTCGCGCAGCAGCCCGGCCGGATCGTCGGACATTTCCAGCGCATGCACGATCAGGATCCGGTCGACCGCGGAGTCCGGCAGCGGCAGTGAGAACTCGTCCACCAGCGACGCCAATGTCGGCCGTGCGGTCGGCCATTTCAGCACACCCTGCGCAGCCGGCATGAAGGCGATGCAGCGCTCGGAATCCTCACGGAACAGTCCGAGATAGGGTGTGGGATAGCCGATGCCGAGCACGCGCTGCCCGGCCGCGCTCGGCCAGCGCGCCCGGATGCCGCGGTTGATCAAGAGCCGCGCGACGATCCCCAGGCGTCCCGAATAGAAATTCCTCAGGTCGATCACGTCCATGACGTCAATGTATCATGCGGACGCGGGCGGTCGCGCGCCCAATATTGCGTTGCGCCTGCAGCGTTAACGCCATATCTCTGCCCGGCAATATCGCCGACGGAGACATCATGGCCGCTGACATCCGCGTCTTCACCTGTCTGTCCGATAATTTCGGCTACCTGATCCACGATCCCGCGACCGGCGCCACCGCCTCCATCGACGCGCCGGAAGCCGGTCCGATCGTGCGCCAGCTCGAGGCCGCCGGCTGGACCCTCACCGACATCCTGGTCACACATCATCATCACGACCATGTCGGCGCGGTCGCCGAGCTGAAGCAGCGCTATGGCTGCCGCGTCGTGGCGCCGCACGACAAGACCACGGCGATCGGCCATGTCGACCTGCGCGTCGCCCATGGCGACGTCGTCAAGATCGGCGAGCTGCTCGCGCGCGTGCTGGAGACGCCCGGCCATACGCTCGATCACGTGTCCTATGTGTTCGATGCCGACAAGGCAGTGTTCGCCGCCGACACGCTGTTCTCGATCGGCTGCGGCCGCGTGTTCGAGGGCACCTATCCGATGATGTGGGATTCGCTCTTGAAGCTCCGCACGCTGCCGGACGATTTCAGGCTGTATTGCGGCCACGAATACACCGCCTCGAACGTCAAGTTCGCGCTGACGGTCGATCCGGACAATGAGGCGCTGAAGGCCCGCGCGGCCGAGGTGACGCGGCTGCGCGCTGCCAATCAGCCGACCATCCCGGTGCTGCTCGGCGAGGAGAAGCTGGCCAACGTGTTCCTTCGCGCCGACGATCCCGCAGTCGGGATCCGGCTGCGCATGAAGGGCGCGAGCGCAGAGGACGTGTTCGGCGAGCTGCGCGAGCGCAAGAACAAGTCGTAGGACGCATCACGCCCATGACCGCGCTCTCCGCAGCCGACATCATCGCGCGCCTCGATCTCCAGCCGCACCCGGAGGGCGGACATTTTCGCGAGACGTTTCGCGACACGGTCGTCGATGCGTCCGGGCGTGCGGCATCGACCTTGATCTATTTCCTGCTCGCGCGCGGCGAGCGCTCGCATTGGCACCGGGTCGATGCGGTCGAGACCTGGCACTACTATGCCGGAGCGCCGCTGTTGCTGCGCATCGCTGGCAGCGGCGAAGCGCCGCAGACGACGACGCTCGGCATCGACCTCATGGCCGGCCAGCAGCCGCAGGCGGTGGTCCCCACTCACGCATGGCAAACGGCCGAGAGCACCGGCGACTGGACTCTCGTCGGCTGCACGGTGGCGCCGGGATTCGACTTTGCGGGATTCGAGCTCGCGCCTCCCGGTTGGGAGCCGCCCGTTTAGAGCATGATCCGGAAAAGTGGAAACCGGTTTTCCGAAAGATCATGCTCGAACAAGAGATCAGATCATAATCTCGTTCAAGCGCTCGCACCGGCCAGCTTGGCGCCGGCGGGCTCGGCGAAGCGCTGACGCTCTCGGGCGAGAAAGCCGAAGACTGCGTCAGCCGGCATCGGCTCGGCGAAGTAATAGCCCTGGATGTAGTCGGCCCCCAGGCAGCGCAGGCTGTCGAGCTGCTCCTGCGTTTCGACGCCTTCGACGACGCAGGAAATCTCCATGTCGGCGCACAGGCCGGTCAGCGACTTGATGATCTTGTGGCTGACCGGATTGGCGTTGACGTCGCGCACGAAGCTGCGGTCGACCTTGAGCTTGTCGAGCGGCAGCCGGTGGACGTGGCTGAGCGACGAATAGCCGGTGCCGAAATCGTCCAGCGAGATGCCGCAGCCGATCGCCTTCAACGCCGCGATCGACTCCTCGGCGCGGGCGAAATCGAAGGTGACGGCGGTCTCGGTGATCTCGAACTCGATGCGGCGCGGCGGAACGCCGCTGGCCTGAATGATGGCGATCAGCGGCAAGATGCCTTCCGGCGAACAGATATCGTGCGCCGAGAGGTTGAACGACATCTGGATGTCGTCGGGCCACATCCGTGCCGCGGCCAAGGCCTTCACCAGGAGAACGCGGGTGAGGCTGCGGATGACGCCGATCCGCTCGGCGGCCGGAATGAAGCTGGAGGGCGTCACGACGCCCAGCTTCGGACTGTGCCAGCGCGCCAGCACCTCGAAGCCGGTGGTGCGCGCGTTCGCAGCATCCATGATCGGCTGGAACACGAGCTCCATTTCGGACTCGAAATCCGCCGTGCGCAGCAGATGCTCGATCACGCTGCGGCTGCGTATCTCGGCCTCGAGCTCGGTCGAGAAGATGATCGCCTGGCCGCGCGCGCGGCGCTTGGCATGGTACAGCGCGTAGTCAGCGCATTCATAGAGCGCATCCGCCGCCATCGCCGAGCGCGGATACATCGCAAAGCCGGTCGAGCAGGACAGACCGGTATGCGTGGTGTCGAACTGATAGGGCAGCTTGATGAGATCGGTGATCTCGCGCCCGAGCGTCAGCAGATCCGCATCGGTCGGATTGCCGACGACGATGAGGCCGAACTCGTCGCCGCCGAGGCGCGCCAGATGGACCTGGGCTCCGCGGGTCTCGCAGACATCGCGAACGCGGCGTGCCGCTTCCATCAGCACGCGGTCGCCGACCGTATGCCCATAGGTGTCATTAATCGGCTTGAAGCCGTCGAGATCGATGATGCCGACAGCAAGCCGCGTGCCGTCGCGCTCGGCCTCGGCAAAGGCGGACGTGAGCTCGGAGAAGAAGCGGCGCCGGTTGGGAAGATCGGTCAGCGAATCCAGATTGGCCAGCCGGAAGTTCTCATCCGACAGCGCCTGCGTCGCAGCCTGCTCGGCCAGCAATGACTTGCGGCTTGCGACCAGCGCAGCGAAGTCGCGGTAATAGATGAACAGCACCGTCACCATCGCGCCCGAGACGAGCAGCTGATTAACCGCGATCGCGCGCAGCGCGGGGACGCCGGTCGACATGAAGAAGATCACGTAGGGGACGATCACGACCAGCGTCACGATCAGCGCGGCCGAACGCAGATGCATCAGGCAGAAGATGATGCCGATCACCGTCACGGCCATGTAGAATGCGACCTGGCCCTTGGCGAACGGATCGCCATAGGGAAACAGCGCGAACGACCAGACCACGAACAGCGCGCCGATCGGCCCGGCGATCCGGTTGGTGACGCGCAGATTGCGCAGCACCTCGGCGTCGCTGCTCAGCACCTCGCCCTGTCGCAACCACCACAGCATGCGAACGCCGGTGATCGTCGACAGCAGAGCCGGCACCGACACCGTCAGCCATGTCGGCGCCAACGGCAGGAACGTATATGCAAGCGCGAGACTGTTGGTGATCAGGATGAAATAGAGCAGCGGCACCTGCTTGGAGAAGGCCTGGAATTGCGCGCGCGTCAGCTCGGGATTGTCGGCGGGAACGCGAAACAACTGCCCCGCGCGGGCCATATAATGTCTCACGTCCGGCATTCGCCGCCCCGTTGTCAGCACCATTGCGGGCAAAGTCTCGCGCATCACCGGTAAAGGCTGGGTTAGGTGCAGACGGCGCCAAGCTCCAATCGGCGGTTGCAAGCTACCAGCAAGCGGCCGCACCGGCTCCCGGGTTAAGCGCACATCAAGGATAACGCGCGTTCGCCATGCCGTTCCGAGCGCGCCGTCAGCGCCGGCGCAACAGGAACATGTCCTTCGCCGCGACGAGGCCGCCGCCCGCGATCAGCAAAGCCGCGACCGCGATGGCGGCGCTCGGCCGGGCATAGCCGGCGACGATCAGGAACGCGGTCGACAGTAGCGGCGTCGCATAGGATGCCGCCCCGAGCACGCGAATGTCGCCGCGCTTCATCCCGATGTCCCACGCGTAGAAGGCCGCACCGACCGGGCCGATGCCGAGCCCGGCAACGGCCAGCCACTGTGTCGCATCGTCTGGCCAGACCGTATGCTCGACGGCCAGATGGACCAACGCAGCGAGCGCGGATGTGGCGAGACAGAATCCCGCGACGGCATCGGTGGGCACCGCCTTCAGACGGCGCGACAGCACCGAGTAGATCGCCCACACGAAGGCCGCGACGAACGCCGCGAAGAGCCCCGGGAGCTGGCTGGCTGCGAAGCTCGCGCCATTGCCGATCAACAACAGCGCCGTGCCGACGAGCCCGAGCGCGGCGCCGATCACGTGATGAAGCGCGAGCCGCTCGCCGGGCAGGAAGGCCGAGAACAGCACGATCAACAGCGGCCAGAGATAGTTCAGCAGGCCGGCTTCCGCAGGCGGAGCAAAGCGCAGTGCCAGGAAATACAGCGCGTGATAGCCGAACAGGCCGCCGACGCCGACGACCCACGCCATCGCCGGCTGCCGCAGCACCTGCGACACATTGCCCCGCTGCAGGACAGTCAGCATGCCGACGATGCCGCCCACCGCAAAGGTCATCGCGGCGAGCTGAAATGCGGGGATGGCACCGGTGGCCACCGTCAGCAGGGCGAGCAGCGACCACATCAGAATCGCAGTCAGGCCAATGAGGGTCGCGGTACGCTGGGACATCAGCCGGTCGTGGGCGGGCGAAAGCACGTCATCCGCGCTCAATAGCGAATCCCGATCGCTTCGTCGCCATCGGTTTGCGCCACAATCGTCAAAATCGAGATGCGCCTCGGCTAGTCTAGATCGTCATGTCGGGAGCGCACGCGAACGGGCAAGCGCTGGACGAACATGGTGGGCAACTGCTCGAAATCCGGCGCATAGCCGCCATCGCGATAGTCCCGTTCGGTGATCCGGCGATAGGTCTTACCATCAGTGACGGTGACTGTCTCAGCGCCTCCATCGAGGCCTTTGTGGCGATGGAGGCCGCGAAAAGCCCCCTCGCCCGGGTGTGGCGTTACGACAACCTGGGCGACGGCCGATTCGCCGATGAGTGAAACTGCCGCAACGACTGCCAACCACGGAAATGGAAGCCTCACCGCGTCACGCCTCTGCGAGTAGAACAACGAGCATCATTCGACAAAGATAAAAGCCTGGATGCGCGACCGCATCCAGGCAGCAGAACGGTTCAGGTCCAAGCCAACATCGCAGGTCGGAGCGCAATGTGTGGCGGCGCGCCAATATCACGCCAGCGTATCACGCCATGTACTGGCCGCCATTGACCGACAGGGTCGAGCCGGTGATGGCGCCGGCTTCGTCGGCGGCGAGGAACACGACGGTGCGCGCGATCTCCTCGGGCTCGCCGAGTCGGCCGACCGGAATCAGCGGCAGGATCGACTTCTCCAGCACCTCCTTCGGCACGGCCTGCACCATCTCGGTGTTGATGTAGCCGGGGCAGATCACGTTGACGGTGATGCCGGCCTTCGCGGTCTCCAGCGCCAGCGCCTTGGTGAAGCCGATGTCGCCCGCTTTCGCGGCGGAGTAGTTGACCTGGCCGAATTGTCCCTTTTGGCCGTTGATCGACGAGATGTTGATGATGCGGCCGAATTTGCGCGCGCGCATGCCCTCGATGATCGGGCGGGTCATGTTGAACAGCGAGCCGAGATTGGTGTTGATGACGGCGCTCCACTGCTCCAGCGTCATCTTGTGGAAGGCCGTATCGCGCGTGATGCCGGCATTGTTGATCAGCACGTCGATCGGCCCGAGCTCGGCTTCGACCTTCTTGATCCCCTCGGAGCAGGCCTCGAACGAGCTCACGTCCCATTTGTAGACGGGGATCTCGGTCTCACTTTTGAACTTCTCCGCCGCGGCATCGTTGCCGCCGTAATTCGCCGCGACCTTGTATCCTGCCGCCTTCAGCGCCTTGCTGATCGCCGCACCGATACCGCGCGTCCCCCCCGTCACCAACGCCACACGTGCCATGTCGAATCCTTCCCTCGATGACTGTTCGTACGACGACAACCTCTGGATGTCGACGTACCGACCTGTTGTTTTTGGATCATGTCCGCCCTTGCGGCAATCAGCTTGCCGCCCAGACATCCATGGTCGTTCAACTCCGTTTTTTTAGTGGTCGATTATGCGGCGTGTTTGACGGACATCAAGAACAAAACGCCCGGCGAGATCGCCGGGCGTTGATCTTTAGTTGAGCTGCAGGAGATTGCGAGACTGAACGGTTCGCAATCAGTGCCGCGTTTTTAGTCGCGTGCAACGCACAGTGCGATGCCCATGCCGCCGCCGATGCACAGCGTGGCCAGGCCCTTCTTGGCGTCGCGCTTCTGCATCTCATGCAGCAGCGTGACCAGCACGCGGGCGCCGGAGGCACCGATCGGATGACCGATCGCGATGGCGCCGCCGTTGACGTTGACCTTGGCCGGATCCCAGCCGAGGTCCTTGTTGACGGCGCAGGCCTGCGCCGCGAACGCCTCGTTGGCTTCGATGAGGTCGAGGTCGGCGATGTTCCAGCCGGCCTTCTTCAGGGCGGTGCGCGACGCCGGGATCGGGCCGGTGCCCATGATCTTCGGGTCGACGCCGGCCTGCCCCCAGGAGACGATCCGCGCCAGCGGCGTCTTGCCTTCCTTGGCCGCCTGCTTGGCGGTCATCAGCACGACGGCCGCTGCGCCGTCATTGATGCCCGACGCGTTGCCCGCGGTGACGGTGCCGTCCTTCTCGAAAGCCGCGCGGAGCTTGGCCATCGCCTCGAGCGTGGCGCCGTGACGCGGATACTCGTCGGTGTCGACGACGGTGTCGCCCTTGCGGCCCTTGATCGTCACAGCCGCGATCTCGTCCTTGAACTTGCCGGCCTTCTGCGCGGCCTCGGCCTTGTTCTGCGATGCAACCGCGAACTCGTCCTGCTGTGCACGCGTGATCTGATATTGCTTCGCAACGTTCTCGGCGGTGTTGCCCATGTGATAGCCGTTGAAGGCATCCCACAGACCGTCCTTGATCATGGTGTCGACCAGATCGAGCGAGCCCATCTTCACGCCGGCGCGCAGATACTGCGCATGCGCCGCCATGCTCATCGACTCCTGGCCGCCGGCGACGACGATGTCGGAATCGCCGTTCTTCAGCGCCTGATAGCCGAGCGCCACCGAGCGCAGGCCGGAGCCGCACAGCTGGTTGATGCCCCAGGCCGGACTGTCGACAGGAATGCCTGCGGCGATCGAGGCCTGGCGCGCCGGGTTCTGGCCCTGCGCCGCGGTCAGGATCTGCCCCATGATGACCTCGGAAACGCGGCCCGGCTCGACGCCGGCACGCTCCAGCGCGGCCTTGATGGCGACTGCGCCCAGCTCATGGGCCGGGACACTGGCGAACGCACCGTTGAAACTTCCAACCGCGGTGCGGGCGGCGCTGACGATGACGACATCGTCCGACATGGGCATCTCCTGAGGTTCTTGATCTTGGGTGTGAAGGCGAGGCTTGAGAGCGTGGGCGATTTGAGACGAAAGCGAATATCTCAGTTCATGGTTGTGCCGGCCGTCCGCAAGCCCCGGCTGGGCGGGCGCAACCTTCGCCGATCATCCTGTTAACGTCGTTGCGACATGTCAATCGGCGGCACCCGCAATTCCTGTTGCGGCGCACGCAAATTGGTGCGCTTGGCCGTTTCATGGGCAAGATTTCTGCTGCGGGATTAACCGTTCCGCACAAAACCGTAGCCGAACTCGCTCGAAAGTGATTACGTTATTGCATTGCGTAGCTCTTCGCCCCCGCGGCAGCGCCGCAGGGTTCCCTGTTCTCGGTTTGCATGTGTGAGCTCATGGCGAAATCTGACCAACCCACCACGATCAAGAAATACGCGAACCGGCGGCTCTACAATACCGGGACGAGTACATACGTGACCCTGGAAGACCTGGCCTCCATGGTTAAGAACGGCGAAGACTTTCTGGTCTACGACGCCAAGACTGGTGACGACATCACCCGCTCCGTGCTCGCGCAGATCATCTTCGAGCAGGAGAACAAGGCCGGCCAGAACCTGTTGCCGACGACATTCCTGCGACAGCTGATCCGCTTCTACGGCGACAGCATGCAGATGGTGGTTCCTAAATACCTGGAGCAGTCGATCGATACGCTGACCAAGGAGCAGGAGAAGTTTCGCAAGCAGATCGCCGACACCTTCAGCGGGACGCCGTTCGCTCCGCTCGAGGAGCAGGTGCGTCGCAACATGGAGCTGTTCCAGCAGACCTTCTCGATGTTCAAGCCGTTCGCGCCTGGTGCGGTCCGCGCCGAGGAGAAGGCCGCTGAGCCCGCTGCCGCCGCCGCCGACGACAACATCGACGAGCTGCGCCGCCAGATGAAGGAAATGCAGGACCGGCTCGACCGCATGTCGGAGCCGAAGAAGGACGAGCAGCAAGGCTGAGGCTTGCCGCTTGATCCGCGATTGGAGGCCGGCGGCTGATCAGCTCGCCGCCGGCAATTCCGCCCTGCCGTGCGCGATCCACGGCCTGTCGGTCGAAGCAAGGCCGATCACCCGCCCCTGGATGTAGTCGCAGCCCCAGTCGCGCAGCAGCGCAACCGACGCCTCGTCCTGCACCCATTCCGCCACCGTCTTGATCTGCAGCCGTCGCGCCAGCTCGACCAGCGTCTGCACGAAGGCGCGGTCGTCGGCCGAACGCGCCAGATTCTGCACGAAAGCGCCGTCGATCTTGACGATGTCGACGCCGAGCTTGCGCAGGTTGCGGAACGAGGTGTGTCCCGCGCCGAAATCGTCGATGGCGATCCGGCTGCCGAGATCCTTCAGCCGTGTCACGAAGCCGCGGAGATCGTCGATGTCCTGGATCTCGACCGTCTCGGTGATTTCGACGATCAGCCGCTCGGCGACGCCGGGATGGGCGCGCATCATCGACTCGATCGAGGCCCACCAGTCCGGATCCATGGTGGTCTCCGGCGAGATGTTGAGGCTCAAGGTCACGTGCGGCGTGCTCGCGAGCTCGGCGACGACGAGCTCCAGGATGCGGTGATCGACCAGGCGGATCAGGCCGAGCCGCTCGGCGACTGGCACGACATCCGGCGCCAGCAGAGCGCGGCCGTCATCCTGCCGCATCCGCACCAGGCACTCATAGAAGGCGGGCGCGAGCGTATTCGCATTCACCACCGGCTCGAACGCCGTGACGATGCGCCGCTCGTTCAGCGCGGTGACGATCTCGTCGGTGACGCGGATATTGACCTTGCGTTGCGCATCGCGCTCGACATTCGGCCGCCAGGTCGAGAACGAGCCGATGCGGCGCCGCTTGGCTAAATCGAGCGTCTCATGGGCGCGATTGACCGCCTCCTCGACCGAGCGGGCATGGCGCGGCACGCTGACTGCTCCGATCGTCGCGGTGACCGCGACCGGACCTGACTTGGTCGGCACCACATCGTCGCGAACCGCCGCGAGAAATCGCTCGGCGGCCACGGTCATGTCGTCCATGGTGCAGTTCTTCAGGATGATCCCGAACTTGTTGCCCGAGAAGCGTCCCAGGGCATCGCCGCCGCGCAGGCGCGCGCGGATGCGCTGGGCAATTTCGAGCACCACACCGTCGGCGACGTCGAAGCCGAATGCATCGTTGATGCGCGCGAGATGGTCGATACCGACCAGCATGAAGGCGCAGGAGAAGCGGAAGCGCTGCGATTCCTCGATCACTTCGGCCAGCGTCGCCAAGAGATGCGTACGGTTCAGCTCACCGGTGAGCGGGTCGTGACGCGACAGTTTGAGCAGCTGCTCCTCGCGGGCGTGCCGCTCGTTGTTGATGCGCACGATGCCCTGAGCGCGCGACGGCCGCCCGTCCGGGCCGGCGAACCAGCAGCCGGTCTCCTCGACCCAGATCAGCTGCGCCCCGGCATGGGTCCGGACCCCATATTCGATCCGATAGGGCGTACCGCCGGCGCCGTAGAGCGGCGCGGCCTGGCGCATGACCTCGGAACGGATGTTGCGGTCCGGCTCGATCAGCTTGCCGAATTCGGCGCCATTGCAGAGCTGCGGCAGCGGCACGTCGGCAAACACCGCGCCGACATGATCGCTCCAGACGATCACGTCGCTCGCCAGATCCCAGACGAAGGCGGCTTGGCCGAGGGAGGCCAGGATCATCGAGGTCTGTGGCAAATCGGATTTCAAGATCGCCTCGTTCTGGAACAAGCCGGCGCAGCCCGGCGTCGATAGCAGGACAGCCGCCGCCTACCGTTGCGAGCGGCGGCGGCGCAGTTCGCGAATCAGACTACGCATCTCTGGTTAACGGAGAGCATGCCGCCGCGACATCCGCGTGTCCGGACAGCATCAACCATCTTTCGCCTCGGACGGACCCGGCGCGCTGGGCGCGGCATTGGCTTTGCGAGGTCGGGTGGTGAAAGGCTCCGGCGTCCCATAATGTGACAAGCGCGCCGGGTGTGGTGGGACCATGTTAACGATTGATCAGGACGAGGCTGCGGAGGGAGTGCACGAGGCGTCGCGGTCCCTGGCGCTGCTGCCGGGCACGCGGAGCTCCGATCGCCGCGCGACGGTGATCCGGGCCGCGCGTCCCGATGCCGGCTTCGTCACCCAGCTGATCGCAACCGCCGAGCACTTGCCGCAGACCCGCACGCTCCGGCGCGCGGCAGCCGCGGACGTCCACAGCGCCTATTCGGCACGGCTTCAGCCGGTGATGCGGGCGGGCGATCGAACCCGGGAAGTCATCTGAGCGGCGCCCGTCGGCGCCTCAGGATTTGGGAGTCTCGGATTTAGGAGTCTCGGACTTTGGAGTCTCGGGCTTAGGGGTCTCGGCTGTGTGCGGCTCTGGCGCACTCGGAGTAGCGGCCTCGGTCTCCTTGACCTCCGCGACCCAGCCGGTCGGCTGCACAGGCGCCGGCCTTGGAACCGAGCGATCGAGCAGCACGGACTCGGCGACCGAAGCAGCAGCCGGCACCGCGTCGGTGGCAGGCTCCACGACGGGCGCCGGAGCGGGAGGCGCTTCAGCGTGATGAATGTCCGACGCCACAGGCTCTTCAGGCTTGATCGGCTCTTCGACCGGCTCGGGCTCGGAATGAGCGACAGGCTGCTCGGCCGCCGCCGGCGGCGTCACCGGAACAGGTGCGGCGACCACCGGACGGGGGGCGCGCTTGGTGCGCAACGCGATGCCGCCGAAGAAATCGACCATCGCCAGCAGGGTGAGCAGCAGGAAGGTGGAGTTGCCGAACTTCTTCCACATCGCGAATTCGGCCGCGGCGCCGCCGAACACCAGCAGCGACAGCAGGTGGTCGGTCAGATATTTGCCGTTCGGCTTGGCTGCCTTGATGACCTCGAGCAGCAGCAGCAGCACGCCCAGCGCCAGCAGCATGTCGCCCAGCGAGATCGTCCAGAGCTCGCCGGACGGAAGCTGCAGGCGCAGCAGGATCTCGCCGAACTCGACCCCCGGCATCAGGAAGACGATCATGTTGTAGATCGCCAGCGGGATCAGCAGCAGCGGGAAACCGACCATGGACATCGGTTGGAGCCTTATGGCGCGGGCGGCGGACCCGCCACGGAATCAATTGGAAGACTATGACGGCGAGACGGGATCACGCAGCACACAAGCGGAAGCGGTCCCGGCGAATCACGTCGCGCGGGACCGCTTTCAACCCCATCGATGGCCGAATTCGGGCAGCTTGGAAAGCGGCCCGCGGGCAATCAGGCGTCTTTCTTCTTCAGGACCTGGCGGCCCTTGTACATGCCGGTCTTCAGGTCCAGGTGATGCGGACGACGCAGCTCGCCGGAGTCCTTGTCCTCGACATAGGTCGGCTTCTTGATCGCGTCAGCCGAGCGGCGCATGCCGCGGCGCGACGGCGAAGTTTTTCTTCTGGGGACGGCCATATCGGTATCCTCTAGGGGTATTCGGAAGGCATCGTCCGCGAAAGGGACGGCTGCAGCCATGAAGCTGGCGAGCCCGGATGCCGATCAAGGCCGCGCTTATAGAGGAAGGGTTGCGGCATGGCTAGGGCTCTCCGAGGCATTTTTGGCCAAATTTCACCCTCGCCCGACCTCACCGCCGGTCGCCCCAGCAGGTCTGAAGCGCCGAGGCCTGCGCCCGGACCATATAGGTGGCCGACAGCCGCCGCACCCCGGGCCCCGGCGTCCGTGCGCTGCGCCGGACCGGATTCGGCAGGATCGAGGCCATCAGCGCCGCCTCGCGCGGTCCCAATCCCGCCGCCGAGCGGTTGAAGGCATAATTCGCCCCCGCTTCCACCCCGAACTGGCCGGACGGGCCAAGTTCCGCGATGTTGAGATAGATCTCCAGAATGCGCCGCTTGGGCAGGACGAGGTCGATCCACAGCGCCAGCGGCAGCTCCAGGGCTTTGCGAACGTAGCTGCGGCCCTGCCAGAGGAACAGGTTCTTGGCCACCTGCTGGGTAATGGTCGAGCCGCCACGGCTGACGTCGCCGTCCTCGGCGTCATCCATGACCTCGCGCAGGGCTCCCCAGTCGATGCCGTGATGGCTGCAGAATTTGGCGTCCTCCGCCGCCACCACCGAACGCGGCAGATACGGCGACATCGCCGCCAAGTCGATCCAGCGCCGCTCCATCGGCTGGCCGGTGACCGTCCGCCACAGCATCAGGGTCGAGACCGGGTGACCTCCGGCATAGAACGGCGTCAGCGCATAGGGCACGAGCAGCACCAGCACGACGACCAGGAGGATGGTTCTGACGGTACGCAATGGCAGGCGTCGCTCGCGTTGGACCGCGCTGGGGGCGGCCGTGAGGGCCGGATGATCCGACATCTCCATGAGGTTTCCCGATCTTTTAAGCCATTAACCGGCCGAAAGCCGCTGCCGTCCCCGCAATTGACGAAGTCGCCGCCATCAACGATTGTCCGGCGAATTTCGCCCCTGGAGCTCTTCTTAAATGACTGCGACGGCCACCGACTTCACCCAACGCCTGGACAAGACCGCGGAGGAGACCGAAGCGTTGCTCGGCGAGCTGCTGTCGGACGCGCCGATGGCCGACGAGATCGCCCGGCCCAAGCGGCTGATCGACTCGATGCGCTATTCCAGCCTCGGCGGCGGCAAGCGGTTGCGCCCGTTCCTGGTGGTCGAGAGCGCCGCCGTGTTCGGCGTGCCCCGCCGCGGCGCGCTGATGGCCGGCGCCGCGCTCGAATGCATCCACTGCTACTCCCTGATCCACGACGATCTCCCGGCGATGGACAATTCGGATCTCCGCCGCGGCCGTCCGACGCTGCACAAGGCCTATGACGACGCCACCGCGATCCTCGCCGGCGACGCGCTGCTGACGATCGCCTTCGACATCATCACCCGCGACGAGATCCACCCCGATGCCGGCGTGCGCCTGGCGCTGACCCGGGCGCTCGCCCGCTGCGCCGGTGTCGGCGGCATGGCCGGCGGCCAGATCCTCGATCTCGCCGGCGAGGGCCGGTTCGGTGATCGCGATCCGGTCGACGTCGCCCGCGTGCAGCAGATGAAGACCGGCGCCCTGCTCCGCTTCGGCTGCATCGCCGGCGCCCTGCTCGGCCAGGCCTCGCCGGCCGAGTACCAGGCGCTCGACGATTACGGCCGCGCGCTCGGCGAGGCCTTCCAGATCGCCGACGACCTGCTCGACGTCGAGGGCGATGCCGCCACGCTCGGCAAGCCGGCCGGCGCCGACGCCGAGCTCGGCAAGACGACTTTCGTCACCCAGCTCGGCATCGAGGGCGCCAAGCAGCGCGTGCGCGACCTGCTCGCGCGTGGCGACGCCGCGCTGTCGATCTTCGGCGCCAAGGGCGACGTGCTGCGTGCGGCCGCGCACTTCGTCGCCGAACGCAAGAGCTGAGCCGAGACCGCGCGGTTGAGCGGACTTCATCCAGACGATCCCGCGCTGGCGCGCTTCGCGCGCCTGCCGCGTGGATTGCGCATCATCTATGCGCGCCCCCGCACCTTCATGTCGCTCGGCATCGCTGCGATCGCGTTTTTTCTGCTTCCATCCGCGCTGCGGCTGATCACGCGGCTCCTGATCAGCTGGGACATCTTCACCACGATCTATCTCGCGCTGGTCGCGGTGATGATGTTGCGCAGCGAGCATGAGCACATCCGCCGTAAGGCTGTCATGCAGGACGACGGCCGCTTCGTGATCCTGCTGGTCACCGCGCTCGGCGCCTTCGCCAGCATCGCGGCCATCGTGTTCGAGCTCGGCGCCTCCAAGCGCGACGCCCCGGCGCTGACGCTGGCGCTGCTGACCGTCTCGCTCTCCTGGGTCGCGGTGCACGCGACTTTCGCCCTGCATTACGCCCATGACTACTATCGCGGCGCCAAGCCGGGCGGACTGCAATTCCCGAGCGGCGACAAGGACGAGCACGCCGACTACTGGGACTTCGTCTACTTCTCCTTCATCATCGGCATGACCGCGCAGGTCTCCGACGTCGGCATCACCGACAAGGTCATCCGCCGCACCGCCACCGTCCACGGCATCATCTCGTTCGTCTACAACACCGCCCTCGTCGCGCTGATGGTCAACATCGCCGCCAGCGCGATCTCGTCCTGATCAATTGCACACCTCGGCGGTGGCGTTGACGCCCGGACCGCCGCCGCCGCGATATTCCAGCCGGCAGCCCTGCCTGACGGGACGGCACAGATAGGCGTCGCAATAGATCTGGCCAGACGACGGCTTCGGACGCGCCTGCGCCTGGGGCCTCGGCGGAGCAATGCTCGGCGCCATTCCGATGCCGACGCCGAGACCACCGCCGCCGACACCGATCCCGACGCCAACGCCGACATTCGGAGCCGGCATCGGCATGCCCGGCTCGGGCGCCGCACGAGCGCCGCGGCGACGCGACGGCACGTCCTCGTCGTCGCTGGCGTCACGCTTGGCGACCGGCTTCTTCTCGCGCCGCTTCTCGCATTCATTGTCGTCGTTCACGAACGAGCCCTCGGCGCAGACGATGCGCGTGCAGCGGTCGCCGTCGGATTTATAGCCGTGCTGACAGACCAGCGGGCAGACGCGGGCCTGCTTGAGCTTGATCGTCTGCAGCGCATCGGCCGAAGCGGCCTGGGTGTCCAGCTTGGTGCCGGCATAGCGGTTGAACTGCGACAGCGACCGGCGCGAGGCCGAGCCCCAATCGCCATCGGCGTCCTCGGTGAGGCAGCCGACGCGGCGCAGCTCGAGCTGCACCGATTTGGTCAGGTCAGCCGGCTGCGAGGCCGGCGTCAGCGACGCGACCTGCGGCCCCTGCTGCGGAGCTGCCGCCGGAGACGTCGCCGCGCGCGGATTGTCGGCCGCCGCGAGCTGCTGCTCCTGGCGCTTACGTTCGGCGTCGGCGGCCTGCTGCTGCGCGAGCTGATTGGCTTTTTCGGCGGCCTGACGCGCCTGCTCGGCCGCCTTGGCCTCGGCCTCCGCCTTGGCGAGCGTATCCTTGCGCGCGCCTTCGGCCGCGAGCCGCGCCCGCTCGGCCTCCGTCGCGCGGGCCTTCTCAGCCGCGGCGGCGCGGTTCTCCTCGGCCGTCAACTTCTCGAGCTGCAGCTTGGCGAGGCTCGCATAGAAGCCGTCCGGATATTGCGCCAGGAAGGCGTTCAGCGCGCCCTTGTTGCCGACCTGCATCGCGAGCTCATAGTCGCGGCGGATATCGGCCTGCGGATTGGCGGGCGGCGGAGTGACCGGCATCTGCGTGACGACGCGCGGCACGCCGGGCACCAGCGGCACGTCCTCGCCGCCGAGCGAGCCGTACACGAACGGCTCCTGGCGATTGCTGGTCGATTTCAGCACCTCGTCGCGGACGAAGCCGAACGCCTTGCGAACGTCGAGGCCGGGGGTCGCGATGTGCCGCGACAGCGCCAAGGTGAACGGCGAGTTGTTGCCGTCGCCGTCCTGGGCGGTGGAGCCGGCCTTCGCGGAATAGGCGATCAGCGTGTTCGGGCTGGTCGGCTCGACCTTGGCGAGGCCGCGTCCGAGGCTGCGCGTCGCCACCGTGCGCTGCATGTTGCGGGTAAAGGGATTGTCGCGGCAGGCATCGAGGATGACGAGCCGCAGCTTCTTGGCGGGCTCGACGGCGACCAGGATGCGGTCGAGCGACAGCGTCTCGTCATAGACGTCGGTGTCGCGCTCCAGCCGGGCATCGATCGGGATCAGATAGTTGGAGCCTTCGACCTCCATGCCGTGGCCGGCATAATAGACCACGGCGATGTCCGCATCGCGGGCGGCGTCGGCGAAATCGCGCAGGGCCCGTCGCGTCTCCCGCGCGGTGAGATCCCGCCGGTAATCGACGACGTCGAAGCCGGCATTCTTGAAGGTCTGGGTCATCACCGCGCCGTCATTGGCGGGGTTGGTCAGCTGCGGCACATTCTGATAGGCGGAATTGCCGATGACGAGCGCCACCCGCTTCTCGGCGAGCGCGGGGTGGCCGGCCAGCAGCAGCGCTGCCGCCAGGATGTAACCGCCCAATCGAATTGACCACGACATCGTTATTCCCCATCGCCGTTGGGAGACCTGCCGGCTCTGCCTATCAGACGGCCGCCCATTCGCCTTGTGACCGGGATCACGCAGGCGTTATTCCCGCAAGATCCCGCTGCGGTCAGTTTATTTCTGTCGACGGAGCATCGGCCGCAGTTCATGGCTTGCCAAGCCCGCATTTGCATCGAAAATGCGATGCTTGTTTGTCCGCGGGTTCCAGGGAGTTGGCCATGAGCGCAGACCGTTCCACCGTCGAATCCGTCGTCCAGGGCTATTTCGATGCGCTCTATGAGGGCGACGCCGACAAGCTCGGCGCGGTGTTCCACCCGACCGCCGATCTGCGCTGGGTCGAGAAGGGCGAGCTGAAGGTGCTGACCGTGCCGGATTGGCTGGCCTGGGTGCGCAAGCGTCCCTCCGCGAAGGCCGAGGGCAAGCCGCGCGAGGATTTCATCGTCACCATCGACCGTTCGGACGACAACACCGCCTTCATCAAGGTGCGCTGCCAGCTGCCGCCGCGCTACTTCACCGACTATCTCGTCGCGATGAAGCTCGCTGACGGTTGGCAGATCGTCTCGAAGTCCTATCGCTACGACCTCCGGGATTGAGCCCGGCGCAACGACGCCCGGCTGTCTGCGATGGAAGCTCATTTCCAGATATTCCTGATCCTGCTGGCGGTGCTGGCGGGAACCGCGCTCATTGCACGCCGGGCCAATCTGGCGCCGGCGATCCTCTTGATGCTCGCGGGCATCGCGCTGGCCTTCGTGCCGAGCATGCCCGCCTTCACGCTGCCGCCGGAGCTGGTGCTGCTGGTGGTGCTGCCGCCGCTGATCTATTCCTCCAGCGTCGCGATGAGCTGGCGCGAGTTCAAGCGCAATCTGCGGCCAATCGTGTTTCTGGCGGTCGGCTGCGTGCTGTTCACCGCCTCCATGGTTGCGGTCGCGACGCACTTTCTTCTCGGCCTGCCGTGGAGCCTCGGCTTCCTGCTCGGCGCGATCGTGGCGCCGCCCGACGTGGTGGCCCCGCTTGCGATCGCGCGGCGGCTGCATCTGCCGCGCCGGGTCATGGTGATCCTGGAAGGCGAGGGCCTGGCCAACGATGCGACCGCGCTGATCCTGTACCGCTTCGCGGTGGCGGCGATCATGACCGGGACGTTTTCGTTTCCCATCGCGGCCGGCGAATTCGCGGCGATCGTCATCGGCGAGATCGCCTTCGGCATCGGCGTCGGCTGGCTGATGCTGCGCGCCCGCCACTATTCGCGCGACCCGCAGGTCGAGATCACGCTGTCGCTGCTGACGCCCTATCTGGCGTTCTGGATCCCCGAGCATGTCGGCGGCTCCGGCGTGATCGCCACCGTGGCCTGCGGACTCTACATGAGCTGGAACGGTCCGCTGTGGATCTCCTCGGCGACGCGTCTGCAGGGCGTGTTCTTCTGGGACCTCGTCGTCTACCTGATCGAGGGCATGCTGTTCCTGCTGACCGGCTTCCAGATGCGGCTGATCTACGAGAAGTCGAAGGTGTTTCCGCTCGACGACATCATGATCGCGACCGCGCTGGTGGTCGCGATCGTCGTGATCGCGCGCTTCGCCTGGACCTTTCCCGCAACCATCCTGCCGCGCGTTCTGAGCCGCTCGCTGCGCGCCCGCGATCCGCTGCCGCCATGGCAGCAGACCTTCATCATCGGCTTCACCGGCGTGCGCGGCACGGTCTCGCTCGCCACCGCGCTGGCGCTGCCACTGACACTCTCGACCGGCGACGCGTTTCCCTATCGCGACGAGATCCTGTTCATCGCCTTCGGCGTGATCTTCTTCACGCTGATCGGCCTCGGCCTGACCTTGCCGCTGGTGGTGCGCCGGCTCGGCGTCGGCCGCACCGGACGCGCCGAGCACGTCCGCGAGCACGAGCAGGAGATCGCGGCGCGCCGCGAGGTGCTCGACCGCGCGCTGAAGTCGCTGGAGACGATGACGAACGACCGCGAGCTGTCCGACGAGGTGGTGCGCCTGCTGCGGGCCCGGCACGAGGTGCGCGTCAATCAGTTGCCGGAGACTCTCAATCCCGATGACTACGATGCCTCGGCGCTCGGCATCGAGCTGACGCGCGAGCTGATCGGCGTCGAGCGCAAGACCATTCATGCCATGCTCCGCGACGGCCAGATCACCGACGAAACCCGCCGCCGCATCGAGCGCGACCTGGATCTGGAAGAGGCGAGCCTCGCCAACCGGGAATATGGGCAGCTGCCGTTGTAGGGCGTGAGTGACCGAACACGGTTCTCTCCACGCGTCATTGCGAGCGCAGCGAAGCAATCCAGGGGCTGCGCAAAGACTTTGGATTGCTTCGCAATGGCGGCAAATGGGGCACGGACTCTTCTCAGCCACCATCTCCGCTGTCATCGCCCGCGCAGGCGGGCGATCCAGTATTCCAGAGGCGGCGCGGCTTATCACAACTGCCGCGGCGTACTGGATCACCCGCCTGCGCGGGTGATGACACCGAGGTTGCCTGACGCGCACGCTAAAATCGCTGACATCAGTCATGATCTCACGATCTCGCGGCGCGCTGCGCCCGAGTTATGGTGGCTCGCCGCCCTCTCTCATCAGAGGGCGCAGGGAAGGCCGGGCCCCGACTGAGGCCCGTGGCCCGCCTGCGGAAAAAAATGCAGGCGGCAGGTACCACAGGTTCAGCCGGACAAGACCCGGCCCTCCCTGCGCGATGGTTTTAACGGCTGCTTCGCACTCTCCCCGGGGACCGGCTGTCTTGCCCCCGTCACCGGCGGATCATCCCCGCCAGCTTGGCCTCAGCATCGGGAGGCCAGGACCATGCGACTTGACCGTCCGCGCCATGACGTTCGTCCGCGAGCCCTCTAGGGCCTGCTGCGCCACGTCGCGTCCACCGCATCCCCGCCTCCACGTTCGTGACGATCGCGAAGCGCCCCTCGTGAGTGAGGCGGGACGGGCGGAAAGATCGATCTGATTTGCCCGACGGCACAAGGCCTGATGGCTGCGACATGATAACGCGACGGGCAAAACTGAGCTTCGCAGCTGCTGGCGATGTGGCGCGAAGAACGGCCGATGATGACCCGATCGCCGACCACATCCTGTCGTCCCGGCCTTGAGCCGGGACCCATAAACACAGGGAGGCGTGATAGCTAAGAAAGCAGCTCCAGCCTGCCCGACAACTGAAGCCGGTGGTTATGGGTCCCGGCTCAAGGCCGGGACGACACTGTTGGTGCGGCAACACCTCGACAGCAAACTCGCCCTTGTCTCACGCGCTCCCACCAGCCAGCTCAGCGCTGATGCTCACCGCCACAGGGCCGGCAGCCTCACTCACCGCTCGATCATCCAGCGCGTCACGGCCTGGTGGTAGTTCATCGGGCCGGGCACCGTCTTGTAGGTCTTCAGATAGCGGAAGCCCGCTTTCTGCAGCGTGCGGTTGGGCGCGGTGTTGTAGGCGTTCGGTTCGCAGAACAGCTGCTTGAGCTGGAGACGGTCGAAATACAGATCGATGCTGCGGCGGACGCATTCGGTGCCGAGGCCGCGGCTGCGCAGCTCGGGCTCGGTGATATGCAGATGCATGTGGGCGCGGTTGCCGAACACGATGCGGTCGCAGCTGGAGAAGCCGATCGGCCGGCCGTCCAGGCGCCAGATCAGCAGCAGAGCGGCCCGATTGGGGAGCGGCGTCTCGTAGAGGGTCTTGAACAGGCCGGCCCACACCGGCTTCGTCGGCATCCGCGTCGGATCGATGCCCATCAGGTCGAGCTGCTCGATGCTCGACGAATAGAAGTAGTCGATGACGACAGCCGTCTCGGCAAGCTCCATTTCCCTGACGTCGAGAGTCATCGAGGCATCCTCTTCAGCAGGCCTCAAGGTGCTGATCATGCGGGCAGCAGTGGGGCGGCGCGGCCTGCGGGAAAGTTTCAGAATGAGGCGAGAGGGACAAGCAGCTGTGAGTTGTGAGGATGAGACAGCCTCGCCCAGCAACAGGTGTGAGTTGTCGCACCGGGTGTTGCGGCCCTCTTGCCTCTCCCCGTTCTTTGCGGGGCCGCGACGAGCTTCGCTCGCGCTGAGAGGTCGGATTGCGCAGCAATCCGGGTGAGGGGCATGGCACGAATAGGGCCAGGTGCAAGGGTCTATCGGACGGGCACGACCGCTGCTGGCCGATGTGGAAGTATTGCGCTGATGGATTCGCAAGCTCGTTGCAGGGAAGCGGCACCGCCCGCGCGGCTGCCCCTCACCCCAACCCTCTCCCCGTGAAGAACGGGGAGAGGGAGCGCACCGCCGCTGTGGTGGTGGCTCCATACGGACGCTGATGCCTGACAGGCAAACGCGCCCGCCCTACTCCGCCGCGGTCACGCTCTCCGGCGCTTTCGCACCGCTGCCGTAGCGCTGGTCGATGTAGTCGATGACGAGCGCCTTGAAGTCGGCGGCGATGGTGGGCCCGCGCAGGGTGCGGAACTTCTTGCCGTCGACGAAGACGGGCGCGGCCGGGGCCTCGCCGGTGCCGGGCAGGGAGATGCCGATATTGGCGTGCTTGGATTCGCCGGGGCCGTTGACGATGCAGCCCATGACGGCGACGTTGAGGCCCTCGACGCCCGGATATTTCGACTTCCAGCTCGGCATCTCGTCGCGGATGAAATCCTGGATCGAGCGCGCCAGCTCCTGGAACGTGGTCGAGGTGGTGCGGCCGCAGCCCGGGCAGGCCGCGACCAGCGGCACGAAGGTGCGGAAGCCCATGGTCTGCAAGAGCTCCTGCGCGACCTGGACTTCGAGGGTGCGGTCGCCGCCGGGCTCCGGGGTCAGCGAGATGCGGATGGTGTCGCCGATGCCCTGCTGCAGCAGGATGCCCAGCGCAGCCGAGGAGGCGACGATGCCCTTCGAGCCCATGCCGGCCTCGGTGAGGCCGAGATGGATCGCGTAGTCCGAACGCGCGGCGAGGTCCTGATACACTGCGATCAGGTCCTGCACGGCCGAGACCTTGGCCGACAGGATGATGCGGTCCTTCGGCATGCCGAGCTCTTGCGCACGCTCGGCCGAATGCAGCGCCGACTGCACCATGGCCTCGCGCATCACCGCGCGGGCGTCGCGCGGGTTCGCGGACTCGGCGTTCTCGTCCATCAGCTTGGACAGCAGCTCCTGGTCGAGCGAGCCCCAATTGGCGCCGATGCGCACCGGCTTGCCGTATTTGTTGGCGAGCTCGATGATGGTCGAGAACTGGGTGTCGCGCTTGTCCTTGAAGCCGACATTGCCGGGATTGATGCGGTACTTCGCCAGCGCCTCGGCGCAGGCCGGGTAGTCGGTCAGCAACTTGTGGCCGATATAGTGGAAGTCGCCGATCAAGGGCGTGGTGATGCCGCGCTTGTCGAGCTGCTCGCGGATGTGCGGGACGGCCGCCGCGGCCTCGTCGCGATCCACGGTGATGCGGACCATCTCCGACCCGGCGCGCGCCAGCGCTGCGACCTGGGCCACCGTCGAGTCAACATCGGCGGTGTCGGTGTTGGTCATGGACTGGACCACGATCGGCGCCCCGCCGCCCACGGCGACGTTGCCGACCATGACTTTGGTGGTCTGATGCCGGGGAGCGGGTCCGGCGACATCGTTCTGGGTCACTGTCTCGGGCTTGTTCATGGGCGCTCGGATATCAGGTTTTGGTGACAGTCAGCAATGGATCAGTCGCGGGGGCGACCGCGCGGTTCGGGCGGTTTACGAGAAAAAGCCCAATGATCACAAGCACGGCGGCGAGGCCAAAGGCCAGCGTCAGGGCGTCATGCAGGATGAAATAGCTCGCCACGACCCCGAATAAAGGGGTGATGAAGGTAAATGCCGATAATTTGCTGGCCGAATAGACCTTGATCAGCGCGAACCAGATCGTGAAGGTGGTCCCGACCACCCAGATCGCCTGATAGGCGAGGAGGCCGAGGACGAACGGACTGGGAACCTGGGTCAGCCGCTCGCCGGCGATCAGCGCCGCCGCGGCCATGATCGGGACAGAGACCGCAACCTGGTATCCCAATGCCCGCTCCGGCGCGATGAAGCGCAGCCGCGTTCCCTTGATGAACACCGTCGTGACGCCCCACAGCAGGCCGCCGCCGACCACCAGGAGGTCGCCGAGCAGGACCCGGCCGTCGACATTGGCCTGGGGGATGCCGATCGCCAGCGCCACGCCGGCGAAGCTCATCGCGAGGCCGCCCCATTGCGCCGGGCCGAGCCGCTCACCGAGGAAGCGGAACGAGCCGAGCGCGACGAAGAACGGCGCGGTGTACAGGAACACGACGGCGCGCGACGCCGAGGTCAGCAGCAGGCCCTGGTAGATCAGCACGAACTCGAAGCCGAACAGCGCGCCCGCGATCAGGCCGAGCCATAGCGTGCCGTCGCGCTCGAACATCTTCACACCGCGCAGCTGCGCGAAGATCAGCAGCACCGGCAGCGCGCCGGCCGAGCGGAAGGTCGCCTGCAGCATCGGCGGCACTTCCGGCAGGGAAAGCTTGATCGCGATCTGGTTGAAGGCCCAGGACAGGCAGAGCACGAGCGTGACGGCGATGGCGCCCGGGCCGAGCGGCCGGGTCGCGGCGGACGAGGGGGACGTTGCGGACACGAGGACGTTGGCTCCCGGAGCGGTTGTTTGTTTTGGACCGCGATGAGTGCGGTCGGCGTGTCTTTGCTCGCGACAATCAGGCGAACGCTGGGCCGGGAGCGGCGGTCCCCAGCCTCTCCCCGCGCGCGTGGAGAGGCCGGATTGCATCGCCAGATGCAATCCGGGTGAGGGGGCTCTCCGCACAGTCGGTGCGTGCGGCGGCCCCTCACCCCAACCCTCTCCCCGTGAAGAACGGGGAGAGGGAGCGCACCGTCGCCCGGGCGACAGCTCGAATACGATGATCGGTCGCACGTGTACACCTTGCGGCGCAGTGACTGATCTCACGCCGCCTTCTGACAATGCGCGCAGAGACCGGTGATCTCGACCACCGACATCTTCGGCAGGAACCCTGACGCGGCGGCGGCGCTTTTGAGGCTCTCAGCGATCGGGGCAGCCGGAACCTCGCCGACGGCGCCGCAGCTTTCGCAGATCAGGAACGCGACCAGCGCGGTCTGCTCGTGGTCATGCGCGCAGGCAAGGAAGGCGTTGCGGCTTTCGATGCGGTGGACCAGGCCGTTGGCCATCAGGAACTCGAGCGCGCGATACACCGTGATCGGAGCGGGCCGCGTTCCCGCCTTGGCGAGCTCCTCGATGATCTCATAGGCGCCGAGCGGGCGGTGGCTGGACAGCAGCGCTTCCAGCACCTGGCGGCGCTGCGGCGTGAACTTCTGGCCGCGCTGGGCGCAGACGCGCTCGGCATGATCCAGGGCATCGGCCGCGCAGCGGCCATGATCGTGGTCGGGCGCCGGAAAAGTGGGTTTTGCGAGGGTCATTGGCTGCAATCTAGCATCTCGCGCCGCTCTCGCCAAAGACTGCCGCCAAGCCATGCATTTTTGCGGAACAAGGCCGCTTGGAAACACCATGAAATATTCATAAGCTTGCTTATTATATTCCAGGCTCATTACAGCCAAAGCTTAGGTTCCCTCCGTCCCCCGAATCGAGATCCCCATGAGCCGCACCTCCGCGGACGCGAACTTCCTGTTTACGCTCGGCGAGCTGCAGCGCCTCGTGCGCGCCTATGCCGACAAGGAGGCCGCGCGTTTCGGCATGACCCGGGCGCAATGGGCCGTGCTGGCCAAGGTCGAGCGCAACGAGGGCATGAAGCAGTCCGAGCTCGCCGAACAGCTGGAGATGCAGCCGATCACCCTGACGCGGCTGATCGACAAGCTGGCGGAAGCCGGCCTGATCGAGCGCCGCGGCGACGACACCGATCGTCGCGTCAACCGGCTGTATCTGAAAAAGGCCGCGCGGCCGCTGCTCGCCAAGCTCGGTGTGCTCAAGGCCGAGCTGACCGACACCGCCCTTCAGGGCATCAGCGCCGGCGATGCCGAGCGGCTGATGACCCATCTCGAAGCCATCAAAGAAAATGTGAGAAACGCCCTGCAGTCGCTGTGCGACGAGCAGCGAAAGGAGCAGCGCTATGGCTGAGCCCGCCCTGAAACTCGCCCCCGAACAGAAGGCCAGCCCGGATGCGGCGGCGCCGGCGACCGCGGCTTCGAAGCCGGCGCGCCCCGGAGTCCTGCGCCGCTATCGCCGCACGCTCCTGCTGGTCGTGCTGCCGCTGCTCGCCGCGATCGGCGGTCTCGTGCTGTATCTCAACGGCGGCCGCTACGTGACCACCGACGACGCCTATGTCGGCGCGCAGAAGGTGCTCATCACGCCCGATATCTCCGGCAAGATCATCAAGGTGGTCGTGAAGGAAGCCCAGCAGGTCCAGAAGGGCGACGAGCTGTTCGAGATTGATCCGGTGCCCTATCGCCTCGCGGTCGAGCAGGCCAAGGCGGCGCTGGCGCAGGCGCGCACTGCTTACGAGAACCTGACCGCCAACATCAAGATCTACGGCCAGATGCTCGACCTCGCCAATCAGGGCATCGACCTGAAGCAGAAGGATGTCGAGCGCAAGCAGACACTCGCCAAGAACAATTTCGGCTCGCAGCTCGATCTCGACAACGCCGCCAACGCGCTGGTGACGGCTGGCGCGCAGGCGCAGTTCATCAAGCAGCAGCTCTCCAATGCCCGGACCCAGCTGCTCGGCAATCCCGACCTGCCGCTGGAGGAATTCCCGCCCTACGTCCAGGCCAAGGCCAAGCTCGATGATGCCCAGCGCGATCTCGACCACACCACGTTGCGCGCGCCGATGCCGGGCATCGCTACGCAAGTGGACCAGATCCAGCTCGGCCGCTTCGTCGCCGCGGGCACGCCGGTGTTCTCGGTGATCGACATCAGCAATCCCTGGGTCGACGCCAATCCGAAGGAGAGCGACTTCACCTATGTCGCGGTCGGCCAGCCGGTCGAGCTCGACGTCGACGCGTTTCCGAACCACCGCTTCAAGGGCACGGTCGGCTCGCTGTCGCCGGGCACCGGCGCGCAATTCGCGATCCTGCCACCGCAGAACGCCACCGGCAATTTCGTCAAGGTGGTGCAGCGCGTGCCGGTGCGGATCACTTTCGACAAGAACGACAAATTCGTCGCCAGGCTCAAGGCCGGGATGAGCGTCAATGTGTCGATCGACACCGGCCACGAGCGGACGCTCGCTGGGCTGTTCGGATCGGCGCACGCGGCCAACAAGGACGAGTAGCATGAGCGCGCCTGCAGCCTCATCGGCGGTTCCGGGCTTTCGCCGGAACATGGTGACGATCTGCGCCATGACGGCGACGATCATGCAGGCGCTCGACACCACCATCGCCAACGTCGCGCTGCCCTACATGCAGGGCACGCTGTCGGCCTCGACCGACCAGATCAACTGGGTGCTGACGTCCTACATCGTGGCGGCGGCGATCATGACTGCGCCGGTGGGGTGGATCGCCAACCGCTTCGGCCGCAAGCGCACCTTCATCATCTGCTCGGCCGGCTTCACCATCGCCTCGGTGATGTGCGGGCTGGCACAGGACATCACGCAGATGGTGCTGTTCCGGCTGTTGCAGGGCGTGTTCGGCGCCTCGCTGGTGCCGCTGTCGCAGGCCGTGATGCTCGACTCCTACGCGCTGCACGAGCGCGCCAAGGCGATGGCGATCTGGGGCATGGGCGTGATGCTCGGCCCGATCATGGGGCCGTCGCTCGGCGCCTGGCTGACCGAGACCTATTCCTGGCACTGGGTGTTCTTCGTCAACCTGCCGTTCGGCGCGGTCACCGTGCTCGGGCTGATGGCGTTCATGGAGGAGACCAAGCCCAATGCCGAGCTGACCTTCGACTGGTTCGGCTTCATGGCGCTCGCCATCGGCATCGGCTCGCTGCAGATCGCGCTCGACCGCGGCGAGGACCAGGGCTGGCTGGAGAGCAACGAGATCATCATCGAGTTCATCGTCGCCGCCGTCGGCTTCTACTACTTCCTGGCGCATTCGCTGACGACGAAGCGGCCGTTCATCCAGTTCGCGCTGTTCAAGGACCGCAACTTCGTCGGCGGCTGCGTGTTCATGACGGTGATGGGCCTGGTGCTGTTCTCCACCATGGCGCTGTCCTCGCCGTATCTGCAGAACGTCATCGGCTATCCCATCATCACCGCCGGCGTGCTGCTCGCCACCCGCGGCTGCGGCACTTTCGCGGCGATGATGCTGGTCGGGCGCATGCTCCGCTACATCGAGGCGCGGACGCTGATCATCGTCGGCCTGTCCCTGACCGCGCTGTCGCTGTTCCAGATGACGGCGTGGACCGACCAGACCGGCGTGCCCGAGATCATCACCATCAGCATCATGCAGGGCTTCGGCTTCGGCCTCGTCTTCGTGCCGCTGTCGACGGTGGCGTTCCTCACCCTGCCCGGCGAGCTGCGCACCGACGGAACCTCGATGCTGACTTTGGTGCGAAATGTCGCGAGCTCGATCGGCATTTCGATTGCGATCGCGCAACTGACCGAGGGAACGCGGCGGAACCACGCGATCCTGGTCGAGCACATCAACCCGTTCAATCACGCTTTGCAGATGCCCAACGTGGCCGGGCTGCTGAACCTCTCGACCGATGCCGGTCGTGCAATGGCCGATGCGATGGTGATGGTGCAGGCGCAGATCCTGGCGTTCTCGCACGATTACCAGCTGGTGATGACGTTCATCCTGGTCTCGATCCCGCTCGCTGTCATGATCGGCTCGACCCGCACCGCGCTGCGCGCGCAATCCGCGCCGGCCGATCATGCCGTGATGGAGTAGACTTTCCGGCGGACGGGACGTGCGATGTTCGGACGCAGTGTGGCGGGAGTAGCAAAAAGGTGACCGCGACGTGATGGATTTGTAACTTCAATCCGGCGCGTTTCTCGCTATCTTATCAAGACCCCACTCGGTTCTCTGCGTATGAGTTGCGCGCAGGGACTGCACGTCATGAGCGCCCCACTCGTGATGTGCCGGGCGGGGGCGGTGGCTCCTCCAGCGCCGCCCCCAGCCCCCGGGGGATTTGTCCAGCGCATGGCGCCCCTGTCCGCACCGACCAAAGTTTCCCGGCGGACGTCAACTCTCTCATCATCACGATCGTTGTTCGTCGCGCGACCGGATCAACGTCCAGCCTGCCCCAAGTGAGATCACGCGGTATGGGTCCCGGATCTGCGCCCGCCAACGCTGCGCGTTGGCGGGCTTGTCCAGGACGACAGCTTTGGGTGTCGCCAACAGTTTGCTTATCGAGCCAGCTTGGTCCTCGCCGCCCACTCCAATCTCCGCCGTCGTCCCGGCGAACGCCGGGACCCAGACCGCGTGATCTCTCTTGAGGCAGGCTGATCGTTGATCCCGATCGACTTACGGCGACGGGGCCGACACCGTCAGCGGTTCAACGGTCGCCGCGCCATTCGCGTTCTTTCCCTCCGCCTTCGGCATGACCACACCCGCCAACGCCTGCACCGGATCGTCGCCCGGTTTGAAGCCGGACTGCACCAGGATCTCGTCGATCAAGGGCTTGAGCGCATGCACGCGCAGCAGTTCGCCGGCGAGGCCTTCGCCGAAGCCGACATTGCCGCCACCTCCCGCACCATTGCCGTTGCCGCCGAAGGCGCCGCCGGTGTGCAGGATGCGGACGTCCTTGAGGTTGGCGATCGGCTTGACCATCTCGCCGAGCGCGGCCGGCATCGTCGCGATGCGCTGCTTGGCGAGCTCGAAATCGATCACGTTGCTGCCGAGCTTGTTCTGCGCCTCGTTCTTCAACAGGATGACCGCGGCTTCCGCCTCGCCGATCTCGCGCACGCCGACGGCCTTGATCTTGTTGGCCTCGGCCTCCGCTTCGGCGAGCGTCTTGGCCGCCTCGCCGCGATCGACCGCGGCGCGCTTCTCGGCCTCGGCTGCGACCGTGATCCCGGTCGAGCGCTGCTCGGCCTCCTTCCGCGCGGCCATGACTGCGGTCTGCCGTTCGCGGTCGGCGATCTCGATCGCGCGTGCCGTCGTCACCTTTTCCTCCGCGGAGACGGCGAGCGCCTCGGCCTGCTTGGCCACCGCGCGCGCCTCCGAGGTTTCCTTGCTCTTGCTCGCGATCTGGATGTCGTTGTCCTGCGTCGCGATCTGAATCTCGCGATCGGCGTCGGTCTTGCGCCGGTTGATGGCGAGGTTGGATTCGATCGCTGCGGTCTCGCGCACCTTCAACGCTTCCGCCTCGCGCTGGGCGATCCTCTGCTGCGCCTCGATGCGCGCATTCTCCTCGGTCTGCCACGCCGTTTGCGTCGCGCTCGCCACCTCGGCGCGGGTGCTCGCGGTCTTGTTGGCGATGTCGCGCTCCTGGCTGAGCTCGGCCTCCTTCTTGGTGCGCTCGATCTGCAAGGTGAGCTGGCGTGCCTCGAGGTCCTTCTGGGCAATCGCCACCTCATTGTCGCGCACGATCGCGTTGCGGTCGCGGCGCCGCGTTTCGGTCACGGTCTTCAGCAAGGTGAGGCCTTCGGCATCGAAGAAATTCTCGGCGTTGAAGAAGGAGATGTCGGTCTGATCGAGCTTCGTCAGCGACACCGATTCGAGTTCCAGACCATTCGACTGCACATCGGCTTCGACCGCGGCCTGGACATGCTTGACGAAATCGGAGCGCTTCTCCTGCAGCTCCATGAGCTCCATCGTCGCCGAGACCGAGCGCAGGCCGTCGACGAACTTGGCCTCGACCTGGTCGCGCAGCAGTTCGGCATTGTTGGTGACGGCGCCGAGCGTTTGCGCGGCGAGCGCGATCGAATCGACATCCGGCTTCACACGGACATAGAACTCGGCGTCGATGTCGACGCGCATGCGGTCCTTGGTGATCAGCGAGTCCTTCTTGGAGCGCTCGACCCGCAGCCGCAGCGTCTTCAGGTTCACGCGCGCAACCGAATGGAAGATCGGCAACACGACGGCGCCGCCGTCGAGCACGACCTTCTTGCCGCCGAGGCCGGTGCGCACGAAGGCCTCGTCGCGGGTGGAGCGGTGATAGAGCACGGCGAATACCGTGCCGAGGACGACCAGCAGCGTGACGCCGATCGAGGCGGGAACAATCAGATCGAACATGGCAGAGATCACTTTCTGGACGACGAGTCCGGTTGTGATGTGAGGAGCTCGTCGACGGCTGCGATCGCGATGAAGCGGCCATCCTTGCGGTCGACGAGAAGAACCGATGCGCCCACCGGCAGCGGCGGCGAGTCAGGCGCCGCCGAGGCCGTCACCGCATGCCAATTGCCGTGCACGTCCTTGACGCGGACGCGGCCGGGCAGCCCGCCGTCGAGCGGGCCGACCGCGACCTCGCCGGTACGACCGACCAGATCGGACAGGCCGACGGCATAGCTCTCGTCCTGCGGGATGAGCCGCGCCGCATAGCGCGTCGAGCTGCGCAGCAGCGGCACCGTGGCGACAGCGGCGAGCACGCCTGCGGCCGAGGCCGGCAGCGGCAACGCAAGCAGCCGCGCGACATCATGGATGAGAAAGCCAGTGATCGAGAAGATGCCGAGCCCGAGCAGGATGCAGATCATCAGCGGTACGCCGCCGACATTGATCCAGGACAGCACGTGACTGATCCCCGTGCCGCTGCCGTCGTGCCCGAGATCGACGGTCTGTCCGAGCAGCTCGCTGATCGACAGGCCGAGCAGCATCGAGCCGATCTCGACGCCGCCGACCAGCACGATCATCATGGCGGCAACCGCGAACGGTCGCACCTCGGGTTGCATGAAATGGTCGATGATGGTCATGGGACGACGCGCCCCTGCCCGCTCAATTCTGCGACTTCAAGCGCGCCAGCCGCTCGGCAATGTCCTTGTCGCGCTTCAGCTTCGACAATTCGTCGATGTCGGGTGACGGGGGAATACCCTCCGGCACGCCGGTGGCGCGGGCAATCGCGCGCGATGCGCGCGTGGCCTTTGCAAGGCCGGCATCATGTGCTTTGCGCGACGCGGTCTTGGGCTGAGCGGTCTTGGGCTGAGCGGCCAAGGCCTCGCTGCGTTCGAGCTCGGCGAGGCGCGCCTGCGCGTCCTGCAGGCTGGAGAGGATCGCTCGCAGGCTCGTCAGCACCGCATCGACCCGCTCGGCATTCTCGTCGATCGCCTTCGACAGCACCTCGAACTGCGCCTCGAGATCCATCTGCCGGGCGATGCCGGCACGGGCCAGATCGTCGCGATTCTCGGTAATGGCGAGGCGTATCTGCTCGGCCAGGACGCCGGTCTCGCGCTCGATCTCGGCACGGCGCGCGTTGAGCCGATACTCCTCGGCGCGCGCGCCGGCCAGGCTGTCGCGCTGCTCGCGTTCCGCCTGCTCGATTTCGCGGATCGCCTGCCTGACCAGCGCAACCCGGTTCTTGTCCTCGGCCTTCTCGATCGCGCCATAGGCGATCCCGGCGATGAGGCGCCCGGCGCGTGACAGGAGCGTGTCGGGGGCCGGCGCGTGTTCGGCGAGCATGACGGTGTCCTTTCGTGGGCTGAGATGGGCTTGTGAGGCGGTGACGCCGAAAGCGATTTCGAAGTCACCGTCGGTGGTGCGGACAAGCTGCGCTTGTGTCGCGTGGGGCCAGCCGGCGGCATAGCCGGTCACCTCGAAGGGAATCGTGAAGCGGCCGAGCACGGTGCCGAGCGACAGCGTGGCCGCGTCCCTGACATTCACCAATCGGTCGTCGAGCGGCAGCCGCGGATTCGATGCGGCGCGATAGGCGGCGCGATCGCGCAGGCCGAGCGTGACCAGCCGTGACGGCAGCCGGGTGGCCTTGCGAATGGGTTCATAGGCATGGCCGTGCAGCGCGACGAGGTTGGCGCCGATGCCATTGGCGGCGGCGATCTCGTCGAGCATGTCCATCATCCGGGCATAGTCGGCAAAGGTCGCCTCGATCGCATCCCGCGCCTCCGGGGAGAGCAGGAGGCGGTAGCGAACAGCCTGATCGTGAACGTTTCCGGCCATGGAGAACATCAAAGCACAACTTATGTGCTTTAGCAAGTCACCCCTCGATCGAGAGATGCCGCACCCTTCCATGACCACGCCGAACGCGATGCCCATGTGGGTTTGTCGCGCCGACCCGATCCGGCGTTCTGAGCGGCGCGAACAATCTCTGGTGATCGTTAAGACGGCTCATCCGCGCAACGGCAGATGAGAAGCACTCGCGCGTGATGATGTTGCGATAACCGCCGAGCCAGTTCACCGGCTTCGGGTGCGGCGCGCGGTCAGTCCAGCAACTCGCGGCAACCGAGATCATCGAAGGCGAGGAAGATGCGCTCCAGATTGTTCCACCAGATCACCGGCGGAATCTGGATCGCCCATTGCCAGACCGGCTTGGCGACGTGCCAGAGCACGGCGAGCCGATAGTCGTGATCCAGCGCTGTCCGATCGTAGCCGGTCACGCCTTCTGCGGCCAATGTCCGATGATAGATGTCGAGCAGCGGGCGCTCGATCCGGGCCCGCCGTTCGGGATAGAGCTGCAGCGCGAGCATATAGGCGAGATCGTTGGCGGGCACGCCGACCCGCCACTGGTCGAAGTCAAACGCGCGCACGTCGTCGCGGCCTGAGGCCTTGGGCACCAGGAAATTCCAGACATGCGCGTCGCCGTGCAGGATGCTGAGGTTTCGCCGCGACACATGGCGCTCGGCGAGCCGTGGCGTTGCCGCCATCAGGCGCTCGTAGACGGCGCGCCGGTCGGCGCTCAGGCGGTCTCCCATGTCATCGGCGAAGCGTTGGTAGTGGCCGGCAAAGGTCCTGGCGCGCTCAGCCCTCTCGTCCGCCGTCGTGAAGCTGCCGATCGATACGCCAAGGCGCGGATCGTCCCACCACGCTGCATGCAGCCGCGCCAGCGCCCGCACGATGCCTTCGGCATGCAGGAGAGCCGGCGGCATCGGCCATGGCGTCGCCGTCTGGTGCGTGTCGGTGAGATCCTCGAGCAGCAAATGCCAGGTGAGCGCGGCCTCGTCCCATGCGCCGCCGTAAGATCCGGGCACCAGGCCCGCCGGCATCAGCCGCGCCAGCCCGCGATAGAAGTCGACCTCGTGGCGCCCGCCCCGCCACAACGTCTTGGCGAAGGCCGGCATCGGCGTTTTCAGGATCAGCGTCTCCGGCGCATCCGCGGCGGCGCCCCTATAGGACACAGCAAGGCGGATGATGCGCGACACGAGCATCGGCCGATCGCTGATCACGGCGACGTCGGAGACCACGCCGGACGCGAGCACGCCCGCCTCACGCATCGTCGCCGTCAAGGCGGCGGGCGCGGCAACGGATGGCAAGCCGGTCGAACACATGGGCGCGCCCCTGCTCGGGAGACGGGATCAACATACCTGCGGCGAACCTGCGCGCAAGGCTATTTGTTGGACAGGTCGACCTCACCCATGTCGCGCGCCGCGTAGATGACGCAGGGTGCCTCCTCGGTTCGCTTCGATTGCTGGGAGGCAGCATCCCCACGTCTGATGTCGTCCCGGCCAAGCCCTGGCGTCGCGCAGCGACGTCGGGGCGCAGAGCCGGGATCCATAACCACAGGCCGTGATGAGGCGAAGACTCGAAGTGGCGATCCTGCCTCAAGCGTCTCCCGGGAGTATGGGTCCCGGGTCGGCGCACGCCAGCGCTTCGCGCCGACGTGCTTGCCCGGGACGACACCGACTTTTGAAGCGATGAAGCTAGCTGCGCTACTTGATCGGCGCGCGCGGCAGCACTGTATCGCCGACTTCCATCCGGTAGACGTGATCGAGCGAGTACCAGGGCGCGGTGACGTCGGGCTCGGTCGGATGCGGCGCGTCGTGGCGAGTGAAATTGCCGAGCAGCGCCTTGGTGACGCCGAACTGGACATCGCTGTCGATGTGCGGGTCGTTGGGATCGTAGACCTGCGAGATCAGCACCTTGAAGCCTTGCTTGACGATCAACGCATGCAGATGCGCAGGACGATAGGGATGGCGGCCCTGCGCCTTCAGGAGACGGCCGACGACGCTGTCGGTCGGGATGGGATAGCCGACCATCATGACGGACCGAAACCAGAAGCGGCCGTCTTCATCGGTGGTGAGCTTGCCGCGCAGGTTCATGTCGGCCTGCTCGGGATCCTGGTTCTCGTAATAGCCGACGGGCGAGGCGTGCCAGACGTCGACCTCGGCGCCCGCGACGGGCGCTCCGTCGGGATCGACCACGCGTCCCTGCACGAACAGCGCCGGGCCCGGCGTCGACGAGCGCAGGATCGAGCCGCCATTCGCGGTCACGGGCGAGTTCAGCCGCCAGAACGGACCGAGCAGCGACTGCGCGGTCTCGGTGTTGCCGCCATCGCCATTGTTGAGCAGGCAGACCAGCGGCGAGACGCCAAGCGAGCCGGCCATCAGCACCACCTCGTTATGCGTGTCGTTGGTGCGCTGGCCGAGCTCGGCGATGAGCGCGGCGGCCTCGCGGAATTCTGCCTCGGTCAGCCTGACGTCGCGGACGAAGCCGTGCAGATGCTTGATCAGCGACAGCATGATCTCGCGCAGCCGCGGATTGGAGGTCTGCTCCATCACCGCCAGCACGGCCGGCGTGACGTCCTGTTCGCGCGAGATGGTCATCACTCGTTCTCCGTCATTCCGGGGCGACGCGTCAGCGTCGAACCCGGAATCTCGACATTGTTGGACTCATCTCCAGATTCCGGGTTCAGCCCTGCGGGCTGCCCCGGAATGACGAAGCGAATTGCGCTTCGTCAATCGATCGTCTCGAAGCAACGCCCTGTTCGCCGAGGATCGTCATAGCGGCGCTCTCGACTGCTTCCCCTCATGGTGAGGAGGCGCGAAGCGCCGTCTCGAACCATGAGGCCAGAGTTGGGCCTCATCCCTCGAGACGCCCGCCAAGCGGCAGGCTCCTCGGGATGAGGTGTGGGATCAGTTGATCATCTCGACGGCGAGCGCGACGCCCTGGCCGACGCCGACGCACATCGTGGCGAGCGCGCGCTTGCCGCCGCGGACTTCGAGGCCGTGCACGGCGGTCATCGCGATGCGCGCGCCGCTCATGCCGAGCGGATGGCCGAGCGCGATGGCGCCGCCATGCGGGTTGACGAAATCGGCATCCTCGGCGACGCCGAGCTGGCGCAGGCAGGCGATGCCCTGGGAGGCAAATGCCTCGTTGAGCTCGATCAGGTCGAAATCAGTGATCTTCAAGCCGAGCCGCTCCAGCAGCTTGCGCACGGCCGGCACCGGGCCGATGCCCATAATGCGCGGCGGCACGCCGGCCGAGGCGAGACCGAGCACGCGCGCGCGCGGCGTCAGGCCGTGCTTCTTCACTGCTGCTTCCGAGGCGAGGATCATGGCTGCGGCGCCGTCATTGACACCCGAGGCGTTGCCGGCGGTGACGGTGCCGGGATTGCGCACGATCGGCTTCAGCTTGGCGAGGCCTTCGAGCGTGGTCTCGGGCCGCGGATGCTCGTCCTTGTCGACGATCACAGGACCCGCCTTGCCGCCGGGCACGGACACGGGCGTGATCTCGGCGGCGAAATAGCCCGAGGCGATCGCCTGGCCGGCGCGCTGCTGGGAGCGGATCGCGAAGGCGTCCTGGTCCGCGCGCGACACCTGGAATTCCTCGGCGACGTTCTCGCCGGTCTCCGGCATCGAATCGACGCCATACTGCTGCTTCATCAGCGGATTGATGAAGCGCCAGCCGATCGTGGTGTCGAAGATCTCGGCCGAGCGCGAGAACGCTTCCGTGGCCTTGCCCTGCACAAACGGCGCGCGGGTCATCGATTCGACGCCGCCGGCGATCGCAAGGTCGACCTCGCCGGCGCGGATCGCACGGCCCGCGGCGCCGACCGCATCGAGGCCCGAGGCGCAGAGACGGTTGAGGGTCTGGCCGGGAATGGAGTCGGGAAGACCCGCGAGCAGCAGCGCCATGCGTGCGACGTTGCGGTTGTCCTCGCCGGCCTGGTTGGCGCAGCCGAAGAACACCTCGTCGACCGCGGCCCAGTCGAGATTCGGATGCTTGGCTTTCAGCGCCTTCAGCGGCGTCGCCGCGAGATCGTCGGTGCGCACCTTCGCCAGCGCGCCGCCGAAGCGCCCGATCGGGGTCCGCACCGCATCACAAATGAACACGTCTCGCATCGCTCTCTCCCGGGGGTGTTTCTGGTCAGAATTGACGGCGGTTTTAGGAGTGCGCCAAGAGGAGGTCAAATGACGGGGACGCGGGGTGATATGCGCTGAGATGGCCGTATGCGCTCGCTGCCGCCCCGCGATCGGTGCGCTCCCTCTCCCCGTTCTTCACGGGGAGAGGGTCGGGGTGAGGGGCAGCCGCACGGGAAGTGCCGCTTCCCGCGAAGAATCTCACCAATGCATCTGCGAGAATGCTCGAAGGCATGGAGCAGCCGTGCCCGTCCGATGGACCTTCGACTGGGCCACGCATGTGGCATGCCCCTCACCCGGATTGCTGCGCAATCCGACCTCTCCCCGCAAAGAGCGGGCAGAGGTTACACCGCCGCTGTCGCGCCGATCTGCTCCCTCGCACCATTCTTGCGGCCGCAACCGTGAGCAACACCCGTCGTGGAAAACCGGGACATCGCCTGCAAAGCGGTAGGACCGTCCGGGCAAATTGGCTAGTTTCCGCGCCATGACGATCCAGCAGCCCATCTCCGCCCCGGTTCCGCAAGAGTCAGCGCCCGGCGCCGCGCCCGCCGAGGCGCCGGCCAAGCTCACGCCGATGATGGAGCAATATCTCGACATCAAGGCCGCTCATCCCGGATTGATGCTGTTCTACCGGATGGGCGATTTCTACGAGCTGTTCTTCGAGGACGCCGAGGTCGCCTCGAAAGCGCTCGGCATCGTGCTGACCAAGCGCGGCAAGCATCAGGGCCAGGACATCCCGATGTGCGGCGTGCCGGTCGAACGCTCCGAGGACTATCTGCACCGGCTGATCGCGCAGGGCATCCGCGTCGCGGTCTGCGAGCAGATGGAGGATCCGGCGGCGGCCCGGGCGCGCGGCAACAAGAGCGTGGTCAAGCGCGGCGTGGTGCGCGTGGTGACGCCGGGCACGCTCACCGAAGACAACCTGCTCGACGCGCGCGCCAACAACTATCTTCTGTCGATCGCGCGCAGCCGTGGTTCATCCGGCGGCGACCGGCTCGGCCTCGCCTGGATCGACATCTCGACCTCGGACTTCATCGTCACCGAATGCGCGTTCGCCGAGCTCACTGCGACGCTCGCGCGGATCAATCCGAACGAGGTCATCGTCTCCGACGCGCTGTATTCGGACGAAGCGTTCGAGCCGGTGCTGCGCGAGCTCGCCGCGGTGACGCCGCTGACCCGCGACGTGTTCGACGGCGCCACCGCCGAGCGGCGGCTGTGCGACTATTTCGCGGTCGCCACGATGGACGGGCTCGCCGTGTTGTCGCGGCTTGAAGCCACCGCGGCCGCCGCCTGCGTCACTTATGTCGAGCGTACACAAGTCGGCCAGCGCCCGCCGCTGGCCCCGCCCGCGCGCGAGGCCACCGGCAGCACCATGGCGATCGATCCGGCGACGCGCGCCAATCTCGAGCTGACGCGGACGCTGGCCGGCGAGCGGCGCGGCTCGCTGCTCGACGCGATCGACTGCACGGTGACCTCGGCCGGCTCGCGGCTGCTCGCCCAGCGCCTTGCCGCGCCGCTGACGGAGCCGGCGCAGATCGGACGAAGGCTCGATGCCGTCAACGTGTTCGTCGCCGACAGCGCCGCGCGCGAGGACATCCGCTCGATCCTGCGCGGCGCGCCGGACATGACGCGCGCGATGGCCCGGCTGTCGGTCGGCCGCGGCGGCCCGCGCGATCTGGCCGCCTTGCGCGACGGCATCCTCGCCGCCGACCAGGCGCTGGCGCGGCTCTCCGCGCTCGCTGAGCCACCACAGGAGATCGCGTCCGTGATGGCCGCGCTGGCGCGGCCGGCGCGGACGCTTGCCGACGAATTCGCCCGCGCGCTCGACGAGCAGCTGCCGCTGATCAAGCGCGACGGCGGCTTCGTGCGAGCAGGCTATGATGCGACGCTCGACGAGACGCGCAATCTGCGCGACGCCTCGCGGCTCGTCGTCGCCTCGATGCAGGCGCGCTACGCCGACCAGACCGGCGTCAAGGCGCTCAAGATCCGGCACAACAACGTGCTCGGCTATTTCGTCGAGGTCACCGCGCAGCACGGCGACAAGCTGATGTCTCAGCCGTTGAACGCGACCTTCATCCATCGCCAGACGCTGGCGGGACAGGTGCGCTTCACGACGTCCGAGCTCGGCGAGATCGAGGCCAAGATCGCCAATGCCGGCGAGCGCGCGCTCAATCTCGAACTCGAGATCTTCGACCGTCTCTGCGCACAGGCGCTGGCGATCGGCGACGATCTGCGCGCCGCCGCGCATGGCTTTGCGATGCTCGATGTCGCGACCGCACTCGCCAAGCTCGCGGTCGACGACAACTACGTCCGCCCAGAGGTCGACGGCTCGCTCGGCTTCGCCATCGAGGGCGGCCGCCATCCGGTGGTCGAGCAGGCGCTGAAGCGCGAGGGCCAACCGTTCATCGCCAATTCCTGCGATCTGTCGCCGACGCCCGGACACAAGAGCGGCCAGCTGTGGCTGCTGACCGGCCCGAACATGGCCGGCAAATCGACCTTCCTGCGCCAGAACGCGCTGATTGCCTTGCTCGCGCAGATCGGCAGCTTCGTGCCGGCGAGCCGGGCGCGCATCGGCATCGTCGACCGGCTGTTCTCGCGCGTCGGCGCGGCCGATGACCTCGCACGCGGACGCTCGACCTTCATGGTCGAGATGGTCGAGACCGCGGCGATTTTGAACCAAGCCGGTGAGCGCGCGCTGGTCATTCTCGACGAGATCGGCCGCGGCACCGCGACGTTCGACGGTCTCTCCATTGCCTGGGCCGCGATCGAGCATCTGCACGAGAGCAACCGCTGCCGCACGCTGTTCGCGACGCATTATCACGAACTGACCGCACTCGCCGCCAAGCTGCCGCGACTGTTCAACGCCACGGTGCGGGTCAAGGAATGGCAGGGCGACGTGGTGTTCCTGCACGAGGTGCTGCCCGGCTCCGCCGACCGCTCCTACGGCATCCAGGTCGCCAAGCTCGCCGGCCTGCCGCCGGCCGTGATCAACCGCGCCAAGTCGGTGCTGGCGAAGCTGGAGGCCGCCGATCGCGGCCAGAACGCGCGCGCGCTGGTCGACGACCTCCCGCTGTTCGCGGTCCCGTCGCGCGCGGCTGTGGAGCCGGCGATGTCGAAGGAGACGGAAGAGCTGATCGCCGCGGTGAAAGATCTGCATCCGGATGAGATGACGCCGCGCGAGGCGCTGGACGCGCTGTATCGGCTGAAGGCCAAGCTGCCGAACAAATAGTTGCTGCCGTTCCGGGGCGCGCGCGGCGCGAGCCCGGAATCCATCTCACCACGGTGCTTGCAGCTCAATAGATTCCGGACTCGCGCTCCGCGCGCCCCGGAATGACCCTGGTGGGGAGGCAGGCAGCTCGGCCCGCACTCTCCGTCATTGCGAGGCGCCCCTTGCGCCGAAGCAATCCAGAGTCCCACCCGAGCCCCTGGATTGCGTCGCTTCGCTCGCAATGACGAAGGAGGGAGCGATCGAGGTTACGGCGATTTGTTGCACGGATCGCGACCGGAGCTATAAGTCCGCTTGTCAGCAATGCTCGAAGCGGTCCCCACTTTCAAAACCGGCACGAGACTGCCATCCTGGCCAGATGACAATGAAGTCTCGAACAGCAGTGCCTCGCGCCTTGATCGCCAAGCTGTCCGCGCTGGCGTCGACTCGCGAGAGCTGGGATGACGAGTTGCCGGGCATCCTGGACGAGTTGTCTGCTTTGCCACCTCAGCTTGTCGTCCTGGCTTCGCGTGAGATCGCGCTAGCGGCCCATCTCGGCAGGCCGACATTGATGGATCGGCTACTCGCTGGATTTTCCAGTGAACGCGTCTATGTCCGCGATCTCTCCATGATGGGACGAACTCCGAACTATGCGTGGATTTTTTTGTTTCATCCGAACGGCCATGTCCGCGAGGCGGCGCTCGACACATTACAGACACCTCCCTTGTCTGCGTTCTTTCTGGCTGCCGTGGCCTGGCGGTTGAATGATTGGGCCGAGCCGGTCCGGCGCGCCGCCGCAGGCTATCTGGAGCGCGTCCAGAGGCAGATCGCGCCGGACGTCGCAGCAAGCAGTGCACCCTATCTCCTCGACCGCCGACACAGCTGGGGTCGCTGGGGCAGCGAAGCCGACCTGCTCGACGACGTTTTCAGCAGGTCGGACGTGCTGCCGATCGTTGCCGGCTTTCTGCAACGGACTGCAAACGGCTCGCTGGCCAAGTATCTGCGTCTACTCGCGCGCTATCCTGCGATCGATCAGTATCTACCCGCCCTGGCCACATCGGCGATCCAGCCGCGGGTCAGAGCCATTGCCTATCGCTGCCTGCTGACGGGCAGCGTCACCTGGTTTACGGGCTACGGGTGGGAATGGATCGACAAGGTCTATGGCATCAGGAAGCGCGTTCCGAAATTCGATCACCGTCCCCTACAGGGCATCGCACGGCCGCCTGATCTGTTCTGGCAGGCGGCACGCGATGCATCGGTGATCGTGCGGCGTGCCGCAGCCGATGCACTGATTGCCAGTCGTGCAGCCGTACCTGACGAAGACCGGCTGATCGCGCATTTCGAGCAGGACAAGAACCCATCCGTGCGATCGCGCGCCGACTTCCTGCGCCGACGCCCACGTCTGTCGTAACGATCAGACGCGCGCCGGCTTGCGTCGCCCCAGCCACCACAGGCCGAGATTCCAGCCCACGCAGGTCGCAAGTGCGCCGCTGAGGCCCGCGACGGCACCGAGATGCAGGCTGCCGAGATGCAGCACGACGACCGCCAAGGAAAATCCGATCAGGCCCCAGGCGCCGTTGGCCATCACCGCGGCCGTGGCGGGGCCACCGATGCGCGGCTGGAGGATCAGCATCATCGAGGTGAAGACGATCGGAAACAGCGCGAGAATGCCGGAGACGCTGGGGCCGGCCCAGCCGGAGACCGAGGTGACGGTGGCGACGAGCGTTGCCACCAGCGAGGCGCGCAAAGGGACATCGTACCAGCGTCGTGTGATCAGCGGCATCTTGGCGTGGCGGTAGCGCTGCAGCAGCGGCAGGCAGATCGCGAAGGTGACGATGTTGGCGACGATGCCCATCAGAAGCGTCCACTGCACGCTCTTGATCAGCGACGCGAGGCCGAGCCACACCGCGACCGCGGTGGCGCTTGCCACCCACACGCTGTGGCGCTGCGCGAGCACGGCGTAGGCGAGGCTGAGGAAGATGGTCGCGGCGTTGATCGGCAGGCTGGTCAGCGCGCCCTGCGCGATGAAGGCCGCGTCATGGTCGAGCGCCAGGAACACGTAGGTCGGCCCGGCCGAGATCGGCAAGGTGGCGACCAGCGCGCCGATCACGGGTCCGGTGCGCTCGGCGATCATCGACGCCGACACCACGAACGACGCCGCGATCACCATGCGCAGGCCGAGGACGAGCAGGAAGGAGGGATCGAGGGACATGTTCAGCCGTCGTCCCGGGCAAGCAGACCATGGCGATGCGCAAGCATCGCCGCTGATAGCGCTGACCCGGAACCCATAACCACAGGCGGTCATGGGAAGGAGAAGATTGGAGTGACCGGCCGGGGCAACTATTGCCGACGGTGGTTATGGGTCCCGGCGTTCGCCGGGACGCCCCCGTGGAGAAAGACAGGCTACGCCGCCACCCGCTTCAGGCTGACCGACACCTTCGGGCCGTTCTTGATGGTCTGATAGACCACGCAATAGCGCTCGGTGAGCTTGAGCAGGAGGTCGAGCTTGTCCTGCGGCGCATCCGTGTCGACCTCGAAGCGCAGGCGGATTTCCTGGAAGCCGACCGGGGCCTCCTTGTCGACGCCGAGCGTGCCGCGGAAATCGAGATCGCCTTCGGCCAGCACGAGGCCGCTCTTCAGCGGGACCTCTACGGCGGTCGCGACCGACTTGAGGGTGACGCCGGCGCAGGCGACCAATGCTTCCAGCAGCATGTCGCCGGAGCACAGCTCCAGGCCGGAGCCGCCCGTGGCCGGATGCAGTCCGGCGACGGCCAGCGCGCGGCCGGTCTCGAGCTTGCAGGTCAGGCCTTCACCGCCGACCTCGCCCTTCGCCTTCAGCGTGATGACGGCGGCGGAGGGGTCAGCCTTGTAGCGTTCCTTGATCGGCGCCTGCATGGCGCGCAGCTCGGCAGCATCCATTGTCGTTCTCTCTCCCGGATTCATTTCCGAACAGATGTACCGGGCAAGGACGCCGCTGTCACCACCACAGCCCGCCGCCGGGCTCACGCCTGCCCTGCGTATCCGGCACCGTCCGGTCGAGCGAGCGATCGAGCGCGGTCAGCACGTGGCGCTTGAACTGCTCGAACAGGGGCGCGTTGCGGTCGCGCGGGCGCGACAGATTGATGGTGATCTCCTCGAACAGCCGCCCGGGATGCGGCCGCATCACCAGCACGCGGTCGGCCAGCACGACGGCTTCCTCGACATCGTGGGTCACCAGCACCAAGGTCGGGCGGGTGTCGGCCCAGAGGTCGAGCAGGTGATCCTGCAGGTCTTTTCGTGTGAAGGCATCGAGCGCCGAGAACGGCTCGTCGAGCAGCAGCACCTCCGGCTGCGCCACCAGCGCGCGGGCGATCGCGACGCGCTGCGCCTGGCCGCCGGACAGTTCGCGCGGCCAGACCTTGGCCTTGTCGGCGAGGCCGACACGCGCCAGCGCCTTCGCAACGCGCTCGCGGCGCTCGGCGGCCGGCAGCTCGGACAGGCCGAAACCGATATTGTCGGCGACGCTGAGCCAGGGCAGCAGTCGCGGCTCCTGGAAGATGATGCCGACCTTCGCATGCGGCGCCGAAATCGCTTCGCCGTCCAGCGTCACGGTGCCGGCGCTGGCGCGGTCGAGGCCGGCGATGGCCCGGAGAAGCGTCGACTTGCCGCATCCGGAGCCGCCGATGATGGCGATGATCTCGCCGAGCTGGATCTCGGAGGAGAACCGCTCCAACGCGTGGACGCCGTTGGGATAGACCTTGGTGACGGAGGCGAGCTGCAGCATCAGGCGGCTCCGCTCTGGCGCGCAAAGCTGTCCTGCCAGCGCAACAGCGGCGCGGTCGCGATCTCCAGCAGCCAGTCGGTCGCCTTGCCGATGATGGCGAAGATGACGATGGCGGCGACGATCTGCGCCGGCTTGCCGAGCTGCTGGCCGTCGATCAGTAGATAGCCGAGGCCCTCGGAGGCGCCCATGAACTCGGCGGCGACGACGAACATCCACCCCAGGCCGAGGCCGACGCGCAGCGCCACGACATAGGCCGGCAGCACCGCGGGCAGCAGGATGCGGCGGATCATCGCCGGGCCGGACAGGCGGAAGACGCGGCCGACCTCGACGATCTTGCGATCGACCGACAGGATCGCGCCGGTGAGGCCGAGATAGACCGGGAAGAACACGCCGACCGCGATCAGCGCCACCTTGGAGGTCTCGAAGATGCCGAGCCAGAGGATGAACAGCGGCACCCAGGCGATCGACGGGATCGCGCGCAGCGCCTGGATGGTCGGATCGACCAGCCGGCGGGCGAGGCCCCAATAGCCGCAGATGCCGCCGAGCAAGGTGCCGGCGGCAACGCCGAGGCCGAAGCCGATGCCGACGCGGGAGAGCGTCATCGTGATGTGGCGGGTCAGCTCGCCGGACTGGGCGAGCTCGGCGATCGTGGTGAAGACTTTTGACGGCGGCGGCACGAGGCGGCCATTGGACCAGCCGGCCCGGACGGCGAGCTCCCAGGCCAGCGCGAGCGACAGCGGCAGCAACAGCCCGAGCAGCGGCCGCGCCAGGCGGGTGAGCCATGGCCGGCTTGCGGTCTGCGGTGTGGCCGCCGCGGCGGGGGCCTGGAGTTCGACGGTCATGGTCATAGTGAGAACAGCGTCTGGGGTGGGAATGCAAGGCGTGGAGTGGACCCGGGGCGGGTGGCGCTGGCCGATGGCAATGACGGATGTGGGCGCGCCTGTCAGGGGTGAACCAACGGCGGCGCCCCAAATTCGGTGTCGTCCCGGCCTTGAGCCGGGACCCATACTCCGCGGCAGTCGTGAGGAGGCGAGATGCCGCTCCAGCCTGCCTCAAACAGATTGCACGGAGTATGGGTCCCGGATCTGCGCCCGCCAACGCTGGCGCGTCGGCGGGCTTGTCCGGGACGACACCTGTTTTTTAACGCGCCACCGGTCTTTGTCGCTCGGACTTTGCGGCAAGCGCTAGGGGAGGCGTGAGCGCTCGCGCAAGCGCGGGTCGCGCTAATTCGTCGGCAGCGGCACCTGGTCGTCGATCAGCGCATCCAGCGTGGCCTTCACGTCGACCTTGGCGTCCACCACGCCCGCCTGCTGTAGCGCCAGGCCAGCGGCCAGGATCGACTCCCGCTGCGGGGCGCCGATGCGGCTGTGGGTGAGCTCGGTGCGTTCCTTGAGCTGCTTGTCGACGACCGTCTCCGGCAGCTTGGTGACGGCAATGAACGTCTTCTTCAGGTCGTCGTAATTGGCCAGCGCGTCCTTGCGCGCGACCTCGTAGGTCGCGAGCACGCGGCGGACGATCTCCGGATTGTCCTTCAGGAACTGCTCGCGGACGTTGAGGATGCCCCAGGTGTTGGCGTCGGCCTTGCGGTAGAAAAGTTTGGCGCCCTCCTCGACCTCGGCCCGCGCCATCATCGGATCGAGCCCGGCCCAGGCATCGACATCGCCGCGGATCAGCGCCGCCTGGCCGTCGGCGTGCTGCAGCAGCACCGGGGTGATGTCCTTGTCGGTGAGCCCGGCCGCCAGCAGCGCGCGCACCAGGAAGATGTGCGGATCGGTGCCCCGGGTCACCGCAACGCGCTTGCCCTTGAGGTCGGCGACCGAGGCGATCTTGGAATCCTTGCCCGTCACCAGCGCGGTCCATTCGGGCCGCGAATAGACGTAGATCGACTTGATCGGGTTGCCGTTGATCTTGGCGACCAGCGCGGCGGAGCCGGCGGTCGAGCCGAAATCGAGCGAGCCGGCATTGAGGAACTCGAGCGCCTTGTTGGAGCCGGCCGACTGCACCCAGACGATGCTGATGCCGTCCTTGGCGAACTCCTTTTCCAGGAGACCCTTCTGCTTCAGGACCAGCGACACCGGATTGTACGTCGCCCAGTCGATCCGGATCTCCTTCACCTGGTCAGCGGCTGTTGCAACGCCGCATCCCAGTAGAAACACGGCTGCGAGCCCGGCCAGTCCCCGCCTCGTCCATCCACCCATCGTCAACCTCCTGACCTTAAAAACATTGGTGTTGTTTCAAAGCGTTATGCCAGGGCTCAACGAGAATTGTTTTTCCTTTCCATGCCACGCCGAAGCACGATCACCATCCGTCCACGACCGGTGACAGCATGGAATGATTGCTGCATTGGAAGTTTCGTGACAGCACGGGCCTTGTTCGATATCCGGTTGCATCCATGGACAGCGTCGCCACAGATTCCAAAGCCTTCACCTCGGCCGATTTCGACAGCGCCGGCATCGCAGCCGCGGTCGACGCGCTAGCGAAGCAGCACTCCGGCCGGGAGGACATGTTCCGCGCCGCGGTCGTGCAGTTCCTGAAAGCGGAGCTGGTCAAGGCGCGTGCCGCCGCCCAGGCGGAGCTGCTGAGGGATCGCCATGGCCGGCGCTGCGCCGAGCGGCTGTGCTTCGTGCAGGACGAGATCATCCGCATCCTCTACGCGGCGGCCACCGAGCATCTCTATCGCTCGGACGTGCCGAGCGGCGCCGAGCGCATGGCGGTGGTCGCCACCGGCGGCTATGGCCGCGGCCTGATGGCGCCAGAGTCCGACATCGATCTCCTGTTCATCCTGCCCTACAAGCAGACCGCCTGGGGCGAGCAGGTCGCCGAAGCCATCCTGTATTCGCTGTGGGACATGGGACTGAAGGTCGGCCACGCGACCCGCTCCGTCGACGAGTCGATCCGCCAAGCGCGCGGCGACATGACCATCCGCACCGCCATCCTGGAGACGCGCTATCTCGCCGGCGACCGGCCGCTCTATGACGAGCTGGTCGCGCGCTTCGACAGCGAGGTCGTGCAGGGCACGGCGGCCGAGTTCGTCGCCGCCAAGCTCGCCGAGCGCGAGGAGCGGCATCGCCGCGGCGGCCAGTCGCGCTATCTGGTCGAGCCCAACGTCAAGGACGGCAAGGGCGGCCTGCGCGACCTGCATACGCTGTTCTGGATCGCCAAATACGTCTACCGCGTGCGCGAGACCGCCGAGCTGGTCGAGCGCGGCGTGTTCGACGCCCATGAGTACCGCACCTTCCGCCGCTGCGCCGACTTCCTGTGGTCGGTGCGCTGCAATCTGCACTTCGTCAGCGGCCGCCCCGAGGAGCGGCTGTCATTCGACCTGCAGCGCGAGATCGCGGTCCGGCTCGGCTACACCAGCCATCCGGGCATGCAGGATGTCGAGCGCTTCATGAAGCACTACTTCCTGGTCGCCAAGCAGGTCGGCAATCTCACCGCGATCCTGTGCGCCAAGCTCGAGGATCAGCAGGCCAAGGCGGCGCCGGTGCTGAGCCGGATGATCTCGCGCCTGACCACCGGCTCGACCTGGCGCCGCGTGCCGGAGAGCGACGACTTCATCGTCGACAACAACCGCATCAACCTCGCCGCGCCCGACGTCTTCAAGCACGATCCGGTCAATCTGATCCGCATCTTCCGCCTGGCGCAGAAGAACAACCTCGCGTTCCATCCCGACGCGATGCGCGCGGTGACGCGCTCGCTCAACATGATCAACACCGAGCTGCGCGACGATCCCGAGGCCAACCGGCTGTTCATGGAGATCCTGACCTCCAACGATGCCGAGACCGTGCTGCGGCGGATGAACGAGACCGGCGTGCTCGGCCACTTCATCAGCGCCTTCGGCCGCATCGTCTCGATGATGCAGTTCAACATGTATCATCACTACACGGTCGACGAGCACCTGATCCGCTGCATCGGCTTCCTGCAGGAGATCGAGCGCGGCGGCCATGACGAGTTCGTGCTCGCTTCCGACCTGATGCGCAAGATCCGGCCCGAGCATCGCGCCGTCATCTACATCACGGTGCTGCTGCACGACGTCGCCAAGGGCAGGCCCGAGGACCATTCGGTCGCCGGCGCCAAGATCGCGCGCCGGCTGTGCCCGCGGCTCGGCTTCAACAATGCCGACACCGAGCTGGTCGCCTGGCTGATCGAGGAGCACCTGACGATGTCGACGGTGGCGCAGTCGCGCGACCTGTCGGACCGCCGCACCATCGAGAAGTTTGCGGCCGTGGTGCAGTCGGTCGAGCAGATGAAGCTGCTGACGATCCTCACCACCGCGGATATCCGCGGCGTCGGCCCCGGCGTCTGGAACGGCTGGAAGGCGCAGCTGTTGCGCACGCTGTATTACGAGACCGAGCCGGTGCTGACCGGCGGCTTCTCCGAGGTCAATCGCGCCAAGCGCATCACCGCAGCGCAGGCCGAATTCCGCAACGCCTTCACCGATTGGCCCGAAGACGAGCTCAACACCTATATCGGCCGGCACTATCCGGCCTATTGGCTCAAGGTCGAGCTGCCGCGCAAGATCCGCCACGCCCGCTTCGTCAGGTCGAGCGAGGATGCCGGCCACAAGCTCGCGATCAATGTCGGCTTCGATCCGGCGCGCGGCGTCACCGAGCTGACAATCTTCGCCATGGACCATCCGTGGCTGCTGTCGATCATCGCCGGCGCCTGCGCGTCGGCCGGTGCCAACATCGTCGACGCCCAGATCTACACCACGACCGACGGCCGCGCGCTCGACACCATCGCGATATCAAGGGAATATGAGCGCGACGAGGACGAGGGCCGGCGCGCGACGCGGATCGGCGAGACCATCGAGCAGGTGCTGGAAGGCAAGCTGCGGCTGCCCGACGCCGTGGCGCGGCGGACCACCAGGGGCAAGCAGCACAAGGCGTTCTCGGTCGAGCCGGAGGTCAGCATCAACAACCAATGGTCGGAGCTCTACACGGTCATCGAGGTCTCCGGCCTCGACCGACCCGGCCTGCTCTACGAGCTGACCACCGCGATCTCGAAGCTGAACCTGAACATCGCCTCGGCGCATGTCGCCACCTTCGGCGAGCGCGCCCGCGACGTGTTCTACGTGACCGATCTCTTGGGGGCGCAGATCAACGCGCCGACCCGGCAAGCGGCGATCAAGAGCGCGCTGCTGCATCTGTTGGCCAGCGAGGACGCGGCGGCACAGCCGGCGGCGTAAGGATATGGGGAGTGTCGGCGGTTGCGGCTGCGCGGCAGGGACTTGATTGAGGGGATCGGCAACGCCGCCGGTCTCGAATGGCTTGGGGGAGCCGAACCATGGCATTGCTTGCAAACATCGTCGTCGGACTGATCGGCCTGCTGCACGTCTACATTCTCGTGCTCGAGATGTTTCTCTGGACCAAGCCGGCCGGCCTGCGAGCGTTCAACAACACGCCGGAGCGCGCCGAGGCGACCAAGGTGCTCGGCGCCAACCAGGGCCTCTACAACGGCTTCCTCGCCGCCGGCCTGTTCTGGGGCCTCGCGCACCCCGCGCCGGCCTTCGCCTTCCAGATCAAGATCTTCTTCCTGCTCTGCGTCCTCGTCGCCGGCCTCTACGGCGCCGCCACCGCCAGCCGCAAGATCCTGTTCATCCAGAGCGTGCCCGCCACGATCGGCCTCGTGCTGGTCTGGCTGGCGGGCTGAGCCAGGCTGCATCTCCACCACCGGTGTCGTCCCGGCCTTGAGCCGGGACCCATAATCCCGGGCAGCGCTCGAGGCACGATCGCCACTCCGAGTCCTCGCCACACGACCGCCGGTGGCTATGGATCCCGGCTCTGCGCCCCGTCGTCGCTACGCGACGCCTGGGCTTGGCCGGGACGACACCGAGCTTGTTGAGCCAACTGGGCATGTCATAGCGATATCGCCGGAACCGCCGCCCCCTGCCCTACTCGCCTTGCGCGCGCCCAGCCGTTCCTCCACACTGCCCCCCAGCGATGGCGCCCGCAGGGTAGACCAGCCGCATAACAAATCAGGAGGAACGATAGACCCCATGCGACAGGGAATTATCCGTCTTGCCGGCGCGGCCGCGTTGGCCGTCACGCTCTCCGTCACGTCAGCCCAGGCCCAGAAGAAATACGATCCCGGCGCGTCCGACACCGAGATCAAGATCGGCCAGACCGTGCCGTTCTCGGGCCCCGCCTCGGCCTATGCCTCGATCGGCAAGACCCAGGCCGCCTATTTCAACATGATCAACGAGCAGGGCGGCATCAACGGCCGCAAGCTCAAGCTGATCCAGTATGACGATGCCTATTCGCCGCCGAAGGCCGTGGAGCAGGTGCGCAAGCTGGTCGAGGACGACGAAGTTCTGCTGACGTTCCAGATCATCGGCACGCCGTCCAACGCCGCCGTCCAGAAATACCTCAACGCCAAGAAGGTGCCGCAGCTGTTCGCGGCGACCGGCGCCACCAAGTTCACCGATCCGAAGAACTTTCCCTGGACCATGGGATACAATCCCAACTACTTCACCGAAGGCCGCATCTACGGGCAATACATTCTGAAGGAGCATCCCAGCGCCAAGGTCGGCGTGCTCTATCAGAATGACGATCTCGGCAAGGACTATCTCAACGGCATCAAGGCCGGCCTCGGCGACAAGGCCGCGACCATGATCGTGTCCGAGGCCTCCTACGAGGTGTCCGATCCCACCATCGATTCCCAGCTCCTGAAGCTCAAGGCGGCCGGCGCCGACCTCCTGTTCTCGGCAGCAACGCCGAAGCAGGCGGCGCAGGCGATCAAGAAGCTGCACGAGCTCGACTGGCATCCCGTGCACATCGTTGACATCAATGCGACATCGGTGGGCGCGGTGCTGCAGCCGGCGGGCCTGGAAGCGTCGAAGGGCGTGATCTCGGTCAACTACGGCAAGGATCCGCTCGATCCGCAGTGGAAGGACGATCCGGGCATGAAGCGCTATTTCGAGTTCATGGCCAAGTATTATCCGGACGGCGACAAGAACTCGAACTTCAACACCTATGGCTACGGCAACGCCGAGCTCCTGGTGACCATCCTGAAGATGTGCGGCGACAATCTCACGCGCGAGAACGTCATGAAGCAGGCAGCCTCGCTGAAGGACGTCGTCGGCGACCTGTCGCTGCCGGGCATGAAGATCAACACTTCGCCGACCGACTACCGCGTCAACAAGCAGCTGCAGATGATGAAGTTCAACGGCGAGCGCTGGGAGCTGTTCGGCCCGATCCTGGAGGACAAGGGCGCGGCGGGTTAGTTCTCCGCCAGTTTCGGCGCCCGACCTTCGCCATGAACAAGCCTCTCGGCTTGTTCATGGCCGGTGTGCAGTGCCGCCCTCGGCTTTTTCCCCTCATGGTGAGGAGCGCCGCGCCCGGCTGCTGGCCATTACGAAAGCTACAAACTCGCGGCGCGTCTCGAACCATGAGGCCCGAGCTGGGGCCTCGCCCTTCGAGACGCCCGCCTTCGGCGGGCTCCTCAGGGTGAGGAGCAGAAGCATTCGACTTGCAAAACCGGTAAAGGGCTGCGCCAGCGCGCAGCCCTTTTGCGTTGCGGCACGGATTGCGCCGGTTGGTCGCTCTCTGAAACGTTGCCTTGTCGACTTGCTTCCTCCACACTCGCGTGCAGCGATGGCGACATAACAACCAAGAAGAACCATCGACAGATATCACCGGAGGGAGGACTCGCATGAGAACGTCACTGTTCGGTCTCGGTGCCATGGCACGTGTCATGACGCTTGCTGCGTCGCTTGCCATCGCGCTTTCCACATCCGCCTACGCCCAGAAGAAATACGACACCGGCGCCACCGACACCGAGATCAAGATCGGCCAGACCGTGCCGTTCTCCGGCCCGGCGTCCGCCTATGCCGGCATCGGCAAGACCCAGGCCGCCTATTTGCGCATGATCAACGAGAAGGGCGGCATCAACGGCCGCAAGCTCAATCTGATCCAGTATGACGACGCCTACTCGCCGCCCAAGGCGGTGGAGCAGGTGCGCAAGCTGGTCGAAGGCGACGAGGTGCTGTTCACCTTCCAGATCATCGGCACGCCGTCGAACGCTGCGGTGCAGAAATATCTCAACGCCAAGAAGGTGCCGCAGCTGCTGGCTTCGACCGGCGCGTCGCGCTTCACCGATCCGCAGAATTTTCCGTGGACCATCGCCTACAACCCGAACTACCAGTCCGAGGGGCGGATCTACGCGAAGTATATTCTGGCCAACCACCCCAACGCCAAGATCGGCATCCTCTACCAGAACGACGATCTCGGCCGCGACTACATCGCCGGCCTGCGCAGCGGCCTCGGATCCAAGGCCGACAGCATGATCGTGTCGGAGGCGTCCTACGAGCTGTCCGACCCGACCGTGGACTCGCAGATCGTCAAGCTGAAATCCTCCGGCGCCGACCTGCTCTACAACGCCTCGACGCCGAAATTCGCGGCGCAGGCGATCAAGAAACTCGCCGATCTCGCCTGGAAGCCGGTGCACATCCTCGACATCAACGCGAGCCCGGTGTCGGCCACGCTCAAGCCCGCCGGCCTGGACATCTCCAAGGACATCATCAGCACCAATTACGGCAAGGACCCAGCCGATCCGGAATGGAAGGACGATCCCGGCGTGAAGGCCTATTTCGAGTTCATGGACAAGTATTATCCTGAAGGCGACAAGCTCAACACGGTGAACACCTACGGCTATTCGACCGCGGAGCTGCTGGTGCAGATCCTGCGCCAGTGCGGCGACGATCTCACGCGGGAAAACGTGATGCGGCAAGCCGCCAACATCAAGGGCTACGTGCCCAGCCTTGCTTTGCCCGGCCTCTCGATCAACACCTCGCCGACCGACTTCCGCATCAACAAGCAGATGCAGATGATGAAGTTCAACGGCGAGCGCTGGGAGCTGTTCGGCCCGATCATCGAGGATACGGGAGCGGCTGGGTAGCCCCGGCGCCTCCGCACCCATCGCTGTCATGCCCGCCACCGGGTCTCGCCTTTTGGCGAGCTCGATGACAGGCTCCGGCGGGCATCCAGGACGCCGCGGCCTCTCGTGGATAACAACTGTCGACCGGAAGAAGGCGCGTTATCGCACATCTGTCACTACGAGCGATCAAACGCGTTGGTTACTCCGTCATGCCCGGGCTTGTCCCGGGCATCCACGTCGTTCTCAGAATGCCGGACGACGTGGATGGCCGGGACGGGCCGGCCATGACGACGAGGAGTTGGAGGCGCACAAAACTCCGATCACGCATCCGAGGGCGGCAGACGATCAATCACCACTGACGCTCGCCAGATCCCGCTGCTTGACCACCCGGTCGATCAGCCCCCAGTCCTGCGCCTCGTCCGCGGTCATGAAGTGATCCCGATCCAGCGTGCGCTCGACGTCCTCGTAGCTGCGGCCGCAATGCTCGGCATAGAGCCGGATCATGCGGCGCTTGGTCTGCTCCATCTCCCTGGCGTGGATCATGATGTCGGACGCCTGCCCCTGAAAGCCGCCGAGCGGCTGATGGACGTGGAGGCTGGCATTGGGCAGCGCCGTCCGCTCGCCGGGCTCGCCCGCCATCAGCAGGAACGATCCCATCGACCGCGCCGTTCCCATGCACAGCGTGTGCACCGGCGCCTTGACGAACTGCATCGTGTCGTACATCGCGAGCCCAGAGGTGACCACGCCGCCGGGCGAATTGATGTAGAGGTGGATCGGCCGCCTCGGATTGTCAGCCTCGAGAAACAGCAGCTGCGCGCAGACCAGCGCGGACACGGTGTCGTTGACCTCGCCGTTGAGGAACACGATGCGCTCGCGCAGCAGCCGCGAATAGATGTCGAAGGATCGCTCGCCGCGGCTCGACTGCTCGATGACCATGGGGACGAGTTGCATCGTGTCGCGCATGCGCGAGCTCCCGTTCAGTGAGTTGGTGATGGGTTAGAGCGTCAGGCCGCGCGCATGAGACTGCGCGTGTTGCTGTTCGCCGCGGGCGGCATACAACTCATCCGCATCGTCGCGGGCAGGCCGTGGATGATCCTGAGCCGCGTGCCGCCATCGGCATTGGGTGTGACCTGGAACGTCACGATGCTTTCGAGATAGGGCGGCGCGTCATCGCGCATCCGGTAGCGGACTTCCTCGCCCGAGGTCGACGAGATCGGCGCGGCATCGGCGAGGTCTCCTGACGGCAGCCAGGCTTCGCGAAAGGCGGGAATGCTGATGGCACGCCAGACCTTCTCCGGCGGTGCGTCGAGCTCGTAGTCGAGCACCAGATCGTCGCCCTGCCGGCCAGCCTCGAGATCGGTCATTGGTCCATCTCCTTCAGCAGGGTTTTCAATGCATCGACCCGTGACGGCCAGTAGGCGCGGTACTTCGCCAGCCAGCGCGCGATCTGCGCCAGTCCATCGGGATCGACCTCGTAGTTGACGAAACGGCCCTGCCGTTCTTCGCGCACCAGCCCGGCATTGCGCAACACCGCGAGATGCTGCGACATCGCCGGCTGACTGATCGTCAGCCCCTCGCGCAGCGCGCTGGCATTCATGCTGCCGGCGGCGAGCTTCTCGAAGATCGCGTAGCGCGTCGGGTCGGCCAGGGCTTTGAAGATGTCGCTCTCGATCATGCCGAGACATAAGCATGAACTTATGTGTTGCGCAAGCGGGCATTCCGAACAGGCCCGTACCGGGAGCTGCGCTATCGACATCTCGTCTGGGTCTGCCCCGACGCCGCTGCACCACCGGTGTCGTCCCTGCGAACGCAGGGACCCATAACCCCGGGCGGAGTTTGGGGCACGACAGGTTCAACCAGCCCCCTGCCTCAAGATAGATCACGCGGTATGGGTCCCGGATCTGCGCCCGCTGACGCGTTGCGTCAGCGGGCTTGTCCGGGACGACAGCATGGGATGATCTCGCGCTTCACGGGCTGATCATTGAAGATGGAGCTGCTGCTCAGGTGCTCGTCACCTCATTGCAGGAGTATCACTCCGGCACCTCGCCAAAATTCTTCCCCACCGGTAGCACGGCGTGCCGGATCAGCCGCGAATCCTCCACCGCCGCCTGGCGATGCTTCACCGCCTCGCGATAGACGGGATCCCTGATCATCTCCACGAAGGCCTGCACAGACGGATACTCCGCGATGAAACAATGATCCCAGCGCTCCTCCTGCGGGCCGATCAGCATCAGCTCGAAGCGGCCCTGCCAGACGATGCGGCCGCCGAGGCGTTCGAACACCGGGCCGCTCTCGCGGCCATAGGCGGCATAGGCTTCCGCGCCGCTGGCCTTGCGGCCGTCCGGATAGGCGGCCTCCTTGCGCAGCCGCACCAGGTTCAGCATGTGGATCGGACCCGGCCGGTCGTTGTCGCGGAACTGCGCGAACACCTCCTTGGTGGGATCGATATGGCCCATGAATCTCCTCGCCTGTTTGTTGTTTACGTCTGCTTAACCATAACGCGGCGTTGACGGCGCGGAACTCCTAATTGCGCGTTAAGCTTTTCCTAACTGCCCCTTAAACTCCGGACATTACCGTGGTCGGACGGCAGGGCTCGGGTTGCGTATGGCGCGGGGACGGAAACAGGGCGGCAGCGGTCGCAAGGAGCCGCGTTTCGGCCTTGCGGCGGCGATGGCCGATTTGCGCCTCGATCCCAAGGACCGCATTCCGGCCGGCGAAGACGCGCCGAAGAAATCAACCAAGAAGAAGCCGGTCGAGCCGGACGACGAGGACGATGTGCCGGCGCGCGAGCCCAAATCTGCCCAGCCGAAACCCACCCCATCAAAAGCCAAGCCTGCCCGCAGCAAATCGCGCTGGGGGATGTCGATCGGCCGCATGGCGTATTGGGCTGTCGTGTGCGGCCTGTGGGGCGTCATCGGGCTGGTCGGCGTCGTGATCTGGGCCGGCGCGCATCTGCCGCCGATCCAATCGCTGGAAATCCCGAAGCGTCCGCCGACGATCGAGATCGTGGGCTATGACGGGACCATGCTGGCGCAGCGCGGCGAGATGGCCGGCGCCAATGTCGCGCTGAAGGATCTGCCGCCCTATCTGCCGAAGGCCTTCATCGCCATCGAGGACCGCCGCTTCTATCAGCATTTCGGCATCGACCCGATCGGCATCGCGCGTGCCGTGGTCGCCAACATCCTGCATCGCGGCGTGTCGCAGGGCGGATCGACCCTGACGCAGCAGCTCGCCAAGAACCTGTTCCTGACCCAGGAGCGCACGCTCGCCCGCAAGCTCCAGGAGGCGGAGCTCGCGCTGTGGCTGGAGCGCAAATATTCCAAGCGCGAGATCCTGGAGCTGTATCTCAACCGCGTCTATTTCGGCTCCGGCGCCTATGGCGTCGAGGCGGCGGCGCAGCGTTACTTCGGCAAGTCGGCGCGGCAGGTGACCGTGGCCGAGGCCGCGATGCTCGCCGGCCTCGTCAAGTCACCGTCGCGGCTGGCGCCGAACCGCAATCCGGAGGGCGCCGCCAAGCGGGCGCAGACCGTGCTCGCGGCGATGGCGGATGCCAAGTTCATCACCGAGGCCCAGGCGCAGGCCCAGATCGCGCATCCCTCCGTCGCGGTGAAGCCGGCCGGGGCCGGAACCGTGAACTACGTCGCCGACTGGATCGGCGAGGTGCTCGACGATCTCGTCGGCCAGGTCGAGGACTCGATCGTGGTCGAGACCACCATCGACCCGAAGCTGCAGAGCGTGGCGGAAGCCGCTGTTATCGACGAGCTCGCGGCCAAGAGCGTGAAGTTCAACGTCAGCCAGGGCGCATTGGTGGCAATGACGCCCGATGGCGCCGTGCGCGCCATGGTCGGCGGCCGCAACTATTCGGACAGCCAGTTCAACCGCGCCGTCACCGCCAAGCGCCAGCCCGGCTCGGCGTTCAAGCCGTTCGTCTATCTCACCGCGATCGAGCAGGGCCTGACGCCCGACACCGTGCGGCAGGACGCGCCGCTGGATCTGAAGGGCTGGCGGCCGGAGAACTACACGAAAGAGTATTTCGGGCCGGTGACGCTGACCCAAGCGCTCGCGATGTCACTCAATACAGTCGCCGTGCGCGTCGGCCTCGAAGTCGGGCCGAAGAACGTGGTGCGCACCGCGCACCGCCTCGGCATCGCCTCGAAGCTCGACCCCAACCCGTCGATCGCGCTCGGAACGTCCGAGGTGTCGATGATCGAGCTGGTCGGCGCCTACGCGCCGTTCTCCAATGGCGGCCTCGCCGTCTCGCCGCATGTGGTGACGCGGATCAAGACGCTCGACGGCAAGCTGCTCTACATGCGCCAGAACGAGCAGGCCGCGCAGGTGATCGACCCGCGCAACGTCGCGATGATGAACCAGATGATGCAGGAGACCTTGATCTCGGGCACCGCCAAGAAGGCGGAGATTCCCGGCTGGGTCGCCGCCGGCAAGACCGGCACCAGCCAGGATTTCCGCGACGCCTGGTTCATCGGCTACACCTCGCGCCTCGTCACCGGCGTCTGGCTCGGCAATGACGACAACTCGCCGACCAAGAAGGCCACCGGCGGCGGCCTGCCGGTCGAGGTCTGGACCCGCTTCATGCGCGCGGCGCATCAGGGCGTGCCGGTGGCAGCGCTACCGAATGCACAAGGCGCCGGCCTGGTGCCGACGCTGGCGCAGATCGCCTCGCAGATCACGGCGCCGACGGCTCCTGCCCCCGCGCCCAATGCCGCCTACGCCGCGCGCTCGTCGGCGCCGAACGCCAGCCGCGGCAATGTCCGGCCTGAACCCGCGGCCGGCCTCGACGGCTGGCTGGTGGACCGCCTGTTCGGCGGCCGCTGATTTCAGCTGATCGCGTTCCGCCGATAGCGCCACACCCACCGTCATTCCGGGGCAAGGCCGCAGGCCTTGAACCCGGAATCTCGATTTGGCCTGGTGTTGTTCTTTTCCAACAATCTCGAGATTCCGGGTTCAATCGCCACCGCGCTCACGCGCGTTGACGATTGCTCCGGAATGACGATGGAAGCGAGATGGTACGGCACCGAGCTGTGCCGCGATCTCGGCTGGGGAGACGATGAAGCGCGGCTAACTCAGCCAGCCGCCTTGGCGGCCGGGCGCGGCGACGGCTCAACCGCCACCGATCCCGCCGCCTGCGCCAGCGCCCGTCCGACCTGGCGCAGCATCAGGCTGGCGCGATAGGAGCTGTAGTCCAGCAGCCAGCGGTTGAAGGCTCCGGCGGCCATCGGACGGGCGAACAGGAAGCCCTGCATGGCATCGCAGCCGAGCTCGGCGAGCAGCTTGCGCTGCGGCTCGGTCTCGACGCCCTCGGCCACCACCTTCACATCGAGGCTCTGGCCGACCCGGACCACCGCGGTGACGATCGCCCGCGTGCCCTGGTCGTTCTCGAAATCGCGCATGAAGCTGCGGTCGATCTTCAATTCGTGGATCGGCAGCTGCGCCAGCCGGCTCAGGCTGGAATAGCCGGTGCCGAAATCATCCAGCGACAGGCCGACGCCCATGTTGCGCAGCTCGCTCATGGTGGCGATGACCGTGGCGCGCTCGTTGAGGATCACGCCTTCGGTGATCTCCAGCATCAGCATCTTCGCCGGCAGGTCGTTGGCGGCCAGGATCTGCGCCACGACAGCCGCCAGATTGACGTTCTGGAAGTTGATCGGCGACAGGTTGACCGAGATGCAGGGGATGTCGAGACCGGCGCGGCGCCAGGACGCCATCTGCTGGCAGGCGGTCTTGATCGACCACACGCCGATCTGCTCGATCAGGCCGCATTCCTCGGCGAGCGGGATGAACTTGGACGGCGACACCTCGCCCAGCACCGGATCATGCCAGCGCGCCAGCGCCTCGACGCCATGGATCGCACCGTTCTTGGTGCAGATCTGCGGCTGGTAATGCAGCGTCAGCGCCTCGCTGGCGATCGCCTCGCGCAGCGCGGTCGAGTGCATCAGGCGCTCTTCGGCCAGCTTGTCGATATCGGCGCTGAAGAAGCGATAGGTCGCGCGGCCGGCGCGCTTGGCCTTGTACATCGCGCCGTCGGCCTGCTTGATCAGGGTCTCGATATCCTTGGCATTGTCCGGATACAGGCTGAGCCCCATGCTCGCGGACATCGGCACCTGGCGCTTGCCGATCGTCAGCGGCATCGCCAGCGCCGCGGTGATCCGCGCCGCCGCCAGCGAGCACTCGAGCGCATCGCGGTTCTGCAGCACGATCACGAACTCGTCGCCACCGAGCCGGCCCAGCAGATCGCCGGGCCTGATCTGCGCCCGCAAGCGGTTGGCGAAGCCGACCAGGAACTCGTCTCCGGCGGCATGGCCGAGCGTGTCGTTGACGTCCTTGAAATTGTCGGCGTCGAGGAAGGCGACGGCGAGATGGCTGCCTTCGGGGCAGGCCTTGATCGCCTCGGCGATCATTGACGGGATGCGGGCGCGGTTGGGCAGGCCCGTCAGCATGTCGTGATAGGCGACCTGCGAGATCGTCGAGCGGACCTCCTGGCGCTCGATCGCCAGCGCGCCGAGCTGGACGCAGGCCTGCACGATCTGCTCATGCCAGGGGCTCGGCCCGCGGCATTCCCGGAAATAGAATGCGAAGGTGCCGATGACGCGGCCGTCCTTGCCCTGGATCGGGGTCGACCAGCAGGCGCGCAGGCCGGCACCCAAGGGCCCGTCCTTGTAGAGTTGCCATCGCGGATCGCTGTCGATGTCGCGCGCCAGCACCGGCTCGCAGAGATAGGCCGCGGTGCCGCAGGAGCCGACATCCGGCCCGATCGCAACGCCATCGAGGCCGGCGGAATAGGCCGGCGGCAGGCTGGGCCCGCCGAGCGGGTGAATCTTGCCCTCGGAATCGACATGCAGGATCGAGCAGACCACGTCGGGGGCCAGCTCCTCGACCCGGCGGCACAATTGGTCGGCGATCGTCGTGATCGACAGATCGGATGCCAGCGACGACATGATCAGCTGCTGCAGCGAGCGCAGCTGCTTGGTCTCTCTTATGTCGCTGAGCAGGCCGACGAGATATTTGACCTTGCCGTGGCGACTCCGGTGCGCCTTCACATGCGCCGTGGTCCAGATCTCGTGGCCGTCCTTGTCATAGATCAGCAGGTCTTCCTCGACGCCCTGATCATCGAGAATGCACTGCTTCAAGCGCTCGACCAGCGCGGGATCGGTGCAGGGGCCGGACAGCAGCTTCTCGACCTGCTGTCCGAGCGCCTCCTCGGCGGAGTAGCCATAGATGCAGGTGAAGGCGGCGTTAGTGTAGAGGATCTTCAGCTCGTGATCCGCCACGACGACGGCACGGTTGCTCCGGTCCGCCACCGACGTCATCAGCGCGTTGCGCTCGCGCAACTGGACCTCGGAGGTGACGTCGCGCATCAGCAGCAGCGAGCGCACCGGCGTCGGGCCGGAGGGGAGCTGATGGCGGGTCAGGTGGACGCGGTTGCGAGAGCCGTCCTCATGGCGGATCGTCAGCTCGCAGGCAAAATCGGCCTCGTCACACGCAGACCGGCGATCCGCCGCCTCATCGCCCGGCTCCTCGTCTTCAAGCGTCGCCGGCATCGCGTCCGCAGGCACGCCCAGATCCGCGAGCTCGGCCCCGATCAGGCTGGCCAGATCGCGCCGCAGCAGCGCCGCGGCGGCGTTGTTGGCGTGATGGACGCGGCCACGCGCGTCGAGAAAGAGGATCGCTTCGGAAGCACGCTCGAGCGCGGCCGAGAGCAGTGGAGCGGACGCGGCCGGTTGAAACTCGCTTGCAAGCATCGTTCGATTCGAGGCGCGCTGCACGTTTTGGGAGAAACGATCAGCACTGGGGTTGCAGCGAACGCCCCGACTTCTGCTGGGGCGTCACCTTGGGGGTTGATCAAGCTCGAATCTGGCGAGGTCGTCGTTACAGCCACGTTAAAGCGCTGGCGAATTGGCCGGACTCCTCTGGTTGCATGTGAGGAGGCTTAAGAATTCGATAGCTGATGGATCGCTTCTGCTCGGATGACGGAACTCAAACAAATGGCCCGGACCAAGAGGCCGGGCCATTGTCGTCTTCCATCGCCGATCGTTCGATGTCTCAGTCCTCGACGCCGTAGCGGTGCAGGTCGTTGCCGCAGGTGTCGAGCCACTTCTTGGCGCGCTCGACCGAGCCGCAGATCTTGCCGCACACCTTCCAGAACCGCGCCGAGTGGTTCATCTCGATCAGATGCGCGACCTCATGCGCTGCGAGATAATCGAGCACGAAGGGCGGCGCGAGGATCAGGCGCCACGAGAACGACAGCGAGCCGGCCGAGGTGCATGAGCCCCAGCGGCTGGATTGGTCGCGGATCGACAGCCGCTTGACCTTGACGCCGAGCTGCTCGGCATAGGCGTCGGAGGCCTTCTGCAGGTCGCGGCGCGCTTCGCGCTTGAGGAAGTCGAGCACGCGGCGCTCGGTGTGCTCGATGCCACCGGCCACGCACAGGATCTTCTCGCCACTGTCACGCGTTTCGGTCCACACCGTGCCGCGCTCGCCGGCGCGATGCACGATCTTGTGCGGCACGCCGCGCAGCGGCACCAAGGTGCCCGGCAGGAACGGCGCCGCCTTCGGCAGACGGCCGAGACGCGCGGCGATCCACGCGCCGTGACGCTGCGCGAAGTCTTTTGCTTCGATGATGGTGCCGCGCGGAGGCATCGTCAGGATCGCTTCGCGATCCGACGGATGGATTCTCAGTGTATAACGTCGCGCACGACGGTGACGCCGCAATCTAATCGAGTAGATTTGCGAGCCGTGCTTGACGAGAAGACGCGAGGGTTCGGCGGGCCGCCGATAGAGTAGCGCGCGAGTGGCCATTTCTGTCAGTCCGGGAGGGAAGAACTCGCCCGGATTTTGCCATATCCACCGCCAGGGAAAGCGCTCGGCGCAAAAACAAATCATTTGCCCAACATACAGGGGCTCCGGGGGTTCCGCACCCCAGAGTTTGGGCCTCTGCGCGAGCTCAAAAAGTGAATTCAGAATCAGAAGCACCGCTCAAGTAGCGACGCCACATTCACTGCTTGAGTCACTCCTGAAATCGGGTTTTCGAAGTCTCTTCAAAGAGTTAACGCGCAGTCGGATTCGACTGCGCGAAATCCTTCCCTCGACGCTATTCAGCAGCAATCGCAAGCAGCGACTTCGGATCAGCCGCCGACAACATGAAGTCGTTGATGCGCGGCACGATCTCCGACTTGAATCGCGAGCCGTTGAACACGCCGTAATGACCGACACCTGGTTGCACGTAGTGAACCCGGCGATGATCCGGGATCGACGAGCACAAGCCATGCGTCGCTTCGGTCTGGCCGAGACCGGAGATGTCGTCCTTCTCGCCTTCGACCGTCATCAGCGCGACGCGCGTGACCTTCGACGGATCGACCAGCACGCCGCGATGGGTCATCTCCCCCTTCGGCAGCGCGTGCTTGATGAACACCGTCTCCACCGTCTGCAAATAATATTCCGCAGCCAGGTCCATGACGGCGAGATACTCGTCGTAGAAGTCGCGGTGCTTGTCGACCTGGTCGCCGTCACCCTTCACGAGGTTGGCGAACAGCGCCTTGTGGGCGTCGACATGGCGGTCGAGGTTCATGCTGATGAACCCGTTGAGCTGCAGGAAGCCCGGATAGACATCGCGCATCACCCCGGGATGCGGGAACGGCACCTTGGTGATGACGTGGTTGCGGAACCAGTCGATGCCGCGCTCTTGGGCGAGATTGTTCACGCCGGTCGGGTTGCGACGGGTGTCAATCGGTCCGCCCATCAGGGTCATGGAGATAGGTGCGAAAGGGTCGCGCTCGGCTTCCATCACCGAGACCGCCGCGAGCACCGGCACCGCCGGCTGGCACACCGCCATGACGTGCATGTTGGTGCCGAGGAAGCGCAGCATCTCGATGACGTAATCGATGTAGTCGTCGAGATCGAAGCGGCCTTCGGCCAGTGGCACCATGCGGGCATCGGCCCAATCGGTGATGTAGACCTCGTGCGTCGGCAGGAAGGCCTCGACCGTGCCGCGCAAGAGCGTCGCGTAATGGCCGGACATCGGCGCCACGATCAGCAGCCGCGGCTGCGGGCTGCGCAGCGGGCGGATGTGCTTGCGGTCGAAATGGAGCAGGCGGCAGAACGGCTTTTCCCAGATCGAGTGGACCTCGACCGGCGTCTTGACGCCGTTGACCTCGGTCTCGTCGAGTCCCCATTCGGGCTTGCCGTAGCGGCGCGTGGTGCGCTCGAACAGCTCGCAGGCCGCCGCGATCGACTTGCCCATCTCGGTGTGCGCCCAGGGATTGAGCGGGTTCTGAAACAGGATCTTGGTGGCATCGGTGACGGCGCGCGCCGGATTGAGCGAGGCATGCGCCATTTCGTACATCCAGTACATCGGCGTCGTCAGGACCGGACTGCCTTCCGACGCCAGGGGCGGTGCACCGCCAAACTCACCTATCGGCATTCTCGTTCAACCCTCTCTGCAACGCAGCATACTGCCGAATGCGTAATTAAGCGTCAATGCGCTGAGTTACGAGTTCGTGCCTCAAACCAGCGAAATGAGCCCGGAAATCCACGGGAAAACGCAATTATTCACCCGACGACAGCAGCGAGCCCGCGCGGCGCGCGCTGCGTAACAGAGCAATGAATGCCGCAAACGACGCCAACAGCAGGGCGGCATTGAGCCCGAGCGCGGTCAGCATCAGGTCGGAGCGGAACACGTGGTCGGTTAGCAGTGCCCGCATGCCCTCGAACACATAGGTCGGCGGCAAGGACCAGGCGATCAGTTGCAGCCAGTGCGGCAGCACCTGCACCGGATAGTACACGCAGGTCAGCGGCATCAGCGCGAACATCAAAGTCCAGACGATGCTCTCGGCGCCGAGCCCGTTGCGCAGCACCAGGCCCGACACGAAGATGCCGACCGCCCAGGAGGTGAAGATCAGGTTGCAGAAGAACGCGACCAGCGGCAGGCCGAGACTGTAGAAATTGAAGTCGAAGAACCAGACCGCGATCAAGGTCATCGGGATGATGCCGATGGCGAGCCGGACCAGGCTCATCGTCATCAGCGCCAGCAGGAATTCGATCGGCGTGAGCGGGCTCATCATCAGGTTGCCGATGTTGCGCGCCCACATCTCCTCCAGGAAGGAGATGGAGAAGCCGAGCTGGCCGCGGAACAGGATGTCCCACAGGATCACGGCGCCGATCAGCGTGCCGCCGGCGCGGGCGAAGAACCCGGCATTGCTGGCGATGTAGGTCTGAAGGAAGCCCCAGGTGATGATCTGCAGGGTCGGCCAGTACATCAGCTCCAGGAGCCGCGGCCAGGACGACAGCAGCAGGTACCAATAGCGCAGGACCATCGCGCCGATGCGGTGAGGAGCGATCGCCAAGGACAGGTCGTTCATTGTGCGGCCTCCCGGTCACGGCCGCGGGCGACGTCGAGGAACACGTCTTCCAAGGTCGAGCGGTTGTAGCGCGCCATGATGCCGGCCGGACTGTCGTCATCCTCGATCCGCCCGCGCTTCATGATGATGACCCGGTCGCAGAGACGCTCGACCTCGAGCATGTTGTGCGAGGCCAGCAGGATGGTGGCGCCGCGGCGCGCGCGGTAGCGCTCGAGATGGCCGCGCACCCAGTCGGCGGTGTCCGGATCGAGCGAGGCCGTGGGCTCGTCGAGCAGCAGCAGCTCGGGATCGTTGATCAGCGCCTTGGCGAGCGCCACGCGCGTCTTCTGCCCGGCCGACAGCTTGCCGCTGGCGCGGTCGATGAAGTCGGTCAGGTCGAGCTGCGCGGCGAGCTCGGCGATGCGTTCCTTGAGATGGTCGACCGCATAGAGCCGGCCGAAGATGGTGAGGTTCTGCCGCACCGTGAGCCGCATCGGCATGTCGACATAGGGGCTCTCGAAATTCATCCGCCCGAGCACCGCAGCAGCCTCGTCCGGCATCTTGTGGCCGAGCACCTCGACGGTGCCGGAGGTCGGCTGCACCAACCCCATGATCATCGCGATCGTCGTGGTCTTGCCGGCGCCGTTGCCGCCGAGCAGCCCCGTGATGCTGCCCCGGGACATCGCAAAGGAGATGCCGTCGACGGCCGTGGCCGTCTTGTAGATCTTGGTCAGGCGCGACACCGCTATCGCAGGCGAACCTGATCCGGGAGCCGACGATGGCGTCGGCGCTGCGTCATCTTGCGTCATGTCCTGGGTTCATTGAGGCATTGTGCCGCAAACCGCAACAGGCCACCAACGGCCGGGCCGATTTGTCGCCGCGCCCTGACGGCATTAAGTTCCGATCCCATGACCGACGCCCTGATCATCGACACGCCCGATACGGACTATCGCCATCCGCGCCAGCGCGTTCGGCTCGACACCATCCTGCGGCTGCGCTGGCTCGCTGCGCTCGGGCAGCTCAGTGCGATCTTCATCGTCGTGCAGGGGCTGGAGTTCGACCTGCCGGTCGTCCCCTGCCTCGCCGTGATCAGCATCTCGGCGCTGCTCAATCTCGGCCTGCAGATCGCCTTCAATCCGATGCAGCTGTTGGAGCCCGCGCATGCCGGCGGCCTGCTCGCGCTCAACATCATCGAGCTGACGGTGCTGCTCTATCTCACCGGCGGACTGGAGAACCCGTTCTCCTACATGTTTCTGGCGCCGGTGCTGATCGCCGCGACCGCCCTGCCGATCCGCCTGACGATCATGCTCGGGCTGCTCGCGGTCGCCTGTGCCACCGCGCTGTTCTTCATGCATCTGCCGCTGCCCTGGGAGGGCGAGGAGCCGCTGATCTTTCCGCCGATCTACCTGTTCGGCGTCTGGCTCTCGATCGCGCTCGCGATCGGCGTCACCAGCCTCTACGCCTTCCAGGTCACCGAGGAGGCGCGCAAGCTGTCGGATGCGCTCGCCGCGACCGAGCTGGTGCTGGCGCGCGAGCAGCATCTGACCCAGCTCGACGGCCTCGCCGCGGCCGCGGCGCACGAGCTCGGCACCCCTCTCGCCACCATCGTGCTGATCTCGCGCGAATTGGAGCGGGCGCTGCAGGACAACAGCCAGGTCACGTCCGACATCAAGACCCTGCGCGAGCAGGCCCAGCGCTGCCGCGATATCCTCGGCAAGATCACCCAGCTGTCGTCGACCGGCTCGATGTTCGACCGCATGAAGCTGTCGACCCTGATCGAGGAAACCGTCGCCCCCCACCGCGACTTCGGCGTCGACATCAAGATCCGCGTCGCCGTGACAGCCGCGAAGGAGCCGGTCGGCACCCGCAATCCGGCGATCCTCTATGGCGTCGGCAACATCCTCGAGAATGCGGTCGACTTCGCGCGCGACACGGTCGAGGTGAATGCCTGGTGGAATAACGACGTCGTCGAGCTGGTGATCTCCGACGATGGACCGGGCTTCGCCCCCGATATCGTGAAGCGGATCGGCCAGCCTTATCTGTCGCGCCGGCGCAGCGGCGAGGATGGCCAAGGCGGAAACCAAGGCGGAAACCAGGGCGGCGGCCTCGGGCTCGGCGTGTTCATCGCCCGCACTTTGCTGGAGCGCACCGGCGCCAAGGTCTCGTTTACCAACCGCACCTTCCCGGACCATGGCGCCGTGGTCCAGATCTCCTGGCCGCGGCGGCGTTTCGAAGCCAGCGAGGACGCTGACGGCATGGAACCGGAAGAATGAATGGAGCCCGCCCTGGTATACGGCCCGCCAGCCTGCGCGGCGTCACGCCGCAGACTGCGGCATCCCGCGATCTTGGCAGCGCCGGATCGGCAGACCATATGAGGCTGACACAGATCGTCTCGTGACCATCGAGCCTTCTCCTGAGGATATGACCGTGGGCGCCATCGCCGAATTGACGAACCACCCGGACCGCTCCCTTCTGATCGTCGAGGACGACAAGCCCTTCCTCGAGCGGCTATCGCGCGCCATGGAAACCCGCGGCTTTACCGTCACCTCCTGCGAGAGCGTGGCCGAGGGCATTTCCGAGATCGGCAAGGCGGCGCCGGCTTTCGCCGTGGTCGACCTTCGGCTGGGTGACGGCAACGGCCTCGACGTCGTGTCGGCGCTGAAGCGCAAGCGCCCTGAGGCGCGCGCAATCGTGCTGACCGGCTACGGCAACATCGCCACTGCCGTGACCGCGGTGAAGATGGGCGCCGTCGACTATCTCGCAAAGCCCGCGGATGCCGACGACGTCGTCGCCGCGCTGCTGGCGACCACCAGCGAGAAGTCCGAGCTGCCGTCAAACCCGATGTCGGCCGACCGCGTGCGCTGGGAGCACATCCAGCGCATCTACGAGATGTGCAACCGCAACGTCTCGGAAACCGCGCGCCGCCTCAACATGCACCGCCGCACCCTGCAGCGCATCCTGGCCAAGCGCGCGCCGAAATAACCGATCGGACCGCGTTTCGCCGTCAGTGCGACTTCACGAACGCCTGCAGCGCATGGAAGACCGTACGCCGCTGGTTGCGGCTGCACCAGTTGCGCATCCAGCTGTCCATCTCGGTGAGGTCGAGCTTGATCTGCATGCCCTCGTCGCCGCGCGCGGCGTTGACCGCCGAGACGTAGCCCATCATCCATTGCTGATATTTCGAGATGGCGTTGACATAGGGCCCGTCGGGATTGCCGATCGCCTTGTAGGTGCCGGGCGGCTGCTCCTCGGCGGCAGCGATGAAGCGCTCACAGGAATCCGCGCCCACGCCAATGACGTAGAACGCCATTTCCTCTGCGTGAAGCTCCGTCGCAAACAGCAATGTCATCGCCAAGACCAGCCAACGCATCGCCCGTCCCTGTCTGCACCCCTGGGCTGGATACCGCTCGAACGTTAAAATTGTTCCGGATTGTTGCGCCGCATACGGGGCAATTGTCGGGCAAAGCTGCGAAATCAATCCGCCGGCCGTGCTCCGGATCGTGTCCCAAGACGACGACGTCCCATTTTCGCTCCAGGACCGTGTCGAACGGTATCATGCGCCTGATGTGAAGCCGACCCGCAGCGGTCCGCGGCAGGCTGCGATCAATCGCCAAGATGGCCTTGCGGGTCGATCAGGCGGTTCATGCGCTGGGCGGCGGCGAGCGCAAAACGGACCGTCATCAACTTGCGCGTCGGGGCCGGCAGCTTGTGCTCGGGCGCCTCGCAATGCAGATGGGCGCCATAGGCATCGGCCACGATCAGGCCGGTGCTCTGCGGAAACAGCTCGCAGGGCAGGTCCTGCGTGAAGGCGAAGAACAGCCGGTCGCAATGGAGGCGATACTCCTCCCATTTGTGATCGGCGCGGAGGTCCTCGAGCGACGACTTGATCTCGACGATCCAGATCTCGCCGCGCTCGTTCAGCGCCACGAGGTCGGCGCGCCGGCCCGAGGGCAGCGGCAGCTCGCTGATCGTGGCAAAGCCGAGCGAACGCAGCAGCCGCGAGGTGCCGCGCGCGATCGCCAGCGCCGTCTCGGACTGGCGGCGGTCGACGGGGACGAGGCTGATCCTGGCGGCGGACGATTCCATCCCAACAGCATAGCCGATTCCAGGCATCTCCCAAGCGCGCTCTGGCGGCGGAACCGGAACCTGACCCGACACTTCGGCTTATCAACCGGCCGCCCACAGGGGCGGCGCAACGGGGCGCCGTCCATGATCGATGATCTCTGGTACAAGAACGCGGTGTTCTACTGCCTCGCCGTCGGCACCTACATGGATGCCGATGGCGACGGGATCGGCGACTTCAAGGGCCTGACGCGCCGGCTCGATTATCTGCACGGCCTCGGCATCACCGCGATCTGGCTGATGCCGTTCCAGCCCTCGCCGCAGCGCGACGACGGCTATGACGTCGCCGACTACTACAACGTCGATCCGCGCTACGGCACGCTCGGCGACTTCGTGCAGTTCACCCATGGCTGCAAGCAGCGCGGCATCCGCGTGATCATCGACCTCGTCGTCAATCACACCTCGGACCAGCATCCGTGGTTTCTGGATGCGCGCAGCTCCGAGACATCGCGCTATCGCGACTGGTATGTCTGGTCCGACAAGAAGCCGGCCAATGCCGACAAGGGCATGGTGTTTCCCGGCGTACAGAAGACGACCTGGACGCTCGACAAGCAGGCCGGCGCCTACTACTTCCACCGCTTCTACGATTTCCAGCCCGATCTCAACACCTCGAACCCGGAAGTCCAGGCCGAGATCCTGAAGATCATGGGTTTCTGGATTCAGCTCGGCGTCTCCGGCTTCCGCATGGACGCCGTACCCTTCGTGATCGCGACCAAGGGCGCCGATGTGAAGAAGCCGGTCGAGCAGTACGACATGCTCCGGACTTTCAGAGAATTCCTGCAATGGCGCCAGGGCGAGGCGATCATCCTGGCGGAAGCCAACGTGCTGCCGGAAACCGACATGGAGTATTTCGGCGACGACGGCGACCGCATGCACATGATGTTCAACTTCCACGTCAACCAGCATCTGTTCTATGCGCTCGCCGCCTCCGACGTCAGGCCGCTGGCGAAGGCGCTGCAGGCGACCAAGCCGCGGCCGGCCTCGGCGCAATGGGGCCTGTTCCTGCGCAATCACGACGAGCTCGATCTGGGGCGGCTGACGAAAGACCAGCGCGCGGCGGTGTTCGCGGCGTTCGGACCCGACAAGAGCATGCAGCTGTATGACCGTGGCATCCGAAGGCGGCTGGCGCCGATGCTCGGCGGCGACCGCCGCCGCATCGAGCTCGCCTACAGCCTGATGTTCACGCTGCCCGGCACGCCCGTCATCCGCTATGGCGACGAGCTCGCGATGGGCGATGATCTCAAGCTCCCTGAGCGCAATTGCGCGCGCACGGCGATGCAATGGTCGACCGAGCCGCATGGCGGCTTCACCAAGAGCGAGACATCGGCGTCGCCCGTGATCGACCACGGGCCCTATGGCTATGAGCACGTCAACGCCGCCAGGCAGCGCCGCGACCCGAACGCGATGCTGAACTGGACCGAGCGCATCATCCGCATGCGCAAGGAAGTGCCGGAGGTCGGCTGGGGCGACTTTGCCGTCATCGCGACGAAGGACCCGGCCGTCCTGATCATGCGCTACGACTGGCGCAACAACTCGGTGCTGTTCGTGCACAATCTCGATGAGAAGCCGCGCGAGATCAGCTTCGACGTCGGCCTGCCCGATGACACCGGCAAGCTGCTGATCAATCTCCTGTCCGAGGATCACAGCCACGCCGACGACCGCGGCCGCCACACCCTGGTGCTGGAGCCCTACGGCTACCGCTGGTACCGCGTCGGCGGCCTGGACTATCTGCTGCGGCGGAGCGACATCGAAACGGAGAGCCCGGGGAAACGGGTCAAGAAGGGGCGGAGGCGATAACGATCAAGCGTTCGCGGCCAAGTGCCTTATGAGTTGGCGACACGGCCTCCTTAAACTCAGTGTCGTCCCGGGCTTGACCCGGGACCCATAACCACAGGCCGTCGTTTGGCGACGACTCGGAGTTGCCGGCCTGCCTCAAGCGTCTCCCGGGAGTATGGGTCCCGGGTCAAGCCCGGGACGACACTGAATGTGGGGTGACGCCGTCGCGCATGACGACAGCAGCTACCCGCTCCGCCCAATCACCACGCCCTCATTGCCGCGCAGATCCAGCGTGCCGTCGATCCGCTCCCCGTCGCGGTCGAGCCAGGTCGAAAGCAGGATCGCGCCGTCGAGGCCTGAGCCTCCGGTCGCGATAGACACCGGCTCGTCGCCGAGATTGAGCGCGATCGTCAAGACTTCGCCGTCGCCTTCGCGGCGGTAGAGCAGCAGATCGCCTTGCGCGGCGACCGGGCGGTAATTGCCGCCGGCGAGCACGCGATGCGTCTTCCGCAGCCGGATGAGCGCCCGGTAGAGATTGAGGATGGAGCGCCGGTCGGCGGTGAGATTGACGACGTTCTCATGGGTGAAATCATCCGCCACCGGCAGCCACGGCGACGTATTCGTGAAGCCCGCCCCCGGCAGTGCGCTCCACTGCATCGGCGTGCGGCAGCCGTCGCGGCCGACGCCGATGCCCGGCACGTTTGTCTCGAAGGGATCGCGCACCTGCTCCGGCGCAATCGTCACCTGATGCATGCCGATTTCGTCGCCGTAATACAGCGTCGGCGTGCCGCGCAGGGTCAACAGCAGCATCGCCGCGACGCGCGCCTGATCACGCCCGACCCGGCTCGCGACCCGCGGCCGGTCGTGATTGCCGAGCACCCAGTTCGGCCAGGCCCCTTGCGGCAGCGCCGCCTCGTAATCGGCGATGATGGCCTCGATCTCGCGCGCATGCCAGGGCGCCGACAGCAGCGCGAAATTGAACGGCAGGTGCGCGCCGCCGAGATCCTTGCCGTAATAGGTCATGAGCCGTTCCAGCGGCAGATAGATCTCGCCGATCAGCACGCGATCGTCGAACTCGTCGACAACAGCGCGCATCTCGGCCACGACCTCGTGCACCTCCGGCTGGTCGGCGGAATAGCGCGAGATGATCTGCTCATGCGGCGGCCGGCCGCCGTGATAGTCGGGATTGGCCGGATTGTCGCGGAAACCAGCGTCCTTGATCAGGTGCCAGATCACGTCGACGCGAAAGCCGTCGACGCCCTTGCGCAGCCAGAACCGCATCACGTTGTAGATGGCAGCGCGCACCGCCGGATTGCGCCAGTTCAGGTCCGGCTGCTGCGCCAGGAAGGCGTGGTAGTAGTACTGCCCCGTCTCCTTGTCGAACTGCCAGGCGCTACCGCCGAACTCCGACAGCCAGTTGTTCGGCGGGCCGCCGTCAGGCGCCGGATCGCGCCAGATGTACCAGTCGCGATGCGGGTCGTCGCGCGATTGCCGGGCCTGCAGAAACCACGGATGCTGGTCGGAGGTGTGGTTGGGCACGAGATCGAGGATCACCTTGAGGCCCCCCTCATGGGCGGCTTTCACCAGCGCATCGAAATCCTCCATCGTGCCGAACAGCGGATCGATGCCGGTGTAGTCGGCGATGTCGTAGCCGAAATCGGCCATCGGCGAGGTGAAGATCGGTGACAGCCAGATCGCATCGACGCCGAGCGTCATCAGATAGGGCAGGCGGTGGATGATGCCGGTGAGGTCGCCGACCCCGTCGCCGTCGCTGTCCTGGAACGAGCGCGGATAGATCTGGTAGAAAATCCCCTCGCGCCACCAGGCGCCCTGCTCCGCCATCTCGAACCGCTTTCTGCTCGCAACCGTGCGGCCCAACGCAGGAACCGGCGGTGGGTTCAGAACAGCGCAACGATCGAGCCGCTATCGCGCCGCGCCTCGCAGTCTTTTTCGCTTGGCGCATTGCGAAAAATCGGCATGCTGGCGGCATGAGCGAACAGAACCAGACACCAAACCCGACCAAGGCGAAGGCCGGCGCGATGATCGTGCCCGTCACGCCATTCGAGCAGAACTGCACCATCCTGTGGTGCGAGGCCACGAAGAAGGCGATCGTGATCGACCCCGGCGGCGACGTCCCGAACATCCAGGCGGCGATCGCGCAAGCCAAGGTCACGGTGGAGAAGATCTGGCTGACCCACGGCCATATCGATCACGTCGGCGGCGCCGCCGATCTGCGCGATCAGCTGAAGGTGCCGATCGAGGGTCCTCACATCGCCGACAAGTTCCTGCTCGACAACGTCGTTGCCAGCGGCGCGCGCTTCGGCATCACGGGCGTGCGCGACTTTACGCCGGACCGCTGGCTGGAAGAAGGCGACACCGTCGAGATCGGCGAGCTCGTCTTCGACATCCTGCACTGCCCCGGCCATTCACCAGGGAGCGTGGTGTTCTTCAACAAGGCGATGCGCTTCGCCCATGTCGGCGACGTGCTGTTCAACGGCTCGGTCGGCCGTACCGACCTGCCCGGCGGCAGCCACGAGACGCTGATCAGCTCGATCAAGGACAAGCTGCTGCCGCTCGGCGACGACATCGGCTTCATCTGCGGCCATGGCGCGGGCTCGAGCTTCGGCCAGGAGCGGATGACGAACCCGTTCCTCACCGGCATGGCTTGAGCTTTCTTCGGAAGCTGCGGCCCGCACCGTCCACCTCTCCCAAAGGGAGAGGCCGGATGGCATCGCCAGATGCCATCCGGTGAGGGGCTCAGATTCGAGTGATCGCGTGGAGAGTCCCCTCACCCGGCGCTGCGCGCCGACCTCTCCCCGGTGGGGAGAGGTGAAGAGAGAGTTCGCAGTGTCGGCGCGGCGCGCCTCACATCACCGAGCGGCAACCCGTATCATTTCAGCCCGGCGGCCTTCAGCGCGCGGTCGATCACGGCGGCGACGTCGATGACGCGACGGGGCTTCGCCTCCGGGATCGGCTCGGCGGGAATCGGGGGCGGCGTCACCGCGATGACCGGCGGCGGATCGGCGGGCGTCATGTCGACGGCCTTGGCCACCACGGGCTTGTCCACCAGGGGCTTGGCCACCACGGACTTGGCAACGGGCGACTTCACCTCGGGCGGCGCGTCGGCCGGCGTTGCGCTGAGCACCTTGATCTCGCCTGGCGCCGGCGCGGCGATGGACGGCTCGGCCTTGCGCTTCGGCGGCCGCGCCGCGGAGCGGTTCGGCTTGGCGCGCGCCGGCCGCGGCTGCACAGGTTTGGGAGGCTCGGGCGCGACCTCCGCCGGCTGTGCTGCGGGCGCATCTTCGGGGCGGCGCAGGATCTTCGACAGGACCGGCAGCGCCGAGATCGGCGACACCTCCGGAATGAGCTTGCTGCTCGGCGACGTCACCGCCGGCTTCGGCTGGCGGATCCAGTCGGTCACGCCGAAGAACTTTGCAATCAGATAGGACGAGGAGATGCCGGCCTCGAGCAAATACGGCCCGGCCTTGCCGTAGCGCTTGTCGTTGGCGGCGATCCCGATCGGCGTGCCATGCGCCATGTTGGTGATGGTGAAGGATTCCACCATTGTCTCGCCGTCGGCGTTCCACCATTGCTCGTGCGGATAGCCGTTGACCTCGTTCGCGGCCATCGGCGCCAACGGCAGATGATGCAAATCGAGCCACTGCTTGACGATCTCGCCGGCATTGTCCGGATGCACCGTGTAGTCCGCAGTGCCGTGCCACACCGACAGCTTCGGCCATTTGCCGCGATGGCTGGAGGCGCGGCGCACGAGATCGCCGAGCTCGCCCGCGGGGCGCGCCGGCGGCATCCGCATCTGCAGGATCGCATCGCGCATGTTGCGCGCCGTTCCGAACGGCAGGCCCGCAATGACGGCGCCGGCCGCGAACAATTCGGGATGCGCCGACAACATCGCCATGGTCATCGCGCCGCCGGCCGACAGGCCGGTGACGAAGATGCGCCTCTCATCGATCGCGCAATCCGCCACCATCCGCGCGATCATCTCGCGGATCGAGGCGACCTCGCCCTGGCCGCGCGTGATGTCCTCGGATTGAAACCAGTTGAAGCAGCGCTGCGGATTGTTGATGCGCTGCTGCTCCGGCATCAGCAGCGCGAAGCCGAAATGTTTTGATAGCGTCGACCAGCCTGCGCCGAGATCATACTCCGCCGCGCTCTGCCCACAGCCATGCAGCACGACGACGAGCGGCAGCAGCGGCTGACGCTGCGCCGGCACATGGGCGAACATCTTGAGACGGCCGGGATTGCTGCCGAAGCCTTCGACCTCGATCAGCGGGCACTCCGGCGCGGGCCGCGTCTGACGGTTGAAATCGCCGAATCCGGTGATGCCGTTCAGCTCCCGCAGCCGTCGCAAATACTCAACATTTTCAGCGAGGGACAACGGCAGCTCCTTGGCACTCTCGTCTTCGGCAGTCACGTCTTCGGTCGTCACGTCTTCAATGGTGCAGATCAAACTCCACCATCACCCAGATGGTTGCTGCAGCGCAAAAGAAAAAGCCCGCACAAAAGCGGAGTGCAGCAATTTGATTGCGAATTTCGCTCCTGCTGCGATCAAAATGCCACGCGGAGGCGGCGCTTCACGCAGTCTTCACCGAAATGCGAACCTCACACGGCCGAAATCGCGGAGAGCGTGAGCACGGCCGACGACGCAACTGCTTGCCACCGATCGCAACATGTCGACCCCGGCGATACCACTCATCCGCGAATCGCGATCTCGCGTCGGAGTGTGCGCAGCGATCCGCGATCAGTAAACAACAAATGGCAGGCATGCACCGCTCTCGGATGAGCGGTAAGATGATTGCCTACAAACGATGCGCCGATTAGCCTGAACCGCAATCAACAATGAAATTCCATTCGGGAGAAAACAAATGGCGCGGCTCAAATTCGGCGCATTCCTCGCTCCGCATCATCCGATCGGCGAGCATCCGATGCTGCAATTCCGCCGCGACCTCGACCTCGTGTCGCAGCTCGACGAGCTTGGCTATGACGAGTTCTGGTGTGGTGAGCATCATTCGAGCGGCTGGGAGATGATCGCCTCGCCCGAGATGTTCCTCGCCGCCGCCGGCGAGCGCACCAAGCGCATCAAGCTCGGCACCGGCGTGATCTCGCTGCCCTATCATCACCCCTACAACGTCGCGCAGCGCATGGTGCAGCTCGACCACATGACCGGCGGCCGTGCCATCTTCGGCTCGGGCCCGGGCGCGCTGGCCTCCGATGCCCACACGCTCGGCATCGATCCGATGACGCAGCGCGACCGTCAGGACGAGGCGATCGCGATCATCCGCCGCCTGTTCAACGGCGAGCGCGTCACCGCCAGGAGCGACTGGTTCACGATGAACGACGCGGCGCTGCAGATCCTCCCCCTGCAGGAGGAGATGCCGTTCGTGGTGGCGTCGCAGATCTCGCCGTCGGGCATGACGCTCGCCGGCAAATACGGCATCGGCATCATCTCGCTCGGCTCGATGTCGACGCAGGGCCTGATGGCGCTGCCGCAGCAATGGGAGTTCGCCGAGGACGCCGCGAAGAAGCACGGCACCACGGTGAGCCGGGCGAACTGGCGCGTGCTGCTGTCCTGGCACATCGCCGAGACCCGCGAGCAGGCGCGCCGCGAGGCCGGACCCGGCCTGATGCGCTGGCACAACGAATATACCGTGGGCACCTTGATGCGGCCGGGCCTCAAGCCGTTCTCATCGCCTGATGAGGCCGTCGACAAGACCGCCTTCGTCGAGGGCGCGGCGTCGACGATCGGCACGCCCGATGACCTCGTCAAGACGATCAAGAATCTCATGCAGGTGTCCGGCGGGGTCGGCGCCATCATCGGCTTCGTGCACGACTGGGCCAATCCGGAGAACACGCGGCGCAGCTGGGACATGGTCGCGCGCTACGTCGTGCCGGAAATCAACGGCTATATCGACGGCCTGCGCCGCTCGCAGAAATTCGTCATCGAGAACCGTGAGATCTTCGAGCGCGCCGGGCAAGCGGTGATGGCCAAGATCATGGACAACGACAAGGCCGCCGCCGCGCTGTCGCAGACCGGCCCGGGCCGCATCGCAATTCCCGCGGTCAATGCGCCTGATCTGCAGGAGGCGGCGAAGCAAAGGGGATGAAAACAAGTAGGGCGGATGAGCGCAGCGTAATCCGCCACCTCTCCCCCAGACACGATCCGTTTGTTTTGGCCACATGGCCGAGACCGGATGAGCCGACCACGTGATATCGGCATGTCGCTTGAGCGGCGGCGGATTACGCTGCGCTAATCCGCCCTACGCGCTGAGTCTTGAGACGGTTGAAACGTCAGCGCAGTGTCCATGAATGCGCCCTCTCCCCTTGTGGGAGAGGGCATGCAGAACGGTTCGGCAAGCTCGGTTGGGTGAGGGGTGTCTCTCCGCGTGTTGCGCTCGTGGAGAGATACCCCTCACCCAACCGAGCAAATGGATAGGCCGGCGATGCCCTCTCCCACAAGGGGAGAGGGCGCAATCATCGGCACCGCGGCGGCTGCGGCCTCTCTCGCAACGCGAGCCCGCACCTCCCGCGTATTGATAGCACCGCGCATCCGCCGATGGTGCTCCCAACAATATCATCCAAAGAAGACGAGGCTTCTCCCAATCATTGTGTGTGAAGCGAGCAAAGAGCGCGTTTGCCGCGCCAAACTACCTCACCGCGGCAACCAGCCTCTCGCAGTCGGCGAGCGTCGCGATCTGCTTCAGCGTCTCGCGCAGCGCCGGCAGGTCGACCGGCTTCTGGAATTGCGGATAAACGACGAGGCCGAGCACGGTGGCGAGCCGGACATGCTCCTCGCGGGTGCCGTCCTCGGCGCCGCTGATGAAGATCACCGGCGTGCGGATTTTCAGCTCATTGAGCAGCAGCAGGATGTCGGCGCCGCAACGATCGCCGAGCGACAGATCCAGCGTGATGCAGTCGAACGTCTTCTCGCGCAGCACCTCTGCCGCCGCCTCGACCGACGTCACGCAGGTCGCCTCATAGCCGCATTGCGCGGCGATCTTGCGCAGAATCGAGAGATGCACCTCGGCATCCTCGATCACCAGCAACTGATTGCTCATGGTCCTGCCCTTGTTGCCTGTTGGCCAGATGTCCCAGTCCGGCCGTTGCTAGGCGCGGCCAATGGCCGTGAAGTAAAGATTTGGGTCCGTAGATTTACGGCTGCGGTCCAAGCGGGCCTGTCAGCACCGTCGCGCCACGATCGACATCGTCACCGGGGGTCCGCCGCCGGTATCAGACTGAAGCAGACTCGCGGTCCGGTGTGCCCGATCCGCAACATCATGAGCTTTTCTGTTGGCCCGCGCGCGCTGCTGTTGCCGCGCTTGCGGCAACCAGAGAGGGTGACCGCATCGTATCAGCTCGAATTGACCCGCTCGGACAGAACATGACGAAATTGATGATGGCGGCAATGATGGGAGCGCTGGCGGGAGGCATGCTCGCGGGCTCGGCGCTCGCGGCTGATCTGCCCGTCAAGGCGCCAACCGGCATGGCCGCGCCGTCATGGACCGGCGCCTATGCCGGCGTGTCGGTCGGCGCCCGCTGGGCTGACAATGATTGGCGAACCAGCGACGTCGCCCCGAACTTCGTCGGCGTGTTCGTGCCGACAGCGGGCACCGGCGGGAGCATCGACAGCGTGGCGGCCAGGATCGGCGGTTATGTCGGCGTCAATTGGCAGTTCGCCCCGACATGGGTCGCAGGCCTCGAAGGCGACTTCGGCTGGGCCGACAACAAGAAGACGACGAATCCAACACCCGGGACCACGGGTCTGTTCTTCGGCGCCCCGCTGGTCGGCCTGCCCACAGCCGCGGTGAAGGACACCTGGGACGGCAGCCTGCGCGCCCGGCTCGGCTATCTGATCGCGCCGTCGACGATGCTCTATGGCAGCGGCGGCGTGGCGTGGCAGCGCGTCGAGCTCAACGCCAGCTGCACCGTCGTTCCCGGCAACTCCTTCTGCGCCGGCAATCCGCACAACGACACCTTCGCCTCGACCCGGGTCGGCTGGACCGTCGGCGGCGGTGTCGAGCACATGATCGGCGGCCACTGGCTGGTTCGTGCCGACTATCGCTATGCCGATTTCGGCACCTGGACCCAGCCGTTCTTCACCGCCGGCGGCACAGGCTTCGGCTTCGACGACCGCTTCACCGCGCATGTCACGAGCCGGACGCATACGGCCACGGTGGGTCTCGCCTACAAATTCTGACATCGCCGCGTAGCAGAAGCGTAGGGTGGTCAAATCAGCCGCCACAGGCGGGCACGTGCCCACCGCCTCTCCACGACTCATGAGCAGGATGGTGGGCACGGCGCCACCGGCAGCCCGTCGTTGGGAGACAGCCCGGCAGCGCCTTTGCCCACCCTACAGGTGCCCGTCCGGACCGACGTCATCGCCTGCGGCGGCAGCGCGGCAGGCATCGGCGATCCGGCGTCACGAGAATTTTCTTAACCCGGGCCAGCTAGATTGGCGGCAGATCGAGCAGGTCCTGCAACGGACCGCTCGCACCGTGATGCGTCAGTTGGCCCGCCGTCTCGACCCGGCGTGCTTGTTCGTGGGAAAGGTCGCCAATGTCACTCTCCTCGGCCAAGAACTACGCGCTGCGCGCCGAACGGTCGCAGGATCCCAAGGAGGCCGCCGACCTCCTGGCGAAAGCGATCCTGGAGCTCGCGGCCTCGATCGAGGCCACCGACGCCAAGGTGAAGAAGATCAACAAGTCGGGCTGATGGCCTTGGTGTCCACTTCGAAACGGGTGGCGACGCCGATCGACGGCAAGACCCGCCTCGTCTCATAGCCGATCCCGCTTCGATCGATCCCCGATGTCGCGGCGTCGCTCGCCCATGAGCGCCGGAAACTGCTGGCGGCCATCCGACCCGACGGGCAACTCGCGCCCGGCAACGCGCCCTTGAGAACGCAAAACGACATCGCGCGGGCCTGTCGATGAAGGTCGATCGCCATTCAACGTGTGCGCCGAAAATCTTAATTCACAAGCCCGCTCAACTGCATCACACCTGTCCAGTCCTGCCCGCAAAAATATTCTGCTTCCGTTTTTCAGAACAATGTCTATCGTCACGCCATCCCGTCTCGATAAGAGGGACGCTTCGCGGTCGTCACGAAACGTCGGGTGCGGGATGCGGTGGCTGCAAGCGTGCTGCAGCGGGCCTCGTGCTCGCCGACGAACGGCAGGCTTGCGGACGTGAAGACGCGTGGTCCTGGCGCCCCGAAGCTGGCGCCAAGCCGGGGGTGATGATGATCCCTCGGGCGACGGTGGCTAACAAGCCGGACACCGGGGAGAGCGCGACATAAGCGTGAAAACCATCGCGCGGGGAATGCCGGGATGCCTCGGCTGAACCTGTGGTTCCTGCCGCCTGCATTTTTTTCGCAGGCGGGCCATGGGTGCGGCCAGCGCCCGGCATTCCCCGCGCCCTCTGTCCAGAAGAGGGCGGAATATTCCATCCCTCGGACGCAACCGCGCGCCGCGAGCGCGCAGCCGTTTGCGACGCAGCGCGACTGACCGATCATGAGACGCCGGAGCGTATTGCATCACGGCTGCAACCGCCTATCAATGAAGGCGAGAGAGTCCGGCCATGCAACGCTGACCGATACGAAGTCAGGCCCAAGACACCTAACGGCAGACACGAGCCAGCAGACGAGAGGGAATCCCGAGATGTCGATGCAGCATGTGGTCTCTGACACGATCAGGCTGACGTCCCCCCGGCGCAATTCGCTGACCCATATTCCCGGCGACGAGGGCTGGCCGATCATCGGCAAGACCTTCGAGGTGCTCGCCGACCCCAAGGGTCATGTCGAGCGCAACGCCAGGAAATATGGTCCGGTCTATCGCAGCCACATGTTCGGCGACGTCAACGTGGTGCTGCTCGGACCCGAGGCCAACGAGCTGGTGCTGTTCGACCAGGCCAAGCTGTTCTCCTCCGCCCATGGCTGGGGCCACATTCTCAATCTGCTGTTCCCGCGCGGACTGATGCTGCTCGATTTCGAGGAGCACCGGATGCACCGCAAGGCGCTGTCGGTGGCCTTCAAGGCGGGACCGATGAAGTCCTATCTCGCCGGGCTGGACCGCGGCATCGCCGCGCGCATTGCGCAGTGGAAACAGAATCCCGGCGAGATGCTGTTCTATCCCGCGATCAAGCAGCTGACGCTCGATCTCGCCGCGACGTCTTTTCTCGGCACCGAGATCGGGCCGGAGGTCGACGCCATCAACCGCGCCTTCATCGACATGGTGGCCGCGGCGGTCGCGCCGATCCGCAAGCCGCTGCCTGGCACGCAGATGGCGCGCGGCGTCAAGGGCCGCCAGCGCATCGTCGCCTATTTCTCCGAGCAGATCCCGCTGCGCCGCGCCAAGGCCGATGGCGACGACCTGTTCTCGCATCTGTGCCGCGCCACCGACGATCAGGGCGCGCTGCTGTCGACGCAGGACATCGTCGACCATATGAGCTTCCTGATGATGGCGGCGCATGACACGCTGACCTCATCGCTGACCTCCTTCGTCGCCCAGCTCGCGGCGCATCCGGAGTGGCAGCAGAAGCTGCGGGCGGAGGTGGAGAGTCTCGGCCTCGCCCAGGGCGATCCGATGAGCTCGGAGCACCTGGAAAAGATGAAGCTCACGGAGATGGCGTTCCAGGAGACCTTGCGGCTGATGCCGCCAGTGCCGTCGCTGCCGCGCCGCCCGGTCCGCGACTTCACCTTCAAGGGCTTTGCGATTCCCGCCGGGACCGGCGTCGGCATCAATCCGATGTACACCCATCACATGCCGGAGATCTGGCCCGAGCCGGAGCGGTTCGACCCGATGCGCTTCACCGACGAGGCGCAGCGCGGCCGCCACCGCTTCGCCTGGGTGCCGTTCGGCGGCGGCGCGCATATGTGCCTCGGCCTGCACTTCGCCTACATGCAGGCCAAGTGCTTCGCGCGGCATTTCCTGAGCAACATCGAGGTCTCGTTCGCATCAGGCTATCAGCCGAGCTGGCAGGTCTGGCCGATCCCCAAGCCGCGGGATGGGCTGAAGGTGCAGCTCAGGGCGGTGTGATCTGAAAGTGTCGCGGTCGTCGAAGCATCATGAGACGGCAAACTGCTCATCACCGCGACGACAAGTGTCAATTAGTTGCTCGTCATGCCCGGGCTTGTCCCGGGCATCTACGCCCGTCAGCGAACTCCGAACGACGTGGATGGCCGGGACAAGCCCGGCCATGACGGCGTGGAGAAATCCGGCCGAACACCGCATTTCTCGCGGATCTTCAGGCCATGCCGAAAGACTTCGCCTCCTACTCCACCGCATCCCCGAGCAGCTTGCGCATCGCGGCGTAGCCCTGCTGCTGCTGGCTCCAATTGCGGCCGCCGGTGATGGCGCCGTCGATGACGAGATCATGGCCGTTGATGAAGCTGGATTCGTCGCTGGCGAGAAACACCGCTGCGTAGGCGATATCCTCGGGCAGGCCGGCGCGCGGGATCGGCTGCGCAGTGGCGTAGGCGTTGCGGATCGTCTCCGGCGTCTTCTCGGCGTCTTCGGTCGACAGGCCCAGCGCCTTGCCGAAGATGCCGGTCGCGATCAGGCCGGGGGAGATCGAGTTGACGCGGACGCCGGATTCGCCGAGCTCCATGGCCACGCATTTGGTGAGATGGATCACCGCGGCCTTCGCCGTGCTGTAGACCACCGAGGTCGAATAGCCCGCGAGCCGGCCCGCGATCGAGCCATTGTTGATGATGCTGCCGGCGCCCTGCTTCTTCATGTGAGGCGCGGCATACTTCATCCCCAGCATCACGCTGCGCACCAGCACGGCCATCGCCTGGTCGAAACGATCCGCATCGAGGCCCTCGATGCCGCCGGTCTGCGCCGGTCCGCCGGCATTGTTGAACAGGCAGTCGAGCCGGCCGAAGCGCTCCGCCGCGAGATCGATCAGCGCACGCATCTGCGCATCGTCAGTGACATCCGTCCGACGGAAAATGCAGCTCGGACCGAGTCGAGCAGCCAGCGCCTCGCCCTCGGCGCTGCGCCGGCCCGCGGCAATCACCGTCGCGCCTTCCGCGACGAACACCTCCGCCGTGCGCAAGCCGATGCCGCTGGTCGCGCCGGTGATCACCGCGACCTTGCCGTTCAACCGTCCCATCCCCCACTCCTCTTGCTGATTGTTTACAAATCATCCGACCACGATGCCCGCCGAGTTCCTGTCATGGAACCATCATGTTGCATCGGGATTGCAGCATAAGCGAAGCGGCTTTCATCAGCTGGACAAATTACCGCCACGTCGGCCTTAATTTGGTTGCGCGATTGAGGCTGATGGGAGTCCATGACGCGACTCATCGACGACATCAAGCGGGTCTGGCGGGGCGAGCAGCAGCCATCGCTGACATGGAGCTGCCTGTTTGCAGCGATCTGCCTGATCGCGGCGACCGCGATCCGCTACGGCATGGCGCATCTGCGGCCCGACGTGTTCTTCACGCCGTACATGCCGGCGGTGTTCTTCGCGACCGCCATGGGCGGATCGGGCGTCGGCCTCGCCACGGCGATACTCGGCGCAGCGCTCGGGCTGACGCTCGACTTCGGCGGCGGCCCGGCCGATGGCGCGCGGCTCGCGCTGATGACGATGTATCTGACGGTCGCAGGCCTGGTGATCTGGGGCGTCAATCATTATCGCTCTCTGGCCGGCAAGCAGCGCGAGATCGCGCGACGGCTGACCGAGGAGGAGCAGTATCGCAAGCTGCTGGTCGACGAGCTGCATCACCGGCTCAAGAACAAGACCTCGACCATTCACGCCGTGCTGCATCAGGTGCTGCACGACCAGCCGCAGGTCTGGGGCCGCATCGACCAGCGCATCCGCGCGCTCGCGACCGCCGACGACCTGATCGCGCGCGCCGACGCTCAGGGCTGCGATCTCAAGGATCTCTTGACGTCGGAGCTCGGGCCCTACGGCCATGTCCGCTTCGATCTCAGCGGCGACCCGCTGTTTCTTCCTGCCAAGCTCGCCGTCAGCCTGGCTTTGATTTTCCACGAGCTCGCCACCAACGCCGGCAAGTACGGCGCCTTCGCCTCGCCCCGCGGCTTCCTGCAGGTGTCATGGACGATGCAGGGCGACCGCCTCAAGCTGACCTGGGACGAGGCCGAGGGACCGGCGCCCGGTCCGATCGGCAAGCCCGGCTTCGGGACCAAGCTGCTGAAGGCGGCCTTGTCGTCGTTCGACGGCACCACCGAGACCACGTTTCTCGCAACCGGTCTTCACTGCACCATGCAGTGCCGCGTGCCGCCAAGCTGAGGGGCCGTCAGGCGGCCAATTCGGCCTACGACTTTCGCAGCAGGCGCGGATCAACGGTGCCACACCGAATTGAGGATCCGTTAATGACGCCGCGGCACAAACGCGCGGCGTCCCAGATACTTGGTTCGCGCATTCCGTGTTTCTACGTACCGCTTAACTAAAATGAAGCGGGAACTTTGCACAATCGGCGCATGTACAGCAGCGACCGTTTCAACTTTTCCCCCGACGCCAATGACGGGCTGGGCGCGACCGAGGCCGAGCTGCGCTTCCTGCGCAGCGTCCTCGGCCAGCTGCCGTCGGGCGTCACGGTGCAGGACGAGCAGGGTCGTTTTCTTCTCGTTAACGATACCGCAGCCGTTCAGCTCGGCGCCGCCGCCAACAGCGTCGACGGCGTCTCGGCGCCACATCTCGATGTCAGGCGGACGAGCTGTCGCGAGATCCTCGGCCGGGGGCGGACCGTGATCGCCGAGGAAAAGGTCACGGGCGAGCGCGGGGCGCAGACGCTGCTGACCGCCCATCGGCCGGTGCGCATCGGCGACCGGCAGGTGCTGATCTCGAGCTCGGCCGATATCAGCGAGCAGAAGGAGTTCGAGGACCAGCTGTTCCGCGCCGCCTATTATGACGAGCTGACCGGGCTGCCGATGCGCCGCGTGGTCGAGCACCGCGCCGACACGCTCGTTCGCCGCGGCCGTGTCGATGGACGTTTCGCGCTGGCCTTCCTCGATCTCGACAACTTCAAATACATCAACGACTATTACGGCCACGCCACCGGCGATGCGCTGCTGATCGAGCTGGCCAAGCGCATCAGCCGCGACCTGCGTGAATCCGACCTGCTGTCGCGCATCAGCGGCGACGAATTCCTGCTGCTGCTGCATCCGATCGAGCGCGCCGAAGAGGTCGCCGAATTCCTCCACGCCCTGCTGGATCGCCTGAACGCACCGTTCTTCATCGATGGCGCAGAGGTGTTCGCTTCCGCCTCCGTCGGCGTCAGCCTGTTCCCCGAGCACGGTGCGAGCTACGACGTGCTGCGGCAGAATGCCGACCTCGCAATGTATCGCGTCAAGAACAGCGGCAAGGGCACGCTCGCCTTCTTCTCCAGCGCCATGGAGCACGAGGCGCTGGCGCGCATGAAGGTGGAGCAGTCGCTGCGGCTCGCGATTCTCGAAAAGCGCTTCTGCTGCGCATTCCAGGCCAAGGTCGACATCCGCACCGAGGAGATCAAGGGCATCGAGGCCTTGGTGCGACTGCGCGACAATGAGGGCGTGATCCAGGCGCCGGGCGCCTTCATCAACCTCGCGGTCGAGCTCGGCCTGATCGACGAGCTGGCGCATCTGGTGCTCGACGAGATCGTCAAGTCGATCGACCTGATCAACGACACGTTCGGCCAGGACGCGACGATCAGCATCAACGTCGCCGCCAAGCAGGCGTCGAACCCGGACTTCATGCAGCCGTTCGCGCGGGCGATCGCGGCGACCGGGTTTCCGAAGCGCTTCATGATCGAGGTCACCGAAGACGCCTTCGTGACCCGCAGCCATTTTCAGGATGAGATCGTGCCGCTGCTGCGCGAGATCGGCGTCGGCATCTCGATCGACGATTTCGGCATCGGCTATTCGTCGCTGTCGGCGCTCGCCGACATCACCGCCGACGAGATCAAGATCGACCGCTCCTTCATCACGGACATCCACAAGCGGCCGCGCAGTCAGGGCATCCTGCGTGCGATCGAGTCGCTGAGCGAAGCGCTCGGCATGACCGTGATCGCGGAAGGCATCGAGTCGTTCGAGGAGCTTGCTTATCTGCAGGCCGCGACCAAGATCCGCTATGCGCAGGGCTACTACTTCTCGCGGCCGATCTTCCTCGAGGAGCTGAAGCCCGCGGCGCCGCTTGCAAGCGAAGCGCGCATGAGCCTCGCCAGTCGCGCTGTGCAGGAAAATCGCCAGGCCTATGCGCGCAGCAGCCGCTATCGCCGCTGACATCGATCGGAACGAGGGCCCGTCAGCACAAAGTATGAGCGAAGCCAGACTGCCGCCGAAAGCGCCTTGACCCGGCCTAAGCCTGCACACTATCAGTTGCAGACAACAGCCGCCGGTAGCTGGAAGGAAGGCTTCGTGAGAACGTCACATATTTTCAAAGGCATTGTTTCATCACTGACTGCAGCCCTGCTGGCCACCGCCGCCCAGGCCGATGATCTGAAAATCGCTCTCATCTACGGCAAGACCGGCCCGCTCGAAGCCTATGCCAAGCAGACCGAAGCGGGCCTCCGCCTCGGCTTCGAATATGCCACCAAGGGCACCAACATGATCGACGGTCGCAAGATCGTCATCATTACCAAGGACGACCAGGGCAAGCCCGACCTGTCGAAGACCGCTTTGTCCGAAGCCTATCAGGATGACGGCGCCGACATCGCGATCGGCACGACATCCTCGGCCGCAGCGCTCGCCGACCTGCCGGTCGCCGAGGAGAACAAGAAGATCCTGATCGTCGAGCCCGCCGTGGCCGACCAGATCACCGGCGAGAAGTGGAACCGCTACATCTTCCGCACCGGCCGCAATTCCTCGCAGGACGCGATCTCCAACGCGGTCGCGATCGGCAAGCCCGGCGTCACGGTCGCCACCTTGGCGCAGGACTACGCCTTCGGCCGCGACGGCGTCGCCGCGTTCAAGGAGGCGCTCGCCAAGACCGGCGCCACGCTGGGCGCCGAGGAATATGTGCCCACCAACACCACCGACTTCACCGCCGTCGGCCAGCGCCTGTTCGATGCGCTGAAGGACAAGCCGGGCAAGAAGATCATCTGGGTGATCTGGGCCGGCGCCGGCGATCCGCTGACCAAGCTGCAGGACATGGATCCGAAGCGCTACGGCATCGAGCTGTCGACCGGCGGCAACATCCTTCCCGCCCTCGCCGCCTATAAGCGGCTGCCCGGCATGGAAGGCGCCACCTACTACTACTATGACATCCCCAAGAACCCTGTGAACGACTGGCTGGTGGCCGAGCACCAGAAGCGCTTCAACGCGCCGCCAGACTTCTTCACCGCAGGCGGCTTCTCCGCGGCCATGGCCGTCGTCACCGCGGTGACCAAGGCGAAGTCGACCGACACCGAGAAGCTGATCACGGCGATGGAGGGCATGGAGTTCGATACGCCGAAGGGCAAGATGATCTTCCGGAAGGAAGATCACCAGGCGCTGCAAAGCATGTATCACTTCCGCGTCAAGGTCGACCCGAACCTCGCCTGGGCGGTCAACGAGCCGGTGCGCGAGATCAAGATCGACGAGATGGCGATCCCGATCCGCAACAAGCGCTGACGATTGCATTCGTGCCCGGCCCTCGCGCCGGGCACGTCCACTTTGGAAGTCCTACAGCTGACGCCATGACACTTGCTCTCGAAACCCGCGACCTGACCATCCGCTTCGGCGGCCACGTCGCAGTCAACAGCGTCAGTTGCAGCTTCCGGCCCGGTGAGCTCACCGCGATCGTCGGCCCCAACGGCGCCGGCAAGACGACCTATTTCAACCTGATCTCCGGCCAATTGTCCGCCTCTTCGGGCTCCATCTTGTTTGACGGCCGCGACATCACCTCGCTTTCCGCGCCGCTGCGCACCCGCGCCGGACTTGGACGCGCGTTCCAGCTGACCAATCTGTTCCCCAATCTCAGCGTCGAGGAGAATGTCCGCCTCGCCGTGCAGGCACAGAGCGGCACACATTACGACCTTCTCCGCCCGTGGATGGCGCGGCGCGACCTGATTGCACGCGCGGATGCGATCCTCGATCAGGTCGCGCTCGGCAGCCGTCGCAGCGTTACGGCGACGACGCTGTCGCATGGCGACCAGCGCAAGCTCGAGGTGGCGCTGATGATGGCGCTGGAGCCGAAGGTCTTCATGTTCGACGAGCCGACCGCCGGCATGAGCATCGACGAGGTGCCGGTCGTGCTCGATCTCATCGGCCGGCTCAAGCAGGACAAGAGCAAGATCATTCTGCTCGTCGAGCACAAGATGGACGTGGTGCGCTCGCTCGCCGATCGGATCATCGTGCTGCATAACGGCCAGCTCGTCGCCGACGGCAAGCCGACGGAGGTGATCGCCTCGCCGATCGTGCAGGAGGCCTATCTCGGCGTCTCGCCGCGGAGCGCGGCATGAGCACGCTGCTGAAGCTGTCGGGCGTCGAGACCTATATCGGCCGCTATCACATCCTGCAGGGCGTCGACTTCGAGGTGCCCGAGGGCCAGACGACGATGCTGCTTGGGCGGAACGGCGCGGGCAAGACCACGACGCTCCGCACGATCATGGGGCTGTGGCAGGCAAAGAGCGGCAGCATTTCGCTTGCCGGCGAGTCGATCGAGAAGCTCGCGACGCCAGATATCGCCCAGCGCGGCGTCGGCTATGTGCCCGAGAGCATGGCGGTGTTCTCCGATCTCACCGTCAAGGAGAACCTGGTGCTGGCGGCGCGCAACGGCCCGCTCGACGATGCCCAGCTCGCCTGGATCTTCGGCTTCTTCCCGGCCCTGAAAAAGTTCTGGCTGTCGCGCGCCGGCAGTCTCTCCGGCGGACAGAAGCAGATGCTGTCCATCGCGCGTGCGATCGTCGAACCCCGCAAGCTGCTCCTGATCGACGAGCCGACCAAGGGACTGGCGCCGGCGATCGTGATGTCGCTGATCGAGTGCCTCAAGGAGATCAAGCGCCGTGGCGCAACGATCCTCCTCGTCGAGCAGAACTTCCACGCCGCGCGCGAGCTCGGCGACCAGGTGCTGGTGATGGACAACGGCACCATCGTCCATCGCGGCGAGATGGCCGCGCTCGCCGCCGACGTGCCGCTGCAGGAGCGCCTGCTCGGCCTCAGCCTGGAGGCGCATCAATGAGCGAGATTGCCGCAACCGACGCGCTGCCGAAGCCGAAGCGCGACATCGCGCCGCTGCTGCTCCCCGTCGTGCTGGCGCTCCTGATGATCCCATTGATCGGATCTGAGAGCTCCTGGGTCACGCTCACCGTGGCGAGCCTCGCGATGGGCATGATGATCTTCATCATGGCCTCCGGCCTGACGCTCGTCTTCGGGCTGATGGACGTGCTCAATTTCGGCCACGGCGCCTTCATCGCCGTCGGGGCCTATGTCGCAACCCTGGTGCTGCTGCCGCTCGCGAGTTGGGCGCAGGCCGATTCGCTGCTGACCAACCTCGCCGTCCTCGTTCCTGCGGCGCTGCTGTCGATGGGCGTGACCGGTGCACTTGGTCTCGTTGTCGAGCGCGTGCTGGTGCTGCCGGTGTATGGCCAGCATCTGAAGCAGATCCTGATGACAACCGGCGGCCTCATCGTCGCCGAGCAGACGCTCTATGCGCTGTTCGGCCCGCAGATCATCCCGCTGCCGCTGCCCACGGCATTCCGCGGCTCCTTCATCCTCGGCGACGTCGCGATCTCGAAATACCGGCTGCTGGCGCTGCTCATCGGCCTCGTGATCTTCATCGCCATCGAGCTGGTGCTGAACCGCACCAAGATCGGCCTCCTGATCCGCGCCGGCGTCGAAAACCGCGAGATGGTCGAGGCGCTCGGCTACCGCATCCGTCGGCTGTTCCTCGGCGTGTTCATGACAGGCTCGGCGCTCGCCGGACTCGGCGGCGTGATGTGGGGGCTGTATCGCGAACAGGTCCATGCCTCGATCGGCGACGAGCTCACCGTGCTCGTGTTCATCGTCGTGATCATCGGCGGGCTCGGCTCGATCACCGGCTGCTTCATCGGCGCGATCCTGGTCGCGATGGTCGCCAATTACGGCGGCTTCCTGGTGCCGAAGCTCGCCCTCGTCTCCAACATCCTGCTGATGGTCGCCGTTCTGATGTGGCGGCCGCGCGGCCTCTATGCGGTGACCAGCCGATGATGATCCTGTCCGGCGATCCGCCCCGCAGCCGCGCGCTGTCGATCCTGCTCGTCGTCATCGTGCTGGCGCTGCTGGCGACGCCCTTCATCTTCCCCGGCGCCAAGGCGCTCAACGTCGCCGCCAAGATCTGCATCTTCGCAGCGCTGGTCGCCTCCTACGACCTGCTGCTCGGCTACACCGGCTCGGTGTCGTTCGCCCACACGATGTTCTACGGCATCGGCTCCTACGCGATCGCGATCGCGCTCTACGGCCTTGGTCCCAACTGGACCTCGGTCGCCGCGGCCGTCGCGGCTGGACTGCCGCTCGCGCTACTGCTCGCGCTCGCCATCGGCCTGTTCTCGCTACGCGTCGAGGCCATCTTCTTCGCCATGATCACGCTCGCCGTCGCCTCCGCCTTCCTGGTGCTGGCCTCGCAGCTCTCATGGTTGACGGGCGGCGAGGACGGCCGCAGCTTCCAGCTGCCCGAGTTGCTGCGCCCCGGCACCGTGTTCATCGGCAAGGAATGGTTCGGCTTTACGGTCAATGGCCGCATCCTGACCTACTACCTGGTGTTCTTCGCCTGCGCGCTGATGATCCTGGCGCTGCTGCGCGTGGTCAACTCGCCGTTCGGCCGCGTGCTGCAGGCGATCCGCGAGAACAGGTTTCGCGCGGAGGCGCTTGGCTTCCGCACCGTCTTTCACCTGACCTACGCCAACTGCATCGCGGCCATGATCGCCGCGAGCGCCGGCATGCTGAACGCGCTGTGGCTGCGCTACGCCGGGCCGGACACGTCTCTGTCATTCTCGATCATGCTCGACATCCTGCTGATGGTCGTGATCGGCGGCATGGGCACGATCTATGGCGCGATCATCGGCGCGGCCATCTTCATCCTCGCCCAGAACTACCTGCAGGCGCTGATGAGCATCGCCTCCACCGCCGCAGCCGATGCCGGGCTCCCGCTGCTGCCGGGGCTGCTGCATCCCGACCGCTGGCTGCTGTGGCTGGGCCTGCTGTTCATCGCCAGCGTCTACTTCTTCCCGACCGGCGTCGTCGGCCGTCTCCGCAGCAAGCCCGGTTCATCACGCTAGGCTGCAATTACCATTAAAACTTTGCGCAACATGGCCGTCCTGACAGCGCAACCGCGGTACTCCGATGGAGAACCGGCCGTTTGAGACGAGGTTTCATCCTCGCCTTAAGCCCGGGCTAACCGCGTTTCCTAACCGCTCCGGTACCACTGGCTTGTTATCAAGCTTGCTTGCAACAGGTCATTTCCTTCCGGGTCGATCAGGGCATGCAGGGCGCAGCAGACACGTCGGGGGCCGGCGCAATCGAGCCGGAACGGATTGGCACGTCCCTCTGGCGCGGGCCGGTGCCGTGGCTGATCGCCTGCGGTGCGCTGCTGATCGCAGCCATCGTCATCGGCACGATCGTGACGGCGAACGACTTTCGCGCCCGCACGATCGCCAACAATGAGCGTGAACTCGAGAACACGGTCCTGCTGCTGAGCCGGCATTTCGGCCAGCAATTCGAGGACGCCGAGACGGCAGTGTCGCACGCGATCCGCCGCATGCAGCTGGGATCGATCAGCTCGCCCGACGCGTTCCGCGCGCGGATGTCACAGCCCGACATCCGCGAGATGCTGCAGTCGCAGGTCAACGGCCTGTCCTACATGGGCGATCTCACGTTGATCGGAGACGACGGCCATTTCGTCAATTGGTCGACCAACGATCCGCTGCCCTCCATCGACGTCAGCGACCGCCCGTACTTCAAGGACCTCAAGTCGTCCTCGCAGCCGGACGGCTTCGTCATCGCGCCGGTGATGAGCCGCGTCACCGGCGGCTGGGCCACGATCGTCGCGCATCGCCTGAGCGGCGCCAACGGCGAATTCCTGGGCCTGCTCACGCGCCGCGTCGACCCGCGCGCCTATGAGACATTCATGGCGTCGATCGCCCTCGGCAAGCACGCGGCGATTACCTTGTTCCACGCCGACGGCACGGTGCTGGCGCGCTATCCGCATGTCGCCTCAGTCATGGGACGCAGGATCGCCACCGGCAACCTGCACCGCACGGTGGCCGACGGCAACGTCCACACCGGCCTGATCACCAGTCCCGTCGACGACGTCGAGAAGATCGCAGCCGGCGCCAAGGTCGGTCGCTTTCCGCTGACCATGACAGCGACCAAGACCGTGGACGACGCGCTGGCCGATTGGCGTTCGCAAATGGTGCTGCTGGTCGCGGCGGCGATGCTCGCCATCCTCGTCATCGCCATCATGTTCAGCCTGATGATCCGGCAGATCGTGCGCCAGAACCGGATCGCAACACAGCAACTCGAGGACGAGAAGCAGCGGGTCGAGACCGCGCTCGACAACATGACGCAGGGGTTGATCTCGTTCGACGCGAATGCCTGCGTGGTGATGTTCAACCAGCGCTTCATCGATCTGCTCGACCTGTCCACCGACGTGATCCGGCCCGGCCTGCACCTCCGCGAGGTCGTCGCGCACTGCAAGGCGCGCGGCGCCTTCGTCGGCAACGATGCGGATTTCTGCGCAGATGTCATCAATCGGGCGGCGGCCGGCGGCACGTCGCAGATGGTCACGGAGGCAAGCTCGGGCCGCTTCTTCAACGTCATCGACAAGCCGCTGTCATCCGGCGGCTGGGTCACGACCATCGAGGACATCAGCGAGCATCGCAGGCTGGAGCAGGAGCGCGACCGCAATCATAGGTTCCTGCGCGAGATCATCGACCACATCCCGTCGCACATCATGGTCAAGGATGTCCGCGACCGCCGCTACGTGCTGGTCAACCGCTCCTCCGAGCGCGGCTTCGGCTTGCAGGGCGACGAGATCGTCGGCCGGACGGTGTTCGACCTGCTGCCGCGATCGACGGCTGAAAAGGTGACCGCCGACGACGATCGCGCGCTGGAGCAGCCGGACGGGCTGGTCCTCGCCGAGCACCCCTGGCAGACCCCTGCGCTGGGCGCGCGCTACATCACCTCGCGGCGCATCGCCATCGCCGACGAGCAGCACCGGCCGCGCTACCTGATCAACGTGATCGAGGACACCACCGAGCGGCGCCTGGCCGACGAGAAGATCGCCCACCTTGCTCATTTCGATGCGCTGACGGAGCTGCCGAACCGCGTGCTGTTCCGCGAGCGCATCGATCAGGAGCTGGAGCGCGCGCGCCACGGCACCTTCTTCGCGCTGCTCTACATCGACGTCGACGAGTTCAAGGGCATCAACGACTCGCTCGGCCATCATGTCGGCGACGAACTCCTGAAGACGATTGCGCGGCGCATCGAGAGCTGCCTCGGGCCGGAGGACATGGTCGCCCGGCTCGGCGGCGACGAGTTCGCCGTGCTGCTGACGACGGTGGCCGACCAGGATGAAGTCATGGTCGCCGCGCGGGAAATTCTGGAGACGATCCGCAAGCCCTATCGCTGCCTCGGCCATCAGCTGTCGACCGATGCCAGCATCGGCATCGCGCTGGCGCCGCAGGATGGCGTGGAGTGTGATCAGCTGACCAAGAATGCCGACCTGGCGATGTATGCCGCCAAGGCCGGCGGCCGCCACACGTTCCGCTTCTTCGAACCGTCGATGGACGAAAGTGCGCGCGCCAGGCTGCAACTGCAGCAGGATCTGCGCCGCGCCATCGCCGAAAGCCAGTTCGAGCTGCATTACCAGCCGCTGCTCGGCTTCACCGAGAACGTCATGACCGGCTGCGAGGCGCTGCTGCGCTGGCGCCATCCCGAGCGCGGCATGGTGCCGCCGCTCGACTTCATCCCGCTCGCCGAGGACACCGGGCTGATCAACGAGATCGGCGACTGGGTGATGCGCACCGCCTGCGCGGAGGCGGCGAGCTGGCCGGCCGACATCCGCATCGCGGTCAACGTCTCGCCGGTGCAGCTGAAATCGCCGACCTTGGCGCTACGCATCGCGAGCGCGCTCTCGGCCGCCGGCCTCGCACCGGAGCGGCTCGAGGTCGAGATCACCGAGGCGGTGCTGATCAGCGACGACGACGTCGCGCTCAGCATCCTGCATCAGCTGCACGACATGGGCGTGCGCATCGCGCTGGACGATTTCGGCACCGGCTACTCGTCGCTGAGCTATCTCAAGCGGTTCCCATTCGACAAGATCAAGATCGACCGCTGCTTCGTCAGCGACATCGACGCCGGAAGCTCGTCGGCGATCGTCCAGGCGGTGGTGAGCATCGCGGCCGCCAGCAACATGACGACGACCGCCGAGGGTGTCGAGACCGGCGCGCAGCAGACGGCGCTGCGCCAGCTCGGCTGCACCGAGATGCAGGGCTACCTGTTCAGCGCGCCGAAGCCGGCCGCCGAGCTGCGCAAGCTGTTCGCGCCGGACGCGGCGACCGCCGAGGACCTGCAAGCCGCCGGCTGATGTCGGTCGGCAGGCTCCGTTTGCGTGATCATCGGCCGGCGCGATGAGCACGCGCTGCCAGCCGCGCATGGTCGCGACCGCGATCACACCGATGAATTTGCGCCAACCGTCGCCCAGCAACGGCCTGCGGCGTTATGGTGCGCCGCCTTTGTTCCGGCCGAGGACCACCTATATAAGCGCCGTCGGAACCCGGAAGGTGGCCCATGCAACCCGTCTCATTGCTCCTCAACGTCCTCTGGATCGTGCTCGGCGGCGCCTATATGGCGTTCGGCTGGCTGGTGGCGGCGGTGGTCATGGCCATCACGATCGTCGGCCTGCCCTGGGCGAGGGCCGCCTTCAACATCGCCGCCTATACGCTGCTGCCGTTCGGCTCGCGCGCCGTGCGCCGTGAGGAAGTCACCGGCATGGAGGATATCGGCACCGGGCCGCTGGGCCTGCTCGGCAACATCATCTGGTTCGTCCTGGCCGGCTGGTGGCTGGCGCTCGGCCACCTCCTGACCGCGATTGCGCTGGCGGTGACCATCATTGGCCTGCCCTTCGCCTGGGCCCACCTGAAGCTGGCCGGCCTGGCGCTGTGGCCGATCGGCAAGACCATCGTGCCGGCGTAACGCCGACCCGCGGGCGCGGATCCTCCGCCAGCGCCGGGGCGCAGCCTCCGGGCGCCGGACGATCCGTCACGTGGTCGCGAAAGCAACGCCCAAAGGGCGTTGCCGACCACGGGCCAATCGGCTACACCGTTCTCCGCACGCACCCGTAGCTCAGCTGGATAGAGCGTTGCCCTCCGAAGGCAAAGGTCACACGTTCGAATCGTGTCGGGTGCGCCAGTTCCGGGCTTGATCCTGTCATGCGGTTAGGACGCCTTGCGGCTTTTCTCCTCGCCTGCGTACCGGTCCACGGCGCATTGTCTCCAATGCATGTTCGACATCCCCCGCGAGTATTCCGATAGTCGCTTGCCGCTGTCGCAGCGGCCAGAAGGCGGCATGAAGATGTGCCGAATCCATCCAGTTCGCCCGTCTCGGCCTGGAGCGGTGGCGATCGAGCCACGTTGCGCTCAGACCCGTCGCGCAGGCCTCCTCACGCACGAGGAGGGGCGGACCGGCCCGCCACAATCCTGCAAAGAGGGGACAAGATGACAAGGACGCCACTTGTCCTGCCCAACGCTGCCGAGGGACGCTCGTTCCTGGTCGTGGTCGGTCGTCTCGTCGGAACGTCGCTTCCCCCCGAAGGACTCTTTTTCCAACCCATTCACGGCGACATCGACGACATCGGCTTTTGCCACGGCGAGAACCAGGATTTATCGGATCGTCCACCCCGGCCAGAGAAGGTCCCTTACGACAGCTGGTGTCGGGAGAGGTTCTTCTTCATCCAATCTGTCGAGGACAGCAGCTCGCTCGGCAGCGTGGATGTGAAAGAGACCTTGGTCTACGATGATCGAATGCGTGGGGACATCGACTTTACCGGCATCATGGTGACCCTCTCTCTGCAACAACACGCATACGATGCGTATCTGGACCATGTCGGACTGGTCCGACAGCCCGAGCTGCTTGATCACGAATCGTGGGATGGCCGCATTCTCCTCCGCATCCCCGCGCGCCCTTTCGCGTTTCCGATGCCGCGCGGAAGCACTAAGCCGTGGCAAACGAGAACGTTCGTCGGTGAATTGCAGCCGATTGTCCGCTTCACGTTCGACGAGATCGAAATCCAACCGCTTCGTGACGACCAAGGCCGCCGCGTAACGTTGGGCGAGGCCGCGTGCGACGGAGATCCCGGCTGGCAGGCGCCCTTGCGTCTGCGGGCCTGACGCGCAGCACGCCTCAGCCGCGCACCACCCCGGCCCGCGCCTTCAGAAACTCGCGCGCGACGATCAGCTTCTGCACTTCGGTCGCGCCTTCGTAGATGCGCAGCGCGCGGATCTCGCGGTAGAGGCTCTCGACGATCTCGCCCTTGCGGACACCGCGGCCGCCGAACATCTGCAGCGCGCGGTCGATGACGCGCTGCGCGGTCTCGGTGGCGGTGAGCTTGGCCATGGCGGCCTCGCGGGTGGTCGGCAGCTTCTGGACGTCGCGGCGCCAGGCGGCGCGGTAGGTCAGCAGCGCGGCGGCGTCGGTGTCGGTCGCCATCTCGCCGAACGCGGCCTGCGTCATCTGCAGATCGGCCAGCGCACCGCCGAACATCTGGCGGCTCTGCGCATGCGCGCGCGCTTCGTCGAGCGCGCGGCGGCCGAAGCCGAGCGCGGCGGCGGCGACGGAGGCGCGGAAGATGTCGAGCGTCTGCATCGCGAGCTTGAAGCCGCCGCCGGGCGCGCCGAGCCGCCGGCTCGCCGGGATGCGGCAGTTCTCCAGCCGCAAGGTCGCCAGCGGATGCGGCGCGATCACCTCGATGCGTTCGGCGACCGAGAAGCCGGGATCGTCGGGGTACACGACGAAAGCGGAGATGCCGCGCGCGCCTGGCGCTTCGCCGGTGCGGGCGAACAGCGTGTAGACATCGGCGATGCCGCCGTTGGAGATCCAGGTCTTCTCGCCGTCGAGCACGTAAGCATCGCCGTCCAGCCGCGCGCTGCAGGCCATCGCAGCGACGTCGGATCCCGCCTCCTTCTCCGACAGCGCAAAGGCGGCGAGCCATTCACCCGAGCGCACCTTGGGCAGCACGGTCACGCGCAGCTCGGGCGAGCCGCCGAGCGCAATAGCGCCGGAGCCTAGTCCCTGCATCGCGAAGGCGAAGTCGGCGAGTCCGTCGGCATAGCCCAACGTTTCACGCGACAGGCAGATCGCGCGCGAGTCGATCGCCGACGCATCCGCGTCCGGCGCGACGACAGCGCTGTCGAGCAGGCCGGCCGCGCCCAGCGCACGCACGATCTTGCGGCAGGCGGCATCGACATCGCCGTGGTTGAATTCGTCGAGCACGCCCGAGCCGACGAAGCGGTCGAGCTGCGTGCACAGGTCGCGGTGCCGCGGCTCGAAGAACGGCCAGTCGAGCCAGTCGCGGGGGATCACCTTCGCCGATGCACTCATGACAAGACCCGTCTGCCAATTATTTTAAACATAAAATAATTGGCCGGCGATCAATCTGTCAAGCTTGGCGCGCCCCGCACACGGACAGCCGCCTACTCCGCCGCCTTGCCGAGCTTACCGAACACGCGGGTCGGCGCCGGAAAGCCGCAGGAGGTGCCGTCGGTGATCTTGACCTGATCCTCCCACGGCAGGCGATAAGTGCCCGCGACCATGTCGTGCATGAAGGTATAGGGGCAATCCATCGCGCCGCCCTTCACCGCGACGTAGCCGCGATGCCAGAGCTGATAGATGTTGTTCTCGACGCCCCAGCCGAGGCGCGCCTCGCGCACGAGATCGGGCCGCACCTCGGCCGTGATGATCTCGTCGGCGCGGCCGGTGGTGCCGTGAGCGAGAATGCTGCCGTCGAAATTCACGATCATGCCCTCGCCCATCGAATCGAACGAGCCGTCGGAGCCGCACATGCAGACATTCGCCGTGACCATCAGGTTCTGGAATGCGTTCGCCTGGTTGGTGAAGCGCCAGCTGTCGCGGATCGGCGCGGTGTAGCCGGCCGTGCGGATCATGATCTCCGCGCCCTTGTAGGCGCATTCCCGCGCCATCTCCGGGAACATGCCGTCATGGCAGATGATCAGCGCGATCTTGGCGTCGCGCGGTCCCTCGATCACGGGGATGCCGAGATCGCCCGGCTCCCACGGCTCGACTGGAATCCACGGATGCAGCTTGCGGTAATACAGCTTGATGTCGCCATGATCGTCGATGATCAGGCCGGAATTGTAGGGATTGCCGTCGGGGTTGTACTCCATGATGGAGAAGCAGCCCCAGATCTTGTTGTCGATGCAGGCCTGCTTGAAGGCCGCGACCTCCGGCCCGTCGAGCCGGCACATGATCTCCGGATTGGTGTCCATCGACAGGCCGTGCAGCGAATATTCCGGGAAGACCACGAGATCCATGGTGCCGAGATTGCGCCGGGCCTTGCCGACCATCCAGACGATCTTCTCGGTCTGCCGCGCAAGATCCTCTTTGGTCACGACGACCGGCAACTGAAGTTGCACCAGGCCGATGACCACGCCGTGGTCGGATTTGTTGAGACCGCCGAGCCCATTCATGCCGGACCTCCCTGTGTCGCTGCCGTCGGAATTTTGGCCAAGACAACCACGATTCCGCGGACGCCGCGCGCCGATTTTTCAGCGCGCGCTGCCGCTTGCGCAGGCAGCGGCGACGTTCGGTTCCGTCAGAGTGAAGGTGGTTGCTGCAGACGCCCTTGGAACCGCGTCAAAGCGCGGCCGAACACGGCCTCATCGCCCGTCGCGCGCGCCAGCACCAGCGCCCCCTGGATGCCGAGCACGACCTCCTCGGCGCGATCAGCGGCCGCTGCCGCCGGCCAACCGCCACGCACCAGCGCGTCGCGCAGCGACTCGATCCAGCGCGTGAAGTAGCTGGCGATCACGGCCGCGAAGCGGTCGCGCGTCTCGTCGAGTGCAAACGCGCCGACGAGGCAAACCCGCCGTCCGGAGCGGAAGTAGTCATCGACCCCACGCCACATCCGCGCAATCGCGACGTCAGGGACGTCGGCACGCAACGGCGCATAGATCTCGCGCTCGAACCAGTCGTCGACATGCGCCAGCACGGCGCGCGCCATCTCATCCTTCCCTCCGGGAAAGAAGTGATACAGGCTGCCCTTGCCGAGGCCCGTCCGCTCGGTGATGCGGCTGAGCGAGGTGCCCTCGAAGCCGTGCTCGCGGAAGACCTCGGCGATGACGGGGATGACGTCGTTGCGCTCATGGAGCGTCCGCATGACTCTCTCGCTCTCACACTCTCTAGAAGTCACGTAACCGGCGTCCCGGAGGGGGTCACCTCTCCCCAATGGGGCCTCGATGGGGGGGAGGTGAACCGAGACCGCCGCACCAAGTTTTGCGCCGGGAGACCGGCGAACTCACAGTCCCAATTCTGTCAGTCCGGGGTGATCGTCCGGACGGCGCCCCTGCGGCCAGTGGAATTTCCGCTCGCTCTCCCGGATCGGCAGGTCATTGATGCAGGCATAGCGATGCTGCATCAGCCCCTCAGCGTCGAATTCCCAGTTCTCATTGCCGTAAGACCGGAACCAGTGGCCGCTGTCATCGCGCCACTCATAGGCGAAGCGCACGGCGATACGGTTGTCGGTGAACGCCCAGAGCTCCTTGATCAGGCGGTAATCGAGTTCCTTCACCCATTTGCGGGTGAGGAAGGCAACGATCTCGGCTCGGCCGGTGATGAACTCGGCGCGATTTCGCCAGCGGCTATCGGGTGTGTAGGCCAGCGAAACCCGCTCGGGATTTCGGCTGTTCCAGCCATCCTCGGCCATTCGCACCTTCTGAATGGCGGTCTGCGGTGTGAAGGGTGGGGCTAGCAGGCTCATTTGGGCTCTCCGTTGTACCAATTCGTATAGCCTGTACCTATCGGTACAAGATGTCAAGTCGCCGGGCTCGGGACCGGCGGCCCCTCATCCCCAAGCGACTGGCGAACTTCGATGATGGGGATGTCAGCCCAAGAGCTGCGGTGCGCACCTACCGATCTTTACATCGCGCCAGTCAGCACGCTTGTGTGCTCAATGGAAATTTGAATGATCTGCTCAGGGAACCGGCCGGATCGCGGGGACAACACGGTCCGCCGGCCAGACGCTGTGGGGATTACCGGACATGTCGAAGCTCACGCCGCATGGCGAGTGCCTGCTGTGGTCGCCCGAACTCATCTGGGTGAATGCGATCTCCGACACCCTGATCTCCTTCGCGTTCTTCACGATCGCGTTCGTGCTCGGCTATATCGTCTATCGACGCCGCGACTTTCAGTTCAGCTACATCTTCTGGGCGTTCGCGCTGTGGGTGTCGATCTGCGGGCTGACGCGGCTGATCGAGGTGCTGACGCTCTGGGTGCCGGCCTATGTGCTGGAGGCGACGACCAAGGGCTTCCTGGCGTTCATGTCCGCCGGCATCGCCGCCGCGCTGCTGCTGCTGCTGCCGCGGGTCCTCACGATGCCCTCCCGCGCCGAGCTGAAGCAGGCCTATGCGCAGCTCGAGGAGGAGACGCGGCAGCGGCGCACCGCGGAGGCCATGGTCAAGCGCTTCCAGGAGATCGAGGCGACCGAGACCCAGGTCCGCCAGGCGCAGAAGATGGAGGCGATCGGCCAGCTCACCGGCGGCGTCGCGCATGACTTCAACAACATCCTGACGGTGATCACCGGCACCATCGAGATCCTCGCGGAAGCGGTGAAGGACCGGCCGCAACTGGTGCAGATCACCAGCCTGATCAACTCGGCCGCGGCGCGCGGCGCCGACCTGACCAAGCATCTGCTGGCCTTCGCCCGGCGCCAGCCGCTGCAGCCGCGCAGCGTCGACATCAACGGCATGGTGGTGGACACCGCGCGCCTGCTGCGTCGGACGCTCGGCGAGCAGATCGAGATCGAATCCATGTTGGCGCACGATTCCGCACCGGCGATGATCGATCCCAGCCAGCTTTCGACTGCGATTCTCAATCTCGCGCTGAACGCGCGCGACGCCATGCCTGAGGGCGGCAAGCTGACCTTGGAGACCAAGAACGTCCTGCTCGATAACGCCTATGCGCGGATGAATCCGGAGGTGATCCCCGGCAACTACGTGATGATCGCGGTCAGCGACACCGGCGTCGGCATTCCGGCCCATCTGCTGGACAAGGTGTTCGAGCCGTTCTTCACGACCAAGGACGTCGGCAAGGGCGTCGGCCTCGGGCTCAGCATGGTCTACGGCTTCGTCAAGCAGTCCAACGGCCACATCAAGATCTACAGCGAGCCGGGCCACGGCACCTCGGTGAAGCTGTACCTGCCGCAGGCCACGGTCGATGCGGAGATGCGGCTCGCGGAGGCCAACACCGCCGGGATGGAGCGCGGCGACGAATCCATCCTGATCGTCGAGGACGATGCGCTGGTGCGCGAATATGTCATCGCCCAGATCAAGCGGCTCGGCTACACCACCTTGGCAGCCAGCAAGGCCGATGAAGCCCTCGGACTGATCGACAGCCCCGCACGCATCGATCTCCTGTTCACCGATATCATCATGCCCGGCGGCATGAACGGACGTCAGCTCGCGATCGAAGCGTTGAAGCGGCGTCCGACCCTGAAGGTGCTCTACACATCCGGCTACACGGAGAACGCAATCGTGCATCATGGCCGGCTCGACGCCGGCGTGCTGCTCCTCACCAAGCCCTATCAGAGCGCGGATCTCGCCCGCATGCTCCGGACGGCGCTGAACTCGTGAGCGGCGATCGCATGATCCGGCCCGCGCATCCGTACGTTTCGCGAACGGATGCAGCGTCCGAACGCCTGCGGAATCGAGGGACTTGAATGCGTGACATGTTCGGGCGCTGGCTGGCCGCCGTCCAGGCCTATGCGTCAGCCGATGATCCCCAGTCCGACATCGCCGCCAAGGTGGCGCTGGTCATCGTCTCCAACCAGCCGTTCTATCCGCTGTATCTCCACGCCATCGCCGGCACCGCCGCCTGGCCGGCCTGGCTCACGCTGCTGACGACGCCATTGTTCGCCAGCGTGCCGGTGCTGGCGCGGCGCAATCCGTTCGCCGGCCGCGCACTGATGGTGCTGGCCGGCACGCTGAACACGGTGTTCTGCGTCAAGCTGTTCGGCGCGCAGAGCGGCGTCGAGTTGTTTCTCATTCCCTGCGCCCTGCTCGGCGCCTTGCTGTTCCGGCCCGACGAACGCATCCGCTCGCTGCCGCTGCTGGCGCTCCCGTTCGTGTCCTATCTGCTGATCGATTCCCGGCTCGGCGCCCCCGTGATGCGCGTCGCCGACGCCAACTACGCCTCGCTGGTCGCGATCAACGCGATGAGTGTCGCTGCGCTGACCGCACTGATAGGCCTGCTCGCCTCTGCGCGCATGACGACGGAGTAGCCCCTTATTCGGCTGCCAGCCCGGACAAGTCCGGCAACGCGCAGCGTTGGCGGGCGCAGATCCGGGATCCATACGCCGTGCTATCAGTGTCGCGCACGCTGGAGCGGCGTTCTTCGTCACAACGATCGCCTGTGGTTATGGGTCCCGGGTCGGCGCCCGACGTCGCTCTGCGACGTCAGGCTTGCCCGGGACGACACCGGTTTTTGACGACGCACTGGATCAACTCACTCCGCCTCTCATCCCCTCCGCCGTCATCCCGGACAAGTCCGAACACGCGACAGCGCGGTCGGGCGCAGATCCGGGATCCATACGCCGCGCTGTCCGTGTCGCGCACGCTGGAGCGGCGTTCTTCGTCACAACGATCGCCTGTGGTTATGGGTCCCGGGTCAACGCCATGACGTCGCTTCGCGGCGCCACGGCTTGCCCGGGACGACATCGGTTTTTGACGACGCACTGGATCAACCCGCGCGTCGCGATCCCCGGAGGACAATGAGTCGCCCGTCGGGCAGCGTGACACGCGGTGGCGCTTCAATCAGCCTCCATCGACGACCGTTGACGCGTGCGGCTCAAAACCGATTTCACGCACGGCCTCAACGCGATGACCTCTGTCCAGATGCCGGCGCAAAAATATTCCGCTTTCGCTTTTTCGGAATCTGGTGTCTGCTGACCTCACACCGCCTCGGGCAGAGGGCGTATCGCGGTCGTCACGACACGCGAGGCGGGGAGCGATGGCCGCGGCGACCGCAGCATTCTCTTCGGGGGATGCCGACGAACGGTTCGCGGCGGACGGTGAAGTCGTGTGGTCCTGACACCCCGAGGCCGGTGTCCGCGCTGACGCGTGAGCGTGATGCGCAACGGTGGCCAGAAAGCCGGTGCACCGAGGAGAGCACGTATAAGCCGTAGCCCGTTGCGCAGGGAAGGCCGGGATGTCCGGCCAAGCCTGTGGTTCCTGCCCCGTGCATTTATCTCGCACGGGGGCCGCAGGCGCCGGTCGGCGCCTGGTCTTCCCTGCTCCTCTCACGTCGAGAGGGTCCATTGTCGCATCACCTCGGGCGCTGATCGCGCTACGAGACGAAGAGCTGTTTGTCGAATTATGCCGCAGCGTACTGCCAAGGCGACGGCGCGTAGGAGGGAGCGTGATAGTTCCGATTCGCCGGTGGCTGCGACGGCGCCTGGCGCGCGACGAAATAGGCTTCGAGCTCGGCGACCGCCCGGCTTTCCCATTCCGCGGCCTGCGCCAGCAACGAGTCGCGCTGATGGGGACGAAATGCCGCAGTCTGCCGGTACAAGGACGCGACGGTACGATAGCGCCGCACGTTTTCGAGAACCGCTTCCCCATTCATCGTCATGATTGCTCTCCCCTCTCCGTCCCCTCAGGACGCCCCGAAGGTGCACGGGCGCGCTTTGCGAAATCGTTAGCAGCCGGCACAGCGCGTTCTAATGGTTGGCAAATCCTTGCCTAAGAGAATGCATCGAATTGTCTCGATCATCATCGCCAGGAATGGATCCGCCGACCGGCCCGGAAGCCTACGCGGTCCCTTTACGGATTCTTAGGGTTAAGCGCCCGAGCTCCGAAAGTGACGTAATCACAGATACTTAGTGACGTGATCACAGACGCATCCGAACACGAGTGTTGTAGTTCGACTACAGCCGGGCGGCCCAGAGTGTGAGAGGAGCATGTCAGAACGTTGCTGAATTTGATCAGGGATTGTGACCATGAAAATGCTTGCCTCCGCCGTCTCGCTGCTGCTCGCGAGCTCGCTCAGCGCCCTCGCCGCAGATCTGCCGGCCCGCTACACCAAGGCTCCGCCGCCGGCGGCGATCTACAACTGGACCGGCGGCTACTTCGGCGGCAACGTCGGCTACGGCTGGGGCCGCTCGAACCTCGGCACGACTCTCGACCAGACCAGCAGTTGGGCCGTCGAAGGCGCCGCCTTCCAGAATCAGTTCGTCAGCATCAGCAACAACAGGCTGAATCCGGCCGGCGTGTTGGGTGGCTTGCAGGCCGGCTACAACTGGCAAAGCGGCGCGGGTGTGTTCGGCATCGAGGCCGACATCAACGGCTCGGACATCAACAAGCGCGTCGTCTATACCGCCCCCAATGCGCCGACCACCCGGACGTTCAACGAAAGCATCCGGAGCGACTGGTTCATGACCCTTCGCGGCCGCGCGGGCTACGCGGTCGATACCACGCTGTTCTATGTCACGGGCGGCCTTGCGGTCGGCAACGTCAAGGGCAGCTGGGATCTGACCTCCGGCAATGGCTACGCCAAGACCGGCTCCGCCAACGAGACGAAGGTCGGCTGGACCGTCGGCGCGGGCGTGGAGCACGCGTTCGCACCAAACTGGACGGTCAAGGCCGAATATCTCTACACCGATCTCGGCAGCATCAACTACACCTCCGCCTATGTCCCGGGCAGCACCTTTGCTCCTCCCGGCTCCAATTATCGCGAAAACCTGTCTCAGGACTTCTCGTTCCACACCGTTCGGATCGGCGTGAACTACAAGTTCGGCAGCCCGGTCGCAGCCCGCTACTGATCGCGGCCGCAACGGCATCCGCGCGCACAGGCCTCGGCTCCGCCGGGGCCTTTTTGCTGAGCTCAAGCCGCCGCGATCGCGGCCCGGAACCGCCGCAGGGTGAGCCACAGCACCAGCGCAGCGATGACGGCGACCGACACGAATTGCGGCCATACGACATCGAGGCCGGCGCCGCGATAGAGGATCGACTGGGCGAACGACACGAAATGCGTCGACGGCGACGCCTTCATGATCGTCGAAAGCCAGACCGGCTGGCTCTCCACCGGCGTCATCCCGCCGGAGAGCATGTTGATCGGCACGGCGACCAGGATATAGAGCAGCCCGAGCTGCGGCATCGAGCGCGCGATGGTGCCGAGAAACAGGCCGACGGCGGTGGCGAAAAACAGATAGAGCACGGTGCCGCCGAGAAACAGCGGGATCGAGCCCATGATCGGCACCTGCAGGTACCATCTCACGACGAGATAGAGCGCCACCGCGACGGCGACCGCGATCACGAGCGCATTGGCCCAGATTTTCGACATCGCAATCTCGAACGGCGACAGCGGCATCACCAGCAGATGATCCATCGTGCCATGCTCGCGCTCGCGCACCAGCGCCGCGCCGGCCAGGATGACCGCCAGCATGGTGACGCTGTTGATGATGCCCATCACGCCCTCGAACCAGGCGGTCGTGACGTTGGGGTTGAAGGCGATCCGCGTCACCAGATTGACCGGCGCCTGCACCGACACCTCCGAACGGGCGACGAACCAGCCGACCTCGGTGGTGATGATCTGAAGCGCATAGCCGGAACCGATGCCGGCCTGGATCATCGCGGTGGCGTCGACATTGAGCTGCACCGACGGCTTGCGGAGCGCGAGGACGTCGCGCTGGAAATTCGGCGGAATGTCGAGCACGAAGGTGAAGCGGCCGTCGTTCATCAGCGGCTCCACCTCACGCTGGCTGATGTAGACGGGCTTCTGGAAATAGGGCGGGAGGAACGCAGCCGCGATGCGGCGCGACAGCTCGGAATTGTCCTCGTCGACGACGGCGATCGAGGCGCGGTGCAGCTCCTGCGAATTGCTCTGCGCCTGGCTGATCACCGCCACCGTGAACGAATAAACCACGAGCCCGATCAGCACGAGGTCGCCGAACAGGCTGCGCAGCTCCTTGGTGCCGAGCCAGAAGATGTTGGAGAGCGAGCGCATCATGGCTCAGCGCTCCTGCTTCGGCAGCATGGCGAGGCTGACCCCGGTCAGGACCGGGATGAAGACGAGCAGCACCAGGATATCGAACCAGACATCAGCAAAGCCCAGCCCCTTGGTGAAGGTGCCGACCGTGATCGGGCGATAATAGGTCATCGGGAAGCCCATGCCGAGCAGGCGGGCGACGCCCGACAGCGACGACACCGGGACCAGCATTCCCGAGAACTGCGTCGCCGGCAGCACGGTGAGGATCGCGGTGCCGAACAGCGCGGCGATCTGGGTGCGGCAGAAGGTCGAGATCAGCATGCCAAAGCCGGTGGTCGTGATCACATAGACGACGGTGCCGACCAGCAATGGCGGGAAGTCGCCTTTCATGGGCACCTGGAACAGGGTCAGCGCCATGACGTACATCAGCGCGAAGTTGACCAGGGCGACGGCGATATAGGGCAGTTGCTTGCCGACCAGGAATTCCAGCCGCGTCACCGGCGTGACGTAGAGATTGGTGATCGAGCCGAGCTCCTTTTCCCGGACCACCGCGAGCGCCATCAGGATCGCCGGAAACAGCGCCAGCAGCAGCGCGATCGTGCTCGGCGCCATTGCATAGATGCTGTCGAAGGCCTGGTTGTATTTGAACCTGATCTCGACACTGACCGGCGAGGCGGCCTGCGGCCGCGTCGTCTTGACGGCGGGGTCGGACAGATAGAGCTGATGCGTGCCTTCGAGATAGCCGCGGATGGTCTCGGCGCGGAACGGCATCGCGCCGTCGATCCACGCCGACACGAAGGCCGGACGCCCGCGCTTGATGTCGACGCCGAAGTTCGGCGGGATCTCGATCGAAGCCTTGATGTCCCCGCTTTTCATCCGCCGCTCCAGCTCGGCATAATCGGCCAGCGGCGGCTTCTCGACGAAATAGCGCGAGCCGCGGAGCTCGGCGAGATAGGCGCGGCTCTCTGGCGTCTGGTCGCGATCGAGCGCGGCGAAGGTGAGGTTGTTGACGTCGGTCGAGATGCCGAAGCCGATCACGATCATCAGGAACGCCGTCCCGAACAGCGCGAACATCAGCCGGATCGGGTCGCGGATCAGCTCGAGCCCCTCCCGGATCGTATAGGCCAGCAGCCGCCGCAGGCTGAAGCCGCTCCGGGCGCCGCCATGGTTCGGCGCGGCCTGAGGATGCGCGGCGGACTGCGCTTGGGTCAGCGTGACCGGCGGATCGGCGACGCCGGCGTCCTGTTCCAGGAACGCGATGAAAGCCTGCTCGAGCGTCTGCGCTCCCTTGGCGCGGATCAGCCCGTCCGGCGTATCGGTCGCCAGCACGCGGCCCTCATGCATCAGCGACAGCCGATCGCAGCGCGCCGCCTCGTTCATGAAGTGGGTCGAGACGAAGATCGTCATGCCGTCCCGGCGCGACAGCTCGATCAGCAGCCGCCAGAACTGATTGCGCGCGACCGGGTCGACGCCGGATGTCGGCTCGTCCAGGATGAGCAGATCGGGCTTGTGGACGATCGCCACCGCGAGCGACAGCCGCTGCCGGATGCCGAGCGGCAGATCGGCGGCGAGCCCGTCGACGTGCTCGGCCAGGTCACAGCGGTCGATCAGTTCGGCAATCCGCTTCGCGGCGACGTCGCGCGGCAGCTGGAACAGCCGGGCATGCAGCACCAGATTCTGCCGCACGGTGAGCTCGCCATACAGCGAGAACGCCTGCGACATGTAGCCGACGCGGCTGCGCGATTCGTGGTTGCCGGCCTCCATGGAGCGGCCGAAGATGAGCGCCTCGCCGGCCGTCGGAGGCAGCAGGCCCGTCAGCATCTTCATCGTCGTGGTCTTGCCGCAACCGTTCGAGCCGACGAAGCCGAAGATCTCGCCTTTGCGAATCTCGAAGCTCACATCGTCCACGGCGGTGAAGTCGCCGAAGCGGCAGGTCAGGTCGCGGGCGACGATGACCGTCTCATGGCTGCCGTCGAGCTTGGACTTGACCGGCATCTGGCCGTGATCGCGCGAGCCGTCTGCAGGCAGGAGCGCAATGAAGGCGTCCTCGATCGTGTCGGCCCCGGTCCGCGCCTTGAGTTCGGCCGGCGTGCCGGTCGCGAGAATGCGGCCATCGTTCATGGCGATCAGCCAATCGAAACGCGCAGCCTCCTCCATATAGGCGGTGGCGACGATGACGCTCATGCCGGTGGCGCTGCGCGCACGCAAGCGATCGATCAGGTCCCAGAACTGCCGGCGCGACAGCGGATCGACGCCGGTGGTCGGCTCATCCAGGATGAGGAAATCCGGATCATGGATCAGCGAGCAGCACAGGCCGAGCTTCTGCTTCATGCCGCCCGAGAGCTTTTTCGCTGGCCGGTCGGCGAAATCGGACAGCGCCGTCGCCTGCATCAGCTCGTTGATGCGCCAGTCGCGCTCGGCGCGGGCTTGGCCGAACAGGCGCGCGAAGAAGGCGATGTTCTCGCGCACGCTGAGATCCGGGTAGAGATTCCGGCCGAGCCCCTGCGGCATGTAGGCGATGCGCGGACAGATCCGCTCGCGCGCGCGCCGGTCGGACATGTCGGCACCGAGCACGACCGCTTGCCCGTTCTGGATGGCGCGGGCGCCGGTCAGGATCGACAGCAGCGACGACTTGCCGACACCGTCCGGCCCGATCAGGCCGACGACGCAGCTGCTCGGAATTTCCAGCGAGAGGTCGTCGAGCGCGGTGACGTCGCCATAGCGTTGGGACAGATGCCTCGCGACCGCGACCGGAGGCGCTGATGGGCTCATGGCGCAGCTTGCAGGCGGGCGGGCCATGCAATGTCGGGATTCCACCTGACATAGGCGACGCCGGGCAACCCGCTCCTGACGGCATCGGCGTGGGCGGCCAGGCGATCCGGGTCGACGCGCACGCGAATGCGGAACATCAATTTGTCACGCTCGCTGCGAGTCTCCACCGTCTTGGGCGTGAACTGCGCCTGGGTCGCGACGAACGACACCTTGGCCGGAATGGGACGATCAGGATAGGCATCGAGCACGATGCGGGCGTCGCTACCGACCTTGATCTTGCCAACCTCCTCCGTCGGCAAGAACACGTCCATGTAGACATAGCCGATGTCGAGCATGGTGAAGACCTTGCCGCCCGCGCCCAGGACCTCGCCGACATTGGCAAGCCGGTACTGGATGCGGCCCGCCTTCGGCGCGATCAGCGAGTTGTCGGCGATCTGTACCGTGTAGAGCGCGACATCGTGACGAACGGCTTCGAGCCCGCGCTCGGCCTCCGAGATCCGCGCCTGTGCGCCGGCAAGGCCCGCGGCGGCGGCATCGAGCGCCTGCTGGCGCTGGTCGGCGAGCTCGCGCGTCGTCCAGCCGTTTTGCAGCAGGCTGCGGGTGCGCTCCATCTCCTGCTCGGCCAGCGTTTTCTGCGACTGCAATTGCGCCAGATTGGCGCGCGCCTGATCGACCACATGCTGCGCCTGTTCCGCCTGCGCAGTGGCCTTCGACAGCGACTGCTGCAACTCCTTGCTGTCCATCCGGGCGACGATCTGACCGGCCTCGACGAGATCGCCGATATCGGCAGGCAGCTCGGCGACGCGGCCGGCATATTTGGTCGCGATGTCGATCTCGTCCGCCTCGATACGGCCGTTGCTGAAGCTGATGCCGGGCGGCAGCGGCGGATGCAGACGCTGCCACCACACATAGCCGCCCCCTCCGGCCGCACCGACGATCAGGAGCAGCAGCAGAAGCGGCCACCGACGCCGCGCCGGTCGCGGCTCATGCGCCGCGGGGACAGGCAACACCGGCGCCGGAACGAGCGCTGCGGATTCGGCGCGAACCTGCTGAACGGGCCGTTCGTCTCCGACGAGCTGGGTGTCCTGTGGATCCATTCCGAAAGAGCCTTCTTCACTGAAGCAGGCGCTTCGTTTGCCACAGGCCCCCGGGAATCCGTTGACACAGCTCAATCGGCGACACTTGCGTCGCCATCGCCAGTGATCACGTTCGGGTTACGGCGCAGAATCGGACGTCGCGATCGCATGGATCAGCAGCAGACAGCTGAAGATCACGAACAGCGCGAATGCCTGGAATTCGCGCAGCGACATCTCGAGCAGAGCAAGCATCCCATCGACCGGAAGGCCGGCAACGATCAGGAGGAGGAGACCCGTTCCCGCGACGAAGATGCCGTCGAGGATCCGGAGCGCGATCATCTTGCTGGTCATCGCACGCCTCCATCGGCGCGGCTGGGGCCCGGCAATCCGTTGCCGCCATCGCCTCGCACCTCCCGCGGCGTCAGTCCGTAATGGCGGCGGAACGAGCGATTGAAATGCGAGAGATCGCCGAAACCGACATCATAGGCGATGCTGGCGATCGCCAGCTGCGCGTGAGCCGGGTCGCACAGCATGCGATGCGCATGCGCCAATCGCACGCCGGACAGGAACGCGGAGAACGTGGTGCCATCGGTCTCGAACAGCCGTTGCACGTAGCGCGGCGTGACGTTCAGCCTGGTCGCGATCATCGCCACGGAGATGTCGCGGCGCTGGCTGTTCGCAACGAGGAAGGACTTGGCGAGCTTGAGCCGCGCCGCCCGCAATCCCCGCGCGCGCATCGTCTCGGCCAGACCGGCTGCCGGCCCGATCGCCAGTGCCAGGAGATCCTGGATGTGGCGCACCGACAGATTGAGCAACTGCGCATCGAGCGCGCCCCCGCTGCTCATCAGCCAGCTCGCATAATGATCGAGCAATTGCACGGCGCCCTGATCGACCGGGATCGGCCGCATGACCGCGTCGTCGATGCTGACGTCGGCGGCTTCGATCATCACGCGGGGCATCAGCAGCGTGAAGGAGTGACCGTTGCTTGCGCGGTGAAAGGCGCAAGGATCGGCGCCGCTGAGCAGGACCGCCTCGCCACGTCCCATCTCGCGCGTCCGGCCTGCCCCTTCGACGAAGGCCGTGCCCTCGCGATTGATCGCAAGGATCACATTGTCAGCGCCATCGCCGAGATAGCGGCCCGATCGCGAGATGCGCGCCGACGTGGCCCAGGCATCGAGCAGCTGCAAGCCGGGCAAGGTCAGCGCGCGATTGCGCGCCTTGAACGGCACGTCGGGAGCGGGCTCGAAGTCGACGCGCAACATGACGCGTCCGTAATGCTCACGCCAGAACGCCGCGCGCTCCCGCTCCGGAATGTGGTCGGTCGAGAATTCGACGATGCGAGGGTTGAGGTCCGACATGCAATCACCCGAGACTTTGACAACTGGCACCTGGAGCTTCGCGCAGACGGCGAACTCGATAGCGTCATCCGCTCGCGGCCGGCGTCCTCTGATGAGGGTACCTGCCTTCCTCGGCGGTCTTCGGATGTGAACTGGATCACGTCTGGTCGTGGCAGCCCCGGCATTGGTCGCCGGACACCAAGACGCGGAGCGCTCAGGAATGTTGCCGTCCGCCGCTTTCAAAACCCATGAGGACGATGATGACACTCTCTGGACGATGTTTTTGCGGCGCTGTTGAAATCGAGGTGTCCGGTGCACCGGAGGCGATGGGCTATTGTCATTGCCGATCCTGCCGGTCGTGGTCCGGAGGACCGGTCAATGCCTTCAGTCTGTGGAAGCCGGAGGCGGTGAAGGTCACGTCCGGAGCCGACCACGTGGCGACCTTCCAGAAGACGCCGCTCAGCCAGCGGCAATATTGCGGCAAATGCGGCGGCCATCTGATGACCACTCATCCGCCGCTCGGACTGATCGACGTGTTCGCGGCAACCCTTCCCGATCTCCCATTCCAGCCGGCCGTCCACGTGAACTACGCGGAAACGGTGCTGCCGATGCGCGACGGCCTGCCGAAGCTGAAGGATTTTCCAAGCGAGTTCGGCGGCTCGGGCGAGACCATCGCGGAGTAGCCCGTGTTCCCATCGTCCTGAGGCGCAACTCCAGGCGATGGCTCTCACGATCGCGGTCACGTCGTGAACCTCGCAGTCTCCGTGACGACCCATGAGGGGGAATATCGTCTGCCGATCCGTGTTGACAGTTCAGATCGGCGGCCCCGGGGCGATCGCAGAGAGGTGACCGTGGAGAGCGAACGCTATACTCAGGCGCTGGATGCCATCTATCAGGGCTTTGCGGACGTGGACGGCATCCCCACCGCGCTGGAATCGATCCGCAACCTGATAGGAGCCGAAGGCGCGACCTTCGAAGTGATCGACCCGGCCGTCCGGCGGCCGGTGATGTTTCACAGCAGCGGCGTCGCGTCGGCCGAGGGCGACGACTATCTCGCGCATTTCGCGCCCCGCAATCCGCGCCTGCCGGTGGCCCTGCGCCAGCAGCGCGGCGAGCTGTCATGGGACTATCAAGTCATGGATGAGAGCGCGATGACGCGTGATCCATTCTACATGGATTTCCTGCCGCGCGCCGGTCTCCGTTATTTTCTCTCGGTGGTGCTGGACCGATCACCACAGCGACTCGTCGCCTTCACCCTGCAGCGGTCGCCGCGGCGCGGGCATGTCGACAGGTCCGAGATCGCGCTGATGCGACGCCTGACGCCGCATTTGCAGCGCGCCTATGGGATGAGAGGCAGTATGGCCGCAGCTCACGGCGACGGCGTCGGCACCAAGGTCCTCGACCTCCTCAAGGACGGCGTCGCATTGCTAGATCCCAAGGGAGAGGTCGTTCACGCCAATCCGAGCCTGCAGGCCATCGCCATCGAGACCGGACTGTTCCGGATCGATGCGCGCGGCATTCACTTCGGCGCGTCCGATCTGCGCAGCCGCTATGCGCGTGCGTTCGGCGCCGTGATCGGCCGTGACGGTCTCACGCTCGCCGACGAAGCCATCGACTTTCTGGCGCCCCGCCCCGGCGGACTGCCGCCGTGCACGATTTCGCTGCGAGCACTGCGCCACGGCTGGCCACGATCCGATGCTCCCGAGGCTGTCGTGATGATGCTCGTGCACGATCCGCTGCAGGAGAGCGCAGCGACACATCTGCTTCAGGATCTTCATGGGCTGACCCGGGCCGAAGCTCAGCTCGCCTGCGCCCTCAGCACGGGCATGACTGCGGTCGAATACGCAGCGCATCGCGGCGTCAAGGTGACCACGGTCTACACGCATCTCAAGCGGACGCGAGAGAAGACGGGCTGGCGCAGCGTCGCCGAGCTGACGCGGCGCGTGCACGAGATCTCGATCAGGCTCAGGGAGGACTGACGGACGGCTTAGCTTGCCGCAAAGCCCTCGATCTGCCGCGCCAGCGCGTCACGCACGCGGGCGACGACATCGCCGTAGTCGCGGCGCTCGTCCTGACGGAACAGCCGTACGCTCGGATACCAGGGGCTGTCTTCACGATCGAGCAGCCAGCGATAGTCGGGCGTATAGGGCAGCATGATCCAGGTCGGCTTGCCGAGCGCGCCCGCAAGGTGCGCCACGCTGGTGTCGACGGTGATGACGAGATCGAGATTGTCGATCAGCGCCGCCGTGTCGACGAAGTCTCGGATGTCGCCGGTGAGATCGAGAATCTCGTTGCGTTCCGCGAGCAGAGCCTTGTCCGCGGGCCGCGCGTCCTTCTGCAGGCTGACGAACTGGGCGCCGACGTCTAGCAGCGGAGCCAGCATCGCCAGCGGCATCGACCTGTTGTGGTCGTTGAGATGCACGGGATTGCCGGACCAGACGAGGCCAACGCGCAAGGAGTGATGCGGTCCAAGCCGCCGTCCCCAAAGTGCGAGGCGCTCCGCCGCCGGGCGCGGCAGATAGCAAGGCGAGGCGGGGATGGTATTGAGGCAAGTGGCAAAGGCGAGCGGCAGGCTCGAGAGCGGGCAGTGATAGTCGATCGCCGGGATCGGATCGACGCCGCGAGCTAGGCACTCCATGACGCCCTCCAGGCCCGCCAACAGCGGCTGCAGCGGAGCATCGACCTCGAGCACGACGCGCGCGCCCTCGGCCGCGACCATCACCGCGTAGCGCGCGAACTGGATGGTATCGCCCAATCCCTCGTCACTGTGCAGCAGGATAGTTTTGCCCGCGAGCGGCGCGTCGGCGAGCCACATCGGCGCGTCGAAGCTGCGCTCGACGAAGCCGACCGCGCGGCATTTGCGGCCCCACTCGCGCGCCGCCCATCCCTGTGCGAAATCGCCGGTGAGCAGCCGGAACAGCGCGGCATTCCAATGCGCGTCGGCGAGGTCCGGCTTGAGCGCGACCGCGCGGTCGAAACTCGCAAAGGCCTCGTCGAAGCGATGCAGCTCGGCCAGCGAGGTGCCACGATGATTGTAGAATTCGGCCGTCTGCGGCCGGATCGCGATCGCCTTGTCGAACACGGCAACGGCCTCGTCATGGCGGCCGAGATTCTGCAGGATGCAGCCATAACTGTTGGCGATATCAGGATCATGCGGCGCCAGCACGTGCGCGCGCTGACCGGACACCTGCGCCTCGCCGTAGCGGCGCAGACGCCGCAGCGAGATGCCCTTGAGACAGAGCACGCCGGCCTGATCCGGCTGCTGTTTCAAGGACTGATCGAAGCGCGCGATCGCCTCATCGTAGCGGCCCGCGTCGAAATGCACCGCGCCGGCCTTGTTGGCGGCCTCGATTTGATCAGGCTTGAACTTCACCACTTGATCGAAGGCCAGCGCGGCTTCGTTGCGACGGCCCTGAGCTTCCAGCACCTCGCCGAGCCGAAACCATGCCGGGACGTGATCGGGTGCGAGCTGCAGCAGGCGATCGCAGGCGAGCGCGGCCTCTTCATGACGGCCCGTGAGCTGCAACAGCTCACCGAGAGCGTCCCAGCTGTCGGCCGAGTCCGGCTGCAGTTGCAGCGCGCGATCATAGGCCTTGATGGCTTCGTCCAGGCGGCCCGCCAACCGCAACGCCTGGGCGAGTCCCACGAAGGACGACGCGCGGGTGATATCCTGCCTGATCGCGCGCGCGAACCATTCGATCGCATCGTCGGCGCGCTTGAGCGCAAGGCAGACCTGGCCCATGGCCTGCAGCGCATCGATCGAGGCGGCATCCAGCGTCAGCGCGCGGCGGCAGGCGTCCTCGGCCTGCGGCAACTGGCCGGCGCGCAGCAGCCGGAACGCCGCCGCGCACAACGCATCCGGCGTATCGCTCTGTCCCAACGATCCGGGTTTCACCGGAGATTTGCCGGCGGGCCGATGCGGCTTGTGCTTCATCACGGGATCTCTGCGCTCGTGACGCAAGCGGTAGATGATTCCTCGATGCGCGGAAAGATTGTGGCTCGACGGCCGGCGGGAGAGCCGTGGTCAGGACGCTGCAGCCGGCGCGAGCGGCACCGCCTCAAGGCCACCGAAGCGGCGCTCGCGGCCACGGAACGACGCCAATGCCTGGGCGAGATCGGCGGCATCAAAATCGGGCCACATGCGCTGAGTGAAGTGCAACTCGGCATAGGCGCCTTCCCAGAGCAGGAAGTCCGACAGGCGCTGCTCGCCAGAGGTGCGAATGATCAGGTCGACGTCGCGCAGGCCGGCCTCGCCGGTGACGAGATCGGAGAACCGCTCGCGCGTCAGTCCGTCGACGCCGCCAGCCTTCGCGGCAGCATTGAGAATTGCATCACGCGCCGAATAGTCGACGGCAATGCGCAGATGCAGGGCGCGGCCGTCGCGCGTTGCCGCTTCGGCGCGGCCGATGGCGTCGGCGATGCCGCCCGGCAGGCGATCGCGGCGGCCGATCACGGTGAGACGGACGCCGTTGCGCACCAGCGATTCCACCTCGCTGGCGAGATAGACGCGCAACAGCGCCATCAAGGCGGCGACCTCGGCGCGCGGGCGCCGCCAATTGTCGCTGGAGAACGCATAGAGCGTCAGCGTGCCGACGCCCAGATCAGGCGCGGCCTCGACGACGCGGCGGATCGCCTCGACGCCGGCCTCGTGCCCGCGCAGCCGCGACAGGCCCTGCCGCGTCGCCCAGCGGCCGTTGCCGTCCATGATGATGCCGACATGCAGGCCTTCGACCACAGCAGGCGATTTCGGGTGCAGACTACTTTGCATTGCAAAGCTCCAGGTCAAAAAAATCCGAGGGGACGATCAGGCGCGGCCGGGGATGAGACCTGCCGATGCGGGCGCGTGATCCTTGCCGGCTGCCGCCGCGGCGTCGCGGACCAGGCGTTCCAGCACGGCGAGATAGTCGAGAAACCGCCGGCGTCCGGCCTTGGTGAGGCGGCAGCTGGTGTGCGGGCGATTGCCTTCATAGCCCTTGGTGACCTCGACCAGGCCGGCCTCCTGCAGCACCTGGAGGTGGCGCGACAGGTTGCCGTCGGTCAGGCCGCACAGCTGCTTGAGATCGGCAAAGGCGAGGCCCTTGGGATGCGCCATCAGCGAGGTGAGCAGGCCGAGCCGCGCCTTCTCATGGATGACGCGGTCGAGCCCGTCATAGGAAAACGGCGCGCTGCCGTCAGTCTTCGACATCGGAGTCTCCGGTCGCGAAATACAGAATGCCCGCCATCAGCGCCTGACCGGCCGCGAATGGCAGCCCCATCGTCCAGGGCGATAGCAGATGAGTGACGCTGCCGAGCAGCAGCACCGCGAACCCGGCCAGGAAGTAGAACGCGCCCGCCAACGCGACCGTGCGCGGCAGCGAGCGCACCGAGGCGAACACGCCGAGCGACATCAGGATCTGCCACAGGCCGGGCAGCATCCAGAGCGCCTCCGGCGCGAATTTCCAGAGCAGCACTGCGAGCAGCACGCCGGCAATGCCGGCCGGCAGGAATTGCTCGACCGCCTGGTGGATCATGGCGTCGGCGAGGCCGGAATGATGCCGGCGCGAGCGCGCGCGCATCTCGATCCAGATCATCGCAAGCGACACGCAAGCTGCCGCTGCCCAGCCGAGCAGGAAGGTGAGCGGCTCTCCGGTGGGATCGGGCAGCACGAATTGCTGGATCAAGGCCGTCATGAGCGCGACGGCCGCGGTCGCCGCCATCGTCGCCGGCCCGTAGCCGCGGAACGCCGTGCCGGCCGCAAGCTGGCTGCGGATGGCGATGATGTCGGCCAGCGCCTTGTCGAGATCGCGCATGTCTCACCCGGCGCCGCCTGGGCGCGATTCACTTTGCAATACAAAGTATACACGCGCGCAAAGTGAACGCAAGTCTCCGGGAGAGGAGATTCAGGACGTGCGCCGCGCGGTACCACCCAGGCACCAGCAGGCGCCGGGCCTCGGAGGCGGGGGAGCTCAGTAATAATTGTAGCGATGGACACGCCGCGGCGGCGGCATGTCGACATAGACCGAGGGGCCGCGCCGGGCTGAATCGAAGGCCACGCGGGGGTTGATGCCGCAGCCGGCGTTGCGTCCGGAGGCGCTGGCCCGGCATTGCTCGAACGTCTGATAGGAGCAGTCACCGGGGTAGCCGACACCCCTGCCCTGCACACACCAGGGATAATCGTAGCCTCCGGCCGCGGCCGGCGTGACATTGACGCCGCTGACGAGTGCAACGCCGACGAGGCCGGCCGCCATCATCAAAACCTTGCGCATGATCTGTTCCTCTTCTGGCGGGAAGATTGCATCACACTGGCATGGTCAAAAAACGACGAATTGGCGGTTCGGATCACCAAGCAGGGCCATGACGTGTCACGGACGGGGCACGCCATCGCCGTTGCTGCCAAAGCGCCTGCGCTCAATCCAGCTTCAGGCCGGCGAACTCGACGACCTTCTTCCACTTGTCCGTTTCCGCCGCGATCTGGGCGCCGAACTGCTCCGGCGTCTGGATCAGCGGGTCACCGCCCAGTTCGACCAGCCGCTTCTTGATCTCGGGCTCGGCGAGGATGGTGTTGACCTGCTTGTTGAGCTTCTCGACGATCTCCTTCGGCGTGTTCTTCGGCGCACCCATGCCGAACAATGCGCTCGCCTCATAGCCCGGCACGGTCTCGGCGATCGCCTGCACGTCCGGCAATTGCGCCGAGCGCTCCTGGGTGGTGACGCCCAGCGCCCGCAGCGAGCCGGAGCGGATGTGCTGGATGATCGAAGGCATGTTGTCGAAGATCACCTGGACCTGGCCACCGAGCATGTCGGTGATCGCCAGGGCGGCGCCACGATACGGCACATGCTGCATCTTGGTGCCGGTCATGGCCATGAACATCTCGCCGGACAGATGCACGGACGTTCCGTTTCCGGAGGACGCCATGTTCACCTTGCCCGGGTTCTCCTTGAGATAGGCAATGAACTCGGCGACGGTCTTGGCCTTGATGTCGCCGTTGACGGTCATCACGTTCGGCACGCGGTTGAACGACGCCACCGGCGCGATGTCGCGCACGAAGTTGAACTTCAGATTGGTGTAGAGACTGGCGTTGATGTAGTTGGCCGGATTGACCAGCAGCAGCGTATAGCCGTCGGCCTGCGCGTTCACGACCGACTCGGTGCCGATATTGTTGCCGGCGCCCGGCTTGTTCTCGACGATGAACTGCTGGCCGAGTGTCTCGGACAGCCGCTGGCCGATCAGGCGCGCGAGGATATCCGTCGCGCCGCCCGGCGGATAGCCCACCACGAAACGCACCGGGCGGGCGGGATACTCCGCTGCGGACGCGGTGCGAATGGCGGCGACGGAGGGGACGGCAGAGGCGATCAGACCAAGCGCAGTACGACGTGAAATCATGCGTTTCCTCGGATATATCGTTGAGCGTTCGTTGACGAACCGCCGCACGGATCCTAGCAGAAGGCCGCTGACGCGGCGAGGTCGATATCTCAATCGGAGGAGAGAGCTGATGCCGGTCAAGATCGATGCGCTGGATCACCTCGTGATCAACGTCGCCGACGTCGACCGCACGACCGACTGGTACCAAAAGGTCTTGGGCATGACGTTGCAGGTGTCCGACCCTGGCCCGGGACGGGCCAAGCGGACCTCACTGCTGTTCGGCAACCAGAAGATCAATGTGCGACCGAAGGACGCAGACAAGGTCGACTGGTTCACCGCCGACCATGTCATGGCTGGCAGCGACGACCTTTGCTTCCTGACGAGCAGCACGCCGGACGAGGTCGTCGCGCACCTGCAGGCGCTCGGCATCGCCATCGAGGAAGGCCCCGTGAACAGGCAGGGCGCCCGCGGTACCCTGCGTTCGGTCTATTGCCGCGATCCCGACGGCAGCCTCATTGAGATCTCGTCCTATCAGGACTGAGCCGCGTCACTTCGTGGCGGTCTCGCCGCTCTGCGCCATCTTGGCGACGATCTCGCTGCGCGGCCAGCCGGTCAATGCGGCGACATCGATCGCTTCCTTGGTGAACCGGGCCGACAGGCTCTCCTGATAAGACTTCACGGCGTCGCATTTCGCCTCGCCGCGCCAGGGATGGTGCTGGACGTAGCGGCCCTGGAAGTTGCTGCGGTCCTTGGTTTCGGTGAAGACGATGTCCTCGGGGAATGACTTCGCATCATAGCGCACATGCAGCCGGGTCACGTAGGCGTCGGAGCCGCCGCCCCAGCGGGTCGCGCGGAAAGCCGTGGCGTCGTCGCTGCCGATCCAGCGCGCGCCGAGCTCCGCCAATTCCTTGTTGCTCAACGGATCGGCGGCGCAGGGATCACACCATCCCATATCCCAGGCGTATTCGACGAACACCGCCTGCATGTTCTCCCGCGCCACCGCGCGCTCGAACAGCGCCTTGTAGAACGGGCCGAACTCGTTCTTGATGTACAAGGGAACGTCGACATCGGAGGGAATCTTCACGGTGCGATAGTTGGCCGCCTCGATGCGGCCGCTCCTGGTCAGCGCATAGATGATCAGATCCTGCGGCCCCTTCGCGTTGACGGTGCCCAGCCGCAGCGGCACCATGAACTTGGCGCTCTGATAGCGCACCTGCAGCGGCCGGAGCTGCCCGTTGCCGAGCCCCTTCATCCGCTCGACATTCACCTTCGCGACGAAGAAGCGCATGCTCTGCTTGATGTAGCTGCCGAGCACGGCTTCCGCCCCTTGCGGGATGCGATAGTTGTTGTCGGTCAACCAGCGTGTCAGGCCGTCGCTCTCCTGCGCCGAGAGAATCAGCACGTCGTATTCGGCGACATCGTAGCTGGCCTCGACGGTCACGCCGTATCGAATCTTGTCGCGCTCCTGCATGACGCCGACGGCGGCCGGCATCGGAATCCCGCCACGCGAGCGATACTGGATCGGATTGCACGGGTCCTCGTCATGATATTCCACCAGCCGCGGCGCGGTGTATTTGTCGAGGTGATCGATCGTGTTCGGCTCGACGACGCCGATCTGTTTGCGCTCGATGAAGGTCGGGACGGGAACTACGACGGCAAACTCCTTGACGTCGCCTTCGAAGTCGCTGGCCATGGTGATCGACGTCTGCTGGCCGTCACGCGCCAGCACGACCTTCGAGGACTGGTTGAAAAGCTTGGAATCGGCCTGCGCCACATAGAAGCCGCAGAAGGCCTGGGCCGGCACGATCGCCGCCTGGGACAGGATCGCAGCAGTCGCAACGGAGGCGCGGGCCATCTTGCTGAGGCGAGAGGTCATGTCGATACTCCTTTGGGAACGGACGAGTGCCAGGAAAAGCGGACAGCCGGAATCAGCCGGTCGAGCACCAGCGTAAGCGGCGACAGCGCGATCAACGCGACATAGAGCGCCGGGCGCATCTGCATCACGAAGGTCAGGTAATGCGCGGTCACCGCAACTGATATCGCGAACAGCAGCCGGCCGGCGCGCGAGTCCGGCGTCGTGCGCGGATCGGAGATCATGAAGAAGGTGAAGATCAGCAGCGAGCCGCTCTGCAGCTGATGCAGCGGAATCGCGAGGGGATCGCCGAGCCACGCTGCCCGCAACAGCAACAATGCGGCGTGGCTGGCAAAGAAATAGACGGCGATATCGGCCCGCCGCGAGGCGCTGAGCACGAGGATCGCGAAGCAGCCGGCGAGGCTCGCGAACCAGATTTCCGTTCCCCACTGGCCGGGCGAGATCCACACGCCGCGGGACGTGATCAGCAGCACCACGATCGCAAGGCCGGCGGGATTGAAGATGTGCTTGCCGTCGATGCGCAGCACGAATTTCGATCCAATCGCGATGACCGCCGCCGCTGCGTAGAGCCACAGCGCATCGGCCCGCAACAGCAGGCTGAGCGACAGGCCGGTGATGAACGGCGACTTGAAATCGAGTGGCGCTGCGGTGAGGCGGCAACAGATGACTTGCATGACCAAGGCGGTCGTGACCGCGATGATGCTCGCTTCGGGCCGCGCGCCGAAATCGATCACGGCGAAATTGATCGACAGCAGCGTGGCCAATGCCGCGATCTGGAAATGGCGGGCATCGGGCAGCCGCCATGGTCGTGCCAGGGCCTGCATGCGAACCTCCGGGCGTGTTTTGCCGCGCCATTGGTCGCCGCCAAAAGAAAACCGGTTCAATCCTGATTTGCTCGCGGCGGCAGGGGATGGCAGAACGATCGGACAAGACCGAAACCAAGCGGCCGGGACGGGCCGCGGACAACAAGCAGTGGGAGCCAAGATGAACGGACTGACGATCGCGCCCGGCACGGTGACGCCGTTCGACGGCATGGACGTGCCCTGGCTGCTGAAGCTGCGCAGCGAGGTCCGGCGCGATCATCCGTTCCTGATCTGGGCCCCGTTCGACGCGCCGGCGCGGCGCTGGAGCTATGGCGAGTTTCACGATCGCGTCGGCGCGCTCGCGGCCGGTCTCGTCAAGCGCGGCATCAAGCCGGGCGATGCGGTCCTGATCCATCTCGACAATTGCATCGAGGCGATGCTGGCGTGGTTCGCCTGTGTCGAGCTCGGCGCGCTCGCCGTCACCACCAACACGCGCTCGGCCGCCGCCGAGATGAACTACTTCGCCGATCATTGCCGCGCGGTTGCCGCGATCACCCAGCCCGCCTATGCCGAGATGATCTCGGCGCATTGCCGCGGCATCCGCTGGCTGGCGGTGATCTCGCACGATCCGGGCCAGCCGGAAACGACAGCCGTCGGCGTGGGCGATCGCTTCGAGACGCTGTTTGCCGACAGCGCCGACCGGCCGCTTCGCGCCACCGATCCGCTGGCGCCGTGCAGCGTGCAGTACACGTCAGGAACGACGTCGCGACCGAAGGCGGTGCTGTGGACGCACGCCAATGCGTTGTGGGGCGCCAAGGTCAATGCCGTGCATGAGGACCTGCACCAGGGCGACGTGCACCAGACCTATCTGCCGCTGTTCCACACCAATGCGCTGGCCTATTCGATGCTGGCCACGCTGTGGGTCGGCGCCACTTGCGTGATCCAGCCGCGCTTCTCAGCGAGCCGGTTCTGGAACGTGGCGCTGGAGCATGGCTGCACCTGGACCTCGACCATCCCGTTCTGCCTGAAGGCGCTGCTCGATCAGGAGGTGCCCAGGGATCACAGGTTCCGGCTGTGGGGCACCTCGGTGTCCGATCCGACCATCTTTGCCAAATTCGGCATCAAGATCATCGGCTGGTGGGGCATGACGGAGACCATCACCCACGGCATCATCGGCGAGGTCGATCAGCCGAACACGCCGATGTCGATCGGCCGCGCCGCGACGGAATACGCCATCCGCATCGCCGATGATGACGGGCGGCCGACCGAGGTCGGCGCCACCGGCAATCTCGCCATCAAGGGCGTGCCCGGCCTGTCGCTGTTCGCCGAATATCTCTACAACGAGGAGGCGACGCGGGCGAGTTTCGATGCCGACGGCTTCTTCCTCACCGGCGATCGCGTCACGCGCCTGCCGAACGGCTTCATCAAGTTCGGCGATCGCACCAAGGACATGCTGAAAGTCGGCGGCGAGAACGTCGCGGCCTCCGAGATCGAGCAGGTGATCGTCACCGTGCCCGGCGTGCGCGAGACCGCCGTCGTCGCCAAGAAGCATCCGATGCTCGACGAGGTGCCGGTCGCCTTCGTGATCCCGCACAACGGCGCCAAGCGCGACGACCTGCCGGAGCGGGTGCTCGCCGCCTGCCGCGCAGGCCTCGCCGATTTCAAGGTGCCGCGCGAGGTGCGATTGGTCGACGAGATGCCACGCTCGACCTTGGAGAAGGTCGCCAAGGCCGAGTTGCGCAAGCTGCTCGATTGATGCGGCCGGGGCGCGCCTTTGGCTAATGCGCGCCCATCGCCACCGGGCGGAACGCCTGCAGCAGCTGCTGGTCGAGCTTCGGACCCATGTTCTCCATGATCTGGAACGCGCGGGAATGCGTGAACGCCGGGCGATAGGCGCGGCGCTCGATCAGCGCGGCATAGATGTCGACGATCGTGGTGAGACGGACGATGTCGCTGATCTGCTCGTTATGCAGCGCATCGGGATAGCCCGAACCGTCGAGGAACTCGTGGTGATGCAGGATCACGTCGAGCATTTCCGGCGGGAAACCGCCCTGCCGCCACAGCGCCTCGTAGCCGCGGCGCGGATGCTGGCGCAGGATCGCGATCTCCTCGGCCGTCAGCTTGCCCTGCTTGTCGAGGATCGCCACGGGGATGAAGGCCTTGCCGACATCGTGCAGCAGCGACGCGCGCACCAATCGGCGCTGATCGTCGTCGCGCATGCCGAGATGCATCGAGAAGCCGACGGCAAAGCCTGTCACGAACAGGCAGTGGCGGTAGGTGTCATTGTGGTGGCAGCCGACCACGGTCATCCATTCCCGCAGCGAGGAGTGCTTGATCGCCTTCAGGATCTTGTTCTCGGCGGCGACGATGTCCTCCATCGTCAGCGCGACGCCGGCGGGCAGCTTCTCGAAGATCTTGACCATGACAGCATGCGCGGCCTCGACGCCGCGATTGAGCAGCTTGCCGCGATCGCTCTCGTCATAGCCGTCGTCAGCCGGCAGAGCCGAGCGGACCCGCTGCAGCACGTCCGCCGGGCTGAACGGACGCGCGATCGTGTCGGTGGCGCCGAGCGCCCAGGCCTGCATGGTGGCGTGATGCAGCGCCTCGGCGAGAACGAACAGGCGCGGCACCTCGCTATAGGCCCGCGCGGACAGCTTCTTGCGGACCCGCTGCACGCTTTCGGGCGAACGCAGGTTGATGTCGACGATCACGCCGGAAAAGCGGTTGCCTGGGTTCTCAGGAATTTCGGTGGTCGGCATCAGGTCGACATCGCCGACCGAGCGCAGGATGCGCGCCAGCTCGCTGCTCTGATCACCGCGATCGGACGCGAGCAGGAGATGGCGCCTGGTCGCTGTCTGGGTCACGGTCTGCTTGGCTGTCGCGCTCATACGTGCTCGCCCCTGCGGTTTGCTGCACACGCACGTTACGGGGATACGGGTTCGACGCGGCTTAATCCGATCATTCAAGCTGTCTGCTTTCGGGTAAGCGGGAGGTTAAGATGACCGTTCAAATTGCGGGACCCTTGCGGGAGGCAAACGAAAACCGCCGGAGACGTTCTCCGGCGGTTCTCGATGTCGTGCGTCGTTGCGAGCGTCAGGCCTTCATCGCCGCCTTCACCGCCTCGGCGGTAATCGGCAGCGAGCGCAGCCTTGCGCCGCAGGCATTGTAGATGGCGTTGCCGAGCGCCGGCGCGACCACGGTCACCGCGGGCTCGCCGACGCCGGTCGCCTTCTCGCCATTGGCGATGACGGAGATCGCAACCTCGGGCACCTGGCTCATGCGCAGCGGCGTGTAGCTGTCGAAGTTGGTCTGCTCGATGCCGCCGTCCTTCAACGTCGCCTTCTCGTACATCGCCAGCGACAGGCCCCACAGCGCCGCGCCCTCGACCTGGGCGCGGATATTGTCGGGATGCACCTGGGTGCCGACGTCGGTCGCCACGGTGAGCTTCTTCACCGTGACCGCGCCGTTGTCGGCGACCGCGACATGGGCGACGCAGGCCGTCCAGCTCGCGGTGGCGCGCTCCTGCGACGACACGCAGGCCACCCCCATGCCCTCGCCCTTCGGCAGCTTCTTCGCGCCGTAGCCGGACAGGCCCATCGCCGCGAGCAGCGTGTTGCGCAGCCGCTGCGCCCCGCCGTCGTTCTTGCCCTTGCCGTCGAGCAACGCGATGCGGAACTGCGCCGGGTCCTGGCCGGAGGCGGCCGCGATCTCGTCGATCATGCTCTCCACCGCCCAGAACGTCCAACCCGGCGCCACCGAGCGGAGCTGCCCGGACGGCGTCGCATTGTGCGCGAGCTCGTTCTTGATCGCGCGCACATGGTGGTTGGGCACGGTGTAGAAGAAGTCGGCGCCGTTGACCGTGAACGAGTCGAGCGGGCCCTTCTTGTCGACCGAGGG
>NZ_JANBVS010000084.1 GCF_024586915.1 Bradyrhizobium sp. SRS-191
CGCGCGGCACATCTGAATCGTTTCCTGCACCGCGTTGACGTCGAACACGCCCGGCCGCGCCGGAATGATCACCATCGTGGCGTTGCGGATCGCGTCGTCGACCACGGCCGACAGATTCGGCGGCGTGTCGATCAACACCCATTCATAACCGTCGCGCTTGGCCGCGGACACGATGCCGCTGACCGAATTCACCGCGGCCTTGATCGGCGGCTCGTTGGTGCCGCGCAGCTTGTGCCACAGCGTCAGCGAGCCCTGCGGATCCGCGTCCACGAGCATCACCTGCTTGCTCGCCTTGATCTGCGCGGCGAGATGTGCAGCCAGGGTACTCTTGCCCGAGCCGCCTTTACGCGATGCGAAAACAATAACGTTCATACCCTTGGCCTCCAGATTGACCCCAGGTCGCGAAAATGAATCACCGCGCTGATTCGTGAAAGAAAAATTTATCGAGAGTTGTGTAGCCGCCACGAAATAACAAGGCGAGTTGTCTTTTGAGTCACACCCGCCGATCGGACGAGACCGATCCGCCGCAAATCGTCGGACGCAGGCTGAATCGCGCAATTTCCAGGCAAACTGCCGAAAAACGCCAACGCAACCTGCCCGCGCAAAACCTCGGATGACTCCTGACCGTCCCAAACGGCGGAATTGCCGCAAGCCCGCGCACATCAGGCGCGAACAAAACGAGTCCGAAGGCTGTCCGCGGGCGGACGCGCAGATCGGGCGCTCGGGATTGACCGGAAGTGAGTGTCGAGGGCGACGGTCGCCTAGCCGTCCTCGGTCTTCTTCTTTTTCGCCTTCGGCGCGGGCTTGGAGCTCTTCCGGGCGACCTGGGGCGCGATGCTGGTCGGCTTGCCGGCGCGGGCCTGGCCCGGCTCCGCGCCCGCGCGGAAGAACACCCGGCATTGCGGCGAGAGCTGCGCCTTCTTCTGGATCATGCAGGCCGTGATGGCATCGACGTTCGGGACGAACTCGCCGCACAGCCGCATCGCGTCCGGCGTACAGGCCTGCTGCTGCTCGGGCGTGTAGGCGAAACCAGCCCCCGGCTGGATCAGGACCGCGAGCGCAATCCCCGCGACGGCAGCAACAACGGACTTCCCAAAGCGAAACGCCGGCATCGATCCCCCCAAAAGTCTGACACGGGCGCGGAGTGTGGGTGAACGGCGGTTGGTTGGCAACGCGCCCGCAAGCGAAAACCGCGACCTGTGCGCTCTCGGCAACAGGCGCCGCCGCGACGCGCGAGTCCGCCCCTGTTACCGCCGAACCGGCCCCGCCCCAGCCCAAA
>NZ_JANBVS010000085.1 GCF_024586915.1 Bradyrhizobium sp. SRS-191
AAGGCTGGCGCGAAGGCGCGCCACCGCCTTCGGCGGCTGACGGCCTTGACCCCGTCCGCTCGCTGGTCTGTTGGCTTGGCATGCGCTCGGTCGTGGACCGAGCGGCTATGAGGCGCTCGCCCCGTTCACAACGTGAAGCGCCGGATTCCACTTTTGGCGGCGTTTGACCATGACGTTGAGAATGCAGATCAGCTTGCGCATGCAGGCGGTCAGCGCGACCTTCTTCAACTTGCCTTGGGCGAGCATGCGCTCGTAGAACACCTTCAGGACTGGATTGCACCGCGTCGCGGCGCCCACGCAGGCCATGTAGAATGTGTTGCGAGTTCTGCGGCGGCCGCCCTTGACGTGCCGGTCCCCGCGACGCCGGCCACTGTCATCATCGTACGGCGCAACACCCAGCAGCGCCGCGACGGCTTTGTCGCTGGTCTGACCGAGCTCCGGCATGGTTGCTATCAGCGTGGCACACGTCGTGCGGCCGATGCCCGGAACGCTTTCGATGATCTCGGCGAGCTCCGCAAAATGCGGCGTGCTCTCGATCAAGGCGGATATCTCGGCCTCGAGCTCGGCCAGTTCGGCGCTGATCGCCTTGGCGATGCGCGTGTGCAGACGCTGTACTTCGACAGGCAATTTATGCTCGCCCTGGTTCTTCAGTCTGACCAGCATATCTTTCGTCGCTTGGCGCGCATTGACCATCTGCTGAAGCTTCTCCCGGGCGGCATCGTAGGCTTGCACAGCAGCTTCATTGAAGGTCTCGGCGAACCAGGCGATCGTGTCCGCATCGATACGGTCGTTCTTGGCCAGGCGCCCGGCGGATTGAGCGAAGCTCCGCACCCGCTTTGGATCAACGATACGAACGTCGATCTTGGCGGCTCGCGTCACCTTGGCCCACTCCCGCTCGTAGCCGCCGCTGGCCTCCATCACGACCATGGTGACGCCGTGCCGGCGCAGCCACGCCACGAAGTCGCGCTGGCCTTCCTTCGTCCTTTCAAACATCTGCTTGGACCCAGGCGCCCGGGTACAAGCATCGACCTTATCCTTGGCGACATCGACACCCGCGACAACGAGATCATTCTGTGCCATCATCCGGCTCCCTTCCTTGCAAGGTGCGGGCTCGAAGCCCGTGCAACTGTTCGGGTTGAAGGAAGAAACCGGACCTGTCCCACGCTCCCTGACAGGCTCCAAAGGCCTTTGAGCACGATCGGGATCAGATCCAGCGACGGGCGGTTGGTCAGAACCGCCCGTTCG
>NZ_JANBVS010000086.1 GCF_024586915.1 Bradyrhizobium sp. SRS-191
TGCTGCCAGTCCAACCCATCGCGCAGCATGGCATTGAGGATCACCAGGAGCTTGCGCATGCAGGCAACGATGATGACCTTGGGCTTTTTCCCTGTCAGTCGCTGCGCAAACTCGGCGATCACCGGATTGAACCGTTTGGCTGACAGCGCCGCCATGTACAGGATCTCACGTACGGCCTCGCGGCCTCCCTTGATGTGGCGCTCGCCACTTCTCTTGCCGCTGTCATCGTCGAACGGGGCAACCCCCACCAGGCTGGCAATCGCCCGCCGCGACAGCCTGCCGAGTTCGGGCAACAGCGCGATCAGCGTATGCGCCAGCACCGGTCCGACGCCTGGCACCGTACGCATCCGCCGCGCCAGCTCGCTCCAGTCGGCATGCTCGGCGACGAGCTCGGCCAGCTTTGCGTCATGAACGGTCAGTTCGGTCTGCAACCTCTTGCGTTGCGCCTCGACCTTCCGGCGCAGCTTGGCATCCCGCAGATGCTCGAGCTGATTGGTGCAGTCGTCGATGCCCTTGCGCAGATGGCGACGGAACAGCAGGTGCTCGCTCAACGTATCCAGCTCGCGTCGTCGCTTCGGAGCAGGAGCTTCGATCATCACCGCGGTAAACTGCGCGATGATCAACGCGTCGACACGGTCGTTCTTTGCAAGCCGGCCCTTGGCCTGCGCGAAGCGACGCACCCGCAGCGGATTGAGCAACGTAACCTCGAAGCCCTCCGCTTCCAGCGCATCGACGACCTCGCGCTCATACCCGCCCGAGGCCTCCAAGCCGACCCGCGTGACTTGCCGGTCTCGAAGCCATGCGACGAGATCCTTGAAGCCTGCCTTATCACGGGCCACCTGCAACGGCTCGTTCCGCTCCGGCCAAACCTCTACGTCAAGGCATTCCTTGCTGACATCGATCCCGGCAGATCGTACAATCTGTGCCATCTTCCGATCCCTTCCTTGCACATCCGGTCTGGGTGACCTTGCAACTGTTCGGGTTGTGAAGAGTGGAGGGAAGGCACCTGGCTCACCCACGGTTTCGTGCCAAGGGGCATACGGGCTCTCCCCTCCAGGGCCGACGCGGCGGCTACCGC
>NZ_JANBVS010000087.1 GCF_024586915.1 Bradyrhizobium sp. SRS-191
TTCCATGGGCGTGCCCGCCAAGGAGCTCACGGTGCGCGACGGCGTCGTGATGCATCCGAAGTTGAAGAAGCAGATGAGCTATGCCGAGATCGTCAAGAGCGGCAAGATCACCAAGAGCTTCACGCCCGACGAGCTGAAGGCGCTGACGCTGAAGACGCCCGATCAGTACACCATGATCGGCGTGTCGGTGCCGCAGCTCGACATCCCCGCCAAGACCAACGGCACAGCGAAGTACGGCATCGATACGATGCTGCCGGGCATGGTCTACGGCAAGGTCGTCACCCCGCCGGTGCGCTTCGGCGCCACCGTCACGGCGGTCGATGACAGCGAGGCCAAGAAGGTCCCCGGCTTCATCAAGGCGGTGACGCTCGACGACAAGACCGGCTCGACCTCGGGCTGGGTGGTTGCGGTCGCGACCACCTTCGCCAACGCCAAGAAGGCCGCGGATGCGCTGAAGATCTCCTACGACAAGGGCCCGTACGCGAATGTCAGCACCGACAGCATCATCACCGAAGCGATGCGGCTGCAGGCGCAGGACGATGCCGGGCAGTTCTTCGTCAAGGACGGCGACGCCAACGCGGCGCTCGCCGGTGCGGCGAAGGTGCTGGAGGCGGAGTACACCACCAGCATCAACATCCACGCGCCGATGGAGCCGATGAACGCGACGGCCGAGTTCAAGGGCGACATCCTGCACATCTATTCCGGCAACCAGTTCGCGACCCGCTCCGGCGCGATCGCGGCGGGTGCCGCCGGGATCGATCCGAAATATGTTGTGATGCATCAGGCCTGGCTCGGCGGCGGCTTCGGCCGCAGGCTCGATGCCGATATGATGGTACCGGCGGTGCAGGCGGCGAAAGCGGTCGGCAAGCCGGTCAAGGTGATCTATTCCCGCGAGAACGACATGACGATGGACTACTCGCGGCCGCTCACCTACCAGAAAGTGAAGGCGGGCCTCGACGCCGACGGCAAGCTGGTCGCGCTCAGCCACGACGTCGTCTCGGCCTGGCCGACGGCGCGCTGGGGCATTCCGGACTTCCTGTCG
>NZ_JANBVS010000088.1 GCF_024586915.1 Bradyrhizobium sp. SRS-191
AGGCCGAGACCGCCGGTGTTGAAGGTCACACCGGTGATCGACAGCGTCGACTTGCCGTTCTCGTTGAACGTCAGCTTCAGCGTGTCGCCGTTCAGCAGGTTGACGCCGTTGAACGAGGCATCCGAAGCGGTGAGATTGATCTGCGCCAGCACGTTGTTGTACTGCGAGACCAGGTTCGCACGCTGCGTCTGCGCCGTCGCGTCAGCCACGGGAGCCGCTGCCGTCAGGCCGTTGAACGACTGGCTGGAGCCGGCAGCCGAACCACTGATCGCACCGATCGTGGCCGAGGCCGCGTCGTTGGTGGTGGTGATCGAGATCTTGCCGGTGGAGTCGATCGAGGCCTGGAGGTTGTTCGCTGCGAGCTTCGAGTTGAGATCGTTCAGCGAGTTGACCTGTCCTGTCCCTAGCCCGAACGTGATGCTCGTGGCGGTGCCCCCTCCCGTGGCACCGATCGTCAGTGTCTGCCCCGACAGGCCGTCGCCGACAGCACTCAGCCCGAGCTTGCCCAACAAGCCGGAGCTGCCCGAGAGCGTCAATCCGGCCGCCGGCGGCGTCAGGGTGATCGCGCCCGCGGTGATCGACGCGGTCACGCCGGTCGCGGTCTGGATCGCCGACAGCAGGTTGCTCACGC
>NZ_JANBVS010000089.1 GCF_024586915.1 Bradyrhizobium sp. SRS-191
TCACACGATCAAGGGGACCTGCGGCTTCCTCGGCCTGCCGCGGCTCGAGGCACTGGCTCACGCCGCCGAAACCCTGATGGGCAAATTCCGCGACGGCATGCCGGTGACCGGCGAGGCCGTGACTCTGATCCTCACCACCATCGACCGCATCAAGGACATCCTGGGACAGCTCGAGGCCAATGAGGCTGAGCCCGAAGGCGAGGATCGCGACCTCATCAGCGAGCTCGAAGCGATGGTCGAGCGCGGCATGGCGGCGATGGCCGCCGGAGAAGCCGCGCCTCCGCCGGTGCCTGCGGCTCCGGCTGCAGCCGCGCCGCCGCCCGCCCCCGCGGCGACGCAGGGCAGTCTGATCGATCAGACGCTGGAGCGTCCGCTGCGTCCGGGCGAAGTCTCGCTCGACGAGCTGGAGCGCGCCTTCCGCGAGACTGCTATCGAGACCCCGCCGGCGCACGAGAAGGCGCCCGAGCCGAAGCCTGCCGAGGCGAAGGCTCCTGCGGCCAAGACTGAGCCTGCCAAGACTGAGCCAGCCAAGGCCGAC
>NZ_JANBVS010000090.1 GCF_024586915.1 Bradyrhizobium sp. SRS-191
GCACACGATCAAGGGGACCTGCGGCTTCCTCGGCCTGCCGCGGCTCGAGGCGCTGGCGCACGCCGCCGAAACCCTGATGGGCAAATTCCGCGACGGCATGCCGGTGACCGGCGAGGCCGTGACGCTGATCCTCACCACCATCGACCGCATCAAGGACATCCTCGGACAGCTCGAGGCCAACGAGGCCGAGCCGGAAGGCGAGGATCGCGACCTGATCAGCGAGCTCGAGGCGATGGTCGAGCGCGGCATGGCGGCGATGGCCGCCGGAGAGGCCGCGCCGCCGCTCGTGCCCGCTGCTCCCGCAGCACCGCCGGCGCCTGCGGTGACCCACGGCAACCTGATCGATCAGACGCTGGAGCGTCCGCTGCGTCCGGGCGAAGTCTCGCTCGATGAGCTGGAGCGCGCCTTCCGCGAGACCGCGATCGAGACCCCGCCGGCGCATGAGAAGGCGCCCGAGCCGAAGCCGGCTGCACCGGCAGCTGTCGCCAAGACTGAGGCCGCGAAAGCCGAGGCCAAGCCTGAAACAAAGACTGAA
>NZ_JANBVS010000091.1 GCF_024586915.1 Bradyrhizobium sp. SRS-191
TGCAGGAAGGCGTCATGAAGACGCGCATGCAGCCGATCGGCAATGCCTGGCAGAAGCTGCCGCGCATCGTCCGCGACCTCGCGACCGAACTCGGCAAGCAGATCGAGCTCGAGATGCACGGCGCCGACACCGAGCTCGACCGCCAGGTGCTCGACCTGATCAAGGACCCGCTCACCCACATGGTGCGCAACTCCGCCGATCACGGCCTGGAGACGATGGCCGAGCGCGCCGCGGCCAACAAGCCGGACCAGGGCACGATCCGTCTCTCCGCCTATCACGAAGGCGGCCACATCATCATCTGCATCGCCGACAACGGCCGCGGTCTCAACACCGAGCGCATCAAGGCCAAGGCTGTCGCGAACGGTCTCGTCACCGAGGCCGAGCTCGAGAAGATGACCGAAGCGCAGATCCACAAGTTCATCTTCGAGCCGGGCTTCTCGACGGCGGCCGCCGTCACCTCGGTCTCGGGCCGCGGCGTCGGCATGGACGTGGTGCGCACCAACATCGACCAGATCGGCGGCACCATCGAC